>NZ_BIFS01000002.1 GCF_003967555.1 Dictyobacter kobayashii
AACCAAAAAAAAAGCGCTCGTTCAAGCCTTCCCCGGCTTCTCCACCCTTTTCCTTTCTAGAGGCCGTTCCACGATCAACCAGGCACTCGCCCCTTGGCTCACCCCCGCCTTTCTCAGCTTCTCATGAGCGCAGCTCCACCCCTGCTCCGTACGTCATCTTGCTCCAATCTTTCTGCAAGCCCTCTCGAAACATCGATCTCTCCGACAAACTCAACATGTGCGCGCGATTGCCGTAACCATCTAACAGCGCCGCCTCATCCGCTATCTCCAAAAACACGCTATTCCAATCGGCAGAACCGCAAATCGATCGGTATTGCTAACAAGTGACACTTTCATAAGAGTCTAACACAGCTGAAATAACACTGATGACCGGCACATCTTCTGGTTAAATGATTATAATCCCAATCATCCAGGATTAACACTTCTACCTTCCTCAGTTGCCCAACACCCTCGTTAAACGCAGTTCCTTTTGCTCCACCAACAACTCATTCACCACTCCCGCCGCACTATAAAACCGCACCCGTCTCCCCTGCCGACACGCCGCCATCCCCAATCCCGTCGCAATATGCGTCTTTCCCAATCCAGGATTGCCCATCAGAATAATCGTTCCGCCTGCTCAATATATCCTCCTTGCGCCAGCTTCAACACTCGACCTTATTTACCCCTCCTACCTGGCTAAATCAAAGCTCGATACATCCTTGATGATCGAAATTCGCCGCCCCAATCGCTCGCTCAATCCGATTCACCTTCCGCTGCGCCATCTCCGCTTCACATAACGCCAACAAATATTGCTCAGGCGTCGAGTCTCCACGCGCGCATCTTGCGCATATTGTTCATAGTTCTGCACAAACGTTGACAGCCTCAGCTGCCCCAAATACTCTTCCGTAACGCTTTCTGGGTCATACATCCCTCCTCTACCACCGGCTTGTCACGATCGCTCATACCTCGCCAGATCAATCCTCAGACTCCTGGCTTCCCCTTCTCCTCTTGCCTCCACTCCTTTCTGCTCCCAACAACTCCGAGACGCAATACTCCACCCCATCCACATGCACACACCCATAGGCCAACGCCTGCTTGATCGCCAGTTCAATCACCTCGCTCTCGTATTATCTCTTGATTTCAACACGCCCAGTTCCTATGAACTCTTTCACCCTTCCCTCTTTCTCCGGCCACTTCTTCACCTGCACTCTTTTGAGCCACTTCGAAAAACTCGCCAGTTTTTCTTTTTAAGCAACGGCATGCTCGAACGATCCTGGCTTCTTGCATTGATCAATCCACACTAATGCGCGGTTTGTCTACACTCCCCTCTTCGCTCATAGTTTGTCTCGTCGTGCCGCTGCCGACCACTTCACGTCTTTCCGCCACATCTCCAGCATGAAACGCCGACTTATTCTTTACCTGCTCGCTTCAGTCACTAGTGGCATTATTATATACCGATTCGTCCAATATTTTTCAATTTTTACTTATACCGTCACTTCTTCGCTTCCCGAATCTCCGCACTTCATTATTTTTTCCCTGCCGCACCCTCGCAGATGCCCACGTTTTCTCCCAGTATCTCTCCGATCGTGGTTTCTTCTCCCCTCTAACCTACCTTCCCATTCTCCTTTATTCGCATTGATAGGCTTCCCGCAAAAACACCTCATTCAAATCTTATAGCTTTCACCCGCGTCACGGGCACAAGACTATGCGTTCTTAATCCCACCCCAGTTTCCGACTCCTTCTCGCGCAGTAGGGCGTACAAAAACGCTGACTCAAAGAGATAGTGGCTCCGCATCCCACAAAACTCCTTCTCCTCTCGCGTCCGCTCTCCTCCCTCCGCTACATCACGCAGCGCCACATTATCATGAAATAATCCGCTGCGGCACCCCCCCAAAGTACGCAAAGGCATCCCGATGCCCTTGCAAAAAACATCCAGCCGCTGCGTCGGGAACGCCTCCTACATCAGTTGCCCGTCGAAATAACATCCCAACACAAATACTGCACCTTCACCGGCTCGTTCCCCCCAGTCCACCACCGTCCCCGTAGGTAGCCAGCAGCGAAGGTGACATTGTTTTTCCTTTTCTGACCGGCTCCCTCCAAACCCGCGGCGCCTTTCAACGCACCGGCTTTCCAGCATTCATAGTTCTCCTGTCCTGAGCGTTGATACTTGTTGCGTCTGTGTGGCGTCCTGTTTGATTGTCCAAGGCAGTGTTGGCAGGGACGAGCGTTTTCTCCGAGCGGCCATAGTGGGACCCATTGCGGCTTCTCTCGACCTGTTACTTGTTCAGTTTTTCAATCCCGATGTGATGCACCTTCTATCTTAAGTGGTCATGCGGCCCCGCATTTCACATGTTTGGGCCAGGGTCGCCGTTCTATTTCTGACCGTAATCCAGGCTATTGCTTCATTTCGTCCTCAAATGGTGCGGTGCATCCAGGTAGAGATGCCTCCCCAAGTGGCTACAAGTCTTGTTCCCTTCACGCGAGACCGTGACTCTGCAACGCTTTCGTTATTTTCTTACCCCTCTGACTATCTATTTCCCTTTGTTACTCGGTAACCTTCTTTATATATTTTGGTTTGCTCGCTAAACGTTTCGTGAGCGATTGTTCATCACCCACTTGATTTGCGGGAGCGTTAAAGGTTAAGGGCCATCCGGACGTAATTTACAACCCCCGAATATTCAAGCTGTAATGCATGATGTGAAGTCTCTCGTTGGAGCAACTCTGCTCGTGAGAGGCTTTCCTTTGCGATTACTGCTTGCATTTGTTTCGACCGACCTTTCTGGTACTTTCGACCGGCCTCCATTGATGTTCGGCCTCTTCGGCCCGTTTTTGTCGCGTCGGTTTGTGTCCCAGTGAATCGTATTTCGTTTAATTGAGAATTTGGCAGCGCTGTCCCGTGTGTGGGTAATCAAACGATCTTCTCGTCGAGAGATTGAGCTGAGTTCTTCAAGCAGAAACTTTCGGAGCCGTTGCTAATAACCTCTGCTTCATTCCTTGGAGCCAACAAACGACAGGGCGAAAATCTTTGATACCTACGTATCTCAGTAGGTCGAAAGCCGGGGCTTGGGACCGATGGAGGGAAGCTTATTGGGCCTGGTTGCTTTGATCTTGTGGCAGCTCTCTTCTGTCCGCTGTTGTTCCGGGGGCGCGGTTAATCAGGCGATGGTAATTCACTGATTTGGCCTTTTTTACTCCCTTCTGTGTATTCGGATAAGTTCGTCTCCACAAAATCTATCCAGTTTCTGAAGCAGGATATTGGAGAGACCGATCAAGCTTCCTGTGGAACTTCCACTAGTTGTTGAGCTTCCAGTCTTCCATGTAGCCTGCATCGAGAAGCTTTTTGACGAGATTGAGAAATCGCCCATCCTGGATGTGTTCGCGAGTGCCGAAATGATGAGATTATGGTCAAGGGAGCCAAAACAGTCAGCTATGTCGCCCTCGATGATCCAAACTGTGCCTTGCCAATTCGGTAGACTTCTCGGAGAGCCGTATGGCATCCTCGTCCTTCACGAAGCCGTGAGAGTGTTCGCTGAATGTCCCATCGAAGTAGGCATCTAGGATCATTCTCATAACCTCAGCCAAGAGTTTGTCACTCCAAAACAGGTATGCCGAGCGGTCTCTTTTTCCCGTTCTTTTTCAAGATGTAGTTCTTCGCGCTGGTTGCCACTGATATCGTTCCTCTTCAGTGCAGCAATGATGGCTTCAAAGGTTTCCAGAGAGTGGCCGTCAGCCGTTTCTTCCGTCACGCCGGGCGTCATCGCGCCAGCATTTCGTAGACTCGACCGTAGGCAGTTAAGTACAGATTTGTGTTGTACAGTTGTCTGTAGACGCGCTTTAATGCAAGCCCCGCTTGCCGCGTTCACGGAGAAGCCCTAAATACGTTTCGGTTGTCTGCAATTTCGCATACCTCCATGCATTAGTAACTTCTTGATACCTTCCCTCTGCGTGGGTATCTTTCACGCACTCTGGCCTGCCTTCGCAGGCTGCCCCTTTGATTTCGTTGGATCAGCGTTGTTCCATTGAAGTCTCGTATGGGGGTTCCGTCGCCATGAGTTTCGCAACTTTTAGGCGATCCCGCTTTTGCGCATATGCAACGTGTAGTGTGTTTAGGTGCCCGTTTGTTCTCTTTCGGTTCATTACCCGCCATTCATCAGAGGGGGTGTTATCATGAGGACTGGGGTCTCATGCTTTTCTGATGTCGTTCTTTCAGGCATGGTTTTAACGGATGCAAGTGATCATCATGCGAGAACTCAGGTTTAGCAATTGGCCAGCTTCACCATGCACACAGGACTTGCAGAGCAACTCTTTACATGCCTTCAAGGGTTCTCCGCGTTTCCAACATGCTGTTTTCCCCTTTGCGTTTCCGCTCCAGGTCGTTGGATGTCCTAGAGGTTCATTACCCCTTCCTCTCCCGTGTTACACGGGTATTGCATATGCACCGACACGGCGCACCCAGTCACATTGCGCATCCTCCCCGGGCTCATAGCTCAGCGGCACATACACCTCCCCAGACTCCCGACGCCGCTTCCACTTCCCCACCTCCATCCGCACCCGCGACTCACACCCGCCATATCCCTCCTCTCGAATCACCTCATAGATCCGCGCTGCCGTATATCTCTGCTTCACCGCAAACGCTCCTGCTCCTCCAACATCTCCTCCACACGCCGCCGATACGGCTCATACACCAACCTTCCCTGCCGCCTGCCTGGCTCGTTCTTCCCCTTCACCTTCCTGCCCTCACTCCCCACCGCCTCCTTGATCACCTTCCGACTCCATCCCCCTCGCGCGCAATCTGCCGCTGGCTCTTGCGCTCCACATAATACGCCCGTCGAATCTGTTCCCTTTCTTCCTCTCGTATCGCCACTGCCTCTTCCTCCTCACATTTATCATCAGTTCTCTTTTGCCTGTTTTCTCCCTATCATACATGCCTCCCCCGCTCCCTGGCAACCTTTTCGTTATCACTTCCCTATTTCCATATCCTCCTATATGTTCATTCACCTCTTCTCTATGTATCAATCAATATCACTCTTTTATCACTTCCCTTCTTCCCACCACACAAAGAGCCTGCAGCTCCTCTTCTGGCAACCTTTTCTTTATCACTGGGGGCCTGGTGGCTCCCTTTTCTGGCTCTCCGCCACAAAAAGTGAGCTTGATTGCTTGAACAAAGCTGCAGAGATTTGATAGACTGTCATCGATACATGGCTGTGAGACACATGTGGCAAGGAGTGCAGTTCGATGAGTAATTCAGACACAATCTCTTCTCCATTTTTTCCTCTCCCCGACGGGATCAGCATTTTGGGATTTGAAGCCTCAGACACTGGCCTGGTGGTGAGCATTACCTGCCATCTTTCTTTCGCCCTCTGCCCAGGATGCCAGCAGCGTTCAGAACGAATACATAGTTCATATCGAAGATTGGTCGCCGATGTTCCAAGCAGCGGCCGTCAGGTGACCCTGGCTCTCACTGTGCGGAAATTTATCTGCGGCGTCCCAGCGTGCTCTCACAAAATTTTTACTGAGCGTATGCCAGATTTCGTGCGCCCGTATGCGCGCCTGACCAACCGTTTGCTCCAAGCTCTCCAGGACGTGGGGGTTGCTACCTGTGCAGAGGCAGGAGTGCGTTTGGCTCCGAAGTTGGGAATGTCAGTCACCGCAACGACGCTGCTTCGTCGCATGCGCGAGCGGTCTGTCCCAACTCCCGATGCCGTTCGAATTCTTGGCGTGGACGATTGGGCCTGGCGAAAAGGTATGACATACGGAAGTATTCTCGTCGATCTTGAGCGGCGATGCCCCATCGAGATCCTCCCCGACCGCAAGGCCGAAACAGTGGAGGCTTGGTTACGGCTTCATCCAGAAATTGAGGTCGTCAGCCGGGATCGTGCAGGTGCCTACGCTGAGGCGGTACGAAAAGGAGCACCACAGGCACTCGAAGTTGCGGATCGATTTCACCTGTTAAAAAATCTCCGCGAACATCTCCGTGATTTTCTGCTTCGCAAACATACCCTGCTGCCAGAAGCCGAGGAAGTTGTTTCGGATGCCATTCCACAAAAAGCGCGAGGAAGACCAAAGAATGCCTCCTCTGTTACTCCTCCTGCCGATCAAGAGAAGCCTCTTTTTCGCAAGATGTCAGCAAGCTTGCGAGAGTATGAAGATCGAACTACCTCTCAAACGCAGGTGACATTGGCGCAAGAACGCAAACAAGCGAGCCGAGCACGACGGTATGCGTGCTATGAAGCGGTTCGAGAACTCCACCAACAAGACTTTTCCGGACGTGAAATTGCCCGTCGTTTGCAACTCTCTCGCCACAAGGTGATGCAATTCATTCAGGCTGAGGGTTTCCCTGAACGGGTCCCTTCTGTGCCCAAGCCGAGCATTCTTGATCCCTACAAACCTTGATTTTGGAACGCTGGGCACAAGGGTGCCATAACGGAACCCAGATCTACCACGAGATCACACTGGCCGGATATACTGGCTCGGAGCCTTTACTTCGGCTCTTTATCACGCAGCTTCGTAAACAACAGAGACAAGAACAGGTCTGCGTCCCCACATCTCCGGCTTTGGCTGCTTGTAAGAATTGGCATCCTGCCACAAACACAAATTCCGTGGGAATGGAATATCACCAGGGGTTTACAGCCACTGGTGAAAAATCACAATCTCCTCGTAGAACACCTCTTTCCCCATCATGCCATCCTTTCTGGGCCTCATATTCTCCCGCTTCCTGACTGATCTGCGCCATCTCATCCAAGACCGCATCCCTCTCTGCCCTCGCTCTTCATTTATGACGGTGCAGCGACATATTTGCCGCACACAAAAACCACACTCCCTGCGCACCGCAAACTCATGTTTGTCAATTTATGGCAACACAGGGCAACAAACGTCAATTCTTGTCAACTCCTGGTAACCCGTCGCCCTTCCTCCTCTCCTCGCAGCGCGTTCCTACACAAATATGCACAATATGGCATACAACCGCATCTCCCCACCGTGCCAGGCCACCTGACAAAACGCGCATCAGAACAATAACAGGCAAAGTGATTACAGAGTGATGAGCACATGATGAGCGTATGTTCACTCCATGCTCCCACACAAGCCGTCACCCAACGCTGCTATATGTGACGGCGCACCACCATATATACCACAAAAAAGCACACTCCTCTCACATCACCAAAGGGCTCCCTCTTCCCCTATGAACATGCAGGACACTGCACACACCGGCTAGAGGCTCATCCTTCCCTCTCGCACACGCATACATGCAAGCCTGTTCAATATCGTACCTGATTCCTTTTACGAACGACGGCTGCAGTTCCTGTTATTACTGAGCACTATTTGTGCGGGAGAACCCTTTTATTCGACAAACAACACAAAGGCTGGAATGAGGAAGCGTCGAAAGCCTCTCATCTGAAATGAGTTCGAAGATTCCGCGCAATTATCAAATGGCCAGATCCGTCCGTTTCCTGGCTCTATTGACCATTGGCTCTCCCTCCGTCGTGGGCTATCGTATCAATAGGTGGTTGATTGGTCCTGATCCAACCATCCAACCATGGAAAGAGAGCCATGACGGGCTTCGACTCGTTCCTGGCGACTATCTAGCAAGCGGGAGAGACTGTGTATCAAGGATGAGGTATGTGAAAGGGGACATGACGACATGAAATCTATAACCGAAGAAAGAAAATGGGAAGAGAAGAGCAACGAGCAGTATGCGTTTATTGATGCGCTGCCTCAATTGATCTGGATCGTTCAACCGGATGGTTGCGTTGCCTATACTAACCAACGCTGGCGTGACTATAGCGGTGAACAACAATTGCCTTCCCGTGCTAACCTGTTCTTGCAGCAAGAAATATGGCCTGAGAACCTTCATCCTGAGGACCGAGCATACGTTCTGGCACTGCAGCAACAGGCTTTTGAGACCGGTGTACCGCTTACCGTGAGATATCGTCTGAGAGAGGGACATACAGGTGCCTATCGCTGGTTTCTCGCACAGGTTGTCCCATACTATAATGAAGCGGGAAAGATTGTACGATGGATGGTTAGCTGCACCGACATCGATGACCAGAAACAAACCGAAGATACATTGCGTCAGAGCCAGGAGCGTGTGGACCTGCTGATGCGCTCCAGCTTGATTGGCATCTTTGTCGCTGAGGATAATGAGATTGTGGATGCGAATACCACCTTTCTCCGCATGACAGGATATAGCCAGAAAGACCTGGATCAGCGAAATATTCAGTGGACAACAACGACGCCGGCACTCGCCTCTTCATTTCCGGAACAGGTCCATCAGGAAGTAGTGGTGCAACACTACAAGACCCCGTTCGAAACAGAATTGGTGTGTAAAGATGGTAGCAAGCTCCCTGTTTTATTGGGGGGCATCGCTGTTCATGGCCAGATGCTACAAGGCATTGGCATTGTCATGGATAATGCTGCTCGTCACGAGTTGCAGCAGCGGAAGGACTCTTTTGTAAGCATCGTGAGTCATGAACTGAAAACGCCCATCACCTCTTTAAAACTGCAAAATCAAGTTTTACGGAAGCAACTCAAGAAGCAGGGCATTTCTGATCTCGAGATCGCGTCTGATCGCATGGACGTGCAACTGAATGCGATTGCACGCATGGTCGACGAGTTACTTGATATCTCACGTATGCAAGCGGGAAAGCTGGCATATGCCAGAGACCTGGTCGATCTGGATATGGTGCTCAGAGAGGTCATTAGCCTTTTTCAGCGGATGCAAACAACCCATACCATTGCCCTTCATCGCACCCCGGCACCCGTTTTTATCATCGGAGATCGCGACCGCATCGAGCGCATCTTTTTGAATATTCTGAGCAACGCCATTAAATACGCGCCCTCCGCTCCGTTGATCGATGTGCTATTGACGACCTCGGAGGAGAGCGTCACCGTCAGTATCCGTGATCAGGGGATTGGCATTCCACAGGAGCTACAGGAGAAAATTTTTGACCGCTTCTACCGGGCGGCTCCCTTACAGCAGCACGCCTTTCCAGGTCTCGGGCTGGGTTTGTATATTGTCGCAGAAATTATCAAGCATCATGGGGGAACCATTCGCGTTGAAAGCGAACTGGGAAAAGGTGCAACCTTTCATATCACGTTCCCCCTGCCCACTCCGGAATACCTTCCTGTAGGAGAAAGGAGCAAGAGCAATGGAGAAGGAGCAACAAATACGCTCTCAACAGACCAGCGGCAACCATATTCTCATCGTCGACGATGATCCTATCCTAGGTGGCCTTCTTGTGGATATCTTCCAGGATGAATCCTATCAGGTATCGCACGTACTGAGTGGAGAAAGGGCGCAGGATGTGTTGCAAACAGAAACTCCAATGTTAGTGCTCCTGGATTACCATCTTCCAGGCATGAATGGTCTGGAACTTGCCCATTGGATGCGCAAGAGAGAGGCATCTCGCCATACCCCTATTATTCTCATGAGTGCAGATGTGCCTGCAGCCGCTCACAGCGAGGTGCACCTGAGAACCTTGCGGAAGCCTTTTGAATTGGAGAGGATCCTCCAATGGGTGGCTGAATTGCTTGCCGCGTGAACCACAGATAGTCTCGAGGGGTGGGACCCTCGAGACTATCTGTGGTTCACGCGGCATCATTTGGACCGGAGATATGTATACTGGTACCAAGAAAACTGGACAGGTCCATGAGATAAAATAGCAGGAAGGAGAGGTGTTTTTCTAAGGAGGAAAACCATGGCAAGTTCACCAAAAAAGTACAGCAGCAATTTCAAAGCAAAAGTGGCGTGACAACCTTGATGGATGTATGGGATGCGCTTAGTTTTCTGCACTTTGAAACAATCGTATCGCCATTGGTATTGAGTACCAGCGTTAACTCACAGCTATTCGTTGATGTTGAGATAAATTACGCTCCCTTGATTTTTGGGCCAACATCAGCTTTACTTGAGGGGTAAGCTTTTTTGAGCGACCGTCACGCGCAGCTCTTTTTTTGTGCCTTTTTCCTCCGCTCCTACTCCGACAACACGCCTCTCACACTCACTCCAGCAACACATTCCTCCTCTTCTGCTTCCCCACCTCTCCGGTATCAGAGTACCTATGTGGACGCACCATCACATGTACTCGTCTTCACTCGTCCCCACGAGGCGTGAGTAGTCGCGACGAGTCGCGAGAAGGCATCACCTGGCACATCCCTGCACTCCATGGCGCGAAACTGCATCACACTGCATATCTGGTTTCCTTCCATCGACGCCTTGTAAATCAGACTTTTGTCAGGTTGGTATGACCCCATCTTCAGGAGAGGAACCTCATTGAGTGTTGCCAATCCTTCCGCCAGTCTGGTGAATGGTGATCTTAGAGTAAGAACTCTTGAGGAAATGATGCGGGCGCGACATAGGCAGGCTCCTTTGATACCTTACTCACAATATAGTTTCTTCTCAGAAGGACGCTGGAGCAGTTCTGATAGTTCCCCTTTACTACCTGCTGTTACAATCCCGTTTCCTGAGATCGAGTAATTGCGTGCCGTCTGGCATTCTTTCTTCAGCAGTAGCCCCGCTCAGTCTCTGGTTCACCGACAGGATTCCGTTTGGGCTTTGGCTCCTTCCTAACTTGCCTGGTTCATTTGAGCAAGATTTTTGCGACGACCGTTTCAGGATTAGCCTGCATTGATGGCTCCTTGATCTTCGCGCGAAATGCGGAGTGTTCCAACGGCAAGTCTTCCATAGAATCCCATTTATAATATATTAGTGGAAGCATAGCAAATCAGAAGAGGGACTCCCAAATAATAGAACATATGCTTCCATAATTCACGTCAATTTCCTACCCTTCAATTCAAAACCTGACCATCCTTGAGTTAATTTACCAACTGCATCTTGAGCTCAAATTTCCCCCTCTTTTCACCACCAGACAGAACGAGTCACCACTCGTCGTGGCGAGGCATCGGAAGGCAAGAAAAGGTTGAAGCAGGTGGGGTTAGGTGGAAGGAGGAAAGCACCATCCTCACCTGCTCATCCTCTCTCTATCTGGCTCATCACCACAAGCGGAAACCATCGCCGAGCGTGGCCTTCCAAGCTGCTCCCCGAATACGTTTCGGTACCGAAGGCGTGATGCCCCCTGTCCATGCAATAAAGACATGGGTGGGTCACTCACCAGAATTGGAACTCTTTTCTCTACATTAGCGCCCTTCCTGATTGATCTTGGGAATGCTTTTTTCGGGATCAACGGGGCCAGCAACAATGAACAGGTGCGCTACCTTTTCCATCTGGCCATTCGCCAGCGAGAACACATGGAAAAATGGTATCGTGGTGGCGTTGTCTGGATCGGTTTCGGGCGCCAGTATCGCCTTTCCCTGGATCAATTTGGTGCTTCCCTCATCCCAGAAATGCTCTACTACGTGTTTGGTATTTAACGGACTATCAATGGTGCGAAAGAAGTCCTTTATCGCCGCGATTCCCTGTATCCTGGCAGTTCCAAAGATCATCTGCGCCTCGGGAAGAAAGATATCAAATCCATTGCCAAACTTGAGATCATCAAGGTCGGCGTAGAAGTTGCGGATCCAGCCAGGTATATTGGTGTGCTCACTTACCGTCACGTTCTGCATCACATATTCCCCTTTTCTTTCAAACACAAACCTCTTCACGAGTTTGCTCTGTTCTCTATCTCGCTACCGCAAGCAGGTGTATGGGCTCTGTCAGCTTTTGCTCCAGGCCCATTCGAGGATGGAATTGGTGAACTGCTTCAATAATCCACCTTCTGCTTTCCTCAGTTCCGACCCCTGGAGGCTCTACGAAAACAGATCAAGGTCAGGTTCAGCCATATCAGGCCTCAGGTATCTTAAATGCAAGAGGTTCAGTTAAGTCTCGCGCATCAAGCAGTGCGCGTTTCATTTGCTCTTTGGTGGCATTCAAGGATGCTAAGCCCAGGTCGTTACCAGCAGTCACTCTGAGAGGGCGTGTCCCTCGTGGCCGGGCAATAAGATCAGCAACCATGTCAGCAACGATCTGGGGATCTTGTGCGGCAGGTCCGTTGTTGGCGGATGGCGCTCTTCCGGGAATGTCCTTGAGGACTCCATAACCGAGCAGGCACTCCTGATCACGCGGCTCTTGTTGGCTCTTACTCAAATCTGTTGCAAACGCTCCTGGCTCTATAATGACCGATTCGATGCCTAACGGGGCCAGTTCATAATGATAGGCCTCGGCCAGCGCTTCAAGAGCCATTTTGCTGGATGACAACAGTGTTAAGTAGGGAAGAACTATGCCACCGGCAATCGAGGTGATATGGATCAGGAATCCATTGCGCTGCTGGCGCATGTACGGAAGGACCATGCGATCCAGGTGCAGGGGTCCGAAAAAGTTGGTCTCCATAATCGTGCGCGCCTGCTCAACCGTAAATCCCTCAGTGATTCCTCTATACATGATACCTGCATTGTTCACTAAGACATCAATATGGCCAGCCTGCTCAATCACTGTCTCAACGGCCTGCTTGACTGATTGTTCGTCATTTATGTCGAGTTCAAGAACGGAAAGATCAAGCCGCTCGCGTTGCGCGAAGTCACGTAATGCGTTAGCATGCTCTGCGTTGCGTCCATTGACGTCACGCAGAGAAGCAAACACCCGATGACCTTGCGTTGCCAGGGTTTCAACAATTCTGCGACCAAACCCGCTTTTACTTCCTGTCACCAGGACGACCTGCTGAGAATTCATACTATAAACTCCTTTTGTTTGCATAGAAAGAAATGACCGCTCATCATCTTTGAGGCGACCCGACCCCCGCTGCGCATGCCGATCGGCACATCGAGACGATCACAGGCATCTGGCGCGCTGCTTTATGCGCGCGATGCCACTTGAAAATCGATGCCTCTGGCGGTTAACTGAGCCGCATCTTCTCCAAGGAGGCGTTCGACAACATGCAGCGCCATGTTGAAACCCGATGTGACCCCTCCCGCGGTGACAATCGTGCCCTCATCGACAAACTTGCCTGTCCGCTGAAGCTGGATCTGAGGAAAGCGTTGCTCAAACCGATCGAACGCAGACCAATGGGTGGTGGCCCGCTTCCCATCGAGCAGACCAGCCTCGGCGAGCAAAAAGGCTCCTGTACACACGGATGTCATGAGTTGACAGTGAGTGGAAGCCCGGGCGATCCAACGGATCACTTCCTTCTCCTGAGTGCATATCTGGTCAAGGACGATAAGGCTGCTCCCAGGGATAACCACGATATCAAACGCAGGCGCCTGCTCAAACGCATAATCCGGCTGGAGGCGAAGTCCATTGTTGGCTCGAAGTAGTTGACCATTGGAAGAAACGGTCCTGATAAGAAAGGGGTGCTCATCGGAAGCAGCTCGCGTCGAGAGCAGCTTTGGAGCATCGTCCGCAGCACGTGCGGCAACATGAAACACCTCATAAGGACCAGAAACGTCAGTCAGATCGACATGATCGTACAGTAAAATACCAACGTTCCATTGTTGCTTCATAGTATGGTTCTCCTCTCAGTGATGAAGCCTATGACTTTTTCATCCACTACTAGTATCACAGAGAACGCGCCTGAAGACGAGGGCAAATTGAGTCTGATTGCGGACGGATTCGGCCACCATCACGTGGCCTGTCGTAACGGCGCTCCTCGCGCCGATGTCCTTGCATCGCTGCTGGGCAAAGCCAGAACGAGAGTACTTCCTCTCCGAGCACCTGACCGGAAGTAGCGCGAAAGCGCGTTGGTGCTCGGAATAAGGAGCTGCCGACCGCTGCAAGCGTGGACCCCATGCGAAGCATACATGCTCTAGAGATGGAGCACGCGCTCAGCATTGGCGTGGGCGATGCGTGCTTTATCAGCTGGACTGAGCGGCAACTGTGCAAGAAAGGTCTGCGCCTGCTCCATTGAAACGAAGGGATAGTCGGCCGAGAACATGATGCACTCGGCCCCGATCTCAAGCAGCATAGTCAGGAAGGACGGCAGGAAGTTGAATCCGCTGATCGTGTAGTAGACGTTCTCGCGCAGGTAGGAGCTGACGGGGCGCTGCAGTTTTGTCAGCTGCTGCGAGAAGCGTAGATTGAGCTGGGGCAGCATAAATGGCAGTGCCTCGCCCAGGTGGCAGATGATCAGTTGCAGATTCGGGTAGCGATCGAACGCGCCGCCGAGAATGATGCGCAGCACATGAATGGCGGTCTCGATATGCCAGCCCCAGCCCGAGGTGGCCAGTCCATCGCTGATCTCCGCCGAGAAGTGGCCGGTATAGGATGCGTCGATTACCGCCTGTGGCGGCGGTGTGGGATGGATGTAGAGCGGAACCTGCAGGTGGGCGGCGCGTTCAAAGATCGGCCAGAAGTGTGGATCGTCGAGGTAGCGTCCGTGACTGTGACCGTTGATGAGCGCGCCTTTGAAGCCGTAGGTTTGTACGGTGCGCTCCAGTTCGTCGGCGGCCGCCTCGGGGGCTGCGGTTGGCAGTGTGGCGAAGGCGGCGAAGCGCTCTGGATAGCGTCGCACCGCAGCAGCGAGGTAATCATTGGTATCGCGCGCAAAGGGCACCGCCTCGCCCGCTTCAAGCTGCTCTGTGCCGGGCGTGGTCAACGAGAGCACCTGCATATCGATGCCGGCGGCGTCCATCTCTGAAAGCCGCAGTTGATCGAGATCGAGCAGCCGATCGAGCAAATGAGGCATATCCGCTCCTGGTATCGGCGTTTGCGACTTGAGCGTGCTACCTGGACCGTTGATAAACGCTGGCGAGGCGTAATGTTCCTCCAGCATGATTGTGCGTAGATGCTTGTCGCTTGCTTTTTGAAGCATAAGCGTTTGCCTTCCTTCTGTGTAAGCTGTATAAGCTTTATATATCCTGCAGTCGAATGTGAAACGGCTGTGAGAGTGTGCTGCGTTCTATGATACAGCAGGGGTCCGATCGCCTGCTTTCGCCTACTCTCCATCAGTGAGCAGACGTTGACACCAGGCAATGACGACATTGGCAACCTGCTCCGGCTGTTCGGGGAAGAGCGCGTGGCTGGCGTCGGTGACAATTTCGGTAGTCACCCAGTTGCCCAGTTGCTGACGAAGTTCTCCCCAGTACGCGCGTGGCTTGAAGGGATCGGAATCCGGAATGATCTCCAGTATCGGGGCCGATCCAGAAGACCAGTACTCCGACTGTGGTACTGTGCTGGCACAGTGTACCTCCATCTGCATGGTCTCAGGATACCAGCCCTGGATCCAGACAGCAGGGTCATGGCCAGGCGCGAAGAATCCCTTCCTGAGGGCGGCAAGTCTCTCTTCGACCGGTGCAGTGAGGTCGCACGCCTGGTGTGGGGTTTTGCTGATCTCGGGCGACACCGAACTACATTGCGCGGCCGCCAGAATGATGCCCTGGACAAGGGAGGGATGATCCACCGCCAGCATACGCGCGACCCCCTGGCCGAACGCATGACCCAGCACGATCGCCTGACCAGACCCAAGCGAACGAATCACCAGCGCAATATCGGCGGCAAGGTCGTGCACGGTCAATCCACTCATCGTGCCCTGTGAACATCCGATGCCGCGCGGTTGCGGACGCAGAACGGTGAAGCCAGCCGCGCTCACCATCTGTGCGAAGGCGTCGAAGTCCTCTCCACTTCCGCGCCCATAGGATGGCAGAACAACCAGGGCGGGACCACTGCCGTCGACAAGGACTTCAAGCGTCACGCCAGTTCCCCGGATACATTCGCTCCGTTTTTTTTGTATCATATATTTCTTCCATTGGATCTAGCGTCGTAGCACACTTCTCATGGCGTTACTACTGCAGAACCTGCGGCACCTCTATACGCAGCACCTTTGCCGAACGGCGCACTCCGTCGGCCGGCGGCGAGACGGTGCCGCCATCGGTGGCGACATAGGCGATGTGGCCAGTCTCACCGACCTGCCGACCCCACGCGCCGCTGGTGGGTCCCACCAGTTCTGTATTGAACGGCTCACCTGCAATGATGATACGTGCGTCGTTTTTGGACGGCTCCAGCGAGACGCGGTCGAGGGTGTTTTCCCGGTGCGTGGTCAGATAGGCCACTCCGGCCTCTTCGTCGATCCAGAAGTCGTCTGCCATGCGTCCCACCGAAACATGCTCAGGCTCGCCGATCGCCTCCAGCGTCTCAGAGTTGACCCGCACGCGCATGAATAGCTTCTTGGCGGTCGCCGTGTAGTAGATATAGCCCAACTTTGCTGCGTAGCGGATGCCGTTGATGCCGGGCTGCTCAGGCTTCATCTGACCCCGATAGTATCCCATGCTCTCATGCTGCAACCAGACACGTGCGACTGGAGTTCCACCATCGCTGGGCAGATCGACTCTCCAGATCAGTCCGGCGAACGAGTCCGCCAGCAGAATGACGTTGGGCGCGAAGAGGCAACTGCCGTTGAGGCCACGCACGTTCTTAGGGAATTGCAACACCTGCTCCAACTGCACCGCCATGCCGGGCGTCCAGCCGCGCAGATCCAGTCGCTCCAGAAACGCTTCGTCCGTGTTGTAAAACTTGCCCGTCGAAATGTAGAAGACGTCGGGTTCTGTCTCGACGATGCCGGTTGGGAGTGTGGCAAAGGTAGACAGTTTCAGAGGTTCAACCGGGATGGCCGTAGCGAGTGAAGGAATAAACCAGAGTCCACGGTGACTCGGAACGGTGACAAGCATCGAGTTGTCCCTCCGTACAGCGATGTTCTCCAGCATGAATCCCTGAGGAAACTCGGCGATCGTGGTCAGCTTCACGTGTGGCATAGTGTCAGATATCATGATATTCTCCTTGAATATGGTTCCAAAGCCTGTGCACAGACTTTACTCTACGAGAAAGGTTGGAAGTGCCTCCGGTTGATGGGATCCTGGCTCTCATCTCAAGCCCCTTTCTTGAAAAACCTCAAAGGTGGTGTCGCCATTGTGTTCCTTTCTAGACTTTGAATTTCTGACTAACATCTTATCCGAAAACCAACGCCGCGCTAAATGTGCATAATGGTATGCAATTTTACCCCAACGGTGGCAAACTGGGACCCGCAAGTGTTTCATGATGAGGCCTGAGATATTCAGGCCTCGCCAGAGCATGTTGTCCGAAAGAGCATATCTAGCGTGTTTCCGCAAGCTCTGCATCGCGTTTCTGCAAAGCGTCAAGCCAGGTCAGGATTTCGCGGAGAGCCAGCCCATAGTTGCCGGCCTGACAGTGGTTCTGCGCCTGTTCATACTCAGTAAATGCGCGAGCAGTCAAGGAGCGAGCATTGGTCAACAGAGCAATCTGATCAACGAACTGATGCGTTGGAATGAAGTGGTCTTTGGTTCCATGGAGAAGCAGAACATCTTGCGTGACCAGTGGAGAAACCGAGGCGGTCTCATAGGCTTGAAGCGCCGCAAAGACACCATAGGGAGTCTGCTGGCCGAATGTGTGCATGGCTTGCTCCATCGCCCACTCCAGCAGGAGGCTCTTTTTCTGGGCTTCCTGGATAAAGGAGTTGAGGGCATCAGCGTTGCCACTGTTTAACCAATTTAGGATCTGCGCACGCACAGGCTCTAAAAAGACGCGCAACTGAACGTCTAGAAAGCTGGTCATGATGCCGTAGGAGATGATGCGCTGAACGCGTTTTTCATAGGCAGCAGAACGCACAACCAGGCCACCCCCCATGGAGAAACCCATCAACGTCACGTCAGAGAGCTGGTAATAATCCAGTACTGCTTTGACAACGGTATCCCAGGCGGGCGTAAAGGTGAGCCCGGCATCTTCCAGTGGGGTGCCCTGACCAGGACCCTCGAAGAGGACCACATCGTAGCCAGCCTGCTCAAAGGCAAAGCTGGCCAGGAACCACTCTTCGATGTAACTATCAAAGCCGCCGAAGACCACAATCGTTCCTTTAGGATGTGCGGGGGTAAAGCGATAGGCCGAGAGCCAGCCATCTGCGAAGGGGATCTGGCTATGATTCTCAGGTGTCACTCCATAGTGGTCCCGTACAAGTTGAATAAAGCGCCGTCGAATTGGCTGTTTCCGCTCATCATGAACAGAAAGAAAGAACTCGGCCAGGCGAAGATAGTTAGCGCCTTTGAGCGTTTCACCCAGAGCCAGGTATTTTTCGCCCAGGTTGATAAAGATGCGCTGGAACGTTGGGTAGTCGCTGATGCCAGCCGAGACGGCACGCATTTCGTCAAGCATAGCAGGATCACCGACCCAGTTATAGAAGCGGTTCAGTTGAAAGTTGACGCTTTCATCTGAATACAAGTGATGATAACCGATCGGAAATGAGAAGATAGTGCGAGTTGGTACGGTATAGGTAGTCATTGCAGGCTTGTATCCTTTCTCTGTGTGGACTGAACCCAAAAGAGCACTCCAGCAGAGCTTTCAACAAAGCAGGCCTTGATAGTAGCACTGCTCAAATTCATGGGGAGGACAATAGTCTACGTGCGGATCTCTTCCCATGCTTGGATGGTTGGACCAGGATCAATCAACCACCTGTTGATACGATAGCCCACTGCGCAGGGAACACCAATGGTCGATCAAGCCAGGAAGCGGACGGATCTGGCCATTTTGTGAGAACATCTGCAGGAGTGACTGCTCAACGTACATCGGTTCATTCACGTCATCCTGCAGGCCGGCATCGGTATGGAGGAGCGGTACATCTGGACGGAGGGTGCAGTGCACGTTATTCATCGATATTCTTTCTCCAATTGAATGGAAACTGCAGTTCGCCACCAATTACCTTGGAGCCAATCGTCGGCAAATTATCTGTGAGCTTGAACCACTTTTGACACTGCTGGCAAACTTCTGGGTCCAGTATTGTCTGAGCTTGTTAGGATAGAAAGGGCACATGGCCCACGGAAAGCATGTTCACGAGAACAGGAGCCAGAAGATGACATGACACCCTCAAACCAACTGTACTATCCCAGAAGAAACCATCCGTGTCGCTTGCGCTGCCTATCCGCACGGAAACACGCTCATGAGCATGCGCGATGCGCTTGGAATCATTTATCAGGATCAGTCATTTGCCTCGCTCTTTCCTCAGAACGGTCGGACGGTTGAGGCTCCGTGACAGCTGGCATTGATTACAGTGCTCCAATTCATAGAAAAACTTCCCAACCGACAAACGGCCGATGTTGTCCGTGGTCGCATCGACTGGAAATATGTGATGGGGCTAGGGTTGTCTGATCCTAGTTTCGACGCAAGCGTGCTTTGTGCATTCCGCTCGTCTCTCTGGCTCAGTTACAAATCTCGTGCGCATCCCGTGGGTCCCTCCCACGCGATGTGGAAACATCTTGTTGCCAGTAAGAGACAAGTCCGTCTCTCACTGGCAACGGCATTAAAGCACGCCTGCATCTCTAGCAGCATAATACGAAGGATAGAAGGGGCGGAAACCCAGTTCATCTCGGATGCGAAGGATATCAACGATCCCTTCCCACGGATCGTTGAGGGGAGCTGCTGCGTCACTTGCACCTTCCGGCAGGCCATTCAGGTGCCGCAACTCTGCGAGACTCATGGGTGCATCATCAGCAACATTGTAGATCTGGCCATCGATCCCAGAGGTGGCAACAGCACGCAGTAATGCCTGCGAGACATCGGCATGATGCACCATATGCAGCCGTTTTGCCGGATGCCACGATTGCGTGAGTGGCAAGAACTCGGCCACATGCGGATCTCCTTCTCCATAGACAAAACCCAGACGCAGGATACGCACTCCCAACCCTCGCGTGCGATACAGTTCCTGTAGCGCCTGTTCAGCTGCGGCCTTGGTCTGCGGATAGGTGGATGCTGGCTGGAGGAGGTCATCTTCGCGCACAGGCCGACCACGACCCGGACCATAGACCAGGTTCGTGCTGGTGAAGACAAAACGCTCAACTCCTGCGGAAAGGGAGGCGTTCGCCAGAGCCAGAGCACCTTCCTCATTGGTCGTTCTGATTCGCTCCTGGTCAGTTCCCCGGAAGAAGGCCGCCAGATGAACGACGGTCTGGACTCCCGTAACAGCCGAAGTGAGGCTCTCTGACTGGCTGAGATCTCCCACGATCACCTCAGCTCCCAGCTTGCGGAAAGCCTCAGCCTGCTCCGCTCGGCGAACGAGAAGACGCACGGTATGTTCGCGTTGCAACAGACGGGTACAAAATGGCTCCCAACCTTACCAGTTGCACCAGTGACAAGAATGGTTTTCATGATCATTTGACTCCTTGTGGATGAAAACTTCTCTCTTACTGTCGAAAGAGAGGCATTGCCAGGTCTCTTCGCACGTTTCACTTGACCTGGATACGACATGCTTAGTATGCTTGAGAGAGAAGCAGATAACCAACCTCTCGTGATCGTATGATTGCGAGTAGTAGGATAAGGAGATGGAACAGATGGAAGAGACAGAACGAGAACGCCGACAAGCGCTCGCGGCCTTCTTGCGCACCCGCCGCGCCCGGCTCTCTCAAGCAGAGGTAGGATTACCAGCACGCAGCAGGCGCCGAACGCCAGGGCTGCGGCGCGAAGACGTGGCGGAATTGGCGAATATCGGGGTCTCCTGGTATACCTTGCTGGAGCAGGGACAGGAGGTTCATCCCTCAATGTCCGTTCTGGAAAGCATAGCGCAGGCGCTCAGGCTCACGCCTGCAGAGGAGCAGCATCTGTTCAGGCTTTCAGGTCACACCCTGCCAGCGAAAACGCCAGCAGAGGAAGAAGAGGTTCCACTGGCATTACGGCGCACGGTGGACGCGCTGACTCCTTATCCAGCCTTTGTGATCGGGCGGCGCTGGGACGTTCTCTTCTGGAATCGGGCGGCTGGCCTGCTCTTTCGCTTTGATGAACCCTTTCCACCGCACTCGCTCAATGTAGTCTGGCGCTACTTGCAGCTGCAAGGACGCCCGCTCGATCTTGACTGGGAGGTGCAGATGCGCAATCTGGTGGCCCAATTTCGTGCCGATTACGCCCGCTATCC
This sequence comes from Dictyobacter kobayashii, assembly GCF_003967555.1. Taxonomy (GTDB): domain Bacteria; phylum Chloroflexota; class Ktedonobacteria; order Ktedonobacterales; family Ktedonobacteraceae; genus Dictyobacter; species Dictyobacter kobayashii. The sequence goes on from NZ_BIFS01000002.1 coordinate 20,805, forward strand.
GGGCGATGCTTCGTTTGAAGAATTACTCCATGATTTGCAGGACATGAGCCCATTATTTCGGGAATGGTGGGAGCAACAGGATGTACGAGGGTTGCCCGATGGACCCCGATCCATGATCCACCCGGCGCTCGGTCTCCTGGAATTTGACCATGTGACCTTTCAGGCCTCTTTTTCTTCCGATCTCCGTGTGAAAGTCTATGCCGCTTCCCCTGCAACCGCTTCAAAGTTAGAACAGGCGTTGTCTGCAACCTCTTGATGGGAGATCATAAGCCAAACCCGCATCTCGTTGCACATCTCGTGGGCAAAATGTATTCAAAAAGTGGTGAAAGCTCAATGACTCATTTTTTGCCAGCATTGGAGGAACTGGATTGGAGGCAAGCAAAGTAATCGATGACAAACTCGCGGAACTGCCGAACTGCCAGCGAAAGGGAACGATCAGTGTTCCAGGAGAGTCCAATCAGCCGTTGACATTTCGGTTCCGAAATGGGCACGTGAATTACTGCTGGACCAACCGACCCTTGCCAGGAAATCGCAGGCGCAAAAGCAACCCCTTGTTCTGCCCTGATGAGTCCTCTGATCGTTGAAGGCTCATCACTCTCAAAAAGAATCTTGGGACGAAAACCCGCCTGTTGACAGAAAGTATCGGTCAAGGCACGCAAACTATGACCTGCCTTCAGGCTGATAAATGCTTCGTCGGCAACCTCTTGAAGATGAATATGGGAACGCTTCGCCAATGGATGTGTTGGAGGAACTGCCAGGAAAATGTCCTCTGTCAATAACGTGACACTGGTGACCCCTGGTTGTTGGAGAGGAGGAGATGAGATATATAAGTCACACGTTCCCTTCGTGAGTTGGAACGCGATGTTCGCAACCGTCCTGGCTTCATGTTGTGAGAGTTGGAAATGAATGGCCTGGTGATCTTTGAGAAAGGCACTGAGCAAGTCGGGAAGCAGATGTGTTGCCACACTCATCCCCAATTCAATCTCTCCTTGTCTGCCCTGGGCAAGATCGTTGATTTCACGTTTCCCCTGCACAAGTTCCTCAAAGATACGGTCGACATGCTGAATATACGCACGACCAAAGTGATTCAGGCGAATATTTCTTCCTACACGATCAAACAAAGGCACACCTAGCTCCTCCTCCAGGCGAGCAATCGTATGATTCAGCGCCGGCTGGACAATGCCTAAATTTTCAACAGCTCACCCGGCGCCGTGGCGTGACGTATCACATTGATTCCGTCAAAAGAAATCAATCAGACAAAGGCTAGAATGAGGAAGCGTCGAAAGGCCCCATCCGAAATGAGTTCGAAGATGCAGCGCAATCACCAGATGGCCAGATCCGTCCGCTTTCTGGCTTCATCGACCATTGGCACTACCTTCGCAGCGGGCTATAGTATCAACAGGTGGTTGATTGATCCTGGTCCAACCCCATCCAACCATGGAAGGAGATCCACAAGTGCAAAGGAGAAAGAGAGCCATGCCGGTCTTCGATTCGTTTCTGACGACTATCCAGCACGCGGGCGTGTTAAAGACGCGGGAGCAGCGCGTGCTTTTCCTGGTGCTGCCACAGGTCAACCTGCTGGACCTGGCGGGACCAGCACAGGTTTTTGACGCCGCAGCGCGGCTGGGCATGCCCTACAGGCTGATCTTCTGCGCCCATCGACCAGAGGTGTGCAGCGCGCAAGGACTGAGCTTTGCCCATCTCCAGCCGCTCGAACCCATCCAGCCAGACGATCTGGTGATCGTGCCAGGTCTGAAGCTCGGTAGCGAGAAATCGAGGAGAGGGTTTTGGGATCCGTCGATCATCCACTGGCTGCGCCAGGCCTATGATGGCGGCAGCCCCATCGCCTCCGTCTGCACCGGCGCCTTCGCCCTTGGCGAGGCTGGCCTGCTCGACGGTCGTCGTTGTACCACGCATTGGGCATCTCTCGCTGCCCTGCAGGAACACTATCCGCGCGCACGTGTCCTCGACAGTGCCCTCTTCGTGCAGGACAGGCGCGTCACTACCAGTGCCGGTATCGCTTCGGGCATCGACATGGCGCTCTCACTTCTGGAGCAGCGACACGGTCCCCTCTTCACCGCCCAGGTCGCACGTTATCTCGTGGTTTATGTGCGGCGCAACGGCTCACAATCGCAGGACAGCATCTATCTGCAGTACCGCACCCATCTGGACCCCGCCGTGCATCAAGCCCAGGACTACCTGATCAACCACATCACAGGATCGATCTCGCTGCAAACGCTCGCCGACACTGTCCATCTCAGTGTACGCAGCCTTACACGTAGCTTTAAAGAGGCCACCGGTCTGACCCCGGTACAATATCATCAGCGCCTGCAGCTCGAACTGGCCACCACGTTTCTGCACGACCCTGGTCTGAGCATCGAAGAGGTTGCGCACAAATGCGGCTTCGAGGACGCACGCCACTTCCGCCGCCTCTGGCAGCGCACCTTTGGCGTTCCACCCTCCGTCAGCCGCAGCATTCACAATATCTCGTGATTCATTCAAGAGAGCACATACCTGACCGGTATAAAAAATGATCGGGAGGCCCCTATGAGCCTCTCACTCACAAGGCGGAGCGCCAGTCACTCCGAAACAAAAGGAAAACTACTTATGATATGAAATACAGTCATCCTTACGACGCGTCACCCTGAGCTATGTTACCTTTGGAAAACCAAACGGTCCGCACGCCACGACCTCTGCGGTGGTTCACACAGGGAGGATAATGCGTTGCAAAGCTTGCAATGTGATCGAACGTTCGTGAACGTTCACAAGGCCCGTTTTGAATTCAAAGGACCTTCGGCCTGATTCAATGACTCCTTTGGTAGCTCACGGCGGCTTTTGTATGATGCCTTTCAGGACCACCAGTTCTGCGCACAAGGGCCTTGCAACGATAGCGAAATTTAAGGTGAATTATCTATGCTTTTCATGAAAGGAACTCTTTCTTACGATGTCGATACATACCAAATCCCCTGTGGAAGCGCCTGCAGACAGGATCAATCCGCGTATCTTTCTCCTGGCGCTCGGGATGTTTGCGTTGGGGACCGATGCCTTTGTCATCGCAGGCGTGCTTCCCGTCATCGCACACGAAACTGGAGTGCAGGAGGCGCTGGCTGGACAATTGGTCACGGCCTTCTCGCTGGTCTATGGCCTGGGAGCACCACTGCTGGCTGTGCTGACCGCTCGCTGGTCACCAACACGCGTGCTGATCGTCGCGCTCGGCCTCTTTTGCCTGTCGAATCTGGGCTCAGCCATTGCCCCGAATTTCCCCCTGCTCCTGATCACGCGTATCCTGACAGGATGCTTCGCTGCGAGCTATGCCCCGCTTGCCTATACGGTGGGTATCGCTCTGGCACCACCAGAGAAGCGTGGGCAGGCGTTGGCGTTGGTCGTCATGGGGATAACAGTAGCTACGGCGTTCGGCGTCCCGCTGGGAACATGGGTCGGGAACCATCTGGGCTGGCGCTTCTCCTTCGGGCTGATCGTGCTGCTATCGGGGATAGCGTTTCTCACACTGCTCGTCTTTAAACTGCCGCAGATAGCGGCTACTGCACAGCTCTCACTACGTGCACGCCTGGCGCCCATAGGTCAGCCTGTCATCATGATGGCTCTCCTGGCAGCGCTGTTCTGGAACATAGGAGCCTATGTCATCTATACTTATGTCGCCGTGATCTTGCAGCACAACCTGCACATCAGCGATACCAGTAGCCTGTTCGTTGCCTACGGCCTCGGCGTCGTCGCTGGTAGCTGGTCGGGGGGACACCTGGCCGACCGCTTCGGTGCGCAACGCCCACTGCTGATCAGCCTGATTGCACTGATCATTATCGAGACAGTGCTGGCACTGATCACGACCACATTCATCGGAAGCTTCCTGATCCTTTTTCTGTGGGGTGCCTTGATTGGGCTTATCTTTATCCCGCAGCAACATCGCCTGCTGAGCATCGCGCCCGAACACGCCAACGTCATCCTCGCGCTCAACAACTCGGCTCTCTACTTAGGCATTGCCGGAGGGGCTGCCATCGGTGGTCTTGCATTGCGAGCAGTCCCGGTCACGCACCTTGGCTGGATTGGCGCTGCCTCGTGCCTGCTGGCACTCGTGATCTTCCTGTTCAGCATGCGCCTGAGCACACGCAGCAAGTTCGATGATGCTGGGCGCCCTGGACGCGGGACGATGCACTGATTCCGTTTGAGAATCACAGAGACGGCGTGGGTGGAGGAGGGCGGACGCACATGGCGTTGTCACCAGGGGAGATGCCGGAGCAGATTCTGCTCAGAGAGCATCTAAACAAATGTCTGAGCGCGGCTGGTAGGTGCTGACACCAGCCGATGCTGCGCGGTTGCGAACGCAGAACAGTGAAACCGGCTGCGCTCACCATCTGTGCGAAGGCGGCTTTCTGATGGCTACCCCGAAGAGCCCGTCTACGAGCATTAAGTAACGCCATGTGCAAGTTTTCTTAAGCGGCCAATTGATCGAAGTGAAGAGGAGGAACCTCCTGTTGCTGATTGAGCAAAAAGCACATGCTGTGCATCAAAATGCATCGCGACAAGCGATTGCGCAAATGCCACAGATCTCGTGCCCAGACCTGTTTGATCTTGCACCGATCGGTCAGTTGCCCAAAGACCGTGTCAATGCAATACCGAACCCGTCCCAGCACCAAGCTTTGATAGGGTACGGCCTTGGGAGAATGCGCTTTGCGGAACGGGGCTTGCAAGAGAATCCCTTTGCTACGCAAAAACGCTTGCAGGTCTGGAAGCCAGTAGTTCCGATCGCCCAAGACGACGCCCGTGGTGCGCCATCTTTTTCTAGTTATGCTCTCAACTCTGATGTTGCCACAAATCCTGACTGTCATCCCCACATATGTCCTTTTCGCTCATATCGGCTTGATTAACACCTACTGGCCCTGGATTCTCTGGGGTTTGGGAAGTTCGCCCTTCCTTTCTTTTTTATTTCGCCAGTTTTTTTCCAGTATCCCTGTTGAACTGGAAGAGGCGGCGATTCTCGATGGCTGTGGCTATTTTCGGATCTTTTTGCAGATTTTTCTGCCCCTTTCTCTTCCATCGATTGCCACCGCTGCGATTCTCTCCTTCACCTCAGTCTGGGGAGACTATATCACTCCCTCGCTGTTTTTGAGTCAAAACAACACGACGCTGGCCGTTGCGATGAGCCAGGGCTACACCAATATCAACGGCTTTCCACTCAATAATGTGATTGCAGCAGGGGCCGTTCTCTACGTCATCCCGGTGATCATTCTGTTCTTCTTTGCTCAACGCTACTTTGTAAGCGCAATCGTGACCTCTGGACTCAAAGGATGAATCTTTCCGCGAGGAGAAATTATGGCTGATCTCTCCTCGTTTTTCGAGAATTTTGGGATTGTTGTGCCCCAGCGTTTTAGCCGCATTAGGAACATGGAGGTTTCTTATGACTACGCACAAGCGCAGCCGCATTTGTCGTCACTTTTTACTTGTCGCACTTGTATGCATGACCGTCGGTGCAATTGCTGTCTTTTTACCTGAGCAGCATACTGCTCACGCGGCCAACTTTACCTGGTCTCTGGGATCCGATACGCCCTTTACCCAGATGAACAATGAGGATCTCGATCCGGGCGTTCTCCACGATGGCTCAAATCTCTGGGTGATTTATAGCAGCGGTGAAAATATTGTCCATCGTCTTGAAGGTACGACGATGGACAACCTGGTTGAGCAGTCAAATGGTGTCCTGGACTCCTCGTTTAACAAGCCCTATGGCGATGACCGTTACTGGTTCGGTGGCATGTGGAGCGATGGCTCTACCTGGTATGCAACCGTTCACATCGAATTTCACTACGGTTCGGGAAACTTCAACCATTTTCGTAGAATAGACATGGCAACCTCGACTGACCATGGAGCAACCTGGCACGATCAGGGAGATATCCTGACCAGTGATAACTCCTATAACCAGAGCGATTATCCCAATGGATATATCGACTTTGGTGACGGCGATCAGAAGCTCTTTGTGGATACCGCGAGTGGATACTTTTATATCTACTACATGCATGCCTGGGTAGATACTACCCAGGATGTCCGTTATCAATCAATGCGTGTTGCTCGCTGTCCGATCAGTGCCAAAATGGCTCCGGGGTGTTGGGAAAAATGGTACAACAATAGCTGGACTCAACCCGGTCTGGGCGGGCGTGATAGCGATGTGTTTACCAATGAGGACAGTTCAACTGTGTTTTACGACACCTATCTCCACAAATACGTTGCCATTGGAAACTTCGGTGCCTTCATATCCACGGCGACGGACTTAAACACCCAGAACTGGACTCCACGCGAAGCTTTTGCCACCGGGCGCCTGCAATGGTATAACTGGCCTATCGATCCTACGACATGGGATCGCTATACCATCGGTCAGAGTTTCAGGCTGTACTCAGCCTCTAATGATGCTGACGGTCAGACAAAGTATATGACTGTCACCTTTGGTAGTGGCTCGACCACCTTCTCTGGATTTACTCCTTATTATGCGCCGGTTTCGGTTAACGATGCGAATCCAGGCTGGCAGAGAAACTTTCCGACAGGCGCATACAATAGTACCTATACCAATAATTTCGATGGAGGTTTAGCAGGCTGGCAAACCGTTTACCAACCTGGCAATTCAAGCTGGTCTCAAAGTGGCGATACCCTCGTCGGGACGGTGAATGATGGTTCAGAAATACGGGGGATCGATACCAATGCTCCCAACGTTGCGGATGGAGACTTGAGCTTTACCGTCAACCCTGTTTCAGGGTCACGTTTGGGGGCAATCTTCCGTTATACCTCGAACAGTAATTTCGCGATGATCTACTACGATAATGGCGTCGTTGGATATCAAAATGCGAATACGTATGCTCCTCTCTTTAACCTTTCACTGTCCTCAGGAACCTGGCATACATTCGAGATAGGCTTCAACGGATCGAACATAACAATTACGATTGACTATGTGCAAAAATATAGCGGGTCTATTCCTGCCTTGCCAACTAACGCGGGACAGATCGGCTTCCGCACCTGGTCCAACTCAACCAACATCTTTGATAGTGTCGTGGAAGCATATAACAACAACCGGGTCAGTAACCCGGGGTTTGAAAGCGGTTCGTTCAGTTCCTGGACCAACTATGGCTCATCTTCGGTTGTAGCAACGAATGCGCACAGTGGTACCTACGCGGCTCAGCTTGGTACCAGTTCTGCCATTGAGGGTACTGAACAGGTTATCAATGGGTTGAGCCCAAATACCACCTACACACTCACGGGATGGGCAAAAGTTACCAATCCAGGCGATACAATCTACATCGGGGTGAAAGGCTTTGACTCTAACGGGACCGAAAACAAACAGGGGATTACGAGTACTACGTATACGCAAGCCACTGTTTCGTTTACCACCGGACCAAATTCCACGAGTGCCACAATCTATCTCTTTATGTTTTCCGCTTCGGCACCTGGCTATGGAGATGATTTTGTCGTGGGGTAAGCATTGGAGGCATGGCAAACCCATCTGGATCTCCTCTGGCTGGCAGCATATTCCTCAGAGAGTGTTACATGACTTCCTCAGGAAATCTCGACAGCAATTGAGGTAGGAGATCACCTCCAGTTCGTTGACAGCCATCCAGGCAGGCTCAACGACTGTGGGCTACCACAGTGATCCAGATTGTCTCGTACGTGTTGCAGAACAGGAACGGCGAAAAGTGGCAAGAAAACAGATGAGCACCAGTTTTCTTGCCACTTTTCGTATCTCTTTCTCTACGGCAGTGGGTCTGTTGAGGATTTACATTAATAAGTGTCATTTGTCGAATGTCTTGGGTCTTACCCACTCTCGATGCCACTGGCAAGACCCCAAGCATTTGACGATAAAGAAAGAAAGAAATAGAAAAACGAAAGAAAAAATGGTGGAGGAGCACCCAGAAGAGCACGATGCATGAGTGTTTGCACGGGGAACTCAGGTTGTTGGTGCTGGTTCCTCACCCAGAGGCATCAACACTTGCCTGTCTCTCAACTTCAGCATGGCGAGGGCGGCGGGCACACTGCCAATGAAGATCAGGGCATAGCTGAGAAGCTGAAAAATACCTTGATTCGCAGTGTAGGCGACCGCCTGGAAGGGGATCGCAGCAACGATGAGACAGGCTGCCCAGAGAGGAACAACCCGAGCGCGACCGAGCGCGATGCCGAGAAGCACATACCCAAGCAGATGGCCGACGACCCAACTATATTGAAGGAAGACGATCACCCCTTCGGAGGAGACGCCATTCCACACCTCTATGAAGGTGGTGCGACTGCCTATCTTCGTCATAGCGTCGCCCAAAGCTTCCGGCCACACGAAAACGCCCCAGGTGAGTGTCCCCACTAACCCGCATACCATGCCAATGGTTGCGAGCCAGGGTGAGCGCCTCACGGCGAGTAGCCCCAGGCCAAGGAAGCTCAGAGGGAAAAAGTACGGAGTTATGGCATTAAAGAAAAGAAATAACTGGATCTTGAGAGGACTTGCCACCTGATAGGCAGCAAAGATTCCACCAGGCGCAGGTGGCACGCCACCTGTAGGATCGAAAGCAAATCCCAGAAATACAATTAGTGGCGCCAGAACAATGCATGCAGCCAAGCACGCGCGGTGGAGCTTGCGATAGACGGGATCAGCATTGGACTGGGTGTTAGATAGATCCATGAGAAAATCCCTTTCTGGACTCGTTAGTGGTTTCCTCGCCTCTTTCTTTCAGGATTACCAGAGCGGCGGGAAGATTTCCGAAAAGAACTACCCGATCCACCGGGAGGCACGATTACGCATTCGGCTTGAGCACGGTTTCATCCATCATCGGGACGCAAGCAGATTTTGGATCAAGAGCTGCGCCAGCCAGGCAATTCCAGTTCGCTGACAAGCGGCTCGTAGACCTGGCGAGTGATCTGAGTCACGAGCGAAAGCTGCCATGATGGGTCCGGCGTAGCGCGAAGTTCTTCGATAAGTTGCTGGACACGTATGCTAAAAGCATCGGGGTTGATCACTTCAGCCAGAAGCACGCGCTTGGAGCCAAACACGGCTGCAATCGTTTTTGGCGAGACTTCAGCGATCTCGGCGATGGCTTCCAGCGTTGTCGCTGCATAGCCACGGCACTCGAATAGCGAAACTGCTGCTGCGAGGATGCGTCGGCGCGTTTCCTCGGCCTGCCGTTGACGCGCTCGTGAGTGATAGGGACATTTTCCCTCTTTGGGCTGAGATGTAATTCCCATAGAAGGAGTATAACACTATCTAATAGGTCAGATACTAATCAATAGGCGTTTCCATAAGGAGTATACACTATTTAATAGGTCAAATACTAGTCAATAGGCGTTTCCGGGTGTCATTGACATTTGTGCATCGAGGAAGAAAAGCGAAAAGGCTCGCGTAGGTGCTGGGCTTGCCCCAGCTTTGCCGCGAAGCGGCCCGCTCCCGGGCGCCCACGTTGCCCAAAGGCGTTTTCCTTTTCCCAAAAAACGGACGCTAAGACATTGATGAGCCTGTCTGGTGATGCAACGCTCGTTGTGAAGGTGATGTTTGGAAATGAACACACGCGCCCGGGCACGGAGCCGCTTCGCGGCAAAGCTGGGGCAAGCCCAGCACCTACGTGAACATGCCCCTTTTTCTTGGCGCGTTTCTCTCCGCAAAAAAGAGAGGCAGGTCTCGTATTGGAGCAACCTGCCTCTCGGCATCAAAACGACGGGGACCCGCCGGGAGTCTGATTCCATAGACACCATTGATGTTCCATTATTCAGTGTGGAAGACTTCTTTCATCATGGTCCACCAGTCACCTTCCTTATGTAAGGGGACGGGTTCCTGCATTGCATCGGTGTAGGTCCACCATTTCTGAGTGATGGGGTCAGCCGCCATCTTCTGCATGTCGGCGGCGAAGTCGTTCCCAACATATTCGAAATAGGAGAAGAGCCAGGTGTCATAGCGGAAAATGGAGTAGTTGCGGATATTGCAGTCGTAGATGGTGGAGAGCACACCGGACCATACATTGGCATGCAGGTGTTCATATTCAGTGACAGCTTCTGGTTTGACCTTGATAACTTGTCCATAACGTTGCATAGAGTATTCTCCTTGCGAGCGATGTTATTCGAAGATCTGCATATCTGGAAGGTCAAATGTGAGATGCGGATGCATCGTGCCCGCTTTGGTAGAATAAGAGGGATCCATGGGAACTCCTTGCTGGCAACGAGCACTTGCTTCCGTCAGATGAGGTTTGATCTACGCTTCCTTCTCAGGTGTGATGCGAAATGCGAAGGCATGCTCACCAGGTTTAGACGACGGCAACGTGATGGTTAAACCGTTGGTGTCACGGGACCACTGGAGCGGCTCGCCCACACCCAGCAATTCAACCCTCGCAACGGTCTGGGGGAAGAGTGGAATATCACTGGCAAGTGATTTGATCGTTACTCGCCCGTCCTCGGGCCACGCCAGTGCGATGGCGTACAACGTATCACCGTGGGTTGTGAAACGCAAATCCTGGCTGGTGAAAGATTGGCGCTTCGTATCGTTGAAGCTCCCTTCGACAACCTGCGTGGGACCTTCACCAAAGACCTTCCAGGGTCGGGTACCATATATGGCCTCGCCATTGACGTTCAGCCATCGTCCAATGCCTAGCAGAAGTTCTTCTTCGGCCTCGGGAATAGTACCGTCGGGCCGGGGACCGATATTGAGCAAGAGCGCACCATTCTTACTCACGATATCTACCAGATCACCAACCAGGTTATTCACCGTCTTGTAATCCTGATTCTGCACATACCCCCAGGACGTCTTTGCCACTGAAGTATCGGTCTGCCAGAAATAGGGGCGTATAGCCGCAGCCTGACCACGCTCGATATCGAAAATCGCGCTGCCCAGGGGAAAGGCATCATGTTTATAGTTGATGGCGACACCACGATCCCACTGTGCGCCCCGGTTATAGTAGTACGCCGCAAAACGCTGGCGGTACGGCTCAAAGATGGGCTGCTCGATCCACCAGTCAAACCAGACGATCTGAGGTTGATAGGCATCAACCAGTTCGCAGGTGCGCGCCAGCCAGTCATCGAGGAACTCTTCGTTAGGCGGAAGCGTTTCGGGCTGCGCTGGCGCGTAGAGTCCCGCATAGCGAGGATCCTGGACATCGGAATCGAAGGCCATGCCACCATTGAAGAACCACCAGTGCTCCGCACGATGGCTGGAGAGACCAAAGATCATAAACTGCTCACGCACAGCAGCCGCTAGTTCACCAATGATATCGCGCTTGGCCCCATATTTGTAGCCTTCCACTCAGAAAAAGAGCAGTCGTACATAGCAAAACCATCATGATGCTCAGCCACGGGCATCACGAACTGCGCGCCAGCGCGCTTAAATAGATTGGCCCAGTGCTGAGGATCGAAATGTTCAGCCGTAAACAAAGGTATGAAATCTTTATAGCCAGATGTAGCCTGCGGACCATAGGTCTCCACGTGATGCTTGAAGTCGGGAGAACCCTGAATATACATATTGCGAGGATACCATTCGTTATGGAAGGCGGGCACCGAGTAAACTCCCCAGTGGATAAAGATGCCAAACTTGGCATCTTCGTACCACGCCGGGGTGGTATACCCTTTCAGTGACTCCCAGGTTCTGTCAAAGGGACCAGCAGCAATTACCTGTTGAATTGTTTCCTTCGCCTTTGCAATAGTCATTGAACACTCCTTTTTACGGGCAACCACAAGGGATCGCCCTACAAATAATGAAAAAACAGGGTGCTTTATCGACCACCGATACCTGTCAACGTAATGCCTTGCACCAGATAGCGCTGGAGGAAGAGCACGAGAATAATGCCAGGCAAGACTGAGATTGTCGCGCCAGCCATCATATAGCTCCACTCTGTGCCATGCTGGCCCTGAAACATCTGTAGGCCGAGAGGAATGGTGATGACATCTTCGGTATTAATGACAATGAGAGGCCAGAGGAAGTTATTCCAGAAAGAGATGAAGGTAAAGAGGCCTAAAACACCCAGGGCGGATCTGGATAAGGGCAGAATGATATTCCAGAGAATGCGGAAGCGCGAGGCACCATCGATTAAGGCAGACTCCTCCAATTCGAGGGGGATCGTTTTGAAGAACTGGCGCATCAGGAAGGTTCCAAATGCGGTGAACGCCCCCGGAACTATCAGCGCCTGGTACGAATTGATCCAACCGAGATAGCGCATGATCAGGAATTCAGGAATGACCAGAACTGCCTGGGGGATCAGCAGCGTACCCACATAGACGAAGAAGATGCCATCACGACCAGGAAACGTGAGACGGGCGAAGGCATACGCGGCCAGACTAGAGGTAATCATAACCAGAATCGTGCCCGTTATCGCTACGAACAGAGAGTTGAGAATAAAATGTCCAAAAGGGAGGTAGGTCCACACGGCCACGAAGTTGCCCAACTGGATGGGGTTCGGTAACAGTGTCGGTGGAAACTGATACACCTGAGCATTGGGCTTGAGGGCTGTATCCAACATCCATATGAAAGGGAACAATACCACGAGTGAGACAATGATCAACAGGGTGTGAGAAATGATACTCCCTAGCGGGAAACGTGCAGTTGGCCTCTTTGCTAACGGCTCATACTTCATAATGCACCCACTTCCTCTGTAGAGTGAACTGAAATAATGTGACTACCAGGATAAGCAAAAAGATCATCGTCGAAACTGTCGCGGCATACCCCATTTTGTAGTATTGAAAGCCATTCTGATACGCATAAAGAACGAGCGTCGTTGTATCGATCCCTGGCCCCCCCCCGGTTAAGATGTAAACCTGGTCAAAAACCTGAAATGAGCTGATAAGCGTCAGAACCAGGCCAAAGAACAGAGAAGGAGAGAGCAGGGGTATGGTGATGTGCCGGAAGAGGTTCCAACGTGTCGCGCCATCGATAGCGGCCGCTTCATAGAAATGCTGCGGAATATTCTGTATGCCAGCAGAGAAGACGAGCATATTATAGCCAAAATTGTACCACAGCGACATAATAATCACGGCAGGCATTGCCCATGCACTGGAAGCCAACCAGTTCGGACCATGAACGTGGAAGACAGCGAGCAGGGTCTGGTTGATGATGCCAGACTGATCGTACATCAGCAACCAGACTAGCGCAACGCCGACAGCCGGAGTCAGAACAGGCATAAACATGATGATACGGAACACGTTTTTAAAGTGAATCGGTCCCGCTAGCCAGACGGCCATCCCTAATGAAACAATCATGTTCAAAGGCACATAGCCGAACACAAAGTAGAGCGTATTGATGAGCAACTGGTGGAACACAGGATCGACTGTGAATAACTCCACATAGTTACTCAAGCCAGTAAACTCAGGAGGAGTAAGTAGGGTCCATCTGAAGAAACTGAGCCCAAAAGCAGCAACCAGGGAAAACAGGGTAAAGACCAGGAAACCGACAATATTAGGAGCGAGAAAGAGGTAAGCGATACCCGTATTTCTCCACTGCGCACGACGGACAAGCTGCTGGTTTCGAGAAGGAATATGCTGCCCGAGGGACTCTACCTCTTCGAGAGCAACCTGGACATGATCAGTTTTTTTGATGCTCATTTTTCCCTCGCGACGTGGTGGTGTAGATGATGTTGATTGACGCGCACAGACCCACCGATGGAAAACATCTCACAGGGCGCACCAATGAAATAATGGGGGTCCGAACGCGTGAAGGCCCCGACTACCAGTAGGCAGCAAGGGCCTCCATTGAGCATTATGAGTTGCCAACCTGTTGTTGAATAGTTGAGAGAGCAGAGGCAGCCGTTTGCTGACCTGCGATGACTTTCACACCATACTGTTGAAAGAGCGTTTGAGCCTGGTTCCAGCTGGCCGTCGTCACTTCCGGTACAGCGTGTGCGTTTGCATAGGTCAACGTCGATTCTGCTCCAGGAACCGCGTTTTTGTACCAGTATTGCTGCTCAGCAGTGCGGGCGGAAAAAGCGCGGCCGGAGCTTGCCAGGTACTGCTCAGCATCAGGACCGGTCAGGACGCTGATAGCCTTCCAGGCGGCATCAGCATTTTTGGTTGTGTTCGAGATGCCGAAACCGGAACCGGCTGTAACCGTGATCTGGCCCTTGCTCAGGGCAGGCATGGGAGCGATACCGATAGAAAACTTGGCCGATGACTTAAAGTTGATGAGGTCCCAGGGTCCATCCACGGTCATACCAATGTTGCCAGCCGCCCAGAGGAAAGCTGCGTTGTTGGATTCCGTTACTGAGAGGGTGGGTGAGGCATGATATTGGTATGCGAGCTTCGCATACTCCTGATATGTACGCGCGAATTGCGGATTATCCAGGGTCAATTTGCCATCGGATGTGAGATATTGCCCACCATCGGAAAGGACGAATGGTAACACACTATCAAGGGAGGGATTAGCGATAAAGCCATGATCATTGCCATGCGACATCTTCTGAGCATCAGCGAAGAACTGCGCGTATGTCCAGCCATTGGTTGGCTCAGGGATATTGTACTTCTTAAACATGTCTCTGTTGTAGAAGATGACAAGTGGCCCGAAGTCGTAAGGAAGTGCGCGTACTTCGTTCTGGAAGGTAAGGCCTTTGATGATCGTCGAGTCGAACGCAGAAATATCAAAGTTGTTCTGCTTGATGTACGAACCCAGAGGAAGGAAGTTAGAGGCAAAACCAGGCGTGTGCTGGCTTTGCAAGGAGATAATGTCCGGCATGGTACCGCTGGCAGCTTCACTCTCAAGCTTTGTCCAGTAGTTCGCAAACGTGGTTGTCTGGAACTTGATGTGGATGTTGGGATACTTTTTGGTTACCAATGCTGCGTCATACTCCCAGGCCTGGACCTCCGGGTTTGACGCAGTCCACATGGACCAGGTCAGCGTCACCGGTCCGTTACTCGTAGAACCAGGTTGCTGAGCAGTACCACCACATCCTACAAGCAATACACCCATAATGAGAAAAACACTAACAAGGACACTTTTAACGGATTCTCGCGACAACATATCGTGCCTCCTTAGTCAACTGTGAACTAAAGTTACCGATGATTGAACGTCGTGGATTATCAATCCGTGCAGTGAATGTTTTGACATCTATGAAATCATTTTCATAAATGCAAGTCTACCCGGTAAAAATGCACTTGTCAAGAGATTAAGTATTACCAAACCCCGTAACACTTCTAACACTGTTGAATATAAAAATGCCTGCTAACACAAGGCAAATTGACAAATAACTTCCACAACCGTATACTTAAAAGGATGCCACAATCTGTATAAATTTATGTAATTACCCTTTGAAATTATTTTCAAAAATATTTTCAAATTATAGAGAGCAGTCGGTGAGATGCGCCAAGAAAGAAGAGATGGCCGAAGATTATGGCGAACATTCAGGAAGTAGCGAGACGGGCAGGCGTCTCTATTTCGACGGTATCACGTGTGCTGAATGGTACAGCACGTGTGAATAACAAGCTGACAGAGCGGGTCCTGCTAGCTATCGAAGAACTAGGGTATCGACCAAGCCGAGCCGCGCGTTCGCTGCGTGCCAATTATTCAACTATCATTGGACTACTCATATCTGATATCCAGAACATCTTTTTTATGGATCTCATTAAGGGTGTTGAGGATGTGGCATTGCGCAACGGCTATAGTGTGCTATTGTGCAACTCGGACGAGGACTCTCAACGAGAACAGCGCTACCTGGAGATTCTCTATGACGAGCGCGTGGCCGGACTTATTGTTGTACCGACACGTGAAAAACTGAATGGTCTAGAGCTCTTTCGTGAACGCAACATCCCCATAGTAGCAGTAGACAGGCGCATCAAAAGCAAGAATATTGATGCAGTGCTGGTCGATAATGTACGAGGGGCGCGCGAAGCGGTGACACACCTGATCACTAATGGATACCAGCGAATCGGCACGATCTTAGGGCCAAAGACGCTCTCTACAGGATATGAACGCCTGGTAGGATATCGGCAGGCACTGGAAGAGGCTGGGATTGCTCACGATCCCGCACTTGAAAAGTTTGGTTCCTTTAAGGAGGAGAGTGGAAGACAAGCAACAAATGAATTGCTGGCATTACATCCTCGTATCGATGCACTCTTTGTAGGCAACAACACGATGACGATCGGAGCATTAGATGCACTCCATCATCACGGTCTGCGGGTACCGGATGATATAGCACTCATCGGCTATGATGCCATGCCCTGGACAGCTCTCCGCTCTATTTCACTTACAATGGTGACCCAACCTGTCTACGAACTTGGTGCAACGGCGGCGTTGCGGCTTTTCCAGCGTTTGCAGAATCCGAGCGAGCAAACACAACAGGAGATTATTCTAACACCGACACTGAGTATTCTCGACTCCTCAGCTCCCAGCAAACAACCGACGATCACGCTCTCCAGCGTGAAGGAAAACACATAGGGTTATCATTTCTTCGATATCATGGCGCTTTTGTATCTGATAAATTGCCCATCATCAGCTTGAAAAGCGCGTCGAGGCGATTTTTAAGCCAAACCTCTCGCTCATAAAATGGCGCGACATCACATGATCATGCACCTCTGCTTCTTATTGATCTCCGACAGATTTGTGTCGGAGATCCTTCGGAGATCCTCAGGAACGGAATTCTAGCACCAGGCGTCCCCGTACGCCACCGGCCTCGAAGCGGCGATGCGCCTCCGGGGCCTGCTCGGCAGGCAACACATCGGCCACGCGCAGTGTCAGCGTGTGATCCTCGACCTGGCGCACCAGCTTTTCGAGCGCCGCGGTATTGGTCGCGGCACTCATCACCATGATCCTGTGGATCGTGATATTGCGCTCGCTCGGACCCTCCCAGCCGCGGATCACTGCCAGTCCACCGCCATCGGCGATCGCGGGTAGCGCGCGTCCGTTGAGCACGGCGCCGTCGGCCAGGCCGGGCACACCCTCAGGAACCATTGAACGCACAAGTGACGCGAATGTATCGCCGCGTTCAAGCACGTAGTCCGCGCCCAGTGAGCGCACCAGTTGCTCGTCAGACGGCGCGGTGTCCGCGATCACCTTCAGACCATCAGCCTTGCCCAACTGAATAACGTAGCCGCCGAAGGCACCCGCCGCCCCCGTAACCGCCAGCAGTTGTCCCGGCTGCAGCGCCAGTGCATCGAGCGCCAGGCGCGCGGTCATCGCGTTCATCAGCAGCGTCGAGGCAGCCGGGAAGTCTACGCCGGCTGGTGCGTGCACGACCGAGGCGGCGGGCACAACGACTTGCTCGGCGTACGCACCTCCATGCGGCCCGCTCGGTACTATCAGCGCCACCACGCGATCACCGATCTTCAGACGACCATCGGCGCCGGGACCCAACTCATCGATTACGCCCGCTGCATCCATGCCGGGAATATAAGGTCCCGGGCGTCCTTCCAGTCGCGTCGCCTGTAGACCCGCGCGGAACGCCGTATCGGTCGGATTCACCGCCGCGGCATACACGCGAATACGCACCTCGCCATTCCCCGCATGTGGCTCTGGCAACTCCACCACCTGCAGTGCCTCGGGTCCACCGAATGATGTTACTCCTACTGCTTTCATATATCTATTTACCTCTTTCGTCAGTGTGTGTAGCATACGTTTATGACACGTAAAAGGCATGCATAAAAATGCACAAAGCGCCTGGCCAGCCCAGAAGGGCTGGCCCATATTCCTTAAGTTCGCGCCTATGGGGGCAAGCCCGGCACCTACGATGACCTTGTCTATACTGGTGTGACTGGCCTTTTTTCTTCTGAGGAGATGTATAGCTGGTTGAATGCGTACAGGTTGTGATCATTGGAGCCGACATAGACCAGTCCATTGACCACGGTTGGTGAGGAGACAATGTTATCTCCTGTGGTATACTTCCAGAGCTTCTCGCCGGTCCGGCTATTCAACGCATAGAGCGAGTGATCATGGGAACCAATGTAGATAACGCCTTCCGCTACTGCTGGCGACGAATTTATAATCCCGCCAGTGGCATAGCGCCAGTGCTCGTTACCCGTGCGGGCATCAAGGGCGTACAGATGATGGTCATGGGAACCAACATAGACGATGCCCTCCGCCACAGTCGGTGTCGAGTCGATCATATCTCCGGCCTGGTAGCTCCACAGTTTCTGGCCCGTATTGGCATCCAGGGCATAGAGGCTATGATCATGCGAACCAACATAGAGGACGCCATTGACGATCGTGGCTGAGGATTGGATGCCATCTCCGGTCTCGTAGAGCCAGCGTACAGCCCCATCGAGAACTGCTAGCGCGTAGAGCGAGTGATCATGGGAACCGACATAGACGGTATCTCCAGCCACCGCTGGCGAGGCGTGGATATGACCTCCGGTAGTAAAGTTCCAGAATTTCTCCCCGGTATACACGTCAAATGCATAGATTCGCTGGTCCTCTGAGCCAACGAAGACCATCCCACGAGCTACCGTTGGCGAAGAGAGGATAGCCCCGTGCGTGGCATAACTCCACAGTTTTCCGCCTGTGCTGGCTGAAAGCGCATAGAGCTTACGATCCATCGAACCAACATAGATTATCTCTTCGAAGACGGCGGGCGATGAGTGGACGAAGCTCCCGGTGAGGTAGTCCCATATTTCTTCTCCGGTGAGCGCATCCAGGGCATAGACGTGATGATCATATGAACCAACATAGACCACCTGATCCGCTGCAAGTGGCGAGGATTGCACCTTCCCACGTGTTGTATAGATCCACAGCATGTCGCTGGCGAACGCGTAAACGCTTTTATCCTCCGAGCTAACATAGAGCATGCCCCTGGTAATAGTTGGCGCGGAGACAAGCGCGCCACCAGTGCAATAGCTCCAGAGCTTCTTGCCCGTTGAGGCGTCCAGAGCGTATAGCGTATGGTCATGCGAGCCGATGTAGACCACGTCTTCGACTACCAGTGGTGGTGCATCAATGGCGCCACTGGAGCTGAAGTGCCAGCGTTCGCGCCCTGTGCGGGTATCCAGGGCGTGTAGGGTGCCGCTATGTGAACCAATATAAACGGTGCCATTGGCAACAACCGGTGAAGAAAGTATGATATCCTCAGTTTGATAGCTCCATAACTTCTTGCCTGTGTCGGCTTCAAGCGCATAGAGCATGTGATCATGTGAACCAATGTAGACGACGCCATCAGCAATAGCTGGCGAGGCGCTAATTTTGTCCTTCGTGTTATAGCGCCAGGACGTGGCACCTGTTAAGGCATCAATAGCATAGAGCGTGTGGTCCCATGAGCCGATATACACAACCCCTTCGGCAACGACTGGCGCGGACTTGATCTCTCCACCAGTGCGATAGCTCCAGAGCAGATCTCCCGTGTCGGCAAAGACGTAGAGCGCATGATCGGTCGAGCCAACATATACTGTGTCAGCAGCGAATGCGGGGGAGGCTTCGATCGCGTCGCCCGTCGAGTAGCTCCACAAAAGGGCTCCTGTTTCGGCTTCAAGCGCGTAGAGCGCGTGATCAGTCGAG
Organism: Dictyobacter kobayashii; assembly: GCF_003967555.1. GTDB lineage: Bacteria > Chloroflexota > Ktedonobacteria > Ktedonobacterales > Ktedonobacteraceae > Dictyobacter > Dictyobacter kobayashii. The sequence continues at coordinate 40,219 of NZ_BIFS01000002.1, forward strand.
CCAATATACACGGTGTCATCAGTTACAGTTGGTGCCGCGACGATGTCGTTCTGCGTCGCGAAGTTCCAGCGCGGCTTCCCGGTTCGGGCGTCCAGCGCGTACACGTTATGATCCCGTGAGCCGACATACGCGAGCGCACCGACTACTACTGGCGCGGACTCGATCGCCCCCCGGTTGTATACGTCCATATTCTCTTCAAACGAGATACATTTGCGGCATAGATGATTGTGCTGTGATGAGTATGCTGCACCATCCCAACCTCCTTTGAAAGGTATAATCTTCAGGAGCGAGAGACGACCTGCCCCGGATATAGGATTACTGCAAAGCACGCAACAAAAGAAGGAAATGTTTCAGATATTCATTGCATGGTGTTTGATTACTTTGTGGATGGCAAACTCAAAGAAAGCCGGCTTTTGATGAACACCATGAGGCTCATGGCGACAGCCTGGTGCTGTCCCACCAGCAGGACAGACCAGTTAATCACCTCTATAGCCCTTCTGGCATGGAGGCAAAGAACTCGGTTATGAGCAACGGCCGAGTTCTTTGTCGTTGTGAGACGAGAGGTTGGCTTGAGAAGAGAGTTTACGCTTCTCCCAGTCGTTTTCCTGTGATGACTGATCGATCTTGCTGGAGGATGTCGGCCTCAGAGGCGTATTGATCCCGTTTCTTGATTAGTAGCCAGCTCTTTTCGCCCATGCGTTTTTGTCTGATGAGCGCGAATTCCCCTTGCAATTTTTCCCCGAACAGCAGAAAACGGAGATTCCCCTGGTCAAGTTGCTTTCTTACCTGCTCCTGCATGGCATCTCTGGTCTGGCCTGCCAATGGTCGGTATGTGCCCTGATCCCAGATGATGACTTCTCCCGCGCCATATCCACCCTCCGCGATCATCCCTTCGAAGGTGCGATACTCGAAGGGATGATCTCCTACCATGATGGCCAGGCGCTTCTCATTCGGATTGAGTGAGGGGCCCTTCGGCACAGCCCAGCTTTTCAAGACGCCATCGAGTTCCAGCCGAAAATCGTAATGAAGATGGGATGCCTGGTGCTTCTGTACCACAAAGACAAGGTCGTCTGGCTTTTTCCCCACCGTTCCCCCCGATTCCGACCCTTCAGGGGCATGGCTCCTTTGTTCATGAAATGCGTCGAGGTTCATAGCGTTCCTCCATCGCACATAGACCTTCTTTCAACGAATAATTATCAAATGAATCAAAAAGAATAGTATATAATATTCGCATGCTTACATCGAAAATACACTTGAGGAGAGTATAATCATCATGGGCTTAAATATCCACCTGCACACCTTTCCGACCTTAGAAACAGAACGCCTGATCTTACGGCAACTCGCAGCAACGGATGCGCAGGATTCCTTCCTCTTTCTGTCCGATGAAGAGAATATACGCTACTACGATCCAGCTCCGATGACACGGCTCGAACAGGCGGAAAAGAGTATTGAACGTCATCGAAGGCGTTTTGCTCAACATGAAGCACTACGCTGGGGCATCATATTGAAGGGAGAGAACAGGGTCATCGGCAACGGTGGATATTCATGGGATGCCGATAATCGACTTGCAGTCCTGAGCTATATTCTCTCAAAACACTATTGGAATAAAGGGATCATGACAGAGGCCCTGACCGCGATTATTCAGTTTGGCTTCGAACACATTCACTTGCATCGCATTGAAGCTCAGGTTGCGTATCCCAATCTCGCTTCCGCACGCCTGCTCGAAAAGCTCGGCTTTCAGGAAGAAGGACGCCTCCGCGATCGTCAATATGTCAACAACCAGTTCGTTGACGAAAGAATATTTGCGCTCATCAATACCAACAACGTGGACGAATAAATTTTCCCTTGCTAGCCTGGACAATGAACCAAAATTGACCTTGCCCCGGTTTGGTAGAGTGTTCAGCTGTGAAAGCTGAACTGTTGAAAACCATCAAAATGTTGATAGGAGTGCTAAGAGTTCCTTGGAATGTCTTTTTGTGCGTGCTCCTCAGAGTCAATTGGACTCAGATAGCCAAACGATGAGTGACGACGGACCCGATTGTAAAAGGCCTCCAGGTACGCAAAAAGCGTAGATCGTGCTACTGCTCGGCTGGGAAAGGTCACACGATAGACACATTCTTCCTTCACGGTCCCGAAGAAGCTTTCCATGAGGGCGTGTCATAACAATTGGCTTTTCGGCTCATGCTTACCCGGATGCCAACTTGCCTCAAGAGAGCGCGATAGCCCTGGCTGGTAAACTCACTCCCACGACCAGAACGTATCAAGGACTCTTCTAATCACTTTCGATCCCGTACTCCCTGCACTCCTTCTTTCATCGCACAATTCGCACAGCAATAGAAGACGCCATCCGCTTCTACACCATGCCCAATAATCCGGCAACCACAGTGGTGACAGGGAGGTGCCAGAGTGGTAATCGCACATTCAAAGCTGTCGAAGATATGCCTCTTCCCGCCCATAACCACCTCAAAGATTTTGTCGTATTCATTGCCACATAATTCGCATTGTGCCATACATCATCCTCCTTTTATAGAAATCGAGGGGAGGTCTCATTTAGAATCCCTCTTTCACTATACACAAGGGACCGAAACACGTTTTTCTGTCGGCACTGGCGCTCTTCAACTGGTAGCGTTGCAAAAAATTTTAAGCTCATCAAAATTATGCGTACTTGAAAATCGGATTAGAGCAAAACGCGGCATCCTGGCGATGCGCCGCAGCATTGCCAGCTAAGAGATATGCACACATACACAGAGGCGTTGCATGGACGCCTCTGTGTATAATGTGACTTCATCACGCCATTGACCAGCTTCATTCTTCCTGCTATACTTACATTAATCGTTGACTAAGTTAGCTAATGAATAGTGTAGACACAAATCTATCAGTCGTTACTCGGAGGGAGCATGCTTTATGCATGAGAATCAGTCACCCAGGCAGGAGGGGGAAACACCAGCTGAGGAGGTGCAGATCGCGTTGATCGCTGCGGCCCTCGATCGCTGGTACGCGGATATGGGACGACAATTTGGTCCGCTCTCACGACCACAGCGACGTATGCTGCGCCTGCTGAGTACGGATACGCCTGTGCGCGTCGGCGACCTGGGAGAACAGCTCGGCCTGACAACGGCGGGTACGACACGCATGCTCGACAAACTTGAGGGACTGGGCTACGCGCTGCGTTCGCGCAGCGAACAGCATGATCAACGCCAGGTCTACGTGACGCTGACGCCACAGGGCGCATCAGCCCTGCAGGAGGCGGACCAGGTGTTCCTGGCACGCATGCACACATATCTGCGACGTCTTAGCGCTGAGGAGCGGGGCACACTCGCTGATCTGCTACAAATACTCGGCACACAATCATAACCTCGCCTTATCACGATGCAGGGAAGGGAACGCCGCCGCTCCCATACCATACTGCTTCAAGGAGAGAAGACGCTTCACCAATCGATCAAGGAGATACAAAGTATGGGAATGTCTGGTGGCAGCCGTTTCGGCGGGATGGGTGGAGGGATGGCGACGCTCTGGAATCAGCAACGTTCGTTGCGCTATCTCAGAGATGGCAAGCCTGATATCAAACACACGTTGGGACTCGTCTGGCAGGCATTGCGCGTCTATAGCTGGCAGCTCGCGCTGGGGACGCTGGTGATGATCCTGGGGGTTGGAGTAGGGTTGATCCCGCCATTGTTGATTCGCACGCTGATCGATACAGCGATCCCACACCACGAGTACCGCCTGGTCTTTTTGCTTGGCGGGGGACTGGTGCTCTTCCCTGTAGGGAGCGCGCTGCTGGGGCTGGGACAAAACTACCTGAGCATTGTGATCGCGCAGGGGATGATTGCCGATCTGCGCCGGCGCCTCTACCGGCATGTGCAGGCGCAGGGGCTGGAGTTCTTTACCTGGACGCGGGCCGGTGAGATCCATACGCGTTTTCTCAATGACGCGGGTGGTCTACAAAATGTGCTGACACAATCCTTTCTGGGGACCGTTGCCAATGTGTTCACGCTGATCGGGACCCTGGTGGTGATGGCGTGCATCAACTGGCAGCTGGCCTTGATTACAGCAGTGGTGCTGCCGGCATTCGCCTTCCCGATCCTGCACTTTGGGCAGCGGCGCTACGCGGCGATGGAACGAGCTCAGGCCGCGCTCGGCGACCTCTCGGTGGTGCTGGAAGAGACGCTGAGCCTTTCTGGCGCAATAGTGGTCAAGAGCTTTGGCACCGAAGAACGCGAGGCGAGCCGTTTTGAGGCGGTGAACACGCGGGCACGCCAGGAGCAGGTCAAGCAGCTGGCCATCGGACAGTGGCTCTCGGTGGTTGTACAGGGACTGGCCGCGCTCGGACCTGCTCTGCTCTACACCTATGGCGCGTACCTGGTGATTACGCATCAGGTCGCGCTGGGGACCATTGTGGCCTTTGCCGCATACATGGCGCAGCTCTACGCGCCGGCCTCTTCATTGGTGGGTGCCAATGCAACGCTCCTGGGTGGCCTGGCACTCTTCGACCGCGTCTTCCAGTATCTTGAGATACCAGCCAGTATTCCGGAACCGGACATCCCTTGTCCTCTGCCGGCCGAACCGAGCGAGGGTATTGCCTTCGAGCATGTGAACTTTCGCTATCCTGGCAAGGCCCAGGCCCAGGAGGTGCTGCACGATGTCTCATTCGTCGCGCCCCCTGGCCAGCTCACCGCGCTGGTAGGACCCAGCGGCGCCGGGAAATCAACACTGCTGTCGCTTGCCGCGCGCTTTTACGATCCCACCAGTGGACACGTTCTGCTGGACGGCATTCCGCTCACCGACGTAGCGCAGCGCGATCTGCGCCAGCACCTGGCGGTGGTCACACAGGAACTGTTTCTCTTCCATGCCAGTCTGCGCGAAAATATCTGCTATGGGGTTTCGGATGCCTTGGACGAGGCAGTAGCGCGGGTTGTAGAGGCGGCACAACTACAGGACCTGATCAATCGCCTGCCCGAGGGGCTGGAGACGATCGTTGGCGAACGGGGATACCGGCTCTCGGGTGGCGAAAAGCAGCGCGTCGCCATCGCGCGCGCACTGCTGTGCCAGGCTCCGTACCTGCTGCTGGATGAAGCCACCAGCTCGCTCGATTCCCAGGCGGAACGACGCATCCAGGCCGCCCTAGAGAAACTCGTCGAGGGTCGCACTGTCATCGCGATCGCGCATCGACTCTCGACGATCCAGCGCGCCGACCAGATCCTGGTCGTGCAGCAAGGACGCATCGTCGAGCGGGGCACACATGCCTCCCTGCTGCAGCAATCGGGAGTCTACCAGCAGTTGTACACGGCTCAGTTCGCTTCCACACAGACATCGTCCGCAGAGGAGATGCCACAGAACGATCAACATGTACAGCAAACGGTGTAAACCAGGTACCTGGACCGCATAGTGTGCACGTGTGCGATAGCGATACTCATGAACAACGGAGCCCCTAAGTATGCAGAAGCTCTCCTTCATCTACGCCCAGGAAGGTGAACGAGTCCACTACGATGCCTCATCGGCCTGGGAGAGGAGTGGAGCCATAGCGGACAGCATCCTCACACACAGCAAGGCGGGCAGGTCCAGCACATTGACCGAGCCTGCTCACCTTGTTCCCCTCCCACTTTCCGTTCATAGTTTCATCTCATCTATCGATCAAATAACTCCACAAGGGGGCAGACACAGTCAATTCCATGTGTATTTGGTTTGATATTTTCTTCGCTTTTTGAGCGCTCCTTCTCCTGCGTCAACCTGCCTCCGTCCTCCCCCACGCGCTTTTTCTCCTCCTCCCTACTTCTCCCCAGGTCACCACGAAAAAAGTGATCATTTAATTTTCGCATTTACAGATCTATAGCATAGCAAGCATACTACGAAAGATTACAAAGAAACTGGCTAATCACAAACATCAGATTAGTCGCAACATTCTCCATAAGAGAATCGTGTTACTTGGAGTCCACCGCGTCTGAAATCTTCCCATTCCTGCATATACCGGAAACTGCACTATGCAGGAAAAATCGCGGGTGGGCGTCTGTGCAAACAGACGAGAATAGCTATCACTTTTGGAGGATACATGCAAAATACACAACAGCCAAGAACCGATCTGCAAGGAAAAGTCGCGATTGTCACAGGCGCAAGTAGCGGTATTGGTGAAGCTATCGCCGAGGAATTGGTAAAACGTAATGCATATGTCGCACTCACAGCACGACGCGAGGATCGCTTGCAAGAACTTGAACAACGACTGAGAGGCATTGGCAATGCTGAAATACTCACCGTACCTGGCGATGTGAGTAAACCAGAGGACGTACAGCAGCTGGTGAATCAAACGGTACAGCGCTGGGGAAAACTCGATATAGTCGTTGCAAATGCTGGCTTTGGCTACCGTGCACATATTGTCGATGGTGATATCCAACGCTGGAAGAATCTGCTCAATACCAACGTCTACGGCTTGCTCCTGACATTAAAGTATGGTGTACAAAAATTGTTGGAGAACGGTAGCGGCCATGTCATTGTCACATCATCTATTGCTGGTCGCCAGGTGACAGCGGGAGGAGCAGTCTATAGTGGCAGTAAATTCGCGGTCAACGCCATCGCCGAGGCACTTCGCCAGGAGGTCGGACAGCAAGGTGTGCGTGTCACCACGGTCGAACCAGGAGCAGTCGTTACCGAGTTCGCCGAGGTCGCAGGCTATTCATCTGAGGTCATCGAGGCTATCAAACAAATGGAGCCGCTACAAGCCAGTGATATTGCACGTGTCATCATTCAGGCGCTTGAGCAGCCAGCACATGTCGATATCGCGGAGTTGACCGTCTATCCTACAAAGCAAACGGGGCAGGGTGTCTTCGCCAACACGGATAAACGTCAGCAGTAATATGATGCTTTGACGTGATCAAGGTCTTTTTTCGGTACAGGTAACTTGTCGCTGAAGCGGCATTGAAGCATACGTAGGTCCCCCTATTCCTACGGGTGGCGCAACGAGATTACCGATATCAGAAACTGATCGTCTGAACGAGCCTGTTCGCTCGTTCAGACGATCAGTTTTCCTTTTTTCCGAAGACGAAAGATACAGATCTCGGGTCATACACAGCTTTGCTGAAACAGCGTTCACTTGCTTTTCATTGATAGAGATAAAATGAGAAACTCTTCGCGGAATAGAAGCCCACAACGTTTTCACGAGGAGTTGATGATGGAAGGGACTACGCTTCTCACTCTTTCAAAGAGATTGCGTATCACACGATGCCTCCAGGAGGAAAATGTGTTCGTCATCGAAGTGCTTTCAGAACAGAGATCGGCCTGCTGCCCACTTTGTACCCAAGAGTCAGATTGTAAATGTGGGTAAGAATCAGCAATAGATGTGGGGCGTCGCAATTGGCGTTGGTTTCGTCAATTTCGCCCATACGACCCGTAACTTTGTGATTCGCCAAAGCGTGTTTTGGCAATGGAACGCCGTAAAGTTTTTCGGATAGGCACATTCTTGACGAGTTACCATATGAAGGAGGCTATCATGCCACTCTATACATGTATAACGCAGGAAGGAACCCTCTCCACTGAACAGCGGGCCTTTATCGCCACAGAGATCACTCGTATCCATACAACATACACCGGGGCTCCCGCGAGCTTTGTGCGGGTCATTTTCGAGACCGTAGCGCCCGAGAGTATCTTTGCAAGCGGCAGGCCTGCCGTCAACGCCTTTATACTAGGCATCATTCGGGCGGGCCGCAGCACAGAAGTCAGGGCACAGTTGCAAAACGATCTTTGGACCATGTACAAAAACGTCACTGGTCTGACGGACGAGCAACTCTTCTTAGCGGTTATAGAGGTTCCCGCGAGCAACGCAATGGAACTGGGTGCGATCTTGCCTGAGCCAGGGCACGAAGCCGATTGGTTCACCAGCCACGGCCTGACCAATCAGTAAGTGTGAGCTTTACTCCCTTTGGGCGAGATCGTGTTTTTCACAAAGGAAGAGGTCGGATCCGGAGCAGGAGTCCGCGAACAAATATCATGCGCGTGCCGTGCACTGGTGGTGCCAATCTTTGCTTTGTAACACACGTTCCCACCGGTGATAATGTCATGACTGGATGCCAGGCAAAGCGCAAGCTGACAACATCAGTTCTTGATGCGTTATGGCGGGTTGAGGTGCAAGCCTACGATGTCAATTTCCTATAAACGCCGCCAGGTAGGGTGCTGTCTTACTTTCTTTTATAGTTGCCACCTTGCTCGGCGGGCCTGCCGCTACGATTTTCCCTCCCTCGTCTCCCGCGCCCGGACCGATGTCTATGACCCAATCGCTACTGGCCACCATACGCATATCTTGCTCGACCACGATCACAGTATTTCCGGCATCCACAAGGCTGTTGAGCTGTATCATCAGTTTATCTACATCTGCGGGATGCAGGCCGGTCGTAGGCTCATCCAATATGTACAGTGTATATCCCTTTCCCGCACGCTGCAACTCCGTCGCGAGCTTGATACGTTGCGCCTCGCCGCCAGAGAGCTCTGGCGCTGGTTGCCCCAGGCGCAGGTATCCCACCCCGACTTCACGCAATACATCCAGGGAACGCTGTAAAGGTGGCTCCTCCTGAAAAAAGGCCTTTGCTTCATCCACCGTCATCGCCAGCACATCTGCTATGTTTTTATCGCGATAGACGATCTCCAGCGTTTTCGCATTATAGCGCGCACCGTGGCAGGTAGGACACGGCGCATACACACTTGGGAGGAAAAGGAGTTCTATCATTACTGAACCCTCTCCCTGGCAGGTTGCGCAACGCCCCTTCGGCACGTTAAAGGAGAAGCGCCCCGCGTCATAACGACGTGCCTTTGCCATCTTCGTAGCTGCAAACAGCTGACGCACGTGGTCAAATAAGCCGGTATACGTGGCAAGATTAGAGCGGGGCGTGCGGCCAATCGGTTTCTGGTCCACCACGACCAATCGTTTGATGTTTTCCATTCCTGCTGTAATCTTACCGCTTTCGTTCACTGGTTCCGGCCGCCTCAGTTCTTCACCCTCTTCTGGCGCAGGCGCTTCGTAACCCAGGCGTGCTGATAGCAGGTCCACCACAGCCTGGCTCACCAGACTGGACTTTCCCGATCCTGAGACACCCGTGACGGTGACGAACACCCCCAATGGAAAGGCAACGTCAAGTTGATTGAGGTTATTGCGTGCGATGCCCTCCAGAATGAACCATCCGTGGGGTTTGCGCGGTTCGCGATATGGCATCCTCTCTTCGCAAAAAAGATAGCGGCGCGTGCTGGACGCGGAGACCTTTGAAAGGCCGGGAAGTTCGCCGCTATAGAGCACCTGACCCCCCTGGTCCCCTGGGCCAGGTCCGACATCGATCACCCATTCTGCATGGCGAATCACATCAAGATCATGTTCTACAATAAACAGGGAATTGCCTGCGGCTTTGAGTTTATCCAGCGCTCTTAGCAGTGCGGCGGTATCGGCTGGATGCAGTCCCGCGGAAGGCTCATCCAGTACATAGACAACACCAAATAAATTGGAGTAGATCTGCGTGGCCAGGCGCAACCGTTGTAGCTCGCCAGGGGAAAGCGTTGGTGAACTCCGCTCCATCAGCAGATATCCTAAGCCAAGGTCCAGTAATAGTGACAGGCGCGCATATAGATTCTGCGCAATCTGCTGCGCAACCGCGACACGCTCAGGATGGGACTCTATCTCCTTCTTCTTAAACGCCTTCCCAGTGGCATACCGCTCCATTACGGCTGCCAGTTGCTTCAGTGGCAGTCGGGCCATTTCAGCGATATCCCGCCCGTCAAATTTGACAGCCAGTGCTTCTTTTCTCAGCCGCTTCCCATGGCATTCAGGGCATATTCTACTGATCATGTAGCGCGCGACTCTTTTTTTCATCGACGCACTCTCTGTATTCGCAAATGTGTGCATCACATGCCTTTTTGCACTGGTGAACGTACCCTGATAACTCGGTTCCATCCTCCGTCTGTGGGCTTCTCTGACCTCTTCGGGCGTAAAGCCCGCATAGACAGGTACCACTGGTTGCTCATCCGTAAACAATATCCAGTCACGTTCTGCCTTTGGTAATTCGCGCCACGGCTTATCTACATCGTGACCCAGCGACACCAGGATGTCGCGAAGATTTTGTCCCTGCCAGGCGGTTGGCCATGCCGCCACTGCCCGTTCGCGAATAGTGAGGGAATCGTCCGGAACCATGGAACGTTCTGTGACATCGTATATTCTGCCTAATCCATGGCAAACAGGGCATGCCCCCATGGGTGTGTTGGGGGAAAAGTATTCCGAGTCCATAAACTTCACGTCAGGTGGATAGTCCCCTGTACGTGAATAGAGCATGCGCAACAAATTTGACAACGTCGTCACACTTCCTACCGTAGAACGTGTGGTAGGCAGCCCTCGTTGCTGCTGCAGCGCCACCGCCGGGGGAAGTCCTTCAATTTCATCTACTTTAGGCACGGGCATCTGGTGAAATAAACGCCGCGCATAAGGAGAGACGGATTCAAGATAACGGCGCTCTGCTTCAGCATACAAAGTCCCAAATGCCAGAGAGGTTTTCCCTGAGCCGGATACACCTGTAAATACCACCAGGGTATCACGGGGAATGATAAGGTTCACATTCTTCAGATTGTGCTCACGTGCGCCGCGTACACACACAAAGCGTGTATCTTTGGCCACGGAGACGTTGGAATTGTGGTTCAGCATGCCTGCTCCTATACATTCACCTATCTGCTATGCTCTGCTATACGGCTCGCATTTCTTATTAGCGTCAAAATGGTGCTGACTGGATGATAACATAGGAGCAAAAAAGGCAGTGGATCTTATCAACGCGCTCAATGAAACTGATCTTCGCGTTACTTGTGCCTGTAGCGATCAAATGTTACCACTAGCTCTACAATTATCGCTTTTGCTGCAATGTGACTCATCATAACGGTAATGTCCTGTGGCAGATAACTGGCTGACGGAGGCTATCTCTCGGCTCCATCACAGGCGACTCTTTTTTCAGGCGCTCATCGCCTGTGATGGATGGCGCACAGGAGCACGCCAGTTATCGCCGCGCCATCACAGAGCTCTGCCTGGCGCTTTACGATTTCTTCTTGCGTGGCACACCAATGGCGGGCGTAATCATCGCCTGTTCAATCATTGCTGGCGTCAATTTAAAATCTTTGTTGTACAGCGCTGGATTGGTAATCTCCTCTGCTTCGGTTGAACGCCAGGTGAACAAACAACGCGGGCAACGATACATAACCCAGACGCCCCTGACGGGCGATTCGGTCAGGACCGAGCCATTGAGATCATCGCAACGGGGACAGGTGGGCATTATGTCTTTCCTCCTTTCTGTTTCTTGACGTCGTTAAGAATCTTCTGGTGCCAATGCGCTGTCGTTGGCGGCGGATCGATCAGCAGCGTTTTCTCCCCACGTATATCGGGTGGCTGTGGGATTGTAGCATCAAGGATCAGTTTATGGCTCATGCCCGGTGGATCAGAACTCGGGTCGAGCGAAATGATGGAAGCCGTTGGCACGACCACCAGGTCCTTGTTCGGCGTGAAGCGCGTGGAGAGCGCCCACATCACCTGTTTCAGGTCGAAGGGATCAATATCATCATCCACGACGATCACAATTTTACAGTAGCCGATGCCATGTGTGGTGGTGATGGTGCGTAAACCGACCGCTTTGGCAAAGCCACCGACGCGACCCGCCGTTCTTGTCGAGACGATGGCGACCAGGCCATTGAGGTAGGTCGCGTTGACCGCCTCGACCTCTGGATAGGCGTCTTTCAGTTGCGTATAGATGGCGACACAGGTATTAATGCCGATCAAGTAATCGATCTCGGTCCAGGGGATACCGATATAGACGTGCTCATAGATTGGATTGGTGCGATGGTAGATCGCGTTGATCTTGATTACCGGCTGACGCCTGATCCCTGAATAGGCACCGGTAAACTCACCAAAGGGTCCTTCTATCTCCCGTTCCCCCTCGAGCATCTCCCCTTCCAGAACGATTTCCGCGCCCCATGGCAGATCCAATCCTGTGCGCTTGCCCTTCACCACTTTGTATGGTTCTCCCTGCATCGCGCCCGCCATCTTATATTCAGACTGGTTGTAGAGCAGGGGCGAGCCTGCAATGGTCGTAATCACCGGTTCATTGCCAATCGTGATGGCAATCGGCAAATTCTCTCCACGTTCTTCTGCTGCGTACAGGTGTGCCGCCGCGTCATGAAACGGCAAGACCTGAATGCCCAGGTGATCCTTGCCCTTGACCTGGATGCGATAGATCCCCACATTTTGCAGATCAAAGTCATCGGGATGATTTGGATCACGCGTCACTGTACAGGCCTTGTCGATATAGCATCCAGCATCATACATATTTAAGCGAAAGAGTGGCAGCGTGTCGTACAGGTTGATGTTACTGGTGATCTCATGTTCGTAGAACGGCGCGTCCTGGACGTATTCCACCTCCATCGGATACGTGTTCCAGCGGCGCACAAACTCGAAAAACTGCTCTTTCACCGCCGTGGTCTTGGGGATATTGAGCATCAAGGCATGATTCGCCCAGGAACCAAGTATATTCATCGCGATTTGCGCGTTGTGATAGCTGCGAATCTTTTTGAAGTGCAGCGCCGGCGCCTGGTCACCCAGGTAATTGACGGCGCGACCCGCTGCCCCCAGATCAGGCTCCAGGTTGACCTCCTCGTCGATGTTGAGAAGCTGCCCCTCGTCCTGCAGGCGTTGCATAAATGCTCGTAAGTCTTTGTAGGCCAAGCTTGTACCTCTACCTTCTCTCCTTGTGCATGGGAAAGCTCTGTTCCCCGTTATTCATTTGCCAGCGTTGAAACAGGTCATGCTCCAGAGGGATGTCAAACAGATCCAGGATGCGGTTAACTGTTTGATTGATAATGTCATCCAGGGTGGTTGGGTGATGATAAAAGGCCGGATCGGGCGGCATGATGATCGCTCCTATTTCGGTGGCCAGTGCCATCATGCGGATATGCCCGAGATGGAGGGGCGTTTCTCGTACGACCAGCACCAAGAGACGGCGATCTTTCAACACGACATCCGCAGCCCGTAACAGGAGATTGTCGGAGTAGGAATAGACGATGCCCGAAAGCGTTTTGATGGAGCAGGGCACGACGACCATGCCGAGCGTTTGGAAGGAGCCGGAAGAGAGCGTTGCCGCGATGTCGCTGATCTTGTATACGCGATCTGCCAGCTCTTCCACCTGTGCGATAGAATACACCGTCTCCAGTAGCACGGTCCGTTTGGCGGCCGCGCTCATGATCAGATGCGTTTCGATCAGGTCGACCGTCTGCAAAACCTCAAGCAGACGTATGCCGTAAATGACCCCGCTCGCTCCTGAAATGCCGACAATCAGTTTTTTCTTCCGCTCACACATACGGTTGTCTCCTCAGTGCATCGCAGCCGCAACTGCGCATCGCGGCAACAAGCAGACATGCGATACCCGAAGCTGATTATCGCTCCTGTGACCGCACGTGTCCTACTTTGACGCACGTTTATTTTTTCTCCTGGTGTATAATCAAACGATTCTGTGCAGGATCGTAGGCATAGAACTCCTTGCCATGGAAGGTGTCAATGACGTTTCCCGGCGTACATCCCACCGAGGTAAAATGTTTGATCGCGGCATCGATATCCGTTACTTCCAGGACAATACTGGCGGTAGAGCGTGTATCGTGCATAAATTCCGGGCGATTATCCGGGCGCGGTTTGAACAGGCCGATACGCAGATCTGGCAGTTGATATTCTACATACACATCCTTGATGTGCCGCGTCGGTTCCTGTTGCAGGATCTTGCTATAGAATTGTTTCATGGTATCGAAATCAATGGCCGCTATAGCGAGACGTCCGTACCTATACAAAGAAGCCACGATGTCTCTCCTTTCTCACGCGCACGCAAAGTGCTGCTTTCCCGGGCTGGATAAGAGTGAACGTTGCTGTTGCCATTGTCTGCTGTCGCCGCAGATAATGGCATCGATACTCCCTTGCTTAGCTCCAGGACTGATGGATAATTAAGCGATTTTGTTCAGGATCATAGGCGTAAATTTCTCGTCCGTGCGCGGCCTCAATAATTGCTCCCGGTGGTGCGTATCCCAGCGACTTTAAGCGATCGATCGCCGCATCCAGGTCATCTACCTCAAGGCAGATGCTCATCGGATTTTTTCCCACTGTGGAGAACTCTTCTTTATGGTCCTCGTGCGGACGAAAAATGCCCAGGCGCAGGTTGCCCAGGTGGAACTCGACGTAACTATGTGGAACGACCTCCACTGGCTCTTGTTGAAATAATTGTCGATAAAATTGCGTCATCTTTTCCAGGTCGAATGCTGATAAGGTGACGAAGCCGCTAACACATTGAAATGCCACTGTTTTCTCCTTGCCCGCCCTTTCCATTTTCGAAAGTGAAATTATTTTTAGTGGTTATCTTCTTTTTATTTATACATCACATATAAACGATGAGCAGCATAAAAATAAATTTCTGTTGCAAGAGGAAGGCTATTATGTAAATTTCTCATCTATATATCGTCGTTTAGATATATATTATATATGTATCACGAAGGCGCGCCAAAAAAGATGCTATGGATGTCTATGCGCATGTGGGGGAGCGTTACAGGCTACGTGCCTGTGTGATTTCACACTGTGGTCTTGACCCGTTATCATCGAGGGGCAAAACAATTTTTGCAGTCGAATGAGCGGGAGGGGAGTCTCTGGGTGGGTATTTGGAAGCGTTGGAACGAGCATTGAGCCAGGCTTTTTATCTGGCAAATAACAAAGAATTATATGTGTTTAATCATATTTTACATGGTGTCCTCAATCCTTTAGAGGGGATAGGGCCAAAAGAGTTACGTATTGCAGGACTACTGCAGAGCTTTGTTCAGGGAGAATTGATCAAAAAGATATGGAAAGGGACCTTCTGGCACGTCATATCTGGCAATTCCACATTTCTCACCACCAAATGGTAGATAACCCTCCCGGTGATGAACCGGGAAGGCATCTTTCACATCATGGAAGCAGGAAGAGAACTGCCCCCTGCTCCTCTTCCGAACTCCTCTCATGCCATGGTTGCGGTGCGATTTGCGTCTCGTTACTGGTGCTGCAGGCTGGTCCGCGCAAACTCCTGAATGATCGCGCGACAAAAGGCGGGCAGATCGTCAGGTTTGCGGCTGGTCACCAGCCCCTTTTCTTGGTGGACCTCCTCGTCCACCCAGGTGCCACCGGCGTTGCGAATATCCGTCCGCAGGCTGGGCCAGGAGGCCACGGTCCGACCAGATACGATGCCCGTTTCTACCAGGGACCACGGGCCATGACAGATCGCGCCAACGGGCTTGTTCGCCGCAAAGAACGCGCGCACAAACTGCATCGCGTCGGAGTTGATGCGCAGCCGATCCGGGTTACACGTCCCTCCAGGCAGGACCAGCGCGTCGTAATCGGAAGCATTGGCCTGCGGAACGGTCGTATCGACCGGGAAGGTATCCGCCGGGTGGATGTCCTGGTTGGTGGCCTGAATCTTCCCAGGTTTGATGGACACCAACTCCGGGTGTCCTCCTGCCTCTTTGATGGCGTTCCAGGGGGTCACCAGTTCTACCTGCTCGACCCCATCGGTGGCCAGAAATGCAATCTTTTTTCCTTGAAGCTCGTTTCCCATATGTTTTCTCCTTCTTCTTAAAGAGAGATCTCCTGTTACAGCATCTCAAGCGGACTCGGCCCAGTCGGCGCGGGAAATGCGAGGTCGAGTTGAGCGAGATCCTGTTCGGTCAGGTGCACATCGAGCGCAGCATGGTTCTCTCGTACGTGCGCCGTGGTCCCTGCTCTGGGAATAGTGTTCAGACCAGAGTGCCGGAGGACCCAGGCGAGTGCTATCTGAGCCGGTGTCACGCCATGCCTGGCCGCCACTTCCCTAAGCACAGGGTGGCCGAGCAGTCTCCCCTGTTCGATGGGCGAATAGGCCATGATTGGGAGGCCTAGTGTGCGGCACCAGGGCAGCAGATCATATTCGATCCCGCGTCGCGTGAGGTTGTAGAGAACCTGGTCAGTGGTGACAGCGGCACCACCAGGAAGGGCCAGCAGTTCCTCCAGATCCAAGATGGCGAAATTGCTCACACCCCACAAGCGGATTTTCCCCATGCGGACGAGTATTTCGAAGGCGTCGAGCGTTTCCTCCAACGGGATCTGCCCACGCCAGTGGAGGAGGTAGAGGTCGAGATGATCTGTCCCGAGGCGGTGCAGGCTGCGCTCACAAGCGGCGATTGTTCCGCGCCGGGTCGCGTTCTGTGGCAAGACCTTGCTCACCAGGAACGCCTCGTCGCGTCGTCCGGCAAGTGCCTCACCGACGAGTTCTTCAGCGGCGCCATCCGCGTACATCTCGGCAGTATCGATCACGGTCATCCCGAGGTTGAGACCGAGGCGCAGCGCCGCGATTTCCTCCTTGCGGCGCCGTGCGTCTTCGGCCATGCCCCACGTCCCCTGCCCGAGTACCGGAATGGTGTCACCAGATGGAAGTCGGACCGTGGGAAGAGCAGTTGGAGCCATCACGAATCTCCTCATGAGCTAATGTGTAGGATGGAGGACCACTTCGGCCCAGCCGGAACTCTATCAACTTTGGTGAAAGCGCAGCCGTAAGGCGAGAACAAGATTTCTGTTTTGTGCTCAAAGGAAACGAGGTTTCTGTCCGATAACTTCATCATTCACCAAAGTTGACGGAGTCCCACTAATTGATTCAGACAACAGTATGAAAAAGTATCTATGAAAAAGTATCGTAGATATCAGCGAACACAGAGATTGCGGCCACAGATACAAAATGATATCGTCTCGAAAGAACCGGGGTTACCCAGGAATCTGGTCTCCATGATTATTAGGGTAACCCCAGGTCTATTAAACCACCTCTATTGGTGGAGCAAAGCTATTCTTGTGACACCCTCTCCCTGAATACACCTTACGTTTGTCCAGATTGCTTGCCTTGATCAATCTGCCCTGCTTGCCCCGTTTGTCCGGATTGCTTGCTTTGATCAAACTGCCCTGCTTGCCCCGTTTGCTCAGACTGTCTACCTTGATCAATCTGCCCTGTCCCCATGGATTTGGCTTGCTGGGAGCTAGCGATGCCGATGCGGCGAGCTTTCGCTTCTTCGCTTGCAGGAATGTCCAGCGTTAAGATGCCGTTCTCATAGGAAACAGCGATTCTATCAGGATCAATTGGGCGGTCAAAAGCGATGCTTCGCTCAAACGCTTCCGTGCGAATTTCTCGTCTCAGCAAATTCCTCCTTCGTTGTCGTTCAGTTTCTTCTTGACTAACCTGTCCACGAATCGTCAAGGTGTTTTGCTGAGCAATGACCTCAAGATCTTCGGCATCAAAGCCTGGAATGGACAAGCGAACTCGATAGCCCTGGCTGGTTTCTTCCACATCCATAGGAGGAAGCATTTGTGGCAAGGTTTCTGGCCATCCGTGACGAACAAGACTTTGCTCAAGCATACTATCCATCGCCTGACGTAGACTTGCCACTTCGCGTAATGGATCTAAACGAGTGAGCATAGGATAGAGCCCTTTCCTTTTTTTCTCAACTTTCCGCACTCCACATTGTATCGTGAGAACGGATGAGATAAGCTCGAACAGCTGAGGATCTCTGACCGATCTTTGAATCCTCACGTTGAGCTTTTTCTCATATTTTTCGTTTCATAAGAACCACGTTTGGAGAAAAGGAGATGTGACATCTCTTGCGTACGAGGGGATGACTTTTCATCTCCTTTTAAAGACCTTGTCTACACCGGCTCCACTGACCACTCCTTGTATGCCTTGCAGCACATACTACATCCAACGCATATTCACCTGCCAGGTTGATGTCTCTGCGCTAAATAGTCGAGTTTCTTCTCAATCTCTGCGTTTCTTCGTATAGGGTAGGAGTACTTGGTGGTGAGAAGTCGTTTCCCCATAGTGTTCTACATTAAATAGTTTAGAAGCTATGCTATTTATAAGGAATTATGGGTTTGCAGGCCAGAACGCTTAATTGTTTTATTTGTGTTACTGCTGGCAATAATTTATAGAGAAATTTCACTTTTTTATGCTATCTTTCATATGATGACGTGAACTGGATAATAGTAGAGTATAAGCGAATATTGATCAGCCAATTGATGCAGGTCTTAGTCTGAGAAACTATAAAGGCGACCATTGTTGCCCTCTTGTTTTCAATGCATTGTTGTGATGCAAGTTCCCTCTCATAAGACCCTCAATGACAAAAGCTACATGCAGTGTTCACGATTGCTTTTTCATAGCTTGTTGGTTGGCACGATTGAAGTGCCATACAACAACGTAGGTGACTCGATCAACACACTTTTTTTATATGCAGAGGACCTCTGTGCAAGGGGTCAGGGTCGGCACACTGATGGCTGGGAAATTCCAGGCAGGCATGCCGATCCTCCTGCACATCTCTTTTTAGCGATACTAACCACAAATAGACAAAAGTGTATTCCGATGTTCAAGAAAGGAGGAACGATATGCTTTTAACTACCGCACATCTCATTGCTCTGCGTACTCTTTCAGACAGTGAGATCGCCGGACATACTGCATATGTTCCCGAAGAGTCCGATGACCAAAACCACATATACCGTGAACTTGAGTTGCAAGGACTGGCAGTACTTGTGCCACCGCGGGCCTACCAGATAACATTTACAGGCCATGAAGCTCTTGGCATTTTCGATGGCATGCAGAAATCCTCGAGCATCCCTCCAATTGACCAGTTAAAAAAAGATTGGCGCTTGCTCGGTTCTGACATTCAAGCCGCCCTCCACGCCGCTGCGCAAAACAAAATGCACGTCGGTCCCCTGACAGAAGATGTATTGAACACCCGTGGCATGACCGAAAAAAAGCATGACACATTGGAAAAACGTACATTTACTAACCTGAACACATTTGGTGAAGCATGGGAAGATTTTGATCAGCGCCATCATCCACTACTAGAGATTAATCAAGATCTGGCTAATGGTATGCGCCATATGCATCCCAGTTATACGGCCAGGCCAGACCTGACTCTATCAGCCGAGCATCTCTCTCTCCTTGAAGCAATGGATCTGCTTACCTGGTCGTCTCCTGATAGGACAACATATGCGCTCACAACGCTAGGACAGGCTGCATATGAGGCCGTGCTCAAAGAAGGATATCCCGTACTGGATGAAGTGCTGAATAAAGCAATTATGACAGTACTGGCACAGTTTATCGATCAAGGGCGAGACGCTCTTACTCCAGAACAGCTGTTTAACCTGCAGATGCTGGGCTACGTTGATGGGGAAGAAAAAATAACAGCCGCCGGACAGGCTGCCATGAGAGCCTATTCATTGCTCCAACAGGAGGTGGAAGAGCCCTCGCGGACCTTCGCGATCACCGAACCCGAACTCGAGCTCTTAGCCACGCTGCACTCTATTAGTGATCCTTCTTCCACCAGGCCTCAGCCTCCGCCCGATAAACAAGCTCTGCATAAAATCTTTGTCGATCGGATGGTACAACACTACCAGCAATTTATTGGCCGTTACGGGCGGGATTTTAAGGGCAAACTCGCTAAGAAACAACGGGCGGTAGCGATGCTTGAGCAATTAAAAGATCACGATAAATGGTTCAATACTTTTTGGGATCTGGACGAGCTGCTGGTGAGTTTAGCGGCCTTTGACCTTGTACGTCCCGAACGGATGGATCAAAAAACTGTCTACATCATCACACCAAATGGTCAGAGGATCGTAGAGGCCGTGGGTCGAGGCACAAATGATATCTCAGCGACGGGCGTCAAAGTCTTAACAAGCGCGATCACCAGGCTGCATAGTCCAGCTGACTTATGGGTTGAACAGGCACGTGACGAAGGCTTGATCGGCACCAAAGGAGGTATCACGAAAGAGGGACATTTGTTTGCTGACCTCGCAGAGCATTGTACACGTTTACCTGCGTTAACCCGCGATGAAGCCGAAATGCTAAAAAATCTGCCCCAGATAATTAATGATATCGCTCCTCCTGCCGAAAAGAAAACACAGCAGGATGAGGAGAAACAACGTTGGGCGCTGGAAAAAATTGAAGCACGCGGCTTTATTGAATGCCTGGTCGATGGACAGATTGTACGTACACCAATAGGTCAGCTGCTGGCCAAAGCGATAAGCGGGGCAATGCACCTTGGACACCCGGTAACGCCGAGCATTGTGCGCCTGGTGGCCGCGATCAGACAGGTAGGAACACTTTACGTAAAGGAACGCAAGGTCCGCATCGTACCTGAAAATTGGGCTGAGGTAGAACGTCTGACGGGCCTTGGACCACAAGAATTCAAGGAAGCGCGACACGTCGCCCGTATGGGCCAATACATCGGAGATGTCACCATCACTGAAGCTGGTTTAGATCTTCTGATGGTCATGGATCAACTCAATAAACAAATAGAAACGAGCAGCGCTGAATCAGTGCCTTCATCAGGTGGCACACTGACCGTTTAAGTGGCGAAGTAGGCCAAGGAGATAAGAAAAGCGATGAATATCGAGCATTTTACAGAAAAATCACGGGAAGCGGTGAGCTCGGCAGCACAGATTGCGCGCGAGCATAATCATAATCAGGTCGAAGTAGAACATATGCTGGCCGCGCTACTGGCTCAAGAGGGCGGTGTCGTACAGCAGGTCATCGAGAAAGCCGGCGGTAACCTGGCAGCTGCACAGAAAGCCATCAATGAAGAGCTAGAACGTATGCCAAAGGTGTATGGTGGCAGTGAGCCAAGCATCTCTCCTCGCCTGCGCAAACTGCTAGAAGATGCCTGGAATGAGATGAACACCTTCCACGACGAGTATCTCAGTGTTGAGCATCTATTGCTGGCGATGTTCAATATTAAAGATGGCGCAGTGCCACGTGTGTTACAGGCGGCGGGACTGACACGAGACAATGTACTCCAGGCCCTCACTTCTATCAGAGGCGCGCAGCGTGTCACCGATCAAAATCCTGAAGGCAAGTACGAAGCACTGGAGAAATATGGCCGCAATCTGACCGCGCTGGCCCAGCAGGGAAAGCTTGATCCGGTCATTGGCCGCGACGAAGAGATCCGTCGCGTCATCCAGGTACTCAGCCGGCGTACGAAAAATAATCCTGTCCTCATTGGAGAACCCGGTGTTGGCAAGACGGCAATCGTCGAAGGTCTGGCTCTGCGCATCGTGCGTGGAGACGTGCCCAAGACCCTGGCTAATAAGCAGATCATCGCACTGGATCTGAGCGCTCTGGTGGCCGGCGCCAAGTATCGCGGCGAGTTTGAGGATCGTCTGAAGGCTGTCCTCAAAGAGGTAACCAGCTCCGAGGGCAATATCATCCTCTTTATTGACGAGTTGCATACCCTGGTCGGGGCGGGCGCGGCAGAGGGCGCGATGGACGCCTCAAATATGCTGAAACCGATGCTGGCACGTGGAGAACTACACTGCATCGGTGCCACCACCCTGGATGAATATCGCAAATATATTGAAAAGGACGCCGCTCTGGAGCGCCGCTTCCAGCCTATTATTGTTGAGCCACCTTCGGTTGAAGATACGATCAGTATTTTGCGCGGACTGAAACAGCGCTATGAGATCCATCACGGAGTACGCATTACCGATAGCGCCATCGTCGCGGCGGCCGTGCTTTCAGATCGCTATATTACCGATCGCTTCCTTCCAGATAAGGCGATCGATCTCATCGATGAGGCCGCCAGTCGGTTACGCGTGGAGCTGGACAGTACGCCAACCGAGATCGATGCGCTAGATCGCCGCATCCGTCAGCTTCAGGTGGAGCTCGAGGCGCTCAAGAAAGAGACCGATGAGGCCAGTAAGGAGCGTCTGGCCGGCGTCAAGCAGGAAATCGCGACCCTGCAAGAGCAACTGGATGCGCTGGAGCAGGCTTTTGAGCGTGAACGCGCTCCAGTTGAGGCAATCCAACGCCTGACCAAAGAACTGGAACAGGCCCAGGTTGAGCTGGAGAAAGCCGAACGTGAATATAACTTTGAGAAGGCAGCCGAGCTTCGCCATAGCACGATCCCGAAACTGGAACAAAAGATCGCCGAGACCGAAGCCCTGTTAGCCAACATCAAGGATAAGCGTCTACTCAAAGAAGAGGTTGATGCCGAAGATATCGCCGAGGTGGTCGCCAAGTGGACACATATCCCAATCTCCAAACTGATGGAGGGTGAGATTGAGAAGCTGGTGCATATGGAGGATCGCCTGCGTCAACGCGTGGTAGGACAGGATCAAGCGATAAAAGCGGTTTCAGATGCCATTCGTCGCGCGCGCGCGGGCTTGCAAGACCCCAATCGTCCACTCGCCAGTTTCCTCTTCCTGGGCCCCACGGGTGTAGGTAAGACAGAACTGGCACGCGCGCTGGCGGAATTCCTGTTTGACGATGAGCGCGCCATTATCCGCATCGACATGTCCGAGTATATGGAGAAACATAGTGTATCGCGCCTGATAGGAGCTCCCCGGGATACGTTGGCTACGAGGAGGGCGGTCAGCTCACGGAAGCCGTGCGCCGTCGACCCTATAGCGTGGTGCTGTTCGATGAAATCGAGAAGGCGGCTCCAGAAGTGTTCAATACACTGCTGCAGCTGCTTGATGACGGCCGGCTGACCGATGGACAGGGACGCACCGTTGATTTCAAGAATACAGTCATTATTATGACCAGTAATGTGGGGGCAGACTGGCTCAAGGATCTCGAAGGACTGGATGAAGATGAGGTTCAACGCCGAGTGCGTCAACGCTTGCGTGAAGAGGGCTTCCGCCCCGAGTTCATCAATCGTATCGATGAAATCGTTGTCTTCCATCCGATCAAGCGTGAGCAAATGAAGGATATTGTCATGATCCAGATCAATCGCTTACGTCCGCGGCTGGCTGAACGTAACATCACGCTAGAACTTACTGACGCCGCTCTGGATCTATTAGCAGAGATAGGCTACGATCCTCAATTTGGGGCTCGTTCACTCAAGCGGGTAATCCAGCGCGAAATCGAAAATCGTATTGCCAGCGATATCCTTAATGGCACCATTCACGATGGCGATACCATTAAGATCGATGCCAAAGACGGTAAAATTGTGATTGAGCCGATAAAAACTCAAGCACAGCAAGCCACCTACTCACACTAATAAAAAAAGGGACCATGGGTGTCCATCCCATGGTCCCTTTTTTGCAAACTTACCAAATTAAGGAGGGAACACAACGGAGATATCATTTTCAACCTCGGTAACCCCGGGCAATGACCATGCCGTCTCCTCTGCCGCTCTCTTTTCCGCGTAAGCATGAACGATCCCACGCAAAATGACCTTACTCCCCTGAACCTCAACCGTAATTTGCCTGGCATCGGTCTCCGCGTTACGGATGAGCGCTTGCTCAATTTTCTTCTTGATATCTGTTGGCAGAGGCTGCTCTTTAACAATAAGTCGATTGGAAACGCCACGTACCCGGAGATATGGCTTACAGCACGTTCGGCGTCTATCTTTTGCAGGATATTATCTACCTCACCATCAAGTGTTACCCAGCCCTGATTCACCGTCACTTTGATTTTACCGGCCGGGATATCTGCTTCCCACTTGAGGGCATTGAGAACCGCGGCTGCCAGATCGGCATCTGTACGTTCAGCAAACGCCGGCAAGCGTACCTCGATATCATTGGCAACCGCCAGTACCCCGCGCACACGATGGGCGGCAGATTCTGCGGCTACTTTTTGCGAATAAGACTCAACCCAACCAGTCAACGTGACGATACCATTCTTGACAATAACACCAATGTCGTTGGGACGCACCCTGGAGTCCCATCGTAATTCGGCCAGCACATCTTCCTGGATATCTTCATCGGTGCGAGTGCTAACAGTAGTCATAAGGTTGTCCTTTGCTAGGAATGCATATAATCAAGCGCTTTCTGTGTAGTTGAGCCTGATTGATCCTGCATGCCTTGAAGCGGTAACAAAAATCTACAGTGTTTAGCTTCTGTAATAGACATCCAATTGTGTACCTACTAAGACCGACTGCTCTACCTGGCAGTTCGTCTCATTCCCAGCAAATGCGTTTTGACTCCTGGAACGTTACAATTGAATTCTTTATTATCGAGGGTACAACGTATTTACCACTATGTCAAGTATTTACACTATCACATCTATATATAATAAAACAAGAGCTTTTATTTTTTCATCATGAGTTAATATCAAATTCACATAAATATTTGACAAAAGAGCGAGTGTGAATGTAAGATTGGGATGACATTTGTACAAGCTCTGCCATATTGTGCCAGTGCGCTTGCTCCGAATATAGCGCAAAGCTCCAAAAAGGAAACGACTTATTTCGCAATGCTTTTTAATGCGTCGTTCTACTGAGGCCCGAGATCTTCATACTATCGCTGCCGGAGGCCATGATGGAGAAGCCCGCCATTGTCATTGTCGATGATACACCTGAAATTGTGCAACAACTTAAGCACGATCTGGAACAGAAATATAGCGACCGTTTTCGCATCATCGCGGCGCAATCAAGTCAACAGGCGCTGGACATTTAAAAAAAATGGGAGTATTTAATGAACCTGTAGCCCTGTTGATAGCAGACGAACAGATGCCCGAATTAAGTGGATCGGATCTGTTGAGGGTGTCGCGGGAGCTGTTTCCGCAGGCCAAACGCATCCTGTTGATTTCCTATACGGATACACACGCGGCGATTCACGAGATCAATGAGGGGCGCATCGATTATTATATTGTCAAACCCTGGGACCCGCCGGAGCAGTGCCTGTATCCAGCCCTGGACGATATCCTGACCGGCTGGTTGATCACCTACGATCCATCATTGACACCGCTGCGCGTCATTGATCATCGTTGGTCTCCAAAACTATACGAAATCGGCCGTTTTCTGGCACGCAACCAGGTGCCTTACCAATGGCTAGATATCGAAAACAGGCCAGATGCTTTGCGTCTGCTAGAGCACCTGAACTTGAATCAGAGAAAATTGCCGGTCGTGATCTTTCCCGACGGGTCCTATCTGGTTAATCCCGAGCTACTACAGATTGCGGATAAGCTTAAGCTTAAAACACATGCGGAGAAACCCTTTTATGACCTTATTATCGTCGGCTCAGGGCCAGCCGGGCTGGCGGCCGCTGTCTATGGTGCATCCGAAGGATTATCAGCGCTCCTGGTAGAGCGCGAGGCCCCTGGCGGTCAGGCGGGCTTGAGCTCACGCATCGAAAATTATCTGGGTTTTCCTACCGGATTAAGCGGGGGTGAACTGGCGCGCCGCGCGGTAGTCCAGGCAGAGCGCTTTGGCGCGGAAATAGTTACCCCACAAAAAGCTTGCAGAATCAAGGTCAATGGGCAGTATCGCTCCGTTATCATGCAAGACAAGTCAGAAGTACACTGCCACACGCTTCTGCTCGCCTGCGGCGTCTCCTATCGCCAGTTAGATGTTCCTGGCATATCCTCTCTTGTCGGCGCGGGCGTCTATTACGGCGCTTCCGTTTCCGAGGCCATACTTTGTAAAAATGAAGATGTCTACATCGTCGGCGGGGCAAATTCAGCCGGGCAGGCGGCTATTTATTTTTCAAAATATGCACGCAGCGTCACCATGCTGGTGCGTGCCGATTCGCTAGCAAAGGATATGTCCTGGTACCTGATCAACCAGATCAACCACACCCCAAACATTATAGTGAAGACGAACACCCGTGTAGTCGCGGTACATGGAAAGCACCATCTGGAAAGTATTACCATTGTCAATGATCAGTCGCAAGAGGAACAGACGCTGCCCGCGACTTCTTTGTTCATTTTTATCGGCGCCGAACCGTACACAGACTGGTTGAAAAGGACGATCAAATGCGATGAGAAAGGCTTCATCCTGACTGGCCCCGATCTAATGAGTGCAGAGCATCATAAACCTGAACACTGGCAACTTGAGCGCGATCCCTTCTACCTGGAAACCAGCGTACCAGGCATCTTTGCCGCCGGAGATGTACGACATGGCTCAATCAAACGCGTCGCGGCCAGTGTTGGAGAAGGCTCCATGGCGGTGCTGCTGATCCATCGCTACCTGGGATAGGTTAATCCTTGCTATTAACAATTCATTGATGGATAGATCCATCAGGCATGATTGTGCCTTTGAGAGACCTGGCTTCTAGAAGTTGCCTGGTTGTCACATTCGTTGCCATGAAGTTGATCCCATCAAGATTGGCACCCCACAGGTCAGCATTACTAAGATCAGCATTACTAAGATCAGCTCCCCGCAAATCAATATTACGAAAACTCATGCCACTGAGATCGGCCTGACTTAAATCGATGATATGAATAAGGTCAGATTCTTGCAGAAACTTGAAGATGATTTCTTTACGGGCTGGATCTAACAACCGTAATACCGTCCATGTACGAGCACGCGCGACGGCACGCACCTCTGTATTCGCGTTTGATTCACGCAGGTTCTTGTTGAGTAAGAGGGCCGCCATAGTATCCAGGTATTGATGAAGCGCAGATTCCTGGGCTTGTTGGGTACTGATCCACGCGGTCCCAATACCCACAACAACAGGAATAGCCAGAACTCCAAGGACATTGAGCCAATCCCAAAGGGTCTTGCCTTTAAATCCGGTCCAATCAAGTTGATAACCGGTCATGAGTAATACAATAATCCCTATCAGTATGAGCGTGGCAACAGCATAGGCTATCCAATGCCGGTGTATGTGATACCATGCACGCCCGGATGAAGCTTTCACAATATCCTTCCTTTCCACTATATATGAAGTAGAAAAGGTTAGAAAAGATCAACAATTTGGTTGTACATCTTCTGACTTCTAATAAAGAACACGTTTGATCGGAAGTGAAAGTATGCCATGCACAGTAGCCCGAACTGCTATCTTGCCTCATGGAGAATGGCAATGTGAGTGGAAATCCACGCCGAGAAAGGTACAGCGTTCAAAGGTAGTTTTTCGCAGGTCGGTAGAGTTGAATTTGACGGCAAAACTTTGGCGGATGTTTTTGCTCTTCTGGTCGGTGGCAAACTTGGATCTCACCTTCCTGAACAAGAACGGCAAGCATGTACGTATGATCCTCGCGGTTGTTTCCGCCGCGCGGCGGAAACAACCGTGAAGGTCGTAAGCTACAGGGATTGGCTGTCAGCCAGGCTCTCAAGTTTGGGGATGGCCTCCAGCAGGAGCCGCGTGTATTCATCAGATGGATGGCGAATGACGTTCTGGGCCGTTCCCTGTTCCACCACCTTACCATGATGAAGCACCAGTATCTCATCCGAGAGGAGACGGGCGCTCAAGAGGTCGTGGGTGATATAGAGCATGGCAATCCGGCGCTCACGCACCAGCTTGTCGAGCAATTGCAGGATCTCCGCTCGTATCGATACATCCAGCATCGAGATCGGTTCGTCCGCGATAATGATATCGGGATCAGGGGCCAGGGCTCGCGCCACGACGACACGCTGTCGCTGTCCACCCGATAGCTGGTGGGGACGCTTGTTCTCAAACTGCTCCGCCGGTGACAGCCCCACCGTCTCTAGCAGGTCGCGTACCTGCTGGCGCGCCCGCGCAGCGTTGACCCTCCCATAGTTCAACAGGGGACGCATCAAGAGATATTGGATCGTGTGGGCTGGATTCAGGGCGGAAAATGGGTCCTGAAACACATACTGCACGTGCTTGCGATAATCATGCAGCGCTCTACCACGTACATTGTTCACCTGCGTCTTGCCAAACCAGATGCTGCCGCTGCTCGGATGCTCGGTGCCGGTAATCAGGCGAGCGATGGTCGTTTTGCCGCTACCGCTCTGGCCCACCAATCCAGTCACATGGCCCGCGCGCAGATTGAATGAGACATCGTCGACCGCGACCACAGAGGACTTCTTGAAGCCTATCCTTCGCTGGTATACTTTACCGATATTCTCGACGCGCAGCACCTCGTCTCCCTCTAGCTTGAGCGCCTTATGCGATGTGGCCTCGGAAAAGGCGGCATCCTTCAACTTTGGTCCATCCGCCAGACCTCGATCACGCACCTCTTCTCGCGACTCCCACTGCATCTGAGCAACATGACAGGCGGCCTTACCGTCCCACATCTGCACCAGCTTTGGCGCGCTCTGCCTGCAGATCTGGATCGCTTCGGGGCAGCGAGGGGCGTAAGGACAGGCTTTGGGTGGCCTGGTCAGGTCGGGTGGACGGCCCGGGATGTAGCTGATCGCCACATCTTCGGCTGCCGGGTCGGCGTATGAACCGAGCAGACCATGGGTATATGGGTGAATAGGATGCTTTAACATGCCGCTCTTCGGCGCGTCCTCGACCACTTCTCCCGCGTACATTACCAGTATCCGATCGGATACCTCCAGCACGGTCCCCAGGTCATGACTGATAAACAGGACCGCGAAACCCTGCTGGCGCTGCAGCTCGCGCAGGTTCTGGATAATCTCCTTCTGCACCAGCACGTCCAGACCAGTGGTTGGTTCATCGAGCAGCACGAACCTGGGTTTGAGGGCCAGAGCAACCCTCTGCTTCATACCACCTGATAATTCGTGCGGATAGAAGCGCATAAACGAAGGGTCAATCTTGACCATCTGCAGCAGCTCGGCCGTACGTTCGCGGATCTGCTCGTTGCTCAGGTCAGATTTTTCTTTCATAACGTCCCGGAACTGTGCCTCGATCCTCGTTACAGGATTCAAGGAGTTCATGCTGCTCTGGAACACAGTAGAGAAGTCTCGCCAGCGCATCTGGCGCAGTTCCTCCTCGGATATGCTGGTCAGATCCTTCCCTTCGAAGCGCACGTTGCCGGCCGTGATACGTCCCGGCGGCAACAGCAACTGCAAGATGGCGTTGCCCAGGGTGGACTTGCCACTACCCGATTCGCCAACCAGTCCCACAAACTCGCCAGCTTTGAGCTCAAAACTGACGTTGCGCACCGCGAACAGAGGCGGTCGCTGCTTGGTGGCATAGGTAACGTCGAGATTTTCGACTTCAAGCAGGGCCATAATCTTACTCCTCTCGTAACTGCGGATTGCTCAGCGCGTCGACGCCGAAGTTGATCAACATCAGGCAGCTGGTGATGGCCGCCAGTGCCAGGCCAGGGGCGACAAGCCAGGCCCACTGTCCGGTAACCATGGCACCACCGTTGTTGGCCCAGTACAGCATCATGCCCCAGCTGATCGTGTTTGGATCGCCAACGCCCAGGAACTCCAGGCCGGCTTCGGCCCCGATCGCTCCGATCGCCGCGCCAATGTAGCTCAGTACCGTGAGCGAGAGCATGTTTGGCATGATCTCACGGAAGACGATACGCAGGGTTCCATCACCGGCAAACTGGGCGGAGGTAATGTAGTCACGCACGCGGAGCGTCAAGACCTGCGATCGCTTGAAGCGCGCCCCCAGGCCCAACCAGTAAAACCGATGACCAGGATGATGATCGTTGGGCCTTTCACAGGTGAATAGGCGGCCACGGTAACCATTAGTGGCAGGGCTGGCACTACCAGGCCAAGGTTGATGACAAACGACAGGATCTCGTCGACGATGCCGCCTACATAGCCGGCTACCATGCCGATGAACAGGGCAATGATCGTGGCCAGACCACCACCCACAGCCCCCACAAGTAGGGATGTGCGTGTGCCGTAGATGAGCTGCGAGTATACGTCCTGTCCCGCCTGGGTCGTGCCCAGCCAGTGTTGCGCGCTCGGCCCTGGGAGGGTCCAAAGCTGATATCCCGGGGATCATATGGTGCAATCTGTTGGGCGAAGATCGCCACCACGATAAAGAAGACGAGCATCATCAGCCCGATGCGTGCCTTACAATTACTCCATAACACCTCAAACCAGTCTGGCATGCGACGTTGCCGAGCTTTCTGCGCCGTAGCGTTTTCATCTTGCGCCGATTCTTCGATAGCTACATCTGAATCTACAGCATTGAAGCCCAGCGTGGGAGTAAGCCCTTCTTCCTCCACCGTCTCTGGGCGTTTGTGATTTTGCATATCCATTTAGCGTCCCCCTTTCGTACCCGCGGATCAAGCCAACCAACCACGAAATCGGCGAGCAGGTTGGCCAGGAGCATGCCCACAATAGTAAACAGAAGAATGGTCTGCATCAATGGATAGTCACGATTGCCAACCGCTTCGAAAAAGAGGCGCCCCATGCCAGGATAGTCAAATATTTCTTCGACAATGACCACACCACCCATAATGCCGCCGAGTGACATAGCGAAGCCGGTCACGTTGGGGAGAATGGAGGTGCCACTGTTCGATATGGAGGGGAAGCCAGACAATACACTCGCCGAGGCGCTGGGTCTGACACCGGCTGGCGAGCGCCATGCAAGTGGCTCCTATTTCCTCGCCTTGAACACCGAGGGCTGGTTAGCACCGCACGCCGAGGTAAGCACCCACTACGCCCAGTTCTTGCATGCAAGCCGAGGCGAGATACTCCTGAAGGCCGCAACCACCGGAGAGTCCTGTGGCTTCGACATCCAACTCGCAGCGGGTCGCGCCGTGATTATCTCGGGCGCCTATCCCAGCGATATCTCCCTGTTCCGCACGATTCTGGAGAAACTTGGAGCCAGGGCCGGACTGGTTCATGATTGCGAAGATGACGGCCTCTTCATGACCACCTCTGCTACAGAAAGCGGTGAGAGGCTCCTGCATATCCTGAACCTTGACGGTTTTGAGAAGGAGTTCCATATCAGCGAGCATGGGCAGCCACTGTTTGAGGGTCGCTTGCTACACCTGCGCGGCAGGGAGGGCATGATGCTGCCGTTGAACCTGTCCCTCGACGATACGCGCATCGCCTATTCCACGGCCGAACTGATAGCGACCGCTACGAAAACCATCCAGGTCCACCTGACGCAGCCCCAGGACATCATCGCTTTCACAGGTCCGCGCAACGTTGTTCCAGGTCACGATTACGATGTGGAGCGGCACGGAACTCTACAACTGGTTATTGCTCGCAAACCAGCTGTACTTGATGATCAGCTCACCATTCACTTCGAATAATAAGGAGGGCAGTTTTATCGACGGACGGAATACCAGTTCCATACAAATAGATGACCTGTGTATCAAAGAGGCTCGTCGAGCCTTGTGGGAAGCGGGAGTCTAAGACGCCCTGGCGGATGGACTCTACAGCGATGCTCCCTATTTATCATGGAAGGGAGCATCACCATAGAGGAGGATAATCGAGGCGCTACGACAGCGAGATAAGGCCCATTCTCGCTTTGAGGGCGAGGATGCGCTGCACCGACTGGTTCAGGCGATCCTGCGAGATACGCCCCGATTGCACGGCCGAGGTAACGGCATTGACGACTGCCGCCAGGCGATCAGGTGCCATCGGACATTCAACGATGTCATTACCCGCGAGAATAGCCTGGACAGTTGCCTCGGCGATCGCCTGCGAGGGATCGCTATATCCCTGCTTTTGCATGGACTGGAGCAGCCCTCCTGCCTCCATCTGGTCAGTAACGACGACACCCTGATAGCCCAGCTGGCCGCGCAGCACCTGGTTTATCAGTACCGGAGAGAGAGAAGCCGGTTTGCTTGAGTCATACGCGGGGACCATGACGTGCGTTGTCATGATCATTCCAGGTTGATGCGACAACAGGGCGCGAAACGGTGCGAAGTCAGTGGAATTGAGCTGAGACTGGCTGTGCGTGATGGTCGCCAAACTATTGTCGGGATTGGCCGAAGCCGAGCCGAGGCCGGGCCAGTGCTTCAGCGTTCCCTGTACGCCGTTCTGCTGTAAGCCATCCAGAAATGCTCCGGCATACTTAATGACGTCGCCTGGTGTCGAACCAAACATCCGGCTCTGGCCTATGGCGCCACCTTGATAGACATCAACCAGGGGGGCGAAATTGGCGTTGATGCCATTGGCCAGCAAGCGCTGGGCATCTTGACGCGCCTGGGCATACACTTGTTGTGTATTACCTGTCGCAGCCAGGCTGCCGGGCGAAGGCGTGGAGCCGTAATACGGGGCAAGCCGATCAACGGTTCCCCCCTCATCGTCTGTCGCTACAATCAACCGCTGGTTGGCGTGTGCCTGAAGATCATGACCCAGTTGAGCCAATCCGCTCTGGGTACTCGGCATGAGTGCCCCACCGTACTGGGTAAAGATAATAACGTTGGCGATATCCCATTGTTGCAACGGCTGATTCAACGCGGAATTATAGCCGTTGGTATAGACGGGCAGCATGAGCAACTGACCAATCTTTTGCGTCTGTGTCATGTGGTCGATATACGCATTGATACTCTGGTTCTGCCCGCTAACCTGATTGGCCAGGGGAGCATATGTCGATGATGAGGGTTGCGGTGATTGCGTAGAAGCTGATTGATGAGCATGAACAGCGCCCACAGCAGGAGACATTGGCTGCTCGGACGTATTTGAGATACGCCATGTCTGCCCAATCGCAAAAATGCAGGCGATGTATACCGCAAGGACCAGAAACATGGCCCTGAACAGGATACGCTTTAAGCCGCTACCTGGAACCCCTGATTGCTGTTGGTTATGCTCTAATGGAGAAGGATACATCATAAAGGAAGCCTTTCGTCTCCGGAAATCATGGTCTTTATCTCTACCTCTACTACTTGTTTCGCTTTACAATGAGGGCGCAGATATTCGTTACCCTCAATACAGGGGTACAAGCACAATCTCACCGGTTCGCCTGTAGCGAACTCTTTCACATCTCAATAGAGATGTGTAGAAGATGAGGATATGCAATTTGTTCCCCGTTGAAGGGCAATGGGGGTAATGGGTCAGGATTAATGCGACGTTTATAGCCACGCTGTCTCGCGCAAGGAGACAGGTACATTACTGAGGTCCTACAGGGTCGGAATTTTCGGCATCCCCTGCCTTGCTATCCGTCCAGGCACTACCGCTAGCAAGGCCATGCACGTGGTGTAAACGTGCTGGCAGCGCTAGCCGCATTACAGCCAGATTGACGATAGCGTATCAAGAGCCTGCTAGCGATGTTTCTCATTACAGGCAGGCTGCGTTTCCCACCATGATACCATACCAGAAACACATTGTCACTACTGTTACGCAATGGCGATTGGGTGGTCCCTCCTGGCGTCCATCATCCACCTCAGGAGTGAGAAGAACAGTGAGTACCTATCCAACCTGAAATCATCCCTGGGGTGGGTGACTTTACGCCCATCCTCTGTTACACTCTCTATGAGAAGATGCGAGAGCTGAGAAACAGGCGCTCGCATAACAAAGCCAGGAGAACATGTGAGATAGTCAACATGGAATGAAAGAGAGAAGCAGATGACAGATACTCCCTCCCTCCCTACGATGCCCTTTGCACAGCCAGCGCCGTTGGCCATTGCTCCTCTACTGCGAGCACTGCAGGCTGAGCGTCCAATTACCAGAGTTCGCACGCCGGCTGGCGATGAGGCGTGGTTGGTCACCCGGCATGCCGAGGTAAAAGCGCTCTTCTCTGATCGGCGGCTGGGACGGTCGCACCCGGACCCCGAGCACGCGCCACGGATCAGCAATGCCATCCTTCTAGGCGGCCCGATGGGCAATTACGACACAGAGCCAGCCGATCACGCCCAGATGCGCGCCCTGTTGACGCCCTTCTTCTCCGCGAAAAGGATGGCAGCCCTGCGCCCGCGCGTCGAGGAGATGGTGGACCAGTTCCTGGACGCGCTCGCCACCAGGACACCGCCAGCGGACCTGCACGAGGCGCTGTCGTTTCCCCTGCCGGTGCTGGTCATTTGTGAACTGCTGGGCGTCCCCTTTGCTGACCGCGAGCAGTTCCACCTCTGGTCCACCGATATGGCCGACCTGCACGACCGCGCTCGTGCCACTGCTTCTATGAACAGCCTCAACACCTATATGAGGGAACTGGTGGAGCGCAAGCGAGCACAGCCGGAAGACGACGTACTCTCTGGCCTGTGTGCCGTCGGGAATGGCACCCTCTCCAATGAACAGATCGCCGGGTTGGGTGCCGGACTGCTCTTCGCCGGACACGAGACGACGGTCGTGCGCATCGACATCGGCACGCTCCTCTTTCTGACGCACCCGGACCAGCGCCAGGCTCTGCTGAGCGATCCCGAGCTGGTCACTACCGCCGTCGAGGAAATCCTGCGCCTCTCCAATACCGGCTCCAGCGCGCTGCCACGATACGCGCGTGAGGCCATTGAGATCAGCAACGTGACCATCCAGCCTGGTGAGGCCGTGTTGCTAAGCGCAGGCGCGGCAAACCGCGACGAGCGCGTCTTTGGCGAACCCGACAGCTTTGCCATCAAGCGGCAGTCCAATCCACACCTCACCTTTGGCTACGGCTCCCATTTTTGCATCGGAGCCCCACTGGCCCGCATCGAACTCCAGGCCGTGTTCGCCCGCCTCCTGTCCCGCTTTCCCACCCTCCGCCTCGCGATCCCCCTGGAGGACATCCGGTTCCGCAACCACGTGTTGACCGGCGGGCTGTTTGAGCTACCGGTCATATGGTGAGTATGCGGGACGCCCGGATACGATGGTAATACGCTGTTAGCAGTTCCATCACCGCTGAGTCCATATCTTGCGCAGTACTATGCGCATCAGGAGTAGGCGCATATAGCTGTTGCACCAGGGATCCATAAACACTGCCTGGCTATCGTTTTATAGTAATGAAAAGAAGCTAGCTGGTAATACAAAGTTCGATCATCCTTCATGGCACAATCATATGTAACGTAGTATAAGTGCTCGCGAATCACCATCCCCTGTGTGGGGGATTCGGATGGAGATCACGAACAAGCGATACGATGTCCATTCTTTCAGGTATGGAGTGTGTATGGTGGGCGGCCGCGGCCACCCACCATACACACTCCACACACTCCCAACCCGGCGCCGCAGGCCCCAAAGAGGAACATAAAAAAAACCTGCGAAGTAACAAAAATAGGCTTCTTAAAATCAGTAATTGCTGATATAATTAGCTAGAATGAAGTATATTTCTGTCTTCGAACAAAAAGCTGTTCTTGGACGCAACTGTCGGGATAGTCTGCATACGCATTCTACCCACAAGTATCCATCTTCACGAAAGAAGGAAGCATTATGTCCCAATTCCGTAGATTCATCCAGGTATCCCTGATTGGCACAGTTTTTCTTTGCTTCCTGGCCGCCTGGAGACGCTCTGCCAAATCAAGGGCGGCAGGCACTATCATAAAGCATCCTGTGGCTACTCCGGCTAATGATGTCCTTCAGTATTGGACCGCCGACAAAATGCGCCATGCGAAAGCCACCAACCTACCAAAGACCGATGCTCTTGAGCGAGGTAAACAACATCCACCTACGCCTCGTCCATAGCGGACTTGATGAAAGCGGGTAAATGATAGCATGTCACAACGACCTGGACGCATCCATCCATTTCTGGTTGATAGGATCTTTCTGAGCACACTGGCCTGTGCCTACGTAGTGTATCTGATGGCATTTGGACATGTTCTCTATCTCTGGATGTTCGCACCCTCAAATCCCATCACAGAACATCAAATAGATATGACCTCTAATATCGCTATTCAGTATTGGACGGTGGCGAACATGCGCAATGCCATTGACGATAATCAACAAAACGGCGACGTCTCCAGCCTGACCCGGGAAAGAGGTACAGTCACAGGCCAGGGCAAAGCATCGCTACAACAGGGACAACCTCCCAGCGATGAGAGTCTTTCTTATCCCCTCTCGACAGTAGGAAAGGTCTTTTTTACTAACGCCGCCGGCCAAAACATGTCTTGCAGTGGTACTGCCGTCACCAGCCCTAACAGCAGCGTTGTCGATACTGCGGGTCACTGTTTCTACCAGCATGGCGATTGGATGCAAAATGTACTCTTCTGTCCTCAGTATGATAATGGTAATACACCGTATGGTTGCTGGGCCGCTCGCGATCTGGAGATCCCTTCCGACTGGCTAAACGCTCAGCACACAATATGACACCACGCAGCACCATACCCGCCCTCGGCCCGCCCACGCCTATCAACAATGCCGCGTCACCTCCATCCACAAACGCCTTACCCACGATACCGAGCAGTTCTGCCTGAACCTCACCATCACCCTGCTCCCCCTTCATCTGCTCCCCCTGCCCCTGACGCCTCCTCCCGATGACATCACGTATTCCTGAAAAAGGCAGCGACGCGTCAAATTGAAAACGAGTTGAGGGCGGATGGGGCAATGCTGAAACATGGCAGGCTCATCCGTACCATTTTCAGGTCACCCTGTTCACCCCCATCTCCACTTTTTACAGGTCCAAGACAGGTCCAAGACAGGTCCAAGACAGGTCAACACACACACCCCTCAGCTATACTCCTGCACAGGTAGGTCCCTTTTTCTCGACCTACCAGGAGAAAAAATATGCGCACACTCTTTTTACCCACAAAAAATACACGTGAAGGAGAAATCAACCTATGCTATCTGAGATCAACCGCGACCACACACCACACACCCCAATCCACCACAAAGGGACCTCTGCCACCAGCGCATGGATGCGGAAACAGCTGCGACTCTTTCTGCTTGCATTCCCTCTGATAGGAACACTGATCTTTTGTACGTCGCCAGCCACTTTTGCCGCAATCCAAGATGCTATCTCGCCCGTCCCACGCAACATCTGCTCCAGTAATGACCCTCCCCGAGGCTGGGTCATTACGAATGTGTTCACCAATTGGGGGAGTTGTTCGGGTGGCCCCTTTACCACCAATAATGTTATGACTGTTGCGCCACCACCAACCCGCCCACCTGGGTGTGCTCCTTCTCCCATATTCCAGATTCTACTGTTGTCACCCAAGAAGCACACCGCTTCTTCTCTGATGACAGGAAAAATCTCATTCCATTCACATGCGGCGAGGATCTTTTTAATCTAAGTGCTATTACCATACAAGGACTACCAAATATACAAGTACTACCAAAAATAAATGCCCTCTTACTTACCCCCATCCAGGGGTCTGACGCCCCGCCGAACATTACCGTCTGTTCTGAGTCCCCTATCCCGGTTGGATGGGTTGTCACCAGCGACATTACCCTGTCCCAACATCCCGAGGCTGCTCTTTCCTGTCCTCTTTCATCGTACCTTCATCGGGATGCAACTGTCCAAAAAATCCTGACGCATGTTACGGGTAAGGCACTGGTCATGTGCGCAGATTCTCCGCTCCCTCTTGGCTATACGGTCACTGACGCAAATGTGGACCGTCAGGAATGCACACAAGATAAGGGAACCTCTCATCGTATTGTCCCACAACAACATCCTTAGCCATGACCCGAAGCAAAGTTTTGGAACATCTGATCTGAGAGCCAACAAGAGACAAAAAGCAACCTCGTGAGGTAGACTGAGAAAAAATCAAAAACCACGACTCAGTTCCATCAGGAGGTTGTCTTTATGTACTCTCAGTATGCCACATGGTCTCAAGGAAATGTTTCAGAGCAGCAAGAAAGTCAGCAGTGGGCTCAGTCCTTAGAAACGTTTCTTGCTCCTCATTGCGAGCGGCTTGATGCGTATCTGGATCGACGTCTGGTTGGCACGGTCTCCACCCTCATTGCAACCCTCATTGCAACCATCATTCAAGCCCGCGTCCCCTTGACACTGACAGCATTGGGCAGTGACCTCTGCGGGCCCGATCACGCTGATGCAGGCACCCAGCGCATTCATCGTCTGCTTCAGCAGAAGCGCTGGAGCCCCGAGGTGCTGGCAGAGAGCATCTGGCAGCAGGCCGATCAGCACTGTCAGCGTTTGGTCGCCAAGGGGAGACGCCCGTCTGTATCTGGGACAGCAGTGTGCTCGAAAAGCCAGAGAGCGAGAAGTTGGAAGGCTTAGGCTCGGTCCGCTCCAGTCGGGTCAAACGTCTGGCCCGCAGTCGCCAAGGCGTCTTTAACCCTTCGGCCGGCAAGCCCGTGAGCGTGCGTGGATTTGAATGGGAAAGCCTCATCCTGGTAGGTCGTGATGGCATTCCTCAGGTGGCAGCGATGGAATGGTGGGGACGCGTCAAAGGAGTCAGTGGGCAACAACGCCAGCGGCAACATGCCTTGTTACGCCAGGTCTCAGCCCATTGGGGGCGTCAGGTACGCCAGGTCTTTGATCGTGGCTACAACGGCGGTCGCTGGTTATGGGATCTGGATTTCTATGGAGCGCGCTTCGTGATGCGCTGGAAAAAAGGCAACAAACTGATCGACGAACAGGGACAAGAACGCAAAGCCTGGGAAATCGCGCGCGGCAAACGATCATGGAAGGACACCAAGTTGCTCTGGGATACACATACACGCGTCCATCGAAGCACGCGTGTGCTGGCGATTACGGTCCGACATCGGCAGTATCGAGGGCCACTGTGGTTGGTCGTGGTCCGACAAGGCAAAGGACGTGAACCGTGGTATCTGTTAACCAATGAGCCCGTGGAGACCCAAGAGCAGGCCTGGGACATCATGTTTTCATATGTTCGTCGCTGGAAAATTGAGGAATGCTTCAGATTTCAAAAAACGGAACTGCTCATGGAATCGCTGCGCGTGCGTGACTGGGAGCCACGTCGCAAATTGCTCTTGCTGGTGACCCTGGCCTATGGATTTCTGCTGTGGATCCTGAGGCCTTCGCTGATCCTCGAGCGGAGCCGATTGCTGGTTCGCTGGCAACAGCGAGCTGACTGGCGCCAGTGGCAGGCGAAGCTTTCGCTCTATCGCCTGCGCTGGGCGCTCAGCCAGCTCTGGGGGCGTTATCCCCCGTCATTCGCGGCATTCCAGCCCTATCGGGCTCACCACCACATCACCTGGCATCCTTGTACTATGCGGTGGTGGATGACTCTGTGGCATCGACTCGGATATCCGTTCTAAAACTTTGCTTTGGGTCATGCTGAGACTGGAACCCATCATGACAACCTGAAAACACTCCTTAGCCTTTACATGCATGCTGCATACACAGTGCAATGAAATACCTCTGCTTCTTATTCACCTTCCTCATCTGCTCCTCACCCATCTGTATGGTAAAAACCGTCTTTTTCTGGGTACTTTACACCCCGCAGTTGCTCCCATTCCTGGCGACGCAATCCACAACTCTTCAGCAACGATTCCCACATCGGTCGGGAAATAGGCACACATCGCTCGCTCATCGCGCGCTCCTTTCATTCTCGTTCTTCTTCTCGCTCGTATGCTCACAGTCACGCTCGCCGCCGTACGGCGACTCCTTCATGGCCAGTCAACAGGAGGCATCTCTTCTCCGGGCTATGCTTGTCATACCCCCCTGATACGTCTCACTCATCCCACAGAGTGCGTACGAACGCTCTACCCAGCAGGCGCATATTACCGCAGCCTCTCCACGCGCGTGGAGAGGCTGCGGTAATATGCGCCTTTAATGATCCGTATTACAAACCGAGGCGCTATACGTCGTGGACTCTTCATCGATATTGCCCTGTACGCACACCTGCGGTCCATCGGCCACCATGGGAGAGACCCCCAAGCGTTGATAGGCCGACAGGCCTGCATAGGCCTGGGTCCCCGTGAGCGCAATCGCCTGCATGTGCGCCTTCGCATTCCCCGACGCCTGAACAACCCCGAAGTAGCCAGCACACTTTTTCGAATGGAACAACGTCAGCGTGCCAAGCACCTTCCCCTGATCATCGGTAATCGGTGTCTGCGCCACTCCCGCGCCCAGAACAGGCTTACGATCAGGGATGGGAATGGCAACGGGTCCCTCGTAAATCCACCTGATCCACCTGATATCGTACACCCAATTCCAGCCTCCCGCATCATCCCAACAGTCCGCCACCCCCGACGGATCCTGACCCGTCACACTGGTGGTCGCCGGCGGCTCACTTTGCCGTACCGCCGCCCAGGCACCGCTAGGAAAATCAACACTGACCAGAATCGCCATCAGGGGAACTACTGCCAGCAACCATCGAAATGAAAACCGCTTCGGCATCTCACACCCTCATTTCTGTACAATGCGCATCAACGTATTTTAATGGGACACGCCCATTAAAAGAGGAAATGGTTCATTATTAGTGTCTTGTCTCCTTATCCACCAGCAAGACCATTCACTCGCTGGATCGTCTTACCACCGACTGATACATCAAAGGAGAAGTACACACTTCAATCGCTACGCTGCCAACGTATGGTCGTCGCGTTAGTTCATCTTTCCTGAGTGTATCTATCACTCCTGCTTCCCGCCTGAAACATCCTGGTAGTCCACCTGTAAGGAAACCTGTAAAAAAGCCTCTGTGCAGGCTTTTTTACAGGTTTCCTTACAGGTGGACTACCAGAAAAGGGAGTAGATACCAGAGAAGCAAGGGAGGATACAGGCCAGGTCACAAGCAGAGCAAAACCCAAAAACCCCACACTGACGCGCATACCACAACCCTGGCAAAGAAGCAAGAAATGAAGCGCACCTCCCACAAAATGAGGGGTTCATCGTCTTTTTTACAGGTCAAATCAGCCATCTCTCAGGTATACTGCTGTTGGGAGAGATCATACTGTACCGATACACAAAAATAAAAAAAAGAGAGGCGTATAGTAATGAACAGCAACCAAACACAAGAGAAACCGATCCACCACAAAGGCACCAGGAGTCCCCTCCAATGTGCCCATTGCCTTTTGATGTGGTATGGCACCTTTTCTCGCGATGACTGGTTGGGGAACGTAACCCTGTGTACCGCATGCCATAACGCGGCCTACAACTACGTCTTCTATCACCAGAATCTCCAGTTGCGCCAGGACACTCTCCCCCTCATTCACCAGGCGCTCCAGACATGGATTGCCGACGCGAACCAGAAACCCTTTCCACGTCCACCAGAGCAGCGCTTCCATCGCTCGGTCCCTGCCTGGATGCGCAACGCCATCCGTATCAGCAAAGTGACACCGAACGATGAACGCTGGTACCTCGTTGAGAGCCTGGGCGATACCGTCACCAGTGTTCAGACGTTCGAACACCCCCCAACTGTCCATCGCTGATCTCGTAGGTAACAGGGCACCTTCCATTCTCTCAGGCGCCCTGCTGTCTCATAGAAGAACCTGGTCCGCCTGTTGCTACACATCATACAGATCAAGCTTTATCCCAGAACAACAACTACCTAATGCAGGTTCAAGAAACCACTTGTGCAGGAAGGACAGACCGTTGCACCTTCATTCCAGCCCGAGCTAGAAGGGAAAAGAGCAACAAAAGAGGCTCCTGGTTTTCGAGGCTTGCCAAAGCATTTTCTCGTGTTGCCACTCCTCTCCAGACGCACTCACGGGAGCTTGGAAAGATCGATCAGTGAGAGCGTTGCCGAGGTATAGTTGGTCAGCAAAAGGGTCTGTCCATCCAGAGCCAACTCTCTGGGGAAACTTCCGACTGCGATCGTCCCGAGCAAAGCAGGATGCCCTGCGAGCGCTTGCTTCACATTGATAAGGGTCAGCGTTTGAGGAGAGCGGTTTCCGGCGAAGCGGTTGGAGTCCGCCACGATGAGCTCCGTATCCTGGCGAATCAAGGCTAGCCCCACCGGAGCAGGGCCGACGGCCAGGGAAGCAATGAAGGCATGTGCTGGGTCTGATCTGAGGAGGGAGGTGTTGAAAGCAAGGAGCGCGTTGCTGCCTCTGGCAGTAACCCAGGCCACATCTCCCGAGGCGGAGAGCGCCACCCGAACCGGGCTACATCCCGCCAGAACGCGTCCAACGACCGCATGAGAGGGATCATGCTCTGCGCGAGCGACATCCACGACGGTCAGGGTTCCGGGAAACTGAGAGGCAGTCCTCGATTCCGACAGGTTCTGGGTACTGAATTCGGTGGTCACATAGAGAAAGTGATTATCTGGTGAGAGCGCCAGGCCGACTGGGGCCAGGTCGAGAGGAACCCGTCCAATGGAGGCATGAGAAGAGACCCCCCTTGTTTGCACCTGTTGAAAATCGATGATGCTCAGTGTTTGTCCCGTCTCATCCGTGGCAAAGACATAGTGGTCATCTCGTGAGAGAGCCACTTCGACCGTTCCCGGATTGTTCCCATCGGAGATCAGGTGCAGGAGCGCACCAGAAGTGCCCGCTTCGACCCTGGCTGCATCGAGCACCGCCACTCCTTTGCCATCGGCAACGATGAGCTGCTGCTCGTCGCTTGTGAGAGCCAGGCCCGCAGGAGTACCGGGAAGAGGAATGATCTGGGCGAGTTTGAGAGATGGCCCCTCCTGGAGGAGCACCGCAATGCCGTTGTCCTGCGCCACAGAACTCTGCAGCGACACAAAAATCCAGCGTCCGTTGTTGGTCGCGATGCTGGCAAACGGGGAACCGGGCAGAGCGAACATGGTCTGCAAACCGGCTCGCGCGATCAGAGGAGCAGAGACAGCGGGCTGCCCGGTGCATGTGGGTGTGGGGGCTGCTGTTTGAGCAGTGACAGAGGGGCTGGCGGGAGAGCAGGCCGAGAGATTCCAGCAGATAAGCAGGCTCATCAGCAAAGAGGAGAGCAGCATCCGCTCTTCAGAGAGGAGCAGGCGTGCGCCGTGTGGCACTCTGGATAATCCTTCTATCCTCATGTCCTTGAACCTCCTTCTGGGAAAGAATATCCGATCATCACGTGTGCTGCGGGAAAAGGTATCCTGCTTTTGCCAGCATCCTTCTCGTTCGAGAGGCCCAGCTGGCTTTTCAGGAAGGTGCTCTTCTCCCTTTATACGGAATGACGCGACTTTTGTTGCAGCAGCTCGACTTGTTCACAGCCAAAATAATCAGATACGCGCTGTCTGAGCTCACTTGCCGTCAGCAGTCGAGCAGGTTCGACAATCGCACGTTTACCATGCACCCACTTTGGCTCAATCCGGTTGAGCCAAGGACTCTTGATGGGCAACCAGCACGGAATGATGCGTACTCCTGTTTTGCCAGTTTGAGCTTCTTGCAACACTGTCTGATTGTGCTCGCGCAGCCAGGTCTTGACCTGTTTACTTACATGCCAGGACGCGTTATCCCAAATGAGCACCAGGACACGCTTGCTTTGCGCCTGGGCCTGCTCACACAGCCACTCCAGAAAATCAGTGGTCACCTGGCTGACCGGGCGCCCCTCGACAAAGCGTAAGTACATGCGACCAGTGTTGGCGGAAAGCATCCCATAACAAGCGAGCGCTTTGGGGTCGGGATCGGTTTTCTCTTTCTTCAGTTCCTGCAAGCGCAACGACCCACCTTGCTCAGTCCAACTGTGCAGATTGGGCTGGCTCACGCGACTCCACCACACCTCATCCTGATAGCCGACAACCCATCCCTGGCGCTCGGCCAGCGCAATGAGGGCGTCACGTCGTTTTTTTTCTTCAGATAATCTGGGTCGGGGCTGGTAATCCAGTGCTTCGCGCGTTGCCATCCCACCCCCAGCCGCAGGAGCGCCTGGCGGATCGTCTCGATGCTCACCAGGCTTTCCGTGAGCCCTTGCTCGAAGCAGACCTCCGCTGCTAAAGCCAGCGTCCACACGCTGGTCTTTTTCCCATAGATGCGCGGCGATTGATGCAAGGTGGCACGTAACGCTTCACATTTGGCTTGATCAAATTGGGCTTGCACCGTTTTTGGTCGAGAAGATTCCTGCTTGAGGCAATCGACGCCTTTCTCCTCAAAGGCATGGATGGCGTTGCGCACCGTTTGCGTGGCACAACCCAGATTCTGAGCAATGACTTTGGGACGCTGCTTTCGATTGGAGGCGAGCAAGATCTGACTGCGGCGCAGGGTAAATGCGTCGGATGAGCGCAGTCCAGCTTCCAACCCTGCCTGCTCTGCTGGACCCAAGGCTCGAACATACATCGGGGGTTTCATGACTTCATTCGAGCAGAGTTTTCTCCCTTACACAACAGCTCTCCGGAACCCGCACTAACCAGCAGCATCTCACCTCAACTCTTCTACCAACCTCTGTTCCATGTATGAACACAATCAATGCTGAAATACTCCTTACAGAACCAAAAGCATGGTATACTCTCTTCCGAAATAGATATTCATCGAGGAAACATCAGGGAAAATACATAACCATTCAATGGAGGGGACATTATGCCTGAACTGATAGGGTGCCTTATAGGGCTATTGATCGTAAGTATCATAGGAGTTCCATTCGTCTATCTCAGCAATCGATCCCGGTGTACACTTGACGAGGTGCTCCAAGAAACGCAGTATCCAGCATCCGAGGTCCATGGGTTGATTCAACGACACTTTGTTTCCTATCGGCGCAAATATGTGATCACTGGCCCCCGTACCCTCAACCTTGATGAAGTCAGAACAGCCTATGCCCAGTATCAAGAACTCTTGCAACTCCAGGAAGAGAACGCTGCAACCCTTCGGCATATGGCGGAGAGCGCCGCAGCTGAACAGGCTGAAAAAAATCGAAACGCCCAGGAACAGGCAAGGCTCGCTCAGGAGGAACTGGAACGATTACGGCACGCCCATGCAGAAATCCTGAAACGGCTTCGCCAACAGCTTCACCTCATCCCAGAGCACGTTCAGGCTGCATTTGCTGTCCTTGGTCTCTCTGTTGACGCGCCATTTGACCAGGTGCGCCAGCGCTACCGCGAACTCGCCAAACAATCTCACCCCGATACAGGGGGCGACGCACAACACTTCATCCAGGTCGATAACGCGTATAAACACATCGTCTCCTGGATC
The DNA here is from genome assembly GCF_003967555.1 of Dictyobacter kobayashii. Lineage (GTDB taxonomy): Bacteria > Chloroflexota > Ktedonobacteria > Ktedonobacterales > Ktedonobacteraceae > Dictyobacter > Dictyobacter kobayashii. Next base: position 84,637 of record NZ_BIFS01000002.1, read on the forward strand.
AACGCCTCCCAGGAATAATTTCAGCGGACACCGAAAGGGATTTCCAGTATGCATATCACAGAAGAGCAGCGGCACCGCTTTATTACATTTATGCGGCAAGATTATCCCCAGAGCCTAAAGGACTATATGGATGAAAATAATGATTTTCCAGAAGACTATCCATATAAGAAACCTGAAATCGGCGATGGCTGTACGGAATTAGTCATTTACGAACTTCACACCTGTTTACTCCCACAAGAACACAATATCTTTTATATCGGATATACAAGTAACCTCACCCAGAGGTTCACTGAACACCGCAATTCTGCATTACACACTGGCCAAACAATTGAAGACATCTACGCAGAATATGAATCAGCAAACAGGACCCCTTGGGCAGCCAAGAAGGCCAGGAGAAAAATTATTGGTGCATCATTACAACACTCGGACTGCTTCTCCATAACCAGTTGGGAAACACTTCCAATCAAGCCACAAGCGATTGATGGCATGGATCCATTGGAGGTAATAGACGACTTATTTGATAAGTACATGCCATATCTCTCGACCCAACGAGACTACGTATTAGAGAGAGAACGAAGAAGAATTTTTGCAGGTTTCCAGAACAATGAACGGCTCGTAAATGCTGAGGGTAGCTATCGGCATATGATTACAGCGTTACACACTCACCCTCTCATAGGAATTACAACCACCTTTTTAGATGATCCAATATGGGATCCTATCATAAGCGGATTTCTCGAAGATTGTAAGAGATTAAATGCACACTATTAACAATCGTTAGCAAGAAAGGTGCGACAATGCCAGACGGTTCAGTACATCCATAACAACCAGGCTTATTTCTTCTCGTAGCAGAAAAGATAAGCTGAAGAAGGGTACTCATGCAGCCATGTTTTCGGTGGCCATGGATCCTTGGCAGTCTGACACTTCGGCGCTGTTGGCCTGCATGGGTCTTCTGATCTGGGCTATCTGGCACTTCTGGGGGAACTTGGACCGGGTTCAACGGCGGCTACAGCAAAACAACCATTCATGGAGCCACTCAAGATATAGAACTACCACAAGGCAAGACGTTGTGGAATTGGCCTCAGCTCTTGGTTGCCCCTGCTATCCTCGCTGGAGGCGCCGCCTTCTTTACCTGGTGGAACGCACGTACTGACTGGTATAACATCTTTCTCCGCCTCTTTTGACCGCGAAACGCAGGGGACCATTCACGCTCCGCTTTCGGATAAGCTCAACGTCACCACCCGGCGTGGGGATGTGTATTTCAAGGGGTGGGCATTCTCTGTTCGCTCATTTAAATAATAGGCTTAGGGAATCACATTGTAATGTTACCCCTTTCCTTCTTCTGCAAACGATACTCCAGGCGCTACACGCTCCAATGTCTTTATAACTGTAGCCTCTTTCATATCCACTTCCTTTTCGCGTTCTTTCCCATAGAATAGATTCTATCCGAAGGAGCAAAACCGCCTATGCCTCACTCATCCTTATTCACCCACCAAGGAATACGTCTGCATCTTTCACCCCAGCAACGTTTCCAGATCATTGCAATCACCATTCCCTTGTTTATCCGGTACCGCCGTGGAGGATTCTCAACAGAGCAACAAGATCAGTTTGCGGCCCGAATGCGCGCCCATAACCTTCCAGAGGATCATATTCGGCTTCTTATCATTCTAATCGGAACGGTCGCCAAGGTTCTGGCCGACCAGGAACACGCCTATCGGTTTGATCGCTACCTCGGCGGGGGCTGTGCCGTCCTGGATCTCGTCCTCTTCCAGATTCTGGCCTCTTCAGGACTGGCCGACATACCACTCCATATCGCCTGGCTCGCGTTTGTCTGCTCACTGCCCTGCACGGCCGGATTCCTGGCCTTCTGCTTTGTACGACCTCCCACCTCAAAAAACAGGTATGGGGTGATCCATCTCTATCTTTCTTTTCTGTCTGTTGTAGGAGCATTCATTGCGACCGATGCGTATATCTGGCATCTCTGGGACGTGGCCGGCATCATCTTTCTCACCCTGAGCCTTCTCGTCGGACTTCTCTCCTTTGGCTATGCGACGCTGGTGCTCCTGGCCACCCACCTCCGTTCCGAACTTTCCACTGACCCCACGTTCACTACCCCAGACCCAGATCAACCAGAAACGCTGTATGGCTAAGCCACTCGCGTAAAGAAGATATATTGCCTGCAACACAAAGAGCGGCTGATCAAGTAATCAACCGCTCTTTGCTTCAAGAAGATGAAATCCGGCTTACACTGCCTACCTGCTAGCACTATATCGACCTCTTGCAAATCAATAGTGAGGAATGTTGTGATCCCCATAGCACTGGGATAGAATATAGCGGTACCGTTTGTCAAGACAAAAAACGGGCCCAAATAAGATAAAACTCAGCAACATGAGAATGAGTATTTTACGTTACGCTTATCAACGTTGCCGATAGATTTGAGCTGGCGTTTGATAGTCAAGTGACTGATGCAAACGCTGGTGATTATAAAATTCAAAGTACGCTTGTATTCCGTTCCTTACGTCCTTAACGTTTTGATACTCCCTGAGATAAATGTCTTCATATTTCAGAGAGCGCCAGAGCCGCTCCACAAAAATGTTGTCTAAGGCTCTTCCTCTCCCATCCCAGCTGATGCGAATATGATTGGCTTGCAATCGCTGCACAAACTCTGTGCTCGTAAATTGGACCCCCTGATCGCTATTGAAAATGGTTGGCGTCGCTTGGTTCAAAGCTCGCTCCAAGGCTTCCAGGCAAAAACTCGTATCTAAGGTGATGGAGAGTTCCCAGGAAAGCACGTAGCGGCTCCACCAATCCAGCACAGCGACCAGGTAGACAAACCCGCGTGCCAGGCGGATATAGGTGATATCCGTGCTCCACACTTGGTTCACAGTGGTGATCTCCACATTGCGCAGCAGGTAGGGAAATCGTTGCTCCACAGCTCCAGGCTGGCTCAGGCGCGGATGAGGATAGATCGTTTCTAAACCCATCGTGCGAAGCAGGCGACGGACCCGTTTGCGTTCGACTCCATAGCCTTGTTGGTTGAGCCAGTTTGTCATTTTTCGTGTGCCATAAAACGGCGTCCGCGTGTATTGCTCATCTAATAAGCGCATCAACATGAGATCTTCCTCACTGACTGCAACGGGTTGATAGTAGTAGCTCGAACGCGCAAGCCCCAGCAGTTCACACTGGCGTCCAATGGAAAGCTGCGGATCGTTAGGATCGATGAGTTGGCGCTTGTGCTCAACGGAGCTGGCCTGATTTTTTTTCAACCAGTCCAGTTCCACTTTCAACTGACCGATTTGTTGATACAAGGGCGCTGTGAGGTCTTCCTCACTTTTTTCCTGGCCAGGACCGCGTGTCGAGAACACGGCAGGTAATCCGTCAAGCGCTTGTTTTTTCCATTGAGCAATTTGTGTTGGATGAACCCCATACTCAGCCGCTATTTCGTTGGCGGTTTTGTTGCCGCGAATGGCTTCGAGTGCTATTTTTGCTTTCAATTCTGCGCTGTATCGTTTGCGTGGTCCTGCCATAATCTTTCTCCTTTTGCACTCATTCTGATACAGCTATTTTATCTTATTTGCCTGTCCAGGATTCCGGTACCATCATACGCTGTCAGAAATACCCAGATCTCTCGCTATTTGTGTTTTAGCTTTTCCACTGGTTTTGAAGAGTTGTACAGCCTGCTGCTTAAATTCTTTCGTGTAATGTGGTTGCGATTTGCCCATTGAATCCTCCCATTTGAAGTATAGCAGATTTCTCTTCTCTGACCCTCCAAATCCGGGGGAATTCCACTCCTTATGGTTGCCAGTTACCTGACTGTACCTACGCTGCTCGGCTATGGTGACTGGGTAATCTTTGCCCAGGGGATGCCAGGATCTGACGTCCTCATCATCGCGTTGATCGCCCTGGGCGTCGTTCTGTACGTGCTCACTTTCCTGCTCTGCTCGCGTGCTTTGAATGAGTTTGCTGGCTGGGAAATGCGGGGTTCCAACGCACGTTGGCGCCGCCACGCCAGAGTGCTCTACTCAGTCTACTTGAGCACTGCCCTGATCAACACCGTCTCGGCTCTGTTTAACCCAACAGGACTGGGACCGAATGCGGCCTTTGCCTACTTTGGCGGTATGGCTCCCATCATGCTCTTGTTCTCCATAGGGAACAAGCCCAGAGCTACCACCATCACGAAAGAGGAGCCGCTGACGCCTATACGTAGCTGGCCCTGGATCATCCGCTGGCCTGCTAGCAGCCATCATCCAGGTCGCCGTCCTCGGCCCCGGCCTCCCCCGTCCATAATCCAGAGGTGGCCGCTGGAGGTAGTGGTGGTGTAAATCCCAGAATTTAAATGGATCTGCGTCATCTCCTCTCCTCTGAAAAAGAGGTGCCAAGAGCTAGCAAATCAGGCAACCTGGGCAGCAGGCTCTAAGGACACCTGATAGCCTAACCCACGAATTGCGCAACGAGGTAAGCTCAAGCAATGAAGGGTACAGAGGACCATCTTTGATCTTGTATGAGAACGAAGCCGAGAGGAAAGCGTGATTTCCAAACAGTTCGGAAACTATATCACGCTTTGTACTAGTTCCCATCCGAATCAAAATGCCCTAGTAGCTGTCGAGATATTTTCGGGTGGAGCGTGGTAACTAACGAGCGTAATTTGGTATCGTAGAGAGTATGAACAAAATAGACTTCAAGAAAACACTCAACAGCTACCAAGCGAAGTATCACGAGTTTCGTATGGTAGACGTACCTAGACTGCAATACCTGATGATTGACGGACACGGCGATCCGAACACCAGCCAAGAATTCAAGGCTGCTATCGTTGCGCTCTATCCCGTGGCGTACAAACTCAAATTTGCAAGCAAGCTGGAATTAGGCAAAGACTATACTGTCATGCCATTGGAGGCTTTATGGTGGGCAGATGACATGTCTACCTTTACTACCGCACGAGATAAATCACAATGGGATTTTACCCTAATGATTATGCAACCTGACTGGATTACACGGGACATGTTCAAAGCGGTGGTTGAAAAAGTTGCCGACAAAGAGCCGCCGGCTAGCCTTGCTCAAGTGCGTCTAGAAACACTCGACGAGGGTAAGAGTGTCCAGACGTTGCACGTCGGCTCCTTTGATGATGAGGCGGATATACTTGCCCAAATGCACCGCGATTTTATACCGGCCAACGATCTCACAATGGTTGGCAAACATCACGAAATTTACTTCAGTGATTTTCGCAAGGTAGCGCCCGATAAATTACGAACCATATTGCGGCAACCAGTCATCAAAGCATAGGGGCTACTAATCTCACACCGCTAGCTCTGCCAACCATAAAGCTGCCCTATCGACTACACCAGTTCCTTCAAACTTCAGGGAGCCCAGGACTAATTGCAACATTAACCGAACAGCGAGGATGACCGCCCACAAATCCCGTTTCCGGCGGTTGTACCGAGACCGCTCGGTGAGCCCAGGAAAGAATGGCAAGAGAACATCCTTGTGCAGCCGGAAGAAGTGGTCTTCCCTTGGCTCACCGATGAGTTCTTGGTATAACGCGAGGGTTACTACTTCGCTGTCACTGAGTCGAGGCTTCGTGCCGGGACGTTTCAAAGCCCGTTGTATTTCCGGCGAAGCTTTCATTGCGTCGTCGACAATGGTAAAAATGGGACAAAGAACCGTTGCTTTACAGAGCATACTGATACCTTCTTTCTTTGTTTTAGGTTGACAAAGCAAGCGTACTACACGGTTCTTGTCGTAAACAAAATGCCCGCTGACGCGGGCATTTTGTTATGAGCTGTGACTAGCACAAAGCATTATCGTCTCACTCAACCCCAACGGCGGGGGTGAGGAGGTGGTGGCATGGATAGCCACCACCAGGCGCATCTATGGCTCCGTTTCCGTTTTCACGCCAGGGATCAACCTGCGCTCTCGCATCCTCTGGGCTCTCTCGTGCCAGAGAGAGTTCTGTAAATTTTGGAATTCCGTGAGCGGGAATTTTGGCAATTAGGTGAGCGGTTCAGCCTCTTTGACGTATCGATACAGAGTGGCACGGGAGATCCCAAGCGCAGCACAGATTTCGGGGATTGAATGGCTGTGATCAGTAAACATCTGTCGAGCCAGTGCAATTTTCCCGTTGGTCTTGGGCTTTCTGGGCCTCCCACCGACACGCCCTCTCGCCTTAGCCGCTGCTAACCCTGCGTTGGTTCGCTCACGAATGAGATCACGCTCAAATTCAGCAAGAGCACCCATCAGATGGAAGATAAGTTTTCCGCCAGGTGTGGTCGTATCAATCTGCTCGGTGAGGCTGATGAACTCGATGCCGCGCTCGGTGAGACCTTTGAGCAACTCAATCAAATGGGTCAATGAACGCCCCGCCCGATCCAGTTTCCATACCACGAACGTATCTCCTGGCCGCACATATGCCAGAGCTTCATCCAATCCTTGGCGCTCGGCTTTCGAGCCAGTCATTTTGTCCAGAAACCATTTCTCGCAGCCAGCTTCTTTCAGAGCATCGATTTGCAACATCTCATGCTGTTCCTGTTTCGAGACACGTACATATCCAATCTTCATAAACTCTTCCTTTTGTCTCACATTTCCCGTCAAACGGGGGAGGTTTTGAGATTTGTCAAGAAACATTCTACGCATGCGGAAGGAGTGCGACAGCATGTAAAAAGGCTCACCGGATTGTCTCATCAAACGGACGGTTTTGAACCATCCTTTCGTTCTCTGCGCCCTGGTATTAAAGACGGTGTATACTCGAGCCGGAATAGAATTGACCGACCCCCAAGAAGGCGGTATTCTGAGGAAAATCAAAAACACAACCTCAGGAGACCGACATGCTCAGGAGTCAGACCGTGAATACAATACACGATTTACATCAACAAGGGAAGACGGTTCAGGAAATTGCCCAGAAATTGGAGATTTCGCGGACCACTGTGCGCAAATATCTTGCCCATCCAGAAGCGGTGATCCCGAAACCACGCCCGCCTCGGCCTTCAAAGCTTGATCCATTCAAAGAACAGATTACGCGTTGGGTGATGGAAGATCATTGCATCAATTGTGAAGTGATCTACGCACGATTACAGCCGATGGGGTACACCGGCGGGATCAGCATCTTGAAGGAGTTCGTCCATCCCCTCCGCCCGGTGGTGGCAGGACATGCGCCCGTGCAACGCTATGAAACCGAGCCAGGCCACCAGGTCCAATTTGATTGGGGCGAGTTCACGTATGAACAGGAAGGCATCATCCATAAATTCTATGGCTTTACCGCGGTGTTGGGCTATTCGCGCATGCGCTTTGTGACCTTTGTGAAGCGCTGCGATACTCCAACGCTCATTCGCTGCTTGATGGAGGCGTTTGAATACTTCGGAGGCCTGACCCGGTCTGCGCTGACTGACCGCATGAAAAGCGTGTTGCTCGAAATGCAGGAGAACAAACCTCGTTGGAATCCTCGCTTTGCTGACTTCATGGTCTCCATTGGGGTCACCGCCCGCGTCTGCAAGCCTTACACCCCACAGACGAAAGGCAAGGTCGAGCGCACCGTGAGTTATGTGAAGCAGAGCTTTTGGGCCGGGGTGACTTTCACCGATCTCGATGATCTCAATCGCCAGGCCCATCGCTGGTGTGAGCGCATCAATTCCCGCGTGCACCGCACGACTCATGCTCGCCCGGTCGATCGTTTGGAGGTGGAGAAGCTCCAGCCCTTGCCTCAAGCCTTTGCCTGGGAGCGCTTTGCCACCGAAGAACGCAAAGTCACCTGGGATGGCTATGTCTCCTACGATGGCGTGCTCTACGGGTTGCCAGGCACGCTGCATCTGGCCGGAACCACAGTGCAGGTTCGTGAACGCAAGGGTGTGCTCACGGTTTGGTCGCAGGGCCAAGAGGTGTTCGCCATCGAGAAGCGTCCTCGCTCACAAGAGAGTGTGCCGCATCCAGAGCAATGGACGGGTATTCCCTCAGCCTCGGCGATCCGACGAGCAGGAGCACCCTTAGGCCACCAACAGCAGGCACCACAGGTGCAAAGCCGGGCCCTGGCCGAGTATGACCAGTATTGTGGCGTGTCGGCCGGAGCGGAGGTGGGAGCATGAAGTCAATCACCGCGTACAAGCAACTGAACTTGACCCACCTGCAAACGGCGTTACCCCAGTTACTGGAAACGGCCCGGCGAGAACAATGGACGTATGAAACCATGGTGGAGCGAGCCTTGGGCGCAGAGCTGGATGGCCGCGAGCAAAAAGCCACAGCTCGCCGTCTCAAGGCTGCACGCATTCCCAGCAAAAAAACGGTGGAGGGTTTCGATTTTTCGTTCCAACCCTCGCTCTCCGAGCGGCGCATCCGGGAGTTGGCCGATCTGTCCTTTGTGCGGACCTGCACCAATGTGATCTTTCTCGGCCCTCCGGGAACGGGCAAGACGCATTTGAGCCTGGCTCTAGCCAATCGGGCACTGGCAGAGGGACACAGCGTCCTGTTTACGACGCTGGCGGAACTGGCTCAGTCCCTGGAGAGTGCCTCGCATCCTGGTCTCATGCGTCAGCGCCTGCGGCGCTACATTGCGCCCAGTTTGCTCATCATTGATGAGGTGGGCTACACCAGGCTCACCGCCGAACAGGCTCATCACTTCTTTGAGTTGGTGGCAGCCCGCTATGAGCACGGCTCCATTATCCTGACGTCCAATACCAGCTTTACTGGCTGGGGAGCGTTACTGGGGGATGAGGTACTGGCGACGGCTTTGCTTGACCGGCTCCTGCATCATGCAGAGGTCATCGCCATCAATGGGAGCAGTTACCGCATGAAGGAGCGCCGAACAGAGAGCCGAACCCCCTCAACCTTGTCAGACACAGCACGACATGCCGCCGGCGATTTGCCCACCGGCGTGTAGTCAACCGGCGTTCACGATGTCGGCGTTGGGATCGCCTGGATTCCGGCGCGGTTTGGTCGGCGTTTTCATCGCTGACGTTCTCAACGTTTGTTTTTTACCGTTCGTTTGATTGGGGCGACCAATTCCAAATCGGCTCGTCATGACACCGGCCTTGACACCTGGCAATTGTTGGGCCGAGAGAGCCCTATTTACTTATTCCCACTTGCCCTCAAGCATCACGTGAGAGAAATGAGGCCCCCAGGTTGGTCCCCCTTTGTCCGCTAACACGACCTGATTTGACTGTTGCCAATAGATCGCTCCCACTTCGTAGGTTGCGACGTAGATGCCGAGCAAGTTACCCACGTCTGAACCTTGCCCTCGATAGAAGTAAACTCGTCCGTATCGATCTCCAACGATTGCCAGACGCCCATCAGGAGAGAAGGCCATGCTCGTGGCTTCCTGGACGTAAAGCAGTTGCCGAAGTTTGCGCCCGCTCCTGACCTCCCACAGTTGGACTGTTCCACCCTCCTCATTGTACATGAAATCCTCTGCGCTCGTGAGAGCCAAACGCCCATCAGGAGAGAAGGCTACACTCCCGACCGGCCATCTGTGCCGCAGGGTCCGCTGCAGTCGTCCATTGCTGACCTTTCGGAGCCGAGCTCCAAAATTTGAACCGATGAGGATCTGGCGTCCATCGGGGGAAAACGCTATGCTCCTAACCTGCTCTTCCCATAGTCGCTGCCAAATCATCTGTCCGCTCTCCACATTCCACAGCCGGATCCCATCACTTGTGTCTCCAGTGAGGATCAATTGTCCATCAGGAGAGAACGCCACATTCGTGATCCACGATTTTTTGCGGTCCAGCAGGACCGGCTGTCCATGCTCGACTTCCCAGAGGTAGGCTACCTTATAGGAACCAGCGAGAACCCGTTGCCCATCAGGAGAAAACGCCACACTTGTTATCTTAGACGACCCGCTCCCTTGCAGCTTCCGAAGTTTGCGCCCACTGCTGACTTCCCAGAGGTGGACGGACCCATTCTCTGAACCGGTAAGGGCTATTTGTCCATCAGGAGAAAAGGCCACAGATGTAATAAGGCTTGGATATTCCTCATCCCACGAGCATTCGCCCCCTCTACTCACCTCCCAGAGCCGGGCCACATTATCATCTGAACCTGTGAGCACCTGTTTCCCATCAGGAGAGAAGGCCACACTGGACACGCTCGTCATGGGACCGAAGCGTCGGATCTCCTCTCCACGCTCGACCTCCCAGAGATGGGCAGCCTTAGAGGAGCCGGTGAGCGCCAGTCGCCCATCGGGAGAAAACGCCACACTCTTTCCAGTATATTTAAGACCTACCAGTTGCCGCCCACTCTCGACTTCCCAGAGGTGGACGGCAAGGTAGGAGCCAGTGAGCGCCAACCGTCCATCGGGAGAAAACGCCACACTGATGATCCCTCCTATCGTGTGGCTTTGCAGTTTTCCTACTTCTCGCCCGCTCTCGACCTCCCATAGTTGGGCTCCCTGATACTGTGTGCCGATAAGGGCCAGCCGTCCATCAGGAGAAAACGCTACACTGATGACGCAACCTAAAGCAAGCCACCGCCTCCGTTCGCTTCCGTTCTCAACCTCCCATAGTTGGGCTCCCTGGTACTGTGTGCCGATAAGGGCCAGTCGTCCATCGGGAGAAAACGCTACACTGGTAACACGACCTGACGTGTCCCATTGACGCACTTTGCACCTGCTCTCCATGGCCCAGAGTCTGACTATTCCTGAATCTGTGCCTGTGAGCATCAGTTGCCCATCAGGGGAAAACGCTGCGCTCGTAACCCTTATTGTATCGCCTTGTAGTCGCGGCAGCTCGCGCCCGCTCTCTACGTCCCAGAACTGAACCCCAGATGAGTAGGAGCTTGTGAGCATCAGTTGTCCATTGGGGGAAAATGCCACATGCACGAGCAAAGATTCACCTACTGGCGGTTGCCACTCATGCTCCCATTCTGGACCGAGAAGATAGAGACGTAAACCCAAGAGATCTTCGACCCCCACTTTGCAGGTCAGCCGTAGCCACCTGGTAGGTTCCTCCTGGATGGTCAGAAGAGAGCCAGCTTCGACTGAGCGATTGTAGAGTTGTTGATAAAAGAGGTCTGGCAGGATCTCTGGCCACCAGGTGACGTCCTTAGGCGTACGCTGGGATTGAGATGCTGGTAGTCCTCTGGCAAGGGTGTCGCGGTCTCCATAGACCCTTTTTCTTTCCTGCTGTAGCCGCAGGGACCGAAGAGAAGAGCATGCAGAGGGTTTCTTTTGGCTCATATCTGTGCCTATGATGGGGGTGGTAAGCAGGGAACTTTCCAGGCTCATCCAGTGGTCGAGTTGCTCGAGCAACTCGCTGTACTCTTGAAAACCGAGCCAGCCCAGATAGTGGCGAATGCTTTGTACCTGCTCTCGACATTCGTGGTAACCTATTCGCAAGGTGCGTTGCGAAAGCGTATCCAGTGTCCAACAAGCAGAGAACAGGCGTTGTGCTGCCTCAGCTACCAGGACCTTGCTCTGAATGCCTGCCGCCTGGACGAGCTGCTGACCAAACTGACGAGACGTTGAACTGAGCTGCACCCTCTCGCCTGTCATCTCTTCAAACAACTCTAGCGCTTGCAATTGATGGCAAGCTCGCTTGAGCAGCTCGGATGTTCCCTCTGGCTCGCCCATTCCCACAGCTAATCCTAGCAACCAGAGCGGAATGGTGGTCCCTTCCGGGTAAAACGAGGCTAGCAGAAAGAGCATTCGCTCCTGTTCGCAGATCACTTTGTCCCATCTCTCCTGTAACGGTAGCATCGCGTGGTTCCATCCTTTCCCAACAGTATTGCAAAGACCAAGAAGCGGACCAGGATTTCCGCGAAATTTTCTCCCACAAAGAATTGTCCAGAAATCCTGGCCCTATTCCAAGTATCCCGCTATGATCTCAGTCACTTTCACCTGCGATCTATAGAATTGGCAGATAGTGGGATGAACGGGATCAAAAAGCACTGGATGCGTACTCTTTAATGGACAGGCAACGTAATTTGCCTTGCTCGTAGATACCCTCCTGGTATAACGTTGTTGGGTCTCTGGATGATGCCATACGAATTCAAGCCAGTGCATCAAATCGCCATCTTTGTCTATCCTGGCCTCACAGTCTATCACTGTTGCGGTTGCCTCCACTCCATACTGTGTGAACCAGGCATGAAAGCCAGGCTGCAGGACAGCGGTGAAATCGCGCCTCTTTATAACATAAATAAATATCGGAACACCAATAAACGACACGATGAAGGTTGCTGTAAGGATGTAAGGTTGAAGTGTGAAAGGGAGGAAGATAACTTCAAAGATAATTGCAAGGCCAAGAACAATGCCGAATGGGAATGGCAGGAGATATGGGAGGCTCTGTAGAAAACTCTCCTGTTCAAGCCGTTTATTCAAAGCTATCCAATCTCTTTGTTTCGCCTTATCCCAGGGCAGGTCAAACATATCTGTTCTCCCACTCATTTTCTCTCTCACCGTTGTCACAGGCAACGAACATTTTGCTATTCATCAGTTTGTCGTAAGAACCGAACGATTTTGAGACACCTCATCAGGAGAGCACTCCTCAACCTGGTCCAATGATCAGATTCTGTTGTGCTGTCTCGACGACATCTTTGGTTACCACCTGTGTCTGGTTCGCCACCAGGATATGTTCCACCTGAAGCATCAGGCGTTCAATCAAACGAATATTTCCTCTCGTAATACGCAGAATGGTCGCAACAGCATCTTTATCAGTAAAGTCATCGGAAGGTACCTTGACACGATCCGTCAGGTAGGGTTTGGCCGGGTTGCCTGCTTCGTTCAAAAGCCACACGTCCAGTGGAGTATGGTCTGCCTGCCACATCGCATTGGCGTGTGTGGCCTCTCGTCGATAGAGCAAATCAAACGCTTCTCGGTAAGCAGCAGCGCCTTGATGGGCAAGGATCAGAAGGGCTGGATCAATACTTTTGATAATCTGGCGAACTCGCTCGTAGCTCGGTGGTTTCCATCCCTGGGTCTGGGCAATCTCTCTCACCTGGCGACGAATAGCAGCCGCTGAACGTGGAGGAGTCTGCAAAGCCAATCCTTCGACCAGGACAATTGCTTGATCTGGGAGCTTCCGAGATTTGCCCTTATCTGAGCGCGTGGTAGTCGTGAGCCCAGCCAGCCCCTTCTCTCGATAACGCTTGATCCAGAGTTGGGTGGTACTCGGTGGAATCTGATGGGTACGAGCCACTTGTGCTTGAGAGACATGTTTCTCTAAAGCTGGACGGATGATCTTCAAACGTTCAAGCGCTTGTGTTCTTTGGGCCTCTGAGAGAGCCGTAAGTGGTAACGCTGCTTGCGCCATACATCCGTTCCCTCACTCATGGAAAGCACGAACTATACTATTTCTCTCAGTATACCTCATCAGCGCGCTCTGTGAAACTCTGGAGGTCTCGGTGAGTGGATATTATGCTTGGAAGAAACGTCCGATGAGGCGGCATCAGCAGGAAGATCACTCTCTGGCTGAACAGATCCAGACAGCCTATGTAGCGCATCGGGAAGTCTATGGGAGCCCGCGGTTGTATGTGGAACTGCAGAACCAAGGGATCCGCTGCCGAAAAATGGCTAGTCCACCTGAAAGAGTAAATTGAGGAGAGGTTTGCTGGCCATTTCCTTTAAATTGCTGGCGAGTGGGAACCAAGTTTGACATTTTTTCCTGTGTAGTGGATGAACTGGCAGCAGTTGGAGGCTTAGAAGTAGATGGCGGTGGCGTATTTACAGGGCAATCGCATCTAAAAAGAGGCCAGGCAACTACTACGCTCACTGGCCTCTCATTTTCTCTGGAAAGACACTAACGATCAGATTCCGACCGTGCTATTCGCTCTTACTTGCTGGCTGAAGGTCTGCTATTTTCCAGATGGGAGAACAGATTAGCCACAAACAGGAGAGGCAAACGCCCCCAGCTCCAAGAAAGAGTGTTGCGCGCAGACCAATTACTGTGCCGAGAAAACCACCAAGCAGGGAGGAAAAGGCGACGACACCGCCAGCAATAAAGCGTATTGTGGCATTGACCCGTCCTTGTAAATGGTTAGGAGTCCTGATCTGACGCAGACTCAGCTGGTTAATATGGTAGATGAGATCCATTCCCCCCATCAGAAAGCGTCCGGCGATGAACATGGGGATGACGAGCCACAGCGAACCATTAGCCAGCGGGATCAGCAGAGCGCCCAGTCCTTCCAGGCAGACGGCTCCCACTATCGCGCGCCCGATGCCGAACCATTTGGCTGCTGGAGTGGCCGCGAACGAGCCAACCAGCGCTCCGACGCTCCCCCCTGCTATTGTCAGTCCCAGGAGTGCTGGACTCATATGCAGTTCGCTAATAGCATAGAGGGTAAAGACCGTGTATGACAGAATATTGAAGAAGTTCAGGCTTGCATTGCAGCTTGCGATGGCACGCAGGACTGGATTGCGCCCAACAACCTGTAGCCCTTCCCCGATTTGTGACCAGATGCTCGCCTGCCCCTTTCCAGCGGACTGCGCTGGTTCGCCTCGCCGAATGAGCCCCAAACACAGGGCTGAAACCAGGAAAGAAACAACGTCGGCAACGATCGCGAGAGGGGCAGTCATTACCTGAACCAGCGTACCCGCGATCCCAGGACCTGCCACTTCCGCGAAGGCCCCGCTGGCTTCTAGCTTACTATTCCCCTCCACCACCTCCTCTGTTTCTATCAGCGTTGGCAGGTAAGATTGGTAGGCCACACCAAAGAAGACGGTCAGGATGCCTACCAGAAAATTGATCACGTAGAGGTACTCGATCTGCAAGATCCCAAGTAGTGCCATGAGCGGAACAACACTGAGCAGGAGCGCCTGCCCAATGTCGCTGATGAGCAGCAGCGTGCGTCGAGGAAACCGATCAACCCATACCCCTACAAAGAGGCTTACCAGGAGCATCGGGATATATCCAGTTGCCCCAAGGATGCCCACCTGCATGGGGGTCGCATGCAGCGTCAGGATCGCGGTAAGAGGCAAAGCTAGCAAGGTCACCTGGCTTCCCATAAGGGAAATAGTCTCGCCAGCCCAAAGTTTAAGAAAGTCGGCGTGCCGCCACAGTCCGGAATGTCGCAAAAACATGACAAAAACTCCCTTGTTTCAACGAAAAAAGTTCTACGGAGAAATGGGGGTCTGGCTCATGGACAAAAGGAAGAGCATTTGCGAGTTAGACGCGGCTTACTTTGCGCCTCTGTACCATGAGTGCCCCTGGAGAAGTGAAAATGGGAGCATCTCACTCAATCTGGACTGCCGGAGAGTATAAGGAGAGGTGAATTGTCAGGAAGATCGTATGGTGTGAAAAACTGATCAAAAGAGCGTAACCCGGCATATCTCACGCCTATATTCATGACGAGGTACCTCTTTCTTGTTCTATTGGGCTGTATTTTCTCGCAATCGGAACAGCCCGTTAGTGATTATAACCCAGGCATCAGTCTGCCGTCAAATGTGCATTTTGTCCCAGAGCAATCGCCTCTAATTAACCCCATCAAGAACGCGCAAGAGATAGGAGGTATGCCAGCCTGCTTTGAGACGCTTGGCATGGACGCCAACCCGTGACGAGGTTTCCTGGCGCAAGAGGTTGAAGTTGATATGGCGTAACACCGCCAAATTTTCGTTAGCATGACCAAGACGCATGCGCGATTCCTCTTCACGGAAAGCAATATCCAAGACCCAATGCAGACTGTTCTCAATTCCCCAGTGGCTTCGGACTGCGGTGGCAAAGTTTTTAACGGACGAGAAACTGAGCAAAAAGTAGCGCGTTTCTTTCGTGATCTTTTGCTCCATGCGCCGCTCAGCCCGAACGACCCCAATTGCCTGCAAGCCTTTCCACTTCTGTTCGGGATCCAGATACACCAAGATGTCAGGATCACTCTGTGTCCAATACTCGTGAATTTCTAGCCGCCCGTGTCCTTTCTCTACCTGTCGATCTGACTCCCACGGCGGATTCGCAAAACCGTCTTTTTCGGCCAGAGCAAAGGTGGCTTTCACCTCGTCGTAGAGATTTCCCTGGTTGTCTTTGAGACGTATGTCGAACAAATCCTGGCTCCCAGCCTGCATCCTGGACAAATCGTGATCCTGGACAATCTCTCGATCCACCTGGGTCCTCGCGTGAAAGAGGCCATCGAAGCCAAAGGCTGTCAACTCCTCTTCCTGCCGGCCTATTCCCCCGATTTCTCGCCGATTGAAGGTGCTTTTTCCAAGTTGAACACCATCTTGCGACGAGTTGGAGCTCGGACACGCGAGGCCCTACAGGAGGCGATCATTGATGCGTTGCCCTGCATTACCGCACAGGATGCGCTCGGTTGGTTCCTCCATTGTGGATATCCTGCGCCCTCAGTACATCAAAGGGCTCAACCTTTGAGCACGCCACTGTAGGCAGAAACGCCTATTTTTCAGTTTGCCATAATATTCGGTCTATAGGCCCGTCTGGTACAGCAACACTAAACGGTGAAAGAGAAAAGGAGGCTTGAAAAATGATGCGTTGCACGGCATGCTTTTCTTGTGATAAGGACAGGTGGGATTTGATTTTCTTGGCTGGACCATTCGGCAATTCCCGGTAGGAAAAACGCATACGGTGTAACGTACCTCTTCTCCAGGGCACTCGGTCGGACGATTCGCTATCGCAATGTACCCCTCGCCACATGGACCGATCAACTTCGTGAGGCAGGGTTGCCTCCATATCTCGTCAACCATCTTGGGGTAATGGCAGAACTGCACGAACAGGGACGTTACGACCGCATGACGGACGATTTTTTCAAGCTCACTGGCGAGAGACCAACGAATGTGCACGACTTTGTAAAGCTGCATGCCGCCGAATTTACGCAGCGTGAAATTACACATTGACGGTTCATCAAGTGGGGCAGGAGAAAATAGCCTTTATGTGTGAGACGAGTGTCCTGTAAGCTTGCTGCAAGCAACGCAGTGTGCGGATCGTTTTCACATCGTCAAAAATTTGACCGAAGCCACACAACTCCTCCTAGCCCGTTGTCAAGCAGAAATCATGGAAGCAAGCAGAATGGCAGAAACGTCTCCTTTTGATCAGGAGAAACACATGCTTCCCACCCGAGAATGGCGGCCTCTCGAACCTGCGTATGTGGAGAAAGCGCAGCTCGCTCGACGAGCTGGGCGTCATGCACGCTATCAGCAAGGAGTATCGTTGCATGAGCAAGGGATGAAGCCAAAGGAGATTGCCAGGCTCCTTGATCTCTCGGATCGGACGGTCCAACGATGGCTCGCCAATGGAAGTTTCCCCGAGGCAAGAAAACGCCGGAAGAGGCAGAGTTGCTTTGACGCGTTTGCATCTTACATGCTCAAACAATGGCAAGAAGGAGAGCGTCGAGGCGTGGCACTTCTGCGTGATCTCAGAGAACAGGGGTATACTGGCTCAGAACGGACTCTCTACCGCTATCTTGAAGTTCTCCAGCAGACCGAGGTAACGATTTCTACCAACCTCCATCGGCTCAAGCAGTTTTCTGCCACGACTGCCGTTTGGTTGTTTGTACACGATCCGAAATCTTTGGACGAAGTCGAACAAGAAGATCTCGCCGCCTTTTGTCAGGTCAGTGCCACGCTGAAACAAGCGTATCGCCTTGTTCAAGACTTTCTGGATATGGTCCAGAAACGAGAAGGAGAACGTTTAGACGAGTGGCTAGAAACGGTAACAAAAAGCGGCATTTCAGAACTCCAATCATTTGCTTCGGGAATCGAAAAAGACAAAGATGCGGTGAGGGCTGGTCTCACCTGGTCAATCAATAATGGGATGGTTGAAGGGCATGTGAATAAGCTCAAACTCATCAAAAGGCAAGGGTATGATCGGACTAGCTTTTCTCTACAACAGCAGTGCGAGCCGTTGGGCTGCAACGCGAGGAGGACACGAAGTGGGTCACAGACCAACCCGAGCAACTGCGTAGCTGGCGGTGGAAAGGACCGATCGAGCCAGCACAAGAGCTCTTGCAACGCTGGCAGCAGGAGGGCCGTGGGCATCAATCGGCGTATGAAACGGCGCGGTATGAGTTGGCTGCGACGCAATGCCACCTCTGTCGTCGCATGGCGGGTCGCATGGCTCAACGAGGACTGGATGCGCCCCGCCAATGCCCGTATGTACCCATGAGCTATTTGTTGATTGACCCCGCGTTTTGGGCAGAACCGGACGCGAACCGTCCTATTTTCATAATATAGTCTGGAGAGAAAGTCCATTTGAGGGCTGAACGAGAACAGTTAGGAGAATATCATGGAGAAAGCAACATTACACTGGCGCATTTATGAGTCGGAGGTGACGCATTTATGGTATTTCTGACAATTTTATCTGCGAGCAACGTCAATATTACGTGATTAAATTCTATGCACACTATTTAGATAAGGGCTTCTACTCAAATGCTAAAAGCATTCCATTTTCCTCGGTCGCTCTGGGTCGTCTTTGCCGGTACCTTCGTCAATCGCTTTGGCGGCTTTGCGATTGAGTTCCTGGTATTTTATATGCTGGCCAGGGGCTACACAGTCGTTCAGACCGGGGCGGCGGCTAGCGCCTATGGTATTGGCAGTATCGGGGCCGCCGCGCTAGGAGGCTATCTGGCCGATCGACTGGGACGACGCAACACGATTGTGCTTTCGATGTTCTCTTCGGCAGCAACGATGCTGGCGCTTTCGCAGGTGACGCCCCTGCCTCTAATTGTGGCGCTGGTTGCTCTGGCGGGCCTGACGACAGAGCTGTATCGGCCAGCATCAAGCGCGCTGATCGCCGACCTGGTGGGGACGCAGCAGCGGGTAAGCGCTTTTGCGTTCTATCGGCTGTCCATCAACCTGGGGGTAACCGCGGGCGCGGCCGTCGCGGGCGTCATTGCCAGTCGGTCGTTCTTCCTGCTCTTCGTGGGCGATGCCTCCACATCGGTCGTCTTTGGCCTGCTGGCCCTCTTCGCGCTCCCTGCGCACACCTCAAAGTACACGATCCAGCAGCACAAAGACCATGCACCCGGCGGATCGATATGGTCGGACTACGGCTTCCTGCTCTTTTTGCTGGCCGGTACTGTTCTCGCCTTTGTCTATCTGCAGCAACTTTCGACACTTGCCATCCAGGTCAAGGCACTGGGCCTATCGAGTGCAGTCTATGGCCTGCTCATCTCCCTCAATGGTCTTGCCGTGGTGTTCCTTGAATTGCCGATTAGCTCCATCACGCAGCGCTTCTCCAAGCAACGGATGATCGCGGTCGGTTTTCTGCTGATTGCGCTGGGCTTCGGCCTGACCGGAGTTGCGTCTACTGTTCCCCTCCTCGCGTTCACAGTCATACTCTGGACGCTTGGAGAGATGGTGCAGGGGCCTATCGCAGCCGCCTATGTGGCGGACCTCTCGCCCGCGCACCTGCGTGGACGCTATCAAGGCGCCTCGGGAATGACCTGGAGTATTGGCCTGATTCTGGCTCCGCTGCTCGGCACCATCCTCTATTCCTGGAACCCCACCCTCTTCTGGCCGCTCTGTGGACTGCTGGCAGGCATGGCCGCCGTTCTGGTCCTCTTGATCAAACGGCGCGCACAACCCTCGCCCCTCCAACCGGTACAACTGCGCAGTGAAGAAGGTGATCCGTCTCTGCCAACCACCAGCCCCCATCCGTCGTAAGCGGTCGGGGCTGGCAGTTGACAAAGGCCTTTCCCAGATCAAGAAAGGGCTGATCAGAGGCGTTTTTGGTGACGTCCCAGGTCCAGGGAAACTGTTGCCGCCGGATGGCATTAAATTATTTCTTTAACGCCAATGCGGTTGGCTTCTCACCAGCTTCATATTGCCGCTTCCATTCAGCGAGCGCCCAATTCCACACAAATCGTGAGGTTCCTGCCGGAAGCTTGTCAATGGATCTCATTTAAAATGACAACTTTGCCGTGAACATGCCCCCCGCGCTGAAGCGTTACAGCCTCGCGGGTACGTTCTATTGGAAAAGTTGCGGCGATGGGGACGATGAATTTACCACTGCTTATGGCATTGGTAATTCTATCGAGTGCACCAGGACTAGCTTGTGCCCCGCCTGTTGGGTGTACACCACCCGGCGGATTCGGTCCTGCAGCGATCGCAGAAATTCGAGCAGGCGAAATACCAAGCGCAAGGACTACGGCGATTGTCTCTGTCCCCACGAGCACTGTAGCCGCGTCGACGCCATTTGGGGCGAGCTTACGAACTCGGTCTGCCAATCCTTTTCCGTAGGTTACTGGAATAGCACCAAGCTTATGCAGGTAGTCGAATGAATCCTCTGACCCAGTACCGATAACGGTTGCGCCAGTCAGCTTTGCGAGCTGTACGGCGAATGTGCCGACGCCACCCGCAGCACCGCCTATGAGCACGGTATCACCTGACGTTACACCAATAACGCTCAGTGCCGCGTCGGCGGTAAGACCAGCAATCGGAAGAGCGCTTGCGATTACATCTGTAATGCCACTGGGAGTATGGTGCAATGGTTCTATTGATGGAACTTTCAATACAATATAGTCAGCGACGGCGCGACCAAGCGCTCCGCCAAATACACGGTCTCCAATATGAAAATCTTTGACATTTAGGCCAACCTCATCAATGATACCTGCGAAATCAGTACCGAATCCTGATGGCAGCGTAATGTTAAACATTGCAGCCACATCGGGCATTGAAGCTACCATCCAATCCATCGGGTTCAAGCCGGCGGCAGCCACTCGTACTCGTACTTCATCTGCACCAGCATGTGGTTCTGGAATGTCTTGCAGCTCTAAAACGTCGGGTTCGCCAAATGATGTATACATAATCGCTCGACTCATAAGGTACTCCTTCATTGAGGATGGGGTCTGTGATACCATGGAACAGCAAAAGGGTTGAAGCACTGGACTAGCTCCGTCGTCGCAGGTGAACAAAAAGCACAAAAAAGAGTGGGATCACTGATGTGCGTTCCATCGGTGCTTTGCTCTCGCATATATTGCAGCTTCTCCAGATCTCTCTCACGCGAGAATCGGCCTTCTCCCCTTTTCTGTTCCGCTACGCCACAGATCCCTCTAGGTAAGGCGAAACAACAATGTCAGTTGCTGACATGACTATGTTACAGTATAATGGAAGTGATGTCAATAGCTGTCATGAAGGGGGTGTTGAAAGTATGAGCCGATGGGAACCCAATGCCAGAGGCCGACTGGAGCAGGCCGCTCTGGACCTGTACCAGGAACGCGGGTTTGAGCAGACGATGGTGACGGAGATCGCTGAACGGGCTGGCCTCACCGAGCGGACATTCTTCCGCTACTTCGCCGATAAGCGCGAGGTGCTGTTCGGGGGCCAGGACATGCTGCGCAATATTTACGTGAGTGCCATCGAAGCTGCGCCTGCTTCCACCACGCCGCTCGATGCAGTCGCCGCAGCCCTGCAGGCAGTCGTACCTGTGTTCCAGGAGCGTCATAAACTCGTCCGGCAGCGTCAGGCGGTGATTACCGCAAACCCAGGGCTCCAGGAACGCGAACTGCTGAAGGGTGCATTACTCACCTCGGCTATGACCGAGGCGTTGCGAAGACGCGGCGTGACTGACCCTGCCGCGAGCCTTGCCGCAGAAGTCGGAGTCATCGCGTTCAAAACAGCGTATAACCGCTGGGTCAGCGGACCTGATGAGCAAGATCTGTCGCGACTTATCCGAGAGTCCCTCGACCAACTCAAGGACGTCGTCGCTGGTACATAACCACTCCTTTCGTCAATCCGCGTGATTCTGCGGAACCGGTCCACTCTTAGTGAAAGTTCAGGAAGAGCAGCTATTTTGCTCTTCTTTACCATATAAAGACGAAAGGGGAGCAACCGTCAGATAAACTCATCCTTCACCAAGTTTGTGCCTACAATGGGTCGCGCGGAAACATGATGCATGTGCGTAAGAAATTAGCTCCCAAAGAGCGCATTCTCGACTTTGTGGGGAGAAAGGGATGGAGGCTGTTTTTCGTGTGGAGCAAGCGTGCGGGCAAAGAAAGCTGTGATCATGTGAACGAGTGTCGTGGGATCGGGCTGCACAGCCTGTCTAGTGGTGGGCTGGTCCAGACCGTGACCGTCATGCTGAATCAGAATCAGCGTCACAGGCACACCTGCCGCTTGCAAGCGTGCTGATTCAAGCCTATTTCCTCTTCCCAAACACGTACGGTGAACAAATGGGAGCGCGACAGACGTTCTGACCTCTCCTCACTCATGCTTATCCTCCCTGCTTCTCGTGCAGAGCAGCGCGTTCGTGTATCCGCACGCTTATATAATTGATCATGAGAAGAGTGTAAAATATGCGCCGTTGCTGAAGCGTTGCTTCTCATTATCATCAGCGTTCCCCTGAACAGGAGCCAGATTTACCATACATGACCCAAAGTAAAGTTTTAGAACAGATACCCGGTCTGATACCAAAGGGTCATCCACCAGCGGAGCGAACAGGTCGGCCAGGTGATGTGAGAACAAGGGCGGTACGGGCTTACCAACGAAGAGTGATAACATTTTTCATGCCAATTTTCTCGCTAAGGCACCTATGGGCTTTGTTCGCAGAATTGGCGTCTGGTCAGGCACCAAAGAGAAACATGAAACAGCCCTGGACCAAATGTGGGCTTCGCGCATAAACGCGCAGGATGTTATATACTACCTGGTAGACAAGTACAACTGTGTTTGTCTGTTACAAACAGAGACGAGGGCATACGTGTATTTCTTTCTTGGGTACTTGCTTGTATTAAACATCCTGACTTTTGTCGTCTATGGCCTGGATAAGCATTCAGCTAAAATGGGAGGACGCAGAGTTCCAGAGAACGTCTTATTGTTCCTTGCGTTTGCTGGTGGGACCCCTGCCGCCTATGCTGCACGGGCATACTTCAGACATAAGACGATCAAACGCCCCTTCATCACACGGCTGCGGTTTATACTCATCGTCCAAATAGGAGTGGTGCTGCTCTCTCTGCTGTTCTTTTTCCGTGGCCAGGCTTAGCCCGGGGCGGTTAGGCCTTGATCTCGCCCTCAGTCCAACACTGCTTCGTATCTTTCCCAGGCGTATCCTTGCCTGAGAAGCGCAAGCGCAAGTTCATAGAGTCAGGCCCGAAGTTTTTCGTGGAGCTCCTCATTGCTATGATCGATTCCTAAATAAATGCGCAGAGTATCTCCCGTATGCCATTCACCGCGACGTGGCCTTTATAGTTTGCTCAATCTCTTATGTACTTCTACACCTTGATACGCTTTTCACATACCTCCTGTCGTGGCCTTTGGGCTTGGGATTTCCTCTACTGCCTGTAGTGGTCAGGTCGGTCGCCTGCCACTAAGCCACCTGACCACTATTCCCAACGCTCCAAGTACAAGCGCAATAATCAAGTATTTTAAAAAGAGATTTCCCGCTATTACCATAAAGTCTCCTATTTCTGTCGATGTGTCGTGGTAAATCACAGAGTCATAGGATACATTCGCAATAAAGTTTAGCATTTCATCCACAAAGAAAACACCCATAACTTGTAAATTTTGGGATTCTGTGGGCGAAAATTCGGTAATTAAGTGGGTGATTCAACCTCTTTGACATAGCGGTACAGCGTAGCACGAGAGATGCCCAATGCTGCGCAAATTTCTGGGATAGAATGACTCTGATCGGCGAACATCTGGCGAGCTAGTGCTACTTTGCCATTGGTCTTGAGCTTTCGGGGCCGTCCGCCAACACGTCCTCTCGCTCTGGCGGCGGCGAGTCCTGCCTTTGCCCGCTCGCGAATGAGATCACGCTCAAATTCCGCTAACGCCCCCATGAGGGGAAAGATGAGCTTGCCTCCTGGAGTAGTGGTGTCGATTTGCTCAGTAATGCTTACAAACTCGATGTTTCTCCCCTGGAGGCCCTTGAGCAACTCGATCAGATGGGTCAAAGAACGCCCTGCTCGATCCAGCTTCCAGACAACAAACGTGTCTCCAGGGCGCACATAGGCCAGCGCCTCGTCGAGACCTTTGCGCTCCGCCTTCGACCCGGTCATCTTGTCCACAAACCATTTCTCACATCCTGCTGCTTTCAGCGCATCAATCTGGAGCGCCTCGTTTTGCTCCTGTTTGGAGACGCGCACATAGCCGATTTTCATAAGCTCCTCCATATGTCTCAGGTTTCCGTCAACGGCCTGATGTTTTGAGATTTTGATTATGAGATGAATTTTGAGATTCGTCAAGGGGACGTTTTGTACGTGCGGAGCTGATGCGACACATTCCTAGAAAAGCAGAGCCATATGTCGCAGGAAACAGATGTTTTCGAGATATATTTAACCACCGTTTTTGCAACTCATTCATCAGCCTCACATAACAGCCGACGCTGTCTTCTGTGTGCGATGAGTTTTAGACCATATTGGTGTCCTATTGGTGAAGGTGAACCATTAGTGGATGATGGTTCATGTGAGCGTTTCTCCTGAAACGAGAAAGGACACTATCTTATGCGGAATGTTATCGAATATACCCTCATCTCAATAGACGGGGTCTTCGCAGGAACAGACACTTCGGGCTTTTTTTCGTATCGTGACGAGGCATATCTGCGGGATGGATTGGGCCAATTATTAGCCTGCGATGCAATGTTGATGGGCCGGACAACTTACGAGAACTTTGCCAGAATATGGCCCGGAAGGAATCATATGTGGGCTGAGAGGATCAATACCATGCCAAAGTATGTCTTCTCATCGATGTTGGAGCGAGCCGAATGGAACAACTCGACCATTATTCGAGGCGATGTAGTAGAGGAAGTGACGAGGCTCAAGCAGCAAGAGGGCGGGGATCTGCT
Organism: Dictyobacter kobayashii; assembly: GCF_003967555.1. Taxonomy (GTDB): domain Bacteria; phylum Chloroflexota; class Ktedonobacteria; order Ktedonobacterales; family Ktedonobacteraceae; genus Dictyobacter; species Dictyobacter kobayashii. Next base: position 109,257 of record NZ_BIFS01000002.1, read on the forward strand.
CATCTACGGACATGGCCTTCTTGGACAGACATTACTCAAACACCGCTTGCTCGATGTGCTTGATCTTTCGATCCATCCACTTGTTCTCGGTCAAGGGAGGCTCCTTTTCCGGCAAGATGAGAGTGCCCACTTTCGGCTTGTTGCGGTTAAGAGCTTCTTGAAAGGTGTTGTAAAGCTCACCTATGAACCGCAGCCATGAGGAGATGTGAGGTTGTATATAACTCATCAACGGCTTGCAGGTAATCTACGAGAGTAGAGAGTCACAGAGCGATCTAGAAGGAGAAAGGAACAACAATGGTAGCTATTGTCAAAAAATTCACTGTAGAGGCTAGTCCGCAACGCGTTTGGGCCGCCCTGACACAACCCGACGAAATCGCTTGCTGGTGGACCGACGATCTACATGTCACACCAGAGGTGGGCACACTGGCAGAATTTCGCTTCAGTCAGAAAACGTTTATCATTCAGTTTGAGGTGGCCGAACTGGAGCAGAACAAGCATGTGTATTGGATCAGCAGGAAAGGTCCTTCGACTGGGCATTGGGCGGGGACCAGCGTCACCTGGAGCCTTGAGCCTGCTGGCAACGGAACCAAGATTGTTTTCAACCATGACAAGTTTTCCCTGGCTGATGGCCGATATGAATTCACCCGCGCATGGTGGGAATACTTTCTGAGCAGCTTGAAGTCGTACCTAGAGACAGGGAAAGGGACGCCTGGAGCCTTCGCTTTTAGTCGAGACGGGACAACGTCAGCTCTGATAGAAGGGCGCACTATTGCTGTAGAACCAGGGCGCGTCTGGGCTGCCCTGACGAACGATGGGGAAATAACCCGCTGGTGGTCAAACGAAGCTCACTTCACACCAGAGATGGGCACGCTGGCGGAATTCCGTTTCAGGCCGCCTGCTGGGACTCTTCAATTTGAGGTGGTCGAACTGGAGCCGGGAAGGCGCATGCGCTGGATGAGCAGGAAAGTCCCCCCGTATTGGGCCGGGACCAGCGTTACCTGGCAGCTTGAGCCTGTTCAAAGCGGGACAAATGTCGTCTTCACGCATGATGGGTTTCTCCAGGTCGATGAGGATTACGAACGGATTCGGGAAAATTGGCGTTACTTCCTGGACAGCCTGAAGTCCTACCTGGAGACAGGGAAGGGGACTCCTGGAACCCCTCCCAACGTCAAGTAAGGGTAGGTGGCAGAGCAAAGAACGAGAGGAGAGATGGCTCCAGGAATGCGACAAGACTTGCAATCTGCTCGTCCTCGAGCCCCAGAACCATCAGGCCAAGAAGCTGATAAGTGTCTGCCTCCGGCTCCCGCTGATAGAGTCCAAAAGCTGGACTGCCATTGGCGCGAGTCGGAAGCAGGTGTCTTTGCCTTCCAGGAGTGAAGATCCTCGTCGAGAGTACTGTGGTGATGGCCGCACGTCCCTGGAACCAGATGGGGAACGGCGGCATGGTGAACCAGGCATCCTCGCGTAGGAGCGCCACGAATCCAGGAATGTCCGCTTGCTCCCAGAGAGTCACGTAACGGTCAAGCAAGGATTGTAATTGGCCATCGAGCAGAGCGGTCGAGGTTGCTGGGAGTGCCTGGCACTGGTGCAACGCGCGTTTGGCGCGCTGCAAACCAGAATTGACGGCGGCAACAGAGAGATTGAGCCATTCGGCCACTTCGCGAGCAGGCCAATCCAACACCTCGCGTAAGAGCAGGATGGCTCGCTGCTCTGGCGTTATTTCCTGAAGTGCCACCAGAAAAGCCAGGGAGATATGTTCGCGGCTGAGCGCATAGTCTTCAGGATCAGTTGTTTGATCGGGGAGCAGATCATCTGGAAATGGCTCCAGCCAGATTGGCTCCCGCACTCGTTTAGGCAAGGAGCTCTCGGGATCGCTCTGTGGCTGCATGCTTGGTGGCAAGGATCGGCGAGGGATACGAGTAAGTGTATTGAGACAGAGATTGGTGGCGATGCGATACAACCAAGCTCGATACGATCCTGGACTGGTGAGAGTTGTGCGTTTCTCCCATGCGCGCAGCAGAGTCTCTTGTACCAGGTCTTCGGCGTCCTGAAGTGATCCCAGCATGCGATAGCAATGGACGAGTAATTCACGTTGATACAATCCCACTAGGGTCTCGAACGCCTTCTGGTCGCCCTCTTGGGCGGCAAGTACCAGGGTAGTTTGGGTTGGAAGCTCCATCAAGATCTCTATTCCTTTTATTTCCTGCTCAGGGGTTCAGGTCTATTTCACGCTTGCTTTGGTATGATTGGTCCGCCTGGCAAGGGGTAGCTATCTCAAGAAACGAACGGTTGTGAGACAGCTCATCATTACGCTCTGGTTCAATCCGGCCCAATGATGAGGTTCTGGCGAGCTGTCTCGACTACTTCTTTCGTGACCACCTGGAGTTTGTTCGCCAGCAACACATGCTCTACCTGGAGCATAAGGCGATCAATCAAACGGAGGTTCCCACGGGTTATCCGCACAATCGTAGCAACCGCCTCTTTGTCGGTAAAATCGTCAGAATGCGGCTTGACCCGATGGCCCCAGCGCTTGCCCAAGAAATCGTGCATTTCCTCCTCGGATAACGGCTCCATCTCATGTGCGAAACCAACTCGTGAATAGAGTTGCGGGGCGCGCATGAGACGTTTTTCCAGGCCAGGCATGCCGAGGAGCACCAGACCAAACTCTCCCCGATCTGCCAGATCGCGGATGAGCTCAAGCCCAGCATCCCGAAGCCGGTTGGCTTCATCAACAATCAACAACTCTATCAGATGGGAGAAGCGGCGCGTCACGAGAAAGTCTTCCGTGCCTTGATGGCGCTGATTGGCGGCTTCAACCAGATACGAAAAGGCGGCGAACAAGGTCAGCACCTCCTTTTCGATGCGTGACACCGAGGCTGAGACCGGCGGAGTGTAGAACACCGTTCGACACTCCTGAAGGGCACCTTCCAGTGGCACAAAGGCAAAAGTAAATGGCCTGTAGGGGTACATCCCGTCCATCGCACTCCGTCCAGTAAAGGCGATCAAGGATTCTGGTAAATACGGCTTAAACAGGTTCCATTGTGCGTACTGTTTGGCTGACTCTGTTTTGCCCGTACCTGGAGGACCATAGCCGATGCCGACGACACGAGCCTGCCGACAGGCATCGCACATCTCTCCAAAACGACGGGAGTTTTTCGTCGCGACAAAGTGTTGAGGAGTCCCCCCATCCTGCTCAGTCATTGATGTACCTCTTGAGTTTTGTCCGCGCTTCGACTGGCGCGGGCTCTGTCACGACCGTTTTGGGTACAGGCGGTGGAGCATGATGCATCTCCACATACCGATTGACCATGGCTTCTCGCGGGTTCAGTTCTGCTCGAATCTGCTTGCGGCGGGCCGTGCGGACCTGCTCAATCTCTTTCAAGGTGACTTTTCGATCGCTGAGTTCGGCACAAATCGCCCGGCAAAGAAACCGATCCTGATAGAACACATGGATCTCTCCCATATCAGCAGGGTCATACCTGATCAGAACCTCCTCTTTGACAAAGGCTGCCAGGGTGATATCCATGTAGCGGTGGTTCTGGAAATGAATCCCGTCTTGCTGGACACGGCGTGTTTTGGCCACAGTGAGCAGGAGCAGGTCCAGTTGCTCTAGGGATGTGGGCATCCGAGGGACATACCCGCCAGCTTCCCATCGATCCTTGGGGATGAACCCTGTTTCGCTATGGACTCGGTGATGAAAGTCCTCCAGTAGCCACTTGCGGAAGCGTTGTTCAAAGGCTGGTAAGGTGAACACCGCTTTAGCTTCAGGATAGCCTTTTGGGGAATAGCCAGGCACGTCTTGCAAAAAGAGTTGATCGACGCTGCGGAAGAAGCGTTCCACCTTGCCTCGTCCACGTGGAACGCCAATTTTGGAAAACACTAATTCCATACCAATATCTCCCGCCACCTGCTCCAGATGCTTGCTCGTGAAGTCAGAGCCATGATCGGTGTAGAAAACGGTGGGGATGCCACACGCAGACCAACGGGGATCGTCTTTGCTCCAGATGGCCTGGCGGAGAGTGAGAGCCGTGGTCATCGCGGTCGCAGCCTGGAAACTGAGTCGATATCCCACAATCAAACGACTGTAATCATCTTCAATCGCCGTGAGATACGGCTTGGCCGGTTTGCCTTCTTCATCGAGAAGCATCACATCCAACGGGGTATGATCAGCCTGCCACATGGCATTCGCATGGGTCGCCTCTCGTCGGTAGAGGAGATCAAACTCTTCTCGATAGGCAGCAGCTCCCTGATGGGCAAGGGTCGTCAGTGCGGGATCGAGGTTTTTGATCACCTGGCGTACCTTATCATAGCCAGGTTCAGGCCAACCGCGTTCCTTCGCAATGATACAGATTTGTCGGTGGATGGAAGCGATGGAGCGGGGAGGAGTTTGGAGGGCTAAACCTTCGATGAGGGTGATAGCCTCTACGGGGAGGCGGCGCGACTTCCCTTTGTCTCTTCGCACGGCTTGATCGGCTAGGCCAGCCAGTCCTCCCTCACGGTACAGCTTGACCCAGCGCTGAATAGTACTAGGAGGGATCTCGTGGGTTCGGGCAATAAAAGCCTGTGTCACTCCATCTTCCAGTGCCGGGCGGATGATGGCAAAGCGACCTTGTGCCTGTGCTCGTTGCTCCTCAGAAAGAGCTGTCAAGGGTGGAACTGGGAGTTTTGTCACGCCAAGCCATCTCCTATGGGTTGGAAACCTGTGCTTCACTTCCCTCCTGAGTATACCCAATCGCCCACGGAATTACCACATTTTCACCCACGGATTTCCAAAATTTACACATAACTACCAAAAACGGAGATAGGATCGACACGTATCTTTTTTGCTGTACAGGTGCTATCAATCCAGCGGTAAAGGCAAACAAGCCGATTATTGCTAACTGGATCGCATACAGCAGAGAGAGATTTCCTATGGTTACCTCAATCAGAGGGGTAAAAGCGATTGAACCAGGATTAATATTTTCAATCGCCTTATAAATAATATAAAGAATCACGCCCAAAATAAACGCCTGAATTAGAAGAGTCTTCGTTTTATTTTCCTGCATCTGCATCTCCTTTTTGCCTCGAGAGAAAGAAACAATGAACTTTGCAGACGATTCAATCAGATATGCTTTTTTATTTCATGCATTTAAATTCTCCTCTTCCTTATTCATCTCTCGTGACCTTTTTTACTTCGTCCATGGTAGTACCAAAAGTCAAAGGCAGTTTTCGGGCAAGGAGCGCCTGCTTTGTCGCCCGAATAAATTAAATTTGTTTTTCTGACGCATATAAATTTTCGTTTGCATACCTCATTGCACAGTATAGAGTTTAATATGCGTTGTTTTGCGGTGCATATTGGAGAAAAGTGTAGATTCTCATAAAGGTATCAGTATGCCTCTTCCTCCCTACCCCGATACTACCCGATTTTCCTTCTCTTGCGGGAGGTCGTCAGGGATCGTTCAGGGGGCGTTTCCGTACCAAAGGGGGCATCTCACCTGTTCTTTAGAATATACTTAAAATATATTATTAAAGCCATTTATACCTTATTCTCACGAAATATAACAAGGAGTATAATTATGAATGCATCTCTCTGCTATGAAGCACAACAATGCGTTACGACAAGCACGTGTTCGACGCAACTGGCGCCAACAAGATCTCGCTGAGGCATTGGGAACACAGGCACAGGATTCTCTACTCTATACACATGTATAGTATTTTACGATGAAGACAAGCAAAACAGACTTATTTTCTCGCGTAACTTTTCCTCCCGCCTTTCCTCTTGACTTTCCATCAACTTTTGACCTTGTTTTCACTCAACAAAAAAGTTACGCGAAAAAGCCTCGCTATTTGCGAAGCAAACAGGTATACTCGAGGTATGACAACTATTCTCACAATGCTCGCAGGCTCACACGTCATACAAGGAATTATCCTCGGCGCCGTGTTGGCGTTTCTCACGGCACAGATCATTATGAACGCAGTGGTGAAAACCATGACAACGACCGTCAACGGTTGGAGCACCACCTTCAAATGCGGTCAGCCCGGCAATGGCATCCTCCTGCGGGCCGCCTGCGCTAAAGTGCTGCCCGCCGTCAATGTGGTGCAAGAGGCTGCGTACTGGACGACGATTGTCGACAGCGCAGGGCAGCGGCTCTCCGGCCAACGCGCGTACATCCTGCATTTTCCTGAAGGACAACTCCCACCCAACGATGCCTTCTGGTCGCTGACCATGACCGATGTGGTCGGGTACATGGTGAGCAACCCCATCAATCGCTCCAGCGTCGGATCTCGCTCCGGCCTCGTGCCGAACGCCGATGGCTCCATCGACATTTATCTGCAGCGCACGGCTCCCGCTGGGCACGAGTCCAACTGGCTGCCGGCACCGGCAGGCTACTTCAAGCTGATGCTCCGCGCGTATCTGCCCGGCCATGCGATCCTGGACGGCGAGTACCACGTGCCGCCAGTCATGAAAGTGCAATGAGATGAACAGGTTGATTCTAAAATACAAATATCCCATTACGTTCGCCATCCTGGCCGTCCTCGCCTGGGTCGTCTACAGATATTTCTCGATGGGGGGAGCCGGCTCATTATATTCATCGTCGTGGCAGTACTCGTATGGGGATTCGGCACGTGCATTTTCCTTTATTTTTGGCCGCTTATTACGTATAGTGCCTATAAAAGAGCGGTAATTCAGCATGGGCTCGGTGGAGACCGAATTCCCATTAATACGCTGTACGCGGTGCCCACGCTCTCTTCACCCGCGGCGCCAAACGCCAGCTTATTAGCAACAGGGACCAACGACGTGCTCTACGTCGGTGGCTGTCTCGACCTCTCCAAAGGGCCGCAAGTTTTGCACGTGCCAGACATGGCGGGCCGTTACTACAGCGTGCAGTTCACTGATCCGTCGGACGGCACGAATTTTGCCTACGTCGGCAAACGCACTACGGGCACCGAGGCTGGCGATTACCTCATGAGCGGGCCGGGCTGGAAAGGAACCGTGCCGCAAGGAATGAAACAGATTGCTTCGCCGAACAAGTCGGTGCTCGTTATCGGTCGTGTCTTTGTCGAGAGTGACAGTGATCTCCCAACCGCCTATGGGCTTGCAAAACAGATACAGCTCACACCACTCAGCCACTGATAACCCGATGTTTTTCAGGATGTACGCTCCACTAGAGGACACCTCGCGAGAAGATGAGACCATCAAAACACATCACTGACACGCATCAGCGCGAAACATGGAATTGACTCTGGAGAATCTAGAGAAGTAGCCTCAAGTCGATTAGTTTCGCACCATTTTGGAAAATGGATGAAGGCAGTGCAGGGGACACCTTGTGGTTACAACATGTGCTGGACGTTTACCACCCATTACCACCATCTTTGCGGTCTGTATCAGCTTCGCTGGTACGGGACCAGGCCCGTTGAGAGAACGTTCCAGGGTTGGCCCTCCCCCAAAATTTCCTTTCGAGTTTCCAGCGAAACTGGTGCGCATGCTCAACTGGCGCACGCCGTCGGAAAGCAGGATCGCTGAGAGCCGAGAGATGACACCCCATTTTTCAGTCCCGGCTCGGCTTTGTTCTGATTCCGGCGATGACGAGATCGAGCATGCGGTTGGCCCCATCAGGATCAGACGCATGTTCATTCACCAGGGCGATTCCGTAGACGAGTCGTATCACGTCGCGAATATGGACATCCGTTCGGATTTGTTCTGCGGCCTGGGCGCGGCGCAAGAGGACTTCTCCCGCCTCGTGCATAGCTTTGTTCGCATCGTAGATTCTCGTTCCCGCAACATGCTTGGCAGCCATGATGGCTGCTCCCATGCTCCGCCCTCGAGCCGCGAAGTCCATCTGGAGACAAAGCCAGCTCTTCAAGGCGTCGAAAGGAACCGGAGCGCTTGCGAGTTCTTCAGCGCGCGCCCTCAATTCATTGGTCTCATCCAGGAACACGGCTTCCAGGAGATCCTGACGCGTGGGGAAGTGACGATACAGCGTTCCGATTGCGACCCCAGCCGATTTGGCAATGTCCTCGAGGACGATGTCAGCGCCGCGCTCCGAGACTGCGGCCCGCGCCGTTTTCAGCAGGCTGGCGTAGTTGCGTTGGGCATCAGCTCGCATTGGGCGGTTAGCTGGTGTTGATTTGTTCATTTTATGCTGCTCCTTTCTGCCTTTGGAGATTAGTCCTTGACAAAGTGAGGGTCCCTCCGTTAATATAAGAGGGTAAACATGAGGGTCCCTCCGTTTAATAGGCGGAGGTAACCTCATTTTATCACATTCACACTTCATCGTACCAGAAGAAGGAGAATTTTCTTATGCGTGTTTTTGTCACAGGAGCAACAGGCTTCATCGGTTCCGCCGTCGTCCGCGAACTCATCGGTGCCGGTCATACGGTTGTCGGCCTTACCCGCTCAGACAAGGGTGCCGAGGCACTGAAGGAAGTTGGGGCCGAGGTGCATCGCGGTACCCTTGACGACCTCGACAACCTTCGCGCCGCTGCGGCGGCAGTGGATGGCGTCATTCACCTGGCGTTTCAGCACGGCTCCTCGGACTTCGCCGCCGCGCTCACCACCGATCTGCGCGCCGTCGAGACGATGGGAGCGGCGCTCGAAGGCACAGACAAGCCGTTCGTGACCACCGCTCACCTCAACGGGGAGGCATCGGATAACGCGGTGCTCGCACTAGCGGGAGTGCGATCATCGGTCGTCTCTCTCTCTCTGTCTGTGCACGACGAGGGCGACAAGCACGGCTTCATACCGAGACTGATCACCATCGCTCGCGCGAAGGGCGTCTCTGCCTATATCGGCGACGGGTCCAACCGCTGGGTGGCCGTCCATCGCCTCGATGCGGCGCGCCTGTACCGCCTGGCACTGGAAAGCGCCCCGGCGGGGTCACGGCTTGACGGAGTCGGCGATGAGAGTGTGCCATTCCGCGATATCGCCGGCGTTATCGGTCGCCACCTGAATCTGCCGGTGGTCAGCATTTCCCGCGAAGAGGCAAACGCTCACTTCGGCTCTTTTCTCGGCACCGTGGCGGCGGCCGACAGACCGAGGTCTTCTGCACGGACCCAGGAACTCCTGGGATGGCGGCCTGTGCATCCGCGACTTCTCCCGGACATCGAAGAGCACTATTTCAACAACTGATGTGAGGCTCAGGGCCACTCCTCACGACAACCAGACGTACGGGGAAGATGATGGACAAGCATACCACCTCATCCAGCGCGGTCTGGCGAACGATCGTGAATATGTGCCTGCGAAATTACAACCAGGCACATATTCACGAGCTTTTGAACTTTGCCAGGCATAGACTCTGACTGGTTATTGCCTGTTGAAAGCCCGATGCCTATCCTTTGAAAATGGGAGCCTATATCGAAGAAACCGGATGCAGCTTTGGGGAGTACCTCCAACTCTATGAGCTGCATCGTGCCAGGCTGCTGGCACGCCGAGGCAGGCAGGCAACGCACTATCCCGACTCGGTGGCCACCACCTGGGATCTCTCCTTCGAGAAGGTTGAACAAGCCCATCCAGCGGCAGCTGAGCTCTTGCGGCTATGCGCGTATCTTTCACCCGATCACATTCCCGAGGAGCTGCTCACTGAGGCGGCGGAAGTCCAGCATCGCATACTCCCTCGCTGCTGAGCAGAGAATAAACCGATCAAGGAAGACAAATCAGAGATGGATACAGATGCAAGCAGAGGTTGTCCTGCTCGCATCTGTAGGCTCAGAACCAAAATCCACACCAGGTGGCATTGCCATCAACATCCGGGTGGAGGAAGCGATCAGTAAAGGTGGTTGCCGAAGACGGATCGTCGGGAGCTGCAATCGCCCCGTCGGTGATCTGGTAAGTCGTCGAGCCCATTGGGGCATAGTACCATGGAATGACGGTAATATACTGCCCAACCATAATCGCCTTCGTATAATTGAAACCAAGCAGTGTGTGGCGACCGGTATCGGCGGATTCGGCATAGACACCGCTCCAATCGACCTGGTCAAAGTTCGCCAGATTCGTCAACTTGTCTCCACACGTTGGACGCTCATCGATCCATTCTGCATATCGTTGATCGGGCTTCCAGGAATCACTGCTCCCCCAGCACTTATCATCCCGGTAGACGGTAGGATCCTTTTTGCGTGTCCCTGTAATATCTGCCCGGTAAGAGGATTGGGCCTGTACCGAGGTACACCACCCTTGCGCCGAATCAAGCCAGACCTTGGCAAAGATCTGCGAACCACACACAATAGATTGCGACTGCGCAATCGAGTGATTCTGAGTAGGATCTGGATCTGGAACGCGTTCATACCAGAGGTGATATTGTCCATCAGCCCAAGCCCAACGCCGGTCTGCAGCAGATTCCCGGCACTTGTTGCATCGCCTGTCTTCACACCACCCAATCCAATCCAGCTTGAAAAGAGGACCATAGGCTTTTGCTTAGAGACATCAAGACAAGGCACCGTCCAGGTGCCTTCGACCTCCGTAAACGCGCGTTGCTGGGCAATATACCCCGACCAATTCGCGCCTGTTTTCTCTAGGAGCGTAGAATGGATGAGATCCACAGGAGCAGCGTGAGCCGTGCCAATAAACAGAGAACATGCGATACATGTGCTGAAAAACGAGAAGAAAGCAGTCAACACAAACTGGCGGCCATATCTTTTCATGCAATAAGTATCTCCTTACATCCTAACCAGTATTCATAAGTGCGTTTTTTTTTGCACCCCTTCTCCATGCTTCAATACTATCCGGATTCCCTCCTCGTGTGGGAGGTCGTTTGGGGTCGGCCAGGTAGCGTCTACGTATCAGGTAGGGCGATTCGTATCTTTTCTGTTGTATAATGATGAAAAGTCGGTTTTACTTCGAAATCATTCGATAAATCTGGGAGTAGAGACATGGACGTATCTCCTTCTGTGTATCCTGCGAATCGGATACGGCAGGAACGGGTTCGTAACAACTGGCGCCAACAAGATCTCGCTGAGGCATTGGGAACCACGGTTGGCACCGTGAAACGATGGGAGCGGGGAAGCCAGCAGCCGAGCGCATATTTTCGCGTCAAACTGTGTGCCCTCTTCGGCAAAAGCGCCGAGGAATTAGGATTGATCACCGTGGACACCACGTCGCCACCGCCAGATGAGCAAGACGCATCAGACATAGACCAGGCGCATGCGTCACCCGCCGAGGCTCCCACAATATGGCACGTGCCCTATCCACGCAATCCGCATTTTACCGGGCGCGAGGATCTCCTGGACCAGTTGGATCAACGCCTTTTAGCAGAAAGGACAGGCGGTGTGATGCGTCAGGTCGCCTTGACCCAGCCACAGGCCATTAAGGGCCTCGGTGGCATCGGGAAAACCCAGATCGCGGTGGAATATACCTACCGCGCTCGCGAACAAAATCGCTACTCCCATATCCTCTGGATCAACGCGGCGAGCGAAGAGGCCATGATGACTGGTTTCGCAGGACTGGCGCGACTGCTCCCAGCCTTTCCCGCGCAAGAGGAGACCAATCAACGCAAACTCGCTGTCGCGATCAAACGCTGGCTGGAGGACTGCCAAGCGCGCTGGTTGCTGGTCTTTGATAACGCAGATAACCTATCCCTGATCCAGCCCTATCTCCCCCAACAGGGATACGGGAGCGTGCTCCTCACCACCCGCGCAAATGCCGTCGGTTCGTTTGCTGTGCCGCTCGAAGTGGACACAATGGGCTTGATAGAGGGGACGCGCTTTCTGCTGCACCGCGCGCAGCGGCTGCGTGCCACCGACGAAGAGATCAATGAAGCCACCAATGTGGTGATCGCCCTCGATGGGTTTCCGCTGGCGCTGGACCAGGCGGGCGCGTTTATCGAGGAAACCAAATGCAGCTTTGGCGACTACCTTGGTCTCTATCAGAAGTATCGCCAGAGGCTGCTTGCTCGTCGTGGAATGCAAGCCACCGGGTACCCCGATTCGGTGGCGACGACCTGGTCGCTCTCGTTTCAGACCATCGAACACGCCAATCCCGCCGCCGCCGAACTCTTGCGGCTGTGTGCATTCCTGGCGCCCGATCACATCCCGGAAGATCTCCTCAAGGACGGCGCCCCGTATTGGCCGCCACTGCTGCAAGCGGCGGCAGCTGACCTTCTTGCCTTTAATCTCATGATTGAGGATCTCCTCGCGTTTTCGCTGGTGAAACGGTTGACGGAAGATCACCTGCTGAGTCTGCACCGTCTCGTGCAGGCGGTGCAGCTGGATCGGATGGAGGTCGAGGAACAACATCAGTGGGCGGAGCGGATGGTCCGTGCGGTCAATACGGCGTTCCCTCGCAATCCGAAAGAAGATGCCTCCTGGCCACGCTGCCTTCGCTATCTTGAGCAGGTGCAAGCCTGTGAGCCGCTAATTCAGAAGTATGGATTGGTTTTTCCGGAAGCTGCGGATGTGCTTGAGCGGGCAGGGGTCTACCTCTATGAACATGCTTCGTATGCGCTCGCCGAATCGCTCTACCAGCAGGCACTCGCCATTCGTGAACACCATCCCGGATCGCACCATCTTGAAACAGCAACCGTCTTGCACCATCTCGGCCTGCTCTACCGGCGTCAAGGAAAGTATGAGCAGGCCGAACCTCTTTTCCAACGGGCGCTCGCCATTCGCGAACACCACCTGGGGCTACAACACTCTGAAACAGGAGGCATCCTGAGCGATTTTGCCACGCTCTACGCGGAACAGGGAAGTACGAGCAGGCCGAACCCCTTTTCCAACGGGCGCTCGCCATTCGCGAACAACATCTGGGCCCACAGCATGTAGGGACGGCGAGGATGTTGAATAATCTGGCAGGGTTGTATTTACAACAGAGGAAGTATGAGCAGGCCGAGCCCCTTTTCCAACAAACTCTTGCCATTTATGAGCAACAGTTGGAACCATACCATACGCATCTGGCTGATTGTTTGAGCAATCTGGGTGTGCTCTATTTCTACCAGGAAAGGTATGAGCAGGCCGAGCCGCTCTACCAACGAACCCTTGCCATCCGCGAGCAACAATTGGGACCCGAACACCCGGCGACAGCTATCAGCCTCCTCAATCTGGGAGAGCTTTATCTCCAACAGAAGAAATACGAACAGGCCGAACCATGCCTTCAGCGGGCGCTCGCGATCTGTGAGCAGCAGTTAGCGCCGCACCACCCGTTAGTGGCCGAAAGCCTGAGAAATCTGGGTACACTCTTCCATGAGCAAGGGAAAAGCGACCAGGCCGAGGCGGCATTTACGCGAGCTCTGGCCATCGAGGAACAGGCATTGACCGCGTACCACCCGGATCTTGCCAATACGGCACACGCATTCGCCCGTTTCTACGAGGTAGAGGGCGACAATCAAAAAGCAGCCGCCCTCTACCAACGGGCACTGGCCATCCGTGAACAGGTATATGGTCCAGATCACCCTCAAACCCTGGAAACCCACAAGCGCCTGTCCGCAGTGCTGCATGCCATGAACAGAACAGAAAACGACGCGCCAGAGAGCGCAACATCATGGGGCGCCAACTAAAAAGAACGGGAAGGAGCAAGATGAAGAGAGAGAAGAAAAAACGCTGGGCGGCGAAACCACTTTCCTGGCTTCTTCGCTGGTAACACGCCGTAGTCGTTTGCGCATAGAGAAATGCCCGCGCCACCATAAAAGTGGTACGCAAGCATTTTTCTCTATGCGCAAAATATATCAACCATTCCTCAGGCCAACCGGGACATCGCTAGGCTTAGCGCTGTGGCGGCCCCTGGCGGATGTGATCGCGCATATCTTCAAAGGAGTCGCGTGGCCCAAATAAGCTTTCAAGCCACCAGGTAACGCCTGAGGCGGCAAAGGCTTCGGCGCTTTTCGCAGTACGTTTGCGATCTTTGAGGCCCGTTGAATGAATTTTGACGATGTCGAATGATTCAGAGGTCTGTCCATGTGATTGAATTGTTGTACGAATATCCAGGATATCTTCGGGCGTAAGTGGGCCTCCACTTTTCAAAGGCACAACTCCATCCCACCTGGCCGCGCGACGAAAAGGTTTAACACGCGGCCAAAATCCGGCAACCCATACTGGTATGCGCGGTGACTGTAAGGTAGAGGGCAAAAAGGTTGTGCGTTGTAGTTGATAGTGCTCTCCCTTGTATGAAAAGGGCTTGCCACTCCACAGACCCGTTAGCACATCTAATCCTTCATCCAATTTGGCGGCCCGGATACTATCTTCCTCAGGCTCCCCAAACTGGGCAAATTCTGTGCTGCCGGGGTGACCCAACCCCACACCTAATGTCAGACGTCCTTCTGATAGATGATCAAGCGTCACCGTTTCACGCGCGAGCTTCCAGGGCCTGCGGCGTGGCAAGGGTGTCACAGTCGTCCCCAGGCGAATACGTTTGGTCACCATAGCCATAGCGGTCAATGCAACCCAGGGATCGACCATGGGAGGCGATTGAGGGGTCTTATAAAGAATATGGTCCCATAGAAAAATGCCATCCCATCCGGATTCTTCAGCTTCCTGAGCCAGCGTTGCTAGCGAACGGGCAGAGGTCTGCGCACCAAAATTCGGGATATAGAGTCCGTAACGCATACAATTATCTCCTACACATTCCCAAACCAGAAAGGTCGTTCTGGCTTTCTTATCTTCTTTGATTCATTCACACAATAGAGATCCGACTTATCCATCCTACACGAACATCGTTCACATATGTTGGTAGTGCATCAAAGTTACTCCCTACGCTATCTAAAACGCATATGCTGTTTGACTGCTCATAAACGTACGAATAGAGGCGACAACCAGTCTTATCTGCTCATCTGTCAGGTTGGGATGAATGGGCAATGAGAGCTCTCGACTAGCTACATCTTCTGTTATGGGCAAGCTACATGTACCGAAACGTTCTCGATAAAAAGAAAAGAGATGAGTTGGCGGATAGTGTACACTACTTTGAATGCCATCTTGCTTTAAGGCAACCTGTAATTCATCTCGCAGAGTAGTCGTTGGCAGCAAGATCGGTACCAGGTGATAGGCACTATCATCCAATCTATGTAAGAAGGGCAATTCAATATGCTCTATATTTTGCAGCAAGGATGCATAAAGCTGTACAATCTGGCGCCTGCGTTGCCGGTCTTGCGCTAACCGTTGGAGTTGTAACCTGCCCATTGTAGAACCGATGTCGGTAATGCGATAATTCAGTCCCAAACCTTGTACGTCATAACTGGAAACGCGCCCATTCTGTTTATCCCAGGAACTGGTAGTCATACAATGAGATCTCAGAGAGCGTACACGTGTTAACAACTCCTTGTCACGGCAACAACCATCCCCCCTTCACCGGTGGTCATGTTTTTGGTAGCAAAGAAGCTGAAACAACCAATATCCCCCAGGGTGCCCAGTTGCCCGCGTCAGTCCTCACCAGTGGAGCATGAGCAGCGTCCTCAATAACAATCAAATTATATTTATGGGCCAACGCCAGAATTGATTTCATATCACAGGCATACCCGCCATAGTGCATAACAACGATAGCTTTGGTGCGACTGGTAATACGCATCTCGAGATCTTCAGGATCCATTGTCAGATCTTCAGGGCCTTTAATATCCGCAAAAATCGGTTGCGCTCCACTCATAGTCACGACTGCGGCTGAGGCTACAAAGCTGAGCGAAGGAATGATCACCTCATCGCCCGGGCCCAGGCCCAGGGCCAGGACAGCTACATGTAATGCAGCTGTCCCACTACTTACGGCCACCGCCTCTGGTACATTCAAACTCTGCGCAAATTCCTGTTCAAAAGCGGCTGTGATAGAGCCCATTGAAAGCCAACGCGATGCGAGCACCTTCGCCACAGCCTCTATTTCAGCTTCTCCAACGGTTGTATCGAATAGCATTACCTGCCACTGCATATTCGTTTCTCCTTACTTTTCAGGCGAGAGCTGCATTCTACTATGTAGATATTCTTGCAGTATCACTGCGCTCCACCCTGGACATGACATGATTATTAAAAATTGGCTGAAACCAGGTTCGCCAGTGGCGACATCTTTTTGCTGGCCCTGTCTAATTCGCTCTGCTGCGCATATTCACTGCGCAAGAAATGATCTCGATAGCGCTGGAAAGCCTCTTCAGCTTTCATATACTGTTCAATGGTGCCGATGTCAAACCATTCTCCATGGAACTGATAACTATGAATATGCTTATTATCAGCCAATAAGCGCTGGAAAAGCGTCGGCATTCCAATAAACTCACCCTGGGGAATATAGTCAATCACGCCAGGATTCAATACATAAATGCCGCTGCTCACCAGATAGCTAAATGTGGGCTTCTCTGTATAACCAGTGACGCTATCATCTTTTTCATTAATTTCTACCAACCCCAGGCCAATAGATACTTCATGAGGGCAGAGCACCACGGAGGCCATGGCTCCGCTATCGAGATGGCTGGCATAGACATCGGCAAAATCAAGCGAGGTCAGTACATCTGAGTTCATCACCAGGCAAGGCTCATCAGATACATCGATCATCCGCAATGGACCAGCGGTCCCCAGGGGTATGGAAGAATAAGAATACTCAATCTCGATGCCTAACCAGCTCCCATCGCCAAAGTAGCGCTCAATCTGATTGGCTTTATGCGACACGGCCAACACACAGGAAGTAAAACCAGCATCACGCAACTGCTGTAAGATAATTTGCAAAATGGGCAAATCATCCAGCGGAATTAATGATTTCGGGAATACTTTTGTGTACGGCTGCAAACGCATCCCCTTACCCCCGGCTAATAAAATTGCTCTCATGAACAGGTCTTCCTTTCTTTATCTTGATGAAACCAATATGCTTAACACTACCGTTTGTGACAATCTCAGAAGTGGTACATGTTCTTCTGCTCGCGGCCAATCAGGCAAAAGGCGAGACCAGTACTTCGTTATAACCTTGTTCAACATGATCCGTAACACGTCGCCAGTTAAATTCGTTCTGCACCCGCAACCAGCCAGATTTCCCCATTGCCATCCGCAATTCAGGATGCTGCAGTAGGAAGACAATGGCCCTGGCCAGCACGGGTGGATCTGGCTCAACAATGAGTCCATCCCGCCTATGTTGAATGATCTCCTCTACCCCGGCAAAAGGTGAGGTGATGATCGGTCGGGAACAAAACCAGGCTTCAACAAATACGAGCGGAAAAACATCGGCCGTTGTAGGAAGGCAGAGTATGTCGCTCGCCTCCAGTGCGCTATATTTTTGGGCTTCATCTATCGCGCTGATCTCGATCATTCTTGGGTCAGCATACATATGAAACAGTTCCTGACAATCCGGATCAACATGCGGGCCAATAAACACAAAATGCGTATCGGCCAGATTTTGCCAGACAAACTTCATCGCATCCAGGAGTTGACGATAACCTTTGAAGGCGACCTTTCTCCCCAGGAAAAGCACCAGTGGTCCGGCAATGTTATATTGCTGGCGAAAAGTATGGGCATCGGGCTTGCCATTGAGTGCGGGACCTTGACCAATAATCACCATGCGTTCAGATGAGATGCCATAAGATTCGAAGAGCTTGCGCTCACTCTCGGTGAGAACATAGACGACATCTGCCTGACGACATATTTCCAGCGTGACAGCGACATCTTGCCAGGTGCTAATAGTGGAGGCCGGAGTGACAGCCAGGGGCACATCTAATGCATGAGCCAGGTCATAGGCCAGTTGGAGGTACTCGGGCCAGACAGCATCGACAACATGGACGATATCGGGCTGCCAGGGTAAATGTGCCTCAGTAGAGGCACATTCCACAACTGGCAGACCAATTACCTGTATTCCTTCAATTTCTCTGTACTCAATGCCATCTCCCCAACTTCTGCAGACGACGCAGACCTGATGCCCACGTTGTTGCATTTCACCGGCCACACGGTATGTCATTATTTCAGCGCCAGCTAAAATTGGGAAATAGCCACGATGCAGGTACACAATACGCATATCTATACCCTGGCCTCCTCGCGCTCCTGCTGCACCTGTCGCTCCCACGCATTGCGATACCATGCATAAGTACGCTGTAATCCTTGCTCAAGTGAAACCTGCGCTTGATACGAGGTTAATTTTTGCAGTTGAGAAATGTCAGGACACCTACGCTCAGGTGAACCAGGAGGAGGTGCATAAATCGCCAGTTCGGGTGAAACGCCTGCTACCCGAAAAAGCTTATGGGCCAGGTCGATGATTTGTAGCTCTTCCTGATCATTTCCAATGTTCACAGTCACCGACTCCATTGTCGATACACGCATGACCTGGATAGTGGCGTTAACCGCGTCATCGACATAGCAAAAAGCCCGTGTCTGGTAGGCACCATAGATTGAGAAAGGATCATGACCCTCGAGAACACGCTGGATAAACTGGGGGATCACGTGATCATAGCCCATGCGCGGCCCATAGACATTATGATAGCGCACAATGCGTACGGGAAAGTCATGCGCCTTCCCATAACTCAGACAGAGTTGCTCCCCCACGATCTTGCTGGATAGATACGAGTAGCGTGGAAGACCAGTATCGGTGATGGCCAGTGGAACGCTCTCGGGAGTTGGCAAAGGGCCAATCCCAATTGCACACTACCAGCATAGACTTCACTGGTAGAGGCAAAGCAGAGCGGTACCGGATTTCGACGGCTGCACCAATCCAGGACGTTTATGGTGGCCAGAACATTCGTGCGCAAGACAAATTCAGGCCTCTGGTTACTGACATGTACTCCTACCACTGCTGCCATATGATAGATATGGGTATAGTCATTGCGCAAAGCGTTCTCGGGAATGGGCTGTGTCAGATCCAATTCAACTAGCGTGACCTTATGCAGAATTTCCTGCAGATCCTGGTCGTTGCGACCACGCGAAAAGTTATCCACCAGCGTTACCTGCGCGCCCTGTGCTACTAACGCTTTCGCTAACTGTAAACCGATAAAGCCGGCCCCACCTGTGATTAGTACGCGTTCGTCCATGATAACCTCATATACTTCACTTCATCTTGACAATTATTTAATTTTCCAGCGAACATGCCCCAGGCATCGAAAAGAATCGCAGGTGACTGCATGCGTGCCACAAGGGCTTCGATATTTGCAGAGCGATAGTTGCGATGATCATTGAGAATGAATACCACATCGGCGTCCTGGAAACCCTCTTCCAGACTGACTGGCTTGACTCCCAGAGCGGAAATCTGTTCGGACGACACAATGTAGTCATGTCCTACAACATTCTGAAGGTAATCTGCTAACAGCTCTAAAATCGCGGTAACCGGGGAACCACGCATATCACTGGTCTCGGATGGCCTTTATAGGCAAACCCTGAGATGAATATTTTAGCGGTCGAGGGATCTTTACCGCGTTCTCGTAGCGCTGCCAGCACCTGCTGACCCATCTGCCCTGGCACCTGTTCATTTAATTTACGCGCTGCTGCTACCATCGGTGGGTATAGTTGTGTTGCTGTGTAGAATAGATCAGCAGATATGGATCTTTCGACAGGCAGCTTCCACCGACAAAGCCAGGCTTAGAAAGATCTGGGCGTGGATAATTCAAGTTGGCGGTTGTAATCACCTCCTGTGCGTCCACCCCGAGGGCATTCGCCATTAAAGCAACCTGATTACCGAAGCCATAAATCAGGTCTGTATGGCAGTTACAGATGAGTTTGATCATTTCGGCTGTTTCTAGCGAAGTTACAGTCAGAGTCTGGCGCACGATTTTATCAAACAATTGCCGGGCCCGAGCCACAGATGCTTCGTTTACACCACTGATAACCTGGGGCAAGGTACGCAGTTCCTCCAATGCTTTACCCTGGATGGTACGTTCAGGACAGAAAGCAAGCAATGGCTCGGCGATCCGTTCACGTAATCTGGGCAAAATCAGATTGCGGCTCGTTCCGACGGCCAGCGTGCTTCTTACAACTACCAGCGTCTCTGCGGTGATACGTGTGGCAATAGCATTGACCGCACTCTCCAGCTGGCGCAAATCGGGTTTTTCTGTGCGCTCGTCGATAGGTGTACCAACACAGATAATCACTACGGCAGGCAGTGTATCCGGTAGTTCATCAGTAATTGTCAAACCATTGTTTAAACGTTGATTGAGAATCTCTGGCAATCCTTTTTCGTAAAAGTGGACCTGCCCCTGATTGAGTAATTGACAGGCATTGCGGTTCTGCTCGTATCCAAGCACACGCACGCCTGCGTCAGCAAAAGTCGCGGCTAGCGTCAGTCCAACAAACCCCAGGCCAACAACGCAGATTTCGTGCTGGTCATTTCTACCCTGTACTACTGTGCGTTCCATCGCATGTTCCCTTTCATAAGTACTGCTTCAGACGACCTGTTAAACGTTTCAGGCATATTTGTATGAACAATAAGCTGGTTTATAACCTGACAACCAGATTCTTTTCTGGCTCATAGCTGGGAGATTGATGCCGGAAGTAGCGTTGATAAATGTCTTGATAATAGCCCTCACTCTGCAGTAGATCTTTATGGGTACCTTCCTGTACGATCTGACCGTGAGAAAGAACAAGAATACGATCTGCATGTCGAATAGTTGAAAGTCGGTGGGCAATGATGATCGCGGTACGATCAGCCAGGATGAGATCCAATCCCTCTTGAATCTGCGCTTCAGTTAATGGATCAACACTTGCGGTTGCTTCATCTAAAAGAATGATGGTTGGATTCTGTAGCAGTACCCGGCTCAAAGCAACCAGTTGCCGTTGACCCAAAGACAGGTTTTTTCCTCCCTCTTCAACCAGAGTATTCAATCCATCGGGTAGCGCCTCTAACCAGGTTCCCTGCCCAATTTGACTGGCCGCCACCGCTACCTGGTCATCACTTGCACTCGGCCTGATATAGCGGATATTATCAGCAATGCTGCCAGTAAATAAGAATGGCACCTGAGGCACAATTCCAAGCTGGCTGCGATACTGCTGTAGATTAAATGAGCGGATATCCTGTCCGTCGATCTGCAGTTGGCCCGCTTGAAAATCGTAGAAGCGCGCGATCAACTTACATAATGTAGACTTGCCTGCACCGGTATGGCCTACGAGCGCTACAGTTTCGCCGGCTCGGATGGTGGTGGAAAAGTGTGAGAGCACCTCCTTTTGATCGCTATAACCGAATGTTACATCCTTAAAATCAATAGCACCGCGTAGTCCATCACTGGACGCGCAACCGCTCTGTTTCAGATTCGACTCAGCATCGATCAAGCCAAAAACGCGCTCACTTGCAGCCAGTCCCTGTTGAAATTGGCTCCAGAATGAAGCTACGCTGGTAAGAGGCATCCAGAAAAGATTGACGCTTTGTACAAACAGGAGCCAGCTACCAATAGTGAGGGCACGAGCGAATACATCCTGGCCGCCAACATAGACCAGCACAGCCATCCCAATGCCGGCGACCGTCAACAATAAGGGAAAGATGCAGCTGAATAGAAGACCTTGCTGGATACCGACACGAAAAGCTTGCGCGTTGATGGGCTGAAATTCAGCATAGATGGCTTGCTCCTGGCGGAAGTTCTTCGCAATCGCGATACCGCTAATTGATTCCTGTATATTCGCGTTGAGTCGCGCCTGCATCCGCTGCATACGCTGAGAAGTGTTCCGCGCGGCACGCCGAAAACTGAGCGCGATCAGGATAATCAGCGGCACCATCGCCAGTACAATAAGGGCCAGATGCACGTTGATGACCATCAGAATCGCAGCAAGGATCAAGATAAAAAGGAGCTGGCTGATCAAATTGATGGTTAATGTGACAACCGTTGAGAAATCCTCTGTATCTGACGTGACACGGCTCACGATACGGCCGGAGGCGTGGTCAGTAAAAAATGACAGATCGTGTTTTAAGATCGCTTGAAACACGTCCAGGCGGACCTTTAAGACAATATCCCCGATCACGCGCGCCGTAAACCATTGTCGTACGAACATACACAACCAGGAAATGCATCCTGTCGCCAGTATGGTTCCTCCTACCAGCATGATTACGTCCCACTCGGTTGCACTGGACCTGACATCAAGGCCGCGCGCGATCAGAAAGGGAAGGGCAGCATCCATGCCAGCACCAATAACCAACAATCCACATATTGCTAGCATCAATAGCAGGCTGGAACGAAAATATCGTGCGATGCGCGCAATTAACGAACGTGCAGTGTATTTCCGATCATAGGCCTCCGCTTCCAGGCCATCCATAATAAATCCCATGAAATTTCCTCTCTTTCGTACCGTAGGAAGGCGCCCTGTTTATGATAGGTGCGCTGCTGGCGCTAACGCTGCGGGCTCGTCTTCAAGGTAGTGGGCAAATATACGTTGGTATAATGGACAGCGCTGTAAGAGTTCCCGGTGAGAGCCTTGATCAATCAACTGGCCGTGTTGTAACAGCAGTACTTTGTCGGCACGCTGGATCTGTGCCAGCCGATTGGTGATCAATAAGGTAGTACGTCCTTGCTGAATACGACTGATAGCTCTCTGAATAGCGCTCTCTGTCTCGCTATCTACCGCGCTGGTAGCATCATCCAGGATAAGAATACGTGGATCGATCAGCAGAGCCCGAGCAATAGCTAAGCGTTGACGCTGACCGCCAGAGAGAGTCACTCCACGCTCCCCCAATATTGTTTGATAGCCCTCGTGGAAGGCCTGGATGAATTCGTGTGCCTGGGCATCCCGAGCAACACTCTCCACTTGCTCAGAGCTGACCCGGAGTTCCAGGCCGAAGGTGATATTTTGAGCAATTGACCTGGAGAAGAGAAATACATCCTGCTCGATAGTGGCAATCTGCTTACGCAGCATTGAGAGGTTCCAGGAGCGTACATCCACTCCATCGATCAGGATCTGGCCCGCGCTGACATCATAGGTGCGATTCACAAGTTTGGTTAAAGTGGTCTTTCCTTCTCCAGTTTGTCCGACGATCGCGATTGTCTGGCCAGGCTCGGCCCGAAACGAGACATCTTTTAATATGTTTTCCTTACCATACCCAAAGCTGACATGATCAAATATAATCTCACCCCGCACTGGAGCAGCGTATCCATGGGTCATCTCGTCAATCTCTGTGTCTTCGTTAAGGATCTTTAGGAGCCGGGCCGCACTGGCCAGCCCCAATGACAGCTGTGCAAAAGAAGGAAGTGAGACCGACGTGGTATATCGCAATAAGAGCACCAGGCTCAGGAAGGCGATTAGCCCCCTAGAGAGATGCCTCCGTGGACGTACAACCATACACCGTGTATAAAAGAACCGACTACCGCCAACGAGAGCAATAACGGCGGCAGATATAATCCCTGAATCTTTCCATTACGAATGAATAGGGCACGATAGTGCTGCGCTTGCTGCTCGAATTTGTCAAATTCTTGTCCTTCTTGCGCCGCTGCTTGGACGATCTCAATGCCGTTGATGGTCTCCGTCAGGATCGCATTCATCTGCCCAAATTGTTTGCGCAGTTGCATGTAAACAGGTCCAATCCTCCTTGAGAAATCCAGAAGAGATAACACGAACACGATCACAAAAAGTAACGGTACCAGCAAAAGATCGAGACGAATAATGCCGATGAAGATCAGCGGGATAATCAGGTTGGCCAGGGCATCAAAGATGAGATCGACGCCAGGGTTGATCATGAGATTGAGCTGTCGGATATCATTGGTCGCCAGGGCCATGATGTCACCAATCCGCTGGCGATTGTGAAAGGACTGGCTTTTATTTAATAATCCTCGATAGAGCTCATCGCGGGCATCACGCTCAAAGTATTCAGCCAGCAACTCGATAGTGAAGGTCGCCAGGAGGCCAATCAAACCACGAGCAAGGACAATACCCAGGATCACCAGGGTAGAGGTTAGCAATGCTGCTAACCTCTGCTGCACTGATACAATCTGATTAAAGGCATTCCCTACCACCAGTGAAATGGCAGATGTTAACACGTTGTACATGATCGTGCCAATTACAAAGCTTATGATGTAGATTTTGTAGCGCCTAAGATGCGACACGATCCACTGTAGTGGTGATGCTTGATTGTAGCTGTACGCACCAACAACCGTAAATTCGCCCAGTTCCATTGATATGTTCCTCTTTCTTCTCAGCATGCAATCTGCAATAAATGTCTATTTAGCGTCCAGACCTCTTGCCTAATGCCTGCCAGATACGCTGTAAATGGTTAGAAGTGTGTATACGATCAGCCTGGGGCAGAACTACTGGCTCAGGTAAGAAACCGCTGTCCCTGAAGGCCTTTATATACACATTCATCACCTTCTCGTCGATCGGGGGACAGATGATAGGGCTATGGCGTAAACCGGCACTGGTTCGGCTAAAATCAAAGGATCTCTCTCCAATCAAGCTCGCTGCTTGCCTGGGCGAAAGCTTCTTCGTGAATAGAGGCAAGAATGGGTTAAGAGCCTGATCGGTCCGCCGCTCCATCTGCTCAAGCACTAAAGATCGCCATTGCTCATATGGAATGCTCTTGAGCTCATAGCCAGCGGTTCGTAGCCACTTTAACAAAGATTTCCAGCTAAAAGTATGGGGATTCTGCATATGGAAAGCGCTACCCGCATCCTGTTGCTGCCGGGCCAGTGCAACAATAGCCGCACTGACATAATCGATCGGAGCTAGATTGATGCGGGCAGGCAGCTCTGGCGCATAACCTAGTTGAATGCACCCTTTGATAAAAGCCCAGATAAGCTGGGAAGTGGCATTCAATCCTGCTTGACTATCCCCACTGATCAAGCCAGCGCGATAGACACTTACGGGTATGCCACGACCTTGAGCCAGACGGATGATCTGTTCCGCTACCCACTTGCTCTCAGCATATCCATTCGATAGGCCCTCGCAATGTTGCAATGGATCGTCTTCGCGTATTCTTTGGGTAAATGAATATGCGGGCGAGGATAAAACACCCAGGGTTGAGATAAAGTGCACCCGTTTGAGCCGTGACAAACAGGCAAAGCGTAGAATTTCCTGTGTTCCCCCAACATTCGTAGCCCGTAACATGTGATAAGGGTATGTGAAATTAACCCAGGCGCCACAATGATAGATGGTATCGATGTGCATGGATAGTTCTTTAAACTGCACCTGCGCAAGGCCCAGTAGAGGTTGGGCTAAATCGCCGGTTACTATCACCACACGCTTGTCCAGATAGCAATCTTGTAATTGATACGTATCGATTGCCTGCTGTAATTTCTGACGCCCCGCATCCTGTGAAGAGGCGCGTATCAGACAGTAGATGGTTGCGCTGGTCTGCCGTAATAATTCTCGCAAGAGATAAATGCCCACAAAGCCATTAGCTCCTGTCAGCAAAATTGACTGAGGTTCAGCTGTCGGCAACTGCACTGGATACTCAGGAGAGATGGACTCGTCGAGGAATACTTCATTCCACAAGGTGGTTTGCTGCTCGCTCGCGGGTAGGCCTGAGACCTGCTGCTGGTCATTTGCGATCGCCTGCGCCAGTTGCGCAATGGTTGGCGCTTCAAACAGTATACGCAGCGCCAGGGGCCGTTGCAGGATTGTGCGCAACTTCAGCATCACCTGCGGTGCCAGCAGGGAATGGCCTCCTAACTCAAAAAAGTTGTCGTGGATACCTATCTGCCTGGTTCCCAATACCTGTTGCCAGATGGTAAGCAGGGTCGCTTCCAGCTCGTTACGCGGCTGCTCCTCAGCCGGGTCTGTAGTACTCTTCTGCGGCAGCAGACCAGGTTCGGGTAGAGCTCGACGATCAATTTTGCCACTGGGCGTTAATGGCAACGCGTCCAGTTGGACAATCCGATTGGGAAGCATATAAGCAGGTAACTGCTCTTTCAGAGCCAGGCGTATCTGCTCACTGGTCAGACTATGTTCGGACTGCAAGACAATATAGGCCACCAACTGCTGGTCATTCTGCTGTCGTTGCTGCAAAGTAACGACAGCCTGCTGTACTCCTGCGAGCTGGCTCAAAACTGCCTCTATCTCAGACAACTCGATACGGTAGCCTCGTACCTTTACCTGGTAATCCCCCTGCCAATAAACTCCAGGGTGCCATCCTCACGATAACGGGCCAGGTCGCCAGTACGATATAAACGTGCTCCGGACCGACCGCTCCAGGCATCAGGTATAAAACGCGCTGCCGTCAAATCTGGCTGACCATTGTAGCCTCGTGAGACTCCCAGACCCCCGATATACATTTCTCCAGTCGCTCCAATTGGTACGGGTTGACCATATTGGTCGAGCAAATAGACACACATGTTGCCCATTGGATGTCCAATTGGTACGGCCGGTATATTCAGTGCGTGAGGGTGAGAACACTCAAAGTAGGTGCTATCGATCGTCGCTTCACTAACTCCATAAGAATTGATAATTCGTGTCTGCTGTCCACAAACCTCTTGCAAGCGGCTATATTCCTGCATGGACCAACCTTCAGAGCCAACCACGAGCAGGCGCATGCTTGAAAGGTGTTGGGCTGTACGTTCCAGATAATCAAGTAATCCACGCATCACGGCTGGCACAAACTCAGCGCAATGAATTTGCTGCTCACCCATGTGCGCATAAAGCTGCTCTGGTTCTAACAGCAGTTCGCGTGGACAAAGTACCAGGGTACCTCCCGATCCGAGCGCTCGAACCAGATCTCCAGAAAAAACATCAAAGCTAACATTGGCCATCTGTAGGTGATTCATATGAGAGGCATTCAACTTATAAGCTGACTCCCAGGCATAATACGCATTCAGCAGATTACGCTGCTCAACGACGACGCCTTTGGGTTGTCCCGTTGAACCAGATGTATACAGTACATAGGCAGCCTGCGCTGGATGAATATTCACGGAGAGGTTACCAACTGCTTCCTGTTCAAGCATTGCCTCTGCTTGATCCAGGTAAAAAAACGGTACAGTAGCACTGGAAAACAAAGGGGCGTAAGTACTATGCGTAAGCAATAAATCAGCGTGCGCGTTGGTCAGCATAAATGCCAGGCGCTCCGCTGGCAATGCAGGGTCCAATGGCACATAAGCGCCGCCAGCCTTTAATACTGCCAGTATAGCGACAATCAGATCACATGAACGTGTAAGGCAGATACCCACGCGCATCTCACTGGCAAGACCTTTCCGCCGCAATACACGCGCCAGGCGATTTGCACGCCTATTCAGTTCTTGATAGCTAAGTTGTTCAGGGCCCGCGACAATGGCTGTCCTATCAGCCATCACTGCAACACGGGATTCAATCAGTTCCACAATATGCCGCCATGCAAAAGCTGGTAATGCTGTGGCGTTCCATGTATAAACCGATTGTGACAATTCGTCTAGATCTAGCAGGGGCATTGACATCAGTGCTCGCGTCGGAGCATTCAGGACGTCGGTCAGTAGCTGCAGAAATTGTTTGATCCAACGCTGAATCGTTTCTGGTTCAAACAGATCAGCGTTATAATCTACAGAACCGATGAAACCTTGCTCGCTATCTACCAGGTCCAGTACAAGATCATATTGGGTGAAGCCACCGTCAACCATGAGAGGCTGAAGATTGAGATCCGGCAGAGAAATCGATGACACAGGCATGCTCTGTAGAATAAACATGGTCTGGAAGATCGGCGGGATATTCAAGTTACGCTCAGGAGCTAGCTCTTCCACTAACTTTTCAAAGGGAAACTCCTGGTGCTCATAGGCACCAAGGGCTACGCGGCGCACACGTTCAACCAGCTCAGCGAAAGAAGGCATACCAGATAGATCAATCCGCAAAGCCAGTGTGTTGATAAAGAGGCCAATGATAGCTTCTAGATCTTTGTGCTGCCGATTAGCGATTGGTGACCCTACTACCAATTCCTGCTGACCACTTAAGCGTCCCAACAATATTGACCAGGCCGCCAGCAATACCATATAAGGAGTGGCGTTCTGTTCCAAACCCAGTTGCTTGATAGCCCGATTCAGCTCTAACGGTATTTGAATGGTCTCTTTGGCTCCCCGATAACTTTGGACCAACGGGCGAGGGTGATCAGTTGGCAACTCAAGCAACGCAGGAGCATTATCCAGCATGCTGTGCCAATAGGTAAGCTGCTCTGCCACCAGTTGTTCGTCCAGGAAATGGTGTCGCTGCCAGCTTGCATAATCGGCATATTGAATAGCTAATGGAGGTAAAGGAGTGGTTTGCTGCTGACCAGCACGATACAAAACAGCCAGTTCGCGCATCAAAATTTGCATCGACCAGCCATCCGCAATAATATGATGAATGGTCAAAACTAACACATGTTCCTGCTCACCAATACGGTAGAGTTGGGCCCTCAACAACGGTCCGCTGGCCAGATCAAAAACCTGCCGTACCTGTTGCTTGATGGTAATCTCGCGCTGTGCGGCCGTTTCATGGCTGATATCCACTACAGATAATGTTATAACCAGGTGCTCTAAGATCTTTTGTTGTGGCTTACCATCAATGCTGACAAAAGTTGTGCGCAGGCTTTCATGCCTCTCCAGCAAAGCATTCAAGCTCTGTTGGAGGATGTCGACCCGCAATAAACCCTGAAGGAGAAATGCACTGGATATATTGTAGGAAAGGTTGCCAGGCTCCAATTGATCCAGGAACCACATGCGCTCTTGAGATAGGGAGAGAGGTAGCGGCAAATCGCGATCTGCATGTGGTATTACGCTTTGAGCATGCGTGTCAGTATTATGCCGTTCTTGCTCTAATTGAATAGTCGCTGCCAGATTTTGTAAAATTGGAGCTTCAAAGAGGCGCTGCAGCGGCAAGGCGACCTGGAAGCGATCGCGGATGCGCGCCGCTACCTGCGTTGCCAGCAAGGAGTGTCCCCCGCGCTCAAAGAAATTGTCGTAGCGACCCACTCGCTGCGTCTGTAGCACCTCTTCCCAGATCCTGGCCACCTCCTGCTCTACCGGCGTCTCCGGTTCTCTATAGCGCTCCTGCTCCTGCGCTCCCTGCTCCTGCTCCACTTGCCTCCGCAACCGCTGCCGATCCACCTTCCCACTGCTCGTCAGCGGGATCTGCTCCACCTTCACATACCGCTGCGGCACCATGTACCCCGGCACCCGCTGCTTGAGCGTGTGACGCACCTGCTCCACATCCACGTCCTGCCCTGTCCGCGCCTGCACACAGCCCACCAGCCAGGCCTCGCCCGAAGCCTGCTCCAGCACGACCACGACCGCCCGCTGCACCCCCGGCGCCTGCTGCATCCACCGCTCGATCTCTGCTACCTCGATACGGATCCCGCGCAGCTTGATCTGCTGGTCTACCCGCCCCACGTACTCCAACACGCCATCGGCACGATAGCGCCCCAGGTCCCCTGTGCGATACAGCCGTGCTCCCTCCTGTCCGCTGATCCCATCGGGCACAAAGCGCTCCGCCGTCTGCCCCGCCTGCCCAGCATAGCCACGCGCCAGGCCCGGTCCCCCTACATAGATCTCTCCGCTCACCCCTACCGGCACCGGCTGACCCGCTGGATCAAGCACGTAGACCCGTACACGATCCAGCGGACGTCCGATCGCGGGAGCATGCTCACCCGCCTGCACCGGCCAGGCCGTCGCGTCGGCCGCCACCTCCGAGGAACCATAGATATTGAGCAACACGCGATCCGGCAACTCCGCCTGGAAACGCTCGCACAGCTCGGCCGGCAGGGCTTCTCCGCTGCACATCCACAGTCGCAGGGCCGGCAGCCGCTCCCCCAGCTTCGGCTCCAGGGCCAGCAAGGTGCGCAGCAGACTGGGCACCAGCACCAGCCGGCTCACCCGGTGCTGTGCCAGCAGCCGCAACAGTTCGGCGGCGTCCTGACAGTGCTGCTGGGTCGCCAGCACCGTCGGCACTCCTGCCAGCAGCGGCGTGAACAGCTCGGCCACCGCATCCACAAAGCTCAGCGAGGTCTTCTGACAGCAGACCTCTCCGGCGGCGAAGGGATAGGCGCGCCAGGCCCACGCCAGCCGATTGATGATCCCCTGATGGGTACCCATCACCCCCTTGGGCTCCCCGGTCGATCCAGAGGTATAGAGCAGGTACGCCAGCTGCTGGGGCTCGATCGCACGTGCGGGATCGAGCTCCGGCAGTTCCTCCTCCGCGAGGCGGTCGAGCCACCACCAGGGGACCGTGGGCTCCAGCGGCTGGGAACACAGCGCGCTACTGCTGAGCACGTACTGCACCTGCGCGTCACGCACCATCCAGCGCACACGCTCCTCAGGCAGCCCCGGGTCCAGTGGTACGTAGGCTCCCCCGGCTTTCAGAATGGCCAGGAGCGCCACCACCAGCTGCGGCGTGCGCGGCAGATACACCCCGACCCGCCCTTCCAGCTCCAGTCCCGCCGCCAGCAAGCGGTGCGCCAGCTGATTGGCCTGCGCGTTGAGCTGGCGGTATGTCAGCGTGGCGCCCTCGCTCAGCAGGGCCACCCCCTCGGGCCGCTGACGCACCTGGGCCGTGAACAGCGCCACCAGGTCCTGCGCCTCGGGCAGAGGATGGGCACAGGCGTTCCAGTCGGCCCAGCGCTGTCGTAGCTGCGCCTCCGGTTCCAGGGGTAAGCTGGCGATCGGGTGCTCAGGCGCCTGCAGCGCGGCGGTGAGCAGACACTGCCACTGCGCCAGCCAGCGCTGGATGGTGGCGGGAGCGAACAGGTCGCTCATGTATTCCAGCGAGCCCTCAAAGGTGTGCTCCAGGTCATAGAGCTCCAGGGTCAGATCAAACTTGGCGGTCTGGTTGTCCACCTCCAGCGGCTGCATGCGCAGATCCGAGAAGGTGGTCAGCGCGCGCGGCGTGTTCTGCAGAATGAACATGGTCTGGAAGAGGGGTTGGTAGCTCAAATCGCGGCCAGGCGCCAACTCTTCCACCAGCTTCTCAAAGGGCAGTTCCTGGTGGGCGTAGGCTCCCAGGGCCACCTCGCGCAGCCGTTCGAGCACCTGCCGGAAACAGGGCTCCCCCGAGAGATCGATGCGCAGGGCCAGGGTGTTGACGAAGAAGCCGATCAGCCCCTCCAGCTCGACCCGCTTGCGACCCGCGATCGGCGAGCCAATCACCAGATCTTGCTGCCCACTCAGCCGACCCAGCAGGATCGACCAGCTGGCCAGCAGGACCATGTACGGGTGACCCCTTGCTGCTGGCTCACCCGCTTGATCGCCTGGCTGAGCTGCGGGGAGAGTCGTACTGGCGCTTTGGCCCCACGATGGCTTTGCACCGGCGGTCGTGGCCGATCCGTGGGCAGTTCCAACAATGCTGGAGCACCGCGCAACCGCTCTCGCCAGTACTCAATCTGCTGCTCAAGCACCACCCCCCCCGCGCTGCCAGCCGCGGCATACATCGCAACGCCGGCGCTCCACGGCTGCAGACCGCGTAATCGGCATATGGATCGCAACGCCGGCAGCTCCACCGGCTTCCCTGGGCATAACCGGCGTAGAACGTCGAGAGCTCGCGCACCAGTACCCCCATCGACCAGCCATCCGAGACGATGTGGTGCATCGTCAGAACCAGCACATGCTCTTGCGGCTTCATCCGGATCAGGTACGCGCGCATCAGCGGCCCACGCGCCAGATCAAACGGCTGCATCGCCTCGGCCAGTACGCGCTGGCGCGCTCGCTCTTCTCGCTGCCCTTCCTCCTCCTGGCTGACATCCAACATCGACAACGTCAGCGGCAAGTGCTCCATGATCTGCTGCCACGGTTGCCCCTCCCGCTGCACAAAAATGGTGCGCAGGCTCTCATGCCGCGCCACCAGCGCGTTCAGGCTCTGTTGCAGGGCGGGCACCTGCAGCGGACCCAGCAACCGCACACCAGCGGAGATGTTGTAGAAGGCGCTGTTGGGCTCCAGTTGATCCAGGAACCACATGCGCTCCTGGGTGAAGGAGAGCGGAAGATCTCCCTGGTGGTCCACCACCTGGAGTTCCGGACCCTGATCCTCGGCATCTTGCTGCCCGTTCTGCTCAATGCTGGCCGCCAGGGCCGCAATGGTGGGCTCTTCAAACAGGGCACTGATCAGCACCCCTTCCAGTTCCGCGCTGATCGACCCACCCTGTTCCCCCAACGCCTCACCCAGCCGGGCCACCACCTGCGTCGCCAGCAGCGAGTGCCCTCCCAGCTCGAAGAAGTTGTCATGGATGCCCACCTGTTCAACCTGCAACACCTCTTGCCAGATGCGTACTAACGTCTCTTCCAATGGGGTACGCGGCTCACTGGTGGTAATGATTGAAATTTGTTCCAGCATAGTGAAATCCGGCAACAAAGCGCGATCGATTTTGCCTCTCTCGTTCAGCGGCAATGCCTCAATCCAGACAAAATATGTAGGTATTTTATAACCCGGCAAGCACTTCTTCAGCGTTGCACGCAATTGCTCCTGGGTAAAAACAGTATATTCTCGCCGCTCAATATAAGCCACCAGGCAAATCTTTTCTGACTCTGGCTCTCTGCATGCACAAACCGCGCACGATGCAATCGCTACTTGCTGCTTGAGTATAGCTTCAATCTCATGAAGATTTATCAAGAAGCCCGAGACAGTGACCAGATCGTCTTGATGACCCACGTATTCAAATGAACCATCCTGATGATAGCGCACGTACTCCCGGGTAGGTTGTTCTGTGAGATGAAGTGCGCCTACCACACCTGGTGGGCAGGTATGGCCGTAACCATCTACGACCCGATATGGAAGTATATCTATTACGTCGTCGGCACCTTGATCCCAATCGTTCAACAGATACCGCAAATCGATTGGCCAGGTTGAACGATTGACATAACTGGTTTGGAGTAACTCGTTCTCGTGAAATTCATCAAGCAGTTTGAGCAATGAGAGAGGCTGATCTATGTCATGAACCAGATTCTCTATCAGCCACTCCCACAACACAAGCCATCTTTGAATAGTTGCCTCCTCAAAAAGATCGCTACTATACTCTAAATAGCCTTCGAATCGCTCATTTACCTCTGCTAACGCCAGTTCTAAATCGTACTTGGCAGTCTGATTATCGATATCAAGTGGCTGCATCGTCAAATCGGAAAAAGGCAAGGTGCCGGAAGACGGTGTATTCTGCAGGATAAACATCACTTGAAAGATTTGATGATGGCTAAGATCACGTTGAGGAGCCAGCTCCTCGACAACCTTCTCAAAAGGAAGCTCCTGGTGCGTGTAAGCCCCCAAGGTTACGTCACTAACCATTTTAAGCACTTCACGGAAGGTTTGTAATCCCGTGCAATTGATGCGCAGGGCCAGGGTGTTGACGAAGAAGCCGATCAGCCCCTCCAGCTCGACCCGCTTGCGACCCGCGATCGGCGAGCCAATCACCAGATCTTGCTGCCCACTCAGCCGACCCAGCAGGATCGACCAGCTGGCCAGCAGGACCATGTACGGGGTGACCCCTTGCTGCTGGCTCACCCGCTTGATCGCCTGGCTGAGCTGCGGGGAGAGTCGTACTGGCGCTTTGGCCCCACGATGGCTTTGCACCGGCGGTCGTGGCCGATCCGTGGGCAGTTCCAACAATGCTGGAGCACCGCGCAACCGCTCTCGCCAGTACTCAATCTGCTGCTCAAGCACCATGCCCTGCAGCCACGCGCGCTGCCAGACCGCGTAATCGGCATACTGGATCGGCAACGCCGGCAGCTCCACCGGCTTCCCCTGGGCATAACCGGCGTAGAACGTCGAGAGCTCGCGCACCAGTACCCCCATCGACCAGCCATCCGAGACGATGTGGTGCATCGTCAGGACCAGCACATGCTCTTGCGGCTTCATCCGGATCAGGTACGCGCGCATCAGCGGCCCACGCGCCAGATCAAACGGCTGCATCGCCTCGGCCAGTACGCGCTGGCGCGCTCGCTCTTCTCGCTGCCCTTCCTCCTCCTGGCTGACATCCAACATCGACAACGTCAGCGGCAAGGGCTCCATGATCTGCTGCCACGGTTGCCCCTCCCGCTGCACAAAAATGGTGCGCAGGCTCTCATGCCGCGCCACCAGCGCGTTCAGGCTCTGTTGCAGGGCGGGCACCTGCAGCGGACCCAGCAACCGCACGCCAGCGGAGATGTTGTAGAAGGCGCTGTTGGGCTCCAGTTGATCCAGGAACCACATGCGCTCCTGGGTGAAGGAGAGCGGAAGATCTCCCTGGTGGTCCACCACCTGGAGCTCCGGGACCTGTTCCCCGACGTCCTGCTGCCCGTTCTGCTCAATGCTGGCCGCCAGGGCCGCAATGGTGGGCTCTTCAAACAGGGCACTGATCAGTACCCCTTCCAGTTCCGCGCTGATCGACCCACCCTGTTCCCCCAACGCCTCACCCAGCCGGGCCACCACCTGCGTCGCCAGCAGCGAGTGCCCTCCCAGCTCGAAGAAGTTGTCATGGATGCCCACCTGTTCAACCTGCAACACCTCTTGCCAGATGCGTACTAACGTCTCTTCCAATGGGGTACACGGCTCATTATCAACTATCAGGTTATCCTGTTGTAGCATACTCTCAGGTTCTGGCAATGCCATACGGTCCACACTGCCGTCCTGGCGATAAGGTAGATCTTCTAGGACGATAAAATGCCTGGGCAATTGATAAGAGGGCAGGTATTCTTTCAATGTGGTGCGCAGGTGTTCCAATTGGAACTGGTCAGGCTCTTGAGGCACAAGATAGGCAAGCAAAGTTGAGTCAGCAGCAATTGGACTATAAGTAACCACACATGCCTTGATCGCTGACAGGTTAGTGATGATGCTGGCTATTTCGTGCAGGTTGATCCGGAAACCATTCATGGTGATCAGTTCATCGGATTGCCCTTTGTATTCCAGCGTTCCATCAGCTCTCCATAATGCCAGTAGTCCTGTTGGTATAAAATGCGTATCCAGTGATTGAACGCAGGTCGATACGTCGGCAATCATGAGTTGCCCGGTAATTCCAACGGGAGCCAGATTGCCATATCTATCGAGTACACGAGACACAACTGTCCGTGTTTGTGCATCTGGCAAAAACTTCATGCAGGCACGCTGGATTTCAATTGGCAATGCCTCAATTACTGAATTACATACATCATACAGCTTGTACACGTCACTATCGTCCATCAGCTTAAGCGTAGCCACAGGACGATTGATATCATGTAATACTTCTTCGAGGATATGTTGCCAGTAGCTCAAAAAGCGTTGAATGCTTTCGGCATTGAAAAGGTCTGTACTATACTCCAGATAACCATCAAAACATCCCCCAATCTCACTGAGGGAAAGCTCAATGTCGTATTTGGCGGTCTGGTTATCAATATTGATAGACTCCAGCGTCAGAGCGTCGGAGCTAAGTTTGGCCTTGGGCGTGTTTTGCAAAATAAACATGGTTTGGAAGAGCGACTGATAGCTCAAATCACGCTGGGGAGCTAGCTCCTCCACCAGTTTTTCAAAGGGCAACTCCTGATGCTCATACGCTTTCAAGGTTACCTCACGCACTTTTTCCAGTAGTTGCTTAAACGTTGGTTGACCGGAAAGATCGATGCGCAGGGCCAGGGTGTTGACGAAGAAACCGATCAGCCCTTCCAGCTCTTTATGCTGTCGACCCGCGATGGGAGAACCGACGACGATATCCTCCTGCCCACTCAAACGTCCCAACAAGACGGCCCAGCTGGCCAGTAAAAACATATAAGGGGTGACACTTTCTCGCTGGCACACACGCCGAACCATATCACTTGCATGTTGAGATAGATGAATAAATGCTTTGGCACCGCGATGGCTTTGCACCGGTGGTCGTGGCCGATCAGTCGGCAGAGGTAGTAGCACGGGGGCATGCTCCAATTGCTGCCGCCAGTATGCGAGGTGCCCTTCCAACACCTCGCCCTGGAGTCGCTCGCGTTGCCAGAGTGCATAATCTGCATACTGCACCGGCAAAGGTGAGAGTGGCGACGAGTAACCATCCACATAGGCAGTATAGAGAGTTGCTAGCTCCTGCACGAGGATACCCATCGACCAGCCATCTGAGATAATGTGATGTATGCTAAAAACAAGTACATATTCCTGATCTTGCAAACGATAAAGGTGTCCTCGCAGTAAAGGAGCTTGAGCAAGGTTGAAAGGCTGTCGTACCAGCTCTAATGCCTGTCTCCTGGCGCTCTCCTCGCGCTCCCTTTCTGGTTGCTGGCGCAAATCCTGAATGGGCAATGTAATTCGCAACTCCGGAAGTACTATTTGCTGGCTGCGTCGGTCTTTACTGACAAATATCGTGCGTAAGCTTTCATGCCGCGCAACCACAGTATTAAGACTCTGCTCCAGCAGACCCACATTTAGTGGTCCCAGCAGTCGGACTGCCAGCGCGATATTATAAAAAGCATGCCCCGTTTCCAGCTGATCTAAGAACCAGAGACGTTCTTGCGTGAATGACAATGGCAGTTCTTCAACTATATGAGAGCGCGCCTGTATAGTTGCACTCTGTTCTTTCTTCTGCTGTAATCGCTGCAATTTCAACAAGAAGAGTTTCAATTGTTCTGGCGATAAATCTTCAAGTTTCTTGTCCACATTCTGCATTGGAACTTATCCTCTCATCAATTGATCTTCTTCATTGAGCAATGCTTGCAAATCTTCAGGGACATCTGAGTGACCTCCGAAAACATCTGCGAGAGCGTATCGCTATCAATCTGACTTATTTGTTCCTGCACTATCACGGAAGCCAGGTCATACAAGGTTGAGACTTCAAAGAGGCGCTGCAGCGGCAAGGCGACCTGGAAGCGATCGCGGATGCGCGCCGCTACCTGCGTTGCCAGCAAGGAGTGTCCCCCGCGCTCAAAGAAATTGTCGTAGCGACCCACTCGCTGCGTCCGTAGCACCTCTTCCCAGATCCTGGCCACCTCCTGCTCTACCGGCGTCTCCGGCTCTCTATAGCGCTCCTGCTCCTGCGCTCCCTGCTCCTGCTCCACTTGCCTCCGCAACCGCTGCCGATCCACCTTCCCACTGCTCGTCAGCGGGATCTGCTCCACCTTCACATACCGCTGCGGCACCATGTACCCCGGCACCCGCTGCTTGAGCGTGTGACGCACCTGCTCCACATCCACGTCCTGCCCTGTCCGCGCCTGCACACAACCCACCAGCCAGGCCTCGCCCGAAGCCTGCTCCAGCACGACCACGACCGCCCGCTGCACCCCCGGCGCCTGCTGCATCCACCGCTCGATCTCTGCTACCTCGATACGGATCCCGCGCAGCTTGATCTGCTGGTCTACCCGCCCCACGTACTCCAACACGCCATCGGCACGATAGCGCCCCAGGTCCCCTGTGCGATACAGCCGTGCTCCCTCCTGTCCGCTGATCTCATCGGGCACAAAGCGCTCCGCCGTCTGCCCCGCCTGCCCAGCATAGCCACGCGCCAGGCCCGGTCCCCCTACATAGATCTCTCCGCTCACCCCTACCGGCACCGGCTGACCCGCTGGATCAAGCACGTAGACCCGCACACGATCCAGCGGACGTCCGATCGCGGGAGCATACTCACCCGCCTGCACCGGCCAGGCCGTCGCGTCGGCCGCCACCTCCGAGGAGCCATAGATGTTGAGCAACACGCGATCCGGCAACTCCGCCTGGAAACGCTCGCACAGCTCGGCTGGCAGGGCTTCTCCGCTGCACATCCACAGTCGCAGGGCCGGCAGCCGCTCCCCCAGCTTCGGCTCCAGGGCCAGCAGGGTGCGCAGCAGACTGGGCACCAGCACCAGCCGGCTCACCCGGTGCTGTGCCAGCAGCCGCAACAGTTCGGCGGCGTCCTGACAGTGCTGCTGGGTCGCCAGCACCGTCGGCACTCCTGCCAGCAGCGGCGTGAACAGCTCGGCCACCGCATCCACAAAGCTCAGCGAGGTCTTCTGGCAGCAGACCTCTCCGGCGGCGAAGGGATAGGCGCGCCAGGCCCACGCCAGCCGATTGATGATCCCCTGATGGGTGCCCATCACCCCCTTGGGCTCCCCGGTCGATCCAGAGGTATAGAGCAGGTACGCCAGCTGCTGGGGCTCGATCGCACGTGCGGGATCGAGCTCCGGCAGTTCCTCCTCCGCGAGGCGGTCGAGCCACCACCAGGGGACCGTGGGCTCCAGCGGCTGGGGGCACAGCGCGCTACTGCTGAGCACGTACTGCACCTGCGCGTCACGCACCATCCAGCGCACACGCTCCTCAGGCAGCCCCGGGTCCAGTGGTACGTAGGCTCCCCCGGCTTTCAGAATGGCCAGGAGCGCCACCACCAGCTGCGGCGTGCGCGGCAGATACACCCCGACCCGCCCTTCCAGCTCCAGTCCCGCCGCCAGCAAGCGGTGCGCCAGCTGATTGGCCTGCGCGTTGAGCTGGCGGTATGTCAGCGTGGCGCCCTCGCTCAGCAGGGCCACCCCCTCGGGCCGCTGACGCACCTGG
The DNA here is from genome assembly GCF_003967555.1 of Dictyobacter kobayashii. GTDB lineage: Bacteria > Chloroflexota > Ktedonobacteria > Ktedonobacterales > Ktedonobacteraceae > Dictyobacter > Dictyobacter kobayashii. The sequence goes on from NZ_BIFS01000002.1 coordinate 147,366, forward strand.
GCCCTGAACAGCGCCACCAGGTCCTGCGCCTCGGGCAGGGGATGGGCACAGGCGTTCCAGTCGGCCCAGCGCTGTCGTAGCTGCGCCTCCGGTTCCAGGGGTAAGGTGGCGATCGGATGCTCGGGCGCCTGCAGCGCGGCGGTGAGCAGACACTGCCACTGCGCCAGCCAGCGCTGGATGGTGGCGGGAGCGAACAGGTCGCTCATGTATTCCAGCGAGCCCTCAAAGGTGTGCTCCAGGTCATAGAGCTCCAGGGTCAGATCAAACTTGGCGGTCTGGTTGTCCACCTCCAGCGGCTGCATGCGCAGATCCGAGAAGGTGGTCAGCGCGCGCGGCGTGTTCTGCAGAATGAACATGGTCTGGAAGAGGGGTTGGTAGCTCAAATCGCGACCAGGTGCCAGCTCTTCCACCAGTTTCTCAAAGGGCAGTTCCTGGTGGGCGTAGGCTCCCAGGGCCACCTCGCGCAGCCGTTCGAGCACCTGCCGGAAGCTGGGCTCCCCCGAGAGATCGATGCGCAGGGCCAGGGTGTTGACGAAGAAGCCGATCAGCCCCTCCAGCTCGACCCGCTTGCGACCCGCGATCGGCGAGCCAATCACCAGATCTTGCTGCCCACTCAGCCGACCCAGCAGGATCGACCAGCTGGCCAGCAGGACCATGTACGGGGTAACCCCTTGCTGCTGGCTCACCCGCTTGATCGCCTGGCTGAGCTGCGGGGAGAGTCGTACTGGCGCTTTGGCCCCACGATGGCTTTGCACCGGCGGTCGTGGCCGATCCGTGGGCAACTCCAACAACTCTGGCGTTCCCACCAACATACTTTGCCAGTACTCAATCTGCTGCTCAAGCAGCGCACCCTGCAGCCACGCGCGCTGCCAGACCGCGTAATCGGCATATTGGATCGGCAACGCCGGCAGCTCCACTGGCTCGCCCTGCGCATAGCCAGCATAAAGTATGGAGAGCTCGCGCATCATCACACTCATCGACCAGCCATCCGAAACGATGTGATGGATCGTCAGGACCAGCACATGCTCATCAGTATTTAAGCGGATTAATTGTCTGCGTAGCAGCGGACCATGTTGCAGATCAAAGGGTTTCTGTGCATCGGCTAACGCCCATTGGCGCGCCAGCTGTTCGCGCTGATTCTTGTCTTCCTGGCTCAGGTCCAACAGGGGCAAGGATAACTTTAGATACGGAGCAATACATTGCCTGGGCTGACCATCGCGACTGATAAACGTAGTACGTAAACTCTCATGTCGCTCTATCAGGGCGTTCAAGCTCTGTTCCAGGGCGGGCACCTGCAGTGGACCTAACAATCGAACCGCGGCTGAAATGTTATATGAAGCACTGTTAGACTCCAATTGATGGAGGAACCAGACTCGTTCTTGCGTAAAAGAGAGCGGGAGATCCTGTTGATGGTCCACCGCCTGGAGCTCCGGGACCTGTTCCCCGACGTCCTGCTGCCCATTCTCTTCGATACTGCCCGCCAGGGCTGCAATGGTGGGCTCTTCAAACAGAGCGCTGATCAGTACCCCTTCCAGTTCCGCGCTGATCGACCCTCCCTGTTCCCCCAATGCCTCACCCAGCCGGGCCACCACCTGCGTCGCCAGCAGCGAGTGCCCTCCCAGCTCGAAGAAGTTGTCATGGATGCCTACCTGCTCAACCTGCAACACCTCTTGCCAGATGCGTACTAACGTCTCTTCCAATGGGGTACGCGGACCATCGATTGTAGCCGGGCCAGTATTAAATATCAGAGTTGGATCGGGTAAAGCTGTGCGCTCAATTTTACCATCGCCACTGCGGGGAATAGCTTCGATCCAGATAAAATGTCTGGGTATTTTATAACCTGGGAGCCGCTTTTTAAGGAGCGTACGCAACTGCTCTTGCGTACGCTCTACACTGCCTTGCCGTACCAGATAGGCCACCAATAGAGAGCGTGAGTTGGCTTCGGGATCTTGAATAAGCGCTATCGCGCTATCGCGCACTTCCGGCAAAGCTACTAGCTGTGTTTCTATCTCATGCAAATTAAGCCGAAAGCTATCTTTGGCGACCAGCTCATTACGATGACACACATATTCCAGCGTAGCATCAACGCGATAGCGAACCAGTTCTCCCGTTGATAATGCTTCTGGTTTAACGAGATGGAGCTCACCGATCACTCCAGGAGGGCACAGATGACCTTGATCATCTAATACCTGGTAGATTATGCGCTCGGATGGATCATGCTGTGATAGCAGGTACCGCAATTCTGCTGGCAGCGCCTCTGGATGGGTGACACTGCGCTGCTGCAACAGCCATTGTTCCTGTTCACTTACGAGTGGTGCTGCAGCAATTGGCTGATCAATATCATGCAACAGTGCTGCTAACAGATTCTGCCATTGCTGGAGCCAGCGTTGCACCGTTTTCTGCTCAAATAAATCGCTACAGTATTCTAAGAACCCGGTAAATTGTCCCTGGGAGGTTTCGCTCATTGATAACAATACATCATATTTTGCCGTATTGTTATCAATGGTAACAGGCTCAATGCTCAAACCGACAGAGGTTGAGATCGTAACAGGCATATTCTGCAGGATGAAGACAATATTCAACAGTGGTTGGTGGCTGAGATCACGTTGGGGAGCCAGTTCCTCCACAATTTTGTCAAAGGGTAATTCCTGATGCTCGTAAGCGGCCAGTGTCATGGTGCGTATACGCTCCAGCACCTGTCTGAAAGTCGGGTATCCGGAAAGGTCAATCCTCAAAGGCAGCGTATTAATAAAGAAGCCGATCAATCCTTCAAGTTCTTTACGCTGGCGTCCAGCGATCGGCGAACCAATCACCAGATCATCCTGGTTGCTTAAACGTCCCAGCAAAGTTGCCCAGCCTGCGAGCAAAACCATGTAGGGAGTCATCCCCATTTGCTGACCAATACGCTTAATGGCCTGGCTGAGTGCCAGCGATAACGCTACAGCTTCTTTAGCGCCACGGTAGCTCTGAACGGGTGGGCGCGGGTGATCGGTAGGGAGTTCGAGCAGCGCGGGCGCTGACTCCAACTGCTCTTTCCAATACGCGAGATGCCGCTCTAATTTCTTTTCTTGCAAACGCTCACGCTGCCAGGCGGCATAATCGGCATATTGCAGGGGCAAAGCTGGAAGGTGGACTGGCTTGCCCTGTATGGTCGCATCGTAGAGCTCGGATAACTCCTGGACCAGGACGCCCATTGACCAACCATCCGCGATACTATGATGTAAAATCAGCACCAGCACATGCTCATCCGGCTGTAAACGAAAGAACTGCGCCTGCACCAGCGGACCATAGACAAGATCGAAGGAATGCTGAGCAAGGCGCCTAGCCTGCTGTTGAACCAGGTCCTCACGCCTATCGGCAGGCTCACCACTTACGTCTTGTACCGGAATGGAAACAACCAACTGTGGGGTGATGACCTGTTTGACCTGGCCGTTTTCGCGCGCAAAAGTAGTACGTAAACTCTCATGCCGCTCAATGATTGTATTAAAACAACGCTCTAATACATCAGGTTGCAGCGCACCACGCAAACGTATGGCGATGGAAATATTGTAGAAAGCATTCCCGGGTTCCATTTGATCTAAAAACCACATGCGCTCCTGGGCAAATGACAGAGGCAAAACCTCATCGCGAGAGAGCAGTGGAATGCTTTCTGTTCGAGTATGTGCCCCCTTCTCACGCAACAACTCAAGCAGTTGTGCATGCTTTTCAGGTGAAAGATTTTTGATTTTTTCGCGTCTATCTACTGTCATAGTTCAAACTCTTTCTTAATAAATGCAGCCCTCAACTTCGATCCAGTTGTGTTCACATCAAGCATCATATATGTACTACCGGACAGCCGTTCTTTATGATGAGAGCCCAAACGCCTTTCATATGTAGCTCTGTCGATCTTTACTATGAATAGAAACCCTTTTTATGCAGAAGGGGCGCTTTCACTTACCAGCGAGCCAACCTGTTCATCCTCCTGCTCTAAGAGAGCCAGCAGCGCGTCCAGATCTTCGTCCGCAGCATTCATGACGAGCGCCTCTTCCAGGTGCCTGGCCATACCCTCGATGGTTGGCTGCAAGAATAAATCCTGCAAACGCAACTCTACGCCAAAGGCGGTGCCAACTCGTGAGATAACCTGAGCAGCCAGTAGCGAATGTCCTCCCAGGTCAAAAAAGTTCTGAGTCACCCCAATCTGCTCTGTGCGCAAAATCTCTGACCAGATGGATGCCACATCCTGCTCTGTCGCGGTGCGTGGTGCAACAATCTCTTCAACCTCATCCTGTACGTTTGAGGCTGTAAAGGGAGGTAAATGACGCCGATCAATCTTGCCGTTAGTGGTAACGGGAAATGTGTGCAATACCATAAAGGCTGCGGGTACCATATACGCTGGTAAGCGTTCCCTGGCGAAGGAGCGCAAGCCAGCTATAGAAAGTCCCTGTTTCTCATCAAGCATCACATAAGCCAGCAATTGTTTTTCGCCGCTTTCGGCATCCTCAGCCTGCGCTACAACTGCCCCATGCACCGCTGGATGCTCCAGCAGGATACTTTCGATTTCAGATAGTTCAATACGAATACCCCGCATCTTAACCTGGTCATCGATGCGCCCCAGAATCTCCAGCGTGCCATCTGGGAGATAGCGCCCGCGATCTCCCGTATAGTAGAGCAGATCCTGCTCATCCTGGCGGAACGGATTGGGGCGGAAACGCTCGGACCCTGCAGATGCAGCATTGATATATCCCAACGTGCGGTAGGGGGTTCTTATTACAATCTCACCCGCTTCACCGACACCACAACGCTGATCTCGGGCACGCAGTACAATTGCCTGCGTGGCTGGTAAAGCCTGACCTACAGGCTGCACGCCAGGTCTGACCATCGCCGGTACAGGATAATAACACTTCGCCAATGTGGTTTCAGTAGGCCCATACAGATTGATGAGTTGGCCGGCGTCCCCGAAGGTCTGACGCCAGCGCCGAATCAGTGTTCCCTTCAACGGCTCCCCGGCAATAAAGGCCAGGCGCAGATAGGATAGGGGAGTAGCCTGCGGCAGTGCGTTCAACCAGGTCTGAGCCAGCGTTGGAACGGTATGCAAGAGCGTAATTCGCTCACGATTGAGCCAGGATATGATCTTTTCAGGCTGCAAAATATCGTTCTCTTCAGGAATACAGAGGGTAGCCCCGCTCACCAGGGGCGTCAGAATATCGCGCAAAACCACATCAAATGAGAGCCGGGTCAGTTGTGCTGCGCGATCTTTTTGATCGATTGAAAACGTTTCGCGCTGCCACGTCAGGAAATGAGCCAGCCCTTTGTGAGTCCCTAAAATCCCCTTGGGAATACCTGTTGTGCCCGAAGTAAAAAAGATATAGGCAGCCTCATCAGGGGCAGGCTGATCAACCAGGAGCGGAGTCTTCATTGCCGCGACATGCATTGGCAGCCCATCAGCAGGTGCAACGCACAAAGTCGGCAGCGACTCTCCTGGCAAAACGCCTTTGGCTGATTCGGCAACGACAATCCGATAGCTGACGCGCGCCTCCTCATACAGACGATGTTGCCGTTGTTCAGGCACATGGGGATCAATCAAAAGTAAAACACCACCACACTGCAAGACACCCAATATGCTGGCGATCACACCCGGACTGATGTGACCAGCGATCGCAACGACCTCGCCGCGTTTTAGACCCTGCCCTAATAAGGCATTCCCAACGCTATTGGCACTCTGCCATAATTGGCGATAGCTACATTCCCGGCCATTCCAGTTAAGGGCGGGCTGATCTGGATGATTAGTAACCTGCTGCTCGAACAGTTGCGGCACTAATCTGTAGTGCTCATCATTCAGGACACAGGCTGGATCAGGAAGAATATTCTGTGCCGCTGGTGTCAACAATGAATATTCATCAATGCAGCGATCAGGAGTTCTGACAAGCTGCAACAATATCTGCTGAAATTGATCAAGCATGCTCATGATGCGCGCATCTGAGAACAGGTTACGCTGATAGACAAGTTGCAGGTATAACCCGGCAGCCCTTTCCTCAACATAAAGGGTGAGTGCAAATTTAGATTCAGGCTCCAGCACATTCAATAGCTGCAGATCCAGATCGGCCAGCTTCAAGGCAACGGTGGGAGTGTTATTGAAATTTAACATCACATCAAACAAAGGACTGTGGCCCAGGTAGCGTCCTGGCTGCAAGTCTTCCAATATTTTCTCAAAGGGAAGATCCTGGTGATCCTGAGCTTCCAGGACGATCCGGCGCACACGTTGGAGGAGTTGATAAAAATCTGGATTGCCAGATAGATCTGTCCTCAATACCAGCGTGTTCACAAAGCAGCCGATCAGTGCTTCAAGTTCGGGAACATTTCTTCCTGAAACCGGAGAACCCACAATAATATCTGTCTGATCCGTGAGACGATATAACAGCAATTGGAAGGCTGCCAGCATAGTCATATACAACGTCGCGCCCTCATGCTGGCTCAGTCGCTTGAGTGCTTCCGTAAGCTCGCCAGTCAACTGCAATGCCTGCAGACCACCTTGAAAATTCTGCGCGTCTTCATGCTGCCCATCCTGGGGCAGTTCTAATCGGGACAGTTGACCGCCTAATTGCTGCTTCCAGTAGGTTCGCTGTTGCTCCAGGGCTTCCCCTTGCAACCAGGATCTTTGCCAGATGGCATAATCCGCATATTGCACGCGAAGATCTGGTAGGACCGCTGATTTACCTTCAACGTAAGCACTATAGTAGGTGGAAACCTCTTTTACCAGAATGCTTAGCGACCAACCATCGGCGATACTATGATGCATGGTCAGCAGCAAAATATGTTCCTCATCCTGCAGCTGGAGCATTTCAGCGTAGATCAATGGACCATGCGCCAGGTCAAAAACATAATGTGCCGCTTCGTACGCATGTTGCCGCACCAGCTCTTCCCTCTGCTGCATTGAATACTGGCGGAGATCTCTGACAGGGATCGTTATTGCCAACTGCGACAGAATAACCTGCACAGGTAACCCATCAACCACTTTGAAGGTGGTACGTAAACTTTCATGGCGCGCAAGCACCGCGTTTATGCTCTGCTCCAGGGCGGTGCGTTTCAAATTACCAGCAAGGCGCACTATACCTGGCATATTGTAGGCCGTATTTCCGGGTTGTAACTGATCCAGTAGCCAGAGGCGCTGCTGTGAAAAGGAAAGTGGCAAGGGCTGCCTGGAGGTTGCAGATCTCGGTCGTAGCTCAGGAAACGGGCTTATGAGTGGCTGCTCGGTCTGATCAATCCAACTGGCCAGCCGGGCAATAGTTGGCAGCTCGAACAGCATCTGCAGGGTAACGGTACACTGCAACACATGCTGAATGCGCGCCTGCACCTGCACCGCCAGCAATGAGTGTCCACCCAGCGTAAAGAAATCCTGCTGCACTCCAATGTGCTGTTGCTCAATACCTAGTACCTCCGACCAGATACGCGCCAGGGCGGTTTCTGTTGCGCTACGCGGAGCGATCACATCAGCTACTGGAGCGCCAAACTCTGGCCTGGGCAGAGCACTACGATCAATTTTGCCATTAGGAGAAAGTGGAAACGCCAGCAGAACCACAAATGCAGCCGGCACCATGTAAGCTGGCAGGCGCTCACCAACAAAGCGGCGTAATTCATCAGCCGTCAAAGCGTTCCCAGATTCGAGATAGGCGATCAGTCGTTTCTCACCGCTGCGTTCTTCATTAACCAGCACCACGGCTTTGCTCACCAACGGATGCATCGTGAGGGTAGTAGCGATTTCACCAGTTTCAATACGATATCCATGCAGCTTGATCTGGCTATCGCTGCGCCCAAGAAATTCGATCTCTCCATTAGCCCTGTAGCGAGCGATATCGCCAGTCTTATATAATCTCGCCCCCATACGCTGACTCAAATGATCCGGAATAAAATGCTCAGCGGTTAAGTCGGCTCGATGGAGATAGCCACGGGCCAACCCATCTCCTCCCAGATAAATCTCTCCGCGTGCTCCATAAGGGGCGGGATTTAGATACTCATCCAGAATATAGGCCTGGGTATTGGCAATAGGACGACCAATCGAAGGAGCCTCTACGGATGCAGCACCAATCAGCGCATAGGTCGAATAGGTTGTGTCTTCAGACGGTCCATACAAGTTGAAAAGTCGTGTGATCTGGCTTTGTTGATAGGCTTGCTCTACTAGCTCACGCGGCAGAACCTCACCGGCCACATTAATCACGCGCACTGTATCGGGAATACAGTCACGACGCAACAGCTCAGCCAGTGCCGATGGCACCGTGTTAATCAAGGTAAGACCAGCAGGTTGCGGCTCGCTAAGCAAACGCAATGCATTCTCAACCAGCACCACTTTTCCACCCCAGGTCAATGGAAAAAATAGCTCGTAAACAGATAAGTCAAAACAGATGGATGTAGAGGCCAGTACCGCTGTCACATCATGTCGTGCGTAAACTTTCCGCGCCCAGGCCAGTAAGGTAACCACGCTGTGATGGGTGATGGCCACACCTTTCGGTTGCCCCGTTGAGCCTGAGGTATAGATAACATAGGCGAGATTGTGCGCCTGCACGCGATTAGAGCGAGGAAGCTTCACCTTTGAATCAGATACTACCTCCTCGTCAATTACTATACAGCGAGCGGTCGTCGCTGAAAACAGAGGGAGGAATTGCTGCTGCGTTAATAGTATTGACACCCGAGCACAATCAAGAATGAGCTCCAGGCGCTCACGTGGATATGTAGGATCAAGCGGAACATAGGCCCCCCGGCCTTTAAAACCGCCAGTAGCGTGACGAGTAAGCGTGGAGTACGCTGTAAGCAGATGCCTACCAGCGTTTCAGGTCCGACTCCCATGCTTTGCAAGCGCACAGCCAATTCATTTGCCTGCTCGTTCAGTTGGCGATAGGTCAATGTATCATGATCATCACACGCGGCCGGAGCATCCGGCGTATACTCAACCTGCTGTTCAAAAAGTTGATGCAAGCACTGTGCTTGCTCGATGGGCTGGATGACGCCGGCCTGTACCTCCTTCAACATCGCTTCTGCCGCTGTACTCATCACGGGAAGCTCACTGATGACACAATCAGGCACAGCCGCAATAACGGCCAATAGACGTTGCCAGCCCTGCGCTAATCGCTCAATCGTAGCCTCTTCAAACAAATCACGGTTATATTCGAAACACCCGGGTAATGTGTGCTCGCTCTCAACCATTTCAAGCGTCAGATCAAACTTTGCATGCCGCTGCCGAAGAGGCAAGGGGCTCGCATCCACCCCGTCCAGATCTAGATGGGCGCTTGACTCACCCAGGACAAATGAGGAGAGCTCCTTCAATTGGTGTGTCTGCTGAAAAGCAAACATCGCCTGAAAGATGGGTGAGTGGCCGGGATCGCGCTGAGGAGCCAGCCGATCAACCAGCCAGGGGAAAGGATAATCCTGGCGAGCCAGAGACTCCAAAACTTGCTGGCGATTGCGCTGCAGAAAAGAACCAAAGGCTTCATGCCCATCAATAAGGGCTCTTTGTACGATTGGCTGCACAAAGTAGCCAATGATATCTTCCAACTCCGCGCGTCCTCCCCGGCCAGCCGTAGGAGAACCCACCAGAATGTCGTGTTGCCCTGTATAGCGATGCAAAAGCACCTGAAAAGCAGATAACAACAGTGTGTACATGGTCACGCCACGTGCCTTTGCCAGGGCATTCAAACGCCAGCTTAATCGTGCATCCAGGGTAAAAAAGTATGTCGCTCCTCGATATGTCTGCACAGCGGGACGCACGTGATCAAGTGGAAGATCCAGGACCGATAGCTCACCCTCCAATTTTTGTCGCCAAAAGTGCCACAGGCTCTCTCCTTGCTCACTAGCTAGCATAGCAGATTGCCAACGTGCATAATCACGATAGTGCCAGCGTGGCAGAGGCAATACAGAAGGTGCCAGAGAAATATCCTTCTTTGCCAGAGCATATAACAGGCTTAGCTCGCGCATGAAGATGGTTAGCGACCAGAGATCTGCAATGATATGGTGGATAACCAGCAGCAATATATGCTCTCGCGCGGAACGCTTGCACACATAAACGCGCAACAATGGACCACGCTCCAGATCAAATGGACATTGAGCGCAATGTTCCAGCCAGTCATTTAAGCGCTCAACATCCCAGCCAGATCCATCTTCAAGCTGCCAGCCTGGTTCTCCTTGCTGATGCACAATCTGGAAGCCAACCCCATCGCGGGAGAACAACGTGGTACGCAAGGCGGGATGACGCTCAACCAGAACCTGAAAAGCACGCCGCAGGGCCGCCAGATCCAGGGCACCGCGCAGGGTAGCTGCATGAGAAATGTGATAGGAACTACTCCCCCCGGGCTGCAGTTGATGTAAAAACCACAGCGCCTCCTGCCCGGGAGTAAGTTTGAATGGTGTCTCATCTCCCGCTATCTGCTCGTCATCTACCAGAGGAGCCACTGGCTCAGGTGCTTCGAGCAACAATACAAGCTGGTGACTGAGTTGCTCAATACTCTCATTTTGAAAGAAATCGCTCACTGGAATCTGCAGAGATAGGTGCTCCTCTAGCAGACGCTTCAATTCCAGAGTCATCAATGAATCCAGTCCTAAAGAGCTCAGGGGCTGCTGAAGATCAATCCGCGTCTCACTGATCTGCAGTACCGATGCAGTCAGGGCGCGCAGATATGCCTGCAGGCGCACGAGACGATCGCCAGGAGCCAGAGAGAGAAGCTCGCCACGCTCTATGTGCGCGATCCGCGTTTCGACCTCATCGCTGCCGAAGGTACTCTTCCCCATCAAAGGCAATGAGTCCACTAAGAATTGAGCCTTGCAGGCCTGGCGCTGTATCTTGCCACTGGATGTTTTGGGGATGGCGCCTGGTCGTACCAACGATATCGCGTGAACCTGTATTGCATGCTGTTCAGCCACAGCCTGGCGTACCGCAGTAGCGATCTCTTCAGTGGTGATATTACGATGCTGGCGCTCAATCTCGTATACAAGCACCAGGCGCTCACTGCCATCGACATCAACGGAAAAGGCCGCTCCACAACCTGCTCGCAGGGCGAAGTGTGCCTGTTCAGCAGTCAATTCAATATCTTGTGGATAATGATTATGACCGCGAATAATAATGGTATCCTTCAAGCGACCGGTTACAAATAAAGCTCCATCATGGACGAATCCTAAATCGCCGGTGCGTAAGTATGCTCCTTCTATCGCACCAGCCAGTCGGGCTTGAAATGTATGAGCCGTTTCCGCGGGGCGATTCCAATAGCCTTGCGAGACACTTGGTCCTGCTACCCACACCTCACCAACTTCACCCGGCTGGCACTCTTTAAGTGGGGATGAACAATCAATACACGTTGAGGAAATAAATCTTTTTGATAGCCAACCAGGATGCGCGTCTCGGCATCACCAGCCACACCAGCGATCGCTTGATTCTTTTCGAGGGCCTTGCTATAAAAAGATTGGGTGATGGGAACAGTGTCTTTATTGCTCCCTGAGACCAGGAGGGTCGCCTCCGCCAGTCCATAACAGGGGAAAAAGGCTTCGCGGCGGAATCCACAATCCGCAAAAGCAGCGGCAAAACGCTCCATAGACTCCACACGCACCGGTTCGGCACCGTTAAAAGCCACTTCCCAGTGACTCAAATCCAGCTCAGCCTTTTGCTCAGCCGTAACTGTGCGCGCACAGAGGTCATAGGCGAAATTAGGACCACCACTGATGGTAGCGTGCTGGCTCGAAATGGCTTTTAACCAGCGCAGAGGCTGTTGTAAAAAATAGGCTGGCGACATTAATGTAACAGGAAAACCACCATAGAGTGGTTGCAAAATACCTCCAATCAAGCCCATGTCATGGTAAGGTGGGAGCCAGGAAACACCAACACTTGTAGCAGAGTTCTCAAAATATCGATAAATCAAGGCACAGTTATGTAGCAGATTGCTGTGTGTCAGCATCACTCCTTTAGGGGTGCCAACCGAACCGGAGGTATATTGTAGGAATGCCAGTGTTTCAGCGCCGCTCTGCGGATCCTGCCAGAACCCACCCAGCGTATCCGCGATACTATCAGTTGCCAACCACTGCAAGGCTGCCAGATCGGGTAAATGGGTCAGACGCTGCTGCATGTCTTGCAAAATCTGTTCAGTCGTCAGCACAAAGGCCGCCTCCGAGTCGGCCACCAGTGCCTGAAGTCGTGGCATGGGCCGTCTGGGATGTGGTGGATAGGCTGGAACAGCAATGGCACCAGCATACAGACAACCAAAGAAAGCTTCGACGTAACCCAGACCCGGAGGAAAAAGGAGCAAAACACGTGCGCCAGCTGCGTTCATGCTCTGCAAACGCGCGGCGATGGCGCGGGCACGCCGATCCAGCGCGCGATAGGAAAGTGAAAGCTCACCATCTCCCCCATCAGTGAGAAAGGTATAACCACCAGTCTGTGGGTGCATGAGCGATCGCCAACGCAACAGTTCAACCAGGCTAGCTGGCTCGATTGGTGGAACGAAATTACTCTTATTCATAACTCCTTCTTCCAGACCTCATCTAACAATTTCTGCCGCACACATCCGCAGTTCCGCTCACAACACATCTGCAAGAAGTATAGTTTGGACCCGATAAGCTGTCATCGGGCACAAGTATGGTTTTGCTAAACGTACTTCTTCGGGCTGAAAGTACGATCAAAATGGAATATAATGAGCCGGTCCCCCTTTGCATACAGTCTGACTATCCACCATCGACACCATAATCACAGTCGGTGGTAGCAGATCTTCGAGGCCATCCCTACCTAAGCACTGTTTCACGCTACTATGCACGACTATACCTTTTACCGATGACAGTATCCACCTATGCGCTTTATACTCTTCACGATACATTTCCTTTCGCTACCGATTTCACCATTCTGGCCGGCAGCTATAGAGCCGAGTAAACGTACGTAGCGAAATGTAGCTATCGAAAGGAGCTATTGCATGTACAGTGATGAAGCAGAAGATACCATGCGCTATAAAGCCGTAGTCAATCATGAAGAGCAGTTCTCTATATGGCCTGAGACCAGAGAGAATCCACCAGGCTGGAGAGACGCCGGCAAAAGCGGCACTAAGGCGGAATGCCTGGCATACATCAAAGAAGTCTGGACTGACATGCGTCCATTAAGTCTGCGCAATAGTATGGCAGGCACTGCAAATGCACACAGCTAGTTTATCGGCATTAGAGACATTCTCGCGGTGCTATGCAATAACCTGATAAGGAGTGGATATGATCAGCACACCAGAAGCGATCACAATAACCGAACGTGTGAATGCGTTCCTCGCTACCCCCAAAAAGCTACTGATTGATGGTCGCTGGGAAGAGGCCGTCTCTGGAAAGACTTTCCCAACCTATGATCCAGCAACCGAACAGATCCTCACCACCGTCTCCGAGGGAGACAAAGCCGATATCGAGAAAGCCGCCATCGCGGCCCGTCGGGCATTTGAACATGGCGCGTGGCCACGCTTAACACCATCTGAACGCGGTCGCCTGCTCTGGAAAATAGCGGACTTGATTGAGCAACACGCCGAAGAGCTGGCGTTGCTCGAGTCCCTGGACAATGGCAAGGCGGTCACAAATGTACGCCTGATTGATATTCCCGTTTCAGTGGATATATTCCGCTATATGGCAGGTTGGACAACAAAAATCGAGGGGACAACCATTCCACTCTCACCCGCGGACGCGCCTTCCTCCCACTACTTCGCCTATACCTTACGTGAACCGGTTGGAGTCGTAGGACAAATTATCCCCTGGAACTATCCCTTGATGATGGCGGCAATGCGCGTCGCACCAGCACTGGCCGCCGGCTGTACGGTTATTTTAAAGCCAGCGGAACAGACGCCATTGACGGCGTTGCGCTTCGGTGAAATTCTGCAAGAAGCGGGATTACCCGCTGGCGTGGTGAATATTGTGCCTGGATATGGAGAGACCGCAGGGGCCGCCCTCGCAGAGCACCCGGATGTCGACAAAATATCCTTCACCGGCTCAACAGAAGTCGGTCGCCTGATTTTGAAAGCGTCGGCAATCAACATCAAACGCATATCGCTGGAGCTGGGTGGCAAATCCCCTAATATTATCTTTAAAGATGCCAGGCTTGAGGATGCGATTCGGGGAGCCGCCGATGCCATCTTCGCCAATCATGGGCAGGTATGCTGCGCCGGATCACGCCTGTATATCGAACAAGACATCTTTGACGAAGTCATAGCAGGCGTGAGCGCCATCTCTAAAGAGATCAAGCTGGGACCTGGCATTGATCCATCAGCCACCATGGGACCACTTATCTCTGATGAGCAGCTGCACCGGGTCTGCGGCTATCTCGAATCCGGTTTTCAGCAGGGCGCGCGCGCTGTGACAGGCGGACAACGAGTCAACCGTGCAGGTTATTATGTTGAGCCGACAATCCTTGTGGATACGACGGCTGATATGAAGGTCGTGCAAGAAGAGATATTCGGCCCGGTTGTAGTTGCACAACCATTTAAGGATGCTAGTGAAATCGCACCCATCGCGAACAATACCCATTATGGCCTGGCCGCCGGCATCTGGACACAGGATATTAGCAAAGCACATCACCTGGCTAATCGTCTCCGCGCAGGTACGGTCTGGATCAACAGCTATTCCATTTTCGACTCGGCTCTCCCATTTGGTGGATACAAACAGTCTGGCTATGGACGCGAGATGGCCCATAGCGCGCTTGATACCTATACCGAAGTAAAGGCGGTATGTATCAAGCTCTAAACTCATCTCTTTGGCAGCATGCCGGAACCCTTTACTGATACAAGGGAGACCAGCATGCTGCTACGAGTAGCATGCCGTTCAATCGTATGAGCGCAGCTGCCTGACAGGCGCACCCGTTTGCTCGCCGCTGCTCAAGTTAAATGGCTGAGCCCGTGGCAGCGGAGCTAGCCGCGTCCAGGCGGCGTTTCCAAATGCTTTTTACAGCTTGATGTAAAGCGTCTTGAAATCACAGGAAGTGTGACGCACTATGCAAAAGGAGTGTTTCTGGAGCCAGCAGCCCCCAGCCTTCAGTGTCGGCTTCAACTATCATCCCTCGGCAACGGGTTGTCAGTACTGGCAGCAATGGATACCCGGAGACATTGAACACGATCTACAAGAGATGGCCCGCAGAGGCTTTAATACAGTTCGCTTTTTTCTTTTCTGGGCTGATTTTGAACCGGTGGCCGGTTGCTACGATGAACGTGTGATACAGCGGCTGCAAGAATTTGTGCAGATGGCACGCAGATGTGGTTTATGGTGCGTCCCATCCCTTTTAACCATCTGGATGAACGGCCAGCTCTTTGATCTGCCCTGGAGGCAGGGGCGCGACCTCTGGACAGATCCTACCATGGTGCAATTTGAAGTTGATTACGTGCAACGTATTGCGTCCGCGCTACGCGACGCTGACAATATTCTGGCATACGATCTGGGTGATGAAATCATTCACGTTGACTTTCATAGCGCCCAACAGCTCTCACGCGATGAGGTCAAAACGTGGCAGCAAACACTAGCCACAGCCATTCGCCAGATCCAACCATCCGCTCAAATCGTACAGGGAAATGAGGCATCTAGCATATTTGGCATGCATGAGTTCCGTCCCGAGAATAGCCAGGCCCTGGATCGGCTGGCTATCCATGGTTTCCCACTCTGGACACCATTTGCTATTGAATCAGTAATGAGCTACAAGGCGACCCTATTTGTCCCCTTCTTAATCCAGATGGCACGCCAACATGGTCCAATATTGATTGACGAACTAGGTAGTTATGGGACCGATGACGAAGTCGCCACCCACTTTCTGCGCGCCACTACCCATAGCTGCCTGGCAAATGGGGCACGAGGGATCATTGTATGGTGCTGGCAGGACTTCCTGTCCACCAATAAACCATTTAATAAACATCCCAATGAACGCTTTGTGGGCCTGCTTAACACAGATGGTACGCCCAAACCGATGTTACCTACTTTTGAGGAATTCGCGCGCCTGGCGACTACGCAGTGGTCAACCCTGACTCTCCCGGCTCCCAGTGTTGGCATCTATCTGCCACACAGAGAAGAAGAGAGTGGTCCCAATTATATCCAGCCACGTACCTCCTCAGCCAGTGCGGCATTTTATAGTTTCTTATTGCTCAAACGAACACATACACAATTCGAATTTGTGCATGGCCCACTTGAACGCTACAGCATCATTTTTTGTCCATCAGTCGAGCATATGACCCTGGCAGAGCATAAGCAACTGGCAGCTTACGTCCAACAGGGAGGAACATTGTATTATTCGTGCGGCGATTACCTGCATGGGTTTGGCGGTGAAGAACTCTTCGGTATCCAGCTACACGACTTTACACTGCAGGCGTCGGATATGTCTCACTTTAACTGGCTAGGACAGGACTACACACTCGATTGGTCAGACAAAAACGCAGCCTATCCGCAAATTCCAATCATTAAAGCGACGACCGCGACCGTCCTCGCCACGTTTCCCAATAACACACCAGCCTTAACTTGCCAGACCTATGGCCGGGGCCGCGCCTATTATTTAAATGCCCCATTTGAACGGCAGTTGGACACACCAATGCGCCTACAAGCCCAACCCTGGCATACCCTTTACGCTGAATTACTCCAACGTGCTGGTGTACGGGATGATGTACAGATTGATCATCCCGATGTAGAGCTCATACTGCTGCAAGGTGACCAACAACGGTATGCCTTTCTCATAAATCATGCCGCTACACAGGTCCAGGTCACACTTACAATCCATGTTGATGCGCAAGCAAAATCAACCCAAACACAGTTCACACTTGATCCAAAGGCGGTGCACATTATCCATTGGTCACAAACACCTTCCACCAATGTAGCACTTACACATCAAGCCATGACTATATAGGAGACATAGAAATGATCATTGATTCACATTGCCATGCCGGTGAATACCTCAAACATTTTCCTGAAAGCTTTGCCACTGGCATGATGGCGTCTATCCACAAGCCTCCTGAGGCTATTACGACCTCGATTCCACAGTTGTTGGCGGAAATGGATGCCGCGCACATCGATCAAGCCTTCCTGCTCGCCTTTGATGCTCAACGCACACTGGGAGCCAAAGTACCCAATGAATACGTAGCCGAGATCTGTCGTCGATATCCGGACCGCTTCATCGGCTTTGGATCTGTGGATGGTATGCATCCCGATGCAGCTGAGACAGTTCACTACTTTGTTCATGAATTACACCTGCGCGGCTTAAAAATCGCCCCGGCATACCTGCGACTCTCACCGGCAGATCCTTGCTGGTATGGTGCATTTAGCGCCGCGCAGGAGGCTGGCATACCCGTTCTGGTCCATGTGGGGACAACACCGGCCAAAGATGCAGCCAAACAATACTTTTCACCTACACTCATGGCCAAAGCGGCACAGGACTTTCCCAGACTCAATTTCATCATGGCCCATATGGGCACTCCCTGGGTAACGCAATGTATAGATTTAATGGTCAAACACCCCAATCTCTATGCGGATCTTTCGATTTTTGGCTGGTATCAATCAATTAACACGGTGGCAAAAACACTGGAGACAGCCCGCCAACGCGGGGTGCTACAGCGCATTCTATGGGGCACAGACCAACCATGGGGCCCGTTAGGAGTATTTAAAGAGCGTATGGAACGTTTACGCAACGACACAGAGCTGTTTCCACAAGGTCAACCTTTAACAGATGAAGAATGGACCAACATCATGGGAAAAACAGCGCTTCGTCTGTTACCAGCACAACTTTAGGAATGTTCAATCCCAATAATCAAGAGAAAGGAGTTCTCTATGCGTGGAGTTGTTTGGCATGGACCATATGATGTCCGTGTAGCGGAAAATCTTCCGCTGCCAGATAGAAGCCAACCAGCCGATGCGGTTATTCGCGTCACGCGCACCGCCATCTGTGGTACTGATTTGCATCCATATCGTGGTGAAATTGCTAATTTCCAGCCCCAATCAGTGATGGGACATGAGTTTACCGGCATCGTTGAAGAAGTTGGTAGCCAGGTACACCAATTTAAGCGTGGTGACCGGGTTGTAGCCTCTGACGTTATTGCCTGCGGCCAATGCTGGTACTGTCACCGTGGTTGGCACTACCAGTGTCAAAACGTCTCGCTGTTTGGCTATGGGACGGTTGTGGGCCCCTATGTTCCCGGTGGACAAGCCGAATATGTTCGCATTCCATACGCGGATATTGTGCTCTCGCCGATTCCCCCGACATTACAAGATGAACAGGCTCTATTCGTTGGAGATATTTTGACAACTGGCTTCAGCTGTGCGGCGGAGGCACATATCGCACCCGGAGATACAGTGGCGGTCATCGGCTGTGGTCCAGTGGGACTCTTTGCTATTATGTCAGCCTATTTGATGGGTGCGGGACGCGTACTGGCGCTGGATCCTGATCCACAACGCCGGGCGCAGGCCGAAAAACATGGCGCCCTACCAGTGGTACCAGATGAACATGTAGAGGAACGAGTACGCGAATACACCCAGGGTCGTGGTGCTGATAGCGTATTGGAAGCCGTCGGCAGCGATAAAGCCCTGACAACGGCGCTTGCGGTAGTGCGGCCAAAAGGTACAGTCTCCATTGTAGGAGCTCATAGCTCTCACGCGATGCCGTTTCCTTCTATCCAGGCCTTTGCGAAAGAGATCACGTTGCGCTTCGTGGTTGGTGATCCCATTCGCACCCGCAACCAGTTGATGCCACTACTAGAAACTGGGCGGATTGATCCCGTGAGCATCATCTCACATCGCATCCCGCTACAAGAGGCCGCTCAAGGCTATCAACTTTTCGATCAACGCAAAGCTACCAAAGTTGTGCTTATACCTTAAAACCATCATCTATCAGTAGTGAGCAATTACCTTCATTATGCAGATAGCAAGCAGGGAGATTCCTTATGCAAACACTAGGCGAAGTATTGGAGCAGACCAGGAAACGTAATCCACAGGGCATTGCCATAGAGTTAAACGAAGAACGCCTGACATATGAGCAATTGTCTATGCGCGTGAAGCGTGTCGCTCAACGCCTCCAGAGCTACGGACTGACATCACATGACATCGTGGCCTTGCTGCTCCAAAATACGCCCGCTTCGATCATCGGCTTTCTGGCGCTGGCCTGGTCAGGCATTGGCACGATTCCACTTGATCCGAATATTCCACCTAGCGAGTTGCAAACCATCAAACAACAGATTCCCTTCGTGGCTCTGATGGGAGAACGCAATAACTTGAACCACATAGAACAGATAGCCGCATCCCGGCAGTTTATTGATATCGCAAGCATACTCGCGAATGATAAAACACAGTTTTCTGAAACCGAAGAACTCGGGCCTACTTCAGATGCCCGGAGCACATTCCTCTATCATTTCACCTCGGGCTCAACTGGAGCGCCAAAGGCCGCGCTCCATTCACAAGGCAACCTGGTAAATGGAGGAGCGCTCTATCAGCAAACATATCAAATTACTTCCACGGATACTCTATTTATACCTATCCCGCTTTATCATTCCTTTGGTATGATTGGTGGATTTGTCACGGCTTTGCTGAGCGGGGCACGCGTCATCCTCAACAAACGCTTTGTACCCAGCCAGATCGTCAACACGATTGCACAACAACAGGTCAGTCTGCTGTTTGCGACCCCGATGATTTATGACCTTGTCGCACGCTGCGCGTTGCGCGAAACGCCAGATCTGAAAACATTGCGCTACTGCCTTTCGTCTGGCTCAGCACTATCTACCGAAACGATAGAGAAGTTCCAGGCTCGCTTTGGCAAACCTATTTACTCAGTCTATGGTTGTACGGAAGTTGGCATTATCGCATCCAGGTGGAATAGCGCGCACAACTGGCCACTCCAGGCCCTGGGACGACCACTGCAAGGGAATTGTATTCGCATTGTGGATGAAGATGGCATAGATCAACCTGCCAACACCCGTGGGATGCTTTTAGTTCAGACACCAGCTATGTTCTCCGGCTATTACCAACATCCCGAAGCAACCTGGAATGTTTTCTCGGACAACTGGTATATCACGGGTGATATCGCCTACGTCGATGAGCAAGGTTTTTTATACCTCGTGGGACGCAAGGACACTTTTATCAATGTCGGGGGCAAAAAGGTGAATCCCACTGAAGTAGAAGGTGTACTGCAAGCACATCCTAAAGTGCGCGAGGCCATTGTATTTGGACAGAACGCGGGCAGCGCTGGCGAATACGTTCAGGCGGTGCTGGTGCTCCGCGAACCCGCCACTACCGATGAAATTGCGGCCTTTTGTAGACAAAGATTAGCTACCTACAAGGTGCCCAGCCATATCCAGGTGGTCGATGAGTTCGCCAAAACTAGTTTGGGAAAAATCAGGCGCTCATATTACAGCAACAACGCAGAGACTCCAGAAGATATGAAGCACTCGCTGGTGGGACACCAGATCAGGCGCTAGACAAGAAGGAGGTCATTGTGCTTGACACACAAAGTAACACATTGGGAACATCGGTGGGTCTTGACGCCATCACTCCACCAGCAGCCAGCCTTCCATCTGACTCACCGCTCTTGATTCCTTTTTCGCAGCCCTCATGGTCGATCTGGAAATGGGCGGCCGTGCGAGGCGCTGGCTTTCCCGCAGAACTTATCCTGCGCGTCACGTCACCGGCCATCGCGGCCAGTGCCGATCAATTATTAACCGTAGAAAACCGGGTCGACCAACTACGCAGACAGGCCATCGAAATCGTTAATACAGAACAAGCTCAAGTTGAACCTGAGCAACGTCAGGTCTTGCAGAGAACGTATTGGAAATTAGTAAAAGGAAAGACGCCGGGACCCATTGGGTTTCAATCCGCATCTCAAGCAATCATTGAACAATACCTCACCATGCTGGACCAACTCAAGAAAGCGCGAGATGCATTTCAAAGTACGTACAATGCAACCCATATCCTTGAACACCAGGCAATTGGTGAGATAGCCGGGATAGAAGCAGTGCGCGAAGCTATCACCTGGCAAAACCGCGATGCAGTTAAAAAAGGAATTGCACAGATCACCAAAGAACAGCTCAAAGGTCCACCTAACGCCAAGCAGCGACAACATGAACAGCTGCTCGCTAACTACCTGCAGCGATACTGCGTCAAAAACGATAGCATCGGCTTCTTCGGCCCGGTTGGATGGTCGCAAATGGATCCCTCGACCAAAAGTATAGCGTTCAAAGCAGGTCCAGCATTGTTAGCCCGGCGCCAGGTCTATTTTGAAAGCTGGGGTATCGATAGCCTGGCAGAAGCGTTCGCATCTAATAAAGAGTTGAAACGCTGGTTCATTCCACGCCGTATCGCAACCACGGATATAGAGGGCACCAGGCTCTATCAGGGTTATGGACGCACCACCCATATCCTGCCAATTCAAGCGCTGGTACTCCTGGCCTGCGATGGTGTACGCACAGCCCAGGAGATTGCAACATTTCTGCTTACACAACCTGGCAAGCGATTTCGTACGGAAAAAGAAATATATAGCGTACTGGAGTATTTGCGCAACAAAGGTTTCATAGCATGGACCTTCGAAGTTCCAAATAGTACCCATCCCGAACAATTGCTCAAACAGCGTATCGCACACATCCCAGATAAACAACTCCGCCAACCGTTAGAGGACGCGATAGAGGAACTTGAACAGGCTCGCCAGCAAATCGCTACGGCGGCGGGCAACGCGACACAATTAGATCAGGCGCTTGCTCACCTGGATGAAACATTTACACGTCTGACAGACAAAGCGCCAACACGCCTGGCAGGGCAAACATACGCAGGACGAACGCTGGTCTACGAAGATTGCCAGCGTGACATCAATATAACTCTGGGTCGGGACATTCTTAAAGAACTGGAACCCGGTCTGCTCTTACTGCTCAAAAGCGCCCGCTGGCTGACCTATGAGACCTCCTTGCGCTATCGCCTCATCTTTCAGCAGATCTACAACAGCCTGGTCACTAATACAGGTTCGCCAGTGGTGGAGGCTTATCAATTCTGGGTGAGTGCCTCTCAATTCTTGTTTGAAGACCGCAAACAAAACACCCTGGAAGAGCTCAAGCAGCTTCTGCGCAAACGCTGGCAATCAATCCTGAAAATCGATCCAGATGTCCACCAGGTCAGCTACAGCAGTACTGAATTAAGCGCGCCCGTCCAGGAACAATTTCAGGCTCCCCATGCTGGCTGGAAATCGGCTCGCTTCCACAGCCCAGATATCATGATCGCTGCCCGTAGTGTTGAGGATATTCAGCGCGGGAATTATCAATTCGTCCTGGGTGAGATGCACGTGGCACGCAATACTATTGATTGTACCCTCTTTCTCAATCAGCACCCGGCACTGGATGAGCTCAAACAGGCACGCCATGAATCCGAACGTGACGCGCGCATCATCCCGGTCATTCCCAAACACTGGCAAGGTCTTACCGCGCGTACCATCCCGGGCCTTTCTTCGCCACAAGACTGGCGCCTGGTATTCTCTAATGATCCTATCGATACCCAGGGAAGCCGTACCCTACCGATCGGCACGCTGGTTATTGAAGACACTGATAAAGGGCTTGTAGTACGTACCAGGGACGGACAACACCAGTTCGATATTATGGAGGTCTTCGCTGATGCTCTCTCCCTGTTGATCATCAATGGATTTAGCCTGCTGCATCCCACCACGCATACCCCACGCGTCTCAATTGATCGCATTGTGGTGTGCCGGGAAACATGGCGTCTCCCTCTATCTGGCATGACATTCGCACAGGAGAACGATGAGCAAGCACGCTTTCTCGCTGCCCGTCGTTGGGCCAGACAACACCAGCTACCGCGCTGGGTTTTCGTCAAATTTCCCAACGAAACCAAGCCTTTTTATATCGATTTTGATAGCTGCACGTTTATCGACATCTTCTCAAAAGCCATTCGCCGCTTGCAGCAACATAGCCAGGATAACGTTACCATCACCTTGAGTGAAATGCTACCTCGTCATGAGGAAACCTGGTTATGCGATCAAACCGGCCAGCACTTTACCAGCGAGTTACGCATCGTCGCCGTTGATATGACCCGGGTATGATTATGAAAATTAGGATGTGCCAGCTCTGCTTCAGCAGAAGGCAAGAGGTTCACCATGCAATTTATATATCATAACCAGAAGAAAATTTTGAATCTGGTCCTGTCTCTTCTGGCATTGGGTGGAGTTCTTTTCATCAGCATTCGTGGATCAGGGGCACTCCCCCCATTAGGATCAACATTTAATCCAGGTACTGGTATTTGGACGACAGCACAAGATGCCAGATTGCCAGACAATCAAATTCTGCCTTTAGCAGGACTGGATAAAGAGGTACAGATACGCTACGAGTCAAACGGAACAGCTCACATTCAGGCACAAACCACCCATGACCTCTTTATGAGCATTGGCTATCTACATGCAAAGAATCGTCTTTTTCAGATGGATCTTATGCGTAGACAGGGAGAAGGGTTACTATCGGAAGTCACTGGAGCCTCGGCGCTCTCTTCAGATCAATTTGAACTGCAGCTTGGACTGCTGCGTTCGGCTCAGTTAGAATGGCAACAGACGCCTGCCACTGATCCGGCCAGACAGGTCATCATCGCCTACACCCAGGGCGTAAATGCTGTTATTGCACAAAACGAACAGCAGGGCACATTGCCACTACTATTCAAGCTGCTCAACTACCAACCCGCTCCCTGGACACCCGTGGATACGCTGGTTATTCAACGCGTCTTAACGCAGACCCTGACCTTTACCAGTGGGCCGTTAGAATATAATGTACTGATTCACTCACTGGGCTACCAACGCACCATGCAATGGTTTCCTATCCTAGCAGCCAATGAGCAGCATCCTTACGATTCGGGGCCTTATCAGCAACATAGCCCAATCCCATTACCCATCCAGCAACAAACAGCTAGCTCTGCAGGCATGCAATCGACGATTGCTGCTCTCTCGGAGCTACAAGCACTGCCACCAGCGGCAATTCATCATGAGTCAAATAGCAATAACTGGGTCGTCGACGGCACAAAAACAGCTTCCGGTAAGCCCTTAATGGCTGGCGATCCCCATCTCGACCAGACGTTACCCTCAATCTGGTACCAGATCGAGGCCAGTTCTCCTCAATATCAGTTTGCTGGCGTTAGTGTACCGGGACTTCCCATTATCCTGATCGGACACAATACTACCATTAGTTGGAGCATTACCAACACCCAGAATCAATCTACCCTGTATTACCAGGAAAAAACCAGCTCCGACCATCCGCACCAGTACTACTGGAACCACATGTGGAGGCCAACGCAGCAAATCCACTACACAATTCCCGTAAAAAATAGCCCTCCTATCCCCTTCACGGTGGAAACAACGGTCCATGGTCCCATCATAACGAAGGCAGGCCAGACTATGTCGGTCTGGTGGGCGGGGCACTGCAATCTCCAGACCTGGATGCCATGCTAGGCATTGTCCGGTCCACCACATTTGTAGACTTCAAAAACGCCTTGCGTAGCTGGCATGCACCAACACAAAACTTCGTGTACGCCGATAAAAACGGCAACATTGGCATGATTTCAGCTGGATACTTTCCTCAAGTAAAATCCGGCCAACCCTGGCTCCCTTTATCTGGTACAGGTGAAGCCGACGTCATAGGAACCATTCCTTTTGATGATCTGCCACAGGCCTATGATCCGCCAGATCACATGCTCTTCTCAGCCAATCAACGGGTCGTGACACCCAATTATCCTTACTATATTGGAACATCACTTGACTTCTTCGACCCTGGCTATCGCGCCGACACCATTTATCATACGCTTAACCAGGCCCATCACCTGACAATAGCCGATATGCAACACCTACAGCAGGACACCCATGATTATCTGGCACAGGAGATGATACCAAAACTGCTTACAGCGATCAGTAACCAGCCGCCTCGCACATTACAAGAGCGACAAATCATATCGCTATTGCGCGACTGGGACGGTAATATGAGCACGAATTCAGTGGCGGCCACCTTCTGGATAGCCTTCGGCGGACAGTATCTCTATGATACATTTCATCCCTGGTGGCAACATTTTCAGGTCCCGGAAAAGCAAGACAACAAGTTAGCAATTACGCCCGCTACTGGCTCGGCTGCCAGCGTGATCCTGACAGAAGATCTGGAAAACTGGACGCTGCACGATCCCCAGAATGCCGCTTTTTCCCTGCCCAATGGTACCAGGCGCGTCGCAGCCGAAGTGATGCGACAGGCTTTTAGCGAAACGGTTGTCGGTCTGGCTGACACGCTTGGTAACAATATACACAATTGGCAGTGGGGGCAGGTCCATTCCCAGGTCATTCCATCCCTCTCGCGCATCCTTTCCCTGGGGACAGTGCCCCGCCCTGATAGCGGCAACAGCCGTACAGTCAATGCCGCAGATGGGGCTCCAATCGCTACAGCCGGACCCAGCTGGCGCTTTATCATGGACTGGGGCAGCAATCAGGGCATAGGTATTTACCCGGGCGGCCAAAGCGAAAATCCGGTTTCTGATTGGTATGATAACCAACTCAACACATGGTGGACAGGACATTATTATCCAATGTACACCTCAAAGCAATTGACAACTATTCCGGGTTTGCACACCTGGACGCTCCAGCCGTGATCGATCTTACGGTATCCCTGCCAGTGCCTCAGCACAGTAGCACTGGAGCCTGCGCATACACAAAAATGAGAGCTACAATAGCGGCTCATCAGTAGCGCCACCAAATATGGCATTCATAACATGAGGAATAAGGACACAATGAAAAACGAGCAACCATTAAAACAGACCCGTATGTGGCCTGGGAACAAATCCAATAGATTATTGTTACCGGCCACACTTATTGGTAGTGCATTGGTCTGGGTAGGTAATCATCACGGCCTCTGGTGGCTGATCATTATAACTGGCATGGGTTTTGGTTGGCTCATACGAGGAAAGAACCTGCACTTGATAGCCACCTGCACTACAGCCCTGGCAGGGTGGGGAGTAGATCTGTTATGGCAGGCACGCAACGCAAATATTGTAGAAACGGCGGCTGTAGTTGGAGGCATCATCGGCCTCCCACCAGCCTATAGTAGTTCGATCGTCATCGTATTCACTCTCATGCTAGCCTGGTTGCTATGTGCCAGCGGAGACTGGGTAGGAACCGCCTCGCGCCACCTGATCATTGCAGCGATAACACCACAAGCACACAGTCCCAATCCGGGCCTTCGGGATACCGACAGGCAAGATAGACCCGCTAAAGCTCACATCGCAACACAACCAGCCACATGTGAAAAAGTATATCAGTGATCCTTAATGGGTAGCTGTAGAGACAGATTTATACACAATGTTGTATTAGATCTTATCCGAAAACCTAATGATGAGAAGCATACTGAAAACAAATGAGTCCGCAAGCCAGCTGCAAGAACGCTTGATACGTTTGACCAAGCTTTTCCCAGCGGACCAGCAAGCGGCGCCACCGATTGAGCCAGGAGAAAAAGCGCTCGACCACCCATCGACGCGGCGTTTTTCCTGGTTCCAGGCTGTTGGCTTCTTCCTGGGGAGGCTGATACCACGTGTGGTACTTCCGGTTGAGCCGCACGTGTGGTTCATAGCCTCGTTCATAGAGCTCACCATAGATTGCCTCATGATCATACGCCGCATCCAAGCACAGGTTTTGAGGATGCTCCACGGTGGGTTCTGGTTGTTCAGCGACGAGAGCATCCAGGGTGGAGAAAAGCAGCTTGCTATCATGGCGGTTGGCCCCATCAATGCACAGCGCCAGGGGCAAGCCACGGCGATCACACAGAATGCTCCGTTTGGTTCCCTGTTTGCCGCGATCGGTGGGAGCGGGGCCGACGGCGGCTCTGGCGAAAGGGGCTTTCACGGTCGAGCTGTCGGCGCTCTGCCAGTCCCAGCTGATGCCGACCAAGTCGTCATAGTGTTGCAGGCCAGCCTGCCACAAGCGCTCAAAGACGCCTTGGGCTTCCCACTCGCGGAAGCGGTCATAGACGGTGCTGGATGCTCCCAACTCACGAGGCAGGGCGTTCCATTGAATGCCGGTTCGCAACACATAGACGATGGCGGCAAACATCTTGCGATCATCGGCTGCAGGCCTTCCGCCTTTGGGATGCGGCGGCCGTTCTGGGATCAGGGGGCGTACGCGTTCCCACAGTTCATCGCTGACTTCCCACGGTCGTGTTCGTACCATCGTTGTTCACCTCATCGTTTTTTGTCTGTATTGTATCACTGGTTTTCGGATAAGGTCTTAGTTGAGACAAAGGAGAAAGATACTGATGAGACGTACCATGTGCAAAGGAAAAATTCATCGCGCCACCGTTACGCAGGCCAATCTCAATTATGTAGGTAGCATTACAGTCGATCAGGATCTGCTAGATGCCGCCAATATTTATCCCTACGAAAAAGTTCAGGTGGTTAATATTAACAATGGAGCTCGACTGGAAACATATACCATCGCGGGAGCACGTGGATCGGGGGTGATCTGTCTCAATGGCGCGGCCGCGCGTATGGTAGCGGAAAAAGATATCGTCATTATCATCAGTTATGCTGACTGCCACGAAGAAGAGATTCGCACATTGAAACCACACATTGTTTTTGTGGATGAAAATAATCAACTTATTGAGCAAAAAGTGGTTGATCTGAACGAAATGCTTCCCACTAACCAGTTTGATGAGAACCTGCAAACAACGTTCGTCTATTCCTAGAAAGCCTGACTGGCCAGTGAAACACAATAGCCCGGGATCACATAGTAGCATCCCGGGCTATTGTGTTTCACTGGCCTTCAAGTTTTATCTATTCCAAAACCAGCAGTCCAAGTTCCTGAGCGCGTACAACCGCCTGCGTACGATTGCTCACATCCAATTTTGAAAAGATGCTGCTTACATGTCCCTTGACGGTGCTCAATGTGACCATCAGCCTGGCTCCAATTTCCTGATTGGAAACGCCATTCCCAAGCAGCCTGAGCACATCAAGTTCGCGCTCACTTAAAAGTGAGACGATTTCAACCGTCGGATGAGCAACTTCAACCTCGATATCGGCGGACTGAAAGGCTTTCAATACGGTATCAATGAACGGAAGTCCGCCACATGACCGATTTGCTAGCGACTTTATCAAAGGCGCGATATATTCACCAAAATCAATGAAGCAGCGTAGATAATTCTCTTGCTGCGCAATATATAAGGCCTGTTCTAAGATGTTGCTGGCCACATCGGATTGTTGCAGCAACTGGTGAGCTTGCACCTGTAAGAGCAAAATCCTGAGCAAATCACCACGGCGTTCCTGCGCACTCGCCTGTGCTGCCAGCGGATCTAATAATTCAAGGGCTTCTTCAGCCCTATGAAGGTTGAGCAAAACATGGACGCGACCAATATCTTCATGTTCCTGCACATAGACCTGGTGTGTTACCCGATGCTCCAGCAGTTTCTCACTCCAATACGCTGCTCGCCGTACCTCTCCGCATGCCAGACAGATCTGGATTTGCAGGTCCACGTAGAGACTACCAGGATAATAAGCACCATTGGAACGCATCATCAGACGCTCGCCCTGTAGCAAGGCGGCCGAGGCGTCTTGCCATTGGCTCGTTGCGATACAGATGCGCGCTAACTGCAGATATCCCTTTTCCAGAAATAACGATATATTTGCTTGCTCTAAAGCATCAATACCCTGTTTCACCAGTTGACGAGCTACCTCAAGTTGATTCCACTCATAGAGAATACAGCTCTGCTGAATATAGACACATCCCAGGGTTGCCAGGTTCTCGGCCTGGCCCTCTTCGACATTCTGAACTGCCTGACATAACAGACGCCACGCTTCCCCCAGGTAACCCTGTTGCATCAGATACATAGCCTGTGAACTTACGCATACTAACAATAAGGGGAAGTGCTCGGCAGTAAGGGCTAATATCGACGCATCAAAGGCACTTCTAGCTGCCTTTTCTGCTTCACCATAATAATAATGCACATATGATTCAGCCAGTGATACCAGTGCTCGATGCGCGAAATCATTTTCCGCCAATAATTGGCGCGCCTTTTGGCATAAACTTAACACTGCAATAGCATCATCGGGCAGCGTTATATATGCGCGATAGACCGTTTGTACCCCTATTAGATGCTGAACCCTTTGAAATGGGTCAGATATAACCTGCTGACCCATGGCAATTAAGCGTTCCTGACATACCAACAGGGACGACTCGGCCTCATCTAACCACCCCGCTGCTAGAGATCTTGCATCAGACAGGTATAGTACATAGGCGTAAAGCAAACAAAGTACTGGCCTTGCCTGTATCACAGAAACTGGAAGACGCTGTAACCATCCAGTCACGTTTGCAATGCCATAACCAGGCAAGGTCGAAGGAAGGCCAGCCTGCTCAATCAAGGTAGCGCAGCGCTGCCATTCTTCAGCACGTAGCGCATATTCAATGGCACGAGCAAAATCCTGCTGGCGTTCATACCACGCGCTCACACGATGATATAAACCAGGCAATAAATAGCCATGATTTTGCTCCATCATCTCCCGCAAGAACTGCGCCCAAAGAGGGTGGTAGCGGTACCAGCCCGTTTGCTGATGCAAGGGAAAAAGAAATACATTTGCCTTCACTAGATACGATAAGATATCCTGGCTATCACTCAACTCCAGCAGTTCGTTACACAAAGGTGCAGATAACTGCTCTAACATCGCGGTACGCAACAGGAAGATCTGTATCGATTGCGGCTGGCGTTGGAACACTTCTTTCAAGAAATATTCACGCACATAGGAAGTCTTCTCATACCCTCTAACAAGCTCGGAGGCAGGCAGTGAAACGCCATCAGGATGAGAAAGTGCGAACGCCATTAATCTCACACCAACAATCCAGCCTTCGGTACGCTGTGTAAGTTCCTGGATAACCTCTTCACCCAGATCCAACTCCATCACCTCTGACAAAAATGCTCTAATTTCCTCGCGCGTGAAACGTAACTCTTCACCACGTATTTCAAGCAATCGACCATAACCTCGCAATCGTGCCAACGGCAATGGAGGGTCCTGGCGCGTTGATAGTACCAGATGGAGTTGAGGGGGAAGCAGTTCCAGCAAAGTGATCAAAGAGACATAGATAGCAGGCTCATATAAGTGCTGGCAATTATCAAGCACCAGGGTAACATTGGCAACATCGGACTTCTCTAGAGCGACAAAGAGGGCATGAAGGATATCTGACAATACAAACTCGTGTGAGCCATGTAATATAACAAGGGCGGGTTGGCTCAGGCCAGGAATACACGCGTCGAGTGCAGTAAGCACACACTCCCAGAACCGACGCAGATCATTATCACGCTCATCTACTGTAATCCAGGCGACTGATCGAGGGCTCTCTTTCTGAGAGCTCAACCAATCACAAAGTAACATCGTCTTACCAAAACCAGCAGGTGCAGAAATCAGAGTCAGTTTATCCGCGCTGCCCTCAGTGAGACGATCTTTCAAACGAAAACGAGGGATAAGCACATGTGGGGGCACGGGCACACAAAACTTTGATGTGAGAAATAGTTTCTGTAATAGCATAGCTTCTACTCAATCACCCTTTGTAAAAAGCCATCTCAGCTCTTCTTCTATTGCCAATAATCCAATAATTCACGATCTTTTGCCATACATCTTATAAGGTTCAAAATTGAAGAGAGGTCATCCTTCTTCAAAAGAACCAGATAACCATAGGCATGCCGCCATCAGTCTTCTTTAAAGGTATCTGACCTCTTTGAAGCTGACGGTAAAATTAAGTGTTCCATGAGATACTGGCTTAGCGTATAAATGGTATCCCTCTCAGCATGATTGAGAAGATCACATTCCTCTTGCGTTAAATGGAAACCCTTTTCACAAACCGCATGGCATGGATCTAACAATAGCGCTTTGCAAAAAGTCTGATCGACAGAAGCCAGCCCCAATATCATGTGTATGTCTTCTTTAGACAAAACTACTTTCCTTATCTAAAACAGGAACAGAACACAGATGTATCCTGTACCAGGAGAATCAAGGCTAGGGCCAGGGATCAACATCATGGATAGAAGATGTTTGTGCCAGCGCCTGCCATGCGTCGGCATGCTGGCCACGAGTTACAGTGAAAAAAACTATACAAATAATGAGTAAGCATGCTACTACAAACAGCCAGTGCAAATATCGATTGGGCAGGCGTAAAATTTGTGTGATAACCCAGAAGCTCTTCATGACTTTACCCTTTCTTTCTGGAAGACGATTTTCATTTGTTACATTATCTGAGAGTCAGTATAAATAGAGACAGTTAAAAATGAGTCAAAAAAGCAACCGGCAAAATTAAACAAAAATGCTAACTAGAAAATTGCGGTGGGCGCGTTAGTTAAAGAAGCCAGCTCTCCCTGCGCATATATATTACCTGTGTTTGAGGATAATCAGGTTATTTTGCTAGCCATAACCTGGCGGGCTATGCTTGATTTAAGCGATGCGCATAGTGTATATACTGTGTAAGGGTAGAAATCAAGCTATGTGTATATAAAAAATTTGTGTTCTTGACCGTTTACCAACCGTTGGGGTGTCGCTACAATTATCTAATAAGTCTCCACACCATTCACATTTTTGATCGAGCGCCTGTATGTATTCTACAAACGCTCGATCCAGGCCAGCATGAGCAAAAAGGAAGAAATACTGTGCGCCAGACTCATATGTTGAGAAAATTTGCTGCACCAGAATTACCACCAGTTGTCTTGCATCGACCACACCTGACCGATATTTTACAGAGAACCTTCACTCATTCCACAACAAACACAGCGACCTGGCACAAGCTTTTATTGTTGTGCTCGCCTGCGGGGTATGGCAAAACAACCCTGTTAGCAGATTTCGCACGTCATGCAACGGTTCCTTGCTGCTGGTTGATGCTTGACTCTCTCGACAATGATACATATGCATTCTTAGACCTGGTATTAACAAGCATTAGCCAGCGTTTCCCACAGATGGAAACCCTCCTGCACAACATCATTGCCGACTCCAGCACCAGAGATATTGATCAACCATTGGATATGGGATACTTTGAAAGGCTCGTCGACACGCTAGTAGCAACGATTGAGCATCATATCACGCAGCCATTTGCCATTATCCTTTGCAACTATCACGAAGTCAATGCCAACAAGGAAATTAATCACCTGGTTAATCGACTGCTACAAAACCTACCATGCGGCTGCACAATTATTATTGAGAGTCGAGCGGTACCGCACCTGGAATTCACGCCACTGCTGGCACGACGGCAAATGGTAGGTATTGGGACCGAAGAACTCCGTTTCAGCGTGGATGACATCTGCAATCTCACGCGTATGCTCTACACGGTACCCTGCTCTACCGATGACGCAGAGCAACTCTGTACGACCTTTGATGGCTGGATATCAGGCATCCTGTTGGGAACGCGCCTCGGCAACAGCCATGTGTTACCTATACACAAGCAAAGCGGCTCGATATCTTTCAGTACCATGACACCGGTCGATCAACAGCATTTATTCGCTTACCTCGTATCTGAAGTATTTACAAATGAGCAAGAAGTCTATGCCTTTCTCAAAAATATCTCGATCCTGCAACAAATCACGCCCGAGCTCTGTGATGCATTGCTCTCGACAGAAGGATCCTCTGAACGTCTCAATTATATCGTGCAGCAAGGCCTGTTTTTAACGCGCAGCCACCAGGACAATGAGCCATTGTATTCTTGCCCCCCTGTTCTAAAAGAAATATTAGTCAATGAGTTGCGCAACACCGATCCTCAACAATATAAACACTTACATAAAAAGGCGGCTTTCATATTTAGCGATAGAAATGATGAACAGCAGGCAATCAAACATGCGTATGCCGCTGAGGAACCAGCTCTAGCCGCACAGTACATTCGCCGCATTGCCTATACAATCTTGCGTAAAGGTTATTCAGAGAATCTGGCCGCCTGGATCGATGCCTTACCCCAGAACATCCTTTTTCATGATCCACTGCTGCTGCTTGTTCGAGCTCACCTCCATCTTATGCGATTTGAGACCAATCAATCGCTGCCATTTCTAGAGCAAGCTACAACCCTCTGTCACGACATACCTCCCGAGCAGACTAGCCTGCTTCATCCCAATCTGGCAGCAGAAATATTGATCGCAAAAAGTGTAGCACTATTCCGCAATGGAGAATATATTCGCACGCAGCAGGTATGCCAGCAGGCTCTGGAGCTGCTGCCGGAGCACGAGATAGAGCTCCGCACGCAGGTCTATCAACGGCTGGGAGCCTGTTCCTGCCTGCTAAATGATCCCACCAGCGGCATTGCCCAGTTACAACAGGCCCTACAGCTGTGGGGCCACAATATAGAAACCCGCCAGACAGCTTTGCTCCATACCTATCTGGCCAACGCTTACAATATGGTCAGCAATTATGTATTATCCGAGCATCATCGAAAAAGAGCCATTATGTACTTTGAACATCTCGGCGATGACTGGGGAAAGCTGCATAACCAGATTGGCCTGAGCACAACCAAACGGCTTAAAGGAGAGCTAACCGAAGCCAAGATTATTGCGCAAGAAACGCTGCAGACGACACGCCACCTCCATTTTATGAGTGGTGAAGCGTACGCCTTGATTACGCTGGGGGAAATCTACCAGGACGAGGACCTTTATGAACAGTCCCTGGTCGTAGCAGAGGATGCATTGACGCTATCGCGCCAACTACACGACAACTATTTGACAAACTGCGCACTATGCATTCTGGCCTTAAACTATTTATTTATAGGTGATCCCCACACTGCGCTACTGTATGTAGAGGAGGCCCAAATTAATAATAGTGACATGCTGAGTTATGAGGGAATACTCTGCAATGTTACCCGAAGTATCATTTTTTTCCGGCAGCAGCGCTATAGCGAGATGCTCGCGTGCCTCTCGTTCATCGACCACTCGCAACACCTGGCCAACGCCAGACCTCTTCAACTACGCGCCATGCTCTACCGAACTGCTTGCTACCTGGCACAGAATAAACAGGAAGCGGTGCAAACTTCACTGAGCGAAATAAAGGTACTTATGGAACAGCATCAGCTTAAACATCTGGCCAATCTTGAGCTACACCGCCTACCAACATTAAAAGAAGCAATCGAAGCAGAGGAGAAACAGCAAAAAACGCTTGCATACAGTCAACCAGACACATTAGAACTAGCCCCATCAATAACGCTGGTAGAGAGTACGGAGAAAGTTCATACCATAAGCATCTACGCCCTTGGCGAGCCTATCGTACTGCTTCAGAACAAACCCATAACACGCTGGCGTATGATGCGCTCTATGGAGCTCTTCTTTTATCTGTTACATGCCAACCGCCCTGTGCATAAAGAACAGATTATGACAGATTTGTGGCCTGAACCAGATGATCACATGGAACAAAATCTGCGCGCCACCATCTATTATCTGCGCAAGGTACTGGGCGAAACGATCATTGTACATAAAGCAGGTACATACACACTCAACCTTGCCATGGCCGACGAGCAGAGTGTATGGTACGACGTCGAACAGTTTCAGATCAACATCGATAAGCTGCGCCAGGACCTGCCGACAGCTGAAAAAATAGTGACCTTACACACCATCATCAAACTCTATCGTGGCCATTATCTACAGACACTCTACAGCGACTGGTGCTCACAACCACGAGACATGCTAAAGCAAGCCTATTTTCAGTCACTGCGCCAATTAGCACTCATTTACTGGGAAAATGAGCAGTTCGACGCCAGCATCGAGCAGTGGCAAAAAATGCTGCTTGTCGATAACTGCTACGAGGAAGCGTATTATGGCATCATGCGTTGCTATATAAAAACAGGTAAGCGCAACCTGGCTATTCGCCAATATCAATTATGCGCATCTGTGCTGAAAAACGAATTGACGATTGAACCGGGTCCATCAATACAAAAACTCTTTAAGACGTTGAGCCAGGGGTAGCGCCAATGCATCTATCAAATCTCCTCCTTTGACTTGCAGTGGTGTTGTTTCAGGTATCACTTCTTACGGATACAAAGCCGAAACAATGTTTGATGTTTCGGCTCGTAAAATAAGGACATGTTGATAGCCTATTTCACCAGTATGATTCTCGTTCGTAAAAGAGGATGCTTTTTCATAATTGATGGCGTTTCATTAGCGTATGGACTACTTATGCCATAGAGCCGCCACGCGGGCAGCTTCGTGCTGGCTCTGCTCTCGACCCAGATTGGCGGCGATTCCTCGCAAGGTTGGATCAAGCGCATTGCCTCCGGCAGCTGCCAAAGCAGCCTTCATCGCTTCGTCGGGCGTGATGACTTCGATCTGTGCTCCCTCGCGCTGCAAGCGCTCTATTTGCTCCTCTAAGCTTTCCAGTATTGCAAATGGAGGAATATCGGGCTGGAGTACTAGTATCTTGTCGAAGCCAGCGGCCAGATCTAGATTTGCCATCGAATAACATCCACCATCGATATAGCGACTCTGATTGACTGTAGTTGGTGGCCATACATAAGGTACTGCGCTACTCGCCATTACCGCGTCGACTAACTCAACCTCGGACTCACGTGTAAAAATAGTTCGCTCGCCACTGAATGCATCAACAGCGACGATTTCTAGCGGGCTTTCGGGCCAGCTATGCACCGGCAGACGTGAGGCAATTACCTCCCGGCGTTGGGCCTCGGACATTGTAGGAGCAGCGAGCGCTAGAGCGCCCATACGTTGCATGATCTCAGAATGAGTCCCTCCTTCTTCGAAAGCATGTGTGAAATCAGCTACCATCTTCGCGAAGTCGGGCTGAGGCGCCAATTCATGAGCCTGTAACGCTGGATCAACCTGACGCTGAAAGAGTTCATCTAGCGACAGGCCGCTGGTGATCTGCGCCGCAACATTAGAACCTGCTGAAGTTCCTAAAAAGAGATCGGCATTGCGAACATCTATCCCAGCATGAGCCAATCCGACAAGTATTCCAGTCTCCCAGGAAATTCCCGCAATACCTCCTCCACCAAGTACGAGTGCTTTCGTTTGTTGTTGTTTTGTCTTTGTCATCTGTTGATCTCGCTTCTGTAGAAATTTCATCTGAAACTGCTGGAGAAAAGTGAACCGTCCATTGTCTCCCTCGGTTTCATGTTCCGTAGAGCAGCGCCGCCGCATGGTTTCTCTGCAATGAATGCGAAAGAAAAGAGGTACGCTTTGCCATGCGGGTACTCCTCTCAGCAAAGCATACTACAAGAATGGCGACAACGTTATGTCACCATTGGGTATACATCCGCTTCCTGCTGAACACGCAAGCTGGGAGTGGTACCTGAACGCGATCTCTTTGCTCATGCGTTTGATCTTCTCCCAGGTGATTTTCACCCCGATCTCCCATTTGAGGTAGTCAGTACAGGATTTCGTCACCTGATTCTCCCGGTCTTCGCCCATGTCTCTAATGTAAGCCTACGCTCTGTCACATCATGGAGACTGGTTCCCCAAGCTTCTGATATTTGGCCGGGGGCATGCCGACCTCTCGCTTAAAGGCCTTGCGAAAGGCCACTTCTGACTCGTAGCCAACAAGTTCTGCGATCTTTTCCATCTCGACGTTGTTTTTGAGCAAACGGGTCGCTCTGTGCATACGCCAACGGGTCAGATACGTGATGGGTGGCTCACCTACCAGACGGGTAAAGCGAGCAGAGAAGACCGCGCGGGAGAGTGCCACTGCCTCCGCCAGTTCCTCAACCTTCCACCCGCGTTCAGGCGATTGATGGATCAGACCCAGAGCCGTGCTGATGGAATGATCGTGGAGCGCTGCTAACCATCCAGTTGAGGCCCCCGCTTGCTGCTCCGCCCAGATCCGGATGATCTGGATGAAGAGTAGTTCGGTTAATCGCCTGAGCATCACTTCCGTTCCCAGTCGAGGTGCAGCTGCTTCACGTGCGATCAAATGCACAATCTCAGTGAAGCCCGGCGCTATGTGACCCTGTTCGGTGGGAATGTGAATCACTTTTGGCAAGCTGTGCAGCAAGGGAAATGCTTTCGAATGTTCCAAACGGAACGCGCCACAGAGCACGACCATCTTTGATCCCTCATCTATATCTGGGAAGGCTCGGAGCTCACTTTGCGCGGAATACGCTATATGCGAGACCCCGGTCAGGGGTGACGTGAGCTCATCGCAGATTGAGTGAGCGTGCCCAAAGGGAAAGAGTAGGACACCCCCACCCTCGATTCTCATCGGCGGTGTTGGATCTCCTTCAAAAGAAAGGTAGCCACCACCAGAGCTGAGCAGGTGAAAGATCATATCCTGACTGGCGGCAAATTTGTAGCGCCACGGAGGTACAAGCGCTCTACGTGCAGTGACCTGCCCTTTCAGTTCGAGTGCATTCAGGACATCGGTGAGCACGTCCATAGGTTTCTCCTCTTTTAAGACGATCAGACAACTCTTTGAGACCATCTAGCATAGATGTTCTCGGCATCCAAAGATATACTCGGTTTGTACTTGTAATTCGCAAGTGGGTCTATTCTCTTAACAAGTTATTCCAAATACGTCAAGAGAAAGAGGAAAGAAGGAGTCAAAATCTTATGAGCATTACAGGCAAAACAATTTTGATCACAGGCACCAATCGCGGCCTTGGGAAGGCATTGGTTGAGGAAGCCTTGAGGAGAGGCGCGAAGCAGGTGTATGCCGGTACGCGTGTCCCAATGGAACATTCAGATAAGCGCGTCACGCCTTTGCCCCTGGATATAACAAATGCGGCCCACATTCAGGCAGCGGTCGAGAAGGTCACATCTCTTGATATCCTCATCAACAATGCCAGTATCGCGCTTTCTGATGATGTGAGCAATCGGACCGCGATTGAAGAGCATCTTGCTGTCATCTTCTTCGGCACATATGACATGACCCAGGCCTTCCTGCCGCTCCTTACTCGTTCTCGCGGAGCCATCGTCAATGTCCTATCCGTGGCCGCCCTGGCTGCCTTGCCGGTCATTCCCCCTTACTCAATCGCAAAGGCAGCCGCGTTCAACCTGACGCAATCACTCCGCGCTTTGTTGGCTGGACAGAGCGTCAGCGTTCATGCTGTCCTCCCCGGACCGATAGATACCGAGATGTCCCGATCCCTGGACATACCAAAGACCTCTCCAGAGTCCGTCGCGCGAGCTCTCTTCGACGGAGTGGAAAAGGGAGAGGAAGAAATCTTTCCCGATCCCATGTCTGAGTCCCTGGCAGAGAGCTGGCGCAGTGGTGCGGTCAAGGAGCTTGAGCGCCAGAATGCGACCTTGGTAGCCACAGAGAGGGACAAGTCATGAGCACATGGCCAGGCCGCCCGGCGAAGGCAAGCGCATTCATCGGACAGACCTGACACGTTGTATCCTTGCTGAGACCGACGAGCAGGCAGGGCACCAATCCCCGGATGGGCACATGCCTTCTTCCCTGGAGAGAAGGAGGCATATGGTCTCATTGGCACCGTGGAAACCATCAGAGAGCGTCTCGCCACAGCTACTCACCTGGGACGCGAACCAAAAACCTCAGCGTTCAAAGCGCGGCACAGCAGCCGATTGTGCTCGTGGGTCCAGTCTGGACCCACGAGCACAATCGGCGCGCGTACACTTGATTTACCTGGTGGCAAACGTCGATCGCAGGTGCTTGCTGTTGACGACCACGACGACGCCAAGCAGGAGGAGCCCGCAGACGCCCTGTTCAACCTTCATCCACACCGGGAAGAGGCCGGGGAGCATGATGATGGTCACGATGGCCACCAACATGATCACTGAAACGATCCGTAGGCGGAGATATCCACTGCCGGAGCCACGGGCCATCTGGACAACGAAGAGGGTTGTGAGCAAGGCGCTGGCTGCGACAATGGTTCCGCGAATCCAGACAGCCGGTGTCACGATTTATGGTGCCTGGCTCTTGATCTATCATATCGGGAGACGACGCTCCCATCCCTGGTGGTTGCTTGCTCTGTTCTGCCTGGCCTGCGCCTCCCTCTTGATCCCCTTGCCGAGTACCAATGTCTATTGGCTCCCAATCCTGCCGACGACGACTGCTTGTTTGATGACGGCAACCAGATCACGGCTCCCTGGTGCACTCGCGGCAGGCGCCCTCTGGCTAAGTACCAGCCTCGCGCTCAGCCTCCTCACCAGGCAGTGGTATATCGGTGGCCAGGTGATCCTCCTGATCTCGTTTTGCTCCACCTGTGGATGCGCGGCGACGATCCGCGAACTCGCGCTGGCCCATACGCAACTCCAGGCGTATAGCGCTCAGGTGGAGGAACTCTCGGTTATCCGCGAGCGCAACCGGATTGCACGTGAGATCCACGACACGCTCGGCCATGCACTGACATTACTCGCGGTCCAGTTGGAAACAGCCACGCAGCTCGAAGCGCGCGGCGATCCCCGTCTGCTCTGGCTTCGGGCTGCTGGGTATGGGCGAGCGCGTGGCGCTCCTGGATGGGACGCTGCGGGCTGGCCCTGAACCCGGGCACGGCTGGCGCGTCGAAGTGGTGCTCCCGCGGAAGATTCGGGGGCAAGCGGAAGTCAACGAAACCAGGGAGAAAGTCTAGCCATGGCAGAGCGTATCCGTGTGGTGATTGTGGATGACCAGCGCCTGCTGCGCGAGGGCTTTCGCAAGCTCATTGAGCTGGAGCCGAACCTGGAGGTAGTAGGTATGGCCGGGGATGGCGAGGAAGCGTTGGCGACAGTCAAACTCCTCTATGCCGAGCAAACAGCCCCCGATGTGGTGCTGATGGATGTGCGCATGCCGCGTCTGGATGGCATTGCTGCGACACGTGCTTTCAAAGAGCGCTGGCCTGAGATCCACATTGTCATCCTGACAACCTTCGACGATCGAGAACTGATCCAGTCTGGTTTGCAAGCAGGAGCCATGGGCTATGTGCTCAAAGACATCACCGCCGAGCAACTCGCCACGACCATTCGCGTGGTCGCACAGGGGCAAGTCCTCCTGCATCCAGACGTTGCAAGCAAGGTCATTGCCTCTTTCTCCTCTGCCTCCATCGAGCCCGCAGTGACCACTCCGGTCCCCCCTGCGTTCGATGGCGTGAGCGACATGGTGCCGTTGACCGAGCGGGAGCGGGAGATCCTGGCCTTGCTTGCGCGTGGCGCTTCCAATCGCGAGATCAGCGAGACCCTCTACATCGCCGGTGGCACCGTCAAGAACCATCTCAGCAACATCCTGGGTAAGCTAAGGGTGCGCGACCGGACGCAGGCGGCCTTGAAAGCAAGAGAACTCGGCTTGCTGTAGTGCGGCGTCATTTTTCTCATATAAAATTTCCTGTTTGTATCGAAAACGCCGTTTTCGCTAGATCACAGCCTGCATTTGCCATGTATCGAGCTGATGAAGCGACAAAGTCCTATCGAGCATTCGCGCTTCAAGTCGTCACCCTCACCGACCTGGTATCTCTCCTTCTCTTGAGAACGCTTTTACCCAAATTCGACCAGGCGATGGATGTTGCCGCGTACCGGGACGCGCTCAAAGCGCCGGTCCTGGGGGAAGATGCGCATAGGCATCCCATGGGCCGGGGCAGTCTCGCTCCCTTTCGGTTCAATCCTGGCATTAGGCACAACCGCCAGACGGTACTGCTGGATCAGCATCGCTACCACCACTTTGATCTCTAGCAGCGCGAATTCCGCTGCGATACAGCGGTGTGGTCCGGCGGCGAACGGCAGATATTCGTAAGGCGTTCGGCTGAGCGTTTCCCAGCGTTGCGGCAGGAAACGGTCGGGCTCCTCATACAACTCCGGTAAGCGGTGGGTCAGGAACGGGCTGTAGAAGATCGTTGCTCCTTTGGGCAGCGCGAAGCCGCCAAGCTCACACGGCATGGCTGTGGTGCGCATGCTGGTGGGCGTGGGCGGCAACAGACGCAGGCTCTCTTTGATGACGCCATCAAGCAGGGAGAGGTGCTGAAGCGACGCAAACGTCGGGACCTCACCGTGCAGCGTGCCATCAAGTTCAGCAAGCAGGTCAGCGTGGATGCGTGGATGCTGATGCAGCAGGAAGATGGTCCAGCTCAGTGTGGTTGAGGTGGTTACGTGTCCAGCAGCATATAAGAAGAAGGTCTGGCTGAACAACTCGTCATCCGTGAGCCTGGTTCCGTCTTCATCATGTGCCTGCACCAGTGCGGCCAGGACATCGGTCGCCTCGGCCTCTTGACGTTTCTGTGCAATCAGGGCGTGAAGAAAGCTTTCCCATTGCCTGGCGAGCTTGAGCGTGCGATGATAGGGCATGCCTGGTACATCGATGGACGGCGTGAACATCAGCCATTCCATTGACGCCATTAACTGCTGGAAGAGCGTCCCAATCTGGTCAATCACTCGCTCGTCATCTAGCCCGAGCAAGGTCTTGACCGTGATCCGCTGGGTGAGTCGCTTCATTTCCGCGTACAGTTCAACCTGGGAGAGCGACTGCCAGCGTTCCAGCATCCGCTGGGTGAGCGCCGCCATGTCATCGTGATACCGCCCGATCTGTCGTGCATGGAAGGCTGGCAACATCAAATGACGCTGCTGTTTATGACGCTCCCCATTCATATTGAGCAGATTCGGGAGGAAGAGGCGCCTCAAGATGGGATCTTTCATCCCTTTCATGATCTTCTCCTTTCCCCCCAAGAAGAGGGCGGGCTGCGAAAGCAACTGGAAGTTGAGCGCAGGCCCAAAGGCAAAGACGTAGGTAGGATCACCCTGCGCCAGCGCGACAACATCCCCGTAGGTGTCATGGAGCCGAGACGTGTTCGTCCACACGTCGACGAATACTTTGGCCATATTCGCTCCTCTGCCAAGCAGCGGCAAGGCAAATGGACCGGGAAGCGTTTTTTGTGAAACGGTGTTTGTTGCCATAAGACTATCTCCATTTTCTTCTCAGGTGATTTTTCCGCTCCTTTACGCGTTCAAAGGAGCGGCTGCGGTTGTGATGGGATGCATGGCCAAATTGTGGCTCGTCTTCTCTAAAGTCTTAGAGAAGCATTTGCGTTTGTCACAGACTATCGTACATCCTGCCAACTCTTTGTCATGAGGACATGCTTCAGGTATCGATAGGTTCCGCCTTCCTCCCTGAGATTCATCGCCCCAATATCATTCGATATCACTGTCCAACTCAAGTCGCCGGACGCTGGAGTACATCGTGGCTTCCTTTAATTCATATTCACCACCCGAACGCTCAGCAATCAGTTTGACAATCTCGTAACCGTAGCGGTCAGCTTCCGATAAGAGCCGTAAAATCATCGTATCGGTATGTCCGCGTAGCAGGTCGGAGGTCGGCTTGTTTTCACTCATATCATCACCTCGTATTTGTATTATACGTCATGGTACTATGATTGTCAAGGTAGTATCCCAATTGCAATACTTTGTTTGGCAAACATGATATATCCATATCAGCATCTGCCGGATTCCTGTCCTTGTTTCGTACATACTCCAATCTTGAAACTGATTACCGACTGGCTGAGTTCGTAAAGCAGGTTGGCCCAGATCATACCCATGATATTTATGCCGAAGCTAACACCAAAGGCACAGCACGGAGAAGGCCAGGGTCGCGGTGAACTCTTGCTTCACACGATCCTGGCCTGGCTTTCAGGAAATCGGGTGTTGGATACTAGTCGGCGAGGATGCCACAACTCAGATTGACAGCAGTTGCCGTCATGGCACTGGCCTGATCGGAAGCCATAAAGGCTGCCACGTTCGCTACCTCCACAAGCGTTGGCAGCCGCCGCAAAGGAGCCGTGGCTGACTGCTGAGCCACAACCTGCTCACGTGTGATACCTAGCGTCTCGGCAACGCGACCATACGTCTCTTGAATCGTGGCTGTCTCGGGGATAGCGTTCGACTGGAGACAGATGACGCGGATGCCCTGCGGCCCCAGTTCTACTGCCAGGCTGCGAGTGAGCGCCTCGATGGCCGCCCATGTCGAAGACATAGCACCCAAACCAGGGACAGGCAGACGGCTCGCCGTAGCGCTGAGCGTGACGATTACGCCTGACCTCTTTTCGACCATGTGCCGCGCAGCAGCCCTGGCGGTCAAGAAGTGGGTCTGCGTGAGGGTCGTGATGGGGAGGGCGAAGCGCTCAGCTGGCATTTCAATGAGCGGCATCCCCTGAACCCTTTGCGGAGGAAGGCCGATGGTATTGATGGAAATATCAATGCTCCCAGCCTTCTCAGTTACTGTGCTCAGGTGCTTCTCAATGGCCAACTCATCGAGCGCATCGACCTGAGCCGCCTCGGCGACTCCTCCTCCGTCC
Organism: Dictyobacter kobayashii; assembly: GCF_003967555.1. Lineage (GTDB taxonomy): Bacteria > Chloroflexota > Ktedonobacteria > Ktedonobacterales > Ktedonobacteraceae > Dictyobacter > Dictyobacter kobayashii. Next base: position 190,498 of record NZ_BIFS01000002.1, read on the forward strand.
AGGATCTCCCTGGCCAAAGCATCGACCGAAGCCAACCGACGACCGGTCAGGAACACCCTGGCCCCCTCGCGTGCGAAGGCCCGTGCAACCGCACCGCCAATGGCTCCTCCCGCCCCATAGATCACGGCATTTTTCTTCTCAAGCAGCATGTTGATCCTCCTGATGTGTTCTCATCTTTTTTCTTCTATCTGTCAGAGTGGCTTCTGCTGAGCAGACCCTCCAGCAACAATGTCGAGTCATACCCAGTTGGATAGCACTTATTAAACTGTCGTAAAGAGCAAAACTGTGCGGTCTGATGGAGATGTTTCCTGCTTGATAGGACAGGTGATGCGCACGATTTTGGAGCGCTCGGACGAATGGCAAAGAGCCTGCATCATGTGGTAGCATAAGCATGTTTGGCGCAAGAATATCGCACCAGCGGCCTGCTTGCATTGATGAGCCAGTTCAGCGGCGAGAAGCTGAGCAGAAAATATCTCCCATCAGACCGCACAGTTTTGCTCTTTACGACAGTTTAATATCTATCCGACGGGGGCGTTCCGATGATAGTGGGCGCACGAACAGGGTAGCATACTCAAGTGGAGCAGGTCGAAAAAGATGGGAACACATCCAATAGCCCGGACAAGCGCGAGAGTTCCAGCAAACAGGACTCTCCAAAAAAACATAGCAACCAGGGGAAACAGTGTGGCCGAGAAACATAGGAAGACTGATCACGTTCATGAGGCTCTGATCACAGATGTTGCTGCCCATGGCCAATCTGAGCGTGACCTCTTGATAGAACCCTATCGCAGGGAGTTACTCTTGCACTGTTATCGCCTCCTGGGGTCACTCTACGATGCCGAGGATGCAGTACAAGAAGCCATGCTGCGGGCCTGGCGGCACTTTGACACGTTCACGGATCTGGGTCCGGGATCGCTGCGCACCTGGCTGTACACGATTGCAACCAACACCAGCCTGGATACCCTCAAGAAACGTTCAGCTCGCACGCTGCCAACCGCAACCTCTCGTATGTCCGACCCGGCGAGGCCAGTTGCGCCCAGAAGTGACGAAGTGCTCTGGCTTGAACCTTTCCCTGACAGTTGGCTGACTGAGGCGACCGAGAATCCGGAAGCACGCTATACCAGACAGGAGAGTGTTTCGCTGGCCTTCCTTACCGCCCTACAGTTGCTCCCACCCCGCCAACGAGCCATCTTGCTCCTCTCGGATGTGCTGGACTGGCGTGCCGTCGAGATCGCGCAACTGCTTGAGATCTCGGTCTCAGCAGTGAACAGCGCCTTGCACCGCGCTCGGGTGACGCTTGAGAAAAACTATCACAGTGAGCAGCGAGAGCTGCCGCAGGTCAGCCACGCTGATACAGCCACGAATATGTTGCTTGCCCGCTATCTGCAGGCGTGGGAAACAGACGATGTGGATGGACTCGTGACCCTTCTGAAAGAAGATGCGACGCTCTCCATGCCACCGGTCCCTTCGTGGTACCAGGGACGAGAAGCGATTCGTACGATGCTCCTTGCTGTCTTATTTCCATCTGGCGTGCAGAAGCGGTGGCGTTTATTTCCGACGCGCGCCAATAGTCAGCCTGCATTTGCCGTGTATCGAGCTGACGAAGCGACGAAGTCCTATCGAGCGTTCGCGCTTCAAGTCGTTACCCTCGATGGTTCGCGGCGCGATCAGGGGCAGGTCGCCGATGTGACGGCATTCCTTAGTCCGAAGCTTGTCACTTCTTTCGGCTTCCCACTTCAACTCCCCCAATAAATGCAGCATCCCGCGCTTATACCCCATTGGTTTTTCGAGAAGTTGACGAACAGAGCCACTCACTCGTACACGCTGTCCGCCGGCGTTGCGGCAACTTTTACCTGGTCCGGAAGAGACGACTAATATAACGTACGATCCTCGCGGTCGTTTCCGCCGCGCGGCGGAAACGACCACAAAGGTCGTAAGCTACAGGGGTTGGCTGTCAGCCAGGCTCTCGAGTTTGGGGATGGCATCCAGCAGGAGCCGCGTGTATTCATCAGATGGATGGCGAATGACGTTCTGGGCCGTTCCTTGTTCTACCACCTTACCATGATTGAGCACCAGTATCTCATCTGAGAGGAGGCGGGCACTCAAGAGGTCGTGGGTGATATAGAGCATGGCAATCCGGCGCTCCCGCACCAGCTTGTCGAGCAGTTGCAGGATCTCGGCCCGTATCGATACGTCCAGCATCGAGATCGGTTCGTCCGCGATGATGATATCGGGATCAGGCGCCAGTGCTCGCGCCACGACGACACGCTGTCGCTGTCCACCCGATAGCTGGTGGGGACGCTTGTCCTCAAACTGCTCAGCCGGTGACAGGCCCACCGTCTCTAGCAGGTCGCGTACCTGCTGGCGGGCCTGCGCAGCGTTGACCCTCCCATAGTTCAACAGGGGACGTATCAAGAGATATTGGATCGTGTGAGCCGGGTTCAGGGCGGAAAATGGGTCCTGAAACACATACTGCACGTGCTTGCGATAATCATGCAGCGCTTTCCCCCATAAATTGTTCACCTGCGTCTTGCCAAACCTGATGCTGCCGCTGCTCGGATTCTCGGTGCCGGTAATCAGACGAGCGATGGTCGTTTTGCCGCTACCGCTCTGGCCCACCAATCCAGTCACATGGCCCGCGCGCAGATTGAATGAGACATCATCGACCGCGATCACTGAGGACTTCTTGAAGCCTGTCCTTCGCTGGTATATTTTGCCGATATTCTCGACGCGCAGCACCTCGTCCCCCTCTAGCTTCATGGCCTTATGCGATGTGGCCTCGGAAAAGGCGGCATCCTTCAACTTTGGTCCATCCGCCAGACCTCGATCGCGCACCTCTTCTCGCGACTCCCACTGCATCTGAGCAACATGACAGGCTGCCTTACCGTCCCACATCTGCACCAGCTTTGGCGCGCTCTGCCTGCAGATCTGGATCGCTTCGGGGCAGCGAGGGGCGTAAGGACAGGCTTTGGGTGGCCTGGTCAGGTCGGGTGGACGGCCCGGGATGTAGCTGATCGCCACATCTTCGGCGGACGGGTCGGCGTATGAACCGAGCAGACCATGGGTATATGGGTGAATAGGATGCTTTAACATACCGCTCTTCGGCGCATCCTCGATCACTTCTCCCGCGTACATTACCAGTATCCGATCGGATACCTCCAACACGGTCCCCAGGTCATGACTGATAAACAGGACCGCGAAACCCTGCTGGCGCTGCAGCTCGCGCAGGTTCTGGATAATCTCCTTCTGCACCAATACGTCCAGACCAGTAGTTGGCTCATCGAGCAGCACGAACCTGGGTTTGAGGGCCAGGGCCAGGGCCAGGGCGACCCTCTGCTTCATACCACCTGATAATTCGTGCGGATAGAAGCGCATAAACGAGGGGTCGATTTTGACCATCTGCAGCAGCTCGGCCGTACGTTCGCGGATCTGCTCGTTGCTCAGGTCAGATTTTTCTTTCATGACGTCCCGGAACTGTGCCTCGATCCTCGTCACGGGATTCAAGGAGTTCATGCTGCTCTGGAATACAGTAGAGAAGTCTCGCCAGCGCATCTGGCGCAGTTCCTCTGCGGGTATGCTGGTCAGATCCTTCCCTTCGAAGCGCACGTTGCCAGCCGTGATACGTCCCGGCGGCAGCAGCAACTGCAATATGGCGTTGCCCAGTGTGGACTTACCACTACCAGACTCTCCAACTAGTCCCACAAACTCACCAGCTTTGAGCTCAAAGCTGACGTTACGCACCGCGAACAGAGGCGGTCGCTGCTTGGTGGCATACGTAACGTCGAGATTTTCGACTTCAAGCAGGGCCATAATCTTACTCCTCTCGTAACTGCGGATTGCTCAGCGCGTCAACGCCGAAGTTGATCAGCATCAGGCAGCTGGTAATGGCCGCCAGTGCCAGGCCCGGTGCGACAAGCCAGGCCCACTGTCCGGTAACCATGGCACCGCCATTGTTGGCCCAGTACAGCATCATGCCCCAGCTGATCGTGTTTGGGTCGCCAACGCCCAGGAACTCTAGACCGGCCTCGGCCCCGATCGCCCCGATCGCCGCGCCAATATAGCTCAGTACTGTGAGCGAGAGCATGTTTGGCATGATCTCACGGAAGACAATACGCAGGGTGCCATCACCGGCAAACTGGGCCGAAGTAATGTAGTCACGCACGCGTAGCGTCAAGACCTGCGATCGCTTGAAACGCGCCCCCAGGCCCAGCCAGTAAAACCGATGACCAGGATGATGATCGTTGGGCCTTTCACGGGTGAATAGGCGGCCACGGTAACCATCAGTGGCAGGGCTGGCACTACCAGGCCAAGATTGATGACAAACGACAGGATCTCGTCGACAATGCCACCTACATAGCCGGCAACCATGCCAATGAACAGGGCAATGATCGTGGCCAGGCCACCACCCACAGCCCCCACAAGTAGTGATGTGCGTGTGCCGTAGATGAGCTGCGAGTATACGTCCTGTCCCGCCTGGGTCGTGCCCAGCCAGTGTTGCGCGCTCGGCGCCTGGGAGGGTCCGAAACTGATATCGCGGGGATCATATGGTGCAATCTGTTGGGCGAAGACCGCCACCACGATAAAGAAGACGAGCATCATCAGCCCGATGCGTGCCTTACGATTACTCCATAACACCTCAAACCAGTCCGGCATGCGACGTTTCCGAGCTTTCTGCGCCGTGGCGTTTTCATCTTGCGCCGCTTCTTCGATAGCTACATCTGAATCTACAGCATTGAAACCCAGCGTGGGAGTAAGCCCTTCTTCCTCCACCGTCTCTGGATGTTTGTGATTTTGCATATCCATTTAGCGTTCCCCCTTTCGTACCCGCGGATCAAGCCAACCAACCACGAAATCGGCGAGCAGGTTAGCCAGGAGCATGCCCACAATAGTAAACAGAAGAATGGTCTGCATCAATGGATAGTCACGATTGCCAACCGCTTCAAAGAAGAGGCGCCCCATGCCGGGATAGTCAAATATTTCTTCTACCACAACTACGCCACCCATGATGCCACCGAGCGACATGGCAAAACCGGTCACGTTGGGGAGAATCGCGTTACGTGCACTGTAGAGTAGCGCCACCTTCCAGGGCTTTAAGCCTTTGGCGATGGCCAGTCGCGTGTAATCTTCGCGTAGTGTCTGGACCATATTATTACGCATACCCATGATCCAGCCAATCGGCCCGGTAATCAGAATCGAGAGCGCCGGTAGCACGGCGTGCTGGGCGATATCTATGGTATATCCCCAGCTGAGTTGCCGCGTCGCCGTCTCGCTAAATCCACCACTCATTGGCAGCCACTGCAGCAGAAAAGCGAAAAGAAAGAGCAGCATCATGGCGATCCACATATACGGCAGCGTTCCCACAAAGCTCAGGCCAACGCTAACAAACGAATCAAAAGCGCTGTTGCGTTTCCAGGCCGCGAAGGCTCCCAACAGGTTGCCAACCACGAAGCCGATGATATTCGTGGTCAACACGAGTCCGACGGTCCACCAGATCGACTGGCCGATCAGGGAGGTCACGGAGTAGGGAAAGTAGGTATAGGAGATGCCAAACTGCCCATGGCATACAGTGCCCAGATATTCTATGTATTGTTGGAAAATGTTGCCGCCCGGCATGCCCAGCATCAGACGAATGGCATGTAGCTGCGCCGGGTCCACCGCCTTGTTCTGGCCGACAAGCTTACGCACGATGCTTTCGGCGGGATCACCGGGCTCGAGCCGTGGAATAATAAAGTTCAGCGTTACCGCTGTCCACAACGTCAGCAGAAAAAAGAAGAAGCGTCGAATAAAATAGCGCAAAGTGGCTCCCTCCCCATACAGCGAGGTAATAGTGCTTCCTCGCAAAATAAGTGTGTTAATCAATCACATTGGATGAAAATATCAGGAAGGTGCGTGACTGATCACCAGTCACGCGCCCCTTGCTACTACTTACCTGGCTGGTAGTCCGGGCTCTGTTTCAAGTTAGTGATAATGAGAAGGGAATCGGTAGGCTTGGCATACGGATTACTGGCATCCGGCCATCCTACAGCACTCTTCGTACTAAACTCGAACCAGTTCGCGCCATACCACAGTGGCACATCGGGGAACTGCTTGTAGCTGTATTCGGCCAACTGACCCACGACCTTCTTCTGGGCATCAGTCGTTATCGCTCCATTCAGCTGATCAAGTAGATTGTTGACTACTGGATCCTTGGAGTGAATGTAGTTGATCGTGGAGGGCTCTCGGCTGTCGAGATATGAGTAGGTATCATACATGCTGCAGGAACCACCATGTACGCTAAAGACCATATCGAAGTCAGCCGCCGCACGACGAGACTCAACGATGTCCGGCGAAGGAGTCTGTACATTGACGGTTAAACCCAACGCACTCAAGTTGCTCTGGATAATCTGGGCAGCCTGAATCCAGTCCGTCCAACCATTTTGCACCAGGAAGGTAACATTGAGCGGCTTGCCATCTTTACCCAACAGCTTGCCACTGGAGTCCTTCTTGTATCCAGCCTTGCTCAGGATGTCAAGGGCCTGCTTCTGATCGAAGGAGAAGATGCCTTTGTTGGAAATGTCGGAAGGTAAGAAACTATCCTGGCCAGGGACCGACAGGCCACTCTGACTGGCTGGCTTGACGTATCCGAATTCAGCCTTCTGGGAAATCTCATCGCGGTTGATCGCGTAAGCCATAGCACGGCGGAATTCCACGTCGTTGAATGGTGCTTTGCTCAGATTCATACCCAGCGCGATCTCGCCTCCAGCTGGGAACCAGTAGTGGTTGTGCGTTGGATCTCTGGATATATAGGACTGCGAAACATCAGGCACGAACATCGCATTCCAGTCGTACGCACCGCGTGCCATTTTGAGGGTTTCAACCTGTGGAGTGCCAGCCTTGTGGAAGACGAGGCTTTTCACCCTGACCTTGCTGGCCTGCCAATACGTAGGATTGCGCTGGAGGACTAATTGCTCCTGGTTAAAGCTACCAGGTACAAAGGGACCTGTTCCTACTGCCTTGTCATCAGTGTATTTGACAGGATCGCTGACCTTTCCCCAGATGTGCTGGGAGACAATAGGGGTCTCGATCACACGTAAGAACATCGGGACAGACGGTCCTTTGAACTTGAAGATGACCTGATTACCTTGCGCTGTGACGCTGCCCAGGTTCGCCCATACACCATAGAGGTCAAGCGCCGCATTCTTATGCAGCATGTTCATGGTAAAGACTACGTCGTTAGCACTAAAAGGCTGGCCATCGCTCCATTTCACACCATCACGGAGAGTGAAGGTCAGTGTCTGCGCGTCCTGCCACTTATAGGATGTAGCCAGCCAGGGCGTCGGCTGACACGCATAGGAGTTCTCAACCATAAGAGGCTCATATATATAGCCAGTTACCAATACATTAGGCGAGTAAGGATTGAAGTTTACCTGAGGATTGGAGCCGCCTCCGAAACCGCCTCCGTCAAGTTTGTCAATCATGCCATCCTTGCCAGCCGGTTGCTTTGCTCCGCTCTGCGCTCCACCGCAGGCGGAAAGTGCCAAAATCACGACCAGTAATAAAACAGTGAGGAAAATAAAACGGCGTTGTCTGTCCATCACATTACCTTTCACATTTATTCAAATATCTTCAATGTGGGTGTGCTTCCTCCCTCTCTTCAAAGAGGAAAACTCAACAATGCAAAATTGTAGCTGGCCCGCTTTTGTTACATACCTCCTTGCCTCATGTTCTATAAGAAATCAGTTACACAACACCTCGCAGAAGACCAATGCGGTTGTCTCTGTTAATGGGGTGTTTGAACAGTTCGCCCAACACCACACAGGCAGCTCCCCGCGCCCATGCTTCCTCTTCCATCGGTTTGACGATCAGATCGAGGTCCTTGTCCAACCGGTCGAAAATATATTGCATCATTACCTGGCGAGCCGCCTCTATGCGAGCATCACCTGTTTTTGTGCCCTCCCCTGACAGGATGATCAGCTTCGGGTTAAACAGGTTGACCAGGTATGAAAGTCCACGCCCTAACCAGCAACCCGCCTCTGTCAGGATCTCCAGCGCCACCTCGCCACCTTGATTGGCAGCCTGGGCAACATGATCAAACGTCAACTGACTGATATCATGAACACCCTGCAACATCGTTGTCTGTCTGCCCTCCTCTATAGCCTCACGGGCCATTCTGACGACGGCCGGATCAGCGGCCAGCGCCTCCAGACAGCCAGCTTTGCCACAGCTACATTGTGGCTTACCCGGCTGGAGAACAATGTGCCCAAATTCGCCAGCGCCCCCTATGATACCCCGGTCAAGCTGACCATTCACAATGATCCCCATGCCAATGCCACGGCCGATAGTGACCACCAGGAAATGCGAAACGCCACGACCAGTGCCAAACCAGTGTTCGGCGATGGTCAGGGTGTTCACGTCATTTTCGATATAGACAGGCAGGTGTAAGCGTTGTTCGATCGGCTGTGCCAGCGGTACCTGCCGCCAACCCAGAATGGGTGAGTAGCAACAGATCGCTTCCTGGCTGTCAATAATGCCTGCCAGACCAATACCGATGCCGATGACGTCCGATCTAGGGATAGCCGAGTCCGCAAGCGTTTTCTCTACCACCTGAATGATAGCTTCGATAGCAACCTGCGGATCTTGCAAACAATCTACAGGATAGAGCTTGCTATAGACGACTGCGGCTTCGAGATCGGTGATCGCTGCCACTATCGCTCGCTCGGTAAGCTTGATGCCTATGACAAAGCCCGCGTGTGGATTAAGGACGAGCAGGACCGGCGACCGTCCGCCCTTCGATTGCCCTTCACCTATTTCTCGGATGAAACCTGAGGCAAGGAGTTCGCCAGTCAAAATAGATACCGCTCCCTGGCTCAGGCCGGAACGCTGCACAATATCGGTGCGCGACAACGGGCCATGACTCCTGATGAGGTTGAGTACAATACTTAGATTGATCTCTTTCATCAAGTCTCGATTGCCGGTTCTCACCCGAACACTCTGGTTGCTTACTTTGCTGCTTGACATTTTCGTAGGCCCTCAGCTATACTTTTTTCATTGAAAAATACTCTAACATCATAATGAAGGTGTTGTCAAACACAACCATAAGATGATGACCGGCCTGCGAGAAACGCACAAGCGACTCCAGGCCAATTTTTCAGGCGAAACTTTTAAGTGGTACAGGGAGGTATACATGATCGAAATTAAAGATAAGCAGATTTTGATGGATGGCAAGGCGTGCATGATTCTCTCGGGCGAGATTCACTATTTTCGTCTCAAACGTGAGGAATGGCAAGACCGCATCGATAAGCTAAAAGCTGCTGGCTGTAATACTGTGGCCTCCTATGTGCCCTGGTTGTGTCATGAGCCGCGCGATGGAGAAGTTGATCTGCATGGCCAGACCCGGCCAGAGCTCGATCTGGCCGCGTTCATAGATCTCTGCCAGCAGAACGATCTGTATTTCATCGTGCGTCCCGGACCTTTCATTATGGCCGAGATGAAAAATGAGGGTCTGCCCCACTGGCTCTACACGAAACATCCAGAGATTGTGCCAGTTGGCTGGGATAGTCGGCCAGCCCCTACGCGTACCATTGACTATCTGGCACCTTCCTTTTTACAGGAGGCCCATCACTGGTACAGCCATGTCATGGGTGTGATCGCTCCTCGCCTGCATACCAGGGACGGCAATATCATTGCCGTGCAGCTTGATAACGAGGTGGGAATGCTGGCCTGGGTGAGCAATAGCCCCGACCTCACCGATAACTTGCTTGCAGATTTCGCGGACTGGCTGTGTCAGCACTATGAGCCTGACACGCTCAAGGCACGCTATCCCTTCGCGCTCGATAATGCGCAGCTCCGCAATGATGAGCTACGTTCGCCCAGGGAAGAGTTCGCCGCCGCGTTGCTACATGATCTTGGCTATTACATGCGGGAGCGCTTCGCTCGCTATATAGCTACCTTACGTAGCTACGCCGAGGAGTTCGGCGTCAGCGGTGTACCATTCGTAGTGAACATCCACGGCACCGATGCGGGTCGCGGACACACCTTCCCCATCGGCATCAGCCAGTTGTACGAGTCCTATACGCAAGATGCAGGCTACCTGTCCGGCTCAGATCACTATCTGGGTGAGCTGCGCATACAAAACTTCCAGGATCTTTACCTGATGAATGCTTTCATGGACGCCACCAACAGACCCGAACAACCATTGACTTCGGTGGAGTTCGAGTGCGGTAGTGGTGACTATGGCGATAGCAACGGTAGCCGCCACGATCCTGCAACCACCAGTTTCAAGGCCCGCATGAGCGTCGCGCAGGGAAACAGGTTGCTTAACTACTACCTCTTCTGCGGTGGCCGAAACTATCATTTATCCGAACCCGTCAATGATGGCAATAATCGCATCGCCTTCACGGGCGAGCGGCATGGGTTCGCAGCCCCGGTGAATCCTGAAGGTAAGCTCAGCTATTCTTACTGGCCGCTGGTAAACGTCAACAAGGTGTTCTCGGCCGTGGCCGATAAGCTTGCCATCATGCACGAAGAGCACGATCCGCTGGCGTTTGGCTTCATCCCCGATTACTATATGACCGAGTACAGGTATCCATCCAGCGCCAGCATGAACGAGATTGCGAAAAATCTGGAGGCGAACCGGGGCGCGGGCTCCTGGGAGGCTCTGGCCAGATCGATGCTGCTGGCTGGCTACCGCTTCGGCGCGCTGGACATACAGCACAGACCGCTTGATCCACAAACGACGCCACTGCTGGTGTTGCCGTCCGCGAAGTACATGGCCGGGCCACTCCAGCACACGCTGGTGGACTACCTGCACGCCAGTGGCAACCTGCTGCTCTATGGGGAGGTACCGCTGTTCGATATGGAGGGGAAGCCGGACAATACGCTCGCCGAGGCGCTGGGTCTGACACCGGCTGGCGAGCGCCATGCAAGTGGCACCTATTTCCTGGCCTTAAGCACCGAGGGCTGGTTAGCGCCACATGCCGAGGTAAGCACCCACTACGCCCAGTTCTTGCACGCGAGCCGGGGTGAGATACTCCTGAAGGCCGCGACCACCGGCGAGGCCTGTGGCTTCGACATCCAACTCGGAGCGGGTCGTGCCGTGATTATCTCGGGCGCCTATCCCAGCGATATCTCCCTGTTCCGCACGATTCTGGAGAAACTTGGAGCCAGGGCCGGACTGGTTCATGATCGCGAAGATGACGGCCTCTTTATGACCACCTCTGCTACAGAAAGCGGCGAGAGGCTCCTGCATATCCTGAACCTTGACGGTTTTGAGAAGGAGTTCCATATCAGCGAGCATGGACAGCCACTGTTTGAGGGTCGCTCGCTACACATGCGCGGCAGAGAGGGCGTAATGCTGCCGTTGAATCTCTCCCTCGGGGATATGCGCATCGCCTATTCCACGGCCGAATTGATAGCGACCTCTATGCAATCCATCCAGGTTCGCCTGACGCAGCCCCAGGACATCATCGCATTCGCGGGTCCGCGCAACGTTGTTCCAGGGCACGATTACGCTGTGGAGCAGCACGGGGCACTACAACTGGTTATTTCTCGCAAACCAGCTGTACTTGATGATCAGCTCACCATTCACTTTGAATAATGATGAGCATATATGGTGTTGTGAGAAACATGCATATATTAAGACATAAACGTTTAAAGCATAACCTTGCAGTACCAACTCACGCAAGCATCCATCAACGTCAACAACGCATACCCGGTGACAATCACGGCGACCACGAACGAGCAGCGCACGGAAGTATCCACCGGTAGTACCCTTTCATGGAAATCATGATACTTTCCTCCTGGCCATTCAAGGAGGGCAGTTTTATCAACGGACGGAATATCAGTTCCATACAAATAGATGACCTGTGTATCAAAGAGGCTCGTCGAGCCTTGTGGGAAGCGGGAGTCTAAGACGTCCTGGCAGATGGACTCTACGGCGATGCTCCGCATTTATCATGCATGGGAGCATCACCATAGAGGAGGATAATCGAGGCGCTACGACAGCGAGATAAGGCCCATTCTCGCTTTGAGGGCAAGGATGCGCTGCACCGACTGGTTCAGGCGATCCTGCGAGATGCGTCCCGATTGCACGGCCGAGGTAACGGCATTGACGACTGCCGCCAGGCGATCAGGTGCCATCGGACATTCAACGATGTCATTACCCGCGAGAATAGCCTGGACAGTTGCCTCGGCGATCGCCTGCGAGGGATCGCTATATCCCTGCTTTTGCATGGACTGGAGCAGCCCTCCTGCCTCCATCTGGTCAGTAACGACGACACCCTGATAGCCCAGCTGGCCGCGCAGCACCTGGTTTATCAGTACCGGTGAGAGGGAAGCCGGTTTGCTTGAGTCATACGCGGGAACCATAACGTGCGTTGTCATGATCATTCCAGGTTGATGCGACAACAGGGCGCGAAACGGTGCGAAGTCAGTGGAATTGAGCTGAGACTGGCTGTGCGTGATGGTCGCCAAACCATTGTCGGGATTGGCCGAAGCCGAGCCGAGGCCGGGCCAGTGCTTCAGCGTTCCCTGTACGCCGTTCTGCTGTAAGCCATCCAGAAATGCTCCGGCATACTTAATGACGTCGCCTGGTGTCGAACCAAACATCCGGCTCTGGCCTATGGCGCCACCTTGATAGACATCAACCAGGGGGGCGAAATTGGCGTTGATGCCATTGGCCAGCAAGCGCTGGGCATCTTGACGCGCCTGGGCATACACTTGTTGTGTATTACCTGTCGCAGCCAGGCTGCCGGGCGAAGGCGTGGAGCCGTAATACGGGGCAAGCCGATCGACGGTTCCCCCCTCATCGTCTGTCGCCACGATCAACCGCTGGTTGGCGTGTGCCTGAAGATCATGACCCAGTTGAGCCAATCCGCTCTGGGTACTCGGCATGAGTGTCCCACCGTACTGGGTAAAGATAATGACATTGGCAATATCCCATTGTTGCAACGGCTGATTCAACGCGGAATTATAGCCGTTGGTATAGACAGGCAGCATGAGCAACTGACCAATCTTTTGCGTCTGTGTCATGTGGTCGATATACGCATTGATACTCTGGCTCTGCCCGCTAGCCTGATTGGCCAGGGGAGCATATGTCGATGATGAGGGTTGCGGTGATTGCGTAGAAGCTGATTGATGAGCATGAACAGCGCCCACAGCAGGAGACATTGGCTGCTCGGACGTATTTGAGATACGCCATGTCTGCCCAATCACAAAAATGCAGGCGATGTATACCGCAAGGGCCAGAAGCATGGCCCTGAACAGGATACGCTTTAAGCCGCTACCTGGAACCCCTGACTGCTGTTGGTTATGCTCTAATGGAGAAGGATACATCATAAAGGAAGCCTTTCGTCTCCAGAAATCATGGTTTTTATCTCTACCTCTACTACTTGTTTCGCTTTACAATGAGGGCGCAGGTATTCGTTACCCTTAATACAGGGGTACAAGCACAATCTCACCGGTTCGCCTGTAGCGAACTCTTTCACATCTCAATAGAGATGTGTAGAAGGCGAGAATATGCAATTTGTTCCCCGTTGAAGGGCAATGGGGGTAATGGGTCAGGATTAATGCGACGTTTATAGCTACGCCGTCTCGCGCAAGGAGACAGGTACATTACTGAGGTCCTACAGGGCCGGAATTTTCGGCATCCCCTGCCTTGCTATCCGTCCAGGCACTACCGCTAGCAAGGCCATGCACGTGGTGTAAGCATGCTGGCAGCGCTAGCCGTATTACGGCCAGGTTGACGATAGCGTATCAAGATCCTGCTAGTGATGTTTCTCATTACAAGCAGGCTGCGTTGCCCACCATGATACCATACCATAAACACATTGTCACTACTGTTACGCAATGGCGATTGGGTGTTCCCTCCTGGCGTCCATCATCCACCTCAGGAGTGAGAAGAACAGTGAGCACCTATCCAACCTGAAGTCATCCCCGGGGTGGGTGACTTTACGCCCATCCTCTGTTACACTCTCTATGAGAAGATGCGAGAGCTGAGAAACAGGCGCTCGCATAACAAAGCCAGGAGAACATGTGAGATAGTCAACTTGGAATGAAAGAGAGACGCAGATGACAGATACTCCCTCCCTCCCTACGATGCCCTTTGCACAGCCAGCGCCGTTGGCCATTGCTCCCCTACTGCGGGCACTGCAGGCTGAGCGTCCGATTACCAGAGTTCGCACGCCGGCTGGCGATGAGGCGTGGTTGGTCACCCGGCATGCCGAGGTAAAAGCGCTCTTCTCTGATCGGCGGCTGGGACGATCGCACCCGGACCCGGAGCACGCGCCACGGATCAGCAATGCCATCCTTCTAGGCGGCCCGATGGGCAATTATGACACAGAACCAGCCGATCACGCCCAGATGCGCGCCCTGTTGACGCCCTTTTTCTCCGCGAAAAGGATGGCAGCCCTGCGCCCGCGCGTCGAGGAGATGGTGGACCAGTTCCTGGACGCGCTTGCCACCAGGACACCGCCGGCGGACCTGCACGAAGCGCTGTCGTTTCCCCTGCCGGTGCTGGTCATTTGTGAACTGCTGGGCGTCCCCTTTGCTGACCGCGAGCAGTTTCACCTCTGGTCCACCGATATGGCCGACCTGCACGACCGCGCCCGTGCCACTGCTTCCATGAGCAGCCTCAACGCCTATATGAGGGAGCTGGTGGAGCGCAAGCGAGCACAGCCGCAAGACGACGTACTCTCTGGCCTGTGTGCAGTCGGGAATGGCGCCCTCTCCAATGAACAGATCGCCGGGTTGGGTGCCGGACTGCTCTTCGCCGGACACGAGACGACGGTCGTGCGCATCGACATCGGCACGCTCCTCTTTCTGACGCACCCGGACCAGCGCCAGGCTCTGCTGAGCAATCCCGAGCTGGTCGCCACCGCCGTCGAGGAAATCCTGCGCCTCTCCAATACCGGATCCAGTGCGCTGCCACGATATGCGCGTGAGGCCATTGAGATCGGCGACGTGACCATTCAGCCCGGTGAGGCCGTGTTGCTAAGCGCAGGCGCGGCAAACCGCGACGAGCGCGTATTTGGCGAACCCGACAGCTTTGCCATCAAGCGGCAGTCCAATCCACACCTCACCTTTGGCTACGGCTCCCATTTTTGTATCGGAGCCCCGCTGGCCCGCATCGAACTCCAGGCCGTGTTCGCCCGCCTCCTGTCCCGCTTTCCCACCCTCCACCTCGCGATCCCCCTGGAGGACATCCGGTTCCGCAACCACGTGTTAACCGGCGGGCTATTTGAGCTACCGGTCATATGGTAAGTATGCGGGACGCCCGGATACGCGGCAGGCACATATCCATTCAGAATAGGAAACCATTTTGGGGAGGGCCACAAAAAAAGGCCGCTTCTAGCGTCTTTTAAGAGAGGCAATAGATGCTCTTTATGCTGGCCGGGTTTGGCCAGATGTAGGACGGAAAGAAATCGAGCAGCGCAGTTCACAAATCGTAGGGAGATCACGAGCAAGCGATACGATGTGCATTCTTTCCTGTGTGGAGTGCGTGGTGGGCGGCCGCGGCCGCCCACCACGCACTCCACACTCCCAACCCGGCGCCGCAGGCGCCAAAGAGGAACATAAAAAAACCTGCGAAGTAACAAAAATAGCTTCTTAAAATCAGTAAATGCTGATATAAT
Organism: Dictyobacter kobayashii; assembly: GCF_003967555.1. Taxonomy (GTDB): domain Bacteria; phylum Chloroflexota; class Ktedonobacteria; order Ktedonobacterales; family Ktedonobacteraceae; genus Dictyobacter; species Dictyobacter kobayashii. The sequence goes on from NZ_BIFS01000002.1 coordinate 206,103, forward strand.
TAGCTAGAATGAAGTATATTTCTGTCTTTGAATAAAAAGCTGTTCTTGGACGCAACTGTCGGGATAGTCTGCATACGCATTCTATCCACAAGTACCCATCTTCATGAAAGAAGGAAGCATTATGTCCCGACTCCGTAGATTCATCCAGGTATCCCTGATTGGCACAGTTTTTCTTTGCTTCCTGGCCGCCTGGAGACGCTCTGCAAAATCAGGGGCGGCAGGCACGATCATAAAGCATCCCGTGGCTACTCCGGCTAATGATGTCCTTCAGTATTGGACCGCCGACAAAATGCGCCATGCGCAAGCCACCAATCTACCAAAGACCGATGCTCTTGAGCGAGGTAAACAACATCCACCTACGCCTCGTCCATAGCGGGCTTGATGAAAGCGGGTAAATGATAGCATGTCACAACGACCTGGACGCATCCATCCATTTCTGGTTGATAGGATCTTTCTGAGCGGACTGGCCTGTGCCTATGTGGTATATCTGATGGCATTTGGACATGTTCTCTATCTCTGGATGTTCGCCCCCTCAGATCCCATCACTGAACATCAAATAGATGTGACCTCTAACACCGCTGTTCAGCATTGGACGGTGGCGAACATGCGCAATGCCATTGACGATGATCAACAAAACGGCGACGTTTCCAGCCTGACCCAGGAAAGAGGTACAGTCACAGGCCAGGGCAAAGCATCACTACAGCAGGGACAGCCTCCCAGCGATGAGAGTCTTTCTTATCCCCTCTCGACTGTGGGAAAGGTCTTTTTTACTAATGCCGCTGGCCAAAACATGTCTTGCAGTGGTACTGCCGTCACCAGCCCTAACAGCAGCGTTGTCGATACTGCGGGTCACTGTTTTTACCAGCATGGTGATTGGATGCAAAATGTACTCTTCTGTCCTCAATATGATAATGGCAATACACCGTATGGTTGCTGGGCCGCTCGCGATCTGGAGATCCCTTCCGACTGGCTAAACGCGAAGCCAAATGATTATCATCATGATTTTGGTATGGCCATTGTTGCCGCGAATAGCCATGGCCTCTTGACTGATGTTGTTGGAGGCGCTGGCTGGGCTTATAACCAGCCTGTCAATCAACCATTCTACGCCTGTGGCTATCCTGCCATGCATCCATTCGATGGGCAGACCAGGCAATCTTGCGAAGGTTCTCCCGGCACAAGCTGGCAGCATGGCGGAGGGAATGTAGTCTCTATTCCTTGCGCTATGAACGGTGGCTCCAGCGGTGGTCCCTGGTTCATCAAGATCGGCGATAAATGGTATCTCAACGGTCATAACGACTTCATTAGCAGTCTCATACCCGGACACATGTTCTCTCCCTACTATGATGATACCTGGTACGCCCTTTATGATAAAGCAAGTAAATGAGCTGAGTGAGGCTGGACTGCCACCTTGCTGAGGGCAATGACCTGGGCGATCATTAGCTGGCGATGATGACCTTGAGCTCGCGGAGACTGCATCGATCGGCACTGCGAAATCAGGTGCGCTGGTGATAGTGCTCCAATGCTGTGAGTTTCCCATCTTACCAGAGACAAGAGAAAGCCCTCCTCCTGCCTCTTGTGAGCAGTGGGGAGGACTTTCTCGTGAAATGAGAGGCTGTTATGATTACTGAGCCTTAGGCTTGAGAACAAAAGCGCCAACCAGACCAAGGATCAATAGCACAACACCGATTCCCAGGATTGTGAGACCATGCGCCTGGCCGGTCACTTTCAGAACAATGCCAATGATAAGGGCAATAATTCCAACCGCTGCAACGGCAAAGGAACCAACTTTCATGAGAATCCTTCTTTCATTCTTCAAATATAAAACATGTACGTATTGAAGATAATACATACATGTTTAGAAAACGTCTCTTTCATCAAGAAGTAACGCTCGCTTCTTTGAGTAAGAGATAGTCCTGTTTTTGGTAGGACTAAGGCTCATAGTAGCTGTTGCTGAACTTGAATTTTTTTGAAATGCTCTGAGTTCCGAGATTGCTTTCTTGCGTATCCAATGTGTCCTGATCGCTGCGGACCCGTTGGACACCATCATCCCTTGAGTGGCGTCTCACGCACCTGGTAACGCGGTAAGTGCAAATGCCAGAAGATAGCTGCCAGGCGCAAAATGATCACGGTACTCATTGCCAGCAGCGTCACCAGTGTATTATCCCAACTTGCCATCTTTAATACCACATAGACACTGGCACCGGCCAGGGCAGCAAGCATATAGATGTCCTTTTGCAATACTAATGGAATCTCCGCGCAGAGCACATCGCGGATTACACCGCCGACCACTCCCGTCATCACCGCTAACAGGATAACAATCACGAAAGGAAGCGCTGCCATAGAGGCGGCATTCGCACCCAGGACAACAAAGGTGGCCAGACCCACAGCATCCGCTAGCAAGAGTAAGCGGTGTGGAGGGCGAAAGTAACGCGTATAGAGCATGGTCGCAACCGAGGCGATAAGTATGACATAGAGATAGGTGGGATCATGAAACCAGAAGATCGGATGGCGTCCCAGTAGCACATCACGCAATGTACCACCGCCGATCGCAGTCACTGCGGCAATCACCACCACGCCCGATATATCCATCCTCTTACGCCCGGCTGCCAGGACCCCACTCACAGCAAAAACCGCGGTGCCAAGTATATCAAGTAAGTGAATAAACATAGAGATAAAGCCTTTTTGTATCTTGATTCTGTAATTATTTTTATAGGTGTACCCCTCGCTCCCCGCGAACGCAGGTCCTCACCGGCAAATATGGGCTCGCTTTTTGTCCATGACAAAGAAAGATCCCAGGGAAGGAGTAAGCAATAGTGGCACTATTCGTGCGTGAGGGACGAAGAACTGCGCTTTCAGTATAGCATATATAACTATTTAGATAAACTATACAGTTAAAAATGCAGGGCTTTTTACTGTCGTCGATGGATATTCTTTCAAGTGTGGAGTGTGTGGTGGACGGCCGCGGCCGTCCACCACACACTCCACACTCCCAACCCGGCGCCGCAGGCGCCAAATCCGAGACTTAACCGTTTTTGCCAATGACATAAAGAACAGCAGAGTATAACAGCCAGAGGGAAGACCCAACGCGCTGGAAAATCAACCTATATTTACCATTACTGAATGAATATATGCAACGGAGGGAATCATGCGAAACATAGTGGTATCCGAGTTTGTGTCCTTGGACAATGTCATACAAGCACCTGGTGGTGCAGAAGAAGATACCGAGGGCGGCTTCACCCATGGTGGGTGGACATGGCCGTTCTGGCACGATGACATTGGCGCGCACTTCTTTGAGGCAATGAGTCAAAGTGACGCGCTACTTCTGGGACGCAAAACATGGCAGATCCACGGCGGAGCATTTGAACCAATGCCAGCCGGTGACCCTTTTGGCGATCTCATGAACAGCATGCCGAAGTACGTTGTTTCCACCACACTGACAACGACCTCGGCCTGGCGCAATTCTACTTTGATTAGCAGCCAGGTTGTCGAAGAAGTACGCAAATTGAAAGCACAACCCGGCAAAAACATCGTTATCGATGGCAGTAGCATGCTGATTCATACCCTGGCCGAGCACGATCTGATTGACGAATATAGTCTGCATGTTTACCCGATTGTGCTCGGCAGTGGCAAGCAACTTTTTCCTGAGGGGCAGCGCGTTGATCTGCGCCTGATTGAAGCCAGGCCACTCCCATCAGGTGTTGTGTTCATGCGTTACGCGCGTACACGATGAACTGCTGACTACGCAATAGAAAAATGATGATGCTGAGCAGTAAAAGCACTCCCGTTCCCAGCAAACCGACCTTATTGGTCCAGTTTTGATTAGAATGTTGGTGTGCTCGGCAGGGTTGATCCTTGTCTCATCCCAAAAACTCTGTCGAGCACAGTATTAGCATGCTGTAAAAAGCATTTGGAAACGCCGCTTGAACACGGCTAGCTCCGCTGCCACTGGCTCAGCCATTCGAATTGATCAGTATCAAGCAAACAGTTTCGGCCTGTCAGGCAGCTTCGCTCATCCAAATGAATGGCATCCAATATTTTTTTGCGTCTCTGGCAACGTCAATGCTAATCGGGGCACTTTTCCAATTCAACCGTTATGGTGCTGAGAGTCTTTTGCAAGCTCTTAATGACGTTCACCGTCATGATAGGATTAACACCCTCTTCCTCCTCCTCATGCAGATCTTCCTTTAAGACACGCAGTTCTTCGACAAGACGATCATGTAGTTTATGTAAGCGTTCGCAGTTATCGGGTTTGTTGCTCATGATATTTTACTCCATCCTCTTTGCTTTCATCCTCTTTTGGAGGTTAAGCTTTTTCCAACTCGGTAGCGATAAATGATAATTCTCAAGCATGGTAACTGTAAGTACCTGTAGAAGCACGCGATATGCACGGAATTCGTTTCATCTCTCGCATCCTCGTAATCTATATAAGATTAACATGATCATTATAGTGGCTTATCAAACACTACATTGATTTTTGCTTTGCAAAGGATGACAGTTAAGTATCACTGGCAAATCATAATCGCCTTTTTCATACCCAGACTTTTACCTTGACCCAGGCAAAACTCCCCTTCCTGGGAGCGGAAAGGGAGCTGTTTTCTATCTCGATTGAGATGAAACCTCAGGCACATACCTCGTCATTAGACTGATGCCAGTCCCAGGTTTGAGCATAGTGGTGATTCACCAGATACATAAGCACATTAATGCAGTCTTTCGGCACTCCATCTACCATATCACTCCATGTAGGTGATAAATCACCAGTGTATGTAGAGTAACAATCTGTTGGATAGCATTGATGATTGATCCCAACGGGTTCAGAGTTATCGGTACCAATTTTATGTATATCAATTCTGATTCCCGTTGTGACACTTGTATCATATTCAACTTCTACCCAGTTTGTGATACAACTACGTGAATACCAGTTATAGATTGTTGCCACAGTTTTACTTGAATTGTAGTGGTCCTGAAGAGTTGCCGAATTGGCGATGTAGGCGTTATTCCAACATCCAGTTTGCAATGGATCTCCGGCAACATATGCGTAAGCTTTTCCTGTATTGAATATTGCCAGGATTAGCGTTAGCAATACTACAAAAAACGCCAACAGAACACGTCTATACATAAGATCTCCTCTATTGACTAATCCCAGTTTCAAAGAGATATTTCCCATTGGCATTATAAAGAACAAACTATGAATACGCTGTATTTGTCCCGTTAACCATATCTGTTACTGTAGGCCACTCGAGGGAGATCCTCCTTTCAGTTTCAACTATAATATCTCGATTCCTATTTTTACTAGTCACACTCCTGTGTATTATTTTTTCTCAATATGCTCGCTATACTAGAGATAAAATGTTATATGATATTTCCCACTATCGGAGTATATTTGCATTTTCGTGGATACTAAAGAGGGGGCTCAGCATGGATATAAGAATGAGATTTTACTTGCCCGGGTAGTGTCTGAAGGTGAGGTTAAAGCGTGTGGCAACGTTTTTTTTCGTTTTCGCAATGGAGTGCTCCCAATGGGTTTGCGCATTGTGCATGATGAGCAGATCACCGTTACCAAGCGGTACCTGATAAATTTTTGAGTGATCTCGTTTTGAGCGTATCTTGAAGACACGCTCTCCTCCAATGGAAAGGCTGGCGATAACACGCTGATCAATCAAAGGATCATTATCGGCATGCCAACCAATACTATCGGCACCACCTCTATATTCGTTAATAAGGACGGCATTAAATGGAATCTCGAATTCTGTACCAAGTTGATCGCGCAATGCTACGAACATGGGTGTCCAATCGGGAGCCGGTACTTGCTCGCGATAGCCACTTTCAGCCGTCCAACTCATACCTTCCCATGCGGTCAAACGAGGTTGCTCATACCATTTGCCATAGAGTTGGATGCGCTCCTGCTGGCGGGGCAGCTGCTCGATTTCCGCGAGCAAAGCCTCGATCTTTTCGCCGCTCAACCAGTTTCGGCGATAGTCCATACGTGCGTTCTGATCAAGGGTAATGATCATTATTTTGTCATCTCCTGTGTGTCGTTCCTAAAACTACCACCATCTGTTTGCATAGTAGCAATTGAGGACGCATTCATAGCTCAACTACCTTTATCTAGTGGAATAGCTGGATCAGGATATCTAGAAATACAGGTGATGTCAAGGTGTGCAAGAAGAACCTGGCTCCACCGCGGCAGTGCAACGGTCTGCTGAGGAACAAAAAAAGCCGTTCCATCTGAATGCTGGAACAGCTAGCCGTGTATGTCTTCCTACGATACCTTCAGGAACAAGAGACGCCATATCCCGGATACAGAATTACAGCAAAGCACGCAACAGAAGAAGGGAATTTCAGGTATTTCTTCCATGAACGATCTGGTGCCCTACACTGTCGTCCTGCTGCTGATCGCGAATCCCCGCACGAGGGGAAGCAGGCGTTCAGGCTGCTCGATATGCGGAAGGTGGCCGGCTTCTGGGATGAGTTCGAAGCGAGCATTCGGGAACGCCTGGGCATAAGCACGGCCATACTCAGGGTCGATCACGCGGTCGCTCTCTCCCCATACAACCAGGACCGGGATACTCACGCGCCTGAGCCGCCTCCTCAGCTTGAGGTCACCCATGCCCTGCCCCTGATCATAGACGTAGAGTGTCCGGAGGTTAGCCTTGCGTAGCTCGACCTGTTCAGGGGTTATGGTCGCCGGGTCGACACGGAAGGCCGCCGGATTGTGGAAGCTGAGGGCGGAGAGCTCATCGGGTTTCAAAGTGGCGACATCAACAACGGGATGCCCTTCTACCTGAATGCCTGCGGCATTGATCAGCACGAGACCGCAAATCAGGCGCGAGGTGTCGCGCAAGGCCATGGCAGACGCGATCCAGCCCCCATCGAGGAGCCAATGACCACCACATCATGCAGGTCAAGCCGTTCAAGCAGGTCAAGATAGGCGAGGGCGAGATCATCAATACTGTCAAACCACTCTGGGCGCGGCTCGCCCTCAAAGCCAGGGTGAGTTGGTACCAGGACGTGCGCTTTGGATAGTCCTGCCGCGAGACCAGCTACGCTCTGCGGGCCACCACCACCATGCAAGATGAGAATGGGGCGACCACTGCCTCTCTCATCGACGCGTATTGTCAAACCATCAGCGAACGTTTCTCTTCGAGTAGTAAAAGGAGGGAGATTGCTCATGGAAATTCTTCTTTCTTTCTTTTTTGCTATCGAGGCCTGTGACAGGCTACGAACTACACTCTAATTCTTCAGGGATTTAGGGTTTTTCATTTTTTCAATACATCACGAGCAAGCGATACGATGTCCATTCTTTCAGGTGTGGAGTGTGTGTGATGGGCGGCTGCGGCCGCCCATCACACACACTCCACACTCCCAGTCCGGCGCCACAGGCGCCAAAGAGGAGCATGAAAAAGCCCTGTCACGGAAGAGAGAGAGCTTGCGACATCACTCTGGAACTGCTATACTGTTTATCAACAGGCTTATATAAACAAGCTTATATAAGTATAATACCATAAACATCCTTATATAAGCAAGTATATATAAAGATATTTACAAACATATTTATATATTGGAGAAGGAGAGAAAGTTCATGGGTGTCGCACTCGAAGACCTCGGGCAGGCCGTCAAACGCTTACAATATCGCCACCATCGCACGCTCGATGCAAAACTGATGCCGTTGGGAATTACGCTGGTGCAGTGGGACGCGCTGCGGGCGATCAGCCAGCATCCTGATGCGTCGTCACACCGGCTTGCGCAACTAACGTTCCAGACCGATCAATCTTTTGGTGCCCTGGCGGGTCGGTTGGTGACCCATGGGCTGATCGATCGAGTACCCGGACCCGGAAGAGCTCTACGCCATCACCTTACGCCTGCCGGCGAGGAGCTCCTGAGCAAAGGTTATACCGTGGTCAATGAGGTGCTCGCGCAGTCCTTCTCGTCACTTTCGTCCACGGAAAAAGAGACCTTATACGATCTGCTGACACGCCTGCTACATCCACAAAACTGAGAAAGTGCAGGGAGAACCCCTGCACTTTCTCAGTTTTGATAACCGGTCGCCTTGCTTCAGATAGCATCGAAGCTATTGCTATCAATAGCGGGTGCCTTAGTAGCATGGGCGGCAGTTCGTATGCATTATGGATGGGACAGGCTCACATGGTCAAAGCGAGAGGTATGCAGGCTGGTGTCCTTGTGAGCTGTGACAGCCAGACCGACATAGATAGCATCAGACATCGAAATGGTTGCTGAACCGACCTTGGTCCAGGAGCTGCCATCACGGGAGATGAACCCGGTAAAGGTTGAGCCTGCCCGTGTCAGCTTGATCCAGTAAGGTGCCCTGGCCTTTTCCTCCTGCGTATGAAGTGCTCCGGCCCCAGTCGATGTGCGCTGCTGAAAGATGCTGCCATGCTCGGCAGTAATCACTATATCGGCGAAGGAGGCATTCGCATTCAAGTTTTCACGGAACATCACGCCCGCTTCGGCCTCACTATCAGTATCATTTATATCCATGACATGGGCGACAATTGAACCATCTCCCGAGAAAGCTTGATACACATAGTGGAAAGCATCAGCTGTGCCCCCAATATCCTTGCCTGACCCGCGCACGGTAAAGGTGTTATGGGTAAACGCAGCCGCACCGGGTTTGCCAACCGAACCGATATCTTGTTGTTGCCAGGGAGCCGGTAGCAAACCGGTGGGAATTGGTTCCCGAGCAAGGTTCTGATCATCCCCATAGACAAAGCCATTGCCAGTAAAGCCTACATAGGCACGGCCAGCAATATTCATGTCACCAGTGACAACATTCGCGCTATCATAGATGCCAGCGGGAGCAGTTGAAAGCAGTATCCAGGTTGCTCCCTGGTCGGCTGAGCGATAAATGCCATAGGCGGTATCACCATTGGCTTTTCCATACATGTAGATCGCTGGATAGCTATAGCCTGGCAATGGTTTGCCAAAGCCAAAGGAACGCGCCTCCTGTACCGCACTCACCTTGGTCCAGGCACTCTGGCCAGCATCAGTGGTATACCACAAGCCACCTTTCGCGGCGCTCGACCAGACGTTTCCAGCATAGCCCGGTGCCGCGTGGATCTGACCATAGACATGACAATCGCCACTTTGTGCACATGCCGGCGAATTCGCAGCTGGCACGAAAGTTTTGCCCCCATCGGTCGAGGTATAGAAAGAGCCTGTCGATGAAGTACCTGTCGAGAAAGTAATGGCATAGAAAGCGTTATTAACCTTGTCAGACGCTAAGGCACGCTTTGAGCCCCACCAGAACAGCCAGTGCGTATCTGCGCTATCACTGATGCCCGTACTCTGGTTCCAGGTTGCGCCTCCATCGGTTGAATAGTATGGGGCATTGCCTTTACCAAAATCTCCGGTGCTGGGTAACCACACAAGATTCTTGGTATCGGTTGCCGATAGGGCGATGTTGCCGCCAACACTATTTGTCGGCGTACTTCCAAACAGTTGCCATGTTTTGCCTCCATCGGTTGAGGTTGCTCCACGCCCGGTTAAGGAAGGATAATAATTATTCTTCGCTTGCACGGTTACCAGCGTATTCGGACTGCCACCGCTGTAATCCAGGCTGGTTCCTCCCCAGAAAGCACTATCGACGAGCGGCTGCGTCGGATAACTATCCACATTGGCATGGTAGAAGCCCTGACGATCATAAATAGTAGAAACCGGTGCACCACCAGGCGGGGCCACCAGGTCGGTTGTCACCGTCTCCTCAATACCCTGTGAATAGAAATTCCAGGCGATGGTTGGACCTGTATTATTCGTTGCATACCAGACCCCGGTGCCCTGTGGGAACCACAACTTATCCGGCACCAGCGGATCAAAGGTAAGCTGGGCACTGGTCATAAAATTGACCTCGTCAGTATTCACGATCCAGGGAATTTTTGAGGATGCAACACTGACATTGAGGGTATCCCAGTTGCTTCCACCATTCGTTGTGCGCCAGATATTGCCGTTAGAGACGCCACCAGCACCAACAATAACGCGTTGGGGATTACTGGGGTCGACCGCAACTTCATAACCATTGCCGCCCGCTGATGGTGAGATGGTGGTTGCTGTGTTTGTGGCAGGATCATAACGCTCCACGGCGCCGGCGCCCGAAGTTGCGTTGAAACCAACATACAATGTACCATCAGAAGCGATACTGGCGCTATAAGGAACTAATGAGGAACTGATAGCGTTGGTCCAGGTTGCACCGGCATCATCGGACATATAGACACCCGAACCGGAAACGCCAACATACACACGGTTTGTCTTCCCATTGGTTGAACCACTGCTAGGATCAAAGAGGACAAATTGATCACCAGCGGGGTGCTTCCACTAGCAGAACCTACCGGAACACTACTCGTCGGCACTTGCGTCCAGGTTGTTCCACCATCGGTGGTCACCCATAGCCCCTGTTCGCGCGATCCAAAGTAGACAACATTGTCATTGTTGGGATCAACCGCCAGGCGTTCGCTGCCGGTTCGATAATCTGCATTACCACCCATGAACCAGCGTTGACCATTATCCGTAAAGGTCTGGCCCTGATTGGTGCTTTTAAGGATACGGCCAGTCTGATTACTAAGGTCGTTGCCAACAGCCAGATACAGGGTCTGGGCGTTTGTTTTACTGACCGCGAGACTCTCAACGTTATAATCGCTGCCCGTAGGATTGGGAACAGCGCTGCTGGTTATCAATTGTTGCCAGGTATCATTTGGTCCTAGTTTATAGGCTCCGCCCACATCAGTGCGGATGTACATCAGTCCCGGGACAGTGGGATGGATAGCTATGCCAGTGACAAAGCCACCACCACCGATCTTGAGTTGCTTCCAGTTGTAATCTGGCGCAATACTTGCGCTACTGGCTTTAACGGTGAGTTGATTTGTAGAAGCAAAGAGCATGATAGTAAGCAAGCCAACGCCTACCAGCGCAGCAATGATCCTGGTGCTTCTTTGCATAGATCCATACAACATGGTAATCTCCTTTTCATCTTGAAAAAGCCTCATGTCTGATAAAGGGGAAGTATCCATTTCCCCGTTAGCCTTGCCTTGATGGTTGTAAGAGAATTCCTCCTTTTTTCATAATGATAAAAAGCGAAGTGCCCCATACGGGCGTCCGCATACGCGGCCGAGCCGGTTTTTATGCGGGCACTGCGCTGTACGCAGTGCCCGCATAAAAACCATCAAGCACCACAGGTGTATCATGATTCCTTGCACAAAGAGACAATGATGACCTTACAGGTGGTCATACACATGACCATCCGTATAGGTGAGAATCACGAGCGCGAAATATTATTTACTTTTTGGCTTCCAGAGTTATAGCTGGTGCTTGGTAGCCTTTGTTGCCATATCTATTCCATGCGGAGGCGTGGTTGAATATAGATGCTATCCTCATGTGGCTGCTCGCCATTCATCAAGGACTCCAGCAACGTAAACATGCTCCTTATCAGATCGGCAGAATTCATTTCAAGCAAGGTCATATTCCTGGTACGCCCGAAGAGGATCGGCGAATCGGCATTCGAGAGAGAAACAAGCTGAACATCTTTACCAATGTGTATTCCCAATTCTTCAAACGCCACCAATGCCCATCAGCAACCAGGTCATCGGTGATATAGATGCCGTCTGGTCTCTCTCCTTGCGGGGAACCAAATACTTCCTTTGCCAGCAAATAGCCTCGCTCCTGAAGACTAAGCGTACGGTGCATCGGTATCGATACCTGTGGGATATAACGGAAAAGTGAATGATCGACTGGAAGGTGCTGCTGCTGCAAAGCCTGATTAAAAAAATGAGCTTGATCAAACTCGCTGTCAATATCTTCTGCTGCCGCGGACCAGTATCCTATACGTTGACAATTCTTCCGCACCATTACATCAGCCGCCAGACGGGCCGACATAATGACATCATGCTTTACCATCCAGTCTCCACCGCCCGCGAAAACCACATGCGGCTTCGGGAGCAATGGAACATGATCATCACTATGGGAATTAAAGCCGATGATCAGACAACCGTCGACCGTAGGCGCGTTGAGAAGAGTAATAAGTTCGTCAGGCAATTGGTGGGGACCCAGTGGACGCGAGAGAAAGTGAAATGAGGTATACTCGTTTTCGACTTTCGCCCGTTGTTCGACAATCTGTGCCAGTTTTCCCCAGAGCAGCGACCAGAATGGAGAGGCAGCGTTACTGGCAATCAATGAGATATTAAAAACAATATGGATAGAACGTTTTAAGAGAATGTCCGAGACAAAGATCCCATGCCGTGCTTTACGATAAAATATCTGTTCATTCTCCAATAGATCCAACGCTGTCGTCAACGTTGCACTCGATGTGTTCAATAGACTACAGAGCTCACGGATCGTCGGCAGGCGACTCCCTGGTCCTAGATCGGACGCCAGGACACGCAGGCGCTCGGATACATCGGCTACTTTGGCATTGACACGCCGAAACTGCTCTGAACGACGTTGTTTGGGAATTTGTAAATCGTTCTCATCGAAACTTTTGATACTCACATCCATGGATACTGCTTCCGTCCTTATAGAGATCTTGTCCCCTGTGTTCTAAAACAAGCATACTGACAATCTGCCAGATTGTCAAGTTTTTCTTCTAATATGAGGTTAATAGCACACCATTCTCCCAAAATCACTTACATATCAAAGTTCTGTGTTTTAGAACACAGCTCGATGACATGAACACGAAGCGTTTTCTCGGTAAAGCTACCACAGGGTTTTCCCTGCTAGCTGGCTTGCATTTTCCAGCTCGGCGGAAGGAAGCGACCAGTCGGTTGCTTGCTGCTCGTATTATAATTACTGACATAAATATTATTTCTGCCGCTTCCAGATGAACGCACGATGATTGATCCTTTGGCGGCAATCATTTTCCAATCCTTTTCAAGGAAGAAGAAAGGACTGCATAGTGTTTACACTAGGCGTGAACTATTGGCCACGTAAAAAGGCCATGTATTGGTGGAAAGATTTTGATCGCTCTGAGGTGGTGCAGGAGTTTTCAGAGATTGCTGCGCTCAATTTGCAGGTAGCGCGCATCTTCCTGTTCTGGGAAGATTTTCAGCCTGCGCCAGAGCGGATAAGTGATCGGGCGTTGGCGGACCTGGGTACGGTGCTCGATGTGGCTCAGGAAGTTGGTATTAAAGTGATGCCGACGTTTTTTACGGGCCATATGTCGGGGGCCAACTGGTGGCCGATCTGGGCCTTGCTCGATCAAGAAGGTCCCATAACACATCCACTGCGACTCACCAATGGTGAATATACCGCTCGCATGGGACGCGACCCCTATGCAGATCCGTTGATGCTTGATGCGGAAATACGCCTGGTTGAGGCGATCTGTGCCCGCTATGGGCATCATCCAGCTATCTATTCGTGGAACTTCTCAAATGAGCCAGATTTATTTGCACGGCCTAAACGCGTTGAGGATAGCGCACGCTGGAACCAGTTGTTATATACAGCGGTTCGTAAATATTCTGCGTACCCCATTAGTGCGGGTATGCACATGCCAATGTTAACCAGTCACAATGGCTTTCATCCCGATTTGTTAGCACCTTATAATGTTTTTCTCTCGATGCATGCCTATAGTATCTACTATAGTCTGACCGCCCATAGCGAGCCATTGAATAGTGATGTGGTCCCTCTGGCTAATCTGATTACTGAAGCGCTGGGCGGCAAGCCTGTCCTGCTGGAAGAGTTTGGTTATGCCAGCTCAGAAAAAGGCGATGAGTCAAGATATATCACTATCGAGCGCGAGAATAAGCCCCACCAGCAATACGTTGCGTCTGATGCAGATGGTGGCCGTTACTACCGCGAAGTCCTCCATAAATTGGCCCGCTGTGGCTCACTCGGTGCCTTTGGCTGGATGTTCTCTGATTACGATCCTTCGTTATGGGAAAAGCCGCCGCTTAAACTGAACGTCCATGAACGTTTCTTTGGCCTGACGCGCTACGATGGCACAGTCAAACCATCTGGTGAGGCTATGCGCGATTTCGCGCAGCTTGTGGCGGCCGGTGAACTGCCCCCGAGAACAGTCGCCCCTCTCAAGCTCAGTGCAGAAGAATGGTATCAAGATCCTCAGGGCAACTTTGATCGTCTGTTTCAGCAGTGGCGTGGACATATCTAACCAGAAATCAATATCCTATTTCATGCGGGGAGTGTGTTTGGTAGGCGGCCGCAGCCGCCTACCAAACACACTCCCTTGGTATTGCCTTCCTGAGCATAGAGTCAGTCCCTTGTTTGGTCCCGCGAACACACATTAGAGCTGAGACTTGCCGGCCCTGATGCCCTCCAGACGGCGTGCGACAACATCCCAGTCGACGATATTCCACCATGCGCGTAGATAATCGGCGCGGCGATTCTGGTATTTCAAGTAATACGCATGTTCCCATATATCATTCGCCAGCAGGGCGGCTTTGTGTTCTAGCAGCACGCTATCCTGGTTCGGGCGCGAGAACACCTGGAGCTTGCCGCTTGCCGGATCGACAACAAGGAAGACCCAACCGGAGCCAAAATGCTTGAGGCCGGTCTCCTCAAATGTCGCTTGAAATTGCTCGAACGAGCCAAAATTATCTTCTATGGCCGCTGCCAGGTCTCCTGTAGGGCGGGCGCCGTCATTACGCCGTAGAATCTTCCAGAATAACTGATGGTTAGCGTGTCCACCACCCTGGTTACGCACCACTGTACGGATCCGTTCCGGTACATCGTCAATATGTCGCAGTAGTTCCTCTATCGTCAGATTGTCGAACTGTGGGTAGTCTTTCAACGCCGCGTTGAGGTTATCAATATACGCCTGATGATGTTTGTCGTGATGGAGATGCATCGTCTGAGCGTCAATGTAGGGTTCCAGCGCATCGTATGCATACGGCAAAGGTGGTAATCGATAGGCCATAGAAAGGTTCTCCTCATATAGAAAATGGATGGAGGCTAACGCATGGCGCTCTCCTGAAGCATATTATAGCAGCTTAGCCAGAATAGTAGGAAGATCGTGGGTATGGCGCTCCATCACGTGATAAGCAGTGTGAGTGATGACTGCGAAAAAAAATAAGTTCAGCTCCTATGCTTTTATTGACCAGATCCACTGCGAACGCGCTAAATGATACACGCCACCCATCGTCCGCCTTGCAAATACATGCAAGAACGGGTTACACTGAAATTCTTATTAATAGATATTGTGATCAAGCCTGAGCAGAAAGGATAACGCATGAGCGAACACGATAACGCCACTGAACACAAGGATTTCACAGGAGGAGAGAAATAATGGACAGTCAGTTATCATTGGAGGACGTCGCACGATATCCGCGTCCGGGCATGGACGCACCAAACGGCATCGCGTTCACTCCCGACGGCCAGAAGGTTACCTATCGCCAGGGAGCGGCAGGTTCGCTTGCTCAAGAATTATGGAGCTACGATCTAGACAGCAAGGAACGACGGCAGCTCACGAATCTGTCTGGTGATGCATCGCCTGCTACAGGTCAGATCTCCCTTGAGGAGGAGTTGCGCCGCGAACGAAGCCGCCAACGTGCCTCCGGCGTCACCAGCTACCAGTTCGCCCGGGCCACCGAGGGGGCACCACTGGTCCTGCTGATCCCTTTTGATGGACGGCTCTATATCGCGCGCGGCGAGCAAAGCCTGGCCCCACTCGCGGACAGTGAGGGGGCGCTCGATGCGCGACTCAGCCCGGATGGGTCGCGTGTAGCGTTCGTGCGCTCCGGTGAGCTTCACGTTATCACGACCGATGGGGCTGGACAGCTACAAACGCTTACCAGCGGCGCGCTGGATGGCGTGACCAATGGCCTGGCAGAATATATCGCGCAGGAGGAGATGGATCGCCCGGATGGATATTGGTGGAGTCCGGATGGCACACAGCTGGCGTTCGTGCGCGTCGATAGTCGCCATATTCCTCGCTATCCTATCATGCACCAGGGAACGGAACACGTAGCCGTGGAGGAACATCGCTATCCCTTCGCGGGCGCACAGAATGTCGCCGTTCAACTGGGTATTGTACCGGTGGATGGACGCCCGGAGGATGTCACATGGATGGACCTGGGTACAAATGATGATATCTATCTGGCACGTGTAACCTGGCGACCCGATGGCATGCTGGTTGCATTGCTTCAGTCCCGCGATCAATGTTCTCAGCGGCTACTGGCCTTCGATCCCCAAAGTGGCGCGCCCACGACGCTGATTGAGGAACAGGGACAGCCCTGGCTCAATCTTCACGATGACCTGCGCTTCCTGCGCTCGGGTGAATTTCTCTGGTCAAGCGAGCGCACTGGCTTTCGCCATCTTTCACTCCATGATCGCGACGGACACGAGATACGGACACTGACCGAGGGACCATGGATGGTGACTGGCCAGGTAGCAGTTGATGAGGATCAGCGTCTTGTCTATTTCCAGGGTACCAGGGAGAGCCCACTGGAACGGCATCTCTATGCTGTCTCGCTGGATGGCGGATCCCTGCGGCGCCTGACGCAGGAGTCGGGTTGGCACGACGCAATCATCTCGCCTGACCACCGCTTTTTCGTCGATACCTGGCAGAGTCCTCAGCAGCCGCCTCGCCTGACGCTGCGCAGCCTGCAAGATGGGGAAGAACAGGAAGTGCTGTTTGAGAGCGAGGGAGTCACGCCCGCTTCGCTCGGACTGTACGTGCCGGAGATTACTAGCTTCCGCACAAGTGATGGCACGGTACTCTACGCGGCAATTTATGCTTCAGAACATACACGCACCGCAGGTCAGCCACGGCCGCTGGTGGTCTCGGTCTATGGCGGCCCTCACGCGCAGACCGTGACCAGTACCTGGTCGCTCACTGTGGACCTGCGCGCGCAATACCTGGCCCAACAGGGCTTCGTCGTCTTGAAAGTCGATAACCGGGGCAGCGCACATCGTGGCCTGGCCTTTGAGGGAGCGATCGCGCACTCTCTGGGGCAGCTCGAAGTTGATGATCAGGTGGAGGGTGTACACTTCCTGAGTAGCCGACCCTACGTCGATAGCGAGCGCGTGGGCATCTATGGATGGAGCTATGGTGGCTATATGACGTGCCGAGCGCTCTTGCGGGCGCCGGAGGTGTTTAAGGTAGGCATTGCTGGCGCACCAGTTACCTTCTGGGAAGGATACGATACCTACTATACCGAGCACTATATGGGGCACCCAACCACCAATGCCACCGGCTACGCCACCAGTTCAGTGTTACCATACGCCGAAAAACTGGCTGGCAAGATATTGTTGGTACACGGCCTGGTGGACGAAAATGTGCATGCCCGCCATACCATGCGCCTCGTCGAAGCCCTGGCAACATCTGCGGGGAACTATGAATTGATGATCTTCCCGGAAGCACGCCACATGCCACGCAATCCCGCGCACCTTAAATACCTGGAACAGCGACTGGTAGAGTTCCTGCAGCGCCACTTATCAACCGATCATTAAGACACCGTCTTTGCCACGAGAAAGGAGAGAGACATTCCTGATAAAGGATAAAAGCTCTCTCCGAGCTAGCCGCGAAAGAATACTACACTTCCAACTGCGCAACATTCAACTATACCGCTAAATCATCCAGGCACACGCTCTTAGGCTGGTAACGCTCGAGCTTATAGGCTATACTTTAACCAGATGGGCACAAAGATCCCGCGGCCCTTACCTGAATTCAGACAACCCTTTTCTTTTTTGAGACTCATCCATATATGCCATCAGATTGCAGAGGAGCTTGATAACAGTGTTTACAAATGCGTTGAAACATAGTAAAATGCGTGGATGAACAATATATATTCACCGAAAGCATTTGGCCAACTCATTGGCAGAACCACCAATACCTTACAGAAATGGGACCGTGAAGGCAAATTAATTGATTGCGCATCGCTCTCCTACGACGAACCGGCGCTATTACACGCACGATCAGTACCTTGAATACCGAGGACTCAAAGCGGTTGAGCAAGGACAGACGATTGTGTATGCCCGTGTCTCGGGCTTGGCACAAAAACCTGATCTCAAAAATCAGATCAACGCCCTTGAGACCTATTGTCAGGCCCATTCCATTCCCATCACTATGTGGGTGCAAGATGTGGGTAGCGGTCTTAATTACAAGCGCAAAGGCTTTAATCAGGTCATGGAGATGGTTGAGCTCGGGCAAGTCAGACGTCTGGTGATTGCCCATCGAGATCGCTTTGTTCGCTTTGGCTATAGCTACTTTGAAGCGTTCTGTGCACGGCACAATTGTGACATTGTTGTCCTCAATGAGGAGACCCTGTCACCCGAACAAGAGATGGTACAAGACTTGATTGCGATCACCACCGTTTTTAGTGCCCGACTTCATGGCTTGCGCTCATATAAACGAGGGATCAAAGATGCTGCTTTGCACAAAGATCCGCATTGAGGTCTCGGATCAGGATGCTGCCACTCTGGAATTCATGCAAGGAAAATGCCGAGGGCTCTATAATTGGTTGGTCATGCAGCAGAGGGATGGAGCCAGATGGAACTTGTACGAAGCCAAAAAAACGCTGCGAGAAAGCAAACAGTATGATCCTGAGCTTCGTCAGGTCTATGGGAAACTGCTCCAGGAGGTCTATTTTCGCCTCGACAAGGCGATGAAGGCCTTTTTCACCCGCGTCAAAGCGGGGAAAACGCCTGGATTCCCCAGAGTTCGCCCTCGACATTGTTTTTTTACGCTGTGTTATCCCGCCATGTATCTCACGGTCGAACATGGCACGATTGAATTGCCCACAGGCGGGAAAGGGAAGAACAAACGCTACCCAAATATTATCGCGAAGCTCACCGAAGAACCTCCGATGGCGTTTAAAGAAGTGGCCATCAGTCGAGATGCACGAGGACACTATTACGCGTCGTTTGTCTCTGAACACCCAGAAGAGCCCTGTGAAGATAACGGTGTCATTGCCTTTGATCTGGGAATCAAGACCCTGGCCACCGGAATCAATGAGCAAGGGCGCATCTATACGATTGGTGGCTTCAAAGGAGCCCGCTGGTACAATCGGCAACTCGATCACATTCGCTCAAAAAGGGACAAGTGCACCAAGAAATCGAGGCGCTATAAACACTTGTCCACTGTCCATAAGCGCGTTTCGGAAAAGAAACGCCAGAAACAGAGGGACAGCCTGCATAAGGCATCCCATCTGATCAGCCACAAACTGGTTGAAAGCACCGTTGTGGTCGGAGATCTTTCGCAACGTCAAATGGTCATGAAAGAGCATCAGCAAAAGAACAAGCGGCTCAATCGGATGGTCTACAACGATTGGGGGCTGTTCATGTTTCTCGAAATGCTGACCTATAAGTGCCAGTTGTATGGGAAAGAGCTTCATATGATAGACGAACGCGACACGTCAAAAATGTGTTCCCAGTGTCATGAGCTCAAGCCGATGCCACTGTGGAAACGGACCTATTGTTGCGTGGAATGTGGACTTGTCATGGATCGTGATGAAAACAGCGCGATCAATATCTTGACAAGGTTCCTTGCCCGGCGAGGGCCACACACGGACTCTTCGGAGACGTGCGGTGTACTGCAGAAGGATCAAAACAGCGGAGAAGTCATGGAGACTTCCTGTCCGACCCTGGTGCAGCAACGAAGATTGTGATACACACGTTTTACCACAATTTAGAAAGCAGAGTACCTGTCATGGAACAGAACCCTACCCTATCCCCACAGAAGATGGATACGCAAGCTCAATCCCTTTTTCCTGGCTTTGCTCCCATGCCGGGGCAACCTGCGTTTTACAATACTGCGCGTCAGACATGGCTTGTCTTCCGCTATGACAGCGTGCAGCGTGTATTGCAGGAGTACACCACATTTTCAAATGAGCGTGGCGGGCTTGATCCTTTGCAAAAAAAAAGCTCGTCTGCGTTTGAACGACCCAACATGTTGTCAATGGACCCGCCACGCCACCGACAGTATCGCAATCTGGCAGCCAGCGCTTTTACGCCACGTACCATCGCCAAACTGGAGCCACGCATCATTCGCATTGTCCATGCATTGTTGGATCGCGTCATAGATCGTGGCGAGATGGATGTGATTGATGACCTCTCCTATCCTCTCTCGATTACTGTCATCGCCGAGTTACTGGGCGTCCCTGCATCAGATCAGGAGCAATTTAGACGCTGGACCGAGGATTTTTTCCAGATTACGACACCTGAAGCACAACAGGCCCAACAAGAACTGGGCAGCTATTTTCAACATGTTTTGGAACAACATCGCCGTGAGCCTCAGGACGATTTGATTACAGCCCTTCTTAACGCTGAGATAGATGAACACAAACTAACCGATGGAGAACTCATCTCACTCTGTTCCTTGATTCTACTCGCGGGCAATGATACGACACGCAATCTGATCGGCAACCTGCTTCTTTGCCTGGATGCTTTTCCTCTGGCGATGGAACAGATACGTGCCAATCCGGATCTGATCCCCAGCGCCATTGAGGAGACACTGCGTTTTCTTCCCTCTGTCCATACTGCTCCACGTCTCTGTATAGCTGATACCGAACTGGATGACCAACAGATCAAAGCAGGACAATGGGTAATGCCTATGCTGGCCTCGGCTAACCGTGATGCGTCCTACTTTCCCGATCCTGACGTTTTTGAGATCAACCGTTCACCCAATCGCCATCTGACCTTTGGCTACGGCATCCATTTCTGTCTCGGAGCCCCTCTGGCACGACTGGAAAGTAAGATCGCCATGGAAATACTCCTTACCCGGATGCATGATATTAAACGCGTAGGCAATATCCTTCTTCAACCACTCGTTAGCCCGGTTATCTACGGCGTGCGACATCTGCCTATCACCTTCACTCGTACGAGCGCATCTGCCTGATAGGCGCACCCGTCTGCTCGCAACTGATCAATCTTTTTCAACTTCGCGGTGCTGCGTTGGTGCGGGACAAGTTGAGTACTAAACGATTGGCGCTGGCTCGCCAATCGTTCTCGCTCATGTGGTAGAATGGCAGAGAACAAGAACCGTCATATCATCAAGAGAAAATAACTGACCACTATGAATGAAGATATCCAGCTCAGGCCCGCACAGCCAAACGACGCCGAGAGGGCGTCGGCTCTCCTTTACTCAGCCTACAATCATAGACAGGTACCCTATCCACTACCCGAAGAAACCGAGAATCGCTTTGGCGAACGTTTACAGCATTTCTTTCGCGAGCAGGGCAATCGTTTTAGCTATCAATATATCCAGGTTGCCGAGCACCGTTCAGAGGTGGTTGGCCTCGTTTTGAGCTTTGGAGGTCGAGACGAGGAACGACTCAATGCTGCTATTGGGTGGCGGCTCGAACATGAGGCGAACGACGACGAATGGTATGTTGATGCACTGGCGGTGTTCACTAATTGGGGCCGCAAAGGGATTGGTACGCGCCTGTTGCAAGCTGCGGAGCAGCAGGGACGCCAACAACACTATCACAAAATCGCGTTGAATGTCGCGCAAGAAAACGAACAGGCGTTGTCCTTGTATCAACACCTGCACTATATCAGCACTCAAAAGACCCTCATTTATCACCAACCCCATTTGCGTATGGTAAAAAGTCTCGAAAACGGGTCATAAATCAGAGTATCAAAAGCGGATATCTTGCCCGGCGCGTAGCTCTTTCTCGAAGGTGTGGTAGCAAAAGCGGGTATGCATTCCGGCGCGCTCGTAGAGCCGGCATGCACCTGTTGAGCTGAGCGTATCCACATTCAGTTTCATCAGACGCAGGCCCTGGCGCGCGAACTCCCCTTGAATATGTCGGAGCAACGCCATACCCAGCCCACGCCGGCGCCAACGAGTCCGGACTCCGAGGTGTGCGATGAATCCCTGGCTCCCGCTCACAAGGCCGGCGACCTCGCTCCCATCCCAGGCAACAAAGAGCAGAGTTGTGTCTGAGATATGCCACTGCCGCCACGCCTCAAAGGTCTCAGGTACATGCCCACGCTCGTCACGTGCGCACTCCTCGTCGGCGGCATATATCGCCCGCTCATCGTCGCCTGGACTGAATGCGCGTATGACGATCTCCCCATCAACGGGCAGCGGTGCTGACGGCTCATCAAGCTCAAGATCCATATGGGCGAAGCTATAAATCTTCTCATACCCGGCATGCTCCAGCAGGCGTTGGGCCCGCTGGTTACGCTCGCCAATCCAGCTGGCTCCCATGGTGACGCGTGCTCCTGGCGGGGCCTCGACAACCCAGGAACCGGCTCGCTCCTCAGCACGCCGCAGAAGATACCTGCCAATGCCGTGTCCGCTATACTCCGGTAACAACCACACGCTGGCGAAGAGCCGCACCTGCCCACGTCCCCTGACGCTGGCATAGCTCACGATGCCTCCATCGGGCGTGCCCACAACCCATGTATCCGCCTGGAGGTCAAGCTTGCTTCCTTGCCAGAGCCGCTTGAGGCTCTCCCCATTCGAGAGTAAGCGCCCAAAATCCGCCATCTCCTGCGCGTTCTGCACCCGCACGACCGCTTCCAGGTCTTCCATCCTCGCCGGACGCACCCAGAAAGCGCCCGCTAGCATACTTGCATCGGTCATCTCATTAACCTCTCTTTATTATCCTAACAACAGTTATCATTCTTGAATATCATAAAGTACCGCAATTTCCATTATATGTTCCTTCTCACTATCTTGTTTGTATCACAAACCTACCATAGTACAATGATTTGAGTGAAGAGGTTTTTTATGCTCTCAGCATAGGGGATTATGTATATTGAGTCGCGCCAATGGATAGGATGTGAGAGAAGGCTGTAAATAATAATAAAAGATGTTATGCTCTATGTGTACCTTCTTCGAGCAAAAGGAAAGGAGCAATATATGGATGATCCTATAACCACGTTGGGAAGCGATACATGTTCTGCTTGCAGGGCAGGCATTCGCTCTATAGATAATTTTTGCTGGAATTGTGGTCTTGCGCTCCGAAATTCACAACCGTTGCCCCACCAGCATCAACAGAAACAAATGGCTAACCAGGCTTCTGCACGCCTTATTGTATATACAAGCGCAGGTGAGATTGTACAAGAATATCAGTTAGATACTCAAAAAAATACTATCGGTCGAACACCCAATAATAACATTTCACTTCTACAAGATAAATTAGTTTCTCGCCATCATGCCTCTATCCATTATGAGCAAAATCATTTTGTACTATATGATGAAAAGAGTGCCAATGGCACCATGATCAATGAGCGGTCGATCAAAGAAAAGACCCCCTATATACTTGAGGATGGTGATCACGTGCTTATTGGCAATTATAAGCTCGTTTTCCATCAACCATAAACAGCTATCTGGCTTTTGTTTGCCAGCCAACCATTATGAAAGGTGTTAATGATGGTGAACTACTGGCGCGACCTGATCAAGCAGAGTAGCTCGTCCCTGATGCTCCAATTGGGGCGTCGGGGACGATCGTTTGTTTATTCAAGGGCAAAGCCGATTTCCACTGTGACCTGGTACTCAATGCTGCCTTCATCGATGCGGCCTCGCTGCTCTTTGACCTCGAACCATTGCACATGGCGCAGCGTTTTTTGCGCGCGCGCAACGGCACGCCTCACAGCATCATCAAAACCAACACTTGAGGTTCCTACCAGCTCTGTTTTCCGATAGATTTTGGCTTCATGTGTTGACATATCGCTCCTCCTTTGTCATTTGCTGTGTTCAATAGCTCCTCTCCTTACTATACGCTGGCCTCCCCTATAGAGACGAGACTGCTACGCCGACCTCAACCTTTGTTGCCATGTGCCAGGCCCTTGTTGACCAGGTATGTATAGCTCTTCTCGACTGCTTCCAACATATCGGTCGCGCACTCATCAAGCTCGACGATCATCCAGCTGGCATGATCCTGGCTGGCCTGAATGACGCCAGCGATATCGACCTTTCCTTCACCAACGGCCGTCATGGGTTGGCCTTTTACAGCGGGTCCATCCTTAATGTGCAGAAGGGGCGCACGCGAACCCAGCTTTTTGACCTCGGTGACGGGATCAGCCCCTCCGGTCTGCGCCCAGTAGACATCCAGTTCAAAGCCGACTGTGGGCACAACATATTCACGCAGGAGTTCGTGGGCACTCTTCCCATCGAACCGGTTCTCGAACTCCCACCAATGATTGTGATAGCAGAGGGTTAGACCCGAGCGGCGTATAACCTCGTCGGCTGCGTTTAAGCGCTCGGCCACCGCTTTAACACTATCGATGCTCGTAAATTCATCAGGAGATTGAGAGAGCATAACGTATTTACAGCCTGCCTGAGCCGCGCGCTCCATCAGTCGCTGACTTGACTCATCGACAGGTAATTTCCCTAACCCCACGCTCGGCAGCTGCAAGCCAAGATCGCTGATGAAGCGCAGGCGATCCTTTTGTTCCTCGGAGAAGAAGTCCAGGCCACCTTCCACGCCAACATAGCCGATATCCGCGATCCTGCGCAAGACTCCTTGAAAGTCGTTCGCGACCTCACGGCGTACAGTATACAATTGCAAAGCTATCGGTTTTGGCATCTTCATGCTCCTTTTTTCTCTGTGACTGAGCACTATAATGGACAAGCCTTCTGCGTTCAGCACAGGAACAGGTAGGGAGCGGAGAGGCGAGAAATAATGCATGCGCGAACGCACTCCAGGTTGATAACATCGAGTCTATTCGCTATTGTACTATCTAACAACTTCTTTGTTTGCATTATATCGTCCCTGAACCAACGCTTCCCTGTTTCTATGCAGGCCGGTAAAAGGCTGCAATGCGATGTTACCCGGCTACCATTGAGTGTAGCCAGCACTTTATAGCGCTGTCAATTGGAAATTACGACATAAAGGTATTCCAGTACTCACGAATTGCGACAAAGTTGTGCATGCTATATTTCCTATGAGCTGCACAACCTGCAACTGAAAAAAGAGTGCCAGCTTGTAAAGCAGGCTGGCCGTTTTGTATGGTATAATTGAAGTGCTCCGGATATACCTGTAAAAATGTGTTTTATGGCATATAACTGTCGCTCATTATTTTAGGTAAAAGATTAGATAAAAGGAGGCACTCATTGAATGCTTTGTTAGAGGACATATACGCTATCCTCTCCACCACACCAGAGCGCTGGCAACGGCTGGTCGGTACCCTTCCCATTGGTCTGCTGACACGCCCACCGGCCACAGGGGAGTGGTCAGCGCTCAATTGCTTGCAGCATTTACTGGACGCAGAACGCCTGCTCTTTCCTGTCCGCTTCCGCGCTTTTTTGGCGGGCCAGAATTTAGCTGATTTCGATCCACACCAGCAGCACGCAGAGGTGGATGCACAGACGCCCGCGCAACTTGCGGCTACGTTCGCACGCTTGCGTCAGGAAAGCCTTGCCCTGCTCGAGCAAGTAAAGGATGAGGACCTGGGGCGGACCACACAGCATCCTAAGCTAGGCACTGTCACTCTGGCAGAGCTGCTTCATACATGGGCGGCTCACGATTTGAATCACACAGTCCAGGCCGAACGAGCACTCATGCAACCCTTCATGCTCGGCAGCGGCCCCTGGCGTTCCTTCTTTCGAGATCACGAGAATGGTGTACCAAAGGAATAAGCGCCATTTCATTCATGGCAGAGCCTCATCTCTGTTAACAGAGGCACTCTGCAATGGAGGCCGTGCTCCCTCCCACATAGAACACGGTCTCCTGTGCTATACGTCAAGGAGATCTCGTTATCGCATTGACGTATAGCTGGAAACCGGGGTACAATGCCCTACGGTGGAACTGGGAAGATGATAGCCCTTTTTTGATGCATGCATGTCCAATAGAGAAAGAGTGCATCATACTAGAAACCATGGTACAGATTCAGCAGGACGACGCCGATGTGTAAGGCCAGCAGATGAAGCGATGGCACCACTAACAGAAATACGTCGTCCAGGATGAAACCCTCTTTGTCCTGACTGTTACCTTTTCGCAGGTCTCTCTCCTTCCATCCATCCAACGCTTGAATATATTTGCTGCTCAGGAACGTGTAAGCAACTGCGAGAGAACTTTTCTGAAGGGCTGCTCGCAGCAACCGTGAGAAAGACGCAGATAAAGAGCTGGCAATTGATTTAAAAAGCCACTAAAAGCTCGACAAAAAAGAAAAATGGAGGAAAACATGGAACCAATCGAAGAACTCGAAGGAATAGAACTGCCTGCCATCGAAGAAGAGGAACTCACTATTGTGCAGATTATGCCTGCACAGCCAGGTTGGGGAGCCGTCTGGGGTACGAAAGAAGAGCCAGCACAGGGCGAACCTGGATACTTTACTGAGCCTATCGTGTGTTGGGCCCTGGTAGAAACCAGCGATGGCCATCGCTTTGTGACTGCCATGGCACCGGATCTGGAGACCAGTGAGTTAAAACTCATGCTCGACATGGGCAATTTTCTTGGGTATGCTACCCCGACCTATAGCCTCGACTGGAAGCAGCTGGCATCGAACAGGCGAGCTGCAGACCAAACACACCCCTAACAAGAGCTCAGGAAACACAAACATACGTATCCCGCATTCAAATATGGATGAGGAAAAAGGCAAGAGCAGCCGAGCTGCTCTTGCCTTTTTGTAGAGATCCCTTACTTAGTCGCTATTCTCCCTCCATCAAACCAGGATTGTCACACTTTGGATGCGTCTGTACGCTATTGAACGAAACCTGAAATGCTTTACTACGTGACTATTACTATGACAGTTAGTGAAACGTTATAGATGGCATAGCCAGAGACGGATCATAGGCACAACTATGTCGCAACATTATGATCAACCTGTTATACAGGCAATTCAAGCTACGGGCATTCCCCTTGAAACGTCACACCATACATATGATCAGTTGCTTGATACGATTGGCGATGCGCGCTTCGTCTTAATCGGGGAAGCATCCCATGGCACGCACGAGTTCTATCAAGAACGAGCAAAAATTACCAGCAGGCTCATTACAGAAAAGGGCTTTACAGCCGTAGCCATTGAGGCGGATTGGCCCGATACTTACCGCGTGAATCGCTATGTGCGTGGTCTCTCAGTTGACAAGACAGGTAGGGAAGCACTCTCGTCTTTCACGCGCTTTCCAACCTGGATGTGGGGCAATACAGAGGTCCTTCGCTTTGTCGATTGGTTACGCCAGCATAATGATATGCTAGAGGATCAAGAGCAAAAGGTCGGCTTCTATGGCCTTGATCTCTATAGTCTCTATACATCAGTCGACGCTGTGATTTCCTATCTTGGCAAAGTCAATCCGGAGGCCGCTGAGCGGGCCAGAAGACGCTATGCCTGTCTTGAGCATTATGGGGGCGATGCTCGGTTTTATCTCACCAGCCTCCAACTCGATTCATCCTGTGAGAAAGAGGTCTTGAAGCAACTGCTAGAGTTACAGCAGTTGATTGCCCTTTCTAACCAATACTCGGAGGAGTCCTTCTATGTAGATCAGAATGCACGCCTGGTATCCAATGCGGAAAAATACTATCGCGCGATGCTTGCGGATGGCGCTCGCTCCTGGAATATTCGCGATCACCATATGGTAGATACCCTTGATTTCCTGCTGCGCTATCTTGATCGGCAGCATATTCACACAAAAGTGGTCGTCTGGGCGCACAACTCCCATCTGGGCGATGCTCGCGCAACATATATGGGTAAAGAAGGCGAACAAAATGTTGGACAACTGGTACGCCAGCGCTATGAGGCCCAGGCATTCCTGCTTGGTTTCACAACCTATACCGGCACCGTGACGGCGGCTTCAAACTGGGATCGACCCGCCGAGCGCAAACATGTACGCCCCGCCCTGGAGGGAAGCTACGAATCCCTGTTCCATTATGCCTCATTTGTTCTCGCTCCCAATTTTTACCTTTTGCTACAGTCACCCGACCAGACGCGCTCATTCTTACAGGAGCCTCGTCTGGAACGGGCTATTGGTGTCGTCTATCGTCCTTACACCGAACGGGCTAGCCATTACTTTGAAGCGACCTTGCCTGAGCAATTCGACGCCGTCATTCATCTGGATCGAACCCATGCTCTTGAGCCGCTAGTATGCACGCCTCAATGGATACAAGGAGAACCTGAAGAAACCTATCCAACAGGACTATAAAAATTCAGGTGAGCCATACTATTTCTCAAAGCATTAGCGGGGGCTGCCACTGAGTGGCAGCCTCGCTGGTTAGCTCTGGTTGAACGCACGTGTAAGTGCGTTCAGGTAATCTCGTATGAATGCCTGCGATACCTTTGCCTCTGCAACCATGGGGAAGGCATGGAACCCACCAGGGTAAATATGTAGTTCAGTGGGCACTCCTGCCCGGATTAGCCGGCGTGCGTATTCGATATCTTCCTCCAAAAACAGATCAAGTGTGCCGACGCCGATTAAGGCTGGGGGTAGGCCCTCTAGGTTTGTGGCTCGGGCCGCCGCGGCATAGGGCGATACATCTGGTCCACCTGGCTCTTGTCCCAGGAGCGCGCTCCAGCCAAAGTGGTTAGCTTGAGGTGTCCAAACGTACTCTCCAGTGTAGGGATGAGGATCTGCTGTTGTAACGGTGCGGTCGTCAAGCATGGGATAGATCAGCAGCTGGAAAATGAGTGGCACTTCGCCTCGGTCGCGGGTAAGTAGCGCTAAACACGCCGTCAGGCCACCGCCCGCACTGTCACCACCGATAGCGATACGGCTCGCATCTACACCAAGACTACTGGCGTTGGTATAGAGCCATTTCAACGCAGCATAGCAATCCTCAACCGGACCTGGATGAGGCGTCTCAGGCGCAAGACGATAATCTACCGCGACTGCCGCACAGCCAGTTGCTGAAATAATACTCTTCATCTGCAGGTCCGCCTGGTCGGCATTTCCAATGACATATCCTCCACCGTGAATCCAGAGCAAGGCTGGCACGGGAGTAGGGACGTTTTTAGGTAGATATACCAGCACACGCACATCGGGAGCGCCCTCTGGACCAGCTATATACTGCTCGCGGACAGAAATATCAGGGAATTCAGGCAGCCCCGTGAGCAGTTGGGCATTCATCTCACTGAGCATGGCACGTGTCTGCGCTAATGTCTCATTGGTGAGATCCAAAGGAGGCAATATATCAAGCAACCCCATGATCTCTGGATCGACAAGATGTTTGCTAGTCCCGGTAGTCATTTTCATCTCCTCGTGGTTGTTCTTAAAAGTATTTACAGAGCGTCAAAATAAATCAGTTATAAAAAGCAGGCAACTTTAATCACAGATGCAGTAGCTATATCCCGAGCACTATACTCTCGTGACCATTTTCGACTCCAAGTCTAAATCCCTCGTAGCCGTTGTCCGCTACCTCCTGGCACTTCACGCGGTAGTTTCCCACGCCTCCAACGTATGGCATGAAGATACGTGGTTTGCCGGGAATGTTCGCTCCAATATACCAGGAGTTCGCCAGCGGGAAGAGAGTATGATTAGCTACCTCATTGACGTGGGCCACCCAGGCATCCTCAGCCTCAACCCTGGGTTCAATGCTCGTGAAACGATGCTCACGCATGTACTGCATACAATCGCTGATCCATTCGACATGCTGCTCGATGGAGACAGGCATATTGCTCAGCACGGAAGGACTGCCAGGGCCAGTAATAATGAAGAGGTTCGGGAAGCCAGCCGTCATCAGACCCAGGTATGTACGCGGACCAATCGCCCATTTCTCATTGAGGGACTGGCCGTTTTTTCCTCTAATATTCATGTTGAAGAGGGCACCAGTCATAGCATCAAAGCCGGTGGCGAAGACGATCGCATCTAATGTATATTCGCCATTCTGGGTACGTAGACCCGTTGGTGTGATCTCCTCAATAGGATAGGTCCGTACATCTACCAGCGTCACATTATTGCGGTTATAGGTCTCGTAGTATTCGGTATCAATGCAGATGCGCTTGCTACCAATGGGGTGATCATGCGGCATCAACAATCTGGCTACCTCAGGGTCATGGATCATCTCGCCGATCTTGGTGCGCACAAAATCCGCCATATAGGTGTTGGCTTCCAGGTTGACACTGATGTCCGAGAAGGCTGCAAGCATCTGCAGGCCTCCTATCGCCCATACCTCATCAAACCTGCGCTGCCGTTCTTCCTCAGTTACTTCGAGGGCTGACCGCATATTCACATTGAGTGTGAGGCCGGAGTGCGACTGGCGGTCACTCTGGCGCAGTTGACGATAATTTTTCTTGATGCTGGCCTTTTCTTCTTCGGTCAACACGCGATTGTGCGCCGGAATACTGTAATTGGGGGTACGCTGGAAGACGGTTACGTGAGCCGCCTGTTCAGCGATGCGGGGGATGGCCTGAATGCCCGTGGAGCCGGTCCCGATTACGCCAACGCGCTTGCCGCTCAGATCAACGCCTTCATGGGGCCAGCGGCTGGTATGGTAAATATGACCTTTGAATGCTTCTAGCCCCTTAAAATTCGGAGTGTTGGGAGCCGATAGGCAACCAACGGCGGTAATGCAATACATTGCGGATACCCGCTCACCCTGCTCCGTCTGGATCGTCCAGCGCTCTGTTACATCGTCATAAGCCACAGATACCACGCGTGTATTGAGCTGTATAGCGGGGCGCAGGTCAAAGCGATCCGCAACATGGTTGAGGTAACGCAGGATCTCGGGTTGACGAGGATACTTTTCGCTCCACTCCCATTCCTGCTCAAGCTCGGGCGAAAATGAATAGGAGTAATGCACGCTTGGACTATCGCAGCGTGCGCCGGGATAGCGATTCCAGTACCAGGTGCCTCCAATCCCCTCGGCGGCTTCATAGACCCGTGTTGAAAATCCAAGCTCACGCAGACGATAGAGCATATACAACCCTGAGAAGCCGGCCCCAATAACAATGGCATCTAATTGTTTGATCTGAGCCCCATCAGCCTCGTCCAATACCTGCTGTCCAGTGGACATAACTTCGTCCTGCTACCTTTCTCATACTCAAACGTGTGCAAGACACGGCTGAGCGGTCAGTTGTTCCTGCTTCATCGCCAGTTGCCAGAGCACGAGGACCTTTAGATCAGCTCCCTCGTTTCGGTCTCACATCGGCTCCACAGGCGCTTTTACGTCGTCGGTCGTAGCCACTACCCAGGACGGCCACCTTTAAGCCGAAAGGTGGCGAAGCATGTCTTGTGCGAATTGTGCCAGGTTCAAGGAAGCATTCAGATCGCGATCGATCACAAGCCCACAGGCCAGACACTGATAGGTGCGATGCTTGAGAGGCATCCGTTTTTTGACATGCCCGCACCCTGAACAGCGTTTGGTCGAGGGAAACCAACGCGAGGCGATGAAAAGGGTCCCGCCAGAAGCAGCGACCTTGGTCTTCAAAAACTGCAGGAGTTGTCCCATCGCCACATCAGCAACGGTACGTGAGAGCTTCCGATTGCTCATCATCCCCAAGATGTTCAGGTCTTCGACGCCAATGGTCCCGCAAGTTCGAGCAAGTTCGATGGTGAATTTGTGCTGGACATCTCGACGGATGTTGGCAATCTGCTGATGCTTGCGTGCGACCTTCACCCGCTGCTTCTGATAGTTGTTGCTGAACGTCGTTTTCCCCGTTTCCGGATCTTTGGTCTTCTGTTTGCGACTGAGTTGGCGTTGGAGCTTGCCGAGCTTGTTGAGATGGTGTGCGAGTGGCTTTTGGTTCTCAAGCACTCGTCCATCGCTGACTACGGCTACTTGCTTCAACCCCACATCCACTCCCACGACTGATACCGGAGTCTGAGGCGAGGATTTCTTGATCTCCACCTGAATGCTCAGGTACCATTGACCAGCCTCACACGACACAGTTGCGCCTAGAATCGTGACGTTCTCACACAGAACCTGTTTCCGTCGATTGCGCTTCTTGGGTGGGACTGAAGCTTTTCCCCGCTCAACAAAACGCAGCTTTTCTGTCAGATTGACCGTTCCGAGTTTCCGTCTGAGTTTGCCTCGCTTCTTCTCCTGCTTCCGTTGATCCAAGATGAAACGGCCTAACCCCGGAATGGCGATCCAATGACTGCCGAGCGTGAATTTATCATTGGACAGATAAAACGACTCGTGCGATTTCCCTTTCTTCTTGTAATGTGGATAGGCTGCACGTCCGGCAAAGAAGTTCCTGTAGGCTTTTCCCAGATCATCAAAGGCTCCCTCCACCACGCACTTGGTCACCTCATACGTCCACGGATAGACGTCTGCCCGAATAGCATGGAACTGCTTCTTGAGCGAAAACGCGTTGGGTGGTGTGAGCACACGTTGTTCTTCGGGAACCGTTTCCTGTTCCAGCTTATACGCCTGATACTGCTTTTCCCACTGCTCGCGCCCCCAGTTGTAAATAAAACGTCTGGTGCCACAGGCACGTTTCAAATACTCCACGTGTTCAGGCGTGGGGTTCATTCTGATCCGGTGCGCGGTTTTCATCTTTGAGTGCCTTCTTTAATGCTTTGCGGTAGTTGCGCAATCCATACAATCGTGAGCTAAAACAATGGGGAATGGCGATCAAATCCTGAACAAACTCTTGTTCAGGGGAAAGCTGTTCGGTATTCATAACCACGAGTTCGCAGTCGTGGGTTTCGCACAGATGCACCAACAAGTGATATCCAAAGCGTGCCAGTCGATCCTTGTGGGCAATGAGCAGCACTGCCACTTCTCCCGCTATGATGGCATCAATCAGTCGAAGAAACTGTTTCCGTTTGAAATTGAGTCCCCCGCCAATTTCACTGATCCATTCATCGACTCCATAACTGTTTGCTTCACAACACTCGGCCAGTATCCTTCGCTGGTTTTCCAGCTCCGGCTTTTGCGCCACACTCGAGACGCGACAATAGGCAATGATCCGCCGTCTCACCCCTGCTTCCTGGGGGAGGATTGAGAGGAGGTCTTCTTGCGTGTAGTATCGCCGGTTCGTCGCGGTTCGGTGGGCTTTGAGCACCCCTTGCCGATCCCATCGTTGCAGCGTCTTCACGGAAACGTGGATTCTCTCCACAAATTCTCTCGGTGTATACATACACCTATTTTACACACCTTTGCGTACTTTCTCAAGAGCTAGCTCTTGTCTCCTTTTCTATGGCTTTCATAGCCATAGGTAAAACTGGTAAGATGAAAGGTTCAGGAATGACAGTCGAACTCTATGTGATCTCAATTGAGAGTTAAGCATTGCTATACGGGCTGCATGGAAATCAATGCTCTGATGCAGAAAGTGTAAAATGGAAATAAGGTGCAGAGCAACAATTAAACGTAACGAGGATAGGATTATAGATAATATAATCTATATACTATAGGATGTCAATGCCCGAACATCCTATATCATCACTACTCAAATTTACAACCCGCCCTTGCTTGTACATATCTAGTCAACGAGCAGCCGAAAGAGAGTACAGGCCTCGCGCTGCTACTAGCCCTCTTTCGGCTGCTCGTCAGATTGGTTAATACCATCAGTCTTTCACACCACTAGAAAACGATCAAGGGTTTGAGGACACCATCGAGTTTTTTGTCCATCACCTCGAAGGCTTTCTCCATCTCGTCAAAGCGGAAAGTATGCGTCGTCATCAGAGTTGGATCAACACGCTTCATCTCAAGCACACGCAGCAGGCGCTCCATGCGTAACCTCCCACCAGGACACAAACCTGTCTTGATGGTTTTTTCAGCCATGCCAACACCCCACTCCACACGAGGGATATGGACAAATTCACCATGTCCATGATAGCCAATATTAGAGATCGTTCCACCGGCTTTGGTAACCTTGATAGCCTGCTGGAAGGTAATATCAGCACCCAGTGCCTCGATCGCTGTGTCCACACCCTGCCCATCTGTAAGTTCGAGGATACGTTGTACGGCGTCTTCTTTCGCAAAGTCAACAATGATGTCGGCGCCATAGGTGCGTGCAAGCTCCTGCCTACGTGGGACCGCTTCTACGGCGACGATCAAGCCGGCTCCGCGTAACTTTGCTCCTACCCACCTACCCGATGAACACAGTACTGGAGGAGTCAGATGAAATATTCATGCGCATGCAATCCATCAGCGAATACCTCGTAACGGAAAGAGATGGAGGAGTGAGCAGGATTCAATAAGCCATGGGGAAATGCTGCACTATTCTTCAAGGCAAAAAAATCACGTCCCAACATGAATAGTCACAGGGACAGAGTCGTGAAGGTGAAAATCCATTCTGTGCAGTCTCAAACAGTGAGGAGAAGTGTGTTTGAGAGCATAGCCTTACAAGCATGCTTTCTCTTCATCGACGAGATTCGGATGTCTTCAAACAGGCAGATAAGAAGGACGACAGAAACAAGCACAAAATAATGTACAGATGAAAGCACGTAGGTATATGTAGTCCAATCGGACTAGCCATTCTCCACGGGAGGCCTGCAAAAATCAACAACGATGGCAGCCCAGGAAATGCAAGTGCAGTTTGTGATGCTAGCAATGCGATAGGGTAACATACAAACTTTTAGCAGGAACATGTTTTGTTCGACCAGATGAACCAAAGCGAGGCAAAAAAATACATGCGGCAATCTATAATTTACCAGGCACATATGGAGAGCAAACTGGGTTCGAACACGAAGATATTTGGGTATGTGAAATAAAAAATTTGCAGTAGGGATCAATATTGTGACACCTTTTTAGAGAGGTTCTGGTTCAGGCTATGGTAGGGCGATAGGCACAAACAAAGGCAGGATGGGTGACAGTCTGTTAAACAAGGGCATTGTTGCAACACAATTTAAACAGTCAGAAATACCACTGATTGCCTCCCAACTTCCTAGATTACTATTTTATAGTTTCCAATGCTCTTGTATAGCGATAGTTTGTGAAGAAAAGCGGAAAGTAAGCCTCGAACTCACAACCACCTGCTTGGAAGGCAGAAACCCACAAGCAGGTCGCCAAAATCATGTCCATCGGCCTGGCAGGCCGGTTTATCTATACCTCAAAGATTCTCGAACGGGGCTGACAAAAGATGCCACGCGCAATTTTTTGCCGTAAAGGCAAAAAATGTTCGAAGAAATTCCACGTTTTCCGCCTCTTATCGCTGCATATTTATACCTCTATGGCAAAAGATGTTTCAGGATTTCTCATCTTTTTTTTGCTCTTATGCATGAGCTTTTCAATACGCAAGCAAAGGCAGTCACAGGCTTTTTCACCTCAATTTGATGAGAGATATGCAAACAATTGTGCATCTTCTGACAAAAAGCATCACGATAACATGGAAACAGGATGTTCTTTTATCAGCATTCGTTGATCTGCAGGAGACTATACCGAACTTTTTGAGAAAGTGCAAGCGAAACATCCTGCCTCTCTTCCATATAAAACAGCCCACTTTGGTGGTGTAAGGTTCGCGTTCAAATAAATCATTGGCTGCCAACAAAGCTTGTATCACCACAAATGCATTTTTGTGGTGATCATTGGAGAAAAAGGAGCTAGCCGCCCGCGGAAAGATTTGCCTGATATGGATAAGAAGATTTTGTATAGGATCAAGCCAGGGAAAGATATGCAATGAAGCGAGACACCTATCATATGAATTTGCTGGTCAGGGTAGATAACTCCCTTTTTATCAGCAAAACTCCTTGACAAGATAAAAAGTGATATGGTATAAGATTTCTACCAGATATTTTGGACTAGTCCAATTATCATTCACCGATAGCTAGAGGTAGTATAGCAGACGAATTCAGGGCAATACTTCCCCTTCTGCATCAGGAAGCCATTTTTCACTTTTGACACTGTACTGAAAAATGGTGTAGGTCGCCATGTTCACTTTATTATGTTATGAAGTCAGTATGTCATGACAAAAGGATCTTGATTCACGTCGCTGCATAGTATTTATCCGTTTTCGCTGTTCAATAGACAGATGATATGTCCGTTTCACGGGGTGTGAAAGGAGTTCATGACACGATGTCAATAGCAGGCACTATTTCAAGCCAACAAAACCGACGCAGCTTTCTCAAGACGGCCGCGACCGCGACGATGGGCGTAGCAGCATTCCCAGATCTTTTTTCTGCTTGCGGCAACACTGCCTCATCAACTGGAAAGACCGTAACCCTTCAATATTGGGATAGTTTTGTTAGCCAGGCGGCCTGGGTTGATCAGGAGATCAATCTCTTCCAGCAGGCGCATCCCTCGATTAAGATCAAGAAAACGACCCAGGCGGGCAACACATTCAATACCATCTATCCTTTATCGGTTCGCAGCGGCAAAGTTCCCGATGTTAGCACCATTCCTGGCCCAGACCCATTAGCTGCTCAGGTGCAGAAGGGATGGTATCTGGATTGGAACAGGTGGGCCACCGATTCGTGGAAAGTGCGCTTTCCACCACAGTCCTTTTTAGAGGGTACCAATGTCTTCAACGGCAAGATCTACTCAGCCCAACTTAATAGCAGTGCCCCCTTTGTCCAGTTGTATACCAACGATCAGGTCTTTAAGGATGCAGGGCTGACCAATAGCGATGGTTCAGCCATGGTGCCTCATACCTGGGATGACGTGACGCGCTCGGCCGAGGCGATTACCAGGAAAAGCAACGGGCAGATCGCGGGCTTCGCCTTTAGTGGTGGCGAGGGTCCGATCTGGTTCGCCTTTATGCTGCATGTCTTTGTAGTTGGGGCTGGAACACCACAGGGTGCCTTTGGGGCCGATGATCGCGTTGGCAAATTTACCTATGGGAGCGATCGCAATTATACCGACTTCATTGATCTGCTCCTGGATTGGAAGGAGCATGGCTTTATCTATTCTAATGTGATGAGCACCAAGGATGAAGTTCAACGCCGCTTCTTTGCCCAGGGCAAGATTGGCATGATTACCAATGGAGTCTGGGCCCAGCCCACCTGGAAACAGGATGGCTTCACGAAATATAGTCTATCAGCGCTCATTTCTCCTGCAACAACGCCGAAAGCATATTATGGGCGCGGCAACGCAGGCTCAGAATTTGTGATCTCGGCCAAAACCAAACACCCAGATGAATCCTGGGCCTGGATCGACTGGCTCTATAGTCCAGCGGCAGGCAAACGCTGGGTGGAAATGGGGGAGGATGCCTCAATCTATCCGCAGAATAATGATCCGGCAAAAACAAAAGATCGTCAGTTTGCTCAGTTTCTGGAGACAACCAGGCTGACGCGCATCCGCCCAAACACTCTGCTGAGAAATCCACAAACCGCCAAGGTCGTTCTCAATGGCGTCTCACCAGATATCGGGGATGTGCTCCAGGGCATCTTCACCGGCCAGATCAAAGATATTCAGGGATCGTTACAGGAACTGGATGCTCGCTGGGAAGCTGAACGCGCGCGTGCCATCAAGGCCGCCAATCAGCAGGGATACAAAGTCAGCCTGTCTGATTATATCTTCCCTGATTGGGACCCTACTAAAGACTATATCCAGAAATAGTTGCGGAGGGGAGCAATGGAGAAGAAGATGTTGCTTATCTCTTCCCTGCTTGAGATCTTCATATCTTGTCATCAATGGTTTGATGTACGCCATCTGAAACAGGCACTGCTCCTGTAACCACACCAGCCACCCATTATTGAAAGGAAAAATGCCTCTCATGCAAGTGCCGACGGTCTCTCTGAAATCTGGAGCGTCAGAACAATCGGGGCCTCCTCAACGCAAAAACAACTCTTACCAGGCCACATTATGGCAACGAATTGTGCAACATCGTGGCTCCTATCTCTATGTCGCTCCCATGTTCGTGCTCTATCTTGTGTTTAGCGTCTACCCCCTGTTCGCATCCCTTGGCTTCACCCTCTACCAATGGAATGGCATCGGTGACCCAACCGCCTATGTTGGCCTGGACAATTTCAAACGGGTCATTGGGGACAGTCTGTTCTGGGGTGCCTTTATCCACGCGGCGACCTATACGGTGGTCCTGGTCCCGATCCAATTGACGCTGGCCCTTATGCTGGCCCTCATTTTAAACAATCCCAGGTTCCGTGGCTCGACGTTTTATCGCACCATCTATTTCCTGCCAGTCGTTACCTCACCCGCCATCATTGGTGTCATCGTACAGTTGATTCTGACCAACTTTGGGGAGACGTGAATACTCTGCTGCTCAAAACCCACGTGCTCTCATCACCAGTTGATTGGTTGGGCGATCCAACGTTCGCCATGATCCTGATCATCATCGTTGGTATCTGGCAAAGCTTTGGCTACAATCTGGTCTTCTTCCTGGCTGGCCTGCAGACCATTCCTGGCGAGTTATATGAAGCAGCTCGCATCGATGGCGCCACCAGCATTGTCCGTCTCTTCTCAATCACGCTTCCCATGCTACGCGCGATTGGAATCATGATCCTGTTCCTGGCGGTCTACGGCAGCATGCAGGTTTTCGATATTGTGCAAACGATTACAAGGGGCGGCCCCTATTTCGGGACGGACGTTGTGAATACCTACATCTACCATCAGGCCTTTGGTGACGCGGGCAGCCAGCCGGTCCAGCCAAATGTGGGCTTCGCCTCAGCGGCTTCACTGTTCTACGGTATCATCCTACTGGCGTTCTCTCTGGGACAAGCCTACGTGTTTGTGCACATGCGTCGCCAGCGGGCCGCATTGCGGATGAATTGAGTCTTACACATCAGACTGCAAACAAGAGAAATGAAAGGAAAAAGAAGAGCATGGCAATCATCAGGAGGGATCATCACGACACGTATCCACCTGGTCCCTCTTATACGAGACGTCGACGACAACGGCGGGTGCCTTTTTTGAAGAGGCTGCAGGTTTCGCACTGGCCCATCCACCTCATATTACTTATTGGCGGCTTCTTCTGGGTCTACCCATTCCTCTGGGTCACCGGAAGCGCCCTCAAGAGCACTAGTGGCTTTTTTGATGAGGGGCTCAATGTTATTCCCAAAGAGTTTCAATGGGACAATTTCGTCAATGCCTGGAACGAAGCGTCATTTGGACAGTACTTCATCAATACCATTGTTATCACTACACTAACCGTGACAGCAGTGGTCGCGCTGTCCTCGATGGCCGGATACGCCCTGGCACGCACTTCGTTCCCAGGCAAGCGGCTAGTGCTGGGACTGTTCGCGGTCCTATATTTCATTCCAGGCGGCTATAGCATTGTGCCGGTCTTCGATCTGCTGCAGCGCGTAAATCTCATCGGCACCATCTGGGCCGTGGTTGTAGTCCAGATTGCCGGAGGTGTCCCGTTTCATGCCATTCTCTTCATGGGCTACTTTCTCACGATGGACCATGAAGTAGAGGAGGCAGCTCGCGTCGATGGTGCGACCTTCCATCAACTCTTCTGGCGGGTGATGTTTCCACTCGCCCAACCAATGACCGCAACGATAGCCCTGCTCACCTTTATGAGCTCCTGGAATAATTTTCAGGGGCCGCTGGTCTTTACACTGGGTGATGAGACCCAACGCACGCTGGCGGTGGGCCTCTACGCCTTCATCGGTGAAAATTCGACCCAATGGACCTATCTGTGCGCGGGATCAGTCATCGCCCTGGCCCCCATTGTTCTGATTTATATCTTCTTACAACGGTACTTCGTGGATGCCGTATCAGGTGCCGTGAAATAACAATTGAAGGATTGATGATTGAATACACTGTTTTCACAACTCGATGAACGTGTTCTCTATCGACTCTGGCCCTCGGCGGCCCCGGGCGCACGCGGCACGGGACCCGAAGATATTCCAACCTTGCAGGCCGTCTTACCGGCCGCGCATACGGCGAGCGCAGCCGCCTGTATCGTCTGCCCCGGCGGGGGATATGTCATGCTGGCCGAGCATGAAGGTGTCCCGGTCGCACAATGGCTGGCATCACAAGGTATCACGGCGTTCATCCTGCGCTATCGCCACGCCTTTACCTATCAGCATCCCATTCCTCTAGGCGATGCCCTACGCGCGGTGCGTTTTGTGCGTGCCCACGCCAGAACATGGCAGTTGGATCCCGAGCGCATCGGCATGATCGGTTTTTCTGCCGGTGGGCATCTCACCAGCCTGGTAGCAACCCACGATCCAGTTGGCCATATTGAGTCAGAAGATCCGATAGAACGGATCCCGGCTCATCTTAACGCCCATGTGCTCGTCTATCCTGTTATTCACTCAGCGGATAACAGCGTGCTTGAAAACATCCAGGATGCACACCTTTCGCCGGAACAGGTAGCGGACCTCAAAAGTGATCGGCGGGTGACGGCACGAACCTCGCCAGCCTTCCTGGTCCATTCAACGCAGGACCGCGGCGTGCCGGTCGACAACTCGGATGCCTACGCCGCGCGCTTGCAGGCAGCTGGTGTCCCCTATGAGTATATCCGAACAGATCAGCAAGAGCATGGCTTCGGCTTACAGGATTTCTGGACGCATGCCTGCGCGCGCTGGTTTCAGAATCTGGGGTGGTCCAGTACCGCGCCAGCGCAAGCACAAGATAGAGTGTGTGCAAGAAGAGAGACATAAATCATCTCGAACTTCTTCAAACATCGATACGCTTATATCAAT
Organism: Dictyobacter kobayashii; assembly: GCF_003967555.1. Taxonomy (GTDB): domain Bacteria; phylum Chloroflexota; class Ktedonobacteria; order Ktedonobacterales; family Ktedonobacteraceae; genus Dictyobacter; species Dictyobacter kobayashii. The sequence goes on from NZ_BIFS01000002.1 coordinate 246,373, forward strand.
TGCAATACCCAGAAACGTAGCGTGTTTTCACAATGCCTCATCCCATGATTGATGGCTAGCAAAGGTTTGTAATTTCTATGGATATTGAGGGAAAACGCCCGGGCGAACGGAGCGACATTAGAATGAGTCATCTTCTCTGGTACGCAAAAAACGAACATCTATCTGTATCCATCTACGACAATGCCGCAATGACATTCTATGTGAAAGAGCACAACGTAACCTGGAAAACGGGGCACGTCGCCCTGCAGGAAGACGGGCCGGTTGATGTGGGGCACGTCTGGTTACGAACCCGACGCACCATATGTGAAGAATACCCTGGCCATTTTCATGGTGAGAAGATAGATCACCAGACCTGTCGCTTTACTCTCTATGGGCGTGAACAGCGGCCAGTTGGTAGCTTCCTTTGCCAGTTTGAGCTACACGATGCGCACTGTGACATGTCCCTCGTTGCCATCGATGTCACTCTACCCAGCCTGGTCTTTCCACCACCAATTGAAACGGAAAGCCTGATCCTTCCAAAGGGGATTGGCGCCTGGATACGCGATCCGTTACCCGAGCGCCACTTCTGGGTCTATCCAGCACACCTCAATATGCGCTGGTTTGGTGGACTCAAGGGAGAGCAGGGCTGGCTGGCAATTGTCACAGAAGGCTATACCAGTGCAGGGGTACTTGCAACCGGGCTCGCCGCCGCACCAGCGTGGCTCACCTCGCTTGGAAGCTGGTCAGGCAAACGCAAGATTCGCTATCAGTTTGTGCAGGGAGGGTATGTTGCGCTGGCCAAGGCCTACCGTGCCTACGCGATTGAGCATCGCCTGCACCGATCCCTGGCAGAAAAAGTGCAGGCAACGCCGGCGCTTCATAATCTCCATGGTGCGCCCCTGCTTTCATTTATGCAGGCCAATAGCAACTATCCCGAGCGATATCTGGACCGTCTCTTGCCCATACCTGCGGCGGGCACACAACACGAGACGCACCTGCACGTACATATCACCCATACGGAGGTCCAGCACATCCTGCAACAACTTCAGAAACGCGGCATTACCCACGCGCTGGCCGTCTTACGCGGTTGGATTCCCGGCGGCTACGATGAATCGCATCCAGATATCTGGCCTCCTGAACCAGCGCTGGGGACACTTGAGGATTTGAAGCAGACCCTCATCCATAATCCACAGTGGACCGTCGCCCTCCACGATAACTATCAGGATATCTATCAACAATCAGCCAGCTGGCCAGAGGGAGTCATACGTACCCAGGCCGGTGAGCATATGCCAGGTGGCCTGTGGGATGGCGGCCAGGCATACATTCTCAATGCACGCGCAGGGCTGGCCTATGCACGGCGTAACTGGGAAACACTACGGGATCTGGAGCCGCGAGCGATGTTTATTGATACGACCCTGGCAGTCCAATTGTACGAATCCTATGAATATAAGAATTGGCTCAGCCGTTTACAAGATGAAGGATATAAACGCGATCTCCTCCAATTCTACAAAGAACAAGGAATCGTACTGGGCAGTGAGAAAGGCGCCGATTTTGGCATGGACTTGATCGATTGGCTTGAAAATCGCCATCAGCGCATTCCCGGTATCTCTATCCCTCTCTGGCCCCTGGTATTTCATGATGCGGCATTCTGTACACGCTACGTTTCGCCAGACAAGAGGGATAGCTATGGTGCACCTAACTGGTTAGCGGATATGCTCTGGGGCTATACGCTCTGCTGGAACTTCTCGAATGCAAACTCGTGGCGACAGTATATCAGCATGCCTGCTTCCCTGAGCCAGGTCTATCAATGGCACAGTACGGTGGGAATGCTGGAGATGACGGGACACCGTTATCTGACACAAGCACGTGATGTCGAGGAGACACGCTTCTCCAACGGCGCTTACATTAGAGTCAATTTTTCAGATCACCCACAAACCATCGAGCGGGAGACTATTCCCGCCCATGACTATCTTTTGCGCATAGAATAGGCATTTGTGCTCAACCATTCGGACGTATCCACACGGGCAGGTGATCACACGGGCTCACCCCCACCTGGAGTGGTGGACGCGTCCACCCTCCATAGAGATTATGAACGAATGGTGTTCCGTTCAGGTTCATGAATGCGAGGAGGAACAAGGATCAGAGACTGCGGGGGTTGCTGGCCGGCGATGAGCATATCCAGAGTAGAGAACATCGTCTGGACGATCTCCATGGGATCGAATTCAATCATCGTCAGGGTCTTCTCATACCCAAAGAGCAAGGGAGATCCCGCATTGGAATGGGTGGCGATCTTGATATCTTTCCCCGGGTATACCCCTGCCTCCTGCAAGGCGATAAGCGCTCCGCTGGTTAGCAGATCCTCTGTAATCAGCAAGCCATCAGGCCGATCCAGATTCTCGGGGCGAAAGACCTCTCTGGCCAGTTTATAGCCGCGTTCCTGGTTATTATTGAGCAAACGATAGCTTTCCTGGCGTAGTTCGACGTGAGGGCGACGAATCAGTTCGCGATAGATGGGAAGCTGATACGTATCAAGCTCTTTGCAAAAAAATTGAACGTCTGGCATCTCTTCAAGGGGAGAGGACGATAGATCATCGTACAACGGAACCCACAGCCCGATCTTACGGCACCCCTGCTGATACAGACTCTGGACACCTAGATGGAGCATTTCTTGATTATCCAGGCCTACCATCTGATTGCCAGCACCAGCAAATACCACGCTGGGCAAGGGCTGGTGCTTGATCCAATCTTCAGAATAAATATTTAAGCCCACCACAAGTAAACCATCGAAGCGGTTGGAACTCACGAGCTGCATTGTTTCATCAGGCAGCGCCTTATCGGTCTGGGGCGAAGGTAGGATGAGTTGGAATGTACAGGTTTCTAGTCTGGTCTCAGCGCGCCGCTGCACCTCTTTGGAGAAGTAATTCCAGAGCATATTCCAGAACAAGGTCACAGGTGTATTGTTGATAAAGGAGTTGTCAAAAATGATATGAATAAAGGTGTGGTTGATTTTGGGGGAAACAAACGTCCCCTTGCGCCCAACGCTGTAGAGAACATGTTGCTCCTCCAACACATGCATGGCCTCGGCGAGCGTCACACGAGTCGTTCCTAGCATCTGACAGAGTGCTCGCACATTCGGCAGTTGCACATCAGGACCTAATTCTGTCGCCAGCACACGCAATTTAGTACATAATACATCAAGTTTCGTATCTTTTTGAGGCATGGATGTTGACGTCACCAGAGGTACTCCTGCATTTCACGTGGGGTTTGTTCTTTTAGCGTAATTATAACGAGGCACGGAGATGACTGTCAACGCTTTGGAGCGAAGCCTTTAGTTTACCGCCAGCGGAATTACAGGAGAGACATGGCGAGTGGAAGCAAGCCCGGAATGGTATCCCGGGCTTGCTTCGTATTACACACCGAAAACTTGGAATTCATAGAGGGAGTAGCCCCAGGAGGTGCCACGCTGCGTCCCATACATGCGCACGTAGCGTCCCGTCCCCGAGAGTCCCTTGAGGTCCTCCGTCCCTCCCGATCCGTTGCTCTGCGTGTAGATCGTCGTCCAATTGCTGCCATCAGCCGAGACCTGGATCTGGTACGCCTTGCCGTAGGCCGTCTCCCACTGCAGCTTCACCTCGCTGATGCGGTGGCTCGCGCCCAGGTCCACCTGCAGCCACTGCGGATCACTGTACAGGCTCGACCACCTCGTGCTTGGATCCCCGTCCACCGCGTAGCCCGGTCCTACGCCACTGTTCTCACTGGAGGAGGCCGTCGCTGGCTTGTTCTGCGATAGGTTGCTCGTCGCCCCTCCCCCCGTCACACTGACCTGGCTGAAGCTTGTGGTGTTGAGCGCGCTGGTGTTGTGCGCCGTCACCGCCAGGCCCACATACGCATTGGTCGCCATGCTGATCGTGTCGCTGCCTACCACCGTCCAGCTGCTGCCATCGCTGGAGATCGAGCCGGTGAAGGTGCTGCCCGCTCGCTGCAGCTTGACCCAGTAGGGAGCCGCCACGCTCGCCCCCGCGGTACTGCTGCTGCTGCCTCCTGTCGTGGTGCGGCGCTGGAACACCGCTCCATTGTCCGGTGTGAGCGCCATCAACGCATGCGTCGAGCCGGCCGTCAGACTCTCGCGGATCATCACTCCCGCTTTGGCCCAGCCATCAGTATTCTGCTGGCTGTCGATCCTGGCCACGATGGTTCCATCGCCACTGAGCGGCTGACTGACATACTGGAAGGCGTCGGCGGTGTCCCAGATGTCGTTGCCCGAGCCGGTCACGGTGAAGGTACCATTACTAGCCGAAGCCGAGCCTGTCTGTCCCACCGATCCGATATCCTGCTGCTGCCACGGCGCGGGCAGGCTACCGCTACCAGCTTGTCCCTGCAGGGTTCCCAGGCCAAAGTAGCTGGGATTCGTCCAATCAGTGTCGGCGGTAGCATTCCAGAAGAGTTTGTTATTGCCGGTTGTGGTATTTTGTTTTGCCGCCAGATCCAGGCCAATGATCTTTCCGCTCTTTGGCGTCACACCTAATGTGGACCACGGAATCTTGATTTCGGCCTCATAGCCACCTGCGAGAGTGCCATTAGCCAGCACAATACCAGCAGTATTTGTCCCCTGCTGGCCCGCATTGTACTGCGTTACCGTGGTAGAATCTGACGAGAAAACATACTGCATATCCTGAGCGGTATAATGCGTCCCACTACTGTGCGTTGGGTCAATATAAATCTCCAGGCCATCAGCGTGCGACGAATACGAGGTATCCTGCACTTTGATGAGAAAGTAGAGATTTGCATTGTCCCAGCTAGCCTGATAGGATGCTGAAAAACCTGATGGGGTGCCGATGGCGTTTTTCAACGGGTAGCTCGTTGCGCTACTCCAGGCGGCATCGGTGGCATTGCCATCGATAACCGGCGCTGTTGCCGCATTCGCGATATTCGCTTGCTGGATGGGAGTTGGTATCGGCGTCGGAGTGGGCGTGGTTGGTACCGGGGTCAAGCTACTATTCGTGAGAGACAGGCTATAAAGCGCGGTATCGGTCGCACCAAATCCCCGAATCGAAATGGCATTTAAGCCCGCCGGTAATGCAATCGAGTTTAAGGTAACGTTACTATTTGCCTGGCTATTTTGTGGAACGGTCAGCGTCTGCACAACGGTATTGTTCACCAGGATTTGTAACGTGCTCGCGCTGACATTGGTCTGCAAATTTAAGGTCGCACCATAGGTCGCGTCAACAGGACTGAGGACCAGTTCATCAACCCGATTCCCCGCCACAAATGATCCAGAGTTAATATTCACCGTGTTGGGTAACTGTGTTCCATTAGTGGCAGCCACTTGAGTTGACTGGTTCAGCTGATTGATCGCCTGCATCTTCGGGGTGTTCTGATCAAAGACGGTGGGCACGGCCAGGCCATAATTGGGGCTGGTCGAGTCAAAGTACATCAGCAGATCACCACCATCCTGGTTGAATTCGGTCTGGGTCTGCACTTGCAACTGCTGCGCTCGTGGATCCACATTGGCCTGCTTCTGCAAGCTGTTGGCATAGTCTCCGCCAATCTGGAACCCGCCCTCATACGCCACATCATGCAGTCCATAGGCGCGTGCCCATTGCACATCTGTTTTGACGCTGCCAGTTGATGGATTGACGGTTCCATCCCCAAAGCCGGAGTTGTACATGTCATCGATCGTGCTGGCATTGGCGTTGTTAACACCGGTATAGGCGGCGCCACCTCCTCCCCACAGAAAGTAGTTCACCGGATGTGGATTGGAGACGTGCTGCTTCCCATCGGCGTTTCCAAAATAGTCATCCAACAATTGCAGTGGCTCCTGCGCGGTGCCCTGGGCGTTGCCATATTGCCACTCCAGAAGCGGGCGTATGTGCGCATTGGCATTGGGCGGCATCGCGCTATCGCCAAAGACCGAGCGAAAGATATCGCTGATCTGCTTGATACGTAGTCCGATCCGGCGCCATCCCCATACATATGTATTTGTTTCACCATCGTAATTGAGGGGCGAATTGCCCGCAGCCACCTCGGCCTGCGCCGCATTGTAATTCTGGTTGAAGGAGGCAAACATGCCGTTCCACACTTCGTTGCTATACTCAATGTAGAGGTGCAGGTTGCTATTGAGTGGCGCGTGGACCGGATTGGCCTGGGGGCTGGTGTAGACGTTGCCGTTGGCATCACTGCCATACTTGAACAACTGCGCCAACTGCGTCACATAATCGTCAGTGGCCAGCGCCGGCACGTTGATGTAGGCATCGCGACCCGTCTCGTTGCACAGCTGAATGGCGTATTCCCAGGCGCCCTTGCCCTGTGAAGGTCCCACCGGCGATTGCCGATCCGCCCAGTTCACATCGGTGTTGCCGTTGGTGGCCGAGTAGTCCATAAAACGGATCGCCTGGAACTTGGAGACCAACGTCTTGATATCGGTCGTAAAGGTGGTGTTAAAGCTATAGCTGGTGCTGGCTCCCGGACTCACCGGGCGCATCAGCTGAATGTTGGTTACCCCGGTGTTGGTCGCGCTACTGGCGGTCCGCTGGGTGTTGGTGAACTCCAGCGCCATCGTATCGGCGGTATAGACCACCGTCGCGGTCGTAGTGTTAGTACTGGCATCGTAGGTGCCCGTGGTCCCATCGCTGTTCTGTGGACTCACCGTCCCGAAGGCGAAGCGCGCCCCCACGTGGGCTTTGCCGGTGAAGCGCAGCGCATAGGTGCCGTTGATCTTGTTGGCCGGGGGATTAAAGCCTCCATCCCACAAAAAGGCGGAGAAGTCGCCAGTCGGCCAGCCATTGGCATCCAGAGCCGGCGTGGTGCTGCTATTGGGCGGCGGTTGGAGCCGAAAGCCTTCCTTGATCATGTCGGCGAAGAGAAAGTCGGTGTTGGTATCGCCCACTCCGATCAGATTAATGCCCATCGCCGGCGGCGTTCCCGCTGCCTTTACAGAAAGAGTCGATGGCCGGAAGATCTGCAACATGCTTGCAAACAGCATCAATACGGTCAGGCTCGCCGCTATCTGCAAGATCTTTTTCCTTCTCTGGCGCACCTGTTCGCCTGGTAGCGCCAACTTCTTTTCTCTATTCAGCACGTTCAAATCCTTTTGTGATGCATTGAATGCTTAAAATAGTCCGCTATCAATTATAAAAGCTCGACATTGTGGAAATAGTTCACCGCGAAATTCCAGGCTAGAAGCATGAAGTGGCTGATCTGGGTTGGGAAAGCACTGGAGACGTGCTTTCCCAACTGCCTCTTGCACTTACAGTAAAGAATCAGGAGCCAAAGACCTGGAATTCATAGAGGGAGTAGCCCCAGGAGGTGCCACGCTGCGTCCCATACATGCGCACGTAGCGTCCCGTTCCCGAGAGCCCCTTGAGGTCCTCCGTCCCTCCCGATCCGTTGCTCTGCGTGTAGATCGTCGTCCAATTGCTGCCATCAGGCGAGACCTGGATCTGGTACGCCTTGCCGTAAGCCGTCTCCCACTGCAGCTTCACCTCGATGATGCGGTGGCTCGCGCCCAGATCCACCTGCAGCCACTGCGGATCACTGTACAGGCTCGACCACCTCGTGCTTGGATCCCCGTCCACCGCGTAGCCCGGTCCTACGCCACTGTTCTCGCTGGAGGAGGCTGTCGCTGGCTTGTTCTGCGATAGATTACTCGTTGTTCCTCCGCCTGCCCCCGTCACGCTCACCTGGCTGAAGCTCGTCGTGTTGAGCACACTGGTGTTGTGCGCCGTCACCGCCAGGCCCACATAGGCATTCGTCCCCATGCTAATCGTGTCGCTGCCTACCACCGTCCAGTTGCTGCCATCGCTGGAGATTGAGCCGGTGAAGGTGCTGCCCGCTCGCTGCAGCTTGACCCAGTAAGGAGCCGCTACGCTCGCCCCCGCGGTACTGCTGCTGCTGCCTCCTGTCGTGGTGCGGCGCTGGAACACCGCTCCATTGCCCGGTGTAAGCGCCATCAGCGCATGCGTCGAGCCGGCCGTCAGGCTCTCGCGGATCATCACTCCCGCTTTGGCCCAGCCATCAGTGTTCTGCTGGCTGTCGATCCTGGCCACGATGGTTCCATCGCCACTGAGCGGCTGACTGACATACTGGAAGGCGTCGGCGGTGTCCCAGATGTCGTTGCCCGAGCCGGTCACGGTGAAGGTACCATTGCTAGCCGAAGCCGAGCCTGCCTGTCCCACCGATCCGATATCCTGCTGCTGCCACGGCGCAGGCAACGAGCCTCCTGTAGGCGTTGGTGTTGATGTAGGATTAGGCGTCGGTGTCGGCGTCACACTTGTCTGGTTCAACTGATTGATCGCCTGCATCTTGGGCGTGTTCTGATCAAAGACGGTGGGTACGGCCAGGCCATAATTGGGGCTGGTCGAGTCAAAGTACATCAGCAGCTCCCCACCGGCCTGGTTGAACTCGGTCTGGGTCTGTACTTCTAATTGTTGCGCTCGTGGATCCACATTGGCCTGCTTCTGCAAGCTGTTGGCATAATCTCCACCAATCTGGAACCCTCCCTCATACGCCACATCATGCAGGCCATAAGTGCGTGCCCACTGCACATCTGTTTTGACGGTGCCGGTTGATGGATTGACGGTTCCATCCCCAAAGCCGGAGTTGTACATGTCATCGATCGTGCTGGCATTGGCGTTGTTGACACCAGTATAGGCGGCGCCACCTCCTCCCCACAGAAAGTAGTTCACCGGATGTGGATTGGAGACGTGCTGCTTCCCATCTGCATTATTGTAGTAGTTGTTGAGGAAATTTAATGGTTGATCAGCGGTGCCCTGCGCATCGCCATATTGCCACTCCAGAAGCGGGCGAATATGCGCACTCGCATTGGGCGGCATCGCGCTATCGCCGAAGACCGAGCGAAAGATATCGCTGATCTGCTTGATGCGTAGTCCGATCCGGCGCCATCCCCACTGATACGTTCCCGTCTCGCCATCGTAGTTGAGGGGGGAGTTGCCCGCAGCCACCTCGGCCTGCGCCGCATTGTAGTTCTGGTTGAAGGAGGCAAACATGCCGTTCCACACTTCGTTGCTATACTCAATGTAGAGGTGCAGGTTGCTATTGAGTGGTGCGTGTACCGGATTGGCCTGGGGGCTGGTGTAGACGTTGCCGTTGGTATCACTGCCATACTTGAACAACTGCGCCAGCTGCGTCACATAATCGTCAGTGGCCAGCGCCGGCACGTTGATGTAAGCATCTCGCCCCGTCTCGTTGCACAGCTGAATGGCATATTCCCAGGCACCCTTGCCCTGTGAGGGTCCCACCGGCGATTGCCGATCCGCCCAGTTCACATCGGTGTTGCCATTGGTGGCCGAGTAGTCCATAAAACGGATCGCCTGGAACTTGGAGACCAGCGTCTTGATATCGGTCGTAAAGGTGGTGTTAAAGCTATAGCTGGTGCTGGCTCCCGGACTCACCGGGCGCATCAGCTGAATGTTGGTTACCCCGGTGTTGGTCGCGCTACTGGCGGTCCGCTGGGTGTTGGTGAACTCCAGCGCCATCGTATCGGCGGTATAGACCACCGTCGCGGTCGTAGTGTTAGTACTGGCATCGTAGGTGCCCGTGGTCCCATCGCTGTTCTGTGGACTCACCGTCCCGAAGGCGAAGCGCGCCCCCACGTGGGCTTTGCCGGTGAAGCGCAGCGCATAGGTGCCGTTGATCTTGTTGGCCGGGGGATTAAAGCCTCCATCCCACAAAAAGGCGGAGAAGTCGCCGGTCGGCCAGCCATTGGCATCCAGAGCCGGCGTGGTGCTGCTATTGGGCGGCGGTTGGAGCCGAAAGCCTTCCTTGATCATGTCGGCGAAGAGAAAGTCGGTGTTGGTATCGCCCACTCCGATCAGATTAATGCCCATCGCCGGCGGCGTTCCCGCTGCTTTGGCAGGAATGGTCGATGGCTGGAAAATCTGCCAGAGGCTCGCAACAAGCAATGCACAAAAGAGCATCGCGATACCACAAAACATACCCGTTGATCTATGCGAGGTAGGGCGAACGTGACCCATGTCGGGGTCTGCCCCATAGTTGCGACGTCGCATCTTGAGAGTCCTTTCCGATGATGATTCCTTCATCATTCAAAGTCCTTACGTGTAAACGTCCTTGATTACGTGTGTATCTTTAGTGTTCTCCGTTCTACATGTCTGCTCTACAAAGAGATGTAAGAGGTGCGAGGATAGTGGTTGGAAAGCCATGCTGATGTAAGGCTCTCCAACCGTGTCAAAGGGCAGGAAAATCAGGAGCCAAAGACCTGGAATTCATAGAGGGAGTAGCCCCAGGAGGTGCCACGCTGCGTCCCATACATGCGCACGTAGCGTCCCGTCCCCGAGAGCCCCTTGAGATCCTCCGTCCCTCCCGATCCATTGCTCTGTGTATAGATCGTCGTCCAACTGCTGCCATCAGGCGAGACCTGGATCTGGTAGGCCTTGCCGTAGGCCGTCTCCCACTGCAGCTTCACCTCGCTGATGTGATGGCTCGCGCCCAGATCCACCTGCAGCCACTGTGGATCACTGTACTGGCTCGACCACCTCGTGCTTGGATCCCCGTCCACCGCATAGCCCGGTCCTACGCCACTGTTCTCGCTGGAGGAGGCTGTCGCTGGATGGTTCTGCGACAGGTTGCTCGTCGCCCCTCCCCCTGTCACACTGACCTGGCTGAAGCTTGTGGTGTTGAGCGCGCTGGTGTTGTGCGCCGTCACCGCCAGGCCCACATACGCATTGGTCGCCATGCTGATCGTGTCGCTGCCCACCACCGTCCAGCTGCTGCCATCGCTGGAGATCGAGCCGGTGAAGGTGCTGCCCGCTCGCTGCAGCTTGACCCAGTAAGGAGCCGCCACGCTCGCCCCCGCGGTACTGCTGCTGCTGCCTCCTGTCGTGGTGCGGCGCTGGAACACCGCTCCATTGCCCGGTGTAAGCGCCATCAGCGCATGCGTCGAGCCGGCCGTCAGGCTCTCACGGATCATCACTCCCGCTTTGGCCCAGCCATCAGTGTTCTGCTGGCTGTCGATCCTGGCCACAATGGTTCCATCGCCACTGAGCGGCTGACTGACGTACTGGAAGGCATCGGCGCTATCCCAGATGTCGTTGCCCGAGCCGACCACGGTGAAGGTACCATTGCTGGCCGAGGCCGAACCCGCCTGTCCCACCGATCCGATATCCTGCTGCTGCCACGGCGCAGGCAACGAGCCTCCTGTAGGCGTCGGTGTCGGGGTCGGAGTTGTACTACTGATGCTCTGTGTCGTGATCCTGATAGTGCCATTGGAGGGGAAAACCGCTCGTGCAGGTCCATCGACATAGATGAAAACCGAATGCAAACCCGCTGAAAGAGAAAGCGTCACATCCTGGGCAGCATATCCATCGGCAGCTGGATAGAGCGGCATCGAAAGCGTACCAGCCTTATGGTTATCCAGCATGACACGTTCTACAGCTCCACTTTGTTCCTGGTGACCAAAAATGTTGATGCTATAGGTTCCACTCTGTGGCACGCGCAGCAATAGCTCTTTCCAGGGACTTGCAGACGGACTGATATAATCGGTTCCGCCGCTGGTCTCGGCTTGCGTCACTGATTGCCCGACGGTGCCAGATGGTACTACACCAGCTGTCACAGCCGGAAGCGAGGAATTCATGACCTGAACCATCCCATTCCACTTGCCTGAATTCTGGACCGTCAGATCGTCAGAGAGTCCCCACATCCCGTAGGTACTGTAGCGTGTAACGTGCGCGAACTGCATATAGAGTTCGCCGCCATCGGGATACCAGTTGTTGAGTAGATCATGTGTTTCCACATCCTGCATCCCAGGATCACGAGCAGCCGCGAATTTGTTGCTGAGATTTGTATCACCTTCTTCATCCTGTCCGCCTTCATACACCAACGAGTGCAGACCAAAGTAGGTCGCAATCGTACGGCTCTGAAGGTACCCCGATGCATTGTTGTCGCTGGCAGTCTTCTCGCCATTGAGGATGGCGGTGACAGATGAAGAGTCGGCACTGGTATAGTAGCCTGTCTGCGCAATACCATACAGCACGCTACCAGGGGCGCCATAGTTATCGGATACGTATTGCAGCATATCCACATCGTTGCTGACAGCGGCATTATTAATGACGGGTCGAATGCGTGTGCCGTTGTCGCTGAAGGCTGTCTTAAACTGCTTGCCAATCTCGATCGTGCGCTTGGCAATACGACGGAAGCGAATGGTATCATCGTCCGTTTTTCCGTCGTAGTTCAGGTTCGTCCCTCCAGCTTTGACCTCATCCTGGGCAGCCTGCAGATTCCAGGGTCCCTGAGGAAAGCCATAGTGCCACATCTCATTGCTATACTCAACATAAACGTTCACATCCGAAGGGACGCCTTGATTACCTGTTGCGGCATCACCATTTTTCAGCAGGTTTGCCAGCTGGGTCACGTAGTTGTCCGATGCATTCACTGGAATATTGATCCAGATATCTTTATGCGTCAGCTGCGCGACCAGGATGACGTCTTCCCAGGGAATCGTCCCATGAACACCATTGTGATTACTGCCGTAGAGAGGGCCTTCATTAGGCTGCATCCGATCAGCAGGCCATTGCAAAAGATAGGGATAGGCCTCTGCACTTCCCGGTTGCGCGTAATTATTGGTACCCAGCGAATCCATAAATCGGAGGGCTGTCCATTTATAGTTATTGATGGAGTTGATCCAGGGGGTGGTAAATACTTGCGTGGTGTTGGTGGCATAGCCTGGCCGAATCATTTTGACGTTGGTCACCCCTGTCCCAGGATTATCTGTACCGGTACGTTTGGTCTGGGTAAAGGTAATCACGGAGAGCAGGCCCCCAGAAGGGTTGCCAAAGGTGACATCTGCAGTCGTGGTGTTGGTCGAGGCATTATAGTTCTGATTGCTGATGGTGGTGGCCTGGTGTGCAGGATCATCACCTGTAGCTGTCAGTACAGCCTGACCAGTAAACGAAAGCTTGTATGTACCACTCAGGTCAGTTGATTTCTTCAGTGGATCAGCGTTGGTCGCGCTCGGGTTCCAGGCGAAGGTATAGCGATTGTCTTCGGTCCATTGAAAATCACTCGTCGGCCAGCCATTATTGTCTTCAGTCAAAGGGGTAGAGCCTACCTGTTCAAAACGCTGATTATTCTGAATCATATCAACAAGAGACTGTTCATTAAAATCCACATTCAGCCCGAGTGGAGGGGTGCCCGCTGGCGCGGCGGCAGCATAGCTCGGTTGTACGACAGCGCCCCGGTAGAATGCAAAGCTCATCCCGATAAGCACCAATAATACAACACCACTCATGATGTGGGTTCTTTGTGCTCCTTTGCCTACGCGTACTCTCTCGCCGAGAGATGCAGGAAGCGAACCCTTTTCTGTCTGCTTCATAGGGTTGTTTACCTCATTGGACGTGGTTGATTGTTGCTTTCATTGCAACACACAAAACAATGAACAACATGGATAGATACAGATCGGCCTTCTTTCCTGCTATGTCCGCACAACAGGACATGAAGATGTACATTTCTATTGGCTTGCGCATAGAAATGAGAGAATAAAATGATGGTATAGGAAAGAATGGGCCGGTAACAGAACAACTATCTACACGAGATAAAGCATCGTTATCCTGGCATCATCATATCCTCCTCTCGCTAATATTGAGGCCTGGTACTCTCCCTCAGGTACTCGCCTCTATCTTATTAAAAAGGTCCATTGTCCGTCGAAGCCTGGGTATGACTTTCGTTGTAGCGTCAGCAGGTTTCTGGCCTGCCATCAACGTATCCAGGACCATGAACATTTTCTGAACGATTTCTGCTGGATCAAACTCCACAACGGTGAGACCGGGGATGCCATTGAAGATGAGCATTGAACCAGCATTGGCATGGGTAGCGACTTTGATATCATCTCCGATCGTTACCTGTAAGCGATTCAAGGCGGCCAGCACTCCCTCCATGAGCATGTCGTCGGTCACGATCAAGCCATCGGGACGGGGAACAGTTGGATGGCTGAAAACGTCCATGGCTATTTTATAGCCTTGCGCTGAAAAAGACAGGTTTTGTGGGTGCTGATACAGAAAATCTGGAGGAACCGTGCGCGCCAGCTCTGGTTGAAATGGGAGATCAAAAACATTGAGGCAGGACCGATAATCATGAAAGGAGGGTGGCTCCGGTCCATCTACCGTCATCATCGTTGGCGACCAGATCCCGATGTTGCGACATCCCTGCTCCGCCAGTGCTTTGACCGTCATTAAAGCAAATTGAGCCTGGTCAAATCCAACCATCCACCGATCATAACCAGCGAAGGTGACACAGGGGATCGCTGCGTGCTCGCCCCATTCGTAGTCTGACATGCCGACGACAAGCAGCCCATGCACCAGGTGTGCTTCCATCATGTGCACCATCTCTTCTGGTAAGATCACCTGATGCTCAGTCGTTCTCAATACCAGGTGAAAGCTATGATATTCATTTTTGCTCTGCGCCCTGTGTTGCGCCTCCTGAGCAAACAGGTGCCAGAGCTCTCCCCAAAAAGGCGAGTGACGTTGCTGGGCCAGCAGAGAAGCATCGAGAAGAATACTGATGGTCTTACGATGAATTTTGTCGGAGATAAAGATACCTTTGCTATGTTTGCGCTCAATTACGTGTTGCTGCTCTAGCCGGCTCAAGGCTTCATCCAGTGTAGCCCGGCTGGTACCAAAGCGGGTACAGAGTTCACTGACGGTGGGAAGCTTCTGCCCCGGTTCCATTTGTAAGGCCAGTTCACGCACATGCTGGCATAAACGAGGAACTGTCATTCCTTCGCGTGGCTGGGTCGCTGCCATAGCGTCCTCGCTTCCTTTCTTTGTGTCATGTTCCGGCCTCTTTGAGGTAACGGGATATAGAAGAAATAGCATTGTTCTATAACAATAGAATAATCGAGAGAAGCATGTATTGTCAAGTAGACTATCTGAAAGTCATCTGGCGCCATACGAAAACCTGGAGCAGGATTTTTAACCTACTGCTGTATGCACTCCCTGGGCACGTGTATCAGAGCATGCTGATCACATCACCTCCTGCCAATAAGCCATAACACTGCTGGCCGATGCATACGATATCAATCATTTGCATATCATGCGTATGCTTTCTGACGCACATGCAGGTATGAGCATCCAGCGACACCAGAAAAAGTCCTTTCGTCGTGAGAAACAAGAGATGGTCATCGATTGCGAGCACTTTGCGTACCTCATCAAGGGCCTCTTCCTCACCTGCAAAGTGCACCCGTTGCCACTGCCCCCATCCTTCATGGCGCAAGAGTGTATTGCCGATTACCAGCATCAATGGTTGCTGACACATAGCAATGGTGGCCCAGGTCGTCGAGATCTCTAAACCAGCGGCCCAGGTATCGCCCCGACCCAGAGAGTGCCAGATGCGCGCGCGGTACAGCCGGGGATCATAGGTCACTGCGATAGCCAGCGTTGCCTCGGCAACCAGCGCGACAACAGGGAGAATTCCAAAGGGGGAGGGAAGTTGCTGCCACTGCTGACCGGCATCACAGGTACGCAGGAGGCAGGGCGGGTTCATACTCATCCCGAGGCCAAACCCATCAGCGCACACACTCATCTTCGTCATCTGAAGAGGCGCGCTTCCTCCAACCATCTGCCAGTCTACGCCCCCATCGTCTGAACGATAGAGACCCTGTGTGGTCGCGGCACACAACACATCTCGCTCGGAGATACTGGCAGTCTCGATGATTGGCGCCCCTTGCAGGACCGGGCACCAGCCATGCCCAGGGTCATAACGCAACATCCCGGTCTGCGTGCCTATTCCCAGCAGTCTTGTTTTATGCATTACAAGCTGGTGCAGGTCATAGAGAGGAGGATAGGGCAGCGCTTGCCAGCTTTGGCCATCATCGGTACTCACCCAGAGGCCAGTACTGGTACCACTATAGATTCGGCCATCCTGGTGAGCAAAAACCAGGGGAACAACCGGCAAGACCTGTGACCAGGATTGTGACACATGATCCCGGCGCAGAAGGCCGTTTCTGGCGCAACCAAGCAGCAACGTATCCTGATCGGTGATGTCGAGCGCCACCGGCTGCACTCCCTCCGGTACGTCCTGGCACCGATCCCAGTGTCGTCCGTTGTCGTGCGAAAGATACAGTGCTCCTTGCTCTCCAGCGGCGAGCAGGTCCATGTTGGAAGAACGAGCCAGGGCAACAATGGAAAGATCACTCAGGTCCGGGACGGCTTTCCAGGCTCGCCCCGCGTTTGGTGACCGATACAGACCATCGGGTGTGGCAGCCAGCACAATCTCGCGATCAGCCCAGAACAACGCGGTAATCTCAAAGCTCTGCAATCCAAATTGAGAGCTGCGCCATGAGGATCCCCCATCATCGCTTCTGAGGATACCACTTTCCAAAGTTCCAAGGAGTGCGACATGATCATAAAGAAAATCTGGTGAGGCTACCAGGCTCGTCACCGAGGCCAGGCCTTCCTGCATGGCACCGCGAAACCAGCTCTGCCCACCGTTATACGAATAGGCAACTCCTTCAACTCCTCCGGCAAGCAAACGATCACCACAGACGGCAAGGGTCGTGATGCCGGTTAAGGGCGGGCTACCACTACATGGCCGCCATTGCGTGTCCACTCTCCAATGAGCCACACCGCCACTGCCACCGGCCCATACGTCGTCCGGGGTACAGGCCAGAGCCAGCACAGGCACCTCTAATTCGATAGGAAGCAAAAATTGTTCATGCCGTCGTCGTTGAGCAGCTAGCATCATCTCCTCCTTCATCTTTCTCTCGCTCTTCACATGGTATGCACGATGGTATCCGTCGTCATCGCCATCATCGCCGTATTGATCGCTGCTTCCAGCACACCACAGATCACATACGTGCTATCGATGATGCCGCATTCCCGCATGCACACATATTTGCCTCGCAATGCGTCAAAGCCATAATCACCACCGTGGCGCTGGACTTCCCCTAACGCGACCAATGGAGACTGCAAGCCATAATTTTTGACCAGTTGGAGAAAGGGCGCCTCTAGCGCCCCGGCGACAACCGCCAAACCACCGCGCACATCCTCGCACAGCGACCCGTGCATGGCAGTCTGCAAAGATGGGAGACAGGCCAGATATGCGATCCCTCCTCCGGGAACAGTACCGTACATCTGGACCGCTTCCAACACCAACAACGCTTTTTCAATGCTTTCTTTTTTGCGCTCGCGCTCGTGCTCGCTATACGCACCCACTTTGATGACGCCGATGCCTCCCGTCAGCCGGGCCTGACGCATCTTCAGAGTCGCCCGCTCCTTGTCCGCGTGGTCAAGCTGCTGCAACCGGCTACGAATACCAACGAGACGCTGCCTGAGCGTTACGGGATCGCCCTGGCCCGCAACAATAACCAGGCCATTACGCGTTAACGTCGCCTTGCGCGCGCGTCCAAAGTATTCCAACCGCATATGGCGTGGAGAGCAACCCTGGTCCGTGTTGAGCACTTGCGCGCCTACCAGCACGGCCATATCAGCCAGATCGATTCCAGTCAGGCCAGAGGTAATGATCGCGGGCGCAACCGTCAGAATACCGCGAGTATGATTGAGAAGCAGGGTCTTCAGGGCATCCTGTTCAATACCATTCGCTACAATCACCAGGGGCGGTTTATCTGGATGCTGTACCGCCAGTTCCAGGGCGGATTGGACCTGATCAAGTCGGCTAACAACCTCGTCCACGATCATGATCAACGGCTGGTGCAGGTCAATGCCAGCCTTCTGCTCGGGTAGAAAATAGGGATCCGCCACATGAACGTCCCATTGGCCGCCGCTCACATATTCGCGATCCAGATACGGTGTATAGGACTCTTCAATGGCCAGGGAGGCCTGATCACCTAAGACATCAACCGCTTCACCAAGCAGAGCCCCGAGGGCCGCGTCGTTGGTGACATTCGTGGCAATACTGGTCAAGTCATCCTGCCCGGTAGATAGCTGAGCTTGAGCAAGCAAAGCCGCCCGAGCCAGGGATAATCCCAGTTCCATGCCGCGCTTGAGTTCATCAGGATTGGCTCCAGCGGTAATACGCTTGACCGCTTCGCGCAGGGCCGCGACCGCCAGCACCGCACCAGTGGCGGCGCCATCCCCATAACGCTCATGGATCCCCATAGCCATTGAACGTACCATCATGGCCCCAATATTTTCTGCTCTCTCGGGAAGCGCGATGACACGAGTCGCAACCGTCGCCGAATCCTGTAACACCTCCGGCTCCAACCTGCTACGAGCATACAAGACCGATCCCTTCGTGGGTCCAAGCATAAACGCGAGCAAGGTACTGAATTGCTCAAACCCACGCAGAAGCTTGTGCAGAGCCAGTGGAGCCTGTACCAGCGCTGGATGCACATCTGAAGATACAAGCCTGTTCATAGATACAACTCCTCCTGCTAGCTACCAGGACTGAGGGGACAACGCTTCCTCAGTAGAGATATCAAAAAGGCAGATGCGCTCTTCATCCACACCAAAGGCGAATACCTGGTCGATGGCAGGCAGAGCAGCACCGCTATCCTCATACAGCATACGCAGATGGTTGCCATCGACCAGGCGCACGGTCAGAAGATTTTCTCCGACTAACGGTTCGATGTCTTCGACCACGCCCCGGTGAACAGTAACCTGAGGATAGTCAACCAGCTCCCATTCAGGAATAAAAGCTGTTGGCGCAAGCCCCACCATCACAGAAGCAACGTTCTGCTGCACGACCTGGTTCCACCTGGGATCTAACGACAAATGCAGATCGGCCACCTCAACCTGGTAGCCGTCATCGCCATGGATACATCGTCCCTCCAGCACGTTCATCGGCGGGGTACCGATAAAGCGAGCCATAAACAGATTGGCGGGATGGTGCAGAATCTCATCTGGCGTCCCTACTTGCTGCAGATGGCCCCGAGCGATAACAGCAATGCGATCAGCCATGGCAAACGCTTCACTCTGGTCATGGGTGACATAAATACTTGGCTTCCGCTTCTGCTGATGAAGCGCCTGAATATCACGGCGCGCGCGATAGCGCAGTTTGGGGTCCAGATTGGCCAATGGCTCATCAAACAGATACGCATCGGCATCTTTGACCATGGCGCGTGCCAACGCCACACGCTGTTGTTCACCACCGGAAAGGTCGATTGCCGTCTTTGTCAGAAAAGGGCGCAGACCCAGTTTCTCGGCGACCGTACTGATGCGTTTTTCGATTTCGACGCGAGCCATTTTACGCGCCTGCAGCCCATATGCGATATTATCGAACACGTTCATGTTAGGATAGATGCCGTAGTCCTGAAACACCATCCCGAGATTGCGCTGGCGGGGAGACGCGTTGGTAACGTCCTGCTGATTGATAAAAACATGCCCGGCATCAGGCGTTTCCAATCCGCTGATCAAACGTAAAATTGTGGTCTTTCCACCACCTGATGGACCCAGCAACACAAAAAATTCCCCCTCGGCAACATGAAAGCTGATATCATCGACCACCAGGGTATTCTGGTACCGCTTGACCAGGCCCTGTACTTCTAATCCATTCATAGCATCCACATTCTTTCTCATTGTTTTCAGTGAAGCATCGCAATGTGTCCCCGCTGGCGAGCAACCAGTTGCCGATATTGATAGGTTTGTAGGAGGGCAACCAGCACAGGCACAATCAAGAGGATGCCCACCAGGGAAACGGCCCCAAAGAGCAACAAAATCAGGACAACGACCCCGGTGCGCAACGATTGCGCGGGATAGCGCCAGGCGAGGCGCAGCGAAACTCGCAAGATGCGCCAGGACGGGGCATCAGAACGATCGGCAAACAGCGGCCCCCAGTACAGTGAACAGAACAGCAGCCAGAGCAGGACAAACTGCACCAGGATCTCCAGCAGCGGCTGATGCAAGGAAGAGGCAAGGGCCAGTACGAGCAGCCCTGGACCAAACACTCCGTAGAGAGGGGCAAGGCGACGAACGCTGTTGAGGGCATTCTCCCGCATCGTCTGTCTCAGCAGGCTCCACGTCAAAGGGTCGTCCTCACACACCTTCGCCACCAGGCAAAAGACGCAGCCAGATGAGGCAGCCATGGCGGTAATGCCGATGAAGAGACAAAACAAGCGCAGCCAGAGCGGCCATGCGCCCAATCCCAGTGCAGCCAGGACCGGCAGTAACGTAAGAGACCAGACAAGATTGATCACGACCAGCGCCTCAATATGCTCCTTCGCCAGCGTAAAACTGCTCCAGACGGGATTGCGCTGCTCCTCTTCGTATACGATACCTTCTTCAAATGCAGCCATTTTTACCCCACATTCTCGCTCACCGCAGCCGGTGTGCGCGCTCCATAGAGCAGGGACGCCCCCGTCTCTTTGTCAAAAAGGTGCACCTTACGCGTATTGACGGCCAGGGGAATCTCTTTTCCGATATAGGAGGCCGGTAGCCGCAGCTTAAACGTAATGGTGAAGTCCTGTGGCTCCTCTTCCAGGGTACTGCAATAGACCGTACTGCCGACGGAGGTCGGCTCAATGACATTCACCAAACCGTGCAGAGTGTTTTCCTCGCCGACGGCAAAAGGGGCCTTTTTCGGAACATGATAATCCTCCGGCCGAATTCCCAGCTTGACCTGCTTGCCTATATAGACCTCTACTTTTTCTCTGAGTTCGCGAGGCAAAAGCAGATCCAAAGCGGTACCGCGCATCCAGATGTCATCGCCTTCAGCCTGCAGGGTGACGTCAAAGAAATTAATGCTGGGTGTGCCGATAAAAAACGCCACAAACTCGTTGACCGGACGCTCATACAGGACCTGACCGGACCCCATCTGTTGAATCTGCCCATCACGCATCACGGCGATGGTATCTCCCAGCGCCATCGCCTCGGATTGATCGTGCGTCACATAGATGCTTGGCATCCCTTTTTGCCGGTGCAGAAGCAGGATATCCTCGCGAGCCTGCAGACGCAATTGCGCATCCAGATTCGCCAGAGGCTCATCGTAGAGATAGAGTGTGGCATCACGTACCAGTGCTCGTGCCAGCGCGACACGCTGGCGTTCGCCACCGCTTAACTGGCGCGGCTTCCTTTTGAGAAAGGCATCGATATGAAAGAGGCGGGCCGCATCGGGCACGCGCTGCTTGATTAGTGATCCTGGCGCGTGGCGTGAGCGCAAACCATAGGCGATATTTTCATAGACCGTCATATGTGGGAAAATAGCATAGTCCTGGAAAACCATGGCGATATTACGATCGCGGGGGCGTATCTCGGTCATTACCCGTTCACCGAAAAGGATCTCTCCACCTGTCACAGGCTCCAGCCCGGCCAGCATGCGCAGGGTCGTCGTCTTTCCACATCCTGAAGGCCCCACCAGGACAAGCATCTGGCCCTCAGGCACTTCGAAACTAATATCGTCAACGGCAGCCTTCTCTTTGAAGCGCTTCACCAGATGCTGCGCGACAATCGTACTCATCTTTTTCACTCCTTTGTGTCGACATCCCCTTCTCTCTCTATACTCGGGATGCGTACCATAATGGCATTTATTCGAACAGATCAGGAACACCAGGGGTATGTAGCACCCGCTCCCCTTCGGGTTCAAACAGGATCACACGTTCCCAATCCGGCGTCACCTTCACCATCGGCCGGTCGGGAATGTCCAGTGGCGCGAGGGCGGTGACAGGGATATCACCCGGCAGCATCCCATGAATGAAAGCAGCCTGTTCGGTTGGGATGCGCTCAATATGGCGAATCTCCAGTTCCATACCGTCCTCCCGTCCCAGTATCCAGTCAGCTGGCCGCACACCCAGACGAGCGGGGCCAGCCAGATGATAATCTGCCAGGATTGGAGGCAGCGGCCAGGTAGTTTCACCACTGCGAATCTCCATGCCAGCAAGGTTCACAGGAACAATTGCGATCGGAGGCGTGCCGATAAAGGTGGCCACAAACAGGTTCGCAGGCGTATAGTATAGCTCATCAAAGGTACCTACCTGCTCAATGTGTCCGCTACGCATCACGGCGATGCGGTCACCCATAAAGATCGCCTCTTGTTGATCGTGGGTCACATAGAGCGTGGTAATCGAGAACTGACGCAGGAGCTTCTTGATCTCGATGCGCGTCTTCTCGCGTCTCTTGGCGTCCAGGTTGACGATGGGTTCATCCATCAAAAACACCACCGGATCGCGCACGATGCAGCGTGCGATGGCCACGCGCTGCTTTTCGCCGCCAGAAAGCGTATCGGGCAGCCGACCCAGCAGAAGCTGAAAATCAACCCCCAGGCGATCGGCCACCTGCTGGACGCGGGCCTCCATGTCTTGCTCTGAGCGATCGTGCTGCTCAAAGTAGTACGCCAGATTTCCCTTTCCCTTCATGGTCGGGTAGAGGGCATAATCCTGAAACACCATGCCCACCCCACGATCCTGCGGCTTGATCTCGCTCATGTCATAGCTATCGTAGTACACATGTCCCGCGTTGGCATACTCCAGGCCCGCTACTACCTTCAACAGCGTACTCTTGCCACAGCCTGAAGGGCCAACCACGCTCAGGGTCTCACCACTGGCGATCTCCAGTGTCACATGATTGAGCGCCGGGCCATGTTTATAACCGATCAGTGTCACTTCTTCCATGGCGTCATACTGCTTCACGACATCAACAAGTGCAACCGTAACCATCGCTCTTCCTTTCTTCTCTTCCGCGTTCCACGCCCTTATTTCAATCCCCTGATCCGAATACCTTTGAGCAAGTAGCGGAAGCTGATCAAGAAGATGAAAAAGATTGGGAGCGATTGCAGGATACTCAACACCATGATGCCGTTCCAGCTCAGTCCCTGCTGCGCCAGTCTGGCGGCGCTGGTCGTCGTATTGGCAGCCTGTTCCGCATTGGTGGCTCCGGTCGAGGTAAATGCATTGACAAGCTTATAGACCGCCACCGATATAGGAAGATTCTGTGGACTGGAAATGACCAGGGAGGGCCAGAGGAAACTATCCCAGATCGATGAAAACTGCATGGACATCACGACCGCAAAGACCGGAATGCTCATAGGGAAGACAATACGCCGAAAAATATTCAATTCGGACCCGCCATCCACCCGAGCGGCCTGTAAAATCGAGTTCGGAATTGTATCAAAGAATGCCTTGAAGTAGAGAAAGCCATAGGCATTAAAGACCGAAGGCACGATCACAGCCCAGAGCGTATCGTTTAATTGCAAGGATGGATACGGATCACCAGACGGAAGCTCTGGCACATAGGAAAACGGAAACGGAAAATGTTGAATCAGCAGGTACGTTGGAACGAGCATGACGGCCCCCGGCAACAGCATCGTACCGATAAAAAACAGGAAGGTCCAGCGCGCAACGGGTCCACGCTGCAATTTACTGTTGGCATAGGCAGCCAGCGCGGTAACGGGTGTCGAGAAGAGCAAGGTCAGGCCCGTCATCAGCAAAGAATTGCCAAAGTAGGTAAAGAAATTGGCGCTTTGCTGTCCACCGCTACTCAGTTGTTCACCATTGACGACATTAATGGCCAGCTTCCAGGCATTGATATCAAAATGGATTGGCCACAGGGTTGGCGGCGTTTGCAGCGTCTCGGATCCCGTTTTAAAGGAGGTGATCAGCATAAAGTAAAAAGGGATCAGGTGCAAAAAGATACCCAGGACAAGAAACGCGATTAACAGCCACCAGGAAATACGCACATGCGGCTGTTTGCGTCCAACCGCGGGAAAAAGAGCCATGTATCTACTCCGTTCTCTCTTCGTCGAGGAGGACCCGTGACATCAGGCATCTGGATCTTCTTTGACAAGCAGGCGTGAAATGATGATAAAGACCAGCGTAACCAGGAAAAGCAGGCAGGCCAGCGCCGATGCATCGGCATAGCGTAACCCACTGAGCAGATCGTACACATAGATCATGACGGTGCGGCTGCTGCCAGATGGTCCACCTTCCGTCAGAATCTTGGGCGAATCAAAGGTCTGCAGCGAGGTAATGATGCTCAACAAGAGCATTAACGCGATGACAGGCCTGATGCGCGGCAACGATATGGTCCAGATTTTGCGCCAGAAACTGGCGCCCTCCACCTCTGCGGCCTCGTAGTACGAGGTTGGAATACTCTGCAGCGAGGCCAGGTACAACAAGCCGGGGCTGAAGAAGAGCGCACCCGGTAAGACCAGCCAGAATAAGACGAGTTTCGGATCCTCCAAAAAGAGCTGTGGCGGCAAATGTAGGATACTGGTCGTAATAAATTGGAAGATCCCATAATCTCGATCGTAGAAGTACCGCCAGAGCATGATGGTCGTGATGTTGCTCAACGGTAAGAACCAGAGGAACATCATCCAATAGGTCACCTTCTTGGGCATCTCCAGCAGGAAGATAGAGGCGATAATCGGCAGGAAAAAGGTCAGCGCGATAGACATAATCGAATAGATAAACGTAACATAAAAGGCACTGCCAACCAGCGGATCGCTGAAGATATGAACATAGTTCGCAAAGCCAACATACTGGCTCGGTTGAATCACCTGTCCATCGGTAAAACTGATCGCGAGTCCGGCGATCAATGGATACCATCCCCAGGCCAGTTGAAAAATGAGAGCAACCAGGATAAAGAGCCAGGTTTCGATACGGCTGCGTCGGCGCAGCTTCGGTGAAAGGCTGGCGGCAGGGGCCGCAGCCTCTGCTGCTTGCACCTCGGTCGATGAGCTAGGCATAGTAACATGCTCCCTCTAAGGGTTGTGTGTACACACAACAGGTGGCTCAGGATGGAGAGGCCATCGCCCTCCCCACCCTGAGCCGGCATTACAACACGGTTAGCTATTTGAGAGCAGGAAGAACTTCACTATTGTAAAAGGTACTCCAGTCGCCTGAGTAGAAAGTCGGCGCATGCTTTTGCCAGAAGCTATTGAGCGTGGCATAGTATTTCGTAGCCCCATCTTTAAACTCCGCCGGTGAGATACTGGATGAGAGTGAACGCGCCTGCTGGTTATAGATATCCTGGAATTTTTTGAGAATAGGCTCGACATCTTGCTGGGTTGAACTGAGCTGCTGCAACATGTCATCATGAGAATCATCGCTGGGAGGAGCCTGTTTATCAGCCGGGATATACAGGCCATCCGAGGGCACCAGTGGAATATTGATCAACGCCATATAGTCGGCCACAATCTTCGCACCAAAGACGTTTTCTACCGTCACATTCGCCGGTACTTTGGGATTTTTCTGGAAACGATTGCCTGGCGTAATGTAATCGTAGACCACGTGTGGATCTTTGGTGAGATCGTAGCGCATCGCCCTGGAGTCAACGTACCCATCCCCAAAGAACATATAGAGCCAGAGGTCGGCGGCCTTATCCAACGCACCATTCTTCAGATGGGGATTCAGGAGCACCGCGCCATAATCGGGACAGATCGATGAATTAAACGCACCATTGGAGCCATACGGATATGGAACATAGCCGATCAGCTCATCCAACGGCTTGTTGTACTTCTTCGGCATGTCAGGAATGGTCACCGGAGCATAACCACCAATAGAGAGCAGGCTGGAGAAGCCAGGTGCCATGGGGAAGCTTCCATTGGCCATCTGTGCCACAGCATCTCCCTCCCAGGTATAGGCGGTCGCATTCTGGCGAATCAATTTGTCGTCAAAGATCATGGTGCGATAGAGCGCAACGCGATCTTTCCAGGATTGCAGCCAGGGAGAGAGATTCACTTGCTGATGCCAGTTGCCGTTTGGCACAGGCACACTCCCCAGAATACCTCCATGGGATGCGGTATCCAACATATTGGAATTGGTGAGATAGCCAATCATATATTTCGGCGCTCCCATCGCGGGCTTCCCAGGGGTCGCCATCGCTTTGGCAAAGGTCCGAAAATCATCCCACGTCCACCCCATCTTAGGCTCCGCGATCCCTTTTTGTTTGGCCAGGTCGCGGCGGTAAAAGAGTCCCGCACCCGCACTCACCAGGTCACCAGGCAGGCCGTAGAACTTCCCATCCAGGTTCCATTTCGCGTTCCAGATCGGCTTGGCATAATCCGCAAGTAACGAGTCCACATTATATTTTTTCAGGATATCCGTGGTTTCTGCAGCCAACCCAAGGGTACCCGCGAAGTGGTTTTGAGCAGCGGTAGACCCCGGACCCAGGCCAGCATACCAGTCAGGCGCGGTACGTGCCGCGACCGCGGCGATTAATTTTTGCGATGTTGAAATGTCAATCGCTGTATACTTGAGCGTGACATTCTTATTTTTACTCAACCACGTCTGCAGCGTTGCCACAGTGGCTTTGTTGTATGGATCGGTATCGCCTTTCTTAGCGGTCGCAGGAATCGGCTTAAAGGGCCAGTCGCCAGTCGTTAAGGTGACAGGAGACGTGGAGGTCGACTCGGTATTTCCTCCACAGGCGGTGAGAATACCGCCACCCGTGAGCGCAAGCCCTCCCACAACCGCGCCGGCGGCGAGGTTGCGAAGCATTTGTCGTCGTGTAAGGGTTGGTGCTGGTGCCAGAGATACAGGTGCCACCGATGGCACATCTTGCCCAATGCTTGTTTCGTCGGACATAACGTTCTCCTTTACTTACCATCCTGTAAGATAAAAATAGATATGAAGACAAGAGGAGTGTGCACCATTCATGTGATGATAGACCTCCCGAAAAAACGCACAGCCGCGTACGAGAAACGAAAGGGATCCATTTATCTATATGAAATGCTGACCTGGCAGCGCGGATGGAGATCAGCATGAAAGTCTGCATAGATTGATTGTTCTATCTCTACCTGCGCATACGCGATTGGCTTTGTCCCATCGGTAACAGAAGTAATGGCGGTAACACCTTTGGGCAGAAGCACATGGAAATCACAGCGTTCACCGCTGCCTGTGAACTCAATCGTGATACAGTGTTGCTCGATATCGTGCGCATAGTGATAGGCAACGTATCCATGGGAGGCCGGGTACCTGACGGTGGCATGAACCTGCTGTACGCCTGCTGCGCTCCAGCGCGGAGAGACAGCCACATGGCTATAGCCGGTCGCCTGATCGACCACGCCGGCCAGCCCCTCAATCAGCGCATAGATGACAGCCGAGGTCGCCCAGCCATCGGGTATGCCGTAGGAGATGGGAGAGACCGGAAAAGATACAGGCTGGTCGCTGAGCGTGATACCCAGTACACCCCAGAACGCTGCTCCCTGCGCAGCGGTCAGCGTTATGCTATCGATACACTTTTCGGGAAATGGATTCTGCAGACCATAAGCAAGCAGCCCGACATTGAGGCAATGAGCATTCTTGCCCCGCCACGCGACATGCGTTACCCGCTGGTCCCCGACTTGCGGCAACCACCACCCCTGCACGTTGTATCCCCGCACGACGTGCCGCGCAAACATACTGCCATCTTCGTACTGGACGGTAATCGTACCAGCGACACCGTCCGCTTCTGTCTGCGAGACAGTATGCAAGAAATAGATCGTCTCTGCGGACTTCTGGACCGGAATCCTCACCGAGGAGGCATATCCCGCCCGATTGCTGATCCCAATCGCAGCCCGACGCCCATTCGTTTGCGGGTCCGGCAAGACAAATGGAATGCCAGCCATTTCCTGCCACCCATACGGGACTTCGTGCAGATCGTTATCACCCTCCCCAATCCAGCCAGGGACCCCTTCAGACCCCGCACCGTTGACGTCGATATTGGCATGCTGAGAAATGTCGAGCGTCTGAAAGTGAGGCCGCTGCGATGCGGGGAACGCACCGGTATAGACGCTATGGAAGATGCTCCCGTACTGCTTTCCCAGCGCATACAGGCGCTCTAGAATATCGACCGCATAGGCTTCAAAACCATGCTGGAAAGCCCCGTGTGCCAGTTCTCCAGCCACAATGGGGGTGACACCACCGTTCATGTACTGCCACATCTCATTGTGTCCCCCAAAGCCATGCCCGAACGGGGATAAATGGTATACCATTCTCCTGGCGATCCCTCTGGCAGATGTTCTTTGAGATCCTGGTACGCCTGAAGAATCGAGACACACAATGTATGTGGTAGACGGCGGTTGAGCGAGTATGCATTGGAGAGCGCGATCTGTTCAGCCTCATCGACACCAAGGTCACGCTTGCGCTCCGGATGTTCTGGAACATGATGCGTAAAGAAACGTCCATTCCAGCTGAGTTGAAAAAGCCGTTCACGGATCCCCTGACCACGCTGGCGATACCGGCGGGCCTCTTCTAAGGAACCACTATATTCCAGCATCTCTGCCAGGTAATCACAGGCCATCGCATAACCGGTATTGTCACCAAACATAATGCCAAAATGCGTGCGTTCAGGATCCACCAGCATCGCATCGCCATGAACCACACTATCCACCCGGCTTTGAAAGTCCCAGGTATCGATGGTATAGCCGCGTTTGAGCAGTTGATATTTCTCTGACCAGCGATACGGATCAGCGATACTGTAATCCAGGGCTTTTTTCGCGGCCTGCAAACACGTCTTCATCCACACATCGTCACAAACCGCCTTCCAGGTAAAATACAATCCCTCCACAAATAAATATTCAACATCATTTTCAACCGGGATACGTTTAAATTCGGCGCTGGCGTCATCGAATATACGAATGAAATCTCCTGGCGCAAAACGCGTCTCCCAGTAATTGGGCTCTGGTTCCCGCAACGTAACGTTGTCCCAGATCATCCCATCAGCACGCTGACTGTCGCGATACAGGTCGATACAATCTTTCAGGACGCTCGAAAAATACTTCATGCCCTTCATTTCATGTACGTCATCGCGCAACCACCCGACAAAGCAGCGATAGATGCGCCCAAGATACCGCACCGAAGTGATGTATTCGCCCTCCTTTACCTTGGTGTAGTACAGCATCTGCAGCAATTCGCGATACAATCCATCCTGATCGTCAATACGTGTCTGGCAATCAACACGGAAGGTCAGCTCATCCTGTACCATGCCCATGGGACCTTCAAGGGTAATCCGATGATGCCCCAGTGCTCCTGAAACGACAAACTGCACAGCTGTCATGGCAGGCTGGCGCAGATAGATCCGTCCCAGCCCATCCCTGACAACCAGGGCGCTCTCCTGCATCGGCTCAATATCGGTGAGCTCTACATGCTCCAGTGGCTGAATATATTCACAGTTCTCCGTTCGCGCAATCTTCACAAACATATCCTTCATTAAGTAGTTGGACATTGAAGAGTATGAGCATGTTTTACCTTTCAGAAGGAGGACATGACATACCGACGTATGGATAGCATTGTAATTATGAGTAGGAGGTACCAATCAGAATAGGAGTTCCGCTGCCCTCCTTTCGCAATTATGACGCAGACCACTAATGTTCAAGAACATCCGGCTATTCTCCATCATTGCCAAACATTCTAGAGCCGCTCCTACGGGCTTTATATCATCGAAGGAACGAAAACATTTTATTATTGTTCTAGAACAATAATAAAATGTTTCTGTTTTTTTGTCAATACCTGACTTTATATTAATATTTTTGTCCAAAAAACAGAGAGCTTGACAGGAGATAGCCTCGCTACTATACTTTGTTCTAGAACAACTATGCCTCAGGCGTGATTTTTAACGAAAGAAAAAACGATAAGAGCTGATGACAACACCTTCTTCACAAGCAGAAACCAAAGTACGCATGCTGCATACGCAGATACGCGATCTGGCATATCAACGCGGGCCGGGAAGCAAGTTGCCAACAGTGCGCGAGCTCTGTCAGATGTTTCAGACCAGTCGCGTCTCGCTGTATGAAGCACTGGACGACCTGGAGGCTCAAAACATTCTGTATCGGGAACAGAGCCGTGGCATCTTCGTTTCACAGAAAATTTATCGCAAATCTATTTGTATCGTCCTTGATACCTCGCTGTTGTTACGCACCAGCGCCTCCCCTTTCTGGGGGATGCTCTGGGGCCATTTCGCGGCCGTCACGCAACAGCGATCGCAGATCAAAGACGAATACTACACCATGCACCTTATTTCGCGTGTGCCAGGCAACGACACCCAATTGCCAGAAGAAATTGAGCGACTCATTCAAACGGAATGCATCCATGGAGTGCTGGCAGTTGGTTTTCCAGCTGCGTTCAATGAGCACATTATGAGCCGGGGCGTGCCCTGTGTCACCTTCGCGGAAGGCGGGAACTGGATGGTTGGCTTAAATATGATTGAGGTCCTCCGGCTAGGAGTTAAATGTTTAACCGAGCAAGGCTGTCAGCAGATTGGGTTGTGGAATACAACATTCTGGCAAGGTGATTCGAACGTAGCAGTACCATCCTATGACGGACTGTTTGCCTCCTTCCTGCAGACCTATAGGCAGACCTTCCACCCGGATCTGATACAAAGCATCTACAAGCTCTCAGCCGCGCAATCGTCGCTCCCCTTCCAGACGTTTCAGGAACAGGGCTATCAGCTCGCGCTACAGGTCTTTACCAATCCAGCGCTCCCCAAGCCTGATGGCATTGTCAGCACCGATGATATGATGACAGATGGGCTACTAGCGGCATTCCAGACCCTGGGCATACGTGTGGGTGAGGATGTCAAAATCGCCACGCATGCCAATAAAAGTTCCATGATGCTCTTCAAACACATGCGGGGCATGACTGTGATCGAGTTCGATCCCGAAGATATTGTGCACGCCATGTTCTCGATGCTTGACCAGCTGCTTGTCGGGCAAACCCCTTCACAACGTGTCATCGAAATTGCGCCCAGTCTCCTGAGTCGCTCGTAGGAGTTGGACCTGCCCCGGCGTAATCGCAAACCGGGACAGGTCTCACACCTATTGGGCGAGTTGCCCTCCATCGAGCAGGAGCTCGGTCCCGTGCATAAATGCGGCGTCATCCGATGCCAGGAACGCGTAAGCTGCCGCGACATCCTCGGGCCGGCCAAGCCGTCCCAGAGGGATATTGTTGACGTAGGCCCCGATAAACTCTGGTGAGTCGATCGATTCGGCCAGTGGCGTCAAAATATAGCCCGGACACAACGCATTAACACGAATACCAAGAGGACCCAGTTCCAATGCCATCGTCTTCATCAGCATGACCACCGCCCCTTTAGATGCATTGTAATGGGCATATTTCACCTCGCCAGCCAGGCCATTTTTGGACGACATCAGAACAATGGCACCTCCATTGCCACGTGCGACCATACGCTTGGCCGCCTCACGTGCGATCAGAAACATCCCGCGCAAATTGACCGCGATAATCTTATCCCAGTGCTCACTGGTAATCTCAAGAAACGGCTCTTCCCAGGCGATCCCTGCGTTATCGATCAAAATGTCAATCCCATTGAGCCTGCGCTCAGCCTCCTCGACGATCTGGTGCGCCTGCTCCTCAATACTGACATCGCCAACCATGCCAGAGATTTCGCCCAGGGATACAAATGCCTGGACTGTCTGCTCCACCTCGTCCTGCTCCAACCCGCAAATAAAGACTCGCGCTCCCTCTTCGAGAAAACGCCGGGCCGTTGCCTGCCCGATACCACGGCTGCCACCAGTAATCAACACCCCTTTGCCTTGAAGACCACGCATACGCTTACTCCTCTCCTTCACCTGTAGTATGTCACGATAAACATTCTCACGCTTCACTATGAGAACGACGTCAGGACCGCATCGGCGGCGGCCAGCGATTCATCGATGTCTGCAGCTGTATGGGCCAGGCTGATATGATTGCGTTTGAGATTGACGGGCAATTCATAGATACCGCGCTTGATCAACGCGCGTCGATAAGTCACAAAGGTCTCGGCATCGTTGCGCAGTAGATCCTCGTAGCTCTCGATCGGCGGCTCCATAAAGTACAGCAGAAAGACCGAGCCAAAGCCGGCAACGGTCGCGCGTAGACCATGGCGCTGGACCATGGCGGTCAACCCATCGCGCATCCGTGTTCCCAGATCAAACAGATGAGGGTAACTATCGGGCCGCTCCAAAATCTCGATGGTCGCCAGCGAGGCGGCCACGCTGGCGGGATGAGCGTTAAAGGTGCCCGCGAAAAAGACATCGCCACCCGGCCTGCAGTGATCGAGCAGGTCCGCCCGTCCGACAAGGGCCGCGAGCGGAAAACCATTAGCGATCGCTTTAGCCATCGTGGTCAGGTCAGGCGTCACCCCGAGCGCTTTTTGGTAGCCCCCAAGTCCATGCCGAAAGCCGGTGACGACCTCATCGAAGATCAAAACGGCGTGATGCTGGCTCGTCAGGTCGCGCAGGCCCTGCACAAATTCCTGATGGGGAAGGACGGTACCAATGTTATGGGGAATGAGCTCGAGAATAATGGCCGCGATCTCTGATCCCTGCTCCTGCATGACCTGCTCTACGGCAGCCAGATCATTGAAAGGCAGCACCAGTGTGTTCTCGATCGCCTGTGGCAGCATGCCGGCCGAGAGCGGATCAGGCTGTCCGACTTTGTCCGCCGGGCTGATCACGTTCATTAAGACGGCATCGTGCCAGCCGTGATAGCAACCCTGAAACTTGATAATCTTCTGACGACCCGTTACCGCCCGCGCCAGGCGCAGCGCCGCATAGGTCGCTTCAGACCCCGAATTACAAAAGAGCACCTTTTCAGCGGAGGGCATGTGCTCGCAGATCTTCTGAGCCAGTTGCGCCTCCAGTTCGCTCGACCCTACGCCAACAACGTCGATCGACGCCATAGCTTCTGCGGCGCGCTGCTGGACTTCAGGATGGCAGTGGCCCAGCAAGGGTGGCCCAAAGGCGGCATGGTAGTCGATATAGCGCCTGCCCTCGGCATCAAAAAGGTAGGCGCCTTGCGCTCGGGTAAAGACAAGGTTAGGCTCGACCAGGCGGTTGGCGCTGCTCACCCCACCCGGAATGTAGCGCTGAGCCTGCTCGATGATCTGCTGGGAGCGTGATGCTGTCGTTGCCATGAAAGATTCCTTTCGTATACTGGCTAGTCCTACTGATAATACTCGCGTAACGCCGTGTGCTGAGGAAGATTCAGCATCTCCTCCAGCAATGCCCTCGCCTGCTTTTCCGAGGTGGTCCAGGGGTCCATGAGAATCACATCGAGCAGCGCCTGTCTGCTGCGGCTGCTGTAGGCTGCCAGTTCCAGATTCCAGGGAGCGACACAATCGCGCAACGCATAGTTGAGCGGGCCAGCGGGCAACGCGTGGGTCTGGATAGCATCGATGCCACGCTTGCTCACGTGCGCAGGCACCTCCACGGCGAAGTCACGCGGAATACCGGGCACGTATTCACCCGTGTTCTGCACATTGACGATCAGGACGCGTGGAATGTCACAGGCCAGCGACTCGATCAAGGGGATAATGCTTTCATGCGAGTGCTCCGCCGGATAATGCTCGGTGACGCGCGTGCTGGTATCCTCGCTGATACGCTTCATCTCGGCGACGCCACTTTCGGTGGCCTGGAAGTAGCCGCGCCACCAACCCTCGGGATCCTCCTGCCAGCGCCGCTGCGTCTGCTCATCGGTGTGATACCACCAGCCCCACGAACCACCACCCTCGCTCCCGGTATCACCAATCGGCAACACGCCAAAACGGCGGTACAGATCGATCTGCTTGGGGCGCAGACTCCCATGCGTCTGTGCCTCGGCCCAGTAGCGCTCGGACTCGGTTTCAATCCAGCGATCCAGCAGTGGGTAGAGCGGCTCGCCCTGGTAATACGCATTGGTCAACCAGACAAAGTGGTTGACGCCTGGGATCTCAAAGGTCAGTTGCTCACGGTCCTGCAGGCCTAAAATCTTCGCGATGCTATAAATCTCGCCGAATCCGTGACATAGTCCAACGATTTTGGCCTGGGGATACGTGCGCGCCAGATGGGTAATCCCCCCATCACCGGGTTGGCTGACTGCACGTACCAGGCATCGGGACACACGGCCAGAATATCCTCCATCAAGGAATCGAAGAGCTGCAGTTGATAGAAATTGTTCCAGAACGGCTCATCGTGCATGATATGCAGGCTCCCACCGAAGCGATAGCCATGCTTTCTGGCAATATCCCAGCCAGCTCGCAACCCTTCGTGCCCTCCGACCAGCGCGGTATTGATGACAAAATCGGCCCCTGGAGCGCCTCCAGTCGATCGGTCGTTTTTTCCAGGTGGAGTGTCGCGCCAACCTCCGTCGCGAAACGCGAGCAGAGGTGATAGGCCGCGTCCAGGCGCTCCTGGCTAATATCCATAAAACAGACGGTGCTCCCCTTCAGGTTGGGTGTAAGGCAGAGGTCACGGATAATGCTGAGGGAGAACACAGCACTGCCCGCGCCAATAATGCTGATTTTGGTCGTCATACCCTGTATCCTATCGCTAAGCAATACGCATTATTTTTGAGAGAGATCCGAGCCTTTTTCTGCCAGCATCTGTGCTTCATCGACGGTAAAAAAAGGAGCCAGTCGTTCGCGCACAGATTGTGAGTGATAGACGACCAGCCGCGCAGCCGTCTCGGGATCGCGTTGCACGATCGCCGTAAAAATGCGTTCGTGTTCCTGATTGGATTGGCTCAACTGTGAGACATCGAGCACCTGTGCGCAGCTGAGCAGATACAGATCGGTGCGCTCTTCATTGCTAACGACAAACCGCGTCAGCGGAGTATTGGCAGCGGCGCTACCGACGGCGCGATGGAAATCGCGTCCGGAACGGAGCATGCCAGCAATATCCTGCTGCTGCTCAGACTGCTTGCCAAGGGTAATGGCATCTTCCATATCGCGCATCTGGGCATCAGTGGCGCGCAGCGCGGCGCGGCGTACCAGATAGGGCTCGATCACCTCGTTGGCGGTAAAGAGATCTACAAACTCCTCACGCGTGAGACGACAGACATAGAAACCGCGTCCACTACGAGGAGCAATCAAGCCCTCATGATGCAAAATAGCCAGCGCTTCACGCACAGGTGTCCGGCTCACCTGCAACCTGATCGCAATATCTTCTTCAACCAATGGTTGATCGTATTTCAGTTGCCCGGAAAGAATCGCCTCTTTGATCGCATGAAAAGCGGCTTCGCGATACCCCGGCGCCTTCGGCACACTCAACGGCCCTAATGGATCGTACATAGTTCACCCCTGTTCCCAATAATCACTCCCAAAGAGGAGGAGACAATTTCTGTATACAAACATACGATAAAATTGGACTGCTTGTCAACCAGAATTGATGGGCAGATGTTTTTGAACTCGAACAAACACGCTTGACAGAGAGGAGTTCTTCAGTTTACTATTGCCAGTAGCAATCCTTTCTCGGGTCTTTACTCGATGATATCGTTGTTTTTTATCGTCTTTTTTGTATACAAAGTATTCACTCAATGCAAGGTAAGCTATTTATTTGCATTTTCTGAATACATAGTGGCCAGCTCTATAGCTGTGTCATGTGTGGACACAACCACAGGCACGGAGAGCAAGGACGGCAAGCATGGAATATGAAACAGCGGATATCGCCATTATCGGTGGTGGTATCATCGGTATGAGCTGTGCATACGAACTGGCCCGACAAGGGGCAAAGCGAATCGTCGTCTTTGATAAGCAGCAACCCGCCAGCGGTACGACCGGAGGGTCCGCAGGTGTTGTCTGTTTGCATGACATGGGTGAGCTCTACGCGGCCCTGACGCTGGTAGGGTATCATCGTTATCAACAATTGCGCCGAGATCACCATTTTACCTTCAACGCATGGGGTTCGCTCAACGTGATCTATGAACCTGGCGTCTTTCCCCCTCCCCCGGATGCCTACCATCAACGCTTCGGCGGGGGAGCGGACAGTATCTACCATCAGGAGTATCTGGAACCTGACGCATTACTGCGCCGCTTTCCGTGGATCAAGCCCCATGGCGTCAAAGGCGGCGTATTCTATCCTAATCAAGGCTTCATCGATCCATATGAGCTGGTAGCGCTGTACGAACGGTTGGCCGTGGAAACAGGGCAGGTAGAGATCAAGCGGAACACACCCGTTCTCCAGATACGGACCCATGGGGACAGCATCGCATCGCTGGTCACCCGGCGTGGTCTCTGGCACGTCGGCACGGTGCTCAATGCCGCTGGCCCCTGGGGCGCCCGGGTCGCTGAACTGGCTGGCTCCGAACTTGCCCTCACGCCGCAACGCATCCAGGTCTGCGTCGCGACCGCATTTGATGATGGGGTGCACAATGCACCACTGACAAGTGTACCGGAATCCGTACAGGGAGAGGGAGTCTGGTGCAGAGGAGAACTTGGGGGAACGCTCCTCTTCGGTCAACATCACCACACGACCAGATCAGGCTATACGGTTGATCCGGATTATGTCCATCGCATCAATGACGCTGCATACCCTCCGGCGGTTGAGCAGGTGTATCGTCGCTACTGGCATCTGCCGAACAGTCAGTTCCTCAACGGCTGGTGCTGTGTCTATGGCACCACTGAGGACGGCTTCCCAATCGTTTCCCGTGATAGCCGTCTGAGCAATTTCTATCATGCGGTTGGCTTAAATGGTCATGGTATCACCTTACATGCTGGCATTGCCCGTGCCGTCAGCACCTTGTTACTCCACAATACAACCTCGCTCGATCTCAGTGATGTTCTCGGTGAGCCGGCCTCGCTGGACTTCTCCGTACTGGATGCCAGACGTTTCACCAGCGGCAACCTGCTTACCTTCGAACTTCATGGGAGAGAGAGTAGTGCTTCTCACATCGTCAGTGAACAATACACAAAGGAGTAAAATGGATGTCTCCCACCCATCTATCACGCCGTGCGTTTCTCCGTCTCAGTGGCGTCGCGCTTGGCGGAACAAGCCTGCTATCTGCCTGCACCACAGGCACGCCGATTACGCAGGCCGCACCTTCTGCCGAGAAACATATCAGGTTCTGGAACACCGCCTATGCGACAACCGATCCACTCGACAAAACAAAAGCGAGGGACCAGTACTATATCTACAAAGCGATTCAGCGCTTTGAGGCCCAGAATCCCGGCGTGAAAGTCGATATGCAGGTGATGCCCGGCTCTACGGATATGTTTACCGCCTATCGAGTCGCAAGTATCGCCAGAACGGGGCCGGACGTCATGACACTGTGGAGCGGGAGTTACCTGATGCAGTTCAAACACTATCTGGAACCGCTCAATCACTATTTCACGCCGGAAGAAAGCGGGCGCATCCGCGGCTGGAACGCGGTGACGGAGGGCTTCACCGCAGGCCAGGGCACCATCTATGGGGTTCCCTGCAGTACAGATAGCATTAGCGCCATCTATTACAGCAAGAAAGCACTGGCCAAAGCTGGCATCAAGACTGACGCGGATTGGCCACACAGCTTTGACGATTTCTTACGCATGCTCAAGCAGGTGCAGTCCACCGGCATCACACCGCTGGCGCTCTTTGACAATGGCTATAGCTTATTTAGCCTGGATTATTGGATCGCTCAGGTCGTCAATGGAGACGCTGGCATCGCGGACCTTATTGCGGGCAAGCGCAAGTTCGCCTCCCCAGAACTGCTTGAAGTGGTCCAGAAGTGGCAGCAACTGGCACAATACACCATCGCAGGCGCGCCAACGATGGGAACCGGGGAAGCCCAACAGCTTCTCTATCAGGGTCATGCCGCCATGATGATCAATGGTCCCTGGTCTATCGATGACATGAGCCAGGTTATGGGGAACGATCTCGGGGTACATAAACTCCCAGATTACAGCAACCAGGTCTCAATCAAGAATACCGGCATCGGTGGCTCGGGCAATGGCCTCATCGTTTCGCAGTATTCTCAACATAAGGAAGAGGCTGTACGCTTTGTCAAGTTTTTAATGAGCCAGCCAGAACAGACCACCCAGGCAGAGACCAGTTCGAGCCTGAGCAACGTGGTCGATGTCGATATGGGTCAGATCACGAAAAACCCCATCAAGCGACAGTTACAACAATGGGCTCTCGAACCCGATATCATCTTCTGGCCTGACAATATCTACCCGAGTGAGTTGACCACCGAACTGACCGCGCAGGCACAGCTTGCCTGGACCGGGAAGAGTAGCGCGCAACAATTCTTGCAGCAACTCGACGCCAAACGCGATCAACTGCTGGCAGAAACGAATGCCTAAATACATCATTGCATCTGCTTGTATCGACAGCATGCTGTCCACAAATACCAAAGAGATTCCTGATCAACCATAGGAAAGGATGGATGTCATGGCCAACAAGAAACAGGTTGCGCTCATCGATTTGCACGCGCCCATCGCCCCCGCCAAACCTGTGACATCTGTGCGCGGAAAAACGCTTCGCCAAAAAGAAGGGTTCACGGCATATCTGTCACTACTGCCCGCCTTCCTCCTGATTGCGCTCTTTATGTGGTATCCGCTAATCCTCGCCATCTATCACAGCTTCACCGCCTGGGATGGCGACAGTTCACGCTGGATCGGTCTGACGAATTATGCAAGCATCCTGACGTCAGGGCAACTCCTGCTGCTGCTGCGCAACAATTTCATCTTTCTGCTTTCCATTCCAGGCATTCTCCTGATCTCACTGGTGGTTTCGGTGCTGCTCTTTGAACAGACCCCTGGCTGGAAATTCTTTCGCTCCGTCTATTATCTGCCCACCATTCTATCGGCGGTCGTCGTTGGCCTGCTGATGAAAACCCTCTTCGACTCACAGGGTGCCATCAATCAGGTACTGAACGGGATCGGACTGAGCACCCTTGCCCAACCCTGGATCGGGAGCGCGCCGACCGCCTTTCTGGTCCTCATCCTGGCGTTCTACTGGCAAACGTTGGGGCAAGGAGTACTGATCTTTCTCGCTGGACTCTCATCGATTTCGGCCGATCTGATTGAGGCGGCACGCATCGACGGGGCGAACTGGTGGCAACGCCTGTTCCGCATCATCATCCCGTCTCTGGCCCCGCCATCTCCTACTTTGTGATTACCAACATCATTTTCGTCTTTATTGGCTTGTTCGCCCTTGTTTACTCGATCACACGCGGCGGACCCGGATATGAGACGACGCCCATCGACTACATGATCTACATCAAGGCATTTGCGCAGGGATCGTTGGGCTATGCCAGCGCGCTGGCTGTCATCTTGCTGATCCTCGTCCTGATCATTTCCTGGATGCAGATTACCCTGTTTGATCGAGTCGGTGCCGAGTAAGCCAGCTTCTCAGAAAAGGAGGACCGTATGAAGAAAAGCATATTTCAATCACTCACCCGCTCCGGAATTCTGGCGATCCTGATCATCCTGACCGTTGCCGCCATCTACCCGCTCCTCTTTATGCTCTTGACCAGTTTCAAAACGACGACCGAATATACCAGCAACCCGGTGGGCCTGCCGCAGAGCTTTGGCTATCTGGATAACTTCATCGCCATGTTCAGCAACCTGAATATGCTGCAATTGCTCTTGAATACCATCGGGTATATCGTGCTGGCGATGATCCTCTCTCTGCTCGTTTTTATTCCGGCCTCTTTCACACTGGCCAAGTTACGCTTCCCATTTCGGCGTGTCTTCTTCATGCTGATCGTGACCAGCCTGATCATTCCGGGGATGACCTTCATCATCCCCAACTATCTGTCGATGGCCCATCTCGGTCTTGTCGATAACTTTCTCTCGGTGGTCTTACTCTGGGCGGCGACCAGCATCCCCGGATCGGTCTTCCTGCTGACCTCGCTGATGCGCGGGCTACCTGGTGAGGTTCTGGAAGCCACCAGAGTCGATGGGGCCAACTATTTCCATCAGTTGATACGCGTGGTGGTCCCGATGAGTGTCTCTGGCATTATGACCATCAGTATTTTTAACGTGACCGCATGGTGGAATGATCTGCTGACGCCGCTCCTCTTTTTGCAGACCGATGGCAAGCAGACCGTTACCGCGGCGATCGCGACCATTGGCAGTCGCTACGCGACGGATTACCCGTTGCTGATGACCAGCTTATTAATGGCGTCGATCTTTCCCATTCTCCTCTACATATTCCTGCAGGGCTATATCAGGAAAGGCATGGTGATTGGAGCCATCAAATAGATCGATGTCGGCACGGCCCTGGTGTATCTTATGAAGGTGATCAGGGAAAAGAAGCACATACATATGGAAAGTAGGAACACGGATCTTGGAAACACGACCCACACACGCGCAGAAAGCAGTGATACAGCTACGCAGTCAGGAGTGGTTTGAAGGCAGAGATGAGCTCGGGCTGCAGAGTCGATCGGTCCTGCGCTCCCTGGGCTGGAGCAGGGAATTTTTTACCGGCAAGCCCGTGATCGGGATTGCCAATTCCTGGAGCGAGCTCAATAACTGCAATAGCGGACTCAAAGCGGTGGCCGAGGCAGTTAAGCGCAGCGTGATCGCGGCCGGGGGGCTCCCTCTGGAGTTCAATACCATGTCACTGGGTGAGGAACTCATGAAGCCCAGCGCCATGCTCTACCGCAACTTACTGGCCATGGAATTAGAAGAAACGCTGCGCGCCTATCCAATCGACGGCGTCGTCCTGCTGACTGGGTGCGATAAAATCACGCCCGCTCAACTGATGGGTGCCGCCAGCGCCAACCTTCCGGCGATCCAGGTCTGCGCTGGCCCTCGCATAGCAGGGCGCTGGCGAGGCCACGAGATCGCATCGGGCACAGAGCTCTGGCATTATCTGGATAAATATCGCACGGGAGGGATTACCGAACAGGACTGGCAGGAGTTGGAGGAGCATTATGCCTGCGGCATCGGGACCTGTAATACGATGGGAACCGCTTCAACGATGACGGTTCTCTCAGAAGCCCTGGGCATGATGCTTCCAGGCACCGCCACCATCGCCGCCACAGACACCCGGCGGCTAGCAGCGGCGGAAGCCAGCGGGCGGCGTATTGTCGAACTGGTGCAGCAGGATCTACGGCCGGCACAGATCATGACACGCGCAGCCTTTGAAAACGCGTTGCGAGTCTACACATCCATTGGCGGCTCAACCAACGCGGTCATTCACCTGATTGCCATCGCGAAACGACTGAGGGTCCCGCTCACCCTCGATGATTTCGATACCTTCGCCCGAACAACCCCGATGCTTCTCAATGTACAGCCGTCCGGAGCAAAGCTCTTGCACGACTTTGATGCCGCCGGCGGGATGCCCGCATTGATGCACGAGATCCGGGATCTGCTTCACCTGGAGTGCCTGACCGTCACAGGTCAGGCACTCCAGGAAACGGTAGATGCAGTATCCTACCGGGATGCCGCGGTGATCTTCTCCCGGCATGAGCCGCTCGCCCCCTCAGGATCGATCGCTGTACTGCGCGGAAACCTGGCACCACGTGGAGCGGTAATCCGCACCACCACGGCGTCAGCACAGTTGAAGCAGCACAGTGGTCCGGCACTCGTCTTCGAGAACTATACCGATCTGCTGGCCCGCATCGATCGTCCCGACCTACCGGTCGATGCCAATTCTGTTCTCGTACTGCGCAACGCTGGTGCGGTAGGCGTTCCAGGACTCCCCGAGTGGGGTTCTATCCCCATTCCCGAAAAACTGTTACGCCAGGGGGTACAGGACATGGTTCGCATCAGCGACTCGCGCATGAGCGGAACCAGTTCTGGTACCGTCGTCCTGCATGTCACACCAGAGGCAGCCATTGGAGGTCCACTGGCCCTGGTACAAGATGGAGACATCATCGAGTTGGATATTGAACAACGCACGCTCACCCTTCATGTCTCAGAGGAAGAATTACAGCGGCGACGGAGCGACTGGATGCCACCCCGGCAGATGCACGGTCGAGGGTATCCCCGCCTCTACGCAGAACATGTCCTGCAACCAGATGAGGGATGCGATTTCGATTTTCTCCTCCCTCAGTCTGAAGCAGATCTCGCCTTCCAACCACCCATTGTTGGTCGATCGTAAACATCACTCTACGTTGAGGAAATGATACAGAAGAAGGTCTTCTTCTGTATCATTTCCTCAATGTAGCAGGCAAGAACTATCACACATTGACAAGAATAAATATTGACACATTAGAACAGGGAAGGGATCTCCTTCCGTTTGCAACTCGGATCGAGTCCGTTCACAGAAACCACATGTCCTTGAATCACCTCCTCCGACCACAACTCCTCCAAGGTTGCCTGCAGACAGAACAAATATACTGATTATGAATACCAAGCAATTCACCTGTATTTCAATACAAATCTCTTCTGACTGCTGCCCTATAAGCGTTTTACAGCATCATATGTCCTCGTTTATATAGATAACAAGCGCCATTCCAGCCACGTACTGATCACATTGAATGCGCCTTTTTCTCAGGACAGTCGTAAACCAAGAATAGTGCCACTTGCATAAATCAATCCGTTCGTTCTCTCAAAGACAACCAGGCAGCCGGCGGAAATGTTCAGCGGCATCGCTCCATACTGCATGTTGAGCCAATTGTGGCCCAAAGCGATGAGTAGAGGCGCACCGGACCACGGCACGTACATCGGCCAGGCTTTGCAGGTCACTCAGGCCCACCAACTGCAGCCGTGCATTGCCATAGGCGGTCGCCTCATAATAACTGTCCAGTTCCTCTCTTAGCGTGGATAGGCGGCGGCGATGCCTCCATCGACATTGAGAATGTTGCCAGTACTCTTGCTTGAGCGCGTTAACGAGGCAAAAAACGCCACCGCTTCAGCGATATCCTCGGGCAAAATGTTCACGCCAAGCGTCGTACGTTTGCGATACACCTCATCCAGTTGATCAGGTGCCACACCATAAGTGACTGCACGTCCCTTGCGCCAGGAACTATCCCAGATACGTGAGCCTGACAGAACGGCGTCTGGATTGACCGTGTTGACGCGAATTTTGAACTGACCGCCTTCCTCTGCCAGGCAGCGTGCCAGATGGGACTCAGCAGCCTTGGCGGTTGAATAAGCTGCAGCATTTTTCCCAGCCACAAGCGCATTCTTACTGGCAATAAAGACCAGATTGCCACCGCGCCCCTGGACTTGTAAAAGCTGGAAAGCAGCTCGTGCAACCAGAAAATAGCCGGTGGCCAGCACATTCCAGTTCTTGTTCCACATAGCCAGGCTGGTCTCAGTAATTGGTGCGCTGGAGGCCAGGCCAGCATTGTTGACAACGATATCGATGCCACCGAACGCTAATGCGGCCTGCGTAAAGGCTGTGTCCACGCTCTCCTCGTTTGTCACATCCATCTTGAGGGCGATTGCGCGTCCTGCTCCATATTGCTGATTGAGAGCGTTTGCCAGTTTTTCAGCGCTTACCAGATCAATATCAGTAACAACGAGATGTGCACCATCCAGTGCAACTCTACGGCAGATAGCTGAGCCGATGCCCCCACCTGCTCCGGTGACCAGTACCACGTGTCGCGCAAATTCGCGATCAGGAGGCGCTAACTTGAGCTTATATTGCTCCAGCGGCCAGTACTCAACTGCATAGCTTTCAGCATTCGAGAGGGATATGAAACCGCCGCAAGCCTCTGCACCGCGCATCACCGCAATGGCGCGGTGATAGAGTTGTGACGAGATATCCGCTCGCGTCATATCTTTTCCAGTAGTAAACATACCCACGCCAGGGATCAGGATCACGCGAGGGTGTGGATCACTTGCAGCATCAGCCTCGCGAAATACGGGCGTGGATGCATCTGGATCAAGATCCTGAGCCCGATGCGCTTCCAGATATGCCTGATAGCGAGCCACGTAGGTCGCAATGCCAATGTGCACCGCTTCAGAGAGCGCCTCACTGCCCTGTTCAGGCGTCCACTCAACCAGCAAGGGCCAGGGCTTGGTATGCACCAGATGATCTGGGCAGGCCGCACCAATGCTCGTCAAACGTGATGCATCGTTGCTGGAGACAAAGGAGAGCACCGCTTCGTCGTCTTCAAAGCGTAGAATCTGGGGTTTGTCAGTTGAGATCAGTCCGCGCAGCACTGGCGCTATCTGTGCGGCAACGCTGTGGCGCTCTTCCTGTGGAAGCACAGGAACACGCAAGCCACCAAAAAAAGCGTGATTCGTCTGTTGGATGCGTCCTTCAACAAAGTCACGCGCCCGAGCAATTGTGGCACAGGTTGAGGTGTAGCACTCTTCGTCTGTCTTGCCCCAGGTGATCAAACCATGCCTGGCAAGAAGGACAAGCCTGGCCTCGGGTTTTGCCCGCACAGCCAGGGCCACCTCGCGGGCCAGCCCGAAGCCAGGGCGGCGATAGGGTAACCACAGCAGGTCCTCGCCGAAACATTCGCGAGCTAGCTGCTCCCCATTAGAGGCGCAAGCAAAATAATTCGTGGCGTCAGCGTGAGTGTGATCGATATGGGTAAAAGGCAAGAAAGCGTGTAAAAGCGTCTCAATAGAAGGACGGGGACGGCCTGGATCAAAGAAACAGTGTCCCAGGTAAGTTACCATCTCGGCATCGCTCATCTGCTCGCGCTCCAGCAGGGGGAGGAGATCGTCCAGGTACAGACCGGTAAAAGACTCCTCAGTACAGGTTGCCAGATCAGAGCCCGAGCCCTTAACCCATAGCACACGCGCAACTCGACCACGAAAATCATATTCTTCTGCTTTGGCAGAGGTATTGCCTCCACCCCAGTTGCAGACAGAGCGATCAGCGCCCAGGTGGCGCGAACGCTCGACAAGTTGTTTCAAAGCGGGTGAAGAAAGCACAGATGCCATTATTATAAATCCTTTGCTATTTTCAGATCACAAAAATAAAAAAACCTTATTTTTGCAACAAGAAGAGCGATTGCTTACATTCCGAGGTAGCCACTTGTGATTTCGTCTGTTATACGCTCACTTGCTACTCGCTCAGCATAACCACTGGTACGGAAGGCGGTAATGGGGTCGGGTGCACGCCCCTGACGCATACGAACTTCAGCGAGCAAAGAGCGTACATCGGTCTCGTAAGCCGCCTGAAGTACGCGATACGCTCCCAACACATCGCCGCTCTCCTGGGCCCCATGCAGTGCGATGCGATCGACCAGCAGAGCCTTTGCATATGCGGTCTGGATATGCATGACGCTTTGAATCATTGCTTCAATCTTTGGCTCTATATTATGAGATTGATCGATCATATAGGTGATGCGACCTCCATTTGTGTTGTCCTCATGCTGTGCACCAATGA
Organism: Dictyobacter kobayashii; assembly: GCF_003967555.1. Taxonomy (GTDB): domain Bacteria; phylum Chloroflexota; class Ktedonobacteria; order Ktedonobacterales; family Ktedonobacteraceae; genus Dictyobacter; species Dictyobacter kobayashii. The sequence continues at coordinate 291,160 of NZ_BIFS01000002.1, forward strand.
TCTCGTTGAAGATACAGAAGAGTTCAAAGGGATTAAGTGAACCAGCAATCAGATCATCATCCGCGTACTTGCGATCATTAAAATGGAAACCTCCCAGACGCTTCTCATCTAGCAATTGAGCGACAATCTGTGCGATATTGGTTCCTTGAGGATGATGACCGGTATCTACAAGCACTTCGGCTTGGGGCCCCAACTTCTGTGCCAGAAGCAATGCTGTTCCCCAGTCAGGTAGATCAGTCGAGTAAAAAGCTGGCTCAAAAAATTTATACTCAATCAGAAGACGCATCGTCTCAGGGAAGGCTGCGTAGATAGCTTGTAGCGAGTCAAGCAGACGATGGCGGCGTTTGCGCAGATCATCCTGACCAGGATAGTTAGTACCATCTGCCAACCAGAGGCTGATCACGTCTGAGCCAGTGGCTTGCGCAATCTGTACGCAGGAGAGCACATGCTCAACTGCCTGATTGCGCACCTGCTGATCAAAGTGACAGAGGCTACCAGAACGGTAAGCATTGTCCTGGAAAAGGTTGGGGTTGATCGCGCCTAGCTGTAAGCCTAGCTGCTCGGCATACGCCTTGATTTCCGGCCAATCAGCCACTTGATCCCAGGGAATATGGAGCGCCACCTTTGGACAACAACCAGTTACATGCTGAACCTGGGCCGCATCTGCCAGCTTCTCGCGCAGGTTGCGGGCTGCACCAGGCCAGCGGAAAACATGAAAGCGTGTCCCCGAATTCCCGTAGCCCCATGAGGGAGTTTCGATGGAGAACGCCTGGATATGCATAATAACGTGCTCAATGTCGGTACTTTGCGCGTCCAACATCGCACGCAGTTGATCAAAGAGTTCGGCCATAGCTTTGCACCTCTTTTGGATCATTCAGATACTCTGTACCTTCAATGACAAAAGCGTATGAAACGTTTCAATTGAAACGTTTCAATTGAGTATAGGAGATCAAAAGCCATCCTGTCAAGGGTCTAAATAAGCGGGCCTCTTCACGATTACCAGTCCAACTGCTATACTACAGGACAGAGTATGAAACGTTTCACTTATCCTTTGCTCTGAAAGATGAGACAGGATGAGCGTCGGGAAGGGCTTGGAAGAGGAAAAGATGGCAAGTATTCGAGAAGTTGCTGAGAAGGCGGGAGTTTCATTGGGGACTGTCTCTAATGTATTAAATCGCCCGGATCGGGTTGCGGAGGCGACCCGTCTGCGTGTGCAGGCAGTGATTGATGAACTAGGATTTGTGCGCAACGCTTCGGCGCATCAATTGCGGGCTGGTGGGAGCCGTTATCTGGGCCTGGTGGTACTGGACGTAACCAATCCTTTTTTTTACTGAGGTGGCGCGTGGTGTGGAGGATGCCGCAAATGAGGCTGGCTACATCGTCATTCTCTGTAATTCAGATGGTTCACTGGAAAAAGAGCATCGCTATCTCCATATACTTGAAGAACAGCGTACGGCTGGTATTTTGATTACGCCTGCCAGCAATGATCTGAGTTATCTTCAGCGTCTCGCGCAACAAGAGATTGCCGTTGTGCTGCTGGATCGAACCGATCAGGAGCACAGTCTCTGTTCAGTTGCCGTCGATAATCAGCAAGGAGGAAAGCTGGCCACCAACCATCTATTGGTATCAGGTCATCGCAGGATCGCCTTTGTGCATGGCTCTCTTAGTATTCGACAGTGCGAAGAGCGGCGCGAGGGAATGTACCAGGCGATCAATGCAGCTGGTCTTGATCCTGAGCAGGTGGTGATTGAGATTCCGGTAGCGGATCAGAATGTGCTGGCTGGTGAACAGTGTGTAGAAATGTTGTTGCAGGGGGAACGTAAGGCTACGGCAATTTTCTGTGCTAATGATCAACTGGCCCTTGGAGTTATGCGTGGACTGCTGCAGCGTGGGGTACGGGTTCCCGACGAGATGGCGCTGATTGGCTATGATGACGTCGAGTTTGCCAGTGCCCTTTCTCCCTCGCTCTCCTCTATTCGCCAACCCAAATATCTCCTGGGGCGTACAGCCACCGAGCTGCTTTTCAAGGAGCTGGGAGGCCATAGAGAGCACCAACATCAACAGATCGTCTATCAACCCGATCTCATTGTACGTTCCTCCTCTCTACAGTGAGGGACATTTTTTACCTCTGATTCTAAATATAGGTCATAATACATAAAGAACTGAGGAACCATGAACAGCCATGCCCTTCTGGCGACGCTTATCTGTCCCAATCCACTGTGTCGGCATCAGCAGAGCATCATGATGCCTACCACGTTCTGCCAATTATTCTATACCTGTGATGCGCGTTCCATGACGCATGCCCGTAAACAGGGAGACTGCTGTGTATTTTGTTCCTATGCGGATAAGCCGTGTCCTTCCTCCATACAAGCAGGGAGAACGTGCTGCCCTCCCAGGTCTTTCTGATCTATACAAGGATGAGAAGTCGTCGCCTGTGGCTTGTATCAAGGACGTAGCATTGCTCGTACGCGAAAGTTGATGCGTGCGTGGTGAGGTCAAGCGAGGTTGCACATCACGAACGCGGACGTACACGATGCGACAAATAGATTGATTGAGACAAGCAAAGCATGGAGAGGTCCGATTCCTGCCCCAATGCCACGATGGCTGTCTCAGAAAAACAGTTCCCGCAATCAACACCAGCCGAAAAGAACCATGTTCCCATAATTCTTTCGCTTCCTGTGCTCTTTTACGATAACTCATACCATATCCAGATACCGTTTGACAGCAGCACTCTCCTCTTGACCCAATTGTTGCCGCAACGTACGCAAATCTCCACCTGCTTGCAGATAGCGCACGGCAAAGGTATCGCGGAGCAAAACAGGCCCAACTTCTTTCCTGGTGATCCCAGCCCGTTTTCGCAGCCGGCCAAACAGAAGCGCAATGCTATTCCTGGTCAAAGAGCATCCTTCCCTAGACAGAAAGAGAGGTTCCTCTCCCACTCGCATTCGCTTCAGATCGTGTCCTGGTGGCAAACGATAGCGATCCAGGTACACAGAGAGATGATAACGTCCTTCCTCCCCCAGAGGAACCCATCGTGCCCTTGAGCCCTTCCCTCGTATCCTCATCACGCCATGGTCGCGATCAACATCTGAAAGCTGCAACTCGCACACTTCGGAAGTGCGCATCCCCGTCTGGGCAAGCACCCAGAGCAGCGCCTGATTGCATGCGCTGGTTTGATCTGCTACTCCCGCCACCATTCCTCCTGCAGACCTACACGCCAACAGCAAACGTTCCCATTCTGCTGGCTCAACAAGATGAAGCAGCCCAGGTTCCTCACGAGGCATGTCCAGCTGCGCAAACGGCGTTTGCCTCATAGAGCGGTGACGCACTAACCACCGGAAGAAAGCACGAGCCGAGCGAGCATACGACGCGACGGTCCCGGTGGATCGATACATTCCCCTCGCTGTTGGCCGCTCGCGAAGAAACGTCAACCAATTCTGTATCTCTGCCTCTGTGATCTGATGGATGAGAACATATTGACACTCGGAGGAGAGATATTCCTGCAATAAACGCAACGCCGTCTGGTGCCATTCCAGCGTTTTTGGACGTCGTCCACTCTTCTTCTGCGCCTGGAGATAGTCCTGAATAGCGTGCTCGATAGAGCGCGACAATCCCTTCTGGCTCGAACCGGTACGGCGTTCAAACCCTTGAGAGAGTTGATCATCCTGAAGGTGTTTCTGATCCGATGCAGTAGTGTCCAATCCCTCACCAGAGAGCGCGGTTCTCTGCATGCCCTTGATCCCTTCCTCACCAAGACAACGAGAAGGTACCAGTTGTTTTGATACATGCTTCTGAGAAGGAGAAACGTTGATCACGTGAACCGGCCGGTCTGACCCACATCCTGCAGTCTCTGGCCTCACTGAGATCGAAGGATGCAATCCGCCCGCCTCCATTTTTTCCCCTTTCCCCTGTCCGCCACATGCTCCTTGTAGACGTGCTCTCACCTTGCGCACCCCTCGTTGTAAGGTGCGCAAGTGCGCCGGTCGAAAACGTTCAGGAAACAAACGTTGTAATTCGCGAAACATTTCGCCGCAATTACGCTCAGGAGAGGTACACACCCAGGACGCGATAAGATCCCATACGTCATGGAAGGGATCATGACACGTTCGGGGCCAATCAAGAAGTGACGCCAGCGGTGACTGCTCATGCACCGGCTCGCGCTGCTCAGAGAACAAAGCCGAGAGGAACGCATTGGCTTCTTGAGATCCTGATAGACAACGTTCAACACAAAAGCGGCGGAGAGAACATTCCTCCGTCTCAGCTGAACCTCCCAACGTACCTTTGGTGTGAAAGAAGAGCGCCTGCTGCAGCTCTTTCACCTGATCAAAAAGCAGCACAGGATCGATCGCTCGAAACATCTGCATCAACTCCTGTGCGCTCGCATCAGAGAGCACTTTGGCACGCACCAGGCGTTGCAACGGTGTTCTGGCCTGATCATAGACAAGGTGCACCTTTTTTCCATCAATGTGCTTCTCCTGCAATTTCATTGATGGTTGAAAGCAGTTAACATAGAGATGAAGTGCTCGGTAGACCTCACCGAGTTGCTGATAGGCCAACATGCCAACCAACCGACCATACCCCACCACCTGACGCACAATAGCACCATTTTTCTGCTCGACAAAACACTGATCATTCTTCAGCGTGGGACGCCCTCGGGTAAAGGTAATCTGCTCTTGCTCACAATAGCTCAGCAAGAGCTCATTCATAAATTCCCCACCGTTATCGGCGTCCAGTCCTAAGATGGGAAAAGGGAAACGCTCACGCGCCTGGTGCAGCGCGTCGAGCACAACATCCTGACATTTGGAGAGAAGGGGAAGGCATTCCGTCCATCCGGTTGCGATATCGGTGAGGGTCAGCGTGTAGAGAAAGCTTCCCTTGGAGTCAGCACCGGCATGGGCCACCAGATCTGCCTCCAGAAAACCAGGTTGGGTCTCATTCCACTGCTGAAAGGTACGGATGGGGATCTGTTGCTTGAGCAGTGGCCCAGGGCGCGTCGTGGAGAGGCCAGAGAAACTTCGTCTTCGATGCGCGCGCAGCAGGCGATCTGCGGTAGCTGCACTCATCGTGAGCAGGCGTGATCGATCAGCTTCACTCAGATGGAGATGCCCATGCTGTTCCAATGCCTCGACAAGCGTTGGGAGAAATGGCATGAGGCGCTTGGCCGCAATCCGGTTTGCGGCGTTCCATACCTGAACCAATGCCTCCTGCACGGTCCCCTCATACTGTCGTGGACGTGGACGCGCCGGGGACGGTTGCCCTTCCTCCGTATGATTTAACAGCCACATGGCATATTTGCGATGATAACCCGTGATCCGGGTAAACTCATCGAACATTTTCCGTTTCTGTGCCGATGCGGCCTGTCGATACTGCGGCGCGAGTTGTTGAAGCAGTTCCCGCCTGGTCTGTAAACACAGTCTCCCCCCCATCCTCTTCCGTCCTTTGTCATCAAGCCAGGTGGGCAAGCTGGGCACAGACATGACAGCGCTGGTTGCCTCACCGAACATCTTCCCTTTGGGAGACATTGTACCGTATCCCTTTCTATACCAGAAACAAGAAATCTGAGCAGGAAATTCACTCAAGAGGCATAAGAAAATTCGTTTAAGGGCTGGCAAAAGGGAAGATTTCTGATGAGGCAATGCGCCAAAAACACAATCGTCCCCTTGCTGACCTGATGGCGAACGCTTCTTACGAAGCGGCCTCTCATCGGCCTGCAAGGGGACGATAGACATGAAAAGAGCGGGAGACGAGACTCGAACTCGCGACAACCTGCTTGGAAGGCAGGGACTCCCAAGAACAACGCTCACTTGCTGTAAACCAGCCTCTCAGGCCAATCTATGTATGCCAATGCTCATATGAGCTTCATTGACAAAGTATTTCACGAGAAATATGCCATTTTCAATTCTCTTATACATGAGCTTTTGAAAAAACCAGAGAAAATATTTCATCAAGCGAACCTTCTTATGCATGAGCTTTTCTACCCAGGCAACGTATGTCGCAAAGAATCCTACCCCTATTCGAGCAATATATTTCTCAAGCTTTTTTGCCACTCAATGGATAATATATGTTCCAAGCTTCTGTAGGCAGTATGATCTTCCTCAGAAGACTCTAGAAGCACTATAAACGATCACCCGCCTAATTTCAAGGCAGGCAGGATTTCCCAGGAGAACATTTTGAAGAAAGTCTTTTTTGGTCCCTCCATCACGATAAACTCGCGATCCCCAGTCGGCAAGCAATATCACAATAAACACTTTCTCGTTGCGATATACAGCCAGGAAAAGAGAGAGAATCAGACAGGTGTAGATAAGCTCACTATGAACAAATTGATTGCCCAGTTTTTCCCACTTTCCTACTGCACCCTGGAGGGATTGCTCGCGCCTTTCTGCTGTGCTTGATCTCTTTTCACGCCTGTGATCGGATGGGCGATGGCTGCGCAAGCGGAGCACTGATTTGCGCGCTCTCACAGCAACCTGTTAACGCGATCCTCGCACTCCAGAGCGCAAGCCCACACGCCTGCGATTTGCTCAGATGAGCGAAGGCACTTGATACATGATCCTGCCAGGACGATAATCGAGTTTCATGAGACAGAGGACACCTCACAGATAGTGCAATGACTAACCACCGTCTTGGTTTTCACTTGTCTCATTTTGGGTGCTTTTTGTCCTCCCCTCATGTTGCTTTGCTTAAAAACCTCTACCTGTAAGTTCTATCGAGGCCCCTATTTCAATGCCTATGAGTTAGCATCATCGGATCAGGGCCCTCAGCAAGATTACCGATCTGGGAGGAGCGAATATATATCACCTGTGATGCTGGATGACCATTTGTCTGCTGTGAATGTGGCAACGTCAATATACAACTTGTTGTTGACGGAAAAATAACGCACAGACAACACGCAATGGCGCAGAGAATAAAAAACAAACTGGTTGTTACGCGAGCTTTCCAGTATTGCATACTGATGCACCTCCTTGAGCATAAAGCAATAAAGCTAAAAAATACAGTGCTTTTAGTATTTTCCTCACGATTGTCATAGTAAACATACCATCTCACACGTCAACGTCTCGACCGCAATTTGTCAGCAAATCCCAGCAATATCATCGCAGCACTGTTACCAGCCAGATCAAATATAATGAATCATTCATACTAAATAATAGTGATCAGTCTTGATTGTTTTTGATTAAAAAATACGACTTTTTAAGCTAGATGAGTACCATTTTAGCAAAAAAAAGAGGGGGAAGAGAGAATCCACCTGAGTGTCGCCGAAGTGCGTCGGAGGCTCTGCGCACTTCATGAGCCAGAAGAGGAACGCTAGGACTAACTGACTAGATCCCACTTCCGAAGATATCACCAGGTAGGTGCAAATTGCACCTGCCGCGATGTGCTCGTCAGGCACCGCTGGTGCATCATTGGAAGTGCATGAACCTATCCGATTATAGGGCCTCCCCGTTCTCACGTACGAGATCTGGGCGCGCCTGTCGGCGTTGCTGCCGCCCCAAAAGTATGGGCAGGTCGTCCAGTGGCTGATCACCGGACCAGGGCCATCGTAAAGGGAAATCTCTTTGTGATGTAGGAAGGGCGTTCCTGGCGGGGTCTGCCTGTATACTTTGATCGATGGCAAACCGCGGTTGACCGTTACCGTCGCTAGCGCTTAGAGGGCATATTGGGAACCGATGCTGCAATGTCTTCTGCAATCTGTTCCTATTTCTTCCTCAATCTACGTCTCTCAAATGTCACTGTAGTATTAGTCACTCGTAGGTGAAAGCTTTTCAAGGACTTGCTTATTGAAATCATAAATATTGTCTGCTTTAATCTGGCAAAAGATTTCCTGCTCTTCAGGTGTCAATAGAAATCCTTGCTCTAAGGCTGCTTTATGAGGAGAAGCTAACAATCGATTACAAAACGTAGTGTCAATCATAGCCAAGCCAATAAGCTCGTTTAAGATCTCTTTGGACATGCCCTATATCTCCTTTCATAAAGAAATTGCCTGCTTGTATATCATACTAACCCGTATTGAGGCCGTTCTCCAATAGGTATCATAGATAGGGGCATGGATCCTCTGCCTTTAGAACTCATCTGTAGAGCCGCTTACGTCACGTTCTTTTGTTAGAGATTTCTGGAAGATCAATGCCTTTACCAGGTTTGATGAACTGCTACACAATAGGTAGTGGGCGCATCTCCTCATCACCCAAGAGAGCAGGTCAATCGCACATTCGAGCCAGAGTTACTTAGAATCGTCTTTTACACGTTCATTCTCAAACCATTCATGCTATCTCTTCAATGCAACCCGTACTCTCTTATTGGCAAGGAGATAGCATAAGATAATAGCTGGCGCGAGCAAATTGATGAACAGTGTGCTGAATGTATTTTTAGGCAACATCAAGATAAAATTTAACACGCTGATGGCGACATTGACTATCTGGATGGCGATAGTGACTGGCAATGCCCAAGGTTTAAGTTCCCATAAAGCCCAGGCTAATATAAGGCTCACCAGTCCAAAAGCTGTGGCTATAATGACGCCAAAGATAGCCACAGGATCAGTGACAGAAACTATTAAGGTAAAAAAAGCAAGCAGACATGCTAGTATGCCTTCTATCCCAAGCAGCATAGCTAGAATCTTGATCCCAAGAGGTCGTTTACGCCTAAGTATACCTGTTGTGCTTTGCATGTAATTGTCTCCTTTTCCAGCTTTCCCTGATGATATATTACGAGGCATCCCATCAGAAAACAACAACAGTATCGCAACTGATACTAGAGATTTGCCTGGCGAGTCGAAAAGCATTGAAGAAGCAAATCTCATACGTAAAGAGTGCCTGTAAGCTTTTCATGAACATCCGATGCAAGAACATATAAAACAACTGGAGAACCTATTGCTGACGAAAGGTGGTTACAGCAATAACCGTTTACCTACCAGAGCCTGTTTTTCATATAAAAAACAAGCTTAACCTACTGCCTCGAACTCTAGTAGATCAAGCCAAACCTGGCTTTTTCCCAGTAAAATAAGGCCAAGGCTGATATAGACGCTGTCTTCAGGCACCTGGATGTCAACCGACTGAGCGTACCACCCATAGCTCCAGACCAAAGGCTTATTCCAGGCGTACTCAAGTAGATACCTTTTCTCTGTCTCACCCTCACGTAACTCATCTATGCGTATCCACAAGCTTGCTTGTGTCTCCCGTCTGTCAGTTTTCATGGCACCAGAAAAACGGATGTGTTTTCCTCGATATCTTTCTGCTCTGAAATATTGCATTAACGTGCTACTCCCCCTGGCTCTGGAACCCTGGATCTGATAAAAAGGCTTCTCTTATGCGGGATAAAACTGCTGACTACCCCTACCTCATAATCTGATCGATGTGTGCCAGTGACGAACCAATGCGAGGTTCCATCGTGAAAGTCAAGATTTTGGGGTTCAAGAAAGAGCAGGGAGTCAATAAGTCCTCTTTTATTTTGAGGCTCGCTTTGACCGGCTAAAGTACTATTGGCTGCAATTCGTAGCATTTCTAATGATACACTGTTTTGGCTCTCCACCTTAACATCTTCTCTCACATCCAAAACGTCCTCAGCAACATAAATAGTCCCTTTTGTATAGTGAGTGAGTAGCAAGGCAATACATGGCAGAAGCACAAATTCCTTTAATGTATGACCATATAGGATGCGTACAGCGGCCACGAGGGTTCCTTTTTCTCTTCGGTGAAGAAACGTCTCTTTGATTCTGCCTCCAGTGATCTGCAAAAAATCGGCCATCATATTCCGTTGACCAGGGCCAGGAAGTACCGCAGTTAACACACCCAGTTCTAGAGAACCTATTTGGAGTGACAATGTGCTCTGCTCCTCTTTATTCTCTAGAAGAAGAAAGTAATGGTCCTCCTTCTGATACACGCAAGTAAATACAACGGGAATCATAACGATTCTCCCTTTCCGCTCTCGCTTGTGGCAAACGTGATGAATGGGGGATGACCACCGGACTCCATCTCTATTTGGCTGCGGACCAGGGAGGTATAGTGCCCATTCAGAGCCAGCAATTCGTTGTGTGATCCCCGTTCCACAATTTTCCCTTGATTCAACACAATAATAAGGTCAGCATCATAGATAGTACTCAAACGATGCGCAATGACAATGCGCGTACATGAAAGTGCGTTAAGATTTGCGGCAACCCTCTGTTCTGTTGCCACATCCAGGTGGCTGGTCGCCTCATCTAGCAGTAACATACGAGGATCAGAGGCAAGTGCCCGAGCTAAGGCCAGGCGCTGACGCTGTCCACCTGAAAGGGCATTGCCGGCCTCGGCAACCAAGGTATCATACTTCATTGGCATACGCATTACATCTTCATGAATAGCAGCCAGTTTCGCAATCTCCATAACTTCATCTAAGGACATATCCTGGCGATTGAATGTAATATTGTGGCGAATGGAACCACTAAAGATGAAAGACTCCTGGAGCACTGCTCCCCATTGAGCACGCACATCGCGATAATTTAACTGTTGAAATGAACGTTCATCGTAGAGGATTTGTCCTGAGGTGGGCTGATAGAGCCCTAGTAGCAATTTACCCAACGTACTTTTCCCTGAGCCGGTAGGGCCAACTATAGCTATTTTCTGTCCTGGCTCAACCAATAAGTTGATGTCATGTAGAACAAATGGAGCATTTGGATCGTAGCGAAAAGCGAGATTGGTGATCTCAAGACGCCCACTGAGTTTTGGAGGATGTTCCACTGTGTGGGGAACTTGTTCTACTTCTGCTTCAATGACATCAGCAATTCTGTCGAGATAACTTTGAGCAATCTGGAGCCTCTGTGCATTAGTTGCAAGCGAAGTGAGTGGAGCTAAAAAAGAGAGCCCCAGGCTATTGAGTGCCAGCATTTCGCCCAAAGGCAGGGTCCCTTTCAGAACCTGAAACACACCAATCCACAATAAGAGGAGCGGGGCGAGCAAACGCAATGCAGACATTGTCGCATCTACTACGGAAGAAAGTTGCCCACGTCGTACAGAAAGATCAAGTTGTTCAAAAAAACGATTAGCCCAATCATCAAACGCGCGCTGCTCCGCTCCCATCGACTTGAGTGTGACAATACCAGAAAGTGTCTCGGCTGCAGTTCCCTGGGCCTTCCCTTGCGCTGCCAGTTCACGTTGGCTCAGATAATGTGTCCGGCGCCTGGTGATGAGCAATAGTACAACCTGCAGAGCACCAAGCGTAAATACAATCCCTCCAAAGAGCCAGGATTGCCAGAGAATAATGATCAAATAGATAAGGACAAAGCTACCATCAAGGATGGTAGATGTCAATTGAGCGGTAACGATATCACGTATAAATGTGTTGCCGCTCAACCGCGCTAATAGATCACCTGTCGAACGCTGTTGAAAAAAAGGATAGGGCAGCGCAAGGATATGCTCAAAAAAGCCGAGCATCATTTTTGAGTCGATATGAGCTTGGAGGTACACAAGTAAGAGAGAGCGTAGGAGCGCAATGATGAGCTGAGCCAGAACAATCATCGCCAGCCCTGCTCCAAGTAAAAGCATCAAATCGTCGAATTTCAAGGGAATGATTTGATCAACTACAACCTGCGTCAGGAGAGGCATTGCCAGACCAAGTAGCTGGAGAAGCAAGGATGCCAGGAGAATTTGAGTAAGGATGCCGAGTGAACTCAATGAGGACAGCAGATAGGAACGTAAGGAGAGGCGTGCCATAGGTCCTCGACTCTGAAATTGCATACCTGGTTCCATAAGAATAGCGATGCCAGTAAAACCGTGATCGAATTCCTGAGGTGTCAGCCATTTGCGCCCAAATGCGGGATCAACCACCTCAATGTATTTTTGACCAATCCGTTCAACGACCAGAAAATGGCTGAACTCCCAGTACACAATACATGGAAGCTTTGCAAGACGAAGCTTGGTGCTCTCTTGCACAGAGACTGCTCGGACGCGCAGTCCATAATCGCGCGCAGTCTTCACGATTGTCAGTGCTGAGAGACCATCGCGGCCAACGCCACAACGGTCTCGTACTTCGGCAACTGAAGCATAGCAGCCATAATATTGTAGAATCATGGCCAAAGCGGCAGATCCACACTCTGTTGAGCCCATTTGGATCAATTCAGGTACGCGCCTCCTATTTTTCAGATACGTTCCTAGAAACTGCCAGAGAGCAAGGAGCAGTATCTTATAGAAGTTGACCTTTGATTTTGTTCGTAATGGGTACTGTTCCATCTAAAACTACTCCTTGTGCCCGAATATTAATTTTAAACTTAAATAGAAGGAGAATAAGGTTTTGATTATTTTTCAGTAATAGGATGCTCCAAAAGCAAAACGGAGGGTATTTGCTCTGGTTTTGCTAATCGTAATAGACCATAGCCAATACCAGCAAGCCCTACCATCAAGCCAGGAGTTTCCAGTCGCTCAGGAACACCACAAAGCCATCCACTTTGCTTGATGCTTGAAAAAATACCTGAGGTCAGACGTGCAACGTCTGCGGCATAGGCGCTGCTATACTGTTTCTTTGCAAGTAAGAGCGTTTCGATGTTGCCCAGATCGCCATGGCATAGGGAATGGTTCTGGCCAAAGCCGTTCTCCAGGGTGGTTTGTAAGGCGATAGCTATTTCATCACGTACGATTTTATCATCCAGGTAAGGAAGGATTGCAAGACGTGCAAGAGCAATACCTGCTGATCCGTGACACCAGACAGACATATATGTATGATCACCAGGTGCTCTTTGCTGTACAACAAAGTCGCGGAAATCAGGCCAGTTGCATGCCTCCGAGGAGAAACAGTTCCGCTCATATGCCAGCCCTTGCAAGGCGGCTGCGTGGAAACGTTCTTTTCCGGTGAGATCAGCAATCCTAAGAAGCGCCCAAGCAATGCCCGCCGCTCCATGAGAGAAGCCGGTAAGAGGCTGCGCATTGTTCAGGCTTCTCCAACCAATCCCGGCCTGCATAGGTTGTGCATGAGAGAGGAGTAGATCGCCGCATTCTTGTATAGCAGTAAGAATTTCCTGAGATGGTGACACATGATACAAACTTGCAAGAGCAACCGCGCATCCAGCTGCCCCACCCAGGATATCATGTGACTCATCCTTTTCGATATGCTGACGAGTCAGGCGTACTAAATCATGAGCCTCTGCGAGAAGTGTGCTATCTTGCCAAAGTACTCCTAAATGCGAAAAAAGATAAATCAGACTTCCCCAGCCAGTGAACGCTCCAATGCTCGTAATTTGGGGACGGAACTGTTCTAGTTGCCTGCGCAACGTGACGAGAGCCGTCTGAGCCAGTGCAGTATAGCGTGTTTCTCCACTTATCTTCCCCAGGTAAGCAAGGAAGAGAATGACCCCCCCAGGCCATTGTAAAGATCTATGCCCATGGGAGTCATCATCCAGAGGCGATCGCTTACGAAAGACAGGCCGATCCAGTTGGTATCCCGTTCCCCTGAAAGCGCCTGTGCTTCCAAGCGGTTTCCGACTGCGCATGCTTCTGCGAGCAGTTGATCAGATGTCGCAGGAAACGTTGTATCAGCCAGAGAGTATTTTGGCCAAACGAGATTTTGCCCACCGATAGAGAGGGTGGTTAAAGAAGCTCGAATAAACCAGAGCTGCTTTTCAAGATCTTGCTCGCTCAAATTCAGCAGGCACTTGCGTGACCGGTCCAGTCCAGATCTTCCAAAAAAATCGGGAAAGACTTCCCCAACACTATTCCACCCATCTGATGAATTTACGCGTGTCGTGAAAAATGGGATATCTCCACGCTGCAAATCCGCTTGCTCAAAAGGAATCACTTTGGCCAGAGATGGATTTAGGGAAACATCTTTCCAGAGATGATCAAAGAGAATATCACGGTCAAGGCCATTCCTCAATACGTCTGGGTGAAGGCTTTCCATAAGCAGACGGGCATAGCGATACGTTGGGCGCAGGATGGCTCTAACCTCATCATTTGCGAAATGAGCCAGGCACCCATCATCACACAACAACTCCTGGCGGTATTGAAGGAGCGTACGATACATATTCTCAAAGCCTTGAATAATCTCATCAACATAGTCTCGTACATCGACATCCTCTCCATTGAGCTGTGGTCGATTACGGCTACCAGGCATTTCTGCCTGCTTACGGATAAAATGTAAGGTATCCTTTCTTGGGTCTTCCATATGCAGTGCTTGATGCGGAGATAACTGGCCGGGTGCACCACCCAGCCCACTCATTTCAACTCCATCGGAGTCTCCATTAGTAAAGAAGCGTTGTGGGAGGAGCATTACACGCATCACAGAATTAGATACCACATCGCCCGCCAATGTGTTAGCATTTTTTTCGACCACATGTTCTTTTATCTGGGGATGAAAGAGCGACTCCAAGTCAATAAGAACAGGATATTCTCCCGCCGCAATGAGATTTTCATGGTGAACATCGGTCGCAGCTAATACATAAAGTACCGCTAAATATGCACCTTGTCGTATATAAAAACGACGAACCTCTTCTTGCGAAGAACAGCCCTGCATCATCACAAACTCCACCCAACCGTAATTGCCCTGGTTAAGCACCCGCAATGTTCTGAAAGAGGGGTGATCTCCATGCTCATTCAGCCAGAGCAGAAGTTCTTGGAAATGGATATCAACGTTGAGTGAGCGAGGTTTATAGACCAGGTGCAAGCCCGAAGTAAAAGTCAGAATCATTACAGTCTGGCCATTCTGATGCGAATCACCTGCGCCACCACTAACCTCCTTGAGAATACCAGGATGGGCGTGAGGACTAAATGTGCTGCAAATAGCATACCAATCAGAGCAGAGACGATGCAAGAACATGAGGCTATTCTCCACCCATTGATTCACATATAACAATATCAAGCGGGTAAGAACTGGATATTCTTGCAATAATGCAAGCGCGAATACGGGTTCCTGAAGATGCTCGATAAAATTTTGAAAACGGGCCTCAGGAGTTTCGCCTTGCAAAATATTACTCAGGCGCGCAATATTTAGTTCAAGCGCCAGAGTCCTACACACTGCTTGAAGGATGCGGGGCAAAAGATGAGGAAGAAAGTATTCTTCGACATTTGTGCATTCAAATGGAATATTGGCTTTTTGCAAACAAAGATCTTTAACACCTGCCTGTAAACGTTGGCATCCTTCGCGAATAAATGGCGTAGCCAGTGTAAGAAATTCTCTACTGTTCCACCCACTCTGCCTGAGGATTTCTTGATATCTGGCAGCGTCAGCAGAAAGCTCTTGATCAAGCACACTATCAACTGATAGCGATGAAAACACCTGGAGGATCTGTTCCACCCATGCCGGTCTGCTAGCAAAATAGTTGCGCACCCGTTCTGGTGTTTCACTGAACAACACAAGCAAATCCTCTTCAGTGAGGCTATCCTGAGCCAGCCTTTGTGCGAATAGATCCTCGCGTTCACTAAACTGCTCCATTAAATGGCGTAGCCGCCACTCCCCTCTTGCCAGGTCCTCATTTCTTTCAGAGATAGAGACGCGCTTCCCATTTTCAAACCCATGAAGACGCTCACGCAACGTTGTCGCTTGATACCAGGAGGTATCCTTCACATGCATGTCCAGGGCATTTTGAATAAGAGATTCTTTGCTCATTCTGCTGGTCTCTCCTTATATACCGTCGTAAGAACGATGCGCGATGCACCTTCTTTAGAAAAGTGACAAAATGTTTTTTGAACCAATACTGACCGTAGCGATGAGTACTGTACCTCTGGCGAGAGGATACACATGCTCTGGCTTGACAATCAGTGTCGCAAGAGGCTGAGTCATATCGCTCAACACGTCGGGGGGCAAGCGATAACGCTGACGCACCAAATCATAACTCATGAGGTCAGGCTTCACCTGGACAATTATTCCTTGAAAAGAACTGTTGGTCCTCCCACCCTGCAATTGGACGGACTGCCCAGATTTGAAAAGGAAGAGTTCATTTGCTTGAACAAAAACAAAAATATCTGAAGAGCTAGAGGAAACAACTTCTTGGCCCGCATCCTCAGCTATCAGTCCAAAACCAGATAGGTGCATTGGCACTGGTAGATTCCAGATACAAATTCCAGCGACAACAACACAGACTAGGATAATCCAGATTAAACGCACGATGCGCGGGGATACGAGATGAGGGAGCACATCCTGCCGACGATGTTCCAGGTGCTGCTGTATTGCCACGCTTCTAAAGAGGCGTCGCTCTGGAATATACATAGATCCCTCCTGATATCGATAGGGCTAATATAGCTTGTTCGGTCAGAGCAGCGTGCCTTCTATGACCGAAACAAGCTATTAGCGAGAAGTAGAGCACAGATTAGTGCATCCGTAAGGATACATCCTCAACTAACAACAACCGGATGTAAAGACAGCACATGTGCCACAGAGAGTTCCGCGTGCACAAAGTGAAGGAACAGTCGTACAAACAATGACAACGGTAGTTCCTCCTACCAGACCATCCTGTTCCTCTTCACTGAGGTCCAAGAATCCGGCCGGGGTCTCGGGTAATTCACCCTGTTCTTCTGGAGAGAGGCTAGCACGAAAGGCAGGATCTTTCCAGGCTTTGAAAATTTTTTCGTAATTAGGCTCCTTCGCCATTAAAGTTCTCCTCTCTGACTTGAAAAGCCAATAGATCAGTAGTAAGGAATGCTCTTTTCTGTAGAGTTGTTCACGTTACATTCGTCTGGTGAGAGAGTTCTGTAGAAAGTTCCTTCCCCCAGAGAGGGGAAAAGCACATCCTCTATCTACTGCTCTTCACGTGTATAGGGATCGCTTTTTATGAACCTTCAGCGATCCCGATGATCAGCGCATATACAAATGCACCAGAACAGGACAGGCATACTGTAAAGATTGCACTCATCTACATGAAGCACCTCTTTTGGTTTACTTTCTAAAAGCATTAAAAAACGCTTCAGAAGACCTAAATGATGGTAAATCACCTATGGACAAATCGTAAACTGCACTTGCTCCTCCTATAACACCCAATTCTCCATCAGTTAAATCATAAACTCCCGGTATATTTTCTGGAAGCAGTGGATTTTCTTCTTCGGGTGCTGAAAATAGATCCTTTGAAGGAACAACATCGCTAGTGCCCATGTATAGTGCCTCCTCCACTTATTAATCAGTAGTACCACAACCGCACTGAACGGTATCAGTGTTGCCAGCACTGCAAGGGTCACTCGTGGTAATAAATGGGCAACAACCAAGTGACGCGTCGCATGCACTACCTCCACCAACCATTTTCGATAGTTCTGCGTCAGAAACAGCAATAAATCCAGACGGATGGTCTGGCATGGATGCCTGTTCTTCTGGGGACAGCGATTCCCGATAGCGCGGATCAGACCAGGCTCGGATAATGTGTTTGAAATCCAAGAGAAAATCTCCTTTCCTGCATATGCAGATACCTACTAGAGTAAGCAGCGTTAAGAAACTATCCTTTTTATCTGCTATGGAGAAAGTATATAAAGCGACTGTTGACGTCTTGTCCGCGTCTTGTCAGCACCCCAAAAACATAGCAGTGGTTAGTTATTGTTTTCACTAAGAGGAAAACCAGCCGTTTTGTGAATGAATGAGCCAGAAGAATAGATACTATTGGTTTTCCGGGAAACGCGCCACCAAGCTCATCGCATTTCTTAACGCCGGCAGGTCCGTGGCTCGATATGGAGAGAGGAGGAACCAAGCACCGCCATCATAGATAGCCAATCCAGCAAGGCTAATCCTGTCCAAGCATCGAGCGTGGCTACGATGGCGAAAAAAATTGGGGTGGCAAAAACGGCACCTCCTGGTTGACAATCTGGGCTTTCTGCTGGCCGTCAAAGTGCTTGCAGCCAATATCTTCGGTGTGACTGGCGGGTATTTCTTGTTAGAGAGCTCTGTCTAACAATTTCCTCGTCTCTTGCGTCTGTTGGCCGATCATGGCTATGATGGGGGAACCATTTGAACAGTGGCTTTTTGACCATCTGAGATGAGAGATTGAAATCGTTCTCCAGCAAGGGCATAAAGCGCGGACCGAGTGGATGCTCATCAATGGGCAGTCCGTTGGGATGCGTAAACCGAAGGGAGTTCTTCGGGTCCAGCACTGGCTTGTCGAACGAGCCTTTGGCTGGCCCATTCTGCTTGCGTTGACTTGCTCGCAATTATGAGGGATTGCTTGCAAGCAGGGAGGCATTCATCCAAGTGGCTTCCATTCGTCCGTTCCTGACTCGCTTAGCCCCTTTCAAGCCTGTTTTTTCGTCTGAAGGCATACTCTGATAGAATATACCAATTACGAAGCGGAAACTGCAGTAAAATTCCGAGGATTATATAATATGAAATAATGCCATGCGATATATTAGTGATTGGATGCACTTTTTTTCTTTTTTTTATTCAAATCCCCAATTTTTAAGAGAATTAGTCACTTCTGCCGAATCATATGCTGATAGAGCCCTTGAATAGCTTTGCCTGGGGCAATCCCTAGTTCATTCTGCAGCATATGGACGCATTGCTGATATTGCCGTAATGCCAGGCTGCGTTTATTACGCCGCAGATAACTGCGCATGAGACCATAATGTGCCTCCTCCAAACAATTATCAATTACTAACATGTGCTGCCAGTGGGTTGCTGCTTCTTCAAAGCACTCTTGCTCCCAGGCCAATACTGCCAACTGATGTCTGGCATCCAGATAATCCCGCCGCAATTCAGCACGTCGGAAAGTACACCAATCGTTATAAAAGGATTGTACATAATCCCCACGATAGAGCTCTATCATCTTCAAAAACGTGGCATATGCCTTCTCATTGTTTCCCATACTTGCTGCTTGCTGTGCTTGTGTCTTGAGATTTGCAAAGATAGCAACATCATACCAGACCTGTTCGCCATAGAGCGCGGAGAGTTCGAGCTCATACCTATTCCCTTGCTTGATAATGCAGCACTCCCCAACAACCTTACGTAGATAGTAAAGCGTAGAGCGCCAGGTGTGATCTGTCTGCTCATCGACATTCGACCAGAGTGCAGTGATAAGCTGTTCCTTTCGCAACGGCGTTTTACTTTTGTCAAGGAGTAAGAAGAACAGCTCCATCGAGCGAGCCATGCGCCAACGAGTAACTGGCTTCTCATTAAGCAACACGACTGGTTCTCCCAAGGCATAGATCTTCATCGAGGGTAGATCAGCTAGCCCCGGGTGTGTTGGAGAGACGACTGCAATTCTCGATGCGTATTTTCCTGCCAATTGGTCAGGCTCTTTTATCTTCAACAAGGATCTTAAAGGTGCAGCTTCTTCCAGCGATTGTACTTCTTTCATCAGAGCTGGCAGGCGCCGCAATTCGAGGTGCGTGCACTGCTCGTAACTATAGTGAGTCAGCAGTTCCGTAATCTGCATTATTGCTTGTACAACTCGCTCTCTCTGGTCTAATGAGCTCATACATGCGGCCACTCGTAACAGTGCTTGCAGATGTCTGATCTTATTGTTCGTCGACGCAAGTACCTTTTCGACTGCGTTCAAACAACTCCAAGCTCTCTCATATTTCCCCTGATAGAGCAAAATAGTTCCACGAGTCAACTCCATAAGCACTTCATTCTCACCCTTTGGATGGAGTTGCTCCATGCGTGCCACAAAGGTTAGAGCCGTCTGTGTATCTTTTGAGAACAAATATGCAAAGGCAACACCTCGCAAAGCAGTGTGAATCAGATCAGCTTCTTGGACTTGCAAGGCGATAGCCAGTCCCTCTTCGCTGACTTCCAATGCTTGCCTATGTCGATCCTGGTCGTCATAGATGGTTCCTAACATCACCAAAGCAAAGCCTTCCCCTCGGAGGAAATGAAGATCTCTAGCCAGGGATAAGGCTTCCTGAGATACACTTTCCGCTTCAACATACTTCCCTTCTCTCCACAAGTGGAGGCCAACACGAATCAAGTGTTCCACTTTACACCAGGGGTCATTAATATGATTCAAAATGCGATTAGCCTGGTAGAGATGATATTCAGCTAATGTAGAATTCCCGGACAAACTATAAGCGCTCATTAGCGCACTATGAATATTGGCTGTTTCCCGATTCGCTGTGTTGCGCCCCCATAACTGTAGCGCATTCTGAAACTCAGCAATACCAGTCGTCAAATCTCCTAATAAATTGGTACAAACTGCTAGCCGAAGGTGTGCTGCTGCCCGTAAAGATACATCATTTACAGGCACATAATCAAAAATTTTTTTGCTGAGGCTCCTGGCTTGCTCATATTCTCCACGCAAGAATAAGACTTTGCTTTCCAAATTGGCAAGCTCCGCCAGAAATGCTGGAACATCATCTGGATGAATGAAAGTTGGTTGCTCTTTGATGATGGTCTCCACCCGATGCAGTAATGGTGGTACAGGAAGATGTTCCCCTAGCAGCAGATACAAATTAGCTCGGATCAGGAGGATCTGAGGATGGCGATTCCAGACTTCAGGAGGCAAAGTATCAATCCACTGCACCAGGGTCTCTCGCTGACCCAACGACAATAATTCTGAGCTAACAGTAATGATGAGATCAGCCTCTAGATCAACATCTCCGGCTTCTTGCGCATGAAAAATAGCCTGCTCATACTCATGTAGATCGAGAAAAAGAGCTGCGGCTCGACGATGAAGCTCACGAAAACGCTCGGGAGTGTGCCGTCGTAACTCTACGTGGAAGAGAGCCCCAATGATGGGATGGATAGCATACGAAGCTTCCTGCTTAGGCCCATGTTCTTGACAAGTCACAAATAGCCCATGCTGCTCCAAATAGTGTAAATGAATAGCCGAGTCAGTACGGTCAAGTAATTGATTACATAAAGATGGAGTCATATATTGTAGTGTAGATGCCTCTTTTAAAAAAGTATAAACCTCAGGCTCTGCTTGAAAGACTTCCTGTGCTACATATTCAAATAAACTTTGCTGGTACTCATCAATTTCCAGCACATTCGGTTCCTGAGTAGTATGAGATTTTTGAGAAAAATTTAATAATTGTGTTTGGCCCAAACGGGTACCTAGTAGGATTCCAGCGATCCAGCCACCAAATGAGTCTGTCAGAGACTGTACCTCCTGCTTGGAAAGAGGAACCTGTTGCAATTGGGCAAGATCCTGAATATCCTGTTTGCTGAAACGCAGTTTACTGACTCCTAGTGCAAAGACTTGGCGCTGCATCATCAAGGTCATAAGGGGAAATCGAGGAATTGTGCGACTCTCAATGATGAGAGCACAGTTAGCTGGTAAAGTGGTCAGGAGTCGATTCGCAAGGGTATGGATGAACGGATTGATTTGTATTTCGTGATAATTGCAGAGCACTAACGCTATGCGGCCTGTTACTTCGGTTTCCATCGCGTATGTGAGCGCATCTATGACTGCTTCGTAGTGAGCCGTAGAAGCCTGATTAGAGGTTTCAGCGGCAATGGCGTTCTCCAATACCTGTTCAAGGCCATTTCCAAATCCCGAAAAATGCATGCGAATACTCTCAAAGAGTGTTCTCAAAAAGGTTGTTTTGTCTGTATCCGTGTGATCAAGAAAATACCAGCAGCAGGTCAGTGAGCACTGTCTGGCAAAATCGGCTAGTAAAGTCGTTTTTCCATATCCTGCTGGAGCACATAACAAGACAAGCTTACATCCCATACTTGTAGATGTTGTTCCCTCGAGTGCTTGTTGCAATTCGGTCACCAGTGACTGACGATGTACAATGCGTGGCAACGTAGGGGGAATGATTTTTCGCCGCCGTCTGATGAGGCCTTGCTCGGATACGCTCATTTAAAGAACTCCTTTCGTCTTTATATAGATATATTTCTACGCAATAACTATAAGGGTCTCAAAGTAAGCGCTGCTGCCGCCAGTTGAGCTTGACCCGGTTTCGTAGAGTCTCCAGAGGTTTGAGATGAGGACGAAAGAAAATGTTTTGACATAATGTTAAGTTGATATAGTTATTATAGCAAAGAAAATTTCATACGTCAAACATAACATTACATATATTGTTTCCCCACCAGTACACAATTGATCAGAATCCCGTATCCAATCGCGAAATGCTAAAGAACCCGATTATGATGCACTTCTATGTAGGCAAAGAGTGCCAATCGTGCTTCAACATGTGATGAGTACATATTTCACCTACACATCCGTTTTGTCCTTGAGTATATTGACTGGTTTTCAGTGTGCCAAGGCTGCCGATGCCCATGCAGTCTTGCCGCAATTCCAAACCAGAATAAAGAGCGATATGAAGCAATAGAGATTTTTTTTGGGGGGGTTATTTGTTAATTTAATGATTAATAAACACAAAAATATATAAAAATTTAATAACATCATTTATTGAAATAAAAATTATAATATGATTGAACATTTTATTATTATATTACAAATTTAATAAGTGAATACAGATTATTTATGGTTCAAATGCTCGCTATTATATAACATTCAATACCTATACTATATTTTAGAAAATGGATGCGGCCACTTGACACGCTCGTCATCTTTCGATATCCCCCGGGAAGGAAACAGATGGTGGAGCAGATACGATGAGAACACAATCTATTGATACGTCTCCAGAATTCGAGCGGATACAGATTGCTCGCATCCGTACATTTTCCGCTGCCAAAAAGTTCAGATCGGTCTGCAGTTGGACACAATCTATGATATACGCTAACCTTGAGACAACCCATGGATCTTCTCTTCAGAATCGTATGCTGGCATTTGTTGCTCGCGAATATGGGGGTCATCTTGCCCACCTCTTTGCCAATGCGATTGAAACGCAACAGACCTGGAACCTCCAGGCACCTGACGTTCAGGAGGCGGCCCGCCCGATCATCAAGATCGCTGAACAGCTCAAAGCCCCTACTCTAATGATGGGCTCTGTGGCAAGCTCAATCTACGGATTGCCCAGATCCGTACAGGATGTCGATCTCCTGGTCGATTTCAACGGAGACCACCTTGCTTTTCTCTTTGAGCACCTGATACACGATCATATTTTCGATCCAGACACAATCACCCTGGCTCCCCTCCAGCATACAACGTTCAGCGCGCTGCATCGCTCGCGGCTCATCAAAATTGATGTCTTCCTCCCCTCTACAGTGCTTGACAAAGCGGTCTTAGCACACCGACAGCCCCATGTACTCATCGAAGAAAAAGCCCCACTTTTTCTCGCCTCGCCTGAAGACATGACACTGCTCAATCTCTTAAGCCATCAAAAACAGGGAAACACCGCCGATGATCAATGGAACGGTATTTTGGGTCTCCTCAAGGTACAAGCACCAACCATAAATGTCACAGCTCAATAGCATGTCTCGCAAAACGATCCTGCTTTACAAGAAAGAAACACACATATCCTCGGCTTCACCTATGAATACACCAGAGATTATTCAAGCAATTAGCCCTCTCATCGATGCCTTTGATCGCTTTAACATTCCCTCGCACAAAACTCAATTGGTGGAAATTGGGAGGAGAAATATCTACGCGACAATGGAATGATATTGTTGAAGTCATCAAGCGCACGAGAGATGCTCTCGATACCATGTATTTGAGACAATTCGCACCCCAGCTTGGTGTTATAGATATTCTAGAGCAAGTACTCATTGATGCAGAGAGATAAATCATCAGCGAGAAAGAGAGCAACCTCATGGGAATCGAGCCGTTGCGTTACTCAATGAACATGCAATGGAACGAAGAGGATCAGGCGTACATTGTCACAGTTCCAGAACTCCCTGGCTGCAAGCCGCATGGAAAAACATATATCGAAGATGTAAAGCAAGAGCAAGATGCCATAGAAAGCTGGATTAAGGCAAACAAAGCATGGGGATGTCCGATTCCTGCACCAACACCACTATGGCTGTATCATAAAAACAGTCCCTGCGATCAACACCAGGCGAAAGGAACTATTTTCTCATGCTTCTTCCACTTCGTGTGCTCTTTGACCATGATTCATACCCAGGTGCCTTTTGACAGCGGCACTTTCCTCTTGACCCAATTGTTGCCGCAGCGTGAGCAGATCTCCACCTTCCTGCAGATAGCGCACCGCAAACGTATCGCGTAACAGGACAGGACCAACCTCTTTTCGCGTGATCGCTGCCCGTTTCCTGAGTCGCCCAAACAAAAGTGCAATGCTATTGCTGGTGAGAGGGTGCCCTGCCTCAGAAAGAAACAGAGGCTCCTCTCCCACTCGTCTTCGCTTCACATCCTGACCAGCCTTCAGGCGATGGTGATCCAGATACAGGTACAGATAATGGAGTCCCTCATGCCCCAAGGGAATCCATCGCCGCGTAGAGCCCTTCCCTCGTACCCTGAGCCTGCCTTGTTCACGATCCACATCCGAAAGACACAGCCCGCAAACTTCAGCAGTACGCATTCCGGTCTCAGCAAGGATCCAGAGCACGGATTGATTACGCGCTGCAGCCTGATCCGCTCCTGTTGCCTTCTCCCTCCTAGGCTGACAGGCCAACAACAAACGTTCCCATTCCTCCAGTTCTACGAGGTGAAGAAGCCCAGGGTCCTCGTGAGGCACGTACAAATTCACAAAGGGCGTCCGCTTCAGATACCGTTGCCGCACCAACCACTGGCAAAAGGCCCGAGCCGAGCGAGCATACGATGCGATGGTTCCAACAGCGCGGAGCATTCCTTTGCCGTTGGTCGCTCACGAAGAAACGTGAACCAACCCTGTACTGCGGCCTCGGTAATCTGATGGATGAGAACACACTGGCACTCGGTGAGCAGATACTGTTGGAACAAACGCAGGGCCGTCTGGTGCCATTCCAGCGTTTTTGGCCGTCTTTTGCCTCTGCGTTGTGCCTCAAGATAGCCCTGAATGGCTTGCTCAATGGAGAGCGACGCCCCTCTCTGACGCGACGCGCTACGGTGAGCAACGTTTTGTGATAGTGGACCTCCCTGAGAGTGCTCTTGGTCCGGCATAAGCGTATGCGACCCGGTGGTGCTGACTGCGATTTTCGGTACCTCCTTCGCCTCATCCACAATAGGACAGCGAGAAGAGGTCTGTTGTCCTGGTGGGTGTTCCTGTAATATGTCTCTCGCAAGAGAAACCGTGGTAGATCGAATCGGCAGGTCTGGTTGGCAAACCACTCCATCTGATCTCTCTGGCACCAAAAGACGACACCCCTCTTCATGGAATATGGCCTCTTGCCATTGTTCACCACGTGTCTCTTGCAGACGAACTCGTATCTTGTGCACACCTCGCTGTAACGTGCGCAGATGGAATGGCTGGTAACGCTCAGGAAACAGGCACTGCAATTCCCGAAACATCTCGCTACAGGCACGTTCAGGGTGGGCAATTACCCAGGATGCGATTAGTTTCCACACGTCCTTGAATGGATCGTGACACGTTCGCGGCCAGTCGAGGAGCGTCTGCAGTGATGGCAGCTCATGCACCTGCTCATGCTGTTCCAAGATCAATGCTGAGGGAAGGACATCGGCTGCCAGAGCTGCTGGCAAACAACGTTCGACATAAAATCGCTGCACTGGAAGCGCCGCTGGAGAGACAGCGGCGCTTCCAGTGCAGGCGAAGAGCGCCTGCTGCATCTCTTTCACCTGTGCAAAGAGCAGGATAGGGTCTATGACTCGAAACATCTGCATCAACGCCTGCTCGCTTGCGTCAGAGAGCACCTTGGAACGTATCAGACGTTGCAGTGGCGTCCTGGCCACATCGTAGACGAGGTGGACCTTTCTTCCATCGACCTGTTTCGCTTGTAATTTCATCGAGGGCTGAAAACAATTGACATAGAAGTGCAGCGCTCGGTAGACCTCACCCAGCTGTTGATAGGCTTGCATTCCAACAAACCGATCATACCCAACCACCTGGCGTACGATAGTGCCATTTTTCTGCTCAACATAACACTGATCATTCTTGAGCGCTGGGCGTCCTCGGGTAAAGGAGATCTGTTCCTGCTCACAATAGCTCAGGACCGCCTCATTAATGAATTCTCCTCCATTATCGGTATCGAGCCCCAGGATGGGAAAAGGAAAGACCTCGCGTGCCTGTCGCAACGCGTCGAGGACACTCTCCTGGCACTTGGACAAAAGGGGAAGGCATTCCGTCCATCCTGTGGCAATGTCCGTAAGGGTGAACGTGTAGAGAAAACTTCCCTTGGTGTCAGCCCCACCATGGGCCACCAGATCTGCTTCCAGAAAACCAGGTTGGATCTCATTCCACTGCTGAAATGTCCGCATGGGAATCTGTTGCTTGAGCAGTGTTCCTGGACGTGTCGTGGAGAGGCCAGAGGGACCACGTCCGCGATGCATACGCAGCAAGCGATCGGCCGTAGTGTCAAGGCCGGTGTAATCACGAGCCGATTGAGAATTGGCCGCCCTAGTGAAACGAACTCCAAAGAACAACATTCCATGAGCGCCGGCGAACAAATGCCGACCAAACTGCGCCAGAATCAAGTGATCCCAACGCCGGCGCACAAACGCCGCTTACCGAACGCCGGTAGATTTGCCGCCGGTGGCGCTGAGAGCCACTTCCGGTGAGGCTGAGAGGCTCGTACGCTCGGTCTGACGCTCCTTCATGCGATAACTGCGCCCATTAATGGGGATAACCTCAGCATGGTGAAGCAGCCTGTCGAGCAGTGCTGTGGCAAGCACTTCATCCCCCAGGAGAGCGCCCCATTGAGCAAAGCTCGTGTTGGAGGTCAGGATGATCGAGCCATGCTCATAGCGTGCCGTCACCAACTCAAAGAAGTGGTGCGCCTGCTCCTGTGACAGCTTGGTGTAGCCGACTTCGTCGATGACCAGCAGACTGGGCGCGATATAGCGCCGCAGACGCTGCCGCATGAGGCCAGGATGCGATGCACTTTCCAGGGCCTGTGCGAGCTCAGCCAGGGTCGTAAACAACACGGAATGCCCTGCTGCGAGCGCTCGATCCGCCAACGCCAAGCTCAAGTGTGTTTTGCCTGTCCCCGGAGGGCCGAGGAAGACTACATTGGTACAGGTTCGCACAAACGAGAGATCCGCCAGTTCCCGCAGTCGCCGTTCGGAAAGGGTCGGCTGAAAGGAGAAATCGAACCCATCCAAGGTCTTTTTTCCAGGAATGCGCGCCGCTTTGAGCCGCCGAGCGATGGCCTTCTGCTCACGTCCATCTAACTCCGCAGCCAGAGCTCGTTCCAGCAACATCTCATAGGTCCACTGCTCGTGCCGGGCCGCATTTAGGACGTGTGGCAGTGCTGCTTCCAAGTGCGTTAAGTTCAGTTGTTTGTATACTCCTTTCTTCATGCGACCACCTCCTGCATGGTCACGACTCCACAATACTGATCATACTCCTGGAGGGGACGGCTTTCGACGTCCGGGGCAGGCTGCAAATGGCCTAAGGGCGTGGGCGCACGGCGGGTAGCTGAGACGGAGGCGACGGTCTTCCACTGGTCCGCGTGCGGCACGCTCTCTTGCGAGCGCGGTCGCTTCTCGATAGCAAACACCTGAGTGCCAGCCGACCAGACGGTGAGCAAGCCCTTGCGCTCACGTACCTGGACCTGTTTGCCTGCCAGTTGCAGCGTCCCTGGCAGCCCATACAGCACGCCATCGTAGGAGACGTAGCCATCCCAGGTGACTTTGCGCTCTTCGGTGGCGAAGCGTTCCCAAGCAAAGTCTTGGGGCAAGGGCAGCAGCTTCTCTTCGGCAAGGCGATCCACGGGCCGTGCATGGGTCGTGCGATGCACACGGGAGTTGATACGCTCGCACCACGCATGCGCCTGGCGATTGAGATCATCCAGATCGGTAAAGGTGACCCCACCCATAAACTCTTCTTGACATGGCTGACTGTACGCTCGACTTTGCCCTTCGTTTGTGGTGTGTACGGCTTGCAGACGCGTGCGCCAACTCCAATGGAAACCATGAAATCGGCAAAGCGGGGATTCCACCGCGGCTTGTTCTCCTCCATTTCTAAGAGGACGCTCTTCATGCGATCCGTCAGCGCAACCTTCGTTAAGCCACCAAAGTACTCAAATGCCTCCATTAAGCAGCGGATGAGCGTGGGTGTGTCGCAACGCTTCACAAAGGTCACAAAGCGCATGCGTGAATAGCCAAGGATAGCCGTAAATCCATAAAATTTACGCATCTGACCCTCATGCTCGTATACAAACTCGCCCCAATCGAATTGAACCTGCTCTCCTGGATTGGTTTCGTATCGTTGTACGGGCGCGTGGCCAGCCACTGCAGCCCGCAGCGGCTGCACGTATTCCTTGAGGATACTGATCCTGCCGGTGTAGCCCATCTTCTGTAACCGCTCGAAGATCACCTCGCAATTGGTGCAATGGTCTTCCATGACCCACTTCTTGATCTGTTCTTTAAATGGATCAAGCTTGGAGGGACGCACCGGACGCGGTTTCGGGATCACCGCCTCGGGATGTTTCAAGTATTTGCGTACCGTTGTGCGTGAGATCTCCAACTCCTGAGCAATTTCCTGTACATTCTTCCCCTGTGTGTAAAGATCGTGTATTGTTAGCACTGTCTGACTCCTAAGCATGGTCGGTCTCCTGAGAATATTGTTGTGTTTATATCCTCAGTCTACCGCCTTCTTGGGGGTCGGTCAATTCTTCACCGGCTCGAGTATACACCGTCCTTAATATCGATGCTTTCCTGGCTTCTGGCCAACATCCTGATTGGATGATCACCTCTATCATCCCTGTCCTTCCACCGGAACTCAGGCCGCTTCTTGTTTTAGATGGAGGCCGCATTGCCTCTTCTGATTTGAACGAACTGTACTATCGTATTCTTTACCGCAACAATCGTTTGAAGCGCTTTCTCGAACAGGGAGCACCGGAAATCATTTTGAATAATGAGCGCCGTCTGCTCCAAGAAGCATGCCATGCGCTCTTTGATAATGCCCATAAAAAGAAAAAGACGACCGATTCTCGCAGACGGCCACTGAAGAGTTTGACAGATGTATTACAGGGGAAACAAGGAAGATTTCGCCGGAACTTGTTAGGCAAACGTGTAGATTATTCGGGCCGCTCAGTAATTGTAGCAGGACCACAACTCCTACTCCATGAGTGTGGCTTGCCAAAAGAGATGGCATGCGAACTCTTTAAACCATTTCTCATTGGAAAATTACTTGATCATCAATATGCTCCTAGTCCGAGAGCCGCAAAACGCATGGTGGAGCGACGGTATGAACAGATTTGGGATGTGTTAGATGAGGTGTTCTTCGAACGCGTTGTGCTCCTGAACCGCGCACCGACCTTGCATCGTTTAAGTATTCAAGCCTTCCAACCAAAACTCATTGAAGGCAAAGCCATTCAACTTCATCCGCTTGTGTGCTCAGCATTTAATGCGGACTTCGATGGAGACCAGATGGCAGTACACGTTCCGCTTTCTCAAAGAGCACAGGAGGAAGCCCGCCGTCTGCTGCTCTCGACGCACAACTTACGTCATCCCGCATCAGGGGAGCCGTCGATCTCTCCAAGCCAGGAGATCGTCCTTGGTTGCTTCTATCTCACAGAGAACCGCCCAAGTGATAAAAAGGCTGGACGAGTGTTCGCTGATAGTAACGAGGCTCTGCTTGCACACGCGGCAGGTC
This sequence comes from Dictyobacter kobayashii, assembly GCF_003967555.1. Lineage (GTDB taxonomy): Bacteria > Chloroflexota > Ktedonobacteria > Ktedonobacterales > Ktedonobacteraceae > Dictyobacter > Dictyobacter kobayashii. The sequence goes on from NZ_BIFS01000002.1 coordinate 320,577, forward strand.
ATATAGATCTGCATACGCACATTATCGTACGCATCGGTGATGTATCAGTATACACAACACCCCCTCCTATGGAACCCGAACAACCCACACGCGGACGCGTTGAGACAACTGTGGGGCGATTGATATTCAATCAAATTCTTCCTAAGCAATTCGGCTACCGCAATTATCCCTTCAATAAAGAAGCCCTCAAGGCTCTCGTTGCAGAATGTCTCTCAATGTGCGGGGAAGAGACAACCGTTCATCTCCTCGACGAAATGAAACGGATCGGCTATCAGTATGCAACCAAGAGCGGAATAAGCTTCGCTATGAGCGATATGAAAATCCCCCCAGAACGAGAAGACCTGATCGCTCTGGGTCGCAAACAAGTAGAAGAGATAGATACACGCTATCATGCAGGAGAAGTCACCTATGATGAATGGTATCATCACGTCATCGAAATCTGGACCCAGATTACGGAAGAGATTAGCGGAAAACTGAAAGATGTCCTTGATCCATTTGGAACAATGATGACCATTGTGAAATCTGGAGCAACGAAGGCAAAGTTTCAGCAAATACGCCAGCTCAGCGGCATTCGCGGCCTTATGGCAAGCCCTTCTGGTAAGATCCTCCCAATACCGATCCTCTCGAACTACCTGCTTGGATTACTCGTCTGGGAAATTTTTATTGCAGCGTCTGGCGCTCGAAAGGGGTTTATGGACAGAAGTCTCAATACGGCAATGTCTGGCTACCTGACACGCCGCCTGGTGGAAGCCGGTATGGAAGTTATCGTGACCCAAGAAGATTGTCAGACAATGGAAAGCCTTCTCATCACGAATGAAGAGTGTCGTCGTATTGGCCTACCAAATATGCGTAGTAGAATCATTGGACGAGTCCTGGCAGAGCGCGCAGGAAATATTGCGGCTGGCACGCTCCTTGATGAAAAGCTAGTCGATATGCTCCTTGCCAATAGCATCGAGCATGTATGTGTTCGTTCTCCTCTCTATTGCCAGGCACCATATGGAATATGTAGAAGTTGTTACGGGTCCGATCTTGCCACAGGCAAACACATCAGAAAAGGTGCAGCCGTGGGGGTCCTGGCAGGCCAGGCTATCGGTGAACCTGGTACGCAACTCACGATGCGAACCTTTCATTCAGGTGGCATTGCCAACAATGCATCTGACATTACGTTAGGATTGCCTCGGGTGGATGATCTCTTTGAAGTTCATGTCCCTGCTCAAGCCGCTCCTATGGCAGAGAGAAGTGGCACAGTGAAAACCATCCAGACAGATATAAAGACAGGAGAATATCAGATTCACTTCGCATCTGCATGCAGCGAGGAACACGAAGAATGGGTCTACAAACTTCCGCGTAGACGGAAAATTACGGTGAAGGAAGGGCAACGGGTAGAGATAGGCACTCCCCTCATCGAAGGCCCGTTGAATCCTCACGAAATCTTACACCTTCTTGGACAAGACATGACACAACGATATTTGATTCAAGAGATACAAAAAGTCTATAGAAGCACTGGCGCTGTAGTGCATGATAAACACGTAGAGGTTATTGTTCGGCAAATGCTTCGCTACGTTCTTGTGTCCGATGCTGGTGACACAGATCTACTCCCAGGTTCGATTATCGACCGCTTTACCTTTCAACAGTGTGTTGCTGCTGTTCTTGCACAGGGAGGCAACCCAGCGAGAGCGCAACCACAGCTCCTCGGATTGACAAATACCGTCTTGCATACAGCAAGCTGGATCGCTGCTGCATCCTTCCAAGATATGAGTCGTGTCCTTTCCCGTGCAGCAATCCAGCACCAGCAGGATAATTTGATCGGCCTGAAAGAAAGCCTCGTCGTCGGAAAAAAACTTCCCGGCATGATCTAAAAGGAGGTATAACACTCTCAGATCAGAGGTTGGAAAGCTAGTGAAGGTTATCTCCTCGTTCAATCGTCGATTACATTTACTGCAATGTTGTATACTTTATTACACTATGATGTCCTTTACGCTTTATTGTAATTGTGGACTTTAAAATGATATAAGATAGTCTAAATACCAAGAAAAGCCCAATAGCAAAAAGGAGGTATTTCAAGGTATCTAGCAAAATGACACTACTATCTTATATAAGTCTCTATAGCTATTTGAAAGGAGTGATATATGCATCAAGACAGAAAGCATTTGCAGACACGTCTAATTATTGCAGGAACTGTTGGGTTCTTCATTGCCATATTGGTGACAGTCCGGATATGGATTCCAACTCTGTCACTCCTTGGTCAACTTTTCCAATTCTCACCTCTGGTACGTGCAGCGATTCTCGTCAAACTCCTGTCCCCGCTTCTCAGCTTCTTGCTCACAGGAGGGTGGATTTGGGTTCTCCTCGCGCTTGGAGAGAGATTCCTATCATGGCGAGGAAAGGAGGAAAGCACAAACCGAATGAGGCCCTCTCAGGGTACGATCCCTCAAGAGCCTCGATACAAACTTGAAAGATCGGTGACGCCGCAGAAAAGCGAACATGAAGGATGGGAAACAAAAAGACAGATTGCAGCCCCCCACTCTTCCAACTTGATCCAACAAATCCCTGGCAACAGTCCAATCTTCCGATCACACCTCTACCTATGACAAATCCTGACTGGTCTCCGCCTAACGGATCTCCCAAGGCTGAACACGCGGAAGAGAAGGTGGAGACCAATGGAGAGGAGAATACACCGGTTACGCAAGCCGAGCAGATCATGCAATCACAAGTCTTTGATGTCCCACCACAACAGGAAGAGAAGAAAAAAACAACGGAGTCAGAGGGATCGCAGAAATTTTTCCCCTTACAAAAATCAAGAGAACTCTCTGAGACACCAAAACCAGTAACGTTGACACTACTGAAACAGATACGCTGTTGGGTACGGGCCGATGACGGGACTAGTGTGGAAGTAAAATTACGTGGAGGTGAGAACGCCATCCGTCTTATTCAGCTTGCCTACATCGCATGGCGGCAGGGAAATTCGGTCGACCGAGACAAAATGTTGACCTATGTGATTGCACGTGGGAAAAGGCGAGATATGAATACTGACCAACTGGGAGAAGTCTTCGACGCAGCCAAGAGGTATCTTCGTCAGGATTTAGATCGTGCAATAAAGGATTTGGAAAAGAATGACCATCATGTCGCTGATGACGTCGATTTCTTCAGTAACGAGCCAGGTTTCTACTGGCTTCACTCCTCTTGTAGAGTGATTGACCTGGAAAAGATCGAAGAACAGTATAACGTGATCAAGATTGCACGTAAAGAGGGAGTTCTGGACGAAAAGCTCAATGGCACTATTCCTAACTGGGTCGTAGAAGCATGCCAGAATCTCATCGATGCGTATCCAGGAGACTTCCTCCAATCACTCATAGAAAAGTTCCCGAGGAATTTGGCCCCTGGGTAAAAGAACCAATCACGCTCTATCGGGACAGATACCTGGATGCAGTACTGATCATGGCGAACTATGAGAGTGCACTTGGTAAAAACTTTCTTGATGAAGATCTCTCCATTGAACAGAATGAGGAACAGCGCAGACACCATATTGCGAAAGCGGCACAGCTTTTCTATGACTATGCCATGTACGCATTAAACACTCGATGGGACCAGAAATTGAAGTTCGCCTATAGAGCTGGTAAAGATGGTGAACGGGTGGTCAGAGCAGCTCGTGCCATTCGTCGTTGTGTCGTCGAACTGGGCAAACTCGGCAATCCAGATATGATTGATCAAGTCTATCTAGCTTTTAAAGAGCGCATGTCAACGCTCAGCGAAGGTACCTGGAAACCGGATAAGGACACCGAAAGCGACGTAGCCGAAGCCAAAAGAACAACGAGTGCGTACCGCTTCTCGTCTCAGATTCCGTCTCATCAAGATGGAAAATAAATATAATTTGTTCAAGAAACAGTCATATTTCTGAGCCTGAAGAAGCTGTATCAGCAGAAAATCTGTAACCTGATTGGACTGGATTAAGTTCATTTCATATCCCTGTTCAAAAGCCATCTTGGAGGTTCGTCTTGCCATTTGTGGCACTTTGTTTTTAGCATTTCGTCTATCTCTGCATATCAAGAGTTCTAATGTGGGTGGAATTCAGATATGAAATGCCAGCGCCGACACACATGTGAGCCGATCCTGGCGCGTTTTGACTCAATGACTTAGGGAGTGTAGCGGACTTCTCATCTGCTATCAAGGCTGCTGCGTCTTACCTTGACACCAGATGAGAAGCCTGCTCAGATAAATGATAAGCCATTGAAGCAGAAAATAACCATTTCTTTCCTTGTTCAAAAAGCGCGCATTTGAGCTCGACACTGGCTCACATGTGCGTCGGCGCTAATACATGCAAAGCTCTGTTTCGTACTTCACAAGTACAGAGTGCCACATGTCACCGAAAGGTACTTGAAGCGTTTTTTTTCTTTTGGGATGGGTATTGTTCAGTTTAAAAAGTACAATTGTAGTAAGCTATTGGGTCTGAAGATACTAATACTTTTTTGGATATCTTTTCCTGGTGGGTGCGTATACCTCTCATTTCATCCGACGGTTTTCTTCATCCAAGGCCGTTTGATGCCTACTGAAAAGTATGCTTCTTCTCTATGTTCAGCTAACTCTTTGTGCCTTTGATGAATAGAGTAGGTGAAATCTCGGGCCTAACAAGATAAAGACCGCGCCAGGTGGACTCCCCGGGCAAGAGTCATACCTGACACAGCCGTACAGATCAAGCACTTCTCGTTATTGACACCTATCACGGTACATGTATAGTGCGAACCTGAGTTTCCTCACTCATTAATTTATGGTGATGCCTACCATTGTATAACACCCAGAAACAGAATACCATTGGAATCGCGTTGAGAAGTAATAAGCCCGTATGCCACTTATTGTATCGCAGAGAATATGGCCTGTATTATTCCCCGAGTAAATTTCATAGACATTGTAGAGAATATTGCCCCCTTCATAAGTGCCAGCATTTGCAAAGCACACTTCCTGCTGATTCCCATCATAGTCGTGACCATAAACGCCAGTAAAACCTTGCGGATTATTATAGCAATTGGCCATGTCAATGGAAGGTGTAATTGTATGCGCAGAAGCTGTTCCAACACCTATATATGAAAACATGGAAACAAGCAGAGCTATACTTATCATAAGCGAGATAAAACGTTTCATTGCTAATGTTCTCCTTTAACAAATTGCTGTACCTTCGCAGATACATTCAATACAAAAAATGCGACGATGCTTTTATGCGGGATGTGATACCCATTGTAAATTCAGCACGCTAACTCGCTGTACCCTTTAGGCGTGTGTTACACCCGAATAGGCAGGTTTGTGTAGCTCACGTGACCCTTGTATTGGCAGCAAAGTGCCATCATTCATGAACTCCTTTTCTTTCTTCCTCAATGGGGTGAGTATAGTGATTAGGAATTGAACAAATATCCGAGCTCCGCCCGAAGCCTTTAAATTGCCTAGGAACTTTGCCGAGGGGCCGAACTTGCCTCAACTCCGGAAGGAAGCCCATTACTGCAAGTAACCCGATCATTACCCTCTACATAATCATGCAATGATCCTATATTCTCCCGCAGCAACTTGGGATTGACGCGATCACCTTGTCTTGATAGTACCCAGTTTTCCTCCTTCTCGGGAAGGTCATTAGGTAGCGTCTAGTGCATTCTCAAGAGAGGTGATCCGGGATGTGGTATACTCAATCTCATGAGACCACGCATTTTTGTTCGAGACCTTTCCGAAAACGAACGAACGGCATTGACTGCCGGATTACGTTCAGCCGACGCGTTTGTGCTTCGTCGCAGCCAGATCTTGCTCGCCTCGGCTCGTGGGGAAACGCCCCCCAGCATCGCGAAAGCGCTCTCCTGCGACGAACAAACCGTTCGCCATGCCATCCACGCCTTCAACCAACAGGGACGAGAAGCGCTACAAGCTGGATCGAGCCGTCCCCATCACCTGCTGACCGTTCTGCGCGAAGACGTAACCACCGAGATGTTCAAAGCGGTGTTGCATCGCCCGCCTCGCGATTTCGGCTTCGAGACCAGCCTGTGGACACTCGACTTGCTCGTCAAGCAATGTGTGCGTTTCGGCTGGATGACCCGCTCCGTCTCCATCGAGACGATGCGCCAAACGCTCTTGCGTCTAGGCATCAACTGGAAGCGGGCGAAACACTGGATCACCAGCCCCGATCCGTTGTACCAGGAAAAAAAACCGCTCGCGACCGACTCTTGATCTGGGCCTCCCAAACGCAGCAGGCGGCCATCTGGGCCATCGGCTTTCTCGATGAGGTGTGGTGGAGTCGCTTTGCGTTGCCCTCAGCTCATGCCTGGCAAACGACCGATGCTCCCGTTCATTTGAGAGAACAGAGTTGGCAGAAGGCCGATCCGGATGCGAAAGCGCTGGCATGTTATGGGGTTCTGTGGCAACGAGGGCCAGCAGATGCTCCCATGCGGGATCAGATGTCGCTGCGCTTTGTAGATGGGCGTCCTGTGAGTGACATCACGACGCAGTTTCTGGCGTGGTGCTGCACCGAACTGGAGCGTCAGGGGAAAACGGCCTGGCTGCTCATCTGGGATAATGCTTCCTGGCATTCCAGTAAGATCGTGCGCGCCTGGATTCGGGATCACAATCAGCAGGTCAAGTTGACAGGCAAGGGCGTGCGCATTCTTCCGTTGTTTCTGCCCAAACAGAGTCCATGGCTCAATCCCATTGAACCCAAGTGGGTGCATGGCAAGCGTGCTGTCGTTGAACCCAATGGGCTCCTCACAGCCTCGCAGTTGGCCGAGCGGATTTGTGCCTATTATCGTTGTTCGTATGAAGCTCATTTATCTATCCAGGACATGGTCTCTTGAGAATGCACTAGGTAGCGTCTAGGTAGCGTTTATACAACAGCTAAGGCACTTCGCATTTTTTTATATTGTATAATCTCTTTAAAGAATAATTTGCTTCAGAATCATTAAATAAAACATGGGAGTAGAGATATGGACGTATCTCATTCTACGGATACGGTGAATCGGATACGACAAGAACGTATTCTGCACAACTGGCGTCAAAAAGATCTTGCTGATGAACTGGGAACTACCGTTGGTACGGTGAAACGGTGGGAACGGGGAAACCAACAACCCAGCGCGTACTTTCGCATCAAACTGTGTGCCCTCTTTGGCAAAAGCGCAGAAGAACTCGGATTGGTCGCCGTGGACAACCCATCGGCGCTACCGTCCGCTGATCAAGATGTATCAGACGTGAAGCAGACGTGTTCTTCACCTGAAGAGGGGAACGGTGTATGGAATGTGCCCTATACGCGTAATCCGCATTTTACCGGGCGTGAGGATCTCTTGGATCACCTTGATCAACGCCTCTCAGCAGAAAGACCTGAGGAACCTGGCAGCATGATGTGTCAGGTCGAGTTGACCCAGCCGCAGGCCATCAAGGGCCTAGGTGGCATTGGGAAGACCCAGATTGCGGTGGAATATGCCTACCGTGCCCGCAAACAGAATCGCTACACCCATATACTCTGGATCAACGCATCTAGTGAAGAGGCCGTGATGACCAGTTTCGTGGGGCTGGTGCGACTGCTCCCCACATTTTCTGAGCAAGATGAAACTGATCAACACAAGCTCGCTATGGCAATTAAGCGCTGGCTGGAGGGCTATCGAACACGCTGGTTGCTGGTTTTTGATAATGCTGATGATCTGTCTGTAATCCAGCCTTACGTTCCCCAACAGGGTTATGGGAGTGTGCTCCTCACCACCCGTGCACATGCTGTTGGTTCATTTGCCGTACCGCTTGAAGTGGAAATGATGGGATTGATGGAAGGCACGCAGTTCTTGCTGCATCGTGCTCAACACCTGGATGCAAGCGACGAGGAGCAAAATGAGGCCAGCAATATTGTGATCGCCCTCGATGGCTTCCCTCTGGCTCTAGACCAAGCAGGAGCCTATATCGAAGAAACCGGATGTGGCTTTGGGGAGTACCTTCAGCTCTATGAGCAGCATCATGCCAAGCTACTAGCACGCCGAGGAAGGCAGGCTACGCACTATCCCGACTCGGTGGTCACCACCTGGGAACTCTCGTTTCAGAAGATTGAGCAGGCCTATCCGGCGGCAACTAAGCTCTTGCAACTATGTGCGTATCTTTCCCCCGATCATATTCCTGAAGAGTTGTTTACTAAGGCAGCGGAACACTGGCCCCCTATACTCCAACAGGCGGTGGCCGATCAGTTTACTTTCAATGAGCTTCTCGAAGCATTACTAGCATTTTCGCTGATCAAACGATTGACGCAAGAACATTTACTGAGTCTGCATCGGCTCGTGCAAGCGGTACAGCTGGATCGGATGAATATAGGTGAGCAACACAAATGGGCCGAACGAGTGGTCTGTGCCGTCAACACACTTTTTCCAAAAGATCCAAAAGACAATGTTGATACCTGGCCGCAATGTCTGCGTTATTTAGAGCAAGTACAGGCCTGCGACCAACTTATCCAAAAGTATAACTTATCATTTCCGGAGGCGGCAGATTTGCTTGATAGGGCAGGAACCTTTCTTCGTGACCACGCCTCGTATATCCTTGCCGAAACGCTGTATCAACGCGCACTCGCGATTCGCGAGCAGCAGTTCGAACCACACTACTCTGATATAGTGAGCAATTTAAACAATCTAGCTGTTCTTTATACTCAGCAGGGGAAATATGAGAGGGCAGAACCACTCTACAAGCAAGCAATCTCAATTTGTGAGAGGTACTTAGGAATCAATCACGCTGACGCAGCAAGAAGCCTAAATAACTTGGCGATTCTCTATTGGAACCAGGGGAAGTATGGACTGGCCGAACCATTGTATCAGCGAGCATTGACCATTCGGGAACAACTCTTGGGAGCTAATCATCCTCATACTGCCAAACTGCTGAATAATCTGGCGAACCTTTATCTGTTACAAGGAAAGTATGAGAAAGCAGAACCACTAATAAAACGAGCGATTTCTATTTGGGAGCACCACCTAGGAGCGGATCATCCTACTACGGCTATGGGACTGAATAATGTAACAGAACTCTATCGTTGCCAGGGAAAGTATAAAGAAGCTGAGCCATTGATAAAGCGAGCCATCGCTATCTGGGAACACCATTTAGGAGTGGATCACCCCGATACAGCACGTGGTATCACGAGCCTAGCAATTCTTTACCGGGAACAGGGAGAGCATGCTAAGGCGGAATCTTTATTTCTCCAGGGACTCACGATACGCAAAAAGCACCTGGGGGAAGAACACCTTGATACGATTGAAACACTTTATGAATTGGCAGAGCTCTACCGGGAACAGGGAAAGTATAGAGAAGCGGAACTACTGATAAAGCGAGTCATTGCGAACTGGGAACAGAACCTGGGTACTCACCATCTGGAAACCGCAAGAGGTATTACCAGCCTAGCGCTTCTTTATCAGGAGCAAGGCAAACATAGAGAGGCGGAGCCTTTATTTCTCCAAGCGTTAGCGATCCAGGAACAAACATTGACTGAGCACCATACAGACCTTGCCACCACATTGTTTGGGTTGGCTCGTCTCTATGAATGGCAACGGAATCTTAAAAAAGCGACTGACCTTTATCAACGAGCTCTTGCAATCCGTACACGGGTGTATGGCCCATATCATCCTAGGACGCTTGAAGTATCTGAAAGTCTACATGATTTGCGGTAGTATCTGACAATATTCACAATTGAGGTCCTCTCGATTGCCGCCTTTGATGATCCTTCGAGAGGAGGGAGCAGTTTTGCATCATCATCGGATGACCATTTTTTTCACTGCCACCCTATTGCTGAACACGGTTTGTGCGGAAGAGCCTGAAATAGAAAATAGCAATAAAGCTGTTCATGTTTAATGGAAGAGGAGAGGCTACTCAAGAGTAAAGTTATGGTTCAACAACACATCCTCGCAATTCAAACTCAGATATCTCTCTCTTATATATCTGATGGCATAGACATAACTAATGCGTTCCTGCTCTAGCCGAATATTTTCCTTCATGAGATAAATAAAGAGGTCGTGCTCCTCATCAGTGAGATGGGGTAAGCGTTGCACAGATAAAGGTGTACCCGTGACCCAAAACTCTGAAAATGTAGAGAGCGTTGCTTTGTCCATCATCATAGAAATTACACGAGGAAATGCTGCACGAAGCTGAGAGAGGATCTGAAAACCGTGAGCATCCAGGTCCCCCAGTAGAGGATAGGACAGGTAGCAAGCCAAGAAAGACTCGACAAATTATTGACCATAAAACCACTCCCAAAAATAGCGAAGGTCTGATGAAGTGCTGGCAATGTCAAAAACGTCATCTTGTTTTCAGTTACAATACACACCTGTTCCTGCAACTCAATCTGAGCGAGCTGCGAAATCGGGAGACTGATATCCGTGACAGGGAGAGCATATCGAGCCATGATCTGATTATCAAGAAACCGTATGCGAATAAGGGATTCATCTTCGCGCAGACCAAAACGCTGTTCAAATGTTGGTGCATCTAATCGTATTGAAGTCTCTGGAAGAAGAACCTTCAAGAGTTCCTGCACGATACCGACATGCTGCTCGATAAACTTTGTATGGACAGCAATGGGAAGTTCACGAATATACATATTTGGTCGTGGGTGCTCTAAAAAGTAGGCGCAAATCTTGAGTAAAGCAAGCCAATCAAGATGGTGATTAATGATACGTTGCGGGTGATGCATCAGCCACTCGTTAAGTTGCGGCATGTGTGTGCGAATCAATGCGACATCTTGCTGAAAGTGCTCAAACTCCTCCTCTTTCTCGATCAACCCGAGAAGATCTTGCGGAGTCTCAATGAGAATGCGAACCGGCAAATTCTGATTTCCATGCTGCTGCATACGCTTAAATTGCGACACGATAGTATAGCCATACCCACGCTGCTCTTTCGAATGACGATAGAGTGCCTCTACGGCACCACGGAACGCGACGAAATCTGCAGGCGGTGTACCAACGGGAAATGCATAGGGTACAAACGCCTCTTCCTTCAACCAGCTTTGTAAAAAGTGGAGATAGTATCGCTCCCCTTTTCGTCTTATCTCAATCGGCGTAATCACTAATCATCACTCCCATCTCTATCTCCCGTTTCTGCTGATAATACTGTTCAATTGAGAGGTTATACACCTTTGAGTCATTCTCTTCTTCCGTATTGACCACATAATGACACGCAGAGATGTAGGGCTCAATGACATGAATCTTATCAAGTGGAGTCACGACAAGCAGTTGCAACTCAAGCTGTTTAAAAAGTTCCATCGCATAGCGAGCATTCATTTCATCTGATTTACTAAATGCCTCATCAACGACCACAAATCGAAAGGTACGTTCATGTCCCTCTTCTTGATCAAGGCCATATTGATACGCTATTGCTGAAGCGAGAATAGTATATGCTAGCTTTGTCTTCTGCCCACCAGATTTCCCAGATGAGTCCGAATAGTAGTTCTTGCGCTTTCCATCTTCACGGTAAAGTTCTTCTGCGGAAAAGTCCAGCCAATTCCGGACATCCGTCACTTTTGTTGTCCACCGTTCTTCCTGCTGAAAGCGCTGGAGCAAAGCATGAATACGCTGAAAGCTTACCTCATTTGCTTCTGGAGTACGTTGCTGGGAAACATCAGGGAGACAGGCTCGCAATTCCATTTTAAAATCCCGCACCTGCTGATCATGAGTTCGCTCACAGCACAATTGAATATACGTTAATGGAGTGTAGTCAATTCTACCCAGAGAGCGGTTCAACTTCTCTATACTCTCTTCAATTTCTTTCTCTTGCTGCTCTAAGCCAGCTTTAAATGAGTTGATATCAATGATAACGTTGTCATTGAGGAGTTCTTTAAAACGTTTTGAGTGGCGGGGCAGATCTTCCCGTTTGATCTGTTCATAATATTGCTTATATTGGTCAATAGCTTCTAGAGAGGTATCAACTTCTTGCGCTATCTTTGCGCTCGTCCCTCTCAGTTCTTGCATACGAAGAACCATCTGTGGTCCTAAGGGATTCAAAGTGCCCTGCAGTGAATTGATACGTCGTGTATAGAACATGGTAAGAACACTTTCCTCTTTATCAACTGTCTCAAGAGTAAGTTCTTTGCTCCCATGCTCTTTTTCAAGATGGGCCAGTTGCGCGGCTCTTTCTGATCCCAGCTTCTTGTACGTTTTATGGCATTGTTCTTGTTGATTTGTATACGTCTCGATATCGTGCTGGAAGGTCGCAATCGAGCCATTAAGATGATTATAGTTTTCTTGACCACTACTAAGTTCTTCCTCGACGCCTTTTAGTTGTCGACGAAGCTCAGCCAGACTCGAATTCTTTTCCAGATCCTGTATTTGTGCTTGTAAAGCAAGCACAGCCTGCTCCTCTGTTCGCCAATCAATCGTAGTAAAGTGCTCAAATTCCAGGAATCGCTGTAAACCCTGTTGCTTTCCTTGGCCCTGTTTCTGATGTTTTTCCAGATTCGCAACGGCCGCTTGTAAACGGCTAAAGTCCTCCTTTTGCTTCGCAAGCTGCTTTTCCAGAACGACTAACTTCTCTTTATTATTCCATCCAAGTACATAAAAGGTACGATCTCCAAGTTGCTGGCGGTCATCCTTCTCATGCAAAACAGCGCTATGCTTGATTTGTCCCTTGACGGTCAATGCACGTCGTGCTTGCTGAAACTCTTCAAGTGTTTCGCAACAAAGATAATCATAGCGGTCAATAATCTCCGCAGCAAGCCAATCGCTAAAAGCCGTACCAGCTTTGATTTCGAGCTTATTATACAGCATATTATGATAGGGTAAATTGGTATTACGAGGTGTACGTTGGCCAACAGCAACACGGTGATAAACGAAACGTCTGCCCAGATGCGTTTTCTCAACAAAGCGACTTACCTGATGATACCACTGTTCTGGTACCAGCACCTGCAATGCAAAATGATGAAGCAGACGTTCAGTTGCTGCTTCCCAGAGTTGCTCATTCTCGCGGACGCGGAGAAGTTCACCAATAAATGGCAGTTCATCTTCTACAATGTGTAAATCGATCGCCAACTGGCGACGAATAGCGATATCCAAATTCGGGATTTGACTTTTACGCTCTCTGAGAGACGTGATTTCATCATAAAGAGACTCGCTTATTCCCTTTGTGGTTGTGAGCTGTTGCATAACAGTATCACGCTCATCTTTGAATTCCTCTAACTCTGCATTCATCTGATCGAGAAAAGATTTTGCTTGCTGAATTGTTGCATAAAACGTCGTTTTATCCCGATAGCCAGCTAATCCTAACGATTCTGCCAATGCATTATATCGATGAGTTTCTTTCTCCTTGCTCCTCTGTTCAGAAAGCCGATGATTGAGTTGTAAGTTAAGACGCGCAATTTGTTGCCCAATCTGATTATTGCTCAGAGCAACATGCAAATCTATCTCCTGTTGCTTCAAATCCTTGAGTCTCTCACTCACACCGCTCAACTGATCTTGGAGATCCTCTCGTTTTAGCTCTGCTGTGGCAAGAGCTCCTTCTAAAAGATTCAATTTGCTCTTAATGATATAAAAGGGCACCAAATCAATACAGCGCTGCGCTTCGCTAATACGGATCTGTAGTTCAACATATTTGTTCGCTTCATCGCATAGTGGACGAAGAATGTCCAACTGCTTCTGCGCCAGAAGAATGGCGTCATGTGAACGTGTTAAGTTCTCAAAGTTGGCATGCAATTGGGCAATACGATGCTGGATATCTGTCTTTTCTAGCATATGATCTCGAACGAAGGTGTTGAGACCCCCAATTTCCTTCATAGAGACGATCTGATTGAAGAGATCAAACGCCTTCTCTGAACGCACATTCATCAGATGACGGATTTGCCGACTATAGGCTGCGAATTCGTTGTATACTTCAGCACCAGATGCACGAAGTTGCTTACGCAATTCTGTTAGCGTCCCAGTCAAGCGAAAGTGTTCGACAATTGTCAAAGCCAGTGGCGCAACGACGAAAAATTTGGAGATGCCATCATCCTGAACACGTAAGACCTGAGCCAGAGTCACATCACGCCTAGACTGGTCATTATGAAAAACTGCAAGTAGAACAGAGTAGGATGTTTTATCCCGAAGATATTCGGGGCGAGCCTGGCTGCTCCCACTGTCTTTCTGCTTACTCCAGGCTCCCAGAATATAGGTTCTCTCATCACGCTCTCGATGTTTCTCGGTCCCAGATGCCTGATTATACGTGCGTCGATTATATGGCACAAGCAACGTAAGTAAGGCATCAACGAGCGTAGACTTTCCAGATGCGTTTGCTCCTGTGAGTAATGCAGTTCCACCACCAGGTGACATCTTCCACACTCGTTGATTGAACGTTCCCCAGTTATAGACTTCTAACTGCATTAAGCGAAATCCAGTCATAGATGTTCCAATATCAAGCATCTGTGGTTTCAGAGAGAGGGGTTCCATATCGCTGCAACTTCTCCTTTATTTCAAGTAACCGCTCTGCATTCACGCGTGCCTTCACAAGGCGTCGGATCTCAAAATATTCGCTGTCTGTCTGTGATGTTATACGTTTTAAGAAACCAAGCTCAATAACAGTTGAGATAGTCGCATCCATTTTTTTATACATAACCAGCTGATTGGAGCGTTCAGGCAAGAATGGGAATAGGAGGTCGTAGAGTTGTTTCCTAGTCAGGAGACAAGAGCCACTATCAAGGTTACTCGACTCGAATTGATCCAGTTGCTCACGTAATAAAACACATAGTAACGTCGTATGATAGTTCAAACGATCTCTGCGTGTCAGTCGAGGAAGCACATAGGAATGTCCATCATCGTCCTCAATGGTGGGCTGGTGCAGATAAGCAAATCCATCTTCTTCATGTAATTGAACTTCCAAGCCGATTTGGGCAAAGTATGCTTGTATCTGCTCGACATAATGAAGCAGAAGATTCCATGAATTTGGCTCATCGCTAAAGAGTGGCCCCTGAAGCAACTTGATAATCACAGGTGCATAAGCCACAACTGTATTACTTTTCATCGCTATTCCTTCGATAAAGAACTCTCGGAAGAACAACTACCTTCGGGGATTCAATTCCATCTGAAGATGAAAAAAGTGGAACAACATCTTTTTGTGTGCTATCAATCCTATGAGAGGTACTTTTTGCGGCGATAGAGCAATATGCCAGAAGTTCAGAAAGCCCCTTGTCTAAAGGGAACTGTTCAAGGAGGTGGGCAAGCGTCACTTCTGGACGAAGCGCTAATATGCTCTCGATTCGTTCGCATAATACGGCCTCATCGACATAAAATTGTGTGTGGAGGCGAATAAAATCAACCTCAGTCAGATCATCATCACCTGCTTCCGGTTGCATCTCAACCGGTATGGTCTCGCTCGGTTCCCATAAACCTCTTTCCATGATGAGTGAAACAAACGGAGGCCCTTCTAGTTCAAGAAATCCCTCCTCGTTTGACAGGGAATCCCCAATCTGGCGAGCCAGGAACTTAATCTCTGTGGTCAATTCACGAACACGACGACTCTCAGCACGTGCCTGCTCATCAAGAATACGGCGCAGTTGTTCAGCAAGCCGAGAGTTTGATTGCACTACTTGTTCACCGGCATTAATCAGGTAAGCTGGCAAGCGTCGAAGAATATCATCTGCACGAGCAACAGGCTGAAGCTCAGGAATATGACGGAGATTATCTAACAACGTATAGAATATATCTTGCTGAGAAGGGGCCATCAGAAAATCCCAAAAAGCATAGAAGCTCCTCCCCTGGTCGGAAAGCTTTAGCTCGGAATCAGCATCAAGGACATATTCGATGAGAGACCCCTTGCGAATGTCTGGCTGTAACTGCCTTTCCTGAATAGAATGGGCAATCTCACGGAAGCGGTCTTCAACGAGGTGAAAATCACGAAGAAGTTGACGCGCAAGTGCCGTCGCCTCAAAAAAACGCTCACGAACTTGCGTCGAGGTATATCGATCATCAACCTTCCCAGTAGCACGGATGTCTTCAATCTGACGTTGCAATTCATCACGTTGCTGCTCCAGTTGCGCGAGTCTTTCTTGAGGATCTTCCGTACTCTTGTGCACAATATCCTGAAGCATTTGCACCACCAGCAAAAAACGGGACTCAGTGCCGACAAAAGGCTGAGCATGCATCTCATCAAGCCACCCGATAGCACGTTCTGCATCAGCAGTCAATTCAACCGTCGGCTTCTCGCTCCTCCCGGGAACAGGCGCTATGATCCTAATAAATTGTTGATCTGCCCAATCACTTACATACGCTTGTGCAGAACGAGGATAACGACCTGGAGCGGTGAGATGTATTCTTTCTAACTCATCCTCTAGATGCTCCACGAATGCTGACCAATGCAGAGAAACATGAGGTTCTCGCTTAAATTCTTGATGAAAAAAGCGAAGAATAAGTGCGGCATTATCCGCTCTTAACAGTTTGATGGCCGGACTGTGTTGTAGATCAACTTCGAGGCGTTCATAATCCATCGTTTTGCCTTTTGATAGATGAAAAATAACCTATAACCATTTCCCCTTACAATTGGGTACTACACATTTCTATAAGAAACACTATGGCGATGACTAATGTTCCACAAAAACAACATGGACGGGATAGCTATCATTTACGAGGAGCAAAGCGTATGAAATGATATATATCTTTCCTATGCGTGAGATATCAGCAGTTTTCTAGCCTTGCACATGAAATCATTATGCATCGCCTATCCTCCACAAATGATACTCATAAGAATACTCATGATCTTTGAAACTTTACTTATCACCTTGCTCTGATCATTGTTGCGCTCTCTTCAATGCAACGAAACAAACGGGATAGCAAACTGGCAAAGTCTCTCTTTATGAATCTGCTTGCGGCTCAAATTGTATTCCACAATTGTAGCAATACTTATGGCTCATAGGAGCGTGTGTGCCACACGATGGACAGAGATGCGAAAGTTTCTCTTTTGGGTTGAATGACCCACCCATGTGTTCGAAATGCTCTCGATAGAGATCAACACATTCGTCACACACGTAGACTTTGCCTGGCCCTGCGGTTAGTCGGTTCACTTGATCTCTACGCTTTCCACAGAAAGAACAGCGTGTATCAGCACATATCTCCTGCTCCTGTCTAAGCCATATTTCCTTTAAGTCAATCAGCCCCTCTCTATTCCAATCATCCATCAGCTTTCACCTCTCATCACTTTTCATAATTAGGAATGCATCTATCCAATTGCAAAAGATTATACCATACTTCCAGGGATGCAAGTGCTATTTAAGAAGAAATACTGCTATGTACATCTCCATCCTGATTAACACAAGAAAATAAGCATAAAAAGAGAAGTTTGAAATAAACGTATTGAATATGCTGCTTTCGACGCAACCAAAAGGGATTTAATACGTTAAAATCTTTCGAAATATTTTTTCTGGTTTTGTATGTAAGTACATGGAAGAGATTGCGATCATATATCGGATTGATTAAATCTATACGCAATGTCCGTTTTATGGCTCATGGAAAAGAGAAGCACAATTGTACCGAGTCAGCACTTGCCGCGCTAGCTGATACTGCCTTGTTCTGAGAAAAGGACTGGTGTAGTTGGAAAAACAAACCATACATTATCATGTAGAAAGAATTTAGGTATGAAAAAACTGTCCGGGTAGATTTCACTACGTGGACAGTTTTTCTTATTATTGGTCTCGGATATTCACTGATGATGCCTGTTTTTCCGTACAGGCCCACCGTTTCGCGGCACATATTCTAGCTCATTGCACCTGGATGCCTACACGCTCAAGGAGGCGTCGACAGAGTTCGGCGCGATACTTGATCGGCATGCGACCAGGAGGGCCGTGTGAGTCTGAGCCAGCACTGATCAGCAAGTCGTGCTTCATTGCATACGCTAAATAGGTTTCCACTTGTTCTGGAGAATGTGTGGGATAGTAAACTTCAATGCCATCGAGAGGGATTTCTGCACGCACTTGATCGAGCAGTTCCGGTGTGTAATCGGTAAATTCCTGAGACTCTCGCAAACCACGGCCTGGATGCGCAATCAAGGCGACACCTCCACTCTGGTGTGCTGCCTCAACGGCCTGGCCTATATCCGCCTTCATTTCACAATATCCTGCATCGGTCAACAACGTCAAGGCGCTCGGCCAATCGGGGACCATACCCTGCTTGATCAACAATTTGCCACAGTCACCTGCCACACGCAGATCTTGAGGATGTGGAAATCGGTAGCCTCGGCTCTGTAACTCTTCATACACCCGCTCTGCGTTGTCTTTCTGGCGTTGTCGAACATCATCAGCAATGGTGCGAAGCGCCTGATCATGAGGGTCAAAACCAAAACAGAGGACATCAGCCATCTTTCCATGAAACTGGGCACTTATCTCTACAGCTGCGAGAACTGGCACCTGTTTTTGAACCCCCAGGTGTTGGATGCGTTCTACCGTATCCACGCGATCGTGATCTGTCACCGCGACCAGGCCAAAACGTTCTTGTGCGAGGTACTCAAAAAGTTGCTCTGCTGACCAGCGTCCATCACTATATGTGGTATGCATTTGCAAGTCGATTGGCGTAGTAGAGGATATCTGTAATTGCAAGTAAAACTCCTTTACGACATTTCTTAAAAAGAACAGACAACAGTGAATCCGTACGGTGATATCAGCGCTTTTGTTCTCACGTATGAAAAAGCAGATAGCCAAGGCGCCCAACTTCTGGATTATTTCGAAAGGGGGTGTCTTGAAGCTGCTTATAGAGCGTCTTGATGCGTTCCAAATTTACACGCGAGCGCATTGTACGGGCGAGAGGCAACGCTTCTTCTACCAGCATCGCTGCTTGCGAATACTCTTTCAGACCGAAGCAAGCCTGAGCTTGCAAGATCAAGTGGTACACAGAGCGCCTGCCGTTGAGTTGAGAAAAAGAAAGCAGCGTGAGTTCCTGCTGTGCCTCATCAGGATTCCCAAGAGCAATCAACGTTGCGGCTCGATCCAGATGATAACGTGCTAAGTCAACCTTGAGATAGGGCTTCTTTTCTCTTCCTACTTCAGTCCGTTCGACTCTAATAATACGACCAGCCTGATCAAGTTTTTTCAGAACAGCCGTACATTGCTGCTTTGAATCTGCTATCCTGGCCTCAGAGAGGGCTGTTTCGAGCAAAACAGCAGCCTGGAGCGGTGCAGAGACATTGTCCAGCTTCTGCTCGGCTGTATGGTAGTCATCCAAAGCCAGAGAAATCTCTCCTTTTTCCAGGTACAGCCCTCCGCGTCTATAGAGCACGTCGGCTTTGAGCTCATCATCATTCAGAAGTACATGAAGATCTTTTGTTTTATTCAAATGTTCAAGTGATTTGCTGAATTTCCCCCTGTCTCGTAAAAGATTGGCTGCATGAATGTGTAATTCGCACAGAGCGGTTACAACCTCTAAACGCTCAGAGGATGCTGTGGTAGGATAGCATTCATATAATCGCTTCAATGTCATATCAAGTGTATGAAATACATCCTGAGAGGCTCCATCATTCTGTATCCAAAAATCCGTCAGCCTGGCTCGAACCTCCTCAAGATCGATCCGGTCTGAAACGATCAGAGGCTTTGGTGCAGACGTACTTTGAGAAATTTTGCTTGACGGATGCGAGAGTGCGGCTAACCCCAGAAGAAGAGGGGAATGTCGAAAAGATGAGCAAGAAACCTTCTGCGTGGAATGTCATTCAAACCTGTATCCCTTAATTCCATATCTCTCATAGCAAGTTCTTGTTTGCCTAAGACCTGAGCTAAATCGCGTTGCGTCCAGGGCTTTCCATCTGCCTTGACTCTCATCTGGCGAAAATGTCGGATGACTTGCCCAGGACGCGGAAACCCGTCTGGACCAGCGTCAAATGCGGGAAATCCGAGCTTTACCCACCAGATCGAAATAACTGCGCCTGGGTTCTCTATTTCTGGCACCGTCGCTAATCCTAAGAGACTTGGCGGAATAGCAAACAATTCAGCGAGAAAACGCCGACGAATAATATCATTCAACCCACTATCTCGAAGCTCCATTTCTCTTATGGCTAACTCTTGTTTGCCTAAGACCTGGGCTAAATCGCGTTGTGTCCAGGGCATTCCATCTGCTTTGAGCCTGGTCTGGCGAAAATGCCGAATAACTTGTCCAGGACGCAGAAGCCCGTCTGGACCAGCGTCAAATGCACTAAGCCCTTGCTCTCTTCGTGATGGTTGGACAGCACACATACTTATTCGCCCCTTCATATGAAGTGGTTCCATATTCATTGCTGAAGATAGTATATGCGAACACGATTCTCTTAGCAAGAGACACCGATGGTTACACCATCGCACTATTCAAACCATATTTTCAACACATTATATTTCATGTATCCTATGTCATAGATAAGTATAGAAGCAAAAGGAGTGATGTAGGAGTGATAGAAATGATTCATGCCTCATTCTCTCATTCAAATCAGAAAGCAGGCCTAATATGAGCGAGGTCGCAAAGGTCAAATTGCAGATCGATTTAGAAGCAGAGGCAACGCAAAGAGCATTATATGACCCTGCCATCGTTGCAAATCATACATCCATTACGATCCGTATGGAACGCCTGGCAGATCACATATCTGCACTTGAACATGCGGGATTACATGAAATAGCCCATGATGTGTTGTGTCAGGATAGTTTGTGGAAATAGCATAGAGAAAACTAAGACGCCTGCGCAATCGCTTGATACGTCGTGGGCCGACTTGCTTCTAGAATGGGAACACTTTCACACAACCTGAGAATTGATCTTGTTTGTGGGCAAAAATAGGCAGAGCGAATAAGGGAGAAAACACAAATGCTGTGGAGGTATTCTTTTCAAGCCACCTTTGGCCCTATTTCTCCTAGAAAGGACACCATATGAGTACAGAATTGGCCAAGCCAAGCAAGCTGAGATTCTATTCAATGTGCGTAGCCATGAATATCACAAAGCAGGACTTGTACTTTAAGACACTGGTTAATCCTAACTTTATTGATTGCCTCTTTGCTGGGGTCGCCATACCTGAATCAATAACACAGAAACTTTTGGATGCTTTTAACCAGATAGCGCACACTCATTATTTGCTTTGTGATTTTACGTACACACACATAGCAGACCAGGATAAATAAGAAAAATGTATTGCTGCATGCTTTTCCCTTTCAACTTTTATATGCGCATACAGCACTCATCCCACATTAGACGAGACAGTAGGAACTTAAACTGCGACATCAGGCAGACGGTGATGACAAATATCTTAGTAGTACCAAAGGAGTATTAGCTGTGAGGCATATCCAAAACAATGACCTTGCTCAATAATTACGGAAAGGAGTCTTGGTATGGCACAATCTATAGAACAAATCGTTGTATCAGGTAGAGCGCTGGAATTACCAACAAATCTTTTTGGTCGGCGGCGTGGTGGTGGTGGAGGAAGCAGTGGCGGCCGAGGGGGAAATAGTGGCCATGGAGGAGGGGGAAACAAAGGGCGCGGTGGGGTGAAGGGGATGATGGAGGCGGCGAAAATGCTGGCTATAATCCTTGGGAAGATGACGATGAATATCTGGTTGATGATGCCGATGATATAGAGGAAGGTGAAGAGTTTGAAGAAGAAGGACCCATTAACGAAGACGATGGTGGACGACGCGGTGATCGTGGTCGCCCTACCGGATATCGCCATACGTATGGCTGGCATCACGGGAAGCGTGGCGACCATCGAAAAAACTAAGTAGTAAGCTGTGAATAGAGAGTAGAGAGGAAGAGATCATATACGTGCCTCTTCCTCTCTAGGGAGGCCATATATGATACCAGATAGATCCAATGAGGATTATTCTATAGAACAATATCGCACAAAGTTACAAAAAGAGTTGTCTAAATATAGCGTCAACCAAAATGTTCTTGAAGCATTTGCGCGTATACCCAGGCATGTATTTATTGATACTTTTTATCTGCCACGACCAGCCAAAGGACAGACGCCCCAATGGGTCCAGCTATCGCCACAGATGAATGAAACAGAATGGCTTGAGGCAGTTTATAGAGATGAGCCAGTAGTGACACAAATTGCTGCTGATGGTCATGCCTCTTCATCCTCATCCAAACCATCGGTCATGGCTGCCATGTTAGAAGAACTACATGTCCAACCTGGTCAAAAGGTGCTGGAAATCGGAACCGGGACAGGTTGGAATGCAGTTTTGCTCGCTGAACTTACCAGTGATCCTGCTCTGGTAACGACTATTGATATTGACGAGGATCTAGTGTACAGGGCCACTCAACGCATATGTGCAAGCGGCGGCGATGGCATGACAATACTCGTTGGCGATGGTCGTGAAGGCTACGCACCCAATGCTCCCTATGATCGCATCATTGCAACTGGGAGTTATCCATTTGTACCTTTCGCATGGATTGATCAGCTAGCACCTGGTGGCTTGTTAGTAGTCAATGTCAAAACGTGGTACGTAAGTATGATGCTCATCATCTGCCGGGATATGGACACGGGTGAGGTTTATGGAAAAATACTCGATAACCTCCAGGGTGAATTTATGCGCTTGCACGGAGGCGAAGGGGTGGATCATCGCCTGGATCGGTCATTGTATCCGCGAGAACCTATTTTCCCAATCATAGAAGAGACCTGGGACTATGAGTATTTCCATCCTGATCTTCTTACCAATGAACACTTCAAATTCTTTGTATGGCTCAGGTTTCCACAAATGTACGCCTATCGCATTGGGCGAAAAAATCAGTCAATAGCTTTTTATTATTTGCATGATTTGCAGAGTGGAAAACGCCTGCAATTTAACATGGTTGGCAAACCTGATATCCGTGGGGATAAAGACCTTTGGAACGATTTGCAGAACAGCATTGACCACTATCATGCCTTAAACTATCCAACATGTGAAGATTTCTGCCTCCATTTTACCGAGACAGAACAATACTTCGAATACATAGGAATTCGTTGGCCCATCGCTAAACGCTAGGTTTTTCCAATAGGAAACACATTCAAAATACTTGTTGTCCAGTCCCCGAAATTTTGATGTTTTCTAATCGTCGAGGAAGAAGGAATCAAAGGGTTTATGCTGTGTGCTTTCTGGAACTATTTCTGGGTGGTCCGAGGATGTTACATGATCTCTGGTTATATATTTTGGAGACGCCAGACCCTCTATTGGCGTTCCTGTGTCCATAGGAACATATTGATCAGGTTGGAGTGTCCTATTTATGGGTAGTTGATATGAAATCTCCGTCAAGCGCACCATTTTACGATTGAGGTAATAAGGAGTCATCTATAATAGCATTGGTGAACGTGAAGAATTGATCATGAGTATGGTGTCTTCTGGCATCTCGTCCGTATTTCATCCGACATGAGCAAACATCGACCCGTTTCGTCCTGGGTATGTGTTATGTTTTGTGGATCGGAGAACAGCCCTACACTATAGCCAGTGGTACTTGTCGACTCTTTTTTTATTGTACTATTCCCAATACGTTGACTGTAATACTCCGTTTCTTCTAACCCTGACCCTGGTAGTAGCAGATGAGTTACCGAGTTAGATAAAATATTCTTTCTTACTTCTTGCCCGTAGCGATCATCTAACTGGTTGAAGCTTTGTAAAACAATTAACAGTGCAACTCGCGATGATGGTACAGCTACACTAAACGGTGCCGGTTCGGAAGGCGACTGAGAGAAAAGGATTGGTAACAGTACCTCGCTCTCAGTCTACCTTACACCCAGATTGTATATTTTCACCTTTTATAAACGAACCAGCATATGATATTTGGTTTGCAATTCCTTAGCCCAATCATCTACTTCGCATAGTGGCATCTTCCTGCAGTCATATCCCAAAACTTCCCGGAATACAGACATTTCTTGTTCCGCAAATAAAACCGCCCCATCCTCATCTATACGTTCAATACCATCGAGTACAAGTCCGGATTCGTTGATGTGGATGGCGGTTTGTAATGGGATCTTCTCAGGTAGAACGACTTCTACTCCCTGCGCATCTACGCGGGCAGGATATCCGCCAGGCAACCCATTAGGACCGGGAACATGGGTAATAACACCAGTATCGTTGACGACCCCATCGAACACGACCGCTGCTGACGTTGCGGTCATGATATTCCCAACACCACCGCCAGTCCGCTTGAGCGTTGATGGAAGCTGTTGGAACACTTTTGCTCGGTCAATCTCAGAGGTTTGGTCGACTCCATTGATGAATACAGAGAAAGAGAGAGGAGCATCTTTGAGAGGGTGACGCGACATCCAATAACTGACATACCGAGACATAATCAGGCGAACATCCACCTGTTCTCGTGGCACATTAAGTATGCCCGCAACTGCTTGCCTGAGAGCTGGGACATTATTTGCCAGATCTCCAATCCCTGTGGTTGGGGCTAGGTCAACTTTTGCAAGGATAGGATTCACGACATCTGGATAAATTGCATTCAGTACATGGATTGTCTGACCGGACATTTTTACCGCTTGCATAAGTTTATAGATCAAAGAGAGATGCCAGGGAAGCCGAGGACCAAGTTGGGCTGACAGCAAGCGCTTTGCCAAAGGAGAGGGAAGATCCTGAAATACCTCTTTTTTCTGAAGAGTTGCAGCACATACAATGATATTTGGTTGAAAAACCGCAATGGTTTCTGCTGTTTGCTCTACATGCTCTAGATCGAGAGCCACACAAGCAACATTTGGTTCACATCCGAGCTGCAAAGCGGAAAAGAGCGAGAGATTCGTTCGCTGCTGAAGATATCCAAGGTTTCTTCCTCCCACAAGGAACGAATGCCGTCCAGGAATTCGAACAAGCAAGTCAAAAATGTGAGATCCGAGCTCACCCAAACCGATAAACAAGACGCGTTTTAAACTCACATTACCTCCACACGTTTAAATTCAGCACCAATCTCTTGAATGCTCTTCCTCGTAATGGAAAACAAGAAGATGAATGCGATAAGAAAAATTATCCTTATCTATTCAGAGGCATGTTACATCTTTATATAATATATAATTCATAGAAAGTCCTTATTTCTACTATGAAGGGTACAACAATGACTTCTTCATCAACACATTTATCCGATACCTTCTTGCAAAAGCTTGTTGCTGATATCGACAATGAAACAGTGACAGCCATCATTCTCCATGGAAGCTATGCGCGTGGAAACGCCAACCCACCTTATAGTGATATTGACATCGTAAGAATTACGAGAGAGACTTCAGAACGACACCAACAGAAACAATTCATCTGGTATGATAGCTATCTCCTCAACCTTTCGAGTCGTCCGCTTTCTATTTACAAAGAGTGGCTACGTATTCCACAAGAGGCTATCTTTCGATTATCGACCATACGGGATGCTCATATTCTGCTTGATAAAGAGGAAGTTTTTCATGCATTTCAGCAAGAAATCTCTCACTGGACATGGAGCTCTCTTCAGGCAGATGCAGATGCGTATGCGAGTAGACTGCTCGCCGAGTTATCCGAAGTTATTCTCAGAACGCTGGGAGCCATCCACAGAGGCGACACGACAATGCTTGTCGAACGCATCTGCCTGCATATTCTTCCAGCAGTGATGGAAGCTGTTGGTGTGCAAGGTGGGATTCTTGCAAGAGGGAATCACTATCTTCAGCAAGTTCAAGAAACAATAGGGCTTCAATCAGCCTGGACACAGTACTATATGCAAGCAGCAGGAGTATCCTCTTCCCCTCTTTCTATCGAACAACGAGGAATTGCGGCCATTCGTCTCTATCAGGAAACGGTGTCCAGTTTGGCGTCCCATATCCAACCAGAACACATGCAAACGATTGAAATATTACTCCATACGATTGATCATCTTCTGCAAAGAAAGGAGTACTAGCTCATATATATGTATCTCTGTTGACTATACTGCTTTCATCTACGGAAAAGATCTATCGTTTCTAATCCTGACATATCTAACTCGAAATGATATCAAGAGTAGTATAATATATACTCAGCGATCATACCATACTATTTGATCAGATAATTAAATGCTATGAAGCAGGAATTGTACTGTGCATACAAACAACGCAATAATGTAAAGAATAAGGCAAATAGATAGCAAGGAAATAGTTATATAATGAATGCTTCTATTGATATTAAGCCATCTCACTTCCCATCTGTTCGCGTTTGGCTCTGTGGGCCATTTAAGATCGAGTGGGTCGATCCTGAAACAGGTCACTCTATTCCTCTTTCTGAGGAAGATCTATGCGGAAAAGATGCTTCGCAAGCACTCTCACTATTCAAATTGCTGCTCTGTCAACCAGGACGACAGGCACATCGTGACTGGATCATGGAACAGTTCTGGCCAGAGCAAATGCACAGTGTTGCCGCTCACCGCTTCCACAATATCACATCAGCATTTCGCAAGATCTTGAACCCACCTGATGGTATTCCGCTCTTACCATCTATTACTGGAAGAAAAGATAGTAGTAGCATGTACTCGCTACCCACTTATCCCAGGTTGTGGGTTGATATTGATGCATTGATCTGGAATGTAGAACAAGCGGCACGTATGGATCGTTTTGGCGATGATAGTCTTCCTTTCTGGGAAAGGGCCTTTGCTCTGGCGAAACGTGGTCCTTTTTTAGCCGAAGAAACCTATGCTGCCTGGATCAAAGAACGGCAAGCGATGCTCAATGGCTCGTATCGCCAATGTGTCCATGCTCTCTGGCGTCTCTATATAGCGCGACACGCTGACGCAGGCAAAGCCGAGGCATTGCTCTTGCTACGTACATATTGGCAGCAATATAGAACAGACGAAGACGCATTGCGCCCACTTCTCGAATTACTAGGTGAACAGGAACGCTACCAAGAAGCTGAAGAATATTACCATCAATTTCTTGTTGCTCTTGCAGAGTTGGGACCAGATGAAGATGGGAAGCCCCACAAACCAGACCAGCGCACAAGTGATGTGCGAGAATACTTACAGGCTAAGCAAATTCAGCGTGAGCGCATGCATGTGCCTGGACAATTGTCAAGTGCGGGAGGCACCCCCCTTGAGCAGATCACAGCTCTTTCCCGCACAAACGGGCCAATAAATAGACGTGAAGCAAGCAAAATAATGGCAACTGTTGGAGCAAGTCTTCTCGTCACTTCCGACCTGCTCGGTATCATACACTCAGGGACAGCATTACACGATGAGGAAATACTCTCAATCTGCTCTGCCTCTCTTCCAGCCTTTTGGCGTCTGTACTTTGATGGGCAACTTTCAGAAGTACGACGCGTTTTACCAGGCCATATTTCTCAGTTGGCACTATTAACTCGACAACGCACTGGATCTCAACAACAAGCAGCAAGCCTGGCATCCAAAGCCCACCAGCTTGCATGTATGCTTGCATTGCAAGAACAAGATTATGGCGTAGCATTAATACATACCGAACAGGCACAACAATCTGCCCTTATAGCTGAAGATACGAATTTGCAGGTGGCTTCGCTCATCCGTAAAGCTCTTGTCTACCGTTACATCAATCGCTATCTGAGAAAATGCCCCGAACAAATACTAGAAACATACCAGGAAGCAATACAATATAGCTCTAGCTCTTCGGTGTCACCACTACTTCGAGGACGCCTCTACACTGGTCTGGCGGAGGCTCACAGTGAACTTGAACAAGAATATGAAGCCAAACATGCATTGGAAATCGCCTATACCATCTTCCCAGAGAAACCTCAAGAGGACCCTCATTTCACATATACTCACTTCAAACTTCCGCAAGGGTTTGAAGTCGTTGTGTATCTCAATCTTAAGCAAGCAGGAAAAGCCTGGGATATTCTGACAAAGATCGATGCCTCTGTACCAATGACAACAATACCTGATCGGGTAGAATTATCGATTGACCAGGCAAGAGCTTCCCTCTTATTTGGTGACATGCACCAGAGTGGCAAGTATGTAGAATTAGCAGCAAATTCGGCACACGTTCTTGGCTCTCATTTACGATATAATGAAACATACAATATCTACAAACAAATGCACATAAAATGGCCTCAAGAACAGTATATAAAAGGACTGGCCGAAATTTTTCGTTCATGATCTATGGTAACCATTAAGGTATCCGTTAAAGACCATTCTTCTCACGAAAGAAGGGTTTATAGTGGTCAGTGTAGAGCAACCGACGAGAGCCATTGCTTGCTCAAATTCAGTACGAACCATATCCAGCACATTGGCAACACCATCTGCTCCATTCACTGCTAACCCCCAGATAATCGGGCGGCCGACAAGAACGGCCTGTGCCCCCAAAGCTAATGCCTTGAGAACATCTGTGCCTCGCCGGATACCACTATCCATATAAATCTCACAGCGCCCGTTCACCGCTTCGATAATTTCAGGAAGCACTTCAAGCGTGGCTGGAACACCATCAAGTTGGCGACCACCATGATTAGAAACAATAATTCCATCCATACCATGATCAAGGGCGAGCAATGCATCTTCAGCAGTCAGAATACCTTTAAGCACAATAGGAAGAGATGTAAGAGAACGAAGCCAGGCAAGTGAACTCCAGGTCGGAAGTGAAGTAAAGCCATTTCCCATGGGCTCGTCGCCAAAGTTTGCTTTGTAGGCAGGTAGATGAAAATCGAGACGTTGTGCGGCTTCTTTCCTACCAGAGCGCGGTGCGTCTACAGTGATAACAAGAGCACGATAACCAGCAGCAGCAGCACGTTGGACAAGCCGCTCTGTCCACAGGCGATTAGGGGCAGTAAGTTGAAACCAAAGAGGACCTGTAGCGACTTGTGCAATCTCCTCTAAAGTACGAGATGAGAACGTGCTGACGATCATGATCGTCTTCGTAGAGGCAGAGGCTGTTGCGCATTCACCATCTGGATGTGCCAACCCTTGAAAACCTATGGGAGCAACAAGTATGGGCATTTCAACAGGGATTCCTAACACACGTGTGTTCATAGTAATACAACTGACATCAACAAGCACACGTGGCCGTAGTTGAACCTGTTCAAAAGCGCGACGATTCGCTCGCAATGTTATCTCATCATCTGCCCCGCCGGCAAAATACGCCCAAGTTCCAGCATCTAGAGATGTTTGGGCCAGAGATTCGTAATCGAAGACATTCACTAATTCCATGATAACAAGTAGCCCCCTTTTCTACGCGTATTGTAGCATTTCTATGCCAAAAATAGCCATAATATATGTTTCAAAGGGAGAGAAAACCAGCCAGTAACCATGTTGCATGTGGATAAGAGCACTCCGATGCCTCAAAAGTTCCTTGCGGATAATACCTACCATTTCGTGAGGAAAGGAGGCTGGTAGGAGTACATATGACAATCAAATCGTTCAATACAGGAGTCTGACAGGAGGTTAAATTGATATTATTGAATTAATGTACAAAGAAACTTTTTTATAAGCTGACATCATCTTCACGGGGATACTTTCTTTAGGCATCAAATTTTTCGAGTTCTGGTTATCCTACATTATGCAAAGGTACAACAAGTCATGGATATACTTTCTCAGATTGGGTTCTACCACCAGGAAAGGAACAATCAATGACCCATTTATTTCCAGAAACGGCACAATTTATTCACTCATTGCAAAAGAATGAGAACGTCCTGGGTATTCTCCTTGTGGGTTCAAAAAGCCAAGGTCATGATGATAGCGATTCTGATGATGATCTAGAAGTGGTAGTAACAGAAACATTGCATAATCTTGTTCCCCGCATTGAGCAATACCATGATCCGGTCACACACAAATTGCGTTATGATATTCGATATACCACACTGTCTGCCCTAAAGCAGAAAGTTGTCTCACCTCTGGATACAGAGCATTGGCCCTATGAGCATGCATCCGTGCTGTACGATGCTCAGGATGGCTTAATAAGAGATTTATGCACCGCTGTTGCTGAGATGGATGCATCATTTCGCACATTGCGCATTCGCTATGCGGCCGTAAGCACAACTGTCGCGATTGGTAAAGCATGTAAAGCACTACAACGCGGTTATAAGACATCATCACAATTGGTTGTATCTCGTGGAGCAATCATGCTTGCCAGGCTCCTTTTTGCGCTAGAATGGCGATGGAAACCAACTGATCACTGGCTAGAGCCAGAGTTACTGACCTTAAAAGATCCTGCTCAAGCATCTCTTTTATTGCTAGAAGCAGTGAGATCTAGCTCACCATATGCATTACGTGAAGCAATGAATCGACTTGAAAACACTTTTCTTCAAGAGGTCCCAAACAGAGAAGAACGTGCTCATCTCTATGGACAGATTATGCATTTCTCGCATGCTTCTCAACGAGAAATACATACACTCTTTTAGGAGGAAGATCACTCATGAAAATTACCTATCTCGGTCATGCAGGCCTTTTTATTGAGACGCAATTTGGATCAATCCTCTGTGATCCTTGGTATACTCCTGCTTACTTTTCTTCGTGGTTTCCTTTTCCTGACAATGAGATGCTTATGCGAACAAAAGTTGGATGCAAACCAACGTATCTATATATTTCACATCTGCATCAAGATCACTTTGATCAGACATACTTAAAACAGTATGTCTGGTCAGGAGCAACTGTTTTACTCCCAGATTATCCTTTACCTCTACTGGAACGTGCTTTGCGCAACATTGGGTTCACTCGGTTTCGCCAAACAACCAGCGGACAATGGCTCAATTTGAATCGATTGAAAGTAATGACACTCGCCACAGTCAGCCCTTCAGATGGGCCTCTTGGAGATTGCGCGCTCGTAGTAGATGATGGTAAGACGCGCATTTTCAATCAAAATGATGCTCGACCACTGGATCTCACACCTCTTTTGGAAGATGGACGACCAGTGTCTGCACATTTCCTTCAATTCTCGGGAGCAATTTGGTACCCAATGGTTTATGACTATCCAGAACAGATGATGCGAACGTTAGGAGGCAAAAAGCGTGAAAATGAAATGGCACGTGCCTTGTACTATATCAAACAGGTCAAGGCAGCCCATGTTTTTCCTTCCTCAGGCCCAGCTTGTTTTTTAGATCCATCACTGTTCCAGTACAATGATTTTGATTGCGATTCTACCAATACCTTTCCTGATCAAGTTGTGTTCCTAGATTACATGAAAGAACATGGCTACAAAAATGGTCATTTGATTATCCCCGAAAGTTGTCTCATGTTTGAGCAAGGAACGGTAACCATCAAACATCCTTATCCAGAATTAGGCATACGTGAATCCATCTTCCATCACAAAAAAGCGTATCTGGAAGCATATCAACGTCGTCAATTATCACGGATTAAAGCTAATCTGGCAGCGCATTCATGTCAGCAAATTTCCATTGTTGCTGCGCTAAAAGAATGGTTTGAACCTCTGCTAGCACAGGCAGATTACCTTTGTTATGGTATTGGCGGGCGTATTGTGCTGGATTGTGGTGACGAAGCTATAGTGATCGATACCCTCTCTCGTCAGGTATATGCCTGGAATCGGGAAATAGATTGGAAATACTATTTTCGTATTCATCGATCATTAGTGGAACAATGTATCGCGACCCGCCAAGAAGATTGGGTTAACGCACTTTTCTTATCGTTTCGTTTTATAGCACAACGTAAAGGCACCTACAATGAATACATCTATACCTTTTTTAAGTGCCTTTCAGAAGAACGTTTACGCTACGCAGAGAACTATTACCAACACAAAGCTGAAGCCATCAGTACGTTTGAACAACACGGCTATCGTATACAGCGCATCTGCCCCCATGCAGGAGCAGACCTTTCTCGTTATGGGTCATTTGATCTGGAGCAAGGTATTCTCACATGTAAGATGCACGGATGGCAATTTGATCTCAAAACAGGGCAATGCCTGACCTCGGAAAAGCATCTCATTTCTATCGGTCCATCAAAGGATGCTGACTCTGTAGAAAAAACATATACTCAACGCTCTCCATGTAGTCACTGTTGGTTTCGCCAAGAAGAATCACTGAAAAAATGACACCTATTGATCTGTGTATTCATCAGTCCTTTCACCACAAGGAGGTTGTATGTTTTCAACTATTGCTACAGTCGACGCATATTTATGTAATGCATTAGCCCAGCCATCAGCTGCCATGGAATCAAAAGCGCTCATACAGTATATTGGCACACGCGAAATGATCCTATCGATGCTAAAATCGCTCATAACAGACGAAGAACAGCTCCGCCGCGTCGCCTCGATGTCATATCCTCATCGCAATGGTTTCGATCGCATTGTGCTCATTAAATCCTCACACCCCGAATACAAACTGCGATTACACATCTGGTGGCCTCAACATTCGCACCCAATCGTAGAAACAATCCATAATCACGCCTGGAACTTTAGCTCATCCGTCTTGACTGGAGCCTTCCAATTTCAGTCCTATATACAGGATAAAGACGGGGACGAAATGTACCACTACAGCATTGGCTCCGACTCTATCATGAAATTTGTCGCCAAAACAAAACTGATCTGCGTTTACGATGCCATGATCTGTGCTGGCTGTTCCTACAGTTTCCAACATACTATCCCACATCGAGTAATCAATGTGCCGGATTTGATGACCTCAACACTCATCCTTCAAACTTCAAACCAAAAGATCTCCTCTGATGTATTTATTGAGCAACCGTTTGAGCAAGAAGTAATGGCTGTTTCCAAATTCACACGTGATGAGTTACAGCTAAAGCTCAAACAGTACATAGTGATGCTCGAAAAAACTTATCTGTAGGTCACTTTCACAGGCAATCGAGAGATATGGATCATGACTCTCGATTGCTTGCTTCTCTTGCATTATTAAAAAGTTAAACACCTGTGATATCCTATTTTATTGTCTTATGATACACTTTAGAGAAAGCAAAAAGTCTTAGAGGCAAGGAATGACAGATACAAATAATTTTACGTTCTCACTTGCAAGTTTCAATACACATGGTGTGGTTTTTCCATCATTATTAGTAAGGGAGAAACATAGCCTCATCGGTCAGAGCTTGGAGCAACTTTCGCCTGATATGATCAATCTCCAAGAAGTATGGTCCTATGATTCGCTTCGTGTGTTCAAAAAATCGCTTTGTTCCTATCCTTATGCTGCCTATAAGCATGGAATATTCGGCCCAAAAGCTGGTTTAGTCACCTTCTCACGATTTCCTCTTACGGCAGTTGAATTTGTTAACTTTCCTCCAGTAGCTGAACCGAGAAAAAAAAAGTGGATCAATCAACTAAAAAGATCCTTGAAAAAAAAAGGAGTGCTCGTATCTACATACACTGAAAATTTGTTGACCATCTGTAATGTTCATTTAGTAGCCAATGGTGACGCCGATTGGTCAGCAAGTAGTAGATACTATAGCGCACATGAACATGATATCGCCGCTCTCACGGATCTTCTGAACCTCTTTACTCAAAAAGAAAGTGGGCAACTTATTATAGTTTCTGGTGATTTTAACATTCCCAAATGTAGCGATCTTTATCAAAAATTCATCGCTATTTCCCAGGCTACGGATCTTTTTGAATATGATGAAAGTCCGACCTATCATAAAGAGTTTCTCTTTCCTGGTCAAATTCCACACCGTATTGATTATATCTTTGCTTTTTCACAAAGTCCGTTACATATTGGCCACAAAGAACTACTTTTTCAGGAAAGATTCTCTCTATCTAGCGGTGAATATCAGTACCTTTCCGATCATATTGGTCTTTGCATCCGCATTCATACTCGTTAATAACCTGCACTGCAGTCAACACTAGCGACTTTAGCAGATTACACTCCTATCATGCTTTTTCTTATGCAGATATAATTCCTTCTCCATAATTCAATAGAAAAAGTGATAAAAATATGCTTCTACTACGTTAACTCGTGTCCAACATCTACTGTGTTTACTTTGTCGCTCAACCACAGAAGAAACTTATGAAAAAAAGAGGTTCGTAGGAGTCAAAATGGCATATTTTGTGCACGCTGCAGGAGTTTCACAGGAGAGCAACTTGCTACTATTAGAAGTAGCATATAACCGCAACTAGTCAGAACGGCCCCAGTAGGCTGGCTTAAGGCGTCTTCCAATATCAATTTTTGATTGCAAAAACTGCGCGTATCGGTCAGCTGCATACAGATTTGCGAGAGGTTATTGGCGACACAAGCATCACAATAGTCGCGGAAGCGTTGGACCAGAGTCCCGATAAGACAAAAAATTTACAACAACCAACAGGTATGAAAAATTTGATAGGGTTATTCATGAAAAACAGATTAAAATCAGACCTCATGTAAATACAGCTGCAGAACATTTATTTTCTATAAAGTCTGTACATGAGCCATTTTGATGATGAAAGGTAGGATGTAAACAATGGGGATTCTCCTCCATCTTTTTCATAGGAAACGCAAAACACGATCAACACAGCTCGTACCTCGGAGTCCGGTTGTCACGATTGAAGGTCGGATACATCGAAGAGACGTTCCATATCTCTTACCTAAAGATACCCAGGAAACTCACCGTCTCGATTTTCAGCACTTCGGGCTCAAGTTACTCCTAGGGGGCAACTACAAAGCACCTATCGATCCAACCAGGACACACAGTATCCTGGATGTTGGAAGCGGAACCGGAAGATGGATAGCCGAAATGGCACAAGAGTTTCCACAGGCACATATCTACGGCATCGATACTGATACTCCTGCACCACATATTCAATTTCCACCGCAATGCCATTTTAGCAAAAGCGATATTCTCAAAGGTTTGCCTTACGTTGATAGTAGCTTTTATTACGTGCACCAACGGCTCCTCGTTGGGGGAATTCCAACTTATCAATGGCCAGCCATTCTGCAAGAATTGATTCGTGTGACCCAATCAGATGGATGGATCGAGTTGTTAGAAACGGGCAATGTCTACCACAACACAGGTCCAGCCACAAAGCAATTACAAGCGTGGTGGGATGAAGGGATGACGACACATGGCTTTGACCTTTCGATCATGCCAACCATCGATGCTCTTCTTACCAATCATGGTTTAATCAATGTCCACATGGAAAAAATCCAGGTACCTCTAGGGGCATGGGCTGGCCGACCTGGAGATCTTTTAGGTATCGATATTTTTGAAGTATTCAAATCCTTTAAAGGCGTGTATGTCGATAAATTAGGGATAAAACCAGAGCTTTTTGACCAGGTCGTTGCACTCTTACCAGAGGAATGGGAACACCATCATACGACCTACGAATTTTACTCAGTTTTTGGTCAAAAACCCTAATGAGTGAGCGGGACATGAATAAAAAAATAAAGCCAGAGGATTCGAGGAAGATACTTCACATTGACATACCAATCACTACAGTACCAGCAGAGCAACAGATAATATCTGACAAATAGGAGGCACCTGTGAGTGGATATGATACCTGGCCAACAATACAAATCTTTGATACCTATAGATCCCATGCGCTAAAAAATGAACAGCCAAACAAAGAAAGGATAGGTATTTATACTTTTCAATTTGCTTTGGATAATAGCGGCGTGATAATACAACGAGGAGTATATGGCAATATTGAACACACCTGGGAAATACACCAGTCTAGTCTGGGTAGTAAAGAAGAAGCCATAAAACATCATTGGACAATGTTAACGCGAATGTCTCAAAACGATTTTACCTATGTAGAAACAGAGCTAACCAAGCTGACACAGCAATAAGGTAGAAGGCAACTGCCCTATCGTTGCACATACACAAGCCCCTTCCTTCAATCTCTCTTCTGGGGAGGTTATTTCTGGGCTTCTTAGTAGGCTTCCTAGGGCAAAATTTTGCGCTTAGCTTGATCAAACCAAGTGGGATTCCATCTTCTCCATAAATACTTTAATTCCAGTTAATATATATAGCAGGTAGTTCATCTAGATATGGCATCAGCTCATTGCAATGAGCGGTTTGCCAGGATGGTTTGATCCCGAAGCCTCTTGCCTATGCACCTCCGCGTGCACGGCACCTAACTTGAATTGAAGGTCACTGCATGCTGATTTCATG
Organism: Dictyobacter kobayashii; assembly: GCF_003967555.1. GTDB lineage: Bacteria > Chloroflexota > Ktedonobacteria > Ktedonobacterales > Ktedonobacteraceae > Dictyobacter > Dictyobacter kobayashii. The sequence continues at coordinate 356,393 of NZ_BIFS01000002.1, forward strand.
CTACTAATCATCTCACAAGAACGGGTACAGACCAAGCGGGTAATCACTTGCCCAGTTGTATCACATGCAATGATGACCAGGCTGGTAGGGAACGATAACGAACCTACTTCTCCCCATCCTACTCCACGCTGCCTCTCCTCTACGCTTCGCCTGCCCTTCCACTCCTCCCATGAGCTGATTAAACTTATTGTCGAGCGAGAAAGATCGCGAATATAGCTTTATCACCTTGTAGAGCCATAGGTCTATTGAAAATCTTAATTGAGATACTTCATGCAAAAGGAAGGTCATGCAATGCAAAACAAACCATCAGAAGAGTCGCAGGATCAGACAGTCTTCACGCCTCAAGTACCATCGATGTCGGGTTCCCAACCTCCTCTTCATGGAGGGAAGTCGGTACAACCAGAAAATAATCAATCATTGTTTTATACCCAGGAAGATGATCTTGATCTCCATATTCCTCTTATTGATGAGCAAGAAGACCAGATGGATCAGAGCTCCCCTTTCGTCTTACCGTTTCAGAATTCTGCTGCCATGCCAACGATAGCCACTATGAATGCTCAAGGCCAGGGGCCGATAGGAACTCCACCACCAATAGCCACTTTAACAGGAACAAAACGTTGGGGATCGTTTCAACTACTCAAATTTCTTCTTATTGGGAGCGTTGTGCTCATTACTATTGTTGGCGCAAGCTTGATCGTTTTTGCTCAGTCAGCAACTTCGCCAAATACAACACAAATTCATAGCACACACACACCTGGGACGATAGGAACATCTCATGTAACGACATCCAAGCCTACACAAGGGCCGCCCGCAAAAACACAGACACCGGCCACTCAATCATCTCCACAAGCAACAACGGCGCCCACTCGTCAAGGGCAAGGAATGCAAGGATCAGATAGTTCGCCTGCAGGAAATATTCCTTCCACACAACTGCTGGACCAGATTGGATGGACGCAAGCCGGTCTCACATTAGGGGATGCCTTTGAAGCGATACGAACAGGTAGTACCTTTACAGATAGGGAGATGAGCTATGACTACCGCAACATTGGGACTCCAACAAACCATAGTGGAACACTCACTGGAGCAATGTTCCTGCTCACCCCTGGTGGTCAGGTCCGCTTCATTCACAATGATGTGCGTATGATTAATAATGCGCTCTATGACAAGGTACATGCGGGAAAAATCATTCAGCAGGTTGTGAATGCACAGCCATCCCTCGTCCAATTCCAAATCGTAGAGGTCCAGGGGCAGCAGCACAAGTTTGCCTGGATAAACGTTGCATTCGAGCTGCTTCAATCAAAGATCGATCCTGCCAGCGGGAAGCGCGTAGAACGTATTCAAGTCGATCCGGCAACGGGTCAGCCGATTCTGAATCACATGGCAGTGGTATTAGTACGAATCTCTCCACAGACGCAGGGCGCCAACGCCCCAATGGGTGGCACCGGTTGGCTTGTCGACACGTATGAGCTAGATACCAACACTCTTCCAGCTATCGCAACCGATCCATCTCTCTAGAGAATGAACATAATGTCATCGCTTCCAATGCATAAAATCGCCAGAATTTTGAGCTTGAATTGATGCATCGCATCCATAGTGCTTTTCCCAGCGCATAACGTTGTCAAACCAAAAAGATCGAACCTAATTCATTTATAGAAGTCCCTTCAAGGAGGCGCACCAGAAACGCCATGCGCGTGGCACGGATGGACATCCCATCAGTGCCACGCGCATGGCGTTGAGCTTGCCACTACTCGACAGCAAACCAATTGAGAGAAGCAAAAAAACGTGATGTAGCCCTGTAGGAGAAGAACATGACCGAGGAGAGTTGCAACGGCAAGCTGGTTAAAGATGTGAAATGCAGATATCATAGCACAGGCTCCTTTTGTGAATAAACACATGTTGTTATGAAAAATCTGCAAAAGGAGCCTCTTCTTTGTCAATAGAGAGAAAATCTTCGAGCCAAAAACTCCTCCACTCAAGAACTAGTTGTGAACAAAAAGAAAAAAGGAGTTTCGTAGGAATCGAAGTGACATATTTTGTACGAGGAGAAGGAGTTTCATAAGAGGACGGATTGCTATTATTAGAAGTAGCACAGAACAGTGCAAGATGCTTTCAATGAACCTACTGGCTTATCACACAATGGGACACGCTCCATATAATCACGATATCGCTAAAGAATGGTGCAAGAAGACGAGGGTGCTAAAAAGCAGAAGGAACATTCTATGAAAAGATTTCCAAGCCCATTCTTTCTCTCACACACCTACGACATTCAGCAAATGGAGAAGCGCGATGAGAAAAATACACTTGAACAATACTGCTAGCCTTGCCACGACTAGCGTAGTAAATTGGGCTGAGGCAAACACAACATGGCATACTGCTGCTCCCATCATTACTAGTACTCAACAGGTAGCTATAGCTCAAAATCCATGGATAATGGTCATTGATGACTCGGCCACCATCAGAAAAATCCTAGAAACCTGCCTTGGTCGTGAAGGATATGAAGTAAAGAGCTTTCCTGACGGCGTAGCAGCAATGAGGTGGCTTGCAGAATCTGATACTTGCATCCCCAACCTGATTATTTTGGACATAGAACTTCCACAAATGGATGGGTACGAAGTCGCCCGCCGACTCAAAAACAAACCCCAAATGGGCCAGGCCGTAATCATCATGCTTACCCGGCGCGATGGTGTAGCTGATAGGCTCAAAGGTCGTCTCGCTGGAGCAAAAGATTACCTCGTCAAACCGTTTCGGACCCAAACCCTTCTTTCAATTGTTGAAACTCATCTGGGCAAACCTACTCATTAAGGAGAGAAAATAATAACGAGAAAATGGAGGGCCACTGGTATGAACAATCATTCTGGCACACAGGATATTTACGATACCGAGAATCATTGTGCAAAATGTGGTGCACGATTGTATATATCAACTACTGATATCCCCTTTGTACTCAACTCACTCAGAATGACAGGCCTGGCTGGCCTCATGTGCATATGTGGCCACACCCAGTTTATTGGGTCGGATCTTATGCCGAGGCCGCATCCGCAGAAACGGAACGATTAAGCAGCGTATGAACAACGGTTCTTCTAAATGAATGTTTTCCAATATAAACTCAATAATCTATAATCCCATACCATCATATATTTCAGAAAATATACTATTTTTCCACTGATATAAGTCAAAGCTTGTGTTACAGTCATACAACCATCAAGAAAAGGCATCACTTTCTACGGGATGAATTTTGCCATCAAATGAGAAGAAACGTGCCACGATGGATGAATCATATAGTATTTTATCGCTCGGCTATCCTGATAAGAAATCACCAATCCCCGCTTTTGCAAGACTCCCAGAAATCGATGCACACATCCACAAGGGATACCAGTCAAGCATTGGAGCGTTCGAAGATCAACTCCTTCTGGAGCCAACCACAGATGTGCAAGAAGAGCACGTGCATGCCTCCCTTGAGGCCAATGTGGTCTCAAAAGGTCCTTTCTTGTATCATTCACTTTCTTATGGGAGAAAGGCACTATTCGCACCGCGTGAGGAGTGTTCTTCCAGCCAGATAATGCTTGCAACGCCAGGCTTCCCATCATCAATGCGCCTCCAACATACACAAGGAGAAGGAAACGTTCATGAGCAAAGAAAAAGGCGAAAAAAGCACCCTCAACTGGCTCTAGCATACCAAGAAAGGTCAAAAGCACCCCATTGACATACCGTCGCATCACCATCATCGTCGCCATTGGCAAAAGAGTTGTTGCGATGCCAACGTACACAAAAGTTGCAACATCCTGTGGCACCACAAAGTGAACAGAGTGCCAATTGCCAAAAATAAGTGCATAGATGAACACCTCTACAGCCATCGTGAGCCACTCAATCCCTAAAACGGCACACAGTGAGAACACATGTTGTTGTTTTGGTCGAAGGCACAACTTCTCAATGAGAAAAGAATATCCAGTGAGAAGTAGTCCTCCCATAAAGGCAAGAGCATCACCCATCCAATGCATATCTGAAACGGACAACAATACGACAATTCCTAGAACAGAACACAAACAGGCGAGCCATGTCAAAAAAGATATGCGGCGCCGAAAGAGAAACCATGAGATAAGGATAACAATAATGCCATTCATAGTAGAAAACATTGCTATTTCCGTGATACTTGTGTATACCATTGCCAGCGTCAGAAACAGCAATGCGATAGCCATGCAACTTCCCAATCCACATCCCCATAGAAGTGATCGCCAACTGATCCTCCAACGTGACCAGATGAGGAGAAAGATTGCAGGCGGAACAAGCCATACCATTTGAGCAACAAGAAACCAAGCAGTATCAACGCGATCAAGCGCCGGTTTAGCAACAGGATAGAACGAGGCAGAAAACAAGCTCATGAGGATAAATGCTCCGTATCCACATAAGCGTAGAGAGCCTTTTGCATACTGAAAAAGCATCTGGCCAATTCTTGGAACAATGTGATGCCTCTTCTTCTGTTGACACAATAATTGTGTGCTTTTTGAAAGAGAAAAATCAGCTAGTATCATCCGCGTTGCCTTCCTTCTTCTGTCACTATCACCAGAAAACGCTTCAGTCCTTGAGAGGCATTCACGCCTACACAGAACTGGCAGTTTCACAACGTCTGGCGCTTCCCTTGGTTCTGCCAAAGTGCCATACCCTCATTTTCTCGTTCTTGAGCTCAAGAGCACATATCATAACGCTTCGTTGCCTTTACCTACAAAGGCATCTGTTCTTCTTTGAAAGATGATTCTTCCGTGCAATTTCTTGATCTGATAGAACTTTTTCTGGCCATCATCATGTGACAAATCGTCTGCGTAGTACGATCGCAGTGTCCGTAATCGTTGCCGCACATGGAGCACCTCTAAATGCTCCGTCTGCCTTTGATGCGCGCTATTCCACTCAGAGGAGATCCATCGATCTCGCTGTAAGGAAAGCAGTTCACCGGTCTGTCGGGATGGAGGTTCAGGTGGGAGTGCAATTCTCTCACCCGTTGCGAAGAAGGCCATTGTCTTAAGGGTATTCTTCTTTTGAGCAGGTCGTCTCTTTGGTCGATACTTGAGGATGAACTTCAACGTGATCCACAGGAGGATTCCAGCTCCTCCTCCCGCGCCAGCCAGGCCAATGGGAAATACAGAGGATGGGAAGGGGAAAGCAGGGAGCGGGAGCGGCTGGCAAACAGGTGCACCTGAAAACAGAATGACAAAGCTGGCAACCATGCCTGGTGTAACCCCGAGAAGCAGAACAACAGGATGTGTTGCAATGAATCTGGTCACCTGAAACGCAGGCCGAGAAGGAGAACTTTCACATCCTTCTCGTTTTGGTTGTGGCACACAAGCTTGGCGTGCAGCAGATGTCTCGCTACGCTTCTTTTTTTCTCGAAATGGCAAAGGGAGATCTCTATACGTGCTCAGATAGGTAGACATTGATCGTCTCCTTCTACTTAGGACATACCAGTAATAATGAGTGAGACCGCGATAAAAACGAGAAACATATGTCACCGCGAAGCTACTTTCATTCGCTGGCGCCTGATCTTGTTCAATTCTTCCTTTGTTGGTTGATGTGACCTCTGCCGAACACGTTCATGCCCTCCTGATCCATGCAACGCTGGTAGAGGCGTTGAAAGGGTATGAGATCGCGGGCGTTTATCTCGCGGGGCAGCCTGATGAGATACAGGTAGAAGTGGCTGATTCTGTGTCACGAGATCATACACAGTGGCACAAATCGTATCGCGAGCAGATTCCCAGCCATGCTGTTGCTGTCTGATACGGTCAAAGGACTGGCAGGCATGGAGAAAGGCCTCAAAAAGGGTCGTTCCATACGCCTGATCTAACCCCCAATCAAGTCGTCCAATAATACCTAGACCAAAGGCTCCATCCCTTCGCTCAAAAGCGACAACAGCCCCGTCTTCGGACTGCGCACAAGGTCGGAGTCCTGGTGCCAATCTCTCTACGCCCTGCTGCGGCATAAAGGCCAGTTCCCAGGGCTTCTGCTCACCATCCTGCGAACGAATGGCTGGTTGGAGAGCAGTCGCAAGCGTACTCTGTGCTCGAACGCGGATCATATGACGGTCCCAGGTATCTGGCGTGATTGTAGCCGCCTGCTCCAGGTCTCTTGGCGCTTCTCCTCGTTTCCCTCCCAACGCATTATTCCATTTTTCTGCGCCATCGGCGATGGCGAGAACAGGCATACCCATGTACGTAGCCAGTTGTGCAAGCGCAATCTCCCACGCGATCGGCCAACTATCAGGCCCTGGCTCCTGCTCGCGTTCTTTCCAGGAGGAGTACCAGTCTGTTCCCTGAATACCTGCTGGCAGCAACAAACCGTCCATAGACTGCATCAGCGACCAGAGGGATTGGTAGATATGCTTGTGTGTTGGAAAAGGCCACAGTGGGATCAGAAAAATCCTCGCCCCCATGCGCTCGACAGCCCATGCACCAAGCGCATCCGCCACGAACAACGGCCCTTGATTACCTTGCTTGACAGGAATGGGAATGCCGATAATGGGTTGATACTCCTGTGAACCTTCCGCATCCCACTCATCGTGTGACTTTTCGTGTGGGGCATCATGGGTATCAGTCATCTCTAGCACAGGTATTGTATGTGTAGAATCAGTCATTATGATCGTTTCCTTTCTAGCAACCATATAACAAGGTAAACAATGCATCATAATGAGAAAGGCACGTGATAGATGAGGCCTCCTTTCTCAACAGGCACGTATCGAATTTGTTCATACTATTCCTTCCCCCTACACCTGAATATGCCAAAGAGTGACGTGTTGGCCGAGCGCTCCCGCGAGAAGCAGGCCAGAAGGTGACCATGAAAGAGCAACAGGCACATCGTGTTGCCGTTGTATCAGCAACGGTTTCAATGTCTGCATGGACCAAATGATGAGTTGTTTATCATCCCCACTCGTTGCAAGCCGTGTCCCATCAGGGGAAAAGGCGAGAGCCCGTACAGGTTGCGTGTGTCCCTGCAGATGGATGGCTCCATCAAGGCAATGTATGCCAAAGACATCTGGCACCTGGCGCTGACAAATTCGTCCATCACCCCACAGAAAGACCACTCCATCATCGCCTCCAATAGCTAGCCTCCCTTGTAAGGAAAATGCAGCCGTTCGCAATGGATGCTGGCTCTGAGAGTAGTAGCCATGGATTTCCTGTCCACTGAGCGCACTCCACACACGTGCAACCCCTCCATCAGATGCGGTCGCCACCGTCGTTGCCAGAACCGCAAGCGTCTCTATAGCTGAGGTATGCCCACGGAAGATCATGAGTGGTTGATGCGACTGCGCACTCCACACGATGGCTGTTTTGTCCGTTCCTGCAGAGAGCGCAAGTGGGATAGTCCCCTGCGCCCATCCGAGAGAGGTAATCGAAGCCGTATGTTGTGCTCCGTTTTCAGCGAGTAGCGCGCCTGTTTGCGCATTGAAAAAGGAAACAGTAGTGGCAGTGGCAGCTAGAAGTTGCGCACCATCAGGCGACCAGGCAAGAGCACGCACATGCGCAGGAAACTGATGCTTGTAAAGAACAGTTCCATCCACATCCCATACAAAAGCCATCCCATCGTTGCCTCCTGATGCCACCATACGCCCGTCAGGAGACCAGGTGAGTGTTCTCACTTGCTGCTGGTGCTGACTAAAGAACGTACGCACAGCGATTGGCGTGGTCGCCTTTGGTGGTTGAATGAGGAGACGTTGTGCAAATGCAGTCGTTACGCCAGAACCCAACCCCAAAAAACTGAAAGCGGCCAGAACGCTGATCAGAGATCGCCGAGAAAAACGCGTCGCCGTAATGGGTATCTGGTTGGCACGTTTTCTTTCCCTTCCTCGCCCTCGCATCGCCATCGTGTTCGGATGCTCTGGTTCAAGGATGAAACGGCTACCAGAGGGGAAATGTGCATCCACAAATCGACCAGTTGTAGGTAACCTCTGATCTCCAGATATCGAGCGCAAGCGATAGGTAAGTGGAGAGCCAAAGGTATCGACCACAGGATACCCAAGGCGTGCAGCCAGGGTAGTAACCCACGGCCCAATTGCTGCTTGATCATCTACACGCACCTGAACACTTGTTGGAGCTTGCTTCCCACGGAGAGAGGGCCGCACAATAACGAGTTGCCGTAGTGCCATCGTTTCTTTCTCTTCCTCCTCTTCCGGCCTCCAGATTCCTGGTGGAATACAGTAAAAGGACAATCAACAAGAGTGAGTATAGCGGCGAGAGAGGGACAGTACGGAGGTGGGGTAGGGAGAGGTAGGTGTAAGGGAAGATAGATTTCTACCCTTTATAAGATGGGCAGGTGAGATATTCTCATTATACATGGAGCTAAACAACAGGTAGGATGTGATAGGGTATGGAGAAGTAGGTTGGAGAGAAGTGTTTGCATATTGCTGTGTCTTCTCCAATAGCACATTTCCTTATAAGCACAACCTCTATGCAAAAAACAAAAGAAGATGCTATTCACTCCTTTGGTTCCTCAAAGGATAAAACAAAAGGAAATCTATCTCTAGATAACGTTATCTACAATTCCTGCGTATTTCTCCACAATTGATGAGTGTTATCCACAATTCTCACGTACTTTTCCACAAAGGGAAACTCAGAGTGAACTCCAATACAATGTCTAGATAAGCATGTTTTTAGGCTGCCCCTATACTCCCTCTCTTGTGCCCTGGAGCTGCCCTATCACTCTCCCCCTAAGCAATATAGACTATGTACAGAATAAGTTGAAGTCCTTTATACCTCGCAAAAATGCCATACGCATGCATGTACAACACTGAGAAGTCAATTTCTTGTTCTGACAGAAAAAACTCATAAGCAGGAGCGAAAGGAAAAACAGCTATGTCTTTACACAGGAAGCCAAACAACCATCGTACATTTCACATCATCATTGCAGGGTCAACAATAGTTGGAAGTTGGTGGATCTGGAGGCACACGTTGAAAAAGAAGAGAAAGATTATTCATGATCAAGTGAAACAGCCACTGAAGAAATTTGATCTTCTTGAATGGCTATCAGAAGAATATGGCGATACTCAAGAAATGCCACCGATACAGGATATGAGTACACCTCAAGTGATATCGTGTGTGCTCTACCATCCATATATCTCAGTAGATGCAAGAAATACCTGTACACCAAATCATTGGCATGCAACATACTGGCTCCGATTCGTTACACTCATTGAGCAGGAGCCACGACGTGCTATTGTCCAGCATACTGACACCAAACGCTATCACCTGATGATACAGGTTCCTGTAGAACACCCCCTTCCCTGCGACAGTTGCATTACTCCTCATGAAATTTTTCGATTACCTGTCCAGGATCACTATGCCTACTTTGTGTTTATCCCTCAGCAAGACCTCGATGGTTTTGCCTCCTTGCAACAGGCTCAAGAAGCAGCACAAACACTCTCGCTTCCTCCTAATATCTACCCGCAAATTACTGCTCCTTAATGAATGGAGAGAAAGTATTAAGGACGGTGTATACTCGAGCCGGTGAAGAATTGACCGACCCCAAGAAGGCGGTAGACTGAGGATATAAACACAACAATATTCTCAGGAGACCGACCATGCTTAGGAGTCAGACAGTGCTAACAATACACGATCTTTACACACAGGGGAAGAATGTACAGGAAATTGCTCAGGAGTTGGAGATCTCACGCACAACGGTACGCAAATACTTGAAACATCCCGAGGCGGTGATCCCGAAACCGCGTCCGGTGCGTCCCTCCAAGCTTGATCCATTTAAAGAACAGATCAAGAAGTGGGTCATGGAAGACCATTGCACCAATTGCGAGGTGATCTTCGAGCGGTTACAGAAGATGGGCTACACCGGCAGGATCAGTATCCTCAAGGAATACGTGCAGCCGCTGCGGGCTGCAGTGGCTGGCCACGCGCCCGTACAACGATACGAAACCAATCCAGGAGAGCAGGTTCAATTCGATTGGGGCGAGTTTGTATACGAGCATGAGGGTCAGATGCGTAAATTTTATGGATTTACGGCTATCCTTGGCTATTCACGCATGCGCTTTGTGACCTTTGTGAAGCGTTGCGACACACCCACGCTCATCCGCTGCTTAATGGAGGCATTTGAGTACTTTGGTGGCTTAACGAAGGTTGCGCTGACGGATCGCATGAAGAGCGTCCTCTTAGAAATGGAGGAGAACAAGCCGCGGTGGAATCCCCGCTTTGCCGATTTCATGGTTTCCATTGGAGTTGGCGCACGCGTCTGCAAGCCGTACACACCACAAACGAAGGGCAAAGTCGAGCGTACAGTCAGCCATGTCAAGAAGAGTTTATGGGGTGGGGTCACCTTTACCGATCTGGATGATCTCAATCGCCAGGCGCATGCGTGGTGCGAGCGTATCAACTCCCGTGTGCATCGCACGACCCATGCACGGCCCGTGGATCGCCTTGCCGAAGAGAAGCTGCTGCCCTTGCCCCAAGACTTTGCTTGGGAACGCTTCGCCACCGAAGAGCGCAAAGTCACCTGGGATGGCTACGTCTCCTACGATGGCGTGCTGTATGGGCTGCCAGGGACGCTGCAACTGGCAGGCAAACAGGTCCAGGTACGTGAGCGCAAGGGCTTGCTCACCGTCTGGTCGGCTGGCACTCAGGTGTTTGCTATCGAGAAGCGACCGCGCTCGCAAGAGAGCGTGCCGCACGCGGACCAGTGGAAGACCGTCGCCTCCGTCTCAGCTACCCGCCGTGCGCCCACGCCCTTAGGCCATTTGCAGCCTGCCCCGGACGTCGAAAGCCGTCCCTCCAGGAGTATGATCAGTATTGTGGAGTCGTGACCATGCAGGAGGTGGTCGCATGAAGAAAGGAGTATACAAACAACTGAACTTAACGCACTTGGAAGCAGCACTGCCACACGTCCTAAATGCGGCCCGGCACGAGCAGTGGACCTATGAGATGTTGCTGGAACGAGCTCTGGCTGCGGAGTTAGATGGACGTGAGCAGAAGGCCATCGCTCGGCGGCTCAAAGCGGCGCGCATTCCTGGAAAAAAGACCTTGGATGGGTTCGATTTCTCCTTTCAGCCGACCCTTTCCGAACGGCGACTGCGGGAACTGGCGGATCTCTCGTTTGTGCGAACCTGTACCAATGTAGTCTTCCTCGGCCCTCCGGGGACAGGCAAAACACACTTGAGCTTGGCGTTGGCGGATCGAGCGCTCGCAGCAGGGCATTCCGTGTTGTTTACGACCCTGGCTGAGCTCGCACAGGCCCTGGAAAGTGCATCGCATCCTGGCCTCATGCGGCAGCGTCTGCGGCGCTATATCGCGCCCAGTCTGCTGGTCATCGACGAAGTCGGCTACACCAAGCTGTCACAGGAGCAGGCGCACCACTTCTTTGAGTTGGTGACGGCACGCTATGAGCATGGCTCGATCATCCTGACCTCCAACACGAGCTTTGCTCAATGGGGCGCTCTCCTGGGGGATGAAGTGCTTGCCACAGCACTGCTCGACAGGCTGCTTCACCATGCTGAGGTTATCCCCATTAATGGGCGCAGTTATCGCATGAAGGAGCGTCAGACCGAGCGTACGAGCCTCTCAGCCTCACCGGAAGTGGCTCTCAGCGCCACCGGCGGCAAATCTACCGGCGTTCGGTAAGCGGCGTTTGTGCGCCGGCGTTGGGATCACTTGATTCTGGCGCAGTTTGGTCGGCATTTGTTCGCCGGCGCTCATGGAATGTTGTTCTTTGGAGTTCGTTTCACTAGGGCGGCCAATTCTCAATCGGCTCGTGATTACACCGGCCTTGACAAAAGAGAGCTCTCATGAATAGGAACCATAAAAAATCTCTTGATTGCCAAGTATATGTATTGCGTATAAATATGCCACTTTATTCCTACTTTCGTCTAGACAACATGAGGACATTACGATATGGTGCAGAATAGAAAAAGCACAACGAGCCAAGATAAGCAAGGATATCACAAAGGGGATGTTACAACTGAATACAAAATATTAACACCAGATCACTATGATAGATCTGAGTTGGTTTATGGCAGTGCAGAAAAGGATTCTCAAATCAAGAACCAGGGCCAACTTGTACACTTGCCTGATCCTAAACTGCAAGATTTTCTTACAGACTGGTTACAAAGGATAGCACAACCCATATTACAACCAGATCATTATCAGCATTATCATGAACTTATTGATCAGTACATTATTCCTGATTTAGGGGAAATTACGCTACAAAGCTTTCTTCCCCAACAGCTGCAACAGTATTATCAACAAAAATACGCAGAAGGATATTCTGTTCAGATGGTTAACCATCTCCATCATATCCTTCATCAAGCCTTTACGGCGGCACTCAATTACCGGCTCGTTGCAACAAACATCTGCGATGCTGTGAAACCTGATCGCCAGATACCAGATGCGACGCTCATGAGCCTATCACATCTTGATCATGAACGAGTTTGCCGCATACTCATTCGTATTGCAATGTATTTTGAGGAGGAAGACCATGAGAACATTTCAGCAAAAAGGCAATAACCATCATCAAAACACAGCCTGGGCACGTATAGAGTACCGTACTGAAGCAGGACTTGGTATCTATGCGAGGCAAAGCACATTAGCTCAGGTAAAAAACTATCGCCAGTCAACCGAGATGCAAACGGATGATTTAGTAGATATGGCCAAGCATCTCGGCTGGGATGAAGATCACATTATTCTCTTTACACAGGATTTAGCAAAGTCAGGAAAACTTCGTATCGACCAGCGTACCGGACTACGTTCTCTCATTGAAAGAATTGAGAAAGGAGAATTTAAAACCGTTCTTGTGTTCTTAGAAGATCGTCTCTTCAGAGATGAAACAGGTATTCAATATAACATCTTCATTGATGTTTGCAAACGTCACAGCGTCCTTGTCGTTACGCCTCATATGACCTATGATTTCACTAATCCTTTCCATGTCAAACAATTTCGCTGGAGATGCGAAGAAGCAGCAGACTATCTACGAGATTATGTCATTAATCGCTTACACGGAGCAAAAAATCGCATCAGTGAAAGTGGTAGGTTCGCAGGACGGTCCATTCCCATTGGCTTCATTATAGATAGAGAAACATCAATGATTGTTGATGGCAAAGTAGCGCCTAATCCCACCTATCGCAAGTTTATTCCTTATGAGCCACATGCACACATCGTTCGTTGGCTCTTTCAACGGTATTGGGAATTGGGGGGGAAAATACGCCCCCTTTGTCGAGAACTCCAACAACAACCCTTCGTCTTCCCTGACTTTGAGCCTGATGTTGATATAAGTAAGTATATTGCACTTTACCACCTCAAGCAAACAGCGGGAGGCTACCATATATCACGGCCAGGCTTAATGGGTCTCTTAACAAATGTTGCCTACATCGGATATTGGATACATTTAGGTGAAATCGTGAGTAAAAATAACCATCAGGCCATTGTGGAAGAGGATTTGTTTTGGTACGCTTTTAGCCGTCTCTCCCCCTACACTATTACTGGCGAACGCAACGAGAAGAAAAAAGGCTACATTCGATATAGTAGAAAGGAACCCATCCCTGCACTCCTCAAAAATGTCATTGGATCACAAGAAGGTGGTCGCGTCTACGTATCCACTTCAGGACTTACCCACAAACCTATTTACGTCATTGAGGAACGAAACCAACGCCTTATATTGAAATATCATGCCGCCACTCCATGTCAAGAAATCGACGATCTCGTTGCAAGACGTCTGGTTGAACACATGAAACGAACCAAACAATTTGAGCGCTATCAAGACTATGCAGCAGAATTACAGAAGGAACGCGACCAGATCGGAAAGAACATCAAACAACAGGTAGCTGAGATCGACAAACAAATGGATGGGATACTTACTACGCTCTCTTTACCCAAAGATACATTACCAAAGAAACTCCGTGAAAAATTTGTCGCAAAATATACCCTGTTAGAAAAACAAAAAGAGGAACTCGAAATCCAACAGGCAACGATACAGACCAATTCTCATGCCCAAAAACTGATGGAGTATTATTCATTGATCAATCGGATCGGTCAGCAATGGGAGCGCATCCCTTTTATACATAAACAAGCACTCGCAGATGCCCTTATCAAGCAGGTATACCTGGATGAAATGACTGGTCACTGGTTACGCATTGAGGTCGAATGGCTTGATCCACACTGGGGAATCGAACGCCTCTACATCTTCCGATCTGGTGGTGCACACAAGACATGGACCGATGAAGAAAATAACATCATCCATGATCTCTTCCTTAATACACCAAGAGAGGGCATTTTAGCCAAATTGCCGCGCCGCAGTTGGGTCGCTATTACGTTACAAGCTAGAAAGTTACACATTCATCGCCAGAGGAATCTGATCAGCACCTGCGCCATTCCTCATACCCTCAGTATAGAAGATGTCACGTTCATGAAAGGTGCTGGCATCAATATGAACGAGACATCATGTCACAAATGGGAAAGCCGGCACCTACGGTTGCCATCAGTCCTACTGGCCCCGGGGCAAAAATGGCCACCGTGCCCCCCATTGGAACATCACCGTTTTCCGCGCCCATAAACCCGGTGGAGAGCATATCCGCGCAATAAACGGCCATCTCATCAGGTACGCTGGCGGGAATGTGAACCATATTTGCATCGGCTTCATTCACGTGAAAGTATTCGGCAAATACTCCATCCTTCGTATTAGAGAATTTCCAGCCACCTAGCGGGCCAGATGACTGCGATGAATGGCTAGCTTGTGGGGCCGGATCACCCCAATCAGGTGTGATCGCGCCTACGACTACTAGGTTTCTCCATGAAACCTACCTGACCAAGAGATTTCATCACAAAAACTTTCATCTGCTTGCCTTTCTTTTATTTTCCGTCTCCTAAAAGAGAAGCATGTCAGGTCTTGCTCTCAATCTCGTTACAATAGGTGGCCATTTCTTCACAAATGCTTCTCAATTTTGTAGATTTATTGAATATAGTAAAAATATCGCTATTACATTCCATGAGCAAAATATTGAGGAATTATTATGGAGGAAACAGACAATCACGCCCACGCGTATTATCTACCAAACCGCTGAGCATTACGTGCGCGTCTGGTAGCTTCTTCTGCGCTCCTGCTCCTCGCCGGGGCGTTCGTCTCAAGAGAATTGAGCAGCGTCCTTGAAGCCTCGGTTATCGCTTCAACGGCCACCTGGAAGGCAGCTTCATTGGCCTTCGATGGCTTTTGAAAACCGCTCACTTTACGCACAAATTGTAATGCCGCCAGCTGAATCTCTTCCTCAGTCACAGCCGGCTCAAAGTTGAAGAGCGGCTTGATGTTTCTACACATACCTGTTACCTCACTATGCTCAAACCCCACGAACAACAGATACAATGGCCTGGCTATGGCCGCTCCATTGCCGTGAAAGAGTGGCTTGTATGCTTAATGTCCAACAATACAAATGTCATCCCAGAGTGTCCATCTGCTTCTCTCGTCTTAATCAGGAAGCAGAGCATGGATATGTATTCTTCCACACTTGAGCCAAAACGGAAAAATCATGTTTAAACAAGCGGGGAAATCACTAGCCTCATTGCAGAATTTATAAAAGGAGGTAGCAGGGCTCGGCTCAAAGGCAAAATGTTGCTCTTATCTTTGTACAGGAACCAGCCCCGCTGTGAAAAACTTTGCTACCCGATCAACATAGACAGTACCCATACGCTGAAACGATTCGATATGATTTGCTCCAGATACCAGCCAGGTATAGACATCTGCGTGGCGTGTATCCATGGCCGCGCTTGCCAGTTCATGCATATTATCTGGCGGGACCACTGTATCAGCTGTTCCCTGGATAAATAAGATTGGGCGTGGAGCAATCTCTGCCACCACATCCACTGGACGTACGGTATCGTAGTTGATGCCATAGAGCGCACGAATAGACTCCAGGACGCCAGGGAGAAACAGGGAAGGAACATTGGATTCCTTGAGCAGCGGTACAATGGCGGCAAACGCGCTATCGGTTACTATAGCTCGCAGCGCAGGTTCGTGCGCGGCTGCCAGCAGCATCGTCGCGCCCCCCATCGAATCGCCCCACCCTCCAATAAAACGCGGTCGCCCCAATTCTGGATAAGGTAATGAGCCGGAGTGCAGAAAATCAACTGCTCCCAATACGTCACGCTGCTCAAAATAGCCCATTGATAAGGGCGCGGGAGCAGATTGACCATGGCCGCGCAGATCAATGTCTAAAATGGCGAAACCACGGCGAGCCAGGTCCGCACTAAGACCTAGCAGCAAAGGGGAGGCTCGATTGGAATGTAGACCATGGACGAGAATGAGCGTGCGCTCAGTAGTTAGATGCCCGTCAGCCAGCACACCAGGAATAAACCACCCCCTTATCTTCAAATGATCCTCCCGGCTTGGGAAGGTAACATCGCGGAAGGCGAGATTGAATGCCGCTGGCGTCTGCGTCACTGGTAGTGGCGCTACAAAAACTACCCGCATGGCAACATACATAGAGATGCTGACATATACCAGGCTGAGCAAAAAGAAAATGAGAAATAGTCTGCGCACAAGTTCAGAGATGCGTAGCCTATACTTCATAGCTGGCTGCAGCTGTACGCTGGATAAAATTGTGGTTGGAGATTTCATAGTGAAAAAATGGTACCTTGTTTGCGATACAAAAGGTGCCCGGCTAAAGCTGTACGCTAACGACAGCTGTATCATACGCTATCGCCAGTATTTTAGTCAAGCCATGCTTGACTATGGTCTAGCTTTTATTTGCAGTGCTAGCTAATATCTTTTTGTTCTGTACCTTCATACCGAACAATAGGCGTAGCATACGGATACGTCGCACAAGCAGCTCGTATACTAGTAGAGTTAAGGTCAGGGAGATACTGCTGAGTAAGATGAATTTTAGTGGAATATTTTCACTCCACCCTTTGATAAAAAATGCGCTGATTACAATAATTGGATAATGCACAATATAGAAAGGCAAGGCCGCTTCATTGGCATAAAGCAGCAAGCGATTGCTGAAATTTATAAAGCGCAATGCTATGTATAAAGCCAGAGCAAGCAGAGACCAGACTATCAACCCACGTAAAATCTGGTAGCATATGTAGCCAATTGAATAATAAGGGCTTGCTTCCCAGCGGGCAACATATCCAGCAATATAAAACAGTAACACCAGAAAAATGCATACGCTTCCTATCAGCAACATAAGACCCTTTTCAGATCTGATGGCCTGCTCGAAACGTGTGTCGGAAGCCAGAATATATCCATAAATGAAGCAGATCACCCAGGTGCAACAATCCGCCCAGTTCTGGTATCCAGGAAATGGTGCGCGCAGGATGATCTGCATAAAAACTATAGGAATCGCGAACAGCAGCAGAGCACCGCGCTTTTCACACACGCTAGCAAGTTTGCACATGAAGCTCCGTCCTGCTTCCCGCCTGAGTAATATGAGCAAAGGAAGTGTTGCGGCCGAGATTAGAAACAGAAAAGCCAGAAACCAGAGATGAAACGAAACAGTTGCTAACCAGCGCAGATTCCAATCAATGTGCAGGTTAGTAAAAAAGTATGGCACGAACTGGACAAAGTTACCTTTATAAAGTGCAAGTCTGAGCTCCTCGAAATATGCCTCGACGGGTGAGAGGAGTAACACACCGACTAAGAATGGGATGAGCAGGCGCATTATACGCTCATTAATGAACTGACCACCGTTTCTGGAGCCTAACGCAAACCAGGCCGTCGAACCAGCCAGGAGAAACATGAGGGACATGCCCCACATCGCACCAAAGTTGGTAAATGTCATGATACCAACACTCTGCTCCTGATACCTGATACGCCAGCTGATAATATCCAGGGCATCGATATTATGCGCTGCAAAGACTCCTAGCACGGCCAGCACTTTGAGCCAGTCGAGGTAGAAGCGTCTCTGTTCGTGGCGCGGCCTGCTACTACTTACCACTTTTACAGGCGGCATATGTGTATTCATTTTTTCTATCCCACCCCAGATCCATTATCCCTGTCACAACATAAACCCTGGATTATTTCGTATCTGGCACATCGTTTTCGTGGATGAATTGGGCCCGTAGCTCCCTTCGTAAAACCTTTCCGATAAAAGATTTGGGCAAACTGGTGCGGAACTCCAGCACCTTCGGCACTTTATATACCGCCAGTTCTTGCTGGCAAAATTGGAGCAGCGTCTGCCGGATTTGTTCAGAGGCTGTTATCTCACGTTTCAGGACGATAAACGCTGCGACTGTTTCCCCACGATATGCATCTGGGACGCCAACTACTGCTGCTTCCGCAACGGCGGGGTGCCGTAATAAAACCTCTTCGACCTCGCGCGGATATACTTTTAGTCCACTGGCAATAATCATGTCCTTGGCCCGTTCAACAAGATAGAAGTAGCCATCCTTATCCATCTTTCCCAGGTCTCCTGTACGTAGCCAGCCATTACGGAAAATCGCCTCTGTCTCCTCTGCGCGCTTCCAATATCCCTGCATGATGTTCGGCCCTCGGACCACCAGTTCGCCCACTTCACCGATAGAAACTGGTTCGCCGGTCTCCAGTGTCACAATGGCCGCATCAATTTGTGGCAGCGGTAGGCCAATACTGCCATTTCGGCACTGCTCAGTTAATGGGTTGCAGTGCGTAACAGGTCCCGCCTCACTCAGTCCATAACCCTCGACAAGCTTGCTATGTGTAATCTTTTCAAAACGCTCTTGCACTTTTGCAGGCAATGGGGCTGCGCCGCTGATACAATACTTGATCGATCGAAAATACTTCGGATGTTTGCTAGCTTCAGGGAGAAGAGCAAAATACATAGTTGGGACGCCAGGGAAGAGCGTGGGATGCTCACGCCGAATAGCTTTTACTACGTCTTTTATCTTGAAACGCGGTATTAGAATCATCGTGGCAGCGAGCAGAATCGAGGCGTTCATACATGCTGTCAGTCCGTAGACATGGAAGAACGGTGTCACGCAGAGTACGCTCTCCTCTCCATCTCGAATTTCGGTAAACCAGGAGCGTATCTGGATGGCGTTGGCCAGCAAAGAGCGATGCGTCAATATTGCCCCTTTGGCCAGCCCGGTTGTCCCACCTGTATACTGCAAGACAGCAATGTCTGAGGCAGCAATCTCTACAGGCGCTACTTCCGCATCTTTATTTTCTCGCCGTAACATATCAGACATGATGTGGAGAGCGGGGTCGGAGTGCGCTTCTTTATAGGCAAGATAAGCCAGATGGAGGGTGCGACCCTGCGTAAGGGTATAAAGAATGCGTGCGATAGGCGGCAAAAAATCAGCGGGACTGGTGACGATGATGTGTTTCAGTTCGGTCTGTTTATGGATGGCACAAATGCGTGAATAGAGGGTAGGAAGCGTAATGATCACCTGCGCTCCAGAGTCCACGATCTGGTGCTGCATTTCGCGCTCGGTGTAGAGAGGATTAAGGGGTACCACCACGGCTCCTAACTTCAAGATACCGTAAAAAGCCAGTGGATACTGAGGAATGTTTGGCAGGGCAACCATCACACGATCACCCTTTTTTACTCCCAGATGTTGCAATGCGAGCGCGAAGCGATTGGCTTGGCGAGAAAACTGGATGTAGGTGAGCTTTGTCCCAAAATAGCTCAAGGCGGTACGCTCTGGATAACGGGTAGCGGCATCCTCAAGGAGCCAGTTTAGCGTATGCTCTGGAAGCTCGATGTGCGCTGGAACTCCCTGCTGGTAGTGCTGGATCCAGGGTGATGTGGCAACGAAGCCCTTAGCCTCATGATCATGCTGAGCACATGAGGAAGAGGCTCTAGAATGGGGTGGCAACATTGTGCACCTCCTTTAAGCAAATAAGCAAAGGTCCACTGCTCGAACGTAAAACACTTCTCGGATCCATTACTTATCATACTATTCGGCAATCACAGAGTGATCACATAAACGCTCACTGCAACACGAACCCATCTCAATCCCTGGCCCAAGAAAAACTGCCCTTTAGTTAATCAAATCCCTGGTCTTTGATAGTCAGTCACACAAATAGATCCACTCCGGCTGCATCTGACGCCACTGTAATGCACGTTTAAGCTCATCAAGCGCTCATAGATAACGTTTGCCATAAATGTTGAGAGATGCGTATAATAATGGTTGAGAGGTGCGTGGATGCGCCGGTTTATTCCCAGGAGACGTTCTATCAAGGAGGATTTATGTCTCGATTGATATCAAAAATTGGTCGTCCTCTTATTGCCGTTTGTTTTATTTTGAGCGTGGCCTCACTGGCTATGATCAATTCTTCGCCGGCGCAGGCTGCTGCTGGTGAAAAAGTAAATCCCTGGCTCACAACTCCTGATCAGAGCAATCTACTGAAACAACAGCCAGCCATCTCTTTTTCTGGCAACACTACCACAAATGTCCCTACCATTACCATCAATGATGCGCAGAAATATCAGCGCATGACTGGTTTTGGCGCTTCTTTGACTGCCTCATCGGCGGTGGTCCTATCTCAACCCAATATTGATCAGCATCAAGTAATGCGCTCGCTCTTTGATCCACATACAGGGATCGGGCTGAGTTTCTTGCGCGAACCGATGGGCTCATCTGATCTTGCCCCACCGCTGGACACGAGCAAGAACTGGGTCGGGGAATATACCTACGATGATATGCCTGCCGGTCAGACTGATCCTACACTCAGCCATTTCTCGATTGCGCAGGATGATCGCTATCACATTACTTCGCTGCTCAAGGAAGCTCTGCGCATCAATCCCAATCTCAAGATTATGGCGACTCCCTGGTCACCACCCGCCTGGATGAAGTTGCCCGGCAATAGCTGGGGCCACTGCACCAATTGTGATGGTAGTGGGCTGGGCTTCTATGATGGGAGCAATAGCTGGGACAATACCCCAACGACTATGTATCCATCACCTTTAATGGTACGCAGATCAAGTTCTATGGAGTCGTGGGGACAGACCACGGCATCGGTGCTTTCTCCATCGATGGTGGCCCCGAGACGATGGTTGATTTCTACTCACCCACGAATGCTGGTAACACGCTGGTCTACACCAGCCCGACCCTGACGGCTGGCCAGCATACACTTAAGGTGCGTGTCACGGGTCAGCAGAATAGTAACGCACATTGGAATGGTATTAATCCTGATCGCGTCGATATTATCTCAGCGAGCGGCGTTACGACCATCGATGATAACGTGCAGGGATCGGGACTCAATCAGTTCTCCTATGGAGGCTCTGGCACCGCCAGTATTAACCAGGGATATCTCAATCCAAAGTATTACCAGGTTTATGCACAGTACTTTGTCAAATTTATCCAGGCCTATCAGCATGAAGGCATACCGATCTACGCGATCACTCCCCAAAATGAGCCGCAGAATGGCAATTATATGCCAACGATGCTCTTGCCTGCCACCAGTCAGACTTCCAACGGGCAGGCCATTGGCAATGAAGCGGATTTCATTATGCACCTGGGCACTGCCTTCCAGCAGGGTCACGTCAAGACAAAGATTCTGGCCTTTGATCATAACTGGGATACACCAGAGTATCCTCGCGCGATCCTTAATAGCCCGGCCGCCAAATATGTAGACGGCATCGCGTTCCACTGCTATGGTGGAGATGCCAGCGCGCAGGATCAATTCTATGGCCAGAAAGATATCTATGAGACCGAGTGTTCGGGTGGACAGTGGGAGAACAATAATAATCCAACCTTTGCCGCGACGCTCAAGTCGGTCATGGAACTGGGGATCAATTCAACCGTCCATGGTTCCAAAACAGTTGTGCGCTGGGCCTGGCGCTCGATCCCAACGGCAATCCTCACCTGGATACTTCCGGATCGTGTGGCACATGCCGTGGTGTTATCTCAATCGCCGCGGACGGCACGGTGACGAAGAACTCTGATTACTATGGTCTGGGACATTTCAGTAAGTTCGTCATCCCTGGTGCTACGCGTATCGCCTCGACGAGCAGCAGTAGCAATCTTGAGAATGTCGCCTTCCTTAACCAGAATGGCTCCCATGTGCTGGTTGTCTACAATAACAACGCAAGCAGCGCCGGGGCCACAACCTTCCAGGTTCAGGTGCAACACCGCACGTTCTCTTATACGCTACCCGCCGGCGCGGTGGTAACCTTCACATGGCCCGGGGAGCACGAATAAGACAGTTCATAACTCTCCTGGGTAATCCGCTCAACGCAAAAAGAAGGCCTCACACTGGTAGTACGCCAGAGTGAGGCCTTCTTTTTGCGTTGAGTGAACTAGCGAATATCGAGGCTGCGTCCATCATCAATGGAACGTTGAGCCAGGAATGCCAGGCGGAAACTCTCATATGCATCCTGCAAATGTGACAAGGGGCGTGTAGTCAGGCTGTTGGATCTGCATCACGAAATCGGCCATACCACGCTTCACCGCTTCTACATAGTCCGCATTGCGATCCGCACGGTCGAGCGTTGCCTGAACCAGTTGGCCAGCGGTCGCGCCGCTAATACCGACGGGAGCAGGTACATCACGTACCGTCAAAGGCACACCAAGCAATGACTCAAGCTGATTGCGCTGCTCAGCTGGTAGGGTGCCCTCTAGCTCAAGATGGTCAGGAATCCAACCGGTAACGACAATTGAGCCGCGTTCTAGCACGACGCGCAACACAGTTTGCTCAAGGATCGCGGGACGATCAAAAGCATGATAAAAGTTGGCAAGAGTACCATTAGCATAGGTAACCGCTGCCATCACACGATCCTGACGGTCATTGGGTCCACTGTGAGCAGCACCTGACACGTGAACAGGATGTCCTCCACTGATCTGGTTACAAAGATCAAAGAAATGGACTCCGTGCTCGATGAAGATACCACCACTATACAAGCGCTGCCAGAACCAGTGCTGATCGTGCAGGGCTTCGTTTGAAGCAACATTTTCCAGCCGCATATAGGTTACATCTCCGAGCAAGCCGCTCTTCGTTACCTTCAGCAGCGTCTCGTAGACAGGAACATGACGCAACACATAATCAATGGTGAGGTGCACCTGTCGCTTTTTGAGCTTCGCAAGGAGGATATCGGCATCCTCTAGCTCTGTAGCCAGTGGCTTTTCCAGGAAAATATGTTTTCCGGCTTCAGCCGCAGCCATCGCCTGTGAAGCGTGTAGCCAGGGAGGAGTATTGATGACCACAATATCCACCTCGGGGTCGGCCAGTAACGCTGTCAGATCTGCATATGCGCGCGCATGATAACGCTCGGCGGCGCTTTCACGTCGTGCGACATCAACATCAGTAATAGCTACAATACGTACCTGTGGCATTTGAGCATAAACTTGCGCGGTAAATTCGCCAAAACCACCATAGCCAACAATACCCAGGCCTGGTCGTTTTTTCATTGCACACTCCTTTTCGCGCTACTTTTTCTACTTCAGAGTGCTCAAAATCTCGCTGATCGAGAGCGTAGCACCACAGACAACCAGATCAGAGGCTCCATAGTATACAGTGATTTCGTCGCCGTTTTCAACGATACCGTTAGTAAAGATAACGCTCCCAAAGAAGCCATTGGTCTCATACTCGGTTAACGGTTCCATGATGGGCTCCTCAGAACGCGCCAGTATCTTAGAAGGATCATTCAGGTCAAGCAGCAGAGCACCCAGGCAGTAGCGATTATGCTCGTCGGCGCCATGATAGATCTCTAACCAACCTTCAGACGTGCGGGTGGGAGCAGCACCACAACCAATACGAGCGGAATCCCACTTGCCTGGACGGGTGCGCACAATACACTGGTGATTGCCCCAATGGACCATATCCGGCGACTCAGCCAGCCAGATATAATTACCACCCAGGCCACCAGGTGCCATTGAAGGACGATGCAACGCGTAATACTTGCCATTGATACGCTCGCTAAACGGGGTGCAATCCTTGTTATTAGGCGGGATAATCATGCCATGGCGCTCAAAGTGCCGCCAATCGCGCGTGCTGATCATGCCAACACCATAACCATCAGCCGAAACAGAAGTAAAAGTCAGGTAGTAGACATCACCAACCTGCGTTACACGAGCATCTTCAATGCCAAAGGTTTCCAACGGACCCTCACCAAGCAGGGTAGGCTCCTCTTCCACCTGGAAATGCACTCCATCGGTGCTTGAGGCCAGCCGCAGATGTGACAATGTGGTCAAATAGGTGTCGCCGCGATACGTGAAGCTACGAGGGTCGGACTCGTACTCCAACTCTGGATCCCCCTTTTTACAGGAGAGAATACGTAATCCTTTAGGTGCAGCCGGATCAAGTACCAGGGCACTTACCGTGTCGCTATTCTGCTCGGGACGCTCAGCGACACGCAATAATAAATAAGTCTTATCTTGAAACCTGAAGGCTCCGGGATTCAGCAGACACTCAACAACCAGGCCATCTATACTGGGCCGTACATCGCGTGGATGTAAGAGAGGATTGTTTGCAAATCTTTTGGCGATATCAGCCATCACAAATACTCCTTAATAACAGTTCTCATTCTGCGCCCCTGATCAGGGAAACGCTGTGATTGAGGCTATGAAGGCACTGAGAGACCGCCAGGAAAATCAGTGCCCTCGTATCCTCAATAGTTTATACCGACAAATTAATTCCAACCGTTTTTATGGCCCCAGGCCTCAACAACTCTGCGAATAATCAAGATCGTGATCAATGTTACCACCGCATTGAGCAAGGCGACCGTCGCACCATATCCAGAGCGGAACTGGTCGAAAGCTTGATAGTAAATCTCAAGCTGCCAGGTCTGCGTTGCCATCTCGGGCCCGCCATGCGTTAATGCATATGGTTCGGTAAAGATCGATAAGGCGATACCAACAGCCAGAATTAACACGGTATAAAAAGCGGGATAGAGCATCGGCAGGGTGACCTGCCAGAACGCCCGCCAGGGTCCAGCACCATCAATCGCCGCAGCCTCGTAGATTTCGGTCGGAATACCTTGTAAACCTGACAGGAAGATCAATGCATAGTAGCCAGCCATCTTCCAGACAACCATCGCGACGATCACTATCATTGCCAGCGTCGGGGTCCCCAACCAATCAGGAGAGTTACCAAAGGTCGCACGCAAAAATGTATTCAGTGGACCTGAATAGGATAGTACACCTTTCACCACCAGCGACGACACAACACCTGAAGCCAGATACGGTAAAAAGAAGGCTACCGCGAAGAGGCTCTTCCATTTGGGTAGATGCTGCACAATCAGCGCCAGGCAAATGGATGCAACCAGAACCAACGGGATAAAGCCTAGCATAAACTTGTAGGATACCCAGAAGGCAGCCCAGACACGCGAGCTAGCCAATGCCTCTTTAAAGTTGGCTAACCCCACAAAAACGGGCGTCGGCGAAATTAAGTTCCAATCCTGGAATACCAGATAAATACTGTAGATCAGTGGGATCAGGAAGAAGATTATTGTGACACCAGGTACGGACTTGAAAATAGCCAGCCCTGGATTTCCCGCTTGATAGCACCTGGTTCACGACCTCCCCGATTCACCTTATGAGCACCAATCATATCGCTTCCCCTCACAGATAATAGGCATGCCTGGCCTAGCGCAGGACAAACTGAACACCCTTGACAAAGTTGCGGCTAAAGATTATGAACAGTGCCAGGATTGGGAACGTCAATAACACGCCCGCTGAGTATAACGGACCCGGATAAGAGCCGTATGGACCAAACATCGTTGATAGCAACACATTCAATGTCTGATGTGCAGGGTCCTTCACCACAATCAGGTCCCACATCAACTCGGTCCAGCGATCCATAAACACAAACAGGAAAATAACTGATGTGATTGAGCGCGAGATCGGTAACATGATGCGAAAGATAATCGATAACTCACTGGCCCCATCCAGGCGTGCAGCCTCAATTACCTCCATATTGATTGAGCGAAAGAAACCTGTGTACATAAAGATCGCCCACAGGCCAACCATCCTTGGAATAATCATTGCCCAGACCGAGTTGTACAGCCCCAGGAAACGTATAACCAGAAAGGTTGGCACCAGTAAAATGATCCCAGGATAGAACATCTGGAAGAGAATAAAACCATTGATAAACTTCTTGCCACGAAATTCCATAATCGATAGGCCATAGCCTACGATTGCACCAATGGCAACCATACAGAAACTATCCACCGCCGACACAAACACGCTATTGAAGAGCGCACTGAGCCACGGCTGCGCTTCATAGCCACCGCCTGTCCAGAGCCACTGATACGATTTCAATGTCAGGCCAGTAGGAAAAAAAGTCTTGTCAACTTGATCCCAGGGCGCCAGCGATTGCAGCAGCAGATACAGATAAGGAATCACCATTATCAGCGCCACTGGTATCGCGATAATATATAACCAGTATTTACTTCCAGCTCGCCCGCGTCTCCTGGCTGCTGATTGCCTGGTCCTGGGCTGGTGCTCAACCGGGACCCTGGCCATTTCTTGTCCACCTTGCGTGTGTATCATTGCAAAATCCTCGCATTGCACTGGTAAACAGAACTATATCGATGCAATTCCATGGCAAGGCTTATCCTGAAATAGAATTTAAGCAAGCAATGGATCATTTCGTGCTTCATAGCGCGCGACACGCACTCTTACTCTAAAGAAAAGAGGATACAGTTTGTTTATCAAGAGGAGATTGGTGGGCCACTCCTTTTCTCCCAGGCATACAGCAGCACAGGAGAAAAGGAGGTCCTCACCAATCAGAAACTACTAATTTCCGCCCAGGGACGACTGTACATCCGACTTAAAAGCATTCCAGGCATTCTGCGGACTGGCCTGACCTTTAACTGCCGGGATGACTGCATCAGCGCCTAACTTCTGCTGAATATCAGCATATTTCCCGTTCTTAATTGGTGGCACACCGTTCGCAATGTTATCAGTGAACGCGACCAGTTCAGGATGCTGCTTGAGATAGGACGTAAAGGCCGAATTCGTGCTGAGATCGTCACGAGCAGGAGGAAGTGCTGTGGTCTTCAGCCACGTCAGGTCATGCTGTGGATCAGAAAGAACCCATGAGACAAACTTCCAGATAGCCTGCTGCTGTGCTTCAGAGGCTTGTTTGTAAATGACAATGCCTTTGGAGTCAGCAAACGTCTTGACATTCTGCGTGCTCGCCATATTATCGGGCACGATAGGCGATGTTAAAACGTAGCTCTTGTTCAGTTGCAGATTGGGGTATTTCTGCTGCCAGGTCGTAAAGGCCCAGGGACCAATGATGCTCATTACAGAGTTGCCGTTCTCAAACGGATCAGTAATCGTCTGCGCCAGGAGATATTTTTTCTGGGACATCTGCTGTAACAATGACAGCGTCGAGACAGCTGCCTGGTCATCTGCCGTCACCTTACCGCCGCTGATAAAAGAATTCCCGTTCGTAGCAGCGTCATAAAGGGTGAAGAAATCAAACCAGCGCTCGTACCAGGTATCCTTGGCCAGTTCAGGGCGTGCCCAGACATATTTATCGGGGAATTTGGCTTTCAACTTCTGGCCCAGTGCCAACACTTCACTATACGTATGTGGAGGCTGACTATAACCAAGTTGTTTCAGAATATCCATGCGCCAGGCAACCATGATGGCGTTTGAATACATAGGCAAAATGTATGAATGGCCATCAGAAAACTTCCAGCCCTGGATAGTGTTCTCCATATGGCGAGCTTTTAACACATTATCCCATCCAGGCATCTGGTCTAATGGCACCAAAGCCTGCGACTGCGAAAGTTGGCTACCAAACCCGGTAAAGATACCCTCTGAAGAGGTTGGAGCGGTATTTCCAGCCAGAGCGGCCTGGATACCAGCCTCCGAAGTGGGAGATTCAGGGATAGGTTTAACCGCAATCTTAACAGAAGGATTTTTAGCAGTATACTCTTTAGCCATCTCGGTCCAGAAAGCCATTTCAGGAGGATTGGACCCAGACCAAAAAGTTAAATTATTACTACTACTATCAGAGCCACTACTCTGACTGCCTCCACAGCCAGCCAGAGAGAGGGAAACAACGATAAATATAGCCAAACCAGAAAAAATTTTGGTCAGCTTCATTGCTAGACTCCTTCACTTCCATTGTCGCTCAACTGCTAGTCATGCTTGTCATATGGAAAGGATGACTGTAGGCACTACCAGCAAGCGATAGCTAAATCGAACAACACAAAAAATTTACCAGATGACCACTAATGCTCTGTGATCGTCTTACAACCACAAGAACGGCGGATCATCAGTTCGGTCGAGAGCAAGATCTGCATTGGGGCACGCTCGGTACTGCTATTCTCACTCAGCATATCAAGCATCTGGCGAGCAGCCTGTCTGCCTATTTCACGCTTATATACTCTAATTGTTGTCAGAGGTGGCTCATACAGTTCGCTCATAGCCACATCGTCAAAACCAATTACCGCGACATCTTCAGGTACACGACGCCCCTGCTGAAGCAACTCACGCATAGCCCCTACGGCCATCGCATCATTAGCGGCAAACACCGCCGTCAGATTTGGAACAGCTTCCAGTGCCTGGCGCATTGCCAGGGCTCCGGTCTTCGCAGTCGTGGCATCTACATGAAAAACCATTGGGGTCAGATTGGCAGCAACCATGGCCTCTCGATATCCCTGCCCACGCATAAGTGAGCTATACCAGCTATTTGGTCCTAACAAAGATACAATCGCGCTGTGGCCATGCTGGATAAGATGCTCGGTCGCCTTTAGCCCCCCTTGCTTATTGTCACTGTTCACAGTATCAATCGATAGAGCCGCCAGATCGTTGTCAACCAACAATACGGGAATGCCCCGCTGCTGCAAATCAACGATCAAACGTGGTGGTATATCTGGTCCTGCCAGAATTACACCATCCACACGCCGCTCCATGACAGGTCGAAACTCGCTAGCCGATTTACTCTGTGTGACATCTATAGTCGTTATAAGCAGATGGTAGCCATGGTTAGACAATTCAGACTCTAGACTACGCATGATAATTGGGTAAAATGGATCATCGTTGAGAGAGTCCGACTTGCTGCTGACCACAAAACAGATCGTTTCTGTACGCGATGTTGCCAATCCACGACCAACCATTGACACAGAATACTGCATCTCCTGCGCTACTGTCAGCACACGTTGCCTTGTCTCTTCTTTAACACCACCCTTGCCATTAAGAGCACGCGATGCTGTGGCAATCGATACGCCTGCTTTCGCAGCAATCTCTTCCAGACCTTCCGACATATCTTTCCTCGATGAAAATAATAAGTAAGCGTTTGCAAAAAGTATACATAAGTTTATTGCATTCTGTCAATACTTCCCATGGGAATGACCAGGGCTTTTTCATGTTCGTCCAGAGAATGTACATCTTTCAGACGTGGAGTGTGTGTGGTAGGCGGCCGCACAATACCGTTGAGATACGAAGAATTGGAGCTCAGAAACACGGGATTGGAGCCTGCTCCCCCTTTTCCCTTCCTGTACGAAAAATCGACAAGAAAGACGATGTCATAGGTTCGGGCCCATAGGTTCGGGCCCATAGGTTCGGGCCTCAGCGCCCGATTGCCCCACCGGTAGTGGGGCCCGGTATCCCAGCGCTGAGGCACCCCATGGTATTTGCCCTTCCTTCACGCGGTGCCCACACACGGACCATGCGTTTGGGCACCGCGTGGGTCGAGATGTCGGTGACGAGAGACCAAGCGGCGAGGAGACCGGACCGCCCTACCGGGGCGGCAATCGGGCGCTGAGGCCCGAACCTATGACATCGCTTTTCTTGTTGCCTGGATGCTCAAAGAAAGGTAGAGGACTTGTCGTCCGATAGCAATCACCATGTTTGAGCTTTTCTTATCTCAACGGTATTGGGCGGCCGCGGCCGCCCACCATACACTCCACACCCCCAACCCGGCGTCGCAGGCGCCAAAGACGTATTTCCGCATGGACCTCCTGGGCATTGCCTGAATGGCGGAAGCCAATTATCTATGGGCGAAGGTAAAGGGGGCGAATGACTGGCTTTCTCAGCCAATAGGAGGTTTGCTGCTGCTCTGGATTGGCTTGCTAGCTCGCACTAGACAATATAAACCCCTTCTGGTTCCTTTCGCACCTCGGGTGGAGATGGAGCAGGAAGCAGAAGGGGTAGCATTCTTTAAGGGAGTGTTGTAAGGTGTGCGCCGACTGTATGTGCGAAGTTGAAACTATTGGATGCATCCCAGTTAATTGACCAGGTCATTGCTCCACGAATGGTTGGATATGTCGTAGCTGGTTTGAACGAACCACAATGCGTACCCGTTGCCAGGCAATCCAGGGCGTCATTGACCACGGATGGTGCCACATATCCGCTACCGGCTGCGGCACTTACCGCCGGCACCCCGATACCCACCTGGTCAGGTCGTAAGCCACCTTGCAATTCGATACAACTCAGCGCCGTCAAAAAGTCTTCTGAGCCCTCAGAGTAAACTTTTCCATCGCATCCATTCATACTGCCCGAATTATAGTACTGCATATTAACCACGGTCAGGATGTTCTGGATCTGTAAGGCCAGTTGGAAGTAAGCACTGGAGGTTGACTGCATATCAATCGTCTGAGGCGCTAGCGTAATAATGAGATTGGGGCCAGCCAGGGCCGAGAGTTTCTGTAAAGCACTGCTCATATAGGTTGGATTGATGCTGTTTTCAAGATCAATATCCACCCCATCAAAGCCGTAGGTACTCATTATCTGATATACACTGTTCGCGAAGTTCGTTGCTGCGGTCGCGTCGCCAACGCTGATCGTGCCATTTTGACCGCCAACGGAGATAATGACTTTCTTCCCCTGGGCATGAAGCGTCGCGATATCGCTGCTAAATTGCGCTGCCGTATAGCCTCCCAGGGCGGAGGAGAGCCCTGAATCAATGCCAAATGTTACCCCTCCTGGAGTGGTGGGATCAGCATTGGCAAAGGCGACGGCAATTAGATTATATTGCGCATCGACTGCGCTCAATCTTAATGCCGGGGCGTTATTCGTAAAGTCTTGCCAGTATCCAGTCAAAATATGTTTGGGCAGCCCTCCTCCGCAAGCTGGACACGGCGTTGGTGTGGCTGTCGGTATGACGGTGGGAGTGGGCGATGGGGTAGTCGTGGCTGTTGGTGATGGTGTATTGGTTGGCGTTGGCGTTGGCGTACCTGTGCCACCCGGACCGCTCAGGCTTACATCATCCACATAGCTGCTGCTCTGGGCATACCAGCTATGAATATAGATGGTGACGCTATTGGTGGAGCTTCCTGTTGTAAAAGTATAAGATAACTGCGTGTAGCTGCTGCTACTCAGCCAGTTGCTGCCATAGCCATTGGCGCCCAGATACATATATGATCCATCCACATATGCACTGAGGGTGTACGCCGCGTTGGGTTGTACACTGATGGTCTGTGAGCATTGGCCGGTTGTAGCATTGCTGGGATTTATTTGTAGCGCGTGGGCACCACTATGCACTGGACTACCGACGACTGTATCCCCTGCATCACAACTCCAACCACTGAGATCACCCGTCTCAAAACCAGGGTTGGCAACAAGGTTCCCTCCAGCAGCCAAAGCTCCTGATGGTCTATTAAAGATGAGGATCATTATCATACTGCCAAGCAGCAACAATATGACAAATATGTGTGGGATTTTTGTGCGGAACATTGCATTGTTCTCCTTGCATTCTATGCTCAATATGCTTCTAATAGAGAGGTTGCGCGAGACCGGCGGGCCTGAACTGCGCCGGTCTCTCAACCTTAACTTAGCGAAACATCATCGACATAGACATTTCCCTGGCTGTACCATCCATGCACATAGATAGTAATACTTGTGGTTGTAGCACCTGCGGTGAATGAATAACTTAGCAATCCATAACTACTGTTATTCGTCCAATTGTTACCAGAGCTGTTCACACCCAGATAGGCGTAGTTTCCCTGTACATATGCCTTCAATGTATAGGTGTGATTCGCCTGTACATTGATCGTTTGTGTACACTGCCCGGTGGTTGAATTGGAAGGAGCCAGTTGTAGCGCATGAGCGCCGCTATGCACCGGACTACTGACGACCGTATCTCCTGCATCACAACTCCAACCACTGAGATCCCCTGACTCAAAACCTCCATTCGCTACCAGATTGCCCGGAGTCGGTGTCGGTGATGGAGTTGGCGTTGAGGTCGGGTTTGGTGTCGGCGTTGGCGTTGGTGTTGGTGTTGAGGTTGGATTGGGCGTTGGCGATGGCGTTGGATTGGGCGTTGGCGATGGCGTTGGGTTTGGCGTGGGAGTTGGTGTCGGGATCGTGCCACCTGACAGACCATCCGTGATTGCATTGAGTAAGGTGTCAGCTGGATCATTTTGATCGAGGGAGAACATCATGGCTCCAGCCAGGTTATGATTCTTGATATAGGAGGTTTTCGCCGCGATTGATTGCGGGGTGTCTCCGGTATAAAAGTTTGTGCCATCATAAATCCAGGCTGCCTGGGTAGTAGGGTCAAAGAAGTTGTCATTGGCGTTACCGGTCAAGCCTACGGCTGCCAGCTCTTTATAATCTACGGTTCCCGCTTGCTGGCTGTATGGGAAGGAGGAAGATGGACCGGTGGCCGTTTGATAGAGGCCATGGTTGCTTCCTGCCGGAACTCCTGTCCAGCCGCGATAGTAAAGCGGAATACCCATCACGACCTTGCTGGCAGGGAATCCTCCTGGTATTCCATAGCTAGCTGAACCTGCTGTCCAGTCATGGATAGAGGCGTCAATCGTATATTTTTCGTTGCCAGGTGCGATTGGCTGCGATGGATCGTTTGGCGAGGAGTAGAGTGGGTCCTGGAAGTTGGTCGGGCCTGAGCTATCCCAGCTTCCATGCATGTCATATGTCATGACATCAGCATAATCAAGGTATTTACCAATCTGGTCGGTCTGAATGTGGGCAATTTTGTCTTGTCCCGAAGGTACCGCCGCTGTCAGTTGGAAGTGTTTGCCGATACTTCCACCATAGCTATCTAATTCGTTGCGGAACTCCTGTAACAACAGGGTATAATTCGCGGTGTCCTGAGCACCATAATGGTTGCCAGTGTGTCCGGCGGTGCCGGGATATTCCCAGTCGATGTCGAAGCCGTCAAAGATACCCGCCGCGGCGGCTGGACCACCTGAAGAGTCACCGCTGATACCCGTGGGAACGTTGCCTTTGAGAAACATTGAGATACATGAGCTGACAAATTTTTGCCGTGATGTAGCGGTCGCGGCCACATCCGAAAAATATTTGGAATAGGTCCAGCCACCAAGTGAAAGCAACACTTTCAGATTGGGATACTTTGCCTTGAGCTCGCGTAGCTGGTTGAAGTTTCCTTTGATTGGCTGGCTATAGGAATCGCTGCTCCCATCGACGGAATTCGAACTGTAACTCTTCTGGTAATCGGCAAACGCGTCACCCGCCCCATCACCTGCATTAGGGTCACTTTCATTGCTTGCATCGGATGCCTTAATGGTCTCAAAGCAAGTGAGATTGGTGGGATCGATGTTCTCAAAATCATAAATAATGGTCGTTAGTCTGGAGGCTGCCCCGGATGTATCCACATTTGAGGGATAGTAGCTGTTACCATAGATCCCCCATTGATCAAAATAAGCAATGCTTTGATAAGGGGTACTGCCTGACGCCTGGGTTGATGCTGTAAGTGCCGGACTCTGCGCCGAGGTATTTCCATCTTTATCATACGCTTGCACCGTAAATGTATAGCTGGTCGAGGCAAGCAATGAACTAATCGTCACAGAAGTTCCCATTGAGGTTGCTACGATTTGTGAACCGTGATACACATAGTAGGCTGGCACATCCCCTGTTCCTGAATTATCAGTAGAAGCAGACCAGCTAAGGGTGATGGACTGTGGCCCGGTAGAGACTACCGCCACATTGGAAGGGGTTGAAACGATGCTAGCTTCTGGAGCTCCATGTGCGATTGAAGGCACATAGAAGAGAGTGATCAGTAACAGCAGGAGAGTTAGACTGACTCCCCCGGCCCGCCACAATTTTGCTTTTCCCACGAGGTACTCCTTGCATTTATTTGTTGAGCAATCCATGCTACAAATCCTATGCTTGACCAGTTGACCTGAATACAGTTCAAGTAACAAGGGAATAGGCGTATTTACCGTTTTTATGGCCTCCCTGTCTTTCGTACATCAAGTTGTTAGAACAACCGAGTGTCTATTCTCAATAGAATAATTTAGACAGGTAAGTCATGCCTATAAGAATTATTATGCTGTAGACCCCATCCTTTCTACTTCACCATGAAGCCACTCTAATTCCTTGCCTAAAAAACTGACAATTTCTACAAAAAAGCTTTCGTACTTTCTATGCCTTTGCTGAAAGTGTACCTTAAGCTCGTACATATGTCAATATGTATATACCAGTTGGTAGGGCTTTTTCATGGTCGTCCAGAGATCACGAGCCAGCGATACGACGGACCTTCTTTCAGGTGTGGAGTGTGCGTGATGGGCGGCTGCGGCCGCCCAATACCGTTGAGATACGAAGAATTGGAGCTCAGAAACACGGGATTGGAGCCTGCACCTTTTTACCCTCCCGACACGAAAAATTAACAAGAATAATGAATTGTATAGGTTCGGGGCTTGTCCCCGATTTGCCTCACCGCTAGTGAGGCCCGGTATCCTCGTCACTCGGTCGCTTATCTCTGAGACCTCGACCCATGCGGTACCCAAAAGGATGGTCCATGTTTGGGCACCGCGTGAAAGAAAGGGTCATGCCACGGGGTACCCTGGCGCAGAGATACTGGGCCGCCGGCTCTGCGGAGGGCGGCAATCGGGGACAAGCCCCGAATCTATACAATTCGTGTTTCATGCTGCCTGGTTGCTCAATGAAAGGTAGAGGGGCTTGTCCTCATCCAGGTCGTTCAGAAGCAGTGGAGCTCAGAAACGATGATGTCCATCTGCCGCATGCTGTCGAAAGGCCACCTCTGGCGTGGCTTTCCAGGCCGATATCCGATGCCCCCCATGTTTGAGCTTCTCTTATCTCAACGGTATTGGGCGGCCGCAGCCACCCACCACACACTCCCAACCCGGCACCGCAGGCGCCAAATTAGAAATAGTTTGAGGATATACCTCCATCGATCGTCATCCAGGTGCCGGTTGTCCAGGAGGATTCGTCAGAGGCCAGATATAAGGCAAAATAAATGATGTCGTTGATCAGCCCAAAGCGTCCAAGAGGAATACGAGTGAGACGGCGGTTGCGCTCTTCCTCACTGGTCCAGAGGTGATCAAGCAGTCCTGTATTAATAGGTCCTGGACAGATGGCGTTGCAACGAATGCCGGCCGGACCATATTGTACTGCCAGTGATTTTGTGAGTGCTAGCAAGCCACCTTTGGAGACTCCATAGGCCTCTTGTGGTACGGTAGAGCCTAGAAAAACAACCATCGAAGAGATGTTGATGATGGAGCCGTGCTGTTGCTTCACCATATAAGGGAGAGTATATTTACAGCACAGGAAGGTGCTTTTCAAGTTCACAGCCATAATATGATCCCAGGTTTCTTCACTGGTATCAATAACGCTGGTATCCGCGGCTGGCATGATGCCAGCATTATTATATAGAATATCAATGGCGCCAAAAGTGCTAATACCTGTCTCTACCAGATGCTGGACATCTTTTGCAGCGGCCACATTTGCTGGCACAAATATTGCCTTTCCACCAGCCGCTTGAATGCTTTGGGCGGCTTCAATACCTTCTTGTTCCGCGATATCAGTTAGAATGATACTGGCCCCTTCACGCGCAAATAGCTCTGCCGCAGCTCGACCCATTCCGCGAGCTGAACCTGTAATTAAAGCCACCTTGTTCTGTAAGCGCATTGTCTCTCTCCCATCTCATACTACAGGTTGGTAAGGAAAGCACTGATCGCTTCGTTGACCAACGCGGGCTCCTCAACCGTTGATGTATGCCCGGCTCCAGGTATGATAACCAGCTGTGAGCCAGCAATTCTGTCGTGAAGTCGCTGAGCGTTCACTGGTGGCGTGGCTACATCCTGCTCACCAACGATAATCAATGTCGGGACACGGATCTTCTCAATCTCGTCATAGATACTCTGGCGCTCGACCACCCCTATGGTGGCGCGGGCGCTGCCGATGCGATTATTGTTGATAAGTCGCTGCCGCCACACCTGGCGCTGCTCACTTCGTACTGGATCTTGCAGAAACTTCTGACCAAACATCGTCTTCATCACGGGGTCGCTGACCAGGCGCATACCTGTCCAACGCCCAACAAAGGCAAGCTGTCTGTACTGGGATTGATGTTCGCTGGTTTCTGGATCAGCGGAGGTTTCCAACAGCAGCAGCGAACGGAGCAGTTCAGGTCTCCGTGCAGCCAGGCGCATGCCCACGAAACCACCCATCGAGAGCCCTAGAAAATGACAGGGCGCGCCCCCCAGCACCTCGATAAGGGCGGCGGCATCCTCGTAGAGCGTTTCCATATCGTAACCATCACGCGTTACTTCACTCTGACCCTGGCCACGATGATCAAAGGCGATACAGCGGTAGCGATTGCGTAGCAACGCTACCTGCTCATCAAACATACGACAACTCCAGAGCAAGCCGTGCGAAAAAAAGATCGTTTCGGGGCCGTTGCCCTGTTCCTCATAATACAGCTCAACACCATTGACGCGCATACGGGGCATACCTTGCTCCTTCCTGCTGCTCTTCTATAATTCGCAGGTAGTATATCACATATATCCTTACACACCGCTTTAAAACGCAATAGCATGCCCTTCAATCGTATGAGCACAGCTGTCTGACAGGCGCACCCGTTTCCTCGCCACTGATCAAGTTGAATGGTTGAGTCAGTGGCAGCGGAGCGAGCCGCATCCAGGCGGCGGCTCGCTGCTGTGCTTGACCTGTTTTCGTATGTGGGTGTAGGATGAGCCATGGATACAGTCCAGTATGTGACGTTGATGAAACAAGCACTGTGGATGACACCCCTTCGTTGCCAGCCACAGATCAAGTCTGTTCTCAGGTTGACACCTGCCCTATTTTCTGAGATAAGAAAAAGGAAAAACTATGCGATCTATGGATAAAACAGGGCCAGAACGGTTCTCAACGCCCATTGCGCTCGACCGCGATCTCTTTATGCGACGGCTGATTGCCAGCCTGGGCCACCTCAATGAGGGCATTCTCGGTAGTGATCTTACTGGCGCCTATATTATGAATGTTGGACTCTCTATGGGAGCCGCCATTGAGGAGGAGTACAAGCGCTTCTGGGCCATTGATCGCTCTTTGACGCTCGATGAGTATGCCCATGTGATCGTTGATCTCAAACAAAAGATTCAGGGCAATTTTTCTTTGGTCTCAAAGGATGCGCAAAAGGTGGTGGTGCGCACCACTTCATGTCCCTTTGATACCCTGGTGCGCCAATCACCCTCGCTTTGCTTTATGACCAGTTCTGTCTTTGGTGGTATTGCCGCTCGCAACTTTGGCTATGCCAAGGTGGTCTTGCACCAGCGCATCGCCCTGGGCGATCCTGGTTGTTATGTCACTATCCATCTACAACGTACCCCAGAGGCCGTGGCCGCGCTTGGCAAAGAGTATGTCCCGGATTTGAACCGGGCGAGTCCAGACATTGCTGAACAACTCCATCTGATGGAACAGGTACAGCGCTTGCGTAAGCAGTTGGGCGAAACTACGTCCCGCTGGGAAGAGGTGATGCAGGAGGCGGCTGAAGCGATTGGCGCATTTGATCTGGATGGCTGCGTCACCTACGCGAATGCACGCTGGCGCGATCTCGTGGGCGTGGAGGGCGAAGAGGTAGTAGGCAATATTTTCGAGCAGTTGGTGGATGCTGAGGATCAGGCTGGTATCCACCAACTGCTCGCGCAAGCTGCCCAGGGCAAACGGGTAAGTGGACATCAGTTTCGGCTCCGCCATCGTACTGGCTCCCTGCGTACTTTACGTATGAGTGTGGGAGCCATTCGCGATGATCGAGGACATATTGTTGGAACCCTGGGCATCGTGCGCGACATCACCCATGAACGCGAAGCGCAACGGCTCAAAGATGAATTGCTGACCACAACTTCCCACGAGTTGCGTACACCGGTCACCACGATCCGTGGCCTTACCCAGGTGCTCTTGCGCGGCCTGGAGCAGGGACACGTGCCCAGCCCGGAGGTCTTAGCTCAACGCCTGCAGCTAATTCAACGGGAAACGGATCGACTTGCTCGTTTGAGCACTGATCTGACCGATGTCACTAAGTTACAGACCGATGCTCTTCCTCTCCGCCGAGAACACTTCGACGCGCGCTCAATGGTGGAAGAACTGGTAACAGGGCGACGTGAAGCGCTGCTGAAAGATAGGCGCTGGACGCTCAGTCTCAACCTTTCAGAACATCCACTTCCAGTATGGGGGGATCGTTCACGCCTTGAGCAGGTCCTCGATAATCTGCTCGACAATGCGATCAAATATTCTCCAGACGGTGGCGCGATTACAGTGGATACACAGCAGCAAGGGGATAAAGTTCAGATCTCCATCACTGATTCAGGCATAGGTATTCCTGAACCGGACATTCCTCAGATGTTCACTCCTTTTTTCCGTGCCTCCAATGCTTCAACCTATCACTTTCCAGGCATCGGGCTTGGATTATACTTGTGCCAGAGTATCGTCCATGCACACGGAGGCACGATTACTGTGACGAGCCAGGAAGGACAGGGCGCTACGTTCCTACTCTCATTGCCTGATGCAAGTCAGCAACCAGTAGAGGAGGAAGCGTGAGCAGTCTCGTACTGGTGGTCGATGATGATCCAGGGGTACAGGAGTTTCTCCAGGTTGCACTAGAAGCAGAAGGGTATCAGGTCGCCATTGCCTACAATGGCAAGAATGCACTAGAACAGCTGGCAACCATCACGCCAGACTTGATCTTACTCGATCTAATGATGCCTCAAATGAATGGCTATGCTTTTGTGCAGGTACTCCAACAGCAAGGACGCCGCTCAGCTTTTAAGCTGCTTGTCCTGACGGCAGATGCCCAGGCCAAAGAAAAGGCCGCCCTGGTGGGAGCCGATGCCTATCTGATCAAGCCGTTCGATCTGATGGATCTGTTAGACACCATTAGCAGATTGCTGACAAAAGTGCCTTGATCCCGGGGAAGGATATACTCTGCCTGATAATCCTGAACGGTTTCATACACTGGCTTGATGAGACCAACAGCCTATCAACTATGACCTCTAAGTCACTATCTATGTTTTTACGACTGTATACGCTATAATTTATGAGCTAACCTATTGCAAGAATTATATAGATACATGAAGTACTCTCAAAGACACATGAGATTCTTAAAGCACATATAACACTAATGTGCTGAATATACACTTCATCCCATTGCAATTATATATCGTGGAGGCCCCTGACTAGCATGACTTCATCACAAGGCACATGGCCAATATTGCACGCTCACCTGCTTGAAATTTTTAAGGATAATGGACAGAGCACCCTCTTTTTAACACGACTTGAGGAGCGCTTCGCTCGCCTTTCAGAGCTATTATTTAGCCTGTATGGTGACCGAGCTGATTTTACTGAACAACTTGAACGCATCTGTACGACAGCGGCACACGCATTTATTGCGCGCTCACCAGAATTACATGCCCTGGATGCCAGCCGGAATCCTGACTGGTTTCAACAGGCATCGATGGTGGGAGGTGTTTGCTATGTCGATCGCTATGCCGGCAATTTAGCTGGTATCCGGGCACGTATCCCTTATTTTCAAGAACTTGGATTGACATATTTGCATTTAATGCCACTTTTCGCTGCTCCAGAGTCATTTAATGACGGGGGGTACGCGGTCAGTGATTTTCGCGCCGTACGTCCTCAGCTAGGTACAATGGCGGAATTGGCGGACCTGGCGTCCGAGTTGCGCGCGCATGGGATCAGCCTGGTGCTGGATATGGTTATGAACCATACCTCCGATGAGCATGAGTGGGCATTACGCGCCAGGGAAGGCGACCAGAGCTATCAAGATTACTATCGCATGTTTCCTGACGATACGATCCCAAAGCGCTATGAACAAAATTTGCGCGAAATTTTCCCCGCCCAGGCTCCTGGAAACTTCACCTATGTGCCTGAAGTACAGCGCTGGGTCTGGACAACCTTCCATAACTACCAATGGGATCTCAATTATGCCAATCCGGCCCTTTTTAATGCCATGCTCGATGAGATGCTTTTCCTGGCCAATCAGGGTGTAGAGG
Organism: Dictyobacter kobayashii; assembly: GCF_003967555.1. Lineage (GTDB taxonomy): Bacteria > Chloroflexota > Ktedonobacteria > Ktedonobacterales > Ktedonobacteraceae > Dictyobacter > Dictyobacter kobayashii. Next base: position 396,453 of record NZ_BIFS01000002.1, read on the forward strand.
TGCTCCGGATTGATGCGGTTCCTTTCCTCTGGAAAGAGTTGGGCACAAATTGTGAGAATCTTCCACAGGCTCATGCTATAGTGGAAGCCCTCAATCTGCTCATCCAGATTGTCGCGCCGGCCACCATCTTCAAAGCTGAGGCGATCGTTCATCCTGATGAAATCGCCAGATATATCGGTCCGGAATGCGCTATCAGCTATAATCCATTGCTTATGGTTTTGCTGTGGGAGGCACTAGCGTCCGGCTGGACACATTTGCTGCAGCATAGCATGGTTAAGCGTTTTGCCATTCCAACCAATACTGCCTGGGTGAATTATATACGCAGTCACGATGATATCGGTTGGGGCTTTGCAGATGAAGACTGCGCCGAAGTGGGTATCGATGGTGGCATCCATCGTATTTTCTTGAATCGCTTTTATACCGGTCAGGTAGAAGGTAGCTTCGCGGCAGGACTTCCTTTTGGCTATAATCCACGTACAGGAGATATGCGCATTAGTGGCACTACCGCTTCGTTGGCGGGCCTGGAAAAAGCTCAACATAGTGGAGACCCTTATCAACTGGACCTGGCTATCCGACGCATCCTGGCTATGATGGGTATCATCCTGACGGCTGGTGGTATTCCATTGTTCTATCTTGGAGACGAACTGGGCACGCTCAACGATTATAGCTACCAACACGATATAACCAGGACGAACGACAGTCGCTGGGTGCACCGACCGGCCGCGAATCAGGACCTGCTGGCGCAACGACATGATCCTACCACCGTTGCTGGACGCATATTTGGTGCCCTGCAACGTATGATCGCCCTGCGCAAATCCAATCCTATCTTTGGGGCCGATCAACCAACACAGTGGTTAAATAACATCGATAAACATACGGTCCTGTTTGTACGTCAACAGGGACTGCAGCGTATCTATGTAGCAGCTAATTTCAGTGCCTATACCCAATCGCTCGATCTGCGTCAGTTTGTCGCCAGTCAACATACAACCGACCTGCTCACAGAAAGACGCTATGCAAGAGATGAGCCATTGACACTTGCACCCTATGAAATGGTCTGGCTACATAGTGATGGTCATGAATCAGCCTCCATTGACACCGATGCGGTCTCAATGCTATCATCTGGCTGATGAGTAAAAGATATCTGTTCCCCTCAGGCGGTGTGAAACCGCTTTTGACCACATAAGCCCGGCACAGATCGCGCTTACGTGGCTGTTTGTGAATAGCGACATCCTTACACGCAGCGCTGATCGCGTTGGTGCGAGGATGTGTGTTGCCTTCATCCTGAGATGTATCTCAGCCCCGTATTGATTGAACCCCTCCTGTGTTGCCGGGCTCCTTTTCCTTTCTTCCTTTCTCGCAGAAATACGTCGAACGAAAGGATGTTTCATGGTCAATACTACCTTCAACCGCCGGAAGATTGAGCCTATTTACCATAGAGAAAGCGACCAGAATGTATGGACAAAGACATCATTCCTCAACAGCCCGTTTCCCTTTGGCGCAATCGTGACTATCTTTTGCTTTGGCTCGGCCAGGCCGTCTCCTCGCTCGGCACGAGTTGCACGCAGTTCGCGTTTCCACTACTCATTGTGGGACTGACGCGTTCGATCGCTGCTGCCGGGCTGGCGTATAGCCTGGGGCAGCTTCCCTACGTCCTGCTGAGCCTACCCGCCGGGGCACTGGTGGATCGCTGGCCGCGCAAACGCGTGATGCTTCTCTGTACCTTCTGCTTGATGGTGTGCGTGGCAAGCATTCCCCTGGCGCTGTTCCTGACCAGCGGACCACTGCGGTTGCTTCTCCTCTACGCCATAGCATTTGGCCTGGGAGCCATTTCGCTTTTCGACGAGCTGGCCCAATCGGCAGCACGGGCATGGATCGTGCCAAAGAGCCAGCTCCCCACAGCAGTCGCACAGAACGAGTTGATAGTTGGCTCCAGCGCGCTTGTCGGACCCGCGCTGGGCAGCTTGCTCTTTAGCATCAGCAGGCTGCTTCCGTTCGTCACAGACGCGCTTTCCTCTCTGATCTTGCTCAGCTCATTGCTCTCCATACGCTCGCCCATGCAAGACGAACGGAGGACGGAGCGTCACCACCTGCTCTTAGAAGTGCGCGAGGGACTCACCTGGTTGTGGGTGCATGAGGTCGTGCGCTCGATCCTCCTGATTTCCAGCTATGTCAACCTCACCATAACAGCCAGCGTGCTTCTCGTCCTGGCCATTGTGCAACAGCAGCATATTCCGTCGGTGCTCTACGGCCTGATCGTCGCGGCTGGCGGCATCGGGAACCTGCTTGGCACGGCGCTCTACCCGCCTTTACAGCGACGCATACGCTTTGGCAGAGCGTTGGGCTGTGCCCTGATCGTGTTCGTGTTCGTCTTTCCTCTCTATGGCTTCATCACGACGCCACTACTGTTGGGAGCCGTCTTCGCGAGCATCGCTCTCTCCGACTCGATCCGTGCTATCTTCATGGACAGTTATCGCTTCGCTGTTGTACCAGATGCCCTGCAAGGCCGCGTCAGTAGCATCTATCGCCTGACCTTGTTCAGCGTCCTCACCATCGGCTCCTCCGCACTCGGGCTGAGCCTGGAACATCTGGGCGTTTTACCGACCGTGGGCATCCTGTGGAGTGGCCTGCTTCTGATCACCGGATTTCTGTTTCTCTCTCGGCACATGCGGCAAGCGACATTACCACAAGCGTAAATCCTATCATGCCGTGTTAGGTCATTTACCATGTGGTGCTCAACATTGTTTTTATAATGTGGTGTAGAAAATGCGCCCAGCGCATTTTCTACACCACATTATAAAAACAGCTCGGGTGCGCCTGCGCACGTCCACATAAGGGCGGTACGCTTCCCATGATCATGGGAGTCAGACCCATTCTGGGACAAACAAAATCATCTGTCACAAAATACCCGCAGGTTTCTTGACCTTTCTTACAACTATTTTACAGTTAACTTAAATATTTCTGACAAAATTCCTCTATGCTTGGATGCGGAAAGAGCTTTATTTCAAATCTAATAATAAGGCGTGAGCAATGTGCTCATAATCACAAAGGGAGTATCTATGGATACAATTATACGAGGCATGAGAAATGTCCTTCGTAACCCGCTGCGCCTGATCATGGTAGTCTTGCTGTTGGGCGCAAGTTTAATGCTTGTAGCTGCAATGGTGAGTCTGAATGGGAGTGCGCAACAACAACTGGCCAATGTGCATAAAGAGGTGGGAACGGCTATTACTATTAATTATGTGACAAATAATAGCCAGGATGTCGGGCCAAATACAGGAGGGCAAGGACAAGCTGGTGATAACGCGGGACCGAATGGAGGTGGCGGCAGAGGCTTTTTTAATCAAGCAACCAGTACTCCAATCCCCAACACCACCATTACTACGGTCAAAAAACTGCCAGGCATCGCCACTGTTGAGGAGAGTTTGCGGCGTACTGACACAAATAGCACGCTGAAAACAAGCACGTTTCAAACTCCAAGTGGGCGATCGATCTCTCTTCCGCCTACCATCAACGGTATTTCAACGGATGCTACACATTTTACGCTGGCAGGTGGAAGCACACCTACACTCCAGTCGGGGCGTACATTTCAGGCAAGCGATGCCAATTCCTCTGTCGCTATGATGAGCCAGACGCTGGCAACGACCAACAACCTGACATTAGGCTCAACATTTAGCTTGAAAGGCAAAACTTTCACTGTCATTGGCCTCTATACAACCGATCAGACGTTTGCCAATAACTCACTCGTTATGCCGCTGACAGTCATGCAGAATATCTACTCGGTCAATGGGGTGGATTCGATTACAGCTTACGCACAGAGCTATGAACAGGTAAATACAGTAGCAAATAAATTGCGCACTACTCTGGGCAAATCTTATGATGTTGTCACAGAAGCTTCTACCTATGCTAATACCATTAACGCGCTTAATACGGCTCAAAATAGTATCCAGCTGGCACTGATCGTCTCTATTATCACTGCAACCCTCGTTATCATCTTTGCTGTCTTTATCACAGTGCACGAAAGAACCTCAGAAATAGGGGCACTCAAAGCTATTGGCGCGTCTCACTGGCAGGTAATTCGCCAGTTCTGGGGAGAAGTTCTGGCGCTCAGCGCTGCTGCCGCCATTATTGCGGTGGTCTTGCTCGCGACACTGGGGCCGGTGATCTCACAGGCATTCAATGTCTCTACTCCTGCCGCTACGACGACAGCACAGACCGGTTTTCGCGGTGGTCCCTTTGGCCCTGGTCGTAATCTCTTCGCATCCCAGGCCACACAGCTCAGCAACGTACACCTGTCTTCGGCAACGCTCAACGTTCAGACCTTGCTCATTATTGTAGGCCTGGGAATGGGGCTGGCAGTAATGACTAGCGTGATCCCAGCCTGGTACGTTGCACGCATCAAGCCAGCTGAAGTGTTGCGCCGAGGTTAATGCCTGAAACGAAAGCAGAGGGGTAACTATGAATCAAGATACAACTCCTGTGGATGAGGGGGAAGGTCAGGAATTCGAGGCAACGTCGCTACCAGTCCAATCGATAGGTGAGCAAAACGGGAAAGCAGTCACAATTGTAGCTGAGGGATTGAGCAAATATTTCACCCACCAGGGTGGTGAGATTAAGGCGGTTGATGGGGTCAGTTTTACCTTTACCGAACAACAATTTATCACGATTATGGGTCCTAGTGGGTCAGGCAAATCGACACTGCTTTATATTATAGGCGGTCTGGACCAGGCGACGGCTGGCACGATACTGGTTGATGGAGTGGATGTAAGATCTTTATCAGGGGCACAGGAACATCAATTCAGACGAAAAAAAATTGGTTTTGTGTTTCAATCGTTTCATTTGCTTCCCAATCTGACAGCGCTGGAAAATGTGATGCTCCCAATGCAATTAGCAGGTGAGCTCTCACCTGCAGATATGCGTGAACGAGCACGTACGCTGCTGCTAGAAGTGGGCATTAGTGAGGATCGACATGGCCATAGGCCAAACAAGTTGTCGGGCGGCCAACAACAACGCGTGGCCATCGCGCGTGCCCTGGCCAATGATCCTAAAATCATCCTCACTGATGAGCCCACCGGCAACCTGGATTACCGTAACGGGCAACGCATCATCGAATTGCTGAAAAAACTCTCCGCACAGGGCAAAACTGTAATCGTGGTGACGCATGATCGCGACATCGCCCGGCAGGCCGATGTACGCCTGCAGATGGAAGATGGTAAGATTGAGCCAATGCCAAAGTTCGCTAGCGACGCTGACTCTCCAACACGAATAGTCAGATCTGCCAGTTACTGGGAAGAGCAACCTGTGACGATCGTTGCTGAGGACCTGAACCGCTACTTCAAACATAGAGGTAGGCTGATCAAAGCAGTAGATGGGGCAAATTTTACCTTTACCGAACGACAATTTATCACGATTACTGGTCCTAGCGGGTCAGGAAAATCGACATTACTCTATGTTCTGGGTGGGCTAGATAAAGCGACAAAGGGGAAGTTACAGGTTGACGGCGTTGATGTCTTGCATCTTTCCGCGCGCAAGGAGAATCACTTTAGGCGAAATAAACTTGGCTTTGTATTTCAATCCTTTCATCTGCTCCCCAATCTGACGGCGCTGGAGAATGTGATGCTTCCTATGCAATTGGCAGGTGGACTCTCGCGCACAGAAATGCGCGAGCGGGCCCGCAACTTACTTTTCCAGGTTGGGATCAACGAGGAGCGACAAACCCATAGACCAAACAAGTTGTCGGGCGGCCAACAGCAGCGTGTAGCCATCGCGCGTGCCCTGGCCAATGATCCTAAAGTCATTCTTGCTGACGAGCCCACCGGCAATCTGGATTCTCATAATAGCAAGCGGATTATCGAACTGCTGAAAAAACTCTCTGAACAGGGCAAAACCGTGATCGTGGTGACACATGATCGTAACATTGCCAGGGATGCCGATATACGCCTGGAGATGGAAGATGGCCGCGTTAAAGGCGCAGGAATTTATGTGGCTCCGACACGCCCTACGGTCACAGTAACTCACAAGAAAAAAGGTAAAAGTAAAAAGAAGTAGAGAGATGCGCTAAAAAACATTCCTCTTATTCTATCCTACCAGCGCGTCAGACTTAATGTGCGCTTTCAAGATACTATGGGCATATTGGAGGGTTTTGAATTTTGCCTCGTCGCCGCCTGTGTCTGGATGATAGCGCTTGACAAGCTGGCGGTAGCGCCGCTTCAGGTCTTCCTGGGTGGCTGTATGATCGAGCCCGAAAAATTGCAGTGCTTTATCTACACCAACCTGGGAGACCTGCGCTGGCTCCTGGAAGCTATAATATTGCTGTTCCGCCCGTATCCTGGCTTCCCATAGCATTGTCTCGAGTGGAGCAGGAAAATTTAGCCAGGCTGCAAAGTGTAATAGCAGTTGCTTATGCAAGCACCAGTAATTACCTTTTACACTATAGCGTTCATCCACCCGATAGAGTTCCGCATACTCAGGCAGGAGTCGATAGGCATTGATGGCTTTGCGCAGGTCGGCAAATGCCTTCTTTACAGATTGGCGCACTTCTCGGTTATGGGAATTTATACCATGATCCTCAATGTGGATCGTATAATAGTCGTCCCCGACATCATAAATATTTTTTACATGTAATAGATACATTGGCTATCCTCAACCATGTGCAATATGGTTCTTTCTCGTTCCGCCTGGCAGATACATTGTGCCTGCTAATTATATCACTAGCATTGACTGGCTCTAGTACAGTACCATATTAACACGGCCTTTTCGCAAGTCATCCAGAGGTAGACAACAAAACCTCTAAATCTCTCCATCCGCCAGTAGAGAAGAAGGTAATAGAATCTGGCATTCCACTCATAATCCATCATCCCATGTATTGAACACCATTTCTCGCACTATGCTGCACTATGCGGAGCGAACCACATCTTGAACAGGGCTCCGTTTGACAAACGCATGTAAAAAACCTCTGTATTTTTTGTATTTATAGCATCTGCGAACCAGATAGAAATTTGTGATTATTTTTATATACCGGGAGCCAACACGGTGTTACAATAATGAGTAGAAAGTAAATTAACCATTTCTAATACAATATCGCGAGTAAGGATACTTATCGTACATCCTCAGCAAGGCAGCGATACTCGTCTGAGGTAATAGGAGGTTATTTATGCCAGGCATTCGTAACGTGATTTCGACATTGACCGACAATGGCGAGGAGATGATGGGGCCAGACGTGCTCCTCTGGCACTATCCCATAATGGCATTATCAATGGCTCACTGCTGACAGTAGAGAGCAACCATTTTTGTGTCCTCAAATCCCGTGGAGCTATTCTTAATGTCTACGAAACAGGACAGTATACGGTCCAGACGCCTGATCGTCCTCTTTTCGGCTCTATGCAGCAGGCCTTCTACGGTGGCCAGAGTCCCTGGCAGTATGAGGCGCTCTACATTAATCGCGCCAAGCTCGTGCTAAAAACTGGAGGCATGGCCCTCTCGCGCGAAATGGCGGAGATGGTTTACAGCGTGGATTACTATATTCATGTCGAGACACGCGAGGCTGCGGTACAACTTGTCCAACATATGCCTTACCACGGACACGCGTTAACAACGCAAGAGATAAACGCTTACGCCGGACCAGTCATTGAGCAAGCAGTAAACCAGGTTGTACAGATTACACCTCTGGAAGCGGTCAATGAAAAGATTCATGATCTTTCACAGATTGTATTTCAGCATCTGCAACAATTTCTGGCCGCCTATGGCATCGCGCTCGATACCGTCAAGGTCCTGGTCTTCCCGCGCGATGAACGTATGAAGGCGCTCATTTCACTCAAAGCGTTCGGACTGAGCGAAATAGAGGCGGTACGCTACTATACAGCGATGTTGATGGCGGAACAGGGTATCATCTCGGCCCCCAATATGGCGATTGGCCAGCCTTTTAACGTTAATGGAATACAGCCAACCACGAACGCTGACTATTATACCGGAAATAACTATTCACCAGATTCCGCGCCCGCGTCTACTCCTCCACCTCCACCCGCACAACCACGGCGCTAAGATTAAGAGGCATGCTTAAAGGATTACGGGCAAGTTCATACTTGCCCGTGGTCGGGAGGATTCAAATGAGCTCGCAACCATCCAGCAATCCACTTGTCCAGCAATTACAATTGCTGCTCACAGGCTATGGCTATAACTTCTACAACCAGACCAATCAAGCACGCGCAGATGATCTGCTTGTGCGCGAACGGGCCTCCTATCATCTCTCGCAAGCAATGTCCACGCTGGCACAGCTACGCAGTGACTACCAGATGCGCTTTGTTCCTCCTCTGACGCGGGCCAATCCTGATCCACCTCAGGAAGCCATGGTCCAGTTACGTGCGCTTGAGGCGGCCCAACAGGCGCTGGCTAAAATAGAATCCGGCATTCGCGGGATGTCGGTCCCAACCCAGGATCGGATCTGGTGGCGCTTCCGGCAAGAGCAAAACCTTTTGCTGCAGTTGCTCAACTTCGATCTGGTCCTTGTACGCGATAGCGAGCAACTATACCAGTATGTCTCGCGCATGACACCCGAGGATTGGGCGAGCCAGAGTAGTACCTTGCGCCAGATGACACAACAGCTGGCCCATTCGGCGACGGAGCGGGAGCGCTTCTTGCTACTACAGCTTTGACAAAACAGGTGTTATAATAGGCTGTTGCTTATCATGAGTCATCGTAGCGGGTCCTGCATCATTATGCATAATGATGCAGGACCCGCTACGATGACTCATTGATGTCTCCGTTTTTCAAAATCTCCGATATAACTATCGAAGAACTAGAAAATTATTGCATGCGTATTTACAAGGATGACAACTAAATGAACAGTAGTAATTCGTTCGCAACGGAGAAGGCCGAAGATGAAATCAGCCTGATCAAAGCAGCCCAATGTGATCTTACGGCTTTTGAGCCTCTATATCAGCACTATATGCTGCGTATTTATCGCTATCTCTCTTTACGTGTGGGTAATGCGGAAGACGCGGCTGATCTGACACAGCAGGTATTTCTCAAGGCTTTAAGTTCCTTGCCCAACTATCATCCTCGTGGAGCACCCTTCGCAGCCTGGCTCTTTCGCATCGCTCACTATACGGTCAGCGATGTCTATCGCCAGAAAATAGTGACTATTTCCTGGGATTTTCTTTCCCACGATCTGTTGGTAGCCGAGATTAACCCCGAACAATTCGCCATTCAACGGGAGCAACTAACCCAATTAGCTGGTCTGCTGGCTCGGCTAGACCCCTATAAGCGTGAACTGTTGGCACTGCGTTTTTCAGGTGAACTGAGTGCTAGTGAGATCGCACTGGTCGTCGACAAAAGTCAGGCGGCTGTCAAAAAACAATTAACTCGTACTCTACAGCAACTTAAGGAGCAAATGGCATGAATGATCAACAGAAACTGCATACGACCTACGCTGATCTCCTGGACGATACCTCCGATCCTGCACTGACTTACCTGGTTCAGAATATGGATACGCTTGCGCATGGCCCTCAACCACCAAGCAGTTTGAATTGGTCTACCATCAGTAACTTGCATAAAACACAGACTGACGAGGCACATGTGCGCACGAGTGCTGACTATCTGGTCTCTTCACCGCGATCAGGCTGGATCAGACGCCGAACACGCTTTGGAGTGGGACTGGCTGCGGCCGTACTGCTGCTGAGTATCCTGGCGGGTTCGCTCCTCTTCAGTACTCATTTGGATCTGTTCCAAACACTACAGAAGCCTTCCATGCACATCACTCTCGTCACATCTCAAAGTGGGAGTGCGCCGACCCAAGAAGCTCTGGAACAGGCCCGAACGATACTACTCAATCGCTTCAACTATTTTGGTCTTACAGATTCAAAGGTTACTATTGTTAATACGAGCGGGCAGACTCGCCTTCTGGTTGATACTGTTCAGTTTGGCAATAACGACCAGGAGGTGTTCAGCACGCTACTGGAAACCGGTACTATCCAGGCGTGGGATACAGGCCCGGCAGGCATTCTACAACCAGGCGTAACCTTTCACGCTGATAACTACGCCCAATACAATCCCGGAGGTAAACCAGGTTTTGCTAATCAGGATTTCAATCCCCAGGCCTTTTCAGCAATCCAAGATAAACAGAGCGGAGCTTATAATGTTAGCTTTGCGATGCAAGGAAGTGCAACGCAACGCTTTCAACAATATACTGCCGCACATATTGGCGATGTCCTGACCATCACGCTAGACGACAAAGTTATCACTTCTGGAGTGATCCAATCGACTATCACTGGTCCAGGAGTGATCGCAGGCAACTTTACCCAACAACAGGCGAAAGCACTTGTCGCTACCCTCACATCTGGCGCGCTACCTATTCATCTCAAAGCTGTATAGTATAAAGGAAAAGGTAGGCCATTGTGCTGAAGCGGCGCCTCTAACTTTGCCACCACGGCGGGTCTGGATATGCTTACAGACCCGCGCTCATGCGAACAGGAACTCCAATCTGGCGATTGTCACTCGCTTCCTGCATAATAAGTGACTGCGGAACTATCCGCATTTCGACAATTTTTATTACCTTCCTTTTCTATCACAGCTCTGGCCCACAATCGAATGAACATGTTACGATGCTGGCCAATGATCTCCTACACGGACCCATTCCTGCTCTCCAGGCCAGGGTGGCATGGTCACCAGCACACAGCAAAGGGGAACAGATCCTGTGTTGCGCACCTGAAACTGCGTCCCCACAGGAATAGTAAAGCTGGTGTCAGGGACAAGCACTTCTTCTCGCTCCTCGTGCTCGCTTTTCAACCACACCTTTCCCTGCCCTTGCAGCACATACCACAATTCCTCTACCGTCTGGTGTACCCCTGCACGCGAGTTCTGTCCTGGCAGTAGCCGACAATGTACCATACTCCCTCTGGTTATACTTGCCAGCAAACGAATCTCAGTCCCATCCGGCGCATAGACATCCATCTGCTCAGGCAACCGTTTAATATGAAATGACTCCGTATATCCCATGTTTCTTCCCCCCCTCTTCATAAAAAGGATATCACCTATCTATTAATACTATAAAATCTGCCGATCTTTCTTCTATTGTATACCCGGCAAATCAGCGTCTACCTGGCAGCTTCCACGACCGATACCGCAGAAAAAGTTCATGCTCTCCTCAACCGTAAACAAGTTAAAGTATGAGGGAGCATGACAAGAAAATCACTCTCGAAAGAGGCTATGCTGCTCAATATTCATTATATTCAATCTATATCAGCAGCTAAGAAAATTCTGGAATGACGACCAATTCCCCATCGCGTAGAGCCGATGCGTGGGCGCAGATACCCGGTGCGGTCCAGTTCGCGGCAGTCCTGGCATCAACCGCGGGCGCGCGCCCTTCTACTATGCTGCGCACAAATTCATGCACCAGGTAGGGATGTGCGCCACCATGCCCACCACCAACGCGAAACGAGCGTTGTGCATCGCTTTCATCGTAGGGGACCAACTGCGTAAAACGTGCAATCTCGCGCGGCAACTGTTCGGCTGCATCGGGCATATGCACACGGGTAGCCGTAGTCACGCGTCCATGATGCCCGGGGCGGACCGGCTGCATGGTAAAGAGCGCCGGACCTTCATTTTCGAGTTGCTCCCATTCAAATCCCTGCTGCTCACCATAGACAGCAAAACTCTCTATATAGCTGCGAGCCATCTGGAAGAATGACATCGTGACCTCCGCTGCAAGTTGTGTATCCTGTAAGCGAAAGAGGGCTGTTTCTATGGGATAAGGATTCGTATACTGCTTGCGCAGATCGGGACGTAATTCGCCAGATCCCAGGCAATACACCTTGCTGGCGTTAGTCCCGGCCAGCGCCAGGAGCGGCGACAAGGCATGGGTGATATAGTGCATCGGCGGATACCCCTGCCAGTAAATTGGGTAACCCTCCAAATTCTGTATGTGTGTTCCGCGCAAAAACGTAATCGGTCCCAGATGCCCCTCATCACGCAATTGCTTGACATAGAGAAATTCACGCGTATAGACAGAGGTCTCCATCATCATATAATTCTTACCTGCCTGGCGTTGGGCCGCGATGATGCGCTCAATATCTTCGATAGAGGTCGCCATGGGGACAGCACAGGCACAGTGCTTACCTGCCGCGAGTGCCGCACAGACATGTTCAGCATGCAAGGAAACCGGCGTGAGTATATGCACGGCATCGTACTCATCTGAGGCGATAATATCTTCAAAGCGCGTATAGCGACGTGTAATACCAAATTTGTCACCCACAGCAGCGACTCTGGCTTCATTCATGTCGCAGATCGCTACATACTCAACGTCAGGATGTTTAAGGTAAAGCGGGACAAAATCCTCACCAAACCCTAAACCAACAATAGCGATCCGAATACGAGTTGTGTTTGCCATAATGAATATCCTCCTATCCAGGCATATATTGATCAGCATTGTTTAGGCGGATCTACGCTCAACAACCATGGGGATGGCTTGAGGCATTTCCGTGACTGCTTTGCCCTGACTGGCTGCCACAATCATCTCAACGATCATATCAAGTGGTTGCTCACGCTCAAATTGAATGGTCGTTAGAGGTGGAATGCTGAATTGTGCAAGTGGAATATTGTCACAGCCAATCACGGCAATCTCGTCCGGCACAGCAATACCTTCATCGGCTAATGCGGCCAGTACGGCAAAGGCGACTTCATCGTTATAGCAGCATATTCCCTGTGGGAGTGCCTGGTGGAGGTTCAGATCGTGTATGATCGCTCGTGCTCTTTCGCGTGAGGCAGGTATGACACAGACCGTTGGAGGTTCAAGCTCCCATTGGGCGCATCCCTGACGCACTCCTTCCAGACGGTTCTGTGTCAGCACGCGCACATCTTCGCGCTCAGAAGCGGCAAAGAGCAACCGACGTTTACCGCGCTGCAACAGGTGGCTGACCTGCATCTTTCCTACTTCTTGCTGCACGCTGCTGTGACCTAGCATCGACAGAATCGGTGCCTGAAACTGTTGGAGAAATGAGGAGAGCGCAGGCGAGGTTTCGTCCGCGTAGGAAAGGATAACTCCCGGGGTCACATTGTAGGATGGATGAGATTTTCCAGTGCGTAGATGTAAGCCAACATGCCAGATCAGTGTAAAACCACGCATGGCTAAGCTTGCTTCCAGCTCTTTCAGAGCCTGGGCCAGATTAGGATCAATTTGCTCAAATGGCAGGACGGCCAGAACAATCGGGCTGTGCCCTGTACGCAGTATACGGGCCGGTGTGTTGGGCCTATAGCCTAGCTGTTGCGCGGCTTTGAGTACGCGTTCACGTGTCTCTGGCGGAATAGTCTGATGAGGATCATCGTTGAGGACATAGCTTACTGTCGCTCGCGAGACACCACTTGCTCGGGCGACGTCAGCGCTGGTGACCCTTTGCGCTCTCGTTTCTTCTGTCTCCATATAGAGCTCTTTCTATTGTTTCTTGACACCGACCTGTGCTTGACACTATACTTTAACTTACACGTGTAAGTCAAATCGCGTGAGTATTTGTCGCTATGAACTTACACGTGTAAGTCATGAGGCGCGCCTTTATAGAAAGGGGTGTATATGCGCTTGGTCTCAATCTCTCGGGTTAACCTGGCCTATAAATGGTGGGTGACCATTGCTGTCACGCTGGGCATGATTATGAGCATCATGGATATGACCATTGTCAATGTCGCCATTCCACAGATGCAACGCACCTTTGGTGCGCGTCTCCAGGATGTGCAGTGGGTCATGACTATCTATATGCTGACCCAGGCTATGGTGATCCCCCTGGCTCCTTATTTGACCATGAAATGGGGCGGCAAACGAGCCTATATCTGGATGCTGAGCGCCTTCCTTGGTGGGTCCCTGCTCTGTGGGCTGGCCTGGAACCTGCCCTCGCTCATCTTGTTCCGCTTCATACAGGGCATCGGCGGCGGTATCCTCTTACCACTGGTCATGTCTTTGCAGTATCAAGCCTTTCCCGTTGAGGAACGGGGTAAGGCCGCAAGTGTGATGGCTATCCCCCTGACGATCGCGCCGCTGTCGGGGCCGATTCTGGGCGGCTATCTGGTCACGAATTTTGGCTGGCAATGGGCCTTTTTTATTAATATCCCGCTCGGCATCATCGCCGTTGCGCTCGCCCAAAAAGTCTTGCGACCAACCGCACCGGAACAGCAAACGCATTTCGATGGCGCTGGCTTTCTCACTGCTGCTGCTGGCTGTGCCGCCTTCGTGTATGGTATTGCGACCGACACCGTGCTCAGCATCTGTGCGGGTGCATTACTCCTGCTCATCTTTGCGCTGGTCGAGCGACGTCAAACGCAACGCGGCCTGCAGCCTCTGCTCGATCTACGCTGCTTCCAGGATCGTACCTTCACCTTCAGCGTGCTAGCTCTGATCTTTTTCAGCATGGTCTTCTTCGGTCTTTTGCTGCTGATCCCTATCTACCTGCAAACATTACATCAGGAAACAGCATTCCAGGCAGGCACCATCCAGACGGCACAGGCTCTAGCAACCCTGGCCCTTCTACCCATTATAGGAAGGTGTTCAGATAAAGTTGGCCCGCGCTTGATCGCGCTGGTTGGCTTGCTTGTGCTACTTGTTACAACCTTGTTGATGATGACGCTGGCATTAGATACTGCGCTCTGGATCGTTGTGGGCATCCTGGTTTTATTGGGCTGTGCCAGTGGCATGTCACAACAAATTCCTGTTGCGGCCATGTCGCGCATTAAACATGAGGATCACAAAGCCGTTGCCAACGGCTCAACGCTCGTTACCGTCTTACGTGCAGTCGCCGCCCCAACAGGGGTCGCGCTCCTCTCGAACATTGACCAGTTGCAAAGTCAGCAAGCAACAGTCAGTCTCGCCAGGCAAGGGCTCACCGGTGAGTTGCTATCCCGCCAGAGCGCGCTGCTAGCGATGCATGACAGTTTTCTGGTTGCCGCCGCCCTGACCATCGTGGCCCTGGTGGCAATAACTTTCGTGCCGAGGAGAAAAAAGCACCAGAATGTGCAGAGTGAAACATCCTTGATCATAGAGGAGCCGCTTTCACAGAGTCTGAACGCGCATTGAGAGCGGAATGCTTAGCATCCCTACCTGACTAAAGATACGCGCCATGGAAATTTTCCACGGCGCGTATCTTCCTGCTTTTTCAGGCTAACCCTGCGCAGAGACTCACTTACTCAGGAATAAAGTTCGATGTCATTGATAAAGGGATTGTCTGGACCCGCCTGGGTGAAGGCAATCACGATCTGGCCGCTGCTATTGGCGGTAACAGCAAACTGCTTCGCTAGCGCTGTTTTATAACCTGCCGTTGCATAGACATCGAAGTTACTGAGCACGGTGTTACCATTCACAGCAACATTGAAGACACGCTGCCCCGCTGCATGCCAGGTCAGTTCGGCCCAATCCAGTTGCAAGGTATATGACTTGCCCGCAGTTAACCCTGTAAGCGTGTAGGTAAATGAACTGTTCCAGCGACAGGTCTGCCAGACCGCCTGTGGCGCTGCATTACTGACGCCGCTGGTATCAATTGAGGTCGAGGTATCACTAAAAGCATTGCCCTGGTTGTATCCGGTATCAGCGACAAAGTTCCCGCTCGCGCCTCCTCCAGCGTTAATAGCCTTGACCAATGTCTTCGGGGTCGGGGTAGGCGTAGGTGTTGGGGTAGGCGGCGGACCACCGGCGGGGTCCCAGACTTCGATGCCATTGATGAAGGGATTATCAGCTCCGGCCTGGGTGAAGGCAATCACGATCTGACCACTACTATTGGCAGTAACGGCAAAGGTCCTGGCAACCGCCTTCTTGTATCCTGCCGTTGCATAGACATCGAAATTGTTCAAAACCGCGCTACCATTGACCGCCACGTTAAAGACACGTGCGCCGACGTTCTGGAAGCTTAGTTCGGCCCAGTCGAGTCGTAACGTATAGGCTTTACCAGCTGTTAAAGCTGGAATGGTGTAGGTAAATGAACTGTTCCAGCGACAGGTCTGCCAGACTCCTTGCGGTGCCGGACTGGCTACGCCACTGGTGTCGATCGCGCTCGAGGTATCGCTAAAGGCGTTGCCCTGGTTATAATCTGTGTCGGCTGCATAGCTACCTGACGCACCACCACCTGCATTGATGGCGGTAATTAAGGTTCCGCTCGGTGCCGGTGTGGGCGTCGGCGATGGCGCGGGTGTCGGTGTAGGTGTGGGCGTGGTTCCTGGAGGTGGGGTGGGTGTGGGCGTCGGCGTTCCGGTTGGGAAACCACAGGTCTGGGTCGCCGGGCTCCAGCCAGAGTTGCCCGTACCCAGCGTTATATTCCAGGATTGCGAACCTTCGCAACTCTCTAAGCCACCAACAGTCAGACCGCTGGCCATCACGTTGTTGGCCGAGCCTGTTACGGTGTTCACTTTGTTTGAGAATGCGAACTCTGCGCCATTGATATTGATATTGCTCAAGGCTATGTTACTGATAGGATTGCCACCATCAAATGAAATCGCGGCGAAGTAACTATCGTCGATCTCATCGCCGGAAACTGTGAAGGGCGCATTGATGGAGCCGTTATCGGCCCAGAACATGAGTGCGCCAAATTGCTGGATACCTTGATCACCCCAACCGGCTGTATGGTTGATGGTATTGTTTGAGACAGTGGTCGTGCCACTAAAAGGCGCCGTCGGGTTGCCAAAATCTTCGTAGTCCAGCATGATGCCACCACCACGATACTGCGCGCCAGTGACTATGTTGTTGGTGGCGCTGTTCCCATTACCACCATAGATAGCGATACCATTGGCCAGGTAGGGCGATTGCACAGTATTGTGATCAAAGCTATCATTGCTATCACCGGATGACGCGCCACCCAGGTCCGACCACATGGCAAGCCCATCGTCGCCGGTGCCACGAATAATAGTTTGCTTGACGGTTGAGTTGCTGATGCCGCGATGGAAGTTGATGCCATCGGCGAGCGTGCTATCAACGCGACTGTTACTGATCGTCAGGCCACTAAACGGGCCATCAAACCACATGCCAACTTTGGTGTGTTCGATCCAGACATTGGAGATGCTTGAGTTGTTTAGTGAACCTCCAATGCCGTTGTCCTGGATACAATCGATGCGGTTGGTGATCTGGCCTTCGATGGCAAAGTTCGATAGATTGACATTGGCACTCGGATTGCCATCATAAGTATCGTTTCCGTAGATGCCAACGCCAGTGCCAGTGCCAATTGGAGCACCACCCAGGATCGAATACCAGGGTCCTGCGCCCGTTACAGTGACGTTGTTAACCAGAATATGGCTGGTAACCAGAAAGTTGCCCTGTGGGATATAGACGCTCTTGCCCTGAGCAGCGCCATCGTTGACGGCATTTTGGATGGCGGTGGTAGCATCGACGACCCCGGTCGGATCGGCGTTATAGGGCGCATCAGTGACCGAGATAGAGCCTGCGGGCCTGGCCAGCGGGGCGGCTACCTGTTCAAAATCAGCGACATCGATGGCATACCATTGCGCGGTATTTTCGGCGTCGACTTGCAATTTTACAGTAGTGCCAGCCGCCATCTGTGGCAACAATGTGTGCACTTCATCGAACTGATGATGTGCAGTACCTCCTGGACTGTTCGACCAGTCGTTCCCGTTACAGTCAGAGAAGTTCGGCGCTCCATACAACCAGCTGTATTTCGATGTCAGTTGCAGGTCCTTGGACTGCTTGACCCCGTTAATATAAATGCTCAGTGAGGCGTTAATGCCGCCGCCACCTGGCGCATCTGGAATGCTATAACGGAGATTAATGGCATTGGCCTGTTGGGGCAGTGTAAATTGCACAAATTGCCCTGCGTCAACTGGACGATGGTCCGATCTACTGCGTCCGAGGCCAGGTCACCCAGCTGAAAACTTGGACCAACTATGGTGCCTTTAGTGGCCGCGCTGTGCGCTTCCATCTCAACATATGGCAGCGTGGCCCCGGAGCCACCTGCGACACTATTTGAGCGTGCACCGCTGTTTGCAGGCGGCAAATGCGCGGCATTGGCGGTACCAGGAACATTAAACAAAAATCCAACCGAGATCAGCAACAACAACAGCGCAATAAATACTCCCAGTACCCTTGTTCGCAATTTTCGCAATTTTATCTTTTCATTCTGCATCATGCAGTTTCCTTTCCAGGCTTCTACTCAGTGTCATTACCGTCCGCCTGTTGAACGGTAGAGCACCGTACCGCAATGTACTGTCTGCCAATATATGTCGCGTTACGTGACCTCATCATAAAGCCACCGTAGCGCGCCAGCTTAAATATCTGCTACCCCTCCTTTCATCGAGGACCAAAAACGTAACATTACGTAAAAACCTTTATCAATCGTCAATAGATAGGCAGCAGTTGAGCCCGCTAAGGCTTTTCTACTACTGCTTTATCAAAGAGAAATTGCCATCTATACTATTTCCTTTGCTCGTTTCGACTATCCTTTAAGGCCTGTCAGATTGATACCGCGGATGATCTGCCGTTGAAACAGTAGGAATAACAGAATGGGTGGAATACTGGCAAGCACCAGACCCGCAATCAGATACATGAAGGGCAGGTTTGAATTTGTGCCAGATTGGTGGTAGAGCGAGACCATCAGTGGTTGCAACTGGTCATCGGAGAGTACAAGCAAGGGCCAGAGAAAATCTTTCCAGGAGGCTATGACGGTAAAAATGGTTATCACGGCCAGCGCCGGACGTGATAAGGGGAGGATAATGCGCACAAAGAGCTGCCAGGCACTGGCCCCGTCCAGCCAGGCCGCCTCGGATAACTCATTGGGAATACCGTCAAAAAAACTTTTAAGGATCAAGATGTTAAATGCATTAGCGGCTTCGGGCAACAGCACGCCCGCCCATGTGTTGATCAGTGAGATATGTACTAAGGGAAGGTCATTGATGTTGACAAATTGTGGGATCAAATAGACCACCGGAGGAACCATCAGCGTGCAGAAGAAGCTGAACTGGATGATGCTTTTACCGGCTACGGGTAGCTTGGAAAGCGCATAGGCGGCGGTCGCGGAGACAAATATTTGCAAACAGACAGCCCCTACGGCCAGCACCATAGTCGCGGTAAAGTGAACGGGAAAGTTGAGGATATCCCAGGCCTTGCTGTAGTTCGACCATTGCGGATGCACTGGCCAGAATGTGGGCGGTGTCTGGAAAATTTCGCTACTAGACTTGAGCGCACCACTGAACATCCAGTAAATAGGGCCCAGTGTTCCCAGAGTCGCAAGCACCAGCAGGGTAAAGACGAGCCAGTAAATCAAACGTCCCTCGAGCCGTTTCAATGCGAAGGGCGAAATCAGTGTCCGCTCGTATGCTTCATCAGTAGTACGATTTCTTTTTCTTCCTTCAGGCAATTCCCCCTGAGGGCTGCGTAGTAAAGTGGCCATATTACTATTCTCCCTCCATAAAGCGGCTTGTCATCCTCATATAGATCAGGGCAAAAATTGCGAGGACGAGAAAGAGTAGGACTCCCGAGGCACTGGCAGCACCAAAGTTGGCCTGCTGAAAAGCATATTTATAGATTAGGAGTAGGACGCTGATAGTTGTGTTCTGCGGCCCACCATCTGTGATGGTGAAGGGCTCGATAAATACTTGCATCGTCCCGATGATCTGCAGGATAAGCATTAAGAGCATGATAGGACGAATGACAGGTAACGTTATATGCCACAATCGCCGCCAGATACTTGAGCCATCAATTTCGGCCGCTTCATACAGCGCTGCCGGTACGCCCTGCAATGCAGCCAGGTAGATTAACATGGTTGAGCCAGCATTGCTCCAGGTAGTGATTACCATCAGCGCTGGTAAGGCAATCCCTGGCGTCTCTAGCCAGAGCGCGGTTGGCAGGTGCAGCAAATTCAGCAGGGTATTTAAAAGCCCACCATCTGGATTGTATATCCAGCGCCAGAGAAAGACTGTGACGATCGGTGGCAACATCACTGGCAGGTAAAAGGCCAGGCGGAAGAAACCCTTACCATGGCGCATTTCGTTGATGATGAGGGCCAGAATAATGGGTACCACATAACCAAACAGCAGGGCATATCCAGTGAATTCCAGAGTATTGATCCATGCAACTTTAAACAACGGATCGAGCAGCACTGTCCGGTAATTGTCCCATCCTATCCAGGTCGCAGGATTGATCATGTCGACGTTTTGAAAACTCATCACGATCCCTAGCACCACCGGATACCAGACAAAGAGTGCGAAGATCAGGAGGGCAGGGAGCAAAAAGAGGTAGCCGGCACTATTGCGTTTCAGTGCACGCTTGATCGTCACGCTTCTCTTGCTATGAGGAGCATGCTTACGCGTACCCTTTTTTCCCGCCACCAACACTGTCGCTTCCTGTGCAGGCAATAAAGGCGGTACAGGCGATGAAAGCCCCATCTCAATCTCCTTTTAGTAGTTAGATTTCATTCAAAGAAACAATTTTCTCTCAGGTCTTTTCTCTCAGAGAAAATTGTTTCCTCCTGGCGGCCGGGCTTATGAAACCGATTGATCAAGGAGCTGCTGAAATTGCTGTACTGCTTGCTGCAGTAGCTTAGCCGGGTCAGCACTTGCGTTGGTGAGAATCGACTGCATAACACTGTCGAGTGCCGCATACATTTTCTGTGTCTGGTTGCGAGGTTCGGCACGCAATGTGAGCTGTGCATCGGTGAAGGGTTTGTAGTTCTGCAGCGGCACGTTAGCATATTTGGTATTGAGTGCGTCGAGCTTTTGCTGGAAATCTCCCGTAAAGAGCACGTTCGTTGGTGCTCCGACCACCTGGCCAGCCGCAGACTTGGACGCGTAGCTGTCTTCGATGACGGATAGATCAAAATTGGAGTAGACAACATAATCAAAGGCAGCTTTGATAACGTCTGGAGACGATTTGGGGTTGAAGACAAAGATATTACCACCGGTTAGGGCCGCGTTACCGCCATTTTGTGGCATGGGTCCAATGCCAAAGTCGTCGAGGTTGGCCTGATATTGTGATTTCAAGGTGTTTAACTGGTCAGGCGCCATCACCACCATGGCTACTTTATTAGTAGCCAGCAGTTGCAAGGTGTCGGCCTGCGTAAACAACTGTTGTTTGGTCATAGATTGGTCGGTGAAGCGCATATCCTTGAGCAGTTGAAGGATACTTACCCCTTTATCGCTACCAAATAATGCCTTCTTGCCATCTTCAGATTGCATATCACCACCCGCTGTATACATCCAGTTGGTGAAGTGCCAGCCTCCCTGGTTTGAGGTACTGGTCTCAGCAAAACCAGCTACAGATGAGGACTTAAGCTGTTTGGCGTAGCCACGGAAATCATCCCACGTGGTGGGTGGTTTGTCTGGATCAAGGCCGGCCGCCTTAAACATTTTGCGGTTATAGTAAATACCGAGCGCATACGCATTCTGAGGGACGCCATAGATTTTGCCGCCGTTGCTTGCAATGCTCACAATATTCGGATTATAGCTCTGGAAATACTGCCAACCCTTGATTAAACTGGTTATGTCCGCCAGCGCGTGTTTCTGAATGAGCAGGGGTGGTTCAGTAAAATAACTCTGCGTCGCGTCCTCTACTTGATTGGCCGCGACCTTAGCGAAGTAAGTAGTGGGATCGTATGGATCGTTTTTACCTACAATCTTTTCGCCAGGATGGGATTTTTCGAATTGCTGAATCACCTGATTGAAAACATGGATGGCACCCGGATTACTGGCCGGCGGCAGCGTGTTCACGGTCGCGGTCACCGAGGCCGGGCTACTACCCACCGCGGTTGAGCCGCAGGCAGCTAAGGCTTCTAAACCGATAATTCCTGCACCGAATGCGGCGCTACTTTGTAAAAAACGTCGCCGATTAATAAATGAAGCGCTTTTCATAAAGTTTCCTCCAATGTGCATGATGACATAGTACAGACATCATGATGTCTGTACAGAGCGTAGGACTGACTTAATAGAACAACAAACCAGGAATAAGGCGAAAATGCTTCCGGATACACATCCCTGATGATCTAATACATAGACGCGACCTCAGGTTTTTTGTCGCCAGTTTTGTTACCTGGTCACATTAATACCAGGCATGCACCAATCTAGAAATGGTCAGGAGCAATAAACCAGGGATTTACCAGGACGCGATAGAAGAAGAAAAGGCAGTTGGGAGAAATGAAAACAAATAGTTATGGTATGATGGCGATACGCCCGTTGTGCAGTGGTTAGCATCATAGCTTCCTGCCTCCAGAGAGTTTTATTCGTCGATCCTTGACAAAATTAAGAGAACCACCAGTATCCGTTGCCTTTACCTGATTTAGGTGGCAATTTAGGATAACGTTAACCTTGTTTCTTGTGAATAAACGTAACATAGAAAAATGTAGCTGTCAAGAGTCTACTGTTTTTCTTTGAAAAAACTGCAAAACAGGCCAATATATTGCATATAAATGTGCATTATTTCAGGTGTGGAGTGTGTGTAGTGGGCGGCCGCAGGCGCCAATGAGGAAATTTTTAAAAACTCTGCTTCTGCCATACTGTACATTGACAGGTTCGAGAAAATCATGTTACGATACGTGAAATAGAAGTGGTTTATCGTTTACTTAAATCGAGAGGATGGTACGACGTTGGAGTTAGAACAGCCTAAACGTTTAACCATGTCAGAAATAGCCAGGGAAGTCGGCGTTTCAACTACTACGGTCTCTAAAGTTCTAAACCAGCTTCCAGGAGTCGGTGCGCAAACACGTGCACGCATTCAACACGTCATTGAGCAGCATGAATATGTCCAGAATCATGCCGCTCGCCATCTTCGCAAGGGCCAGACTGGTTTGATAGATCTGGTTTTAATGCGGCTGGAAGGTGGCTATGATCTGGGTATTATGCATGGGGTTCAGGAAACCCTCATGGAGAGTGGACATCGCCTGGCTGTCTTCGCTACCCACGAAAATGAAGTGGTAGAGCGCCTCTGGCTGCGCCGCTTATTTGACCAGTCAACCGATGGTGTGCTGCTTTTACTCCCTTATGAGCATGGTGAGATTGCTAACTCACTGTTGCAACAAAAAATACCCTTTGTAGCGATTGGAGATCGCAATGAGCCGGCCACAAATTTTCCTACCATCGGCTCTACTATCTGGCTGGGAGGCTATACCGCGACTGAGTATCTGCTTTCACTGGGACATCGCCGCATTGGTATTATCACTGGACCTCTCCATCTTATGACTTCCCGCGCTCGCCTGGCCGGTTACCGGGAAGCACTTGAACGTGCTGGCATTCCCGTCGATCCTGCTCTGATTTGTGAAGGTACCTATCTCCTCGGTGATGGTCTAAAACAAACATATACCTTGCTCGATCTGCCAGAACCACCAACCGCGATCTTTGCTGGCAATGATGCTCAGGCAACAGGGGTCTACCAGGCACTCTATCAGCGCAATATCCGCATTCCTGATGATATGAGTGTGATCGGCTTTGATGATGTGACTTACTCTGCCCAGATGGCCCCTCCTTTGACAACTATTCGGCAGCCGCTGGTAGAAATAGGTAAAATGGCCACCAATATGCTACTGCGCCTGATTGCCGGGCAGACTCTGGAATCAACCAATGTTGAGCTTTCAACGTCGATCGTCATCAGACAATCCTGCCAATCCCCACGCTCTAAAGCTTTGTCAACATAACTGCTATGCATACATGGAAGAGCACTTTCTCTGTGTCAGAAATAACGTTTCCTTAATTTTTCCCTTTACAGCATTAGTTATTTTCAATTTATAGGTTTCTCTATGTATATCGCCGTTTAGCTTGAGTTTATATTTAAGAGAAACGTTTACCCTGGCGCTTGAGGTCTTTACCAATCCGCTCTCCCAGGGTCCCCATGCAGGCAGGATGCAGAGACCCTTATATAATGTTGCCATGTCTCAACAACGTCCAGACAACCGATGGAGGAGGTAATAGTACAGCTAGTGAACATGATTTTTATCTATATGCTGCAAAAAATGGGTATAGCATATTTTCCGCAGCATATAGATAAAAATCAGCGTGGGCGTGCGCACGCGCGCCTACGCTACAGCTTCCATATCTTTGCGTTGCGGAAAACCACTTCGGTTGCTGGATTATTATTATTCAATACGTACAGGCCCATAATGCCATCATTGCGTGTAGCATCCTGGAAAGTCATCAGGAATTGCTTGTTCAGATAAAAATAAAAGGAATGCTCATAGGCAATAGCGGTAAGCAGATTAAATGTATGCCCATTGGTAGATGAAATAGTATCCCGTATATCCTGGATAGTTGTCTGGCCCTTAGCGCTACTGTATGCGGCCACATCCAGGAACGATTGAGACCCCCCTGTGATAAGCCTCAATACATAGAAATGGGTATGGTCACTGTCAGAGCGAAAGACAATACCTCCTCCATCACCTTTGATGACGCTCATCTCAACTTCAAAAGCAAAATTGTGAAAGACGTTTTTTTGCTCGCCACAGGCTAAATAAGTATTGGCGTTCGGAACATGCATGTGATAGGCGCCACCGCTAAAGGTACAACCATAGGTCTTCGCTTGTATGTCTTGCCACGTGCTGGCACTTTTGTCGTTGAGTGGATCATTGATAAACGGACTGCCACTGGTTGCAGTTGCATAGATTTCCTGGGTTGAGCGCGCTGTAAACGTTGCGACAGCCTGTTGGGTGGCTCTGGCCGCCACTGTTTTTGCGGCCTGGATAGCTGTCATGGTGGGGATGGTTTGCCGGATAGGAGAAAAGAGTCCGACATTATAACCCACAATCCCTCCTGCCAGGACCAGGATGAATAGGAAGAGGCTGATGGCGATCCCCAGCGTAAAACCGCGCTTTTTGGGCGCCTTGACGCCAGTTGTCAGAGGCTGTACACGTACCTGTGGGCCGGTTGTTATCTCGCTGGCGCCATTCTGCGTGGTGCTACTCAGTGGTTGTGGCGGTCCGCTGATTTGCTCAAAAGCACGAGCAAAAGCGGCAACGCTGCTAAAGCGCTGCTCAGGCTCCTGATCCAGGGCTATCATAAGCACCTGCGTAAGTTCGGGAGGGATCGCTGGTAGCTTCGTATCTAGTGAAGTCGGTGTGAGCTTACGTCCCGCTTGTTCCCCGGAAAAGACTTGAAAGGGGAGCTCTCCGCTCAGCCATTCATAAACAGCCACAGCCAGTGCATATTGATCACTGGCCGGGCCCGGGTGCCCTTGCAGTTGTTCAGGAGCCATATATGCCAGCTCTTCATCCCTCTCGTCCTGCTTCCTGGGATCTCGTTGATCCAGAGCATCAATGCTCAGGTTAAAATCGCTGAGCAAGATACGATTCTGGTGTCCGAGCAACATATGCTCCGGCCTGACTCCACAATGGCTCAAACCTTGATCGTGAATATATTGGAGGGCCGCTGCAACCTGCTTGACGTAGGAGGCAACGTTGGCCAGCGGAACGCACATGCCTCTGGGATATAGCTGCCGTAGTGAACCTCTGGTGGTATAGTCCGTTACCAGAAAGGGGATCTTGTCTTCCACGCCAAATTCCAATACACGCAGGATATTAGGATGCTTCAGGCGG
This sequence comes from Dictyobacter kobayashii, assembly GCF_003967555.1. Taxonomy (GTDB): domain Bacteria; phylum Chloroflexota; class Ktedonobacteria; order Ktedonobacterales; family Ktedonobacteraceae; genus Dictyobacter; species Dictyobacter kobayashii. The sequence goes on from NZ_BIFS01000002.1 coordinate 421,928, forward strand.
GCGATATTACGGGTCTCAGCCAGAAACGTCTCCAAAACTTCCTGCTCGATTTGAGCGTGCAACACTTTAATGGTAGCCTGCGTCTTTAAAAAAATATGCTCCCCCAGGTACACATCTGTCGCGCTCTCCTGCCGCAACAGGCGCAGTAAACGGTAGTTGCCAAGTTGCTTATCTATGTGATCTCCTACCAAATCGGCCATCTATGCACATCCTTCTCTACGCTGATTGTGATTATCTAGAAGACCAGCCAGCAGCCTTTGCTTCTGCTGCTATAAAATCCACACCTGCAAATTTTTAAAGGTCACGTCAAGCGTCTGGCTACTGTTTTCCCCCTGGCTAAACATACCAATGGTTCCAGTCAAGGTTGTGCTATCCTTTATGCTGCCCACAAATTGTTTATTTATATACAAGTAGATAGTAGAGCCAAGCGCAATCACGGTAAGTAGATTGGTCTGGTTCAGGCCCTTTTTAATGGCCGCGCTCTGGCCTTTGAGCAAAGTATTCAAACCTGAAGAAGAAAGTTGCTTACCGGAATGGGATATACTTCTAACGCTAAGGCTGAACGCACCCTGTGTGGTGACATTAAAATAGTAGAGACCGTCGTTCATGGTAGGGAAGAATTCGTTGCGGAAGATCAAACCACCATTGGTGCCCTGGAGGATAGTCATTTCTGCCTGGTAAGCGAAGTTGTTAAGCTCTGTGTATACAGTGTTACACGCAGCGGCCCCTTTGTTTGCTACGTGGAAGACCCCTGCTTTGAAGCTACAGTCGTCAGAGGAATTCAAAAGCCATGCCAGAGGACCCTCTACGTTGAGTGGATCGTCTATTCGCGGTACTCCCATCGTCGCACTGACATACAATTTATGCATGTCCGGGACTGTAATTTTGTTTGGTGCTTGCGTATTCCTTGTCAGGGCAAATGTCAGCACACTTCCTGCCACCAACAGTAGAGCTAATACAGGCAAGATGATTTTCAGCATCCGCATACTGGTTCGAGCTTCTGACTTCTTTGATGGTTGGGGGAACGTGTATCCTTGCTGCATAATTGGTGTGGTTGATGCATTGCTTGCATACGCCACCCCTGTGTTTGCATGTACAGAAGTAGCAGGCGTCGCATCAATTCCACCGCTACCAGCATGAATCTGTCCCTGCGCTGCCGCCTCCAGAGCATTCGCAAATTCCTGAACACTGGCGAAACGTTGCCGCTCTTCCTTTGCCAGGGCCTTCAGGACAACCTGGTCAACCAGGGGAGAGATACCGGGTACGCGCTCTCGCAGGGAGATGGGGGCGTAAGCACATGTTGTGTGGCGATGGCGGTAAATGTTCCACTGAAAAGGCGCTGACCACACAGCCATTCGTAGACCACCACACCAAGCGCGTATTGGTCGCTGGCTTGTGTTGGCTGTCCCAGGAGTTGTTCGGGCGCCATGTATGTGATGGTCCCCGCCACCTCTTGCGCTTCCTGCCGTTGCGAACCCTTGATCATTACAGCGATCCCGAAATCGCTGAGTAGGACTTCGCCGTGTGTGCCCAGCAGCATATTTTCTGGTTTGATATCGCGGTGAACCAGGTTTTCGTCATGGGCATATTGCAGCGCGCCCGCTACCTGTTTGAGCACAGGTAAAATACGTTCTATCGGTATCGCTATTCCTCGGGGCAGTTGTTCACGCAGCGTACCACCAGACGCATATTCCATGACCAGGTAGGGAATACTGCCATCCTTCAAACCAAACTCCAGGACACGCACAATGCATTCATGTTGCAGATGTGCCACGGTACGCGCCTCCGCATAAAATCTTTCTTGCTCTTCCTTAGATAAGCGTGTCTGCAATATTTTTATGGCGGCCTGCGTCTTGAGATAGACATGTTCACCAAGATAGACCTCGGCGAAGCCTCCTCTTCCTATCAGGCTGGTGAGGCGATAGTTGCCAAATTGCTGCCCTATATATGTGTTTATGCTGGTTTCCTCTGGCATCGTTATAGCCTCCATAAAGTTAGATTGCTGAATGCAACCTCGGTAGTCGCGGGCAGACTTCTAGCAAACAGACCAATACTGCCAGTGGCAGCAGATCTATCGACTATGCTGGCCACATAGTGCTTGTTTATATAGAGCGCGATCTGATTTCCCTGGGCTATGACACAAAGCAGGTTGGGCTGATTGAGGCTAGTTTTGATAAGCGAGCTACTTCTATACAGCAGGATTTCATAGTGACCATTGATAGACCAGAGGTTATAGGTTCCATTGCGATTGACGTCAAAAATATACGCCAGCACCTGTGTGCTTGAAGGGACGCTCAGGCGGAAGCTCAGGCCACCTTCATTACCACGCAGGATGGTCATCTGCACCTGGTAAGCAATATTACTAAATTTGTCATTGAGGCCCTTGCCGCACAATCCAAGAGCATAAGGCTTTAAGGAACTTACATGGTAGGCGCCTCTGGTGAAGAGACAGCTACGATTGCTCGCGACACCACTATCCCATCCGTTCACGTTCTGGCTCAAAGGATCGGTGAGAAATGGTTTCTGGCTCGTCACCTGTTCGTACCTGTTCTGCCAGTCAGCCGCGCTTATCGAGCCCGCAGCAGTGCTTGGAGTAGATATCTGAACCTGCCCTTTGCTAGCTGGCTGCCTGACGCCGAAACCAGAGTAGGCCAGGATAAGGCCACCTGTGATCGTCAGCAGCACCAGCACAACGAGCGCGATGGTCAGACTTCTCGGTAGCCCCTTACGGCTGCGTACTATCTTTGTTGGTGGTGGCGGCAAAATCGCTGTTGCTTCCGTTGGAGTTTGCACTTTGGTTGGCAAGGAGCTTTCACGTATAGTAGGTTGTCCTTCAATAGAAGGAGCGGTCCTGAGTTGCTGATAAACACCAGGCGGGAGCCAGCCTGACGGGGCTCTGAAGGTCCTACCCACCTCCAGGATGGATTGCTCAAATGCATCTGCGAATGCCTGCACACTCTCAAAGCGTTGCTCAGGACGCTTGGCCAGGGCGCGCAAAATGACTGCCTCAACCTCGGGCGAAACGGCGGGATTCTTTATAGGTGGTGGCGGGACCATGAGGTGTTGGCTGGCAATCTCGGTGAAGGTGCCATGAAACGGATAGTCTCCACTGAGCCATTCATAGAGCACGATAGCTAAGGCATATTGATCGCTGGCTGGCACAGGCCTGCCCTGTAACATCTCGGGCGCCATATATGCCAGCGTGCCAGCCAGTTCTTCCATGTTTTGCGTACGTGAGCTCCGTGTACCCAGCGCCATGCCGAAATCGCTAAGCAAGGCCTCATCCTGCGCACCCAGCAATATATTCTCCGGTTTGACATCGCGATGAATAATATGCTCCTGGTGTGCATACTGTAGCGCGGCAGCCACTTGTTTGACGTGGGGTAACACCATGATTGGAGTAAGATGTGCCTGTCTTCGATAACGTTCACGCAAACTTCCATTGGGAGCATAATCCATTACCAGGAAGGGTGTTCCTTCTTGTACCCCAAACTCAAGGATCGAGAGGATATCAGGATGCTTCAAATGGGCTATGATACGCGCCTCGTTGAGGAAACCTTCTTGATCTTCTTGCGCAAGTTGTGTAGACAAGACTTTGATCGCTACCGGCGTTTTAAGATAGATATGCTCTCCGAGATAGACTTCTGCGAACCCTCCCTGCCCTACAAGCTGCTTCAATTGATAATTGCCGAGCCTCTGACCTATCCAAGTTCCAATTAAGCTGGCCATCAAATCCTCTTTTCCTGATAATTAGCATGATTTTGAGGAGGCAGAGAATCGCGAGCTTCCTGGCACCACTGGCCTTGATTTAAAGGAAATTAAATTTCCTACCCTTATTGTATGTTCGTATTATAAGCTCGTCAAGTACATGTTTAATGTGGCTTTTTACTGTTCGTCCAGAGATCACGAGCAAACGAGACGATGGACCTTCTTTCAGGTGTGGAATGTGTGTAGTGGGCGGCCGCAGCCACCCACCACACACGAATTTAGTCAGTAAAGTTCTGGTGCAAAAAGCGCCATATGGCAATACCCGCAAAAATCGCAGTGTAGAGCGCGATAAGTCCACAGGAAGCAAGAGGTGGTAAAAATGGGATATTTAAAGATCCCGTTTGTGTGGTCTCTCCCGCCGCTGCATATTTTAAAGATGCTTCTATACCTATGGGCAAGTATTGGGCAATATGCATCCATGTACCACCTACGAGCATCAATGTTGTATACAGGATCGATTCTACCAATAGCAGAAATGCTAATCCAACGCCAATCGCCAGGATGGATGAACGACTGATAATGGTCAGCATAAAAGCCAGTGCCACATACGGGAGCAGGACATAATCAGTGATGAGAAAATTGATAGCAAACAATTTTATATGATCTAAGTCCATTGTTAATGAATGATTCAGCAGTAAAGTCAAGATCGCTGTCAGGATACCCGATACCACAATGGATGTGACCACCATCGTCACTATCAGTAGCACATTGATAATACACTTCGCCTCAATCAAGATCAGGCGCGACACGCCACGACTTAACCAGAGATGAAAAGTGCGCCAGGAATATTCTCTGGCTGTAATTACCGCGACAATAATAGTTAACAAGATGCCGCCAAGCGAATGGGGACCGGCAAATTGCATTGACTGGACCAGCCCCGATGGCCAGACTAACATGTCGACTATCGGCGCACTGGCATTGGCAGGCAGTAGCTGGGTAAAAGCATATTGTGCAACATCAATCAGCACAATGATCAGTGTCAAAATCGCCAGTTCAATCCATAGAATGGGTCGACCAAAGACTTTATCTTTCTCTAACTGTAGCACTCTCCACAGCATGCGTTTCAACTCCTTTATCTGTCTGTTGCGCCAGGCGCAGAAATACATTTTCTAAGTTATTCTGGATCGGAAAAACCTCTGAGGGCGTCAGGCTATGAGAAACCAGTTGCTCGATAATCTTTTCTGCCGTCACGGCCTGCACATCGAGGTATGGTCCATTCACATGCAGATACTTTTTGTCATCTACAATCTCCGCCAGCACCTGCATAGCTTTTTCAGGATTGCTGGTTTTGACGCGTGTAATCAGATCGGTCTTCAGCAGGTCTTCTACTCTTCCTTCGGCCACCACCAGACCCTTGCCCACAATGGCTACCCGGTTGCATATAAGCTGCATCTCATGCAGTAGATGGCTACTGATAAAGATGGTCACTCCCTGTCTGGCTAAGTCCTGCAGCAAGAGCCGTATCTCATGCATTCCAACCGGGTCCATGCCATTGGTCGGCTCGTCAAGGATCAAGAGATCGGGCTTTCCAAGCAGGGCCAGTGCCAGGCCAAGTCTCTGTTTCATGCCGGTTGAAAATTGCTTGACGGGACGATTGTTGACATCACTGAGACCAACCATCTCTAACACTTGATCAATGCGCTGCAATGGCACATCTGGATACAAACGATGAAGCATCTGCAGGTTTCGGCGTGCCGAATATGCCATCATCATGGATGGAGAACCCATCAGTGTTCCTACCCGCACCAGACCGGCGTTATGCATCGGGGTGATCTGCTGCCCAAAGATTTCAACACTGCCTGCGGTTGGATAAATTAGACCGAGCATCATGCCGATAGTTGTTGTTTTTCCTGAGCCATTAGGACCCAGAAAACCAAATATCTCACCGCTCCTCACTTGTAAAGAAATATCCTCGACAGCTCGTACCGCCTTGTAATACTTCTTTACATGCGAAACGTTCACTACAACGTCACTAGCCAAAACATTCTCCTTTATGACTATTCTATTCAACTTCAATAAGCATATAAGTCAGTATATCTATATTGATGTAGACGTTACATACCACAATAAATACAATAATATGATAATTTTTGGACTTTATTCCTTTTTTTGCAGCGTTTTCAATTTATAAACACACTATAAGGTGATAGTATAGTGTGTTTGTCTTATTTGCGGTATGTGATAGAGAAACGGCGGCATCTACCTTTCCGCCACACACCTCAAACGAGATTGTTAACGAAAGTTTGTATGTGACGTTATGTATATAGATATATATAGCCAGCTAAAAATTAACCCACTACCATAAATGTCAAAGAGTGAAAACGCTGCTCTTCTCCATTGGTCACTAGCAGATTTTACCCATTAGATCATGGCCCTTAAGTTTGTGAAGTACTTCACATAGATATTTTTGGATATACTGTATTATATATAGAAAAGAGCATACCAATATTTCATCCTGTATATTCTTTTTTTGAAAAATCACGCAGATATTTGTTATTTCCGTTCTACTCGTTATCGCTTTTTTCGAGCTCTATCCGACCCTTTTGCTAGGAACTGGGTCAAGGAAAGGCATGTAAGCCATTTCTGAAGGAAAATATCAACCCATGCAAAACAAACCCTCATTGCCACAACAAATACTTCACGCGAGAAGACCAGTTAACAACATACACTGGCAAGGTTGGAGGCCGATCAGCGTGCTGGTTTTATTTTCTCTGTCTCTCGTGGCACTGATTGTTGCCACGAGTATCTCCATTTCATATTTTTCATCATTAAACCAGACATCAAACAATCATGTAGAGACCAGTATTACGCTCGCATCAAAACCAACTCCTATACCCACGCCCACACCAACGCCAACACCGGTCTTTAATCCAAACCTCAATGCGGTTTTACCAACACATCGCATCGTCGCGTTCTACGCGGTACCGGGGCCTACGCAACAGGGCCTGCCTATCAGTTGAGCGATGCAATGCTCGCCCGCTTGAAAGCACAAGGGGATGCCTATCAGCGCCTCGACCCGGCCCATCCTGTACAGTTGGGTATCGATCTGGTCGTCAGTATTCCGGACGGCACCCCTGGACCCGACCATACGTACAGCCATCACCTTGATACTGCTACCCTTCAGCAATATATCGACTATTGTCAACATAACAATTTACTCCTCTTCCTCGACCTCGATTTTGGCTGGTCAGCGGTTATGCCAGAGGTCGATTTTTTCTTGCCTTACCTGGAAAAATACACATTTGTCCATATGGCCATTGATCCTGAGTGGATGTTTCCTACCCATGATGGTATCCCCGGCTATAACCTGAGCAATGTGCATGCCTCCGATCTAAATCCGATCATCCAGGCTGTCGCGGCTATCCCGATGAAGTATCATGTTCCACGCAAGATCCTCATTATTCATCAGTATCGTCCCAGTGGCGATGGAACGCCAAACCCAAATGATGCTGCGAACGCAGAGATCGCGGATAAACGTGATCTGGTCAGTGATCCCAGAGTGGATCTAGTTATCCATGTCGATAGTGTTGGGGGATATCCTGGCGATCACGAGGATAAAGTACGGCAATATCGTCAATGGGTCCATGACGATCTACAAGCCTATCATAATTTCAACTATGGGGGGTTCAAGTTGTTCTACAACATTGAATCTAAGACAAGCGTTATGACGCCTGCAGAAGTGCTGGCGATGCAGCCAGCTCCCCTGATTGTAACCTATGGAAACTAGATTATCCCTTCCATATGTGCGCTGACGCGCCCGAACATGATTATATTGTGTCGAAACGTGGGCGCCGCCCACGTTTCGACACAATATAATATGGCTTTTATTATTAAATGGAGATCACGAGCAAGCGCTACGATCTCCATTCTTTCCTGTGTGGAGTATGTGGTGGGCGGCCGCAGCCGCCCACCACATACTCCACACTCCACATCCGGCGCCGCAGGCGCCAAAGAGGAAAATCAAAAAAACCTGGACATAACTATATTTAGTAGATAATACATATATCTTGTAGTAAAATATATGTATTATCTACTATACGCAAAAAGTCTAGAAAATGATGCAATGAAATTATATGCGATCAGTGATCTGCATCTTGCTGTTCCAGCTAATCGACTGGCATTGGCTGCCTTACCGTATTATCTTGAGGACTGGCTGATTGTGGCGGGCGACGTTGGAGAGGCTGAAGACCAATTGCATTATGCGCTCTCGATCCTGACCAGACGCTTTGCTAAGGTCATCTGGGTGCCAGGCAACCATGATCTGTGGACGCTTCCTGGCGGAAATGCTTCAAAATTACAGGGTGATGAAAAATATCGCTTACTGGTAAATATTTGTCGCTCTTACGGGGTAATTACGCCTGAAGATCCTTATCCCCTCTGGCCTGGTTCCAGTAAGCCAACGGTACTGGCTCCATTATTTCTGCTTTATGATTACAGTTTTCGTCCTGATAATGTTCCTGAGGCACAAGCAGTGGCCTGGGCAGAAGAGACCGACGTAGTTTGTACAGATGAATTTATTCTGCATCCTACCCCTTATCCATCCAGGATTGCCTGGTGCCATGCCCGTGTCGCTTATACTGAAAAACGCCTGGCGCTTATTCCTTCATCCCACTCTATCGTTCTTATTAACCATTTTCCGCTCCGCCAGGAATTTGTGCGCCTCAAAAGGATTCCGCGCTTCTCCCTTTGGTGCGGAACAAGAAAGACAGAAGATTGGCACACACGCTTTCCCATCTCAGTGGTCGTCTATGGACATATCCATTTTCGCGCCACCGACTATCGCGATGGTGTACGCTTTGAAGAGGTGTCGCTCGGCTACCAGCGTGATTGGCAGCAGGCCAGAGGGATTGAGGGATATTTGCGCGAAATTCTCCCTGAACCACCAGGATAACTTATTTATGTGGCTGGGGAACCTCTACATATACCTTACCGTTTTCGACTTTTACATTCAGGCGTGATAGAGGTGGGAGTTCAAGTCGGTAATGCGTGTTCATGTTCATGCCAGTAGCTGCGAAAATAGCACTATGGCATGGACAATGGAAACTACGATCTCTATCTTCCCATTGCACTATACATCCCATGTGTGTGCATGCCGCGGATAAGGCAACGATATTTTCTGCTTTAGAATAGTACTCGCTGTTTAGTGTATCGGCATTGCGCAGCACATAGCCAATGAGGGTTGGTGCGGCAAAGAGTACCGCTTGCTGACCCAAATCGGTGAGCGCAACTACAAAATGCCAGGTGGTTGGTATCGTTGCATCAATTTTCAGCTCGGAAGAGGTATATGAGGGTACGCCAGTTCCTTTGTTGGGAGTGGGTGTAGTTTCACTTTCTATGATGCGCTCGGCTCCTCCTCCCACCACTAATGATGCCGCAGCAACAGCCCCTCCCATCAACACATGACGTCGTGAAAAGAAACGTGCTGGCTTAGATGTTTTCTTTTCCTCCCGTGCTACAGGCTTAACAAGAGATGTGTTTGCGCTACTTTCTTCACTGCTAGAACTCGCTTCTTGAAACCCGGGTTCTGCATTTATTTCAAGCAACTGCTGCCTCAACTGCTCAACAAAATCTGCTCGTGGCTCAACATTTTCAGGCGCTGCCGAGCGCATGAGGGCCGCCATCTGATAGATATGTACTTGCTCAGGCGTTAGATCTACTGGTGGATGCGCAATCTGGCCAGACTGCAACATCTCGATGTAGCGCTCCAATTCCAGATAATCTTCTACTCGTTCCTGATCTTCGCCCGCCATGGTTTCTCTCCATTATGCTTAATCAATTCAGTCGCATTTAGTGTTTCTTAGTTATAGTCGTCTCAAGCTCAGCTGCTCGCTTGAGGGCACGAAATTGCAATACTTTCACATTCGCTTCTGTCAAATTCAATTTCAGTGCCGTTTCCTTTACCGAAAGATTGAATATGAAACGACACATCAACACCTCACGGTAGTGCTCTGGTAATAAGTGCAGCAGCGCTTGAACTTTCTCGGATGGCGACACATTAATCTCTATGGTATCGGGTTCCGCTGGTCCCTCCCATCCTCTATCCAGCAACTCTTCCAGTGAACTGGTCACTATGCGGTAATAATGTCTCCAGTAGTCTGCAATCGTTGTTCGCGCTACCTGAAACAGCCATTTCTGCATACTTTGCGGTCCGCGCTCGGCATCGATACTTTGTGCTGCTTTCATAAATATTTGTGCACATAGATCTTCGGCCTCTTCCCGATTGCCAACCTTACTATACACATAGCGATAGATTATACCAAGATTTTCCTGGTAAAATGTTTGAAATGTTTGTTGTGTTTGCTCATGTGAATCTCGTGATGTATTCACATCGCTACTCCAGTATCTCGATTATTTTCTTTAAGATTTTTATCTATCAAGAGATACGTGTCCTGGTTACATTCTTTGCGTGCGTGCGCTGACGCGCCCGAACATTTTAAGTATGGTGAGGCTGGTGCGCGATGCGCACCAGCCTCACCATACTTAAAATGTTCGGGAGTAAGCTCACACCAGCCTCACCATACTTAAAATGTTCGGGGGTAAGCTCACGCCAGCCTCACCACTCTCAAAATGTTCGGGAGTAAGCTCACACCAGCCTCACCACTCTCAAAATGTTCGGGGGTAAGCTCACACCATACTTAAAATGTTCGGGAGTAAGCTCACACCAGCCTCACCACTCTCAAAATGTTCGGGAGTAAGCTCACACCAGCCTCACCACTCTCAAAATGTTCGGGGTAAGCTCACACCATACTTAAAATGTTCGGGTAAGCGCCATCACGCCCACCCTCACAAAAATGCACTGGTAAGCTCCCCCCTCACAAACTTTTTTATGATGAGTTGCCGCGTGCGTGCGAAGCATGCACGCGGCAACTCATCATAAAAAAGTTCGGGCGCGTCAGCGCACGCACGCACATCGCTTGTGGCATAAAAAACACCTGGCGAGCAGCCAGGTGTTTTTTATGCCATCCCTACTCTTGATAGGGGATGACAGAGTCGCGCTCGATGAGTTCGACTTCAAGCATGCTTGTAATAGTAACCATCTCTGGATCTTCGGCGCGAGCAATCAGGCGCCTGACGGCCACAGACCCCATAGCCTCTTTATCAATGCGCACCGTACAGAGGGCTGGCGTCAAATGCTCTACCATATCAATGTCATCAAATCCAATGATCGAAACATCCTCCGGCACACGCACACCTGCTTCTCGTAAAGCTTTCATAGCACCTATGGCAGTGCTATCATTGGCTCCGAATAAGGCAGTGAAGTGGGGCTTGCGAGCGATCAAGCGCTTGCAGGCCTCATACGCGCTTTCAGGATAGAGATCGGATGCCTCAAATAAGTCGTAGTTGATGGGGATACCGGCATTGAGGAGGGCCGTTCGATAACCAGCCGCCCGGCGTTCGACCGTGAATACTTTATTTATTGGGCGGGGGCCATTCTCAACAGGACCGCCAATAAAAGCAATGTCGCGATGCCCTTTAGCGATTAGATAATCAACCGCGGCCTTGGCTCCCTCATAGTTATCGCACAGCACCGAGTCAACTGATAGGCCGGGAACATGGTTATCAACCAGGACAAGAGGAATATTGAGGCTTTTTATGTGCTTGATAGTCTCTGCTTCCGCCGGACCAACCAGCAAGATGCCACCTAGCTCCATCTTGTTAATAGATTCCAATAATAGTTGTGGGTTTGAAGTTAGCTCTCCTATTGCTCGATAGGTAACCTTGATGTTTGATCGACGGGCCGCGTTCTCTGCTCCATTCAGGATATGTGACCAGAAGGGATTATTGGTGGCCGCGATATTGTCCAGGTACGAACAGTATAAAAAGCCGATCTCTTTTAATTTGCGCGGCTCACTGCGCGGCTGGGGATTCTCACTGACCATGCGCGCATAACCCAGCGTTGCGGCGGCTTTAAGAACACGCTCACGTATCTCTTCGGTAACATTGCTGTGGTTATTAAACACCCGTGAGACGGTGCCGACCGAGACTTCTGCCTGCCGGGCAATATCCTTGACTGTGATAGAACCTGCCACGTGCTATCTCTTCCCTCTTATATTACTTTACTCTCTATTATCAGAGATTTCATACATCTTTATAAATAATAGTAGTCCATTGAACACTTGATATCATATTCTTGTAGAGCTGTCAAGAGATTTTCAAGCCCATCTATTCTGCCGCTCAATCATTAGCTTTCCTGCTGACCTTTTTTAGGGTGCAACCCATATCAGGATCTCGCTGTCGCCACCGCCAGAAGCGATATATTTTCCATTCGGTGACCAGGCCAGCACACGTTGCGGTGCCGTGTGTGAGAAGGTTACAAGCTTAAGATTTGTCGTTGTATCCCATACCTCCACCGCACTCTCATGGCTGGCGTACGCAAATCGTCTACCATCGGGCGACCAGCCGACAGTGGTCACGGCCGATAAGTAACGATAGCTCAACACTTCACGATTAACGGACGTATCCCACATCTCTACCATACCATCTTCTCTTCCACATGCGACACGCGAGCTATTGTACATACTGGTAGCAGGCTCAAATCTAGAGGAAGATGAATAGATATTCGGTGACCAGCCGACGCTCAAGACCCTGGCGGGCTGGCTGCGGTACAATGCGATGCCTCTGCCGGTGGCAGCTTCCCAGGTCTGTATGGATACATCATCACCACCCGAGACTATATGATAGCCACGCCCATAAGGGGTTGAGATTTCATATGGTGACCAGGCCAGTGCATTTACACTGCCTGTATGCCCGCGATAAATGGTGAGAGGCTGGCCCGTTGTTGCATCCCACACATGTACAACACCATCGCTGGCCGCGGTGGCAATGATATGATGCGCAGGCGACCAGGCCAGTGCATTAATGGCGCTACCAGTATGGCCGCGATATGTGGCTAGCAAGCGTCCAGTAGCGAAATCCCAGATCCGCACATGCGCATCATTTCCGACCGTAGCAATACGGCTACCATCAAATGACCATGCAGCTGCATGCACGATATTAGCTATATCTTGATAGATCTGACGTCTCTCCCCCGTCAAAGCATCCCACACATGTACCAGCCGATCATCACTCACAGACACAATACTGGCATTATCAGGCGACCATGATAACGACCTTACAGTATTGAGGTGGCCATGATACCCTCCAATCACGGTCCCGGCTGGCGCGGATTGCGCCATGGAGGCGGGGGCTCTTAAAGAGATTGGTGGGGGAGTAGCGGGCTTCTTTAATGAAGGGATCGGGGCGGTGGGCGCGCTGGCCAGGACCGATTTTCCACCCTGTTCTGAAAACTGGCTGGCCTGCTCTAACGCAACGGCAAAGGCTCTCACACTACCAAAACGCTGACCCGGATCTTTCTCTAAGGCGGTCATGACTACGTGTTCAACATCTGGCGTAATGGCGGGTATTATGCTCCGTAATGAGGGAGGAGCAACCGCCAGGTGCTGCGAGATCATCTCGGTCATCGAACCTTGAAACGGTCGTCGGCCACTTAGCCACTCGTAGGCGATTATGCCCAATGAATATTGATCACTGGCCGGGCGCGGTTGACCCTGAATTTGCTCAGGCGCCATATATGGTAAGGTACCTGCTACATCCTGGAGGTTTTGATATTGCATCGTCTGCACCATCAATGCAATCCCAAAATCACTGAGTAACACCTCATTGCGCCGCCCCAATAATATATTCTCAGGCTTGATATCTCGGTGAACTAGCTTGTCATCATGGGCATACTGTAGTGCCTCAGCTATCTGCTTGATATAAGAAACGATAGTGGACAATGGAAGCACAGTTCCGGGCACATAACGCTGCCGAAGCGTACCATTAGGTGCATAATCCAGGACCAGGAACGGCGTATTGCTGTCTACCCCAAAATCCAGGACGCGCACAATATTTGGATGGACAAGGCGGGCAATATTGCGGGCTTCTGTATAGAATAAATCAACCGGATAATTCTCCGTTTGCGTTTTAAGTACCTTGATTGCGGCCTGTGTACTGAGATAGATATGCTCCCCAAGATAAACCTGGGCGAAGGCTCCCTCTCCCAAAAGACGAGTCAATTGGTAGTTACCAAGCTGCCTCCCCGTGTAATCAGACATACACAACCTCGCTCGAATAATACTCCTTTTGCTTCATATCTTACATGATTCCTTATAATTTTCCACAACGCTGCTCACGCAATATCATGATTTTTCATGCCTAAGGCACACATATACAAATTCCCATTAGCATGGGAAGCGCGTCGCTCGTGTGCGAGCATGCGCTGACGCACCCGCACGTTTTTTCTTACGTGGTGCGAAAAGTGCGCTGGGCGCACTTTTCGCACCACGTATATGGCTTCTTGAGCGCTCACAATAGCTTCCACCTATTGATGCATAGGGGGCGCATTCGCTCACTTTTCGCACCACGTATATGGCTTCTTGAGCGCTCACAATAGCTTCCACCTATTGATGCATAGGGGCCATTCGCTCACTTTTCGCACCACGTATATGGCTTCTTGAGCGCTCACAATAGCTTCCACCTATTGATGCATAGGGGGCGCGAATGCGCCCCCTATGCATCAATAAATAAAACAGGGGCGGCCGCGCATGCGGACGCCTGTGCAGGGGCGCGTAAACGCCCCAGGGAAAAGTGTGTCTGACACTCTCTCAGGCCTATGACTATTTTAAAACTTGTTTGTAAATAAAGTCTGTGAACTAGATGACATAATGTATGTCATCTACGACCAGGCGGGAACATATTCAAAGCTCACGAGATTCTCGCTTAGATGAGCACAGTGGCTCATGTCTAAAGCATATCATAAAGAAAACCTATAGGTACAACCTTCAACGACCGCTGCTTTTCCACATTTGCACCTCCTCTTTTAACGCGAGCAACACACCAATAAACAACCTCGCTATACGTGGACATACACACGATCACGCTACAGAATAATGCTTTTTTTACTGGTGTTGTGTTGCGCAAAATCTAATTTTGCGCAACACAACACCCTTTCTATTACATTTTAATAGCATTCAATAGGTTCACAAAGTAGAGCCCTTCGTATTCCAACTTCCCTGTATCTTCTACACTCCATATGACTGACAGGACTGCCTGGGCAAGTGCCCAGCTATGGATACGTTCTTTGTCAAAGCCCAGTTCGGCCGCTAGCTGGTCTATACGCCGTACAGTCAGTGCCCTGGGATCGGAGATCGAGAGGATATCGGGCCAGAAATTACGCAATATAGCCCCGGTCTCAAACGCAGGCTCACCAATTACCCCTTTGGGGTCCACCGCCAGCCATGTGTCACGCTCCGAGGATAGAATGTTGTCCTGGTGCAGATCTCCATGCAACAAGACAGGCTCGGCCATAGAGGCACTGAGTTCCTGATAGAGCCTCTCGGCCTTATCAAATATCTGGGCCGGGATCGGACCAGTTCCGCCTTGATACTGCTCACGCAGCTCGGCGAAGGCCTGGCCCCAATCGCCAATGGTGGGAAATGCATAATGTTGCTCAGACAATGGATGCCATAATTTGCGCATCACGCTTACCGCGGCCGAGATCGCTCTTTCGTCATCCTCTACTACACGCAAGGAGAGGCCTGGCTTCAGGCGTTCCATCAGCATGATCGCTTCGGATTCATCATAGGCCAGTAGCTGCGCCATCCCTTTGCCATCAAAGTGCTGAAGGGCCTGTGGCTGGGCGGGAAATTCGTCGGTCAGGCCAGTTTTCAACATGACTTCGCTGCCGTCAGCGCGTACCGCTGGCGCGACATAGTTGAATGACAGATTGGGTACCGGCTCACCAATGGTTACATTCCAGCGTTCTTCGTAGGTAGCCAGGATGGTTGGTAATCTCTTCAGCCAGGTGCGGCCTTCCTCTCCAAATTGGGTAAGCATGAAATTGGCAAATTTTTCAGGTATGCTAAACAAAACTATTTCTCCTCTTCATTACCAGCTTTATGATCTGATCTATGGGCAATTTTTAGCGAGAAAATCCCAGATTTTTAACCACTAATTGTGGAAGAGGTTGCGGGGGAGCTCGAATTGATGCTGGCAGCTCTACACATGGCAGGGGAATCCGGATTGGAGAGGTTGCGGATATACAACAAAAATACTGCTCAGTAGCTAATATACTGCTGAGTTGAGGCTGTACCTTTATGTGCCATACGGCGTGTCAGCGTCAATAATGTTTGAACATGCAGCGTTTCCTTTTCAGCGATTTTTTGAAATTATACCTTGCTTCATCCAATAGGTGCAAGAGGCATATTTGCGCTTCTATTGGCTCGCTTCAATGCTCTAACCTGGCTTGATATTCCTTTTTCTGTAGGCGGCTTCAATGGTGACCTCTTCTGAAACACGCTTTAATTGTGCTTCAGTATCTCCTAGCTTCAGAGCGCCGCTCTTGCGCTGGGCCTCCTGTAACGCTTCTTTCTGGGTACGCCTGCCCAGAATTTCTTCTTCGAGCCGAGTTTTGCGCTCCATTTCATCCAGATCAGGCATGATGCCTACTTGTTGGGGTGTTGTTGACTGCCGCCCTTTGAATAAAAACCTGAACATGCATTTTGCCTTTCGAGAGGGCCACACTCATTACCTGGTCGTTACTACTACATTGAATCCATCGCTTATTACTACGTTGGGAGATCATGATAGTTTTGCTATCGTACACTATGCTTCCCGCTAAAATCAAATCGACTTCCTCATATAGCGCCGAGAGACATAGCCCGGCAGTGTCGACGCTGCCGGGCTATGTCTCTCGGCAACCAACATTGGTGCGCATAATCTCTTTACATTGTACAGATTTTAATATGCAAAGCTTACTTGCCAGAGCTGTTTACAGGTGGGTGAGAAGCCGGTAAATGTATAAGTTAGAGCTTGCGTTGAGGTTCCACCGCTAAGATTCATATAAACAAATGTGCCATCGCGCCGCACAGTCACCGGCCAGGTCATAAGCTCTATATTACTGGCTTGCTGCTGGGGATCTGGATACTGCCCTTTCGTCTTTCCCTGCTGTAGATCAATCGTGACTAACCCTTTGATGTGCTGCGTATAGCTGTTATCGCTTTGTAGCACAAACTCACCTAACTTGAGTAGCAAGGTATTCGAATTTAAGGTAGTCATCTCAAAGACTGCATCATCTAGATGCTTCTGCCAGAGTTCTTTGCGCTCTCGGATATTATAAGCGTGCAACACTTTCGTATTTGACGCACTATAATAAACAATACCGTTCTGCAGGCTATCTATGTAACCGGCTCTGCTTAATGGGTCCGCTGTCCACAAGTTCTCTCCCGTCGTCACATCAAAAGCCTGCATGCCCCCTCTAAGCCTGTCCGCTTAGAGAACCTTACCAGCATGATGCCATCGGAAACCTGGATATCTATTATGACTGTATTTGCATCGCTGGTGAGCCGCCTTTTCCATTGTTGTTGCCCGGTGCTCAAATCAATGGCCGCGACCTCTGTCATACCTACCACATAAAAGATATTATGATCAGTATAGGAGCTGAATTTAGCACCAAAGGGCAGTGGATAGGTGTGCAGGAGGCTGCCATTTCCTGGCCGTAGCTCATAGAGCTCTCCCCGTGCGGCTATTGCGTATAATCTATCATTCCACACTAGCGGTGGACCACTTTTTAATACACCGGGCATCAATTGATCCCAACGGACTTTACCCGTCGTTGCATCTATAGCAAAAACCTCATTCTCTGCCGTAGCATAGACTGTGTCTCCATCCACGACCATACCACTGGAAAACGCTTCAGATGAAGGCAAGTCATAAGACCAGATAAGTTTTTTAGCGCTGGTATCGAGACGCACCACGGTTTTTTCGTTAAAAACTGTATAGAATCCAGCGGGTGTGGGCTTTTTTACGGCTGTAGGTGTTGTAGTTGGTTTCGCAACCACTCGATTGCCCGGATGCGCATTATTCACAGCAAAGATAGCCAGCATGCTACCCAGTACCAGGATGGCGACTAACCCTGAAAGAATGGTTACCCTGCGTTGTCTACCATGACGTTTAGTCCTTTGTGGCGGGTTCATCGCTGATTGTATAGATGGTTGGGCAGCTATCTTCAACGTTTCTTGCTCTGCAATCCTGGTATTATCTTCTTGCACATGCATAGTTGCGCTATACGCTTCGTAGGCAGCAGCCAGGCGGGCCCTTGTTTGCTCTAGCCTTTGCTTATCATCCTGTGCAAAATTTTGTAAATCATGAATCAGGCGTGCATTCAGGGTATCTTGCAGATCGCTGTCTTCGGTCAACGCCACCCAGCGTGGATCTTGTCGACTGGTCAGATATGCAATCTGCTCATCGATTGTTTCTGGGGGGAACAGATCTTCAGGCTGTCTCATCTTTGCTCTCCTTCCTGCTGCTGATACATGCCGCGTAGATAGTTGAGGGCACGCGATAATAAGACGCGTACAAGATTGTCACTTTTGTTCAGCCGTTGTGCTATCTCTTTTGAGCGCAAACCATGCCCAAAACGCAGTCGCACAATCTCTTGCTGTAGTTCAGAGAGCTTGGAAATATTTTCTCTTAGAAGTGCATGTTCTTCATTGCGTAAAACTACATGTTCAGGCATGCGCCCATCATCTTCATAGAGAAACGGAGTAAATTGTTCATCATCAATGGATTGCGCCGGGTGGTTGACACGGTGTCGATAGTGGTCTACGCCTTTGTTATGCGCAATCCGCCGCAGCCAGGCCAGCTGTTCTGCTTCGGGCCAGTTGAGCCATACTGGCTTCTCCATCGCCGCGATAAATACGTCCAGTACCAAATCATGCGCATCTTCTTGCGATTGTGCGAAACGTGACACGATACGCAAAATAATGTATGCATAGCGGTCATACAGTAGCGCTACTGGTGAGGCATCGAAGGATGATTTATTATCTATCTGATGCATCTCTTTCCTCAAATTTTATTTCTGCTTATTTATCGTTGGTACTGACAAAATGTTAACAGTTCTTTCAGCATAACACTTTCTTTGTTTTATTATGCAGTGTGTGAAATGCATTATGAAGCATTTCACACACTGCATAATAAAACAGGTGCGGGCGCGCCGATGCAAAGGCGCGGACGTGCGCTCGCGCCCGAGCTTTTTTTCTTGTGTGGTGCAAAAAGTGCGCTGTGATCATAAAGATCATGAGGATCAGACACATACAAAGAGCTGAAATACATTTTTTGTATTTCAGCTCTTTGTATGTGTCTTTAAAATTGCTTATGCTACACTTTCGACTATCGGTAACTGAATGGTAGGAAGCTCGTAAATGGGCTGCTCAACCTGCTCCAGTTGTTGCTGCCGATAGGCGACAATCTTCTGTTCTTTCTGGTTGGCCAGGTAGTAAGGGAAGGCTACGAGCAAACACAGGAGCGCGGGTATCATCATACTCTCGCGCGCACCCATGAATGGGATGAGCATTCCAATTGATAATGGAATAGTCATTCCTGCAAAGCCTGAGCTAACCATAACTACGCTGGATACCAGGGCCGGTACCCGGTCGAAGCGCCGGGTGGCGATGGCCTGTAAGGTTGGGAAAATCGGTCCCAGAAAGAGCCCTTCACCAAAGCTGGCGATGAAACAGATGATCGGTGCATGCATGCAGGCGATCAATAAGACGCCGCAAGCGCCTCCACCAAGCATACTGATGTAGAGCAACTGGGCGTTGGTGAGATGGCCTCGCTTCATTAAGCGTGCTACCAACAGCCGTCCGGCAGTTATGCCGACCCAGAACAGTGTGGCCGCTGGCGTTGCCATCTGGACACTGATGTTAGATTCCTGGCTGATCGCTGTCACTACCCAGTTGCTAAAACCAGATTCAGCCCCGACATAGAGGCAGACCTGCAAGGCGATAAACCAGAGTAAGGTCTGTTTGAATGCTTGCCCGGGCTTATCAGGCATGAGTGCCGGGGGGCAACGAGTGCCCCGGTGCTGGCGGTCACCAGAACTGGTTTTGTTTGAAAGCGTAAGACGTAAAATGTCATAAAGCACAGCAGGCCTGTGACTGCTGTACCAAGAAATGCCAGTAGCGGACTGCCCGCTAATGACAATGCATACGACAGTAAAATCGGTGCCAGCAATGAGCCGATGCCGACTGAACCGTGCAGCATGTTCAATTTTTCACCTAGCTTGTCTCCGAAATTCAGCGTCAGGGTCATGGCAATACCAATATTTATGAGCCCTGCGCTCATACCCTGGAGCATCTCGGCTCCAAGCCAGACATTGAATTGCCTGGCTAATGGGATCAAGACGCTAGCAATGACTAAACCACCCAGGCCAGTCATTACGATCACTCTTGATCCAACTCTTCTAATCAATGCGTTACTTACTATAACTGCGATAATTGTTCCTAGTGAACTTACCGTGAAAATGAGTCCGGCTGTGCTCGTTGCGATATGCGTATTCTGTGCTAAAATCACTAAGCTTGCCCCGGGCAGTACCCCCAGTAGTCCATTTGCGATAAACGTGAAACAGCAAGCAAAAAAAAGCAACGTCTGGTTTGTGCGTATGGTTCCGTATGACATGAAAAACTACAACCCTCATCTGTAGTTGCAAATGGGACATCAAAAATGTTGTGTTTGTCTTTTGATCAATCTACTTGTTGATCTATTTATAGTGGTACATTATTTATGTATTTACGCCACATGGCGCAGGACATCAACTCGTCCTCGTTTAGCTGGGGAAATGATCGCGTTATCTACTCCGGAACCTATGAGAGCGTGTATAGCGCACACGGATATACACTTGTTATTAGATGGGTAATATCAGTTCTGTCTGATATGAAGATGCAGGTGTTCACTTACGCCAGTGCAACACCATAGCTTGTACCACCGTTTGATTCCATCACAGCACTGTATTTTACCTTTATCAATACTGCGATGCTTACAGGACATTGGTATTAGATCAGATGTAATTTCTATCTTCTATCTCTCTGTCTGTCACTAAAAATTCTACATCTCAACCTGCGGAATTGCAACACAACGGCACCAATATTGGAGATAGAATTATGTTGATTTCACCCCTTTATGTTTCCCAAATAAGAGCTTATTATGTGAGAATACAATTCTCATGCTGGCTTGCGTGGCTTGTTACTCTCTTTTATACTCTTAGAGAGGGATTGCTTTGGGGAACAAAATGAGCAATATGAGAGGATGAGCCATGCCTAAGTCTGCTCGCTTTACTCTAAAATGGTCGGGGCTACATTGTCGCTACGAACTATTTGAGCGTGACCACTTTTTGCTGGCTACGCATGAACCCTCCTGGTTTGCCTGGTTGGATACGCATACCTCTTTCTCCTTTCAGGGTGAGCAGCATCACTTCAATGTGTTGAAAGAGACGCGCAAGAATACTGGTGAAAGCTACTGGTATGCCTATCAACGTCAGGGTAAGCGTGTCGTCAAGCGCTATCTGGGGAAGAGCGCCGATGTCACCATCCCTCGGTTAGAGGAGGTAGGATTAGAACTGCGGGGTGTGCAGCCTGCTCCTTTGCTTGAACCAAAATTTCATCTGCCACACGTTGCTTCATCTTTGGTACCGCGCGAACGCTTATTTGCCTTACTCGACTCCGGTCTGGAACGCCGTCTAATCCTGCTTTCAGCACCGGCTGGCAGCGGTAAGACCACTCTGATCAGTCAATGGCAGGCCAGCCGTAAGAATCAAAACCATTTTCCACACCTCACCTGGTTATCCCTGGATAGCAATGACAATGATCCGGTGCGCTTCTGGCGTTATGTGCTTACAGCATGCCAGGCTTTTCAGGATCATCTAGGACAGAGTGCCCTTGAACAATTGGCACTCACCCCACAGCACCTGCGTGAGACACATTTCCTGGAAACCATCCTCACGCTCTTCCTCAATGAACTGGTACATATTGAGAAACAAGTCATGCTGGTACTGGAGGATTATCATCTGATCACCTCACCACCTATTCATCAGACAATGACATTTCTACTTGACCACCTTCCCGACACGATGCATCTCGTCATTATCACCCGTAGCACTCCGTCACTTCCTCTGGCACAACTGCGGGTCCATGGTGAACTGTGCGAAATAGAGGCTAGCGAGCTGCGCTTTACGCCAGCAGAAATAACCGCCTTCTTTCAACCTCTCTTCCCCAGGCTGCTGACCCCCCGGCTACTTGAGCAACTGGACACTCAGTTAGAAGGCTGGGCCGCTGGCCTGCGTCTGTTTGCGCTCGCGCTACAAAAAGCTCATACCCAGCAGACAGTTGAAGAGCAATTGACAAACTTTGTGCGCAACCATCGGCCTTTACAGGATTATTTCATTGACGAGGTCCTTAATACGCTCACCAATTCGCTCCAGCTGTTCCTGCTGCAAACCTGTATGCTGAATCGGTTGACCCCTGCCCTCTGTGACACTATGACTAATCGGCATAATAGCGCATCACTCCTACAATCATTGGCACGGCGCGGCCTGTTTCTGGAACAGCTGGAGGGCCCGGGACAATGGTATCGCTACCATCCCCTCTTTGCTGAAGCAATGCGTACAGAGTCCAGGCGCCGCCTTGGTCTGGATCAATTGCGTTATATTGCTCGCAAGGCCAGTGCCTGGTATCAACAGCAACATATGTTTACCGAAGCCATCGAAACCGCGTTCCAGGCCGAGGAAATGGCGCTGGCAGCGGAAATCATGGTACAGTTGCCAGCCCTACAGGGTTTTGATGATCTGCAAGAGTTTCATACGTTACGCCGCTGGTTGGAGCAATTACCTGATGATGTACTCTATCTCCATCCTTTGCTCTGCCTGTGCTACGCCAGGGTGCTCTCGCTAAGCTTTGCACCGCTCCCCCCGGCAAGTGCCGAACTGGCGAATATCGAAAGGCTCTTGCTTCACGCCGAAGAGTGCTGGCGTACCCAGGACAATATGGCTCGCCTGGGAGAGGTCTTTGCCTTTCGTGCCCAACATGCGATCTGGCAAGGTAACATTGAACAGGCAACTAATTATGCTCGGCAGGCATTACGACAACTGCCTGCTGAGGCCAGGCACTGGCGAGGTGTCTGCCTCAATCTGTTGGGCGCTGGCGAACTTTATGCTGGCCAACTCATACAGGCTAAAAAAACACTACAAAATGCGCTGGCACTCTGGCAGGCCCTCCATCATCCCCATGGAGCCCGTAGCTGTACCCTGACATTGGGTATGGTGTACTTTGAACAGGGGCACTGCGGCTGGCGGATTCATGCTATCGAGAAGTTGTACGGGAGGCCAGAGAGCTGGGAGATCTAGAGGACCTGGCCCCTGCTTTGCTTGGTCAGGCACATTTATTCTATGAGTGGAATAAGCTAGAAGATGCCGAGCGAGCCGCCCAGGAAGCGACTGCACTGAGCGAGCAGCTACAAAATCAGACATTACAGACACAGGCCGCCCTGATTTTAATACGTATTGCCTATGCACGTGACCAGAAAAGCCAGGTGCAACAGCGTCTGATTTCCCTTTTAGCTCGTCTTCCGGATCAGCAGCCGCTGTCCTATCAGGTGAAACTCTGCCAGCTACATTTCTTGCTGCTCACTGACAATCCAACCACAGTCGAACAACAGCTCGCTCCCATCACGGCCCGGGCTCCGGCCGTCCCGGTCTACATTCAGGAGCAGCGCGAACTGCTTCAAGCCCATCTGCTGGTAGTACAAGAAAATCATCGTGCAGCCACTGCGCTTCTTTCCAGACTACAAGAAAAATATCAAGCAAACGGGCATGGACGTACAGTGCTGCAGATCCAATTGTTGATGGCCCGTGTACAATACTCGGAACGTCGCTCCTTGCAGGTCCGCCAGACACTACAAACAATACTCATACACACCCACACTGAGGGCTATCTTCGCCTTTTCCTGGACCAGGGAGAGATCGCAGCACTTTTGCTGAGCTCACTCCAGCGGCAAATATACGAGCCAGCCCTTGCTCGCTACTTACAATCTGTGCTCCAGGCCTTTGGCCCATTACGGACAACACCCGCGCCGCTGCCTGACACATCGCAGACATTGTCACCTCAAGAGCAGCGAGTGCTGCGTCTATTGATGGCAGATCTCTCTTATCCAGAAATCGCCCGCGAGCTGATCGTCACCATCAATACGGTAAAGACCCAGGTACGTAGCATCTATCGCAAACTCGGCATACATAGCCGCCGCGAACTCCAAACAACCATTCAACGGCGCCGTCTTTTCTAAGCATGTATCTTCCCCCTCTCGCCACCACGCCCTCCCCACATAAGCTTTCGCTCCCGCCGCTCTTTTTCTTATTTGGTGCAAAAATTGCGCAATGCGCAATTTTTGCACCAAATAAGAAAAAGATTCGGGCGCGTATGCGCACGCCCGCACAGCAATAACACACTTCCCATAAAAAAAGAAGCAAATCACCCCCAAACAACCTACAAATTTCACCAGCACGGGTGATGCCATATCACCCTGCTGCACCTTATACTGCTCATCTATACCTATCAATCATTTAAAGGCAGATTGGAGCAAACACGATGAGCACACAAACAGCTATCAATCCAGTAGACATACCAGTCCTTATTGTTGGAGGAAGTATCGTCGGCCTCTCCACAGCCCTCTTTCTGACCAAACAGAACATACCATGCCTGCTGGTTGAGCGCCACAGCAATACTTCAATCCATGCTCGCGCCGGCAGCTTTAATACGCGTACAATGGAGTTATTTCGCCAGGTAGGCCTGGAGTCTCCTATTTTACAAACAGAGACACCCCCTTCAGAGTTGGGCGAAATGGGTCTGCGCGTCGAAAGCCTGGCCGGCGCTGTCGTCGATACGACTGAACAGATTGTCAAGCAGCAGTACCAGCAACCCGATCCTTTCACCAGTCCTACCCGTAGAACCATGATTGGGCAGAACAAACTTGAGCCGATTGTGCTGGCCCATGCCAGGGCGGCAGGATGTGATATTCGTTTTGGCACAGAGCTATTATCATTTACGCAGGATGCGAATAGCGTGGTTGCGCAACTCAAAGAGCTCGCGACTGGCCGCGCATACCAGGTACGAGCCAGCTACCTGGTGGCTGCGGATGGTAATCGTAGCACGATACGCCAGCATTTGGAGATCAATAGCTATGGCTATGGTACGCTGGGACATTGGGCAAGTATCCTGTTTCAGACTGACCTTAGCGAGCTGCTACCGCAACGCAAAATTACACTCTGCTTCGTCAATAATCCAACTGTAGAGGGTATTATGGGACAGTCATATGCTCATAACTGGGGCTTGCTGGCCCATCTTCGCCCGGATGAAGCAGCTATTTTATCGGAAGCTCGCTGCCTGGAACTGGTACATGCCGCCATTGGTGTCCCTGATTGGCCTGTCAAGCTAGTCAACACGCTCCAGTGGGAATTAGCCGCCAGGGTCGCTGAACATTACCAGGCTGGCAGGGTATTTCTGGCGGGTGATGCCGCGCACGTGATGACGACCATGGGAGCCTTTGGGGCCAATACCGGGATTGCTGACGCCCACAATCTGGCCTGGAAACTGGCTATGGTCCTCAAAGGACAGGCTGCTCCCTCCCTGCTCGCCACTTACGAGGCCGAACGTCAACCGGCAGCGGATCTTGCTGTGGGTGTTTCCCTTGGGTTATATGCCTATCGTCTGCCACAACATGCTCAACGCGAGATAATTATTGCTAGCGCTTCCAGGCTATTAGACCGCGTACGCTTGACTCCAGACGCACCACAACCCACCGGCTTTAGCGTGGTCAATGGTTATCGCTATCGCTCAACCGCTATCATTACCAAAGACGATACCCCTGCTCCGCTATTCGAAAATACGCCCTCGGGACATCCCGGGACACGTGCCCCGCACATCTGGCTTGCATACCAGGATGAACGCCTCTCAACCCTCGATCTCTTTGGTATTGGCTTTGTTTTACTCACACCAGATAGCACCATCTGGTCCGAAGCCATTACCAGTGTCGCAAATAAGCTGGATATTCCACTTGCGATCTATGGCATCGGCGCTAAGCAAACCTACACCGATCCAGAACGCGCCTTCCGCTCAGCCTACGGCATCGCTTCCACCGGGGCAGTATTAGTACGCCCCGACGGCTTTATTGCCTGGCGCACCCATTCCATGCCATCACATCCAACTCAAACCCTCGAACACATTCTAAGAAAAATACTACGTTCTTAAAAGCAAGCGTAATGTTATTGAGAAGCAAACAAAGGGCCATTCTCTCTGGGTGTCCACTCATACATCTCGATCTGACAGTATTCTTGAAAACCCAGACGCCGATAGACTGGATATCCCATTGAAGATGACCCCAATATACCCACGCGGTAGCCGCGCCTGCTGGCATCCTGCAAGGCGGCAAACGTGATGGCTGCACCAATACCCTGGCGGCGCGCGGTCGGGATCGTAAAGACAAAGTAGATCCCTGCCACACCCGCGCCCAGGAACAGTGATGTGGTGGCCACTGGCTCCCCATTCCACCTGCCCAGGTAATGGTGCCACAACCCATCCTCAGCAAAACCGGATTTGTGATACATGGCTCCAACCCAGTTCGCCTCGATCTCGCCCTCTCCAAACCCCATGGCCAGCGTGCGTGTCCACACTTCCAGGTCCTGCTCATTACGCACCCGTTCAATGACGAGCCCCTGAGGTGTCGAAATGTGCGCGTTGAGCCTCAGCAAGTCAACAGCCATCCCTGGCTCGTTGCCCTCGTGAGTGAAACCATGCGCAACAAGTCGCTCGCCAAGATTTTCCGGACGCATCCAGGGTCCAACATGCCATGAACCCGGCACGTTATAAGCCTGAAATCGCTGGATCGAGCTCACAATAGCCTCATCCATTGTCTCTTCCGTCAAGCACGCACGGACCACACAATTATGATAGGCAAGTGGAGATCCCCCGATGATCCACTGCCTGTCCGCTCTATCAAGATCTTCACCACCACCCAGCCTTCCCAGCGCCAGCAAGAACTCGCGTGTATTGGCCTCAATCACCTCAATCAAAGACCGCGCCGAAAAATCATGAAATGGCTGCATCGGCATTGCCTCCAGAAAATTATTTCAAACTCCCATCGCAACACATCATATCTGCTTTGTGCTAATCCCTGGTCCGCATCATCTCCGACATTTCCATTCCTGACGGGTTCAAAGTAGCAGGCCGTATACAGAGTTTCTTTAACAGCGCCAGCACAGGTTTATAGACAGCAAGCAGGATAGAGGAAATCCATAGAAGATATATGAGAGAATTCTACCAGTATCCCAGAAAAGTAGCAGACCACTGTATGGTTGATCTCCACTCATATTGGTTTGTGCCAGCAACGCACTAAAGACCAGGAAGAGGCCATAAAAAAGCAATAATATGCCTACAATTCTGACCAGCATCTTGTAAGAGATAGAAAGATTTAGCATTTTATATCTCCCCTTTTATCCATGAATACAATATCGCTATTATCATTATAGCTTATATATTTATATTCATGCGAGAGAGCCAGAAAATAATTTACTACTAAGAATCAAGCAATACATCGGACGCAACAATAACAATGATCTGTACGCGTGAGGCTTGTCCCCGCTTCGTTCGTTCCTGCTTGAAAACAAACAAGAAACACGACTTGTATAGGTTCGGGGCTTGTCCCCGATTGCCGCCCCGGTAGGGCGGCCCGGTATCCTCACCACGCGGTTCGCTTATCTCTGACACCTCGGCCCACGCGGTGCCCAAAAGGATGGTCCGTGTTTGGACACCGCGTGGAGGAACAGGTCATGCCACGAGGCACCCTGGCGCTGGGATACGGGGCCGCCCTACCGGGGCGGCAATCGGCCGCTGAGGGCCGAACCTATACAAGTCGTGTTTCTTGTTTGTTTTCAAGCAGGAACGAACGAAGCAGGGGCAAGCCTCGCACCCGATCTTATTGTGTAGAACCTCATATTTTCGGGGTCGAAAATACCCCACGTACATCTTAATATGTACTACAATAAAGGGAGTTGATATCAGGAAACTGCATATTTCCTGTCATTCAGCCTATCTACAATCGCGTTCTCACTCCTCTTACCTTTTACAGGTTACTTAGTTGTGTACAGCGTTTTCGCAGAAAGGGGTTCTTTCTATTATGGCACTGCAGTATGGCGTTTCACTCCCACAGGGCTGGACGATGGATCTGGCCCATATCAAAGATCCTGTTGAAGCGTATGAAACCATGACCCGTGTAGCGCAAACAGCCGATGAGGCTGGTTATAATTCTGTCTGGTTGGTAGACCATTTTCATACTATCCCCCAGCCTTCCCAGGAAGTGACATTTGAGTGCTGGGTAACGACGGCCGCGCTGGCCCGCGACACCAAACGGGTACGCATCGGTCAGATGGTGTCATGCAACGGCTATAGGAATCCCGCCCTGCTGGCAAAGATGGCCAGTACGGTGGATGTCCTGAGTCATGGTCGCTTGAATTTCGGTATCGGCGCTGGCTGGTATGAACATGAATATCGTGCCTATGGCTATGATTATCCTGATGCACCTGAGCGTTTGCGCATGCTGCGCGAAGCTGTCCAGGTGATTCGAGCAATGTGGACCCAGGAGGAGGCTGTATTTGAGGGCAAATACTATCATATCAATGGCGCGATCAATCAACCGAAAGGGGTTCAGCAACCACATATTCCTTTGCTGATCGGTGGTGGTGGTGAAAAAGTGACCCTCAAGCTGGTGGCTCAGTATGGCGATGCCTGTAATGTCAACGGCGATATCCCGACCTTGAAACATAAATTTGAGGTGCTGCGACAGCATTGTGAAGCGATTGGACGCGACTATAATAGTATCCATCGTACAGCGACAACGATCTGCATTATTGGTGAGACCGATGAGGAGGCCCTGGCTAAGGTTCCTCCTATGATGAAGGCTCGCTTTGGAGATGCGATTAATAGTACGCTCGTTGGTAGCCTTGATACTATTCGTCAGCGCCTTCAGACCTACGAAGAGGCTGGTGTGCATGAACTGCTTATTAATTTCCCTGATGCTACCCAGTTGACTTCACTCCAGCGCTTTGCGCGCGAGTTTATTGCCTAGCCATTTTTCGGGTCATCATCAGAAAAAAATGATGAGGACGTGTTTTATAAAGGAGCCGGCTCACCATATTCAGGTAAGCCGGCTCCTCTGTTATCACAGGCATGAATTTGCTACAATTATTTGCGCCATACTTTATCGAGGAGTATTCCTCCTACCACATAGACGGTTACAAATGAGGCAACAATTCCATACATCAATGCCAGTGTTTTGCCAACTGGTGGCTTCTTTGCGTCCATTGAGCAGGTCCTTTCACACAGATACGTATTCTTGCTTCTTCTATCAAATCTGGCAAACCAGTTTTACATTGGACGTTACGTCTACGTATACGTATGAGCAGTGCCCAGGGTTCATGTCAACTCTGAAAAAGCTTCCAGCAGCTAGCAATCTGATTATTGGCCAAGGGCGGCAATAATCAGTTGCGCGACTTTGCGTCCGGAGTATTGCTGCTGACCTGTGATCAGGCGGCCATCGCGAATGGCGAACTGCTTGAATAGGCCAGCCTGGATATAATTCGCCCCTCGCTCCTTGAGTGCGTCTTCCAGCCGCCAGGGCATGATTTTGACGCCAGCCGCTTTGTCTGAGTAGTCCTCCTCTACGTTGGCAAACCCGGTGACGGTTTTGCCAGTGACCAGGTAACTACCATCTGAGAGGGTTGCATCCACCAGGGCCGCCACACCATGACAGAAGGCGGCGACTGGCTTCTCCGCTTCATAGAAGGTGCGAATAGCATTGTGCAGGTCCTGGTTGTCGCGGAATGTAAACATGGGCGATTGTCCGCCGCTGATGACGAGCGCGTCGTACGAACTGTGATCAACGTCCGCCACGCGGGGCGTGTTCTCTAGCAGTTCCATCAACTCTGGGGTGGAGAGAAATCCCATGCTAATCAAGTCATCGGCCGACCATTTACTGGGGTCACGGGGATCACTCAACGCGTCGACTTCAACTTTGCCACCATTAGGACTGGCAATGGTGACTTCATAGCCGGCCTCGGTGAATTCGTAATATGGATGTGAGAGCTCGGCCGCCCAGAAGCCTACTGGCCAGCCAGTGGTCGTAGATGTGCTGGGGTTGGCTACCACCTGTAAGATCCGGAAAGGTCGGGTACGGGTGGTGTCAATTGCAGCATGATGTGAGCCACTGTTTTTGAGTGTTGTATCCGTCATGATCTTCTCCCCTTTGTATAGTCAAATTTAAACTAGATACCTAATACTTTGAAGGACAGGTGACGACTCTTTTTTTGACCAAAGACCAGGGCAAACCAGAGGGATGCGACAGCATCCAGTAGCTCGACCTTATCGATCCCGCCCAGATAGATTGGTCGTAAGCCGACATCTGTGATCAGTTGCTCGACCGTCGCCTGGGATGCACCATCTACTCCACAGTAGAAGAGGTCGGACTGGATACCATCAAAATCGGGTTCCGCGAAGTTTTCCCAACCAAGCGAGTTAAATGCGCGATAGAGTTGGGCCTGTGGTGTGTATTTCTGAAAATGGCCCAGATTATGCATTGAATCTTCGCCGACACGATTGGCGGCGTCGATAATGATACGGCCATCAAGTTGGGCTGCATATTCTTGCGCTACTGGCTCTACGGCACCACCGGGCAAAGCAATCAATACCACGGCGGGGTCCCCTGCAACGCCTCTGCGATCGTACCAACCGTGGCGCGATCACCAAATTCGGCATGTACGATCTGAGCATTCTTGCCAGCAGGATCATTCACACCAAAATGAATCTGGTGCCCTGCCTCGCTCCACTTTTTGCCCAGCGTTCTCCCGATATTACCTGCACCTAGTACTGCAATGACCAATGCTTCTTTTGCCATCATATCTTCTCCGAAATTTTATATTGAGTGCGCTACAATAGTTCAGCATCTGCTCTCCCTATTTTGCCCACTCGCCTTTCATTTTAATACAACGTTTGAATTCAAATATTTATTCCGATATGCCATGTGATATTATTAAGCTACCAGAAACACTCAGCCATTCCATCGTTCAAGCACAGAACTAATCACTACAAATACAGGTGAAGTATGCAGGAGACAGAACCATCCCAGGAGAACACCTCCAATGGCACAACGCCTGATGCCAAAGCAAGCAATCTTCAGGCGACCTCAACCCGGCATTTAAAAGATCATGTCGATTGGGTACTTGAAGGCTGGGAAAAAGAATTGCCAGCTCTCCCTGTCTCGCCAATCGCGATTATCAGCCGCCTGGAACGACTTCAGGTCTATCTGCGTTCTGAAATTGCGGCCATTTATGAGCGCTTTGGCCTGACCGGCCCATCTTTTGCGGTCATCGCTACTTTGCGTCGTGCCGGCAAGCCGTATCAATTGTCACAACGGGCCTTGATGGATGCGCTCCAGTTAACGGGAGGAACGATCAGTGTGCGTATTGATCGGCTCGAACGCGATGGCATTGTGGAGCGTTTGCCCGATCCATTAGACCAGCGGGGAGTGCTGGTGCGCCTGACGACAACTGGTGAACGGCTCTTTGAGCAGGTGGCTCCACTGCACCTGGCCAATGAGGATCGCTTGCTCTCCGCTTTAAATCAGGAAGAGCGCACTCAGCTAGCTGATCTATTACGCATTCTACTGCTCAGCTTTGATAAGATTGCGCCTGAAGATCCACAGCATCCTACGCACTGGATTGGTGCGTCGTTGGCACCTGCCCATATCGCTAGAAAATTACGCCGCGCTTCTGGCCTTCCAGATATTCCCGGGCTGCTGGTACAGAACGTCTCTATACCAGGTCCCGCTGCGGAAGCCGGTCTGCAAGAGGGTGACCTGATTATCGCGGCCAATGGGAGGGAGATTCGTTCTATTGAGTGCCTATATGAACAATTGCTGGCCTCGCATGGAGATGCCCTCACCCTGCAAGTCCTCCATGGCCAAGAACACAGGCAGCTTATATTAAAGGCGATGCCGCCTGCCGAAAATTAGCTAGCAAGCTCTGGGGACGCTCCCAATGGTTTTTAACAGCTTTTTAGTTATCAGGAAAGGGATACCGCTATGCGTATTATAGTTCTGGGTGGTGCAGGCGCGATGGGACGGATAACCGTCCGTGCTCTGACAGAGTATCCTGATATTGAGCAGATTATTATTGCTGATTACGATGAAGCACGGGCGCGGAAACTAGCGTCCTCACTTGAAGCTACACGCGTCGTGGCCCGCCAGGTTGATGTTACAAATGAGACACAGCTGCGCTCGCTCTTGCAAGGCTGCACGGTTGCGCTCAATGCCGCCGACTACCGCTTTAATACCCTGGTCATGCAGGCTTGCCTGGCGGAACGCATTCACTATGCGGACCTTGGCGGCCTGTTTCATGTTTCTCGTCAGCAATTAGACTTGCATTCCGCAGCACAACAGGCTGGCATCACAGCGATCCTGGGCATTGGTGGTACGCCCGGTATTACCAATCTCCTGGCTCGCGCTGCCGTTGACCAGCTTGATCAGGTAGATAGCATCAAAGTACAGTTGGGGTGCAGCGATCAAACACCATCCAATGCTGCCCTGGTTGCCCCCTATTCCATTCGCACCATTCTGGATGAATTTACCAAAGAGCCTCAAGTTTATCAGGATGGTGCATGGATCGCCCAGCGCCCCCTTTCAGGTCAGGAAATACTGGATTTTCCGCCTCCCGTAGGTAAGGCCACCGCTATCTACTCGCTACACTCTGAATGCGCCACCTTTCCACTGTCTTTCCGGGAAAAAGGCTTGCGCCATGTTTCGTTCAAGATCGCTTTTCCAGGTGACTTTGTCAGCAAGCTGACGTTTTTAGTTGAACTTGGATTTGGTAAGGCTGAGCCAATCAAAGTACAGGGAGTCCAGGTGTCGCCGCGAGAAGTGCTGGCCCGTCTGCTTGAACTGGAACCTGCTGAAGAGGTAGAGCCACAGGATTGTGATGTGCTACGCGTGGTGGTTACGGGCAGGCAGGATAATCAGCCTGTCCAGATCACTAACCAGGTCGTGGCCTTGCCCTATACTCCCTGGAGCATCAGTGCAGGTGCCCTCGACACGGGCGTTCCTCTGGCCATCGCTGGCCATATGCTAGGCCAGGGAACCATTTCATCGCATGGTGCCTTCGGACCTGAAGTATGCATACCCGTAGCCCCCTTCTTCGCAGAACTTGCCCACTACAATCTCCACATGACCTCCCAGAGTACCAAACTATAAATATGGATTATAGAGCCGCCGCAATATTGAGTTCTCGGCGGCTCTATAATCCATATATTTGTATCTTTAATACATAATACTATTCTAAACCTCTTATACGGCTTTAATTGCTAAAATCTTATTCATTTTCAAAAATTGGCAAAAATTGGTGCAAATTCATCAAACTGGCCCGAAAATTAGCTCATTTCACTTTTAGAATTACTTTTCTTCTCAAAAAAGCCATTCTACTCACTGTGAAGCTTCTTTCACACGCCCTGAACATAATCTGCATTCCCGTCATCTTATCTTAAAAACTATACATTTCCATCTATATTTTTAGCCCTCGCTTGTTTTTTCCCTTCGTATAATGCATTTAGGTATCCAAATTCGTAGAGAAAAAACGAAATAAGTACAAGAGTTGTGGATGTCGTTCATGTACTTTATAAATCCTGGTCCATTTATAAATGTATGGGCATACACGATTCCATCTACTTATCTTCGACTGCGATACCACAAATTGTTTTTTTTGAAAAAGAAAGGTAATACCGATTATGAGTATTGACATTGCACGTGCATGGAAAGACGCCCAGTATCAGGAGAGCCTCAGTAGTGAGGAGCGCGCCCAGTTGCCACAGAGCCCAATCGGTTCATTGGAATTGACAGATAGTGCCCTTGCTACCGTTAATGGCGGTTTCTGCCCACAGGATCCTTGCGGCTTTGATGGCGGATTTGGCTTCGGCGGCGGATTTGGCTTCGACGGCGGATGTGGTCATCACCACCACTCTGGTGGTTCCTGGTATGGTGGCTACAACCACGACGGTGGTTCCTGGTACGGTGGAGGCTACGGCTTCGACGGTGGCGACCCTTGCTACTACGGTGGTAGCAGCTGCTGCGGCTACTAGTCTCCAATCGAGATTATATAAGTAGTCAGTACATACACGGCATAGCGGGCAACAAACCATTTGTTTGTTGCCCGCTATTTTTCATCCTCTACTAACTGCCTCTTTACGATCCTCGATATTTGATGCAGCCAGACGGCTGTGATGCATGCTATATAAAAAGTAGACGGCAAAACCAATCGCTAACCAGACAATAAACCGTATCCAGGTAACTATTGGTAGACTAATTAATAGATAAGTACAACAAAGGACAGAGAGGATTGGCAGCAGTGGCACCCAGGGGACCCGAAAGGCTCTCGGCAGGTCAGGATTCCTGCGGCGCAATACGATAACTGCGATTGATACCAGGATGAATGCCAGTAGCGTTCCATAGTTGACCAGGTCGGCCAGTTCCTGGATGGGGGTGATGGTCGCAATAATAGCTACCAGACAACCAATAATAATATTGATGCGATAAGGCGTTCGAAAACGTGGATGCGTCCTGGCAAACCATGCTGGTAGTAAGCGATCACGGCTCATAGCAAAAAAGACACGGCTGGCACCAAGTAACTGTACCATGATCACCGATGTCAGGCCACAGATCGCGCCAATCGATACCAGTACAGCGGCCCATCCTTGTCCAACCAGCGTAAAGGCGGTCGCCATCGGGGCCTCGGTATTGAGTTGTTTGTAAGAGACCATGCCGGTCAATACAAAGGAAACGGCGATATAGAGTACCGTACAGACTAACAGCGATCCTAGAATACCAATCGGCATGTCGCGCTGTGGATTGCGCGTCTCTTCGGCGGTGGTTGAGACTATTTCAAAACCGATGTAGGCAAAGAAGACCACAGCCGCACCGGTGATGATGCCCTGGAAACCAAAGGCTGATTGTTGTCCCAGTATCAAGGCAATCAGGGGCTGGTCCAGAAATCCGTTGCTGCTCCCGGCATTAGCTGGATGCGGGGCTGGACCAGCCGGAGGGATAAAGGGTACCCAGTTGGCGGCTTTGATGAAGAAGAGACCAAAGATAATAAAGAAGACTACTACAGCAAGCTTGATCGATGTTACGACCAGGTTGAAGCGGGCGCTTTCACGAATGCCTATCGTTACTACAATTGTTAGTAAGAGGGCAATGCATGTTGCCAGCAGATTGATGTTTAAACCGGCAATGACGGGCTGCCCACCAGTCAATGAGGTGGGAAGTTGAATGCCGATATAGTGCAGGATGGTATTGAAGTATTTAGCCCAGCTAACCGATACCGCTGAGGCTCCTACAATAACTTCTAGTAATAGATCCCATCCAATAATCCAGGCAACGATCTCGCCCAGTGAGGCATAGGCAAAGGTATAGGTGCTACCTGCCACGGGGACCGAGCTGGCAAACTCTGCATAACAGAGCGCGGCAAATGCACAGGTGATACCAGAGACAACAAAAGAGAGTACTATGGCGGGACCTGCTTTAGTGGCGGCCGCGATACCGGTCAGTACAAAAATACCTGTACCAATAATCATACCGATACCAAATACGAGTAGATCGAGCGCCTTTAACTCTCTTTTTAACTGATGCTCACCATCTTCGGTGTCTTTGATAGACTGCTCTACAGACTTGGTGCGAAGAATACTCATCTCATACGTCCTTACTTCTAATGTAATTCTGGTGAGACTTCTTATTAAGAAGACAAAGTCACCATTACGGGGCGTATATAGCCAGTTATTGCTGGCAGGCTAATACACATTATGTGATGCGCGCTCTTATTATTACGTGAGAAGCTGGCTGTTGTGATACAATGCCGCTCTATATGCTTGAATGTATGCATAGCGGAGCTTATAGTTAAAATCCTTTCCACCTATCTTACCTTCTGTAAAACTCATATATTTTGTTAAATTTATATTCATTTTTTATTTTGCTACAAATTGGTCACCAAAAAGGCAAATCAAGCACAAACTATCCAGAATGTAGCTCTAAATTGGTGGGCAAACCTCTTCACAGGCGCTCAAAACATGAATGATCCCTTCATAAAATCGAGAGAAAAAGCGTTAATCACTGTCAGTAAATTAATTTTTATACATGTATTACTATATTATTATAGCTTGTTTGTTTTGGGCGTTTTTATAATAGATTTAGGTATCCAAATTCATTAAGTCACGCGAACATATACTACAAGATGGAATGTAGAACAATAAAGCCAATCCACTGTTGTGGAGCTTTTGATAGTTTGTCTCTATAATCATTCCTGTAGTGCGTAAGATGTGAGATACCACAAATGTAGTTTAACCGTTTATTACAAAAAGAAAGGCACCAATTATGAACATCAACATCACAAAAGCTTGGAAAGATGCCCAGTATCGTGAAACCCTGACCAGCGAGGAGCTCGCACAACTTCCTCAGAATCCTATTGGCGCACTTGAATTAACCGATGCAGATCTTTCGACTGTTACCGGTGCCTTCGGGTCCCATAGCCAGTGCTACAGCAACTGCGATCCCGGCAACCAGTATGGCGGCGGCTATCAGTTTGGTGGTCATCATCATCATCGTCATCACCACCATCATGGTGGTGGCTATCAGCAGTGCGGTGGCAATTGGTTCGGCGGCAGCCAGCATTCAAGTGGTGGTAGCAACTGGTTCGGCGGCCAACAGGGCGGCTGCAACTAGTCTCATCATCCCGCTGGTTTCCACACAATCGAGCATACGGCTCAGGTAAAAAGAGAGGTCCCTTCAGGTGTTGAAGGGCCTCTCTTTTTATTGTTGTGAGATAGGAGAATCTCAGAAGAGGGCATCAGCAATGGTATTAGCTGCTGCGATGATATATGGCGCGAAGGCGGCCTCATCGATTCTACCCAGCAAGACTACGCCGATGCTGGCTTCGGCCACCTGGCCCCTGACCTGGATAGGGGCGGCAATACCACTTGCGCCGTGTTGAATTTCATTATAACTGGTGGCATAGCCACGTTTCCGGGCCTGGGTGATTTCTCTGCGCTCACCAGGCTGCGGAGCTCGCCCGGCCAGAATAGCCATCCCCGACGCTCCTTTATCCAGAGGATGACGATAGCCGGGTCGATAGGCAATATGCATGGGCGCTGTACGGGGCTCAATCGTGGTTAATACTACGCCTTCATCTCCGTCCAGGATGGTTAAACAGGCGGTGGCGCTCAGTTCATCGGCGAGCTGCTTCATGCCAGGGAGCGCTACCGATTGTAAACGTGGCACGACATGGCGCGCCAGTTCGAGCAGACCTACTCCCAGACAGTAGCGGCTATCATCCATCCGCCGCACCAGTCGGTGAACTACCAGGGTATTGAGGAGCCGATAGGTGATGGTACGATGCAACTTCAGTTCTTGAGCAATATCATTTATACTCAAACCCGCAGGATAGTTGGCCAGTACATCTAGCACCTGCAACCCTCGATCCAACGTTTGGGCCGTTTCACCGTGCAAGGACCGTTCATTTGGAAGCGGTTGTGCCATGACCTTATTTTCCTCGTTTATTCGTGTTTTTCCCTTGAAAAAATGCTATCCTGACGACTATACACTATTCGCAGTTCTCTTGTCCATATCACTTTATCCATAATCTATTCCTATATAAACACAGGAATAAACATAGGATTACATATCGGGACCTGCCCATGCCTGCATCTCAGAGCTTTTTACTGTTCGTTCAGAGAGCAGAGAGAAATCGCGAGCAAGCGATACGATGTCCATTCTTTCCGGTGAGGAGTGTGTGGTGGACGGCTGCAGCCGTCCACCACACACTCCTCACTCCCAACCCGGCGCCGCAGGCGCCAAAGAGGAGAATTAAAAAGCCCTGCCTGCATCTCGCGCTTCCTTGACATCTGATAGGTTCCCTGCTATAACTAAAGCAGGTAGTCCGATTAACGAATATTTTGTCCGATTATCGGACAAATCAATAAAGCAATGCTACATTCACGCATGGAAAGAGAGAGTTCAATGACGCACCAGGATTTCATGCCGATCCAGAATTTTGATTATATTCAGATGTATGTTGGCGATGCTAAACATACCGCGTATTATTTAACCCATGGTTGGGGCTTCGTGCCAGTGGCTTATGCAGGCCTGGAAACAGGTTCGCGTGAGCAGACCAGCTACGTGCTGGAACAGGGCAATATCCGCCTGCTGATCACTTCATCCTTAACCCCTGATGGTCCCATCGCCGAACATGTACACCTGCATGGTGATGGTGTGAAAGATGTGGCTTTTCGCGTGGAGAACGCGGAGCGTGCATATCAAGAGGCAACCAGCCGCGGTGCCCGTGGTGTGCAGGAGCCAACCGAGATGCGCGACAGCTTCGGTTCGGTGAAAATAGCCTCCATCGCTACCTATGGCGAGACCATCCATACCTTTGTGGAGCGCCAGGATTATAAAGGTGCGTTCCTGCCTGGTTTCCGGGCCCTGGATTCCTCGCTGCCGCGCCGTTCACGTCCCGCTGGCCTGGCTGGAATTGACCATGTGGTGGGCAATGTCGAGCTGGGTAAGATGAATGAATGGGTCGGCTTCTATGAGAAGGTTATGGGCTTCTCGCAGATGATCCATTTTGATGATCGCCAGATCAGTACCGAGTATTCGGCTTTGATGTCGAAGGTCATGCAGAATGGTAGTGGCCGCATTAAACTGCCGATCAATGAGCCTGCTCCAGGCCGTAAGAAATCCCAGATTGAAGAATACCTGGATTTCTATCGCACCCCCGGCGTACAACACCTGGCTTTGATCACCGATGATATCGTTGCGACGGTCCGCAATTTGAATGAGCGTGGCATTGAATTTCTGCAGACCCCTAAAAATTATTATGATGATGTGCTGGACCGCGTGGGTCATATCGACGAGGATCTAAAACAACTGGCCGATTTGAGCATTCTGGTCGATCATGATGAAGAGGGCTATCTGCTCCAGATCTTCTCGAAACCTGTCGTGACAAGACCTACTGTGTTCTTTGAGGTGATCCAACGCAAAGGTGCCCGTGGTTTTGGCGAAGGCAATTTTAAAGCACTCTTTCAGGCTCTGGAGCATGAGCAGGAGCTGCGAGGAAACCTTTAGATGAAACTGGTCACGGTCAGAACTGCCCATGACATTACATACGCCGGGGTAGTGCGCGGTGAGGAAGTGCTCTTACTGCATTACCCCAATCTACTCAGGCTGCTGCAAGATCCCGCTGGCTTGCAGCAGGCGCGCCAGGTGCTGGAAAGTAATAATAAGCCAGGCTTACCTCTCAGCACCCTTACTTTAATGACACCCGTGCCCAATCCTCCGACGTTGCGCGATTTCTATGCCTTCGAACAACATGTCAAGGCTGGTCGCGCCAAACGTGGCCTGGATATGATCCCTGAGTGGTATGAGTTTCCGACCTTCTACTTCTCTAATACCAGCGAGTTGTATGGACATAATGAACCTATCCCTTATCCGGTCGGCAGCCAGGAATTGGATATCGAGTTAGAGATTGCCTGTGTCATCGGGCGCGAGGGGAAAAATATCTCGGTCGATGAGGCGGCTGGCTATATTGCAGGCTACACCATTATGAATGATTGGAGTGCCCGCGATTTCCAGCGCCAGGATATGAAATTAAACCTGGGGCCTGGCAAGGGTAAGGATTTTGCGACATCTCTGGGACCCTGGTTGGTTACGCCCGATGAGCTGGCTGGCTATCGCACTGGTAGCGGTAGCAGTGAGCGTTATGACCTGACTATGCTGGCCCGTGTGGATGGTCAGGAGATTTCTCGCGGCAATTTCAACCAGATCTACTATAGCTTTCCTCAGTTGATCGCCTATGCCTCGCGCAATGCTCGCCTGCGCCCTGGCGATATCCTTGGCTCCGGTACCGTTGGCACAGGTTGCCTGCTAGAAATTGGCACCCAGGTTCATCCATGGCTACAGCGCGGTGAGACGATTGAACTTGAGATCTCTGGAATCGGTGTATTGCGGAATAGAATTGTATAACTTACAACATACTCATAGAGGAGGTGCAACCGATGCCACCTTATCATCGTCTGGGCGAGATTCCACCCAAACGGCATACGCAGTTTCATAAGCCGGATGGTACGCTCTATTCCGAGGAACTCTTTGGTATTGAGGGCTTCTCGAATAATTATTCGAACATCTACTACCATTATCCTCCTACCCGTGTGAAGAAGATTGAGCCGTTCAGCAAGCAGCAATTTGAGGAGTGGAACGAGGATGTACATCGTCACCATCATTTGAAGACCGCTCCCCTTAAACCTGGTAGTGATGCTGTGTTGGGCAATATGGTTCTGATGTACAATAAAGATCTGACAATTGGTATCTCCCTGCCAACCCAGGATATGAGCTACTATTATCGCAATGGTGATTCGGATCAGATGTACTTTGTCCATGATGGTCACGGTGTTCTGGAAACGACCTTCGGCCTGCTTCCTTACCATGAGGGCGACTATATTATCATTCCGCGCGGCACTACGTATCGCTTCACTATCGCGCCCGATAGTGCCCAAACACGCTTGCTGGTTGTCGAGGCCCATGGCTCGATCGAGCCACCGCGCCGCTACCTCAGCCCTAATGGTCAGTTGCTAGAACATTCGCCATACTGCGAGCGCGATATCCGCCGTCCTGAGGAGCTAGTGAGCCATACGGAGCAGGGCGAATTTGAGGTACGCGTGAAGGTGGGAAACCTGATCACCAGCTACTGGTACGATTTCCATCCCATCAATACCGTTGGCTGGGATGGCTGTGAGTATCCCTGGATCTTCAATATCGCCGATTTTGAGCCGATCACGGGACGCGTCCACCAGCCGCCACCAGTCCATCAAACCTTCCAGGGACCCAACTTTGTCGTGTGCTCGTTTGTACCGCGCAAGCTCGACTACCATCCGCTCTCGATCCCTGTACCATACAACCACAGCAACATCGATAGCGATGAGCTACTCTACTATGTCAATGGCAACTTTGGGAGCCGCAAAGGCATTGAGCGCTCTTCAATGACCCTGCATCCGCGTGGCATCCCCCATGGACCCCATCCGGGTGCCGTCGAAAAAAGCCTGGGCGTCGAGCGCACCGATGAGCTGGCCGTGATGATCGACACCTTCAATCCCTTGAAATTCACCACCATGGCCCATACCCTCGACGATTCAGCCTATCCCTATAGCTGGCTGGAAGACCACTAATACAATCCTCTCTCTAATCCAGAAGGGGTCGTGCCCGGCTTCACAACGTGGTGAAACCGGGCACGACCCCTTCTGTCCTTTTTCAATATCTCTCATTTACCAGCAAAACTCAAAAGCAGCAATGACAACGATCTGTACGTACGGGGCTTGTCCCCGCTTCATCCGTTTCTACTCTAAAAATTACAATAGACATGTGTTATAACATATTCAGGCATCAGAGCCCGATCGTTTCCCCAGTAGGATGTGCTTTTCGTGCAATAATGGCGGAAGCGGAGGCAAATCCGCACGTACTTGTTTATTTTTCATGCAAAAAGTGATAAAGCGGGGAAAATCCCCGCACGTACAGATCGTTGTTATTGCTGCGTCCAATGCACTGTTTGATTCTTAAATGGTAACTACTCAGTACCTTGAGAAAAGCTGGACAAAGCTGATAAACTAAGAGCATGACAGAAGAAGAAGTGAGAAATCTTCAGAAAGCCTACCGAGAGCTCAAAGAGCAAGCAGAGGCATTCAAAGAGCAAGCAGAGCAGAAAGATCGCAGGATCGAAGAGCTCGAAGGATTGCTCATAGGTGCCTTGTTGCGCATTGAAGAGCTTGAACGGCGATTGGGAAAAGATAGTCATAATAGTAGTAAACCTCCTTCCAGTGATGGATTGGGTCGCAAACCTGGCAAACAGCGGCGCAAAAGCGGCAAGACTTCCGGTGGACAAGCCGGTCACCACGGTCATACCCTGATGCAAGCATTGACTCCTGATAGCGTCGTGCTTCATCGTCCAACGCACTGTGAAG
Organism: Dictyobacter kobayashii; assembly: GCF_003967555.1. Lineage (GTDB taxonomy): Bacteria > Chloroflexota > Ktedonobacteria > Ktedonobacterales > Ktedonobacteraceae > Dictyobacter > Dictyobacter kobayashii. The sequence goes on from NZ_BIFS01000002.1 coordinate 463,645, forward strand.
CATGTCAGTACCCTCTTGAGCAGGAGGCAGCTATCACCAACGAACGCCGTCAAGTCCACGATCTGCCCACGTGGCGTTTGCTGGTCGAGGAGCATTGCCGACAAGCAATCTGCTGCCCCTATTGCCAGCATGTGACGCAGGCGTCTTTTCCGGCAGGCGTCGATGCTGCTGTCCAGTATGGCCCGCAGGTCCAAGCCTTGGCGGTCTATCTTTCCCACTTTCAACTGGTGCCACTGCAACGCACCTGTGAAGCTCTTGCTGATCTGTGCGGGTGTCAGTTGTCCGAAGGCACGCTGGTCCGTTGGATTGCTCAGGCAGCCAAGACCCTTGAGTCGAGCATCGAGCGGATCAAAACCTTACTGCTGGCCAGCCCCTTGCAACATGCTGACGAAACGGGGATGCGTGTCAAAGGCATCTTGCATTGGATGCATCTCAATGCGACTCCCTGGCTCACCCTGTACTCCTGGCATCGCAAACGAGGGCATCAGGCTCTGGAGCAGATTGGGATCTGGCCACACTATCAGGGCCGCTCCATGCATGATCGCTGGTCCAGCTATGATCGCTACCTCTGTACCCATAGCCTCTGCGGAGCCCACCTGCTACGCGACTGCCTGTATGTCGCCGAACAGGAGAAGCAGCCTTGGGGACAAGCCATGTTCGATCTGTTGCTGGCGATGAAGCAAGCCGCTGATCGCTGGCGCCTCCAAGGAGCGAGCGCCGTCCCCACCCCCGAACGGGAGCAGTGGCTTGCCCAGTATTTTGCCATTCTGGCCGCTGGCTTTGCCACGCATGCCGCTCAAGCCCCTCCCCCAGGAAGTCTGCAGCCCAAACGACAAGGACGCAAAAAACAGGAAGCCTCCAAGAATCTGCTCGATGCGCTCTTAAAGCGAGCTGATCAAGTGTTGGGTTTTCTGGAGGACCTGTCTGTGCCTTTTACCAACAATCTCGCCGAACGAGATTTACGCATGGTGAAAGTGCAGCAAAAGATTTCCGGAACCTTCCGCAGTGACGATGGAGCTACGGCTTTTTGCATCATTCGCAGCTATCTTTCAACCATGCGCAAGCAGGGGCGCTCAATGCTTGCTGCCATTGCTGCGGTTTTTGCTGGTTCTCCTTTCCCCATTGCATGGGCTACTGAGTAGTTACCTTAAATGAAATGTATTGGGACAAGCCCCGTACGTACAAATCGTGTTTGTTGTTGCGACTCCAGCCAAAACAAACCACGCATATCGATGTATTTAAAGAAATATTATGGGTGTGCATTATTAGCAAGATATTGATGGATGAAGGCGATCGACATGCTGCCCTCACCAACACCGGAGGCGACACGTTTAATTGAGCCGTGGCGTACATCTCCGGCTGCGAAGATCCCGGGGACGCTGGTCTCAAGTAGAAAGGGATTGCGTTTGAGCGGCCAATGTTTTTCGGCGGCTTTATCTGCAAGCACATCCTGTCCCGTTAAGATATAGCCGCCTTCATCGCGGCTGATAGCTGCTGGCAGCCATGCCGTCTGAGCATTGGCACCAATAAAGATAAATAGCGCATCCGTGTTATGTGTCTGCTCGGTCCCGCTCTGGCGATCGCGCACCACAATTGACTCCAGATGATCCTTACCGCGAGCTGTAACTACTTCACAATGTACCTGCACCACAACATTTGCCTTGAGTGCAAGCTGCTCAATCAGGTAATGCGACATCGTTGCCTCCAGGCTATCGCCTCGCACTAGCAATGTAACCGAGCTGGCATAGTTGGCGAAGAACAGGGCCGCCTGGCCCGCCGAGTTCCCGCCTCCGATCAGATATACATCCTTGCCACTTGTGCTCAGTGCTTCACTACGGGCGGCTCCATAATACACACCTCGACCCACAAATTTTTCAACACCCGATATAGCCAGGCGGCGCCAGTTGACCCCGGTCGCAATCACTATCGCCCTGGCATTGATGCGCTCATCTCCATCCAGAATAATCGTATGTGGATCAGCCTCCAGGGTAATCCCCTCCACACAGCGAGCTACGATAATCTCAGCCCCAAAGCGCCTGGCTTGCAGTAAGGCGCGATGGCTCAGTTCTTCCCCGGAAAGGCCTGAAGGAAAGCCAAGATAGTTCTCGATCCGTGATGAGGTGCCAGCCTGTCCGCCGGGGGCCTCTCGGTCAATCAGTAATGTGCGCAATCCCTCTGAAGCCCCATAAACTGCGGCCGCCAGACCAGCCGGACCGGCTCCAAGAATGGCAACGTCATAGGAGGCTTCTGTGGGTGTGGTCTGCAATCCAACCTGCTCGGCGAGCTGCCTCAGGGTAGGGGTAATCAGGGTCACTCCATTTTGCAGCACGATAATAGGGCAGACATCGGGATTGCCCAGCGCTTGCAGATGCTCCTGGGCTTTAGGATCGGTAGGTTCGAGCCAGGTAAAGGGTACATGATTGCGCACCAGGAAGTCACGCACATCATGGCACGCTGGATCCCAACGATATCCAATTACCTGGATAAGATTTGGCGTATTGGAGACGGCAAGCTCTTGTAAGTTCTTGATACGCCGGGCCATCGTCTTGAGCAGTTCATGGCCCAGAGAGGGTATCCCCAGGATATATGTCTGGAAATCGATTGGATCCAGCCGCAAGACTCGTGAGGCTTCATGGGCGCGCAAACTTGCTACCGCCGTCGATCCTAGCAAGAGCGGAAGCTCTCCAAAATAGCTACCAGGACCATAATAATCAAGCACCCGTTCAACATCGTTCTGATGTTTAATTACTTCAAGCGAACCATCTAATAACACGAAAAAAGATGGCAACTCGCCCTCCTGGATTAACCATTCGCCCGCTTGCAAGCGCACATCAGCGGCCTGGCTGGCAATCTGCTGCTGTTGTTCCTTGGAAAGTTGAGAGAATAGAGGCACCTGCGCCACAAGGTCCGCTGTAATCATATTACCCCTTCTGTATCAATCAGAACTTGAAGAGCTCAGACACTGTACTGGCTAGCCGATGAAAGTATACTTCCACATATATTATATCCCGTGCGTGCCGTATCTGATATCTGCTGGCTCTCCGTCCTGAGATCAATCAGCGTTTGCAGCATGAGGTCGATACGGTTCAGCAGGGTCGCGCGCCCTCCTATGCCGATCTCCCTCGACTGCCCTACACGCTGCAGGTGCTAAAGGAAAATGACTGTCAGGCGTCGGGGTTGAATACTCAGGCAATAGGGACCTCAAAGGGCTCGCCCGCTTTGTATACACTGGTGTCACCGTTATGGTAGAGTGTGACTGTACCTTTACCGTAAACGTGCCATACGTTCTTTTGAGTGGAGCCACTATCGTTGATCATGCCTGTCTGTTCATCAATACCTAATAACAGCGCTTGCGGTAGTAGTTTTGTTAGTTGAGCGGCCCAGTTACTACCAAAGGCATTGTGATGCGGCAAGACGCAGGCTTGGGGAATCAGGCCCAGTCCCTCAACCACCTTTTTGCTCTGGGGATCAAAGTAGTACTGGCATAAAATCATGGCTCCAGCGCTACTGCCGCCCAGTACAGCGCCGCGCTCGTAAGCCTGGCGCATGGCCTCCCAGCTCCTACTTTTGAGCAAGGTTTGGCCCAGAAAGTGGGGAAAGCCACCCAGCAAATAAATCAGGTTGGATTGGTTGAGCGCGGCCACAATCTCTTCCGCGTTGGCGGACGCTTTGTCGATCAGGGGCAATGATTTGACGTTCGTTGCTCCCAGGTGCTGAAACCAGTTGACTCCATTCTGTCCCGCTCGTCGATGATTATGATCGGGGGCTGCGGCGGTCGGAATAATACTGATCATGCTGTCCATCCCACCCGCCAGCTCGATCGCCCTTCGATCTGGCTCTGCCATCTTGCCCCAAACTCGGCCCCACCCTCTAATACAATATATCCACTCATCATTTTTCCTTCCCTTCAGGGGCAACGTCGTCGTTACCCCTGTATCATTATGATCATATCATTCAAAGAAGAACGAGTCGGGTCAAAGGTATTTCGTCATTGTCTTATTCAGACTATAAGAATTACAGTGCTGCGCGTGTGGGTATCCACTAACCCAGACCAGCCAGCAAGTCCTGTTCCAGCGCTCCGTTGTGCGGGGTCTGGGCACTGCGCACCAGCACAAAGTATTCATAACCCAACATTTGCTCTCGCTGTGCTTCAGGAACGGTAAAGAAGAAGCTATCGGGTGAGATCTGGGTTTTGTGGGCGGCCAGGGCCTTCATTTTATGATCAACGTATTTTCTTACATCGATGCGCGTGGTAATCAACTCATCGGGCGTGCCCATAATGGCGGTATTCATAGCTGGATTATCCCAGGGACCGGGAACACCAGATTTTTGCAACTCTTTCATGGCTTCGACCATCATGGAGCGCGGCATGGCCGTATAATAGAGTCTGGCTGGCTGCCAGGCTGGCAGGCCCAGTTCAGGAAAACAACGAGCCTCACCGGCGGCATCAAAGGCGGCATTGGTGATGCGGTTGGCTTGAATGTGGTCTGGATGACCATAGCCACCAAAGGCGTCATAAGTGACAAGGACCTGTGGCTTGAACTCGCGAATCAAGGCTACCAGACGTTTGACGGCCTCATTAAACAGGGCCTGGTGAAAAGATTCGGGATGGTTGTTGGAGTCGGTTCCGGCCATGCCTGAGTCACGAAAACCCAGCAAACGCGATTCCTGGATATTTAATGCTTTAACTGCTTCCTGTAACTCCTGACGTCGTACCTCAGCCAGGCGTGGGAACATAGCTGCTTTCGCCTGTTCATCTAAGGCTGGATCGACAATTTCACCCTCTTCACCCAGGGTGGCGGTGACCAGTACTGTACGTACTCCCTGTGCGGTATAGTGCACAAAGGTTCCACCTGTACCCATTACTTCATCATCGGGATGCGCATGTACGGCCATAAAGGTCAATGGCTCTTTTTCAATCTGTGACATTTATCTCAATCTTCCAATATTTATAAATTGACATTTACAATGCCTCAACATTATAACATGCCTAAAGAGGTTCCTTCTTCCTTTTATCTATAAGATCGATTCAAATCAATATGTGAGGCTGTCGCTCCTGTGCGGGCGGGCGCAGGCGCGCCCGCCCGCACAGGATATGAGTCATCCCTAACTTTTGAAAAAGTTCCCAAAACTGGGGGTGCAGGGCCTCCCTGCCGGGGTCTGACTTTTTATCACAAATCTAGTTGATTCGAAAGGAGGGAAGCGAGTTGCATTCCCTGCAACACGTTCTGGATATACATCCACCCCAACCACAAGGTTTTCCATCCAGGTGGGCCATCGCCTTTGCGACCCAAGTAGCCACCATGACGTGCAATGCCATGCCAGCATTGCTGCACCGTCATGGTTTTTGCTGGATGCCCACTCAAATGAGCCACCACCAGGACAATATCAGTGGGTATCACTGCCCGTGCCAGCTCGTCAGGACATTGACGCGAAAGCACACGCAATTGCAACAAGCGCACGGCAATGGGGCAATGATGCCCAGCAACGTTCGCAACCCCTCGTAATCCCGAATCTCTCGTTCTTCCATATGGCATCCCGTCTTGAGACCTTGGTGATAGTCCTCAACAATCCAACGCCTGCGATACCACTCGACCCGCTCTTGGGCTTGAGTTGCCGTGTGGGTGGGGACCGAGGTCAACAAGATCCAGTCCAAGGCTTCAACCCCTTCTGGGGATCAGGTTCCCACACACGGATGACCCAGATCACCAGCGGACGCCACTGGTTGGCTTCCCGTGTGCGGGGAGGCAACAGACGCACGGGCTGCCAACTCACGGCCAAAAGGGCCTTGCGGGCCGGGTGTTTCTGGCTACTCTTGAGTTCCAGCCACATGCTCGACCGAATGGGCATCTGCTTGACCACCTCCAGCAAATGCAGCGTGGGGCTACGATGATGATGCGATCGTGGGGGCACCGGTGTCTCTCCTTGTTCCACCAACAGATCAATACAGCGATCTTCATAGGCCCGGACGAGAAAATCACACCCCTGCTCTCGACATTGGCGCATGAACGCAAAGATGTCACTGTAGCGGTCGCCCATATGAATCCATTGACTGCCAGCAGGAGGCGAGCCCAGGATGCGCACACTGCGCTCCCATACCTCCGATTCCCGTTCGCGTTTCCAGCGTTGTTGCTTGCTCTCTTTCTCAGGGCTGGCTGGCGCAAAAAGGGTTCTTGATGAGCCAATCCCAACAACTGATCGTGCTGAGGTACAACAGCCAGGACGCTTTGCAACAGAAAGCCGTGATGCGTTCCGTTGCCAATGGGCCCCAGTCCACGCGTCGTAGGATGAGCCTGGTAATCCATCTCTGTGGTATCCTGAATCAACAAGACCTGTGCCTGCTGGTGGCATGCTTGCCGTGTGTGTTGCAGGTGGGGAGCAACCAGATGTTCATACGAGGTATGCGACGAATGCACAAATCGATAGGCCGCTTCCAAGCCCGCCGGGCTCAACACACCGGGCAGAGACGCTTGTGGATGCTGCGCAAGGTGGAACGCAAGATCGACGGCACGCTGCACACGACGTGGATCGCCCAGTTGGACCGAGCCAAAGGTGGCTTGAGCCCACTGCTGAGACGACAACAAGATTGCTGGAGACAACATCACCTTCTCCTTTCTTTTCGTTCTTGGTCGTTCCAATGGCATGTGCACCAAGAACCGTGGTTTTTCTGCTTCCACGATTCAACGACTAAAAATGTGATAAAAAGTCAGACCCCGGCAGGAGGGCTCGCCGACCTCCTGCACCTCCCGCATTGGGAGCGCAAAACCCGTTTTTCGGATTTTTGAAAAATCCGGGATGACTCATACTTCTCGGAGATTGGCAGAATTCATTCAAAGCATTAATGACATGTTAATCTTAGGGGATTATCATTCAATTACAAGAACAGTAAAATTATTTACTGTTTACAAATACATTTAATTCAAATTTGAATGAAAACAACTTTTTATTATATTATGTTCCCAGTAAACGAGCCATAGCCAGGTAAATACAAATTACAATATAATAGATGATAAAGTTAGCAGGAAGCCCTTTTCAGCTAATATTCGTCTTAGTAGTATAAAATATTCTGTATACCTGCCAACGCGTTTACAAAGCCCTGTACCAATGAAGGAGAACTCGAGATGGTAGTCGCAGATTTCTACACCAATGGTGAATATCTTCAGAAAAATCCCGGTTGGCATATCGATGCAGCTCAATGGAAAGCTGATAGTGTACTCCAAATGATCAAGCGTAATGCACTTTCCCCCCATACCATCTGTGACATTGGCTGTGCGGGGCTGGCGAGATTCTACGTATCATGCAACACGAATTGCCAGCAGAAAGCACGTTTGTGGGCTATGACATTGCCCGCAGGCAATTGCGCTGGCCAAACTACGTGAAAACCCCCAACTCCATTTTCAGTTAGCTGACTTTTTTCAGGAGCGAACATCTACTTTTGATTTGATCCTTTTAGTAGATGTGTTGGAGCATTTTGAGAATTGCTTCCAGGTCTTGCGCGATCTCAAACCGAAAAGCACCTATAAATACTTCAGTTGCCATTAGACCTTTCAGTCATTCAATCAGCATTCAATTGCCAGAAATCAGTTGGCCGATTATCGCCATGCCACGGGCCATCTGCATTTCTTTACTAAAGATATCGCCTTAGAAATTTTGCGCGATGCTGGCTATGAAGTTGTGGATTATTTCTATAGTTTGCAGCCTCTCGATACGACCCCCTGGTCGAAGGTTAGGCATCCAATGCAGGCCCTGGTCAAAATGTTACGCATGACTAAGAGAGGTCTGGTTAGATTCCCTGGCCGACTCTGCTATGCCATCAATCCAGACCTGGCCGTCCGCATATTCGGTGGCTGGCGCCTGGTCGTACTCGTTAAATAAGTCTTAGGACACGCCAGTGTCAGCAGGCAGAATTTCTTATGTGGTGCCAAAAGTGCGCCGAGCGCACTTTTGGCACCACATAAGAAAACAGGTTTGAGCGCGCCAGCGCATGCCCGCACAAGAGTAACACACTTCCCATATACATGTGCGTGCACACCTGCAATGCTCAACATTAGTTTATAGTGTGGTATAGAAAATGCCCGCACAGGAGCGCTTAGCGCGGAACTTCCATATCTGGCAATGCTACAATTGGCATAGCTCCTTCAATATCAACCAGGCTGGTCTTGTCTTGCCAGCGAGCATCGGGATCAGGGATCGGGATCGAGGATAGCAGCATCTGAGTATAGGGATGGGTCGGGTGGACCAGGACATCGTCTATATCACCGCGCTCGACGATCTCCCCTTTTGACATTACCAATATCTTTCCCCCTACATAATATGCCGTGGATAAGTCGTGCGTGATAAAGAGTGTGGTCATGCCATATTTTTGCTGGAAGTCGATCAGGATGTTGAGGAATAAGACACGCACCGCTGCGTCCAGCATGGAAATGGGCTCATCGGCTATAATAAATTTGGGCTGTAGCAGGTGAACACGCGCGAGCATGACGCGCTGGCGTTGTCCTCCACTCAATTGATGGGGATAACGGTTGAGCACATCTTCAGGCCGCAGGTCTACGGCGTGCAACGACTCTTCGATCTTAGCCAGGGCCTGTTGCCTGTTTCGGGCCAGCTTAAACTTTTTGATCACGGTCCAGAAGACACGATCGACGCGATAGAAGGGATTAAAAATACCATAGGGGTCCTGAAAAACAGGCTGTATCTCCTGGCGGTAGGCATCATACTCGCGCGCGGAGAGCTTATATATATCTTTTCCTCGATACGTTACACTCCCTTCGGTTGGCTTTTGCAATCCCAGAATAATGCGCGCGATCGTACTTTTACCGCTACCACTCTGTCCAACCAGGCTGACGATACCTGGCGGATCAGCTGACAGTGTGAATGAGACATTGTCGACAGCCTTAAATTCACCACCCACGCTGCGAACCGAAGCTCCACGGAAAATCTGAGTAATATTGGTCAGGACGATATCGCTGGAACTAGTTGTCATGAGCATTCTCCGTTTCGGGTTGTGTATACAGGTGACAGGCTACCAGGGTCTGCTTTTGCTGCTCCAGTTGTGCTTCTGACACACCGAGCGTTGGTAGATTAGAAAGTGGGATCAGCGCTGGTATCTCCTGGGAACAACGCGGCATGACCTGTGGACAACGAGTGTGGAAACGACAGCCGGACGGCCAGTCACGGGGACTGGGGTATTGCCTCTGATGCCAGCCAGGCGCACTCGGGGTCCACCAACACTGGGAATAGAGTTGATCAGTCCTTGTGTATAGGGATGGCGGGGGGCTTTGAAGATCTGCCGCACATCACCAATCTCGACAAATGAGCCCGCGTACATGACGGCGACCCGATCGGCCAGTTCGGCATGTACCGCCATGTCATGGGTGACGAGGATGATGGTCATCCCTAGTTTGTCGCGCAATTCACCTAACATCTGAATTACTATGCGCTGGTTATGGACGTCCAGAGCAGTCGTTGGTTCGTCGGCAATCACCAGGTCCGAATTGAGCGCAATCGCCATGGCAATGGTGACACGCTGCTTCATACCACCTGAGAGCTCATGTGGAAACATCCTGGAGACCTGTCCATCCAGGCCCACTTGTTGCAACAGGTGGGGGATCAATTTCAAGGCTTCTCGTTTGGTAATTGAGCTGTGCTCTAACATCACATCCGCGAATTGGTCCGCGATACGCAGAACCGGATTGAGCGAGTTCATTGAGCCTTGTGGAAGATAGGAGATATGCTTCCAACGTATTGTGCGCAGCTGTTCTCCGCCCAACTCTAACAGGCTAACTGGCTTCTTGTTGGCGGGATAAAAACGAATACTGCCCCCGGCAATATAGCCGGGCCTCTGCGTCAAACGCAAAAGTGCCGTGGTCAGGGTGCTTTTACCACAACCAGATTCGCCCGCGATGCCCAGGATCTCACCGCGCTTTACGTTCAAGGTGACACTGTCGATCGCCTTTGAGACCCCGCTGACCGTGTCGTAGTAGACACGCAGGTCTTCGATCTCTAGCATCGGGGTGCCGATCAGGGACTTCATATCGACACTCTGTAATATACTGTTTGCCATTTTGATCTATCTCCTGCTTATGCGCCAGCCGTCTTGCGCAGGCGTGGGTTGTATACCTCTTCGAGTCCGATATTGATCAAGTTGACGGAGAAGAAGAGCAGGGCCAGCACCACCACCGGGGCCACAAAAATGGGCCATGCTCCCAGGCTCAACGCCCCCCAGCTCTGGGACCAGTTTAGCATTAAGCCTAGATCCAACGTGCTGCTGGGTCCCAGGCCAATAACCTCTAAGCCAACCAGGGCGAAAATGGAGCCCAGTGAGGCCGAGGCAAAACCAACTCCGATAAAGGGGAGCAGGTTGGGCATCAGTTCTTCGAAGATGATCTCGAAGTCGTTGAGCTTGGTTACCTTGGCCAGTTCCACATAAGGACGGCTACGCAGGCTGAGTACCTGTGAGCGAATTGTGCGCGCGGCAAATGGCCAGCTAAAGATGGCGAGGATCACGGCCACAGAAAAGAGGCTGACCCCTTTTGAATAGGCTGACAGGGTGATCAACAGGGGAAAACTGGGCACAACCAGAAACACATCGGTAATACTGGAGAGAACGCTGTCTACTTTCCCTCCTTTATAGCCGGCGGTAAAGGCTATCACGACTCCAATCACGGTCGAGAGCACGCCCGCGATAACTCCGACCTCAAGTGAGGCTGACAAGGCGGTCACTGTCATAGCAAGGATATCACGCCCATAACGGTCGGTCCCCAGCCAGTGTTGCCAGCTCGGCAATTCCCAGGGAGGATTGATGGAGATGGCCAGAGGATCATTGCCGTGTCCGATAATATTTGCAATCACGGGATGCAGCACGGCCAGAATAATAAAGAAAGCCAGGATCAACGCGCCAACCTGGACTTTGATGCTTGAGCTCCATAAACTCCAGAGAGCATGTAGAAATCTGCGCATTAAATATCTCTCCCTCCCTTAATTGTATTTGACCCGTGGATCAAATGCGGGTAGCAATAGGTCCAGAATCAGATTCGCGGTGAGTACGCCAAAGATGGCCAATGCGACAATACCCTGGATTGTATTAAAGTCTAATTGTTGAATGGCTGTGACAAATAGATTCCCGATGCCAGGATAGGCGAAGAGCTGCTCCACCAGTACGTTGCCATTAAAGATCGATCCCAGCGTGATACCCAGACCGGTAATCTGTGGCAGGTAGCAATTGCGCAAGGCATAACGGGTCAAAATACTACGTGGCTTGAGTCCTTTGGCTTCCGCAAAGGTCAGGTAGTCTTCACCAACAATAGTGATCATCAACATACGCGTTGAGAGCATCCAGCTACAGACACCAATGATGACAATCGAAAGGGCTGGCAAGGTGCCGTGGTTGATCACGCTGAGGATAAAATCCAGGTTAAAGCCCGGGTCCAGCGAAGGATCATAGGCTGAGGTAGGGGGAAACCAGTCGAGCCGGTAGGCAATAAAGAAGATCAGGATCAGGGCGATAAAGTAGAAAGGGATGTGGGAGAGCGCGATACACAGGTTGGTCATCCATTCCGAAGCCTTTTTTTCGCGTTTCCAGCCAATCAATGCGCCCAGTATCAGACCAAGCACCCAGGAGATCAGGGTCGAGAGTCCCAGCAGGCCGATAGTCCATGGAAGAGATCGTGCAATGAGGACCTGCGATGAGGTGGGAAAGCTAATTAGAGATGGCCCCAGGTCATGGAGCACAATCAGTTGATACATGTAGTGCAGGTATTGTTGAAATAAGTTGCCGTCCAGGCCAAATATTTTATTGTAATACTGTACGACATCCTGGCTGGCATGAACATTGTATACCTGGCGCGATTGCAAACTTTGCACAAATGAGGCAATCGGATTACCAGGGATGAGGCGAAAGAAGAAGAAGGTGACGGTCAATGAGCCCCAGAGGGTGAGTAGATAGGCTCCAAAGCGTCGTAATGCATAGGCGATTAATGGATGGGTTGCCAGCCATAAGCGTAGGGCTGGGAAGATGCGTGTTTTGCCAGGGGTAATTCTTTGCGGCGCACTTTTGATCATCGCGGAACTCCTTTATGCGAGGTCCATGCTGGCCAAACATCCTTACGCATGTCTGAGCCAGCATGGAACGGTTTTCAGGATAACTGAGTATGCGCGTTACGCTTTTCCGGTGGGCTTGATGCTACCGATCACAAACAAGAATTGTCCCCACCAGTTAGAGGGAACTTGATAAAGATTGTCATCAGTAGGCCAGTTTGTCCAATAGCTGTTATTAAAAATGGTTGGATAAGTTGTCTGGTAGAGCGGGATCAGTGGCATCTCTCTGTAGTAAGCATCCAATGCCTGACTGAATAGCTGCTTGTTTTCACTGGCAGAAGGATCGGCATTATCCAGCTTTACCGCGAGATCGCTCAGATCTTTATATTGGGAGCGTAGTACATTACCACCAGTACTGGCATCCTGGTTGATGGGTTTGGTCCTGCTGGTCTCAAAACCTGTATATAGCTGGCCTGGATCAAAAACGTTGCCACACAACCACCAGGTGGTGATGTCAAATTGCCCATTATTGAGCTTGTTGGTCCAGACAGAGCTTTCATAGAAGCGGATAGTTGCCCCAACACCAACGCTGTTCAGTCCGTCTGCCAGTTTCTGCCCATTGATATATTCGGGATCTCCGACTTTAGCCGTGGTCATGATCTCATATTGTAAGGGTTGCCCTTTATAACTGCGTTTGCCGCTGCTATCCGCCCTGGCCCCCATCTGGTCGAGCAGGTCTTTAGCCTTTTGAGGATCATAGGTCAAAGGATACTTGGAGGCCACAGCCGGGTCCGACCATTTGTCGTTGGCGGGATAATCCGCCCATGGATACTGCGCTGGCGGGGTCGGGACAAACCAGACGGTCGAGCCCAGGGTCTTACGATCAATCAAGTAGGAGATAGCCCAGTGCATCCGTGGATCGGCCAGCAAACCCTTGGAGGGATCACTGTTGATGCCGATGGCGCGTGGACAGGGATCGCGGAATTTGGTCTCGATGATGATATTGCTATAACTACTTTTCAGGGCTACGGCATGTTGATAGTCAAAAGCTGGTACATCAACCTGGGCCCGTTTAAATTGCTCAACCTCTGAGTCCACACTCGGCGCTGTACGATAGACTACATATTCTGGTTTGGGGTCCAACTCATCCTTGTTCCAGTAATTAGGATCTTTCTTCCAGACGTACATAAACTGGGATGGGATGGTGCGATCAATCTTATATGGTCCGGTCCAGACTGGTGGACTTCCTTTGAAACTCATAGGATTCTGCTTAGACCAGATGTGCTCAGGAACAATCTCCTGTGAACCGACGATGCCACAAATAAAATTGTAGTGGAAACGTGGATTCGAGCTTTTTAGATCAAAGACCACAGTATGATCGTCTGGTGCTGATACCTTCTGGACGTAGGGTGTGTAGTTGGATGAACCAATCAGTGCGGTGTTACCTAATAACATTTGGATGGTAAAAACTACGTCCTTGGAGGTAAAGGCGGTTCCGTCGTTCCAATGCACCTTGGGATTCAAGCTCAAGGTCAGCTGGGTATGATTGCTGTTATATTTCCAACCCGTGGCTAACCATGGCTTTATCTCACCTGATACCATGTTGAAATAAAAGAGAAATTCTTTACAGATCTGTCCAAAACCTGTCTCATATTCCTGGCCGTTTGGAATAAAGGGATTAAAACTGTCAAAGACAGCAAACTGGGGGGATTGATCGATAATAACGGTCTGGTTGCGCGGCGTAGGGGAGAGAGATTGTGATTGCTGCTTCTGTGAAGAGCTATCACTACATGCCGCCAGTACGTTGCCTAATGCCAGGCTCCCTCCTGTCAAAAGCATCAACTGCAGTACTTGCCGTCGCGACATTGATAGTTCTACGGGATTATCGAGTTGCTCGGTGTGAGGCTGCTCAACATACGGTTGCTCAGACATGAAAATACCCCTTTCCCATACCAATCTCCAAAGATTGGTGGCTGTGTTTGTCCTGACGTATACACGCGCTCACAGAGGCTTTTTAAGCATGCCAGACGCGACTATGCCAGTACTACCTACATGGATACATCGTTGTCATGTTTACCATTTGGGTAAAGTAAGGGTTCTGGTAACAGGAGGTCATATGTATGTAGCGAACGGAGAACTGTAACAGGAAAAAAACCTGGGGTAAAGCTGTCTACACATTTCATCAGGCATCCTCCTTGATACCACTGTTTTCACTTTGCGCAAGCTCAAACATAGCTATGCCATATTGGCATAATAGAAAGACGTATGGCATCCTCTACCATTACATCTTTCTTTCAGTCGAATTAAAAAACCTTTTTCGCTAATAAGTAGCATTCAAAGGTTCCCTTTGTTCCTATTGCAATCTGCGCAATAGGAACAAAGGATATACTAAAAATCTTCAAGAATCGACAATGACTCTTTGCAAATTAGCTATACAAATTATATTAATGAAATGTATAGCGCTTTGTCAATAGTATTTAACAAATTTACGAAATTTGTTCTCTCAGACTCGTAATTTGTTCTTTAATTAGGTATACTAATTCCATGCTGTATTGACAAGGAGGTCATACTTTATGGACAGCGACACTAAACAAAAACCTGCGCCCTATAGCGCCAGGAAAATGTATGCTCGCCGCTCTATTTTACGTGGTGGGGTGTTACTGGGAGGAGCCCTGCTTGGTAGCGGCTGCGCTCTTGATCTGGCAACCCGGGCGGATACTGTTAGGGTGAAAGTGCCTCTCAACCACCTGGTATGTGATATACCCTGGCAAGGAATAGACTTCGCCTGGCTACCAGATAATAAGCAGATTGCTTACGCCAGTAACCAGGGCCTGTTTGTGGTCAATATACAAAGTAAACAGCAACAGTGGAAACAAAAAAATTGGCCGGGACATAGCTACACCGAGGCCCACACGGTAGCCTGGTCCAGGGATGGTACACGCCTGATATATATAACAGATACAGCGTTTCTGATCCAGAATGCCCTCAATGGTTATAATCTCTGGACGCACAGCCTCCCGAACTCGACAACGCGGGCAGTGGCCCTATCGCCTGATGGGACACATATCGCCTTTACCCAGGCTCAAACTCCTCCACCGCATCAATCTAGCGCCGAATTTGTGCAGATATGGGATGTATCAGCTCAGCGCCTGCTCTCACAGTACCCGCTAGCCTCCAGCAAAAGTATGTTTGCCTGGTCGCCCGATAGCACGCTACTGGCTATCAATGATCCAGATGGCTCTGTACAGGTACATGATGGCTCAGAGGGTCGACTTCTCTGGCACTATGCTGCCCCCAGCTCTGCAGGTCCACTCACACTCTTAAGCTGGTCACCCGATAGCTCTGCATTGGCCTTTTCTTCCCAGGAGTACAGCAACAAGGAGTGCTGGGGGTCTGGGATGCTCGCAGCGGCCATGAGCGTTTTCAGATCGCGGCTGCGGTCAGCCCCAATGCGCCCGATAGCAAGGACAGGAGCATTGCCTGGTCACCCGACAGCCGACGTATGGCCTTTACGCTTATCAGTCAGCATAGCTCAACCATGGTCGTTTGCTCCAGTCAGACAGGAAAACAGCTCTTTTCCTGCCAGCCTGTAAATGGGCAACCCGTCTATGCTACCTGGTCACCCAATGGCAACTATCTGGCTGCGGGTAATTATCTGGTGGGAAGCGGTGAGTTGATTCAGGGAGATAATGGCAATCGTTCGGTAATACAATTCTGGGATGCACAGAATGGGAAAACCCTATTCTCTTATCCAGCACCTAAAAATCCAGCTCAATTAGCCTGGTCGCCAGATAGCCAATATCTCGCCATTGTTACCCCCAAAGCCTATGGAATTCTATCAAATAAGACGTGTCTCTCAATGTGTCGCTATGGGTATGATAACTATGCATTGCAGGTCTTTCAGGTTCCTTAATGTCTATACGACATATCGACGGCTAGCATAGCCTAAGGATCCAGCTATTTTGCTACAGTCGATCAGAAATTCCTGTATCACTGACGTTTAACATTAGAGAATACCCGAAATCTATACAAATTTGTCCATAAAATTGTATAGACAAATGCAACCTTGTTTGTGCATACTCTCTCCCAACGTAAGGCGACACCATTGGTTCGCAATATTTACTATTGGTCCATTCATCCAGTGAGGAATTCCGTACTGTGCATAAACCTGAAAAAGAGTCACATGCGAAGACTATGAAAGCTATGTATATGCAGATTGTCAGCGAGCTGCGGGCGCGTATTCTATCTGGCGAGTTAACCCATGGCAGCCGTATCTCGACTGAGTTCGAGATTGCGCAGCAATACCATGTAAGCCGGGGAACGGTGCGCCAGGCGCTGAGTGAGCTGACGCGTGAAGGATTGCTGGAGCGCATTCAAGGCAGCGGCACATTTGTGCGCTCCGCGGCACTTACGCATGGATCAGATATGACCATCTCTACACAAAAAAATATTGGGGTCATTTTGAATCAGGCTACCGATGAGCTGAATATGAAGCTCTTGCGGGGCATTGAACAATCTGTAAAATCACGTGGCTACCAGGTGATCTTCGCATATAGTGAAGAAAACGAACAGTTGCTGGCGCGCGATATTGCACGCCTGCAGCTAACGACCGAAGGCTTGATCATTTTTCCGCTCAGCAATAAGTCTACAGATAATGCTATTGCGCGCTTAAAACATGTCGGCTTCCCGTTTGTACTGGTTGATCGCTATATGACTGAGCTGGATAGTGACTATGTTGTGTCTGATAATGTGGGTGGTGGCTATCGCGCTACGGAACATCTGGCCATTCTGGGACATACACGGATTGGCTTTGCCTATTCACGCGCGGGCGGACGGCAGACAACCTCGGTTCGCGATCGCTGGGAAGGCTATCGCAAGGCGTTATCCGAGTATCAGCGACCCTATGATGATAGCCTGCTATTCGCCGATCTACTTACTGGCTCAGAGCCTGACTCGGCTCGCTTTGATGAGATTTTACGCAGACCAGACCGGCCGGGCGCTATTTTCGCGGTCAACGATTGGGTCGCGCTGGAATTTATTAAAGCTGCCGCTCGCACCGGGGTGCGAATTCCTGAGGACGTGGCGCTCGTTGGTTTCGATGATTTGAGCTATGCTGAACTGTTGAGTGTGCCGCTTACTACCGTCGCACAGCAGGGCATTGCAATGGGTATCCAGGCTGGTACCCTGTTGATTAATCGTATCGAGAAACATGTACTCGGTGCGGCGAAACATATTGTATTGCCAACCCAATTGATTGTGCGTCAATCGTGTGGTGCCCGCCTCCAGGTTCTCAGTTCGCCCGATGAAGAACATAATTGACCCATCGCATCAGATCATGTGTAGATGGGCGGTCAGAGTTATCTCTGCTCATGGACGCGCTATAATTCTAATTCTAATTCTAACGCGTCCATGAGCCAACATAGCGTGTGGTATTGCACGCAAGCCGCTACTCGTTAAAGCGTAGTAGCTGGCGAATGGCGGTTCCCTGGGCCAGGCGATCAAAGCCTGTATTGATCTCTTCGAGAGTAATTGAGGGGCTGAGCAGTTCGTCCAGCGGCAATTTACCTGTCATATACAGGTGGGCCAGGCGCGCAATATCGCGGCGCGGCACTGCCGATCCCATAAAAGAACCTTGCAGCACTTTTTCCTGTAAGACCATGGCGGCGGCATGTACTGAGACAAATTTGTCGCTGGGTGGAATGCCCACGGCGATAGCTTTTCCACCAGGACGAATAGCACTGAAGGCCTGGGCCAGGACGTTGGTGTTGCCAACGACATCAAAGGCATAATTAGCCCCACCGCGGGTTAGCTCTTTTATCATAGCGACTGGATCACCTTCGCCTGCCGCAATGGTGTAGTCGGCCCCCAGGCGTTTGGCCAGTTCAAATTTGGAGGGCAGCATGTCAACCGCAATGATTGGTGACGCCCCGACCAGCTTAGCGCCCATGATCGTGCTTAAACCCACGCCACCCAGACCAAATACCACGACAGCCTCACCCGGCGAAACTCTGGCGGTATTCATCACGGCCCCGACGCCAGTGATCAGTGCGCAGCCCAATAGAGCCGCTTTATCCAGCGGCACATCACGCTCAATGACGACCAGCGATTCTTGCGACACCACCGTAAGCTGTGAGAAGGCCGAGGTCCCTGTAAAATAGCTAATCGGCTGGCCCTTGGCCGTATGAAAACGCCTCTCACCACTCAACAATGTCCCACGCGCATTGGAGACACTTCCATTCTTACACAGAACAGGGCGCCCAACCGCGCAGTTGTCGCAGTGCCCACACATCGGCACAAACGAAAAAACCACATGATCATCTACCTTGACATCGGTAACACCAGAACCAGTTTCACGCACAATGCCACTGGCTTCATGACCCAGAATCATGGGATAGGGAAGTTGTGGATACATTGAACCATTGATCACCGAGAGATCAGAATGACACAGACCTGCGCTAACCACCTCAACCAGAACTTCCCCTGGCCCAGGAGCATCTAACTCAACCTCTTCAATGCTCAACGGTTTCGAATCTGCATAGGGGGCAGCTTTGCCCACCTCATACAATACAGCAGCCTTTACCAGCATCCTTTAGCTCCTCCTGTACATGGGGCCTTCGCGGCCACTTTATCCTCGATGCACTATAACGAACGGGTCGAGGATATTACTTATATCGCTTCGGCCTCTTCGCTTTCGGCGGCATGGTAGACCTGTTCCAAACTCTGAGTACGGGCACGACTAATACGCGTTAACCGTTTCTCAAATTGTTGCCGGGCATAATCACGAATCACTTCGGGCGTTCCATCCTGCTCCTGGTTGCGAGCAATGGCATCGTATAATTCATGCATGCGCCCCTCGACGACCGGCCAGAGATCAGGGTCCTGAGCTACCAGGCGGGAAATTAAGAAGACCCCGTAGGCGATGTGTCGGGATTCATCGCGCTTGATCAAGCCGATGCCTTGCCTGAAGCCGGGCATGATATTGCCCTCATCTAGCATCCTTGCAAAGCTGAAATAGCCAGTTTCGGCCAGCACCCCTTCGACAATCATGTTGTAGAGTACCGAGGCCCGAGCCTGGTTGACCGGTGAGGGATCGGTCAGCAATAAATTCATTGTGCGCGGCAACTCATGCGCAAATATGTCGCGTCCACCACTCGAGCTGCGCCCTTCGTGGAGATCGTTTTGTTCCCGCAATACTTCATCCAGCACACGCCGGAAAAATTCTGTATGTTTAGCCTCTTCCCATAAGAACGTGGTTAAAAACATTTCCTCTTCAAGTCGACCTTCGCGGGCAATAGCCATAATCAATGGCAGCAGATCCAGGGTAACCGCCTCTTCGCCAGCCTGGAAAGCGATCACGCTACGCCGAATCTGCGCCTGCCTTTCAGCTGGCACCTGCTGCCAATCCAGCCGATCCTGAGTGAGATCAATCGCGCGGGGTCCCAGGTACCCAGTTTCTTGGCCTTATGATAGAGTTTCATGGGGAGAATATCGTGGCGCAAACCACGACTACTCAACGTGGTATAGGTCCGATTGGGAACTGCTGTCATAGAAGTTGCTCCTTCGCCGGATACCGGAGTTTATAGCAGACCTTAGATATACTTCCAGTGTATTTTCTTAACAAATGAAAGTCAAGGTGCATATCGCGTAAAGCTGTTTCTATTGAATATTCAATTAAAATATGCTACGCTTGTGCACAAGATCAATACAGTGTATGCGCCCCTTGCGGGCAATATTTTTCATTTAAGAAACAATCAATGCATCGAAAGCAACAAGAATAAAGATCAGTACGTGCGGGGCTTGTCCCCGCTTCATCCGTTCCTACCCGAAAAAGCAACAAGAGTAATGCTATGCGCTCAATCAAATAGCTGCAAAATCTGCTTATTTTTGCTTTTTTTAAGCAGGAAGATTAAAAGCGGGGGCAAGCCCCGCACGTACTGATCGTGTTTATTGCTGCATTCATTTCTATGAAGCGTTAAATGGAATATACCGCCCCTTGCGGGCGCTTTATTCCCGCACAGTACGTGCGCCCCTTGCGGGCGCTTTATTCCCGCACAGTACGTGCGCCCCTTGCGGGCGCTTTATTCCCGCACAGTACGTGCGCCCCTTGCGGGCGCTTTATTCCCGTCCCACTCGAAAAACAAAAAGGAATGATACAGTGCCACCAGCAGCAGACATTTACAACGATTAGTAAGGGTCTGCCCATCTTTTTTATGAGCCTGATACGGACAGTAGACTAAGAGGTCTATTGTTATCTGCAAGGTCGTGACTCAATCAATAGTGCAAAGGAGCCAGCCATGGATTTTAGCCTGACCGACGAACAGAAAATGGTTCAGCAGACCGTGCGTGATTTTGTAAAAAGAGAATTGATGCCCCTGGAAGGGGATGTGCTACGCAATGAGCGCGAGGGCCGCCCCGGCATCGAGCCTGGCAAGATTCGGGAGTTACAACGTAAGGCCAAAGAGATGGGTTTCTGGGGCATTAATACCCCAGAAGAATACGGTGGGGCGAATCTTGGTCCGTTAATGACAGCGGTCGTTAGCATGGAGCTGGCCCGCACCTTTGTGCCGTTTGCCTTTGGCGGCAACGCCGATAATATCCTCTATTATTGCAATGAAGAACAAAAACAGCGCTATTTAATCCCTACCATCAATGGTGAGCGTCGCTCTTGCTTTGCGCTGACCGAACCTGGCGCCGGCTCGGATGCCGCTAATATTCAGATGCGCGCGATCCAGGATGGAGATCATTGGATTCTTAATGGCGAGAAGGTCTTTATTACTAATGGGAATGAGGCGGACTTTGCTATGGTCTTTGCGGTCACGGACGTGGAGAAGGGCGCGCACGGTGGTGTGACCTGTTTTCTGGTTGATCGTGAGATGGGCTGGCGCTCCGATTATATCCACACGATGGGCGAGTGGGGACCGGCTTCGCTTTATTTTGAGAATGTACGCGTCCCCGAAAAGAATATCCTGGGCAAACTTAATGGTGGCTTCAATCTCGGAATGCAGTGGATCGGGGCGGGACGCTGGGCGATCGCTTGCCGGGCAGTGGGTGTGGCGGAACGCGCCTTGCAGATGGCCATCGATTATTCCCATACACGCGTGACCTTTGGTAAGCCGATTGCTGATCGCCAGGCGATCCAGTGGATGATCGCCGATTCGCATGTTGAGATCGAGGCGACACGCTGGCTCGCGCTCTACGCGGCCTGGTTGGCGGAGCAGAAACAGGATAATCGCCACGCCTCTTCGATCGCGAAACTACATGGCTCCAATATGGTCAATCATGTCGTTGATCGGGTGCTCCAGATCCACGGCGGCATGGGCTATACCAAAGAGCTACCGGTGGAGCGCTGGTATCGCGAAGTGCGCCTGTGGAGAATCTTTGAGGGCACCGATGAGATCCAGCGCTTTATCATTTCACGTAATCTGTTGCGCGGCCATGTGAAACTGGGGGAGGCACTTTAATGGTCTCCTCGCGCAGGGCCGCGATTGTGGGTGTGGCCGAATCAGATCTTGGCCGCACCCCGGATAAAACTGTGCTCCAACTCCAGGCGCAGGCGGCACAGGCCGCGCTGGCCGATGCGGGCCTGGACTTCAATGATGTGGAGGCACTCTTTGGGGCTGGCAACTGGGCCTGGTCCACCAACTTGATGCTGGCCGAATATCTGGGTCTCCAGCCCAAATATACCGATTCCACGAACATCGGCGGCTCTTCATTTGAAGCCCATATCGGACACGCGCTGGCCGGCATTGAGGCGGGACTCTTTGAGGTGGCCTTGATCACCTATGGCAGCACCCAGCGCTCTGATCGTTCACGCCAGCGTGGCCATACAGCCTTTAAGTTGACCGAACAGTATGAGCCGCTCTTTGGCCTGCCAACACCGGTGGGCGCATATGCGCTGGCGGCGATGCGCCATATGCATGAGTATGGCACGACCAGTGAGCAATTGGCCGAGGTGGCGGTGGCGACCCGCAAATGGGCCTCCATGAACGAGAAGGCAATGATGCGCGACCCGATCAGTATCGAGGATGTACTCAACTCGCGCTGGGTGGCCGAGCCACTGCACTTGCTGGATTGCTGCCTGGTCACCGATGGTGGCGGGGCTGTAGTTGTCACATCGGCCGAGCGGGCCCGTACTACCCGCAAAGCACCAGTCTGGATACTCGGACATGGCGAGTCCCATACACATAATACGATCGCTAATATGCCTGATCTGGCTACCCACCGGGCGGCGATTACCTCTGGACAGGCCGCCTTCGCGATGGCTGGCCTTACGCCGAACGCTATTGATGTGGCTGAAATCTACGATTCATTCACGATTACGGTGCTGCTAACGCTGGAGGCACTGGGCTTTTGTGGCCGTGGTGAAGGAGGAGCCTTTGTCAGCGGACAACGTACGGCGCCCGGCGGCCTCTTCCCGATGAATACCAATGGCGGAGGACTCTCCTACTGCCATCCCGGCATGTATGGCATTTTCCTGCTTATTGAGGCGACACGCCAGCTGCGTGGTGAATGTGGCGCGCGCCAGGTCGAGGGGGCTCGGATCGCCCTGGCCCATGGGACGGGTGGTGTGCTCTCGTCGGCCGCTACCGTTATTTTGGGAAAGGATTAATTGAGCGCATGCCTGAACAATTACCTATTTCTCTGCTACAGCAGGATAGCGATTCCCGTCCCTACTGGGAGGGCCTGGCGCAGGGCGAACTGCGTATCCAGCGCTGCACTAGCTGTTCAAGGGCCGTATTCTATCCTCGCGCACTCTGCCCACATTGCCATGCCTCCACTCTCAGCTGGATCGTCACGACCGGCAAGGGGGAGATCTATTCGTATACGGTTGTCCACCAGGCTTACGGACCGTTCGCCACAGATCTCCCATTTGTTGTCGCGATCATTGAACTGGAGGAAGGTGTGCGCATGATGTCACGCCTCGTCGAGACTCCGCGTGAACGTATCCAGATTGGTGCTGCGGTGCAGGTCAGCTTTCAAAGCGTTGAAGAGAACTTCACCCTGCCTTATTTTCAGCTCCTTGAGTGATATTCTCGGCCTGAACCAGTTCTCTTACAATGTTGTTTGAGTTCGTATATGTGCGAGGTACTAAAGCATGATACCGTCCCAACATATATCAGCAGAGCAGCTTCACCGCTTTTTTCGCCCACGTAATATTGCCTTGATTGGAGCAACCGATAACTCACGCTGGTCGATCTATACCTTTGACAACCTGAAGAATTTCGGCTTTGCGGGTCCTGTCTACCTGGTTAATCCTAATCGGGAGATTGTGCATGGACAACGGGCATTCAAGTCTTTGCGCGACCTGCCTGAGGTGGTGGACCTGGCATTTGTGATGGTTTCAACGGCCCGCGTGCTCTCGATTGTGCAGGAAGCAGCCGAGCTGGGTACGACGCGCTTTGTGGTGTTAACCTCCGGCTTTAGCGAGACGGGTGAGGCGGGCGCGCAGCTTGAACAGGAGCTGCTTGAGTATGCTCGGGCACATGCGCTGACCATTCTGGGTCCTAATGGCAATGGCTTCATTAATATCACTGATCAGATCACACCTTACGGCCTGCCCATTACCCCTCCGCTCAAGTCTGGTCCAGTCGGCGTGGTCCTGCAAAGCGGTGCCCTTACCAGCGCGGTGCTGGCCTTTGCGCAGGGACATGCCATTGGATTGAGTTTGTTGGTGGCGGTAGGAAACGAGAGTATGATCTCGGTAACCGATGTGGTGGACTATCTGCTGGCCGATGAGTCTACGCGTTCTATTGCGCTCTTTCTGGAATGCGTGCGCCATCCGGCTGAGCTGCGGCGCGTTGCCGAGAAGGCACGCGCACTGGGCAAGACTATCGTGGTATTCAAGATTGGCAGGAGCGAGGCCAGCTCGCGGGCCGCCCTGGCCCACACGGGTGCCCTGGTTGGCAATGATGCCATTAATGCGGCCGCCTTTCGCCAGCTGGGTATTATTCGTGTCTCCTCGCTTGAAGATCTCTTGACGACCGCTGCCCTGGCAGGCTATACGCCGCCGCTACCCGGCCGTCGCATGGGCGTAGTGACCCCCTCCGGCGGGGCCTGTGATATTATTTCGGACCTGGCGGAAGAGGTTGGATTGGAGCTCCCTGATTTCGCACCGGAAACTATAGAGCGGCTTCATGATGTGCTGCCTGCGTTCTCGACCAGCCACAATCCCCTGGATGTGACCGGCTATGTGGTAGTGGATGCAACACTTCAGCAACGTGCGCTGGAGGTAGTGGTCAACGATCCCAATCTGGATTTTGTGCTCAACCTGACTACGGTCGAAGGGGGACGGGAACCCACCCCTGAAACGCTGGCCACCACGCTGCCACTCTATGATAATCTCAAGCGCATTATTCACTCGGCGCCGCGCCCGGTCGTTCTGACCACCAATACCTGCATGGATCTGCCAGCTACGACACGCCTGGTCGTTGAGCGTACCGGCCTGCATTTTATCGCCGGCCTGGAACATGGCGTACGTGCCCTGGGTAGATTCATCTGGTGGTCCGAACAACTTAAAGCCTCAGCAGGGATGCCAGCACAGGAGGCTACACCACTGCCACCGCTTGCCACCGATCTGGCCAGAGGAACCTGGTCTGAGGCACGGGCACGTACGTTGCTGCAGCGCTCAGGCATCCCACTGGTGCCCGGTCAGCTAGCCACTACGGCGGATGCAGCGGTTGCGGCCGCCCGGACGCTGGGTCTGCCTGTCGCCCTCAAAATCCAATCGCCCGCGCTGCCGCATAAAAGCGATATCGGGGGTGTAGCGCTTAACCTGCGTACAGTGGAAGAGGTGCATTCCTCATTCAACGCCATGCTGGAGCGTGTGCGGGCGCAAGCACCAGATGCGGAGATCGAGGGTATTCTGGTCAGTCCGATGCGGGCGCCCGGCCTTGAGTTGCTGGTCGGCATTGTGCGCGATCCTCTCTGGGGCCTGGTCCTCACGATTGGTCTGGGTGGAATCTGGACGGAGGTGCTCAAAGATACAGCGGTCCGTGTGCTGCCGATCCAGTCTGCTGAGATTCTCACGATGCTGGGTGAGCTGCGCGGAGCGGCCCTCCTGCGGGGCGCGCGTGGCCAGGCTGGTGTCAACCTGCACGAACTCAGCCAGGTCATTTATCGCATCAGCATGCTCGCACAGGCACTGGGACCTCATTTGAGTGCGCTGGAGATCAATCCATTGCTCGTCCAGCCCGGCTCGATTGAGGCACTGGATGTGCTGCTAAGCTGGCAGGAATAAGTTCCTGCCGCATGGTTTGCCCGGAACCAGTTGGATACCGGGCAAACCCACAAACAACCATTATTTATTATGCTTTATAAGTACGAAAGGATAAGTATCATGGGTAAACTTGATGGACGTGTAGCTTTTGTCACAGGTGCTGGTCGAGGCATCGGGGCCGCCACAGCATTACGACTGGCTGAAGATGGGGCACGGATTGTGGTTGCCGATATCGATACCGATGGTAGTCAGCAGGTGGTGGCTGAAATAGAAAAAGTGGGCTCACAGGCTCTGGCCGTGGCTTGCAATGTAACCGAGAAGGATGCGGTGGAGGCAGCGATACAGCAAGGCGTTGACCACTTTGGGCAGCTGGATATCCTGGTCAATAATGCCGGGGTGACGCGCGACAATCTGCTCTTCAAAATGACGGATGATGATTGGGAAACGGTCATGAATGTGCATCTGCGCGGCGCTTTCCTCTGTAGCCGGGCCGCCCAGGTGCACATGGTCAAACAAAAATATGGGCGCATCATCTCGCTCTCATCTACTTCGGCCCTCGGTAATCGCGGCCAGAGTAATTACTCGACCGCCAAAGCTGGACTCCAGGGACTGACACGCACGCTGGCCATCGAGCTGGGACCCTTTGGCATCACCGCCAACGCGGTGGCACCAGGCTTTATCGATACTGAGATGACGCGCGCGACGGCTCGGCGCATGGGCTTCGATCCCCAGGAGCGGATTGAGGCGGCCTCCAAAGCTATTCCAGTACGCCGTGTGGGCCAACCACGCGACGTTGCCAATGTTATTAACTTCCTTGCTTCAGAGGAAGCCAGCTACGTCAGTGGTCAGATCATCTATGTAGCCGGCGGCCCACGCTAAGTTTGCGCAAAGGAGCCTGTATGTTCGATACCAGCAAAATTGGCTATCGCTTTGCCCCTTTCACTTACGAGGTGCAGAGAAATAAGATCCATGAGCTCACCACGGCGATCGGCGATACCAATCCGATCTATCACAGCCGTGAGGCGGCCCAGGCGGCTGGCTACCCCGATGTTCCCATTTCGCCTACTACTCCCACCATGTTCAACTTCTGGGGTAATCGTCAACGCGGCAATAGCATGGCGGAACTGGGCATCAATGTGGCTCGTATCCTGCATGGCGAAGAAGAGTATGAGTACCTGGCCCCCATCTATCCCAATGATGTACTAACCGGTACCACCACCCTGGTTGATGGTAAGACACGTCCCGGCAGCGGCGGCCATTCACTGGATATCCTGACCATGGAGACACGTTATGTCAACCAAAATGATCAGCCAGTGAATACCAGGACCACCATCGTTGTTCGGGAGTAGTGTGGGATAGCACAGAAAGGAGGCGCAACGCCATGACAAACCAGGTACAGCCAGTGCTGTATGCCGATGATGTCCAGGTTGGCGATACCATTCCATCCTTGACGACACAGCCGATCACCCACCTGCAACTCGTGCGCTACGCAGGAGCTTCGGGCGACTTTAATCCTTTGCATACCGATCCAAAGGTTGGTGAGATGATTGGTACTGGCGGCATCATCGCCCACGGGATGCTCATCATGGGTCTGGTGGGACAGATGGTGAGCGATTACGTAGGTCCACAGGCTATACGCAAATTCGGCGTCCGCTTCAAGGGCATGACCCATCTCAACGATATCATCACCTGCTCAGGGAAGATCACAGAGAAGTATGAGGCCGAGGGCGAGGTCCGCATTGCAGGTACGCTCCAGGCCATCGATCAAACCGGCGACCTTAAAGTCGCCGGCACATTTGTGGCCGCCCTACCCAATCGTTAATCAACTGGTGGCAAATCTTTTACCTGCACCTCAACAAAGTGCATCGCGTATGATCGACCCATTTGCTGGCCAAACGGGTCGATCGTACGCGATGCTGGCGATCACCAGCATCACGAGAGAGATGCATCTCAAAAAGGAAAGGCTCCACATTACAACTTATGGATATACATTGAGCTCACCAATACTCCACCAGTTACTTGCGCTACCTGTTTGCTGGATAGTGATATAGCGAGCAGACTGTGTACTGAATGAAATGGTCAGGATTGAGTTATTTCCGCTCCCGGCCGCAACTGCATTCCCCCAGGTCCAATTAGATGTTGATAAGAAGACAATATACTGCCTGGGGTAATCGCCGGGAAACTGACTACTGTCCAGGGTAATACTACTGATACGATTAATCTGTCCCATGTCTATCTGATAAAACTGATTATTGGTCTGCGCAGTCTCTGTCGTCCAGCGTGTTGAGCTGTCTCCATCAAAAGGAGCCTGTAGCGCGTTACTGGATGTTCCCCTGGCAGTCCAGCCGCTACGATCCAGCGCAGTACCATCTAACGGTGGCGCAAGAGGCGCACGTAACGTACCACCACCGCCAATATTGCTAGATGAATTATTGTCAATAACCTGCAGCGAAGAAAACAGGCTATTGATATCGCTTTTTAAATCACCGGAGCCAAAGTCATAGTTCGCAGGCACGGTATTTTCAACCCCAATCTGGTTGTCATCCCAGCCTGTATCGTCGACCACATAACCTCCATAATTTTGCAGCGCATAGAACATTTTACGCCCTGCGTCGGTCTTGATCCCCAGGCCATCCAGCGTGGCCGTTGGTGAAAGAGCCAGCAGAGAGCCTTGCATAAGGCTGGCATTTGTCCCTTTGTAGGAATTTGCATTGCTGCTGTCACAGGCACCTGAGTCGGCACGATCAGCAGGCCAGCGATAACCATTGACGGTGCCATTACAGGCGTAGAGATATTTATCCCAGATTTCTAGCTGGAGTGCATGCGGGATCGTTTGATCACCACTGGCCTGTAACTCGCTTAAGCGTATCATGCCCCCGATACTGCTAAGCCCGGAACCGAAATGGCCGCCGCAGATGCCATCTCCTGTGATATCTGCATTGCACGCACGATAACCATAAACATTGCCACCCGCACTACAGCGTGCCAGCGGCTCAATCTGCACCAGCGTCTTCCCATCTGGCTGCAAGATCGCCGCTGCATTGTTTGGAGTAGAATAGGGATTGCTGGTTGCATCGGGCACAACGGTGTTATCAGGAATGACGATCGGCCCCTGCCCATTCAACTGCGTCCCGGTACAGCGTCCAGGACCCCACGCGCCTGGATCATAAAGATTGCGTTGCGGATCAGAGGCCGAGGTCGTAATAAAGTAATCAGCGTCGCTACTGGTATTTCCAGCGGCAGGTATGTTAGCGGCAACATAACTGGCATTAGAACCAATTGGCATATTCCAGATACTTGTACTGGCAAAGGGTTGGACCAGGGGGTCACGCGTTCCACTGCTGGCTTTTACACTTGCCGTCTGTGGCGAGCTAAAAGCCAGGCTTATGCCTATAAGCAAAGCGATACAGAGAGTTAACCAGGAGGTTTTCCTGGCAGGATTGGTTTGCCAACGCTGCAAAACGTGTCTTCTCATGAAGGGAACTCCTTTTCACGACTTCGTGTGGTAGAAGACTTTTAAAAATGTCTGCTGGTCGCTTTTCGTAGCCTGCATGACCCTCCAATCAGGGTTTACAGGGTTGTGATATTACAGGGTTTTGACATTAAAGACATTGATCTCGTCGACGGCCCAGATTTGGGATGGATTGATGCTACCTCCTGTCGATTGAATCTTTATGTAACGTGCGGTCTGTGTATCAAAAGTAATCTGACTGGTACGCGATGCAGAACCATGCGTGACCAGGCTACTCCAGTTGACGCCATCATCTGAGACATAGATGTCATAATCCTGGACATGCGCGAACGGATAGAGACTACTATCCATATCAACGCGGTTGAAGGTGCGTGGCTTCTTCATATCGATGACAATGTTTTCTCCTGCATAGGGGACCTTGCCAGTATTCCAACCGGTTAAGACATTACCATCCAGTGCCAGCGATGCATCGGCACTGTTGTCCGAGGCGGTTGCGCTCCAGCCTGTTTTGCTCAGGGGCGTAAGGGTTTTCGCATGGATCGCCGGGGCAGGCTTTACCAGGGGCGTTCCACCACCACCAATGCTGTTCGGGCTATTGTTATCGATAATCTGCAGATTGGCAAAGAGCGTGTTAACATCATTTACAAACGTTGCATCCGCAAGGTTAGTATCAGCAAGAGCGCTATTATCGATGCCAATCTGGTTGTCATCCCAACCGGTATCATCGACAACATAACCACCGTAGTGCTGGAGTGCGTAGAAAAGCTTGATAGCTGGGGCGCTGGTCAAACCCAGACTCTGTGGAGTCAGACTGGGATTGAGCGCCATTAATGATCCCTGGCGGAAACTGGTGTCTGGATTACTCTTACAGGGATCAAGGGTGCAATAACCATAATTTGGATCTTTAGCATAACCATCTGGATTTGCGGCAGGCCAGCGGAAGCCGGGCTGAGGATCGCTTTGATTGTAGGCAAAATATTTGCGACCCCATACTTCAAGCTGCAAGGAGTGCATAATCGGTGTGGCATTAACCAGTTCACTCTGGCGAATTAAGCCTCCCAACACGTTCATACCAGAGCCAAAGTGTGTCCCTAGAATTCCATCTCCATAGAGATCACTCTCGGTCCCTCGATAGCCATTCGCCGGTCCGTTCGCGTCACAACGTGCCAGTGGCTGTATCTGTACAACTGTGCGCCCATCAGGCTGTACGATACCAGCAGCATTATTGGGCGTCGAATAATTGGGGGCCAGTGTAGCATCTCCTACCACCAGATTGTCAGGCAATTTGATCGTACCATAGTTCGTGGTGCCTTTACAGCGTCCACCATAGGTAACGCCACCCACTGTGTACGAAGGCCCATCGGGACTATACAGAGGATAGGTGCTATAATCAACGGCCCCCTGCAAGTTGGAAAAGAAAACAGGATCAAAGGAGACATTGGCGGCCTTCTGAATATACGTTGATTTGTAGACCGCATTAGAGCCGATTGGCGTGTTCCAGATACTGTTAGCCTCGTAAGGCCAGACCAGAGGATTACGACCAGCAACCAGCGAGATATCATCTGCGTAAAATGTTCCTGTGCCAGCATTTTTCTGAATAAAAATTAACGCCGATTTAATCGTGCTGGGGGTTAAAACCGTCTGCCCCTGCCAGGTCCAGTCGACATCACTAAAATGCATCTGGTATCCATAAAGCTGGCCTGTGTTATCTGTAACTAGCAAACTGATCTGGCTGTAATCGTGGCTCCCTATCAGTTTGCCCCAGCCGGTCAGCGTATAAAGGGTGTTGGGCTGCAAGGTCACAGTCTGCGTGCGCGCCTGCTGTGCTGGCCCTAGTTGGAGGGCCTGTGTGCCTGAGTGCACCACCTGGGTGTTGGTTTGAGGATCGCCTCCGGCGTCTAGCCAATTAGTAAGTCCAGACTCAAAGCCGGGATTAAGCACAAGATTGTTGGAGGAGGGTTTTGCTCTGGCTTCCGCGGTTTGTACACCTGTGAACAAAACATAACTTAGACTTAGACTAATCGTTGCTATCACCGCACCCACTACCATCATCCATCTCAGCATCTGCTGCTTTTTACCCATAGCCTTTTTCTCCTTAGAAAATAGGTATGCCGGTCCTCCGTGACCAATTTGTTTCGATGGGGATAGGTTAATAGAGCTGCCTTCTTAAAGGTGTGCCATTCCGTAAACGTTTCCGGATTTGCAGCACTGAAATAAAGGTAACATGGGCATTTTTGTTTGTCAAGACATGGCTTTATGCTAGATATATTTCAAATTGGGGATTTTTACTGGTTAAAATACTTGACAAACATGTTTTATTCCGTTTAGACTTGAAGCAAGTCCCGGAAACGTTTACGGTTTTTTCCGCGATCAAGAAAACGAAGTACAACTGGTATTTCTAGTAGGAGAGGTTTGTGAGTGATAAAAGGGCAAAGAATCAAGGCGGCCCATCGCGTGCGCTCATCTGGGATATCGCCCAAAAGTCTGGTGTGTCGATTGCGACCGTCTCACGCGTCCTGAACGAGCGGCCTGATGTGTCACAGGCGACACGCGATAAGGTCATGGCATATGTACGTGAGTTGGGATATGTCTCAAATCGCCATGCTCGTTCGCTGGTCAGTGGTCACGTCAGCTACATCGCTTTTACAGTTCCCCGAGTCGACCACTTTGTTGAAATTTTGGAGGGAGCCACCCAGGTAGCCGAAGAGCATGACGCCAATCTGGTAATCTGCCCCACCCGACACGAGCATAGCCGCGAGGTAACGCTACTAGAACGCTTGCGCGGCGGCGGGGCCGACGGCGCACTATTGATTTTGCCCTCTGAGAGCAAAGATGAGCTGGCGAAACTACGTGCCCAGAATTATCCGTTTGTAGTCGTTGATCCGCGTTACCCGCTTGGCGACGAGATTCCGACTGTATCGGCGGCAAACATGTCTGGCAGTCGAGCCGCCACCGAGCACCTGGTCGAACTTGGGCATAAACGTATCGGAGTGATCACTGGCTATCCAGACTGGAATGCCAGCATTGATCGCCTGGCCGGCTTTCATTCAGTCCTGATAGCCGCTGGCCTCTACAATACCTACTCAGCCGAGATGGTGTGCCATGGTGATTTCTCGGTCGATGGGGGATATAGCGCGGCATGCCGCCTGCTGGAACTTGCAGATCGGCCAACTGCTATCTTTGCCTTTAATGATGATATGGCAGTAGGCGCAATGCGGGCCATTCGCGAGCATAATCTAAGCATACCAGAAGATATTTCTGTGGTTGGGTTTGACGATACCAGGTTTGCTTCATTTGTAACCCCACCACTAACTACAGTGCGCCAGCCAACATATGAATTGGGGAGAGTAGGAATAGAAACGCTTTATCGCGTACTGGATGAACAATCCCTTGAAGTTCCGCGCATCGAGCTCTCAACCAAATTGATCGTTCGTGATTCAACCGCGCCTTGCCCTACACCCAGATAATTGTAGAGCTTTATTTGCCCTTTTGCCATTCAGTACGAGGGGAAGTCGTACCCAGGCTGCGCCACTGGCGCCTGTGTTTTCTATCTATAGTCTCAAAGTCGAGGCACAAAATTTTTGCTTCGAAGTGTTGCGTCTATTTTATTTTCCCAGGGATGGAGGAATATTCTATGACAGAGCACAACAACATTTCATCACCTACACGTCGTCGTTTCCTTGCTCAATCAGCCGCCGTTGTCGGTGCGGCCAGTGGTATCGAAGCCATACTGGCTGCCTGTAGTGGGCCTGCGGTCGGTTCTTCAGGGCCCGTCACATTGACCATCATGGATGACGCCAATGACAACAATGATACCGGATTGAGTAAGCATTGGATCAGTGTCTTCCAGAAACAAAATCCCAACATCGTTATCAAGCGCATCGACTATGATGTCAGCCGCTTGAGCGCCATGCTGGCCTCGAATAGCGCTCCCGATATTGTTAAGACGCCCGGCGGTTCGGAGATTACCAATTTAGCGGCGCGCGGCGTAGCCCTCGATCTGACCAATTATTTTAAACAAAGTACCTTGCTTAAGGAGGATGATCTGCAACCTGTGTGCGATCTCTATCGCTGGGATGGTCAAAAGCAGGGTCAGGGGCCACGCTATGGTATGCCACATGACTGGTCACAGGATTCTATGTACTGGATCAATCAGGCAACTTTCGATGCGGCAAAGGTGCCTTATCCCAGCCAGGAGCAGCCTCTCAGCTTTGATGAGATGCTGGATTTGGGCAAACGCTTAACGGTTCACCAGGGCAGCAAATTAAAAACCTATGGCATGAGTACCAACTGGGATTTCCTGGCACAAATTCTGACGATGGCGGATCAGGCGGGCGCTTCCCTCTACGTCAATAATGATCTCAGTAAAATGGACTTTACGCAGCCGGAGATACGCAAGATCATACAGTGGTTTGTGAGTTGGGCGCAAGCCCGTGTAGGTGACTCACCGCTCGACCCTAGTACTGATTGGTCGGGGCCACTCTTTATTAGTGGCCGTATGGGTATGGTTCCATGGGGCTACTGGTTCAGTAGCTACCTGGCTACTTCCGATCCTAAAACGCGCAAGCAATCGTTGCTGATTCCAGCGCCGCAATGGGGTACGACCAAAAGAGTCAGTAATTGTTATGGTGGCACCGGCTGGTATATCCCTAAAAAATCGAAACATCAGGATGAAGCCTGGAAATTTTTCGAGTTCTATATGGGTGGCGATCCAGCTGTGGCACGCGCGAAATCCGGCACCGGTCTCTCCCCCCTTAAGCACCTCTTTGATCAAATACCCAATGCAACTGCTTATGATAAGCAGGCTTATAACGTACAAAAAGCAGAACTGCCTTATCTCAGCACCTATCAATTTACCCCCTATGCGACAACACAGGCCATTAGCCAGGCCATTGATAACAATATTAAACCTGTTATGCTCGGACAAACGAGCCTGGACAGTGGACTACAGCAGTTGAATACAACCATCAATAAACTGTTGCAGCAGGGCAAGTCGCAGATTGGTTAAGTATGGGGTTACAACAAGGAGCGGTCTTGCCTGGATCAAAACCAGCAAGACCCTCTTGTGTGAGCAAAGACATATGTAGACACCCAGAAAGGTAGGTCTTCATGGCACTTGCGACGAAGCAGGGCGCAACAATAGCCAATCCACGCTCTCGCACAACACGACGGCAATGGAAACGCTACTCTAATCGCTTGTTCTATCTCTTTGTTTCTCCCTGGATTTTAGGTTTTCTAGCGCTGACTGTTATTCCCTTTATCTATGCTTTTGTAATGAGCTTCTCCAATTTTGATGGCATTTCGATCTGGCGCTGGATCGGTTTTCAGAATTATGTGGAATTGCTCTCCGATCCTCTCACCTATTATAGCCTGGGGCGCACCTTGCTCTTTATGATCATCACAGTGCCGATCAGCATAGCTGGCGGACTGGGATTGGCACTACTGGTAAATCGGCAGTTTAAAGGCATCAGTATTTTTCGGACCATCTTTTATCTGCCTTCAGTAGTGCCGATTGTGGCGTCTGCGGTTATCTGGCGCTCTGTGTTCGCACGCGATACCGGCGCGCTAAATGCTCTGATAGAACGCCTTGGTGGCCCTACCATTACCTGGCTGATCGATCCAACCGCGTTCTATGCTCTGATCTTGATGACACTCTGGGGCATTGGCGGTGGTATGATTATCTCTCTGGCTGGTTTGCAAGGTATCCCACAAGAACTGCAAGAGGCCGCTACAGTAGATGGAGCCGGTCACTGGCAAGTATTCCATTCAGTAACGCTGCCACTTTTGAGTCCCATCCTTTTCTTCCAGGTCGTAATGGGGATGATCGCTTCATTGCAAACGCTGATCCAACCATTGCTGCTCTCCGATACCGGTAACACCGCGACCAACGGTTCAGTTCCACACGGAAACTACCTCTATATGGTTCATGTGTACGAGCAGTTCTTCTATTCACAACGCTTCGGCTATGGTTCCGCGTTGCTCTGGATGCTGTTCGCCATTATTTTATTGATTACTATACTCGTATTTCGTTCCAGTGCGTTCTGGGTATATTACGAAGTAGATAAGGAGTCAGACTGATTATGAGCAGTATCCAACTATCATCCAGGACGACAAAGCGCAAATCCGTAGCCACGCACAAGATATTTGGCAATATCGCGGTACTCATACTATTAATCGTGTTTACCCTCCTCTTTATTGCTCCGTTTGCCTGGCTGATTCTTACGGCGCTTAAATCACCCGCAGATTTGGATGCCTTTCCTATTACGTGGTTGCCAGATCATGTACATTGGAATAATTTTGTTCAGGCGGTCACACTGATTGACTACTGGCACTTTGCCTGGAATTCGTTTGCGCTCTCAACCATCCAATCCGTCTTGATTACCGCAACCAGTTCGCTGGTGGGTTTCGGCTTCGCGCGCTTACGGGGTTGGGGCAAACGCCCACTGTTTATGCTGATGCTCTCGACAATGATGCTTCCATCTATTGTAGGTATCATTCCAACTTATATCCTCTTTTCACAGTTTGGCCTGGTAGATACTTACTGGCCCTGGGTACTGTGGGGACTGGCTAGTTCGCCTTTCTTGAGCTTTCTCTTTCGACAGTTTTTTGCCTCGATTCCACAAGAATTAGAGGAAGCTGCGATCGTCGATGGCTGTGGCTATGGACGTATCTTCTGGCAGATTTTTCTGCCGCTCTCAAAGCCAGTAATTGCGACCTCGATGATCTTTGCGTTTACTGGAGTCTGGGGTGATTTTCTGGGCCCAACACTTTTTCTGGATTCTGATAATACGACATTGGCCGTGGCGATCAGTCATGGCTATGCCGATCTCCATGGTCTGACACTGATCAATGTCTTGGCCGCAGGCTGCGTGCTCTACGTGCTTCCCATGCTGATCCTCTTCTTCTTTGCTCAGAAGTACTTTGTCCAGGGCATCGTGACGACTGGCCTTAAAGGATAAGGCGGTATGCAGGAGATTTGAGTATAAATTGAAAGGCCCTGCCATATGGCAGGGCTTTCTTGACAAGTGCCGTGCACATATGATACAAATTGAATGTGGAGATCCATAGATGGTTTTCCGCCAGTTAAAATGCTTAATACATCAGATACAATTATCCTCGCGTCTTGTACTGCAGCGAGACCACAAATTTCCTTTGGAACGCTCCTTCCTGGTAACGATACCCCCACAATTCTGTGCCTTTTTTATGCTTGCATGGTAGCAAGGTAGCAAATAGCTTATGTGTCCAATTTAATATCCCGACGACATGAGTATGTAAGGAGATTTCCCTTGCGACAGAGCAAACGCATTGCTATCATCGCGCACAATAATAAGAAGCGCGATATCCTGGAATGGGCTGAGTTTAATCGACTTTTCCTGGCCCAGCATGAGTTGTATGCGACGGGTACAACCGGTAAATTATTAGAGCAAGAACTTGGCCGCCCTATTCACAAACTGCAAAGTGGACCGCTGGGTGGTGACCAACAGATCGGGGCGAAAATTTCGACCCAGGAGATTGATGTGCTGATCTTCTTCTGGGATCCGCTTGAACAGCAACCTCATGATCCTGATGTGAAGGCGCTCTTACGCATCGCGGTGGTCTGGAATATCCCTATCGCCTGTAATCGGTCGTCAGCCGATTTCTTGATCTCTTCAAATCTGATGCACAATGAGTATCAACCTCATCTCCCTGACTACCATGACTACCTGGAGCGCAACTTCCAGGAACATGCAATCCAGGTCAATCGTGAGCTGCCATTCCCGGTCGGAACGGTCTAGTAACACACGCACAATAAGAAGAAGATAGAGCTACTAATAGTGCTCTATCTTCTTCTTATATATCAACCCACAACCCTATATTTAGTTTTTCGCCTCCACCACGCTTTGATCCTGTGCATCATTGGCAGATTTTAATTTTAGCGCGCGCACGCCAAGGAAGAGGAGCAGGCCCAATGGGCCTAGCATGAGAGTGAAAAAGAGGATGGGGGCCATTAACCAGGCGCTGATGTGGCGCTCCTGACTTTCCAGATAAGCCCAACGTCCAGCGAAAAGATCAAAGGCCAGGAAGTGTACCCAGGCAATCGTTGCCCCGAGCGGCGAGCTCAGCAAACTGGCAATACCCGCCAGGGTTGGCGAGGCAACGGTCAGAAAAATCTCGCCCACATGCGGCAATACCAGAATTATGTAGAGCAGGGCCAGTGGCGCCACGATCAGCGGCGATTGTATGATGCGCCTGGTCCATTTCCAATGCGGTAGCACAATCATCAAGGCCCAGAAAGGGAGTGCTAAAAAGCTGCAGAGTGAAAAAAGTGTCGCCATATAATACTCATCCTCTCATATATAGTGGTATAAGGCCAGCACACTAAACTTCAGTTGTGCTGGCGACTACGCCTCAGTCATGTTGTTCAAATCTTGTTATCTGCTATGAGTATAAATGGAAAACGCGCAGATCGATAGTGAAGCTCGTCATGATCCCAGGATGACAAATGTCATAGTGACCTGTGCGAGATGAGCACGGGGCATCTATTATATGGAAGGGTTTAGCAAAACTGGATGAGAGCATGTATTTATCTAACTCTTTTTAATATTTGTAGTTACATATAGTTTACTAGTATTTAATAATGATATTACCTTTAATTAAATAAAACCACGTATACTTGGCATAGGATTAATCCATCACATTCACAGTGCCCTTTTATATTGTCCTTTTTAACATCTTGTTTGACTATGTTCTTTCATCTGGAGGTGTGGACATGCTTCCTAAATCCTGGGAAGGCACAACAACGGTTAATTTGCCATATCCGACAAGCCTTGTTGTGTACATCATTATCTGGGCGGTCGTGATCGCCGGTATTTATTTTATTTATCAGCGCAGTCGTAATTTTGCCCGCTGGACAACTCAGGACATTCTGATCATTGCGATCATGGGTGTGCTGCTTGAGGTGTATGACAACTTGATTGGCGATCAGTTTATTACGCCAATCATTCAGTTGATTCCCTTCGGACACCTTTTAGCCTTGAACGATCTCCCTTATATGTTCCTCTTAATGGTTGGTATCGCACTCATCCGCAAGCCTGGTTGTGCGACCGCCATGGTTTTCCTGAACTTCATCTTGATGCAGTTGCTTTACAGCGGCACTGGCATCAATGTGTTAATGTGGCCTTACGGTCTGCTGCAGGGCTTATTCGTAGATCTGTATATCGTGTTGCGCGGTGGCCAGGTATTTTCCAAAGGCGATTGGAGCGCGGTCGTAGATGGTTTGATCATGGGTGCGCTGCGAGCCTTCCCGGCGGTTACAGTTCAGAGTGCTTTTCTAGGGCCCTTTATCCAGGGCGAAACAAAAACGCT
This sequence comes from Dictyobacter kobayashii, assembly GCF_003967555.1. Taxonomy (GTDB): domain Bacteria; phylum Chloroflexota; class Ktedonobacteria; order Ktedonobacterales; family Ktedonobacteraceae; genus Dictyobacter; species Dictyobacter kobayashii. The sequence continues at coordinate 501,714 of NZ_BIFS01000002.1, forward strand.
GGGCTATATCTTCTTCTACACACTCTTCAATGTGATTGGTAATGGGGTTGAGGCTGCTATCTCGGGTCCTCTGGCTGTGCGTATCGCTCGCTCGGTTAACCCTGCTGCTATCCCAACACCGACCAGGCCAGTTGAAGAGCCGCAGGATGTACCGGCTAATAGTGCTCTTGGGGAAGGGGGATCATTATGAATAGTCTTACACTCAGACGTATAGCTATTGCGGGCCTGGTGTTAACCATTCTACTTGCCCTTGATGGTATCTATATGGTGGTAGCTAATTACCATCCAGACGATACCAGCAATAACACGCTGCATATGTCGGATGGAACCACTGTCTTGATCGCTGCGGCCATCTTACTGGTAGTCACCATTATCGCCTTTGTCTTGTCGCGCAATGCAGCTACTCAGCCAGTTGCTGATACGACTCCTGCCGCTGAGGTTGCTCCTGCTGAAGTAGCAGCTGATACAGCCGCTCCGGCTGAACCAGTGGCGGAAAATAGTGCGACAGAGGTCGAGACAAGTACAGAACTCAAAGGATAACCATGCCGGATCTGCACGTCGATAATGTATCCTTCATCTATGCTGGTGCAAGCCGGGCGGTGTTACGTTCTGTACAATTAACTATTCCTGCGGGCGAGTTCGTCTTGCTCGCAGGTCCCTCGGGATGCGGAAAATCAACCCTCGCCCTGGCCCTGGCGGGGCTCATACCATCGCGTATCGCTGGTACATTTGAAGGTCATGTCTATCTGGGCTCGCAAGAGATTGGTACCATGGAGGTACATGAAGCGGCCCAACACATTGGTATCGTTTTTCAAAATCCCGATGAGCAACTTGTCCATCTGGATGTGGAGTCTGAGGTCGCCTTCGGGCCTGAGAATCTGGCTCTACCACATAGTGAAGTTGAACAACGGGTCGCTACTTCACTGGCCTATACGCGTATGGAATACGCGCGTAAACTGGAGATATTCGCACTTTCGGGCGGTCAGAAGCAACGCGTCGCTATCGCAGCCACCCTGGCCATGCAATCACGGGTGCTGGTACTTGATGAACCAACCTCCGATCTCGATCCTGTGGGAACCCAGGAGGTATTAAGTGTACTGCATACGTTGAATAAGCAGTATGGCTGGACCATCGTGCTGGTTGAGCATAAGATTGATGAGGTTGTGCCCTGGGTGGATCGGGTTTTGTTGATGGATGCAGGTCATATTATTGTGGATGCCCCTCCACGCAACGCATTCAGGGATTTAACCGCCTGGCAGCGCTTAGAAGTTTCGGTCCCGCAAATGGTTTCACTGGCCAACGCCCTGCCAGATGTTTTCCAGCACACGCTTCCCCTGACCTCCGATGAGGCCTATGCCGCCCTCGCGCATTCATCTTATTCTACGATGCTGCTCGAACACGCCCAACGCCAATCTGCCATCTCGGTCTATCCCGACCAGGCTAGCGCAGCAGGTACTAATCATGTTCTGAACTGGGAACAGGTTGGACTGTCATATGGCGACAAAAAGATCTTGCAAGATATTAATCTGACAGTTCAGGCTCAGGATTGGCTGGCGATTGTGGGCGCCAATGGCACGGGCAAAACCTCGCTGGCCTCTCTTGCCATGGGCTTTCAAGCGCCCACCCGTGGCAGGATACTCTATGGTGGTAAGCCAGTGGTGGCCGGACAGATTTCACGCCAGGCAGAATATATGGCGTATCTGTTTCAGGCTGCGGATAAAATGCTGTTCACGGCTTCGGTCGAACAAGAATTGCTGTTTGGCGTCAAGCATCAGCGCGGCCGCAAGCAGCGCACACAGCAACCCTATACCGTGGAAAAACTGCTCGAGATCATAGATTTGACCGCCGATCGTGCGGCAAATCCTTTTCACCTGAGCCATGGCCAGCGTAAACGTCTGGCGATCGGCGCGCTGCTAGCACGCTATCCACAGGCATTGATCCTGGATGAGCCTACGACGGGACAAGATGAAGGGCACGCCCGTGCGTTTCTACAATTCTTACAATCCTTGCGGGAACGTGAAGTTTTAACTTATGTCATGATTACCCACAATATGGGGGCGGTGGCCGAGTACGCTAATCGCATGGTTGTGCTGCACAATACCCGGATTGTATTGGATGGCTCACCTGGCTATGTGTTCGCCCATACTGACGAGCTAGCCGACTATGGTATCCTGGCGCCACCCATTGCTCAGCTCCACTCTCGTCTCTGTAGTGGACAGGCTCCCCAGGTTTCGCTTAGCGTCCAGGCGTTTCTGCAAGCGCTCCAGTCGATCGAGGCACATTCATGATACCCTGGCTACATAATTTTTTCTTTCACACCCTTGCTGGACAAACCATACTGGGCTATGTGCTGATGTTTGTGGTGCCTTTGAGCTTACCAGTTCTCTTCATCACATTAATTGGAGCCAAAGGTTTGCGCCACCTGTTCTCATATGAACCACGACCCTCGTTTGTACATCGGTTGGACCCGCGCATAAAGGTGCTCTATCCATTCATTATCGGCATCTTAAGTGTGCTACTCAATTGGAACTTTGTCTATGCCCTGCTACTTTTCACCGTCATTCCCTGGATTCTAGTGCGGCCCTCAGCTACCCGAGTCCGCGTAGTATTAACATTGGTCTTTACACCAGCCATTGGTTTAATCTGGTCGCAAGGTATGTTTTATATTACCTCACACTCCAATGCCCATCTCTTCTTTGTCTTTCCACCGACTCTGAGCTGGTTAGGAACCCCTGGCCTATCCACTGATGGTCTGCTTTATGGAGTGCAACAGGCGGGACGTGTGATTGTGGCCCTGTCGGCTTCACTGATCCTGTTGCTCACCACCACCCCGGCCGAAATTATCTGGGCCTTCTACAAATTTCGCATGCCGGCCGCGGTCGGCCTGGCCTTTACGGTGGCACTGCGCTTCTTGCCCCAATTGATCGAGCGTACCACCGTTTTACTGCAGGTACTACAACTGCGCGGCTATGACTTAAGCCGCCCGCGCTGGTGGGAGGTCGCAGCCTGGCCTGGTTACATCACCCGTGTCGTGATCGCCATCCCCACCATCACAGTCCCGCTATTGATCGGCTCGCTACGCTCTACCTCTGTGACCGCCATGGTCGTAGATGCTCGCGCCTTTGGTACCAAACGCGAACGCACATCCCTGCATCAGTATCGCCTGACCACCGACGATTACTACGCTATCGGCGTGCTCGCCCTGGTAATCCTATTAACCCTGGCCCTGATCCTGCTCCACATCGCCAATCGCCAGGCCTAAAAACAATAAGTAATTCGCATATATTGCAGCAGATGCACAAATTTGTGCATCTGCTGCAATATATGCGAATTACTCTCTTCACGTCTAAATTTGCGCGCCTGCGTCAGCACAAAGTATTCTTATGTAGTGCATAAAATGCGCTATTATCCTTCATAACTCTGGTCCATTTTTATTATAGGATGCAGAAAATGTGCGAAGAACATTTTCTGCATCCTATAATAAAAAGATTCGGGCGCGCATGCGCACGTCCGCATAGAAACGACACGCTTCCCATGCGAATGGGAGTCTGACACATCCAGAGATAACCAATGAGCTTAGCTGGGACTCCAGATATGAATGGTTCTATCACTACTACCTGAGGCAAGCAGTTTGCCATCAGGCGACCACCTGACAGTGTTGACACTGTCAGTATGGCCGCGATAGCTATAGATCTCTTTCCCCTTGGCGGAATCCCAGATTTGTACCGATTTGTCGGCACTGGCCGAGGCGATGGTTGTTCCATCCGGAGACCATTGGACATAGTGAATGGGTCCTGTGTGGTGGTCATAATGAACCGGCGAGATACCCGTAATAGGATTCCAGATATCGACACTATTGTTGCCTCCACCATAGGCCAGCAGTTTCTTGTTAGGAGCCCAGTCCAGGGCATTAATATTGCTTACTGCTGTTCGCTGATAAACCCGGGTCTGCTCACGCTGCAATGCTTCTCGGTCCCCATCCATGCCAGTTCCGACAAACCACATCTGCATTGAACCCTCTTTACTGGCGGCAACAATATAGGTGCCATCGGCGGACCAATCCAGGGCCTGCAATTGCTGAATCTTGCTTTTGTATTGAATTACGAGCCGACCAGTTTTGACGTCCCAGATCTTGATGCTGTTTCCGGCAATGTTAAGCGAAACAATAAATTGGCCGTCAGGCGACCAGGTAAAATATTGGATAGGGGCGTCTTCAAGCCAGGAGGCCTGTTGCGTGCCTGTGTTGACGTTCCAGACCTGAATGTTTCCCTCACTACTGGCCGAAGCGATTGATTTGCTCATCTCTTTCGGCCCCCAGGCAACCATCTGCACTTTACCTCGGTGCCTCTGATAGGTTTTAATGGCCTGCCTGGATGCAATATCCCAGATAGCTATGGTGCGCCCTTCGCCAGCAGCGACAATCTGTTTGCCATCGGCAGACCAGTCTAGACTCATGACAGGCTCTGGCAATGCACAGAGCTGACCATAGGAAGTGACTGATGTAAGATTCATTTTTGGGCGCAATGAGGATGAAAAAGAACGGGCAAATTGTGAGGTGGTACCCGTTGCTTTTTGCCCTGCATTTGAGATAGGACTGATCTCGTTGGTCACATGCTCACTACGCGCTCTGGGCTTTTGATAGCTGGCTTTCTCAAGGGCATCTGCAAAGTCTGTGATGCGCGGGAAGCGCTGGGTAGGGTCTTTAGCCAGGGCGGTGAACAGGGTGCGCTCTACCTCTTCTGGCAGCGTTGGCAGCCTATCAAGCAGAGAAGGTGGCGGCGACATCCGGTGCTTCTCAAGGATAGCGTTGTATGAACCTTGAAATGGGGGAACGCCAATCAACCATTCATAGGCGACGGCGGCCAGGGCATACTGGTCGCTCGTTAAGTGTGGCTGATTCATAGCCTGCTCTGGAGCCATATACTGAATATTACTCATGTTCAGCTGGCTGTTTTTGGACGCGATATGGCGCACAATGGTAGCGATACGCACATCGCTCAGAAGTACGTTATTCTGTCCATCTAATAAAATATTCTCGGGCTTGATGTTAAGATGGGCCAAACGATGATCGTGGATATATTGCAGGGCGCTAGCAAGCTGTTTGATGTAGGTTACGACAATCGATAATGGTAAGCGTTGGCCATCCTTTAAACGTTGCCTCAAGGTGCCATTGGCCACATCTTCCATTATCATTAATGGGACGTTTTGCTCCCTACCCACATCTAAGACACGTAAAATATTAGGGTGATCGAGTAGAGAGAGGATCTGCACTTCGCGGCGGAACGTTTGCCATTCGCTCTCGCTTAGCTGTATATGCCAGATTTTGACCGCTGCCTGCCGGTGCAATTGCACATGTGTTCCTCGATATACTTCACTGCTACTACTGTGTCCAATAAGGCCTTCCATACGGTAATTGCCTAATTGTCTCCCAATAAGAAGTGATTGATCTACCATACAGAGAGCCTCCAAAAATATATAAATAGGTTTTACAGTTATATATTTTACGTAAATAATATGACAACGTCAACTATTTTGTTTATCCTCTAGAATATAGTACCTTCCGCTTGTTTATTCTTACCTTTATCACGCTCGGCAAACTCCTACATCTCCGTCAAATAAAAACAAGTAGAGCACCTCCGTTATGTATGGAGGTACTCTACTTGCGCTAATACATATATGCGCTTATAGCATTATCTGACAGTGATGGTGGTCAGATTCCCATCTGTCGTCGGTACACTGGATGGTACATTTTCGTCTATGTGCTCGTGCAGAATATATTTTCCAGCATGATCGAAATGGACAAGCACATCATTGTGTTCGGCTGGACCGATAATAACCGAGTCGGTTATAGGATACTGGTCCAATTTGCGTCCATCGGTGCCAACGGTCTGGAATTTGAGACCTGGTGCACTTAATGTAAAGATCTGGGTACCTGCATTGATCAGACGCAATAGCACTGTCTGCCCTGCTTTCGCATTAATAGTTGAACGAGGATCCTGGTTGGTCGCGGGCCAGGCCTTACCATTCAGCAAAGCATAACTGACTTTGGACTTGGTCCAATCAACGTCTGGTGTGTTCTTATACAATTTACTGTAATCATTATTGTGGCCGGGCAGGTCTAAATCACTGAGCACAAAGGTCGAGTCCAGATCAAACTTTGGGCTGTTGAGATATGCCTGATTGGGGTGGGCAATTGGTTTAACAATCACGGCTCCATACATACCCATTTGAATATGCTCGGGGGTCGCTTCATGACAATGATACCAGTAGGTCCCAGCATGATCAGCGATAAAACTATAAGTGAATTGTTCTCCCTGCTTGAGCGAACCGGTCTTCTCATCTTTCTGCTTGCTACCCGAAGGCAGCGGAGTCCCACTGGCAGAGCGAGGAGGGGTTGTCATGGGGTCACCATCAGAAGTGCTGTATAGATCGAGTCCATGCAGGTGAATGGTGTGGCCATCGCCACCGGGATTATATTTGGTCAGGGTCGGATCTTTATCGTTAATCAGGGTGACATTGACCTTGTCTCCTTCATTTACGATAATGGGCGGCCCTGGTATCTGAGCGTGGCCATTGGGATTATCTGTATAGCCGAAGACATAGACTTTTTTACCATCGGGCATGGTTAGCCAGTTGTCTCGTACATAGAGTTTAAAATTTCGTGTCTGGGGAATGGGTAAGCCGCTCTTTGAGTCTGCGGCTGAGCCTCCGAATGGGAGATTACAGGCCCCAAGCATACCAGTAACGATACAGGCCAGCATTAATAAGAGTACGCGGATGGCGAGCCGAGTCCTTTGCTTCTTCATAGAATTCAATTCTTTCTTTTCCATATACTACTTATTACCCATATCTGGCATCGCCACCGGATTTTGTCCATTAGGCAAATTAATATTGATCATGGTCATCATGCCGCCTGGATAAACGCCATTGTTAGTGGTATTGGCTTCGATATGATCATGGAACATATAGCGGCCCGGCTTATTTAAGAACAAACTGATGTCCGCGGTCTCGCCCGGCGCTAGCATCAAGGTATCCTTGTAATATGGGTGGGCTAGCTTCTGTCCATTGGCACCAATCACCTGGAAGTGATGGCCATGTGTATGCATCATATGGACTTCTGAACCAGCGTTGATGAGGCGCACCAGCACGGTCTGTCCAACAGTGACGTTGAGGGAGTCGTTGGAGTCCATCATTGTGTCCGGCCAGACTTTACTATTAATGAAGAAGTAGTTGGGATGGTATTTGGTCCAGTCTACGGCCGCGCTCCCTTTAGTGAGATTATCATAGGTGCTTTTGTGCGCATCACTGTCCATGTCACTGAGCACAAAAGTATATTCCTTGTTATAAGGTGGAGCGCCAGGGTATGCTCGGCTTAAAATTCCTTTGGGCTTAATCGTTAAGGCACCATACAGCCCCATCTGGGCATGCATGGGGGTGGCATCGTGATAGAGATAGCTGCCCGGCTGCTGGGCGACAAAATGATAGCTGACTTTTTGCCAATTTTGTCCACTTTTGGCGATTGGGCCCGCACCAATCTCTTTATCAAGTTCCGATGGCAGCTGCAACCCATCGACAGTCTGCAGAGGCGCGGTGGTTAAATTCCCAGCGGCATTTGGAAAGTTGTTACTTAAACTAGCCTTATCATTGATCACGGTAACATTAACGGTATCTCCCTGATCAACAACGATCGCAGGTCCCGGTACCTGTGCGGCCCCCTGGGGTTTGTCAGTGTAGCCTATGACATAAATACGTTGGCCATCGGGCATTTTCATCCAGTTATCCCGGATGTAAAAGGTATAATTGCGTACCTGTGCGCTCGGTTGCTTCACATTGCTTGTAGCAGCCCTGGCTGCCCCGTGCATAAATTGTGTAGCCAGCAAGGCACCTATGAATAGAACCGTAACTGGAACTACCAGCATTGCTATCACACGCGTTTTTCGTGTGAATCTGAAGTTCTTGCTCGTCATAAAATTTTCGGTCCTTATAATTGCAAATTTAAAAAGCACAATAAACTCTTTAAACGATATTCATTACTGCTGTTTAAAAACGTGTCTTAAACAAGAGCTTACTGTAGACAATTGTAGTACGCTACATATATGTAACTAGATGCAGAGCTACCAATAAGGCACAGTGATGTATGACTTGCATATCCTTTAATACACTAAATATTATTTAATATAATCTGTATATGGAACATAAATTTAACATGATTAAATTTATGTTCCATATTTTTATCCTCGATAATGAATGCAGGTCATTTTAACATCATTCATCCGCTAATTTATACTCATTTATCAAAGGTTGCTTATTGTATTTCTTTTTCTTGCCATGTACAATTCCATCTATATAGAGGAATAACAAATGGGAGGGTATGATGGAGCGCGAAGATACTTATATCACAGATCCAGAGAGCGGCCTGGAGATGACACGTTTGTCTGAGCAAGATCGCTTGCTTACACAGGGCATGGGAGGGGTTTTACCTGAATTTACGACCCTCCCCAAAAATATCATGCATATTTTAGATATCGGTTGTGGGCCTGGTGGCTGGGTACTGGATGTGGCTTATCGCTATCCCAGGTGTGAAGTGGTTGGATTAGATGTAAGTATCCAAATGGTCGAATATGCACGGGCACGGGCGGCTGCCGAGGGGCGCGGGAACGCGATCTTTGTCCATGGCAATGTACTCCAGCCTCTCGAATTTGCTGCGGCTGAATTTGACCTGGTTAATATCCGCCTGGCGGCAACTTTCTTATTGAGCACTGCCTGGCCTGGAGTACTGGCTGAGATACGACGTATCCTGCGTCCCGGCGGGATTATACGCATCAGTGAAAGCGATAAAATGACTGTAGGGCCGAGTCCGACCCTTGAAAAAATGCTCAAGAGTTCATACCAGGCGGTGAGCGCGCTGGGCTATGGATTTTCTAGCGATGGTAGTGGTCTGGGTGTAGCATCATCCCTGAAAAATTTGCTGACTCAAAGCGGCTTTGGAGGTATCACACTCTATCCCCATCCCATCGATTTTTCTTTCCAAACTGAATTACATAAGAGTCAATATGACAATTTCGTGGTGACTTTTACTACATTGTTACCTCTGTTTTTGCACAGCAAAGCTATGACGCAGGAGGATTTCACAGAGGCTTTGCGCCAGGTACGCATCGAAATGCTGCACGAGGACTTCAAAGGTGTGTGGCATATGCTAACCGCTATCGGCAAAAAACCAGTCCAATAGCAAGTTGCTACATTGTTGTCAGTTGGAATGCATGCTCGAATCTGATGCTAGGAGTCTCCATTGGCTTCATGTAGTGGCCCTGGTTCCTCCGGTGAATGATTGGTATCTACCTTGCTGAGAATAAAACCCAGGGCAAATAAAATGAGGCCAATGCCTACCCCGAGGGGAAGTATGTTATTGCTCCCCTTCCACTCAACAACATAGGCGAGAAAGGTTACGGCTAAGAGTACAATAATAACACCAATGAGTTTAACCTTCAAATCATCAAGCGTCTCGATCACGAGCCATGGAAATGTGGGAAGATCAGAGCCAATAAAAAGCTCATAGAGTCCTAATGCAACGATATAAAGAACGGTTGCGAGCAAGAATAGGTCAATCACTTCAATACACGCTACCGACAGAGGTTTGGCATCTTCGGTGGTGAAAATAGGATGGATAGCAAGCTCTATTGCTAATTTTACGATCGTTATGGTTCCATAGAGCAATAAAATAATAGAGGCAAGTAATGAGCCCGCTACTGCAAGCAGGATCAGATAACGACTTCCAGCAAGTACACGTCGTAACACAGGCTTTATTCTTTCTCACACTATAGACTTTACCCACGCGCAACATTTAATCCTCTTAAGATGATGATACACAATCGACAATTTCCAATTGTACCCAACGATCATAATCTGTGGACGCACAAAAAAGGTTCCCGCCGCTTGCCACATTGCAAGCGACGGGAACCTTTCAATTATTAATGGGATGGGGTAATTTTAGGGCCCTGTCAGGACACAACCTCTGGCTTTGTTATCCCACTCTTTTTGCACACGGTAGGGGTGGCCATTCCAGCTGACATTAGCGCCGTTTGAACTACCGAAGTTCCAGGCACATTTGTCGCCAATTTCAGCGCCACTGCTGTCATACCAGGCATTGAGCAAGGGGTCGGTCGCAGCCTCCATTTGCTCGTGTGAGGTAACATTGATGGTTTCATCGGCAGCCTGGTCACCATTTGGTCCTTGTCCACCGTTACAGCTGAAGCTAGCAGCATATGGCATGGTGGCATAGATGGTGTTACTACCAAAGTAGCTGTGATAGGCACAGAAGGCATTGGATGCACACTGGCTGTAACTGCTATCAAAACAGATATCCTGGTTGGCCTGGGTGAAGACAAAGAAGATGTTGGTCAGGCTGGATGACCAGTGATTCACGCTCTGTGCACGAGAGACTTCATTCTGGATGTCGCTATCCAGCAATGGGCTCTCAGGATAACCTGCTGTGTCTGTCCAGGTAGCTACCAGATGAGTACCAGATGGAATACGGCCACTGGAATCTTTATACTGGGTGTTGTTCTTGTAAAGGCCAGATCCGCCGACATCATTGAAGTAGCGTTGAATGAGACTGTGGTAGGTTGAAGATACGTTGTGCGTTGGCTCCCAATAAATAGCGTAGACGTTAGTGGTACCACCTTGTACCGATCCTCCATAGTAACCCATGTTTGTGGCATTTGGATTTACGACTGCTGCCGTAACTGCTCCACTTGATTTTCCCAGATGGGGAAAGAAATGGACTTTTTGTTGCTGCCCGGCAACATTATCACTGGCTGCAAAAGCGCTAGTTAAAGGTAAGAGCGCAAAGGCCAGAAGTAGGAGTGGCAGGAAAAGAACTGGTCTTGGCCGTCTTTTCAAAATAAGCCTCCTTAAATACAATGGGGGATGAAGTATCTCTAGCAAGAACATTAAAACCTTTATTGAAGTTTTTTCTGTTTGCTATTATCAATATATTACAATCACTTAATTCATTTTTAATTAACTCTTAATTTTTTATATAGTCCTTAATAAATCACTGCTAGTATAAGAAAAAAATTCTTTTTTGTGCTGCACTGCATATTGTTCTTATTTTTCTTCTTATGTAATCAAACCGATTTCTTATGTAATTTTTTGCATAACAAAAGAAGAGAACAGGCCAAAACCTGTCTCTTCTTTTGTTGTTGTGCTTAATACATGTTAAGAGCTTATTTCTTCATAAGGGAAAGGGTAATAGTACCGTCAGTCTGGCAGTTAAGTACTTGTAATGCCGTTGCCTGCATCTTTATAGCTGAACAGGTATATAGCTGGCTTTTTTGCGGCGGACGAGGTATTACACGCATCTGTAATTTGTCCTGTACCAAACAACCACTACCCGTTTTCTGGATCAGGAAGGTGCGTGTCGTTACGGTATCTACACTACCTACCACGTAATTGAGTGAGGCGGGTGTGCACGTCTGATACGCATTCCAGAAACAATTCCCGACTTGCTGGGGATCACTTTTTCCTGTTGAAGCAGAGGAGCGCTGCAACATTTGTGAGATGCTGCCACAGTACCCCTGAGTAGCACCAGGAGTAGCTGTCTGGGCGCTGCCGCTCTGGGTAGCTTGCACTGTGGGGGTAGATGTCTTTGTGCTGGATTGTGATTGATCACTGGTCTGGTTTGCACCACAGGCAGCTAACACGAATATCATTAGTAATAGCGTACACATGATCGGCCAGGTATATGTAAAACTTTTGCTCTTCATCTGTTTCCCTTTCTCTCAACTTTATAGATGAGAAAAATCGTATTACCACTCTCTGCTTCGTCGCAGTTATAGTATTGACGTGTTCCAGGACAATAAAGTTCCCGCTCTGATTTACAGCAAAAAGAGAGTTTCTTGCTCAATACCCAATCAGAGCAAGAAACTCTCTTTTTGCTGTTCTAAACAAACAAATTTATGTCGCTTATTTGACCTGGCTTGAGGTTGAGACCTGCTCCAGGTTGATATCTTCGCTCTCGCTTTCCACTGGAACGGTCTTCTGCTGGCCATTGCCGCGCAGTAACGAAGCGATGGCTGCAACCAGACACATGGCGGCTGAGAGATAGAAGACGTTATGGATTCCTAACATGAAGGGAGATGAAATCAGGTTAGGAAAGAAGCTATGACCTAACAGATTGCTCTGGTTGGCTGCCGGTAAAGATGTCAACACAGGATGGGGAATCAAGGTCTGCATCGGGTTGTAGCCGAGGAAGGCTGCAAACAATGCCGATGTGGGGGGAAGATGGGCGATCTTATCGGAAATCGCGGCGGGCACACCAGCTGTGGTTAAGCCATTGGCAAGCGTGCTCGGTAAGGCGGCGGCCAGGCCGGCTGTAATGATGCTGAAGAAGACACCAATACTCACAATTGAACCTGAGTTTTGGAAGGTGGCACGCATGCCAGAGGCGACACCTCGCTGTTCGGCTGGCACACTTCCCATTACCGATGAGGTATTAGGAGATGAGAACATGCCTTGTCCCAGTCCCAGGAAGAAGATCAGGACCGCAAACCAGGTGTAATCGAAGTTCGCGGGCAAAAATGTGAGCAGTAAGAAACTGACCGCTTGAATGAGCATGCCAGTGGTCGAGAAGATGCGCGCGCCAAAGCGATCCGAGAGATAGCCACTCAATGGACCCATTAGCAAGAAGCCAACCATGAGCGGGATCATATAGATACCAGCCCAGAGGGGAGTGACATCATAGTTATAGCCATGCAGAGGCAGCCAGATACCCTGTAGCCAGATGACAAGCATAAATTGCAGGCCACCACGGGCGATACTGGCCAGAAAACTGCTGGCGTTTCCAGCGGCGAACATGCGAATTTTAAACAGGTCGAGCCGGAACATCGGATCTTCTGTATGTAGTTCGATCCAGATGAAGGCGATCAGGAGCAGGACACCAACGATCAATGCGCCGATCACCAGCGGATTGCCCCAGCCGGTCGGTGAGCCACCATATGGCTCGATACCATAGGTGATGCCCAGCAATAGCACTGTTGCGCCTACGGCAAAGGTGACATTGCCAGCCCAGTCGATTTTCTGTCTGCCACGAATGGTAGCCACTTCACGCAACATGGTATACGCCCAGATGGTGCCGACAATACCTACCGGGACACTCACCAGGAAGACGAGTCGCCAGCTGAAGTAAGAGAGGATACCACCCAGGATCAGACCGATTACCGATCCTAGAATGGCCGCGATCTGGTTAATGCCTAGGGCAAATCCTCGTTGATGAGCCGGAAAGGCGTCCGTCAGGATAGCAGCGCTATTGGAGAATAGGAAACCAGCTCCGATACCCTGTACAAAACGGAAGATGATGAGTTCTAATGCCCGGTATTACCTGTACCAGGCGTGAGCCATAACAAAATACTACCAACGGTAAAAATGGCAAAACCTAGATTATATAAACGTACACGACCAAACATATCGGAGATGCGGCCAAATGTTACCAATAAGGTCGCCGTCACCACCATATAGCCTAATAACATCCAGAGGAAGTAATTGGTTTCTCCGGGAGCCAATGGATTGATGTTAATACCTTTAAAAATTGCGGGTAGCGAAATCAAGACAATACTGGCATCAATACTTGCCATGAGTACGCCGAGCGTTGTGTTTGTGAGCGCAACCCATTTATAGTGAGGACCAACTGGTCTCTGTGATCGCGAAACACGCCGTGCTTTTTGCGAGTCCACATTGGAGGTCGCAGTATCCATGGATTCTCCTTCCTGAAAATTGCAGTGCTTGCGGACAATAGAGAGGTACATATCAATAGAATAATATTCTAGAATAGCATTCTAGTCAAGGTTATGTTACAATGTTGTGCGAACAAAATCCTGGCATATTTTTCACAGACAATTGGAAACGCCGCTCAAGTGCGGCTAGCCGCGACATCCATCGTCCCCGCTGGTATTCCTATCGATTGCACCGCCTGGATGATGCGGTATCTACACGGAAGAAGATGCTGCAAAAATAGAAGGAGCGATTAATATGGTTGAAAGTGCTTCCTACCGAAGCGAAACGACCGCTTTACGCAGGCAAGCGATCTTAATGGCGGCTCTCAAATTATTTGCGACCAGAGGCTACACCGAAACTACAATGGAGGATATTCGGCAGTTGTCTGGCGCCAGCACAGGGAGTATCTATCACCACTTCGAAAACAAGGAGAAGCTGGCGCTAGCATTATACCTGGAAGGCCGCAAAGGCCTGAATTCTCATCTACAGGCTATCATGGATACGCCAGGATTGTCTCTGGAAGAGGTTATCAAGACACTGGTCTCTACCTATCTTGGCTGGTTCGCAGCTAATCCAGACCTGGGCCAATATATTATTCAAGCTGATAGCACCGAATATTTGAGCGCGCAGGTACAATCCCTTCAACAATCATCCGATGCTGTCTCCCAACATATTATGGCCTGGTTACGCCCTTTTATCGATGATGGGAGCATTGCCCTTTACCCGGATCAACTCTATGTTCCCCTGCTGCTTGGACCCAGCCGCGAATTTGTACGCCGCTGGCTTAAGACACGCCAGAACAGCGATTTCCACACAGCCCAACAAGAACTGGCCCGGGCCGCCTGGCATACCCTGCGTCCGAGCCATTAAAAGTTATAAAAATTTAATTGGTACGCTCCAATAACCGTCGTGCAATTATTATTTGCACGATAAGACATATCATCAGCACCGAGTTAAGCCCGTATGATTTTGGCGCCTACGCCAACGCCATTTAAGGTCTTGATACACCACCGAATAGCTGCTGCCAGCTTGATTAATGAACTATAGCAATATTTTTTAAGTGGGAGGTATACTGTTCATGACTGATACATCCAGGACGCCCGAAGAGCGTTTTGCGGGCGTCGTTGGTGAGCTCCTTGGCTATCCAGGTGTACAACCGCCCGAGGACGGCCCTAAGGCCAGAAAAAGTTTCGGATCTTCTGGACTAAAATTTCAGAATAAGATCTTCGCGATGCTCGTCAGAGGAAGGTTGGTAGTTAAAATACCAAAATCCAGGGTGGATGCCCTTGTCGCTTTCGGCGCCGGGGAGCGCTTCGATCCTCGCCGCGATGGCCGTTTAATGAAAGAGTGGTTTGTACTGGCCCCATCCTCTGAATTATCATGGCTGGCACTGGCACAAGAAGCCCTGGCGTTTGCCAG
The DNA here is from genome assembly GCF_003967555.1 of Dictyobacter kobayashii. Classification (GTDB taxonomy): domain Bacteria; phylum Chloroflexota; class Ktedonobacteria; order Ktedonobacterales; family Ktedonobacteraceae; genus Dictyobacter; species Dictyobacter kobayashii. Next base: position 516,903 of record NZ_BIFS01000002.1, read on the forward strand.
CTCAAAGAACTAAAGCCTCATTGCTATAGAGATAGCCGCCTTGCGAGTGACTCATACGCAGGGCGGCTATCTTCTATCAGGGCTATTTCATGTTCGTCCAGAGAATGTACATCTTTCAGGTGTGGAGTGTGAGGAGTGGGCGGCTGCGGCCGCCCACTCCTCACACTCCACACCCCCAACCCGGCGCCGCAGGCGCCAAAGAGAAATATTAAATAGCGCTGATCTTCTATATATCGCCATTGACAGATATCAGCTTAAAAAGCCATACTAGCGAAAGGACGAGGTAGTCATTTACTCTATATATGCCAGATACTTCTCCATAAATGTTAGTAGTGGTAGGCCCAACTAGCCTATTTCAATAATTTGCAGCCTTCTCGACAGGTGATTGCCTCACTTAATTTTGGTGAGCAGCTCGGCATCTATGATTTCTGCGATGAGCAGTATTTCTCCTGGATACGCTCGCCACGCCTGTTAATACGCGGCGAGCGCGGCGAGATCAATAATAATGAAGTACGCTACCTGCAAGACGTACAGACACCAATCTCGTTCACGTTACAGCGCCAAAATGCGGGCGAGAATGGCAACCTTGAGGGCTATTATCTGAAAGGCATCCTGGCAGGCTCTGAATGGATCTACCAGAATCCCTTTAAGCCTGCACGCTTGACCGATGATGAGATTGCCATCGCGACCTGCCTTGAAAAGATGGCCGTGTACATCGATGAAGGGGTAGAGTTTTATGGCCTGGCCGAGGCCTCCCAGGACCACTATCTCAGTTTAATCATCCAGGAAGCGCTTTCCGCTGGTCCACAGACTCCAATGGGTTTGTAAAATGCGCCAGGCTCTCATCAGCTCCGCAATCTTCACGACTGAGTTTGCGCGCCTTGGGCGCTCAAGAAGTCATCTTATGTGGTGCGGGCGGGCGTAAAGGAGTGACACGCTTCACATTAGCAATTCTAAAGTTATTGCTCTATGGGTTTGATCAGCGGCAAACAAAACCAGAAAGTCGTCCCCCGTACGGCATCACTGATCACACCTACATCTCCATTATGGCATTTCATAAATTCGCGGCACAGATAGAAACCCAGGCCCAAACTTAAATCTAGCTCGTGTTGTATCGCATTGTTCTTAGAGCGGTAGAAACGATCCCAAAGATGGGCTTGCTCTTCAGTTGAGAGACTTTGCCCTTGCTCATTAACCAGAACATGGGCCGCATTATGTTCAACCCTGAGCTGTACCGTAACAGGTTGTTCCATAGATGTCGCGCGCAGGGAATTCTCTATGTAGATGGTGAGCACCTGTATGATACGTTCACTATCAGCACGCACAATCAGCTCTGGCCTTATTGCGTCGTCCATCTTGAGAAAGATGGTACGCCCAGGAGCATCATGGCGTAGCTGGTCCACTGTATTTAAAACGATCTTTTTCAGGTCACAGGGCTTTAGATTCAATGTAAGCTGATTGCTCTGGATACGTGCATCGTCAACCAGGTCGTTGATCATGCGTTGCTGCAATTTGGCGCTTTGAGCGGCCGATTCCAGCGGCTGTTGCAAGCGCTCGAACTGCTCTGCTGAGGGAACGGACTGAGACACACACTGGCGCATCAAGGTCTCTATGCGGCGCTGGGCTAATTGAACGTTGCCCAGCATGCCTGTCAGCGGTGTGCGCAATTCATGAGCCGCCAGGGTCAGGAAATCAGTGGTGAGTTGCTTGACTTCATTCAGCACAAGTTCTCTCGTCTGCATTTCAGCCCTTTGCAAGCAGCAGATACATTCAATAATCAGAATAGTGTGCCTGGCAACTATTTTTACCAGTGCGATCTCCTCCGCTGTGTATTCGTTGTTTAAACGCGCCTTGACGATCTGGATCATTCCAACCATCCTCTGCTCCACAAATAGTGGGACTAATAAGAGGCTTTCGATAGGAGTATCAGATGGAAAGATCAGCGATCTGCGCAAGCGATCACTGGTGATTAATACTTCCTGATTAGCACATAGGTGTATGATCATAGTTTCATCCAGGAACTCTGAAAGCTGTAAGCGCCCACCCCGTTCTCGCAGATACTGTTCTTGCTCAGCAGTTAAGCCGCTGCCTCCTACATAGTAGATATAGTCCGTTGGAAGCTTGAATGCCAGCAAAGCTACGCGTTGACAATCCAGAATATTATGAATCACCACAGCTAACTGCTGCGCGACAAATAGTACAGGTGGCGATAACAGAATAGATGCGTCAGAAAATGCATGATCTATAGCCTCGGGCATGTGCTCAAGGGAAGAGGTGATCTTCATGATCGCTTCATACACACATTGTAGGTGCAGGGCCTTTTGATAGCGATCCAGAATACGGTGAAAAACAAAAATAACGCCGATAACCGCTTGTTGGTGATTGAGCAGTGGCGAGCAATAGAGAATACTTGCACGTTTCTTGCCAGAGGGGACCCGAAAAAAGATAGGTTGTTCGTGTGCATCCACACAAACCTGATTATCAATCAGCAAGCGCAACCATGGCTGTGCGAATAGAGGCTGCTGCCGCTCATCATACATCGTGTAAAATTGAAAGAATTGCTCACAATAAGCATGCATCCAATGCTCTGACGAGGTTATTTCAAAGAGCATGCGAGCCTCGGCATTAATATGTATAATCCTGGTTTCTCGATCACATGCAATCACGCCCTCGGGAAAATACTCCATCAGCGCCTCGCACTGCTCCCACCATGCATTCTCATTCGGCACTGACCAGGCGGAGTGAGATTTGTAAACGTGTTTGCTGGCAAAGGTTAGCTTCTGCCGCTGCTGCCGCGAACGTTGTTGACGTTTGCCCATCTCATCCCTCCTTTCAAGCATACTTACACATTGTATAAGAGAAATGGATCTCTATCAAACAGGACGATTGTATTACCTGGACAGGGCAGATAACAATCTCATCTCACTTTGCAATCAACATCTTCTATCAGAGATAAATAGATACGCATCATCCACACGGATTTACAAGCCCCATATTTTACTCCAACAGATATTTTATCAACCAGGCAGGCTAGTGCTATAACACACCATAAATACAGCAATATCAGAGGAAGAGCCACAATCATCTTGTATCTGATAGATGAATTCGCGCGTATTCTTACATGAATATACACAATATTCAGCTTACATTAACGCAAGCAACCTGCTATTTTTAATGGCATTCAACAGAAGGAATACGATAATGATGAGATTTTTTCGGCGTGAGCAAACAGGTGACCCTTCTGTAAACGATCAAATGTCACCCAGTGGCATATTTGCGATCAATCAACTTGAAGGGGATATGTATTTACTTCCGCGCAATCTACAGGAGACACACAGGCTGGATTTCCAACATTATTTATTGCGTCAGGTGCTTAAAGGCAATACGCTGGCTCCGATGAGTGAATCTCCTGCATCTATCCTGGATGTAGGCTGTGGAACCGGTCGTTGGCCACAAGAAATGGCAATGCTATATCCTAAGACACAGGTGATCGGCCTGGACCTGGATCATTCGTTACAACAGCTACTTCCAGCTATCGGCCCCAATTATCGTTTTATTGCCAGCAATATTTTGAGCGGCCTCCCATTTCCCGACCAATCCTTTGATTTTGTCCATCAACGTTTACTGGTAGCAGGCATCCCAGCCAAACAATGGCCTTTTGTCATCAGTGAGATTACTCGTGTCACACGTGTTGGGGCTGGGTAGAATTAGTAGAGGCTGGCAATGCCTTCTTACGGACGGGCCCGCTAACCCAACAATTCCTGTCATGGTGGATAGCACTAAGCCAGTCACGAGGCATTGATGCAACAATTATTGAACAGCTAGGACCCCTGTTGCAGCGCGCAGGCCTGACCAAAGTGAAAGTCCAAACCTTCGATCTCCCAGTTGGTGCCTGGGGACAGGGCGAACAGCGCCGTATCGGAGATCTGCTAGCACGTGATATGCTTGCCGGCTTCCCCAGCTTAAAAGCCCCCTGCTGTCAGGCGCTCAACGTCTCCGAACGCGACTTTGATCGCGTCTTACAAGGTCTCGCCAAAGAATGGGAACAGTTCCATACCCAATATAGATTCTACGTCACCTACGGACAAAAATAAAAAAGCTCTCCGTCCTTCCGAGGGAAGGACGGAGAGAGGGAAAGCGGGGTACAGGGGCGGCCGCCCCTGTACCCCGCTTTCCCTCCAAAGGACACAGATTCAATAAAAAATCAAATTACGCGTCTTTTATATTAAAATACTTATATAATTATTTATTAATACGGAACAGGTGCAAAGCACCTGTTCCGTATTAATAAATAAAAGGTTCGGGCGCGTCAGCGCATGCATACAGAGAAACATAGCGATAAGCCTATTCTCACAGATGGTATATCAAGATGGAGGGCAATGATCTACATTTAATCACTGAATAGAGATTCCCCAAAAATTTCAGAAAAGGACAAACAAAATGAGCATCTTTCACCTATTTCATAATGACAAACAACCAGCTAAAGAACATAAAACAGAACAACACCACCTTAACCTCGAAGCCGATATCAGGGAGATTCGTCGCAGCGAAGGCAATCTCGATATCCGCAAACTTCATCCTGAAATGACGGCACAAGAGGCCGCAGACTATTTGCAGAATTTAATCACCAACCATATGCGTCACTACTAATATCTTTCAGTCTAGACACTATCTATAGCCCTATCAGCTGCAAACCCAGCCTGAAATATTAGCGCTATCTATATGTGACCATCCCCACAGTTATCGCGTATATATTCTCCATCCCCTGTATACAGAGTAATTCGCAGTTCTATTGACTTGCCCCTATTTATATGTCATTGTGTATACAGATATCTGCATTATTACTACTATATTTTTATAAATAAGTCATCCTTGATTTATCACATATCAATCCTGTTTCAATCTCCTGTGTATACGCCCCCCATTTCATTTAACCGCGTAGTTTGTTTTGTAGGGATCAGATCTGCAACAGCAGACGCTTAAAATTTGCCGAGATTGCTACAAGCCGGGAACAACCTGACCGATAAGCAACACAGCACAGAAAGGAGCATCTGCCATGAATTATGATGCTCATGACGAACAAGAAAAAGCTGCCAGGCTTTCTAAAGAATTTGTCGATTTCATTGATCTGACCGACGAGAACCTGGAAGAAATTGATATCCTTGATTTTTGCATTCAAGGTGGTCAGGGCAATCAGCAGTGTGGCTGTGGTTGTGGCTGTGGTTGTGGCTGCAGTTGCAACTGTGGCTGTGCCTGTGGTTGTTCCCATGCTATTGATGAACGGTCTTCGTCTCCCAGACGGCGGCACTCATCTAAATGAATGGCAGGCTGTAAAAAGCATTTGGAAACGCCGCTTGGACGCGGCTAGTTTCGCTCATCCAAATGAATGGCAGGCCAGATAATACCCGGCACCACAGGCAATACGTAAAGGAGCACCACTCATGAATCGTGACGATCATGACAAGCAGGAAAAAGCTATTAAGCTTTCCGAACAATTTATCGATTTCATTGATCTGACCGACGAGAACCTGGCAGAGGTTGAGATCCTTGAATTTGGCATCCAGGGCGGTGAGTGTGGTCATCGTGACTGTGGTCATCGTGACTGTGGTCATCGCGACTGTGGTCATCGCGACTGTGGTCATCGTGACTGTGGTCATCGCGACTGTGGTCATCGCGACTGTGGTCATCGCGACTGTGGTCATCGTGGTGAATGTGGTCATCGTGGCTGTCGTGGTGGCTGTGGTTGTGGTGGCTAATCTCAAGTTAATGGTGGATCGGCATTGTAATTGGCAACATATGTAGTCAGTGACTCAATTGTAATGTTGGACTCAAACGGAGGAGAAGAGATCACTATCAATACCCTGCATAAGATACAACTTGATAGAGATATCTTTATCCTCCTGGTTACAACCCCCTTTATTCCTTCGCTGTAGAGAAAATTTTGCATCTTACGAAAAGTCGTAGATAGGTTGGTATAGAATATGCAACCAAAATTTAAGTCCGAGACCTGCTACATCCCGATACGCAGTGGGATCTATCTTCGTAATAATCATGGTGGGCTCTGGCTTAAAGGCGAAAGTTTACATCGCTTATTGGAGCATCTTGTCCCTACCCTTGATGGGCATGCCACTCTTGAAGAGATAACGGATGGATTAGATATCAGCAGAAAAAAAATGATTACAAATCTCATTGAGAAATTAAGTGCCCATCGTTTTCTTCAAGATGTAAGCCAGGATCAAACGCGAGACTTATCTCCATTAGAATTGGAAACGTATTCCTCAGATCTTGCTTTTATCGAATCTTTTCAAAACTCTGCGGCCCATAGATTTGAGCATTTTCGCAACCAGCGTCTACTTATTATTGGCTCTGGCCTCTGTTTCTCTTCGCTTATACATGCAAGCCTGCAACGGGGTATAAAGGTTATTGGCGCTATTATGGCTCAGGCAAACAACGCCGAAGCAGGACAACAAGCTCTATTTTACACTAACGATCCCGAACAAACGGTGCAATTGCTAACTGTACGGTCCTGGGATGATGAGATCGAGTTGCGAGATATCATGCAGACCTATGACACCATTCTTCTTATTTCTGACCGACCACTACTGGCCCGGCTATTAAATAGGTTATGCGTCAGACAAAAGAAAATATTTATTCCAGCTATCATGATTAATAATCATGCCTGGGTTGGTCCATTGGTACATCCAAAAATAGAAGCCTGCTGGGAGTGCGCCTGGCGACGCCTGCAATCCAATCTGGCCTCACGCTCAGGAGAGCTACCACATTATGAATTTTCTGAGCAAACGCTGACTGATCCCAACCTTTCTCTGACCAGATCAGCGGCTAGCATAATTGCCAATAGACTCGTTTTTGAGGTTTTTAAATACTTCACGCACATTGGCTATCCCCAAACTTCCGGACAGTTAATTGATATTGATCTCGCAACGTTCCAGAGTAAGAGCCATTCATTTCTTTCTCATCATCATTGCCTGACCGACCAACATCCAATCCTACCAACGGCACAACAATTTCTTGAGCAGGTTGAGCACTTACAGCACAGGTCCCCAATCAACACTGAGGCTTTTCTTGATGCAATCGCTCGTTATACAGACGAGAAGCTCGGACTTTTTACTTCACCGGATGCAGAAGATTTTGTCCAGGTCCCCCTGGGGGTTTATAGAGTGCAGATCACCAATCCGATGCTTATAGCTGGTCCACAAGAGCCGCTAGCTGTCGTAGCAGCCTCTATAAACACGACATCTGCCAGGCTGCGTGCTTGCCAGGAAGCCTGTGAATATTACATGGCAGAGGTGGTGGATCAGAGACGCTTGCTGACCCTTGAGCAAGTACAACAGCAAGCATTATCCACCATAACAACTGCTCAATTGGTTGATCCATCACCTGCACAGACAACAAATAAACTGTGGACCTGGGCGCTGAATCTACATACCAACCAGGCATGTGTTGTGCCTGCCGAGCAGGTCTTCTACTCGCTACACCATAACAAGCGAGCAACAGTACATCAACGTGGCATTGCATCAGGAATGAACTGGGATGAAGCAGTCTGCCTGACATTATTAGATTGGTGCCGCTACCTCACCATTGAACGATTGTCAGCGTCACCCCATCCATATCCACAGGTTGATCTCGCCAGCACTCTTATGACAGCAGAAGGTAGGCATCTCTATCGGCTCTTGCAGATTGCAGTAGAGCAGTTTACGGTCTACGATGTAACGGGCACATTACAAGTTCCAACTTTTGCTATCTGTGTGGAAGGAAAAGTCATTGCTTACAGTACACATTGCGATGTGGCGCTGGCTTTGAGCCATGGGCTGGAGCAAGCCTTACAGCAGTATCAATCAGTACAGTTCCAGCAACCCGAGTATGCAATTGTTCCCGTACCAGATTTACCTGGGGCCTTACGTGGTAAACAGGTATATATACCAGAATACACATTGCCCGAAGCATGGTCGGCTCGCCTGGGATGGTTGATACGCACCTTGCAAGCCCATAATTTACGCGCCTTTGTGGTGCCGCTGGACCATGATCCGGCCCTGACACAAGCCTTTCCCTATATCATGCGTGCTCTCTTGAGCCGAGCAGAGGTGTAGCATGAATAATGATTCGCTGGGCATCCAAACAAAACACACCATTGGCCTGGTTGGACAGGGAAATATCACCAGGAGCATACAACAACATCTAGAAGAGAGCCTGTATCGAATTATCTCGTTAACGCCAGAGGATAGCACCCCACAACTCACAACCTGCGGCCTGATTGTCTATTGCAGCGATACCTGGGCTCCTCAAATACTTCAACAGATAAATCGTCGCTGCCTGCTAGCACATACACCACTGCTGCCTGTGTATACCCAATTTGGCGAGGCTATTATTGGACCCTGCGTCGTTCCAGACGAAAAAGGCTGTTCGAGTTGCGCTGAGTTACACAAATTCGGAGCCACTTATGCTGAAGCGGAACGTGAACTGGTGTATCAGTATCTCTACCATGAAAATATGGCGCTCACCGCGCAACCCTGGCTCTCATCATTCAGCCTGGAAATGCTGGCCATACTGGTAGTTGAAGAAATTAGCGCCTATTTCCAGCGGCCAGACCAACTACAGACCCACGGGGCGCTATTGACAATCTCATTGGAAACTCTGGATTGTCAAAGACATGCTTTTCTACCTTTGTCGTCCTGCCCAGATTGTGGTGAACGATCCAACGATACAGCGAAGCAGGCTGTCATTACGCCGCAGTCATGCCTGAAGCCAGATGCTTTTACGTATCGTACACAATCACCATCAGCCAGCGCTGAACAAATTTTCTCAGCCTATGTTGATGAACGGGTTGGATTGGTCCATTCACTCATCGTCGAGCATAATAATGAGCTTCCGATTGCTTCGTCTCAGGTGCTTTATGAAGTGCAAGATGGAACAGACACAAACCAGGGCACTGGCTGTACGTTATGCGCTCAACAGAGTAAGGTTATTTCTGTTTTAGAAAGCATCGAACGTTATGCGGGCTTGTATCCTAGAAGCAAGCGCTCAATGGTGCAAGCGAGTTACCATCAACTGATCCAGCAAGCTCAACCTGTACTTGATCCAACAACACTGGGGCTCCCTGGTCCAGACATCAATGAACAACACAATCACCATCATTGCAATCAACATGTACCCTATCATCATGACCTGGAGTTTAATTGGGTCTGGGGCTATTCCTTTCAACATCAATCTCCCATCCTTGTTCCGGAACACTGCGTCTATTATGGAATTACGCCGACCAAAGAGAACCCTGCCTTTGTGTATGAGATATCCAATGGCTGCGCTCTAGGGAATAATCTGGAAGAGGCTATCTTCCATGGCTGCCTTGAGGTGGTAGAGCGCGATGCCTTTCTGCTTACCTGGTATGCGCAAGCGGGTCTGCCGCGCCTGGATATTCATACAGTGACAGATCCCACCGTTCGTTTACTTGTTGAACGCCTGGAGTACCAATCTGGCTATACAGTATATGTGTGGAATGCGACACTGGATCATGCCGTTCCATGCCTCTGCTTGCTGGGTATAGATGAACAGAATCGTGAAGGGATGCCTAAAGTCCATGCCATGGCTGGCTCACATCCACATCCAGAGCAAGCCTTATTCAGGGGCCTGCGGGAACTCATAGCTTCTATGCCATTCTCTGCTGCAACATATCAACACGAAAGAGCACAAGCACTTGAAATGCTGGAGAATTCTAGCCTGGTCAAAGCAATGCATGATCATCCATTAGTCTATTATTTGCCCGAAGCTTTTGATCGGCTTGACTTCTTATGCCATACACAACGCAAACAAACCTTTCAGGAAGCTTTTGACACTTTCTATCGTCAGCCGCCAGAGCAGTTGGATTTGAAAGATGACCTTGCACAACTTATTCAGTATTATCTCAAGCGAGGCATCGATACTATCGTAGTCGACCAGACAGCGCCAGAGCATATTCCCTGTGGTTTGCGCTGTGTAAAAATACTCATGCCCGGCATGTTACCGATGACATTTGGACAGCACAATCGTCGTGTGACAGGCTTTAGCCGCCTGCATCAGCTACCCTATACACTGGGATACCAGGATCACCCTCTCACCGAGGCCGAGATCAATCCACATCCCCATCCATTTTTTTAATGCGCTGGTGCCTGTGCGCTGAAATACAGGGACATCCCATAAACCCTATCATCTATGATTCCAGGGTCGCTTTGCTACCCAGCGTAAACTCTCCCACGGAAGTTTCCTGGAAATAATCAGATCCGATTAATTTTGAGAATAGATCCGCGTCACCGGCGCCCAGTGCGCAAGGAGCCAGTTGCATAGCGGTGGCCACCAGGTACATGGTGTCATAAAGCACTCCAACATCTTTCAGTATCAAGGCATAGGCTATACTTTGATATTTCCATGAAACCCTTTGAAAACGGGCGGCCAGCGTAATTAATACTTGCAGCTGATCACAGTCCCCCATCGATTGGCAGGCATCGATCAACAACCTTTCGGTATCCTGATCTGTCTCTCGGATCAAGGCCAGGGCATGCTTTAATGGATCATACCAGTAGAGTCCTGGAGGAAGGCCTGCGCAATGATCAATTGTCAGGTAAAATTCGATTTCATAACTGGCGCCCCCACCGGGGTAAGGTCTTTTTGACAGTTCACTACCCTCTCCATATATATAGGTTGCTTTGACGCGCGCAACACGATAGAGGAACTCGCTGAGTTGGTCAAGCGTAATCGGCTGCTTATCATATGTGCGTATAGAGCAGCGCTCCTCCATCACGGTCGCAAAAGGGGGATCTACACTACAGATACGCGCCATATCTGGTTGTGGCAATTGTAGCGTGACTGGCCATTGGGACTGCTTCACGACTGGTTGGGGTTGAATCTGATGTAGAAAACGATAGGTTCCACCCACCATATTATTATGTCTACCTACCCGGCTGCGGCTGTGAAATAACAGATCGTGAAATTCCCATTGCCGTAAAGCTTCGTTACTATCTTCCCCGAGTCGACCATCATCCCTGGTGGCGGCCGCGAAGTTGCCCATCAGCAGCAGTGCGACTATACTTGCCACAAGGTCGAGCTCCTCTTCTCCCAGGGCCCGAGCCAGTTCGGGTGGAGTCATGGCTGTACCAAGCTGATAAACCAGGGTAGCAACAAGTGGAGCATGCAATTGGATACAGGCATGCGCGAGTGGCGATTCCAGATACTGCAATCCATCCTCACCCCGGTGCAGATAAGCAAAACGCGACATCCGATATACTTGCTCAACCTTAATGTTTATCCACTGATGCTGGAAGGAGATTGACATGGGATATAGGCTCGCCAGTGGCATGGTATCAGCCGTTCTTCCCACACATATATGGACCATCTGATGGCGCAGCAGACTGGAGATATAACGATAAAAAGTAGTCAGCTGGCTCTCCTCATGGGCAGCATAAATAGCTTCATTGATCCATTGCATGGAACATGGTGTATGTTCAAGCCTCCTCAGTACGTCATGAAGTCCAGGACTGAGGCGAGAAATAGTAATCTGGAAGAAAGGCGAGTGGACAACCAGGTTGTCGCCCTCCTCGCGCATCTCTGTGCCCTCGGTTAAACAATAAAATATATGTGTAGATGTCGTGATAAGGCCCATAACCTACTCCTCTCAGCAAACACAACAGCCCCTCAGCTTTTCCCTATATCCTCAGAGCAGATCCTAGCAACAACATGTCTAATCCATTTAAAGAACGTTGGATTAATAGCCATGGAGGCATAATGCACAATGCAGCAATAAGTCGCTGCGGATATTTTGTGCTTGACAGCACATGATCACAAGAAACGGGGATGCCGCTGTGATTACTTGTACAGCGACATCCCCATTTCTTTCAGGATTAAACCAGCGCATCTAGACAACGATGCGGTCGAGATCTACGGTCCAGCCGGAGGGACTGGCTAAACTGATGGTGTTAGTACCAGCGTTCAAGGTAACGGTAGTAGTTATGGCCTGGACATAATTCCAGTTGTTATCATTAGTACCATGGAAGTTGATAGTCGATGCAACGGTGCCGTTCACGCTAAGCTGGCCAGATCTACCTGTATCTCCATCTATATAATACAGAGTCAGGGTATAGTCGCCGGCACTGTTCGCATGGACGTTATTCACCTGCACATATGCACCATTGCCAATGTTTCCTATTTTATGTCCACCTGAGCAGGCACTACAATTAACTACACTGGCGCTACCACCAAGAGTATTGCCGGACGCTTCGGCCTCATAAGAGACAGCGCCCGTACTCACTACAATCCGATCAATGTCAGGCGCCCAGCCAGATGAGCTGAAGATTTTAATGCTATTGCTTCCTACATGCAAGCTGACCGCTATATTCATACTCTGAACAGTGTCCCAATTGTTATTGTTAGTGCCATGGAAATTCAAGGTTGTTGCCGAGCCCCCATTCACGCTCAGTTGCGCGGACCTGCCTGTATCTCCATCGATGTAATATACACTGATGGTTGCAGTGCCAGCACTGTTTGCGTAGATGTTGTTCAACTGCACATATGCACCGCTCCCAATATTGCCGACTTTCTGGCCACCAGAACAGGCGCTACAACTAACAACACTGGCTCCTCCGCCAATTGAATTATCGGCGGACTCAGCTTCATAGGACAGTGTGCTGGTATTACCAGGGATGATCCTTAACAGACGGGAGGCATGCGCGCCAAGCGTAGCGCTAAAATTATTATTGAAGCTACCCAGTTCGCTATGGCTCCACAGATCACGTACTGTGGCACTACCACTAAAACCCAGCTCGCTCCAGTTAGCAGTAACGGTCGCGCTGGAGCTGTCAAGATTGAAGAGAGCAACGGTGTAACTGCCATCAGTATTATTAGCGAACCAGACCTGCTGGTTGGAGGCTTGCGAAACCGGATGCGCTGCATGACCAGACTGGTCGACCGCGATCACTTCGTCATTGGTCAGTAATGAGGTGCCATAACTATCCACTTGGGTGAGATCATCTCCTGTATAGAGTGGCGCAGACTCAATCGCCCATAAGGTCATATATGTCTGACGCTCATCCTGCGAGATGCCATCCATCGTTCCACTGCCAATGTCCAGTGAGTCCAGGTCATTCCAGCTTCCAGGGCCGGCACTATTGATCCAGGGGACAACATCATTGAAGCGTGCTTTGATTGATTTATTCCAGGTCACCAACGAGCTACAATAGCACTCAACATCAGTATCGATACGCCAACCATTGGCATATTGTTGCCAGGTACTGAGATAATTATGATCTAAAGACCAGGAAAGCTCTAACCAGATTGCACGCCCACTCTGTTGAAGTGCCAGAGACCATGCCTGGACGTCGGGGCGATTATCAGATGAGTTAACGCTCTGATCGGAACCGGGTGTGACGCCGTCCAGTTTTAGAAAATCAACGCCCCAGGAGGCAAACTGGTTGGCAATCGAGTTGATGTAGGCCTGAGCACAGGGATTTGTATAATCAATCGCGTAGTTCCCTAGCCAGCCATCAGTTTTGGTGAGCGGCTTCACCACAATATCTTGCGCGTGGCAGCTTGTGCCATAAATAGGATAATTTTGATTGTAAACCTGGACATCCATGCCGGGATTATAATAGATACCAAGCTTTTGACCATTGTTATGCACATAGGTAGCGATATCCGAAATGCCTGCGGGAAAACGACTGGCATCTGGACTGGGTCGCCCATAACTATCAAATTCAGTCTTCCAATTGCTATCCATCCACCAGCCTGCATCAATATTGATATCCTGGTAGCCATGGGATTGCAGTTTCTGATGCATAACATCCGATTGAGCCTTGACATGAGCGGCGTTGAGCCAGATGGTGTTATAGCCACTATAATTAGTAGATTCCAGACTCCAACTACTCCAACCCATATACGGTTTCTGACCCACACCATTGCTGATTGTGGATGGCCTGTGTATGATCTGGCTGCTGGCATGAGCAGCAGTGGCATGATCTGGAGCAATAAACAAGATGCCAGTTATGAAAAATGCACACAAAACGACGGCGATGAGGCGCAAAAGGTTCTGATGTAGATACATGATCTTGTCCTTCCCTGGAAAAGATTGCAAGGTACAGCTATGTTTCATTACATGGCTGCCTTCCTTGTTAAACAACTTGCTTACTATGACCATTTGCGTTTTACGTTAGATGATTAATTTCTTCCTTTCTCTCAGTTTTTAATACGTACAAAAATAGAATTAATGGGTATTATCAGCTAATAGAAAAGGTGAGCCAAAGACCTGGCGTAAGACCAGACAACCAGCGCCTTGTGCCCAGCGGGTTTCTGCTACTGCTTCGATCACGATTGATAGTTTCTCCCCCAGACTTGAAAATATATGTGCGCGCAATGCGCTATGCATGACCTCGAACATGAGCGGGTAACTATCCATATTTACACCGGTAAGAATAATACATTCGGGATTGAAAACATTCACCATGGTTGCCAGGCTGATGCCTAACAACTTACCAGCCTGCATAAAGATCCCAGCTAACCTGCCATCATCATCTGGTTGGGCACGATCATGGATCTGCGCAAGCGTTAATTCATCAGTATCTATCGATTCTGTCTGGAATAGTTCGCGATACGACATCAGCAAGCCATTGTCAGAGATGTAGGCCTCCAGGCAGCCACGATTACCGCAGGTACATTGACGACCTCCAGGAATACATGGCACATGCCCTAGCTCTCCCCCACCTCCGTGTGCCCCACGATACACTTCCCCATTCATCACCATCGCCATCCCAACTCCACGACCTAGCGTGACTACTAGAAAATGCTGATACTGTTTGCCGCGTCCAAATAACTTCTCATAGCATCCCAGGCAGTTCATGATGTTATCGGTATATACAGGCATCTGTAATTGTTGCGACAAGGGTTGTGCCACATCCAGTTGGTGCCAATCGTGAATCCAGTTGTCGATACTGCTCCCCGTATCTGCATTGACATATCCAGGCAAACCACAACCTAGACCTAGTATTCTGCTGCGAGAAACATTACATGTAAGAAGAAAGTCAGTCACGCCTTGCGAGATCCTGGTAACCACCTGGTTCTGATCACGCAGGTCAGCATGCCAGTTCGCGCTGTAAACGACTTCACCGCTCAGATTGAGGAGCGCAAGTGCAATGATATCCGCCTCGACCAGGCTCAATCCAATGACATACGCGCCTTCGGGATGCAAGTCCAGAAGTCCAGCTTTGCGTCCCACGCTTGAAGCGGCAGTCCCCTGTTCAATTACAAACTGCTCCTTGAGCAAATCCGCGGTAATACCTACAACAGTTCCAGTACTCAGACCCGATAGGGTTACCAGCTGGCTACGAGAAACAGGCGCGTGCAGACGAATCAGGTTCAGCAATGTGCTCTGATTGGCTTCACGCATAACCTTACGATCAACAGGTTTGACGGCTCTGACCATATTATCCCTTACAATTAATTCAATCAGTGATTGAATTAATTGTAAGGGATAATATGCACCTTTGTCAATGTCTATCATCCATTCATGCTCTTAATACCCATATACAAAAGCTGAGTGTTAACCTCATCCAGATGAATATTCTATGCTTTCATCAAAACAAAGAGGAACGCTTGAACATCGTTGTTTACGATGTTCAAGCGTTCCATTTGCTTGGCTCTATCTTATGATTTTACTAGCAGCATAATACATACAGATATGCCTATGTTGCTAGGCAATAAATTCTTTGGCAAAGCGATAGAGGGGAGTCAGATCGGTTGAGCTGGGGAAATCAATGATGATTTCATGGATGCCCATTTCTTCGAGAATGGCGATGCGCTGGCGAATCGTTTCTGGACTACCCACCAGTGAAAGTTCGTGGAGTCCGTTGCGAGCACCTTCTGGAACCAGGGCCAGGGCCTCTGCGTCGGTATCAGCAATCGAGCAATAGGCGCCAGTCGTGCAGTGGATGCTGCTGAAATCACGGCCAACGGTCTCACAATGTTGCTTCAACACGTCCAGTTTATGCTGCAGCGTCTGGCGATCTCCACCTACGTTACAGGCATCACCATACTGGGCGACCAGTTTTAGCGTTACCTTCTCACCACCACCACCGATCAGAATCGGAATGTGAGGTTTCTGCACGCCCTTTGGTTGGTTGATAGCGCCCCTGATCTGGTAATATTTACCTTCAAAGGTCGCCTCTTCTTGCTCCCACATGGCATGAATAACCTGCAATGCTTCGCGCAACATTTTCAGGCGCTCTGGTGCATCCGGGAAAGGATAGCCGTAGGCGCGATACTCATGCTCATACCAGCCTGCTCCGATGCCAAAGTTCAGACGACCATGGCTCAAGACATCCAGGGTACTGGCCATCTTTGCCAGCAGGGCAGGATTGCGATAACTGTTACAGGCAACGATCTGACCAATGCGCACACGCTTTGTATCGCGAGCCAGAGCGGCCAGGGACATCATGCATTCAAAGGTCACTTCCTGGGTGGGTTTTGGAACGGTATGAAAGTGATCAACTAACCAGACCGATTCAAAGCCTGTCTCATCGGCAGCTTTCGCTACATTGGTCATCGTCTCATAAGCATCGACGGGATCTTTGACATCCACCAAACTCATCTTCCAGCCATTGGGAAGAGAAATACCATACTTCATACACATCCTCTTTCATAAAAGATCATGCTTTTATCCAAATACTTACATACAACAATACGTCCTTGTGACCCCCATCAGATCCATCCCCACACGTTCTCACAATCTCACATCCTTTTGACTGCCCCGCTTGATTATAGCCCATACTCGCTCAGATCCTCAAGGGTAAAGGTTTACTATTCTCTTCTTTATACGAATCAAACCCACATAAAATATACTTATTTGAAACAATCTGAAATTACTTTTGCAATGAGATATATTTCATATTGCTCTCTTGCGTACGAGCGCGGATGCGCTCGGACTTGTTTATCGGAGGTACAAAATATGGGCGGCGGCCCATATTTTGTACCTCCGATGTTTATTAAACATAATTACTTAAGGCATGGTTCAGGCTTATTTTGGACCATGCCTTAAGTACAAAAAGAGCTCGGACGCCTCAGAGGAGGCCCGCTCATTCGCTTATATGCTGAGGGAGGTAGCGCTCTGCGTGTCCGAGGGGGGTGAAGAAGAAGCAGAGGGGAATTAACATTACCAGCAGGCCGGCAACACTATACACGAGCATCACGTTGTGGGTCTGGTTGATAATCACTCCACCTAACAGGGCCCCAAGCGGAATGGCAGACCATGCCAGTACGCTTGCAATGCTCATTACTCGTCCTAGCATGTGGTTAGGGACAATGGCCTGGCGTAAACTTCCGGTGTTGATGTTGAAGAGTATACCGCATCCCTGTAACAAGCCGACAAATATCAGCGCCAGCCAGAACCAGCGTGTGAAGGATAGGGCAAAGATAAATAGACCATCGCACATCAAGGCGATCAGCGCGACCTTGCTGAAGGGCCAGCGTTTCCGTAATCTGCCAGCTAGCAAGGCCAGCACAACCACACCAACACTGCCCGCGGTATAGAGGAAGCCGACCTGGGTATCGCTAGCGTGCAGACGTTCTTTGGCAAACAGGACTAGCTGTGCTCCCTGGGTGGCTGACACAAAGTTCACCAGCGCCATCATCAGGGAAATGTTTCGCAAGACTGGATGCCCCCAGACATAGCGTAAGCCTTCGATGACATCGCGTGCGATGTGTTTGCGCTCCGATGCTTCTTCGCGCTGACTGTTGAAACTGATGGCAACCAGTGCAATTGAAAGAGCCGACAATAAAAAGGAGAAGGCATCGAGGAATATGAGCCCGACCAGCGGCACAAAAGCAACCAGGATACCTGCCAGGACTGGACCCAGGATACTGGCCGCTGAATAGCTTGCCTGTATGCGCCCATTGGCTGTTACCAGATCACTCTGATCTACCAGGCTGGGAATGGCTGCGAACTCACCGGCATCAAAACAGATGCTCAAGGTCGAGCTCACAAATCCTACCGCGTATATCCACCATACCGAGAGCAGGCCAAATGCTGCCGCGAGCGGAATAGTCGAGATCACGACGGCACGCGCTATATCAACAAAGATCATCAATCGCTTACGGTCTACGCGATCTGCCCAGGCTCCCAGAAGCAGACCAAACAGCAGATATGGCAGCATATTGGCCGCAGAAGAGATGCCCAGGCTGAGCGCAGAGCCTGAAATAGTATAGACTAGCAGGGGTAATGCAAACATTGTTACCGAACTACCTAGATTTGAGATGGTCTGTCCGGTCCAATATTTCCAGAAGTCCCAATTTGGCTTTTTTACAGATACAAGTTTCTCATCCTGTTGAACGGTCATGCAGGCCTCCTATGCCTTCTTCAAGTTATCTGTCTACCAATTCAATTCAACAAATCTAGTCTGGTATGTCTATGTCCTGCTGCTCCTCACCCGGCTTTAGATTTTGCAAGTAAGGGGGTGACTGAAAGAGCGCGATCGATAATCCATAGACCTGCCCATCTGGATCGGGCTCAGCGGTAGCAAAATCATACGCTAGCTCAAACAAACGCCGATTAAACTCTTCTACTCGCTCACGCGACAAACGTGCATGCGGAAATCCTGTATGGCAAAATACATCCTGGGCATCTGCAGCCAGCGTATCTACTAGCTGTGCACGCGCCTGGGTCAGGAAATTCAGCGTCCGCTCCATACCTGAAGCGACTTCTGGCGGGAAATCAAAGATAAACAGGCGAGCGGTGCGCGTATAATACTTGGCCGTGATCCCATGCACTAACCGGCGCGCGACAACCTGGGCCAGCCCGGCGGCCTCCAATACCTGTAGATGGTGCCCGATGGTCCCGGCTGGAATCTTCAGGCGCGCACCAATCTGCTTGGCCGTCAACGGCTCATATTTGATGAGATCTAAAATACTCATACGGGTCGTATCCCCGAAGGCTTTAAATTGTTGCGCGCTATTAACCGTAAGCGTAGCGGGCAGTTCAGGCATCACGATTGCCTCACCATCCACCAGAGTGGTGTCAGCATACTTATCTTGTTCTGAGCTCATCCTACACCTATCGTACTGGCATTCCCCAACGTACGGCAATAATCGTACGTCCCAAATATACAATACATTAACAGCTATCTCCATGTCAAGGATACAACATGTATTCCAGGGCTTTTTACTATTCGTCTAGAGATCGCAGGGAGGTCGCGAGCCAGCGATACGATGGGCATTATTTCAGGTGTGGAGTGTGGTGTGGTGAGTGGCCGCGGCCACTTACCACACCACACTCCACCCTCCCAACCCGGCGCCGCAGGCGCCAAAGAGGAACATGAAAAAGCCCTTAAAAAATCTCCGGACTGGCGTATATGTTGCGCCAGTTGTAAAATTATGTAGCTTCTTTTGTTTAATTCATGATAGATATTAGAGGATGTTATGCTCAAAGAACCTCTCCTTGACGAAACAGCTCCCTGGAAACAGCGGTTTAACGCGTCTATAATATTTAGCGCCCGTATAGCAAGGGAGAATCCCGGACGGGGTATTGTGATCAGCAATCAGGCTAATCATGTTTTTCAGATATACAGTTGGGATGTCTCTACAAATACGATGACACAGTTAACCCACAAACCCGATGGACTGTTTGAAGTCGTTCTTTCTCCTGATGGACAGTATCTATATTATCTAGAAGACCAGGGAGGAAACGAAACGGGACATTTTTTACGCATCCCCTACGAAGGTGGTAATCCCGTAGATCTTACGCCAAATCTTCCGCCATATGTTGTATCGCAGGAGTCTACGCTCTATGGATTGACGATCAGTGGGTCAAGTCGTGTACTTGGTGGGGTTGTGGCCCACTCGAATGCCTATCATCTTTATTGCATTGAGGTGGGAGAGAAAGACCCTATCGGAGAACCACACCTACTGTATAGTAACCCGAAGTTGGCGATGAGCCCGGTACTTTCATATGATGGAGAAGTGGCAGTCATTGCTTCGACAGAGAGCACGGGAACACTTCAATATACCCTGATAGCATTCGATGTCAGAAGCGGCGAACGCATCGGCGAGTTGGAAGATGGTCCTGGGGCTAGCCTGGATCTATTCACTTTTTCTCCTGTGGCTGGCGATCTGCGTGTGCTGGCGACCAGCAATCGCAGTGGTAATATGCGCCCCCTGCTCTGGAATCCTTGTACAGGTGAACGTTATAATCTGCCCCTGGATGAACTGGAGGGTGAGATCAAGCCGTTGGACTGGTCCAGTGATGGCAAGCGACTCCTGCTCTGCCAGTTTCGACAAGCGGTGCAGCGCCTCTATATCTATAATCTGGAAAGCGGCGCTTTGCATGCACTTCAGCATCCGAGCGGTACTTATACACAGACCCATTTTGGACCTGATGACACCATCCTGACAACCTGGCAGAATGCTAATCATGCCGCCTGCATCATTGAACTGGATGAAAGGACAGGGCAGCAGAAACATATATTGATCGCGGCTGATACTGTTCCGGAGGGGCAGCCATGGAAATCGTTTACGTTCCCATCCACGGATGGCGAGACGATTCAGGGATGGCTCTGTGTGCCGGAAGGCGAGGGTCCATTTCCAACTATCCTGGAAACGCATGGTGGACCGAATGCCGTCACAGTTGAGCGATTTGATGCAGTGTGTCAATCGTGGGTGGACCATGGCTTTGCGTTTGCCTCGATTAATTATCGAGGTTCGACAACCTTTGGCAAGCAGTTTTTAGAGCAGATCTGGGGCAATCCAGGCGATCTAGAGGTTGAAGACATGGTTGGCGCACGTACGTGGCTGATTGAGCAGGGCATTGCTCGGCCAGACCAGGTTTTCCTTACTGGCCGGTCCTATGGGGGTATCTGACACTGCAGGCGCTGGGAAAGTACCCGAATCTCTGGGCAGGTGGTATGGGTGGCATCGCCGTTGCCGATCGCCTGGTGCAATATAAGTACTCGTCGGATAAACACAAGGGCTATCTTGCAGGCCTCTTCCGCGGTACCCCCGACGAAAAGCCAGACCAGTACAAGAAAAGCTCTCCAATCACCTACGTTGAACACGTGACCGCTCCGGTTCTACTTATCCAGGGTCGCAACGATACTCGCTGTCCCGCTCGCCAGATTGAGGTCTATGAAGAACTGATGCGCGCACAAGGCAAATATATCGAGATTCTCTGGTTTGACGCGGGTCACGGCTTCCGTTCAGCGGATGATAGAATCATGTCTCAGGAACGAATGTTGCGCTTTGCATATCGAGCATTAGGTTTTTTACCTTCCTAAATCAAAAACAGCAACAATAAACACGAATTGTACGTGCGAGGCTTTCCTCCAGTTTAATTCCTACCAGCCAGAAAAATCAATAATAATAATGCTATGCACCTGATCGATCCTGCATAGCATTATTATTATTATTGCTTTTCGCTCAGGGATGGTTTTTAAATGAGCGAGGAGCCTTTTTTATCTACGAGCACTTCGAGCACGGTGGGTCGTCCTGCCTGCAAGTGTTTCTGGATCGCAGGTGCCAGATCCTGGGGATGCTCGACACGTTGAGTTTCACAGCCAAACCCCCGGGCAATCTGCAAGATATCGATGCCAGGCAGGTCCAGCCCTGGAACCTTTTCACCGACCTGCTCAAAACGCGCAAAGGCTTTGAGGATGGCATAAGTTTCGTTACGTAATACGACAAAGAGAACAGGGAGCCGCAGTTGCGCAGCGGTCCACAGTGCCTGGATCGAGTACATGCTGGAGCCATCGCCAATTACGCAAGCCACTGTGCGCTCGGGCAGGGCCATCTTGACGCCAATGGCTGCCGGCATAGCATAGCCCAGTCCACCACTCCCGGTCAGATAGAAGCTTCCGGGACTGCTGGCCTTGATATACCTGCGCAGGATGCCGCTGGTGGATGGGGATTCGTCGAGGACAACGGCATCCTCGGGCAAGATCTGACTCAGAGTGTGCATAAGAAAAGCTGGTAGGATCGGTGTCTGGGCCGCCGGTACTTCGGGCGCGCGCAGTGGCTCGGGCTTTGCCCTCTCGGAACGCGTCAGTAGTGGCAATAACTGCTCGACCGTTAAGGCGATGTGTCCCACCAGGCTACGACCCACCCGGGTGCGGGCGGCCTCTTCTGGATCGTTGGTGATATGAATGACGGTGGTGCCTTCTTTCACGATGGGACCTGGCACATAGGGATAATAGTGGAAGACTGGTGCCCCTACGACCAGTACGGTATCATAGCCAGCCAGTTTTTCAGATGCCAGTTTAGCCGCTGGTGGCAGATCACCTTGGAAGAAAGGATGCTTATCCGGAAAACCCACGCGGCCTGATAACGGTGCGCGCCAGACTGCGGCGTTGGTGCGTTCGGCCAGCGCGATCATCTGCTCCCAGGCTCCATCTCGATCGGCCTCGGCCCCAACGACCAGCGCCAGTTTCTGGCTGGCTTGCAACTGCTTTGCAATCTCCTGCAGGGCAATAGGATCGGGTGCGATGCGCTGCGCGACCTCATGAAGGTCCAGCGGTTCCACCTCCGCATCCCAGTCATCCATCGGAATGGAAAGAAAGACCGGGCCTCGCGGCTGCTGGGTGGCCATATGATAGGCACGAACAATGGCAGCTGGCACATCTTGCGCCCGCGCAGGCTCATGGCTCCATTTAACATATGGTTTGGGTAGCTCGATAGCATCACGAGCAAAGAGCAGCGGCTCCAGAGCCATCATCTCACGCGTCTGCTGACCTGCCGTGATAATCAAAGGGCTACGATTATGAAATGCGGTCACGATATTGCCCATAGCATTACCTACACCGGGCGCGGTATGTAGATTGACCAGTGCCGCGTGGCCGCTGGCCTGTGCATACCCATCGGCCATCCCTACCACCGCCGCCTCCTGTAACCCCAGCACATATTGAAAATCCTCTGGATAATCGCGCAGAAATGGCAATTCAGTTGAACCTGGATTGCCAAAAATAGTTGTAAGCCCAAGCTGACGTAACAAACGAAAGGTCTCTTCACGCACTGTCGCCATGGTTTTTTCCCTTCCTGATAAATATCTTTCTCTTCCTTTCTTATTCTACCCCATGTATTAGAACTACTTATTCTTGTTTTTATGGTATGGGAAAAAAGTGCGTCGTGCGCACTTTTTTCCCATACCATAAAAACAGGTCGGGCACGTATGCGCACGCACAATACCGTTTAGATACGAAGAATTTGAGCTCGAACATGGGATTGGAGCTTGCTCCCCCTTTTCCCTTCCTGTACGAAAAAGCGACAAGAAAGACGATGCTCATAGGTTCGGGCCTCAGCGCCCGATTGCCGCCCCGGTAGGGCGGCCCGGTATCCCAGCACTCAAGCACCCCGTGGTATTTGCCCTTCCTTCACGCGGTGCCCAAACACGGACCATGCGTTTGGGCACCGCGTGGGTCGAGGTAGCGGTGACGAGAGACCGAGCGGCGAGGAGACCGGGCCCCACTACCGGTGGGCAATCGGGCGCTGAGGCCCGAACCTATGACATCTCTTTTCTTGTTGCCTGGATGCTCAAGGAAAGGGAGAGGGCTTGTCGTCCGATAGCAATCACCATGTTTGAGCTTTTCTTATCTCAACGGTATTGGGCGCACGCATGTAAGGAATGGTGTAGCTTTTAGCCTGGGTCCCATATGAATTGAGTCAGTCACTAATGCGGCAATGTTTTTAATCCTGTTTCTTGCTGCCCGCGCATTAACCAGAGATAGCTGTCTTCGAGGCCAGGCTCTACGGCAACCACAGATACGTCCCTTGTTTGTGGCGGACGGTCACCCACTATGCGATATTGCATCGCGCTACCCATGTTGATGGTGGAAACAACCTCAGCCGCGCCTTGAAATCTGAAGCCTGGCGGGGTCGTGACCAACCAGACCGAGCCACGCGCCTGCTGCAACATCTGGGCAATTGTCCCTTGAAAGGTGACCTGACCCTGGCGTAAAATCGCCAGGTGCTGGCAGGTCTGGGCGATATCTTCCACGATATGGGTGGAGAGCAAGACGGTACGCCTATCACCCAGATTGGAGAGCAGGTTGCGGAAACGGATACGCTCTTCCGGGTCCAGGCCAGCCGTAGGCTCGTCGACAATCAGGAGTTGGGGATCGTTGAGGAGGGCCTGGGCGATTCCGACCCGGCGTTTCATGCCGCCGGAGAAGGTTTTTAGTTTGCGCTGCGCGACCGAGGTCAGTGCTACCATCTCCAGCAACTCCTCAACGCGCTGTTTGCGCGCCTTGCGGTCTTGTAACCCTTTGAGGATGCCGATGTAGTCCAGGAATTCACGTGCGGATAAATCGGGATACATGCCTAGATCCTGCGGCAGATATCCCAATATCTGCTTTACCTGTGTGCGACCTTCTTCTGTGGTCACATCAATCTCACCGATACGCATGCTGCCGCTGGATGGACGCAGAATGCCAGCCAGGATGCGCATAAAGGTTGTCTTTCCTGCCCCATTTGGCCCTAGTAGTCCATACATTCCATGCGGGATCTCCAGATTCACGCCTTGCAAAGCCTGGACCTTACCACGATAGGTTTTGGTCATATTCTCAATGATGATATTCATGCCTTTAATGTCCTTTTCAATAGATTTGCGGCCATCGTTTTAATGCCATTGTTGCCATTTCAGCCAGCGTCCCAGTAGCAACATCACCAGCGCGGCAATACTTACCAACACAATCATGCTGGCGACCGCTGCTAAAGGAGGGGTGATCCCGAGCAGGTCGGTGTTGACACCAAAGAAGCCGTTGGCAATCAGTGCGCCTGAGGGTGTGAGGATAGTACGACTCAGGGTTGGTAGTACCTGCTGCTTGAGAAACAGATTGCCCCACAGCCAGTAGCCGGCGAAGAGAAATTGATAGAGTGGCAGCGGCATGACCATCGGGCAGGCCAGGGAGAAGGCAGTGACAAATAAGATGCCTGGCAGGGCCACCAGCAGAAAAGCACCTATGAACAATGGTATGACCAGCACATTATGGGATGCGACCAGGATATGACCCTGAAAAAAGCTAAAGACTATCAGTAGCGGCACCAGGGTAGCCGCCAGCGAGCCGACATATTTTCCCCATAAACGACGCTGCACGGGAGCCCGCATGGTATTGAAGAGCTCATCCACTTTAACGCGTCGATCCCGCACCAGCCGATCTGCCAGCAAACATCCTACACAGAGGGGCAACAGTAATTCTCCACTGGCCACCGAGTCTACAACAGTGTAGATCAATGAATGCGTGGCCAGTTCCTGCTGTGTGGTCGCAAAGAGACTCGGTCCTCCTCCCATGACAAAGTAGCCATAGGTCGCCAGCAACCCGAAAAAGATCCAGAGCGAAGGACGACGTAGCTGCATCGAAAATTCATAGCGGCAAATGCCGAAAAATTGAGCCTGTGCTGAACTCATTCGGTCGTTGTTCCTTTCAAAAGATGTTCTGTATGCTGCAGTAAAAACCAGCCAGCCAGCAATAGGAGGAAGGCCATAGCGAGTTGTTCAAGATGTGGTATGAGCCAGACGAGCTGAAAATACCAGGCTGGCAGGGAAACAGTATCGCCTTGATAAATCCACATGACGGTCGGAAACATATAGAACGCTCTGAGCCAACCATTGTCATGAAAAGGTCCCCAGTAGAGGAGCTCAATTAGCCAGAGAGCGGCCAGGATCGCTCCATTAACGACGCTGTTGATGGTGATAATGGCGATGCACATGCCTGCACCCACAAACCAGGTCAAAGGGCCAGCCAGATCAGTTGGGAGATAAACCATTGCGCGACCAGGGGCCAGGCCAGCAGGTACCTGGGCAAAAACCAGAAGTGCTGGAGCGACATGCTGCTGATCAATAAGCAGCAGACACATGCGTAAGCCAGTATGAGTAATAACATGCGTTGCAGCACTGTTTTTCGATAGGCTTGCGCGACCGTGAGGTGCAATTCGAGCGCTGGTTCACGCACAACGATGGAGCCCGCGATAACCCCGGCGGCCAGCGGTAAAAAGACTTCTGCAAAACCCAGATAGGTACGACCGATATTTTCTTTCCAGCTTGACTGCAGCAGTGCAAAAAGCATGCAGGCCAGCATCAATACTACCGGAGCAAGCAGCAGGGGCTTCCAATGCAGTTTCCATTCATAATATAATCGATCAATAAACATGTATTTCTCCATGATCATTTTTTCTGAAGCAAAGTATTGCTACAACCATCCTTATCCTAAACTGCATTTATCAACAGAAGCTAAACTAAAAAAGTCTTTGGGATGGTTTAAGGAAAGTTTTGAAATTGTTTATTTTTTGTCGCTATGCTTGCTGGTAATGTAGATATGCTGTGCCGTGGTTTATGGTAAAGGCAAAGCAGTAGCAGATTAGAAAGGTTTAGCCAGTGTCGGTGGCAAAGAATGAAACAGGCAACACGATTCTTGTTGTAGATGATGAAGATCAAATCATTCAATTTGTAAGCGATGCCCTGGAGGATGAGGGCTATGTCGTTTATACTGCCTTTGATGGTGAGCAGGCGCTACAGTTGGCACACAAATATGCTCCGGACCTGATCATCCTTGATATTATGTTGCCCGGTTGTGATGGCTTCGCGGTCTGCCGGCAGTTGCGCGCAGAGCGGGATATTCCCATTCTCTTTCTCAGTGCCAGACAAAGCGATGTCGATAAGATTCAGGGCTTTAGTGCTGGCGCGGATGACTATGTGATGAAGCCATTCAGCATTAGAGAACTGGTTGCGCGCGTTGAGGCCCACTTACGCCGCCAACGTCGCGAGCAACAAAAAGCATCCCAAAGTAGATCGCTACGCTATGGACAGCTGGTGATTGATCTGAGTGCCTACGAGGTACACTATGCTGGCGAGCCACTGGCGTTGACCCGCAAGGAGTTCGAGCTTATTCAGTTGCTGGTCTTGCATCCTCACCAGGTTTTCTCGCGCGACCTCCTCTACGAGCGTATCTGGGGCATGGATGCATTGGGCAATACGGATACCGTCACAGAACATATCAAACGCCTGCGCAGGAAGCTGGCACAACTTGACCCGCACACCGAGTATATCGGTACGGTCTGGGGAGTAGGATATAAATGGGATCTCAACACATCAGTATAAAAGGATTTGCGGCGCGTCCTCGCCACTCTGGCTTCAGGCGCCTGTTTATCTGGTATTTCCTGGGTATTTTAGCGCTCGCTTTTATCATTACCGCTGGCCTTGAATTGCTAGGCATCCTCCTGATCGCCCTGAGCGTTCAATATACCTCGATCTTTAGTCATAATCGCTTCCTGCAATATCTGGCTGTACTTGTACTCATTGCCTTGCCTTTTAGCGCATTGCTTGGGGCCTGTTTATTTTTCGCCTGGCGGCTGGAGCGCAAGATTAGCCAACCCGTCGGTGAATTGATGGCGGCAGTGGAGAAGATTTGCCAGCAGGATCTGAATTTTTCGATCCAGTATCAGGCCCCTAACCAGCTTGGTGATCTCTGTTACGCCTTTAATGAATTGCGTAACGCCTTACAGGCGTCCCTGGAGCGTGAGTGGCGTAAGCAGGAGGAGATACGCACAATGATCGCCACCCTCTCGCACGATCTGCGTACACCCGTGACAATTATCCAGGGGCACATCGAGGGACTGGCGCGTGCCGGTGCAGGTGAGAAGCGCAACCAACGCCTGGAACGCTATCTCCCCGTGCTGGAAGCCAGCAGCCAGCGTATGTCCCTGCTGCTCAATGATATATTGCTTGTCTCCGCGCTGGAAGATGCTAACTTTACCATCCAGCCAGAACAGGTAAAGCTGGAAGATGCGCTGGCCTGTAAAGCGCAGGTGTATGCGCTACAGGCCTCTACGCATGAAATCACGTTCGCATATGCATATCAGCGCGCCATAGATCTTCCCCAGCAGGTTACCCTTGATCTCCATCGGCTTGAACAGATACTGGACAACCTGGTTGAAAACGCGCTACGCTATACACCCGCCCACGGAACCATTCACCTGACCTGCACACACTTACAGGACACGCTCTCGCTCGCCCTGCACGATAGTGGCGCAGGTATCGCGCCGGAGGATCTTCCCCATGTATTCGAGAAATTCTATCAGAGTCCGCTTCAAAAAGGACACAAAGGCGCCGGGCTTGGTCTCTATACCTGCAAGCAACTTATTGAGAAAATGGGGGGCACCATCTCCATCCAGAACCATCCTGCCGGCGGCTGCGAAGTCACCGTTGTGCTCCCGACATGGACGCAAACACCCATCTAAAGCAATATAAGATTCCATATATATCCCCTTGGGTCAATACGTTTCACTTAACGCTTCATGAGAATGAAAGCAACCCAAAACACGACCTGTACGTGTGGGGCTTGCCCCCACTTTTTCCACACGAAAAATTAACAAGAATAACGATTTGCAAATATTGGATCAGGATGCATCAACGCTTACTGGGACCTGAGCTTTGCCTGATGATCAGGGAGGGTTTGAGGAGTAACTGGGTCGCTATCTGTTCGCCTTCTAGCTGCCTGATCAGCATATCCGCACCGATACGCCCCATTTCCTTATAGGGGAAATCGATGGTGGTTAAAGCCGGTGTGGTCATCTCGGCCACACTGGGAGAGAGAATACCCATTAATGAGATGTCCTCGGGAATCTTCAGTCCGCGATCATAAATGGCCCGCGTAATACCTCCGTTGATCCAGGCGTTCGAAGTGATAATGGCCGTAGTGGCAGGATTTTCTGTCAGTGCAGCCAGTACAACTTCATATCCAGCCTGGGCGTTGGACTCGCAAGGATAGACGATACCGCACAAATTATGCTGCTCGGCCGCATGCATAAAAGCTTCATGTGAGCGTATAACATAGCCAGCGCCCATTTCATAAAGCTTAGAGGAATGATTAATAAAAGCGACATGTTTATGTCCAAGACCTGCTAAATAATCAACACACATATGCAAGGCGTAATCAAAATCCATATCGACAAAGTTGATACCAGTATTGTCGCGGCAGTGGCCAATTAGCGTAAAAGGATAATTTTGCTTTTTCAGCATTTCGACACGGGGATCATCTAAACGCACCTCCATTAAAACCAGGCCAGCGATAAAACCTTGCTGTATCATGCGCAGAACCGCTCCGTCATCATCCGATGGGGTCCAGAGCAGCAGGCCATAGTTTTTGCTACTGGCAACTTCTACGATGCTGGAAATAAATTCAAAATGTGGTTCTGGTAAGGAAGTAGAGACTTTTGGATAGAGCAGGGCAATAGTTCTGGTGCGCTTGGTAGCTAGCGCCCGTGCCAGCGCATGTGGCTGGTATTCTAACTCGGCTATCGCATCCAGAACTCGCTGACGTACTTCCGCGGAAACCGGACGCTTGCCACTGAGTGTATGCGAAACGGTGCTCAATGCTACACCGGCCCGCTTCGCTATATCTGCCATCGTTGGCATAATATACACCTTCTTGTTTTTATTCTTTTCTCGAATTGTACTTTATCAAAGCGCTTTGATAGTATTGTATCCAGCTAATTTGACAGCTGTCAATCCTCTTCAAATCATTACATAAAACGTTAACTTTTCCTATTGACAAGCGCGCAAATCATACCCTACAATACTATCAAAGCGCTTTGACTATCATTTTTTTACTTCAATCTCATTCTGATCAGACTACCTTTCCAGAAAGGATATCCTTTTTCAACTGAAGAATAGAGATATATATCTCTATATCGTTCTTTACTGCTTCCCAACAGTACAACCATCGCGGTTAATCCAAAGGAGGATTTCCATGGTTTCTGAGCAGCAAGGCAATCTGGATACCCTGGTCAATGCACTCCAAACAGGACGCATGAAGCGTCGCTCATTTCTAGAACGTGCTCTCGCCCTTGGGCTTAGCGGTAGCGCAGCCGCTTCTCTCCTCGCTGCCTGCGGCGAAACTTCTTCTACACCCAGCAGCAACAATCCTGTTACCCTGACATTATGGGACTATTTTAACCCTGCTGGCACTGGCTATCTGGCCTTGATAAAAGACTACATGAAAGCCAATCCTGCCATTAAAATTCAGCGTACGACGATTCCTTTCGCCGACCTGAAACAGAAGATTATCCAGGGAGCTGCCGCACGGCAGTTGCCTGATATTATTGTGATTGATAATCCTGATCATTCCGCCTTTGCCTCAATGGGCATTCTGGCCGATATTATCAGCCAGGTGACAAGCTGGGGTCAGACCAATGAGTATTTTCAGGACCCTGGAAATCCACAGTCTGGAAGGGTAAGAACTATGGCATCCCGAACAATAGTAATTGCCTGGCCCTGTATTACAACAAAGACATGTTTAAACAGGCCGGAGTAACTCCTCCTACTAACTGGGATGAACTGCGTAGTGCTGCGGCTAAACTGACCAGGAATAATGTTTATGGCCTTTCGATGTCGCTGGTGAAGAGTGAGGAGGGTACGTTCCAGTTTTTACCGTTCGTCTGGGAAGCGGGGGCGGATCTAGATAGTATCGATAGCCCTCCGGCTGTCAGCGCTCTGCAACTGCTCGTAGACCTGATGAAACAGGGCCAGCTTTCGCGCGAAAGTTTGAACTGGACACAACAAGATGCGATTACACAGTTTATTAGCCAGAAGGCCGCAATGTGTATTAATGGTCCCTGGAATCTGCCACCAACCAAACAAGGGGCAAAGTTCCAGTGGGGCGTGGTGCCATTACCGAAAGGGACTCAGGCAGCCTCTATCCTGGGCGGCGAAAACTGGGCCATCGCGGCCACTAGCTCACATGTGCAGGAGGCCTTCGATTTCTTGAAGTGGACCCAGACACCTCAACCACTGAAGAATTATATTGTGACCGATGTACGCCTGCCTAGCCGCAAGGACCTGGGAGCAGACCCGGTCTTCCAGCAAGATCCCAATCTGGCGGTATTCGTCACAGGATTAGCTTCAGCCAAACCACGTGCCTACGGTCCCAATTATCCTAAAATTTCAAATGCTATTCAACAAGCCTTCCAGTCGGCGCTCAGCGGTCAGCTTACAGCTGATGTGGCGCTCAAACAGGCGTCAGGTATTATTAAGCCGTTACTCTCGTAGCTTTTGATCGAGGAATAGACGTTACTGGTCGGTGCAAATCATTGATTGGTTGACCAGTATGTCTATTCCTCTCATCCAGTCTTTAACGGAGTCTTCCTGCTATGTCTACGACAGTAAAAGTTTCGCCCCAAACTTCTAGAACACCTGCGGTCAAGCCATCCAGATGGCATGTACGTCGCCGCGCCCTCGGTCCCTATCTTTTCCTGCTCCCTGCCCTGCTCTTCCTGGCTATCTTTTTACTCTATCCAATCATCACCATGTTGCTATTTAGTTTTGAGCAGGTCAATGTTGGCAGTTTGTTAACCGGAATCATGCCTTTTGTGGGATTGGATAATTATCATACAGCCCTGGCAGACCCTACTTTTATCCAGTCAGTCAGTACCTCGCTCACTTTTACAGTTGCTTGCCTGGTCTTTCAATTTACCATTGGCTTTTTGCTGGCATTGCTCTTTCAACAGCGCCTGCCACTGGTTGGTGATGCGTGCCCTGGTCATGATTGCCTGGATGTTGCCTATCGTGGTCAGTGGCACCATCTTTAAGTGGATGCTGCAAAGTGATTCGGGCATCATCAACTATGGACTTGAGAGCATTGGCCTGATCCATCAACCAATTCAGTGGTTGACCGATCCTCACCTGGCGCTCTGGGGCATAATCATTGCCAATGTCTGGATTGGTATTCCGTTCAATATGTCACTATTGCTGGCCGGCCTTCAGGGTATCTCGCCATCCTTATATGAGGCAGCCCTGGTGGATGGAGCCAATAGTCTGCGCCGCTTCTGGCATATTACCTTGCCTCTAATACGTGCAACCAGTCTGATTGTGCTGATGCTCGGCTTTATCTATACCCTCAATGTCTTTGACCTGGTCTATGTTCTGACTGGTGGAGGTCCCGTCAATTCAACTGAAGTCTTACCTCTTTATGCGTACCGGATCGCCTTTGGCCAATTTGATCTGGGTACAGGCGCGGCCGTGGCTACGCTGATGCTGCTCTTGCTGCTAGTTGTCAGCGCTATCTATCTCTTCTTTACTCAACGAGAGGAGTCTTATGCATGAATACTTTCCAGCGACCTGTACGCACAACACTCCTTACGGGAGTGGGCCTTCTCGCAACAGCTCTGATGGTCTTTCCCTTGTACTGGGTAGTAGTAACCTCGTTGAAAAATACCACAGAGATATTCCATACGCCCCCGACCTTTGTGCCGGTACATATCGATTGGACATCGTATCTGGACAATTTTGTGCGCAATGGGGATGTCTGGCGCTATATGGGCAATAGCCTGCAAATCGCGCTGGGCACGATGTTGCTCAGTCTATTGCTGGCCGCGCCAATCGCCTATGGCCTGGCGCGTCTGCCCATTAAGGGGCGCAATATTATTCTGTTTACGCTGCTGGTCTTGCAGATGTTTCCCAGTATCATGTTAGCGGTTCCACTGTTTGTAATGTTTTCGCGCATTGGCCTGGTTAATTCTATTATTGGCGTGATCCTGGCCATCACTACACGTACCTTGCCCTTTGCTGCCCTGGTGCTCCGCCCTTACTTCTTGAGCCTGCCGCGCGACCTGGAGGACGCCGCCTTTATCGATGGCTGTAGTCACTGGGGAGCCTTTGCGCGCATCATCCTGCCGCTTTCACGCCCCGGACTGCTAACGGTGGCGGCCCTGACCTTCTTGATGGGCTGGAGCGATTTCCTCTTCCCACTTTCGTTGATTACAGATGATACCAAGCGGCCACTTACCCTCGGTATCTATAAATTTATCAGCGAGTATGGTGTGCGTTGGAATGACCTGATGGCCGTTTCGGTGGTGGCAGCCATTCCGATCCTGATTGTTTTCCTCTTTGCGCAACGCTATATTACCTCCGGCCTGATCGTCGGCGCCGTCAGAGAATAAAATACACGATTCATTTCAAAAACTTTCTTTGGCACAAACATATGTTATTATTTTTAGAGCACGTCTGATTTCCCTACATACCCAGGATCTCCAGGCATGACTTTTCGCACCTTCGGCGCTTGAATTATGTTGTTGTCAGCAATGTGCCGAGCACATTGCTGACAACAACATAAGAAAAAAGGTCTCGGGCGCGTCAGCGTCCGCATACAGATGAAAGAGGCAGTTCCATGAGCACACATGATGAATCCCCATCTATCCCTCCGGTTGAGGACAAATCTTTGGCTCAGGTTACTACTCCTCGCCTTGAGCGTGGAGCCTTGAAACTGGTCGATATCGCCACCTCTACGATGGCCAATATCGCTCCCGCCATGAGTTTCTTCTTTAGCTCTGCTTTGATTGTCCAGGCTGCGGGCATCGCTTCTCCCCTGACGATTGTGCTAGCGGCGGTAGCTATTGCGCTCCTGGGAAATACGCTGGCTGAGTTTTCGCGCGCGATTCCCTCCACCGGTTCCTTTATTACTTTTATTGGCAAGACCTTTGGGCCGGTGATGGCGGTTACCACGACAATTGTGATTGCCGTGGGTTATATTATCGCGATGGCCTCAGTGATCGCCATCTCAGGCGGCTGGACCCAGATGATGCTGCAAAAATATATCGGCATCAATATTCCCTGGCAACTCTTAACATTGATATTTGTGGCCATTGTCTTCTTCTTGATGGTTCGGGGCATTCATCTCTCGACGCGCTGGGCTGGCTACTTTTTCCTGCTAGAGATGGCTGTATTGATACTGGTCTCGGTCATCGCGCTGATCACCAATGCCTCTCACCTGTCGCTGGCCCCCTTCAATCCCGCTAATATGAGCAATGGCTTGCAGGGACTCGGCCTGGGCTTTCCGATCGCGGTCTATTTGTTTGTGGGTTGGGAGAACTCTGCTGCGCTGGCGGAGGAGACCGACGATCCGCGCCGGAATGTGCCACGGGCCATCTTTTCCAGCGTACTGTTGATGAGTTTAAGCTATCTGCTATTTTCCTATGCTATGGTGGTGGCCTTTAATTACAATGTCAAAGACTTATCTGCGGCGCAGGTGCCCTTTGTGACGGCGGCAGAGAAGATCTCAGGTATCCTGGCGCTACTGGCCTATATCGCTGGTTTTACCTCAACCATGAGCGCAATGATCGCGGGCTCGAATTCGCAGTCGCGCCTGATCTTTAATGCGGCCCGCGAAGGTCTGCTGCCATCGGTGCTGGCCACGGTACATCGTACCAGGCGTACGCCCTGGGTGAGCTTCTTGCTCTTCTTTGTGATTGGCCTGGCAATCGTCTATATCTTCGGCTGGAGTATTGATCCGGTTACCTTCTTTGGCGAGATCAGTACGCTCGGCACCATTCTGATCGCCCTCACCTATCTGGTATCGAATATCGCGCTCCCCGTCTACTACAGGCGCTATCATCCAGAACAGTTCTCAATATTGAAGCATCTCATACTGCCGATCCTTGGTGTTTTCGCCATCGGTTTCCCGCTCTGGGGACTGATAGCACCAGGACAGGAGGCACCGTTTAATATCTTTCCCTGGATCAGTCTGGGTATCATTGTAGCTGGCCTTATCTATGCGTTGATCTTGACGCGCCGTGATCCCAACCTGGGAGAGCGCGTCGGCTCAATCGTGGCGGATCGCGAATAACGAGGCTCAGTCCATACTTGATAGCCAAATGGGATGGCAGCTTTCTCGGTTGCTATCCCATCCCAATAAGAACTTATTATTCAGCTTATTTGCAGCCTTTTTGCACAAACTTGTGCGCGACCCTTACTTTTTGAGCCTGCTCAGCCATTTGTTGGCGACCTCTTTTTCCAGGTCAACGCCATTATACCTGGCTAATAGCAGTAGCTGGCAGAAAACGTCGGCGACCTCGGCGTTGAACTCAGCTTGAATTTCTTCTGTTGTTTTGCCTTTTGTGCGCGCCTTCCCTGTGAGCATCAGGTAGGATTGAATTAGTTCGCCCACTTCTTCCTGTAGTTTGAGCACAAACCAGCTTGCATCACGCTCAATATTAAATGCCTCAGCATAGATTTTTGAGACCTGCTCTACGCTTTCTGCTATCTCATTTACATCCATCTATTTCTGCTGCTCCTGTTTTTTTGTGCTTGCCTGGTTATCAGCGCGCTCCGTGAGCTGTTGCAGGGCAGCATTGGCTTGCTGGATAGCATAACCAAGCCCAATCTCCTGCGCTAGCTGATGGGCCTGCTCATAATAAGCTCGGGCCTGCATTTTATCGCCACGCGCCTGGCAAATGCTGCCAAGATTAGATAAAGCAAAGATATGTGCTCGTGTGACATGCATGCTTTGCGCCAACTCAAGTGCTTTCCGCGCATGCTCGCTGGCCAGATCCAACTTGTGCTGTTCAAGATATACATCCGACAGTGCCACATGGGCAAAGGGAATGGATAGCTGCCTCCCTGACTGCTCGGCTGTGTGCAAGGCCTCACTTAAATATTGCTGGGCCTCGGCTAGCTGGCCATCCCTTAAGGCATGAAATCCCAGGTGGCGCAGAGCCTCGGAGGCTTCGCCTGGATGGTTGTGCTGCCGGGCTAGCTGGAGGGCCTGTGTATAGTAGACATGGGCCTGCTCTGGCTGATCAATGATATCTTCAATCAGGCCCAGGTGGAAAAGGCTTTCGCTAATGCCACGCTGATCTTGCAATGCCTGCCGTCGCTCCAATGCCTCTTGAAAATATACTTGCAATAATGATGGATCGCCCTCACGCCGGTTAGAGGCTGCTACGTAGCCAGCAAAACCAATGCTATCCACCGCATCGGCGATCAATGGCTTATCATCTAACTGCACGGCCAGTCGCCTGGCTTGCTGGAGTAGCTCCACCGCTTCGTCTTCGGGAGCATTTTCATACTGCGTCTTACGAGTCAACATCTGGCCATAATGCAGTAGGAACTGCGCCTGATCGTGTAAGGTCACCTCCGGCATAGCGAGGAGCGGCCTGCCAGCCTGAAATATGTGTAACGCCTGCTCCAGACGACCGGTCATATAGTAAGTACTGGCGATGCCCTCTAACGCCTCCAATACCTTGCCAAATTGCGCCGGCAAAGCTTCTTGCCACTGATTCTCTTGCGTCATGCGCCCTTCCTTCCTTTTCGGCGTTCCAAAACTTCGAAATTCTCTGAAAAGAGTATAGCAGATTATCCACGCTCCCACCTTCAACTTTCCGCTTCTCTTATCCCCCCGGCGACGATGAACGGAACCTGCATAGACAGCACTTGAGTGCTCCTCAAAACACACACGAGGGTTCGCCTCCATGCTGTGCTTATGGTATGCTTTTAGCGGTTGGAAGCTGACAGTTCTTCCAACGCAGACATCATTATACAAAGTGAGGCAGACATTATGGCCGATATGAATTTAACCCTAAGGCGGCCCAGCGCTTTTTTGCCAGTCACAATGTCGCTGGTTGCGCTAACAGTTGTACTCATTCACGTTGCTCTATTAGGCGTTACCCATGAGGTCGATGAGGGCGCTGCCGCCCATATCTGGCAGCTACTCATGGCCGCGCAGATACCAATCACGGCGTTCTTTGTCATCAAGTATTTACGGCAAAAGCCAAAGCAAGCGCTGCTGATCCTCGCACTCCAGGTTGTTGCTGCGCTTATGGCTTGTGCGCCTGTTTTCTTCTTCAAGTTATAATTCATCCCGGCGAAAAGTTTATTTCTCTATTTTATACAAAAATATAATCTTTTTATCGGTTGAGCCCGATCAGGGCGACCACACCAAATATGGTGATGACCAGACCTGAGATGCGGTTGATCCAGAGCAACCATCGCGGTGTGAAGCGCCCGCGCACCAGGCTGACGCCGCCGGTTAATAGCAACCACCAGAGGGCCGAGCCGAGAAAGACGCCGCC
The DNA here is from genome assembly GCF_003967555.1 of Dictyobacter kobayashii. GTDB lineage: Bacteria > Chloroflexota > Ktedonobacteria > Ktedonobacterales > Ktedonobacteraceae > Dictyobacter > Dictyobacter kobayashii. The sequence continues at coordinate 553,746 of NZ_BIFS01000002.1, forward strand.
AACGACCAGCAGGGCGGTCACAAAATTGCTATTCCCACTTCCTATCCCTAAACCTGCAAAAATGGCTGCAAAGGATAGGATCGTCAGGGGATTGGTCAGGGTCAGCAGCAAGGTGGAGAGATAGGCACTCAACCAGCCACTGGCCCTGGCTGCCGCTGCGGCGTGTTCCGCTGGCCTGGTGAGCAGGGTCTTGATGCCTAAATAGATCAAGAACAGGCCACCGATGATGCGAATCCAGCCCTGCTGGTGCACCAGGAAACTGGCGATCACGGTCAAGCCGAAGCCAGCGATGCAGCCATACAAGCCATCGGCGGTGGCTACGCCCAGGCCAGACACAAACCCGTAGCGAAAGCCTTTGTGCAGGGTGCGCTGAATACACAATACACTCATCGGTCCAACCACGGCGGCCACGGATAGGCCAATCAGCAAGCCACGTAACAGAAAACTGGTCTCCATCTTTCTCTCCTCATAAACCAGGCGTGCTTACACACAAAAAAGCCGCCGGACCTGCGTGGGAGGTCTGGCGGCTTTGAGCGTTTACTTCTTGTTTTTGATCAGGAAGTGCAGAGCATGCGCAGCGAACCATACCTCCAATGGAGTTGGTTTTCTTGCTGCTGTTGCGCTGTCAGGCGCATGTCGTAGCGGTAGTTTTCAGATCTATGCATGCGTTTTCTTCCCTCGGCTACATTTAACAATATGTGCTAAATGAGCTACCATGAGTGTAACATAGCTGATCCATTCAATGCAAGCAGTAGCTTAACGTTTCTTCTGGACCGCGATCAAGGAGAGCATCTCATAGGCGACATTGGCGGCCAGCAGGGCGGTGATCTGCGTTGGATCATAGGAGGGTAGGACCTCTACGATGTCGCAGGCGACGAAGTTGATGCCGCGCAGTCCACGCAATAGTTGTAAGGCTTCCCAGCTGGTGACGCCGCCAACTTCTGGTGTGCCTGTGCCAGGCGTGTAGGCTGGATCAACGAAATCGACGTCGAAGGTAAGAAAAGTCGGGCCACTGCCGACGCGCTCCCTTACCATCCGGGAGACCTCCGCCATACTATGCTGACGCATCTCATCATTGGGTAAGATCGCCAGGCCCAGTTGCCGGGCTACATCATAATCTCCGGCATCATAGAGCGGGCCGCGCATACCAACCTGGATACAGCGCTGTGGCTCCAGCAAGCCTTCTTCGAGCGCGCGCCTAAAGGTGGTGCCGTGATTATATTTATGCCCAAAATATTCATCCCAGGTATCGCTGTGCGCATCAAAATGGGCCAGGCCCAGGGGTCCATATTTTTTAGCTACCGCCCGCAACTCGGCTAATGTGATCGAGTGGTCGCCACCCAGGCTGATCGGTACAATGCCAGCGTCCAAAATTGGCTGTAAACCCGCCTCGATATGCGCGTAGCTATCTTCAATATAGCCCGGGACCACAGAAATGTCCCCGCTATCGGTCACTGAGAGGGTCCCGAAAACATCAATACTCTGGCCTGGATTGTAGGGTCGCAACAGGGCAGAGGCATCTCGGATGGCAGCCGGGCCAAATCTTGCTCCCGCTCGATAGCTGACACCGGTATCAAAAGGAATTCCAATAATGGTGGCATCGACATCCTCAGTCGTCGTGACAAATGGCAGGCGCGCAAAGGTGCGTATCCCACAGAAACGTGGCGATTGCAGGGCGTCAGTTGGTTGATAGTGCGGCATGGCTGCTCCTCTTTCTTTCTTAGTTATCTGCTCCTAATTATGTGCAAAAATCCCATCATAAAGCAAGGGTCCCCTTAAGCTGCTATGGTCAAAATATCCATACATTGACCTTTAACACATTGTAATGTTACTATTGTTCCATCTAATCAGCCAGGCGTTATTTATATCCTTAACTGGAGAGGAATATTCTATCGATGGTTGTACATACAGTGGCAACGGTAAGTATGCAGGTCAGTTTTGATATGCAGCAAAATCTGGCGAAGTATCTCTCGTATATGGATCAAGCAGCTAAGATCGGTGCTGATCTGCTGGTGCTGCCAGAGCAATCGCTACAGGGCTACCTGCATAACATCGCTGAATTACGGATGGACAGCCTGGAGTATCAGTATGCACATGCGGAACCTGTGCCTGCAGGTCCTTCTACGCAACGCTTGATCAAGGAAGCGCAGCAGCGCAATCTGTATGTCATCTGGGGGATGACCGAGGTTGATTTAGAGGATGGTCCAGATGTGCTCTATAACACTGCGGTACTGGTGGGTCCAGAAGGCTATATTGGAAAATACCGCAAGGTCCATCAGCCGCTGGATGAATTGCACATCTATTGGCCGGGTAATGAGTGGCCGGTTTTTGAGACGCGGCTGGGCCGGCTGGGTCTGCTGATCTGCTATGATAAGCAGTTTCCAGAAGCTGCGCGTGAGCTGACATTGCGCGGTGCACAGCTACTGGTCATGCCTACGGCCTGGGCCCTGACGTGTGTTGGGGGCGATCCTGATCCCGCACAGGATTATCAAACCTATATCTATGATCTTTTCGAGTTGACGCGGGCGGCTGAAAATCAACTCTGGTTTATCTCATCTAATCAATATGGACGCTGTGGTGATCATGACTACTTAGGGCGTAGTCGTATTATTGCGCCAACTGGTCGACCCGTGGCAGAGATCCTGTACGAAGAAGGCATGGTGTCTGCTCAAATCGATATTCTGGATGGTATTGTGCGTGGTCGCACGACGCAGAGCCTTGGCTACAATGCGCTGCGAGATCGCCGTCCAGAAACCTATACAGCGCTGACGGCTCCCCGGGCTCCCCGTGTGAGGCGTTAAGCAGGCAATACTTGTTCGCTTACCTGTTACTACTTACCACTATTGGCTATCTACCGCCAATGGCCAGAAACTTTATTTTTCTTTCCAGCAGGAAAGGAGTTTCTATTTATGGAAGCAGGCGCTGAAAATCAGACTTCTTCAACCTTCGTCCCTGTAGAGCAACCTCGTCTCCAACGCAATGCCCTGACGCTCTTTGAGACTATCTCGGCGACCCTGGCAAACCTGGCGCCGGCCGAGGGTATCTTCTTGAGCATCGGCCTGGCAGTATCGTTCATGGGTGCCCGCGCCCCCTGGGTCTTTTTGATCGCTATGATCGCTGTCTTTACGCTGGCCAATACGATGAGTGAGTTTAATCGCGTCCACCCCAGCGCAGGCTCATTTGTTTCGTACATTGGCAATGGCCTGCGACCATATTCGCCCCGGCTGGCGGTATTTATCTCAACTACCTGCTTTGTCCTGCTGACGATCAGCTATCCGATCACCATTGCGGCAGTGGTAGTCTTCCTGGGCTCCTGGGTCAATTCACTTTGGCCCGCGCTGAACTGGATGTTGGTCTCGATTATAGCTGTGGCCATCTCAACTCCCTTGCTACTACGGGGTGTGGTCATCTCGACCATCTGGGCCTTTATCCTCTTTATCATCGAAGCCATCGGTCTTATCCTGCTCTCATTGGTCATACTCTTTATAGCTGGTAACCATATCAGCGCGCCCTTCACCAATCTGGGAGGCACACCGGGCTTTGGCGGACTGGCACTGGCTTTTCCGATCGCTATCTCAGGCTTTGTCGGCTGGGAAAATTCGGGGGCTCTGGCTGAGGAAACCAAAAATCCGCGCCGCCAGATCGCGATCACCGTCTTTACCTCGATCTTGATCGTTGGCTGTATCTACCTGCTCTCCTCCTATGCCGCTGTGGTTGGCTTTGCCGGCCTCCCAGTCAAAGATACAATGGGACAACTCGCCAGTGATCCCGCACCTTACCTGACGCTGGCCCAGCATTATATTCCCTGGTTTGCTGTTGTGGTGGGTATCGTGGGTATTACGAGCTCGGTTGGCTGCTACATCGCGGCGGCCAATTCACAGACACGTATCACCTTTAATAGTGCCCGTGAAGGATTGCTGCCGACCTGGTTCGCGCGTGTCACCAAAGGGGCTCATCCCATTCCTTATGCCGCGATCCTTCTCTACACAACATTGACCTTGATCCTGATCATTCTGCCCGGCATCTGGCTCACACCCGTGAATGTCTTTTCCTATGAAGCCACCATCGGTACGGTGCCCGTGGTCCTGGTCTATATGCTGGCCAATATCGCCCTGCCCCTCTATTTCTGGCGCGAGCAGCGCGACCAATTCAACTGGTTTAAACACGCCCTGGTACCCTTGATCGGCATCGCAGCCTTGATCTTACCCATCTATGGCTTCTTTGCCCCCAATCAGGCCGCACCTTATAATTCCTTTGGCTGGATCTTCCTGGCACTGATCATCATCAGTATTGCCTGGGCCGCCTACATCCTGGTCGCGCGCCCCGAAGCCACCAGCAAGATCGGCAGCATCGTCGCCGACGAATAAAAAATCGCTTATATCAACGCACCAGAAGCATTGATATAACCCTGAGAGGACCGAACAGATCTGTAGCAATTAAGACAGATCTGTTCGGTCCTGCAATATTTTTACAGCTAGACAAGAGCGCGCACATCAAGCAACGCCAGGCCCGTCTTTTGCGCGATATAGCTATTTAAGTAGGCGGAGGCAGCACAATATGCTTCCTGGCTCACCCGCCGGTAAGCACTTTTTTCACCTGACAGGGTACGCACAAAATAGAGATAGTCACCTTTCGTTGGACCAGCCTCATCCGGCCAACGCAAGATGGTCGTCGCACTCGAAAGCTCTACCCACTGCAATGTTTGTAACGTGCCGTATGGATATACTCCAAGCGCAAACAAGCTGGCTTGCTGCCAGGCCACATGTTGTGTCAGTAAACCTTTCTGCATCTGTAGATCATACTCGGTAGCAGTTATCTTGATGGTGCCGGTCAACATTGTCATACCCGCTATCATACTCGCGAGTAACAGCAAGGATGCACTCATGCCAACAATAACTATCAGGATGCTATAAGTAGTGAAGTCCAATGGTTGATGAAGATAGAAGTTGTTAGCGACCAGAACCATAGTTGACAATATACATATGCCCAGGCAAATAATGCTTACTTTCTGAAAGACATCAGCCAACTTTGGTCGTTTTTTCAATGCTACTGCCGTCAGGGGCAATGACACTGGCCTCGGCTGCGGGTAGTATAGTACACTTTTTCTCACGTTCATCCTGGCCTGCTCAACGTTAAGCCAGGCTGCACGCCTTTTGGCTGCTTCTTTTTTAACTATAAGTAGCAAATAAATACTGGCCCCAACCCACAATGCATTAAGAATCCATTGAAATACCGGGACATGACCAGATAAGATATCAGCAAAAATGTAGCGCGCCTGAACAATTATCATGCATACATAAAAGATAATTACACTACCATATGACCGTAGATATCCTCTTTCATCGGGTTTATTCAATTTCTCTCTCCTACAAGATTAAATAATATCATTGATTAAGAGACACTTTTATACCTTCAATAAGCTCTTGCATAGTATAACAAATTCTACAGTTTCAATAAAGTAGCTTATCGTGTGGCTGCATATCTTCACACACAACTACATGGCATAACAATTGAAAAAAGGTCACATGTATGCTGGATATTACTGACTGCTGGCCAAACACAGCATCCAACCCACGCTTCCTACTGCTTTGAAGGTTTATAGCCAATTTGGACGTTATAAACTTTCTGCGTCTGTATGGATGGGCAAGTCAACATCTGAGTACTACGAGGGTACGGATAATGAATGAAAAAGAGCAAAAACATTTAGCTCGTGCGGCCGAGAAAGCAGCGGCGATCCATGCAAAGGCGGATGCATGGCAAAGCAGGGTAAATGCGCAGTTTGGTTATCTCCAAACGAAGTATGGCTTCAGTATCACTCACGTTGATGCGTCCAATGTCTGGGTGACACGGCTGATCTACCAGGCAGCAAACACAGCGATCTACGTTGATTGTAATTTCGAATACAGGCGGGCAGAGGTCTTTCTGGTTTGCCTCGCCCCACCACATCAATTTTTGCTGGACGAACTTCTGGCGGTACGCGCTCTTCACCTGCATGCCGAGCAGCGAGCTGCCGCTGGATTAGAGGATGAGCAGATCGAAGCGAGCCTCAAGCTTCTCGCACGAGCCATGGATGAATATGCAACCGATGTTCTTCAGGGCGACTTTTCCATCTTCGCGACCCTGGAGGAACGGATCGCGCGGAGGGGACAACATCACCGCAAGAGAGAACAAGAGTCTCAGAGCGTTCCCAAAGGACTAGTTAGCTGGTTCACCACTACTACCAGAAGCACTGATAACTTCTGTATGGACTACTTGAACGAGGAGTATGGGGATCTCTGCAGCCAGTTGGCGATGACGCTCTGCTGGCAACAACCTTCTCTGCTCTCTCGGCGAAAGTACGACATCTGGGCGTGCGCGATCATTCACGCACTGTGCATGGTAAACAATCTCTTTGATGCTTCCCACCCATCCCATATCTCAGAAAATCAGATAGAAGGCTACTTTGGTATCAATTCCAGGGCAATACTGAAGAAATCCAAACAGATACGTGATTGCTTGCAGATGTCACCACTAGATCCAAAGTGGAAATGCGTTGCTACAGATAATTCTATATTGTGACGTGGACGAACGATGATATCATACGAGAAGCGAGATAGCAAAAGACCGAAGGTTCAAACAGAGGTTCTCAACCGAGCGATCCTTAGCAGCCTATGCATAAACGATCCAGCCACGCTTTCTTGCGGCGGGTTGGCACGCGCGCGACCAATACCGTTGAGAGAAGAAAAGCTCAAACATGATGATTGCAATCGGACGACAAGCCCCTCCCTTCATTTGAGCAACCAGGCAACAAGAAAAGCGATGTCATAGGTTCGGGCCTCAGCGCCCGATTGCCGCCCTCAGCAGAGCCGGCGGCCCAGTATCCCAGCGATGGAGTGCCTCGTGGCATGACCCTTTCCTTCATGCAGTGCCCAAAAGCATCGTCCGTATTTGGGCACCGCGTGGGCCGAGGTATCAGAAACAAGCAGCCGCGTGGTGAGGATACCGGGCCGCCCTACCGGGGCGGCAATCGGCCGCTGAGGGCCGAACCTATACAATTCGTGCTTATTATTGTTTTTCGTGCGGGAACAAAATAAGTGGGGGGCAAGCCCCGCACGTACAATTCATGTTTCTTGTTGCGCTCATTTGCTTGTCTGGTTGCTAAGTGAGGTGTATTGCGCGCGGCGCTCCAGGAGGCGATCATCCAGGTGAAGAGCATACGCGGCGGCGCAGCAGCGGCTCACGTATCACCGTTGCATCCAGCTTGCTCGCGCCGAGAAACCTGACGAAGCGCGCAAACCCACAAGCCAATGCCTCCGCAAATGCTTCATTGTTGCCCAGAGCCTCATCCTCCAGCCACAAGCCCAGGATGACGAATGTGTTGGTTGTGCGGTCGAATTTGCTATCGAAGCGCGCGACGAGTCGGTCGCCCCACAAAATCGGCAACGTGTAGTAGCCGAACTTGCGCTGGTGCTCAGGCTTATATACCTCCCACACGTAGTCGAAGCCGAATACGACTTTGGCTCGCCCGCGTGCGCTGACGTGATCGAGCGGTGAGAGGAAGACGACCTCTTCGGTGGTGGTTGTCTCCAACGGCGTCCAGGCCTTCGGCACGCGCCCAGCACCTAACTCGCTTAACACGTCAGCGTCGCTCCCAAGCGCGTAGTGCACCCTTTTCCAGCCTTCAACTTGCACCTCGATGATGTCGCCGTCGGCCAACATCTCTCCAAGAAGCTTCTTCGCTGCGCGAGCCGGATCGCCGCGCTGAAATGAATCACTCGTACGGTCGAGCCGTGACAGGCCACTAAAGCTGATGTCCTTCTTAAGTAAGAAGCGATCAGTCTCGGCTTCGTCGCTCTCACGAATAAGATGCGCGGGTGCGACCATTTCGGTAAGTGCATATGCGCGCTCAAAACGGTCGCGATGGTGGGTCATTACTTCACCAGTGCGCCACAGATAATACAAGGCGAGCGCGCTGTCCTTGCGGCCCGATAGCTTTGCGTTCGTGTACGCGTCGCCATGGCAAAGTCGCGGTTACCCACGATGCCACGTTCGTGCAAGACAGCTCGCATTTCGGCGATGGCATCAGCGTGGTTGCGGGCTATGTCGAGGAGCCGCGCGCCGCTATCGCGCTCGCGGCGCATGACCACGCGCCAATACGGCAGTTCGTCCATCGCCCGGACGGCCAGCCAGCCACCCCAATCGAAGAACTTGCGCTGCTGATACGTCACGTCCTCCCACATGCCAGGTGTGTAATCGAGCACGCGGCTGTGCAGCTTGATATCCTGGCTGCGAGCGATGATTTGCAGGGGATCGAGTTGCAAGTACTCCATCGCGCGCATGGCCTGCTCGGTTCCCTCGATGCCTCGCCAGCGCCGTCCGGGCCACAAACCCTGCTTGCCAAGGATGAAGCGGCGGGCGGTATCGATGTCGATGGTTAGCATAATGACCTCTCTCTGCTTCTCAACCGTAAATATTGACCTCCTCCCAATCACCGGAAGCGTGATGGGATTCCAACGTTCGCACGTCGGGTTTCCTGTTTCGCTGAGTTGTACCTTTCCTGTTTCATTCAGGTTTGGTCTCGACCCGCGCTCTACAGGCTTAAAATCCCGCAAGCCCTGCGGTATGTGAAGAGATTCTTTTTCAGCCAGGCAAAACCGGTTGTGAAATTTTTTTAAGCCCATATTTTCTCTTGACTTATCCTTTTTTACTGGTTACTATTTATTCAATCGGTTGAATAATTTTTGCATGTAGAAAGGGATAGGTGTTGGTCAAATTAGAGTCGGTCAGTGCGCGGCGGGCAGGTATTATCGAGGCCGCTCTGCGCGTGCTGGCACGCGATGGCATAGCTGAGACGACGACGCGCAAAATAGCTGCCGAGGCCAATGTCAATCAGGCTATGCTGCGCTACTATTTCGGCAGTAAGGATGACCTGTTGTTTGCGGTGCTACAGACACTGATGCAGCAGACCGGTGAAATCGTTAGCTCGGTCGGGCTGGAAGGTCGCACGCTTCCAGAAACAATTGAGCATAGCTTGCAGGCCTTCTGGTCGCACGTTGAAGCCGAACCAGAGCTACAGATCATTCAGTATGAATTGACACTCTATGCGTTGCGCCATCCCGAGTCGGCCTGGCTGGCCAGACAACAGTACGATGGCTATTGCGCAGTGGTCGAGACGCTATTTGAGACGGCTGCGCAGGCCAGCGGTCAAACATATGCTATTCCACCGGCCGAGTTAGCGCGCTTCGTGGTGGCCGGCATCGATGGCTTGATCCTGCAATATATCAGCGATCGCGATACAACCAGGGCTCGACGCGACCTGGCGCATCTGATTACTTCGGTTACCCTATTAGCGTCACACTAAACCAGGCAATTCATCACAGTAGATAAAAGGAGCCAGGCTATGAGCATATCCACCGATCCCCCTGCCCTCGCGCCTTCTCAGGCACAAGAGCCACGCGACTACCAATACTATAAGAAAGTCTTTGCGGGCCAGAACTTTCCCCTGGCCTACCTGGACCTGGATCTTCTAGAGCAAAATATACGCGCCATTGCGGCCCGCACCGGCGGTAAGCGTATCCGCCTGGCTTCGAAGTCGTTGCGCAGCGTCGAGGTGCTCAAACGTATCCTGGCGGCCGACCCCTGTTTCCAGGGCATCATGTGCTTTACGGCGCGCGAAGCGGTCTACCTGGCCTCGCAAGGATTTGTTGACCTGCTGTTAGGTTATCCTATCTGGAATGAGCAGGATATCGCGGCGGTAGCGGAGACGATCAAGGCCGGTACGCAGATTACGCTGATGATTGATAGCGTGGAGCATATCACCCAGATCGAGGCCGTGGCCTGTCGCCATGAGGTCACGATCCCGGTCTGCCTGGACCTGGATATGGCCTTGCATCTGCCCAAACTCCACGTTGGGGTCTGGCGCAGCCCCTTGCGAACAGCTGCCCAGATTCGTCCTGTGCTGGATAGTATTGTAGCGGCACCTCATGTGTCGTTGGATGGGATTATGGGCTATGAGGCTCAGGTGGCTGGTCTGGGCGATAATTATCCCAAAAGCGCGCCCAAGAATACAGTGGTGCGCTACCTGAAGCAGCGTTCGATCCGCGAGGCGGCCGCGCGCCGCGCGCTGGCCATTGAGTTGATCCAGAGCTATCAGCTTCCTCCCTTGCGCTTTGTGAATGGTGGAGGTACCGGCAGTCTCCATACCACGCGCACCGAGGCTGGCGTGACCGAGATCACGGTCGGCTCCGGCTTCTATGCACCCGCCCTGTTTGATAATTATCGCGACTTCCGCTATCAGCCAGCGGCCGGCTTTGCCATTGAGATCGTACGTCGGGCGACGCCAACTATCTATACCTGCCTTGGCGGTGGTTATATCGCTTCGGGCGCGGTGGGCGGCGATAAACTACCCAAACCTTATTTGCCTAGTGCCCGCTGGAGCCGCTGGAAGGTGCCGGCGAGGTCCAGACCCCACCTTGCGGACCGGCCCTCGCTCGGCGATACCGTACGCCACAGAGCTGGGAGCTCTGTGCGCTACATCGCTCTTACCGCTCTAAGGCGCGATGTTGACACCTCGATAAGGCACTCCGAACACGGCGACCCATCTGCTACGCCACAGTAAGCTGGCGAGCTCTGTGAACGCTACATCCTTACTCGTCTCTAATGGCGCGATTGTTGACACAATCTCGACCTACCGGGCGATGGACAATGCTTCCTGTAACATAGGCCATCCCTATTTATAATTCTGTGCTCATGCTTTCTATCTTATTGCAGGAGATCTCAATGGTGACAGAACAGACACAACACTGGCAAAACTGGTCCGGCTCTGTCCGTTCCAGCCTCCAACAGCTGGTGAAGCCATCCAATATCGCTGAACTGGCTCGCTTACTCAGCCACTATAGCCGCACCGGGCGCCATGTGCGCGTCGTGGGTGCAGGCCATTCGTTTACGCCCCTGGTCGAAACCGACGATATTCTGCTCTCGCTCGACAATCTGCAGGGTGTCGAGGAGATCGATACCGAGCATGGGACGGCCACTGTACTGGGTGGTACGCGCCTGAAATTGCTGGGGGAGACCTTGCTGGCTCGCGGTGTGGCCCAGGAGAACCTGGGGGATATCGATGTGCAGAGTATCGCGGGCGCGATCAGCACTGGCACACACGGCACCGGTATCCACTTTGGCAATCTGGCCACCCAGGTTGAGGCCTTGACGCTGGTAACCGCCAGTGGCGAGATCCTGGAGTGCTCAGCGCAACAAAATTCTGAGATCTTTAAGGCTGCCCAGGTCTCCCTGGGACTGCTGGGCGTGATCGCCAGGGTTAAGCTGCGCGTCGTGCCCGCCAAACGTCTCCAGTTCAAGAGCCACCGCGAACGCCTCAGTACTTGCCTGGAAAACCTTGAAGACTATAAGAATAACAATAGTCATTTTGAGTTCTTCTGGATGCCGCATACGGAGTGGGTACAGGCCAAGTTTTTGAATGAGACGCAGGCGGCGGCCACCGGCAGCAATCTGTGGGGTCGCTTCAATAAGGTGGTGCTGGAGAATGGTCTCTACTGGTTGCTCTCGGAATGTTGCCGCCTGGTGCCTTCCCTGACTCCCACTATCAGTAAAGTCTCGGCCCAGGGTATCGCGGCCGTGGATGAGGTCGATTTTAGCCATCGGCTCTATGCGACGCCGCGTGCGGTGCGCTTCCAGGAGATGGAGTATAACATTCCGGTTGAGCATTTTACGACGGTGCTGCAAGAGATCAAAGCCAGTATTGCGACCCACCATACCCGGGTGCATTTTCCGGTGGAGTGCCGCTTTGTCCAGGCTGATGATATCTGGTTGAGTCCAGCTTACCAGCGCCCATCAGCATATGTGGCTGTGCATATGTATAAGGGCATGCCCTATCGCGAGTATTTCCAGCAGATCGAAGCGATTTTTAAGCGCTATCAGGGACGACCACATTGGGGCAAGCTCCATACGCAGGATGCGGCCAGCCTGGCACAGCTATATCCACACTGGGATGATTTCCGGCGCGTGCGGGCCACGCTTGATCCACAGGGTCTTTTCCTCAATGCTTATTTACGCAACCTGTTTGCCATCCCTATGCCTATCGCCTCGACGACAAGCGCTAGTTCATCAACAGTCGGGCAGCCTGCAGACTGAACAGGACGCAGGTTCGACACTGATTATCCATATTTGTCTGCAAGGAGAGCCCCCATGAGTGATGCGTCATCCCCGGTGCCAGCGACCACGAGCACAGCGGCTCCTGCACTGGGAAAAGGGATACTTGGTCTGCGCCATGCTGTGGTGATTTCGGTGGCCGTGATGTCCCCGGCTGCCTCGATCTTCTTTAATACCATTCCTCAGGCCGGTGTGGTGGGTGCGGCCATCCCGCTCTGCTATGTGATCGGCTTTATCGTGGCCCTGCTGGTCGCCAATCAATACAGTGAGCTATCGCGCGAGTTGCCCTCCAGCGGTTCGGCCTATACCTATGTACGAGAAGGGCTCAGTCCCCATTGGGGCTTTTTGACTGGCTGGCTAGGCCTGATCGCCGTCGCGACCGGTGCCCCCTATTCTTTTGTCTTGATGAGCGCGAATATCCAGGCCCTGGTGCAGCGCTGGTTTGGCCTCAATGTCAGCTGGATCTTCTGGTTTGTACTGGCGGTTGGCATCGTTTTCGCGCTCTGCTACACAGGTATTCGGCAATCCCTCAGCGTGGATATGACCCTGCTGGCATTTGAGATGGGTATCTGTCTGATTCTGGCGTTACTGGTTTTCTTCCACGTGGGCAGCCAGGGCGGTTTGAGCACGGCCCCGTTCAATATCGGGCAGGTGCCCAAAGGTGGAGACCTGACAGTAGGGATTATCCTGGCGGTGTTGAGCTTTATTGGTTTTGAAACCGCTGCCACGTTGGGAGAGGAGACCAGCAATCCCCATCGCAATATCCCGCGCGCGGTCTTCGGCTCGATGCTGGTGGTGGGTGTCTTCTATGTCTTGATGGCCTATGTGGCTACGATCGGCTATGGGATCAACAACATGGCAACCGATTATGCAAACGATCCAGCACCATTTGATACGATCGGTCGCCACTTTAGCGGCGGTCTCTTTGCCAGCATCATCGATCTGGCCGGAACGCTCTCGTTTTTCAGCGCGGCCCTGGCCATCATCAATGGTGGTGCGCGCATCATTTACACCGTCGGGCGAGATGGGCTGCTGCCACGCTGGACCGCGTTGACGCATGCCACCCATCAGACGCCGATCGGGGCCGTTACCTTCCTGTGCCTCTTCGCCCTGGCCTGTGGTATTCCTATGGGTATATTTATGACGCCGATCACCGCCTTTTCTTTCTTGGGCACGCTGGACGCCCTCTTCATCCTACCTATTTATATCCTGGTCAACGTGGCCTGCATCCGCTTCTTCTGGCGCCAGCGCCGCAGACAGTTCAAACCCATCCGCCATCTGCTCATCCCGATCCTGAGCACGCTGCTGATGGGAGCTATCTTTGTGGCCGCCTTCGCCTCTCCAGGACCAGCCCCCCTTAGCTTTGTGCCAGTGGTCGTCGGACTCTGGATTATCGCTGGCCTTGTTCTACTCTGGCCGCTGCGCGCAAAAATTGCTGACAGCTAAAGCCAGCAGGTTTAAGCCGTTTCGTGCCCCATCGATTTCATTCCACAATGAAATCGATGGGGCACGAAACCATCAATCTCAAACTACCAATGTGCGAATATCCCTATTTAACAGGAACGGGGCTTTCCTGTTTCCTGGCAGCATATGTTAAACGCTTTTGGGCCAGCGCTGAACGGGCATAGATAGCATTGTCATAAGCATGTTTAAGACTACGAATCAGGTTGTAGAGGCCATAGACGGCCGCATTGTAAGCCTTCTCCTGGCTGGTCATGGAACAGCGGGCATAGCCACCAAAACCACGTTTAAAAGTATAGACACCCCAGTTGGGATCTTTAGGACCTTCGGGCTCGGTAAGGATGGCCGGGATGCCCATAAAGTTATAGTGGGTACAGCCATGCGCGCGTCCCCATTGCAGTCCTTGCCACTGCAACAGGTGGTTGGGCATGACGTTGCGACATTGGGCCGAGGAGGCCCCATAACGATACCAGCACCATTTGCCACAACGCATAAGGATAATGCCCGCAATCGCCTTTCCTTCGTATTCCGCTAGAAAGAGCGCCGCCTTCTCGCCTGGCTCAAATAGACGCAGCATATATTGAAAATGCTCAAGCGAGTGTACATAGAATTGATCGCGCTCACCCGTTTCCTGGTAAATGCGATGAAAGGTCTGCAGGTCCTCTGGTTCATGTCCCTGGCGAATAATAACCCCTTTACGCTGAGAAAGGCGAACATTATAACGCCATTTCTCTTTCATCCTGGAAAGCTGCTCTTTCTCGTCTGGATAAATATCCAGCACCCATTCATTGCGCCCATGTAAAACGCTCTCATTGGGTCGAAAGCCGTGTTGCCTGAAGAACTGTGACCAGGTGACATCATGTTCTTCCGCCACCGGATCGATCTTCAGCATAAAAGCTTTGTGACGTCGGGCCAGGCTATTAACGAAATTAAAGAGGAGCGCCAACGCTGCTCCATCGAAGTCGGCTACAATTGGACCACGTGGAGCATAAAAATAAGTGCTCTTGAGCGTTGGGACATACATTATCAGGACCAGCATGGCCGCACAGAGTTGCTCCTGCTCATCCACTACACCACAATATAAAGGTTTTGAAGCGGCATGTCCGGCCAATTCTCCCCACTCATATGTCTGCGTAATGGCTCCAAATTGAGCTTTACCAATAAATTCGTTCCATTGTTGTCTATCTGCAATCAAGCAAGCATTCATTTTTAATTTCCTCCAACGACGATCTCTATGCGGCTAACAACCCTGTTACCACTGGCAAAAGTCAGGCTTGGATTGGCATTTTCTGCGTACGCCGCCGTATCCCAGGCCAGCGCGTTTGAAACAAGTCCTTGCAATTGCCCACCGGTATATGGATGCTGGCACACACACTGATTGGCACCGGTCTGTGCGTCCCAGATGTGTAAGCTATTTTCAGTACAACAAGATGCAATCAAGGAGTCATCAGGTGACCAGGCAATAGCATCAATCCAATGCTCAGCGGTATTATGCCCAGAATATATATATCTACATGTACCTGTCCTGGTGTGCCAGATATGAATATTGTCCCCGCCAGATGCGATCCATTCTCCATCCGAGGACCAGGCTGCATTCAGTGTCCACTGTCCAGCGTGGCCTTTGTAACGTAGGATCGTTGCGCCAGTCAGGGCATCACAAATCTGTATGTTGCCATCATCACCAGCCGAGGCAATTTTATGCCCATCCGGTGACCAGTTGACACTATCAATCCGTAGACACCCGCGCTATGCCCCAGGTTAGTGGCAAATACGCGCTGCTTCATGATCACAGGAGAGAGACACGGTTTGTATCGTTATTCTCGGAATCACATCCCTCTGTGGCTAACTACATCGTTATATACAGTACTGCTACTCTATGATACTGCTCAGCATCCATAGAGCGACGCGCGATCAACTGGATATTGAGTTACCGCTAGCTACGTATCAGTACAGACTCCAAGGGTTTAAAGTAATCCGATACTTCTCTAGGATGAGTTAGTCGAATTCGCTACTTCTACTTGGGGCTAGCTACAAACTTCGAATAAACTCATCTCTTGAATCTCTGGCGGGTGCAACGATCCTGAGTGCTACTATGGCACCGGTCTAAATACATCAGCGGCTGGAGTGCATAATTCTTCATGATTACCTCAATGAATAATGGACTGTCTGCAGCTGTAGTATAAGTCATTTAAGCAGAAGCGACCGTTTGAGCTCCAAGATTGCTCGCTGGTATGGATTCCTTCATCATGTCGCCTGCTAAAGCGATATAAAAAAGCGGTAAGAGGAGGGCCTGTGGACTGCGGTCTATACCGCAACACTGATGTCGCGGCCATTGTCACTAGCGAATTAGCTGTAGCGATGATCAATAGGATACAGCGACGAGGAGATTGATGTCTGAGTTCCCAGTGACGGCTTACTGGCCATCCAAATGGAATGTGCCTTAAGTAAACATACTTCAAGATCTGGTTGTACCAACAACACATCATAGTCTACCGTAATAGAGTCCTTGCCTGTATTGAGCAGGACATTATTTTGTGGTGGTTTAGAATAGGAGCTAGGTCGAAAGCAATAAAAGGCATGCATATTGGATATCGGCTCGAAGACAGTAGCTCATAGATAAGATTCATACCTGTTAATACTGCGCTCGACATAAATAGCAGACAAGTATCGGTTCTCTCAGATAGTGCGTTGACATTTGAGACAAGTCAAATATAGTATAGAAAGTAACATATTGTGAGACAACACATGAAGTCTGTGTCTCTTCAATTGTCGCGAGGTGAAATCCTGTATCGAACGAGCATCTATATTCATCCCATCAGCTAGCCCGAGACATATTCCATGGAAGGCCACTTTCAACAGCGCGGAAAAGCTCTGTGAGCAATATGGTAATTGTAGAGTCTTTTATCGCAATGCGGACTAGATAATCCGTCGGAGGCCTCATTAATCCAATTATACTCATTCAACTGTTCCAGGTGAGATGCAATTACCGTTTTTAGCGAAAAAAATCCCACATGTAGTTAACCAGGATTTTCCCAAAAGTGGAGGAATCAAACAATAAGGGCGCCCCTATGTTATGAAACATCAGAGGCGCTCTGATGGTAAAAAAACAGCTACAACGCTTTTTAGCGCTGCTGCGAGGATTATTTGGGTGAACTGCTGAGTTGTGGGTACATACTGGAGCATGGTGCGATGGCTGTTGCTTCAGCCTGCTGGCGATTGTCTATAGGGGGTTCCGGCGTAGTGCAGGTAACTTGAATATGCTGATGCTCATGGTTCTGTGGCGCTCGATAGTTATGATTATCGCCTGTCCATCTGGTGACTCTAGCTATCCCGAGGCCATGGTGCCATGTTAGTTTATTTTTCGATCCTGGTTGGTTTATTCAACCTGGTAAATAGGGCGTACGTGCCTGAACGACAGTAAAGTTATGTGTCATATGAACCTCGGTATTCTCCCTGTGTGCTCGGTTCGTTTGTCCCCGGCGTAATTAGCCCGGCGGGCGATTTAAACTGCTAAAGGTCCCAATGAGATTGACCATGACTTGGTTCGCGTGTCTCAAATGGGCGACAGTCCCGGTCTAGCTGTGCAACCTTCGCCGCATACTGGTGAACTAGCAGACAAGACAAGCGGCGGCCGCGATATTTATACTCTGGAGGCGCCTCTAGCTGCCAGCCCGGGCGTCTCAACACTCATCAGAGGTAACTCAAGAAGCCTCGTTGACGAAAACCTTTCGTTTTGCGGACCGAGTCTAAATCTTTGCGCTGTCCGCGCGACTTCCCTTGGCGTTGGAATCTGATAAGGTGCCTTGGCCCAAAATGCGAGGCAGCCTGGATGGAACTTCGAGAGGCTATGTCTCGACTGACCGTACATAGCTACGGTCAACGGCCCGACCTCGTAGCTATCGACAGACAGATTGTCTGCGCTCATGCCCGCGATGAACAAGGCTATAGCCACAGATAAGATCTGTAAGATGCACCACTATCATAGTTCAACACCCATAGCTCTCACGGTGATACCCCTGGCGGGGCCGGAACCGCAGATGCAGCCAAGGGTTGACGTTAACTACTTACCGCTGCCCGCTCTTTACCTCACGCCGTCGCATCGCTCGTTGTCACAATACTTCGCTGGACTCTGGCGGGTTTGTTTGCTATGGAGCGAAACAAGGGTGCGTCCTCGCAGGCGTGCTGATGAAATGTCCATGTGTTCTGCGCCAGCTTACATGTTGTCTGCATCCCGTTGTAGCTAAACTGGAAGAGATGCATATGATTGTTATACAAACAGAGATAGTCGTAAGACAAAATTAGAAATAAATCCGAGAGCACGCTCCACTGGACAACTAAATTACCCAGATGGAGATACCCATTGGAGCGGAGACAGGCACGCGAGAAAGTTCACTGGCTGCTCGCACCACACTGTTCACAATAGAATACAATCGTGAGGCCGAATTCCTTTCCTTTCAATGCTATCCATTACATATATGAGCTCGAACAAGCTATTGCGCCAAAACCAAGCACAATAATATGAAAGTTGATTTTGAACAACTGAATCATAAAACAATCAACTGTTTTTATTACGTTACTCATAGGGAATTAGAATACAAAATTATAAACACATGCATAACAATGTTGATAAAAGTTATGCTCTACGCACGCAGGGTTTTGCAGGGTAATTACTCGGGCTGCGGTACTCATAGATGCTTGCAATCGGTGTATTTTAACTGTGTATGACATGATTTGTATCAAAAATCATACAGACGACGTCTCTATGATAGTTCCAGAATGATACGTTTCAGGGGCTAATTACAAAAATAGAGCTGAAAGGTGGGGTAATGTGAATGTTTCTCTGCAGTGGCAGACGTGTCTTTAGGAAGTTATTGTAGAACGCGGCAAGCGCATTCTGTATAGACATAACCTGGAGGAGTTTACACACATGGGTCCAATAACTACTACCCTCTGGATTGGAACTGCGATCATGGTTCTAGGGCTGCTCGCTTTTCTCGCCCTCATGGTCAAAGCTCCTGCGGCAAACAGATCTTTTTTCTCTGCTACCTCGCTGGTTGCCTTGATCGCTGCCACATCTTACTTTGCGATGGCAACGGGACATGGTAGCGTCCTTATCGGCGGCCGTGTTTTCTTCTTTGCGCGCTATATTGACTGGGTGTTTACGACACCGCTCTTGCTCCTGGATCTGGCTCTGCTGGCTGTTCCTTCCATCACCGCACGTGCCGGGACAGTCGCGACCCTAATCGGAGCTGATGTGTATATGATTATAACAGGATTGATTGCTGGATCGATAAATGATCCAACTAAATACATCTGGTTTGCCTCAAGCACCATCGCCTTCGTGGTTGTACTTTATATCCTGCTAGTACAACTCTTTGGAGATGCCAGGAATCGTGGTGGGAGCGTTGGCAGGTTGTTCGGGAATCTATCCTTGCTTACGCTTATCCTATGGGTCTGTTACCCGATTGTGTGGTTGCTCGGAGTTGAGGGTTTCCGCGTCCTGCCTTTGACAGCCGAAGTCGTCATATTCGCCTTATTGGATGTAGTAGCAAAAATTGGCTTCGGCTTTATACTGCTCACCAGCAGTGTGATATCAGGTAGAGAAGCCATGACCGTTAGGCCAGCTACCTCTTCCATGTAAATGCCTGAAGAGCAACTTCTTCCTGGACAGAAAGAGCTGATCCTGCGACTGGTTAAGTTTCACGCTTATTCACTGTGGGGGAGGATATATCTTCTCTCGCAGTGATACGTACTTGTTCATAGGGAGGTCCTGATGCTACTTGAGCAGTTTTCTACACAACCAGCAGCGTGGAAAGAAAGCCTGAATCGCTATGTGGGTCATATCCTGGTTCCTTCAGCTCAAGAGCTCTATGATAATCTCGATTGGGAAAGGGAAGCAAGGACGCTCTGTAATGTTGAGCTGGTATATCCACCATATTATCTGGTCCCCCATCACGGCGTAGCAACAGGCTATTTATCTAACTGGCAGGCATTTGGCTGGGAACTTATCGAACACATTTTTGGAATTCAGCGTGTTCGTCCGGCCCTGATCTCTATAGCACAGGCCACCCATCCTCAACGCATTGTGGATCTCGGTTGCGGTACGGCCTTGACAAGTATCAGACTGGCTCAACGCATGCCCGATACCGAACTCATTCTGCTAGATCTATCGCCTTATCAGCTGGTAGCGGCCCAGCGACAGGTGCAATGCTTTGGCCTGCAGCAGCGCACGCAATTACGCCATGCCTGTGCCGAGGAGACCGGCTTTGTGGATGGCTATGCGGATCTCGTTATGGCCTCCCTTCTTTTTCATGAGCTCCCCCGCTCGACAGCCAGAGCTGTAATCCAGGAGGCGCAGCGTATCCTTACCCCGGGCGGCCACTTCCTGATCTTTGATGCCATTCAACAGGTTGTGCCCTGGCCTTCCGTTGATCAAATGATCAACAAGCTACTGGCATTCTTTATGCACGAGATATATTGGAATGAGTATATGTCTGAACCGATCTGGATTTCATGCGCGCGGCAAGGATTCATACATATAAAACGAAAAATCTTGTTTGCCCCACCCTGGATTTATCAGGTCGTGCTCGCCGCTAAGGACTAGGTACAACGGTACAAACTTGTTTTTTACCCCCGAGCGATCAAGTGGGCTTTACGTTCGGCCAGACCGATGCGGGCGATAAAGCCAGATGGAAAGGCGAGATAGTCGCTTTCGATACCATCACTAAAGATGATCCCATTTTCTGGCATCTGCGAGGTGATGATCAGTTCCTGGCCGCGCTGCAGCTGGCCGAAGACAAGGTTGGCCTGCGAGATTTTGGAGACGAAAGGTTCGCGCACGGTAAACCAGACCTTCTCGGACTCCCAGCCCAGGGCCAGTTGTTCGATCTGTGGCGGTTGCTCGCTGCCTTCCCCAAAATATGAGGCAACCGACCAGGCTCCCTGGGTAATTGAGCGTAGCCAGCCGGTACAGCCAGCTCCCGTAGAAACAATAATGCCGCTTGAGATCTGGGCCTCGCTCTGGCGTCCCAGTTGCAGCCGGTAGCGGGCCGAGGTATGGCTGCGTGGACCAATAAAGAGGTCATTGATAGCATACAGAACCTGTCCATCGTTGAGGGCTGCTTTGACCATCGAGACATGGGTAATCTTGCCTCGCCCTTGCAGGACACGGTCAACGCATGAGCGTGTCTGTTCATAATGAAAAGGAATCAAAACCCCATCGACACGCTGCGGATCGGGATTGAGGGCAAGAATGGGCTGATCAGTCAGGTATTTGGCGGTATTGATGACCAGCCCATCAGGACCCAGTGTGATGATCAGGTCGTGCTCATCAAACTGATAGGTAGCTAAGAAGTCGCGCTCAATAAACTGCTGCTTGATACTGGCTGGCAGTTGTCTCTTCACACTGGCAACGGCCAGCTGATACTGCTGATCCTCTAATTCATAATCACGAAATGGGATCTGATTCTGCTCAAGATAAAAACGGGCCTGCTCGCGCGAATTCAGGCGATAGACCAGTTCCTCCAATGCGGTCTTTTTGGTGACCACCACAATGCGCTCAATCCCAGCCATAGCGAACCTCTCTTTCTTTTGTAGCCAGAAACGGACGAGTAGACATATAGACATCGCGTCGTCCGTTTACAAGCAGGCATACCATTTAGCCCTTCAACAATTGTTCAAGGATTTCGGAGGTGATGGTCAGATTACCAATCTTATGCGAGTTGTCGGCAAACTGACGGAAGGCCAGGGCCAGCAACTGCTGTGGTTGCAGCTCACGATAAGGATTCAAGCGTACACGTGTGGCTTCTGCCTCAAATTCAGCTTCCTGGCGAGCATTCTCACCTTTCAAATTGACCAGCTCTTTCCGACTCTGCTCCAGTGCCACCGAGGTCGCCAGCTCGTTCTGTTTGATCTTGCGCTCCTGCTCGACTGCTTCAGCCCGGCGTGAATAGATAGCCTGGTCAGCTCGCTGCTGCAATGCCTCGCGATGTTCCGCCTCCAAAGCCTTGGTCATCTCAGGTGACGCCTTAAGGGTGGTATAAAACAGACTTACACAGGCAATCCCCATCTGGGTCAAGGCCTGCTCAGCACTTAAACGCTCAAAAACGTTGCGCGCCAGCAACTCCGAGCTACGCAGGGCATCCTCCAGCGAAAGCTGCTGCAACAGATTACGGGTATGCATCTGGACAATATTAACGATGCGTTGATTGAGCCTGGCCGGATCTTCACTACGATAGGTATGGGTGCGTGGATCAATGGTAAAGTTCAATAATTGAGAGATCGTCTGGGGCTCAATCACCCGATACGTAATTTGTCCCTGTACGGTGACGGCTTGAAAATTGCTGGTCGTCTCATTAAAAATGAAAGGGGTATCCACGGTTGATAGTGGCACTCGCGCAATGGTTGTGCTGGGTCCCCAGTACCAGAAAGAGCGACCTGCCCCCTGACGTAGAACGCGGCCATTGGAATAAGCAAAAATGTATTCGGTTGGTTCAGCTTTAAAGTATGAAAACAGAGCCATGATATTCCTCTTTTCATCGGTATCCAATAAGGCTTGCTCGACTTAGTGTATATATCACACTAACCAATGTACCTGATCGTGCACGGAATGTCAACCTTTTTATGGGTATCTATAGAATTTCATGCATATAAAACACAGACGAGCCAGCCAGCCAGAGCAACCTGAACTCTGGCTGGCTGGCTCGTCTGTGTTACCGGGTCACCGTGTTACCTGCATCTGCCATCATAGGACGGATATCCACACAACCTGGCAGAACTATGTTGCTACAACAGCTTATTTACCCCTTAAACGTGCTACGACAGGAGCAAAGTTCTCCATTTGTCCATCATAGACTTGAATATAGGAGAAGCCAAGCTGTTCTCGTTGTGCCAGCAGGTATTCTACAGCTTGCTCGGTGCTCATGGCTTTTCTGGGAATGGGAGGGGCCCCATCAGGAGGCACAACCTCAGCGGGATTGTCGCTGATAGAGAGCTGGTAAGCTGCCTGGCTCAATTCTAGCTGCGCAAAACGCTCACCAGCCGCCTCTCTCACCCAGGCAATCTTTTGCTCCAGAGGCACGTCATTGATAGCTTCTCCCGGTCTGGCAAACCTGGCGGTGGGTGAAACAATATTGGCCTGGCGAGCCGCAATTGAGAGCATGCGTTGGCTGGCACTGCCAATAAAGATAGGTGGATGTGGTCGCTGCACTGGCCTGGGCAGACCTGGCAGATCAACAACAGTGTAGTATTTACCACTGAAATTTACACGCTCTTCCGTAAAGAACTGTTTAATAATCGTAATGGCCTCCTCCACACGCCCCACTCGCGTGCCAGCAGCTTCAAATGGTAGCCCGAGTTGCCGATAATCATTTGCCCCAGCCCCGGCGCCAATCCCTAATTCAAAACGCCCTTCTGAAAGCAGGTCCAGGGTAGCTACCTCTTTTGCCAGGAGAGCGGGATGGCGATAATCATTACAAAAAACATAACTGCCAACCCGTAATGTGGTAGTTGCTGCGGCCGCCACGGCCAGTGCTGCAAACGGGGCCAGCTTCATTTGTGTACGATCTGGCAATAACAGGCTATCATAACCAAGCTCTTCAGCCCTACGAGCGAAATTGATCCAGGCCATACGTGATTGGGAGTTGCCCCCTACCACGCTAAAGCGAAATGGTTTTAGCATCATGCATCCTCCTACAGTACAGGTGACCATCCTCAGGCCAAAACTTTATATCTTTGCATAAACTCTTGATCGGCCCTATTATTAAGCAGATGATCTGTCTAAATGATTATAATTTGGATATACAGATTATACAATTAAATTTAGCAAGGTGGCAAGGCCTATATGAGTCCCCGTGCTTATCGACTCGGTCAGCGTCAGGCGACAACCGAACAAACCCGAATGCGTATCATCAATGCGACCCGTGAGCTATTGATGGCAGAAAATGGTTTCTCACAATTCTCGATGGAGCTGGTAGCCAAACAAGCCGATGTGGCTCGTATGACGGTCTATCATCAGTTTGGCTCTAAAACAGGGCTGCTGGAAGCGCTATGCGACTCATTGGCGGCCAGTGGAGGTATGGAACAATTAGCAAGTGCTTTTCGCCAGCCAGATCCGTATGCTGCGCTTGAGCAGTACATTACAATTTTCAGTCATTTTTGGAATACGGATCGGCTCGTCACCAGAAGATTGCGCGCGCTGGCCGCCCTTGATCCAGAATTCGAGCAAGTCATCCGCAAGCGCGATGAGCGGCGCACTAAAGGGACAAGTGTACTTATTAATCGCATAGCAGAGCAGCGTGGATCTTCCAGTGCTGAAACACTTACGAAAGCAAGCAATGCACTTTTCGCCCTGCTCAGCTTTGAGAGCTTTGATAGCCTCGCCGGACCAGACCGTTCCCTGGAAGATGTGGCACCCCTGGTATACCAGATCGCTCTGGGGGCCATCGATCGTCTCTTACCGCCTCATTGATAAATACACTATTGCAGGCAATGCTTTTACCATAAAAAAGAGTGCTTCTTCATAAGTTGATTATGAGAAGCACTTGCAAGTAAGCTATATTTATCGCTGGCGACTAGCTACACACGCCATTTTTTGTAGTGCCGATAGTAGCGAAGCGTGCCAGGTGCATCACTGCTGAGCCACCAGATACAAGCTCCGGTTAGTAGTACAAGCAATGGCTCGATGGGCGCGCGAAATCTGGAACTGCCGTAGAATACAATACAGACAGCACAGGTCAATAAAATCGTGAGGTAAACACCTAACAAATCTTTCCAACGCCGCCAGGTCATGAGCAATCCCAGGAAAGCCAGTAGGATAATGATCGGCGTCATGATCCAGATCATATCCGAGACGATATGTGATGAGAGGCGCGTGGGAAACTGTATCATTGGCAGCCCTTCATCGGAAGTATAGGGAATCCACATGTTACGAAAGTGCAGCGTCAGCAAATATGGCATCGAACTAAGATGTGTACGTATCCAATGCAGTCCTGCTGCAGTCTCGCCAGCATCTGAATAGTCCTTTAAGGGTGGAGAAATATGGCTGTTCGGCATCCACATTCCATAACCATAAGGATTAGCTTTCAGCACGGTATCATTGTATGATCCGGCAATCGTTGCGCCTTCGCTAATTTCTATTGGTATGATCTTACCTGTCACCGCATAATTACGAATAGTCCAGGGAATGATCAAGAGCGAGGCCACAAAAGCTGAGATCACCACAGCTTGTATGCCAACTTTCCAGGAAAGCTGCCTGCTTACACATAAGATTATCGCCCAGATCCCAATGAGGCCAATGAGCATTAAGCCATTCGGTCGTGTTAAAGCCGACAAGGCAATAAAAAATCCACTTGCAATAATCCAGGAGATTTTTTTCGTCTGTAGCACTTTAAATTGAGCAAAACAAAAACAGGTCAGGGTAAAAGTATAGAAACCCTCTGCATATAACCAACCATCATAAATGAATAGTCCGGGATAAATTGCTGCCAGTAAGCCTGTAATTATAGCTATACGTTGCCCAAATAGATTCCTGGCAAATAGATAGACGACAAAGCATGTAGCCGCCCCGGTACAACACAGAAACAGGCGTGGATAAATAGTTGCCGGCCCAAATGGTATAGAAATAAGCGCAATAATTGTCGGCCACGCAGGCGCACGTCCAACTGATTGGACATGGGCAGGCAAACAGAAACAATGTTCGTTAACGATATTTAAGCCTGTATCTCGAAAAAAATGGGCATCAAATAAGGGTTGATAGCCTCGTCCGACTGTTAAGTTATAACCAACGCGGACAATCAAAGCTACGAAAAATACGATGATGCCTGCAAAGTATGATCTAAAAAACTTGTTAATAGACATCGTGACTTTTTACATCTTTCTATGAAAATAGAACTTTACGATAGGCTTTCTTCTATTTAGTCTATTAAGATTTTGTTGTGTCTCGAAACAATCATAGAGGCGCGGCAAGCTGTATAGCTCCTCTTTTGTGCTAGTATAATATCATTAATTCAGCTTATTGACACATCTCAATTACCTATTTCTCTCTGCTTAATTTACTATTTTGATAGTTCGCTAAAAGTGAGCTCACCGTGATGTGGGATGGAGAGGCTCTCCATCCCACATCACGGTGAGCTCAAGCATGATCAACTTGATCAATCAGCGGGATTCACCCATTTGCCAATGGCACGGACGATATGGGCCTGCTGAAAGCCTGCTGACGCATAAGCATGCCGGGCGGGTGAGCGATCCAAATCCGTCTCCACGATTGCTTTTAAGGCTCCATGTTGTTTGAAGCGCTGGAGTATCTCTAACAACAATATCTGACCAAGGCCATGGTGTTGGAAACGTGGATGCACGCCAATCGGCTCAATCTGGGCTAGCTGGCGCGCGGGTTCCAGCCAGCCAACACAGAAACCAGCCAGAGAACCATCGGGTGCCACTATCACCAGGTCCAGTTCTGGACGATATGAGGGCATCTGCAGTGTTCTGGCCCTCCACTCAGGGGTCATTGAGGGGGTTTGAAATGCGGCACGATGGAGTTCCGCGTAGGCTGCTACCTCTTCGACTCCACGCAGGCTGCGCAGCGTAAAACCCACAGGCAATGCTGGAACAGTGGGGAGATTTTCAAGTGGATGCTCCAGATAGACGTAGCGCTCATACTCATCAACAACAAAACCATGGGCCTGCAATAGCTGTTGTCGATCATGGTCTTCCTGCCAGAACTCTCCCCAGTAAGGTAGCGGCTTGCCACGCGCAGCGTCCCGCTCACGAAAGCGCTGATCCGCCCAGGAAAAGAGGTCGGCCTCAACTTCATCCTGCAGTGGGCCAGGCAGGATGAAAAAATCAAGCGCCGCCCAATAATATTGCCAGGCGGCAAAACCAACCATCAACCCTGCTTCATCCTCCCAGAAAACAGCATCGCCACCGGCCTGGATGGCCGGTGTGCTCAAGCGCCAGGGCCAGTCAACGATATGGCGACAGGAAGAGGGCATCTTGCGCACAAGGTCGAGCAAGCGCGGCAGATCATTCACACCGAGAAATAAATGTCGTGTAATAGCCATGCTAGAATCCTTCCACTATAAACACTACCAGCTACCTGACCAAACATAACCCGAAACCATGGGCACGCACAACAAAAGCCCTTATCCTTTACCTGAAGAGTGAAAGGATAAGGGGTAACGGGCAGTTAAAACCAGTCAGTGAAGCTGATGCAGGTATGTCCGGTAGGAAAAAGCAGCTCAAGCACGGATAAGGCCGTATCGGGTAGCTGCTGGGGATGTTGTGAGAGCACCCACGAGACAGGACGGTACCCAAAGACCAGTTGGGCAAAGCTCTGCGGCGAGCACTGGAAGGTGATAGCAGCCGGCGCTGGTGCGGCAACGCTATGCATTGCTTTGCTATTAATGCTCAGGGTAACGCTTTCGTCGCCAACGACAAAATGGAGCTCGCCTGTCCACTGGGCCAGGGAACGTTGCCAGCGCGCCTCAAGCTCGGGCAGCATAGCATTGAAGAGTGCAGGCAAATGGACAAAACGTCCCATCCAGCCAGTATTGCGATGATGAAACTGGAAGGTGCGAATGCCCCATTCCTGGGCGGGATCTTTCCACTCCGAGGTATCAGGCACTTCAAACCGATCAACAACATTATATAGTTCGGCTGAATTCGGCGGCAGATAATAGGTATGTGCTTCGGGTGCCTCTGGTCCATCGGAGAGATGAACATGGGCCTGCATGAGCGCGCTCTGGGCCAACCAGTTATCGGCTGCAAGTTCTATGGCATGCACCGCCTTCGGCTCACGAGAAGCAACCAGATAGCCTTCGCTGGTCCCAGCGGGCGAGAACGCCAGCAAGACCACATTCCTGCTGAGACGATTGCGCAGCAGGTGCTCCTGCTTCTCAAGAGAGCGTTCAAAGCTGCCAGTGTAGCCACCAAGGCGCCGCTCGTACAGATCAAGGATGGCCTGGGCGTCCTCGGGGGTGGCGCGACGCACCGTATAAGGGCTGGCAGGATGAGCCAGGATCGCCGCGCGGTTGACATCATACGTGGTGACATCAAAGATATCGGTGTAGCCGTAGCGATGATAAAACTTGGGGATACCATCCAGCAGGAGCAGGCTATGTCCCTGCTCACGCGCGAACTGAATAGCATCATGCATCAGCGCGCTGGCAACCCCCTGCTTACGTGTATCCGGATCGACTACGACCATGCCGATACAGCCGACGGAGATGCGCGCCACGCCCATACGCAATATCCATTCAAAGAGCGCATAGCCACCAAGCTGTTTACCATCACGAAATGCCCCCCGCAATTGCCTGGCCTGAAAGTCCGGCTGTGTAAGGAAGACCCGGCTCCAATCCCGCGCCTTGTCGGGATCAGGATTTTGGGAAAAAGCCTGGTCGGCCCAGATAAACTGCTTCTCTATCTCCTCCTGGGTCGCTAATGGG
The DNA here is from genome assembly GCF_003967555.1 of Dictyobacter kobayashii. Taxonomy (GTDB): domain Bacteria; phylum Chloroflexota; class Ktedonobacteria; order Ktedonobacterales; family Ktedonobacteraceae; genus Dictyobacter; species Dictyobacter kobayashii. Next base: position 581,792 of record NZ_BIFS01000002.1, read on the forward strand.
CGAACAATAATAGATGACGAGGCCATAGATACAAATCCTCCAACCTTCCGCTTGCTGTTAATATGGCCAGATATCCTTTCTGGCGCGATCATTGTCAAGCGTAACATCGAGAGGCTAACAACGTCAATTGTAGCTCAAACCCAGCAGGGCTTTTTCATGTTCGTCCAGAGATCGCAAGGAGATCACCAGCAAGCAATAAGATGTCCATTCTTTCAGGTGTGGAGTGTGTGGTGAGCGGCCGCAGCCGCTCACCACACACTCCACACGCCCAACCCGGCGCCGCAGGCGCCAAAATGGAATGTTTATACTCTGTTTACATTCACCCGTGGCACGTTTATGTTTCGTTTATGGTTTGGAGACTATACTTCCTCTACAGGTTTACATATAATGTGTAACCATAAATCTTTATTTGCAGATACAAACTGCCTGCGTGTGAATAATCGAACTGGTACGCACAAAGTGGTGCCAGCAGACTAGCCGAGAAAGGGGTTCGGTGATCACCGCTTTATCTATGACAAATTCATCAATTTCGCCACAACATACCTTTAATACACTGAAATCCGCCATTGAGTTACGCAATGTGACCAAGCGCTTTTTGACCCCCAATGGCCAAACATATACAGCGCTGCGCGATCTCAACCTGAGCATTGCACCTGGCGAGTTCTGTGCGATCGTCGGACCAACTGGTTGCGGCAAATCGACTACCCTCGGCCTGATCTCTGGCCTTGAGCGCCCCAGCGCTGGTGAGGTTCAGGTGATGGGAAAACAGGTTCAGGATATTGATCCACGTATTGGCTATGTGTTTCAATCTGATGCCGTCTTTCCCTGGAAAAATGTCTTGCGCAATGTGGCTACGGGTCCGCTCTTTCGCGGCAAACCTAAGGCCGAGGCCTTCGCGCAGGCACGAGATTGGATCGCCCGCGTCGGATTAGCTGGCTTTGAGGATCGTTATCCACATCAGCTTTCTGGCGGCATGCGTAAACGTGTGGCGCTGGCCCAGACCTTTATCAACGAACCGCAGATCCTCCTGATGGATGAGCCTTTCAGCGCCCTGGATGTACAGACCCGCACACTGATGGAAGATGAACTTCTCCAGTTGTGGTCAGCAAGCTCCGCCTCTGTCGTCTTTGTTACCCATGACCTGGAAGAGGCCATCTCACTGGCGGATCGGGTCTGTGTGCTGACCGCTGGTCCGGCCACGGTCAAAGGCATTTACACCATCGATCTGCCACGTCCACGCAATGTGGCGGAGATCCGCTTAGCCAAGATTTGTCAATCTGTATCAGGAGATCTGGGAAGACCTTCGCAATGAGGTATTGATTAGCTATGAACGAACAAAACAGCGCGGTCAATGAGACGTCCATAGATGAGAATATGCAGGCAAACATGGCAAGGGTGCGCCGCAGGCGCTTAATCATCAATGTATTACGCGTACTGGTGCTCGTAATAATCATTGGTGGCTGGGAGCTCGGTGCACGCACTAAAATTATCGATCCCTTCTTCTGGGGCCAACCTTCTGGTATCTGGGCCCAGATCGTGACCTGGGCGGTTAATGGCACAGCCCAGGGTCCACTCTGGGAGCAGATCGCGGTTACCCTGGAAGAAACTGTGCTGGGCTTTTTGATCGGTGTAATTCTAGGGGTCGTCTTTGGTATCCTGCTGGGCCGTAATAGATTTCTGGCAGATGTTCTCGGACCCTACATTAAAGCAGCCAATGCGATGCCGCGCGTGGTACTTGGCTCGATCTTTGTCATCGGATTGGGACTGGGCATACAATCCAAGGTTGCGCTGGCCGTCGTACTGGTCTTCTTTATCGTCTTCTTCAATGCTTTCCAGGGTGTACGCGAAGTCGATCGCAACCTGCTGGCCAATGCACGTATCCTGGGAGCTAATTCACGTCGGCTCTCAACCGATGTCATTATTCCATCCGCGCTAACATGGATTATTGCCAGCCTGCATACCAGCTTCAGTTTCGCACTGGTAGGTGCCGTCGTCGGCGAATTTCTAGGTGCCACCCAGGGCATCGGACTAATGATCCAGACCGCGCAAGGTACCTTCAATGCCAATGGTGTTTTCGCGGCTATGGTTATTCTGGCCGCCCTGGCCTTGATTTCAGAAGGCCTGGTCACCGCGCTCGAAAACCGCTTGATCACCTGGCGTCCAACCTCCACCATCAACGATATATCGATCTGAGAAAGGAGTTTATCGTTACACAAATAAATGGAACGACAGTTGCTATTTCTATCAAAAAAATGCCCACACCAGGCCTCGTTTGAGGCGGTAGACACTATATGTATGTGATCGCTGAAGACACATATCGTCGCAGATAGGAGATAACAAGGCATATGAACGCACGAAATCAACGACTTTGCCTGCTAGTTGGTATTATTTTTATCCTTATCCTCAGTTCTTGTGGCAGTGATACTACTACCACTGGCAGCAAGAGCAGCACAGGTGGCGGCGGCACAACTGGTGCTAAAACCCATCTCTCGATCATGGTTGGCGGACTCAGCAAACAGATCTATTTGCCCAATATGCTCACGAAACAGCTGGGATTCTTTGACCAGGAGGGGCTGGATGTTACCTTGATCGATGAGGCCTCTGGCCAGTCTTCGGAGAACTCGGTATTGGCTGGTCAGGTAGATGCTGGCTCTGGCTCTTATAATCATACCATCGAGCTGCAGGCTGCTGGAAAACAGATGCAGTGTGTGGTGCAATTAGACATTGCGCCGGGTGAAGCTGAGATGGTGTCGGCTAAAGAGGCTGGCAGTATTACCTCTATTAAGGATCTCAAAGGCAAAAATCTGGGCGTGACGGAGCTTGGTTCTGGTACCCAGACCCTGACCATTGCGTTATTGCACAATGCTGGTATTTCTCAGGATCAGGCACATTTCTTGCCAGTCGGCGCGGGTGATACCTTCATCGCTGCGATGCAACAGGGCCGTATCGATGCCGGTATGACCACAGAGCCCACCATCTCCCGCCTGTTGTCCAGTGGAGTTGGTAAAGTGCTGGCAGATCTGCGCACACCACAGACTACCCAGGCAGCTCTGAACGGCTCTTATCCTTTTATCTGTGTCTTCATGAAGAACGACTATGTCAATAGCCACAAAGATATAACACAAAAGCTGGTAAATGCCTACGTCAAAACTCTGAAGTGGATGCACACCCACACTGCCGATGAGATTGCCGCTAAGATGCCAGCCGACTACTATGCTGGAAATAAGGCCCTGTACGTCACAGCATTAAAAAGCCAGTTACCCATCTTCAGCCCTGATGGTAATATGCCATCCGATGGCCCACAGTCGGTGTACAACATCGAGAAAGAGACCAATCAAGCGGTACAGGGCAAACAAATCGACCTCAGCACTACATTTACCAATGAGTTCACCAGCAAAGCCAATTAATTACAATTGCACATGCCCGGGGATGCAGATATCTGTCTGTATCCCTATTTGCCATTACTTTTGCTTTTCGAACAATGCTTGCAGCTCCATCAATAATGCATTCACAAACAAGCGAGGAGCCAGATGTAGCTCCTCGCTCGAAAAAATAAAACAAAAACCGACCTCGCGCTCGGATTGGATTTCGGGCCTGAGTCAGATTAATCGGTGCCGGAACGCCAGCGTGGTCGCTCAATTTCTGGAGCCACAAAGCGATAACCAACCCCGGGTTCTGTAATCAGGTAGCGCGGCTTCGCCGGGTCCGTTTCTAATTTATGGCGCAGGCGGTTGATATAGACCCGTAAATACTCGGCTTCTCCTCCATATTCAGGCCCCCAGACACGCTGCAGCAGTGTACGATGTGTCAGCACTTTGCCCACATTACTTATTAATTGTCCCAACAAATCGAATTCGGTTGGTGATAAGCGCACAACCTCACCACGTAACCAGACACTATGTCCACTTAAATCCACTTCCAGTTCACCAAATTTTTTCACGTCTTTATTGGTTTGTGCATCCCCCTGAGTACGCCGCAGTACGGCACGTACCCTGGCCAGCAATTCTTCAACCCCAAATGGCTTGGTCAGGTAATCGTCCGCACCCAGATCCAGGGCGGTAACTTTGTCGTATTCGGCATCTAACGCGGTTAAGACAATAATGGGGACGGCAGAATGTTCGCGTACACGTTGGCAGACAGCCAGGCCATCCATGCGCGGCATCATAATATCCAGGATCAACAGATGTGGCTCCTCGCGCTCCCAGATGGCCAGCGCTTCCAGGCCATTGCTAGCTTCTAGCACTTCGAAACCACGAGCACGCAGGTTGCGACTTACAAAATCTCGCAATGCTCCTTCGTCCTCAGCAAGCAAGATGCGTTTTGCTTTCAACATCATACACGCCTCCATTCTTCTGGTGAGATATCGACAACCAGTGTCTCAGCCGTTGGGTTAACAGTGACAGCAATGGGCAACGAAAATGCGATCGTGGTAATCCGCTCGCTACTTTCGGCCCAGATCTTACAACCATGGGCCTCCACAAAGGCCTTACAGATAGCCAGGCCGAGGCCAGTACCACCCAGGCGTTGTTGCCGCCCATAACGGGCACGATAAAAACGTTCAAATACATGGGGCAACTCATCGGGTGCGATACCCTGACCACTATTGGAGACAGAGACCACTACATAATCCCCCTGGCACTCGGCCTGAATAGTCATGGTCCCTTCTCCATAGACCGCTGCATTGGCAACCAGATTATGCAAGACAACCTCAATACGCGAGCTGTCGATATTAACGGCAGGCAATGAGGAGGAGAACTGCATCTGCATGGAAACGGTTGGATGCTGGATGCGCTGCTGCTCTAACACCGTCACAATCAGTTCCTGTATCCTGGTAGGTGCCTGGCTCAACTGCAACAAACCAGCTTCCTGGCGTGATAAGTCCAACAGGTTCTTTACCAGTTGCGTCAGACGGTCTGCCTCGCTACTGATCATCTGCAGGAAATGGCGCTGATCAAGCATTGACCAGCTGACATCTTCTTGTAACAGGGTTGAGGCATAGCCCTTAATCGCGGCCAATGGCGTACGTACTTCGTGGCCTACCGCGGCCAACAAAGTCGTTTTAAACTCATTCATTTCATGCTCCCGTGTTACATCGCGCAGCAATAAACCACGTCCAAGTGACTCTCCGAGCTCATCATTGACATCAAATAAGCGCAGGTGGATAGCAGAGTGCTGATCATAGGATAGAATTGTCACGATCGCTTCATGGATGGCGGCAATCTCGATCTGGGCCAGCACAGCTGTTGTTTGTTGAAAATCAACCGCTATATTGCCCATGGCAGCATAGAGAGTACTGATTGGACGATGCTCTAGCGCTGCGCTGGAAAGCCCAACCAGAGTACTGGCGCTTTGATTGGCATAAAGGATCACACCATCAACACCCGTTAACACCAATCCATCGTGCATACTCTCCATGATGGCCGCCAGTTTGTGTTTCTCTTCAGCTGCGTGCTGATAGAGGCGCTCATTCTCGCGTGCAACTTCATGCAATCGTTCATCACTACGCTCATAGAGCACGGCGTGTTCCCAGGCCAGGGTCGCATAATTGGCAAAGGTTAACAGCAAATCAATCTCATTTTGATTGAAAAGATGAGGTTCGGTACGATGGACCAGTAGAACAACTCCTCCCGCGTGACGACTAATAATGGGGATGGCCAGCACCGACCTGAAGCCGTCTTCATAAGAAAACGAAGCGGTCCCGGAGCTTAATAATTTCTGCACTGGCGCGCCATCACGTAACGCAATGACAGGGGCAGAGCCGCTATGCTCAGGGGTTAGCGCCAGCTCTTGATCGTAATGCTCGCTATGCCCATCACTGACCAGCACACGCAATACCCCGGCCTCATCGGGCAACAATACCGCCGCAGCCTGCACATCCACCAGCCGGCGTGCCTCACGAATGATTTTTCTAACCACAGCATGCGGCTCCAATGAGCCCACCACAGCATTTGAGGTTTCAAGTAGCGTGCGCAATTCACCTAATTTATCCAGACCATCAAGCTCTAAACGTATAAGTGAACGGGCCAGGGCTCCCACTTCGTCACCACGGGTAGCCAGAATAGTTGTATCGACAGGAATAGTGAGCTTGGAAGACGGTAAGGCCTGATGTTGATGGGCCAGCATATGTAGCGGCCGGATCACGCGGCCAAGCAAGATAAGCCAGAAGAGCAAACCACCCATGGCAAAGAGCAAAATAACAGCCAGCAACCAGAGATGAAATTGGGCCACAACGGCTAATGCCTCCTGAGAGGGTCTTTGCACGACCACTGCCCAGCCAGCATCAGAAATAGGTACCGCGCTAAACAGCCAATCCTGCCCATCCTGACCCCGCCCAAGTCGTGAGGCCACCTGATTATGCAAAGCTTGATTGGCACCAGGTAGTTCATCCAGCACAGTCTGCAGGATACGCGCGCGCTGCGGCGTTGCCACTAGCACACCATGTCCATCAATGACACTGATCATCAAGTGCCGCCCCTGCTGCTGCTGGGCATTCACCACCGAGACCAGAGGTTCACTCAACTCGACCAGCGAGATGCTGGCCGCCACAATGCCTAGCAAACGACCATCCGAGGTACGCATCGGTTGGGCAATAATCACCCCGGCATTAAAGGTCGTTTCAACCGCGATTCCCACCTCAAAAACCGGACTGGTAGACATACGGGCCCGCTGCACAACATCAGGAGGTGAAAATTCAGTATCAAGGGCGGCACTGTTCAACGGCCACGTAACACGAAGAACGCCAACCGGATCTAGCCAATAAACATGATCTACATCCGGGCGTGAAAGCTTATACGTCTGAAACGTATCCGCAATCTGCTGCTCACTTTGAACCTGAGCTACCTGTTTACCAAGCGCAACTAACGAGCTCTCGGCATCGCGAATCTGCAAATTAGTCTCTAAAGCGATCTCTTGTGCCAACGCTTGATCTGATGCCTGAACATCATTGCGCAACTGCTGCTCAACCACATTATTGACCGCCACACCCCCAACCAGCACCACACATACAAAAAGGAGATAAACGCTCAATAATTGCATCAACAGAGACCGGCGCACCAAATGCAACATACAGAAACTCCTCCTTGAGCTCTACTCCCATCACTCTAAAATAGGGTCGCCTTCGACCCTCTAAAATGCTTCCTTATGATTGCGATTTATTGATGATTGATGATTACGATTTATTGATGGTAACTACTCAGTACCTTGAGAAAAGCTGGACAAAGCTGATAAACTAAGAGCATGACAGAAGAAGAAGTGAGAAATCTTCAGAAAGCCTACCGAGAGCTCAAAGAGCAAGCAGAGGCATTCAAAGAGCAAGCAGAGCAGAAAGATCGCAGGATCGAAGAGCTCGAAGGATTGCTCATAGGTGCCTTGTTGCGCATTGAAGAGCTTGAACGGCGATTGGGAAAAGATAGTCATAATAGTAGTAAACCTCCTTCCAGTGATGGATTGGGTCGCAAACCTGGCAAACAGCGGCGCAAAAGCGGCAAGACTTCCGGTGGACAAGCCGGTCACCACGGTCATACCCTGATGCAAGCATTGACTCCTGATAGCGTCGTGCTTCATCGTCCAACGCACTGTGAAGCATGTCAGTACCCTCTTGAGCAGGAGGCAGCTATCACCAACGAACGCCGTCAAGTCCACGATCTGCCCACGTGGCGTTTGCTGGTCGAGGAGCATTGCCGACAAGCAATCTGCTGCCCCTATTGCCAGCATGTGACGCAGGCGTCTTTTCCGGCAGGCGTCGATGCTGCTGTCCAGTATGGCCCGCAGGTCCAAGCCTTGGCGGTCTATCTTTCCCACTTTCAACTGGTGCCACTGCAACGCACCTGTGAAGCTCTTGCTGATCTGTGCGGGTGTCAGTTGTCCGAAGGCACGCTGGTCCGTTGGATTGCTCAGGCAGCCAAGACCCTTGAGTCGAGCATCGAGCGGATCAAAACCTTACTGCTGGCCAGCCCCTTGCAACATGCTGACGAAACGGGGATGCGTGTCAAAGGCATCTTGCATTGGATGCATCTCAATGCGACTCCCTGGCTCACCCTGTACTCCTGGCATCGCAAACGAGGGCATCAGGCTCTGGAGCAGATTGGGATCTGGCCACACTATCAGGGCCGCTCCATGCATGATCGCTGGTCCAGCTATGATCGCTACCTCTGTACCCATAGCCTCTGCGGAGCCCACCTGCTACGCGACTGCCTGTATGTCGCCGAACAGGAGAAGCAGCCTTGGGACAAGCCATGTTCGATCTGTTGCTGGCGATGAAGCAAGCCGCTGATCGCTGGCGCCTCCAAGGAGCGAGCGCCGTCCCCACCCCCGAACGGGAGCAGTGGCTTGCCCAGTATTTTGCCATTCTGGCCGCTGGCTTTGCCACGCATGCCGCTCAAGCCCCTCCCCCAGGAAGTCTGCAGCCCAAACGACAAGGACGCAAAAAACAGGAAGCCTCCAAGAATCTGCTCGATGCGCTCTTAAAGCGAGCTGATCAAGTGTTGGGTTTTCTGGAGGACCTGTCTGTGCCTTTTACCAACAATCTCGCCGAACGAGATTTACGCATGGTGAAAGTGCAGCAAAAGATTTCCGGAACCTTCCGCAGTGACGATGGAGCTACGGCTTTTTGCATCATTCGCAGCTATCTTTCAACCATGCGCAAGCAGGGGCGCTCAATGCTTGCTGCCATTGCTGCGGTTTTTGCTGGTTCTCCTTTCCCCATTGCATGGGCTACTGAGTAGTTACGATTGATGATTGCGATTTACTATGATTTGCAGAAAATGTGCACAGCACATTTTCTGCAAATCATAGTAAAAAAGGGATCGGGCGCTTTAGCGCACGCATACACATATAGATGTTTTTATGTTGTGGCACAACATAAAAACATCTATACAACAGTTTTTTCAGAGGCGCATTCCAATAGGAGCATGGCTGTTGGAAGAGCCTCATCAGCATCTTCATGCCACTGATAGTACCCAAGCCAATAGTGGGCCTCCAGTATCAATTCATGGACACTACCACTGCGAAGCAAGCGCGCAATGCGCTCCTCATTATCCTCGCCCTCACGCTGCAAAGGAGAAAAAAATTGCTCCTCCATCTCTGGTTCGTCTGTCATAATTGTTCGCTTTCACTAGCCTTGAAACAACCATCCACCCGAATGATCTTTTTGAAAGAATACATGAAAAAGAAGGCGAGTTCAACGTTATTGCGCTTGCACTTGCTCTACTTTTTTGAATAATTGCTGAAATAGTTCGACAATCTCTTCAATACTTACGTCCAGCGAGGCTTCACCAACCGAGAGCTCGAACTTTTGATAGGCGGGGATCTGCGTAGGGCCAGGCCCCAAAGAGCCAGGTACCACTCTCTTCGGCAACCTCCAATGCAGCCTCAGTCAATTGTCCGCGCTCACCACGGATAAAGACATGCATCATATGTGTCTGTGGCACTGCTGGCGTGATCTCGATCTGAGGAAAGGTTGCTAAGGCGGCCGCGATCGCTTTGGCTTTCTCATGATAGGCTTCCATGTGTCCCAGGCGCTCAGCCAGGCCTTTGCGGGCCGCCAGCACATAGGGATAGAGTTGGTAGAGGTTGCCACCCTGCCGGCGCTGCCAGATACGCGCCTCTTCGATGACATCGGCCGGACCAGCCAGGATAGCGCCAGAGATGCCACCCAGACTCTTATAGAAAGAGACATAGACAGTATCAAAGAGGCCAGCAATCTCTGCATAGTCACGCTGGTAATAGGGCTTGCACTCCCAGAGGCGGGCACCGTCAAGATGAGTGGCGATGTTACGCTCACGAGCCCAACTAATAATCTCTATCAGTTCTTCCCAGGTCGGCAGTTGACCACCAATCTCGCGCTGCGGCAGTTCTAATAATAGAGCCCCCAATGGCTCTTTGACCGCCTGCAAGTCTTTTAGTGTCATCAACTGGTATGGTGAACCAATCAAAACTGTCTGCAAGCCGTGCAGGCGCTGCGGGGCCTGAAATTCATGCAGTTCCAGGTGAGCAGTGGGATGAAAGCCAACGCGTGGCAGATGTCGGCGATCGGTCCAGATGCGCAGGGCGATCTGCTGGCACATGGTCCCGCTGGGCATAAAAACGGCGGCTTCCTTACCCAGCAGTTGAGCAACCTCGGCTTCAAAATCATTGATGAGCTTACCCTGCCCATAAATATCGGGCGTCTCTTCAGGCTGCACCGAGTCAGCCAATGCATGCAGGATTTGTGGTAATGTTTGAGTATGATGACCCGCAATAGAGCGGCTACATTTTCTACGAATTTCGCGGGGATCACGTGCGTTAGTCATACCGGGGGATCCTTCTAACTATTTTTTCTGGCACTGTGGAAAACCTATCAGCCCTCCCAAAGCGCTATCTCATCATATTATCGCATTGTAACATAAGCATGCACAGATTCAAAAGCATATTCGAGTTATCCACATGTATCCACAGTCCCTCAGGAGTTCTGCACAAATCATCCACATATTTAGCATGCTATTGGTGGATAAGTCAATAGGCAAGCTCCCCTCACTCGACATATACTTTTCATAGGCAACACGCGATAAACATTTTTAATATCAGAACAAACAGTAAGACAGAAGAGGGAGCTTTACTATGTCTTCAAGCACTGGGATTACGCCACGCAGTATTCTGCGTCATCGCCCGATTAATTCTTATGCGGTTTCTTCTGATATTCCAGCCTGGGTGCGCATCTCACAGCATTTGCAGCGCAAAAAACCTGCTTTATCGACGTTGCTGCATATGATTGCCCCTGAAGGGATTCCGCTGCACTCACCAACTCCGCTGGCAACCTTTGTCGGCGCTGGGATGTGCCTGATGTTTGTGCTGATCTTACTGGGACAGGCGACCGTGGGGTGGATAGGCGTTACACTGGACGATATACACTATGGACGACCACGTACCTTCCAAACGGATGCCTACGTAGGGCATGAGCAGACTGGTCAGCCCAGTCACTTTGTGGCCTTCAACAATAAAGGTCGGATAGAAATTATCGAGCTGCCGGGTAATGATCCAACCCGCTCCCGCATCTTTCTAGGCCCACAACTCACAGGGGCAAACGCCAACCTGGTACCGGTAACGCTCTCATTCAGCGATCCACAGCATACCCGCTATCCAGATATGCTCGTTCAACTACCACAAACAACGCTTCGTTTCCACAACACCCATACTACATTCCAGCTACAGCCATGATCGCTGCGCTGATGCTCTCGACACCGTTTAGCTGATCTGTTACACTCGAATTCATCAATATATAGACAAGGACGTTGTGCAAACATAATGCAAGATCGTTTACAAAACGCCATCCAATTACGTGAAACTGGACACGCCAAAGAGGCTCGTGCTCTACTGCTAGAGCTGGTAGCTACCTATCCCGATCATGCCGAGCTCAATTATCAGACAGCCTGGGTCCATGATAACCTGGGTCGCGAAAGTGAAGCGGTTCCCTTCTATCTACACGCTATTGAACAAGGGTTATCCAGGGAAAGCCTGCAGGGAGCATTACTTGGCCTGGGCAGCACCTACCGTACACTGGGCCAATACACTAAAGCTGAACAGACCTTGCGGCGCGGTATGCAAGATTTTCCACAGGATCGCGCCTTCCAGGTCTTTCTGTCTATGACCCTGCATAATCTGCAACGACATGCGGAAGCGATGCAGCTCCTCTTAACCAATCTGGCCGAGACCAGCACCGATCCCTCGCTGCTACGCTATAAAAAAGCTATGCTCTTCTACGCCCCCAACTGGATAAGATCTGGACGGATGATCCAGAACAACCACAGGGTTGAGATTAACTTTGTATAACCTTGTCGGCTTTATGGTGAGTAGAAGATCTTCTAAAGATGCTTTATTGATCAAAAACAATCCTGGCAAACAGGTAATAAGAGAAGAGAAAAAAGATGACCCTATCAGCAAAAGAAATTACGGCACACTATAGCAGTTCACTACAAGCGCTTCGTGAGATTGCCTGGAGCTACTATTACCAGGGCCAGCTTAATAACGCCATGAACTTATTCAAGCAGGGCTCACAATTGCTAGGGTTTCCAGAAATAGCCGTTAGTGATCAAACAGCCTTTCTGCTCAAATATGCCGAGTTCTTGATCGCTAACTACTTCCTCACCAATCAAGATGAAGAACTAACACGCGCTACCACGCTCCAGGCGCAAGCCATGGCCCTCAGTAGCCAGGATCAACAGGGCAGGCCACAGCACTCTATCTGATTGGTCAAATGCACTATTATCAAAATATACAGAAAGGGATTCAGGGCTACGCAGAGGCCAGAACTACGCTCCAGCAGGCACACGAGCTCTACGCAGGATTAGGAACAACAGAAGGTGCCGCACAAACTCTTTTTTACATTGGTCTCACCTATGAGCGTGAGGATGATGAAGAAAAAGCAAGGGCCTATTACCAACAGGCATTAGAGATTGCGCGCAGCTATGATTATAAATGGATTATCTCTGAGGCGACCCGCCACCTCTCTGGCCTGGCAATGCAGAAAGATGCTGATTTAGCCTTGCGCTATGCGTTAGAATCGCTGCGCCTACGCTCAGAAATAGGTTTCAAGCGTACGCTCCCTGCGGCCCATCTACTGGTCAGCGCTGTCTATACACAACGTAAAGAGCTGGACGCGGCCCTTGAACATTGTCAGCAAGGGCGACATTTAGCCGAGGAAATGGGTCTGCGCAGCGCCATTATGAATAGTTTGCTTACCCTGGGAGAAATTCAACAGCAACAGGCTGCCTTTGAGGAAGCGCAAGCCAGCTTTGAAGCCGCAGCCCAGATGGCACAAGAATTAAAAATCGCTTACGCCATCTCAGCAGCCCAGAATAGCCTTGAACAACTCGCCCGACAAAAAGCACAGCGCAAGCTGGAGTTGGATAAACATAACTAAGATCTCTCCGTTCGAGAAACAAATTACAGGGAATTTTTTCAGTTGCAAGAAATTCGTTAGCCAGACTGTCGATTTTGGCACAGGCCATTCGTCATCCTCATGAAACCAACGAATTGCGTTGGCTTATTGGCAGAAGCATTTGATTCATGCATATGAAAAGGAGCTTGGCATGCGTTACTTATTATTGATCTATGGCAATGAGGCAGAGGCAGCAAACATGAGTCCGGCAGAGCAGCAGGCTGAGATGACGGCTTACAACGATTTTACGGAGATGATCCAGAAGAGCGGCGCGCACCTTTCTGGCGAGGCACTCCATCCAGTAAACTCCGCCACCACGGTACGCGTGCGCGATGGGAAGGTTTTGACCACCGACGGCCCTTTCGCCGAGACCAAGGAGCAGCTAGGGGGCTTCTATCTGATTAAGAGCGAAAACCTGGATGAGGCTATCGCTATCGCCGCCCGCATTCCCGGCGCTGCTAATGGTTCAATTGAGATTCGTCCAATTGTGGAATGGGACTAATCCTAATCAGGCAATACTAACATGGAACGCTGCGCTGGACTTCTGGCGCGGTGTTCCATTTTCAGGTACACTATCACGGAAGAGGAGAAAGCGTTTTGATTGGGAACAGCTTGCTAATGGATAATACAACAACCAGGGTTGATATTCACCGGCGGCTAGATCAGCTCTTCCGCGAAGAGGGTGGCCGCGTACGGGCGGCCTTGATCAGTCGGTTACGAGATTTTGAGCTGGCCGAGGATGTTTTACAGGAAGCTTTTCTGAGCGCGATTGAGCATTGGTCTCAAGAAGGTACACCGACCAATCCCGCTGGCTGGTTGCTGGTGACGGCCCAACGCAAAGCCATCGATCGCCTGCGCCGTGCCCAGGTCTTGCTGCAAAAACAGGCCGAGATACAATTATTGGGCACGCTCAGTGAGCACACTGAGGAACACTTAGCTGACGAGGTATTCCCAGATGAGCGCCTGAAGCTGATCTTTACCTGCTGCCATCCCGCCTTGAACCAGGATGCGCAGGTGGCCCTGACCCTGCAGACGCTGGGTGGCCTTTCAACCGCCGAAATAGCCCATGCCTTCCTGGTTGCTGAGACCACGATGGCTCAACGCCTGGTGCGAGCCAAACGCAAGATTCGCGACGCTGGCATCCCATATTCTGTTCCCGCGGCGCATCAACTTTCAGAGCGCCTGACGGGCGTACTGCTGGTGCTCTACCTCATTTTTAATGCCGGCTATATCTCAAGCCAGGGCGAGAGCTTACTGCGTAATGAGCTATGTGCCGAGGCCATTCGGCTCTGCCGGGCGCTTGTACTCCTGCTGCAACAGGTCGCTCCACCTGCCGAGCAAGCTGAGGCTCTGGGGCTGCTGGCTTTGATGCTGGTACATGACGCTCGTAAAGAGGCGCGCATTGGACCTAAAGGGGAGCTGATCATCCTTGAGGAACAGGATCGCAGCTTATGGGATCACAAACAGACGTGCGAAGGGATCGCGATCTTAGATCAGGCGATGCTGGCACGCAAACCTGGACCCTATCAAATTCAAGCCGCCATCAGTATCCTGCATTCGCAGGCCGCCAGTCCGGAAGAGACCGATTGGCTACAGATCTCGTTGCTCTATGGCGCCTTAACCAAACATCAAAATTCACCGGTGATCTGGCTCAACTGGGTGGTAGCGGTGGCCATGGCCAGCACTCCTGCGCGCGGTCTTGAGTTACTCGCCGACCTGGAATCAGCCAATATGCAGAACTACTATCTCTTCCACGCCGCCCGCGCCGATCTACTGCGCCGCAACCAGCAATCGCAGGCAGCTCAGATAGCCTATCAGCGAGCCTTAGCCCTGACCCAGAATACTGTCGAACAGACCTTCCTCAAACGTCGCCTGGCCGAGCTAGTGCCCAAAACAGCTCATAGCCAGCTAGTACATTGAGACCCCGAAAAACCTATGTTATACTGGGGCTCTCAAAATTGATGAAAGAGAACCCCAGTATACGTAGTCCCCAATCGGAAAACACTACCTCTGCGTGAACTGGCGGTTGAGAAACTCTTGCATGGAGAAAGGATTTGCTCATGCCCCGGTTTCTGCACATGACCTATGACCTGGACGATCCAGCAGTTATCTCGGTGATTGACCAGGTCTCGCTCTGGTCTGCTCGCTTCGGTTTCTTCCTTTTCGACCACCTGGAATTACGCCCCAACCTGAACATCCTGGATCTGGCCTGTGGAACGGGTTTTCCGTTATTTGAGTTGGCCCAGATGCATGGCGCCTCCTGCCAGGTAACGGGAGTCGATATCTGGAAGTCAGCGATCGAGCGTGCCAGATTGAAGGCAAAGGCTGCTCAGTGCTCCAATGTGCAACTTGTGGAGGCGGATGCCACCCGGCTTCCTTTTGAGGATGGAAGCTTTGATCTGATTATTTCTAATCTGGGCATCAACAATTTTCCGGCTCCCGATGCGGTCCTGGCAGAATGTTTCCGTGTTTCTAAACCCGGGGCGCGCCTCGTCCTTACAACCAATCCGAGCGGACATATGACCGAGTTTTATGCGCTCTTCCGTCAGACGCTGTTGGAACTCCAGAAGCCGGTCTACCTGGAACGTTTACAGGCCCATGAAGCGCATCGAGGATCAAAAGAGTCCCTCAGCGACCAGCTTCGAGCAGCCGGGTTTCGCGTAGGCAAGATCAGAGAAAGTCAGTTTCACTTACGCTACCTGGATGGCAGCGCCTTTTTCACTCATTTTTTAACGCAGATTGGCTTCTTGGAGGGTTGGAGGCGAGTGGTCGATCAAGAAGACGAGGAGCGCGTCTTCGCACTCCTCGAAAACAAGCTTAACCTGATAGCACATGCTGCTGGAGAACTCCGTTTGACGGTGCCCATGCTGTATATGGAGGGAGAGAAACAATATCGCCACCAGCATTAGAAACAACAGTGTATTCAACATTAACAAAATAAATAAGCACATATTATTACTTCTACAGATGCACAAATTACCAATATACTTGACATGTATTAGACAATATTTTAAAGCTTATAAGAAATGCTAAGGAGATAAAAAGACATGGATACTCAGCAGGAACAGCAGCAGAAGATATTAGAAAAGCCGATTATTAATATAACAGGCGAGAAAGTAGCGCTGGGTCCAATCCGGCGCGATCAGATACCAATCTATCATCGCTGGATCAATGATTTCGCAGTTCTGCGTACACTGCATATTCCCCGACCCAGTACGCTGGAAGAAATTCAAGCCTATTTTGACAAGGATGTGGAGGAAGAGAGACAACGCCGCGTCATCCACTTCACTGTCTATGAGCGGACGACTCTGACACCAATTGGGCGGGTCGATCTGGAGGAGATCAGCTATCGGGATCGCCGGGCCGAATTTGGAATTGAGATTGGAGAGGCCGACTATCGTGGGCGCGGCTATGGGACCGAGGCGACACGCCTTATGCTGGATTATGCCTTTACTGGCCTGGGTCTACATAATATCGGCCTGCAAACCTGGGAGTATAATCTGGCGGCCCAGGCCGCTTATAAAAAGGCTGGCTTCCGTGAAGTAGGGCGCCGTCGTCAGTGCAAGTTCATGGGCGGCCAACTCTGGGATATCGTTTACATGGATTGCCTCTCAACCGAATTTGTCAGTCCTGTTTTGAGCAAAATCATGGTGCCCGATGAGATACGCTCATAAGCAATATAATCACTGGTCAAGTACAGTGATTATTAGCCAATCGATCTGCGGCGTAGCATGCTTGTATCTGGCTGCTCGTGTATGACCTGGCTTAAGATGGCGATACCTTTGCGTATACGTGCTGGTGAATTAGAGCTAAAGCTCAGGCGCATGGCCGGGGGCATATCGGGCAAGACATAGAAGGCGCTGCCAGGAGCCATACCAATCCCGCGCTGGATACCAGTCAGGTAGAGCTGGCGCTCATCGATGTGGGTCGGTAATTTGACCCAGATACAAAGGCCCCCTGCTGGCGCTAACCAGCTACATTCGGGCAGGTATCGCTCCAAAGCCGCGAGCATCGCATCTCGCCTCTCTCAATAGAGAGGACGAAGTTGTTGAATATGTGCCTGGAGCAGGTGCCGCTTGAGGTAGTGGGCCAGAGCATGCTGCAAGATCGGGGAGCAGAGCAGGTCACTGCTGCGTTTGGCGCTGGCCAACGCCTGCATCTGCTCAGGCGCAGCCACAACCGCGCACAAGCGCAAGGCTGGCAGCAACACTTTTGAGAAGCTGAATAGATAGATAATTTGCCCACTGCTATCGCTGGTCTTCAGCGGCAATGGTGCCTGCTGGTCATAGTAGAGCAGGCCATAAATATCATCTTCCACAATCAGCAGATTATAGCGCCTGGCTAGTTGGAGCAGCGCCTCCCTGCGTTCCGCAGCCAGCGAGCTGCCAGTTGGATTATTGAAGGTAGGAATCAAATACAGCATGCGTGGCCGATAGTGCTGGCAGGCCTCTTCTAAGGCTTCTAACTGGATGCCATCATGGTCTGTTGGAATGCTGACAATGCGTTGCCGACGCAAAGCGGCCAACTCCAACAGACCGACATAAGTAGGCTCTTCAACCAGGATAACATCTTCAGGGGTCACACAGGAACGCAGCACAAGATCGATGCCTTGCTGTGCGCCCGCAGTGATAAGCACATTATCGGGCGCCGTCACAACACCGCGATCCAGCAACAGGCGAGCCACCTACTCGCGCAATACTAACTCTCCCTGGGTAGGTCCATAACCGAGGGCACAGGGCATCTCAAGCACAGCCCGCATGGCGCGTTGGAACTCTACAGTTGGATAGGTTTCAAAAGCAGGCGTTACCTGAGCAAAGGAGATTATCTCACTCTGCTCACTCAAGCGCATCATGTCAGCCAGCACACCTTGACTCAACCATTCGGGTGGAGGCTGGGCACGGGCCAGGCGCACACCACTATGTAGCCCAGTCGGAATGGGTAGGGCCTCGCACACAAAGGTTCCTCGTCCTACCACAGACTCAATCAGACCTTCCGCCTGCAATTCAGCATAGGCCGTATGCACGGTCAGCCTGGTCAGGCCATGCTCGCTGGCCAGTTGTCGCACAGTCGGAAGCCGCGCCCCGGCCAGCAGAGCACCGCTACGAATATATTCGCGAATCTGCTCAACAAGTTGCTGATACA
Organism: Dictyobacter kobayashii; assembly: GCF_003967555.1. Classification (GTDB taxonomy): domain Bacteria; phylum Chloroflexota; class Ktedonobacteria; order Ktedonobacterales; family Ktedonobacteraceae; genus Dictyobacter; species Dictyobacter kobayashii. The sequence goes on from NZ_BIFS01000002.1 coordinate 599,847, forward strand.
AAGGAAGGGTGTCCGCCCGTTGTAAGGTTATTTCCCTTTGCGGGCATTGCTTGCGCAACACTATTCAAGCTCAAATTTCCCCTTAACAGCCGACAATGTGTTAATTACGACGGGCTCCCAGCAAGCTCTGGATCTGCTGGGAAACTTTTTATTGATCCAGGTGAGCATGTGCTGGTTGAGAATCCTACCTATCTGGGAGCGCTGCAGGCCTGGAATGCCTACGGCGTACAATACCAGACGGTTTCAACCGATGAGCAGGGTATGAAGGTTGAAGAGCTGGAGCCACTGCTGTCCACACATCCCCGCTGGATCTATGCGCTCCCCAATTTCCAAAATCCATCTGGCACAACATTACCATTGAGCCGGCGCCAGCGCCTGCTTGAACTGGCGCGGCAATATCAGGTACCAATAATCGAAGATGATCCTTATGGACAATTGCGCTTCAGTGGAGAAGCAGTGCCCTCTCTATTGCATCTAGCAAGTTCTGAGGCCGCTACATCCCAGGAATTACCGGTCATTTATCTGGGAACATTTTCAAAAGTATTGGCTCCCGGGCTACGCGTTGGCTGGATGATCGGTCCACAGCAGGTCATCAATAAACTGGCTCAGGCCAAGCAGGGTGTGGACTTAAATACGGCCACCTTAAATCAGATGATCGCTTATGAAACCCTGCGCAGTGGCTTTTTACAGCAACACACCCGATACATCTGTGAGCAATATCGCACACGGCTCGATGCCATGCTGGCAGCCCTGACACGTTTTTTCCCGGCCTCAACACACTGGACGCAGCCAGATGGTGGCCTTTTCCTCTGGGTTACCTTGCCTGAAGGAATAGATGCGCGCGAACTCCTGCAACGGGCCATCGCTGAAAAGGTAGCCTTCGTACCAGGAACAGCTTTCCACGCCAATGGTGGTGGCGAAAACACGCTGCGCTTAAACTTCTCTAATGCATCCCCAGCTCGCATTCAAGAAGGGATCGCCCGTCTCGGTACCCTCTTGCCTTCAGAAGCCGGGCTAACAACGGCATCGGGTCACTCCCTTGCATAGGTGCACTGACGCGCCCGAGCTGTTTTGCTTATGTATAGCGGACAATGTGCCCAGCACATTGTCCGCTATACATAAGCAAAATTTTTAAACGCCTGAGGTACGAAACTGCATGGACAGAGATTACGTAGGTCATGAGTATCAAGCACGCTCTAGGAGACAAGGGCGGCCACGACTTCTGGCTCTTCCAGTCGGAAGACGCCACGCTCCTCTTGATAAGAGAAAAGCTCGGCATAACGTCCCCAATTAATGGCGGTCTCCAACTGCGACCAGGATTCATCTTCGCTAAAGTGTTGCTGGAGCTCGTTAAGGAAACGCTCTTCAGGCAGGGTATGGCTTGGTTCGCGCGCAAGGTCACGCACGATATGCCTGAGCATGGTCACGTTCTTGATCGCTTGCTGGCGGAAAAGATCCTTCTCTTCCAGTACGCCTGCCTCAGCGAAGCGCTTGCCGGTCTCGGTCAGGATAAGATCGCCTTCCTGGGCTTCAGCGAAACCAAGGATATGGGCGGCATCGATCATTGGCAGCAGATCGTCTACTTCCAGTTGCAGGTCACGGCCCAGCTGATAGAGATCTTCCCGATCACCTTTAGAGTGCACCAGTTCCAATAAACCGGTCACATCACTGATAGCTACATGCGGCAATACCTGATATGGCTGTTGTTTCACAGGTGCCAGCTTGCTGCTCGTCCCCTTCTTCTCTTGCGGCATCAAACTCGCGATATCGGCGCGCGGACTGGTCATAATGCGATAGATCAGGTCCACCATCTTCGTATAATTATCGTTGTTGGCATCCCTCTGTTCCATAGGCAGGCCAGGCAACTCCACCCTGATGATACCCGGATTGGCACCCAACACAACGATGCGGTCGGCCATCAACACAGCATCATCGATATTGTGCGTCACCATTAAAATGGTGCGCGTCGGGATTTTATGTTCGCGCCAGAGGCTCAATAACTCTTTGCGCAGATTAGCGGCGGTCAACACATCCAGGGCGCTGAATGGCTCGTCCATGAAGAGTAGCTCCGGCTCTACCACCAGGGCGCGGGCGAAACCGACACGCTGGCGCATACCGCCTGAAAGCTCCTTAGGATAAGCATCTTCAAACCCATCCAGACCGATAGTGTCAATCGCGGCCAGTGAGCGGCGCATGCGCTGGGTGGGAGGCACTTCCTGCGCTTCCAGACCCAGTTCTACGTTTTGTAGCACGGTCAGCCAGGGAAAGAGAGCAAAGGTCTGGAAGACGATAGACAGATGTGGGTTAGTCCCATACTGGGGCACCCCTTTGAATAATACCTGTCCTTCAGTGGGCCGCAACAGGCCGGCCAGGATGCGCAAAAGGGTAGATTTACCGGAGCCCGAGGGACCCAGCAAAGCCACAAACTCGCCTGCATTGATCTTTAAATTGATATCGTCCAGCACCACAGGAGGATTGACGCCACGTGGACGTTTACCATCCATGTCGTAGATCTTTTTAATGTTGCGTGCCTCCAGCAATGTCTCGCCGGGATGAATGTTGAAATTGGCCATGGTTCTATCCTCCTCTTTAACCCAATGTATAGCGACGCTCGGCCAGACCATAGAGGCGCTTCCAGAGCAAGCGATTAATCAATATAACAACGGCGGCCATCATGAGGGTAGCCGCTAAGAGTATCGCGAATTTCCCATCGGCACCCGATGCGGCGATGACAGCGCCCAGACCAAATGTGCTGACAGTCTTTCCATTAAAGGTTACATATTCCGAGACCACACTCGCGTTCCAGGCTCCCCCACTGGCCGTTAACATGCCTGTCACCAGGTAAGGGAAGATCGCTGGCAGGATCAAGGTACGCCAGCGGCGCCAGCGCGTGACATGATAAATGGTGGTCGCCTCTTTGAGGTCGCCAGGGATAGACATAGCGCCAGCGATAATATTAAAGAGCATATACCACTGCGTACCCAATAACATCAGCAAGATAGCGGCCAGGGAGAGCCCACCGGGTAGTCCCACCAGGGCGACCAGCAAAATCGGGAACAGGGCGGTCGCCGGGATCGAGGCGACAACCTGTACAACTGGCTGCAAACGCTTGGACCATTTGGGCGAGAGCCCGATGGCGACCCCAACCGGAATCGTCCAGGCCAGGCCAATCAAGAGCGCAACCATGGTGCGCAAAAAGGTGGCACCCGCCGCCAGTACGATCTGGCCCCAGGTATCAAGGGTGACGGTGCGCAATAACAGGAACATATTCCACAGGCCGATCAGCACACCAATCACCAGCACCACACCAAACACGATCTTGAGCAGGTTGCTCAAAGTAAAACGCCGCTGCTCGCCTTTATCGGCTGAGACCAAACTGCTCTCACCGGGCAGTGGCTGCAAACGATTTAGGATACCAGCCATCAGCGTTCCAATGGGCTGAAAGATACGCTGATTGAGCGCACCTACCAGGGCCGAGCGCCGCAAGACATTGAGCACAGGAGAGGTGGGAGCATCACCTTCGCTATTCATCTCAAGCTTAAAACGGTCCGCCCAGGCTACCAACGGACGCCAGAAGAAGAAGTCCAGCAGAACAATTAAAGCGATCAGCGTTAGCAGACCCAGGATTAAAGCAACTACATCCCCTTTATTGGCGGCCGTCTGTAAGTAAGAACCCAGACCAGGCAATTGAAATGAACGCGAGCCCAGCACCAGCTGTTCAGAAGCCATTAAGAAGAACCAGCCACCGGCCCAGCTCATCATGCTGTTCCAGATTAAACCAATCATCGAGGCCGGCACTTCCAATTTAAGGAAACGCTGCCAGGGACGCAAACGTGCGACCGCCGAAAATTCTTTGAGGTCCTTAGGCAAAGTACGAGCAGAATGATAATAACTAAAGGTCATATTCCAGGCCTGGCTGGTGAAAATCAGGATAACACTTGCCAGTTCCAGACCAATATTTGAATGTGGAAAAAGTCCAACTAACGCCAGTACGACGCCAGGCAAAAATGACAAAATTGGAATACTTTGTAATATATCCAGTAACGGGACCATCACACCATTGGCCCGCTTATTAGTGGCTGCGATATGACCATAAATGAGAGTAAAAATGATTGATAATATATATGCCAGGAACATACGTAGAAATGAATATCCGGCATAGATTGGTAAAGCGGTCGGCGATAAATCGATCTTCAGGGTTGGAGTTAGAGGGGCTGCCCAGCGCGACGCGGCAACGATAATAAGAGAAATAGCCGCGATCAGGGCCAGCGCAATGCCAAGATCGATAAAGCCCAGATGTTTGCGAGGCTCCTCGCGTGGTGGACGGTTCTGCCTGGGTGAGCTCGAACCACCCTGGAGCTGCTCACGCTCCTGTACGTTCTCGGGGATATAAACCTGAGCCATCTCAGTACCTCCATCTATACGTCCTTGTTTTAATTAGACAGCACAGAGGAGCATACTTCAAGCACCTGGATCAAAGAAGCTGGCACACATCTACGTGGCATGCCCAACCAGGGTCCTGCAGGATCATCACTCGCGCTGCCCGCTGTAACGCTATTGAAAGATAAACAACTATGCATCGTTGTTCAGGATCGGCATTCATGCCAGAAAACCTTCTCTTTCCGTCATTGGCAGATGAAACTTTGTGATGTACAGAGATGCCCTGCGACCTACATGCTTACTTCTCTTCATGAAAGAAGGCACAAAAAAACCACCGTAAATGGTGGCGCAACTCATAATTCACGGAAAACATGCAAAAACATCATATGCGCATTGCATATTCCTTCCGTAGCAAGTCAGCCACAGCGCAGAGAGAAACGCTAAGCGCTCTCCTATACATATCACTCTTATTGGTGTCCGAAAGGACACACATTTTTGAACAAATCTGGAAAGGACTACCAGGGCCCTCGTCCATAGCGAACTTACCTTCCTTTAGAATTACGTGAAACAAACATTCTTTTTCCTGTGTCAATATACCCCTCTCTGCTTGCTCTTGTCAAGCTTATTTATGGGATATATTTTTTAAGTGAAGCTTCGCGCCTGCGGCGCTCGCTTTTAATTAAAGAGGAGTGGCAGGGAGGCGGCCGCGGCCGCTTCCCTGCCACTCCTCTTTAATGGTATAGATAGGGAGGACACAAGGCCGCTTCCCTGCCACTCCTCTTTAATGGTATAGATAGGGAGGACACAAGGCCGCCTCCCTGCCACTCCTATTACGTGAATAAAAATTTGAGCATCCTGGATGCTCAAAAAACAGTTTTTATAGTAAATCGCGGTAGGTGTGCAAAGCACACCTACCGCGATTTACTATAAAAACTGTTCGGGCGCGCATGCGCACGTAAACAATCTGCGATTAGAGAAGTGACCAATAGTCAGCCGCATCATCAGCATTTTGATCAGCAGTTGAAGAGGTAGAAACAATATTATCACCTTCTTGCATAATGGCACGCATGCGACCAGTGGGCTGGCGCACAGGCGCATTCTCATATGCAGTAAGAGGGTTAAACCTGGCTGGCTGCTGCGGCTGCGCAGGCTGCACTGGTTGAGGCGATTGTACAGGAGCAGGAGCGGACACAGGTTTCTGAACCTGTGCCGCTACCTCACCTTCTGGCTTTGATTTTACCTCTGGTCCGGCTGGCGCAACGACCGCTGGTACACGGACGACCGGCTGGACAATCCCCTTACTCATCATTTCATAATATTCAGTCAGACGTAAGGCGATCAATTGTCCAGGGTTATCAATCATATGGTGTTTAACGGCATCCTGCCGTAATGCCTCTAGCGCTTCAGAGTCCTTCAACAGACCAACTGTGAAATACAGAAATTTCTCTGATGAAGATTGTGACATATGATTTCTCTTCCTACTATTTAGAATATACGAATGCTGGTTGAGCTCCCGTTACTACTGCTGCTTCCGGTCTGGACCTTACGAATCAAAAGTCGACCAGCCAGTGTGCAGTAACCGATACAGTTAGCGTGAACCGGATCATCCGGCCTGGAAAGATGGGGTATACGTTTCTTGAGGAAGTTATAGAAGTAGAAGACACCACCACCAATATTTAAGACCGGTTTGAAACTGGCCGCTACTGCATCACGGTCGCTTTGTCTCCAGGCGGAGGCGACAAAGGAGACGATCTCGCTACCAACCTGGGTGACGGCCTCTTTGACGAGGCGCTCCAGATCATAGTGACCGATAGTTTGCCCGTATGAAGAGACTTCTGGATAGCGGGCAATCTCTCCCTGAGACTGGGCGGCGTAGGCGTGCATGATCTCGCGAGCTTCAAGCAATGAAAGGGGACGATCATACTTGTTCTCAAATGAGTCCATCATCATCTGAGTGGCCATCTCAACACCCACCGGCTTACCCTTACAGTATTCAACGACAGGCACCTGTCCACGCGCCACATACAGGTCAGTTGTACGACCACCAATGTCAATGACCGCGCTCTCGGTCATTTTGTTGCCAGAGCGATCGTTATAGGCGATCAAGGCACCAGCACCCTCCATCACGACCGTGGCGACCTCGACGACCACGCGGCGTGGGGCCTTCTCGTCGTTCAGAGTAAATGTATAGGTGCCATCCAGAGACTCTTTGATCGCTGAACGTAAGGCGGCATTTTTGATATAGGTCTCAGCTGGCAGGCCAGTGACGACATAAATACCAAATTCGGCATCAGGAATTAAGGTTGCGGCAATTGTAAGCAGGCTACGCAAACTAAAACGGCTGGCATAACGCTGAATGTCACCACGTCCATGATAGACGTCGATCGCCTGCTGTAATGCCAGGTCGCCAATCGCGTAGGCCGCCTCTTCATCCTCTAACTGCATAACATGGACGTTTGATTGATCGACATTCACACCCAGATTACGCAGGGCGGTCGTATCAACTTTGGCGAAAGCTGTCGGAATACTCAGTGAGACTGTTTTCCCATTGATGACAGTCACGCCACCTATCTCGGCATTACCAAAATCATGCCCATAAGGGTACCATTTCATCGACTCGAACTCTCTTCTTTTTGTCTTGTCATACCTGGATATCAGAAATTAAGAATAGTGATACAAATCCACTAGTAAAAAATAATACATTTTCATTGTGCAACGATATCTATCTATCTAAATAACATTCACCCCCCTGGTGGTACTAATGTCAGCATTAAGCGCGAAAGGCACAAGTACAAATGAAACAGCTTAATACGTCATAAAACACTATGCTCTTCCCATTCTTAAAAACATCCTCTTACACAAATGGAGATCATATGTCTATCCCAGGTGAGGTAGACATACGATCTCCATTCTGGATCGGATATAAAATTCAGCTACTCCACAGGAGAGAGACCGTCAGCAAGCTAGTAGGGTGACTTCTCGCCTACAGCACTGGCCTGATTGAGGCGCTCAATAGCTGCTGGATCGAGCTTGATATCAGCGGCTTTGATAATCTCATCTAACTGGTTTAACGAGGTTGCGCTGACAATAGGTGCCGTGACACTCGGACGCGCCAGTAGCCAGGCCAGTGAGATCTGGGTGGGACTGGCGTGATACTCTTTAGCAACCTCATCAAGCGCCGCTAATATTCGATAGCCGCGCGGATTGAGATATTTCTGCACAAAATTGCCTCGTGCCTTATTCTCCAGGTCTTTCTCTGAACGATACTTACCCGAGAGGAAGCCGCTGGCCAACGAGAAATAGGTGATCACACCCAGGCCATATTTTACGCACAGGGGCTCCAGTTCCTTTTCATAGTCCTCGCGATCATAGAGATTATAGAGAGGCTGCAAGCTTTCATAGCGTGGATAGCCATGCTGCTCGCTGACCTGTAACGCCTGCAATAAGCGATCGGCCTGATAGTTCGAGGCACCAATAGCGCGCACCTTCCCTTGGTGTATCAGCTCGGCATAGGTTCCCAACGTCTCTTCCAGCGGAACGGTCTGGTCATCGGTATGGGACTGATAGAGATCGATGTAATCGGTCTGTAAGCGGCGCAGTGAGTTCTCAACCGATTCATGGATATGTTTGCGCGACAGGCCTTTGCCGCTCGGGCCCATATCCATGCCTACTTTGGTGGCCAGGACGATCTGCCGGCGATTACCGCGCTGCTTAAACCATTTGCCTAGCACAGTTTCGGATTCCCCACCCTGCAAACCGGGAGCAAAGCGAGAATAGACATCCGCGGTATCAATAAAGTTGCCGCCCGCCGCCACAAAAGCATCCAGAAGCTTAAAGGATGTCGGTTCGTCGGCGGTCCAGCCCAGCACATTCCCTCCAAAACATAGGTTAGAAACATCCAGACCCGAACGGCCTAGCTTTCGTTTCTCCATCTTCAAACCTCAACTTTCTGTATCTTCGCTTTTATCAGCTTTTTTCGTTACACGTTCCTCCACCGATTAACAATGACAGGCAGGCGACTATCCTGGTAAAGCTGTTGAACAGGCCTGGAGGCTGAGGGTAGCAGCTTTTTAAACACGTTATGCAAGCTTGACTTTCAGGCGCACGTTGTTTATAGTGGTAGCGTCTGCTAAAAGTAGCGCCGTTATGTTGCACTGCTGCAACAGGGAATGGAGAATTCTCATGGCATGGAACAAAGAAGTAGCCGCGCGCGATTACCTTCCAATTGAAGAACGCCAACAGCTACAGCTCAAGCGACTTCAGCATACCGTCCAACGTGTTTATAATGCCGTCCCTTTTTATCGCCAGGCTATGGACGCCGGGCAAATTCAACCCTCACAGATTCAAAATCTGGCTGACCTGCATAAGCTACCATTTACTACCCGCTACGATCTCATCGAACATTATCCCCTGGGATTGCTCTCGGTGCCGCGCGAACAATTGATCCGCATTCATGCTTCGTCAGGTACACGCGGCAAAGCCAAGATCGTTGGCTATACGCGTCATGATATCGATATCTGGGGCGAGGTCTGCGCGCGCTCCCTGGTCTGCGCTGGCCTGCAGCCCGGCGATATACTGCATAATGCCTATGGCTATGGACTCTTCACTGGCGGCCTGGGACTCCACTATGGAGGCGAATATTTAGGCGCAACGGTGGTTCCTATGTCCAGTGGCAGCACCCAGCGCCAGGTGACCTTCCTGCACGATATGCAGGCGACCGCGCTATGTTGTACTCCATCGTATGCCCTTACGATCGCTGAGACACTGGTTGCGCTGGGAATGACGGCGCAAGACCTGCATCTAAAATGTGGTATTTTTGGTGCCGAACCCTGGACCAACGAGATGCGCCGCCAGGTTGAGGATAAATTAGGGCTGCGCGCCCTGGATATCTATGGTCTGAGTGAAATCATTGGTCCTGGCGTGGCCATGGAATGTGCCCAGGGTCATCAGAGCGATCAGGCCAATCGTGGCCTGCACATCTTCGAAGACCATTTTCTGCCTGAAATCGTTGATCCCGCTACCGATGAACCATTACCGCATGGTACAGAAGGTGAGCTCGTCTTTACCACGATCACCAAAGAAGGTATGCCACTGCTGCGCTACCGCACCGGCGACCTCTGTACGCTCATCCCGAACCATGCGCCTGTGGGCGCACCCTGATACGCATGAGCCAGATCAAGGGTCGCGTGGACGATATGCTAATCATTCGTGGCATCAATGTCTTTCCAGGTGAGATTGAACGCATCCTGCTTGGTTTCGCGGAGCTGGCTCCGTACTATCAAATCCTGTTAGAACGTGAACATACCCTGGACACAGCCGTTGTGCAGACCGAGGTGACGCCAGCGGTGCAGGCCACCATCGCTACCCAGGGATCTGACAGTGCCAGCTGGCCGCATGATGAGCAGGTCCAACACCTGCAAAAACGTATCGCCCAGGCGCTCTATGCCGAGCTCCACCTGCATATCAATGTCCAGCTCCAACCCGCCGGCACCTTACCCCGTAGCGAAGGCAAAGCCATCCGCGTCATCGACCGACGCCCAACATGAACCCATCCACCTCCCCACGCGATCCGTTTCGTCCGTAGGTGCCGGGCTCAGCCCCGGCTTGCCCCACCGTTTGTGGGGCCCTGTATCCTCGCCGCTCGGCTCCTTTATACACCATCATCTCGGCCCACGCGGTGCCCAAAAGCGGAAATCCCTTTTGGGCACCGCGTGGGCCGAGATGATGGTGACATGCCATGCTTTATCTCTGGGATACAGGGCCCCACAAACGGTGGGGCGAAGCGGCCGCTGAGGGCCGCACCTACGGGTTTTCGCTGTTCTTGTCTCTTTTACGTGCTGGAACGGCCAAACAAAAGAGCTATATATTTAGGAATATTTCTGTTATAATCATAGAAAAAGCGTGTGCGATATACACGTATGATACTCTCCAATAAAAGTAGCACAACGCTGCAAAGAAAAGAGAAGCTCCTTTCATATGGTTCTATCCAGCTATGAAACGGCTCGCGAGCGCTACTTACGGGCGCTCCTCTCCCGCTACGGGACACTTACCCTTCCCATTAGCTCCGGCGATCACGACATCTCTTTAGAGGCCATCTTCCAACCTCTGGAGCTGCGCTCACACTCTCAGACCGATCTTGATAAGGATGCCACACAATCAGATGATGAAGAAGCAGAAAAACGACAGGGGCGATCCCAGGCACGCACTATTGTGGCTCAGAACGGCACGGAAGCACTGCAGAACAGCCCGGAGCGCCGCTTGATCATCCTGGGCGCTCCTGGTATGGGCAAGACCACGCTACTAAAAGATATGCTCCAGCGGGCAATTCAGCATGCATTGCATGATCCGCAGGCCCCCTTGCCGCTTTTCATCTCACTGCCAGATCTGGCTCGTAATGGATCAGGATTAATCGAATATCTACCACGCCTGCTATCTACATTGCAGATCGAGCGCGATTTCATTCCCGTGCTAGTTGAGGCCGTCATTAATGGACAGGCGGTGCTCTGCCTGGACAGTCTGGACGAGGTATTGCCAGCACAGCGACCCGAGATAATCGCGATCATCAATCGTAGCGCTACCCTCTACAGTGGCACCTGGATTATCGGCTCGCGCTTCACCGAATATCAGGGCGGCCAGTTCACCTCGGGCCGCTTCAGCGAATGGACCCTGCTACCGCTGAATTACACCTTGCGTCTCCAGTTGGCCGAACGCCTGCTGCCACTGTTAAGCCAGCTCCTGCAAACTCCGCAACCATCTGTCGAGACATTCATCCACGCACTCAACCACGACCGGCGCATCGCCGAATGGGGCAACAATCCGCTCCTCTTCAGCCTGGCCGCCATTGCCTATGTGCGGCAGGGCATGTTGCCTGCGCAACGCGCCACCCTCTATGCCAGCATCATCAACGTCATACTGCATCTACGCATCACAGATACGTCCCAACGCCAACAGCTACTCCTGCAGCTTGCTCACATCGCGCTGGCACTCTATCAAACCCGTGGCCGCACCTTTACTGTTCAAGATCTCCTCCAGCAAGTAAGCGCCCACGAGGAGCGGGCAACGTCACAGTATGAGCGGCTAGCTGCTGTTTTGAACTCGGGCGTGTTGGACGCGATGGGAGATCAAACCTACGGCTTCAAACATCAGATGTTCCAGGAATACCTGGCAGCGGTGGCACTGGCCCAACAGATGATGGATAATAATCCTCAGGTCGCGCAGAAAGGCTGGGATTTCGCCTGGCGCAAGCGAACATATAGTCGCTGGCGTGAGATCCTACGCCTGCTGGTCGGCATACTGGTACAGGATCATGGAGAGGCTGGCTCCCAAAAAGCCGCGCTCTGGCTGGAGAAACTGGCCAATGCGCATATCTCGCCAGATGGCGACCCCGGCCATCTCTGCCTGCTGCTCGCCATCAACTCCCTGGCGGAATTCCAGACCCTCAAACAATATCCACAGCTGCGCCAGACCATCCAACAACTTATCACAACCTGGGCCACAACTCTGTTTCAAGCTCATATCGATGCAGACCAACTAAATTCGACCAGTGATGACTGGAAGCCATCAGCTTTCACAGACACCAGACAAGCTACATTGCGCCTAGAACAATGCCTCGACACCATTCTGGCCATCGATATCTCCCTGATCTTGCCAGCACTTTTGAGCTTAGAACAGGCATTCAGTCAGACCTGGCAACAAGAAGCAATAGACATTTTCAAGAATGCCAGCCCGCATAATCCGCTACTATTTTGGCAAAATTCAGGGGTGATAACGATTCCTGCCCGCGTGTTAGCGCTAGCGTTTCCAGAACAAGCCCCCATCAATCTATACACCATCAAGCAGAGCAAAAGACTTACAGTACCCCTGGCTGTTCATGAACTACTATCCTTGTTCCAGAATCCACAAGAACGCTGGCAACTACGTGCAGGAGCAGCTACCCTGCTAGCCAAGACTAAGGAGCCATCAATCACAGCGGTCTTAATAGACACACTGCTTGATTCTGCTGTCTATTATCGTTTGCGCATGGCAACCGCCGAGGTGCTTGGATGGCAGGCTGGACCAGAAGCCATTCAGGCACTCGTGCAGGCGACCCGGGACACAGATGAGCGCATACGCCAGGCAGCAGTTATCGCGCTTGGACATACCGGCAAGGCCATGCCGATCCAACCACTACTGGAGGCGCTATGTGACTCCTGTGACATTAGGAAGGCCGCTATTACAGCTCTGAAGCAACTAGATGTCCAGGCCGATCTAACGCCATTGCTAGGGCATTACATGACAATAATCCAACTATAAGAACAGGAAGCCTGGAGGCATTAGGCACTATCCAGGCAAACATTACGAGCGTTCCACTTGAGGCTATTATCCCCTTGCACAGGATCAGGATGTACACGTGCGCCTGATGGCTATGGATGCCCTGGGCAACTTTGTAGACGTTGCTGCGGTACCACCACTTTTGACGGCATTGAACAAGAACCATCCTGACTATCAAGAAAACGTCACCCAGGCAGCACTTCGATCCTTGATCAAGTTATGTAAAAAATTACCAATGCTGGCAACCTGGATAACAGTTGAACAGTTGGAGCAACTGCTAAAGGGCGACATTAGCAATTGGCAGGAAATTCTAAAACTGGCCTGTATATTGCATTTATGTCTTCCACCGAAAATCCTGTTAGATACATTAACAAAACACCTCTATATTAGATTAGAAGATATACTACAGTTGTTTACTATGCTAGGGCCAGACGCCCCAATTACTGAGTTGCTTCAACTGCTCAACTCTCCCATATCGTTTGTGAGCAAAAATGCTGCCATAGTGCTACTGCAACTACATAAATATGTGCCGCACCAGGCTATAATTGATGTCCTGCAATTGCATAAGGACGCAGCAGAGCACTTTATTCCACTGGTAGAACTACTACTTCGGCAGGGCCACCCTGTAGATTCACAACTCGTTCTCACAATCACGAACATAGGACTGTACCGCAGCAACACCATAGCATTCAAAAGTCTGATGCGTTGCTTTCATTTGTTGGGGAAGCAAGCTCCACTGGCACAGCTACTCGGGATTCTATATGACGATGAAGAACAAGCCGAACAGAGAAGCCAGATGTTACGCTACTCTTACGAACAGATCACACCAGACCTGCTGTTGAACGAGGCCCGGCACCGTTCTGCTGATGAGGTGAGAGCCATCCAGATGCTAGAGATGATGCAAAAGGATGCCCCGATCAATCTATTTATGCATATTTTACAAGACCCCATCAGAGATAGACAGGTGCGCATTGAAGCACTCTTCTCACTCACGCATCTGGGAATAAACGTCCCACTAGAATACTTTGTACTGGGTCAGGTTTGGTGTTTCTATGGAGTTGATGACGCGATGGTGGAAACAATGACGCGCCTGGGCGCACAAGCCCCGATCGCTGAATTGATCGCTCTACTTGGGCATCCCAACAACTGGGTAAGGAGCAGCGCAAGCTCATCGCTACAAAACCTGGCTAGCTATATGCCGGTTGACCTTCTGCTACCAGCATTACACAGCTCCAACGCAAAGATGCGTGCATCAGCCGCTTTTACAATGGGAGCCTTCAGCGAACGCGCTCCCAACAGAACAATTATATTCCCTGGCAGCAAATGAACAGGAGACATTAAGTGTCCGCAACAACGCGCTCAGGGCACTCACTCGTCTAGGCGTCAAAATGCCTGTTGATTTTTTGTTCGATCTTCTACAGCAAGGGGACACAGAACTATACATGATTACTGAAAATGCATTAGCAGCTCAAGGAGAAAATATACCATTAACCTACATTCTGTCCTGGCTTGAGGATGCTAACCCACTTAACGGTTCAGTTCTAAGGTATTATGCGATCACGTTGGCAGGTTATATGGGTGAAAATGCACCTGTAAAGTTACTGCTAACGCTCTTTGATCATCCAGTAGATCTCAAAAGAGATCGTCGTGAAGCAGCACAGGCACTCGCAAAATTAGGGGCATACGCTCCTCTCGATGAGATGCTGGCACGCTTGCACAATGCTGATGGCGATATCTGTCCGGCAATGTTTCATGCTCTCAGTAACATGCCACTCTATGCGCCAGTCAATATCTTTGTACAGGCACTAGAAGATGATGACAGTGAAATCAAAAGTATAGCGGATGATGCTCTTTCCGAACTTGTACGCAAGGCTCCTGCAAGGCTGATTGAGTTCGCCCGAGACGATACACGTCCCATCGTGCGCAATCAGGTGCTGGAAGCATTAGAAAAATTAGGAGAAAATGCCTCGCTTGACATCGCGCTGGCCTCCCTTGAAGATCCAGCAACCCGCTTTGAAGCCATGCACACATTGAGTGAGCTGAAAGTAGATATCTCTACATTGATACCGTTGGAAACGTTCTTACACTACACCAGTGAAGATCGAATTTTTAATGACGTAGAGCTAACACTACTGGCTCAATACGGTTCTCAGATATCGCTGGATCTCCTGCTTAAGAATATTGGCAATACTACAGCCGCAAAGATACTCTATCAAACATATCCAGAGGTGTTCCGTGATAGGATCGCGCCACACGCTGAGGCCATTCTACGTGGTGCTCCGGTCAGTGGTATCTTTACTATGTTCATGCGGCAAAGAGTCGCCGCCACCATCGGTCAGATCGGCCGGGCCACGCCCGAGGTGCTCAATCTACTGATCGATCTCCTGGATGATCCATACTGGGAAACACGTATGGAAGCCGCTCGCTCGCTGGGCGCGATCCATCGCAATATTCCCGACCGCGCCATCCGCCGGCTGCTGGAACTACGTCACGATCCCCAATCTAACCAGGTCAGCCAGGCCGCCGATGCCGCGCTGGCCCAAATTCTATCCTACGAAAACGGCATGGAAGATGAATAAGTTGATACATCTTCGAACGAGCAGCAAGCATACGACCACAAGAGAGCACGGACGGTTTTCACCTTTCTTCAAGGATTTGGGTTAAGGCCATGGGCGAGGAACTGGCGCAGGTTGGCGGCGATGCGCTGCTGGCTGAAACCGCGCTCATGGCGCTGATAGTGGTAGAAATCAATATCAAGGGGAGCAAGCATAACATCGACGACATAGTCTAGATCCTGTTCGGGCAGTTCATGCCGCATGACGCCACGAGTGAGTAGAACCAGGAAAAGCTCACGCATCCAGAGATAGAAAGGACTGTGATAGGATTGTGTACGGCGGTCGCCGCTGGAGGCATCCAGCATCGCTCCCAGCAGGGGTGCGTTCTCCTCGGTATAGGTGATGAGCTGAAGCAGAAGATAGTTGATCTGCTCAAATACCGGCACCCCTTCACTGTCCGTCTGTTCCAGGTAGCTTAAAATCGTTGTCTGCAAGTTTACGCAGCTCTCTTCTAACAAAGCCTGACACAGTATGCCTTTATGGGCAAAACGCCGATAGAGGGTCCCCTGGCCCACCTGCGCGGCACGAGCAATCTGGTACATGCCCACCTGGTCAACCCCCTGCTCGGCAAATAAACGACGCGCAGTTTGCAGGATGCGCTGTCGATGTTCAGCCGCGTCGCGCCTCTCCTCCACCGATCCAAACGACAATACAGGAGGATAGGGGGCAAGTGGCTATCTTTTGGCTCGCTCATAGCTTTCTTCCTCCAATTTTTACTAATCTCTATCTTGACAAGTGGACAGTTGTCCACTATGCTAGAAGCAGCGAATAAGTGGATATGTGTCCGCATAAGTATAACTGAACACAAATGGGAAGACAATATTTAGCTATGAGCAAGATGGCCATTTGATCCCTGGTATTAAGGGTGAGCAGGCCAACATAGCCGCTAGAGGTGAGAAGGAGACGATTACCATGACGGTCGAAGCCACCAATAATCCAGGTATTCCACCCGGAAGAGTTCCTGGCATTGCTAATAAACTACTGAAGGTCGTACTGCGTTCACCGCTTCATCGCATGATAAGCTCACAGCTCATGCTCATTACCTTTCGAGGTCGCAAGAGTGGCAAACAGTTTACGACGCCTGTAGGCTATATGCAAGACGGCCAGCAGATCACCCTGTTCACAGACCACCAGTGGTGGAGGAACCTGCGCGACAATGCTCAGGTCTCAGTGGTGGTCAAAGGGAAAACATATCAGGGCAGCTCAAATGTTATTCTGGACAAAACCATCACTGAACAGGAGCTGCAACGGTATCTTGGGCGTCTGCCGAATGCTGCCCGCGCCTTCCAGGTCCAGAAGAACGCGGCGGGTGAGCTTGATCCAATAGCAATTCATGAAGCCGCGCAACGCTTTACGATGATGCGCATCGATCTCCATTAATCTCAATCAGGCGTCAAAACGCAGCGCATGGGCCATAGGTTGGCTAAAAGGAACATATTATGTTTGTCATAACGGGACCAACAGGAAATGTGGGCTCTGAAGTTGTGAGCCAGCTGCTACAGCATGATCCAATCCCGCCCTTTCGCACGGCATCGCGCAATCCAGCGGCCATTCAAGCAAAGTTTGGATCGGCAATAGAGAGCGTCCGCTTCGACTTCGCCGATCCCTCAAGCTGGTCGGCTACCCTCAAGGATATACAGATACTTTTTCTGGTCAGCGCTCAGGGCTCTTCAAATGCGGCGCGGACACAGACCATACCGTTCATTGATGCCGCGATCAAGGCTGGCTGCCAGCATATTATCTTCCTTTCTGTGCCTGTCGGGGGAACCCTGAAGCTGGTGCCTCACTATACTATTGAGCGCTACCTGGAGACGTGCGGGATCACCTATACCATTCTGCGTCCCAGTTACTTTATGCAAAACTTTATCCGCAAAGATCCAACGCATGGGGTAGACATCGCGACGCGCGGGGAGATCTTTATTCCGGCGGGCAAAGGGAGAATGCCCTTGATTGACACTTGTGACATTGCCGGGGTTGTAATCAAGATTCTCGCGCAGCCAGCAGCCCACAAAAATCAGGCCTACGACCTCACCGGACCGCAGGCGCTGAACTTCTTTGAGGTCGCCGAAATCTTCACCGAGGTTTTGCAAACACCCATACGCTATTCACACCCTTCGCTACCCCGCTTCTGGTGGCGTATGCGCCAGCGCAGAGTTTCTCTGTTCCTGATCATCTTCATGTCCATCGAGTATACCGCGACGCGGCTACACCAGGGCGAAGAACAAACAGAGAAACTCCAACAGATCCTCGGGCATCCAGGAACCTCGCTGGCACAATTCATCCAGAATAATCGCCAGCGCTGGCAAACACAATCGTGGGTATAGCCTGCTGATGCTATGGCTGGTCCGAGGTATCCAGATCCAGCAGGGGCAGGCCGGTACGTTCAATGATATAACCGGTCATCTGCTCCATCCACTGATCATACTCTTCTGGACTCATCTTCGGCTCACTGTTTACAAAGCGCAGACGATTATGCATCCAGTGCCAGCGTACCACTGTATTATCGCCAACCAGTTCGTAGATCTCCAGCTTCGCACGTCCGGGTAAGAGGCGCAGGCCACGGTAACGCTGAAAGCGGCGTGCCTCCTGCCAGCCCATCTGGCTTTCCAGGACACTGATACTTGAGGTTATGCCATTAGACCATACTTCGATTCTGCGTTGATAGCGCTTGCCAGTAAGCGCCATCGTGACAATAGAAGAGAACAAGGAGATGAATACAGCTACCAGTAAAATGATCAACAGGTAAAGTCCAGTTTGCCTGAGCAAGGCTTCCATTAAAGCAAAGATTATGATAAACGATATGCCAAAAGTCAGGCCAAAGAGAAAACCGCGACTCATCTGAAGTTTCAATTTGCCTGGCTGTGGAGGCGTATTGACAGCCAGTAGCTGCGGCTGCACCTGATAGCGGGCGGGCTCCTGAGCGCTAAGCGTGCGTCGCTGATTTATACGCATCCAGTAACGGCGTGCCATCAGGAAAATCCAGAGCGAAAATCCAACGCTCAACAATATCAGGATACCCCCGATAAGCATCATACCTGTGAATACATTGGATGTTCCAGACGACATATGCTGCAAGTTTGGGAAAAGGTTGCCGGAGATAGCCAGGATAATCAGAATGATGGCGAAAGCTCCCAGCAGTCCAAAGGCAAGCAATTGTTCTTTACGCAAGGTGAGATGAGGGGTCAAGGGATCAACCTGCATATTTGCCTGCGCAGCGCCTTTTCCGGCTGGCTGCTGATCATTAAAATCGAGTAGTGGGAGACCGGTACGCTGCGCGACATAGGCCGCTACCTGGTTCAACAACCAGTTAAAATCATCTTTACTGGTCTGGTTGCTCTCAACCCTGAGATAAGTAGCCGTCATTGCTTGTTGCGACCAGCGCACTACGGTCTGCGCATTCGAGAGTTCATAGGTAATGCCACTGATATTGCGATTAAACACGCCGCGCTGGTATTGTGCGAAGACACGAGCCTCTTCCCAGCGTAAGCTCCTCTGGTGACGCAAGTAACGCGTGGTGATCCCTTCATCAGTCAATTCTATGCTTTGCGGCTGGTAGCGAAAGAAAAAGAAGTAGGCCAGCAAAAAAGCTATTAAGAGTATGCCAGCCATCACGCCAAAAACGATTGCCAGTGCCATAAAATTAATCCGCTGTCCGCCACCCAGATAGACACCTAAAATCAATGGTGCACCAACCATAATGAGAAGAATGACGAGCCCACCAATCCAGAAGGCCCGCTTCCAGCGCAGGCGAATCGTGACCGGAAGCTGCAGCGCCAGCTCGGTCTCAACCGGTTGGCTGCGGGCCCGCAAAGCCGTCGGATCTTGCAAGGCGGCCTGCCGTCGTTCGCCAATACGGCGCCAATAGTGCTCCTGTCTGAACTCATTCGCGACAATGATCAACGAGACCAACATATTAAAAAAGGCCAGCAATAAGAAATAGAATCCCTGTTGCTGCCAGCTACGCATAGCGATATAAAAGATCAAGTAACCAACTGTATAGGCCAACCATAAAAATTTCCAGATACGCCCCACCCAGACCTGACGCCAGATCGGGTCCAGGCGCTTCATTTCTTTCGTGCCTATAGTATCCTGCATAATTTTGCGCTCCCTGCCTGCAAAGATAGAAAAGAACATAATCATAGATTCATGGTGATAAAATGATTAAATTGAAGTGCATTAATATAAGCTTCATATAATGTACGCATGATAAGCTCAAATCGATTCTACATAAGATTAAAAGGTTAATCAAAAATAAGAACTAGATAACAAGAAAAGAGAATCGTACAGGTTCGAGGGCTTGTTCCCGAACCTGTACGATTCTCTTTTCTGCTGCCTTTGTTTTTATTAAGCTTCCATTTTGGTGCGCTCGGGACGAAAGGCGGGCATACAGAGGGACCAGTATTCGCACTGGGCAACTTCACTGGCATTGCTATAAATGACGCGCGTGCCACGGCCAACCAGACAGCTTTCTCCGGCGCCAACTTCGACCCGCTGACCATCGGCCTCGACGGCCAGGACGCCCTGGACACCGATCACCACTTCATCGAATTCCGCGATCTGGGCGGGCTCGCGCCAGGCGGCCGGCGCAAGCATATGTGCCAGGCTAAAGCCATCCTGTTTTGTATTCAAAACCCCAAAGTGTTCATCAATGATTTTTCCATCTTCGCGTGGGAAGATACTGCCGTGCTCTACTTTTTGCAACATATCTACATTACCTTTTCATTTTTTGCTACGATTAGAGGTCATCTATACTATCACTGGCACACCAGCTTCACAATGTCTGGCGCAAAACTCACAGAGCTTTTAATTTTCCTTTGGCGCCTGCGGCGCCGGGTGTGGAGTGTTTGGTGGGCGGCCGCGGCCGCCCACCAAACACTCCACACCAAGAATGGACCTCGTATCGCTTGCTCGTGATCTTCCTGCGAGCTCTGAACAAACATGAAAAAGCCCCGCAAAACTCATTGGTCTGCGACCAGTAGATAACATTGATAGCTTCTCTAACAGTATAATTGATATGGATCAATTTCGCCTACACTATCCTTAAAAAAGGCGCGTCTATAGACAACCTTTCATATGCTATACTTGACGTTAGTGCTCAACTGGACAAGGTAATATTTTCGGGATAGGATCACCAAAAAGGAGGCGCCATGGATGTCACCTCGTCTTCGCCGCAGACCAATACACAATCACCAGCAGCCAGCTGGCTCGCGGATGATGAGTTTCGTGTTTTAGAAGCTATTTGTGAGACGTTCTTCCCAACGCTGGACCCACCAGCCAACAGTGATAAGGCCCAGGCAACCTACTATCGCGCCAGCGCCAGCGATCTCCACCTGGCGCTCTTGATCGCAGAGACGCTGGGTCAGGAAGATGAAGAGGCCCGCGCAGATGTCCGGCGCCTGCTGGCTTTATTGCGCAGTCCCGCCACTGGCCTGCTACTCGCAGGGGCCCCACGCCCATTTGCTGCGCTATCTTTTAAGCAACGTGAAAAGTATTTGCTGGCCATGGCACATAGTCCCCTGGCACAACTGCGCCAGGGCTACCAGGTCTTTAAACGGCTCACCGGTTTCCTTTTCTATGCGACCCCTGATCCCCATGGACATAATCCAAGCTGGGAGGCACTCGATTATCAACCGGCTGGCCCGCCTCCAGCAGCGCCACGACCCCTGAAGCCGCTAACGATTGAACAGGATAGTATCCTGGAGTGCGATGCGGTAGTGATTGGCTCTGGCGCGGGTGGTGGTGTGGTCGCGGGAGAGCTCGCCCTGGCAGGCAAAAATGTCATTGTACTGGAAAAAGGTGGCTATCAGAGTGAGGCCGACTTTACCTTGCAAGAGGCCCAGGCGATGGCTGATCTCTACCTCAAACGTGGCTTGCTGAGCTCAAAAGATATGGGCATCGCCATCCTGGCCGGCAGCACACTGGGAGGCGGCACGATTGTGAACTGGGATACCTCGTTCCGCACGCCACCAGACATTCTGGCTGAATGGGAACAGCTATCGGGCCTCCCCGATGTGTTCACTGGCACCGCGCTGCAGGAGAGCTTTGCCGCCGTCGAGCAGCGTATCCAGATCAACACGGCTAATAGCGCCCATAATCGCCAGAATCAACTGCTCTTTGATGGCGCGCAGGCCCTTGGCTATCATGCGGAAAGCCTGCGCCGCAACGCGGTCGACTGCGAGCAGCGCTGTGGCACCTGTGGCTTTGGTTGTCGCTTTGGCTGCAAACAATCCACGCTGAAAACATATTTACAGGATGCCTACGAGCACGGCGCACGCATCATCGTGCATTGCAGTGCCGAGCGTGTATTGATCGAACAGGGGCGGGCCACAGGCGTCGAGGCTACGGTATATAATCCAGAGTCGAATACCAGCCGGCGGCTGACGATACGCGCCCGCACCGTCGTCGTGGCGGCCGGCACCATCCATTCACCAGCTATCCTGCTACGTTCAGGTCTGACCAACCAGCATATTGGACGCCACCTGCACCTGCATCCTACCAGCACTATCGGTGGACGCTATCCCGAGCAGGTCTATCCATGGCAAGGGGTGATGCAGTCAGCCTATAGCAATCAATTCGGGCACCTGCATGATAACTATGGGTATAAATTAGAGGTAGCACCAACCCACCCGGGCCTGCTGGGCATGGGCACACCCTGGCATTCGGCCCGCGAGTATCGCGAGAGTATGTCCTATTCGGCCTACCTGGCCACTATTATTATCCTGACGCGCGACAAAGGCGAAGGGACAGTCACCCTGGATCGCCATGGGGAGCCAGTGATCAATTATGTCACATCTGTCTTTGATCGCCAGCATCTATTACATGGTCTGCGCCAGGCGGCCCGCGTCCATTTCGCCGCCGGAGCTAACGAGGTGGTTTCACTACAGAGCAAGCGTTCACAGCTCACGCGCCAGCAAGTGGACAATCAGGGCGAGCGAGCCTGGCAACATTTCGATCGCCAGTTGGAACGCAATGGACTGGGCGTCAATCGCCTGATCATGTATAGCGCGCACCAGATGGGCACCTGCCGCATGGGTAAAGATCCAGCCCAATCGGTCACCGATGCCCATAGCCAGGTGCATGGCGTCCAGGGACTCTTCGTCTGTGACGGAAGCGTTTTTCCAGCCGCCAGCGGGGTCAATCCCATGCTCAGCATCATGGGGCTCGCCCACCAGGCCGCCCAATACATCAAAACCACCCTCTAAACACAGAGAGAGATCAACGATGGGCTGCTCGTCATTGATCTCTCTCTGTGTTTCCTCCTCAACATGTCATCTTTTTCCTTGCAACCAAAGCATCTCCCAGTACATCACATAGCGGTGTTACAAAAAACCACGGAAAAACGTGGCTGGAAGAATGATTGTGGTTGCATTTAATTGCTATAGCAAGAAAGGTTGAACATGAATAGATTAGCAGGCAAAGTTGCCGTGGTGACCGGATCGAGCCGTGGTATTGGTCGCGGCATCGCATTCAAGTTGGCACAAGAAGGCGCCCGGGTGGCAATCAACTATAGTAGTAAGCCAGATGATGCGCTGAAAGTAGTGGATGAGATAAAACGACAGGGTGGGACCGCTATCGCGGTGCAAGCTGATATGAGCCAGGTGGAGCAGATTGAACAATTGATGGCAGAAGTCGTACAGAAACTAGGAAAATTAGATATTCTGGTCTGTAATGCTGGTATTGAACATTTCGGCACCCTGGAAGAGGTTACAGTGGAGGACTTTGATCGTACATTTGCGGTCAATACCCGTGGACAATTTTTTGCCATGCAGAAGGCAGCCCAACATATGAATAATGGTGGCCGCATGATCTGTACATCTTCGATTAGCGCCAGCAAAGGTTTTGCTAACCACGCCGTCTATGGGGGTAGCAAAGGGGCCAATGAATCCTTTGCGCGCAATCTGGCGGTAGACCTGGGCCCACGCGGTATTACGGTCAATGCTATCGCGCCTGGTGCCACCCGCACCGATATGTATGAAAAATATGCAGACCTCTATGCAGATCCCGACTCAAAATTATCAATGGATGAGCAGATGAAGAAGTTTTCTCCACTGGGCAGGGTTGGCACTCCTGAGGATATCGCTAATGTGGTTGCCTTTCTGGCCTCTGATGAAGGTGGCTGGATTACCGGACAGGTAATCCATGCAACCGGCGGCATGGCTTAAAGTACAGCAGCCAGCACTCGGCCAGCCAGACCGAGTGCTGGCTGCTGTAACGTTCGAAGTATCAGCCATTGCCTTTGCTGCGCCCAAAGGCATCGATGGTGCCCCAGCGACCAGGAATGTTGAGTAATGTCAGTTCCTCGATCTGTTCGGGCAAATGTGGATTGACAATAAGGTAATCAGAGATTGGTTCGAGGCCGAGTATTGTGCGCAGGAGCAATAGTGGCGTACCGGTGGCCCAGGCTTGCGGGCTGCATGCCGTTGGATATTCAACTGGATACTCGGTCAACTCACGCTCATAACCGGCAAAGGCTTCTGGCAGGCGATAATGGAAGTAGTTGGCCGCCTGTAAGATGCCGGTCGTAATCTGACCCGCCTCGCGCCAGTAGCCGTTGCGCGCTAACCCGTGGGCAATAATCGAGTTATCATGCGGCCACACGGTTCCATTGTGATAGCCAATGGGATTATAGCCCCCATCTCCTTCGGCCATGGTACGGATGCCCCAGCCTGAGAAGAGGCGCGCGCCCATCAAATGACGGACACAGAATTCGATCTTATCCTTATCTACAATCCCGCTCCAGAGCAAGTGCCCGATATTTGAGGTCAGGGAATCAACTTTGCGGCCATCGCCATCGATGGCCAGCGCAAAGTAGCCGCGATCCTCAAGCCAGAAATCGCGATTAAAGCGCTGCTTCAGCTCGGCCGCTTCTCGCTCCAGCCGCTCGGCCAGGGCTGGATCATCCCAGATCTCGCGCGCAAGGCGCGCGCAACGTTTCTTGGCATCGTAGACATACCCTTGAATTTCACACAACCGGCGTGGCAAGCGCGAGTTTGAACCATCTGCGAACAGGATAGAGTTCCAGGAATCTTTCCAGCATTGATTCACCAGACCCGATACTTTGTTGCGGCTATTATATTCTATATAGCCGTCGCCATCTTGATCCCCATAGTGATCAATCCATTCCAGGGCCGCGCGGGCATTCCATTCCAGCTGTTTTACTAATTCTTTATTGCCGGTCCAGCGCTCCATCTCATCCAGCACAATCAGGAACAGAGGAGTAGAATCAGCGGCCCCATAATAGGGAGAATGAGGACGCTCCTCAAAAGCTGTCGATTCACCAAAACGCGACTCGTGAATAATTTTCCCTGGCTCTTCATCGCGGAAATCATCAATATAGCAGCCCTGGCGAAACGCCAGATTGCGTAGTGTCGACATAGCCAGTTCGGGCACAAAGGGTAGCGCCTGATAGCTGGCGATCAGGCTATCGCGCCCAAAGACCGCCATGAACCAGGGTAAACCCGCCGCTGGTAGAGACTCGCCCGGCAATGACTTGAGGTACAGGCGCAACGCAGCCAGGTCAATCAAGGTCTGCTGATAGATATGCTCTAATTCATCCCATGAACAACGAAGATCGGGGGTGGCCGCAACCCACTCGTGGACGTTATTGCGCATCTCGGTTCTGACATCCCCCTCCATAGAGACCGTGTTCCTTGTAATACCAGTATTGGCGACAATAACATCCAGATCGGCCGTCCAGCTCCCATGTGGTTCGATATGGGCGATGAAATTAAAGCTATCGGGTTTAATGGTTACAGGGGTTATACATTCAATCCATGTTTCACGCACAAAGCTCTCACGCTGATACTTGAGCACCAGCCGCTGATCCTCAATCTGGTGCGAGTAACGACCCTTTTTCTGTAAAGCATCCTTAATCTCAAAGATATCCGCAAAATCAGCACCCACCTCAATACGCACATTCAGATCAACCGGCTCGTTGGAATGGTTGAGGATGCGTAATTGCTCATGAAAGCCCTTGCCGATTGTGCGGGTGCGAATAACCGAGAGCGAGGCATCGACATAGATAGTACCTGTCGTCGGGGCTAGAAAAAATTGTACCGAGTGATAGTGTTGCTCATCGGTGGCCAGCCGCCGGGGATAAAAGCCATTGATTGTAAGTTTCCAGCGTGAGAGGAAACGCATGTCAGCACTAAACAAGCCCTGGGTATCGATAGGAGAAGCATCGATATCTCCACGCTCATCGCTGACCACAAAAGTAAAACCACTAATCATACTGACAGTTCGCGTGGGCGTTGGAGGTAATTCTTCGCTCTCTTCCTCTTTAACCTCTAATATCGATTTTGAGCGCGGCGCGGTTTCTTCCACTGCCTGAAGCTCCTGCTTTAACCGAGGAGGGGGTGGAAAGAGACGCTGCACCACATATAACAAAGCCAGGCTTCCTGAGCAATTGATTTCTCCCCGCAGATAGGCGGTTAATAAATTTCGCTCACCACGAACAATAGGATCAAAAACAGCTTGATCACCGCTAATGATAGTGTCTGAGTCATCCATCTGCTCGGTGAGTGCAAGTTTACCATCATCTATCGTAAGGTAGCGACGACCAAATCCAGCGATATCGAAGCAACATGTCCCTTTAATGCCATGGGTCCATTGATTATAGCTAACGGCCGCAAGCTCCTGAAAAAAGGTTGCAGTATCTTTCGGGATAGTCTGAACCATCTCTAACTTCTCCTTATTGCTGGCTTTCAAGCAAGCAGATTTTATTGCTTTTAAGTTGCACGGCTGAGGCCAACAAAACGTTTTAATATTGCACTGCGTAGCACATACAGAAGTAACATTGGCAATGGGTCTGAACAATACAATGAGAAATCCTCTTGACAATTGCCTTTTTCCAGGTTAATATATCTACAGCGGATATATCTACAGCGGATATACAGGTTAATGGAGGAGGAAATCATCAAAAAGAATCAGCAGGAACCAGAGTCACTGCTTCCATTGACACCTGCGGTCTTCCACATCCTGCTCGCCTTGAGCGATGGGGAGCGCCACGGCTACGGTATTATGCAAGAGGTAGCCTGGCGTACCAATAACCAGGTTCATATGGGTCCAGGTACGCTTTATGGCTCGATCAAACGTATGATGAATGATGGGTTATTAGAGGAATCCGGCTCACGGCCAGATCCCGATCTTGATGATGAGCGCCGTCGCTATTATCGCCTGACCGACCTGGGACAACGCGTGGTAAGGGCTGAGGCTAAACGCCTGGCCAAACTGGTCCAGATCGCTCAGATGAAGCACTTGATACAAGGAGAGGCTTAAAAGTATGGCGTCATTCCACTGGATGCAATCCTGTTCCGAACGGCTCTACCAATGGCTTCTCCTGGCCTATCCATCTGAGTTCAGGCGCGAATTTGGTCAGGAGATGGCGCAAGCATTCCGTGACTGCTGCCGCGAGGAGGTACGCACAGGTGGCACGGCTCGACTTTTTCCGTTATGGGGTACCGTCTTTTATGATTTTATGAAAAGTGTATCAATTGAACATTTTCTTACTTTAAAACATATATTCTTGCATGATAAGGAGTATAGCATGCTAAACGCCCCCTTACAATTACAGGTCGCACAACTTACCGATATTGGTCGTAAACGTGCCTTAAATGAAGATAATCTGATTTCAGTATTACCGGAAGATCGTTCTATTCTAGATCAGAAGGGGGCGCTCTTTGTAGTCGCCGATGGTATGGGTGGACACGCCCATGGAGAAATCGCCAGCCAGATGGCGGTCACATTGATCCGCGAAGCCTATTATCAGGATACCGCCAATGACATTCCTACCTCCCTTATCAACGCGATCAAACATGCCAACGCCACCATTTATCAAGAGAGCCAGGCCAAAATCTCCTCAGATGACAAGGAAGATCCGTTAAAAGTCGGCATGGGCACTACCTGTGTTGTGATGGTGGTCAAAGATCGTACCTTATATATTGCTAATGTAGGGGATAGCCTGGCCTATCTCATCAACGACCAGGAAGTTAAGCAACTGGCAGAAGATCATTCGTGGGTAGCCGGACAGGTGCGCAAAGGGCTGATGAGTGAAGAAGAGGCCCGCACAAGCGATAACCGCAACATCATTACACGCAGCCTGGGTACAGATGCGGAAGTTGAAGTCTACCTGATGACCGCGACCGATGCTCAAGCAGGCGATACACTGGTGCTATGCACCGATGGCCTGCATGGTCAGATCTCGGAAGCAGAGATGCGAGAGATAGTCACCAGCTATCCTCCTGAAGAGAGCGCTAAACGCCTGATTGAGCATGCTAATGAAAACGGCGGCCCGGATAACATCACAGCCATCGTCGTCAAAATTTCGTAATAACTGCCAGTAGCAGACAAAAAAAGGGAGGCCAGTCGTTTGACTGACTCCCTCTTTTTTTTGTTTGTGATATGTCGCGATTAGTAACGGCGACCACCACGATATCCGCCCTGGTTTGAACCACGGTCCTGGTAACCACCACGGCTACCACCACCACCAGCAGGACGCTCACGTGCCTCATTGACGGTAATGGTGCGGTTGCCCAATGTAGAACCATTCAGCTGATCGATAGCAGCACGAGCCTGCTCGTCATCTTCGAATTCGACAAAGCCAAAACCTTTGCTACGTCCGGTCTCACGATCTGTGATCACAGTTGCGAAGGTAACAGCACCAATCTGTCCAAATACTTCGCGCAGCTCTTGCTCATCGGTCTGATATGGAAGTCCACCAACGTAAAGTCTCATGTTTGTATGCTCCTGTGCTGACATCCCTTCATAGATTGACGCTCGAAGAAACCATTTCTCACAGAAGCGCTACAATTCTTTTTGATGTCATACACTACATATAACACGTACCAGATTCCATCTATTCCCAGATTTTCGTTGATTTTTCATTCAATTCAAAATTCTGATAACTACTGCTGAGATACGTTAACTCGTGTATTTAAACGGCACTTGCTAGCTTCCATAGAGTAGTTTTATGATAGAGAAACAGAAAAAGTTACGATGAACACAAAGGATGAAATGGCGATGCGCGATCCATCACTTGAGGCAATGGCTCTCTACCTGGATAGCTACCTGGATACAGCACGTTTTCCTGATGATGAACATGGTATCTATCATGCAGGCAAACGCACAGTGGGCCGCATCGGATTGGCCATTGAACCATGGCCAGCCATTGGACAGTGGGTGGGAGAGCAAGAGTTGGATGCCCTTTTTCTCCATCGTCCCTGGCATATCAATCTACATACGCTCCCACCAGACGTGGGCGTGCTCGCCTATCACCTGGCCTTTGATCTTAGTCTGACCTTTGGCTTTAATCCACCCCTGGCAGCCGCGCTCCACATGCACAATCTGCTTCCGTGCACATTTCGCGAGGGAATTGCTTATGGCATGCTGGGAGATATCACGCCTACGCCACTTAAAACTCTGCTTGCCGAGCTGGCAACAATCTTTGGGCATCCAGCCCCTATCACAAAAAAATATACAGATATTATTCAGCGCATCGCGGTGGTGGGTGCCATGAACGATACCTCTATCCGGGCCGCAGCCGCCGAGGGGGTTCAATTATATATCACCGGACAACTACGCCAGCCCGCCCGACTAGCAATTGAGGAGACAAAAATGACTGTGGCAATCATCGGCCATTCCACCGGCGAGCAATGGGGTCTGCATGCCCTCGGCAATCTCCTCACCGCACACTGGCCACAGTTGGAGGTCTATTATCCGTAACTCCAACAAACCCACATCCGGTTGTAAGCTTGCTCAAGACCAACCATGATTTAATTAAATACAACAAAAGAGAGAAAATACATGCTATAATTTATCTATATTCTCTATAAAAGAAAGACTCAGGCGCTTTGTATCTACACGGGTAAATATCTCAGCGGCCAATATACTTACACATTAAGTGAAAGAGTAAAATGAATGTCAAGAGATCGGTCAGGTCATGATGAATTGCTGGTAGCGCTGGAGCGTGCCGGGCGCAAGTATAGCGAGAGCTCGGTCCTTTTACACCAGGCTATCGCGGATACACTGGGCCTCAATATTACCGATCTAAAATGCCTGGATCTAATCCGAGAATCACATGATATGACGCCTGGTAAGCTGGCTAAATTGACCGGACTGACTACCGGGGCTGTAACGGGCATCATTGATCGACTCGAAAAGGCTGGCTACGCTCAACGAGAACGCGATGGCGCTGATCGGCGCAAAATCAGTCTCCGCGCCCATCCAGAGCAAATTTTTTCTAAGCTGACCCCGATCTTTACATCATTCCAACAGGCTATGGCGGCGGAGTTCAACGCGACCTACAGCGATCAAGATATGGCCCTTATCCTTGATTTTGTGGAACGCAGTACACGCGTAATGCAGGCTGAGACCTGGAAGATGCGCCATCACCTCGATGAACAAAACGAGGAGCAACAACCAGTGCCTTCAAACATGACCACTTAGTTATTGTCCTCGCTTTGTATTAACTTAACAGCAGCAAAACCAGTGCCGCTTAGCGCTTCCGGCGCGCAAAGAGCTCTGCCTCGCGCTGGGCCTGCCAGTTGCAGATGGCCTCTAGATCAGCCACCGGCATCTGTGTATATGGTAATGCATGCAGATAGCCCGGAGGGCCAAATTCTGGTGTCAGCGTCGATATCTGCATCCCTCGCCGCTCCTGCTCATCCCAGATGATACTCCACCAGCGCTCGTGGGCTTCGACGTACGGCAGATATTCAGGCGCGCGTGGATCTGGTACCTGTGGTCCTTCTTCATAACCAACGCGCGCATGCAGGTGAATGCAGCGCGTGGCACAGAGGCGCACAACATCCAATTGATCATCGATTAGACGCTCGCCAACACAGACCCAGTGGCTCAGATCACAACAGAGCTTCAAGTCTTCAAAGCGCTCCAACAACTGGGCAGTGATGCCGGGATAGAAAAAGACGCGTCCACGATGGGTCTCGTGGGCCACCGCGATCCCGGCATCCGCCTCGATCTTTAAAGCCTCGCGATAAAAATGCGTGCTCTGCTCGATACTCCAGAGATCCCTGCCACTATGGCAATTGACCTTACCAGGCCGCAGCCGGGCTGCCTGCTCTACCTGCTGGCGGAATGTAGCCAGGTGCTCTTCCACACTATTGCCATTGGTAAAAATCGCCGGGATATAGCCCAGTCCATGCTCCTGCAAAAGATCCTGAAAACGCGAAGCCTCCTCAGGGGCGGGCAACGCCGTTTCTATAGCGGCATAGCCCTGCTCTTTAATACGTGGAAAAAGCTCTTCATGGGTGCCAACCATGCCCCATAAGTGGCGAACAAGCTGCAACTGCATCTACAATCACTCCTTCAAAAAACAAACAACCATACATGTACGATAAACGCTTGCATTCGATTATAAAATCGAAGTTAATTATACAATTACTCGGTGCCGCCAAAGGATGAGAGAACACCGGTCATGGCGATCTCAGGTGTACCGTTCTCTGAATCTACCCAGACGCCACAGGGTCCACCCTCGATGCTATAGTTGAGGTCGAGCGTGCTACCATCCATGCGATAGATTGGCTTCATATATTGCGTCACCGTATCAGCTTCACCGGAGATATAGTGTCCGATCAAAGCACGGCGGAAACGGTCATGAGAGGTATTGGGATAACTACCATGGACCAGCGAGCCACCGAAGAATAAGACATCACCCGGCTCCATAATCACGGAGCGCACAGCTTGCTGCTCAGGAATAGGAACCTGGATATCGGAAAAGCTCTCTTTAGTATCGGCTTTGGTGGTACAGAGGATCGGCCACTTCTGGCTACCCGGGACAACTTGCATGCAGCCATTCTCTTCATCACAGGGATCGAGCGCCATCCAGGCCGCCATACAGGTTCCAGGGCGGGCACGCAGGAAAAAATTGTCCTGGTGCAATGCCTGGCCACGCGCCATAGGAGGCTTGAAGTAGAGCATGGTCTGCACCGCATATGGCTCCTGACCAAGCAATCCAGTGAGGACGTTGTTGAGGCGCTGATCAATCAGGTATTGCAAGCTGGTCGCATCCCAATGATGCATCTGTATCATGCGGGGATAGCGTTTCAGAGGATCATTGGTAGTTGGATCGCTCCCGACCAGGTCGCCGGGATAACTGCCACGCAGGCGCAAATCCATAAAGTGATCCCGATAGGCCGCGACCTCTTCAGGGCTAAACAACTGCTTTACTACCACATATCCATTTTCATCAAAGAACTGTTTGACTTCTTTGGCGATCATCTCTGTGTTCCTTTCATGCTATGTATGCAATAAACCTGCTTTTATCACCATGGCCATCACTGGCCAGCCTTGAGCGCTGAAATCCCCAACCTTTTTATGGGTTGTTGTAAGAATTGCGCATATGCGCAATTCTTACAACAACAAAAATTTTTTTTGAGCACCGCAGGTGCGAACCGTCAAGATCCACAACAGGCTCAAGGCATATTATATTTTTAAATCCTGATTTTCATGGCGATAGGTATAGGATAGCGTGAAATGTGATAAAAAGGGATAGCTAGAATTGCTTGAATGTGTCTCAGATTCTCCCATTTGCCTGCGTAGAGCAGTTATAGCAAGAAGAGTGTGCCCACAATGATCAGTGGGCACACTCTTCTTAAATTTCTTTTGAGAGCTATAGGAAAAACCTAGACGGTTTCGTGCTGATATTTTTCGGCGTTGTTCAGACTAACAACGCTGCTCCGCTCCACTGGCTGCCTGCGCCAGGGCCATTCGACCTGCACACAGAGATAGCAGATAACGGAGAAGAGGACGGAAATGATGGTGGTATGCAGCAAGGCGACTAGCAGTTGCGCGCCACTTAAAACGGTGGCCATACCACTTAAAGCCTGCAATGAGACCAGCACAAAGGCCCACAGGCTTCCCCAGATCAGGTCGCGGCGATCACGTGCAAGGCGAATCATGACTACCATCAGGGCTAGCAATAAGAACCAGATGCTGGCGGCGGAATAACGGTGCAGGACCTGGATGCCAGGCGAGGTCATAAAACTGGGCACATAAGTCGACCCGCAGGTTGGAAACTGTTGTCCACAGGCCAGGGTGGCCGATGCGTGCCCCACCAGTGCTCCCGTGTAAACAACTACATACGTATAAGCGGCCAGGCACCAGACCACAATCTGTATCCATTTAGAGACCGGGGCAACCTGCTGCGCGGTACGCTCAGGCTGCGTTGGATCTAACCTCTGCAATTGCATGATGCGCATAGTCAACAAAATAACGCTGGCGAAAGAGATCAATGAGAAGCCAAAATGCAGGGAGAGCAGGCCCTCTTTGGCGTAGGTACCTTCATAGACCACAGTGAGCGCGCCCAGGATCGCCTGCAAGACCACAAAGAAGAGGCTCATCACGCCAAATAATTTGATCCGAAAGTCGCGACGATAGGCCAGCCAGGCCCAGAGAGCCAGGGCAAAAATTAAGAAGCTATCCGCACCCGACATGATACGATGGCTATATTCATAAACGGTGGCAATCGGCAATGACTCAGGAATCAGTTGTCCATGACAGAATGGCCATGAATTACCACAACCCTGACCCGAGTCGGTTCTTGTGACTGCCGCACCTAAGAGCAACATTATGTAAGCCCCAAACGAGGTTATAATAGCAAAGATGCTCATCAAACGACGATTCAACAATTGTATGATCCTCCATGAGATAAATTAAGAAACAGCATATCATACTCCTCTTTAATTGTCTGTTCTTCTCTTTGCCGCCTACGGCGGCGATGGGTAGGAAGGAATTTTGAGTGGGGTCACCCCACACCCCGGCAGGAGGGGCTCGCCGTCCCACCCGCTTGATCGCGGGGCGCCTGCACCTCCCCGCTTGATACCAACTTTATTTGTAAAGCATCATACGGCGGCGATGGGCAGGAGGACTGGCCGTCCTCCTACTCCTCCTGCCTGAGAAGTGAAAAGCCCAATCACGAGGCTATGCCTCTCGAGGATCAAAGGCCACGCTGCCACACCAGACACCAATTATCTACGTCCTACAAAAACGTTGCTGTCATGCTCTTTCTTAATCGTAGCTTTTTTATATTATAGGGAATATTTAGCATCCGTGCCATGTCTGCGTATAAAATGGCCGCGGGATGTCACAATTTGACGCTATCCGCATGGAACCCACTGTATAGTATACCCGAAAACCTGCCTTCCTGGCTGTCACAAAATTTCCTCTACTTCCCGGTTGACAAACCTGGCTACACCTTTTACACTTGATAGTAAACGTTTTCTTTTCAGGATGGAGAAACTTAGAACTATATATAGATAGAAAGGACCGTAAGATATGGCGATCAGAAAAATTGGCATCATTATGAATGGTGTGACCGGGCGCATGGGAACCAATCAACATCTGATGCGTTCGATTGTAGCCATACGCTCACAGGGAGGAATCCCACTTCCAGGAGGCGATACACTGCTGCCAGATCCGATCCTGGTGGGACGCGATGAGCATAAGCTCCGTGCCCTGGCTGAAACCCATGACATCGAGCGCTGGAGCACCAATCTGGCTGAGTGCCTGGCCAATCCTGAGGATGAGATCTATTTTGATGCCCAGACCACGACACGTCGCGCCGATGCGCTCCGGGCAGCTATTCGCGCCGGTAAGCATATTTATTGCGAGAAACCCATCGCGACAGATGTCTCGACGGCCCTGGAACTGGCCGAGCTGGCCGATCACGCGGGTGTCAAACATGGCGTGGTACAGGATAAGCTCTTTCTACCCGGCTTACTGAAGCTCAAGCGCGTCATCGATAGCGGCTTCTTTGGCCGTATTCTCTCGGTGCGTGGTGAGTTCGGTTACTGGGTCTTCGAGGGCGATTGGCAGACGGCCCAGAGACCATCCTGGAACTATAAAAAAGAAGATGGTGGCGGCATCATCGTGGATATGCTCTGCCACTGGCAATACGTGCTGGACAATTTATTTGGTCGCGTCACCTCCGTTTCGTGTCTGGGCGCTATACACATTCCTGAGCGCGTAGATGAGCAGGGCCAGAAATATACGTGTACCGCCGATGATGCGGCCTACGCTACTTTCCAGCTGGAAAATGGCATCATTGCCCACTTCAATTCCTCGTGGGCGGTACGTGTCTATCGCGATGAGCTGCTAACACTACAGGTAGATGGCACCCATGGCAGTGCCAGTGCGGGACTGCGTGAGTGCAAAGTGCAGAGCAGGGTCAACACGCCGCGCGCCGTCTGGAATCCTGATGTGCCTAATCCAATTCGTTTTCAGGAAAACTGGATGGATGTACCCGATAATGGCGCCTTTGACAATGGCTTTAAGGCTCAGTGGGAGCTCTTCTTGAAACATGTAGTACTCGACACGCCGTTTCGCTGGAACCTGTATGAAGGGGCCAAAGGCGTACAATTAGCCGAACTGGGATTACAATCCTGGGCCGAGCGCCGCTGGCTGGATGTGCCGCTCCTCACAGGTTCAAAGGAGGACTAGCGATGGCCAGTAAACTACGATTGCCGCAGGAGGATGGCTCGCTCCAGCCATATAGTGCCGGAGCGCCCAGCCCATATCCACTCACCGCACCCACACCCCGGAGTCGGATAGCCTATGCCGCCGCCCATGTGGTGCTGGATACACAGGCAACCGCGCTAGATCAAATTGATTGGGAGGCTACGCTGGCGTATCGTCATCATTTATGGTCATTGGGACTGGCTGTGGCCGAGGCGATGGATACCTCGCAGCGCGGCATGGGGCTGAGCTGGCCACAGGCCCAACAATTGATCCAGCGCTCAATCAGCGAGGCGCGCGCCCATGCTGGTGCACGTGTTGCCTGCGGGGCCGGTACTGATCAGCTCGCTCCTTCAGCCACCGTAACATTGGAGCAGGTCAAGCAGGCGTATGAAGAGCAGTGTAGCTTTGTTGAAGCTGCCGGCGGACAGATTATCCTGATGGCCAGTCGCGCCCTGGCCGCCTGTGCGCGTACGCCAGAAGATTATATGGATGTCTATGACCATATCCTCTCTCAGGTCGCGCAGCCGGTAATCATCCACTGGCTGGGTGCTATGTTCGATCCTGCCCTGGCCGGCTACTGGGGAACGCACAATATAGATGCGGCCATGGAAAGCTGCCTGGCTATTCTCGAACGCCATGCGAAAAAGATCGATGGCATCAAAATTTCGCTCCTGGATGCTGAGCGCGAGGTAGCTATGCGCCGCTTGCTGCCCGAGGGCGTCAAAATGTATACTGGTGATGACTTCAATTATGCCGACCTGATGCTGGGTGATTCCCGGGGCATAGCCACGCGCTGCTGGGTATCTTTGATGCCATCGCGCCCGCCGCGTCAGCCGCCCTGCAACAACTCGATGCAGGCAACATCGCGCAATACAACGCCATCCTCGCGCCTACCGTTCCGCTCTCGCGCCATATCTTTCAAGCTCCAACCTATAACTATAAGACTGGGATCGTCTTCCTGGCTTACCTGAATGGACACCAGGAACACTTCAGAATGGTGGCTGGCATGGAGCGAGCCCGTTCGCTCACTCACCTGGCCCAACTGTTTGTGCTGGTGGATCAAGCACAACTGCTGGTTGATCCAGAGCTGGCCAGCACACGGATGGGCGACATCTTGCTCCAGGCGGGCATTGAGCAGGAAGGAGATATATTCTGATGCAACAGAAGTCGATCAACCTGGCACGCTTAAGCCTCAATCAGGCCACCATTGATCAATGGGATGCCCGAGCTGCTATCGAGGGATGCATGCGGGCTGGCATTCCATCCATCGGTCTCTGGCGCGACAAGGTTGCGCGCACCGGCCTGGCAAAGACTGCCCGCATGGTACATGATACTGGCATCCAGGTCTCCAGCTTATGTCGTGGTGGCTGGTTTCCCGCTGCCACTGCGAGCGAGCGCCAGACACGTATCCAGGATAACTTCCGGGCCATTGAGGAGGCCGCCGAGCTACAGACGAAGGTGCTGGTCCTGGTATGTGGGCCGGCACCCGACCGCGATATTCATGCAGCGCGCGCTATGGTCGAAGAGGCCCTGACACAACTTTTACCAGTAGCCCATCAATATGATATCTCCCTGGGCATTGAGCCGCTACATCCCATGTATGCGGCTGACCGCTCGGTCATCACCAGCCTGGCAGAGGCCAATCAGCTCGTCGAGAAATTCAATGACTCGCATCTGGGCGTCGTCATTGACACCTTCCATGTCTGGTGGGACGTAGCAGTCTATGAACAGATCGCCCGCGCCCGCAACCATATCCTGGGCTTCCATATCAGTGACTGGCTGGTGCCGCTACCAGACGTCTTGCTCGGACGTGGCATGATGGGTGATGGCGTCATAGAGCTACGCAAACTGCGTCAGGCAGTAGACGCCACCGGCTACAGTGGTCCCATCGAGGTCGAGATATTTAACCAGGCCATCTGGGACATGCCGGGCGATGACGTGCTTGAACTCCTCAAACGGCGCTACCTGGAGCATGTTTAAAAATAAAAACAGCACAAGCGTAGCCTCCTCGCACAAAACGTTTTGTGCGAGGAGGCAGAGAAGGAACTACAAACCTTATCGCCGTGCATTTGCTCGGTACTCTGTTGGTGTGATACCAATTTCACGCTTAAAGGCAACGCTGAAGGCAAATTGATTTTCGTAACCAACGTGATGTGCGATCTCATTGATCGATATCGCCGGTGAAATCAGCATCGCGGCCGCTTCACGCATGCGCATGCGCGTCACATGGCGGAGAGGACTACACTTGAGCTGGCTTTGACAGAGACGGCGTAGGTGTTCGCGACTCATATCGGCGCGCTGCGCTAATTCATCGATATTCCAGGCATAGGCCAGATGTGAAGCAACCTCTTCCCAAAGCCGTTCGAGCCGTCTATCGATGGCGATCGGATTGATGATGCGTTGCGCATAGCAATGTGTCAAATGGGACCAGAGAGCCAGGGCCTGTGGATCGGCATAGCCGCTGAACTCGCGACAGAGTCCCTGGATTGCCACGATAAGAGGTTGTGGATCAACCTGGATGAGCTCTGTATGTCTTTCCAGAGTATCAGAGGCATGAGAGTCTGCAGGCTCGGGGTAGATGACCCAGCCAATGCTCCACAACTGGTTATCGATGGCATGATAGGCATGAAATTTTCGGGCCGGTGTAATGAAAGCCGTTCCAGCAGAACATTGCATCCATTGGTCATCAATCCATACCTGGCCGTGGCCCGCAGTGCAGACAACGACCTGCCTGAAAGGCGGGTTGTGCCTGACAAAGGCAAAATCTCCGCTGACCTCAGAGGTGCCGGCCAGTTCAATGCCATGGTGACGCAAGGCTGCACAATCCAGGTAGGAGACACGACGTTCCCGTGTCCGTGGACCGATGACATGCTTTTCACGTAGATCTGGTAGATTTTTATACATAGCTTTTTCTTGTTTGTATTTGTGCTTTTTGTGATGCAAAGTTCAAAGCTCTGCTAACCACGGTAGGTAGTGGCGGAGCATCTCCGGTGTAAAACCATTGTGTTCAATCACGTCTCTATAGAAATATGCACTTGGACGAGGTGAGCGTGTAAATGTTGTAAAATCGACATCAACAAGACCAAAGCGAGGGAGGAATGATCCCCATTCGTAGTTATCCAGGAAGGACCAGTAGAGATAGCCGCGTACATCTACGCCGCGATCGATGGCTTCCTTGAGTGCGGTCATATGGAGTGCCAGATACACCAAACGCCATGCATCGTCGTTGCTCGCTACTCCATTCTCGGTGATGTAAACAGGCTTATCTATGAGCCGCTCCAGATTGAGAATAATCCCTTCGGGGAAGAACTCTTCAAGGTAAAAGTCCATGGGAATCAATTTGAGCTGGGTGTGTCGATAGCGTGTGCCTTCTCCACTTGCTCTGCGGGCATCGATCATGTGACGCGTGTAATAATTGATAGCCCAATAGTCGCAGGTGCCTTTAACATCAGCATCGAAAACAACGTCCTGGAAGGGCATGACTATTTCACCCGTGCGAATGGCATGAAAGAAAAATTCGTGATCGATCCAATCGCGGTAACGGGTAAGAGTAACATCAAAATCGCTGGTGGGGCGTGAGGGCATATAGTAAGGGAACGCATGGGCGCTACTTACCGGTGCCGTAGAATATTCCTTGACAAGATGATAGCCACGTGCATGATAGCGTATAAAATTTGCCTTCTCTAGCAGACGCTCTGGCGCATTTCCTAGATTAAACTCATTAATGATGATCCAGAAGTCTGTATATGGTGCAAGCGCCGGGACAACGTAACGTACATAGCGCTCAAAAAACGGCAGGTTATCCAGAGTATGAAAGGCACCTTGCTCTTCAAACCACTGTGGATGCGAAAAGTGATGGAGGGTAACGAACGTCTTCATGCCTGCTTCTTTGACACGTCGTGCAAGATCTACATAGTGGGCGAGCGCTTCAGTATCGAACTGGTTTTCAGCAGGCTCAATGCGGCTCCATTCAATGGAAAAGCGATATGCCTGATGCCCTAACTCTTGCAGCAACGAAATGTCCTCTTTGTAGAGGGCATAGGAGTTACAGGCTTTGCCTGAACGTTCGGCGAAGCGTCCTGCCTGTTCCCATGCCCACCATTGTGAGTGGATATTATCGCCTTCAATCTGATGTCCAGCCGTGGCTGATCCCCAGATGAAATGCGCAGGAAACGAGCTTTCTGGTAGACTGAAAAGATCCTTCATATGTTTGCGCTTTCCAAATATGTGCTTATCACAAATGCTAGAAAGTTTTTTGCGCATAGATTGCTTCTCACTTATGCTGGTATTATACTGATGAATAAAGCACATAGTCAATAGTTGACTTTTGTTCACTGGCTTTTCACAAATATCTGCGATATATCCTGGTGATTGTTATTTAGTGCTACAGCCTGCTCTTCTCAACTAGAAGTTGAGGTGTGTGGCGAGAAGAATGGAGACAATGATGCGTATGCTCAATCCTGCGCCTGCGCCTTTATTTCGTGATCCTATATATGATGGGGCCGCCGATCCGACGTTGATCTGGAATCGTCAAGAGGAGGCGTGGTGGATCATCTATACCCAACGCCGTGCAAACCTGGAACTTCCAGGTGTGGCTTATTGCCATGGTAGTGATCTTGGCATCGCTTCATCTACTGATGGTGGCCAGTCCTGGCTCTACCGCGGTATCCTGCGTGGACTCGAATTTGAGCCAGGACACAATACTTTTTGGGCACCGGAGGTTATCTGGCATGATGGTCTATATCATTTGTATGTCAGCTATATCCAGGGGGTCCCCAGTGACTGGCGTGGTTCTCGTAGGATTGTGCATATGACGAGCGAGAATCTCTGGGACTGGCATTTTGTGGCTGTGCTCCCTCTCTCTTCTCAGCAGGTGATTGATGCCTGTGTGTATCGTCTGCCTTCGGGTATATGGCGGCTCTGGTATAAAGATGAGCTGCATGGAAGTTATACCTATGCTGCGGACAGCAAGAATCTCTTTGACTGGACGGTTGTTGGACCGGTGATCTCTGATGTTGCGCATGAAGGACCAAATGTGTTTTACTGGCATGACGTATATTGGATGCTTACGGATGAATGGAGAGGCTTAGGTGTCTATCGCTCGCCTGACGCTCAGATGTGGACACGGCAGCCTGGACATTTCCTGGCGACACCAGGCGTACGGCGCGACGATGGCGCTTATGGACGTCATCCTGATGTGCTTGTTCAGGGTGAGCAGGCATATATCTTCTACTTTACCCATCCAGAAGAACATCAGAGCAGAGACAGGCACGCGCAGGAGGATAGCCCCACCGAACTACCTTATCGTGCTCGACGTACCTCACTCCAGGTAGCACAATTGACGCTAGACAATGAATTGCTAGCCTGCTCACGTGATACCGTTGCATTTCAATTGACCCATCAATAAAATGAGAAACTAGTTATCATCCCCTGTCTGATGTTCTCTCTCTCTGATAATTTTTTTTTCATCCAGGTCGGAACGACCTGCTATCCAGGCCTGGATGAAAGTAGTACCTCACTTGTGTTGCCTGTGAGTGGAACACTAATTGTTACACTGGCATTCTTTGTAAGAAATGCTTTTAAATGTGTCTTTGCCTGTGACATGGTGTTCCCGTTCCATATGCTATGTGTTTATGACGAATGTGTATATGGCAAATAAAATCTGGCATTCTACCCATAGACTCTTCACTGCTTTCTCTTTATACTGTTACTAACTACTCGACCAGAGTGAACGTGCACTTGACAAATACATCCCTTGAATATTGAGTAGTGCCAGTCTGCGCGATTTAGCGTTTTATGCATTCAGGAAAACGGCCAATGAGATGATATGGAAAAGTATGTTAGTTGTCTCACGGCCATATTTACGCAAAGGAGCAAAATTGTATGTCTACCGGTGATGCGTTAGATGTACGCACGTCCATGATGTCCCGTCGTCGCTTTTTGGATCATGCAGGCAAGACGGCTGTGACATTAGGTAGTGCGACTGCGCTTGGTGGAGCGATTCTCACAGCCTGTGGAACGGCAGCGAGCTCAGGGACGACGCTGAGCCTATGGAACTTTGATCCAGCACCCCAGGCAGTGGGCATTCAATATCAAAAGTGGATTGACGAGTATAAGAAAGTCAATCCAAAGGTCTCTTTCAAATTGCAAGGTTTTGCCAGCGACCATGATACGAAGCTTGCTGCAGCCGCGAAAGTCGGCCAGGGTCCAGATCTTGATCAGTTCGATCCAGCAAGCCTCTACTCATATTATAAGTCCGGTTACATTGTTCCCTTTCCGGACGCGTTATTTCCCATAGATACATTGAAGAAAGACTACCCCTGGCTTCCTTTGCAGCTTTTACCTGATGGACGCATGTATATGTTTCCTATGGATGTTGCGACCGGTATTATTATTTATGATAAAAAAGCGTGGCGTGCGGCTGGCCTGACAGACAATGATGCGCCTAAGACATGGGATGATTGTGCGCAACTCGGAAAACATTTGACTCTGAGCACCAATGGCGTGGTGAAGCAGTATGGCTTCAACATGGGAGGTTATCCCGGTGACTGGCTCGTGTTGGATCTCTACTATCAACTTGGTGGCTATCTCTACACTGAAGATGGCAATCAGGTCAATTTTAACAACGAGCAGATGATTCAGGCAATTCAGACCTACGCGGATTTTGCTAATAAGTATAAGGTGGGATCGTATCAGGATGATCCAGCGGCTCTCATGGGTCAGGGGCGTAATGCCATGTTCCGTGGTTGGGGCTGGGGAATTAATGCGGCGCAATCCGCTAATCCACAGGCCGAGATTGGCGCATTCCCTCTGCCTACATATACTGGAAAGCGCGATGGCGTTTCTGGTCATGGCGTGCTGGCAACCATGTTTGCTGTTATGAAATCAGCTAGCAATGAGCGTCGTGACGCGGCATTCCAGTTCTTGCAATGGTTATTCCTTAAAAGCGATCCAGTACGTCACAATCTGGAACTGGCTACACTTGATGGTGGTGTGCCACAGTATGGTCCCTCTGTTACGCTGGCCAATGCACCAGCAGTAAACGCGATGAAAGTCGTCGTAAACAACGCAATATATCCAGGCCAGTATCCAGATGGTGTTGCAACTCCTCTACAACGGGCCATTCAGCAGATCGCGCGAACCCATGCGAATCCTGCCGATGCACTGTCTGCAGCAGAGCAGAGCGCGAACAAGTATCTGGCGTCCCTGGGTTCTGACTTTGGGAAACTGGTGACTGAGCGCAAGAAGATTCAGCCGTAGTTGCGCATGGTGAAGAGCACACCATGCGGAGCGTGCTCTTCATCAGTATACAGGAAAGGATCATACTACTATGGCTATCTCCCTCCGGCCACGACGCCGTGTTCGGGTAACACCACCAGTGAGATTTGCCTGGATCATTCTCACCCCATTTTTGCTGTCGCTGGTTATCTTTACTGGTATTCCTTTGGTAATGGCGTTTGTACAGAGCTTGCAACATGGTGACCTGATTACCTCAGACCGTCCTTTTGTCGGACTGGCAAACTACCAATATGCGCTTACGCAGGACCCTGTCTTTTTTACAACGCTGAGCAACACTCTGTTTTATACGGTGGTGACAGTACTGCTTGGAAACACGTTCAGTTTTGGACTGGCTCTACTGATCAGTCATATACGCCGTTTCGTTGGAGTATTCCGCCTGCTTTTTTATCTCCCAGGCATAACGACTGCGGTAGCTGTCGCCAGTGTTTGGAAGGCGTTATACGATGTGAATGCCGGTGTCTTCAATCAAATTCTGCGCTCCTTTGGTCTGGTAGGTCCGGACTGGCTCGGTGATACGCACCTGGCGCTATTGAGCGTGACGACTATGAGTATCTGGTGGGGAATTGGTGGTGGCATGCTCATCTATCTGGCTGGATTGCAGGGTGTCGATACGTCTTTGTATGAGGCTGCTCGGGTTGATGGAGCACGTGGCTGGCCTATCTTCTGGTATATTACGCTGCCCCAGATGCAACCAATGCTCATTTTCCAGGGCATCATTGGAACTATTGCTGGTATGCAGGTTTTTGTGCCGATGTTTGTGTTGACGAATGGTGGTCCTATCGACGCGACCCGTTCGATTGTCGAGTACATGATCGATAATGGTCTGGGACAAGGTAATGGAAGTATCGATATCGGCTATGCAGCAGCTATTAGCTTCATTCTCTTTGCCCTGGTTTTCGTATTGGTGATGCTTGAGTTCTGGCTCGCACGAAAGGGGGAGCGTGACGTATGATTGTTGAGAAATCTGTAGACCCTGAGGCTATGGCAAAAATTGCGTGGCAAAGAAATATACATAGGCGGCGCTATTACACGACGGGCCTCCTCTATACCTGTGCCTGCATACTCGCTATTATCATCGGCTTTCCTATGTTCTGGATGTTTACTGGTGCCTTTAAAAGTAATGCTGAGATTTTGAGCATTCCTACAACGATTTTTCCTGCGCACTGGACCTTAGATAATTTTCAAGCGATATGGACAAACTTCAACTTCGGCATCTACTTCTGGAACAGTTTGTGGCTGGCTCTGGTGCGCTCAACTATCCCCGCGTTCACCTCTGCACTCCTGGGTTATGTGTTTGCTAAAATTCGCTTTCCTGGACGTAGTACTATCTTTACGGCTGTCATTGTGACGATGATGTTGCCAGCGGCGATCACATTAATTCCCAGCTATATATTGATGTTTTACCTCGGCTGGTTAAATACCTACTGGCCGTTAATCGTCCCCAGCGTGTTTAATCCTTATGGCATTTTTTTGATGCGGCAAATGATGAAACAATTGCCCGATGAAACGCTGAATGCCGGACGTATCGATGGCGCCTCTGAATGGCAGATCTTCTGGCGTATTGCTCTTCCGTCGATGTGGCCAGGTGTCGTTGCTGTGCTGATTATTACGTTTATTGGGGCCTGGGATGATTTTACCTGGCCTCTGCTTGTGTTGAATGACAATTCGATGTTTACCCTACCATTGGGCCTGGCAAACTTTACAGCACAGCCGTTGCATGCGACTGATTACGGTCCGCAACTAGCTGGCGCGCTTCTCAGCACATTACCGGTTGCGCTTGTGTTTTACTTCGGGCAACGCCGTATCGTGGAGAGTGGACTGTTTTCTGGTTTACGTGCCTGAGCACGTATGCTGATGGGGTCAGTATGGGCTGGCCCCTATATGGTTGAATCTTCTATACCATAGGGGGAGGTTTGTATGTCGTTTTACTGGCTTGAGGATGCGCGAGGGCACGCACTCTATCACGATACTGAACATATTGTCTCTCTTGCTCCTTTCGTGGCTGCGGATTCTGAGAGCGTACGCTATCGTGATGAGGTGATATCGGTAGATGATGGCGTGTTTCGCTGGACTCGGTACTTCAAGCTAGAGTGCGAGGCACCTCGGCAATCGGTGCGTTTAACGATGGAGGCCGTTGCTGCTTATAACGCTGCCTATATGCTTATTCCTGCCATTTCCTATAATGGCAACCACTGGGTACAGGGCATGAGCCTAAAGGCTTTCTTCATAATGGTACACCCCGATCTTTTGCCTGGCATCGTGGCTCCGTTCCAGGTGCAACCTATTCTGAAGGGGAACGCTGGTCTGTGGCCCTATTTAGTGCTGTTCCTGTTGCTGCTGATGGCTGTTCCTGCACACTCATTCCCAGCGAGAATGAAACGATACACACGCTGTTCTGGCC
Organism: Dictyobacter kobayashii; assembly: GCF_003967555.1. Classification (GTDB taxonomy): domain Bacteria; phylum Chloroflexota; class Ktedonobacteria; order Ktedonobacterales; family Ktedonobacteraceae; genus Dictyobacter; species Dictyobacter kobayashii. Next base: position 644,322 of record NZ_BIFS01000002.1, read on the forward strand.
AGAGGAGGAGTGTCCAGATGTGTATAGCGAACGCGACAGCTATAGTCCCGGTTATAGTACCCTTCTATGGCTCAATCCTGGTGAGGAGAGAGTGTGTGTGGCATACCTGAGTGTAGCAGCGGTTGGAGAGGAGCGCCGGGGGTGGCAAAAAATGCTCGATGTGGCCTGGCAACTCAACTACCACGCCACCTCACCATGGTTTTCTCCCGATGAGCTGTGGAGGCTGGGTATCCACTTTGCCAAAGAGAGCCTCTGGGCTGAGGAAGATATATTTCGCGGTTTCTCAATCGGTTTACTCTGGGCGGAAGGTACGAATAAGCAGCCTGGTCGCTGGCGGCAACGGCCCGACCACAAATATGAGATTGGCTGGGCTGGTCAGAATGCTAGCCTGGCAGTTGCGCTGCTCAACGATTTTTTGCGCAGTGGGGATAGGGACTCGCTAGTGCGTGGATTGGCTACGCTCGATTGCTGGGTGGCTGGCGCAGCACTTCCTGGTGGCCTCATGCGTTGCCATTTTGATGCTATTCTTGATGGTTCTTCCTTCCTGACAGATGACTTTACCAGGACTGGAGGTGATGCGCGGGAACACCAGGATGCTTGCAATCTGGGCGGTGCGGCGCTGGCGTTGTTTGAGGCAGCACAATTGGCGCAGCAATGTGGCAGCCCTCGACCTCAATATAAAGATGCCGCACTCGGTATCTGCAATTTTGTACTGCAGACGCAGAGGGCTGATGGGTGTATTGGGCGGGCGTGGGCAAATAATGGGGTGCTGCTTGCCATGGAAGGGACTATTGGCGCGTTTCTCATACTTCCTCTCATTAGCGCTTACGTTCATACGGACGATGAACGTTATCTTGCTGCCGCAGAACGTGCTTATACCTACTATATAGATGCATTGTTGCGCGATGGGTATACAACTGCTGGTGCGCTCGATACTGACTGTATCGACAAAGAATCTGCCGTGCCTCTAATGGATGCTGGCCTTACCTTATATGAGGTGACAGGTGCGCACCACTATCTAAATGGAGCCATGCATGCCGCTTACTATCTTGCCTCGTGGCAGTGGTGCCATACGGTTGAGTATTCAGCGGAAAGCGTCCTGGGGAAGATAGGCTATGACACCTTTGGTGGTACAGCGGTATCCACTCAACATCATCATCTGGACCCCTATGCAATTGCATGTGTGCCGGGCTGGCTACAGCTGGCACAGTTGACCGGAGAGGATATCTGGCGGCAGCGTGCACGTGCGGCGTGGGATCATGGGACTATTGGCATTTCCGATGGAAGCTTGCTGGTGCTTGGGAAGCAACGCCCCATTGGAAGCCAGGATGAGGGAGCATTTCATACGCGCTGGCGCGAATATGGATCTGTCTCAGAGTGGCTTGTTGCATGGCCGACAGCTTTCCGGCTGGACGTTTTGCGCAGGTCCAACGACTGGTTATCGCTTAATGAGTGATGTATCGATGACAGGTTGTCATTGCTAGGGGATCGACTCGCGATCGATGTGAGTCGATCCAGGAGACACCAATTGATGCAACGGAGGTCAACATGTCCAAAATCTGGCGAAAGGTGATGCGGCCTTGCCTCATCACGTTACTGGCAATGCTTATTGTATCGGCAACTTTAGTGACCACCAGCATGATAACGAAGACTGAGCCCGCAGCTGGCAGCTCGGTCGCTGGATGAGGCATGTGGAATCGCAATGACTCTGATTTTGTGAATGGGACGCTTGATGAGGTACGCTTCTATCAAAGCGCCTTGAGTGATAGCCAGATCGCTACGCTGTATAACACCAACAACCAGGCTAGCGTTGCCCGGTATATAGACAGGCATGCAGCAGGGAGGAGTATGTGTTCCCCTCTGTTGTATGCCACGGATTAAGATAGTAACCAATGGAATATGATGTACTTTATAATGAAAATGGAGTAAAGATACAGTGAGTGCACAAAAAATCAAAGTCCTCTATGACACCGATCCTGGCTCAGATATTGATGATGCGGTCGCGCTTGCTTATCTGCTTGCGGAGCCGCGTTGTGAACTGTTAGGTATCACGACCGTCTCGGGCAGGCGTCTGAGCGCGCGATGCTTGCCAGTGCTCTCTGTCGGGTAGCGGGGCAGCCGACCATTCCTATCTACCCTGGTGTTGAACGTCCACTCCTACTACAGCACGAGCATCAGCCCACGGCGCCGCAGCAGGAGGCATTGGTCCGCTGGCCTCACGAGACCGATTTTCCTCGGGGGTCAGCCATTGAATTTTTGCGGCAGACCATTCGTAAGCATCCCGGTGAGATTGTGCTGCTGGCGACTGGACCTATGACGAATATCGCCCTTCTTTTCAGTGTCGACCCGGCCATTCCGTCGCTGCTGAAAGGTCTTGTGTTGATGTGTGGTGCGTTCTCGGCTGAGCAACAACAGCGGACACCGGTTGAATGGAATGCGCTCTGCGATCCGCACGCAGCCGCTATTGTCTACCGTACACCCATTGCACAACATCGCTCAATCGGATTAGATGTCACGATGCAGGTGGTGATGCCAGCTGAACAGGTACGCGAGCGTTTTATACAGACTCCTCTTTTACATCCCGTGCTTGATTTTGCAGAGGTCTGGTTCCGCGAACGCCCACAGATTATTTTTCACGATCCTTTGGCTGCCGTAAGCATTTTTGACGAACAGGTGTGTCAGTGGACGCGGACCGTGGTCGAAGTGCATCTGCAAGATGATGAATTGCTCGGTCAGACGCAAATACTGACCACAGACAAATCTGCGCAACATGAAATCGCCCATATGGTCGATCCCGCGCGCTTCTTCGAGCGCTATTTTCGTGTCTTTTCTATGAAGAGCTAATTAAATGTATCGGTTTCAAGCCCCACACGTACATTTCTTGTCTTTAATGCCAGATAGCATCATTTGCGGCGTGCAGTTACATCACGTACAAGCAGGATGGCACCATTGATGATGCCTTCTTCGTCTCGAAGAGGGGTCCCGGTAATGCTTAAATCCACGATCCTGCCATCTGGTCGACCCAAATGTACCTCAGCCATATTGGCCCGGCCAGGGTTTCGCCCTGCATTAACCTTGTCTGCGGCCATGCCTCCATAGGCAATGGTGAGCCATATTCATCCAACAGCGTTATGGCTGGTGGGGCTAGCGGTGCATGCAAATGATCGTCAGAGATATCGAACATGATTTGTGCGGCTCGATTTATTCGCGTAGGGACATTAGCACGATCCAGGATAATCAGGCCATCACCAATCGTCTCAAAAATAGCCTCTAACTCACTGGCCTGGTGCATGGCTTGCAATTGAGCCTGTTTCTGCTCCGTAATGTCCATGTCGATACCAAGCATACGAATAGGAAAGCCATCATCGTTATAGAAGACTTTGCCGCGTGTCGCAGTCCAGCGGATAGACTCGTCGGCCCGCACCATCCGAAATTCTATACTGAATGGTTTTTTTTGCTCGATGGCCTGCCGTACAGTCTCTCGCACAAACGCTCGATCTTCCGGGTGAACGAAGGAGAGAAAATAATTATATGTCCCCTTAAAACTATGAGGTGCCAGGCCCATGGCTGTTTCAAGTCCGACGGACCAGGTAATGGTATCAGAAGATATATGCCAATCCCAGGTCCCATTCTCGCAGAGGGCAATGCGCAGACGTTCTTCACTATTGCGCAAGGCGATCTCTGTATGTTTAAGTTCAGTCACATCACGACTAATGCCGAGTACAGAGGTCACCTGGTGACCATCGACACTAAATTCAGGAGCCAGGCGGGCCTGATAAATATGTTCCCCTTCCATACCAGGATACACAAATTCAAATTGTCTGATATCGCCTGTATCAAATACTTCGCCCAGATATTTTTCCCACAATAGACACATCTCATCAGGCATGCCCAGTTCACGGCCAGTTTTGCCGATAAAGGCCTGCATCGGCAGCCCTGTTACCTCAGCGATAGCCGGGTTGACATAGGAATGACGAAACTGTCGGTCCACGCGTTCAATCATATCTGGAGCATTCTCTGCTAGCGTTTGAAAGGCATGCTGACGGCGCGCTAATTCCTGACTCTGATCCTCGATATACCTCTCCATAGAGACCTTTTCGATCGCATTGGCAATTGCGACACGCAGGAGTTCTGACGACAATTGATCCTTAATTAAATAGTCTTGTACCCCTTGCTTCATCAAACGTACAGCGACTATTTCACTACCCTTACCCGACAGAATAATTATCGGAGGGAGCAGGGAGGGGAACATTGCACGCAGACGCTCCAAAAAGTCTCCTCCCGTCATATCCGGCAAGAGATAATCTAGAATAATACAATCGAATATGCGATCTTGAAATGCCGCCATCGCTTGCCTGCCAGTCCCAACCTCGTAAAAAGTATAGCTTGTAATATGGTCTTGCTCAAGATAACGGCGCATGGCGGCCCGATCTTCAGAACTATCGTCGACTATTAGAAGGCGCCACGGTTGCTGTGGAACTTGCATCATAATTCACTCCATTTACTACGGAAGCACTACCGCATCAAACCAGTAGCTGATGAGCACTTGCATCGTTTTCGTAAAACGATCCAGGTGCACAGGCTTAAGCAAGTAACTATTAGCTCCACAATCATAGCAAAATTCAATATCCTTAGGATTAGAAGAGGTTGTCAGCACGACCACAGGAATTTTCCTCAAATGTGGATGTTTTTTGATGCGCGCTAACACAACACGCCCATCTAAGCCAATCAAGTTGAGATCCAGTAGAATCAATGAGGGCAAGGCATCATCCTGTAAGTGTTGATATTCCCCATGGCGATACAATAGGTCCAGCGTTTGTTCGCCCCGTATACAACGCGTCACCGGATAAGCAACCGGTAACTTTTTAAAGATACGCATCAGGGTAAAGAAATCTTCATCGCTATCTTCCACAATCAGGATAGACGCAGGCTTGTTTTCCTCATTCATGTCTGCACCGTTTTAGTTCTGCACCGTTTTCAGTGGCCCAAGAGTCCAATAAAAAGTTGTGCCCTGGCCTTCAGTTGACTCGATCCAGATCACGCCGTTGTGACGCTCGACGATCTTCTTCACAATGGTTAATCCAACACCTGATCCGCCACCAAACTCTTCACGTCCATGTAAGCGTTTAAAAATGCGAAAGATCGAATCGAAATGATCAGCCGAAATGCCAATGCCATTATCACGTACATACAAAATGGGAGGACGCTCCTCCTGCCCATCAGGAGGAGATGAAGCAGGCACAGATCCAACCTCGATCCACTTATCTGGTTTATCTGAGTATTTGATGGCGTTACTAATAAGGTTAATATATATTTCGCAGACACGCGCTCCATCACAGACCACTTTTGGGAGTGAGGCAGGCACACGCACCTGCATATTACTCTCTTGCAAACGGGTATGTAAAAATTCCAGGGCTTGCTGTAAAACGAGACTCAGGTCCGTCTCACGTACAGACAGGTCTACTCGTCCTACATGAGAATAATAGAGTAACGAGTTCATCAGGTCTTCCATACGCTGGGAAAGAGAGACCAGCGTACGCAGTTTGTATACACCCTCTTCGTCCAACTGACTACCATAATCTTCTAGCAGAAAATGCGCATAATTATGAATACCCCGTAGTGGCTCTTTCAAATCATGCGAGGCGGCATAGGCAAATGCATCCAACTCAGCATTGCTATACTGAAGTTCGAGATTCAAGCGGGCAAGCTCTTCTGCCTGGCGCAGAAAGATGTGAATCAGGGCCATACGTAATTCAAGCGCGATCTCTATCTCACCCTGCTTCCACGCCAGAGCGGTCCCCTGGACAAGCTGTTTCCAACTGGCGAATGAAGTACGAGGTGAGAGGCGCGCGCTCTGCTCCGAGATAACTACGGACTTGGCTGGCTCCCCGGCCCATTGCACCGTCTGCACAACTTCAGGTCGGAACCAGAACCAATATTGACGCCGCGCCCTGGAAAGAATTAATGCCAGCATGCCACTTGCACATGCCATATAGGATGCGGCCGGAGAATATCTTTGAGAGAGCGAATTTGTAAATAATATTTCAGCTTCTGGCTGTTGCTCAATCCAGTCTACTAGCTGCTCAATCTCATTCAGTGGAGGCGCTTCTCCCAGGACATGGCACGTTCCATCCAGATAGATAACAGAACCAGTAGCATTAACTACATCGAGCACAGCCTGCCGCTTACTGACAAGCGCATCAACAAAAGAAGAGGTCCCTTGCTCTGAAAGGATCACCAACAATTGAGATTGAATGTTCTTTAATTTCGTCAGGTAGACTGCATCTTCACGCTCTTCAATCGGAGGTACTTGTAAAGACATGATGCGCCCAATCAGCTCGCAGGCTGTACGAATATCATAAGAAATATAATGCGGCGTCTCATGATGACAGGCAATCAGTCCCCATAGCGTGTTATTTTTAACAATAGAGATCGACATGGAGGCGGCTACCTCCATATTTTTTAAGTACTCAATATGGATAGGTGAGACACTACGCAGCACCGAAAAACTCATATCGAGGGTCTGCCCGGTTACAGGATTAATGGCAGGAACAAGTGGCACAGGCGTATAGGATCGATCTGGAATTAAACGCAACCAGTTAAGGGTGTACAAACGCCGGGCCTGGGCTGGAATATCAGAGGCAGGATAGTGTAGATTCAGGAAGGTAGGCAGGTCAGCGCGCCTGGCTTCCGCGATGACGATCCCATGTCCATCCGGCTCAAAACGATAGACCATAACACGATCAAAACCGGTGATGCTACGCACCTGTTCAGCTACTTGTTCGGATAGCGCGACAATTGTAGAGCTATGCTGGAGCCGCGAGAAGACAGCTTGCACAGTACTATAAATATCTTTGGGACTTGTAACTGCATAATCACCTTCCCGGATAACCTCTAATTCGAACAGCAACAGGCCATCTTGCCGATGTACGATACAATCAAAACGTTGCTCATTCCCTTTCAGCTCAATGGTAAAAAGGTACAATGGATTACGCTCAATGTGCTCCTGCGGTACTGTAACAAGAGTCGCCAGATCCTGTTCCTTTAAAAGTATCCCCAGTGGCTGCCCCACCAGTGACTCAGCCGGTATACCCAGAATGACTGCCGTATTCTGGCTGGCTTGTACGATTGTCAATTCTGGCCCACGCAGAACCAGTAGTACACCATGGGGTTGGATGCTGCCCGGTATTTGAATAGGTTCACGATCACATTGTGAGACATCGACCGTTGATATAGTGCTGACTTCGTGCTGCTCCATCATACCCTCTCCAAAACATGCTTGATTATTCCTTGTCCAAGCCTGCTGTTGATAGTCCATTGCAACTAGCTGCAAATATGTTTGGCGTCTTCATTCAGTAAGTACACGCTGACACCACACCCAATGACGACACATCACCCAGACAGAGACTTCTGAACGATATGGATGAGGACAAACACCCATACCTTTCATTGAGTAACCAGGCAGCAATAAAAGCGATGCGCGTAGGTTAACCTATGCACATCGCTTTTATTGTCGCATCTGTTGCGATGATCTTTTAAGGGAGGAATTGATTGGTATAGAGCGAATTCAGGTCGAGACTGGTCACATCTTTACCATTGGCATCCTTGACGCCGCCGGCATTGAGAATAAATTGGGGATAGTTATGCCAGGCGGCTGCGTCTTGCAAACCCCAGCGACGACCGTTGTCGGCGTAGCGCTCGCTCAGATATTGCTGACTATCAAGTACATAGGATTGGTCAGGGAAGGTACCTTTCGGCGTTTCTTGCATTAATATCTGGGCCGCCTCACTGGCATGGGTGCGCGCGTACTCATAGCCACGAGCCGTCGCGTTCATAAAGCGGCGCAACAGATCTGGCTTCGCTTTGATCTCGGTAGGGCTGGCGATAAATGTGGGGTATAGTAATCAGCGATACCATATTTAATGATCGGAAAAGTAGTTAATGGCATGCCTTGATGCTTGGCCTGGATACCCTCGGCACCGTCAAAAATCCAGACGAAGTCTACGCGATGGCTCTGCAAAGCCTGCAAGGGATCAATATCCAGGGTCACACTCTTGATGTTACCTTTGCCACCATCCTGCTTGATGATCTGGCTAACTACCGCGGATTCATAGGGGTACCCAAAGGCGCCATAGGTCTTACCGTCCAGGTCGCGGGGATGCTTGATACCTGAACTGGTCAGCACCGCCAGGGATGAGGTGTTGTGCTGCACGATGGCTGCGATAGAGACGGCTGGCTGGCCTACCGCCGCATCAGAGACCACCTCTTCAGTCGAGCTTACACCTACATCGGCCTTGCCATTGCTCACCAATACATCCGGGGTAACATTTGATGAATAAGGGACGATCTGCAGATTAATCCCTTCCTCTTGATACCACTTCTTACTCATGGCGACATAGACACCCGTATGGTTAGTGTTCGGCGTCCAGTCCAGCGCCAGTTTCATGGTAGTCAAAGGCTGCTTTGTCGTGGACTGGATAGGAGCATTGCTACGCTGCTGCTGCGCCAGGTAAATACCCACCACCACCAATACCACCAACAAGGGAATGCCAATGCTGAGCAATAAACGAGTACGAGATTTCATCTAAAAAAGCCTTTCCAGTTAGCGTTTTTGTCCCAGGCGTTGATGCCAGGGCAAGGCAATACGTTCAATCAATGAGACCAGGCCGAAAAGTAATAAACTTAACAGAGCCGTGACGACGATGGCCGCGAATACCAGCACAATGGCATTTGAGCTCGCGGAGGTCTTCATGTAGAGGCCCAATCCCTGCTGGGCCGCCACATATTCACCGACAATCGCGCCCGTTACACTATATGTGGCCGCAATCCGCAGTCCTGAGAAGAAGGAGGGCATGGCGCCCGGCAAACGCACCAGCCAGAGGGCCTGCCAGGGAGAAGCCTTCATACTACGCAGCAACTTCATCAATTCAGGATCAGTACTCAACAGGCCATCCAGTGACGCTACCACTATAGGAAAGAAACAATAGAGGGTAACGACAATAATTTTGGGTGTCAGCTCAAAACCAAACCAGATGACCAGTAGCGGAGCCAGCGCGACCATCGGGATGGTTTGCGAGATAATCAGGTGCGGATACACGGCCCGCTTAATCCATGGAGAGAGATCTAATAATATTGCCAGTACCAGTCCTAATACGGTGGCAATGAATAAGCCAACCACAGTTTCCAGGCTGGTCTGTACCGTGTGCCCAAAGATGACATCCCAGTTATCGATCAGTGCCCGTACAATCGCGACCGGGGTGGGTAATAGATTTCTAGCGACCAGGCCGGCGCGCACCACAAGCTCCCAGAGCAGAAAAAGGCTTAGCGCCAGCACAAACGCGGGACCATAGCCCGCCAGGCGTTTGAGGGTCATAATGGCTGCTCCTTCACAAGAAGGGAGAGTAGCTCTCGCTCCAATTGGATGGAGGCGGCTTCCGTCAGCATTTCTTGCCGCCGTGGTCGCGGTAAATCGATATCGACTACTCTTAGAACTGAGGCCGGACGGGCGCTCAGCACATAGATACGATCAGATAACAGGATAGCCTCTCGTACGTCATGTGTGATAAACAGGACGCTAGAATGATATGTTTGCAGGAGGTCTAACAGCCACATCTGTAAGGTGATACGTGTCAGGGCGTCGAGCGCCCCAAAGGGTTCATCTAACAATAGAAATGAAGAGTTAAATAAGACCGTGCGCAACAAGGCAATACGCTGGCGCATGCCACCTGAAAGGGCGGTAGGATAGCTCTCGGCGAAATCGTGCAGGCTAAAACGCTTTAAAACATCGTGCGCTTGCTGTAGCGCCTCCTTGCGTGGCAGGCGGCGAATATCCAGCCCCAGCAGAATATTCTCTTCGACGGTGCGCCAGGGCAACAATAACGGCTGCTGCGGCATATAACCAACCCGGCCAGCGCGCTCCCCATCCCAATCCCCATCAATCGCCAGCGTACCGGTTGTCGGTTCATCCACACCTGCGATAATATTAAACAGGGTACTTTTTCCACAGCCACTGGGACCAATCAGCGAGACGAACTCGCCCCTGGCGACCGTCAAATCTATTGGTGTCAGAGCCTCAACCCGCCGCTTCCCCTCCACATATGTTCTGGTCACCCCTTTGACGGTTAGCTTCTGCGTACCTGCTTGTGTTTTGTGCATCGTACACCTCGGAATATTGTAAGACCACATCTTCTACATATCGGCTCAAGGCGTACAAAAAACCGCTACCCCAACCAAGGGTAGCGGCGATCTTCTATCTACTGCTGACATCAAAAGACGCATAAGGTCTGGATCGCTGTCAGCCGGCAATGAGATCTGCCACTTCCCTACGCTGGTATGATCCAGATCAGGTTTGAGGGTCGTGACGCATATAGGCGTGCGTCAACTTCTCAGTCCGTAGACTCCCCTAGCAGCAAAATTGTTTTATTCTATTGAGCAAACGATGTGCATGGAATAGTGTTCATATCTGTTTCTTACTGCTTGCAGTATACCTCATGCGCACCTATTTGTGAAGAGTTCCCCAGCCTCAGGGCAGGGCTTCGCAAAAGTCCGGGGGAGGTGAAAAAGAAGAGTCAATCCAGTAGAATGAAAAAAAAATCAAGGTCATTCGAGGAAAGACTCTGCATGGAATATAGCACACTGAAAACGGAAAGCAAGACCATTCAAGAAGTAAGCCCATCGCATCTGCGTTCGTTGTACGACATCTGTGCGCAGATCCCTGATCAGCGGGCAGCCCGAGGGAAGCAATATGCGTTAGCGGACGTGCTCATCGTGCTGATCCTGGCCAAACTGGCTGGGATGAAAAGCCTGTTGGGAGCCAGCGATTGGGCGCGAGACCAAGGAGAGAGGCTGCGCGAGCAGTTGAACGTGAAGTGGAAGCGTATGCCGTGTGCCAATACGTACAAATATGCGCTCGCTCGGTTGGAGAGCCAGCAGATCAATGAACGATTTCGAGATTGGTTGCTACGGCAGGAGGCAGAAAGCCGATGTGGTGACGAACCCAGTCGTCTCGCGATGCTGGCAGAGCAGCGCGCTGTTCATGTGGCCATTGATGGCAAAGTGTTGCGGGGAACCGGTCAGCAGAGCTATGGAGGAGAAAAGCCGCAGAGGCATGTGTTGCATGTGTATGAAGTGCAAACAGGAATTGTCTTGCATCAGTGTCCAATTGCCGACAAGCAGAATGAAGTCAGTGCCCTCAAGCCGCTGTTGACCGAAGTGCTCTGCAAAGGGCGCATTTTCACCGTCGATGCTGCTCAAAGTTATCATGCGTTTGGACGCATGGTAAAACGGGCAGGAGGAGAGGTGATTCTGATCATCAAAGACAATACGCCCGTGACTCGAGAGGATCTGGAACTCTTTTTCGAAGATCCACACGCTGATCGAAGCACCTGGCACTCCTATGAACAGGTCGAAAAAGGTCATGGCCGACTGGAGCGGCGCCACCTGCTCACCTCACCGGACCTCAACGAGTTTCTGGATCGAGAATGGGGAGAAGTTGGGCAGGTCTTTCGATTACAACGGGAACGCAAGACGGCAGAGAAAAGGAGCGTAGAGGTCGTGTACGGATTGACGACCTTGAGCCGAGAACAGTGTTCGATCCAGCGGCTTTTCCGCCTCATCCGCGACCACTGGGCGGTGGAAAATCGTCTCCATGGGCGCCGTGATGTGACGTTGGGAGAAGACCGATGTGGCGTTCGCGTTCCTCCTGTCGCTCAAATGCTTGCCGTACTCAACTCGCTCGTGCTCTCCTTGATGGATATGCATCAGGTTTCCAATGTGGCTCGTCAAATCCGGCGATTTGCATCTCACCCAGAGGAGGCCCTTGCTTGGTTACTCTGACTTTTGCGAAGCCCTGAGCCTCAGGGCTTTTTATGTTCCTCTTTGGCGCCTGCGGCGCCGGGTTGGGAGTATGGAGTATGTGTGGTGGGCGGCGGCCCACCACACATACTCCATACAGGAAAGAATGGACATCGTATCGCTTACGCGTGATCTCCCTGCGCTCTCTGGACGAACATGAAAAAGCCCTGCTCAGCTTTGAAAACACTTTAATTCAGAGCACTTTGAACAACACGTTGCACAGCTCCAGGCCAATCGCCGCCGCTCGTGTTGTCAGCCTGATAAATAAAGACGTTAAAATTTTGTGTAATTGTTTGCTGTTAAACTATTGATTTGTCAATCATGTTTATATTATTATTACTATGTATGAGAATCACGTTCAATGGAATGGCACGTGATTATATTAGGAGGAATCCTGAATATGGCTAAGAAAGTCGTCTACTCACTCCTCGCCTGTTGTCTCCTCTATTTTTTGTTACAGTCTGTACAACCCACGGTCGTTCATGCCAGCTCGCATGATAATAACGTCGAATGGAATGGTCTCTTTAGCGATCAAGGTCCCTTGTATGACAGTGCCCTTGAGCCTACATGCTCAACCCCGCTTACACTCTCTATGAGGACCTTTCATCAGGACATCACGAGTGCCAATATCAAGTACTATGATACCGCCGATAGTAGCTTTCACTGGGTAGCCATGAGCTTCTCCAATACGGACGCGACGCAGCGTTTCGATATCTGGAAAGGTACGATCCCGGCCAGTTGCTCGATCAAGTTACCGTTTTCAGATCAACGATGGCTCAGCCACTGCCTGGTATAATGCTAATGGCCCCTCTGCCAGCGAGCCCACCAGCAGCGATTTCTACATCCTGCCAAATTTCTCCACGCCACAGTGGGCCAAGAATAGCGTGATGTATCAGATCTTCCCCGATCGCTTCTACAATGGGAATACCAGTAATGATGTCCAGACCAACCAGTATAGTTATCTGGGCTCACCAACTGAGCACAAAACATGGGGATCAAGCCCGGTCGCGGACAGCGGCTATTCAAATAGTACGGTCTTCTTTGGCGGTGATCTCCAGGGTATCGATCAAAAGCTCAGCTACATCAAAAATACGCTGGGCGCCAACGCTATTTATCTGAATCCGATCTTTACCTCGCCTTCCAACCATAAGTACGATACCCAGGATTATAATAATGTCGATCCCTCACTGGGTGGTAATGCAGCCTTCAGCCAGCTTGTCAGCGATATTCATAGCAGTTCCAATGGTCCGGCTGGCCACATCGTACTGGATGGTGTGTTTAACCATACTGGTACCTGGGATCAGTGGTTCAACGAGTACAATACCTATCCTGGCGTCACGGGTGCCTACCAGAGCCAATCCAGCCAATACTATCCCTACTATACGTTTCAGCAATGGCCCAACCAGTATTCAACCTTCCTCGGCTATAGCAGTCTGCCCAAACTGGATTATGGCTCAAGTGGGTCAGCTGTGCGCAATGCGATCTATGGCAACACAAACTCGATCGCCCAGAACTGGATTCGCCAGTATGGTATTGATGGCTGGCGATTGGATGCGGCACAATATGCAGATGCTGGCGGCAACAATGGTAGCGACGCCACCAACCACCAGATCTGGCAGGAATTCCGCAATGGCGTCAAAAGCGCGAACCCCAATGCGCTTATCTTCGGTGAATACTGGGGCAACGCCAACGCCTGGACCAATGGTAGTCCCTGGCAATGGGATGGCGCCACCAATTATGATGGCTTCACCCAGCCAGTCTCGGAATGGATCACGGGGGAAGACTATAGCGGCAATTCTGCCTCTATCGGTGTCTCGCAGCTCGATAGCTGGTTACGCGGTACACGCGCCAACTATCCAACTCCCGTTCAGGATGTGATGCCAAACTTCCTGTCGAGCCACGATATTACGCGCTTCGGCCAACGCGCAGGCGGAGATATCTGGAAAACCTACCTGGCCGCCTTCCTGCAAATGACCTATGTTGGTCTTCCCACTATCTATTATGGTGACGAATATGGTATGCAGGGAGGAGCCGACCCCGATGACCGTCGTACCTTTGATTGGAGTCAGGGAAATACAGGCAACTCGGCAGTCGCCCTCTTCCAAAAATTGATCTCCATTCGCAACAGCTATCCAGCACTGCGTACCGGCTCATTCATTACATTGGCAACCGACGATGCGAATAAGATCTATTCATTTGGACGGATGGACCAGAACAATCGCATCGCCGTCGTGCTCAATAATGATACGACCACGCACACCGAGAGCATTCCCGTCTACCAATTAAGCGTAACTGATGGCAGCCAGCTTACCGACAGGGTTAGCGGCCAGGTCTACACGGTCCAGAACGGCCAGGTCACCGTAACCGTTCAGGGCCACTATGGTGCAATCTTAGCGCAATAGCTCTACCCATCCGCCTCTCAATGAAGCTCCCCTCGCGTTTTAGCGAGAGGAGCTTCACAGCCCAAAGTCCGCTGCGGCGTGTAGCCCGGCAAGCTACCAGGGTAAGGGCTCCCCGTAGCGGAAGAAGCCACCTGTCGGACCATTGTCAGGCAGGTTCACTGCCCATACGATACTCGACGCCCCCTTCTCAACCGGACCGGCACCCATCGCCTCCATGCCAGGAGCGGTTGCGGTCAGGCCGGGGCAGACGGCATTGACGAGGATACTCGTGCCTTCCAGCTCTGCCGCGAGCTTCGAGGTGAGCGCGTTCAGGGCTGCTTTGGAAATACCATAGCTTGCCACCGATCCGCCATTGATTGTCAATCCAAATTGTTGGTCGCCATGAGACCCTGCTCCACTCGATACGTTCACGATGCGGCCATGCTGGCTCTTGCGAATGAGAGGCAACAATATTTGCGTGGTGCGCCACGCCCCGAATACATTCGTTTCTAAAATCGCATGAGCGGCCTGTAGATCAGCCGTCGTCGCCTTCTCTGTCCAATCGACGTAGGCAGCGGCATTGTTGACAAGCACGTCCAGCCGTCCAAATTCTTGCTCCAGGATAGTGGCAAGAGCGCGTATACTATCATCTTGTGTGACATCGAGAGCGTATGGCCGAACATCTCGTCCCTCTTCAACCAACTGCTGTGCAGCGATGCTGGCCTTCGAAAAATCGCGTGCCGTGAGAAGCACCGTCATGCCCGCGCGCGCAAGCTGGCGACACACCTCCAGGCCGATGCCGTGACTGGAGCCGGTCACCAGCACGACCGGCGAACTTATTTGTTTCTTATCGTCCATAGCACTCTCCTTAGTATTATTGCTTTTTAATAAACAGGTAAAAGTTCATCACTGATTCACTTTGGGTGTGCTGTTCTATGCGCAAGAGAGCAAGATAACTTCTTTCTCCTGATCCTCGCAAGCCTTCATCTTCATGAAAGTTCTCATGTATGAAGAAAAGTATACATGGGGTGATAGGCGAAACAAAAACCTGGATGTAGGCAAAAATGACCAATTTCTACGCTAGCCTGGATCTTGTTCTAGGTATGCTGCTTCGTGGCGTGATGACGATACTCAAGCGGCGTGAGTGCAAGCTTACGTTTGAAGAGCCGTGTGAAGTGCGTCGCTTCCTCAAAGCCCAGGTAATTCGCGATCTCACCAACGCTCAGATCAGTATAGTACAGCAGTTTCTTGGCCTCAAGCAACACGCGATCTACAATCAGGTCATATGCTTTGCGCCCAATCTCATTAGAGATAGCGTGGCTGAGATGATTCGGGGTCACATGCAACAGGTCCGCATACGCTTGCACGGTACGCTGTGTGAGGTAATGTTGCTCAAGCGCCTGCAGAAACTGCGCTGCCAGTGAAGGGTGTATGGATGAATGAGCCTGGCGCGTACAGTAGCTTTCATACAGGCCCTTACAGTCGAACAGGAGTGTTAATAACAAACCCTGCAACATGGGTACACGATATGGATGCTGTTTATTCTTAAAGGTGCGCTCCAAACGTAGAAAATGGTCTCGGAGGGTAGCTTTCTCGGTGCTTGTTAGAGGAAGTATATGCAGTTCAGTAGGGCGAAAGAAAGGAAAATCTTCCAGCAGTGAGACCACATACTGACTCAGAAATTCAGGCTGGAAGTATAGCAGAAAGCCCTTTTGCGCCTCCCCTCGTATCCAGGCGGATACATGACCGGGAGATTGAAAGGAAATGGTGTTACTTGGCCCGGCCAGACGCTCAGTGTTCAGTTCAATCACCGCATCCTGGGAGTTTTCCTCAAGCAGCAAAAGACAGTAAAAACGCAAGGTGTAGGGCGGCATTACTTGCCGCGTCGAGGGGTAGGTCTCCTCAAGTGTGTATACATGAAAGTCGGGCAAGTCCGTACGTCCACTGAAGCCCATGATTTCATGACTGTGATTAATATCATCAAAATGAAGAATCTGCTTTCGGCGTTGCATTACTCCCCCATCGTACTAAACAAGCAAGGATCTAGACTGTTCCGCCCTCTATTATACAGCCCGGGCCGGTCTCCATTGAACAGGACACAAAGCATTATCACATGTTGTGTGGAGCGTGTGTTAGAAGACGAGCAAAAATCTATGCGCAGTTAGTGCAGATATGGCTTATATCCCATGCTTCAACGTTTTTACTTGTAAAATTAAATAAAATAATTAGCACATCTTTTTATAATAAAAACAGAGACATATGCTGTCTCTGTTTTTATTACTTGTAAAATTTGAAGGAGTAAGAAATGCGTTTCTCTGGATTCTATCGACTGGTGTGTGTATTACTATGTAGCATTGCCTGCATAGTTCTCGTAAGCGGGACGGCGGGGGCTCATGAGCGCCTGTCTGGTCAGCGCCTGCAGGCCCTGCGTGAGCTGGCGGCTCATGCCCAGACGGTACAGAAGATATCCACTTATAATAGTGCAGCCTTTGTGATGAACTTCTCCATTGAGTATTTGAATCCCGATACAGGCGAGACAGGTACTGCGGGTGGAACCGACAACTATCCTGTTGGCCAGGAGCGAACCATCGATCTCGATAGTCTGGGCATCCCCGATGGATCGCTGGTGCGGCCTCATGTCAATGCCATTCTTGGAACCTCGAATTCTGGCGACCGCTACGTGCACTATCAGCATGGCAACGGCGGGGTAGCCTCGTATCGCGTAACAGGTACGACCTTTAATTTCTCGGTCTCGCTCGTTCAGTAATGTCGCTTTGTGTGCAGCGGGTTTTCAATGAAAATCTGCTGCACACAAAGCAGAAGTATTTCTACTATGGCCGTGAGGATTAGATACATGCTGAGAAAACGCCAAAATATTTCTCTCTTATTTCTCTATAAAAAGGGATTATGAAAGTATTTCCTCGGCCGCGGCAAGACCTTTCCGGGTTTCTTGATGCCAGATTTGCCATGCTTCGTCCTGTCCCATACTCGGGTCAGTAGCACATAAAGCCTCTAACTCGGCCAGTACCAGCAGAAAACGATCGCGGGCGATACGCGCCTGCGCTATACGCTCAGCCTCCATTTTCCCTTGCCGGCTCAAATGCAACGCGAGCAGCGCATGATCAAAACGTTGTAGAAGCGGGTCCAATACATCATCCGTTGTCACCTCGTCCGTTATAAGCGCCTTCCTGGTAGCGGCTAACCCTCTCTGTTGTTTGAAGCGCTGCTGCAAAGCTGTGAGCAGGAGAGGAAAAATCTCCTCAGCAGCCTGCAGCGCATTCTCAGCATCGATACGATCCATCAGCGTTTCTTCCACTGCCGTAGCCAGAATCGCTGCGCGCAAACGTAGATGTTCATCCCCGGTCACCTGGAATGTCTCTACCACCAGATCTAAATCCTCCGGACTCAAAAGGTGGAAGCGGGGAACAACCAGCGACTGTTTCAAACGTCTCACTTTTTCCCGATGCAACAGCCCTTCATGCATCAGGTCATTCAGGTTACACCCACGCTTGCGTAAGAGATCTTCTAATTCGCGGGCAAAAAGATTCCAGCGTCTAGGCTCCGCGTTTTTCTGTGTCATCTCGTTCCTCCTTTAAAATAGAAACATAGTATCTTCTAAATTAACATCCTCTTTCTCTATAAGTAGATGAAATTAAAAATGCTTTTGTCAAAGGCGGAGAAACTCATATTGGTAGCTGGAGAAGCAGAGACAAAGAGAATACACAGTGGTGTGGCTAGGAAAATAGCGATAGGAGGGATATATTTGAAAAAGAAAGGAGCTATTTCCTTTGTTAGTCAAAGCGCTACACCAACGGTACACGATACAGTAATTTAGCAGCAACGAGAGGATTTCAGATGACCAATCAGTCGTTACCGGAGAAATATATTTTAGAACCAATTTTAGTCCTGTTTGATCAAGCAATGCTTTCGCTCTATTTAAGTAGACAAAGTCAAAAGGATCAAGAACGCTTGAAACAAGCACAAGTCGCACAAAAGCGCTTCCGCAATGTTCTCTCTGAACTCGAAAAGTTATGCGTAGTAGTTCCAGAGATGGAACAAGATGAAATCTGGAAATTCTGGCGCGAAGAGACGCATAGAAACTTAAAGCTAATAGAGGAAGACATCTCGCAACTCTAATCGATTTTTCGTCAACGATACCTCTGCCACCACCAACGCAAGAAGCTAAACCAAAGAAAAGTCTTTAGTTTAGAAAAATGCTTTTAATACTATTCTTCACCATGCAATAATGCCGCCACGATTAATTATTGCGCTCGCTACCAACCCAATTGTACGGTCGCTACCAACCCAGCACGTGAAAGCCGGCCCAATAGTAGGGGTGGGCATAAGGTTGGGCGGTCGGCTCTTCTTGCTCCGCTCCATAACGGATCATTAGCTGAGCCTCATCGTCTTTCCAACGTGCCGATCGTCCTCGCACCGGTATATAGCGCCAGGATCGATGCGTCCCCTGTGTGAGAGTTTGTCCATCATTTGGAAGCGCTCCAAGAGAACGTGGCAAAGCACTTTGCCAGTGGGCAAGTTCCTGATTAGTCACCGAACACAGCCATGATTGGGCACGTGCTAAAGCTGCTGCTGGAGGCTCATACTCCATCCGTGGCAACCATTCCTGGGCAAAACGTACCATCAATAGATAGGTCGCCTTATCATCGACTACCCATTGTGCAGCAATTACTGCCCGCGCACCAGCTTGCAGCATTGCCGCCGCAAGACTATGAACCTCATCATGCGCCTGAAGATCTAGTTGAGCAGTCTGACAGGCTGCGAGCTGCAAAAGACGCAATCCCCGTAAATCAGCCTGATGACTTAACATTTCTGCCATCGTGATCCGCTCTTTATTGGCGAGAAGTAAGGCCGATTGCAAGAAATCCTGTGTATCAAAAAGACCATGGCAACATGCATTGACGATCCAGCGCTGGCTGAGTGCCGTAAGGAGCCGCTCACGGGTGGCCTGTTTTTTGAGATACACCTCAACCGGGAGGGAGGCGCGGCGCGCCAGGGTATAGACCGTGCGGGCTTCAGCCTCACTCCAGTCCAAATTCCCATGGGGATCGCCAAAGGTGGTTATGCCGGCCTCAGGACTACGTGAACTGGTAGTAGAAGACTGAAGAAGGGAACGTGCACTAGGAGCCACACTCGTGGGAAGCGTTTCCCCCACTGAGCGACCGTCAGGTAAGCGAACAGCTGTCAATGGGAAGGTAGCAAGCTGTCCACAAGGAATAAGTGTCAGGCTCGTTGCTCCTTGCTCTTGCAGCCATGCCATCACCGGAGAAAGAACGGTAGTACCAAGTCGCTCAAGACAGTATGTCAGCTCCTGTTGCAGGAAGAAGGCGTCAAAGGTTGCCTGCATCAACATATAATCTTCGCGGCTCAGCGAGGTAAGCGCTTGCTGTGCCAGTGCTGCAAAGGGAAGGCAGGATAGCGCTTCCTGCGCGGCATTGTTTAATGTACTGTTCTTCTGCAGAGAATGACACGTAGCATGTAACAATTTCACCTTCTCCTGGAACGTCTCCCCGTCCCACTGCTGGCATAGCAGCTCGAATCCTTTTCCCATCTGGGCCGGAGCAAAACCGCCAAGAAGCTTTTCAGAGTGATCATCCAGACGTACCTCGATCAATTCATTGACGAAGGTATTCGTTAGATCCGGTATAGCGAGGGAAACAAAGCGAGCGGGGGATGCTTCTTGTTCCCCCAAAGCGACAACTGTAATCCCACCCCATGGGGTGGCAACAAGATAGACGAGCGCATGTCCTCGACAAACATGTGTAGCAGCATTGAGAATGGTCTCAGCATTGAGAGACATATTCAAAAAGTCAGCAGGATCATGGGCGGCACGGATCTCGGTCACCAGTGCATCAAATGCAGCTTTGGCCTGTCGATAGGCCGCCGTATGATCAAGATCCAGGCGTCGCCGTGTATTCTCATCCAACTCGCGTGATGGAGACGCGTGTAGCTTTGCTTGTGCGCTAACGAGTTCGGCTCGCACGCTAATATAGCGTTGCCGGAGTGCTTCATCGGTAATGAGTGCAGGATCGGCAGCATCGAAGGCCAACGCTTCGGCAAGCCCACGCGCGCGCCCCCGCTCAATCGTAACGGCCGCTTCGCTCACGCGTCCCAGACGATGAAGTGCGTACGCCAGTCTGGTCGCAGCTTCTCGGCCCTCTTTGAGAATCGCATCACGCCCTAATGTGCCAGTACCTAAAGCGACTAGCAAGTCTTCGGCCTCAAGAGCGATCATATAAGCCTGTTGCGCAGCCTCCCAGTTCCCACGTTGGGCCTCGGTCTCGGCAATGTTTAGTCGTACCTCATGTGATTTGCGCGGAAAAGCTTCCAGGGTATATATACGCAACGCTTCACGATAACAGGTAATAGCCTGAGCTAGATTTTCATCCTGTCCTCCCATGATGCGTTGCCTATAAATAGAACCAAGATCATTGGATGTATCAGCATAATCCAAAGGAAATACGTCAAATGTTTGCACTCGTAAAGCTTCATGCTGGCAAGCGATGGCACGTTCCAGGTTTTCCGCGCGCTCACCCGCGATACGATCTGTATATGCAACGCCGAGATTGTGCTGTAGGAACGCATAAAAGTATGGGAACTCATCAAGTGTCCAAAACACGTAAGGTTTCGTGATAATGAGCAATAGCGAGCTCCAGATTTTCCCGCCGTTCGCCCGCAATACGCTGTGCATAAGCATTGCCAAGGTTATTGTGCAAGCCTGCATAGCTAGACGGGAGCACGTTATCGAAGGTCAAAATATGCGAGGCCTGGTGGTAGTGGGTAATAGCGAGCTCCAAATTTTCTCGCCGTTCTCCTGTTATGCGCTGTGTATATATATTGCCAAGACCACTTTGCATATCCGCATACTCGAATGGAAATGTCTCGCGTGTCCAAACACGCAAGGCTTCATGAAAACAGAGAATGGCTTGCTCCTGGTTTTCCCTCCGTTCGCCTGCAATGCGCTCAAAATATATAATGCCCATATTTTTCTGGAGTTGTGCATACTGATAAGGATAGCGCGTGAGCGTATAGACGAGTGAGACCTCAGTATAAAGGCTAAGGGCCATTTCAATCGCTTTGCTGCGTTCGGCTCCTGGATGTCGTCTCCAGGCATCAGCAAGTCCCCGCCTCAGAATCGCCTGAAGTTCCGGAGGGTAAGTAGTATCCCCTTGAATTTTCTGCAGTGCTTCCTGCAGCAATTCTGCTCGTGCCACCGCAGACTGTTCGGGACTCCTGGCCTGTCGCAAGACGTTCAAGCGCTGGTCAACTTCTTCCAGCCAGGGCGGCACATCAAGCACAAATCCACCATGCAAATTGATAAATGCTTCGCGAACCGCTTCAGCAGTCCCACCACGGCTTCGCGCATCCTGCCACAATAGAAGGGCTTCGCGTTGCCTTTTCGTCTGCACCACGTCCCCAATTGCCTGATCGAGCAGAGCATACAAAATCGTCTCACTGTGTTCATCAAGCAAATAACAATGATCTTCTAGAAAGCGCCGCTGTTCTCGTGCGGTTAGAAGATTCAGCCATGTCTGTATTAGAAGAGAGTGATTGGCATACGTGCTCGAGGACAATGGAGAAGTACTCTCCTCCACATCAGGTTCGTTGGGGTTAGCATCGTCAGATGTTGGCGCATTCTGTCGATCGTGCTGCTCCATACAAATCCTTTCATTAAGCAATAGTGGGATTTGTGTCTCTTAAGATAATTGATTATGTACAACCACTGCCTCTCAACGCTCAGGTCGAGACTTGCATGTATATTGCTCTTGAACAATATAGCATAGATCTGCAATTTTATACAAGCACCTCTTTAGTTCGTCGATACCTTCTCTTCTTCTTTTTTCAAGTAGTGGCTATAACGGGCGAAACAAAAAATGCAGCCAAGCATCAACAAGATGCCAACGCCTGTCGCAAGCATACCCAGAATGGTCTGCGGATTAAAGATGAAGACGACCACACTGAGAAAAAAGATTGCCAGGCTAAAAAAGATTATTGCGGCAATACAATAGCGATCAGATAGGCGCATATTCGCGCTTTCCATCTCAGACGAATTATCTCCCGTTGCCATATATGCTTCTCCTGAAAAATCTATCTTTCACAGCCTCATAGAAGCCGCTGGATGGTGAATTATTCTTGTCCGGGTGTCCTTTTTTGCGTCACAAAGGCGAGCGCAAAAAGCAAGAACAACAGTGTCGCCAGCGCGATATAAACGCCAGGTTTTGCTTCTACCTGGGAAGTCACCGCCTCCGGGGGTACCACTTCCTGTTTATGCGGCAGTGCAACCAGCAAGAGAAGGCTGATGACGCCAAGGAAAAATAGGACCACAAGTCCGTAGTCAAACAACGCAAGTGGGGTCATTGTTCCTTCCATTTCCTACTTATACGGTGTTTCAGAACACACGACAATAACGATAGTGATCATACGCCTTTTACCTCTTTCTCATGGACTGGTGGTACGATATCCTGTGCTTTAAAGACATGGAAGAGAAACCAGAGCGAGGGTATCAACACCAGCATACCGATCAGCGCACAGATAAAAAATTGCTGTAGCGTGGTGGGTGGACTGGCAGCACCAACGACCGTCATATCGGGGGGATGATATAGGGAAGTTGAGAAAGTCCCCATGTTCCCAGAAACGCGCCGGTAACCACCCCGACCAGGAGGCGTGCTAGTTTGTAGCGCCGGAAGAACAAGGCTGCGATAGTGGCGATGCCAAGCAGCATCGTGACGCCAACCGCCCAGAGTGCATGATCGAGCATGCCATGCCAGAGCAGCGGAGCTTGCGATGGGGCAAGAAATAGTCCAAGCAGACCAAGTACAGCCAGCAGGGTTCCCCCAATAAAGGCGCGCTTGCGAAAAGTCTCTGCCAGATCTTTCCTGTCAGCACGCTCAGCCTCGACGGTCAGGTAAATAGGGGCAATGGTCGCGCACAGAGCCACGGCGATAGCACCGGTCGTCAGTGCAAATGGTGAGAGCCAGACACTCCACAGGGCCACGGGCGGCTGACCGTGTTGCAAACGGATCTGTCCACTCGCCACCGCCGCCGCACAGGCACCCAGCAAGAAGGGCGTGATGATACTGGCAATCCCAAATGCGCGCCCCCAGATTTCGCGCACTGTCGCGGCCCCGAAAAATTGTGTCCGGAAAGCGAACGAGGCACCACGCAACACCACACCAATAAGTATCAGGGTAAAAGGAATAAAGAGCGCCGTCGCCAGCAACGCAGCGACAGCGGGAAAAGCGGTAAAAAGTCCCACGACCAGGTAGATCAGCCAGACGTTGTTGGCCTCCCAGACTGGACCAACTGCGTGCACAATTAATTGTCGCTTGTCATCTTGATCAGAACCATGGGAGAAAAGATCCCAGAAGCCTCCACCAAAGTCAGCTCCTCCCAGAGTAGCATAAGTGATCATAGAGAGCCAGAGCAGGACCGCACAGGCATAAGCTAAGATCATGAGGCACTTACCTCCTCCAACTTTTTGCTGCTACGTTCAGTGGTAACCATCTCTGACCAGGTTTGGGGCGGTTTGGGACGACGCGCCAGGCGCAGCAGCAGCACAACAAGCGTTGCCCCGAGCACGATATAGATGCAAGAAAAAATCAGGAAGCTGACATTCATCCACTGGGCCGGGTTGACCGCGTCTTTGGTAAGGAGAACGTTATAGATGACCCAGGGTTGTCGCCCCTCTTCAGTAACCATCCAACCAAGCTCAAGCGCTAAAAATGCCAGCGGCCCCGCCAGTATGCTTGCCCAGAGCATCCATTTCTGTTCTGGCACAACGCGCTTGCGGCGCAGATAGAGAAACCAGAAGACGGCACCCACAAGTAAGATAAAGAAGCCACTGCCAACCATGCCATCAAAAGCCAGGTGGACCAGGGCCGCCATTTCGGGACGTTGATTGGCCGGGAAGGAGTCGAGACCGCGGGTATACGAATTGAGATCAAAATGAGCGATTAAGCTCTCACCATGTGGAATCTCGATCGCGTAATAGACCTTGCCCGTCTGAGGATCAACGATGCCCCCCAGATAGAGTGGCTTGCCATTTCCAGACTGGAGCACGCCCTCCATGGCCGCATACTTTGTTGGTTGCGATGTCTCCAGAAAACGGGCGTTAAAATCACCACTCACGATTTGCAATGGAATGGCGATCACCCCCAGCAGCATGCCGAGCAGGAGTCCTTTGCGATGATAATCGTCGCGCTTACCTCTCAGCATTCCTGTGGCATAAACCGCGGCAGCCCCGAATCCTGTCGCCACATAGCAGGCCAGAATCATATGCGTGGTCTCATAGGGTGTACTGGGATTTAAAATTGCCTCGAAAGGATTAACGCCGACTACATGGCCATGCACAATCTGAAAACCAGCCGGAGAATTCATCCAGGAATTGGCGCTGGTCACGAACCACGCTGAGGTCAGACCACTGATCCAGATGGGAAACGAGGTCAGCCAATGTACGGTGGGAGTGAGTCGCTTGGCGCCATAGAGATAAATACCTAGAAAAATACCCTCAATAAAAAAGGCAAACCCCTCCAAAGCAAAGGGCAGACCAATGATAGAGCCAGAAAATTGCGTCCAGGTTGGCCAGAGTAAACTCAGTTCAAATTCGACGATAGCTCCTGAAACAGCTCCGATGGCAAACAAAATAGCAAAAGCTTTGGTCCATTGGCGCGAGAGCGCCAGCCACGTTGCATCTTTCTTCCATAGCGCCAGCCCTTCAGCAATACAAAGCATAAGTGGCAAGCCGACACCAAGGACAGAAAAGATGATATGAAAAATGAGGGAAGTGCCCATCTGGGCACGAGCCGCTAGCAGATTAGGAATCATAGGCTTTGATCATAATCCTTTTATTTAAATATGCTACGCACCCCAGAAACGCTCCCCCTTTATCTACAAAGTACACTTACATCCGCATCTCTGGCGCCATTACCTGGCTTACTTCTAATACGAAACGAGACACCTTTGAGGATATACTCCACTGCTTATAATCTGGTAAGAACAGGCTAAGACCTGACAGATCGTGTTTCTTGATACATTCATTCTGACCAGGCATTATGCACCATTATGCTATACAGTAAGCACAAAAATGGCGCATAGAGGAGACTTTGTCTTACCTCTATGCGCCAGGGAATCTATAATAAGCTCTATATATTATTTCTCATGTGTGCCGTGGCCGCCTTTACGTCCAGCTTCGCGAGCTTCGTGGCTATCGAATTCGTGCGCATTGCCACTTTCATGGGCGGCATGGCCGCCTTTACGTCCAGCCTCACGAGCCTCGCGGCTGCTGAATTCATGCGCATTGCCACTTTCATGGGCAGCATGGCCAGCTTTTTGATGCTGCTCGTGGCTTATAGCCTCTTCGCTTTTATGTGTGCTGTGCCCACCTTTACTGCCGGCGGTGTGAGCTTCGTGGCTGTCAAATTCGTGCGCATGTCCACTTTCGTGGGAAGCATGCCCAGCCTTTTGATGCTGCTCATGACTCACTGACTCTCCACCTTTATGTCCAGCATCACTTCTTTTTTCATGTTCGGATGCCATATGATTTCTCCTTCCATAATACAATTAACTTTTATCAAGCTATTATGTTGGTTTCACATGTAATCGTTATATATTGTATACGAATGCCTCAAAGAAACCGATACTCAGCCTTATAAATAATAAAGGATAATCTATCATTTAAAGCTCTACCTTTCTACGTGTATGCATAATAAAATGGAGCTCAAACATACTGTAAAAGTGAGCAAATGACAAATTTTAACTCTATAAGATAGACCCGGATGCTGGTAATTGAGGGACACTGAAACCTTCTCTCAGCAGTCGTCGTGATAAATGATCATGAACGTCATTAGAAACCTAAATATAGGTGAAAGGATAGAGATATGCCGCAACTGCTATCAGTAAATGTTGGGCTCCCACGCGACATTGCATGGCATGGAGAGGTGGTACGTACCGCTGTTTGGAAAGAATCTGTGCCGGGCAAGCAGATGGTGAGGCGGCTCAATATTGATGGAGATGGGCAGGGAGACCTGGGTGGTCATGGCGGTGAAAACCGGGCTGTGTTCGTCTATCAGATTGCCTCATACCATTATTGGGAACAGCAACTTGGGCGCAATGATTTCGTCTTTGGACAGTTTGGAGAAAATTTCACGATTGATGGTCTGCCTGACGACGAGGTTTGCATCGGCGACCAGTACCGTATCGGAAACGCCTTATTTGAGGTCACACAGCCACGCGTCACATGCTATCGCGTTGGCATCCGCATGAACGAGCCCAGGATGGCCGCGCTGCTGGTCGCGCATCGGAAACCCGGCTTTTACTTCCGTGTCCTGGAAGAAGGCGAGGTAGAAGCCGGCAATGAGATTACGAAAGTAGCCACTGGCCCTGAACACATGACGGTCACTGAGATCAATTCCTTACTGTATCTATCCGGTCATTCACAAGCACAACTAGAGCGGGCATTGCGCATCCCAGCGTTGAGTCCTGGTTGGAAACATTCCTTTGAGGCTCTTCTTGAGCAGGTAGCGACTGGCAGCGCCGCGGGAGGGAACGCGGGACTGGCAGCGGCCAGCAGTCAGCCTCCGGCCTGGCAAGGCTTTCGTCCCCTAAAAGTGTCTCGCATCGAACGAGAGAGCGATAGCGTCCTCTCATTGGTCCTTGTAGCGGCGAATGAGCAACCACTCGCCGCCGCTCTACCCGGTCAATTCATCGTGCTTCGTTTGCGCCCCAATCCTGACACCCCACCACTGCTACGCAACTACTCGCTCTCCAGTGCACCAGATGCCAAATCTTATCGGGTGAGCGTCAAACTTGAGGAGCATGGTGCAGGCAGCGGATACGTGCATCATCAGGTACGCGTTGGCGATGTATTAGATGCCAGTGCTCCGCGCGGTACCTTTACTTATCGCCCACAAGGAGAGGGGCCTATTGTGCTGCTCAGCGCGGGCGTGGGAGCGACTCCTGTATTGTCAATGCTACATGCGCTTACCATGGAGATATCGTCACGGGAAGTATGGTGGCTGTATGGAGCACGCAATCATAACGAACATCCTTTTGCCCAGGAGGCGCGCCAGTTGCTTGCAAGGTTGGCGAATAGCCATAGCCACATACGCTATAGCAGGCCCGATGTTCAGGATCATCCCGGTCAAGACTTTGATGCTCCAGGACACATCAATATAGCAGTGCTGGAAGAGATCGGAGTGCCCCGCACCGCGGACTTTTATCTATGTGGGCCGCCATTGTTTCTGCAAGACTTAACTGCCGGCCTCACCAATTGGGGTATTCCAGGCAATCAGATACACTCAGAAAGTTTTGGGCAGGGCACACCGCTCACACCTGGTGTGGTTAAGACAGTTCTACAAGCACCGCATCCTCCAGTTGGAGCTACCGGTACAGGCCCATCAATCTCATTCGCCCGTAGTGGTCTGACGGTTCACTGGGACCCGGCATTTCAGAGCTTGCTAGAATTCGCCGAGGCCTGCGACGTTCCGGTAAGGTGGTCATGCCGAACAGGGGTCTGCCATAACTGTGAAAGTGGCCTGATTGCTGGATCAGTAAGCTATCAACCAGAGCCACTTGAACCACCTGCCGCAGGAAACGTATTGATCTGCTGCTCGCAACCCACGGGTGAAATCGTTATCGATCTCTGAGCGCGAGCCATTGATCACGAACAGTGGGTTACGCGGCCGGATAAACCAGGGTAGCATCTCTTTCCGATTTTCGTTCTTTTGCTGGTGGACGGGGCTCGTCGGGCAAATGCTCTGTACCAAAGATAGCCCCCGCCAGCTTTGCTGTATGCAGATTCGTCTTGCTCAGATCGACATTGCTCAGATCCGCCCCGGAAAAGTTCGCCCCATCGAAATGTCCATTGAGGAGGTGCATACCTTCCAGGAAAGCACCACGAAGATCGGCATGACTGAGATCCGCCCTCGTTAGATCCGCATAGCAAAGCCTGGCGTTACGCAGGTCTGCCCAACGTAGATGAGCACCACTCAGATTGACGCCACTCATATTAGCACCGCTCAGATTGGCACCACGCAAGTCCGCACCACGCAAGTCCGCACCACGCAAATCCGTTCCCTGCAGATTAGCCTCAGTCAGATCTGCTTCATGCAGATCAAAACTTCGCAGATCCATTTCGTGAAAGTCCGCTATATGCAGGTCTGGCTCTACAGCCTGAACGTCAGGATGTGCGTGTCGCCATGTATTCCAGGGCTTCTTGCCTGATAAAAGAAGGTCACGCTGCTTTTGGCTTGCCATAAGATTCACGCCCTTGTCCGTTCTGGTTGCTTACACTCTCTATAAAAGAGTGGTTCAAGAAGAACCATTACTCTCTGTTGTAGTAGCGCCAGGCTATTACAGCAGAAATGATATTATCGAAAAGAGGAACAAGCAAACTGAATGCATTTTTATCAATGAGGAACATAGTGGAGGAGTAATGCCGCACAAAAAGATTTGTGTGACTCTTATAATTATACATTATTTTTTGTATGATTGCAACATTTATAAATCATATACATAAATAATAATGACCGTATAGGTTCGAGGCTTGACCTCAATACCTTTCGAATGCATAAAATGCACAAGAAACACGACATGTACGTGCGGGGGCAAGCCCGACCCGCATTCTACCAACTTTTTTTGTTAAAATGCAGGTCGGGGCGCATGAAGTCAGCTCAGAGCTGGCTTAGTTCTGGTAGAGCACTTCCATGCTGATGGGGGCTACGGTGGCGCTACCAGAGATATTAGCACTGGCATGCGTATCGAGCTCTTCAGTCACGGATGCCACTTTCCACTGTCCTGCGGGCAGGGTGAGTTGAGTGGCAGCTTTGGTGGGGTTATACACGACCACGATGTTGCGCCAGCGATCATTATTGGCATAATCTTTAAGCTGGAATGCGACCGTATTAGCGGGGCTATTCAAAAAGGTCAGATGCTCTTTGATTGCCTCGGCGCTGGTCATGCGAAACGCGGGATGGCTCTTGCGCAGCTCAATGAGTCCAGCATAGAAATTAAAGACATCTTTATGCTGTGCTTTCAAGGACCAATCAAACTCATTGACGGCATCGCCAGCCTGATAGCTATTATCATTGCCACCCTTCGAGCGCAGCATCTCTTCGCCGCCCTGCATAAACGGAATGCCCTGGGACGTCATAACAACGGACTGGGCCAACTCATCCATCTTGATACGATCCGCCACACTATCATTGGGATTGCTGGCGGCAATCTTATCCCACAGGGTCATGTTATCGTGGCTGGTAACGTAGTTGATCGTCTCACGTGGCGAGGCTGTGAAGTCGTTGATACTCCCCTCCACACCTTTTTTGATCACATCGGTCAGGCCGGTTGCGCCTGTCGCGAAACCCTGGGCAGTCTTATCGAAGACGTTGCCGTCCAGACCATTGCGCAGGTTATCGTTGAATACCGCCAGCTTCAGCCCTTTTTGCTGTCCCTTGGTCAACAGCTGACTGTCAGGTAAGGCCGAGGTGCCACCGGTCCAGGGCTCACCATGAATAAGGATACCAGGGTTGATGGCATGCAAATCATTGGAGATTTTCTTCATGGTATCAACACCGAGCAGAGCCATCAGGTCGAAGCGGAAACCATCAACATGATATTCATTCACCCAGTATTTAACCGAGTCGCGAATAAATTTCTGCACCATAGGACGCTCGGCGGCAATCTCGTTGCCTGTGCCAGAGCCATTGGTGTATGAGCCAGAGAAGTCCGTGCGATAGTAGTAGCCGGGAACAATCTTATCAAAGTCAGAGATCCTGGTGGTGAATGTATGGTTGTAGACTACATCCATGATGACACCAATCCCCTGCTTATGCAGGCTCTCGACCATCTGCTTGAACTGCGTGATACGGGCTGTACCATGGGGGTCCGTGGCATATGCCCCCTCGGGCACGTTATAGTTGCGGGGATCATAGCCCCAGTTGTATTGATCGGAGCGCGTCTCGTCAATGCTGGCAAAACCATACGATGGCATGATCTGCACATCGGTAACGCCCAGTTCCTTGAGACTATCGACGCCAGTTGAGACACCGCCAGGTCCCTTAGTACCCTGCTCGGTAAAGCCCAGGAACTTACCCTTATTGGTGACGCCCGAGTTCGCATCAATCGTGAAATCGCGTGTGTGCACTTCGTAGATCACGGCATCCTCGGGGTGGGCAGGTGTCTGATGGTGATCACTATTCCAGCCGGCAGGATTGGTCGTGCGCAGGTCTACTACCATCGCGCGTGTACCATTCACGGCAATCCCGGTCGCATAGGGGTCAACCGCGGTCTGCGTCTGACCCTGAACGGTGACCTGATAGAGATAATACCAGTTTTTCAGATTACCCAAAACATCGAGATGCCAGGTGCCTTTTTCGCTCTTGTGCATGCTCACTGATTTAGTTAAAGCGCCGCTCTCGCTATTAAAGAGCTGTAGATTAACCTGAGACGCCGTCGGAGCCCAGACACGGAAACTGGTGAACCAGGGAGTGTACTGGCTTCCCATGTCATTTCCTGTGTAGGTGTACTGAGAATTATTGAGCACGTTGCGCGGAGTGATTGTAGCGGCCTTGACGTCTTTTAACGCGAGCTCCACCGTATGCGTCACATCGGGCGCGACTCCCAGTGTAATCGTCACAAGATCAGACTGAAGGCTGCTGCTGTTATCGTGGGGCACAATACTCTTCACAGGCAGTTGCTTGTTGGTCGTGGTATCCGTGACCGTAACATCGCCGGGCGCATAAGGAAAATTAACCGGCGTCGTTAATTTCGCCACCACGGTCTGGTTATCTTCCAGGAAGGCATTAGCTACACGTGGCTTCTTCCCTTCCAGGGCAGCATCCAGGGATGTGTATACAGTGGGATCGCCCGACACCAACCAGACCTCGCCAGAACCCTGCGCGATATTAATAAAGCGATTGGTATCGATATCCTTGGCGACCCAGTCGCCTTCACGCACAATAAAACCGACCTGCGCCGTTGCTGCTGTCTGGCCGGTATCAGCTGGAATGGAGAGGTCCGCAACGGCACCATAAGCATCTGTGCCGTTGAAATTGTAACTTGCACCATTATGCCCGGCTCCAGTAGTATCAACAGTCCACATCCATAGATTCCAACTGCTATACATACCATCTGGTCTAAAATAATGTACTTTGACAGAGACATTGGGAACCGAGCTCGCCGCCCTTGCACGTACCGTTTGTGTCAGGCCGGCTCCTCCAATTAACAGGAGAAGGAGAACCATCAGGCTCACCTTCCAGGCTTTCTTTACCTGAAAGCCTTCTTTGCCAGAGATCATAAGTTTTTCCTTCCTTGAAAATACTCGCGCTAGCTTTCCCATTGTTCTTTCATCTATAGCATGAGAGGGGTACGAAAGAACGGCTAGCTTCAATGTTATATCTCTTGACATGAAAGAGTGATCAACCCAATATAGTTGACAGATCAATTGTTGACCACAAAACTATTTACTTTTAATAACCATAACATTCAATGATTCATTAAGTCAAGTCATTAGAATGAATTTGCTATATCATAGCATTCTTCCTGCCATTACCCTCGCGCTCCATCTGGATCTGCTGCCCCTGCACTCCCACTTCCCCCTAAAGAAAGGGGGTGTACTACTCCCATCATCATGGGAAGCGTGTTAACCTTGTGCGTTGGACTCCTTCGCCGGATGCCCACGTCGGTCTCTTCAGTTGCATTATAAAAAGGACATAGCATCCTTTCAATATTTATAGAGTAATTCATACAGCCAAGACCCTTATATTTGTTAACACTACCTGGCATGAAAAATGATAAAATAGAAGAAGATGTTCTGACCCAGAGGTCGTTTTTCATGAGCACTAATTGGTGATGGACAGGACACAAAGAGGCCCGGTTGAAGTGTGCCATGGACCAGATTTCTGTAAAAGAATAGTTTAAACCAGGAAGGAGAGGGATGATGCCATCTCATGGGAGGAAGTTCTTGACAATGGGAGGCGCTGTTCTCGCAACAAGCAGCTTCTTCTTTTCATGGGCAGGAGAAAGTGACTACCGTAACCAGATCAGCGGCTGGAGATTGAGTAAAGAGCTTGGCCCGGCATTCCTGCAAGGAAACCTGTTTTCCCAGAATGATGGCTACTCCACTTTAACTGGCTTCCTCCTGTTCACTTGCTTGTGCCTCTGGATCATGGCCTTGCTTGCATTGAGTGTACTAGTTACGAACTGCCTGCCCTCTTCCCTTGCTCTTAAGCGATGGTATCAAACAGTGGCAAGGTTAGGGCTTGTAGGTGTGTTCCTGGCATATGGCTCACTCTTTTTGCTCATCTCATTTATAGCGGCGCAAGCTCCTAACGTAGCAACTTTTTTCCTTATCCTGTTGGGCGGGCCTGGGTTATGGCTCTCTCTCCTCGGGTTTCTTGGTGTGCTCTTTGGCGCAAAGAGCCAACAGGTTGCACAACGAGAATCATAGCTAAGCAATAAAGGGGGGAGAGCAGGGAAACGAGAAGGAGGGTGTCTCCTTGAGAGAAAATATCTTAAGAACCCATTTCTTGAACAAGGAGAACACAAGACAACAAGCTCATCTATTCAGTTTCAAATGAGAAGTAAAGGAGAATGCCAATGGAAAAACGAGAGGCACTCGATCCAAATCTGGTAAGTGACTTTGTAGGGAATGCTCATGGTGATCTCAATCGCGTTAAAGAGCTGCTGGCACAGGAGCCTGCATTACTTAATGCTGCCTGGGACTGGGGCGGTGGCGACTGGGAGACTGGGCTAGGAGCCGCGTCACATATGGGGCGCAAAGATATCGCGCTCTTTCTGATTGAAAATGGGGCTCGCACTGATATCTTCTCTGCTGCTATGCTTGGTCAGCTGGATACCGTCCAGTCGATCCTCACAGCCTATCCCCATCTACTCCACTCTAAAGGTCCCCACGGTATCTCTCTCATCACGCATGCTCAGGCTGGAGGTGAAGAGGCCAGCGCAGTCCTACACTATCTCGAAACGCTCAGCTAAGCTATCTCAGAGTGCGCCTTACTCCAATCATCATGGGAAGCGTGCCACTCTTGCGCGGACGTGCGCTGGCGCGCCCGCACCTTGTTTTATTATGTGGTGCAAAAGTGCGCCCGGGCGCACTTTTGCACCACATAATAAAACTTCTTGAGCGCCTTTGGCGCTCAAGAAAAAAGAAAAAAAGAGCCAGGTTGCTTTGATACAACCTGGCTCTCAACATACATCGAGGATGTATTATTTGTGATTGTGACTTACGCGCTCACAGTCTCATGGGCACGCACAACCACCTTGCCATCTTCAAGCGTTAACAGGGCCTGCTGACCGCTGGCGATGGTGCCATCCAGGATGGCGTCGGCCAGGGCATCATCGATGTAGCTCTGGATCGCTCGACGCAATGGACGAGCTCCATACTCTTCATCGAAGCCCACCTTGAGCAAGAAGTCACGCACCTCGTCGCTCACCGTCAACTCGATCTGCTGCTCCTGCAAGCGTCCACGCACCTGAGCCAGCAGCAGGTCGACGATCTGGTAGAGCTCCTCACGTCCCAGCGTGTGGAAGACCACAATCTGGTCGATACGGTTGATGAACTCGGGCCGGAACGCTCGCTTCAAGCCTTCCATCGCCTTGGAGCGCATCACCTCGTGCTGCTCATCTTTGGCCTCATCACCCTTGCGGGTGCTAAAGCCCATGTTGACCGCACGCTTGAGGTCAGCACTGCCGGCATTACTGGTCATGATCACCACCGTGTTCTTGAAGTCCACGGTGCGACCCTGCCCATCGGTCAGGCGTCCATCATCCAGGATCTGCAACAAGGAGTTGAAGACCTCCGGATGCGCCTTCTCGACCTCGTCGAGCAAGATCACGCTATAGGGACGGCGGCGCACCTGCTCGGTGAGCTGCCCACCATCATCATGACCGACATAGCCCGGAGGGCTCCCGAACAGACGAGAGACGGTATGTGGCTCCATATACTCCGACATATCCAGCCGGATCATATGGTCCTCGCCCCCGAAGAGCTCAGCGGAGAGCGCCTTGGCCAGCTCGGTCTTACCGACGCCGGTCGGTCCCAGGAACAGGAACGAGCCAATCGGACGTTTGGGATCTTTCAGACCCGCACGCGAACGGCGGATCGAACGAGCCACCGCGCTGATCGCCTCATCCTGACCAATGACACGCTGGCGCAGATCCCCTTCCAGGGTTAAGAGGTTTTTACGCTCGCTCTCCAGCATCTGGGTCACCGGAACGCCGGTCCACAGCTCGACCACCTGCGCAATCTGCTCAGGCGTCACCAGCAAGGAGAAGGTGGCATCGCTTTGATTGCGTGCCTGCTCTAGTTTCTGCTGTACCTGCAATTCTTGCTGGCGCAACTGGGCGGCCTTCTCGTAATCTTCGGCCTCCGCAGCGGCCTCTTTCTGCTGCTGCAGATCCTTCAGTTCTTTCTCTAAGGTTGAGGGGTTGACCAGGCCCTTGTCACTGGCTTCGAGCACCAGGGCAGAACCGGCTTCATCCATCACGTCGATGGCTTTGTCAGGCAGGAAACGATCATTGATGTAGCGATCAGAGAGCTTGACAGCCGCTTCAATCGCCTCATCGGTGATGCTGACACCATGGTGGGCCTCATAGTTGGGGCGCAGCAGTTGCAGCATCTGGATCGCCTCTTCCACCGAAGGCTCATCGACCTTGACCGGCTGGAAGCGCCGCTCCAGGGCGGCATCCTTCTCGATGTGCTTGCGGTACTCGTCCAGGGTCGTCGCGCCGATACAGCGCAACTCACCACGGGCCAGCGCCGGCTTGATCATATCCGCAGCACCCACAGAACCCTCGGCTCCGCCAGCGTTAACCACGGTATGCAGCTCATCGATAAAGACAATTACTTCGGGAGCTGTACGCAACTCTTCCAGAATGGATTTGATACGCTGCTCAAATTGTCCCCGGAACATTGCACCGGCAACCATACCACCAATATTCAAAGTTACCACGCGTTTGCCGCGCAGATTAGCGGGCACATCTCCGCTGACAATCTTACGGGCCAGGCCTTCGACGATCGCCGTCTTACCGACACCCGGCTCACCAATCAGGACCGGATTATTCTTCTGCCGGCGTCCCAGGATGGTGATCATGCGGCGTAACTCACGCTCGCGGCCAGCGGCAGGATCTAATTTGCCCTCGGCAGCCTCGGCGGTCAGGTCACGACCATATTCATCAAGGGTTGGTGTCTTACTGCGCTTCGCTTGCTTTTCAGCGGTCGCGGTATTCACTCCTCCCGCACGAGCGGCGGAAGCGAAAGGATTTGTATTGTTGTTAGCGGCAAAACCAAAGGGAGCACCGGCGGATTCAGAATCACCGAAACCACCCATCTGGTCCAACGAGTCCATAAGTTCTTCTACGCAGGACTGGCAAAGGAAATGGGCTTCACGTTTACCGTTAACCATCGCCTCAACACGAACCTGGGCAGGATTCTTCTGACAGCGTTCACACTTCATGTAGTTGTATGCTCCTCACTATATATATTCGATGGAGTTTGCGCTTCCTCGACCAGGCCAATGGGCCGGGATGAAACACACACTCCGAGGAAACAAGCATCTTATAACAAATGACTGGCGAGCAAATCGAATAAATTCAATCTTTTATTTTTTGTATTTTCTCGTACTCGCACTGACTATTTATTCATACATCTATGATAACGGTAGAGTAGGATTGATTATTCCCACTTCTGGCAGTCTATTTAAAAGATTGCCAATTGCTTATGATAACAGGAGGATCGAATCGCTTATTCCCTCCTTCTATAGCTTTAGCGGGCCGCTTTTTATTTTGTACGCGTAAGCGCTAGATTTAGATGTAGCCACTCACGAAGAGCTGCCACTACTAATCGGTTAGCCAAACCAAAAATAGCTTCAGGCAGAAGAGATTGTTGGATTATCTCTTCTGCCTGAAGCACAGGGGAATATCAGGTTTACGCCTGGACGGTTGCGGGCACTTGCACCGCAACCTTACCATCTTGCATGGTCAGCTGGGCCAACTGACCACTGGCGATGGTGCCATCCAGGATGGCGTCGGCCAGGGCATCATCGATGTAGCTCTGGATCGCTCGACGCAATGGGCGAGCTCCATACTCTTCATCGAAGCCCACCTTGAGCAAGAAGTCACGCACCTCGTCGCTCACCGTCAGCTCGATCTGCTGCTCCTGCAAGCGTCCACGCACCTGAGCCAGCAGCAGGTCGACGATCTGGTAGAGCTCCTCACGTCCCAGCGTGTGGAAGACCACAATCTGGTCGATACGGTTGATGAACTCAGGCCGGAACGCTCGCTTCAAGCCTTCCATCGCCTTGGAGCGCATCACCTCGTGCTGTTCATCTTTGGCCTCATCACCCTTGCGGGTGCTAAAGCCCATGTTGACCGCACGCTTGAGGTCAGCACTGCCAGCATTACTGGTCATGATCACCACCGTGTTCTTGAAGTCCACGGTGCGACCCTGCCCATCGGTCAGGCGTCCATCATCCAGGATCTGCAACAAGGAGTTGAAGACCTCCGGATGCGCTTTCTCGACCTCGTCGAGCAAGATCACGCTATAGGGACGGCGGCGCACCTGCTCGGTGAGCTGCCCACCATCATCATGACCGACATAGCCCGGAGGGCTCCCGAACAGACGAGAGACGGTATGTGGCTCCATATACTCCGACATATCCAGCCGGATCATATGGTCCTCACCCCGAAGAGCTCGGCGGAGAGCGCCTTGGCCAGCTCGGTCTTACCGACGCCGGTCGGTCCCAGGAACAGGAACGAGCCAATCGGACGTTTGAGATCTTTCAGACCCGCACGCGAACGGCGGATCGAACGAGCCACCGCGCTGATCGCCTCATCCTGACCAATGACACGCTGGCGCAGATCCCCTTCCAGGGTTAAGAGGTTTTTACGCTCGCTCTCCAGCATCTGGGTCACCGGAACGCCGGTCCACAGCTCGACCACCTGCGCAATCTGCTCAGGCGTCACCAGCAAGGAGAAGGTCGTCTCAGACTCTGAGCGGGCTTTCTCAAGCTTCTGCAGGGTCAATAGCTCCTGCTGACGCAGTTGGGCAGCCTTCTCGTAATCTTCGGCCTCCGCAGCGGCCTCTTTCTGCTGCTGCAGGTCTGCCAGTTCTTTCTCCAAGATCGAGGGATTGACTAATCCTTTGTCGCTGGCTTCGAGCACCAGGGCAGAACCGGCTTCATCCATCACGTCGATGGCTTTGTCAGGCAGGAAACGATCATTGATGTAGCGATCAGAGAGCTTGACAGCCGCTTCAATCGCCTCATCGGTGATGCTGACACCATGGTGGGCCTCATAGTTGGGGCGCAGCAGTTGCAGCATCTGGATCGCCTCTTCCACCGAAGGCTCATCGACCTTGACCGGCTGGAAGCGCCGCTCCAGGGCGGCATCCTTCTCGATGTGCTTGCGGTACTCGTCCAGGGTCGTCGCGCCGATACAACGCAACTCGCCACGGGCCAGCGCCGGCTTGATCATATCCGCGGCACCAACGGAGCCTTCAGCGGCACCGGTACCAACTACGGTATGCAACTCATCAATAAAGACGATCACTTCGGGGGCTGTACGCAACTCTTCCAGAATAGATTTGATGCGCTGCTCAAATTGTCCTCGGAAAGATGCACCGGCAATCATACCACCCATGTTCAATGAGATGACACGTTTGCCGCGCAGGTTAGCGGGCACATCTCCGCTGACAATCTTACGGGCCAGGCCTTCGACGATCGCCGTCTTACCGACGCCCGGCTCACCAATCAAGACCGGATTATTCTTCTGCCGGCGTCCCAGGATGGTGATCATGCGGCGTAACTCACGCTCGCGGCCAGCGGCAGGATCTAATTTGCCCTCGGCAGCCTCGGCGGTCAGGTCACGACCATATTTATCTAACGTAGGGGTTTTACTCTGGGTCTCCTGGCGCTCAGCGGTTGCAGTACTGGCACGGGCAGCAGAGGCAGAGGAATTTGTATTGCTATTGGCGGTAAAACCAAAGGGAGCACCAGAAGCCTCTGGGCCATCAAAACCCTCAGCCTGTTCCATTACTCTCATCAGTTCGTCAACACAGGACTGACAAAAGAAATGAGACTCACGGCGCCCCTCCACCATTTGATCAACGCGGACCTGGGCAGGATTTTTCTGGCAGCGTTCACATTTCATTATATGTATGCTCCTAACTTTATCATTTATATGTAGCAGGGAAACTGCCTCTTGCAGGATCCCTTTTAGGAATTTTTCGATCTTCCCTTAGCAGTGCGGGAAAGCATTAGCACTCTCAAATCTTCACTGCTAATTCACTTATATTAACGATCGCTCGGGTTCTTTTATTCCCGACTTTAGCATTCTTTTGACGAGATTGCTAAGTGCTTATAAAAACACATTCCTGAATCCAATTATTCCCATATTTAGCAGTTCTAATTCTCGAGTGCTAATCCGGTAATCATAAACGAAGGTTTTTGTAAGTCCTCAAACAAATATGCTGCGGGGCGGCTACTATATTTCACAAATTTCAGGGAAAGGCTTTATAAGGTTATATTCTTTGTGCCTTCACAAAGAAAGGTGAGCGCATCGGGGGTAATAACTTTGCCATAGAGATCATATTGACTGACCAGGCGCTTGTTCACATGCACATCCAGTTGTACCGCCTCGTAGGCATGATCTCCTTTGCAGACATAACCCTCGCGTGTAAAGAGGCGCCGCGCGCGTTCATTATTATGCTGAAGCCAGGCCACGATGCGCATCGGCTCACCACCTGCATGCTGCTGTGTCCAAGCCTGAGCATAGCGCAGCAACCAGGTGCCGATACCGCGACCGGTGTACGCGGGATGCACACCCGACACATGATGAATCCTTACACATTGGCTTGTGTGCTCGGCATCGGCAAAAACTTTTTTCACATCAATGTAGCCAACGATCACATCATCGGGCGTCACAACGACCTGCGTATCATGCGCCAGGTCCAGGCTATGCCAGAATGCCTGGATAGCCACAATAGCATGTTCAGAGCTAGCATCAAGCGTAGCGAGCGGCTCAAGCTGCTGAGAATCTTCAGCATACGCGATGGCGGCCAGTAAACCCACCACATTCTCAGCATCTTCCAGCAGAACCGGGCGCACGATAAAATCATGAAGTAGTGCAATGTTCATCTGCATCCTTACGTCCTTTCGTTTACTACTTATATAATTGTAAAGACGTCAGCTCAATCAAAGCAGATGCATGTTATTAGTAAAGATTGGATAAATTCTATGTCAGAACAGCCATACACCCACAATTATGCTACTAAAAGCATTCCAGACGTACTCTATACACGTGCGGAAGGTATACCACTCTATCTAAATATCATTCAGCCTGATCCACTGCCCGCTGAGCTCATGCCAGTGGTTGTATATATCCACGGGGGTGGCTGGGAGGGCGGAGATCATACTGGAACAGAAAATGCATTTCTAGCGGCCCAGGGCTTCTTCACCGTCAATGTACAGTACCGTTTAAGTGGTCAGGCTATTTTTCCTGCCCAGTTGCAGGATGTAAAGGCCGCTATTCGCTGGCTGAGAGCCAATGCTGCCCAATATCATATCGATCCCGAACGGATCGGTGTCTGGGGACACTCGGCCGGTGGCCACCTGGCCTCCTTTATAGGAACATCCGCCTACGCGCGCAAATTAGAGGGCATCGATAGCGAGTTTTCCTATCCCAGCAATGTGCAGGCAGTGGTTGACCTGAGCGGCCCGAGTAATCTGCTAACAATGGGTGGCACACATAACGATCCTGGCTCACCGGAGGCCCGTTTGATTGGCGCACCGCTACAAGAAAACAAAGAACTGGCCCGACGAGCCAATCCTATTAGCTATATTCAGCCGGGAAAGCTGCCTCCATTTCTCATTATACATGGCACAAAGGATGATATCGTTCCATTCAATCAAGCACAAGAGCTCTATACGGCCCTCACTCAGGCACAGGCAGAGGTTACGCTGCATCCGATCGAGGGCGAAAATCACATGTACTCCAACCTGCCAGACAGCTGGCAAACCATCTACCGGCTCACACTCAATTTCTTTAACAAACACCTGAAAGCGGAACACATACGCTAACCAGATCACAATATACTGCAACGGATGAGTATGCATGTACGTGTATAAGGAAACATGGTATATAGTATTGATAGGACGGTCTTCGCATTGCGTTCTTCCTTCCCGCTGTAGCTTTATAGCGTTGGAGATAGCCGTGACGATGGTGCTGACGATTGTCTTTGATCATCATCCATATTTTCTTGATAGAAAGGAATATGCAATGAGCACACGCGATTTAGGAAAGCATGTGGTGGAGTTGCATGACCAGGGGATGCTTGCCATCACCGGTGAAGGATGTCGCCTGACCCTCTCGCCTCATGAGGCAATTGATTTTCTCAGCTGGCTGAATCAGCACCGAAAAACTATCGAAGCAGCAGCCAGGGCCCATGCTACGGAAGAGGTACCTGAAATACTGCGCGAAGAGACCAGCGCTCCAGATACAGATCCGGATGAGAGAGAAAATCCAGTTGATGAGCCCTGATCGGACTCTTTCTTCCTGCAAATAGTGTCAGAATAAGCTACAATGGTACAGAGAACAATTGTAGGGAAAAGTTCACAAGCTTTCTCAATCCCATCAGTAAGTTAATGACAGAAGAAATGCAAAGGAACTTTTCCTCCCAGTCTATCGATCAAAGGAGATGCGGCATGACGCCCATAGACAAATCTATCAGTCCCCTTCGTTTCTCTGTCTCTACCTGGAGCTTACATCGCACTTTGGGAGACTACTCGGTCTACGGTCCCGACGCTGAAAAATCCATCTTGGAGTCAGTAGGTAAAAACGGACAACTTTCGCTGCTAGAGCTGCCAGCACGTCTGGCAGCTTTTGGTATTTCAACCCTGGAGATCTGTCACTTTCATCTACCCAGTCTGGATGCAGGCTACCTTAGCGAACTACGAGCCACGCTGGAACATGAAAAGATTGAGCTCTTCTCGCTCCTGGTAGATGCAGGTGATATCACCCATCCCCAACATGCCGAGCGCGACCTGGCCTGGATCCGCTCCTGGCTTGGAGTAGCGGGACAGCTGGGAGCCAAAAGATCGCGTGTGATCGCTGGCAAGTCAGAGCCTACAGCCGAGAATTTACAGACCAGTGTGCATGGATTGCGCCAGCTGGCAGATACGGCCGAAGGTCAGGGCGTTCGCTTGATGACGGAAAACTGGTTCGGCCTGCTTTCCCAGCCAACCGCCATCCACACGGTATTTGAGCAGTTAGAGGGACGCCTCGGACTCTGCTTTGACTTCGGCAACTGGTCTGGCCCGACCAAGTATGAGGACCTGACCTCCATTGCCCCTTATGCTGAGTCTTGCCACACCAAAGCCCATTTCTCAACCAACGATGAACTGGACAGCGACGACTATATTCGCTGCCTGGACATCACCCGCGCAGCCGGCTTTTCGGGTCCCTACACACTCATTTATGATGGACCCAATCCCGACGAATGGAATGGCCTGAGCCGAGAACGCCAGATCGTAGCGCCATATATACATCCATAAACACAAATAAGCTTCATTGAATAACCAGGCAGCAAGAGAAAAGAATGGTATAGGTTCGGCCCTCTGCGGCCGATTGCCGCCCTCCGCAGAGCCGGCGGCCCCGTATCCCAGCGCTGGGGTGCCTCATGGCATGGATTCTTTCCTTCACGCGGTGCCCAAAAGCATGGTCCGTACTTGGGCACCGCGTGGGCCGAGGTGTCAGAGATAAGCAACCGCGTGGTGAGGATACCGGGCCGCCCTACCGGGGCGGCAATCGGCCGCTGAGGGCCGAACCTATGCGCATCGCCTTTCTTGCTGCCTGTTCGTGCAGAGAGGGTAAAAGGGGACAGGCTCCAATCCCATGGTTCTGAGCTCAAATGCTTCGTATCTCAACGGTATTGGGACAAGCCCCGCACGTACAACGATCAGGAGAACCAGCAGACGATGGTTTCGCCGGTCAAAATGTCTGATTGGGAACCGGCCAGGAATAAGACGATTTTGGCCATGTCTTCTGGCTGCGCGATACGTTGTAGTCTGGATAGTCCTTCTTCGCTGCCAACGCTGCGTGTGGCCAGGAAGCGCCCGGTGTAAGTGGGTGCCGGCGAGAGGCAGTTGACGTTAACGCCAAATGGGCGCAATTCCTCAGCCAGGCAACGGGTGTAGTGAGAGATACCCGCCTTAGCCGCGGCATAAATAATTCCGCTACGGGCCGCTACATGTCCGGCGGCCGAGCCGACATTGATAATCTTGCCGCTGCCACGCTCACGCATATGGACCCCAACATACTTGCAGGTAAACATCGCCGTCAATAAGTTGCGCTCAACTACCGAACGAATATCTGCTGGATCAATATCCAGGGCATCATTGGGCTCTGGACGCGGCGTGTGGGCGCCGATATCACCACCCGCGTTATTGACCAGGATATCAATCTGGCCCAGTTTTTCCAGTGCCTGGGCCACAAAACCTTCTACCTGCCCGGCATCCGTCAGGTCCGCGGTAAAGAAGGCCGACCTGCGCCCCAGGGCCTGGATCTCCTCGACCACGGCCTGGCCAGAAGGCGCCTCGCCAAACTCGGAGGCGGCCTGAGTAGTAACGTCGTGGATAATCACGTCCGCACCCGCACGTGCCAGGTGGAGAGCATAATGGCGACCCAGCCCACGACTGGAACCGGTAACCAGGGCGACTTTTCCTGTGAGATCTTCTGCAGCCATGCGTTAAACCTCTTTCATGCTATCAACAATGACATCATTTTCAATCCCACTTCATCAAGCATGCCCATCCAGCTGTTTTTCAGCTATACGAAATACACCTTGCAGATAGGCCAGGCTTGAGATCAACTGGCGCTGTTCGTAGGCCACCACGGCATCCACTGATTCGCCGCGCTCAAATGGGGTCCTCCACTCACCTGCTGGCCGGGCATGGTCCTGTACGAAGCGCCAGACATGGGCAAATTGTGAGGCGGAGCGCGGTGGATATTCAAGCCAGTAATCATCGGCCAGCGCGCGCACATGCCTCCCCTCCAGGGCACCCAGCTCGACTACCTTCGTGATCTCACGCCCGGTCTGGTCCAGAATCTCCAGCATGGCTGGAAAATCAATCACGCCCTGCCCCAGCGGACAGCGAACCAGGCGATAGCCTTCTTCGCTCAGGTAGATCCAATAGTCTTTGAGATGCACATGTTTAACATATGGAGCGATCCGCCGCGTAAAGTCTATCGGC
The DNA here is from genome assembly GCF_003967555.1 of Dictyobacter kobayashii. Classification (GTDB taxonomy): domain Bacteria; phylum Chloroflexota; class Ktedonobacteria; order Ktedonobacterales; family Ktedonobacteraceae; genus Dictyobacter; species Dictyobacter kobayashii. The sequence continues at coordinate 687,832 of NZ_BIFS01000002.1, forward strand.
TCCTCAGCGGTGGCCAGGGGATTACCGGTATCAAAGGTAATGCCAAATTGTGGAGAATCAATGGTGGTGCATAGCCAGAGCAGCTCCTCTGAAGCAATATCCTGGTGGTTCTCTACGGCCAGATTGATGCCCAGGCGTTCAGCTACAACGGTTGCCTTCCGCAAGCCTGCCAGGGCCTGCTGCAAATAATCTTGCCAATGCCCCACCATTTCACGACGGTCACCTCCCAGTCGGGCACCTCCCACCAGGGTGCGCACAGTGCCGGCGCCTAAGCGTGCCCCCAGTTCGAGTACCTGACCGAGATGCTCAGGGTCAAAGCCATAAGTGTCGAGGGTAATAAAGAGTTGGCGCTCCTGGGCATATTGTTTGAGCGCCTCAATATCGGCACCATCCAGAAAGACAAAGGGCAATTCAACACCCTGCAGGTCCAGGGCGATAGCCTGATCCATCAGTTGCTGTGGGCGCAACGTCGGACGCCCGGCAGCGGGATGCACCCCCATACTAAATGTCGTGCCATAAACGGAAAGTCCAACACGCATACCAACCTCGCTTTCATCGTACCTGAAAGAGCTTATTCGGCTGTCCAGCCGCCATCCACCGTAAGCGCCGAGCCAGTCATAAAACTAGAAGCATCGGAGGCCAGGAAAATGATCGCTCCACCCAATTCTTCTGGCCGCCCCAACGATGCAGGGCCGTATGGTTGATAAAAAACTGGTTAGCCTCGGGATTATTCAATACAGGCGTATTCAGCTCGGTGGCAAAGGGTCCCGGACATAACGCATTGACGGTGATATTGTAGGAGGCTAGCTCCAGGGCCAGTACTTTGGTCAACTGGATCACACCACCTTTACTGGAACAGTAGGCGCTCCGTTCAGGCAATGCCACCTGACCCAGCATGGAAGCCACATTGACGATGCGTCCATACTGCTGCTTTTTCATAAAAGGGGCCACAGCCTTTGTACAGAGGAAAGGAGCCTTGAGATTGGTAGCCTGGACCAGGTCCCAGCTCTCCTCATCAAATGACTCCAGGGGCTTGCGAATATTGATCCCGGCATTATTGACCAGGATATCGATATGCCCAAAGTCCTTGATAATAGTCTGCACCATCGACTCAACCTCTTGCGACTGAGTCACATCCACAGCCAGGCCCAGTGCGCGGCTACTGGAGTTTCTGGCAATATGGGCGGCGCTCTCCTCGGCCCGCTCGCGCTGACGACTCGTCACAATCACATCCGCGCCCGCCTCCGCTAAAGCCTGCGCCATCACCAGGCCCAGCCCCCGATTACCACCAGTCACTAATGCCACACGCCCCTGCAGCCTAAAAGTCTCTAAATACATTGAACGACTTTCTCCTTTCATATCACCACCTGCAAAGACTATTGCGCCTGAAGCACAATTTTTCAGTGCTTCAGCCAGAAAAGCCAGGGCAGCTGGATATATCCATGCTTAGCGTATCGACACAAATTCAATTGCAGGCAAGGGAAATAGTACACAGTCTATCTCAGAAACAATGGAGGATTTATCATCACAGAAGGGAAGCACCATCTTGTTGAATCAATTTCCTCATCGAAATATATTCAGTACTGTTAAGTCTAATAAGTGGAATTTCCGGTGTCAAGGAAAAAATGTCTATACTTATGTATAAATAGGCAGGGATGTTAGCCAGTAGAATGCTTGCGCAGCAACAAAAAAAGGGAGCCACTGGAGATTTCTCCAGCGACTCCCTTCCAATAAGACAGCACGAACACACGTGAAGGAAGCGAGAAAGTGAGGTGTCTACTGCTCTCCTGCCAGCTCCGCGACGGCCTCAACCTCGGGAGCAACCACTTCAAGATGTTCGATCTGGCCGGGATTAACCATTGCGCGCTGCGCACGGATCAGTGAGACACAGCCAGCAACCAGACACATGGCGGCCGCGATATAGAAGGCAATATGCAAACCATCCACAAAGGGGCCAGAAATCAGATTCGGGAAGAAGCTCTTACCCAATAGTTTGGCCTGGCTGGCCTGGGGTAGACTATTGAGGACTGCCGGTGGCAACATGGTTTTCATTGGATTGAAACCCAGGAAGGCTGCAAAGAGGGCCGCGACAGGTGGCAGGTGCGCGACACCGGTCGCTACATTGGCAGGTAAGCCCGCTTGCGACAGACCATTGAACAGGGCGCTGGGCAGTGAGGCCGCCAGGCCAGCCGTTACAATGCTGAAGAACATACCCATACTGATAACAGTTGCAGCATTCTGGAAAGTGCTACGCATACCAGATCCAGCACCACGGGCGGAAGCCGGTACACTATTCATAATATCGGTTGTATTCGGCGAGGCGAACATGCCCTGTCCGACACCCATTACAAACAGGATGACGGCAAAGCCGGGATATGCGAAGTTTGTTGGCAATAAGGTAAGCAAGACAAAACCGATAGCCTGCAGGAACATACCTACCGCAGAGAAGATGCGAGCACCAAAGCGATCAGAGAGCCAGCCGCTCAGCGGTCCCATGATCACAAAACCAATCATCAGCGGCAACATGTAGATGCCAGCCCACAGTGGGGTGTCCTCAAAGTTGTAGCCGTGCAGTGGCAGCCAGATACCCTGTAACCAGATGATCAGGATAAACTGTAGACCACCACGGGCCAGTCCGGATAGAAGACCGCTGATATTGCCGGTAGTAAAAGCACGAATTTTGAACAGTGATAACTGGAACATCGGATCAGCAACATGCATCTCGATCCAGATAAAGGCGGCCAGCAGCACAACACCGATCACCAGGGCAGCAATCACCATTGGATTACCCCAGCCCATAGCAGAGGTGCCATATGGCTCGATACCGTAGGTCATACCGATTAGCAGAATAGTGAGACCCAGGAAGAAGGTGACATTTCCTAACCAGTCGATGCCCTGCTTCTTCGAGCTGATCGCCGAGGTTTCGCGCAGCTTCAAATAGGCCCAGATAGTACCAAGGATACCAAAAGGCACGCTAACCAGGAAGACATAGCGCCAGCTGATCACGGAGAGCACACCACCCACGATCAAACCGAGGATCGAGCCCAGGATCGCTACCATCTGGTTAATACCCAGGGCCATGCCTCGTTGATGGGCGGGAAAGGCATCCGTCAAAATAGCGGTACTGTTAGCCATCAAGAAGCCAGCGCCCACACCCTGTACGAGGCGGAATAAAATCATCAAGATGATTGCGCTATCGCCAGAACCAGGGGTCAGGAATAAGAGAATACTACCAAGCGTAAAAATGGCGAAGCCGAGATTATACAGTTTGACGCGCCCATAAATGTCACCAATACGACCAAAGGTTACAACCAGGGTGGCAGTGATAATCATATACCCCATCAGCATCCACAGTAGATAATTGGTTTCACCGGGAGCCAGAGGATTGACGCCAACACCTGTAAAGATAGCAGGCAATGAAATCAGAACGATACTAGAGTTGATGGTGGCCATCAACATACCAAGCGTTGTATTGGACAACGCAATCCATTTGTAGTTAGGACCAATAGGACGAGCAGACCTTGGGACCATTGTTTGAGACATATTTTATCCTTTTTACTCCATACCACGCTGTATGTATCACCCACACCACACCGTGTCTCCTCCACATTTTTCATTCAGACAGGGGATAATAGCTAATTAACTTTTTTTGGTTTGTGCGCTTAACGCGGGATTAAGAAGGGAGTAATAAAAACGTGCGTTTTTGTTACTCTTTAAAGCATACCCTTGAATATTGATAATTTCCAATATATAATTTTCTATATATTCATTCGTTTTAGGCTATGAGAGGGAAATGGGGGGCTCTTATGATTCATCCCAAACTTTTGAAAAAGCTCCTAAAACCGGGGGTGCAGGGTCCTCCCTGCCGGGGTGGCGGGGACACCCCGCACCCCGGCCTGACTTTTTATCACATTTTTAGTCGTTGAATCGTGGAAGCAGAAAAACCACGGTTCTTGGTGCACATGCCATTGGAACGACCAAGAACGAAAAGAAAGGAGAAGGTGATGTTGTCTCCAGCAATCTTGTTGTCGTCTCAGCAGTGGGCTCAAGCCACCTTTGGCTCGGTCCAACTGGGCGATCCACGTCGTGTGCAGCGTGCCGTCGATCTTGCGTTCCACCTTGCGCAGCATCCACAAGCGTCTCTGCCCGGTGTGTTGAGCCCGGCGGGCTTGGAAGCGGCCTATCGATTTGTGCATTCGTCGCATACCTCGTATGAACATCTGGTTGCTCCCCACCTGCAACACACACGGCAAGCATGCCACCAGCAGGCACAGGTCTTGTTGATTCAGGATACCACAGAGATGGATTACCAGGCTCATCCTACGACGCGTGGACTGGGGCCCATTGGCAACGGAACGCATCACGGCTTTCTGTTGCAAAGCGTCCTGGCTGTTGTACCTCAGCACGATCAGTTGTTGGGATTGGCTCATCAAGAACCCTTTTTGCGCCAGCCAGCCCCTGAGAAAGAGAGCAAGCAACAACGCTGGAAACGCGAACGGGAATCGGAGGTATGGGAGCGCAGTGTGCGCATCCTGGGCTCGCCTCCTGCTGGCAGTCAATGGATTCATATGGGCGACCGCTACAGTGACATCTTTGCGTTCATGCGCCAATGTCGAGAGCAGGGGTGTGATTTTCTCGTCCGGGCCTATGAAGATCGCTGTATTGATCTGTTGGTGGAACAAGGAGAGACACCGGTGCCCCCACGATCGCATCATCATCGTAGCCCCACGCTGCATTTGCTGGAGGTGGTCAAGCAGATGCCCATTCGGTCGAGCATGTGGCTGGAACTCAAGAGTAGCCAGAAACACCCGGCCCGCAAGGCCCTTTTGGCCGTGAGTTGGCAGCCCGTGCGTCTGTTGCCTCCCCGCACACGGGAAGCCAACCAGTGGCGTCCGCTGGTGATCTGGGTCATCCGTGTGTGGGAACCTGATCCCCAGAAGGGGTTGAAGCCTTGGACTGGATCTTGTTGACCTCGGTCCCCACCCACACGGCAACTCAAGCCCAAGAGCGGGTCGAGTGGTATCGCAGGCGTTGGATTGTTGAGGACTATCACCAAGGTCTCAAGACGGGATGCCATATGGAAGAACGAGAGATTCGGGATTACGAGGGGTTGCGAACGTTGCTGGGCATCATTGCCCCCATTGCCGTGCGCTTGTTGCAATTGCGTGTGCTTTCGCGTCAATGTCCTGACGAGCTGGCACGGGCAGTGATACCCACTGATATTGTCCTGGTGGTGGCTCATTTGAGTGGGCATCCAGCAAAAACCATGACGGTGCAGCAATGCTGGCATGGCATTGCACGTCATGGTGGCTACTTGGGTCGCAAAGGCGATGGCCCACCTGGATGGAAAACCTTGTGGTTGGGGTGGATGTATATCCAGAACGTGTTGCAGGGAATGCAACTCGCTTCCCTCCTTTCGAATCAACTAGATTTGTGTCAGACCCCGGCAGGAGGGCTAGCCGCCCTCCTGCACCTCCCGCATTAGGAGCGCAAAACCCGTTTTTCGGATTTTTGAAAAATCCGGGATGACTCATAGCAGGATTACGAGGACTGGCATGCCCCCAACATGCCTGCCATCACACTCCATCAGGGGCTGCCGCCCGGCACCCCGCTTTCCTCCGGAAGGACGGAGAGAAAAAATGGGGAAGGAGGAGAGGTGGATTTATTACAATTACGCTACTTTCAGACGGTAGCACGGCATGAGCATATGACGCGTGCGGCAGAGGAGCTAACGATCGCACAGCCTTCGCTAAGTAAAATGATTGCGCACTTAGAGAAAGAGCTGGGTGTACCACTTTTTGATCGCCACGGTCGCCAGATACGCTTGAATAAATTTGGCAAGATATTTCTACAGCAGGTTGAGCGCGCTTTTTTCGAGCTAGATGAAGGGAAACGGCAACTGCAAGATATGGCCGGACTCGAACATGGCTCAATCGCTATCGGCACGGCCAACGTCAATCTGCTGGCAGAGATCCTGAGCGTCTTCTGCGCCCAGTATCCGGATATCAGCTTTCGCCTCTTTCAACAGCCCAATCTGGCCATGATCGATCAATTGGAACGTGGCGAAATCGACCTCTGCCTCGCCTCGCCACCTATCACACAGCCTGGCATCCACTGGATCTCACTGATGACCGAAGAGATTTTTCTGATCGTGCCTGGCAACCATCGCCTGGCCGCACGCAGCAGCATAAAGCTGAGCGAGGTAGCTAACGATGCCTTTGTCAGCGTCAAGCCTGGCTATGGATTGCGCGACATCACCGATCAATATTGCCAGCAGGCTGGCTTTACGCCAAAAATCATCTTTGAAGGGGATGAGCCAGCCGCCATTCGTGGACTGGTCAGGGCCGGACTGGGCATGACCTTTAGCTCAGCGGTAAGCTGGCAGACCATTATCCAGCAACCAGACCCATCATTCAGTATACTACGCATTGAGGAACCGATCTGTCAGCGCACAATCGGGCTGGCCTGGTCCGAAGAACGCTATCTCTCGCTGGCTGTGCGCCAGTTCCGCCAATTCGTCATTGACTACTTTGCCCATAATGGCGAAACACTGGGCAATCTGCCACCATCGATGCAGACAGAGACGCCAGCAGGAACAGAAGACTAGCGTTCCGCTGTAACCTCCCTGGCCTCATTCAAGATGGAGAGTAACAACCCATCCAGCTCTTTCCAGGAGCTCTTAGGCTGCTGCTGCTTAAAAGAAGGATCGCGCCAGCGATCCAGATGCTCAACAATAAATGCATTCAGCATCGGATCGGCATCGCCCATACCCATCTCCTCACCAGCCTGCTTCAGTACAAGCAACTGCTCAATACGCACGCGCACCTCTTGAGGAAACTGGACAGCGGCCATCGTTTGGATGAAACTGGTAGGAGCCAGCTTACTATGTTGCTGCAAATACAATAATGCAATGATTGGACGCAACACATAGAGATATTTCTTGAGCGAGACACTATCTTTCTGCTCAATATAGGCATGATAGTTGCGATAGGCCATATTACTATAATGATAAAAAATCGATGTTTGAGAATACAAGCGTCGCGCAATGTCGCGCAACGCCTCCACATAAATAGAGCTCTCCTGGTACACAATCGGTGAGAAGAGCCATTCTAGCAAAGGTGGATTCGAATTGCGCAAGAGGCGCAAGGCTTTAAAGATATCCCAGCCATTGATATCCAGATCATCCACAATCGGCAACTCAATAACATCGCGCGGCATATCAAGCCGCAGATAATCATTCTGGGGTCGCACATAGAGAAAACGCACGTCATAATCACTATTCTGACTGGCAATTCCCCAGGCCCGACTCCCCGACTCACAGGCATAAATAATACGCACCTGCTCTTCCTGAGCAATCGTGGCCAGTGCCTCCTGTATGCGCGCGGACATATCCATACGCTGATTATCCCTTCCCTGGTTGTCATAAAATACAAAATATTTTATCCAAATATTCAATTATCTATACTCTTCATTATAATGCCCCCAGCGCAAACGAACAATAAACCAAAATGTACGTGCGGGGCTTGCCCCGCTTCTACCCTACCTGCTCGAAAAATCAACAATAATAATGCTATGCACCGGATCAGACAGTGGCTTTTAATTCTTATTGTTGCTTTATCATGCGGAAAGGTTAAAAGCGGGGGCAAGCCCCCACACGTACATGTTTTGCTTTTCTTTAATATTTTGCTTTTTCTTCTAATGGGAATGATCTTTCTGATTGCATTTGCGATCAGAGATGCGATTACGTGAGTGAAATTGAGAATTGATCGAGCAGGGAGGCGGGCGCGCTCCAGGATTCTTGTGGCCGTGGGACGGTATAGTATTCGCCCGCAATGCTATCTGGCGTGATGCTCATTTTCAGGTATCCGTGCCGGTCGTCACAGAACATGTTCAGGCTGACATCGCTGCGATCGGGGAGGGGAAAGGGTAGGTCGATCGGGGTAGGCGGATTTTTAATGGAGTCGAGCATATGGTGCAGGTTCCAGTAGCCTCCTCCTCCTACGACCAGATAAGTGATCAGCTTGTTATTGTACTGGCGACTAAAACGCTGATAGTTATGCACATGCGCCGTCAACACCAACTGTGGTATGCGACCAGTGGCTTGCATGGCATCATCCAGGATACCTTCCATATACTGGCTCCCGGAGTGATGCTTATCGGCCGAGAAGATGGGATGATGCATGGCCACAATCAAAGCTTTATCGGTAGGGGCTTGCGTCAATTCATTATGGAACCAGTTAATCTGGGTCGCATCCAGCGCGCCACCTTCAGGCACATTGGTATAGAGGCCAATAAACGTAGCAAAAGGCGTATTCAAGGTCCAGTAGACATTCGGCTGTGTCATCGTGTCACGTGGCGCATCGCCTGAAGAAGGGGCAATCTGGGCCTCACGCGCACAAAAATTGGTGACAAAGGCCTGCAGGGATGGGACCGACGTATCGATCAAATCGCCATCATGATTACCAGGAATAGCAAAAATGGGCGCGGAATAATGGGCGTTTGGCTCGTAAAATTGTGAATAATACTGATCCTCTTCCCCATAATAATAGACGACGTCGCCGAGATGGTAAAAGAAGGCAGGGCGCTCAAGTGGATCAGCAACCTGGAAATCATTCTCCATATGATCAATCACCAGTTGCTGATCCGCCGGACTTTTCACACCGCCAGTATCACCAGCAGTATGGAAGACCATTTTCCTGGCGGCAATCATGTCTTGAACGGCCTGTGCAGGCAGAATCTCTTCTAGATTCACATGATAAGGGGGCTTTCCAGTAGGTTGGGGCAGCGAACGAAACGGCTGGTTTGGAAATTTACCATGGAGACGATTGATCTGATAACCCTGAGCATCGGGCGCATCCGCGCTAAAGCGGCGGAGCCGCACATTATCTGTCATAAAGACTCTCCCTTCCCATCATCCCTATCTATTACCGGCTTAAACAACTTATACAGACAGCATAAACTTAATCCCTTAATATACAATATAGTTCTTTATTACTAAAAAATCAATTAAATACATTTCGACCTATAATCATAGTCGCCAGGAGATAAGAGGGGGTGCCTGAATGCCAGATCCAATAGGCCAAAAATACTAGTAGCGCCGTCGATTACCTTCATTTTTCCAATCGATATGGTATAATCGCAGGAGAATTTGTCACATTCAAGGTCAGTCCGAACTGTACGCTTCGCACTCTCGAAATGTTAGACGGACATAGACGATTTTTACTACGACCTTTCACGTTCTCAAACAGGGCTTTTTTCAAGCTAATTGAGCAGCCTGCCAGGCGCTCGATTTCCGCACACAAGAGCTCTAAGAACTTGACAGAATGGCACGATGCCCGCTCCTCTACATAGGACTAATGCTCCATCCTGCAGGATAGTGAGCAGTGGGTATGTATTGCATACATTGGAGAGGGCTACTACCAGATAGATATATTGTAGTGGTACATTTTCCAGTGGCTATTCTTTGTTACATTGCATAGGGGTAGTCCGTAGTAAAGATAAGACGAGCGCAGGAAAATTTGAGGCCGCCGGGGACATAATTTTTTTCGTAGTAATCAGGAATGCCCTGTTTAAGCAGGTTCCCCTGAAGGCTACCCCCAGGCCCAAATTCAAATAGAGGTATGAAATGGGAAGATAAAAGCACAGAAATGTGTTATCATAGATAGAAATAAAGAGATAACACCGCTGTATGTGCGTGAAGTAGGCAAGATGTTGAAAACACACTCCTAGATTTCTCCGACAACGCTCGTTCACTTATACGATACGCTTACTGTAATTGCCAATGAAGTCAGACGAGTCAAGCTGCTCAAAGCCAGCCGTATTTATCAGGCTGGCCTTACAATCAGATAGGCTGCCAATCAGCTAGTCGTTCCGACGACGTTTCTGGTTGCTTATTTAAAGCATGCTTTTAAGTTTTTTCCAATGTCGGTCGTCTATCATTACTAATACCTGTGCTAGAGAGTGCAGACCAGTCCATCTGGCTTGAATATCACATCTACATGTATTTATACGCAGTACTTATTCTATATAATGGAGATTCCTATGGCGACTATGCTTAAAGAACAACATAAAGAGGGGACCACACCATCGCTGCCATTTGAGGTTGATGACATGCAGATGGTTCCCGATTTCGAGGCAATGAGTGATATTCATGATGCTGAAATAGATAGAGAAGTTTTCCTGGAAGAAGAGGACGAAGAGGATGAAGATCTCGAAGAAGATGTTCAACTCGATACTCATCTAAAGGGACATAGCTTACTGGTTGCTGGTACCAGCGAAGTTGACGACTCGGTTGCAATGTACCTGCGTGAGATTGGTCGTGCACCCCTGCTGACAGCTGAAGAAGAGGTACGTCTGGCCCAGGCTATTGAGCGTGGTAAAATTGAGCGCCTGCGTGCAGAGCGCTTACAAATCATGCCAGATCGCATGATCATGGAGAGGGCAAATGAAGCCCACCGCCACCTCATCGAGGCTAATCTGCGCCTGGTCGTAAGCGTCGCTAAAAAGTACACTGGCCGCGGTATGTCATTGCAGGATCTGATCCAGGAAGGCAATACCGGTCTGATCGGTGCGGTCGATAAATTCGACTATACGAAGGGCTATAAGTTCAGCACCTATGCAACCTGGTGGATTCGCCAGGCTGTGAGCCGTTCGATTGCCAATCAGGCCCGTACCATTCGCCTCCCAGTGCACCTGGCGGAAACGATCAATCGCATGGGCCGCGTCAGCCGCTCGTTAGTGCAGGAGCTGGGCCGTGAGCCATCCCCACAGGAGATCGCGGACCGCATGGGCATCTCAACCGAGAAGGTGCTTGAGATTATCCATGTGAACCAGCGCCCCGTTAGCCTGGAGACCCCGATTGGCGAGGATAGCGATCGTAGCCTGGGCGACTATGTCGAGGATGAGACAACCGCAACACCGACTGAGGGGGCTGATCGTCAACTGCTTAAAGAGCAGATCAATAAAGTTCTCTTAAATCTGTCAGAGCGTGAGCGCAAGATCATTCAGATCCGCTTCGGGTTTGTAGATGGTCAGAGCCATTCCCTGGAAGAAGTTGGGAAAACATTCAATGTAACGCGTGAGCGGATTCGTCAGATTGAGGCGAAGGCGCTGCGCAAACTGCGCCAGTTGAGCATGACCCATCATTTACAGGATTACCTTGACTAAGAGTTGTAATCGTCATTAAAAGATGGGGTACTGCGACAATAAAAAAGTGTGGGAACGCTAACTTCAGAGTGAGCGTTCCCACACTTTTTTAGTATGTGTCTTACTGCCATCATCCTGGGAAGCGTGCCGCTCTTACGCGGACGTGCGCTGGCGCGCCCGGGCTTTTTTTCTTGTGTGGTGCAAAAAGTGTGCTTGCGTACTTTTTGCACCACACAAGAATACTCCTTGAGCGCCACAGGCGCTCAAACGCAGGTATAAATATCAGGGCTATTTAATGTCCGTCCAGAGAATGTACATCTTTCAGGTGTGGAGTGGGCGGCCGCAACCACCCACTCCACGCCCCCAACCCGGCGCCGCGAACCTTTGCCACGATTATTCTTCCCAGTATCTTACCCGGTGTTATCAGCGCGGCATTGCTGACCTTCTCGACGGCAATGGGAGAGTTCACGCTGGCCAACCTTTTTAATATCGCCTCCTTCCCGATCTATCTAAATGTGACAGGGCAGAGTGATCCCCATAAGGCAGCCTCTTTAACCATTCTAAGCTTTTTCCTCACGCTATTCTGTGTGCTGGCAATGCTGCTTTCTGTACGAAGAGGCCCTCTCGATCTCAGATCGCATCACAGTGATGTCTAAAGGCCAAATTGAGCAGTTGGATAATCCAGAGCAGATCTATCGCAAGCCTCAGACCGTCTTTACAGCCACTTTTGTGGGTGTCAGTAATCGCTTCGAGGGAACTGTTATCTCGGCAAGTCAGGGAAAATGCCAGGTTAAGCAACAGGACTTCTATGTTGCTGCGCAGCCGGAAGATTTTCAGGATGGAGATGCAATCTTAATCCTGGTTCGCCCAGAGCAGATCGCGATCCATGATCAGGATGAGCCCGAGTTAGCAGGGCCGCTGGCAACGCACAATCATATACCTGGTATTATTCAATTGCGCACATTTCTTGGTCCATTTACACGCTTCATGGTGAAGACAGCGAACGATGAGCTGGTTACGGTTGATGTTTCAAATCAACAGGCGCGGGATCTGTTTGTAGCACAATCTATCGTGATGACATTTTCGCCCGATAATTGCTATGTCTTGCCTCTGCAAGATAAAAAGCAAAAATATATTCAGAGCATCTGAATATATTTTTTTCATGAGCTCTCTTTTTCCCACCTACAGCGGGAGGAGGGGGAGGAAATGGGCGGGGACGCCCCGCCCCCGGTAGAAGGGCTCGCCGCCCTCCTGCACCGCCCGTTTGATCTCGAGCCTCCTGCTCCTCGCGCTGACGGCTGAAGGGAGATGAGATATATAGATAGCATATTTTTCAGGGGCGTTGCCCCTGAAAAATATGCTATCTATATATGTAAAGGGATTGGAGAGAGTCAAGGGATTGAAGAGAATATTTGTAGTGATGGGGGGCGGTTTTTGTAGGTTTATACTGGTGTTACAAATCGGGGGGGTGTAGCGTGGAGAAAGTACACTAATGGGGCAAAGGGCTGTTGGACATAGAGGATATAGAATAGGAGCGTGAGGATGGAGCAAGAACGATGGCGCGTACTTGTGCAGGGAATCGTGCAGGGAGTAGGCTTTCGTCCGTTTGTGTATGGATTAGCACGGCGCTGGCAATTGGGGGGCTTTGTCCTCAATAATAGTCAGGGCGTGGTTATCGAGCTTGAGGGAGCACTCGCCGCGCTGGAAGCATTTCAACAAGCCTTGCTGACTGAACTTCCTCCGCTGGCTCAGATCGATGAGGTGCAGGTCACGCAGATGGATATACAGGGTGAGAATGCCTTTGTGATTGTTGAGAGCCAGCGCCAGGCCGAAAGGCGTACTTTGATCTCGCCAGATACCGCTATCTGTGCCGATTGCTTGCATGAACTCTTTGAGCCTCTTGATCGCCGCTTCCATTATCCTTTCATCAATTGTACTAATTGTGGTCCTCGCTTCACAATTATCCAGGATGTTCCCTATGATCGCGCCAATACGACTATGCGTGGCTTTCAAATGTGTGAGCAGTGCCAGCGTGAGTATAGTGATCCGCTGGATCGCCGTTTCCATGCCCAGCCAGATGCCTGCGCCCGCTGTGGGCCCGGCGTCTATCTGCAGATGCGACCAGCTACTGAGTTGGTGGCAGCTAGTGGTACAGAGATTGAGCGGACCGCCGCCTATCTGGCTCAGGGTGCGGTGATGGCGATTAAAGGATTGGGCGGCTACCACCTGGCCTGCGATGCCATGAACGATCAGGCTGTCCAGCAGCTACGTATCCGCAAGCAACGTGAGGCCAGGCCATTCGCCTTGATGGTTGCTAATATGGATAGCGCGCGCCAACTCTGCCAGATTAATGATGAAGAAGCTGTTTTGTTGCAATCGCATCGACGCCCAATTGTGTTGCTCAAAAAGAGGGAACAGCAAATTGTAGCTCCCGCCGTAGCCCCGGGACATCAAACGCTGGGATTAATGCTGCCATATACACCGCTCCATTATCTGCTCCTGGCTGCCTGCCAGCAATATTTTGCACCTGAGCTGCCAGTCATACTGGTAATGACCAGCGGCAATGTGAGCGATGAGCCAATCGCTTATCGCGATGAGGATGCCAGCACACGCCTGGCTGCTATCAGTGATGGGATACTGGCACATAATCGTGAGATCTTTATGCGTTGCGATGACTCGGTACTTAAAGTGACAGCTAGCGGACCACAGTTCTTACGCCGCTCTCGTGGCTATGTACCAGAACCACTGATGTTGCCCTGGCCTGTCCTCATGCCTATTCTGGCCTGTGGCGCGCACCTCAAGAATACATTCTGTCTGGCCAAAGAAAAACAGGCATTTATCAGTCATCATATCGGGGATCTGGAAAATCTGGAGACACTACTCTCCTTCAGGGAAGGGATTGAGCATTTTAAACGCCTCTTTGATATCGAACCGGCAGTTGTCGTACACGACCTGCATCCTGATTACCTGGCAACCCGCTATGCGTTAGAACTTGATCTGCCCAGGATAGGCGTGCAACATCATCATGCACATATAGCCAGCGCGATGATTGAACATGCTTTGACTGAACCTGTAATTGGGATTGCCGCCGATGGCTCTGGCTATGGTACAGATGGCGCGATCTGGGGCGGCGAAATCCTGCAGGCAGATCTATGTAGTTTTGAGCGTTGCTTTCACCTCGCCTATATGCCTTTACCAGGCGGCGAGCAAGCGATAAAACAGCCATGGCGTATGGCCGCAGCCTATCTTTATGCCGCTTATGGCAGTGACTTTCAGGGATTACATATCCCATTCAGCCAGCAATTGCCCCGGCAGACCTGGAAGACACTGGCTCAGATGATTGAGCGGCGCTTGAATTGCCCGGCCACATCCAGCCTGGGGCGTCTCTTCGACGCGGTTGCGGCTTTACTGGGCATTCGTTCACAGGTGCAATATGAAGGACAGGCTGCGATAGAACTCGAGCAACTGGCGCTGACATGTAAAGATCCACAGCAGAGCTATCCTTATAATATCTCAACTCTCACGGCAGAATTGGAGGTACTTCCTACCATCCAGGCTATTGTCAGAGATATAGAGCAGCATGTTCAACCAGCCACCATCGCCCGCCGTTTCCATAGCACAATTATTCAATTGTTAGTAGATGCCTGTAAAGAGGTGCGCAAGAGAGATAGCATACATAAAGTGGTTCTAGGAGGAGGAGTTTTTCAGAATCAATTACTACTAGAAGAGCTGGTCACTGTTCTGGACCAGAATGCCTTTGAAATCTATCTCAACAAGAAGGTTCCTGTCAACGATGGAGGGCTGAGTCTGGGGCAATTGGCGATCGCGGCGGCGCAATTAAAAAAGATAAGCTGACATAAATACTAAAACACAATATACAAGCACGCCACCACTCCGGAAGCAGGAAAAACAATCTGCCTGCTAGGCCATAGAGTGATGGCGCTCGTGGTTGTGCCATTTATCACATGGCTGCGCCACAAATTAATGGTGATGTCCGCCGTGACCGCCGTGACCACCGTGACCACCGTGACCACCGTGACGATGACCAAAGCGGCCCCTACCAAAGCGGCGATGACCCCAACCACGACCCCAACCCCAACCACCATAACCCCAACCACCATAACCGAAGCCATAGCCATAACCGCCACACCCACCATAACCGCCATAACCGCCATAACCGCCCCAACCACCATTGACCTCATCTAACTGTTGGTCGGTCAATTCCTCGGCATCCACTTTCGCTAAAAGTTCGGGATACGACTGTTCACTCAGGACATCTACGCGTTGATCTGTTTTGCGATTAAACATCACGTTCATCCTTTCGTAAAGTATCAGGAAGTCCTACCGGGAAAAACTCCAGGTGGCCATGTGCCACTTCATATGTACCCTATGCTGATTTATATGTCAAGTCTACTATAATTTTTAGATCATCAAAATTTAATAATAAATTAATCTATTATCACCTGAACATATAAACCTAATAGAGATAAGCGGGAGAATAGACGCAAAAAAACAAGTATTTTTTATATAAAAAGTTATTTTGGAAGGATAGCAGGCCTTTTTAGCAGGGTAAATTGAGGGAAGGAATCGATTAGGAAAAATGGCCAAAAATAAAATTCTTTATAAAGAAATTTCTTTATAAATCAACTTATGGGGACTGGTATATTTTCTCGCTCGTCGGAAAACACAGCTAAAAATTTTTTTGAGGGCAACAACGACACTCCAGGTAACTTGTACCTGGAGTGTCGTATGTATGGTCATAAGCTTTAATTCATGACCATACAACTGATTAATGGTGATGTCCACCGTGTCCGCCATGGCCGCCGTGATGATGTCCGCCATGTCCACCGTGATGATGTCCACCCCGACCGCGACCACCACGGCCCCAGCCACCACGACCCCAACCACCGTAACCACCCCAACCACCCCAACCACCCCAACCACCGTATCCACCACCACAGCCGCCATAGCCAAAACCATTACCCCAACCACCGTATCCACCACCCCAACCACCACAGGTGCCATTGACATCCTGCAACTGCTGGTCGGACAATTCCTCGGCATCAATGTTGACTAAAAATTCTGGATACGACTGCTCACTCAGGATATCCACGCTCTGGTCTTTTTTGCTGTTAAACATCACGTTCATCCTTTCATAAAGTATCAGGAAGTCCCACTGGAAATTTTCCAGTTGGCCATGTGCCACTTCATATGTACCCTATGCTGATTTATATGTCAAGTCTACTATAATTGATGTATTCACTAAATTTAATAATTAATTAATCTATCGTTGCCAGAGCATGTCGATCTAATAGCGAAACACAGAAGTCTATCGCTCGTATAACGAAAAATTCCAGTATGAAACGCTATTCAATGAGGAAATTGAACTCTTTTGAACAGTCAAAATGGAGAATGAAAATGAGAAAAGAAGTCGACCAAAAATAAAGTTCCTCCTGAAAGAACTTCATTTTGTGTCTATTGGTGTAGGCTAGATTGCTTCATACCCGCTACCAGAGAGTAGCCATAGTATGCTGGAAACAACATTTGAAAATACCGCTTGATGACGGCTAACTGCGGCACCATGACGTATCGGTTAACATGGATCAGTTTCCAGGTGACCGCGCTCAGTAAAATAAATGGGATGAGGAGCAAAAAAAATATGAGCACGTGAGCAAGCTTATTGTTTATATTAATTGTTTATATTAACTGTACACTGAAGGGATGAATGATGAATGTTCCGCAAGCTCAGGGTGAGTTATGATGGTTGTTACTCAGGGCGCAGCTGCATGGAAGTAGCTGCGCCCTGAGTAACATAGGTACGTGTGGTCATGCATTTTGCTGCATGACCACACAACCGACTAATGGTGGTGATGTCCGCCGCCGTGACCGCCGTGATGATGCCCGCCGTGATGGTGTCCACCGCCGCCGCCGTTATTGTTATTATTACCACCATTACCCCAACCACCGTATCCACCCCAGCCACCCCAGCCACCCCAGCCACCAAAGTTACCCAGACCCCAGCCGCCGAAGCCATATCCGCCGCCGCAACCGCCACAGCCACCAAAACCACCACCCCAACCACCGAAACCGAAGCCATATCCGCCGCCGCCGCCCCAGGCGCCATTAACTTTCTGCAGCTGCTGATCAGACAATTCCTCGGCATCAATGTTGACTAAAAATTCTGGATATGACTGCTCACTCAGGATATCCATGCTCTGCTCATTTTTGCTGTTAAACATCGAATTCGTCCTTTCGTAAAGTATCAGGATCTCTCACTGGATTTTTCCAGGTGGCCATGTGCCACTTCATATGTACCCTATGGTGATTTATATGTCAAGTCCATAATAATCTACGAATTCACTAAGTTTAATAATTAGTTAATCTTTCGTGGCTATTGCATATTAAATCAATAGCAATATATAGGATTCGCAATCTTAAATGATGAGGAATCCTGCACGAAAAAGCCAAGCAATGATAATGTAGACCTTTTTAACGGGTTAATAAGGGAGGAGAAAGAGAAAGAAGAATTCCTGCTAGAATTAGAATTCCTATTAAGGCAACTTCTTCTAATATCCACCAGTATATAATAGGTTGTTTTCTTGCACGCCTGAATAAGGCCAAAATGAACAAAATCGCGAGAAAAATGATGAGCTTTATTAATAGAACTCTTCCATAATTAGTAGTGATGAGATTAGAAATACTGGTAAACTGCAGCCAGCTAATAATCACCCCTGAAATAAAGAGTTCAGCCACCGCAGTAGTCGCCAGGTAACCAAAACGTGTTAGCAGCACACTCTTTTGTGCAAGCAGTCTCTGGTGCCTCCAGAGGCCAGTCAAACTGCTCAGCCCTCCAATCCAGAGGCCCATTGAGATAAGGTGAACCATATGAGCCAGCAGGCTAATCCAGGGAGCACGGGAGCCCGTGGCATGACTACTGAAACTGTCGATTAATGCCAGTAAAATACCCACCAGGCAGGCCAATCGAACCCCTTTTTTCGCTCCTTGCTGTATAGCTCCCACCAGAATCCATAGTACAAGTGCGGCCCCCAGGCGCAAAGATAGCAGCCAACCAAAATTAGTCGCCAGCAGGCCACCAATAATATCAAAGCTCAGCCCTTGACTGGCCGTTAGCCCCATACTCTGCGCCAGCAGTGCCAGCGGCTCAGCCAATACCAGCAGGGCGATACCATACTTTGCCAGGCGTAAAAGGTAATCTTGAATCTCTTCTACCGTTGACAGTTGTAGTGGATAGACAATCAGCCAGAGGAAAGCCAGAACCCCAAATCCAAGTGCATAGCCCAGGAAGTGCAGTAGCTGTGCTACAGCTTGCAGGACAGTATATATGAATGGCAGCTGCTCCTGTCCGGTGCTATTAGCCCAGGGACCTCCAGGCTGACCGACACTAAATATATACTTACCGCTTACTGGCTGGGTATCCTGCGAAAGCACCTGCCAGCTGACAAGATAGCTACCTTTCGAGCGCGCATCAATCCCCATTTCCAACTGATTGCCAGAGATCTTTACCGCCCCATGTATAATTTGCTGACCTGAAGGGGTCATCACAGTAATCGTCTGGACAATTGGTTGGACCGGCTCAGAAAACACTAACAGTAGTCGTGACGGTGGAAGAGCCTGTACACTGTTGGCAGCAGGATCCGCACGTAACAGGCTAGCATGCAAACTTCTAGCCTGGGCGGGTGTAGGATATAGTAACAGGAGGCCAATAAGCACACTCCACATAATCCATAGACCCGACCAGTAATACTGTGACCGCCGAAGACGTGATATGGGCATAACGGCCTCTAAATGCTTTCAGCCAGCGGAACATCCATAGCGGATGGCACATCACTTACCAATGGCTGCTGCAGACGTGGCTTCCGGCCAATACGAATAACCATACCTGAAGCACAAAGGCAAAGCAAGCCAGCCGAAATAAAGCTGACCTGATAAGATCCCAACCAGGTGCGCAGCAGGCCAGCCATAAAAGCGGCTGTCGCGGCCCCCAGTTGGTGCGAGGCGAAGATCCAGCCATAAATTACACCTGCATTGCGTACACCAAATAGCTCAGTGGTCAAACGTGCCGTTGGTGGCACGGTCGCGACCCAATCCAGCCCATAGAAAACAATAAATACAGCTAGCGAGAGATAAGAGGAACTCAGTGCATATGGCAGAGCAATAGTGAGCAGCCACGCAATCCATAATACCAGCAGAGCACCAGCGAATCCCATCGATCAGTCAAATAGAGACAGCCAGCGATTATCCATGCGATCAGAAGCCAACCAGAAATTGTAGTGCCGATCAGGTCAAAAATACCGATTAAAGCTAGCATACTGGCAGCAGTCACTTCAGCAATGCCGTGGTCCATTGAAGCGGGAATCAAGTGGGTACCAATCAAACCATTGGTGGTGGCGCCACAGATAAAGAAACTTCCAGCCAGTAACCAGAAGTCAGGTACTCGTAAACCACGTCCTAACCCTCTGAGAGCACTAATAAATGGATTATCGGTGCTACTCGCCCCTGCTCCCTCCTCCTCAACCTCAGCTCCATAAGGGAGTAAGCCAATATCTCGTGGTCGCTCACGCATAAAGATGGCCACCAGCGGTACGACCAGCAGGGCCGCGCCAGCGGTGGTTAAAGCGGCAGAGCGCCAACCATAATTGACCGCTAAAGCCGCCAAAGCGGGCAAAAATACCAGTTGTCCGGCCGCATTGCTGGCGGAGAACAAACCTATTACCAGGCCTCTACGCTTCACAAACCAGCGATTCGCCACCATAGTACCCAATACCGAGGCAATGGCGCCGGTAGCAAGCCCAACCAGGAGTCCCCACAAGAGATCCAGTTGCCAGGGTTGATGCATAAAAATTGTCAGCCCGGCCGAGAGCGCAATCAGAAGTAAGGCCAGCACCATCACACGCCGAATACCAAAGCGCTCCATAATCGCCGCCACAAATGGTCCACTCAAGCCATAGAACACCAGATTGATAGAGACTGCCAGCGAAATTGTGGCCGCGCTCCAGCCAAACTCGTGTTCGAGCGGCACCAGCAATACGCTGGGAGTCGAGCGCATACCAGCGGCCGCCAGAAGCGCCAGAAAAACAACCACCGCGATAATCCAACTATAATGCAAACGTGATCGTTTCGATGGGAGATGCATGCTCTTTCCTTTTCCAATTGCTATGTGCATACTCATATCAAGAAGGTCAATTTAACAGGTCAATCTATTCTCTCTAGCCGCTTGTGGAACAATGGGCAACTATCAGTAAACGGGCCGCGTCTTTCACTGAGCAAACGGGTCCATCAGAACCAAAGATAGGAGTTGATGCAAAGACACCCTCCATCAGTAGCAGTAATTGATCAGCCAGTACAGCAGGCTGGGAAGCCGAGGTTTGCTGACAAATGGAGAGCAAGCGCCGCCGCACTTCATACTTGGTCGAATGTGGCAATAGATGTCCAGGATGGGTAACAGCGGGAAATTCTGTTGAGGCATTGATAAATGCACAGCCACGATAGCCCTGCACGCTAACTTTCTCAACTAGAGCCTCAAAAAGGGCCAGCAATTGCTCCTGCGGCGCCCCTGCATAGGGTTGAACCGCAGCATCAAACCAGGCCAGAAAAGCTATCTGGCGCCGCTCTAGATAAGCCTCAATCAAAGCATCTTTCGAGTGGAAATGATAATAGAAAGTGGCTTTTGCCACCGAGGAACGCTCGATAATGGTGTCGATACCAACTGAGCGAATACCCTCCTGGTAAAACAATTCAGAGGCTACATCTAAAATTCGAACACGTGCCGAACGCGCTGATGCTTCCATTACAATCCCTCCCCATTTGATGAACAACTTCTCTCTATATAGACAGACCTGTCTGTATGATAACACAAAACTAAAGTACAAACCAGGGCAAAACCTTGTAGAGAGAGATGAAATTGATTTTTAGCCAGGGGAGGATTAGTGATCCTGTACATCCCAGACAAAAAGGTTGCCGCTGATATCTGTGGATACAATGCGATCAATAGCAGCATTGGGAACCCAGGAGATGGCATCAACTGGTGTTTTGTGGCGCATATAGGTACAGACTAGCTGGCCATCTTTATTATCTCCTGACACGTTCCACACCTGGACTTCACCATTCTTGTCAGTGGAGGCCAGATACTTGCCATCGGGCGACCAGGCGATCGCGCCATCCCAGTTGCTATTAGAGACGCTTCTGGTATTGTATGTGCCATCAATCAAGGTTCCACGATCATGCACATGCACCACACCATCGGCGAGCGTATAGGCCAGGCGCATGTCGTCCGGCGACCAGGAAAGGCCGACCACGCGTTGCGGTAGACTCAGGTATGGAGTGGGCTCCTGGGTCAGGCTGGACCGGCCGGTGCGCATATCCCACATCTCGATCTTCCAGATCTGCTGGCCATCTCGATCGACTGAAGCACAGATCGAGGCCAGCGTATTTCCTCTAGTAGGCCAGGCAATGGCAGTAATTGTGCCCTGTTGCGCCGTATAGCTGCTCAAGAAGTGTCCTGTGGTTGTATCCCAGATCGAGATGGTGGTTACAGCACTCGTTTCATTGAGGGCCAGGGCAATGTAATGACCATTTGGAGAGAAAGTAGCCACGGGAATCTGCGAACTGGTGGGGACTGAAAAAATGGTTTGTCGATTATCTTTTCGTATTATTACCGCCCCATTTTGTAGCTCAGCGGTATAAAACGAATAGCCTACCCATGCCAGATCCAGGACTCTGGCTGGTGTGTTATACATGGCCATGGATTGCTTGATAA
This sequence comes from Dictyobacter kobayashii, assembly GCF_003967555.1. GTDB lineage: Bacteria > Chloroflexota > Ktedonobacteria > Ktedonobacterales > Ktedonobacteraceae > Dictyobacter > Dictyobacter kobayashii. The sequence continues at coordinate 709,754 of NZ_BIFS01000002.1, forward strand.
CGGCATTAGCAACTTGAATAGTCCCATTCCCATCCACCCAGGCAAATTGGGTGTTATTCAACCAGGTAACGCCGGAACTCTTGCCTCCAATGTCATGATAATGGGCATATTCAACGATATGATTGATCTCGGCTGGAGCCTGTAAAGGCGGCTGTAACATAAATGCCACGCCACCTAATAACATTACAATCAACATAACAATGCTAGCATGCCTGGCTGTAGCAGCCAATTTTGTCAGGCTGGCTAGCAAATGCGAGTGGGCAGGATAAGCTGGCGCTGGTACTATATCTGTACGAGGAGTGGTCGAGGGTATGGCAGGCAATTGTTTTTCATAGATTGAGGGTTTATTAGTTACGTCAGAAGAGGAAGCATTATCGGGCGAGGAACATTGTTGGCGCTGCCAATGCTGGAGGGCAACATCAGCCAGGCCACGTAATACCTTTTCAGCTGCTTGCCGCACATTCGTATCTTTATCCGCCATGGCTTGCTGCAACAGTGAACGCGGAGCCAGCTCATTCATTTTACCCAGGGCCAGTACCGCTGCCTCGCGCACCATCCAGGAACGGTCTTGTGAGGCAGAGGTTAACGCATCCAGGGGGCGTGCGTTCCCAGTTTGCCTAGCACAGTCACGGCAGCAGCACGCACCGTTTCATCCTGATCCCCCAGCGCATAGATCAGCGCATCAAGCGGCACACGATGAATATGGTTGCCCAGTGCCATCACGACACAGGAGCGCACATGCCAATCGGGATCATAAAGCGCGACTAATAAGGGCTCTAAGGGGATTTCCGTATCTGTGGTACCAAGCACACGAGCGGCCGTAGCCCGCACCGCTTTATGTTCATCTTGCAAAGCGGCCAGCAAGAGCTCCCGAGGTGCCTGCAGGGGCAGACGTCCAAGCTGTTTTAAGGCGCCAACACGGACAACCCAGTCAGAATGCTGCAAATCTAGTAGCAATTGTTCATGTGAAAGCGGAAATGTTGTAGAGTTTTTACCCAGACCGAAGTAGGTTAAAGGAGGAAGCGACGACTCAGGCTCACCACTATTACTCGTCCCATGCAACCATTGTCCAGCAGCGTTTTCATGCTCTGGACGCCCAGGGTGATCGCTCTCATGTTTCTCCATCTTGGCTTTACCCTACCATATTCACCTGCATCTGCAATATCTTTCTTAGCTGCTGAATACCACGGCGTACATATACTTTTACCGTACCAAGTGGCTGATTAAGAACTTCCGCCACTTCCTGAAGACTGAGCTCTTCAAAATAATAGAGACTCACAACAGCCTGATAATGACGAGGTAAGGATGCGACCAGGGCTTCTAACTCCTGGCGCCGCTCCAACTGCTCAAATACCTCTTCCGGATTGACGCCATTCTCTTCCTCAGTCTCAGGCCATTCGTGCTCTTGTCTCTCCTCCAGGGCTACAGATAATCCTTGCTGCTCAGGCGAACGACTAACAAAATTATAATAAAGGTTCCAGGTAATCTTATAGAGCCACGCACGTGCTTTGAGATCTTGTCTTTGCTGCACAGAATATCGCTCTAATGCCACATAAGCTCGAATAAATACCTCTTGCACGATATCTTCAGCATCTAGAGAGTTCCCGAGCCGCGTCGTCACAAATGCCTTCAATTGATGCCAATAGAGCGCTACCAGGCGTTCGTAATACGCATCAACATTGTCAGCAAACTGGACAAGGCTCTTATCACCGCTCACATCCATAACACTCCAGCGTGTTTCTACTTCTCATAGGAGAAAACACAATAAAATGATTTCTGGTTACACCGCTTACTTTACAAATGATATATTTCCATCTCCCAATGCGATAAACACCGGGCGCGTAAAAATATATTTGTACCATAAAAAGCAACCGGGAACGCCGCTTGCTCGCGGCTAGCTCTGCCGCCGCTATTCAACCCTCGTAACGTATCCGCAGCCATGCGGCTGCCTTCACCAGATTGAATAGTATCACAACGGCAGAGTCTCTATATTATGATACGCCGAAAAGAGCTTTCATGGCTTCGATATGTGACTTATTGTGGATAAAGATTATGTTAAATTTCTCCATTTGGAAGAATCTGGGTTTTAACTCCCTCACCGCGTCTCACTTTTTCAAGGGCGGCTGGAAAATCTTCCAGGGGAAGGGCCTGGGTCAACATAGCTTTAGTATCAATGGCCCCGCTACTGATCAGGTCTACAGCAGCACCATAGGAGAAGAGAACGGCCATCGAGCCCAGAACGGTAATTTCATCGTTGTAGATACGGAAAGGTGAAAGGGAGATGCGGGCTTCCTGCGGAGCCACGCCAAAGACCATGAATTTGCCTCCCCGGCGTACGGCACTAAAGGCCGCTTCCATGGCTTGAGAGACGCCAGTAGCGTCGATGACACAGTCAAAACCCAGTGGCTCATCTTTAAGCACCTGCGCGATATCTGTCTGGGTACGATATGCTCCTAACTGCTCTGCTCGCTTTAAGCGCTGACTATTAGTATCGATGGCCACCACCTGGGATGCGCCGCCGCGTAGCAAGAGTTGCAGTAAGAGGAGTCCCATTGTGCCAGCGCCAACAATCAGACACTTATCTCCCAGGCGTGGATTAAGACGGTGAATGCCATGGACAGCGCAAGAGACAGGTTCGATTAAGGCGGCTTCACGATATGATATCGTATCGGGCAAGACATAAGCATTGGCGGCTGGAACTTTGACATATTCGGCAAATGCCCCATCCACTGTATCACCAATGGCAGCCCAGTTCAGGCAGAGATTGCCATGGCCCGCCCGGCAAAAATCGCATTTGCCACAAAACAGCGAGGGATCGACCGCTACACGGATTCCAGGTCTGAACTTAGCCGCTTCAGGATCTTTCCCTTGTTGGATATTGGCGCCTACCGCTATGACCTCGCCAGCGAATTCATGGCCAGGCACAATCGGGTAAGGAGTAGGAGGAAAGGAGCCTTCGGCGATATGCAGATCAGTACCACAGATGCCACAGGCCCCTACTCGAACGAGCAGATCATCCACCCCAGGAGTTGGATCTGATTTATCGCTGACCCGTATAGTTCCAGGTCGCTCAATAATAGCCGCACGCATAGTAACATCTCCTTTTTTAAACGTAACTACTCAGTACCTTGAGAAAAGCTGGACAAAGCTGATAAACTAAGAGCATGACAGAAGAAGAAGTGAGAAATCTTCAGAAAGCCTACCGAGAGCTCAAAGAGCAAGCAGAGGCATTCAAAGAGCAAGCAGAGCAGAAAGATCGCAGGATCGAAGAGCTCGAAGGATTGCTCATAGGTGCCTTGTTGCGCATTGAAGAGCTTGAACGGCGATTGGGAAAAGATAGTCATAATAGTAGTAAACCTCCTTCCAGTGATGGATTGGGTCGCAAACCTGGCAAACAGCGGCGCAAAAGCGGCAAGACTTCCGGTGGACAAGCCGGTCACCACGGTCATACCCTGATGCAAGCATTGACTCCTGATAGCGTCGTGCTTCATCGTCCAACGCACTGTGAAGCATGTCAGTACCCTCTTGAGCAGGAGGCAGCTATCACCAACGAACGCCGTCAAGTCCACGATCTGCCCACGTGGCGTTTGCTGGTCGAGGAGCATTGCCGACAAGCAATCTGCTGCCCCTATTGCCAGCATGTGACGCAGGCGTCTTTTCCGGCAGGCGTCGATGCTGCTGTCCAGTATGGCCCGCAGGTCCAAGCCTTGGCGGTCTATCTTTCCCACTTTCAACTGGTGCCACTGCAACGCACCTGTGAAGCTCTTGCTGATCTGTGCGGGTGTCAGTTGTCCGAAGGCACGCTGGTCCGTTGGATTGCTCAGGCAGCCAAGACCCTTGAGTCGAGCATCGAGCGGATCAAAACCTTACTGCTGGCCAGCCCCTTGCAACATGCTGACGAAACGGGGATGCGTGTCAAAGGCATCTTGCATTGGATGCATCTCAATGCGACTCCCTGGCTCACCCTGTACTCCTGGCATCGCAAACGAGGGCATCAGGCTCTGGAGCAGATTGGGATCTGGCCACACTATCAGGGCCGCTCCATGCATGATCGCTGGTCCAGCTATGATCGCTACCTCTGTACCCATAGCCTCTGCGGAGCCCACCTGCTACGCGACTGCCTGTATGTCGCCGAACAGGAGAAGCAGCCTTGGGGACAAGCCATGTTCGATCTGTTGCTGGCGATGAAGCAAGCCGCTGATCGCTGGCGCCTCCAAGGAGCGAGCGCCGTCCCCACCCCCGAACGGGAGCAGTGGCTTGCCCAGTATTTTGCCATTCTGGCCGCTGGCTTTGCCACGCATGCCGCTCAAGCCCCTCCCCCAGGAAGTCTGCAGCCCAAACGACAAGGACGCAAAAAACAGGAAGCCTCCAAGAATCTGCTCGATGCGCTCTTAAAGCGAGCTGATCAAGTGTTGGGTTTTCTGGAGGACCTGTCTGTGCCTTTTACCAACAATCTCGCCGAACGAGATTTACGCATGGTGAAAGTGCAGCAAAAGATTTCCGGAACCTTCCGCAGTGACGATGGAGCTACGGCTTTTTGCATCATTCGCAGCTATCTTTCAACCATGCGCAAGCAGGGGCGCTCAATGCTTGCTGCCATTGCTGCGGTTTTTGCTGGTTCTCCTTTCCCCATTGCATGGGCTACTGAGTAGTTACTTTTAAACATACACATAACGCGTGAATTTCAAGGTTATGTATATTTTATACGTCTCTCAAGAGACTACCCGCTGACCTTGTCAAACGTCAAGTTCCGTATATCGACTCCCCGCCTTAAGGGCAGAACATTCCCAGGACAGCAAAATCAAGCGAGCAAGCAATTGAGGTCAATAAGATGAAAGGAGATGTAGGGGGTATGTCGCCCGGCAAGGAGGCGTTAGATTACGGAGCCGGGCGCTACGGATACAGGGTCGCTCTGAGGTGGACCACAAGCAAGCACAGAGGCCCGCAGCTAAGATACCTCATCGGGCAGTGGTGGAACATACGGCGGGGTCCCCCAATAAACTAGTTTGCCACCAATCCTCATCAGCAAAATACCTAGTTTTCTTGCACCCAATCGGCCAGACCGTTTCCATGAGAAATACTTTGGGTGACGTGTATGAATACGTCGTTCCTCGGATTCTTTCATGAGCAAACGGAGATACATTATTGAGATCATCTGGTTATTATATGGAAACATACAGACTGGTCACTCCTCGTTACCGACACAACTGTACTATTGTACGGTTGTCCTATCACATCACAAGCAAAACGTTTCCAATTCAACAAAGTACATTACCATGAACGTTTACAGAGAGAGTTTTTCTTTATTTCAGCAGCACGAATCAGCGATCATACATGTTTCAAAATTTGAACGCTTTCCCAGTAAAAAGAGTCACACTGCTTGAAATGAGGATGCTTAAAAATGTGAAATAGGGTCACTCACCCCATTTTTTGCTAAACCATGAGCACGCCATAATTGGCATAATAACTATTTAAACACAGCTATTCGATATATTCAATTAATTATACTTATTTAATAGTTCGATCCACCATTTACAATTCAAGCAATTTAGGTATAATAAAAGTAGGATAAAGTCTTATATACCTGGAGTAAGTCAGTATTGAAAACAGAAACAGGAGAAAAATGATGTCACTATCCACCGATCGTATCCTCACCCGTAATACCATAGCGACAGGATTTGATTTTCAGGCAGACCTGGCCACACAGACCAGCCATTTTTCTATCTACTATGCGACCTCTTTAAGTGCCAGTGATGGCAATAAATATGCCCAGTATGTTGCCCAGCAATGTGAAAAGGATTACACACAACTACAATCTTTTTTTGCTAACGTAACTATTCCAGATAACTCTTTGCCCTTTAATATTCTGGTTGGCCCGAATATTCCAGGCGCCTATCACCATGGTTGTTCAGATACAGATCTATACTGTGATGCAGTCGATGATCCTGAAGAGCTTAATATGTTGGTCGTAGCCGAGGAAGTCGAAGTTTTCGAAGCAGTGCAGGGTAAGGGTTGGGATTGTGGGGCCACTAATGGAGAGGCACTATCACGTGCCCTGGCCGAGGAATTGCATACAACCCAGAACGCAGGCTTTCTGATTGCTCCGGCCTGGATCAATAGTCGACGGCGCGACTATATTAGCACCAATGAAAGTACCGATCAAGATACCTTTGCCAATGCCTGTGGCCTGCTCTTCTTAAACTGGCTGCATACAAAACTCGCGTATAGTTGGACAGATATTGTGCAGCAAGGCGCTCCCACCCTGGGCCAGACATATGCAGCCCTGACCGGTAAGCCCGCTTCTCAGGCCTTCACAGATTTTCTGGCGGCTATCAATCAGCTGTTTCCCGCAGGTACTACCGCGGACGTAACTACGAATAATCCGTTCCGCCAGGCGTAAAATAAAAACTAGCTCCAACGCACAGGATCTGCTGACGATGCCGCTCTCTCATCCCATCATCACCAGATCCTGTCCTTTACCAGCAGATAGATAAACTCTGAGAGTCAAAGGTCATCTTAACTCTTTGTAGTAGTGTGCCTTTTAATAACGCGCTCGTTGGCGGCCAGAATTTTAGTCTGCTCTTCAACCTCGGCCACAACCTGATAGCCACCATAGAGATACGGCTGGATAAAAAAGTCCTGCGCCAATAGATGATGAATACCGTAGTGGGGATGGCGATGATGGATATCGCAGAGCACCATGATATTATCTTCCGAGTCAATAAACTCTTCCAGTGTCTGGTGATCCTTGATTTGAGGAAATGTGACCCGCAATTTCTTCGGATCGCAGGCATTGAGCAGGCTACGCTCAATCGGATAGTGGTGGGTCTCAATAGCGCTGGCCTTGAAGGGGTTCTCCTTTGCATCTTTTAAAGTCGATTTACGCACCCCACAGATAGCGCAGGGGTATCTAATTTATTGACCAGCCGATTGTGCGTCTGTACATAGATTGGAGTATCTTCCCGTGGAGGATGCGGTGGTGTCATCTCAATCTCAGCCACTCCAAAGACGGTCGCATGCACGTGCGTTAGTGTCTCCGTCGTTTCGCCATCCACCTGCTGCACCTTCTTGACTTTGATATCCGTGGTGACCTGTTTCTGGCTGGCGGCACTATGAGCCCCTTTATGGGTCGCGACCTCAACATTTTTGACGACATCTTCCCGCACATGTGTCTCCTTAGCGCCATGGGCGGATCGTTGAATTTTATCGACCTCAATCTCTTCCTGCACATGTTCATAGATGTGCGATTTCGCATGGTGGGCGGCCTGCGGGGTCAAACTCAAATGTTTCAATCCTGGAGTAGCTTTAAGCAATTTATTAAAGCGTAATGGTCCAAACATGCTTTTTCTCCCTACAACAAATAAATACCGATTAAATAAGTGTGTGGAATTCTTAGCGTTCATTCAATGAGGAGCTTTGTTTCAATCATAAAATTCATTGAGCAAACTGTCAATACAGAACAGAGCGCTGTTCTGTATTGACAGTTTGCTTGTATACGTGCGCAGTCGCGCCCGTACGGTTTTTATTATATGTTGTGGGAAATGTGCTTTGCACATTTCCCACAACATATAATAAAAAAACAAAATTAAAAGAAATATAGCATAAAAGGACACAGGAACAATCTGAGTGTCATCTCAGCGGCCAGCGGGACTCTCTGAGTGTCATCTCAGCGGCCAGCGAGGCTCTCTGAGTATCTTCTCCGGGGCTAGCGGGGCGCTTGGCGCCCCGCTAGCCCCAGAAAAAAAATTTTTGCGCGCCAGAGGCGCGCCAGTCCAATTATTCCCTTATATGGCATAATAAGAAATGGCTGGCTTTTACCATCATTTGAAAATGCCACTCAAGTGCGGCAATAGCGCCCATAAAATTGAATTTAAATATATAAAACCGAGGATATGATGCAACAAAATTTATCATCAACACCAACACCAACGCCTAAAATACCTGCGCAGATAGAAGCAACCCCGACTCAACTACAGCCATCGTCTACCTTTATGAAAGGCATACCGCCACAGGTTTTCGCGCTACTGGCCATGTTCTGTACTCAGATGGGCGCAGCCGTAGGTAAAAGTCTCTTCCAGAGCATTGGGACGGTGGGGACAACTTTTTTACGTCTGGGCTTTGCCGCTTTGCTGCTGCTGCTCTTCTGGCGTCCCAATATCCGTCAGATCACGCGTAAACAATTGGGACTGATGATTATTTTTGGGATTGCGATTGCCTGTATGAATTCAGCTTTTTATATAGCAATTAATCGTATTCCTCTGGGCATTGCTGTGACACTTGAATTTGTAGGTCCGCTGGGCGTCGCATTATTGCAGTCGCGCCGCTTGAAAGATCTGATCTGGGCAGCCCTGGCCGCGACTGGTATTATTTTGCTGGCCCCACTGGGGACAACCAATATAGATCTGCTCGGCGTTATTTTTGCCTTGATTGCGGGCATCTTCTGGGGTGTCTATATCATCTTCAACGTGCAGGTTGGTCGTGCTTTTGTGGGTGGGCAAGGATTGGCGCTATCCATGCTGGTCTCAGCCTGCGTGATTGCGCCTTTCGGCATCATCACAGGGGGACCAGCAGTCTTTACGCCACATATTTTATTGATCGGCCTGGCCGTCTCCGCCCTTTCAACTATCATCCCATTTTCACTAGAGATGGAGGCCTTGCGACGCCTACCCTCCCGTGTCTTTGGGATATTCATGAGCATAGAACCAGTCCTGGCCGCAATGATCGGCTTTATCTTCCTGAGAGAGCTCATCACTGTCCGCGATATCATTGCCATGTTTTTGATTATCACGGCCTCAATCGCCACCTCCCTGGAAGCTAAATCGGTGCATCAATAACCATCGATTCTTACAACCTGAAAAAACTCAGCCAGTCCAACAACGCGGTGCGGCAGCCACGGCGCTCATCGAGGGCCTGGGTCGGCGATACAATCACACGGCGCTCCAGGGTCGACCTGTCATCTTTAGCAGGCACCGGCATCAATCGAGCTTTAAGACTATGCTTTGGACGTAGCGTGATTACTGGATTAAAGCCCGGCTGATAGTTGGCCGGAACCTCTGGATTAAAGCGTTGCATCACCGTCGCCAGGATCAAGCGGGCTTCTAATTGTGCCAGTGGCATGCCGATGCAGGTACGCGGCCCACCACCAAAGGGGAAATACGCACCAGACGGCACTTGCTGTCCATGTTCAGGGTCCCAGCGCTCAGGGCGAAAGACCAGCGGATCGCCCCAGATCTCTGGCAGGCGATGCATGACCCACTGGCTCAACATCACACGTGTGCCAGCCTGGAAATGTACGCCATCCAGCTCAAAATCCTCGGCGGCAAAACGCCCTTGTATCCAGGCGGGAGGATAGAGGCGCATTGATTCATTTAAGACCCAATCGGTATAAGTGAGTTTGGAGACATCTTCGAGGGTGAGGGGACGCCCACCTAAGACTGTACGCAGCTCTTCCTGCAATTTTTCGCGTACATGTGGATGTTGAGAGAGCAGATAGAAACTCCAGCCCAGGGCAATGGCAGTCGTCTCATGGCCAGCTGCGATAAAAGTCAAAATGTGATCATGGATCTGCTTATCGGTCAGGAGCTGGCCCGGTGTACTACCATCTTCAGTCGTGAGTAGCATAGATAGGACATCATTGCGCTCTACTGCTTCGCTACGTCGCTGGGCGATCAACGTATAGATCGACATATTCATCTTGCGCATGGCGGCCAGCCGCTTGCCATAAGCCGTCACAGGATTATCGATGCGTAGATTAAAGAGGGTATCCAGGATACCGGCCTGACTGCCAATCATTTCATCGAAGGTCTTACCCAGGGCATCGAGTTGAGAGGCGAAATCGATATCAAACAAACATTTGCCAATAATGCGCAGGGTCAATTCCTGCATGCTCTGGGTCAGATCAACTGTGTCTCCGATATGCCACCCGGATAAAGCATCGTCTGTATATTGCAAGATTACATCGGCATAGCTCTCCACACGTTTCTTGTGAAAGGCTGGCTGCACAGCCCGGCGTTGCTGCCGGTGCTTCTCGCCATCAATTGTTAACAGGCCCTCGCTCGCCGTAGTCTCATCGGGCTGAGAAATTTCGCGCGAAGTGAAAGCGCGTGGATGTTCAATCAACACATAGCGAACGTATTCCGGTTTAAAGAGGAACACCAATGGCATACGTCCCAGATAAACAGTGGTCATATCTCCATAGGTACGTTGTAACTGCTGAAGGTAGCCCAGTGGATCCTGGCGAAAGGCCAGCAAATTACCAATCACAGGCCATGGTCGCGGACCCGCAGGAAGCGTTGGTGTTACTTTATCTTGAGCAACTGTTGTCATGGCAATCTCTCTATTCCAACTCTCAATGCACACGCTCAACTTACTATCCACTATCATAGAACATCCACGGTTAAATAAACAACCAATGCGCCAATGTATATATCTGCAACCAGAAACATGATCAATATTGTTGCATTCGATGGCTTGTATCTCGCTTTGCAAAATTGCAAGTCAAAAAAAAGTCTTGCGGTACGTCTATTATATAGCTTTACTCGTTAACCTTATTAAAAATCGGTGCATCTTTTGTTTAACTAGCAAGCGGTTAACAAGTGGAATGCAGGGAGAGAAGCCATGACAGACCATATCATCTTTATCCATGGCGTCAATACCCGTGAGACAGGGATTGAGCCAACATACGCCGATCCGCTCATTCGACAGTTGTATCGGCACAATGAAACGCTGGAGACTCCATTAGACCTTAATATGATTCCGCTCTATTGGGGAGATGTCAATAAAGGAGATGAGGCAGCCCTGCTAAACATTTATGAACAATCGCCCCTCTGGAAAAAGATGAATTTTACTGGCCTGCGTGGAAATCAACTCTTACAATTTACTGGCGATGCTGTCCTCTATATTAGCCGCTTCGCAGGCATTAAGGTGGTCGAAAGATTGCGCCTGCAAGCTCTGGCAGGCTTTAAACAAAATGGTAGAACAGGTCCGCAGCCAGGCGATCGCATCCACCTGGTTACCCATAGTATGGGAACAGTGATTCTGTTCGATGCGCTCTTCAGTGCCCGCTGGGACCCCGAAAAAACATCTGACTACCAGGGCGTTGAGGAGATTCGTGAGACAATCTTTGGCTTAACGGCTCAAGCCAGGCAGGGATTACTGCTCTGCAGCATCCACACGATGGGCTCACCCATCAGTTTGTTCAGTCTGATGATGGTCAAAAATGGCAATGGCATTATGAATACGATGCCCAACACCCACGACATCACCCCCAGGCTGCAACAACTACTCACAAATCTGCATAACATCTTGCAAAGAAAATTGCCGTGGCGCAACTACATTCATCCTGGCGATCCCGTTGCGTATCCATTAGAGGATCTGCTCTATGCCATGATCGATGAACAACAGGTGATTCTAGATATCAAAGATATTCTGACGCAGGAGCCAGGCCTGCTGGACCCATTGCTCAATACCCAGAATCTAGGAGAAATCGCCGAGATTGCGCTCTTTGGTGGAAAAGCACATAGTAGCTATTGGAGTAATGAACTGGTCGCCAGCGAAATCTTTGAGACGGTCCGCAATGCCAACAAAGTAACTTCCTAGCACGAAAGCTTTTCAGTGGAACTCTTATTTTTATTATGTGGTGTAGAAAATGTGCGATACACATTTTCTACACCACATAATAAAAAGTGTGGAAGCGCCTGCTTGCGCCCCTAAAGGAGTGATTATGGAAGCTGACACGCGCCTGGGAGCTACCAGGATGGCATCAGAAAAGCTTGATCACCCCTTTGCTCCCATCAAGCTCGATCACTTGCTCATCTTGAATGAGGTGCATTGCTCCTGGAACATTTACTACCGCAGGAATGCCGTATTCACGAGCGATAATGGCCCCATGCGAGAGCTGGCCTCCGATCTCCAGGACGATGCCGCCAACCAGGGGAAAGATCGGGGTCCAGCCTGGATCCGTTGCTGCAGTCACGAGAATAGAGCCAGCTTCCAGGCTCATAGCTTCCTGGATTGTCTGCACAATACGCGCACGACCACGGATGGTCCCACTACTGGCTGGCGTGCCTTTGAGCAAAGTAAGATGCTCTTCCTTTTCGGCGATGGGCAATCCATCTGCTCCCACCGCCTCAGGCGCAACTACGGTGAACCAGAAGTCATAGGCAAGGCGGCGCTGCTCTACACGCGTCTGCCAATCAACCGGGAGTGTTGTCATAGAGGGGGTCGCAACGATGTCTTCAATCTCGACTAGCGTCAGGAAGAAGATGTCATCTACCTGCCTCAACCAGCCGCGTTCAACCCAGCGCCGCCCGAGCTCAGAATAGACCTTGCGGGTAGGAAAAATAAATTTCGCCATAGTGTAGCGGCTATTGTCACGCACGGTCACAGCGCGCTGAGCTTGTTTCAGCAGGAAGCGAAAGACAGCACGGCGGATTGGGTCTACTTTTGCCTCAATGATGGTCACGGCCGTAGCACGACGCTGCTGCTGGCGAGCCTCGACAATGAGTGGATCGACGTGCTCTCCTGCGCGCAGGTAATTGGCGATCAGTTCGATGATCTGCTCTGGTGCCTCTGCCCAGCGTGGATTGCGCAGCTCCAGTTCGTTGGGGCAACGATGCCCATGACGCGCCAGAAATACCTCAAGTTGCTCAATGAGCAAGCGTCCTTTCTCCTGTGAACGCAAGAGGGCCAGTGCCGTGATTGGATCATGCGTGAGCACGATATCTTGTACCCCGCTCTCTTGAGCCAGCCGAGCCATCTGCCAGAGTGCTGGACCCACTTCAGCACTATAGACACCAGTGAGACCAGTGACCAGGTCTTGCGCCAGATCTTTGCCGGTCCACCAATGTACGATGCGTTCGAGCAGTCCATAGCTTATCACAGCACTAAAACTAAAACGAATGTTGTTTGCCCACGCATAGGCACCCCGTTTACTCCAGGTGGGGAGTCCCTCATGCCAGAGCGAAGCGTCATCAAGCTGGCTGAGATCGAGGAGCAAGAATTCGCTGACCCATTGATCGATATGCGCGAAAAATTGCTGGGGAGTATGCAGTGGCGTTTTTGCTTTTTTCGGCGCCTTGAAACGGGAGGCGACGAGCGAGAGGAGTTTGCGTAGCAGGCGTAAGGGACGGAAGGAGTTCTTAAGCACAACGGTGCCACGCGGCCGGCTTCCCCACATCTTATGTAGCCAGGAAGCCGGTAAACCCATCTCTTCAGTAAGGTTGCGAACCATAGCCCCCTCGTTAAAATACAGGCGGCCGTAGAAGCGACGGACCAACTGCGGTTGGGATTGATCCGAGGAAGCATTGTCGAGGCCGAAGAGCACGGAAAATTGCGTCTCAGTCAACGGTGTGATCGGATAGGGGAGATTCTCGCCCACATTGGTCCGTGTCCACACATCATATGGCTGCGGCGGCTGATCCTGTTCGCGGTTCCACGTATCTTCGCCCGGCGCGATCAGCATCCCTGAACTCTCTGGCACCGCCTGCTCGGTTGCAAGCGTGGTGATCGGGCGTGCCTGGACAATAAAGACCTGCCCATCTGCCAGGGCCCATTCGATATCTTGCGGTGCACCAAACTGCTCCTCTATCCGCGCACCAAGGTGCACTAACTGCGCTACCTGATCATCTGTCAACACAAATTGCGGCTGCCTCATGGTGCCCACGCCACGGTCGCCCATGCTAGTAGTAGTAGTAGTAACGGGCGCGTTGCCAACCTCTCGTCGTATAACGCGCCCACTGGTCTTCTCTGCAATGATCATGTCGGGCGTAATCTGTCCTGATACAAGTGCTTCACCGACACCCCATGTGGCATTGATTACTACCTCATCAGGCGCTCCACTGACTGGATTAATCGTAAAAAGTACGCCAGAGGAATATGCCGGCACCATTTGTTGGACAACCACGGCCATACTGGCCATGCGCGGTGCAATACCTGAATGAGTACGGTAACTGAGTGCACGCGGTGTCCAGAGCGAAGACCAGCACTGCCGTACTGCGGTGAGGATATCTTCGAGCGTTTGAATATTGAGGTAGCTTTCGTGCAAGCCAGCAAAGGACGCTGTTGGTAGATCTTCGGTTGTGGCGGAGGAACGGACGGCGACGGCGCCTGCAGCAAGTTGTAGATAGGCATCTGAGATCGCCTCGACGATGGCTTCTGGGATGGGACGTTGCGCAAAAAGCGTGCGAATAGCCTGTGAGACGCGCTCACACGAAGCAAGATCATCTGACGACACCTGTTGGACCAACCGTTCAACATCTTCCAGGAGACCGTCCGTTTTCAGAAACTGCTGGTAGGCACTCGTGAGGAGAACAAAGCCTGGCGGAACGGGAAAATGTGCATAGATGAGTGCACCCAGATTAGCCCCTTTGCCCCCCACAGTGGGCAACTGCTGTTGATTTGCATCCATCAATGTGCAGATAAATTCCATTGGTGACCATCTTTCCTCGCATGTTTCACTTTTTGCAGAGAAACATATACTTCTCAGTGTGCCCCTTTTGAGGAGCCAGTAGAAGAGCCATTTCTGGTTGTCTTAGTCCTCTGTCTGAGAGGAACTGCTCGTCAGGGTACGGATAGCCCACGCGACCGTCTCAGCTGCCTCCTCTCCTGAAAGGTTGAGGTAGTCTTTGAATGCACGCACGATCGCTGTGGTGGTGAGAATAAACACACTATTGCGCAGGTATATCTGCTCTGTCTCGTCAAAACGATCTGCCACAGGTCGCAGTGCCTCTTCGATAAGTTCCAGCCTCCGTGGGAGCGCTTGCTGGCGCATCTCATAGCTCAACTCACTCATGGCGGCAGCCCGTAGCATCTCGTCAGTTCCCTCATAGCTGATAAACAGATCTTTGACCAGAGCAATCAGCTCTCCGGGACTCCGGGGAGGCTGTGAAGGCGGCATTATGCCAGATTTCTGCACAATATAGCTGCCAAGTGACTCGATGAGTTCGCGCTTAGTGCGAAAATAGCGATAGATAGTCGGCACGGAAACGCCCGCTACCCGTGCGACGGCTGGAATGGAAAGATCTGCCAATCCTCCTTGTGCCATGGTCTGAATAAGACCTTCAAGAATCTGTTCACGAGTACGTTTTGTCTGCTCTTGACGAAGGGGGCTCTGATAATCACGTCTTTTATTCATGATATGAAGCATATCATGAATATATGATTCATGTCAACAATATAAAAAACAGTGTGTCTTATCTCCATTAGCATGGGAAGCTCCTCGTCCCCTTGCGGACGGGCGCAGGCGCGCCCTCACTTTTTTTATCTTATGTGGTACAAAAAACAGGCTGTTATCATCTTCTAGCCGCCTGTAGCGAAGCTATGCGAGATAACAGCCTGTTCCTTTTGAGTGTGGATAAAAACTAGCGCGTTTTTAGCAAATCATTAATGTCATCGATCTGTTGGGTCATCCAGGTGCGCAAATCGTTGGTCTCAACTTCGTGACGAGCTCGCTCAGCCAGTTGTTTGCGCTCTGCTTCAGGCAACATCAAAGCTTTATAAATTGCATCGGCCGTTTCATTGCGACCGGCTGGTGAAATGGCGATCGATGCATTTTCGAGCTGCTGGAAAGCGCCGCTGGTACGAGAAAGGATCAGCACGCCATCAGTAGTATTGACGGCCGCTCCTTCTTTAGCCACCAGATTCATACCGTCGATCAAGGAGTTTACCAGCAAGACATCATAGAATTGCAGGGCTGCCAGGGCTGTGGTCCGGTCATTCTGGACAAAGGTATGGATCGGCTGCCAGTCCTTGCGTCCATATTTCTTATTAATATCTTCAACCACCTTCATCGTTTCATCCTGATACTTGCGATACAGGGGTAGCGATTGACGTGAAGGGATCAGAAATGCCAGGAAAGTTGTCTGCCCGTG
Source organism: Dictyobacter kobayashii (assembly GCF_003967555.1). Taxonomy (GTDB): domain Bacteria; phylum Chloroflexota; class Ktedonobacteria; order Ktedonobacterales; family Ktedonobacteraceae; genus Dictyobacter; species Dictyobacter kobayashii. The sequence continues at coordinate 725,623 of NZ_BIFS01000002.1, forward strand.
TAGCTCTGGATGCTGCTCTAGCAGTGTCTCATAAGCCAGGAAACCCTGAACAATATTCTTGGTTGGCTCAATCCGATCGACGCGCATGAGCGTATATTTGTTCAGCAAGGGCTTAATTTTTTCAGCGGCCCGTTTACCTGCGTTGCTATGCACCAGGCGACGCTCATCGGCCACCGAGATAGAGATAGGATAATCGCGCACAAAGGTCTGATGCCCATCCAGAATGACATAGCGCTGATCCAGGTCCACCTGGGCATCTTCAAAAAAGGCACGCACCCCATCCAGGAAATTATGAGCATCCCCACGGGTCTGAAAACCAAGGATATCATTGCCCAATAGGCCCCGGTGAATATCTTTTGTCATCTCGGTCGGCAATGAAGAGGCCCAGTAACGATGTTCAGGCCATGGAATGTGGATAAACTGTTGCATGGCGACCGAGGGATGTTGCGCCCGAATCATCCCGGAAACCAGATAAAGATGGTAGTCATGCAACATAACCAACGCTTTTGAGTCTTTGCTGGCGATCTCTGCATTGACCGCATCAGCGATGGCTTTATTGACTTCATAGTAGCCATTATTCCAGAAATCTTGCATCTTGTCGAAAGCAAAAACATCCTCAGCCTGTTCGAGTAAATAATGCTGGGTAAACCAGAGGACACGATTGCTCATCATATCGTAATGCTTACGATACATAGATTTTGGAACAGTAACATAGCGTAAACGCACATCTATATCACGGATCGGAGAAGGCATCACACCCTCTTCCGCCGTTTTCAATGCTTCACGATCGCCTTCCGTCATGGCTAAAGCGACCCAGGTAGAATTGACCTGGCTGACCGTACTCGTCAGTGCCGTGACAACGCCACCAGAACCACGACGCGATTTGATCTGACCCTCTTTAGTCTTATAATACTCAACAGGGCCACGATTTGTAGCAATAATAAGACGGTCAGCGTCTATAGATAATTGACCTGACGGCGTCTGAGATTTTTTTCTGATTGCTGTAGACATACAATCCCCACCTTCTTCAGTACTACCAAATTCTTCTACTTATTTTACACGGCCCACAAACACAAACCGAGACAGAAAAGCCGTCTGAACAACCATGCAAAGAAAGACCGCTTGACCATTTCTGACCATTTTATAGAACAACGGTACTATCTAACAACTGAGATTCATGCTTTGCGCTTCAATAAAAAAATCAAGTAAATACAGGCTTGTAAAAACTACTTACCAATATAATGTTATGCGAAAAGGACGGCTCATTGACCCGGATATATAATCTAAAAGATTCTCAGATATAATACATAAAGATTTCATCTTACTTATGTGTCAAAGAGGCGGTAATTTAATACTCTTAGCTGGCTAAAATCCGCACAACCGCACCTATGCAGGTATCAGCTAGCAACACTATGTTCAAGGGAAATCGATATGCCACTTGATAAAATAGTCCTGATTACATTAATATTGTTAATCTCTATGGTCATCCTGGCAGCCATCGGGTCGCGCCTACGGCTCCCCTATGCTATTTTGTTGGTGTTAGGAGGAGGCTTGATTGGCTTGATACCCGCTCTTCCACATATTGAGTTACAATCTGAGCTGATTCTAGTTATCTTTCTGCCACCACTGATCTATACTGCAGCCTGGTTTACTTCCTGGCGCGATTTTCGCAATCAGCTAGATTTTATCCTCTTACTGGCCATTGGACTGGTGCTGGCCACATTACTGGCGGTAGCTTTTGTTGCGCACACCTTTATTCCCGGCTTACCATGGGCAGTGGCTTTTGTGCTGGGTGCTGTCGTTTCGCCTACGGATACCGTTGCCGCCAGTTCAATTATTCAAGGGCAGGGACTAATCAGACGTATTGCGGCCGTAATTGAAGGCGAGAGCCTGGTCAATGACGCAACCGGACTGGTGGCCTATCGCTTTGCGATAGCGGCCGCAGTTAGTGGCACGTTTTCACTGACGGCAGCCGGCCTGCAATTTGTGATAGTCAGCATTGGTGGGATCTTGATGGGCCTGATTCTGGCGCTAGGTATTACCTGGCTGCATCGACAGATTGAGGATACCACCACCCAGATCATCATTACCATCATCACACCGTTCGCTGCCTATCTGATCGCTGAGGCACTGGGCTTATCAGGCGTACTGGCTACCGTCGCGGCCGGACTCTATTTAGGTCGCCAATCAGCAACCTTCTTCTCTTCCGAAACCCGCTTACAAGGCAATTCATTCTGGAATGTGCTGGTCTTTATCTCAAATAGCTTCATCTTTTTATTAATCGGCCTACAATTGCCAAATCGAATAGCAAACCTGGGGAGCCGTTCTATACCCACCATACTTGGTCACATTCTTATGATCAGTCTGACCGTGATTGGTGTACGGCTAGCCTGGACCTTCGCCTGTATCAACCTCTTACGGATTCTCCCACGCGCAATCCCACATCTACGTCCAGGCGTAAGCTGGCGCTATGCCCTGGTCATTAGCTGGGCAGGTATGCGCGGCGGTGTCTCTCTGGCTGCCGCACTGGCCATCCCAACTACCGTCGCCAACGGCACAAGCTTTCCTAAACGCGACCTGCTCATCTTCATCACTTTTGGCGTCATCCTCTTTACCCTTCTAGTGCAGGGATTGACCCTGGGCCCTCTGATACGCTGGTTAAAGGTGGACCACGACCCTACCATCAAACGGGAAACCCAGGCAGCGTTAATCGCATCGACTCAGGTAGCGCTCAAAAAATTAGATGAACTGAAAAATGATGAGCCGAGTATACAAAAGTACATTGATCGCCTTCGCTCATACTATGAACGTAAACTGGCCTTGATTGAACAAAACGATGAAGAAGTAGACCTTCAGAAGCTTCAGCGACTACATGAGCTTTTTGGGCACGTCCAAAAAGACATACATAATGAAGAAAGAAATGTATTAATTGCAATGCGGAATAAGGGTGAGATCAATGATGAGGTATTTCATAAAATCGAACAAAACTTAGATATAGAAGAACAACGCTTCTATAGATAATACCATTTAACTCTTTTAGCGTATATATTTTTCTATATAAAAAAGAGACCCGTTTTACCAGTTTCAAGTAAATCTATATCAGGCAGAAAGGATAGGAACAAACGAGTCTCTGATCTATTATACATATACAGAAAATCTTTGCGCACGAAAAACACACAAAAGATTATTCTCCCTTGCCACATAGCCCATCAAAAAATCTCCAAAGGTGTATTTATTTATGTCAATATACCGTTATATGAGAAGTTGAAGCAATAGACCAGGAATTCTTTCTGATCCTGTTACCTGAGTCACTGGATGAAGCAGCATGGGATAGCGTAGGCTCAAACTGAACGAAAAAATTTAGAGCAGGGACGTTCTTTCGCCGAGTCAAATAGAACAAATTGCTTTACTGTCTATTTTTGCGGTTATCCTGGGGGTGCCTCTGATGGAGAAGCATTCCAAAAAGGGGTAATGCTACCCCCCGTTAGCCCCGTCCTGGAATGGTCCCCTATCCGAGCGAGCAGAGTCGAAACTGGTGAACAATCCGCGCAACGAGGGAGTGGCTATTCTGGCCTGACAGGCAGAGTGAGAGACATCACAGCCATCTTGTGCCCTACCTCATTTACAGAGGACTCCCTCCTGGCCTATACTTGTTCTATGCCGGTTAAGCACGGCCATATAATGGACCGCAATATGCCAGCATAGAAATGGAGTTCCTTTTATGCCACACGATTCATCGCCCAGTTCTGCAAAGAAACCCCACTGGTCCAATGACTACAACAACGCCTGGGTCCACTGGGAATATACTCCCGAGGAATGGGCGCTTTTTGATCGCGTCGACTGGCGGTCCGCGCAACTGCGCTACTGGCTGCCCAATATGATCGTACCAGTGGCCCTCTTTCTCCTGAGCGCCCTCCTCTTCCAGACCGGTGTATTCCAGGTCGGTGTACTGGGCGCTGTGAGTTTTATTCTAATCGTAGTGATGGGAGTCCTATTTATGGTGCGGGTATACGATTACGGTGAGGCCCGCAAACGCCACAAGGCGCGCCACCACCAGACACAACTACGGATAACGCTGGCCAGAAAAGGCGTCTGGGAGGCAGGTACGTTCTTTGAACTCTCTGGCCTGCAGACAGTACGCCTGACATCCCAGCCCACCGTTCTATGCTTTCGTTGCCGGCACAAAACGTATGACCGCACGAATAACACCACATACAATTATAGTACGATCAATGTGCCCGTGCCCCATGGCCGGGAAAATGAAGCAGCGCAACTGGTAGAGCGCTTCAATGAGGTAATAAGAGAGACAAAGCAGTATAAAGGGTATAATCCGCCTGAGCCAGAGTAACGAAATCCTGGATGGGTGGTAAAAGGGCGAGATCGGAGCGCTCAGGCTTGTGGTCAACATCGTCACGCGCGGGAATACGCTCCCAGAAACGGTTGTTCAGGGTCATCACTGCCCTCTTCGGCAACCCTCTTCCTCTGAAGAACTGTTCTAGCTACGGCAAAAACTTGCCGTAGCCTTTTTTGGCCAATTGCCTATTCCGACTTTTTGTTCCTCCCTACGAAAACCCCATTATACAAATAAAAAGCTGAGCAGATGATTCGTCATTCTTCTTGTCTATAGGAAACATCTTCACCCAGGTAGACAACACGCCGGCGCCTTGGTACCTCGGGGACTGGCTGTACAGGCACTACCTCGGCAATAGCGACCTCGCTATAAAATTTTTGTACTTTGAGTGCAAAAATCGTGACACAACAAAAGAGCACACAGCCCCAGCCTGCCTCCCAGTAGTCACTGATGGTATTCAAGACTTTCACCGTGGGATCTTGCGAAGGAACATGGGAAGAAGCGCTCCCGATAAAGGGAAAGAGGACAACTAGCAGACCAATGAAGGGTAGTAAACAGAGGATCATCTGGCCTTTCCGGCGCCAGGAAACATTACTGTGCCAGCTCTCTACAAAAAAAACGATAATAAATAAGACCACCTCGATGGCTACGATATAGCGCATCATGTACAGCAAATTATTCAGCTGCAACATATACACTACACAGATCGAGCAAACTAAAATAAGCAGGGCTAAAAAATTATCCCTTTTGAACATCCTACCAGACCTTCCGCTATTGGCCTTGTTACACATGACTTTTGAGTATTATACATCCTTGCTACCTGTTTTGTCTCGTCTATCCCTTCGCACTACAAAAATTTTGCTTTGAGCAAATGCCATACCTGCCGCTATAATCACTTATCTGGTGCTTTCTATATGAAATTGCCAACTAATAATGGCGTTGTGCTTGAGTATGGCGAAACAGGTCTGTAGCGTGAAAGGGAGAGGTTGTATTGTATTTTACGCAAATACAACACAACCTCTCTATATTGAGCGCGGCTATTCTGTCTCGGTAGCCTCTGAGATATCCCATAGTTGCTGGAGACGTTGTAGCTTCAGGTCTCGACTGGTACGTGGCGGCAACTCTGGCAAGTTCAAAACCAGGTCAAAGTTGTCATCACCAGCGATCCGGTTGAAGCGTTCAAAATCACATCCCAGGCAGCGATGGACCAGCACATACTCACCATTTGGCCGCTGGAAATAGCCAATCGGTGCCATCTTTGAACCACATACATTCAAGCGATCACCCTTGCTCTCGTCTACATGACGCGAGTAGAGGCAGAATGGACAGTGGTTTCTATGGTGTCCGCCATACGGCAAAGGACCGATAAAGCGGCGGCAATGCCTGCATTTGAATACGTCGTTGGTGGAACGATTATGTCGATGCTGGCGCGTGGGTTTATGGGCGGAGTACTCGTGATAGTCATTATTAATATGTCTGCGTGTTGTGCGCAATGGTTGTCCTCATCTTTTCTGTAAACCAAAAGTGGGTATTTTTTTAATCGCCATGGCGCCCCTGCTGCCCGTCGTGCAGTCTGTACGGTGGCGCAAAAAACCAAAGAGAGGACAAGACGTATTGTTGACATATTAGTACTCATGAATGACTTCCCTTCCAGTGCCTGAAGGCAATAAAAAAAGAGTAGAGATGCAGTGCACACTAAATCTGGGCATAAGGATGCCTGGGAAAATGCATATGCATAAGCATAAAAAAGCGTGCACAGAAAGTCGAGAAAAAGTGGAGAGGTTTGTGGGAGGTTAGCTAGCGCAATATACAAGGGTTCTGGACTGCTTAATGTGAAGATCAGCCACAAAAAACTGTACGCTAAAAAGAGTGGTATGGCTAGTTGTTTAGCCGCATACCAGCATTCACGGAACCACGGCCAATAACATGCCGCCCATGAATAAAAACTGTACCATCAAGTACAGTGCTTAGCGCTCACCCGCCACAAACATAATTGAGAGGACTTGCATAAAATCCCTTTCTAGAAAGTAAGATTGCTTAATCAGTATACTGAACCAATATTTAAAAGTCAAGCATATTGATAATAAGACAGGGCTCTTTAATGTTCCTCTTTGGCGCCTGTGGCCCCGGGTTGGAAGGGTGGAGTTATGAGTCATCCCTAACTTTTGAAAAAGTTCCCAAAACTGGGGGGTGCAGGGTCTTCCCTGCACCTCCTGCACCTCCCGCATTGGGAGCGCGAAACCCATTTTTCGGATTTTTGAAAAATCCGGGATGACTCATAGGTGGAGTGTGTGTGATGGGCGGTTGCAACCGCCCATCACACACACTCCACACCTGAAAGCATGGACATCTTATTGCTTGCTGGTGATCGCTGGACGAACATGAAAAAACCCTGGCAGAGATGGACTGAAAAATTACGCTGTTGGAGATTATCGGGTATACTCATGCATATATATAATATCTTGAATGTCGGGTTAGCAATTATTTATTCGTTCATTGACCACAAACTAGAAGCGAGTAGCAATGGATAGTGACTATTTTGAAAAACGTATGCGGGAACTAGAATATTTTCATTCCCTGCGCTGTCTACCAGGTACCTGGATCGTGCTCCGGCTCGATGGCCGAGGCTTTACGAAGTTTACGGCACGAGCAAAATTCGAACGTCCTTTTGATGGCAGGTTTCAAGAATATATGCGCACTGCCGCGCAAAGCCTGCTCGAAGAGTTACAAGGCCTGTACGTTTTTACAGAAAGCGATGAGATTTCTATTGTTTTTCCGCCCCAGTGGGATCTCTTTGACCGCGAGGTGGAGAAGCTGATCTCTATTTCGGCCAGCATTGCCAGTGTGGCTTTCGCCCTTGCCAGTCAGCTGGCCGTTCAATTCGATAGCCGCATCTGGCTGAGTGCGAGCCAGGAGCAAGTTATCGACTATTTTCGCTGGCGTCAGACCGATACGACCCGCTGCGCCTTGAATGGCTGGTGCCACTGGACCTTGCTCAAAGAGGGTCTTCAACCCAATCAGGCTACAGCACAGCTCACAGGCAAGACACTGACATATAAACAGGCTTTACTACAAGAGCGCGGCATCGAGTTTGACACCCTACCCTACTGGCAACGCTACGGCACAGGATTCTATTGGGAAACCTACGAGAAAACCGGCTACAATCCTCATCTGCAACGCCATGAGACGACGCAACGCCGCCGCATGCGCATGCAAGATGAATTGCCTATCGGCGAAGCCTATGGTGAATTTATTGCCGCGCTCCTGGCCAAAAGCCTCGTTTGAGATAAAAGCTATGGCCGGGCGGCGGTGCCATCCCAGGTGCGGGCCAGTGTCCATTCGGGCGGGCCATCTGAGCAGGGATAACGGGCTGCTTGCTGCTCATCGATGTCGATGCCCAGGCCTGGCTTCTGGTTGGCATAGAGATAGCCTCCACGCAGCTCTGGACAACCTGGGAAAACTTCACGCTCCTGTTCACTAAAGGCATGGCCTTCCTGGATACCGAAGTTATGGCTGCTGAGATCCAGGTGTAGATTAGCGGCGTGCCCAACTGGAGAGGTATCGCCCGGGCCATGCCAGGCGGTACGAATACCAAAGGCTTCGCAGAGCGTAGCCAGTTTCTTCGCTGGCGTCAGTCCCCCGATCTGGCTGATGTGCACGCGGATAAAGTCAATCCAGCGATTAGTAATCAATGGGAGCCATTCATGAGGATTATTAAATAATTCGCCCATGGCAATCGGGGTAGCACACTGCTGACGCAGCATAGCAAAATAGTCGTTCTGCTCTGGCGGAAAAGGGTCTTCCAGAAAGAAGAGCTGGTAGGGTTCAAGCTTCTTAGCCAGTCGGATCGCTTCGATGGGTGGGAGCCGCTCATGAACGTCGTGCAACAGCTCGATCGCATACCCCAGGTGATTGCGCAGATAGTCAAATAGGCGTGGCACACTGCGCGCATACGCCTCGGGATCATAATAGGCACCTGGTAGCGTCTGTTCAGGCGGAACTTTCAAGGCGGCCCGACCACCATAGCCTCCCCATTGGCAGCGAATATGTTGATAACCCTGCTCCATATAAGCCTGAACGTGCTCCAATACCTCGGCCTCATCACGTCCATCAGCATGGCGGTAGACGGCGGCCGCTTCACGGCATTTGCCACCCAGCAGATCATACACAGGCATAGCAGCCAGCTTGCCCTTGATATCCCACAGGGCCATATCCACGCCCGAAATAGCATTATTGAGAGTCGGACCATTACGCCAATAGGAGTTCTGATACATGGTCTGCCAGAGATCTTCTATACGCATGACCTCTTTACCCAGCAAAAAAGGTTTGAGGTAATCCTCGACCGCCGAACGCACCGTCAATGGGCGTTGGGTAAAGGTGGCACAACCAACGCCATAGAGTTCCGGCTCGCTCGTTTCCACTTTGACGATAACCAGACGACTGGTGTCTGGCATGGTGAGGATGACACGAACATCCCTGATAGTGATGTTTGACATGATGCCTCTTTTCTAGCCAGTGGCGTACTCTTTGCATAAGCTTAACATCTTTGCGCGCGCTTTATCAACCATGGTCTGATAAAAGCCAGGACTTTTTCATATTCCTCTTTGGCGCCTGCAGCGCCGGGTTGGGAGGGTAGAGTGTGTGTGATGGGCGGCCGCAGCCGCCCATCACACACTCCACAGATGAACATGAAAAAGCCCTGCTGGATAAAAGCAAAGCACAAAAAAACCGACCACTCTGAGATAGAGTGGTCGGGATCAGTTGGACAGAAGCTAAAGGCTATTTGGTCAGATAGATATCAGACCAGTCGCCAAAGTAGAGTCCATTGCTGTTCATGGTCAAGCCGTGGATTTTGTCTGGAATGATCGCTGCCGCGGACTGGTGATCGAGAGGCAACCAGCCAACATTATCGATAGCGATACGCTCAGCTTTGGCATACAGGGCCAGGCGTGCATCTCCAGAGGTTTGCTCGGCCTGGGCAACGGTTTTGTCGAACTCGGGATTGCTCCAGTTACCATTATTATTGGCCGAGGTCGAGAGCAGGCTCAGGTCTAACCATTCATAGGGGTCTGGGAAATAGACACCCCATTGGGTAAAGCCAAATTGTACCGTACGCTTGGTGGTCTCAGCATTATAGGTCGTTAATTCCATCCCGTTCAGCTTTACTTTAACACCCAGATTATCCTGCCACATCTGCTGTAAAGCTTCAGCCAGTTCAGGCGTGACCTGGGACGATGGATAGGAAAACGAGATCGGTGGCACCTTGCTAACATCGGGATAAGCACTCTTTAACAAAGCCCTGGCTTTGGTTGGATCAAAGGGAATACCCGGATAATTGGGCTGGGCACCAGGCATACCAGGAGGAATGATCGTACTGGCAGGCGTAACGGTATCATGGAAGATCGCCTTCGCCAATGCTTGCTTATCAATGGCGGCCGCAAAAGCCTGGCGCACAGCTGTTTTATTAAAAGGAGCAATCTCATTGTTAAAGAAGAGCAGATCGCTCTCCAGAATTGGCTTACGCACAAAACCAGACATGCTCTGCGCCTGCAACTGATCGGTGGAGTTCAAACCCCAGACAAAATCATATTGACCGGCCTGATAGGCTTTGAAGGCGGTTGACACATCTCTGACAAAGGACATCTGGACCTCTTTGAGCTGCGTCTTTTTACCATAGTAATGAGGATTGGGCACAAAATCCATCTGGACGCCATGCTGCCAGGATTTTATCATGAATGGCCCACTACCAATGCCACTGCCAGCCACGTGATTAACCCAATCTGTCTGCCCATATTGCTCGATTACCTTCTGATTCAAGGGCTGGAACAGAGAGACCGTCAATAATTGCAGGAAGTAAGAAGTAGGTCGCACCAGCGTAACCTGCAAGGTATGGGCATCCAGAGCTTTGACGCCAGTCAGGGTTTTGGACTTACCAGTAATTACATCGTTAGCGCCCTGAATAGACTCCTCTAAAACCGGGGCGGTAGGAGACTTTACTTCTGGCAAGAGGGCACGTGTCCAGGTATAGACATATGATTGCGCGGTAATCGGGGTACCATCTGAAAAAGTAATATCGTTGCGCAGATGGAAAGTATAAACTTTATTATCTTTCGACACATCCCAGGAGGTAGCTTGATCAGGTTGTGCCTTCAAATCTTTATCAGGTCTTACCAGTCCACTGAAAATCATACTGATGGCCTGGTTAGAATTTGCGTCGGGACCACTGGCTGGATCTAGTTTGCCAATATCAGCTGTCCCCACATTTGGGAAACGTAAAACCTGATTGGCGCCAGGGGTTGTATTCCCTTGGCTGGGTGAGCTGGTCGCTCCACCGCAGGCGCTGAGCACCACAACGAGCGCTGTCAACAAGAAAAGGGAGAGTGAACGCGGATATTTGCTCCGCCATGCAGACATAAATAGGTACTCACTTTCTTCTACACGTACACCAGACACTGTAACTATGAACTGCCAATTATAGCACAGCTTGATAGGCAATTCAGGTTACCACTAATAATAGTTATCTATAAAGTTTACGTATGCTTCAGAGATTTAGATGTTGTAAGGTATAAAACTATTTTCTTTGCTTATTTATTCCTTTTGCATTTATAATTTTGTGTGGGCGTCCGCTGGCGCGTCCGAATTTATGAATGAGTGGGGCCGGGGCGCGCCGCGCCCCGGCCCCACTCATTCATAAATTCGGACGCGCTGCAAAGCCAATTATGCTTTTTGGTATTGCGTAGCACATACGGCGCACCTCGGCCCCACTCATTCATAAATTCGGACGCGCTGCAAAGCCAATTATGCTTTTTGGTATTGCGTAGCACATACGGCGCGCCCCGGCCCCACTCATTCATAAATTCGGACGCGCCAGCGGACGCCAATTATGCTTTTTGGTATTGCGTAGCACATACGGCGCGCCTCGGCCCCACTCATTCATAAATTCGGACGCGCTGCAAAGCCAGTTATGCTTTTTGGTATTGCGCAGCACATACGGCGCGCCCCGGCCCCACTCATTCATAACATTTCGGGCATGCTGCTTATTTATGCGTGTCGGGTCAGTCGCTGAGCCAGTGTGTTGCCCAGCCATTGAATAAGTTGGACCAGCACAATCAATAATACCACGGTCACGACCATCACCGGCGTCTCGAAGCGCTGGTAGCCATAGCGGATAGCCAGGTCGCCCAGACCACCAGCACCTACCGCGCCCGCGATAGCTGAATAACCGATCAGGCTGATAATCGTGATGGCAATGCCCAGAATCAACGAGGGCAGGGACTCGGGAATTAATACTTTAAGGATGATCTGCCAGGCATTACATCCCATGGCTTTGGCGGCCTCAACCACGCCGCTATCAACTTCACGCAGTGAGGTCTCCGCCACGCGTCCAAAGAATGGGATGGCCGCCACCGTCAGGGGCACAATAGCCGCCGAGGTACCAATAGTGGTGCCCACTAGCAAGCGTGTAAAAGGGGTAATGGCAACCAGCAGAATAATGAAGGGCAGCGACCGACCAATATTGACAATAAATCCCAGGATCTGATGCAGCCAGGTCTGTTGGAGCAAACCATTACGGTCCGTAATCACCAACAAAATACCTAGCGGCAAGCCGATCAGAATAGTAAAAATGGTAGAGATAACCACCATCCATAGCGTGTCCTGCGTGGCTTGCAGAAGATCCGGCAGCAGATACGACCAGTAATTCCAATCCATCAGTTATTCACCTCCACTCGCAAGCCAAGACTCCTCAAATAGTCCACTGCCTGTTCAAATTGCTCACCCACAAATTCGGCCTGCAACTGTCCCACCCGCTGCTCACCAAATTTCTCAATATTGCCGCTCAAGATATTGACGTTTAAATCAAAACGCCGAATCAAATTCGAGAGTACCGGTTCATCCGCGCTATTGCCAGCAAATGAGATGGTAACCACACGGGCACCTGGCTGGGCCGCATAGCTCTGGGGGCGAGGGAAAAGACTCTGGGCCAGGCGAGACTCGGGACGCGCCGCCAGGTCCCCGACGCGACCCTGCTCAACCAGTTTTCCGGCCTCTAAAATGGCGACCTGGTGGCAGATCTGTTTGACCACCCCCATTTCGTGGGTAATCAGCAGGATGGTTAGCCCCATACGCCGGTTTAGATCCTGCAACAGCTCAAGAATGGAATGGGTTGTCTGCGGATCAAGGGCCGAAGTGGCCTCATCTGATAACAAGACCTCTGGTTGACCGGCCAGAGCACGGGCGATGCCTACACGTTGTTTCTGCCCACCAGAAAGTTGCGCGGGATAAGCGTTGGCACGTTGCTCCAGGCCAACCAGGGCCAGCAATTCTTTTACTCGCTGCTGGCACGCTGTCCGACTATAACCCATTACCTCAAGTGGAAAGGCTATATTATCGGCAATCGTGCGTGAACTTAGTAGATTAAAATGCTGGAAAATCATGCCGATATGCTGCCGCGCCTGGCGGAGGGCACTTCCACCCAGGGTAGTCATTTCCTGCCCATTGACAAAAATAGAGCCCGAGCTGGGCCGCTCTAACAGATTCACGCAGCGAATCAACGTGCTCTTGCCAGCACCACTCTGGCCCAGCACACCAAAAATCTCGCCTTTTGGGACCTCTAAACTGACTTTATCCAGCGCAACAATCGCTTTTTCGCCCTGGCCATACACTTTACTCAAATCACTAATTGTTATCATCACATTTCCCCCTGGCAAATGTTACCAAAAACCTCCATCGTTATTCATCACGTTCTGAATGCCACGATGGAGGCTAAGAATCAGCCTGCCTTTGCATGCAAAGGCAGGCTGGAGATCAGCATCGCTATCTAGAAAGCAGGGATTACCGATCCTTTGTATTTATCCTGAATGAATTTTTTGACCTCGGGAGAATTGAGCAATTTGGCCAGTTTGGTGACACCAGGATCATTCTCGTGACCCTTCATGACAGCCAGCACATTGGCGTAGGGATTGCCCTGCCCCTTTTCCAGTGCCAGTGCATCTCTAGAGGGGGTCAAGCCTACAGTCAAAGCATAGTTGCCGTTAATCACGGAGAGCGTGGTATCGTCCAGCGAGCGTGGTAACTGAGCGGCTTCCAACTCTTTGATCTGCAAATTTTTGGGATTGCTGGCAATGTCATGTACAGTTGCGCCAACACCAGCGCCACTTCTGAGCGTGATCAATCCATGATCAGCCAGCAACTGCAGGGCACGACCACCATTTGTGACATCATTAGGGATTGCCACGACCGCGCCATTCGGAACCTCGTTGAGAGATTTTACTTTATGCGCGTAAATGCCAAGTGGCTCGATATGCACTTTAGCCACCGCGACCATATTCATGCCATGCTGCTGGTTGAAATCTTCCATATAAGGGACATGCTGGAAGAAGTTAGCATCGATCTGGCCATCTCTCAAGGCCAGGTTAGGCTGTACATAATCAGTAAACTCAACAACCTGGATTTTCAGGCCTGCTTTAGCCGCCAGGTTATCACTGATATAGCGGAGAATTTCAGCATGGGGCGTAGGGGATGCACCAACTTTGATGGTCGTCACCCCATTGGATGAAGTGCTGCTCCCCTGGTTGGCACTTCCACCACAGGCAGCCAACACAGTGGCTAGCAAGGCACATAGGATGACAAAATTAAGCTTCAACGAACGCATTTAACAGGTTCCCTTCTGAGACAAAAAGATCTTAAGAATATGTCTGACCCTCATGATCGCCCCGCTCTTCATGCCTGATTTTGCACGCATTCGGAGCGCAAAAAGTTTTCTTATATGGTGCGAAAATTGCGTTGTACACAATTTTCGCACCATATAAGAAAACATGTGCGGGTGCGCCAGATGTATTGCTTATAAATAAAATCTCTAAATACAACAATATGATAAGCGCCTATATATTAATCATAACAATCTTGATAAATTTTGTCAACTACTTAATTTATCGAGAAAGTTGTACAAAAAATGTGGTACCAGTATCTAGAGAGGTTTCTACCCAGATACGACCATGATGCTGCTCAATGATTTCTTTACAGATAGCCAGGCCGAGGCCCCAGCCCGGCTGGGTCGCTTCAGCCTCTGGAGTACGGTAAAAAGGTTCAAAGATATGCTGACGAACATCCTCTAATAGAGGAAGACCATCGTTCTGTACCTTCAGGAGCACTTCGCGATTCTTTTGCTCAATGGTCACATTAATAGCTGTATCAGTAACTGAATACTTTATAGCGTTACTAATGAGGTTGGTGGCCACCTGAGACAGCCGCTTTTTATCCGCATAGAGCTCAATATGTTCTTCACACTCATGGAAAACAATAATACGGTTGGAGACTGCATGCTGCTCGCCAACGACTTCCAGGCAGATTTCAACGATATCACAAGTTTCAAAATGGAGTGGTAAGTTGCCAGCATAGAGACTATTGAGATCCAAAAGATCATCCAGCAACATTTGCATATCCTCGGCTCGGGCCGCTATTTTTTCAAAATGCGCTTGCATGATAGGCAATGGAACCTCATAATCAGACTCCCGTAATCTACGCAAAGCCAGCTGCGCTTGACCGCGTACCGTTGTCAGTGGTGTTCTTAGCTCATGGGTAGCGCGCGTTATAAAATGATCCTTTAGGGAGACTGCCTGCTCAAGCTGATGATTAACATGCATTAACTTTCGTTGCATGACGATCGATCGGCCAATCAAGGCGATTACAATCAGGTCAGAAAGCACAAAAGGCCCACCGATCGCCGTATCACGAACAATGTCAGTTGTAAAAATACCAGGCATAATATAAAACTGGGTCGCCAGCAACCCTAATATCAGCGAGAACAAACCCGGTCCGACTCCCCATGTTAAAGCAACAACAATAGAGATCAGTCCTAGAGGAGCAATAGCAAAGTATGGCGCGCGCTCCATAAAAGTATCGACATATTTTAAGATAACCATCGAAACTATAAGTATACAACTGGCGAGATAGCCAAAGAGGGACGTATACACGAAGGCAAATGCTCCTCGTGGAGATGATCGTGTAGCGGGCCTCCGGAATAAACTCTGCATTAATTTAAAACCCTTTGATCCCTGGAATTGTCCCATACCATTTAAAAAGCAATCGTAAACGCCGCTCGATTGTGGCTAGCTCCGCTGCTACGGGCTCAGCCATTCAACTTAATCAGTTGCAAGCAAACGGGGGTGCCTCTCAGGCAGCTGCGCTCATACGATTGAACGGCATACCACTAATAGCTTTGATGGATTGTAAAATGAAGCTTCGAACCTGAAAAATCATATATCTATAGACCGTATATACTAGAAACGTCCGCAAGCAGTGCGAAGAGTCACCCGTTAAAACCAGCCTTGCGAAAAATTAGCATATTAAAGCGCTACAATGGCACTGCTAGCAGTGCGCAGGACACGCAAACCAAAGTGTATATTAGCGATAGAGACGCGCTCAGCATGATTGTGAGCAAATTGGTAGGGCAATGGGCAGCCGGGTTCGGGCGGCAGAGGATCAAAGCCATAGGTTGTAATGCCAAGAGGGCAAGAAAGCGGGAATCCCTGATGGCAGGAAAAAGATAAGGGGCAACCAGCGAACCTGGATCATGAACGGCGATGGCTGCCCGCCACTTCTCATTGGTCAGATAGATGACGAACAGCCGATGATTGAATTAGCTGATCTGCTCGCCTCGGCTCACCTGAGACTGATTTACAATATGGGGGAAACCGTCTTTACAATCGACGATATATCTGGCGGCTGCACCATCTGTATAGGCTGTTCCAGCCACGGTATGATAGCCTCGCGATGCCTGTCTGCGACCAGGAATAACTTTGCCAGGAGGAATACTATAAAGAATTTCGCCGGTGAATTCACGCTCACGCTCTTTAAGGGTCACCACCTCGCCTGGACGATACTCACCTTCACTGGGCGGGCCAAAAAGCTTAACAAACTGCTGCTTATCTTCCCGATCAAACACATAGGGTTCGTAGACGCGCTGTCCGTTTTTAATTGTTTCAGCGATGGGGATACGCTCATCGGTTTCCAGCGTAATAATCCACAGGCTCAAAAATTCCTCTGGCTTGGACACATCCACCGGACTCCACATCAAGACTTTGACGCCTGAATGGGCATGCGCACTCTTGAGGGCTGCCTGGGCCAATAGCTGGATCTGCACACGGCGCAAAATATAATCACGCTCAATCTGACTGAACTCTATAAGGCGAGCAATATCAATACCATTAACGTTTACAATTGCCTGCATTCCATATTGTTCCCAGTCGATAGGACCCAGCTTGAAATTGAGTTCATCACAGATAGCAGCTATCTGCTTAATTTTCTGACTGGCCTCTTGTTGTTCCTCAACCATGTTTCGACGTGAATAGGTCATGATATATAAGCTCCTCTCAAGCAGCATGGTACATCTGCTTGCTGGCTGGTGAAACATTCCGTGCTGAACATAAGAGGAATGTGTCATCAATTGGGCAAACTACTTAACTATATAAGCTCGGTTCCCTGGAAGGTTGCCTGATCTTCCGAAGCAAACTCTGCAGTAAAAACGGTATTAAAACGGCAGAGTTAGTCGCAATTGAGTGGCGTTGACAATTGCGTTTAATGGCCCGCTGGAAATTTTTTTGATGTGGATAACCGCTACAACAAATTCCACTTCTATAAGTTCCTATCAGAAATGTCGTAGTTTCTCAGGATATGAACGAGTCATACATGTAGGCCTAGAAATTCTGCGCAAATCCTGAGAGGAAAAATATTGGTGTATATTTTTTCACTTACTATTAAGTCACATTTTATGGAGCACTGTCAACATTCGATGACTTTAAGAAGTTTGGCACACAAATCAATATGGCAAAATAAGACTTTTAAAGAGTCCTGATTTACCATCCAGGGCTCTTTGATGTTTCTCTCTGGCGCCTGCGGCGCCGGGCTGGGAGTGTGGAGTGTGTGTGTGGGCGGCTGCGGCCGCCCACACACACACTCCACACAGGAAAGATAGTGTCTTTCTTCCCTTGCTCGTCATCTCCATGTTTGCAGGTGGGTGGGCGGTTGCGGTCGCCCATCACACACTCCACACAGGAAAGAATGGATATTGTATCGCTTGCTCGTGATCTCTGGATTGACAATATAGAGCATAAAATTTATAATACGCCATACATGCTGATAGGCCATGGAGCTATGTGGTAGCATGCATTATTGCATAAACCGCAATAATAGCTATCATTATTATTAAAGTCCATGGAGAGAAGGGGAGGGTGGAAGGGATGGAACAACCACTTGTATCATGTATCATGCCGACAAAAAACCGACGCGGCTTTGTCGAGCAGGCTTTAGGCTATTTTGAAAAACAAGATTATCCCAATAAAGAGCTCATTATTGTAGATGATGGTGAGGACCTGGTGGTAGACCTTGTAGCCCAACGTCCTTATGTGCGCTATTTCGCCCCTCAATATATCCATAGTGTGGGCGCCAAACGTAATTTCGCCTGTGAGGCTGCCCGGGGAGAACTGATTTGCCACTGGGATGACGATGACTGGTATTCTCCAACCCGGCTCTCTTACCAGGTCGCTCCTTTGCTCACTAACACAGCGGATATTACAGGTCTCCATTTACATACCGTGCTGGACATACAAAAAATGCAGGGCTGGCAATGTGCTGACGCCAGTACATCAGCCATGGGAGTTGAGGGCATGCACTATGGCACTATGCTATATCGCAAACAGCTGTGGAGCAACTGCGCCCGCTTTCAAGATAGCCCTAAAGGCGACGATGGCTCGGGATTTGTAAGGCGGCTGATAAATCTTGGTGCCCGCGTCTGCACCCTCCCTTGCGCTAATCACCAGATCTATGTACGACACGGTAAGAATATTTGGAAATATCAGCCAGGTACCAGTATCAGTAACGAAAAGTGGTATCGGGTGAATGTAGAACAATGTATGTCGCGCGAGGAGATCAGCTTCTACCAGCAGGTACATCTACAACTCTTACAGAAGAGCATATCTTATCCCCCCGGCGTTCTCTTAAAGAACGCATAGGGAATCATATTACCAGAAAATTTATATCATTGGCATTTTCATTGAGGCACCAGGACAAACATAGAGGTGCCAGGACAACATAATATAAGTGCCAGACAGGCTAATGTAGCCGGACAGTTAACTGCAGAAAAAATGGTAGAGCATGGATTTTGTTAGATAATATAGGAATTAATGCACAATAATTCGGCCAGACATGACTTTTGCGACTATAACAGTTATACTCTCCACAGAAACAATGGCAACAACCAGATATCCCTTACAGCCTTACGCAAGGATGACCGGGAATTGCGGTCATCCAGAACGCCGGCTATAAATGTAATGAAACGCGCCGGTGTTAACAAAAGACAGTCTATGGACATTGTTCCTGATGGAGATATAAAAGTACATGAATAATCCACCAATCAATAAAATTATCGGGCCACATCGCGGTCAACCAGTGCTCATGGCAGGCGAGCAACTGGAACAGGCACGGGCGGCAATGATCATGATGCATGGTCGAGGTGCGTCAGCCCGCGATATTCTGGGTCTATCAAATGAGTTGCAGCAGCCGGGCTTTGTCTATATTGCCCCCAGGCAGCAGGAAGTACCTGGTATCCAACCAGCTTCCTGGCCCCACTTAACAGCAATGAGCCCGAGCTCTCATCGGCGCTATCGGTCATTGCGCAATTGCTCGATAGTCTGGCAGAGGCAGGGATCGCGCCTGAACGCACTATCCTGCTAGGTTTTTCGCAGGGCGCCTGTCTTTCACTGGAATTCGCAGCCCGCAACGCACGCCGTTATGGTGGTATTGCGGCGCTGAGTGGCGGCTTGATCGGACCAAACACCATCGTACGTGACTATCCCGGCTCGCTCTCTGGCACACCCGCCATCCTCGGCTGTAGCGATAAAGACCCCCATATCCCCAGGGAACGGGTCGATCTATCCGCGGACGTCCTGCAACGCATGGGTGCAACCGTAACCAAACGCATCTACCCGCAGATGGGTCACACCGTAAATGATGATGAAATTGAGCTCGTCAATGCCATGATGAAAGCCCTCGTTAGCGCATAAACTCGTTTAAAAGGCCCTGGAGATACAGCTCAACTATCTTATCTCCAGGAACCTTACACCCGCAACCTCTCCACTTTTTTATTCATCCCCACCGGGGTATGGTGCATTTTGACACACAGAGCGACAACAATTGGCAGAAACGATCCTTCTTTCTCTTTTTTCTCATTCCCTTAGCTTCTAGCGATCCCATTGTTTTGTGCAGCAGTAACCAGGCAATTTTGGTGCCATAGAATCAGCAACCATTATCGTTCATTAGGTAGCACAGATCTAACGTCATCCTTTTATTCAAAGAAGCGCATTTTTCTCGACTCCAACTCACATGTTTGAAGGAGAAGACCATGCCAGAGCCACAAAAGTTTTTATGCCGCTATTGCGGAACACCATTATTACCAGGGCAACGTTTTTGCTCAAATTGCGGACAAACAGCGGAAGGAAATATCAATCAGGCCACCGAACGCTCAGTCGATGCTGAAGACACAGTCCTGCCCGGTTCGATGGCAAACGATCGCCAGCAGACGCCCCCGCCGCCCCCTCCTGGCACCTTTGAAAGTGGACCACGACCAGGCAGTTATCCAGATATTCCCATCTATCAACCCCAACAAGGCTATCGTCCAGACGTACCCCCTATGGCTCAAGTACCGGTGCCGGCATATGCAACTCCCACTAAAGACTCATCGCGCGGCGTTTTAAGACAGGTAGGCTGTGGCTTCCTGGTCGTGATCCTGCTGGTTCTGGCCCTATGTGGAGGCGTTGGCTACTTTGTTTATCACCAGGTTGCCAGCTCGGTGAACCAGGCAACAACTCAGGCGAGCACCACCACCCAGAGCAGCAACAATAACAATAGCAATAACAATACCCCTAACGCCCCTAAACCAGTTGTCACCACCCTGAATATCCAACCTGTAACCTACTCCAGCGTAAAGATGACCATACAAAATGTCCAGCAGGCAGCTAGCTTTGCAGATGATGATACAAATACCTCCGGGGTTTTGCGCATCGCACTCAGCGAAGAAAATACATCTGCCAATGGCACCTACTACAATTATTCAGAGGCGATGCTTCTATTGCTACCTGATAATACAAGCATTCATCCAAACTAGGAACAATTCTCTACCGGGCCAGACGCATCCATCAAACGTAGCAATTGGATAGATTTCCCCGTCCCAACCACCACCAAACCAGATCAACTCACGCTGCGCATCGGCACGCCCACCGAGTCTCAAATCGATATCCCCTCAAAAACGGGGCCGATCTCTCCAAATATCAAGCAGTTAGCAGCACACCCAATAAGTTGCTGCAATATGCAGGCGCCAACTGGACAATTACCAGTGCCACCAAACAGACCAGCTATAACGGCAAACAGGCAGACCAGGGCAGTGTGTACATTATCCTCAACCTCAAGATCGACAACAACTCACAGAAAACAGTCTATCCCTTTCCCGGCGATGTCATGCGGCTCCAATCTGGCAACACAACCAACAAACCCGACTCAAACACCCTGAGTTCCAGCATTGCCCCCGGCCAGACCAACTCCCAGGGACAATGTGCCTTTATCATGCCAGCTGACTCAAGCGACTTTACCTTCATCCTCCTACCCAACGAGTTACTCGCCACCACCCAACAAGTCACCACCAGCTTCCAAATCAAATAACCACCACCAATCCCCAGGATGCGGACCTCTATGTCCGCATCCTCTCCGAAACGCCATGACGAAGGTTGAAACGGGGGAACCCTCAGCTGCCAGGGGTCATGCCCACGGGAACCAACGCTCACGGATACTGGGTCGCCTGCTCTGCGGAGGGCGACAATCGGGGTCAAGCCCCGAACCTATGTGCGTCATGTCCCTTGTTGCCTTTTCGTGGGGGTCGCAAGGGGCAGCCAGACCCCTTGCCTGGCAGCTCCACCCGGCCTCTCTTCCCCCTCGCAAGGCGGGGTCGCAAGGGGCAACCAGACCCCTTGCCTGGCAGCTCCACCCGGCCTCTCTTCCCCCTCGCAAGGCGGGGTTGCAAGGGGCGGCCAGCCCCCTTGCCTGGCAGCTCCACCTGGCCTCTCTTCCCCCTCGCAAGGCGGGGGCGCAAGGGGCAACCAGCCCCTTGCCTGGCAGCTCCACCCGGCCTCTCTTCCCCCTCGCAAGGCGGGGTCGCAAGGGGCAGCCAGCCCCCTTGCCTGGCAGCTCCACCCGGCCTCTCTTCCCCCTCGCAAGGCGGGGGCGCAAGGGGCAACCAGCCCCTTGACTGGGGGCTCCGGGGCTGTGCCCCCGGCCTCCCTAATTTAGTTGTGGTGCAGCCGAACGGCTGCACCACAACTAAATTAGCCCCCAAAAAACCTTGATATTCAAAATATTTATATGTATAATTGTTTTGAATATCAAAACAATCTACCATCAAAGGATTACCTATGGCTACGGAGCGTTTAACTGAAGACCTACTTTTACTGACGCGTCTGCTACGACCATCGCGGCACACAGACATGACACAGCAGCAATACTGGTTGTTGCGCCACCTGCGCTGCTCTGGCCCACAAAACATCGGTGAATTGGCCCAGGCACTCGGCATTACAACTGGTTCAGCCACTGTGGCCTGTAAACGTCTGGAAAAAGCAGGCCTGATTACACGCACACGGCAGGCAGAGGATGAACGGGTGGTACAGGTCTCATTAACTGATACGGGTCGCACCCAGATCGATGCGGTCCGCCAGCAAAGGCGCGAATCTTTGACCCACTTACTGCAGGTACTCGATGAGCCGGAACAACAGGAATTGCAACGACTGGTCGAGCGTTTACTGGATGCAGCGGAAGCACAAGGATTTGGAGAAATGAAGAAAAATGACAGGCATCATTGAAGTATCTCATCTAGTAAAGAAATTTGGGGACTATGCCGCCGTCAATGATGTGAGCTTTGAGGTTGCAAAAGGCGAGGTGTTTGGCCTGCTCGGTCCAAATGGCGCCGGTAAAAGTACGACCATCAAGATGCTCACAACCCTGCTCAGCCCTACATCAGGACAGGCCAGCGTGGACGGCTTTGATATTGTGCATCAGACAACAGCAGTACGCCATAGTCTGGGCTACGTGCCTCAGGCTTTGTCGGCTGATGGCAACCTGACAGGCTATGAAAACCTGTTGATTTTCGCGAAGCTGTATGACCTGCCTCGTACAGTACGGAACGCGCGCGTCAACGAGGTATTATCATTTGTCGGGCTGACCGATGCGGGACAACAACTGGTACGCCACTATTCAGGAGGCATGATTCGGCGGCTAGAGGTTGCCCAGGCCCTCTTGCACCAACCCCACGTGCTCTTCCTGGATGAGCCAACTGTAGGACTTGATCCAATTGCCCGCCAGGCCATCTGGGAACACTTGATGGATCTACGGGAAGAATCGAACATGACGATCTTCTTGACGACCCACTCGATGGAAGAAGCTGATAGCCTGTGTACACGTATCGGCATTATGCATCGCGGCCAGATTGCTGCTATGGGTACGCCAGCAGAATTAAAGGCAGCCGTGGGCGGCGAGAATGTCACTTTGAATGATGTATTCGTCCATTTCGCGGGCGATGCCCTTGAATCAGGAGGAACTTACCGTGACGCTTCACGAGCACGACGTACAGCACGAAGACTTGGCTAAAGTCAATGCCCAGTCCCTGCCATATCAGACTTCAAGATCACCGCTGGCATTGCTGGCCAACTTCATAGGCAAAACGTTTACCATTGCTGAATGGGAGGCACGCAAGATACGTCATGACGCCACCGACCTGGTTACCCGTGCCATACAGCCAGCGCTCTGGATTCTGGTCTTTGGTGAGGTCTTTACCCGTATTCGCGCCATCCCAACCGGCAGCAAGAACGTCAGTTATCTAGAATTTATGGCGCCCGGCATTCTGGCCCAGAGCGTCCTCTTTATCTCCATCTTTGCTGGTATCGCCATCATCTGGGAACGAGACCTGGGCGTTATTCATAAGTTCCTGGCCAGCCCCACTCCTCGTGGCTCTCTGGTATTGGGCAAAGCCCTCTCATCGGGCATTCGCGCCTTACCACAGGCCATCGTTATTTACCTGCTCGCCCTGATCCTGGGCGTCAAGATGAATTTTAATCCTCTGGCTTTGCTGGGAGTGCTGGTATTTGTGGTTATGGGAGCGGGCTGCTTCTCTACCTTCTCGCTGATCATCGCCTGCCTGCTCAAAACCCGAGATCGTGTCATGGGTATCGGACAAGTACTGACCATGCCAATGTTCTTTGCCAGTAACGCCATCTACCCCATCGCCATTATGCCATCCTGGCTGCAAGCGATCGCCCACATCAACCCCCTCACTTATGTGGTAGACGGCTTGCGTTCCTTGATGCTGGCCAACACAGCCATCAACATGGCCGATGTCAGTAAAGACTTCGGGATCTTACTGATCGTAACCATAGTACTGGTCACCATCGGAGCCATGCTCTATCCACGCATCGTCCAATAAAGCAATAGAATTGTTGAGGTAAAAAAAGTGCACAATGTGCACTTTTTTTACCTCAACATTGCCCCACCATCTCCAACACTCTCTCCAAAAAGCATATTTATGGTACTGCTTATGAATTATCACAACACTTTACGCGCTTTCGCGCGGCCTGGAGATTGGCAGCATAAGGATCTGCTTGCTGACATTGTTTTTTCTCAAAAAATCGCGTATGCTGTCGGTAGGCATGTCCGGTCTGACAAAGCCCCCTGGCAGACATGCATGTCACCATTCAATATAACAGCCCCATCCTCAAACTGTGGGCAAAATATTTCTTGGGCGTGGATAGAAAGAGAGAGATAACCTGTGGGACAGAAGCCAGAGCAAGCGAGGCAGGATGAACAGAGCCTGCCCTCCTATAAGGCTATGCAAGAAATGGAGCAACGCTTTCGAGCGACTTTCGAGCAGGCTGCAGTAGGAATGGCACATGTTGCTCCCTCAGGTCACTTTCTGGCGGTCAACCAGAAGCTCTGCGATATTGTAGGCTATACGCACGCAGAGCTATTCATGCGCACTTTTCAAGATATTACTTATCCCCCTGATCTGGAAGAGGATATCGCTTATGTCAACCAGATCCTGGCAGGCGAATGCGCTACATATACAATGGAAAAACGCTATATTCGTCGCGATGGCTCTCTTGTCTGGGTTAATTTGACGGTTTCGCTGGTGCGCCATGAAGACGGAGCCCCACACTACTTTATCTCTGTCATTGAAGACATCAGCCAACGCAAACATCTGGAGGAGACCCTCTACCAGCAGAACCAGCTCTTGCAACAGATGGTCAACAATGCCCCCGATATCATTGCGCGCTTTGATCGTAACTTACGCCATCTCTCAATTAATCTCGCGGCAACCAGGGCGACAGGCCGGCCAACCAGCGAATTTCTTGGCCGGACCAATCGAGAGGTGGGGATGCCTATTACGCAAGTCGATGCCTGGGATGCAGCCTTGCAGGCGGTCTTTGCCACCGGCGAAAACGGAACCATCGAATTTTGCTTTCCAGCGGCTGACGGACGACTGCGGTGGTATCAGTCAAGACTGGCCGCTGAGCGAGATCAAGCAGGAGAGATAGTTTCTGTACTATCTGTGGCACGCGATGTGACGGCCCTGCGCCAGGCACATGAAGAGCTACAATATAGTGAAGCGCGGCTACGACGCTTATTGGATTCCAATATCATTGGTGTTGCATTCGCAGAAGGGACCAGAATCATTGAAGCCAATGATGCCTATCTACAAATGATTGGCTATAGTCGAGAGGATATACAAGCGCGCCGGATCGATTGGGTCGCCATGACCCCACCAGAATATGCTCCACTCGATGAACGCGCGCTCCGTGAACTTCTGACCCGAGGGGCCAGTACGCCATATGAAAAAGAATATTTCCACAAAGATGGGAACCGGGTACCCATTCTGATCGGGGCCGCGATGGTGCAAGAGCACCCTATACAGTGGGCCTGCTTCGTGATGGATCTCTCAGAACAAAAACGGATCACCGACCAGTTGTCACGCGCGGTACAAGCATTTCAAACCCTGGCCGATCACGTCCCAGATATGATCACACGCCATGACGCCAGGACGTTACGCTATCTCTATGCTAACCCGGCCGTCACTTACACAACGGGTATTTCACCAGATGCCTTTCCTGGCAAGACCCCACGAGAGTTAGGTATGGCAGAAGAGGAGTGTCAATTTTTTGAGCAACAGCTCAAGCAGGTAGCACAAACGGGCATTCCTCTCACAGTAGAATACAACTTCACCCATCATGATCAACTGCGGCACTATCAGTCAAGGATGATTCCAGAATATGATCGTGAACAGAAACTCAACTCGATCCTGGTCATTACCTATGACATCACAGAGCTTAAGGAGCAGGAGAGCCGCAAAGATGCTTTTATCAGCATGGCCGGCCACGAATTGAGGAGCCCACTGACAGCAATCAAAGGCAATCTTCAACTGGCAAGCCGCCAGGTAGACAAGCTCGTAGCCGATGGACAGGAAACCCAGGTGCAGACGACGCTGCAAGAGGTGCAGCAGCGACTGGGACGGACATTGCGCCAGGTAGCGGTCCAACAACGGCTCATCAATGATCTATTGGATGTCTCGCGTATTACTAGCGACAAATTGAAGCTCTCCATTGAGACATATGACTTACGAGCACTGGTACAGGACAGCGTTGAGGATCAGCGTGCCAGTACCCCAAATCGTGAGATACAGCTAGAGCTACAGACCTCGGAACCAGTTATGGTCCAGGCTGACAAGGACCGCATTGGACAGGTCATCTGTAACTATCTCACCAATGCCATCAAATATTCCAGCAATGAGCAAGCGGTCACCGTCGGGTTGGCGCTGGCTGACCAGCAGGCGCGCGTCTGGGTACAGGATCACGGCCCGGGCCTCTCTGCTCATGCACAGCAACAGGTGTGGAAGCGCTTCTATCAAGAGCCTGGCATCCTGGTGCAAAACAGATCCGGGGTAGGACTGGGCATTGGGCTCTACATCTGTCAATCGATTATCGCACACCACCACGGGCTGGTTGGGGTTGAGAGCACCCCGGGGCACGGATCAACCTTCTGGTTTACATTACCACTCAACTGATCATATATGAAGGAGCATAAAACTATGAAGCGTGTTGTTGTTACAGGCATTGGACTGGTAACTTCGTTGGGACATACTGTTGAAGAGACCTGGGAAGGAGTAAGCCAGGGGCGTTCAGGCATCGGGCCGATTACCAATTTTGACTCCAGTGGCTATCCAGTAACCTTCGCAGGCGAGGTCAAGGGCTTTGATGCCACCCCCTATATGGACCGCAAAGAGATACGCCGCAATGATCCATTTACCCACCTGGCGGTAGCCGCCTCACGCCAGGCATTGACGCAATCGGGATTGGAGATCACCAGGGAACTGGCACCCGAGGTTGGAGTCTGCATTGGCAGCGGCGTTGGGGGCCTGATTACCTTACATGAGCAATTCAACGTCCTGCACGACAAAGGTCCGACACGAGTCAGCCCATTCTTAATCCCGATGTTGATGATCAACGCAGCACCAGGCCTTGTTTCACAGCTGGTGGGGGCACGCGGACCAGCCTGGGCCGCTGTTTCGGCCTGCGCGACCAGCGGCAATGCCATCGGCGAGGCCTGGGAAACGATACGCCGCGGGACAGCCCGGGCCATGCTGGCAGGTGGATCAGAGAAGGCTGTTACCCCGCTTGGTATGGCCTCATTCGCCAACATGCATGCCCTCTCACGGCGCAACGAAGATCCGCAAGGTGCCAGCCGGCCATTTGATGCCACGCGCGATGGTTTCGTCATGGGCGAGGGTGCTGGAGTTCTCATGCTCGAAGACCTGGAGCTAGCCCTGGAACACGGGGCCCCGATCCTGGCTGAACTGGTCGGCTACGGCTCAACGGCTGACGCCTATCATATCACCGAGCCAGCCCCTGGTGGCACAGGACTGGTCATGGCCATGCAACGCGCGCTACAGGTCGCCGGCTTGCAGCCCGAACAGATTGACTATATCAACGCACATGGCACCTCCACATCCCTCAACGATGCCCGCGAGACGCAGGCCATAAAAACCTGCTTTGGTGACTATGCCCACAAAGTAGCCATCAGCTCAACAAAATCCATGCTAGGTCACACCTTTGGAGCAGCCGGAGCCGTAGAGGCCGCCATCTCAGTGTTAAGCATCGTCCACAACCTGATGCCACCCACCATCAACCTGCACAATCCCGACCCTGAATGCGACCTCGATTACATCCCCAATCAAGCCCGTGCCGCACAAGTAAATATCGCACTCTCCAACTCCATGGGCTTCGGAGGCCACAACACCAGCCTCATCTTCCAACGCTACCAATAAATTATCTCATCCTCCCCCCCCAGCACGCAAGACGGGGTTGCAAGGGGCTGGTCGCCCCTTGCCCGGGAGCTCTACCCAACCACTCCCCAGCACGCAAGGCGGGGTTGCAAGGGGCGGCCAGCCCCTTGCCCGGGGGCTCCGGGGCTGTGCCCCCGGCCTCTCGTACACCCCCGGGGCCGCCTGTCGGCGGCACCGCAAAAGAACAGCGTCTTGCCAGTATGTTACTGGCAAGGCGCCTTTTTCATCCCTTTGGAGGATACCAGGCACCAGATAAGCATGCTATATTCTGTCTAACACGTGAGATATCGGGGCGAAGGTCGCCAGTTCACGAGGAGAAAATATATGCAGCATTTAGTTCATAGAGTTCGCTCTACCACCACCTGGTGGGTTGTACTTCTCCAGGGCATCATCGCCATTGGCCTCGGACTACTCGTATTGCTAGCACCATTTAAACTATCCGCATTAATGGTGCGCTTATTAGGTGCCTACCTTTTCATCTCCGGACTCTTACTATTCTTCAACATGTATCGCAACAAAACATATCCCAAATTCAAAGTTGTGGTTGCGGCAGTAGGAGTTATCGCCGGTATACTACTAATGATCTTCCGTGTCTGGAGCCTGGCTGTCTTGCCACCCGCAATCTTCCTGGCAGGAGCAATTCTAGGCATCGTCTATGGAATTATCGAAATATTGCAGGGGATACGCAATAAAGAATGGGATGATACAGGGGTCGGCGTGCTGAGCCTCATTGTCGGCATTACCCTGCTCTTTTTGATTGTACCCTTAGGTGGTTTTCTCTCGGTATCACTCACCACAGTCGCGCTATCAGCGCCATTTATTATCTGTGTTAGCGGCATCGTTATCGGCGCCCTCCTGATCCAGCGCGCCCTACGCATGCGGCAAGAACAAGTACCCAATCCGCCACCTATGATGTCAGCAACCCAGGAGTAGCCATCCTCTCTATCCACAAACACAAATGTATCTCAACAGGTTAGCAGAAAAGGAGCAGGGCCATGATGGCAGAACAGAGCGACCGGCAACAAACGATTCCCTATGCACGCAACCTCCACGACGCGCTAAAAGGTGATGAATTGCTGCCGGCTACCTACCTGGCAAAAGGTGAGGATACAGCGGGGCAGTTAACATTAAGTGAGGCGATCATCCATCGAGGGCAGGAGCCACTGCCCCATACCCATACACGCGAAGACGAGGCTTTTTACATCCTCGAAGGGGCCGCCACCTTCACGATAGGGCAGCAATCCTTTCCAGTATCTGCCGGAACCTTCATCTGGCTACCCAGAGACCAGCAACACTCATTCATTATCCATACAGAAACTGCCCGCGTCCTGGTCTTTATCCTACCATCCGGCCTGGAACACTACTTTGAAAAGATGGGGCAGCTATTTCAACAAGAACATGTGCAAGCAGGCCAGCTATCACCTGCAACAGCACACAAATGGCAGCTGCTCTCACAACAATTCGGCATCACCCTCAACCTCCCAGAAACACAAACACCGTAGGTGCGACCCTCGGCGGTCGCTTGCCGCCCCGGCGGCCCCGTATCCCAGCGCTCAGGCACCCCATGGCATCGCCTTTCCCTCACGCGGTACCCAAAAACGGACCATCCTTTTGGGCACCGCGTGGGCCAGGGTGTCAGAGACAAAAGGCGCGAGAATCGTACGTATTGATGCTTGAGCTTATTTAGCGGCAGCTTCGATGACGATATAAGCGCGATCTGGCGTCTCCGTGCCAGCGATACGCTGGAATTGTTCTCCGTATTTTTTCTCCAGGGCGGCACGGGCGGCGGGCCGCTCTTCGGTACTGGCATCACGACCAACTCCATCAACCTCGGGCTCACCCTTCAAGTTACCTACCCGATCAGAAGGTGTCATAGTAACACGGCCGGTAGCGCGCACGCGCTTGACTTTGCCTGCATTAGTGGAGGTGGTGACATACACTTTACCCTGCTCATAGGCAAACCAGACGGTGGTAGGCACGGCGCGGCCATCTTTACGATAAGTGGTTAACACAATAAATTCATGGGGTGCGAGAAAAGCAAATGGGTCCTGAATGTGAGTACCTTGCATGGTCATATTTATAACTACTCCTAATAAATATTGATAATCGAGAACAGCAGTGAGTGCTTGCTCTTTGTTCAAAACTCTACCACGGATAGACAACTGACGACAAGACGCTGGGATAGGCAGCCATGGGTATAGCTGATGCCGATCAAATTGTGAGCCGAGCGCTTCAGGCAGGCAGTTCCAACATAAAATGTGATGGGGCACATCGAGATGTATAGCGATGTATAGTATAATATTGACACAATGTTGTCAGGTTTTGCCCTTCCCAGAGAAAGGTGAAAGAGATGGAGCAAAAGGTCTATCGAACAGAACTTACCCCTTTGAGTTTTCTGGAGCGGAGTGCCCTGATTTTTCCTGATAAGACAGCTGTTATCCATGGGGAGCGGTCCTATACGTATCAAGAGATGGCTGAGCGGGTCTATCGTCTGGCCTCGCGACTGCGTGCGCTGGGACTGCAGAAACATGAGCGGGTGGCGTTTCTCTGTCCCAATACTCCAGCCCTGCTTGAAGCTCACTACGCCATCCCGGCGGCCGGCGGTATCCTGGTCGCCATTAACAATCGACTGAGCAGCCCCGAAATTGGTTTTATTTTACAGCATTCAGGCAGCAAATATCTTTTTGTCGACCACGAATTTTTCCCCTTGATTGAAGCCTTAAACCTGGAACAGTTAACACAGATTATCCGCATTGACGATAGCGGCGCCCCCGAAGATCCTTATGAGCAGTTTCTAGCTGCGGGTACGCCTGAACCAGTTAAGAGCTGGCTGGAAGATGAAGAGGAGACCATCTCGATTAACTATACCTCAGGCACAACTGGCAACCCTAAAGGTGTTATGTATACGTATCGTGGCGCTTACCTCAATGCCCTCTCCGAAGTAATCGAAAGCGGCTTGAATAGCAGCAGCATTTATCTCTGGACGCTACCAATGTTTCACTGTAATGGCTGGTGCTTTACCTGGGGCGTCACCGCAGTGGGAGCAACCCATGTCTGCCTGCGTAAAGTTGATCCATCCCATATCTGGGAGTTGTTTGAGAGCGAGAAGATTACCCATTATAATGGGGCACCCACGGTACATATTTTCCTGGCACATCACCCCAAGGCGCATCGCCTGGAACAGCAGATCACAGTAACCATCGCCGGTGCTCCACCCTCGCCGACTTTGCTGGCCCAACTAAAACAGCTCAATATGCGCCCGATCCACGTCTACGGCCTGACCGAGACATACGGACCTTATACCGTCTGTGAGTGGCATGAGGAGTGGGCTAGCTTGCCACAAGAGGAGCAGGCACGTCTGCTGGCACGGCAGGGTCAGGGCTATGTGACCGCTGAGCGGGCGCGCGTGGTCGATCCCAATATGCAGGATGTGGCATGGGATGGCGCGACGATGGGTGAGGTAATCATGCGCGGCAATAATGTGGCCAAGGGCTATTATGAAAATCCGGAGGCGACCGCACGCTCCTTTGAGGGTGGCTGGTTCCATTCTGGCGATATCGGGGTCTGGCATGCCGACAGCTATATTGAGCTACGTGACCGGGCTAAGGATGTAATTATTTCGGGCGGCGAAAATATCTCGACCATCGAGGTTGAACAGACCCTCGTGCAGCATCCGGCGGTCCTTGAATGCGCGGTCGTAGCCATCCCGGATGAAACCTGGGGGAACGCCCCAAGGCATTTGTGACCCTGGCAGCGGACCACGAGACCACAGAACAAGAGCTGATTACGTTTTGTAAGGCACGCCTGGCCCACTTCAAGTGTCCGGTCGCCATCGAGTTCGGTCCCCTACCCAAAACATCGACCGGCAAAGTCCAGAAATATGTGTTGCGCGATAAGGCCTGGGCTGGACGCGAGAAACGTATTAATTGACTTCAACCATGATGTATAGATTAAAGCCTGTATAAATCGGTGAAAGGCAATTGCAATGGAGCCAAAAGTCTATCGAACCGAGTTGACGCCAGTGAGTTTTCTGCAACGCAGCGCCCTGATATTTCCTGACAAGACCGCGATCATTCATGAGAATCGATCCTATAGCTACCGCGAGTTTGCGGAGCGCGTCTATCGCCTGGCTTCCAGGCTGCGCGCACTGGGACTGCGTAAACATGAGCGGGTGGCGTTTCTCTGTCCCAATACCCCGGCCTTGCTTGAGGCCCACTACGCCGTTCCGGCGGCTGGCGGCATTCTAGTGGCCATCAATACACGGCTGAACAGCAGTGAGGTCGACTTTATCCTGCACCATGCGGGCTGCACTTTCCTCTTTGTAGATCATGAACTGGCCCCTCTGCTCAAAACAGCGAATCTGGCAGGTATCCAGGTCATACAGATTCAGGACAGCGGCCAGCCAGATGATCCGTATGAACAATTTCTGGCCGCTGGCTCACCCGAACCAGTTGAGAGCTGGCTGGCAGATGAAGAAGAAACGATATCCATCAACTATACTTCGGGCACGACAGGCAACCCTAAAGGCGTCATGTATACTTATCGAGGAGCCTATCTCAATGCACTTGGGATCGTCATTGAAACGCAGTTGACTAATAACAGCGTCTACCTGTGGACGCTGCCGATGTTTCATTGCAATGGTTGGTGTTTTACCTGGGCCGTCACCGCGATCGGAGCAACCCATGTCTGCCTGCGTCGACTCGATCCAGAGCGCGTGTGGGATATCCTGGATCAAGAGGGTGTGACCCACTATAATGGCGCTCCCACGGTGCATATTTTCCTGGTCAATCATCCCAAAGCGCATAGATTGGCGCGGCCCGCCACCGTCGCCATCGGTGGTGCTCCCCCATCGCCAACCTTACTGGCACAGATGGAGCAACTCAACATTCATGTTTTACATCTTTATGGCCTAACCGAGACCTATGGACCCAATACCGTTTGCGCATGGCATCCTGAATGGGATGCCCTCTCCCCGCCGAACAGGCGCGGATTCGAGCACGCCAGGGACAGGTGCATACGACGGCCGGCCAGACACGTGTCATTAGTCCAGACATGCAAGAGGCACCGCGCGATGGCGAGACGATGGGCGAAGTGATGATGCGCGGCAACACAATCGCCAAAGGATATTATGAAAATCCCACGGCGACCGCACGCGCCTTTGAGAATGGCTGGTTCCATTCTGGCGATATCGGAGTCTGGTATAGTGATAGTTATATCGAACTGCGCGATCGAGCCAAAGACATCATTATCTCTGGCGGCGAAAATATCTCGACCATCGAGGTCGAACAGACAATTGTGCAACAACCCGCGGTCCTTGAGTGCGCGGTCATCGCCATCCCGGATGAGACCTGGGGTGAACGCCCCAAGGCGTTCGTGACATTGAAGCCAGAACAGCAACTGAGCGAGTCGGAATTGATCAGTTTCTGCAAAGCCAGGTTAGCGCACTTTAAGTGTCCGGTCGCCGTCGAATTTGGTCCTTTACCGAAAACCTCGACCGGCAAAATACAGAAATATATCTTGCGCGACAAGGTCTGGACTGGTCAGCAGAAGCGTATTCACTAAAAAGAAACGACGCTGAGCGCCCACATATATAAGGAGAGTTTTCCATGTCCTATCAATTGATCGAATTGAGCTACGAGCAGGATCTAGCCATCGTCACCATGAATAATGTCAAGCGGCGCAATGCACTCTCACTGGCACACATGCAAGAGCTGACCAGTGCCTTTCGCGAGGTTGGTGAGAGCCAGGCCAGCGGCGTTTTGCTGGCGGCCAATGGCGCCGTCTTCTGCTCCGGCCATGATCTTTCAGAGATGGTAGATCAAGATGTCTCGTTCATGAGCTGTCTGCTAGAAACCTGTACCACGCTCATGAATACGATCCAAGAGATTCCACAACCAGTGCTGGCCTGTGTCCAGGGAGTGGCCACAGCGGCAGGCTGTCAACTTGTAGCCACCTGTGACCTGGCGGTGGCAGCAACCACCGCCAGTTTTGCCACCCCCGGCGTTAAAATCGGTTGGTTCTGCACAACTCCAATGGTAGCCTTAAGTCGCAATATCGGGCACAAGCGCGCGCTGGAGATGTTGTTTACCGGCGATCCGATCACTGCGCAGACCGCCGCGGACTGGGGATTGATAAACCGCGCGGTAGCAGTCGAGCAATTGCGTAATGAAGCTCTACGCCTGCTTAGAGCCGCCAGCAACAACAGCGTCAACGCCCGCAGTATCGGAAAGCAGGCCTTCTATACCCAGATCGACCTGCCCCAACCGCAGGCCTACGAATATGCCCAGGACGTCATGGCCTCGGCCTCCCAGATACCCGATGCCAGCGAAGGCATGCACGCCTTCCTCGAAAAACGCCAACCCCACTTCGACCAGAGAACGAAATGAAATGAATAACTACCAGCAACGCGAGACTCAGATGGGTCTCGCGTTGCTTTCTTTGCTTTGTATTACAGGCATATCCTCACAAGATACTATCCACTATAATGATGATGGGAATTTATAATTGAACAAGGGCAAAGCTGCTATTTATGGATCTCAATCAACTCCAGGCATTTGATCAGATTATCCAACAGGGAAGTTTTAGTAAGGCGGCGCGCAGGTTGAATATTTCGCAGCCATCGATCAGTCTGCGTATACAGGCGTTGGAACAGGAGGTAGGTGGCGCGCTATTCATTCGTGGGGGCAGTCGTTTACAGTTAACCGTGCTGGGAAAGAACTTCTCGCCCCATGCGCGCCAGGCTTTACAGGCGATGACGACCGGATTGGAAACCGCCCAGCATACATTGCAGGGGAAGAAAGGGCAATTGATGCTAGGCACCGCTCCGACACTGACCACCGGCTTTTTCGCTACCACGCTCATACGGCTGCGAAGGGAACAGCCTGAGCTGGATATCGCGGTGCATACAGGTCATAATCAACAGATTGTAGAAATGGTGCATGAAGGCTTTGTCCAGCTCGGCATTGTCACCGGACCTTTTTTCTCGCCCGCACTACAAAATATTTTACAGCTACAGGAACCATTGATCGCGATGGCCCACGCCAACCATCCACTGACTCAACAAAAACAGGTAAGCATAGCTGAACTGGCGATCAGTAGCAATCCTTTTTTCTCGATTGACTGGAGCCTGGAAGCCCGCTACTGGCAGGCCCATAGCTTAACACCAGCGCAGAAAGCGGTGCTTGAAGTTCCGCCGCAGACCGCTTATGACTTACTGAGCAGTGGGATCGGAGTAGCATTTATGACACGCTCATTTGCACGCCATGGACTGCAAAGCGGAAAATTGGTTGAACTGGCAGTCCATCCCAGGCCTGAACTCCAGCGCGAATTTGTGGTCATACAGCACCAGCGCGTTGATGATCTTTCGGATGCCGCTAAAGCATTTATACGGATTCTACGCGAAGAAACACGTTCCATCCATAAATATTGATCAATATTATTATACCCGATATCTATTCATCCACAACAAGCGAATATCAGTACAATATATAAGGGGTCCGAAAAATACAAAAAAGGGAAACCAAAAGAAAGGACACTGTACTATTTTGGCTCAATATGGATGGGCATCCTGCCCTACTTCCACCCGTGTACAGTTAAATTTACTCTGCGAAGGCCTGCGCACCACCCTGGATACACAACTGGTCGGCATCTATCTCCATGGCTCGCTAGCCATGGGATGCTTTAATCCCAAAAGCAGCGATATTGATCTGCTGGTCGTGACCCAGCAACCATTGAGTGTCTTTGTGAAACGCCAGCTCATGCTGCAAATCTTGCAATCCTCGCAACAGCCCAGTCCACTGGAAATCAGCTTTCTGGTCGCCGAACAGATCAATCCCTATCGACATCCATTACCTTTTGAGCTCCATTATAGCGAAACCTGGCGCGCGAAAACTCTGGCTGATCTGGATAGTGGCGCCTGGCAACACTGGAATGAACACCAGGCAACCGATAGCGATCTTGATGCCCATCTAACCATCTTGCGTCAGCGTGGCCTCACTCTTTATGGACAGGAGCACCAACAGATATTTCCTGTGGTACCGGCCAATTACTACATCGCCACGATCATCGCTGATTACAATGAGGCACGCGAAAAAAAATTGAGCGCTCCCGTCTATTTCTTGCTTAACGCGTGCCGTGTCCATGCCTATCTACAAGCCAGCCACATCTACTCAAAGGATGAAGGGGCATCTATGGATTGACCACCTTGCCAGCCGAGTTTATAGGTATCATCACACAAGCGCTGGATATCTATCGAGGTCGCTCAGCAGAACGCGCATTTGAAGAAGAGAAGTTGGATAAGTTTAGCACTTATATAGATAATTACATCCGTGAATGGCAGCAAGCTTAAAGAATCATTAAACATGTGCACTCCATATCAACACGCCATTGTTGACATTGCAATTGGCATAAGCAAGCAGACATAATACCTGATGGTGTCATTGTCATGATGAGAGATAAGGAGTTGGTATGTTTTTGAACAATTCGGCTCGAACAGCGAAGACCATCCTGGCGCTCATGTCAGTAGTAACAATATTGATACTGACAATTAACCTGGGCATACTATCCAGAACCGCAGTGGCGGCTGGAGGCACAATGGCTACTGTCAAGCTCCTCCACAGTCCCACCGGGAACGCTCAATTGAGCTACAATCCCAACACTAAGACACTTACGGTTACCACCAGCCTGGTCGGACTGGCCCCTAATAGCACTCATCCTACCCATATCCATCAAGGAGGCTGCACATCCTCAGAAGCTAACATTAAATATCCGCTGCAAAATGTGGTCGCCAACGCCGTAGGACAGGGCACAGCGACGACCGTCATACCTAATGTGGCAGGTGGAATACCCGCGACTGGCTGGTATCTCATCGTCCACAATGGCCCCAATCTGCAACCAGCTGCCCAGGACACAGCTATCGCCTGCGCAAGCATTCAGAACCCCAGGGCCCTGACAACCGTAAACACTCCGCTGGGAGCATCAGCGAGTGGCAATGAAAATGCCACGGGTACCGCTCACTTGCAGGTGAACAATAATACGCTAACCGTCACCCTAAATGTAAGTGGACTGGCTCCAAATACGCAGCACGCCGCCCATATCCATGCCGGCAACTGTCAGGCCACCATGCAGGTACTCTACGATTTGAGTCCACTGCAGTCTGACAGCGCTGGCAATGCCAGCAAAACAATGACTTTCAAGGGAGTCTCAGCCATACCGAGTACAGGCTGGGATATCAATGTCCACTACACAAATAATCTCTCCACACAGACAGGTTATAATCCAATCTTGTGTGGGAATGTCGTACCCAGTTAGACGTTTGTAGCAAGCTCTTAGGCTATAAGAAGCGGGGTGATTGTCGACTGGCAGCCACCTCGCTTCTTCGAATACAATTCACCGCTTCAACTAAATAAAGTACTTTCCTGCTAATAATAAATAAAGTATACGAACAGGCCCTGATCAACATGCTATGCTATATGAGGCGGAACAGACAGGATATGTGCAGGCACGGTTTAGCCGGGTAGAGAATCTTTTATTTTTACTTACTTATTTTCTCGCTGCCTTCTGCTCCCCAGATATCCAAAAAGGAGAATATAGGGCCGTGAAGCAGAAACAGCGACTGTTACTTGTCGGTGGATTAATCGTGTTGTGTGTACTGATTGTTGCAACTGTATTTATTTATCCAGCATTCTCACACTCAACCCAAAAAGTAACACCGATACCCGCAACCCAGGCGACCAGCGGCGCCAGTAGCCAGCAAGCAGGCAACAGGACGACTAAAGATGTAAATATTCAGCTTATCCCACATAAGTCGGTCGCACCTCCAACGCCAGTCCCTGCGGCAAAGCCAACCACCCTACCGCCTACGGCAAGCGCAAACACTGGCGTGACCAGCGATAATGCCAGTTGGACCTTGATATTAAATGATGATTTTAATGGGACCACCCTCAATGCTCCATGGGGAACGTACAACGGTCCGCATGGTGGTGGCAAGAGCTACTATTCGCCCGCTGAAGTCCAGGTATCCAATGGTTTCCTGCACGTGAATGCTGAGCGTAAAAACACCAACGGCTATGCCATTACTACAGGTGGCCTGGCCGCTTTTAGCCTGGCTCAGATCTATGGCAAATACGAAATACGGGTCAGATTACCATACGGCAAGGGCCTCGATCCCTACACCATCCTCTGGCCCAACACCCAGCAACCAAATGCAGCGCAGGTGGATCTATTTGAAAGCCCGCCCGTCAATAAAGATACGCTTTATTGCACCAATCATGGTGTCGATGGTACATTTGACCAGGTGCAGGCGCATGGCAGTTTCGCCGACGGCTTCCACGTATTAACCTATGAATGGACCCCTGGCCGCATCCGTTTTCTGGTAGACGGGATTGATCAAGGCTCATTAACCAAAGATATTCCCAATTTCCCGATGTGGTTTGGGATCGCCATCAGTTCCGGAGACGCCTTCACAGGCGATCCCGATCCCACCACAGTCTTCCCAGTATCGATGGATGTAGATTGGGTTCACATATATAAATACAATGGCTAACAACCAGAGGAGAAAACCCAATAAACACGAATTGTACGTGCGAGGCTTGCCCTCGCTTTAGCCGCTCCCGCCCGAAAAAACAACAATAACAGCGATCGTATAGGTTCGGGGACGAGCACAGAACCTATACAAATCGTCCTTTTTTTCTAATTTTTCGAGCAGGGAGGGTAAAAGCGGTAACAAGTCCCGCACGCACAATTCGTGTTTATTGTTGCGCTCATTTGCTTGTCTGGTTGCTAAATGATGTACTCCGTACCAGGAGGGTATCAGAAACAGTATTTTCACTGGACTCCATATCGCCCAAAATGCTTACCATAGCAGTGGAGGTCAGAATAGGGTCGGCATCATCGGTGAGCTCGCCGGTAATCTCTATCGGTGGTAAGGCCATGTCCGCCTCAAGCGTGGCTGGCCCGGTATATTGGGCATGGATTACCGCAGGGCTTATCGTATCACTCAACGTGATGTGCCAGTTTTTCCCCTTCACCTGAATGTTGCGCAATCCCAGTGGAATGACATCATCAACAATAATGGTGTTGGAATGTACTACCGAAGCGGAATTCCCCTTATTTGCGACTACCAGGTTGAGATTGACCAGACCGTGAGCCAAGGCATAATCACCATATATATTAGTATTAACAATGGTCAGGTCGGGCCTCCGTACTTGCACCAGGCGAGAGCCAGCCATTGGACGCCGGTTGGAGGCGGCCTGGACGGTAGGTGAGCTCGCCACCCCCAGGGTTGGCGTCACAGCTGGCGTCGCGCTTGATAGCGCGGTCATTACGGCCGTTGGGGTTGCGGTCTCGATTACCGTTGGGGTTGCGGTCTCGATTACCGTTGGGATTGTAACCGTCGCTAAAGTGGCAGTTCTTACCGCAATAGAATCGATACTAATATTGGACGACGAATCTGGATCATCACTAGAAGTTATACCTACAGCGTTTGAGAATAATGGCCCGGCGGCACCGGTAAGGGTGCCACTGATAGTAATAGGTGGCAGATTTGTGCCGGCAGCAATCGGATAGGGACCATTAAAAGTAGCCGTCAGTGCCGCTGGCCCAACTGTATTTGAGACGCCAATGGTCCAGCCCGCACCCCTGACAGTAATATTGCTGATACCGACCGAAGCAATATCCAACACGGTCACAATCTGATTCTCTGCTCCCTGTATATTACTAGCCTGCAACACATAATTCACATTCTGCCCAACAGTGTAAGTATCTCCTGCCGCTGCGCCTGGCCGACTAATCGAGATCCGGAACTTAGGACTTACAGGTGGGATAGCGCTTACCGTTGGGGTAGCCGTTAGATGGATGATTAGATCTGGCGTCGGAGTCATGGTCACCGGAAAGGTTGGACTCGGTTTTGGCGTCACAGTTACCGCGTGCGTTGGGCTCGGCACCGGCGTCATGGTTACTGATGGCGTTGGGCTCGGCATTGATGTTGCGGTTACAGATGTTGTCGCGGTTGCAGCAAGGGTTGCTGTCACCGTCGGTGTTGCAGAGCCAGGGGTAGGTGTCGTTGTATCTGCGACCGGCGCGAAGGTGACAGGCAACATAGAACCGATAAAAGCCGTATCTGTAGCTGTGCTATCAAGCGCATTTGTATTACCCGGCGCATCGATAGAGGCGGTGGTGGTAATAGAAGGTTCAGCATCAGCATTCAACATACCCGAAAAGAAGATGGGTGCCAATGTGGTATCGGCCTTAACTGGATACGTCCCATCATAAGTGGCAGTCAGGACAGCCGGGCTAACCGTGTCGCTGAGGCTAATTTTCCAATGTCTGCCCTGGGCTTTCAAGTGCGTCAAACCCAATGGCACAACCTCCATGATGACAATAGAATTTTTCTTGCTTATCCTGGCCGCGCCAGCACTGTTGCCAGCAATTAAGACATAGGTCAGCTTCTTACCAGCTTTTAAGTGACTTTCGCTTAAGCGCAGCAGGTGCAGGTAAAGATCTGGCGCAGGCACCAATGGCGTGGCGATAGCCGTCACTGTCGAGCTTGCTATGACCGTCGCCGTGGGCGAGCCAGCAACCGTCACCGTTACAGTGGGTGAGCCAGCGACCGTCTGCTTCTTTTGTTTCTTGACATGGCGCTGCTGCTTTACATGTTTAGCTGTATGTCTGGAGCTACGTTGTTTTTTGCCAGAGATACGGTGATGATGGGCTGGAACTTTAATCACTCTGGACAAATGTCCCTCTCTGACCAGACCCTGAGCAGTCACTGGATGAGGCAGCAGGTTACTCCCCATCAACAACTGACTTCCTACCAGTAAGAGACATAATATACAAATAGACAGCAGTATAAGTGGCAGGGGATACCTACCTGGTGATCTGAATTCTGTATGCTCTGGTTGCTTCATTACACATTACTCTTTCTTTCTACTTCAATAGCCACCCCAGAAACAGCCCAAAGAGCGATCAGGGCAATTCATATTCAGTATAAAGGGCGCAAAAAACCAAAAGCAATAATAGCAGAGCTATTGAGTAATACAGCAACCTGACATTTGTGAGCCACAAGGAAGAGAGAAGGAAGTAGAAAAAGAACATCTAATAAGAACCGGGAATGCCTGGGCCCGGTTCTTATTATGCTGCTGTAATGATGCTAACAGGAGTTACTGCTGCTGATCGGGAGCGGCCTGCTGGATTTGTTCGATATCTGTCAATGTGGTTTTAACGACCTCGGAGGGCATCTGCTCCATACGCTGGATAATAATTTGATGCAGAGCCTCGATACGCTCATGCTGAGTTTCAATGTGCTGTAATAACTCGATGATCATATGATCTTGATGATCCAGGTGCTCCATCACATTGCGCAACTCCGCTTCGCCTTTACAGTCGGTCAGATAATCATTTTCAGCTGTCAGTCGATCTTTCTGGGCCTGCCGATTCTGGCTCATCATAACGAAGGGGGCCGCATAAGCCGCCTGAAACGATAACGCCAGGTTCAATAAAATAAATGGATACGGGTCCCAGGCTTTGATCCAACCAACCACATTTAAGATAATCCAGGCCAGCAAAATAATTGATTGGATAATAATGAAAGGCCAGCTTCCCACAGTAGCAGCCACGGCATCAGCAATTTTGGCGCCGCGCGTCAAATTTTCACTTTGAGCTTCATTGACGTTGATTATAGGAGAATGCTTATGCGCGAATTTCGGGAAATGCCATTGCGTGGCATCGAGACGAGGAAAAGGTGTATTGATAATTTGTTTATGCTTCTCAATAGTTGTGTTTCCACCGTCCGTCTTAGAGATAATATCCATAATTGAGTCCTTTCTCTAACCATTTTTGTGCTTAGATAGCACAGATTAATCGTTATAATAAACGTTTCAATTGACCTTTTATACTCTACCAATCATAAATCAGGACTATTTAAAGTTTTATTTTGCCACCTTCAACGGCGGGGAAGGGAGAAGGTGTGGTGTGGAATGTATGTGGTGGGTGGCCGTGGCCACCCACCACATACATTCCACACTCCCAACCCGGTGCCGTAGGCGCCAAAGAGGAAATTTTAAAAGCCCTGAATAGCGCACATCCCATCTGGACAGAGGAAAGGATACTATGCTACATTCTTGATTAGAGGGACTAACCGCTGAGTTTTATGCTCGAATAGTTTTCTTCTTTCAGGAGGAAAGATGGACGGATCTAGTGCTCACCCGGAGGGATACAAAGAATACAAAGAAAGAAATACTGATTCTCGCACAAATGAAGAATTATTTCTGCTGGCACTAAATGATGATGATGAAATTGCGTGGGAAGCTATCACAGAGCTGCAGCGGCGTGGTAACCGTGACATTTTTGAGCAGGCCCATCAGTTCTGCATCTCATCAGAAACGAAAAAACGGCGCGTAGGGGCCGATATCCTGGGCCAATTAGGCTTACTTGAGCGTCCATTTCATGAAGAAATATTTGTAGTATTGCTGGCTATGCTCCAACAAGAGCAAGAGTCAGAAGTATTGAAGTCTGTTGCCGTGGCATTAGGACATCGGAATGATCCACGCGCAATTAAAGCCCTCGCCCGTCTGAAGCATCATCCAGATGAAGCGGTACGCTTCGGTATGGTCTTTGGCTTGATGGGTTATGAGGATGAGCTAGCGATTCAAA
This sequence comes from Dictyobacter kobayashii, assembly GCF_003967555.1. Taxonomy (GTDB): domain Bacteria; phylum Chloroflexota; class Ktedonobacteria; order Ktedonobacterales; family Ktedonobacteraceae; genus Dictyobacter; species Dictyobacter kobayashii. The sequence goes on from NZ_BIFS01000002.1 coordinate 768,048, forward strand.
CATTGATCGAATGCTCTACAGATATCGATGTAGACGTGCGCGATTGGGCAACCTTTGCGCTGGGATCACAGATTGAACTTGACACACTGGCCATTCGTGAAGCATTGCTGGCTCGCCTTAACGATACTGATGAAAATACCAGAAGTGAAGCTATAGTCGGGTTGGCACAGAGAGGCGATCCACATATGGTTGAACCACTCATTGCCGATCTAGAACAGGGTTGGATTAGTAATGCTGCGCTCGAAGCTGCGGCAGAGATTGGTGATCCACGCCTCTACCCAATCTTGCAGCAGCTGCAACTAACCTGGGCAGATGATAATGATGAATGGCTTTACAAAAGGTTGTTGGAAGCCATTGAAAGTTGTCGGCCTGTCCAAAAATAGCCACAAAAAAACGAAATAGATTCTATGTAGGGAGAGGTAATGCACGTTGTAATCTTTGCCGGTGGTACATTGCATGCGAGCCGGACTGTCCGCCAGGCCATCGAGGCGGCCGATCTGATTTTAGCTGCCGATAGTGGGGCGGCCACAGCTTTAGAGTATGGGTGTATCCCTGCCATGATTTTAGGAGATTTTGACTCCTTAGCCAGCGAACACTTAGAGCAGGTGCAGCGGCTGGGAAGTCAGATTGTACGCGTCCCCAGTCAAAAAGACGAGACTGATACGGAGCTGGCCTTGCTGGAAGCAAAAAAGCAAGGCGCCAGCTCTATCACATTGTTGGGCGCATTGGGCGGTGAACGCTTCGAGCATACACTGGCCAATGTCTTCTTGCTCACAGGTTTTCCAGAGCTCTCCATCCGTATCGTCGATGGACCCACCACCTGCTGGCTGCTCCAGGGTCCCGGCCAGAGCGAGGTCATTGGAGAGCCAGGCGACTTCCTCTCCCTCTTCCCAATCACCCCCGAGGTAACGACTATCACCACCACCAACCTGGCCTATCCACTGCATGGCGAGAGTTTACGGCTCGGCACGCCGCGCGGTATCAGCAATGAGCTACAAAAGGATCGTGCCAGCGTCACTATTGAAGGTGGCATGCTCCTCTTAATCCATACCAGCAAAAGCTGATTACTCCTGAACAATCCTTATATAGCATGGTTTTATAAAGGAAGTGGACATTCTTTCATGTGTGGAGTGTATGTGGTGGGCGGCCGCAGACGCCCACCACATACACTCCACACTCCCAACCCGGCGCCGCAGACGCCAAAGAGGACAAGTAAAAAGCCCTGGGATAGATCTTGTTTCGTTGACAAACGAGCAGGCGAACCCTATACTTTTTAAATGGGCATAGCAAGTACTTCTCGCAAAGTACAGCACTGATGCAATATGCCAATCAAGCTATCGCCACAATCAGATGGTGCGTCGAATGAACGACAAGCGAGGACGATGGTAAGGCAAATTAGCATCCTCTATTTTTCTAAGCCGAGGCTATATTTCAAGTTTTCGCTGACTTGATAGAATGGAAAACAACATGAAATCAGCACTGATTGTCTGGGGAGGATGGGAAGGCCACGAGCCCGAGAAGGGAGCAGCCCTCTTTGCTCCTTTTCTGCGCGAACAGGGCTACGAAGTAGAAGTAGCCACCAACCTGGATGTCTATCTGGATGAGGCCAAGATGCAGGCACTGGATCTAATTGTGCCGATCTGGACGATGGGAACCATTACTAATGAGCAAGAGCGCGGACTGCTCTCCGCGGTTAAAAATGGCGTGGGTATCGCTGGATGGCATGGCTGTATGGCCGATTCCTATCGCAACAATACAGAATATCAATTTATGGTCGGCGGCCAGTGGGTAGCCCATCCCGGCAATATTATCGATTATAAGGTCAATATTACCAATCACGATGATCCAATTACCGCCGGCCTATCGGATTTCAATATGCATTCAGAGCAATATTATATGCATATCGACCCCAAAATTGAAGTACTCGCAACCACCACGTTTAGTGGAGAATATGCAGAATGGATCGCCGGTAGCGTTGTACCTGTGGCCTGGAAAAAACAATGGGGCAAAGGCCGTGTCTTCTATTCATCCTTAGGCCATGTGCGTACCGATTTTGATGTTCCCGAAGCTTTGACCATTATGCAACGTGGCATGCTCTGGGCCAGCCGCTAAGCGTGTGGTGTGTTTGCTTCCCATAGGTATGGGAAGCAAATCGCTCCTGTGTAGACCTGCGCTGGCGCGCCCGAGCCCCGTTTTTATCGTGTTCTACACCACATGATACAAACACCTATGCCGCCTTGTTTCGCTCATACGTATGAGCGAAACAAGGCGGCATTAATGTCCCTATTCCCCTTTATGCATGGATGTGGTATGCTTAGTACGCACAATTTATACAAGCAAACGGGGAGTAACATGGACACGCAGGATCGCAGAGTTAAACGCACACAACATCTTCTGGCCAAGGCATTAATCGCTTTGACGCTAGAGAAGGGGTTTGATGCTGTGACGATTCGCGATATTACTGACCGTGCTGATATTGGTTATGCAACCTTCTTTCGCCACTATAAGGATAAGCATGAACTGCTAAAAGATGTGCTGGATGTCGTGTTAATAGAGCTGGTCAATTTGCTGCGTTCATCTTACCCGGCTGGCAACTCAAATAGTACAACAGGAGTGCTATTATTTCGCTATGTCCAGGAACATAACGAAGTCGTCCGTGCCCTACTGGGCACCCATAACCTGCGCCAGCAACTACTTAAAGCCGCCACTAACACTACGATCAGCGAAACCGGTCCCCGGCCAGGGAGCGTAGTTCCACTTGAAATTGCCTCTAACCATATCGTTGCCTCCAGTATCGCTTTAATTGAATGGTGGTTGGACCATAATATGCCTTATCCAATTGAATTAATGGGCAACATCTATGAAGAATTAATTGAGCGTCCAACCAGCGAGGCTGCCTTCTTAGCTAAAGGCCAACAATCACAATAAGCGCAAAAAGCTTCAGCCGCCCTGGAGAAGCGCTTGCCACGGGGATATATGAGATAAAGAGAGAGGGCACCGCTAGCCCTCCTGCTGGCCTTCATATTCACGTATAAAGCCAAACAGCAAACGTCGGGCAACATACAAACCAGTTTTAAGCTCAGCTAATTGCCGATACCATGTGAGCAATAAGCACTACCAGAGCCCTCTCTATAACTAGAACAAATGTTCTAGTTATAGAGAGGGCTCTGGCTACTATTTCAATTGGCCAAAAAGGAGATTTTTTCTACTGGATGAGGTAGTTTAATGAAAAAACTGGTATAATATATAAAGAAGGGAAAATCTGTACGGTTAGAGAATGCGCTATACCTTTTGTGATGCCCCAAAAGGAAAAATTACAGGCTTTCCCGATGCTATCCATCAAGCCGTCTTTGGCAACCAGGGATGCTGTAGCAGGCAGCATAATATGTCAAGTCAGAAAGCAGAGATGAATGGTAGAGAAGCGAGTGCCGCAGAATAAACAGGAGCAGCAGCAACTCCTGTTCGCAAGCCAGCAGACAATATATGTCTGGAAAAATGTACAATTAATCGAACGTGGCAGTGTAATTATTGTGATGCAGGAAGAGGTACGTGTCCTGGGGGTGCGCCGGGATAGCGATTATCTGTTCCTCAGTTATACTGATCCCATCAGTGGCACGAAAACCGAGCAGCTTTTCAATCTCACCGATTACGTTTATCTAAAAATGTAATGCAGATATACGCGCTAAAGCTGCTCGCTAAGCCTTTCGACTTCATTACTTCCTGGCTCTTCAGAACTTCGAAGAAGAGCTTAGAGGAATTGTATTATTATGCCCAGCAGGGCTGAAATAAGCACAACCGCCCAGGGTGGGATTTTCCAGATCACAAGTAGACCAAAGGCGACCAGCGTCAGGGCAAAATCGATCGGCGCATGGATAGCACTGGTCCAGATCGGTTGGTAGAGGGCAGCCAGCAGGATGCCTACCACCGCGGCATTGATACCTCTCAATGCCGACTGAAATGGTTGATAGATGCGCAGCCGATTCCAGAATGGCAGAATCCCGATTACAAAGAAAAATGAAGGCAGAAAGATAGCCACCAGGGCGATGCTTGCTCCCAGCCAGCCATTTGGCGTGGGTCGCGCGACCGCTCCCAGGTAAGCAGAGAATGTAAATAAGGGACCGGGGACCGCCTGGGCCGCCGCATAGCCGGTAATAAACTGGTCATTGGTGACCCAACCGGCAGGTACGACTTCTCGCTGCAGCAATGGCAGGACCACATGTCCCCCACCAAATACCAGTGAACCCACCCGGAAAAACGTATCGAACAGGGCCAGCCCCTGGTTGTGTATAAACAGGCGTGCCAGAGGCAGCCCCAGCAACAATGCAAAAAAGAGTACGGCGCATATAATAGACAGTCGCCGTGGTACCGCGATGTGCAAGTCTGATGGCTTTGCCAGGGATGCTCCACTTAACCAGCGCCAACCCACCAGGCCAGCCACGATCAGGATGATAATCTGGGCGAGCGCAACTGGCCAGAGTAAGATAACAATGGCAGCCAGCAGGGCCACGGTCGCGCGTTGTTTATCAGGGCAGAGCGTGGTGGCCATTCCCCATACGGCCTGTGCTACAACCGCGACCGCAGCGAGCAGTAATCCATGCAGCCAACCAGTAGCGGCGGTGGCATGAAAAAGGGTAGTGGCATAGGCAAAGAGGACGAGGGCGATGGCCGAGGGCAACGTAAAACCCAGCCAGGCCGCCAGACCGCCCCAGACGCCCGCCCGCGTGATACCAAGCGCAATCCCTAACTGACTACTCGAAGGTCCCGGCAAAAACTGACAGAGGGCCAGCAAATCCGCATAGTTATGCTCATCCAACCACTTACGGCGTACGACCACTTCTTGCCGAAAGTAGCCCAGATGCGCCACCGGCCCCCAAACGAGGTCAGACCCAGTTTAGCGAAAACGCCCAACACTTCCAGGAATGTACCCTGTGGTCGCTTCTCTGCTTGTTCTATAGTGGATAGAGAAAGCTTATCTTCAGTCTCCATGAAACGTCTCTACGCTCCCTTGCTCTCTTTATTTTGCATCTAAACAAAAGTTATAACAGACGTTCAGCGAAAGGACAAGCAGTTTGACTGACGTAATCAGATAAGCTCTATTGCTCTTGTCTTAATATAGCTTGCGGGAATGGTTGGTGGACTGGCTGTAATCACAAGCAAGAGATAAGATTACATTCTTTCCCGTGTGGAGTGTGTGTGATGGGCGGCCGCGGCCGCCCATCACACACACTCCACACTCCTATCTAACAGTTCCGTCCGCTATAGAAAGGGATCAGCGTAATATTTTTGACGTATACGTATACGTCAAGATCCCTGCTGTAGAGCTTGTAAGGCAGCTTCATAAAAATCAAGGTTCCGCCGCACCCAGGCAAGCTGGCAAGCATCATCAGGCGCAAAGAGTCCGCGCCCATGCGTCTCGAAAGTGCTGGAAAAATCTTCCAGGGTAATGATGCGGGCCAGATAAAAAACCTGATAGCTATCTGGATAAGGGTAGGTGTAGGTTGCAGGCCTGGGACCCAGCAAGCGCAAACGTTGATAGCCAAACAGTTGCAATGGCCCAACGCGTGCCCCGGTCTCCTCAAATAATTCACGGCGGGCCGCCTCCTCGGGCGTCTCACCAGGCTCGATATGCCCCCGGGAATATCCCAACCTCGCTGAACCAGCTGGCTCATAAGTAGCTGCTCGCCCGAAAACGCAAAGACAAAAGCAGTGGAAATTGCATCCAGAGGCGGCAGGGACGAGGAAAGAACATGCTGACCCTCATTAGGCTGTGGTAGCCAGTGGATATTCTGCTCGGTCTTTATAACCATATCGATCTGCTTCATAACGCTCTCCTCACTTGCATCCCTGGATATATTTAAAATTCACATTTCTTCCAGGCATCAACATCACTATTCAAATATTCATTGATCTGTACTATATGTATTATCATTCATATTGTTGCATAAGGTCAATGTTATAATTTTAAAATGCAAAATCCGCAATAAAAAACAAGAATTGTATAAGTTTGAGCGCTGAGGTGCTCAAACTTATACAATTCTTGTTTTTTATTGCGGAGCTAATCTACCTTGCGAATAGCAGGGTGTAGCAAACCCAGGGCGATAATGGAGGCGGCAATGACTCCTCCGAGAATAAAGATGGGCGCGGCACCAAATCGATCAGCGGCAATGCCGGCCAGGCCATAGCCAATGGGAAGCAAGCCAGAAGAGACCAGCATATCGATACTGGAGACGCGCCCCAGCAGGTCAGAGGGCACAAACTCTTGCAGGGAATTCGTCCAGGCCAGTCCCAGGGTGGTAAAGGACATGCCCTGGACGAAGAAGGCCAGGGCTATTAAGGCTATAGGAATTTGAAGACCCATGACCAGTAACATTAAGCTGGCAAGCAACCAGGCACCATATGTGAGTGGCCCGCGCCGGCGCAGCCGTTTAACGTGTCCCAGCCAGAAGGCTGCAAGCAGAGAGCCAAGCGCGGAAAGGGTGGTTAACAAAGCATAGTACCCTACCTGCGCCCCAAAGCGCTGTTTTACCAGCAAGGGCAGGGCGGCTTCCGCCGGGCCAACCAGGAAGATGGTGCTGACGCAGGCGATCAGCAATGTCAGCCAGAGCCAGGGAGAGGCCAGCACGGTAATAATGCCCTTGTGCAGATCTTGTAATATGCCAGTTTCGACCTCAGCAGGATTGCGCAGGGCCGCCACGCGCGGCAGGGCAACTACACAGCCAGCGGAAAACAGAAAGGAGACACCATCCAGGGCGAAGGTCAGTGAGGTTCCTCCCAGGGCGATAATAGCCGCAGCAATGGCCGGGCCAACGATCTGAGCAGCCTGCAGGCCAATGCTTCTAAGCGAGTTAGCGTTGGGCAGCAGATCACCTGGCACTATCTCAGGGATGAGCGCTGTGTAGGCGGGATAGAAAAAGGCCTCGACGGTGCCAAAGATGGCGCTCATCACAAAAACTTCCCAGAGCTGAAGCCATTGCATAAAGGCCAGGAAAGCGATCAGGATAACCACACCTGCACGAATAAGGTCTGAACCTAACATCAGACGCACGCGCGGCCAGCGATCTCCTACAACGCCTCCCAGCAAAAGGAAGAGGAGCATGGGGATGGTCGAGCAGATCAGGACAATACCCATGGCCGTCGCTGAGCCGGTTTTTTGTAAGACCCACCAGGCCAGTGCAATGGTAAAAAGGCTATCCCCCAGCCTGGAGATAATTTGCCCGCTCCATAGCAGGGCAAAAGAACGGTGGGTCAAGGCACTCAAGATAAACATTAGCGTTGTGATCCCTTTCCATAATATAGTCGAACAAATAAAGAGCGCGCAGCTTTTGAGGTCATAGCTTGATTCCTCAGACATGCATATAGATGAGGGAGCGTGCCAGGATAGCCAAAAAGAAAAACACCGTGGACAGCCGGCAGGCTCGCCTCACGATGTTTTAAACTAGCCAGTAGAAGCAGAAAAACAGGGCCGTGGGCGATCGATACGGTATCACCCACGGCCCTGTTTTTAGCAGTCTTGTTTAAAAGTTGGCTATAACTTCAGGATATTGAACCTGAAAAAGGGCATAGTATGGCCGTGGGCCTGAAGACGAGGTTTATAGTGCCCACAGCAATTCATGCACCAATATTGTTCTGGCATGAATTCTACCTTCAACATACTATGCATCAAAAGTCCTTTGTATAAACAAAAAAGAAGAGATGTACTTCTATTAGCTCTCGTCAAAGCATACCCATTTTTACAGTTAGAGTCAAGTTTTGACAAAGACAACTCAGGGCTTTTTACTTTTCCTCTTTGGCGCCTGCGGCGCCGGGTTGGGAGTGTGATGGACGGCCGCGGCCGCCCATCACACTCTCCACACATGAAAGAATGTACACTCCCTGCGATCTCTGGGCGAACATGAAAAAGCCATGAAGACGACTCAACAAGTTAGTGCCAGAGACCAAGCACGTTGCCAGCGGGATCACGGAAAGTTGCCACCCACAGGTCTCCTTCGGGATAAGGAGCCTTGACGACCTTGCCGCCCTGGGCCTCGATCCGTGCGATGGCATCATCGATACGATCCACATAGATGTACGGCAACAACCCCGGTTCGTGTGATACTGCTTGATCGGTTATCCACGCGCCGCTGATATAACCACTTCCATCATCAAACCCGGGATGGTCGGTATCACGTCCGTGGATACTCCAACCAAAAACCTGCTCGTAAAAGTCGGCTGACTGATGAGCATCAACGGCAGGTATGTGCAGGTAGGAGAGGCCTCCATGCCTGGTCAGGTGTGACTCCACGCCAGAAGAGTCGGACATCACTGCCTCCTGGTTGTCGTTGTGATTCATTGCCACTTCCTTCTCATATTGACCGTCCTGCGAGGTCGCAAGGCTGTCAAGGCCATCTGCCCTTATGAGAAGAGTACTGCATTCTGTTAAGAATAACAAGTTTTTATGGATATGTTAGCTATTTTGATGCACTTGAGAATTCAATCAGGCACTATTGAAGGATCTTGAACGGCCTCAGGCTGGGTGCCACCCAACAGGCGAGAGACGACCGCAGAATACAAGCCATCAGGTAGGGCTCCGGGTTCAAGATAGGCCTGGAGCATTAAACCGCTGCCCAGGCCTATCAGAGCCCAGGCAGCATACTCGACTGGCAGGGCTGGCTGTTTTCCCTGTACAGTGGTTGTGTTTTGTAATAATCTGGTGAGGTGCTCGCGCGCAACCCGATAACGCTCAGCCAGCAACTGTTGGGCCGAAGGATGGCGCATCGCATAGAGCAGAAATTCAAAGGTCAGGATATTCCAGGTGCGCTTCTCTTCTATGAGGGTGGCAAAGGAGGTCTGCTGCTGCGCAGCGGCGGGCTCGCTAGCGGATCTACCCGCAGACTGAATTTGAGCCGCCATAGACATTCCCTGCAGCTCGGCCTCTAAATGGCGATCCAGCAAGACCATAAATAATTCTTCCTTGCTGGCAAAGTTGGAATAGACGGCGCCCTTGGAGAAACCCGCCTCTTCAGCTATCTGATCCACCGCCGTGGCATCAAATCCCTGCCTGCTAAACAGGGCCGCCGCAGCCTCTAACAGACGCTCCCGTGTCTGCTGCCGACTCTCTTCACGCGTCAAACGTTTCCGTGTCACGTACTCCATATCCTTTCTTGACATACTGGTTAGTATCATGATACCATACAGTACAAATACCAATTAGTATTTGAATTCTATTCAGTATTTCAAGAAGCGGAGAGGCTTATATGTCTTCTGTTCGAGAGCTAAGAAGGCGCATTAAATCGATTAAGAATATTGCCAAAATGACCAAAGCGATGCAGATGGTGGCGAGCAGCAAGATGCGCCGTGCCCAGGAGCGTGTACAGCAATCCCAGCCGTACGCGGAGCAGTTGCGGCAGCTGGTCGCGCGCCTGGCCCAAACAAGCGAGGATGAAAAAATCACAGAATTGGAGTTGCTGCAACAGCGTCCGATGCGCGTAATATGCATGATCGTCATTACACCGGATCGCAATTTATGTGGCGCCTTGCCAAGCAATATCAACCGCAAGGCGATGGCCGAGACGCGGTCCGCACAAACTAGCCACATGCGGTCGGGAGCCAGGCCGGACAGCAGCTTTATTGCCGTTGGCAAACGTGGTCGGGATTTCATTGTGCGCACCGAACAACCGCTGCTGGCTGAATTTACCAATTATGGCGATTGGCCTGCTTTAAGCGATGCCACAGCGATCGCCCGCATAGCGGTAGATGCTTTCCTGAAACAGGAGGTAGACCTGGTACTGCTCACCTACTCACACTATGTCAGTACCCTCTCACAACAGCCCGAGACCATCCAATTGCTCCCCATTCAAGCGCCTACGGTAGATAAAAGTGAGTCCAGGCAGGCCGATGACTATCTCTACGAGCCAGACCAGCAACGTATCTTTGCCGCCCTGCTACCACGCTACATAGACATCCAGATCTACCAGGCGCTATTGGAGACCGCCGCCAGCCAGCAATCAGCCCAGATGGTCGCGATGAAGAACGCCACCGACAACGCCAACGAACTGGTACAGGACCTGACGCTGGTCATGAATAAAGCACGTCAAGAAATCATCACCATGCAGCTACTCGAAATTGTAGCGGGCGCGGAATCGTTTGATCGCTAACCAGAAAGAGGAGAAAGCCTATAAAAACAAATTGTCCATGTGGGGCTTGTCCCGCACGCACAATTCGTTTTTATAGTTGCTTAAGATTAAGAGGCGGCTTCTTGATGGCCACCGGTCATCAAGATACCGAGCTCTTCTTCGGTCACATCGGGGGAGACGATGTCCACGATCTGTCCTTCGTACATGACGGCGATGCGATCCGATAGAGAACGGATCTCGTCGAGTTCGGCTGAGACCAGCAGGACCGCTTTACCAGCATCGCGCTGCTCGATCAACTGGCGATGGATAAATTCGATGGCACCGATATCGACGCCACGGGTAGGTTGGGCAGCGACCAGCATGATCGGGTTAGAGCTCAGCTCACGCGCAATGATCAGCTTCTGCTGGTTACCACCCGAGAGTGTGCGCATGGCGGCTGTAGCCGAAGGGGTACGCACATCGAAATCTTTGATGAGCTTTTCAGCCCAGCTGGCAATACTTTTGAGCTGCAATACCATGCCGCGCCATGAGAACTGTTTCCAGCGATGACGGCCCAGTATCGAATTCTCCTCAATGGATTCATTGATCACCAGACCACTATCACGGCGATCTTCCGGAATGTGAGACATACCAGAGATACGTACGCCGCGCGCACCCAGCTCCGTAATATCCTGAGCCTTCCCAGGCTGGCCATCTACCACGCGGGTCAAAGTGATCTTACCCCCGGTCGGCTTGCGCATCCCGGTCAGCACTTCTACCAGTTCAGTCTGACCATTGCCCTCAACACCGGCAATACCAAGAATCTCACCGGCGTGGATGTCAAAGCTCACATTATGCAACACCGCTAAATCACGATCTGATTGAGCCTGTAAATCCTCGACATGCAAAACCACAGGTCCTGGTTGAGCCGGTGATTTCTCGACGCGCAAGAGCACATCGCGGCCCACCATAGCCCGGGCGATGTCACGCTGATTGGTCTCTTTGGTGACCAGCTCACCGACATTTTGACCACGGCGCAAGACCGTAATAGCGTCGGTTACATCCAGCACTTCACGCAGCTTATGGGTAATAAAGATAATCGTCTTACCCTGCTTGACCAGGTCACGCAGCACCACAAACAGCTCATCGGTCTCTTGTGGCGTCAATACACCGGTCGGCTCATCCATCACCAGGATATCAGCGCCCCGATAGAGCATCTTCAGGATCTCAACGCGCTGCTGCTGGCCGACCGATAGCTTTTCGATGCGTACATCGGGATCGATGGGCAGGCCATAACGGGCACTCAGGCGCTGAATTTCTTTGCGGGCACGCTGGCGATCATAAGTTGAACGCAGGCCACCGGGTTCACTACCCAGCACAATATTTTCGGCCACCGTCAAAGGCGGGATCAACATAAAATGCTGGTGCACCATACCTATACCCAGGCGAATCGCATCGCGTGGACCAGCAATCTGCACAACCTTACCGTTGATGCGCACCTCGCCACTATCTGGCTTAACAATACCATAAAGGATATTCATCAACGTCGACTTGCCGGCCCCATTCTCACCCACCAGAGCATGAATCTCACCCTTCTTCACCAGCAGATTCACATGGTTACTGGCCACCACACCAGGCCAGGCTTTATAGATATCGCGCATCTCCACCGCATAGGGTGATGAGCCCTCTTGCGGTCGCGTGATTACAGTACTTTCTTGCATGAATCTATTCCTCCTACTCTGATGCTGGCTCGTAAGGTATACCATCCGCAGCAGGCGCAGTCGTACGGCCAACCAGGCCAACGAGGGCGATCAGGGTCAGGATATAAGGCAGGGTGCTCAGCAGGTTCGCCGAGATACCTGTATCCTGGAGGCGCGGACTCAAAGCTTCACCAAGACCAAAGATCAGACAGGCGCCAGCCGCACCGATGGGGGTATATTTGCCAAAAATCACAGCTGCCAGAGCAATATAGCCCGCGCCAGCGGTCATATTCTGGTTGAAAATACCGGCAATACCTAAAGACAAAAAGGCACCGGCCAGGCCTGAGAGTAGACCACTACTGATCACACATAGATAGCGGACCAGCCGTACATTGACGCCAGCGGTATCAGCCGCATGTGGATGCTCACCTACAGCGCGAATACGCAGACCAATATTGGTGCGGAAAAGCAAGAATTGGATGGCAAACAGAATTACCAGCGCGATATAGAAGATGACATTTTGCTGGAAAAGCACCGGACCAACAAAAGGGATATTCGCCAGGGGTCCCCAGGACAGCTGAGGCAGGCGCAACGAATCATCCAGCGCTTTAATACCCTGCCCTTGCGTCTGGATTGGCAATAGGAAATTGGTCAAACCCAGGGCCGCCAGGTTAATAGCGATGCCACTGACGGTCTGATTGGCCATAAAGTTAATTGAGACAATCGCATGCAGCAAGGCTAACAGGCCACCAGCAATCATAGCGCCCAGCACACCCAGCCAGACATTGTGGGTGGCAATCGCCATCATCACGCCTACATAGGCGCCGAGCAACATCATGCCTTCCATGGCAATATTGATTACGCCACTACGCTCTGAGATCAGACCGCCTAGAGCTGGCAACAGGAGCAAGGCTGCAAATTGCAGGGCCGCCTGCCAGAAATCGGATGAGATTAAAACCCTCTCAAGTATCTGAAAAAACACGATTATTCCTCCTGCCTCAGTGGTGCGGGGACAGTGCCAGCCGTTTCAACACCTTTATTCGTTGGTTCATTGTCCTGCTCGCTCGCTGGCCCATCAGCCAGGTCAACGTCAGCGGGAACCGCAGAGGTTTCAACCTTGATCATACTCGGAACCAGAGCAGGCCTGGAACTTCTGGCCAAAAAGCCTGGCAGGAAACGCTGGAAAGAAGGCACATACTCGACCGCAATGCTAAAAAGGACCAGAGACTGCATAATGGTGATAATATCGCCAGGCACATTCACATAACTCTGCAGATACGGCCCGGCCTCTTGTAAGCCACCAAAAAGCAAGGAGGCCAGCAACACACCCACTGAGGTCGTACGCCCCAGCAGGGCAACACCAATCGCATCAAAGCCGGTAGAGTCAACTGAAAAAGCCGAACTGATCAACTGGTAAGGGGCCTGCCCCATCAAGCGTACTGAGCCCGCCAGGCCCGCAAAGGCGCCTGCCAGAATCATGGCCAGCAGAATATTCTTTTTGACCGAAATACCAGCATACCTGGCCGCCTTAGGATTCTGACCAATGACGCGCAACTCATAACCAAAGGTAGTGCGTGCGGTAATAAACCAGTAGATGATCAACGCAATAAAGGCCAGCAACAGGCCAGCATCGACGGTATATTGAGCAGGCAGAGGAATTTGTGGCAGAAAAGTGCCCAGGGTTTGATTATAAAGGTTTGCCAGTGAGGGAATAGTCGCCTGAGCAGGCAAAGGCAAGGTCTGCTGTGAAAGTTTAGGAGCCTGAAAAGGGCCCTCGACCAGGTAAGCACAAATATAGAAAGCGGTCCAGTTCAACATAATTGAGGTAACCACCTCGTGGGCACCGCGCCAGGCCTTTAAAAGTCCGACGATGCCTCCCCACAAGCCGCCAGCCGCCATACTTCCCAATAGCATCAAAGGGACCAGCACCCAACCGGGCAGCATCGAGAACCGGAGACCAATCATACCAGCCGCCATCGAGCCAACCGTTAATTGACCAGCGGCACCAATATTAAAGAGTCCAGCCCGAAAAGCGATAGCCACAGCAAGGCCAGCGAAAATGAGCGGAGTCGCTCTCGCCAGGGTAAAAGAAATACTTTGAATACTGCCAAAAGAACCCTGTAGAAGATAGTAATAACTCGAAACAGCAGTAATAAAACGGTTATCCAGCGGTCCTGGTGTAGTGATCATCACGATGATACCACCCAGCACAAAAGCTACTAAGACTGCAATCAGCGGTCGCCCAAGGGCGGCTCTAAACCGTTGCATCCACCTGGCTAACCGTGACGCAGGAGCAGAAGTCCTGCCCTGCACTGTTGGCACTGCCATATGGCTCCTCCTGCGCGCAATACAGAGAATAAAAACATGGTATAGATGAAATTATACCGTATTATACACGAGCATTGATTTTTCACCACACTATTTCAACCATCCACCAGCCTGCTCATCCAGAATCCACATCTTTTAGACAAGCAATAGAGAAAGATCCAGGGAAAACGAGGATATCCTATCAAACATAAACATCACCGTGAAAGGACATAGGCACCGACTTCCTTATCAAAAGATAGAAAGAAGAGCAGCGCCAATGTGTCGCCTCCACGGTGATTTAGAGGTCTACGCTTACTTCTGGACGGTATCCGGAACCACCAGGGCACCAGATTTGATATCCTGGGCGTACTTATCAACCGTAGTTTTGATTTCGGCGGGTACCTGGCTGCTCAAAGGTGCATAGCCAACGCCGTCATTGGTCAGGTCGAAAGCAGGAGGATTGTTGCTGAATTTACCACCCTGAAAATTTTTGATGGTCAGGTAGACGGCCTGATCAACACGCTTCACAGCACTGGTGATCACGCTATCATTCACATGGGACTGGTCGCTATCAACACCGATGCTATAGACACCTTTGGCTTTGGCAGCCTGCAAGGCACCTACGCCACAGCCACCGGCCACCTGGAAGATGATGTCGGCTTTGGCGGTATCGATCTGGTTGTTCGCGATATCCTGACATTTAGCGGTATTGTCGAAAGACTGAGAGTAGTTCACTTTAACGGTGACGCTAGGATCAACCTTCTTGGCACAGAACTGGTAACCAGCGATATAGTGATCTACAGGAGGGATCGACTGACCACCAACAGCACCAATAGTGTTGCTACCCAGCAGTTTGCTGACTTTGCTCTTGCCCAGGACTTCCATTTCACCAGCAACTACGCCAGCCAGACAGCCGGCCTGCTGCTCTTTAAAGTAGAGGGGAGCAACGTTGCTTAAAGGATCACAATTGCCCTTGGCATCGGCAGGACATGCATCAATCAGCGCAAAGGATTTAGTAGGATTAGCCTTTGCCACCTGATCCATAGCAGTGGCCATCAAGAAACCAACGCCGATCACCAAATCAGAGGTCTGGGCGGCACGAGTCAGGTTGCTAACATAGTCATTCTCAGACTTGGTTTCGATAACCTGACGGCGGAAATTAAATTGATTCTGCGCTTTCGTGTAACCAATATTAGCTGACTGGTTAAAGCTCTGGTCATTCAAACCACCGATGTCAGTGACCAGGGTTACAGTCTTAGGTGCAGGTGCGGAGCCACCACCAGAAGAACTAGAGGTAGAGGGTGTGCTACCGCCACAGGCAGAAAGCAGAATGCCGCACAAAACAAATAGCGAGACAAGCAGGCTAGGAGCGCCAGACCTTCTCATAGGGGTTGGATCCTTTCTTCGCTCTCCAAGGAGATTGTGAAAAAAATAATTTCATCTATGCGTACAATACGCTTGCAGCGCTTGTACGTCGTCTTTATAAAGCAATGAAGATAGCTTGCCTCTTTCAATGCTATGCCAAAAGCGTTAGCGGCCAAAAGGGAATTTCTCCTCATCTTTATAAATCCGACTAGATCACAACGAATATAGACATAATATCGTATAACATCTGTCCAAAATGCACATAGGACCAGGCTACCAGTAATGATGTATTTGACGCTGAAAAATGCCGCCCGGCACCATACGCATGTTAATGGTGCGAGCCACTTCTCTAGCGAGCGTCAAAAACCTGGTACTTGCCTTTCCCAATAGATATATACGTACGGATGTGTATATTTCTCACAACTTACTATAGCAAATTATGGAAGAAAAAAGATAGTCATGTGCCGAATTTACTACTGCCTGTTTACTTAATCGAAATATGAAAATATAGTAGGGCCTGGGGCTGTGGCCTCAGGCCCTACTATATTTTCATACTGTTTTTTAACGTGGCCAGAGTTGAGGGCAGATGGCGGGGTCTGTGTAGTCTGGGTAAGATTGGCCGTCCTGTTCTTGATGGCGGCAGAGCAGATCATTTGGATGGCGCGCCAACGTGCCGTCCGCGTAGCGATGGACCTGGAAATGATTACTTTCGTCTTGCATGTGAACAGCGATTGAGCGTCGCGGATTGGGAGTAAGATTGGGTCCGCTACCATGAATCGTCAGGCACGAATGGAAACTGACCTCGCCTTTAGCCAGGTTGACCGGCACTTTTATCACGGGACGCCCACCTGTCTTGAATTTCTTCTCCAGTCCCTGCAAGTCATTACTAAAAAAATCCAGGCCTTCGGTGTTATCAGGCCATTCGTGGCTTTGATCAATCATTGTAATGGTACCCATCCGTTCATCGCAGTCATGAAAGGGGATCCAGGCCGTCAACATTTGTGCCGAAGAACAGGTCTTCCAATAGCCGCGATCGGTATGCCAGCCTACATTGGCTGCTTTTTCAGGATTGCTGGTCGGCTTATATAGCAGTTGATCGTGCCAGAGGCGAATTGGAGCACCGCACAAACGGGCCGCCACCGCGCCTAATAGCGGTTTGCGTACCAGGGCCGCCAGTTCTCGATTCTGTAATGAAGCATAATCATTCTTACGCAAAACATTGCCATGCTCTGGCCGCCAACCTCGCGCATCACCTGGGAGCGAAAAATCGCGCTCCCCCGCATAATAACGTTCGCTGCCAGCGATGGCCGCATCAATCTCAGCAGCGGTAAAAAGCTTGAGGGATTTATAATAACCATGGGCTCGATAAAATGCTACATCTTCGTCAGTTGGCAATAAAAGCAGTTCTTCCTCAGTCAGTTGCATGTGATACCTCCTTGTTGAAACAAGCATTGCACGTAACATCATCACTATACCTGAGGAATACAGGATTGTCTTTTACCAACCGCACCCTCTTTTTAAACTTTTGGCTCCTATCCTTTAATCCGATACCCCTTCCAGGGGCAGGGTAAACCAGAACGTTGAACCATGGCCGGGCTGACTATCGATGCCGACCGAACCTCCCAGACGCTCAATGATCATTTTAGTGATATGCAAACCCAGGCCCAGGCCAACGCCTGAACCACTGCGTACATTGATCTCTGGCACGCGATAAAAACGCTCCCAGACACGCTGCTGCTGGTCCTCAGTCAAACCAGGACCACTATCGCGCACGGCGACGCGGACATTTTTTGCCCGCGCATCTACGCTAATTTGTACGAACACGGGTTGATCTACATCAGAATATTTAAGCGCGTTAGATAGATAATTACTGATAACCTGGCGAATGCGATCAGCATCCAGGGTAACCAATAGCTCTGCAGCGGCGGACAGTTCTAATTGGATGAGCCGCACAGGATTCAATAAGCGTTGGTCTTCGACAACCTGGCGCGTGATGAGCACGAGATCTTGCAAATCAGGCTGTAGCTCCAATCTCCCCATCTGAATGCGCGACACATCCAGCAAATCATTAATCAGGCGGCTCTGCATGCCAACCTGGCGCTCGGTCCGATTAAGCAGATCCTGCACAACATTGATGCTACTCAGGATTTGTGGCATAAGCTCAGCTTCCTGACTGGAAAGTCGGACAATTTGTCGCCTCGCTAGTTGCACACTGGCCTTGATGGTGGTCAATGGCGTACGCAACTCATGGCCAGCAATACCCAGAAAATCTTCCATCATGTGATTGGCCTCACGGGCCGCCAGAACATTAGCTTGCGCTTCCGCCTGCTCGGCGACCAACCGCTCACGTTCCAGTACCAGCGCAGTCAACTCAGCCACAGCCTTGATCAAAGCCAGCTCAGACGCTGTATAAGTATGTGGCGCCCCCCATGATCCAGGAACAGAAAACCAATCAAGCGGCTCTCTATATACATAGGTGCCACCACGGCTTGAGAGATGCCATAAGGATTAGCAAGATGGCTGAGTTGAGGCTGCGTAAAATCCAGTACCCCTACATCATGAGCACGCAAGATGGGACCGATAACTGGAGTTTGTAACAACTGCTCAACAGGATAATCCTGGCGCTGGTCCAACCAATTGCGCTCTAAATCAGCTGATAAACCCAGCGCGGCCAGCGGAAAAACGACGCCTGTTGTTTGATTGACCAGCATCAGGCCGATGCGCGTACAACCTGAGATCAAACAAATATGTTCAAGTAATCGATGGGCAACAGTAGTGGAAGCAAAAAGGCGACTATTGCTTAAATTGGAGGCTACCGCCGGCATCTGGACCAGTTCCTCAGCCAGCAATAAGAGCGATTCCAGAGCTTGCTGCGTCTTACGCTCCAGGTGGCGCCGTTCAGTGACATCGCGAAAAATCAAAACACCACCAGTCAACTTTCCGACACTGTTATAGAGTGGTGAACCAGTAATATTAAATTGTACCTCGCGCCCATCAAGGGCCCGTACGCGAATATCCATAGCACGCTCAGCCGTAAAGGTCTCGCCCGACAGGGTACGCTGGACCGGCATTTGCGGCCCATTTAGGGGCACCCCTTTTTCATCACGGATACGCAACATCGTGCCCCTCTGCTCGGGCGTTAATGCGGCGTGGGCAGGATTGGTATCAAGCGCCACCATGTGTCGATAGGCCGAGTTCATACGCAGAATATGTCCCTCGCTATCATAGATAATTACCCCATCGATCATGGCTTCATACACAACTTCTAGCTGATTGGCCCGTTCAGCCGCTTCACGCTCGGAACTAAGCAAGCGCAGAGCCAATTGCTCGGCCCGTAGACGACCACGTTGTGTCTGACTGGCAACGACACAGATAGTGATGCTAACAATCAAATAGAAGCAGACACTGGCCAGATCTTCGGTGTAGCTTCCTGAATAGGGGATGTAAATAGGCAGAGCCAGGTATATGATCCAGCCGGATCCGATCAGAGTTGCTAGCAGCCCGGGAAGAACACCCCATCCCAGCGCGACCAGCAACACCACCAGCAAGGTGGGTGCCTCCAAAAAACGGAAATGGGCGGAATAACGCATCAGCAATGTCATTAACATTACTACCAGCATCTGGCTCAACAGGGCGACAAGATAGCCAGCCTCCGGCTTCTGCAAAGCAACCGGCAAAAACGCAGGCGCAAAAGTATGAGAACGCCAGCGCAAACGCGGATTGTCCCACAGATTTTTATATTTAGCATGAGGCCCTAAAGGCGGAAAAGAAGATGTGTTAGATGTTGCTAGAGAAGGCTCACGCTCCTGCTCACCAGGAAAATGCTGCTCTGCACTCATAGTAGTTCAGACACCTCACCAACAATGGTTTAGCGCTCACCAGAGCGTATAGTGATCATAGCCAGAAGAAAGCATCCTACCTTATTTAATGACACGAGTGATTACCTCTACCAGATACAAAGCAGAACCATAATTCTTATTGCTATGCACACAATATTATCATGGAATGGCTATAATTACATTTGAAAATCAGCCTTTCAGCCTCGAAGTTTGAATAATTTGCGGTATTCTTGCGGCGACATACCAGTGTGACGCTTGAAGAAGATGCTAAAAGTGTGGATGGAGGTAAAGTGTAGCCGTTCCGCGATAGCAGAAACTGAATCGCTGGTCTCACGCAAATAAAAGCGGGCATATTGCAAAGAAATCGAGCGTGCATACTGTCCCAGAGAAATACCCATCGCGCGCTTAAATTCTCGGGTCAGGTGTGAACGACTCAGGTTTACCTGCACGGCTAGCGCATCGATACTTTGATACCTACCCAGATCGGTATGTAGAGACTGTAGTACGGATTTCAGAGCCGGGCTGAGCAGTACTGGTTGCACAATCTCCATCTCTCTGCCTTGCTCATAGATACGTAGCAAGCTAACCAGTAAGCTTAGAAATAAGCTCTGAACCATTTCCAATGCATGGGATTGACGTTGCTGTAACTCTTTAAAAAAAATCGCATCGAAGAGAGCCTTGATCTGGCGGTCGCCATCTGGCACCACCCGCTGCATACCCAACTGATAGTAATCCAGTTCCAGGGTACTCAAATGTTCCAGCTGAAAACCTATATAATAGAGCCGGAATGGCGCATCGCCGGCCGCACCTCCCTGATGCACTTCTCCTGGCAAGGTCAAAAAAACATCGCCCTGTTTGACAGCATAGGAGCAATCATCAATGGCAAAACAGCCCTGACCTTCATCTACATAGCACATCTCAAAATGATCGTGATAATGGGGCCGCACATGCCAGTTTACGCTGCCGGCGACCCCAATATAGATTAAGTTTTCCAGGCGCAAAGAGAAAGGAAGATCAATACGTGTCTCTTGATCCCATATATACATCTGCGAGGTGCGTGGCCACAGCGCCTTTGTTGGTTGTGTATGTATAAATTTTCTATGTACTAGCACCACTTTTTTCCTGCCTGACAACAGACAATAACATTCAGATAAATTCAAGTATACCCGTAATTGAATCTGAACACTACCAGTAGGATGGTCACATTGCTTGCAGAACCGGTCCACCGGGGTTTATGATAAAGTTACATTATTCAGCCAGCTACAACATGAGGGATGCCAATGCCCTCTTTATCCAATATTTCATTATGCACTTATGTGTGATCCAAACAAATTATAAATCACACTCACCTGAAGCTATTACATATTCCTATCCATTGCTAGCTTCGAATTACTAATCGCGACACAAAAACCACGATCTGTGCGTATACTTTCTATACTCATCTCTCTATTATGCTGGGATGCAAGGAGTTAATAACGCTCATGCAAGAGCTCATAAATAAAACAATAAGTTACTACTATATAGAACGCAGTCTCGCCAAGGGCGGAATGTCCGAGGTTTACCTGGCGCGGGACCAACGTAATCAACAGATTGTAGCGTTGAAAATGGTACGGCGGAGCGCGGGCGAGTACTATGAGCGATTCCGCCGCGAGGCGCGCGCGATGGTTCAATTGCACCATCCGCATATTCTGCCTGCCCTCGATTACGGAGAATATGATCAATGGGCCTATATGGTCACGCCTTATATTGAGTACGGCACCCTGACACGCAGGGTAGCGGAGGGACCAATGCCCCTGGAGGAGGCGGGCCATATCCTGTCACAGGTTGCCAATGCTCTGCAATTCGCCCATGAACATGGTATGCTGCATCGCGATATCAAGGCCTCAAACGTCCTTTTACGCGATGGGCACTACGCCTACCTGACAGATTTTGGCCTGGTGAAGAGTATTGAGGACAATTACAGTCTGACTCGCTCTGGCTTCTTGATCGGTACCCCTGAGTATATGGCTCCAGAACTGGTCGAAGAGAGCGCGACTCCAGCCAGCGATATCTATGCGTTGGGGGTATTACTCTATCAGATGGTAACCGGCAGTGTCCCTTTCAGGGGAACCAATCCAGTCAATATTGTGATGAAACATATGCGTGAACAGCCTCCCAGTCCATCACAAATAAATCCTGCCGTTCCCCCCGACGTTGAACGTGTCATATTGCAGACGCTCGAAAAAGATCCCATGCGCCGCTTTCGCACGCCCAAGGCGTTGGCGAATGCCTTTCACCAGGCGTACCGGGTAGATGCAGCACCCGAGCCTGTGGCAAATATCCATAGCAGTACGCTCCCACCACCTTCATTGATCAATGTATTGCCAGCACCCACACCGAAGAAATTTAATTTGCAACGCATGCCGCGTGTGATCTGGATCTGCGGAGCAGCCTTATTAGCCCTGTTGATACTCATTCTGCTCTTAACAAATGCCACTGCCCATAATGCCAGACACAATCAATCCGGACAGAACGCCCACCCTACCGCCATCTCAACCAAGACGACGGTGACAGCAGTATCAACGCCAAAAGCTATAACCGCAACAGTAGCGCAGTCAACACAGCAGGCACAGCCACAACAAGCCCCGAAGAATCAAAAACCAAAGAAAACACCGCATGGGAAACAGAAATAAGCCGCAATTGGCCGAGCAACCAATTATAGTCGCCGGCCAATTGCAGCTACTCATTAGCACGCATACAGTTGCATGCTACATTAAATAATATTTTCCCAATACTGACGCTCAACGCTCTGAGGGTCCTGTGTCAATTGATTGTGTTCGTGAAAGAGCATGGTGGAGCGCTGAGTTAGTTGATAGCCAGGCCAGGCAGGCAGTTGAGGGGTTTGAGGATTGCCGCTGCGAATAAAGGCGATCCAGACAGCATGCATGGTAGCGGCGATAGGTTGAGCGGCCGGGGATTCTTCGATGAAGAGCTGGGACATCTCTGCATCTAGAGTGTTCCAGGCGAATGGAATCTCCAGTGCGTGGCAGGCTCCCAGGCGTCCGCCAAAGGCGGGCGAGGGCCAGTCAAAACGGTACACCCAGACAGAGGAGGTGTGTGACAACTGCTTCTCCACCAGGCGCAGCGCGGGAATACGGAACGTGCGATCAGTCACGATATCCATCCAGGCATAGGGCTCCGAATGGTCATCCCTGGCCTGCAAATAGGTCGCAAAAACCTCTGGCCCGGCAGTTCCAAATAGGCGCTCTAATTCCGCATGGTTAACCTTCGGCTCCCGTCCACTCAAGAGCGAAAACAGTCGGGCCTCATCCCGGTTGGTGCCAATCAACAACGAGACCTGCGCGGCTGAGCCAGCCGCAATCATTTCAAGGGGTGAGTCCGGTATCACTGTACCATCAATGACAGGTCCCCCGAGTGTGCTACGCGAATTGAGCTGCTGAGCCTCCAGTATCCTGGCCACGGGCAAGCTTTCCAGGGCCGAGAGTTGAGTCTGCGACAGATCGAGATGCTTGAGAAAAGCATGTGTCATGCCAGCGGCGGTGTCGCGAGACAAGACATTGTGGGCCGCCCCACTCTCCAGAATAGCACGCTGAAAGAGACCCTGCGCCCGGGGCGCCGCCAGCAGCGCGCCGATACTCATAGCTCCCGCCGACTCGCCAGCGATCGTCACATTAGCGGGATCGCCACCGAAGCTCTCGATATTATCACGCACCCACTCCAGGGCCGCGATCTGGTCCTGCAAACCACAGTTGGCCGAGGAAGCATATTCTTCACCACCCAGTTCTCCCAGATAGAGAAAACCCAGGGCGCCCAGCCGATAGTTAATGGTGACAACCACAATATCACCATTGCGCGCGAACGAGTCTCCATTATACCAGGGCTCCGAGCCAGAACCAGCCACAAAGGCGCCACCATGAATCCAGACCAGCACCGGACGCTTCTGCTGATCAGCGCCCGGCGACCAGATATTCAAATAGAGGCAATCCTCACTCGAAGGCGGAGGGGTAGACATGCCGCCTAGAAAACCGCCTAAAGCATCATTGGGTTGGGCCGCATTTGGTCCAAATTTTTTTGTCTCGCGCACCCCAGACCAGGCCTGTGGTGGTTGGGGAGCCCGAAAACGCAACGGCCCCAGCGGCGGCTGCGCATATGGAATCCCTTTCCATACCTGGATACCTTTCTGCTCAAAACCCTGGATCTTTCCATAGCGCGTCTCAACGATTCCAGCTGCCATGCTCTGTATCTCCTTATTTCAGCACGTATTATCTCGACAGCCCAATATAAAAAGGACCAGTTTAACCTTACCACAATTTTTTCTGCAAGCCGAGTTCAGCCACTCAACTATTTACCTTAAATATAATTAAATCTTTCTCTTAAAAAAACACGTAAGCTAAAAGCTGAAAGGATATAATACTTTATGGGTTATCAGCGCCTTCAACCATACAGGAATCGCGCATTACAGCATATTGTGATGATTAACTTAATACTATTGTTGTCCTCTACGTTTTCCCCTCTTTTGTATTCAGGCCTGGCTCATGCCACGCCGCAAGTTGACCCTGCCCCTGTAACGCCATTTGGTATTCAGCTTCATTTTGAATACAATAATCCCAATTTAGCCTCCTGGCTACCAGGGATGGGCATCAAGCAGGTGCGAGCAGATATTCGCTGGGAGATCGTAGAGCAGAGCAAGGGACAGTATAATTTCTCTATTTATGATCCCTGGCTGGCCAGTGCGCAAAAAAACGCGCTTACACTTCTGATCACCCTGGATTATACTAATCCACTCTATGATCATGGGCAAACTCCCTATGATGTTGAAGGTTATCAAGCTTTTGCGAACTATGCCTGCGCGGTGCTGAAACATTATGGCAAACAAATCACGGCGCTAGAGGTCTATAATGAGTACAATAGCAAATTCTCGGTTGGTCCCTGCCAGCGAAGCGCGCTCTGCTATAGTAAACTGCTCCAATATACCTATCAAGCGGTAAAGGCTATGCGCCCGGATGTGATAGTGGTAGGCGGGGCCGTCTCCGAGCTCAGCCTGGATTGGTTCGAGCAGCTTTTTAAAGCCGGGGGCCTCAAATATGCGGATGTTATTTCGGACCATCCCTATACGAACGCTCAGACCGCCCCACCTGAGTCCGGGCCATTGGATCAACAAATGGTCAGCCTGCAACAGCTGATCCAGCGCTACAATATAGGATGGTCCAAACCCATCTGGATCAGCGAACTGGGCTGGCCCACATGTATCACGCATGTCGATGAACATACTCAGGCCGATTACCTGGTACGCAGCGCCATCCTGGCGCTCGCGGGCGGGGTACAAAAATTTTTCTGGTATGAGCTACTGGACGACGGCATAGATGCCAATCCTGAAAATCACTTTGGCGTGCTACGTTTTCCCGATGTAAACGGACATTATGCACCGAAGCCTGCCTACACAGCCTTCGCGGTTCTGGTACAAGAAATAAATGGGAGAAGCTTTATCAAAAGTGAGAAGCTCGCAGCTAATCTCTACTCCGAACTATTTAGCAATAATCTACGTGTACTCTGGAGTCCCACGGGTCCGCGAACAATCACGATCACAACTTCGACCCCCCTCACAATTATCACCATAGACGGCAGCAGCCACACCTACACGCCCACCCAAAATCATATCGTGTTGACCCTGAACGCCGACCCTATCTATCTGCAGGGCACACCCAACAGCATCCAACCACAAACTCGCACCTGAATCACCCCTGGAACGCAACAAGAACAGCGATCTGTACGTGCAGGGCTTGTCCCCGCTTAATCCGTTCCTGCCTGAAAAAACAAGAATAATGCAATGCACTCAAAAAATAGCTACTTCTTATTGTTGCTCTTTCGAGCAGGGAGATTAAAAGCGGGGACAAGCCCCGCACGTACAGATCGTGTTTATTATTGATTTTTCGGGCCGAAAGGGAAAAGCAGGTGCACAATCCGAACCGATGGAAATCATCTTTGTTTGTTGCTTTTTTGTAAGATTTATACGTCTTTATGTATAAACAATAGGCATTTATGCCTGCAAAGCAAGGAAACGATTAAAAAATGAGTACATATAAATGTGTTTTCCTGGACTGGGCCTTTACGCTATCTAATTCGTTATTCTGGGAACATTTAAATGATCCTGAGCATACACATTTTCGGGCATTTCAGATCATACAAAAGGCGCTGTTTGGTAAACAGGGTATGCATGAACTGATGCTTGACTGGATGCGAGGCAAGCTTACCAGCGAGGATGTGGTGGCAGCGGTCTGCCAGCAGCACGTGGACTTAGATCCTGAGATGCTGCTGGCAGAGCTGGAACTGAGCTGTAGCCGCATGCAATTTGTGTCACCACAGGTTCCGACCTATGTGAGCCGGTTGCGGGCCAGAGGTATCAAAGTAGTGGTTGCAACCGATAATATGGACACGTTCACACGCTGGACGACACCGGCACTACAGTTACATACCCTGTTTGATGATGTACTTAATTCTTATGATCTGCAGGGACTCAAAGCCGATGTTGATGCCAGCGGTCATAGTGTCTTCTTTGATGCGTATCTACAAAAGCAGCAGATAGCGTACGGTGAAAGTGTGCTGATCGATGATGGAGACGAGAATTTGGCCAGGTGATACGCTCATTTGGCATCGATTATCGACACATTAAGCCCCGTGTCGGGCTGGTCCCTGAATTACAAAAGCTGCTGGCCGCGCTGGATTAAGACTCGCGCCAGACCCTCCACCTGGAAAAGCCTACGCCAGTATCTGGCTGGCGCGGACATTCGAGGTTAAAGCATGTCCTTGAACTCTAGTTATGGCATGGCATACAATCAGGCGGCGATGTTTCTTACATAAAGTCGTTCTTTTTGAGGTGGCAGATAGCTAACTGTTTGTGCATATACGAGGGTTTGGTTTATGCTCCAGGGAAAATTCGCCAGGGTTTCTCTAAAACGAGAAGCGCTGGCCGGTGTGACGACATTTGTGACAATGGCATATATCTCTGTGGTCAATCCAATTGTACTTGGCGCGGCAGGGGTACCGTTTCAGCAGGCTTTTACAGCGACCATTATTGCAACGGTGGTAGGAACACTATTGATGGCGCTCTACGCCAATTATCCCATCGCGATCGCGCCCGGAATGGGGCTCAATGCTTATTTCGCGTATTCTGTGACACGAGGGCACCAGGGAATTGATTATCATGTGGCCTTCTCAGCCGTTTTCCTGGCCGCAATCATCTTTGTATTGCTCTCCTTAACCCCCTTACGCTCAAAATTAATTGAAGCCATCCCTGAAAATCTCAAGTATGCGATTACAGCGGGTATCGGGCTCTTCATCGCCTTCATTGGTCTGAGGTTAACAGGTATCGTACAGGCTGATCCTACCAATCTGGTAGCACTGGGCGATCTACACTCGGGCAAGGTACTACTGGCACTGGCAGGACTGCTCTTTACCGTTATCCTGATGTCTCTCAATGTGCCAGGAGCAATTTTTGTGGGCATCATCTTCACAACCATAGTCGCCCTGCTCACAGGCCAGCTAACATTTCATGGAGTGACGGCGCTACCACAGCTACCCGAAGGTCTGCTGGCCTATAATCCTGTTAGCGCCATCAATGACACCATCCGCTATGGCCTCTACGGGGCCATCTTTTCATTTGTGCTGGTCACCATCTTTGATACCACCGGCACCGTGCTCGGAGTTAGTCGGCAGGCTGGCTTGATGGAGGGAAATACCCTGCCCCGCGCCGATCGAGCCTTTATCTCTGATTCGGTTGCCACCCTGGCCGGCTCCATGTTCGGCACCAGTCCCACCTCGGCCTATATAGAATCAGCAGCCGGCGTCGCGGTCGGCGGGCGCACAGGCCTGACCACCCTGACAGTCGCCATCCTCTTTATCTTCACAGCCTTTTTCAGTCCGCTGGTTAACGCCGTCTCAGGCGTGGCGGCCATCACCGGGCCGGCCCTGATCATTGTTGGCTCGCTGATGATGGGACAGGTGCAACATATCCAATGGGAGATTTTTGAGGAAGCCTTTCCAGCTTTTATCACCATCCTGATCATGCCCCTGACCTCAAGTATCGCGGTAGGTATCGCCATGGGCTTCATCTTCTATCCGATCCCCAAACTGGTCACTGGCCATTGGCGCGAAGTGCATCCACTGGTCTATATCTTCGCCGTACTCTTTTTGATCCAGCTCTTATTGACGCCCCATTAAATACAGTAGATATATATTTATATATAATTTATCAACTGAAAGACAAAAAGTCCTATCAGCTAGATAATACCACAATGCTATACGTCATAAGTGTGTAAAGATGTCATGAATAGTTAAGTATTTTCTGCCTGATTTGCAGATATACTTAATTATTCATTTCAAACATTGGGGAGATACTTGAGATGCTCAAGCATTTCTTCAATAGAGAAGGAGCCGGAATGAAATTTTTTAGCCCCCCCACGAGTCCAATGATCAATGCCAGCCTGCTGGTAGCACGCCTGGCATTATTCACGGTCTTCATCACGCACGGGTCACAAAAAATGTTAGGGTGGTTTGGCGGTCATGGCTTCCAGGCAACGCTCACCGGATTTACACAGATGGAGCACATTCCTGTTTTCTTTGCGCTGCTAGCCATTTTTACTGAGTTCTTTGCGCCGCTGGCCTTACTCTGCGGACTACTCACACGCCTGGCGGCGCTCGGATTGGCCTGCATCATGATAGTAGCGGTCGCCATGGTTCACCTGCACAATGGATTTTTTATGAACTGGGCCGGCCACCAGAAGGGCGAAGGCATCGAGTTCTTTATCCTCTCAGGCGCACTCGCCCTGGCCCTCATCATCTCAGGCGCTGGCGACTGGTCATTTGACAACCTGATCTACCAGCGCTGGAGAACAGCCAGAAGTGCGCCTATCCATAGCGAAGTACATGCCGCCACACAGAGCCGTTGACAGCAAGCCTGCTCCCTCGCGCAGTGATCAAAGATGATACGCTGACGCGAAGGGATCAGAAAGGCTATGCCCGTATACCGGTGATCAAGGCAGCAGGTAGATCGAAGGTATAG
This sequence comes from Dictyobacter kobayashii, assembly GCF_003967555.1. Taxonomy (GTDB): domain Bacteria; phylum Chloroflexota; class Ktedonobacteria; order Ktedonobacterales; family Ktedonobacteraceae; genus Dictyobacter; species Dictyobacter kobayashii. The sequence continues at coordinate 796,408 of NZ_BIFS01000002.1, forward strand.
ATATTGTCGTTCAGTTCGATGTTGAGATAGGTGCGAGCATCGACCGTGGCAGTAGAAAAGAGTTGCAGAATACGCTCGACATTTTGTGCCGGCGTGCGCTGACGCTGGGTCCAGGTTGGAACATCCATATGAATACCCCAGGTGCGCTCATGGCGGGCCGCAATGCCAGCCGCGTTGAGCAGTTCAATCCATTCAGAAACACTATGATTGCGCACATGCGACGGATCGCGCAGTACCTCAATCAGATTGACATACTCATCCAGGGTGGGATCTTCAGGGCCGATGGAATCGATCAATAATAATTTTCCACCTGATTTGAGGACACGGGCCCATTCGCGTACAGCCTGCTCGATATCGATGAAGTGGTGGGCGGCCAGCCGACAGGCCAGCACATCCACGCTTTGAGCGGCCAGAGGAAGAGAGTGCGCATCACCCTCCACAAAACGAATATTGTCCAGCCGCAATTCCTGAGCGCGCTTCTCGGCTGCCTCCAACATCGGCACCGTGAAATCGATGGCAATAACCTCACGCGCATAGGGGGCCAGCGCATAAGCCGTGTGGCCAGCTCCCGTAGCCAGGTCCACCACCACCTCATTACCCGTTAAAGCTGCGACCTCCACCAACCAGGGCAGATCGGGTCCTTGAGCATGGACAGCGCTGGTGACATAATCTTTAGCCACTACTCCAAAGCGCTGCTGTATCAACTGGTTCTGTGCCTGCTCTTCCGGCTGCGATACACCCGTATGGGTTGAATTCTGTGTCATATATGCCTCTTCCTGACTCATACATAGACGCCCGCAAATAAATCTTTGCGGCTCTTTTTGTGGGTACCCATACAAGAAGTATATGGTCAGAAAGATGATATGTCTAATACTTATTTTTTAGAAAAGCGATAACATTTCAGCATCAACTTATGGCCTCTCTGTTCGTTTGCCAAAAGGTAATCAATATTCGTTATAGCAAAGCTCCACAAACTATCTATCCTATTGTGTTAAATACATATCGGCTCAGCAGAAAAAACATTATAATATAAATCCATACACATAAAACAGGGAAGGGGTTGATATGAATATAGATTTAGTAGCTATTACTAAAATCCTTTTAGAGGACAAACATAGTCTCTATACGCTCATTCTATTAACCCTCGTACTGGGAAGCTTTTACAGTGCGCCAAATATATTTGGTCGCAAAAGAAGTATATTGGAAAAGATGACACAAAGTATTTTAACAGGAGGGATAGGTGGTCTGGCTGGAAGTATTTGTCTGGATCTGGGATTGCTTCCACTGGTTCTTCTTTTCAGACCCGCCTTATATAAACAAATTAATGCAACTAGAAATCTTAACCCTTTTACATTTCTAAAATTATTATTTTTATCTATTAACGTAACCAATCTAATCAATATAGCAAAAGAGCTATTAATTTATGTATTTGTAGGAGGAATATTATTAGGTTTTTTCATAGGTTTAATAAATGCCGTCCTGTTTAAACCCGCTCCTACTCAATCGCTTCAGAAAGGAAACAGCAAAAAAACGGCAAGCGCATCTAATCACTTTTTGGGATGGTGTGCTATCGGCACTGGCCTGGGACTGGCAGTGGGTCTGCTACTTGGACCATTTATTGGTACAATTGCTGGATTATTAGCAGGAAGTATCGGCTATCTATTAAAGCTGAGCCCTAAAAAACCCCTGGCTACTTCATCAATATTCAAAAAAATTGGGGATCAGTTATCATGGCCAACTATCCTGTTCTGGATTATCGCAGCTATACCATTTCCGTTGCTGTTTATCTATTGTATTAAGATCATATTTTTGCAGCCACTTTATTGGGGACCATTCTCTTCACTTTTTTTATCGTGTATTGTTATCTTATTTTTTGTTCTACTTAAAATGCGGCTGAAACAATTAGGTCTATATAAGGTTAAGGCAAAAAAAAATCTTAATCAAGACTGGAGATTCAAAATCGATCATAAATATCTGCTAAAGGCATTCAATACAGGCATCATCTGTGGCATCTTATTATATGGGATTGCTTATGGTGCATTGATGTCCATTTATTTTGCGACAATATTTGGTGTTGGTATAGGAATAGTTATCGAAATTATTTTTATGCTTGCAGGTTTAGGTTTTGGGGTGATGTGCGGTGTCATTTTTATTTATATCTATATTATCGGGCCAATCATTGCATTTAAAATGTCATTTATCAAAGATGATGATATTAATCAAATAGGTTTCTGGCTTATGCTTATCAGTGGCATAATATCTACACTTCTCTTATGGTCTTCTTAAACATTCATGATAATCTCCACGATCTTCACTTTTTCAAAGTGGTAGAAACAAAACTCAACATATGAGTCATCCCTAACTTTTGAAAAAGTTCCCAAAACTGGGGGTGCAGGGTCTTCCCCGCACCTCCCGCATTGGGAGCGCGAAACCCGTTTTTCGGATTTTTGAAAAATCCGGGATGACTCATAGTTGAGGAAGGATAAGGTATGTTGCTGTTAGATGCTTAAGATGCGAAGGACGAGGACGATCACTGCAAATAATAAGATTGGTAGCGGGCCTGATAGACCTTTGAAGTCTCGCACGCGCATATGGGCGATGCTGGCACAAATAAAATAGGCGATTACACCGATGGCGGCGGCAACACCCAGGGGCCACCAGACAATACCAATCAGCAGACCAGCCGCTCCGGCGAACTCACAGGCAGCCAACCATGGTAGCCAGCGCAGCGGTACTCCAATGACCTCGTGGATTGAATGGACGATACGGGGATCGCGTCTTAACTTGCCCACACCGGACATAACGAGAAGCAGCGACATGATAACGGCAAGGACGATATACGCTATAAACATTTCAGATATTCTCCAATCTTTGTAAGCACATCTTCTATTCTGGCAGCAGGAAGTCGATACAAAATAGTTTCCCATTGCCTATTAGTTTCCTTACGAAACTAAGATTATATTGAAAACTTACATTTGTCAAGTGAGTTGTTTTCTCTGAAAAATAATGCTATAGTTAGGTTATGAAAGTATCTGATCAAGCAAATGGAACAAATCAGCAGAATGACTGCACCGCCACCCCTCTAGGCCGTGCCATCCATCTTCTGGGAGATAGCTGGGTGTTATTAATCATCATGAATCTCTTACGAGGTTCCATGCGCTTCAATACTTTGCGAGCAACGTTAAATCATATTAGTTCTAAGACCCTATCCAATCGGCTCAAATTACTGGAAGAATTGGGATTTGTGCAACGCAAGGCGTTTCTGGAAATTCCACCACGGGTCGAGTATCATATAACTGAAAAAGGGCAAGAACTAGGGGACGTCATCGCGGCCCTGGAAAAATTTGGCAACAAACATCTCTCCAACCTGCCTGCCCCCAGCAACAACGATTGTCAGCTCTCCACTGAAAAACCTCCCTGCGATCAAGACACTCTATAAGCATTGTCTAGCTGAGCGTGCTCAGGGCCGACCGGATAGACCAGTGCCTGTGACATGGATGTGATTCAACCCTCACGGACCGTGACCGCAATGTGAGGGTAAAAAACTATACTCTTCTCAGGAAAAGAAATAAAAACATTACTGCGATCTTAAAGGCGCAATAATAAAAAAACAATTATATCCTGGAAGGACACAGAGCCATGTCACTGACTTCACACGATGATACCCGCATGCATATTCTGGTCCCAACTATCAATGAAGAAGATGGAAAATATCTCGCGATGAAGCTGGATAAAGATTTCTCACTCACCATCCTGGAAGGCACCCTGGATGAGGTGGATAAAGATACATTGGCCCGAACCAATATTCTCTTGCCGTTCATTCAACCACATATTAAACGCGCTCAATTGGAAACCATGCCCCGCCTGAAATTAATCGCGACCCGTTCAACTGGTTATGATCATATTGATCGCGCAGCCGCAGCCGAGCGTGGTATTCTCATCGCCAATGTACCAGGCTATGGTGAAACGGCGGTCGCCGAGCATACATTCGCGCTCCTCCTCACCTTATCGCGCAAAATGCAGACCACCTACGATCGCATCAAGGAGGGAAACTATAGTGTGGAAGGCCTGCAGGGCTTTGATCTCTATGGAAAAACCCTGGGTGTAATCGGAACCGGCGCCATCGGATTGCATGTGATCCGCATTGCCCGGGGCTTTGGTATGGAGGTCATAGCAAACGACATAGTCCAAAATAAATTTGCCGCTGAGGTACTGGGTTTCCGCTATACATCACGCGCGGAGGTGCTGAGCAATGCGGATATCGTGACCCTGCATGCACCGGCACTACCCAGCACATATCATCTAATTAACCGGGACTCGCTGTCAGGTATGAAAAAAGGCGCCATCCTTATCAATACCGCCCGTGGCTCGCTGGTCGATACCGAGGCTCTGGCCTGGGCACTGGAAGCAGGCATACTCAGAGGGGCCGGGTTGGACGCGCTTGAGGGGGAAGAGTTGCTGCAACATTTTGAAACGAGCGCTAGCAACAGCGATCAAGATAAACTCTACCAGGCAACCCTGGCATTACAGAAGCGCCAGAATGTCTTTATTACACCGCATGTTGCCTTCAATACCACGGAAGCGCTACGGCGCATCCTGGATACTACCGTTGAGAATGTTTATGCCTTCGCCCAGGGTAGACCCACCAACCTGGTAAAGCTACCCGAGCTAGTCACGGTCTAAGCCAAGAAGCCGCGCGCTTTATACATTTATACATTCATAGCTGGTAGAGGTGGTCGTGACACAAATGTGATCCATGTTTTATAGCCAGTGACTCCATTGTGACACCCCACCTTTACTATAAAAGTAGACACTGTTGCAGTCACAAGAATAGAAGAGGGATGTCTATGTTGCAGCATATACTTGTTCCAGTAGACGGATCGGCCTGCGCAGAACAGGCACTCCCGGTAGCCGCCAGGATCGCACGCTCCACAGGAGCAACCATGACAATTGTGCGCATCCTTGCGCAGCCACGAGAATATCCTTACACCCTGATGGATGGCTCAATTAGCATGGAAGAATGCTATGATGAAGAGGTTCGCGAGGCCGAGAACTATTTGGAGAACATTGTGTATTCAAAGCTCCTCCGAGGTATAGTAATCCAGACCGAACTGCTCTCTGGTCTTCCTCATAAGCTGTTGCCATCATTAGCACACATGAAACATATTGACTTGATTGTGATGTGCAGTCGAGCAGCAACCGGCTTTAAGCGCCTGGTGCTAGGCAGTATCGCACAGGAATTGATCCGCAGTAGTTCAGTTCCGCTCCTTATTCTTAGAGATGGTTGTATCGATACCGCTATTAGCGAAAAGCAATTCAGCGTCCTGGTAGCGCTAGATGGTACAGATAATGCTGAACAAGCGCTGCTGCCAGCTGCGCAGCTAAGCGCCGCCCTTTCGGTACCCCATGTAGGCAAGCTGCACATGCTCCATATTGTAAAACCACGTCATGCTGGCCAGAAACTTGCGGACGAAACAAATCAGCGCGCGATTGAAGAGTCAAGGATCCATCTGAACAAACTCAAAGACAGTATCCAACAAAAAATGAGTGGAGCACTACCTTTAGAGGTAACTTCTTCAGTGGTGCTGGATATAGATATTCCCAGGACCATTATTCAGACTGCTGAACAGGGACTGGCGACCCCGAATAATCCTTATGCAGGATATGATGCAATCGCGGTTGTGACGCATGGCAATCATGGCATCAGCTACTGGTTCGGTGAACATGTCAGCGAACATATGTTGGGCGAGACACGGCTACCACTCCTGGTAATACGCCTGCAGGAACAAGCGGCCAAGGCAGGAAAACATTAACGCATAGCTCTCTAGGGATGGGATGTAGCCGCACTGTAAAAGTCCATCCCATCCAATCATTTTAAAAAGTCACATATTCATATTTATTTTAACGTCACGGAGGACGTATGGATGCCTTAACACTGGCCCGCTGGCAATTTGGTATCACTACCGTTTATCATTTTTTCTTTGTTCCATTGACACTCGGACTCTCCTTGCTGGTAGCAATCATGGAGACCATCTATGTGCGCAGCGGCAATGAAACCTATAAACGCATGGCTAAATTCTGGGGCCACCTCTTCTTGATTAACTTCGCCATGGGTATCGCCACTGGTATCGTCCAGGAATTCCAATTTGGTATGAACTGGTCTTCTTATGCACGTTTTATGGGAGATATCTTTGGGGCACCACTGGCAATCGAGGCCCTGCTGGCCTTCTTCCTGGAATCCACCTTTTTAGGTATCTGGCTATTCGGCTGGGATCGCATTCCGAAAAGACTCCACCTGCTGGCCATCTGGCTGGTGGTTATCGGTTCTAATATCTCGGCCTTCTGGATCCTGGTAGCGAACTCATTTATGCAAGAGCCGGTCGGTTATACACTACGCAACGGGCGCGCTGAAATGACAGACTTCTTTGCCCTGCTGCGCAATCCTAATCTCTGGGTCCAATATCCACACGTTCTGACAGCCGGCGTCGCGACGGCCGCATTCTTTGTACTGGGTATCAGCGCCTATAAACTGCTACGCCAAAAAGGTGATCTGGATATGTTCAGGCATTCAGCCACCATCGCCATTACGGCCGGGGTCATTTCCAGCATCCTGGTAGCAATGGCCGGTCATACCCAGGCCCAGCATATGATTCAGACCCAACCAATGAAAATGGCGGCAGCCGAAGCACTGTGGACCTCGGAAGATCCGGCAGCTTTCTCGCTCTTCACCATCGGCAACGAGAATAGTCGCCAGGATGTGTTCGCGATCAAGATACCCGACGCCTTGAGTATCCTGGCCTATAACACGCCAAACGGCACCGTTCCAGGCATCAACGAACTACAAAAAGAATACGTCGCCAAATATGGTCCTGGTGACTATGTACCGCCGGTAGCCGTGACCTACTGGTCATTCCGTCTGATGGTCGGTTCCGGCATGGCCATGATCTTAATCAGCCTGCTGGCCCTCTTCTTCTTTATGCGCAAACGGCTGGAAAATATCCGCTGGCTCCTCTGGGTGCTACCGTTCTGCATCGCCTTACCGTATATCGGCAACACAACTGGCTGGATAATGACTGAGATCGGACGGCAGCCCTGGATTGTTTTCGGGCTGCTCAAGACAAGTAGCGCAGTCTCGCCAACCGTTGGGGCATCCAGTGTGTTAATCTCACTCATTGTCTTCACCCTGCTCTACGCTGTACTGGCTATCGCCGATGTCTACCTGATGGTCAAACATGTCAAACACAGCGATGATCCTACGCCGCCAGTTGAGAGTATAGTACAAGAAGAGCCTGTCGTGGGTGCATATTAATAGAGAGGTGAGAAACACATCATGGATCTCAATATTGTCTGGTTTATCTTGATCACGGTCCTCTTCATCGGCTTCTTCTTCCTCGAAGGCTTTGATTTCGGCATAGGCATGCTGATGCCATTCCTGGGCAAAAAAGATGAGGAACGACGCCAGATAGTTGAAACAATTTTGCCTTTCTGGGATGGCAATGAGGTCTGGTTGATTACGGCCGGTGGCGCAATCTTCGCGGCCTTCCCCAACTGGTATGCGACCCTGTTTAGTGGCTTTTACCTGGCCTTGATGCTTATGCTGGTGGCACTGATACTGCGCGCCGTGGCCTTCGAATTTCGCAATAAAGATGAAAGCAAGCGCTGGCGCACACTCTGGGACTGGGCCATCTTTATTGGTAGCGCCCTACCTGGTTTTCTGTGGGGCGTGGCTATCTCTAATATCATCGAAGGAGTTCCCATAGACAGCCACATGGAGTATGTGGGCGGCTTCTGGAATCTGCTCAATCCCTATGCACTATTAGGTGGATTGGCCTTCGTCGCGCTCTTCCTACTCCACGGCGCAATCTTTCTCGACCTGAAAACATCCGGAGAAATGAACGCGCGCGCCCATAGTGCGGCCCAGAAACTCTGGTTACCAGCCATCATCCTGGTTGGACTCTATGTCATCATCGGCTACTTTGTCACCGATGTCTTCGGCCACCTGGGTATTGATCCCGGCGTTGCCCCCATCGGTGCTGGAGTCGCCCTGGCGCTGGTCCTGTGGTTTCTGCGCCACCAACGCAGTGGCTGGGCATTTATCATGACGGGGCTCACCATAGTCCTCTCCACCTTCACCATCTTCCAGGGACTATTCCCGCGTGTCATGATCTCCAGCCTCAATCCAGCCTGGAACCTGACCATCTATAACGCCTCATCCAGCCCTTATACCTTGACCGTCATGAGCTGGGTAGCCCTGATCTTTGTCCCTATCGTCCTGGGCTACCAGGCCTGGAACTACTGGGTTTTCCGCAAACGTATCCTCAAACCCAGCGCCGAATATTAGATACACCTTCTTTCAGGTATGGAGTGTGTTTGGTGGATGGCCGCGGCCGTCCACCAAACACACTCCATACCCCGCGCGATTGACAGCGACTTTGTAGGGATGGTATAATCTGGCCGCGTAAAAGTTGCTGAATGAGCAGAGAAGCATAGATACATATATAATCTGGCATCTTCCTATTGCTTCATATAACAAATACGGGTTTCCTAACCGGCAGTATCGGCTCACTCTAGCTAGACCTCATCTATGTGATGGGTGTAGAGCTGGTTTTTTTTTGCCTGCAAAGGTATGACACGCTGACCAGATAGCCGGCTCTACCTACTTTCTGAGCATATCAGTAGAAGGAAATTCGTTGTGAAAAGATTGACCGCCAGCATCCTGGTCTTGATAGGTGCGGCCTCCTTCGGCATTTTATCGACCATTGTCAAAATAAGCTATAGCCAGGGTTTTTCGACGGCGCAGATCACAAGTAGTCAGATATTATTTGGCTGCCTCTGCCTCTGGCTCTTCAGTATCCCTTCCTTTAAAGACTTGCGCACGCTTTCAAGAATGACAATTGGTAAGTTAATTGCCAGCGGCGTCTTTGGTGGGCTGACCGGTGTCTTCTACTACCTGGCACTGCAATGGCTCTCGGCATCCTTCGGCGTAATCTTGCTATTCCAGTTTGTCTGGATGGGATTTTTGCTGGCCTGGTTGCTTGAGAGACGCCGGCCAACAGTCAGCCAATGGATCGCGATTGTGGTAGTGTTGATTGGAACGGTACTGGCGGCTGGCTATGAGGCATTGCATTTCGAACACCTCAACCTGATTGGAGTTATCTTTGGCTTACTGGCCGCCGCCAGCTATACAGGAAATCTGGCCGTGAATGGACGGGTCGAGTTACAGGTACCATCCATTCTGCGCAGCACCTTGATGGTCAGCGGGTCAGCTATCACCACGCTGCTTATCTTCCCGCCATTCTTCCTTTTCAATGGCACAACCAGACCAAATCTCTGGATCTTCGCGGTCCTGCTGGGGCTCTTCGGCGTGATTATTCCGCTCTATCTGTATGCGCGGGGCATCCCGGTGGTGGGTTCTGCGATGGCTTCAATCCTTGGTTCAATTGAGTTGCCGGTGGTCATCACCAGTTCCGCCCTGGTATTGCATGAACATATCACCCTGGTCCAGTGGCTGGGTGTGTTTTTAATCCTACTCGGCATCTTTATCTCTGAACAACGCATCATCAATCACAAAACCTTTAAAAAGGGGTTGGGGGGTCGTTATATGGGAGCTAGGTGGGGCTAGCTCCCATATAACGACGTTGGCGCGTGTGGGCGTGCGCATTCGCGCCCGACCATTTATAGTAATAAGTGCAAAAAATGTGCCCAGCACATTTTTTGCACTTATTACTATAAAATATAGCTGCGCTCATAATGCTTTTCATGTTGCGATGGCAAAGATGTGGACACATTTTTTGCACTTATTACTATAAAGTAGAGCTAATCTCATAATGCTTTTCATTTTGCGGTGGTAAAGATGTGGGCACATTTTTTGCACTTATTACTATAAAATATAGCTGCGCTCATAATGCTTTTCATGTTGCGATGGCAAAGATGTGGACACATTTTTTGCACTTATTACTATAAAGTAGAGCTAATCTCATAATGCTTTTCATTTTGCGGTGGTAAAGATGTGGGCACATTTTTTGCACTTATTACTATAAAATAGAGCTGCGCTCATAATGCTTTTCAGGTTGCGATGGCAAAGATGTGGACACATTTTTTGCACTTATTACTATAAAATAGAGCTGCGCTCATAATATTTAGAGAGAGGTGCGGTCAAGGTCAGGTACACCCTGATCCCAACCCTACATAAAAGGGAGCAGGGTGTACCTGACCCCGAGCCCATTTATATGTTGTTGCGGCAGGGTGCATCGCACCCTGCCGCAACAACATATAAATGGGCTCGGGCGCGAATGCGCACGCCCGCTAGCGTTTAGGATGGCATTATGGTACAAATAGCAGGGATGTACCTGACTGGTACCATATTTGAAGCTTGGCAGAGAAAGGAGAAAAGATGAGCCAGAATATTTATGACAATATTCGCACACGCGTAATTGTCTTGCAAGAAAATCAAATACTTTTATTAAATGACGATGGTACGTGGAGATTGCCGGGAGGAGGGTTAGAACCATATGAAAGCCTGCTGGATTGTGCCGCCCGCGAGGTTCGCGAGGAGACCGGAATCGAGGTAGAGGCCACCAGCATCGCCTTCCTGGGAGAATGGATCTATCCTACTTATGCACCCTGTCCCCATAAGAGGATGCACTATGGATATACACTGGAGGTGCATGTCTATGCCCATCCGATCAGAGCAGGGCAAACCTTACAACAAGAGGGACCTGATTTTCCAATACCAGCCTGGATTCCACTAGCCACAGTTCCTCAGCTTCCCCTCTGGCCCAAAGAATTAAAGACACTGGCCACTACCCTCCTGGCCGGAGAGGCTGTGCCAGGCGTCCCCTCAATCATCCGACAACTCGAGAGCCCACAGACCGATCCGCCAGTTGAGCTAGCCTATACACAGATAGCGATCCCTGCGCAATCTGAGGTCTGAAGCTTTTAGTAGCGCTAGCAAGGCTAGCGAACAGGCAGATCGGCACCACAGGACTTACGGACCATTAATTCTGTGTCCAGATAAATATGGGCAGGCATAGCAGCCACTTGCTTAAAGTCCTTTGCATGCATGGTGGCGAAAGATGAAAATGACTTCCCATAGGCCTGAAAGCGCCCGGACCGCGATTGCTCGAGGAGAGAGAAAAGCAGCTGGCAACCGGTCTGACCCAGCTCATAAAATGGCTGGCGAACAGTGGTTAAAGATGGCTGCATATGGACTGAGGAAGAAGTGTCATCGAAGCCAATCAGGGCTATATCTTCAGGGATACGCAGGTGATAGCTATGGGCTGCATCGATAATACCGTAAGCCATAAAATCATTGGCGGCAAAAATAGCGGTCGGTCGCTGGTCAGCAGGCAAATTAAATAAAGGGAGGGCCGCGGCATGACCTGAAGGCGCTGAAAATTCACCGGAGACAACCAGCGCAGGATCATACTCCAGGCCGAGATCGGCCAACGCACTACGATAACCCTCAAGGCGTTCGCGCGAACAGAGTCTTTGCAGGGGTCCGGTGACATGGGCAATTCGTCGGTGTCCCAGGCTATATAAGTGAAATACTGCTTTACGAGCACCTTCACTGTTTCTGACACCCACCCAGGGCATCTTATCGCTCGGCGGCTCGCTATCATCAATCATAACGATAGGGAAGTCCGGTTTATATAATTGCGCGATATGCCCTCCCAGTTGACCCGGCAAAATAGCCAGCAAGGCAGCCGATAGTTTCGAGGTCAAGATGCGATCTATGACTGTATTGCGATTATTATCCTGAGCATTTTCATTGACGCTATAAAGGACCAGTTCGTAACCGGCTTCGGTAACGACGTCGGCCACGCCTCGCAAAATATCGAAAATATAGGTCTCGGAGGCCATCGAGGGAATCAGAACGCTGATCAAATGACTGCGACCCGCCAGGCCAACGGCGGTTGCACTTGGCTTAAAGCCTTCTTTCTCTACAATGCTCAAGATACGTTCGCGGGTCGCAGGATCGACGTCAGGTTTTCCATTCATTGCACGAGAAACCGTTGCCTTCGATACGCCTGCCAGGCGAGCAATATCGTCAATGGTGAGTTTTGTCGCCATAGACGCCTCTTTGTTTCCTTACTAACTTCTGATAATTTCTTATTATATAGGGGGCTAGCGCTCAGTTAAAAATACTATACCACAAAAAACGCACAAAGATGTGTATTGCATTTCAAAAAGGGTAGTTTTTTGTTGCGCCGCCTGCGGCGGCGCAACAAAAGGAGGAGATTGGGGGCACAGCCCCCAAACCCCCAGTCAAGGGGCTGGTCGCCCCTTGCGTCCCCGCTTTTCCTGGGCGCTTTCCCTGGCCCCTTGCGTCCCCGCTTTTTTTATGGGGCTACTGTCTCTACGATTTTTTTTGGTTGGGGACGGTCGTGATGACGGATGAGCCGTTTTCAGCGACGCCTTCTCCATAGAGGAAGCAGTTTGTCCAGTGTCCGTTGCCAAGGTCGGTTCGACCTGGCACGCGTTCTTTACAGATAGGCATGGCATGCGGGCAACGTGGATGGAAACGACAACCAGAGGGTGGCTTAATCAAGCTGGGGATTTCACCACGCGCTGGTAGTTTGTTCTTGCCTTTCTCTCGCACACTCTGTGGATCAGGGGCCGCCGATAGCAATAACTGGGTATAGGGATGTTTGGGCGTCTGGATAATTTCATCGCTTGGACCACCCTCCACGACCTGTCCGGCATACATGACCAGGGTATCTTCGGCAAAATAGCGGGCACTGGCAATATCATGGGTGATGAAGAGCAAGGCGATATGCTCTTCGTCCTTGAGCCGTAGCAAGAGGTTGAGGATATCCAGACGAATCGAAACGTCCAACATCGAAACTGGTTCGTCGGCCAGCAATACTTCTGGCTGGGCGACCAGGGCGCGCGCGATGGCGACACGCTGGCGCTGCCCACCACTCAACTGGTGCGGGAACTTCTCAATAAATTGTTCAGCCGGGGTCAGGCTGACGCGATTGAGCAATGCTAATACCTGCTCGTCGACCTCTTTGCGGCTACGGGCATGGCCGAAGATACGCAGCGGCCGGCTCAGGTGATAGCGAATATTGTGCACAGGATTGAGCGAGCCAAACGGGTCCTGGAAAACCATCTGCACATGGCGACGATAAGAACGCAGTGACGATGAGCTGCGCGACAACTTGAGATCCTCATTCTGGAAGCGCATCGTGCCCCCAGTTGGATCATAGATACGGGCCAACATACGAGCAATCGTCGTCTTACCGCTACCGCTCTCTCCCACCAGCGCTGTAGCATGACCGGGATAGAGCGCAAGGGTCGCATCCTCGACCGCGTGCACATATTGCTTGGGAGCGAATGGATTGTTTTGATTGACCGGAAAATATTTCTGCAAATTGACCGCTTCCAGAATCGGTTTGCGGGTCTCCACATTTTCTGTGGCCGTCGAATTATGACTCATAGCGTCCTGGCTCATCTAACCTTGCTCCTTTCTGCCAGAGCTTCATAGCTAGCCGCCAGCTCAGCGGTCGATGGCATATCTGGTGTGAGGGTCGGAGTATATAAATGGCACGAGACCAGTTGTCCAGGTATCTCTGGAACAGCCGGCTGTAAAGATGGGCGCACAGTATGGCAGGCTTCAAAAGCCAGCGGGCAACGTTCATGGAAAGGACAGCCAGCCGGCACGTTGCGTAGATCGGGCGGGGAACCTGGAATACCAACCATACGGCGGCGCGGACCATGCAAACGAGGGAATGAATTCAGCAAACCGTAGCTATAAGGGTGGCGCGGATGCTCAAACATAGCATCGCGATCAGCCATCTCAATCAAGCGGCCCGCATACATAATCGCAATTCGATCCACCAGTTCCAGCAGCATCGAAAGATCATGGGTGATAAAGATCAGGGCCATATTGAATTCCTGGCATAGCTCGCTGATCATATCCAGAATCTCACGCTGCACCACCACATCCAGGGCCGTCGTCGGCTCATCCATAATAATCAATTCGGGATTGAGGGCCAGGGCAATCGCGATGGTGGCACGCTGACGCATACCGCCGCTGAGCTCATGGGGATAACTATTAAGGCGATCGGCCGCAATTCCAACGCGCCGCAACAGCTCAATGGCGCGTTTCTTACGCGCATCGGGTCCCATCGAGGGCTGGTGTACTTCCAGCACATCCATAATTTGCTTGCCAACCGTCATCACTGGATTGAGAGCATTCATCGCGCTCTGAAAAACAATCGAGAGCTCATTCCAGCGGAACGTGCGCAACTGGGCAGGAGTCAATTCCAGAATATCCACCGGGCCAAGCTCGGCACCAGCTTTGTCTTTCTTTAAAGCACGCAGGAAGGCCTTATTACTGCCATCCTGCTGTACCCGTGGATAGTACAAAACCTCGCCACCAGTTGTCATGGCGGGTGGACGCAACAGGCGCGCAATCGCATAGGCCAGCGTAGACTTGCCACTACCACTCTCACCCGCCAGACCGATAATCTCACCGCGATGCAGGGTAAAACTGGCATGATCGACAGCGTGGACCGCGCCATTGGAAGCGCTATAGTCCACACTCACATCTTTAACTTCTAACAACACTTCACGACTACTCATCAGGCCACCACCTTTTTTGCTTTTGCTAGTTTGATCTTTGGTTCTTTGCGCAGGCGAGGATTCGCCACTTCATCGATGCCATAGTTCATTAAAGAGAGGCCCGCACCCAGGATCGCGATACATAAGCCAGGAGGCAAGAACCACCACCAGGCACCTTCCAGCACCGCATTACCATTCTGGGCCCAATACAACATGGTGCCCCAGCTGATATTATTCGCACCGTTGCCCAGGCCGAGGAACTCCAGGCTGGCCGCCGTCAAAATAACATAGACGGTCGTGCCGATAAAACCGGAGGTCACAATCGCGATCTCATTGGGCAAGATTTCCATGAAGATCAAGCGCCAGGAGTACTCACCGCTGGCCCTGGCGGCTTCAATAAAATCACGGCTACGCATAGTCATGGTCTGAGCACGCAGCACACGCGAGTTATACGCCCAGCTGGTCAACATAATTACCGCTGCGATCGTCAACGAACCCTTAACAGGGAAGAAAGCCGCCAGTACAATGGCCAGTGGGAAACTCGGCAGCACCAGAAAGACATTGGTGATGAGCGAGATCGTATCATCGACCCAGCCGCCAAAGTAGCCAGCGACCAGGCCAACCAGGACCGAAATAGTAGTAACCACCAGGCCAGTCAAAAAGCCCCACAGGATCGAAGAGCGGGTACCGACAACCACCTGAGCAAAAACATCCTGCCCGGTCTGGGTGGTACCAAACCAATGCTGGGGCGAAGGAGGCAGCATACTATCAGCGCTCAAAGCATTGGGATCGACATGGATAAAGAAAGGGCCAAAAAGAGCGACCAGCAGGAAAAATCCAACGATACAGCTACCCGCAGTCACTTTAGGATTTTTAGTGATGACCCTGAACACATCGCGCTGGCGTCCTGTCACCGCGGCCGGAGTAACGATACCGGGCACCGCCGAGGCCACAGTGGATTGGGCCGCACTCGCAACAGGCTCAGTAGTAATCGTGCTTGTCTGTTTATCAGGTTCCTGAGAGGAGAATGGATGATTGCTCACTTTGGCTAACTCCTTTGTTGGCGAACACGCGGGTCCAGGATGGCATAGGCCAGATCAGCCAGGAAATTGGCGGCCAGTACAGCGACCGTGATGAACAGGAAGATACCCTGCATCAAAGCATAATCGGATTGCTGCACAGCCTGTAGCAGGGAGAAGCCAATACCGGGATAGGAAAAGACCATTTCAACCAGCAACAGACCGGCTACCGCGAAACCCAGCGAGATCGCAAAACCAGTAATATTCGGCAAGATCGCATTGCGAGCCGCATAACGCAGCATCACCCGGCGCTCGGGAAGCCCTTTAGCCTGGGCCATCAACACATAATCCTCGGAAAGCGTCGTGATCATCGAGTTACGCATACCCATCACCCAGCCTGACATCGAGGCCAGTACAGAAGAGAAAGCTGGCAAGAGCGCATGCTGGACCGCGCTAAAAATGAAATCAGGCGACCAGCCAGGCACCACCGAGATATCGTAGCCACCATGCAAGGGGAACAGATCTAGCATAAAACCAAGCACATACAACAGGATCAGGGCCAGATAGAAATATGGGATCGCCGAAAAGAAGGCCAGCAACGGAGGAACCACACTATCCAGAAATGAACCACGCTTCCAGGCAACCAGAGCACCCAGCAGAGAACCCAGCGTAAAGCTGATCAGCAAGGCCACCGTTGCCAGCACCAACGTCCACGGCATCTGTTGCGCGATAACCGCATTCACCGGAGAAGGGAAATAGGTAACAGAGGTACCCAGATTACCATGAAACAGATTATTTAAATATTGGAAATATTGTATCCACAAAGGATCATGGCTCACACCAAACTGAATCTCTAAGGACTGTAACGCCTGCGGATCAATGCGTCCCTGGAAACGTGCCATTAAAGCTGTCGCAGGGCTACCTGGAGCCAGGCGCGGAATAAAAAAGTTCAGTGTGATTGACGCCCATAAGGCTATCAAATAGAAGCCAATGCGACGTAACAGGTGACGCATGTAGTCAGCTCCTTCTAACAAATATCTCGATCGATGGAGGATTGTCTCTTACATCAGATTGAAGAGGGTTGAGGGGAAAGCCAGTAGTAAGAGAGGCCATCCCCTCACAGGAAGGGGAGAGAAGAATAGAGATACTATTTTTCTCTCCCGGATCTTACTTGACGGCTTTCAAGTGAGTGACGACAACACCGACATCTGGCACCGAATAAGGTGCAGCCAGAGCATATGGATCGTCAGGAGTAGGCCAGCCAGTGAATTTCGCGGAGCTATACTCGGCAAAGTTGACACCGTAGACAAGTGGCAGGGCAGGCAACTTCTCAACCATGATCTTCTCAAGGCCATTCAAAGCAGTCTGCTGTACCGTCTTATCTGTGCTGGTCGCATACTGATTAAGCAAGCTATCGGTCTGGGGGTCCTGCCAGCGGCTCCAGTTAGAAGCAGCAACCTTACCCACAGCAGCGGTATTTTTGCTATTCAGCAGGCCATTGAACATGTAGTAGGGAGAAGGACCAGCATTTGTCCAGGAGACTGCCATATCAAAGCTGCCGGTCTGCAAGGATGTGTAGTAAGCGGTATAGGCCTGTGGATCAACCTGGGCATCGATACCAATCTGCTTCAGGTTGCTAGCAGCGATCTGACAGATAGTCACCCAGTCGCTCCAACCAGTCACCACACCAATTTTGAAGCTCAACTTCTTACCATCGGTACCCACATAGATACCATCGGCGCCCTTCTTAAAGCCCGCACTCTCCATCAACTGCTGAGCCTTAGCAATATCCTGTTTGAAGGCGGCGTCTTTATACTCAGGGGCAACCAGGTTATCATAGGCAGGAGTAACCAGGCCTGAAGGATGAGCAACTGGCTCATGGCCGCTCTCAGCCACTTTGTACATCTGATCACGATCCAGGGCCAGACTGATAGCCTGACGTACGTTCAGCTGGTCAAAAGGAGATTTAGCGGTATTGAGATACAGCATCACAGGGCTCAGTGGTGCGAACCAGTAGTGATTATGCTCTTTGTCGCGACCAACATAGCTATCCTGCACCTTAGGCAAGAAGATACCGGTCCAGTCCAGATTGCCGCGATTGAGGTCCAGTTCCACCGAAGTATTGGTGTTGTAAGAAGGATAGCGAACTTCCTGCACCTCAACTTTGTCAGCCTGCCAGTAGTTAGGGTTGCGGACATAGTCAATCAACTGAGGTGTGAAATTCTTCAAAGTGAAAGGGCCTGTACCAACAGGAGTGTCATTGACATATTTGGTAGGATCACCAACATTCTGCCAGGCATGCTGTGGAACGATCCAGATCTGGCCACCGGTATACCACAACATGGTGGAATTGCTCTGATTCAGAGTAATATTCACGGTGTGATCATCAGCAGCAACAACGTCTTTAATGCTCTTCCAGAGGCTATTGGTATCGGCCGCTGGATACTTTTTCAGCATGTTAAAAGTGAAAACCACATCATTGGCGGTGAAAGGTTGGCCATCGGACCATTTCACATTGTTGCGCAGATGATAGGTGATGCTTTTGGCATCTTTTGAAAACTCATAGCTATCGGCCAGCCAGGGAGTAATCTCGCCACCCTTGGCCTGATCGAAATAAAGCAAGGTCTCGTAGACAAGTCCCTGGGCACCGGGATTTACGCCGGCTGTTGTGTAGGGGCTGAGAGCCTTGGAGAAGTCACCATTCGGGCCATTCTGCAACGTAAGAATACGATCGTTCTTGCCACCAGATGCGTTGGACCCATTGTTAGCACCACCGCAAGCTGTCAGCAATACACCCAGAACAATAAATAAAGTGAGCAACGTTGCTCCCAAACGCTTCCGTGTCATTCCTGATTCAGAAGACATAGAAAAACCTCCTAAAGGATAAAAAAGATCATGCATCGATCTAAGAAAAAATAGTAAACCGGTTGACCGGATATACTGTTTTTCTACCAATCTATTTCATGTTTCTCCACACGTAGAAACAGATGGGTATACCAAATAGGTGGGCCACTTCGAAACCATGAAGCGACCAGACAAGGTTTTACAGAGTGTCAGACATACTTTTTCCTGGGACGCTCGAGCGCTCCCACACGGGCGTCCGCCTGCGCGGCTGCGCTAGTTTTCTATGTTGGTGCAACAGGGGCGCATCCGCACTCCTGTTGCACCAACATAGAAAACGGCTTTCTGAGCACCACAGGTGCGAAAACTCGTGCAGACCGCAGGCAATTATCATGAGAGTCTGACACTCTCTTACAGTGAATCAAATGCGGCATGCTGTTCTAGTAGCATGCATAGAGACAGAGAGACTGTGAGAAGTAGGCGGGGGTAATTGATGGGTAACGATATAGCATTAGCGTCAATGTTTTGCATTACAGTCATCCTTGTCTCCAGAAAAAAATGGCTCCTCTGCCATTCATATAATTTCTGGCTGGTATCTCCTACACCAAATTATTCACTTGCTAGTAGCGATAAAACAATCGCAGACGGGAAAAGTGCTTCCGTCCAGCAAGTGCGTCCATGTAACCGTTTCCGGAATCGCTTTCGTAATCGGTTACGAGAAGTATACAAAGAGCTAAATACTTTTGTCAATAGTTGTTGATCCCAAAAATAGAAACTCACATAGAAATCCCCAGGGCACTCACAAAAATTCAATCCAGATAGGCAAAAAAGACATAAAGCATCCCTCGCTCTGGCGGTTAAGCCTGGAGCGAGGGATGCTTTATGTCCTCGGGAGCTTTTAGTTGGATGTATGGTGTTCTTTGATGAGCGATGAATACCAGAGTACGCTTTCTTTAGGGATACGCTTCTGAGAAGTGTAATCCACAAAGACGACGCCAAAGCGTTTACGATAGCCCTCAGCCCATTCATAGTTATCCATCAAAGACCAGACAAAATAGCCTTTTAGTGGTGCTCCTGCCTGTATAGCCTCACCTGCTGCAGTAATATATTCCTGCAAAAATGTTACGCGGCGGGGATCGCTGACCACCTCACTCTTGCCATCCCAGCTATCGCTGAAGGCGGCCCCATTCTCGGTCACATAGAGAGCCTTGATGGAAGGATAATCTTTATGCAAGCGCACCAGCATATCCTTCAAACCAGTCGGATAGATCTCCCAGGCCATATCGGTATAGCAGGCCTCGGGGACAGGGCTAACACCGACAACGGCGTCCGCCAGCGGCTTCTGTTCAGAACCACGCACCAGATGGCGGGAATAAAGATTAATACCCAGGAAGTCTATCGGTACACTAATAGTCGCAAGATCATCGTTCTGAATGGGAGGAGCATTCAGCCCCATATCAGCAAAAAAGTTCTCTGTATAGTGGCCTTTGAAGAGAGGATCCAGGAACCAGCGATTGGAAAAGGCATCCGCCAGGGCGACATCGCGCAAAGTCTCGGGACGCTCATCTTCAGCATAAACAGGATAAACATTCAGTGTGATACCAACCTGCTTTTCAGGCGCGATGACAGAGCGGATACGGGGTACAGCCAGCCCATGGGCCAGCAAAAGATGATGGCTAGCATCGAGCGCAGCCTGGCGATTCTGGATACCTGGTGCATGAGCGCCATTGCCATAGCCAAGATACGCTGAACACCAGGGCTCATTGAGCGTAATCCAACCGGCCACACGGTCACCCAGACGCCGAGCGACAATCTCTGCATAATCGGCAAAGGCATAGGCGGTCTCACGATTGGTCCAACCACCCGCATCTTCTAAAATTTGAGGGAGATCCCAGTGATAGAGGGTAGCAAAAGGAGTAATGCCTTTGGCCAGCAGAGTATCAACCAGGCGATCATAAAAATCCAGTCCCGGCTGATTGACCTCTCCCCGGCCCTGGGGCAAAATACGGGGCCAGGCAACCGAAAAGCGGTACGCATCCAGGCCCAATCCAGACATCAACTCAACATCTTGAGGCATACGATGATAATGATCATCAGCCACATCCCCGTTATGACCCAGGTAGACCTTGCCGGGAGTAGCGGCGAATGTATCCCAGATAGAGGTACCGCGTCCATCTTCATGGGTCGCTCCTTCAATCTGATAAGAAGCGGTAGCCGCCCCCCAGATAAAGTCCCTCGGGAACAAAGAGGCCAACTGATGATTATTCACAAACTTCTTCATACCGAATTCCTTCAATGTAACACATAGTTTAGTAATTCCTGCTAGTAGCTATGTGTTGTAGTTGAAATAAAGTGTTTTCTGGTATCGACCAGCAGAAACTTCCCTGTACTTTACCACATTTCATACATCCAGGCACTCTTCAAGAGAATGTCACACTCCCATTAGCATGGAAAGTGTGTCGCTCCCAGGCAGGCGTGCGCTGGCGCGCCCGAACCTATTTTATTATCTGGTTGCAAAAAATGTGTATTGCACATTTTTTGCAACCAGATAATAAAATATCATAGATAAATATAATTTGTTACATAAATAAATTGCTATTGTTTTTATCTATAAAAATAATATATTCAAAAATCCGGAGGTGACCAACATATATTTATATAGGCTATGTTATACATAATATATACAATCACTACATAGCAGGCATTAGGATGACTTGAGGATTGAACTGTAGAAAATAGATATGATGGGTCGCCCATGGCTACTTTATCAATGTCAGTAAAATTTATATGGTAAATTCGTACTACCCACAAGAGAAAGATTTTGACTCGTATTACAAAAGCCATAAAAAATTAAATCGAGCTGAAGCGGCCAGATTTGTGGTCTATTTCACTAATGTAACAGTGATAATACTGTGAGATCAGGCACAGAATTTCTCATTCACTGACTGTATAATATAAATAGAAATTTTACATAAGCCTTATAGCCCGCGTATACGTCAACCTTAGAATGTCCTCTTACAAAGTAACGAGATTATAAATCTCATCAATTGCTCAATCGCTTATCGAAAATCAAGCAATGGAAATCAATAAAACTTAACCATCGAAATAAGAAAGCGGTCGAGTATTGTTATCATAAGTAGCGGATGATTAACCTGATAGAACACTATTTGATGAGTCTGTAGGTGTCAGCATTATTCCAAGGTAGAGGTAAAATACATTGACTTATACATCTTATGGTACACCAACAAAAACACTTATAAACGAGGACATGTCTGTCAGTGCATCCGAGAACAATAATATTATATTAAAGGAGCAACTGCCACAAACCATGCAACTCGAACAACTTGCGCTTCCAACTGCAACATATGTAAGTCTGCAGTTACAGAACGGAAATTTAGAAATAGCAGAATCAGATACCAATCATAATGTTGTGGCCTATGAGAAGGAACTGCTTGATGCTGACGCTAACGAGGCTGCGTTGAACTGGCTCAAGCAGGCAGCACAAGAGCACAACCTGCAATTCGTGGCCGCGTCTCTGCGCGATGGAGATTTTGCTCCCGATTTAGCGGCAAAGTTATGGATGCAAGAAGATATTGTGCCGCTACGTGCCGAGGCGAGAGTCGATCAGTCAGCTACAGCAGAGGACCTCGTACGCCAGGTACGTCTACAATTTGATCACAACGACCTGGTCCAGGTCCCATTGACGGCTGATCGTGAGGTGGTGGTTAGTGAATTAGTAACCATCGAGGATTACCGTTCTACTGTAACGCCAGAAGATTTTGAAATGATCTCGCAGCTGGCTCAGAAATTTGAGGGCAAGCGCCTGGTCTTTATCAATGCCACACCGCAGGGTGGTGGCGTCGCCCTGATGCGCCACGCACTGATCCGTTTGCTGCGGCTATTCGGTGTAGATGCTCACTGGCATATCCTGCTGCCCAAAAAAGAAGTTTTTGATATTACCAAGACCAAAATTCATAATGTATTACAAAATGTTGCCAGTCCATCAACCGAGCTAACTGAAGAAGATAAAGATGTTTATCTGAGCTGGAGCCAGGAAAATGCATTGGCGCTGGATTCGGTGTTTAAACAGGCAAACGTAATTGTCATCGATGATCCACAACCAGCCGGTTTGATTCCCTATATCAGAGAAGCCAATCCAGATTGTAAGATACTGTATCGCTCGCATATTCAGATTGTCGCTGACCTGGCTACGGAAGAGGGAACGCCCCAGCATACGACCTGGAGCTTCCTGTGGAACTTCATCCGCCATGCAGACTACTTTATCAGCCATCCAATGAAAATGTTTGTCCCTGATAACGTGCCGGCTGAAAAAGTACTCTACATGCCCGCTACGACTGATCCAGTGGATGGACTAAACAAGCCACTGAGCGAGAAGCAGATGGAGACATATCTGAAGCTATTCAATAAGATCCTGATCCAGGAAGGTCAGACTCCCCTGGATACCGAGCGACCATATATCGTCCAGATCGCCCGCTTCGATCCATCTAAAGGTATTCCTGATGTATTAGATGCGTACCGCCAGCTGCGCCATATGCTGGCCGAAGAGCAGAAGCCCATTCCGCAACTGGTTATCGCTGGCAATGGTTCCATCGATGATCCAGATGGGGTTCCTGTCTTTAGCCTGATCAAGCGCATTCTGCAGACCGAGCCATACATCGATTTCGCTCATGACATTAAGGTGGCCCGCCTGCCGCATCGCGACCAGATTTTGAATACCTTACTGCGCAAGAGTGAAGTTGTATTGCAGCTTTCAATTAAAGAAGGCTTTGAGGTCAAAGTAACCGAGGCACTGCTTAAAGGTAAACCAGTTGTAGCGTATCGCGTGGGTGGCATTCCACTGCAGATTCAGGATAACATCACCGGTTACCTGGTCGAGACCGGCAATACCAGCCAGGTCGCCAAACATCTTTTCGATCTGCTCACCGACGAGATGCTCTATGGCAGCATGAGCTCGGCCGCCGCAACCCTGGCCAACCGGGACTACCTGACCATCCCGAACGCCATCTGCTGGCTCTACCTGGCAACTGCGATGCTGGATGAAGAAAACATCCAGGGCAATTATCAGTGGGTCAAGGCCCTGGCAATGCTCAACGCCGAAGAGATCGCCGCATAAGATAATTTCTGAATACAAAGAAGCCGTTCCCCAGTTGTTATGGGGAACGGCTTCTTTGTATTGTTTGATCATCCTATGCGGACGTGCGCTGGCGCGCCCGAACGATGTTTTTATAGTGTAGTGTAGAAAATGCGCACAGCGCATTTTCTACACTACACTATAAAAACATCGTTCGGGCGCGCCAGCTGTGAAAGCACATGGACAGAGTGTGCGAAGGACATGGGATGCAAATTGCTCCTGTGTGGACGTGCGCTGACGGGTTCGGTCCTGTTTTATGATGGGTTGGAGAAAATGTGCCATACATTTTCTCCAACCCATCATAAAACAACATGGAAATGATTAGTAGATGATGTGTGGATGATGTGGGATTAGCAGCCTGGGCAGCACATACTAGAGAGGACACCATAGTTCTTCTCTATTCTGGTCCTATATATTATTAGAAGGATTGATAGCACATGAAAAAAAGTATCAATGTCTGTCTCGGCTGCTGTCTACTGCTCCTGGTTCTACTAATGAGCGCCTGCAGCAACTCACCCGCAACAACTGATAATGTGCAGGCGAAGAGTCCGACCACCGGTACAACGCCTACGACAAAGGCCGTGACACCCATACCAACACCAACACCTACGCCAAAACAACTCTTAGAAAAAAGTAGCCAGGCAATGAATGATCTCACAGGGGTCCATTTCACGCTTGATGCTAAACGCCAGGATATTACGCCAGCGGCAGCGAACCCGTCAGGAGATATCCTTCAAGCCTTGCTACCTCTGCCTGGAAGAGAGGCCTACAATAGCTGGAAGCAAGGAGAAGGTGATGAAAGTGGTGCCAATACCTCACAAATACACTTGCAAGAGCAACAGAAACCGCCAACTTTTGATGCCCATTCGGGTAGTATATTCACGATGGATCAGCGTATCCAGGGTGATAATGTCTACCTGTTGGGAGATCCGATCGCCAACCAAAAATGGTATGTGATCAGCAAAAAAATACTGGATGAACAAACAAATACACAGGTTTTCGCTGTATCCGCTATAGCTCAGATTCGATCATTAATTGATCTAGCCCAACAAAAAAGCACACTTAACGATAAAGGTCTGGAAACTATTAATGGAATAACGCTACGCCATATCCAGGCCACATTCAGCGAGGAAAATCGAACTGATCTACGAGCTATAGATGTAGAAAACTATAATTCTTTTCTATCATCACTGCATACAGAAAATACTCAGGGTAGCAGTGACTTCTGGATCGATGCCAATACTGGCTATGTCTATCGCGCGATCAGCGATATTGACTATAAGATAATGGATGATAGGTATGCGCCATCGACAATACAGCAAACGCTGACATTCAATTGCAGTCGCTTTAACCAATCTGTCAGTATTACTATCCCCCAGAACCCGATTTCAACCAATGATATCAATCAGATTTATGATCCACGCGGATAATATACTGTCAATCTCTTCCCTCTCGAAAAAGCAACCAGAACAAATTGTTCCGGTTGTTTTTTGAATAGAACCATGTTTGGCATCAAAAAAAGCTCGCATAACACGAAACGCCCCCATCATGATGGGGAATGTTTCGTGTTGCCGAAGCCTTTATTTATGGAATGGAATGGGTTCGTGCTTGAGAAGCCGCTTTATCCATATCTGCTTTCTCCCATTCGTTCTTGAAACCATTTAGCTTAAGGAGAGCCAGGGCTGCCAGATGCCGGTTGAATACCAGGTTTGTTGTAAGACATTGTTGGCGGTGCGAGAAAAGACGTCGATGCGGCCATTGCCCCAGGTGGTGGTGGTGGGGCTGGTGGTCAGGACACCGGTCAGGGTCTGCCAGTCGTGCCAGGCGCCATCGAAGCTACGCTGCTGCAAGACATTACCGGCTCCGCGCACAAAGACATCCAGGTGATTAGCGCCAATTGAGACTGCGGCCGGGTCTGATTCGAAGGAGCCTCCCAGCGATTCCCAATCGTGCCAGGTCCCATCAAAGCCACGATGCCAGAGCGCACTATCAGCACCTCTGACAAAGACATCCAGCCGATTTGGTCCCCAGGTAGCAGCGGAAGGGCTGGAGAGCATGACTCCATCGAGGCGTTCCCAATCATGCCAGCTTCCATCGAAGGCCTTATGCCAGAGCGCGTTATCGACGCTGCGCGCAAAGATATCCAGTCGATTTGGTCCCCAGGAGACAGCACAGGGATCTGAGGTCAGCGAGCCTCCCAGTGACTCCCAGGGATGCCAGCTCCCATCATACCAGGTATGCTGCAGGGTATTATCAGCGCCACGGGCAAAGGCGTCGAAGCGGCCCGGACTCCACGCGGTAACTACCGGATCAAAGGACAGGCCATCGAGCACATGTGCCCAGTCATGCCAGCTTCCATCATAGTGACGTTGCCATAAGCCACCGTCAGTTCCCCGCACAAAAAGATCCAATTGATTTGGTCCCCAGGAAACTACGGCTGGACGTGTTGGGCCCAGAACAATGGCATTCTGCGGTACCGCGGTTGGCGAAGGGGTCTGAGTCGAGGTCGGCGCAGGAGCTGGAGCCTGGTGATGTTGCGGTACAGATGTTGGAGCGGTCTCTTCTTTAGTCTGAAAGAGGCTCTGCCAGCTAGCCATAGCTACCACGCCAGCCACACTGGCGGCAGCCACAGCAGCCAGGCTGCCAATTACGACGCGCCGCGAGACGACCGGCGAAGATTGTTGCATTGAAGGTGGGATCGCCGGCACCGACTGCGTCTGAATCAGCTTATGAGCAGCCGGTACCGACTGCGTAGAGTGTAAAGGCAAACGCTGGCTATTTGAACGCATATAAGGTGGTGGCAGCGACTCCTGCTGCGGATCTGGCGACACCAACGGAATAGAGAGTATTTTTCTGGCCGCAGGTACAGCCTTGTCAGACCAGAGATGTCTTACAGCAGGCACCGTCTGATCAACCCAGAGATGTCTTACAGTGGGCACAGTTTGATCGACCCACAGATGTTTGATGGCGGGAGCCGCCTGAGCCTGCCATAGCTGCTTCAAAGCCGCCAATCTGGACTGATCCTGTCCAGCAGGGGCCAGTTGTATATCAATAACTGTGGCATCGGAGCCAGCCTGTTCATCGGGTGACATAAAGGATGAGAGCCGCAAAGGTCGCGCTCCATGCAGGCTATTCTCAGAAGGCTCAGCGGCATCGGAGGCATAATCAGCGAGTCGCCTGGTCGTCCCGGCCCCATGCGCAGGCAGCTTCAAAGAGGCTGGTGATAACGAAGCTGGCGCAGGACTCACCTCTTGTGAAGTTGCAGGCAGCAAGGCCTTTGATTTGGCAGATGATGGCAAACCAAATTGTGGCCGCACGATCTCTGACTTATTAGAAGGCGAGGAAAATGGTAAAGCAGATAAAGAGCCAGATGTTGGGCGCGGAGCCTCAGGTACCACAGGTACATCTAAAGGCGGCGTAGAGGGGGGCACCGCGAACTTCATTTGAGCGACAGATGGAGTGGGAGGAGGCAAAGATTCAGCAGAGATAACCGCCGCACCAGCTTGAGGAAACGTAGCTGCGCACGCTTGCTCAAAAGCATGAGCAAAATCCAGCATCGACGGATAACGTTCCTCAGGTTTTTTGGCCAGCGCCTTCATCACAACATGCTCGACCTCGGCTGTAATAGCGGCCTTATCCAGCAGCGACGGCGCTGAGATATGGACGTGCTGAAGGGCAATCTCCATATCTGAACCGCTAAAGGGAGGGGAACCACACAGCCATTCATAGATGACGATCCCCAGGGAATACTGGTCGCTCGCAAAAACAGCATCGGCAGTAAACAGCTCTGGCGCCATATAGGTGGTCGTTCCAAGCGCCTCGCCACTATTTGCCCTGGGCAACATTGGATTGCTTGGCATGCTCTGTGTGGTTACGGCGATGCCAAAATCGCTCAGCATCAACTGCTGCTGCTCACCCAGGAGCATATTTTCAGGCTTCACATCACGATGAATAATCTTTTGCTCATGCGCGTATTGTAGGGCCTGGGCCATCTGCTTCACGTAGAGCGCAACCGTCTGCAACGGTACCACGCTTCCCAAAGGATGGAGCCGGCGCAGCGAGCCATAGGGGGCATAGCCCATCACCAGAAAAGGCACATCATTCTCAATCCCAAAATCATGCACCAGCACAATATGCGGATGGCGTAGGCGAGCAATCGTTCGAGCTTCAGCCAGGAACGAACTGGGGGCCCCCTGACTCAAATGCAGGCGTAAGACCTTGATAGCCGCAGATGTTTTTAAATAAACATGCTCACCCAGGTATACATCGGCAAACCCACCCTGGCCGAGCAATTCTAGCAAGCGATAATTCCCCAACTTCTTGCTTACATCATAGGCCATCGCAATTGTCTCCTCCTGCTCATACAAATATACTATTGAGCCTGTGGCCGCAAAAGCTAATCCGGGGTCAGGATAACATCATAGGCCGAAAATCTGAATTACACAGGCAATTTCAATAATGCACGAGCAATACTATCTTACCATGAAGAGACGCTGGCGCTCCTATACTATAAGAAAGCGGGGCATAAAGTACTATGCGGCCCCAGCAATAGGGCCGCAGCACGCTTATCCTCGCTGAGAGCGAGTAGAAATGAGATCTTACACAGACGGAAACGCAATGCGCACTTAGCGTTTAAGCCAGCTTAAGATGGTGCGCGAAACCAGGTCGGAGGCATCATGTTGCACGAAATGGCCGGCGCCCGGCACGGTCATCAGGGTCCAATCTTTTTCTACATATTCCCAGGTCGAATTCAAAGCATTGGGTAACAAGTAACGATCTTCCAAGCCGTGGATCTGCAAGACTGAGCACTGCACTTTAGAGATCGGTGAGGTGATCTCATGATATGGTGGTCGCGGATAATTCTGTTTATAATACTGCAACATGCCCTCAAAGTCTGAGCGCTGGAAAGCTTCGATATAGTGAGCATGAGCTACCGGATCAGTCACCCAGGCACTCAAAGCTTCGGCTGAAAGCTGGGTATGGGCACCCTCCATCTGGAAGTTGCGGGCATACTGACTATTTTGCTGCTGCTGAGGATTGTTAGCCAGCTCACGCGAAAAGCTCTTCGGGTGTGGCAGGTTTAAGATAACCAGGCGCTCGGTCATTTGAGGAACATGGATAGCGAACTGCCAGGAAATAGCGCCGCCCCAATCGTGTCCGATAACAATCGCCTGTTGCTGTCCCTGGGATTTAATCACCGCCTGGATATCGCCTACCAGGTGTGGCATCGCATATTGAGAGCCATCTTTGGGCTTATCGCTCAAATTATAACCACGAAGGTCGAGCGCCACCACACGATAATAAGGGGCCAGTACCAGCATCTGGTTGCGCCATGTATACCAGAAATCGGGGAAACCATGCACCATAACAACTAATGGGCCGCTCCCTAGAGCTGCATAGTGAATCTTGACGCCCTGATTCTCTGCATAACCATGCTCTACATAGCGTTCAATCTCGTTAGCTGAAACGCCCTCTGGAACCATTGCCATATAATTACCTCTTTCTATATGCCCATAATCATGGGAATTGTATCATTTACTAGAGTACGTGCGCTGGCGCGCCCGAGCATAAGTGTGTTAGTACAGCAAATGTGCTGCGCACATTTGCTGTACTAACACACTTATTTAACATTATAAAACCTTGATACAACAGCACATGTGGATAATTATTTTATCAAATAATACGTTAGTACTATTATTATTGATGCTTGCTTCATCTTGTATTCACTACTATTATTGTTGATACTCTCTTCATCTTGTATTCACTACTATTATTGTTGATACTCGCTTTGTCTTACCCGCACTAGTATTATTGATGCTGCAAATGTGCTCCGCACATTTGCAGCATCAATAATACTAGTGCGGGCGCGCATGCGCACGCCCGCTATTCAGAAAGATCCAACTGGCTTTGATAGAGCTGCTCAAGTGTCTGCTGACGCGCCTTCTCAATTTTTTGCATACGCTTACTGAACTGGCTCATGGCAAAACCGACGTAATCGGTCAAGCGGATACCAAAACGATTCTCTTCGCCCGCTGGCAACGAACTATCGGTTTCTTGAATAACGCCCAGTGCATAAGGGAGCAACTGATTCATACGCTCTTCAATCGTGCTCCATAGAGTTGGGTCCTGAGCCACGAGGCGTGAGATCAGAAAAATGCCATAGGCGATATGCCGCGACTCATCACGCTTAACGTAGATGATACCCTGTTTCAGACCGGGCATGATCTGGTTACGGTCCAGCATATCAAAATAGGCCTGATAGCCAGTCTCGGCCAGCACCCCTTCAACGATCATATTATAAGTAACGGCGGCACGAGCCAGGGCAAGTGGTGAATTATCGGTGAACATGGCCGACATGGTTTGTGGCAACTCTTCATAAAATATTTTGCGGTAACTGGGCGAATGATAAACATGTAAATCTCTGGCTACATGGGTTGCTTCATCTAAGAAGCGGCGAAAGAATTCGGTATGCTTGGCTTCTTCAAACAGGAACGTGGTCAGAAACATTTCCTCTTCAAGCTGGCCCTGCAGGGCAACGGCGGCGATCAAGGGCAATAGATCCAGCGTAACGCTTTCCTCGCCAGCCTGGAACAGAGAGGTCAGGGTTAATAAGGTCTCTTGTTCCTCGGGGCTGCACTGCTGCCAATCGAGGGCATCCTGGGTAAAATCAATACTACGCGGGTCCCAGGTACCGAGCTTTTTTGCTTTATGATAGAGGCGCATAGGGAGGATGTCGTGTCGCAGTCCGAGGGTACCAGTTGTCTGGAAGTTAGAATGTTGGATAATGTAAGCCATCTGTTTACCTGCTTTCTCCCAAACTTTATAGTTTGAGAATAATTGTGTGTTGTTGCCAGGTATGTCAGTGTGCCTTTTTATATCTTTTATTGTACTGCTTTAAGCGTTGTAAAAGCTATAGGGGATTTGTTGTTTTTGCGTGCGTGTGCT
Organism: Dictyobacter kobayashii; assembly: GCF_003967555.1. GTDB lineage: Bacteria > Chloroflexota > Ktedonobacteria > Ktedonobacterales > Ktedonobacteraceae > Dictyobacter > Dictyobacter kobayashii. The sequence goes on from NZ_BIFS01000002.1 coordinate 826,933, forward strand.
GCGCTCCCGCACTATATATTATATGTGGTGAAAAATGCGCACTGCGCATTTTTCACCACATATAATATATAGTTGAATATCGACTATATTTAACCTTAGGGGAAGCGTTGGAACCAGCGTAGGCTGAGGCAGCCGGCGGTGAGGAAGAGGAGTATACCGAGAGCGCTGAGGAGGGCTGAGATTTCGGTGGGTTGGGTGACCCAGCTAATCTGGGAGCTCAGATCGGAATAGATCTGTTGGAGGGTTCTGCTAGCACCGGCGTAGAAGTAGTGTCCGTTAGCCTGATTGGCGATGGCTTTTAAGGCGTCTTCGTCCAGTCCTGAGCCGGGTCGGCCTTCATTGGGGGGTGAGGTGCTGCGCAGGCCAACGCCAACTGTATTGACTTTAACATGGGCCTGCCGCGCCCGCAAGGCGGCTAGCATGGGATCTGATCCCATGTTATTCGCTCCGTCCGAGAGCAGCACGATGGTTGCGGGGATAGTGGCTCCATTATTTCCGTGCTGTTGCTGCAATTGATCAAGGGCTACATTCAAGCCATCTCCAATGGCGGTGCCACCACCTGGCAGCAAGGTATCAATTGAGCGCTGAACCATTTCATGGTCGCCGGTTAAAGGTGCACGGACCAGGGCGACGTTATTAAAGCTAACCACCCCGACCTGAACATTAGCGGGCAAGGCGCTGACAAACAGATGCGCGGCCTGGCGAGCGGCCATGATACGGCTCGGGGCCATATCCTGTGAGCTCATTGAGCCTGAGACATCAAATACCAGCATCACACTGGCACGATCAAGCGGGACCGCGATAACAGCCACCGGGCGGGCCATGCCTACAATCAGGGTGATCAGCGCGAACGCGAAAAGGAGTGGTGGAATATGGCGCCGCATGCCAGGTCCTTTGCCCGCCACGCGCTCAAGCAAAGATAGGTTGGTAAAGCGCACAGCATAGCTGCGACGCCGCTTCTGGGCTGCTAGATAGAGCCATGCCAGCAATGGTAAAAGGGCCAGCGCAATAAGACAGAGAGGCCATTGGAAGGTTATCATATATCCCCCTTCCCAGAGACGGCCACCGGTGCTCGGCGCGACCAGGGTTGACGCAGCCTGCGCGCACGCCTGGTCTGTAGGAAGCTGACCAGGCTGGTGATAGTCTCTTCATCGGTCCGTATCTGGAGCAATTCGACGCCACACTTCATCAGGTCGGTATGCAACTGCTCGGTTTGCAAGAGGGCCGCCTGCCCAAAACGCTCACGCAAGCGGGCATCCGAAGTATCTACAAACAGTTGCCGGCCGGTTTCTGGGTCTTCCAGGGTCACCAATCCAACATCGGGTAATGCGCCTTCCCGTGGATCAAGCAGGCGCACAGCGACCACTTCATGGCGCTGCGCCAATTTGCCAAGCGCCCCCTGCCAACCGGCAGAAACCAGGAAATCAGAGACAATGATCACCAGCGCACGACGGCGTATCACAGTCTGAACTTTAGTCAAAGCAGCCACCAGGTCGGTAGTTCCAGCACAGGCATCGTCATCGTGGGGTACCTGGCGGATGCGGGCTAACAGCTGAAGCAGGTGCTGTTGACCAACAGCGGGCGGGATAATAGTCAGGGGTTTCTCCGCGAAGAGAAGTGCTCCCAGGCGATTGCCTGCTCGGTTAAGCAGTTGGCCAGCCAGGGCAGTCAATTCAAGCGCGCGATCCAGTTTAAGACAGTCGGCCGTCCCCCAACGCGTTGAGGCACTCAGGTCCAATAAGAACCATACATCGGCCGCCCGCTCGACATAGGCCTCGCGTACCATCGGCACTTCAGTACGTGCCGAGATATTCCAATCGATAAAGCGAATATCGTCTCCCGGCTGGTACGCACGAATCTCCGAAAACTCAACGCCGGGACCCAAAAATCGCGAATGTTCACTGCCACCCAGATAGCTAGCCAGGGGCCGCAACAAGCGCCAATTCAGGCGGCGCAACAACTGATCAGAAGAGCTCAGAGTCGCCCTTTGTTGTTGTGAAGGATATTCCAGAGTATCAAGATCAAGGGATGATGGAGTTCTGAATAGCTTCAGGAAATGCTTATCAAGCCACATAGCGATCTCCTAGATCGATCTGAGGGGGTGGAAAGCGCCGCAACAGGTCAGACACCACAGTATCGGTAGACACACCACTGGCAACCGCCTCATAGCTCAATACCAACCGATGGCGTAATACATCTGGCACCAGGTCAGCGACATCGCGCGGTAGAGCATATGGTCGACCACGCACAAAAGCCAGCGCCCGCGCGCCCGCGATTAAATTAATAGAGGCACGAGGACTGGCGCCATACAGCAGCAAGTTCTGTAAATGATGCAGACCATGGCGCGCTGGCTCACGGGTTGCATGGACCAGAGTCGCTGCATAAAACACCAGGTGAGGATCCACATAAACTTGATCCACCTGCTGCTGAAAAGCACGCAAATGATCTGGATTCAACAGGGTCTTTAACTCAATATTGGTCCCCGTCACGCGCTCTACAATTACAATCTCATCTTCATACGAGGGATAATCGACCAGCACTTTAAACATAAAGCGATCCAATTGCGCTTCAGGAAGAGGATAGGTGCCATCTGATTCGATTGGATTCTGAGTGGCCAGCACTAAAAATGGATTGGGAACAAAATGCGTCTGTTTACCGATTGTAACCTGGCGCTCCTGCATAACTTCAAGCAGGGCCGATTGAACTTTAGCCGGCGCACGATTGATCTCGTCAGCCAGCAGGAGATTGACAAAAATGGGCCCCAGTTCAGTCATAAATTCAGCATTTTTAGCGTTATAGATACGCGTTCCGACCAGGTCAGCCGGTACCAGGTCAGGAGTAAACTGCACGCGCCCAAAGCTACCGCCGATAACCTGGGCCAGCGCCTTTACCGTCGCCGTCTTTGCCAGGCCAGGCACTCCTTCCAACAGCACATGACCACGCGCCAATAAAGCCACCAACAAACGCTCCAAAAGGTGATCCTGTCCAACAATCAGACGCTTTACTTCGAACAATACCGGCTCAATCAGTGAAGGTTGAGCTAGAGGGGGCGCAAATGGCCGCTGAGGATGAGTCATAAACATCGTCCTTTTCCATTCCGATTTTGAAATCTATTTTATTGGAAGCTATTGAAAAGCAATTGTAAACGCCGCCTGGACGCGGCTAGCTCCGCTGCCACGGGCTCAACTCTTCGAATGGATCAGTTTCGAGGGAACGGGTTCGCCTGTCAGGCAGCTACGCTCATACGATTGAATAGCATTTAATTGGACATTGCTGCCGAGAGGGAGCATATATTACGTTCTACAACCACTCATCGACCAGAAATACGCTTTATACAATAATCCTGTATATAAGAAAGAAAACAAACATGTAAATGGAAACAATGGAAACTGGAAAGCGAACAACATCGTGTACAGTTCAGGGATAGGAATGCTCCCGTCGATTTTGTCAGCAGTAGATGAGATCGCCTGACCGATATATGTATGTAGATGTTGAGAATGTGCCTTACTCCCATCATCATGGGAAGCGTGCCACTCATGCGTGGACGTGCGCTGGCGCACCCGAGCGTTTTTTCTTGTGTGGTGCAAAAAAGTGCGCGGGGCGCACTTTTTTGCACCACACAAGAAGAATTCTTGAGCGCCCTCCGCGCTCTTCACGCCTGCGTTTGAGCGCGGAGATCATGAGGATAAGACATATTCTGAATAGAGAGGATAGTTTGTATGGCAACGCAAGGTTCTGAGCGCGTCATTGATTATCTATTAATCGGTGGTGGATTAGCAGCGGCAACAGCAGCCGAAACGATTCGGAAGCAGGATGCTAAAGGAAGCATTGTACTGGTAACGCAAGAAGAGCATATTCCCTATCACCGCCCTCCACTTTCTAAAGAATATCTGCGCGGCGAGATAGGTGAGAAGGGTATCTACGGCGAGGGTGGCGTCTATGTACAAATGCCGACATGGTACAAAGAGCAGAATATAGAATTAATTGAGAAGACAGAGGCAACCGAGCTAGACACGCGGGCACGCACCGTAAAGCTAAGCAATGGCCAGACCCTCCAATTTCGCACGCTCTTGCTGGCCACAGGTGGACGCCCACGCCAGTTAGACCTACCCGGAGCCGATCTGCCCGGGGTCTATCTGCTCCGCACGCTGGATGATTCAAACACCATTCGCGAGCAGATTGGGAAGGGCAAACAGGTCGTCGTCATCGGCTCTGGCTTTATTGGACTCGAAGGGGCAGCCAGCGCCCTGACAAAAGGGGCCAAAGTGACGGTTGTTGAGCCTCAGGAGCGCGTCTGGCCAGATATGGTAGCGCCCGAAGTTTCACAATTCTTCCAGCAAAAATTTGAGCATGAGGGCGCCACAATGCGCTATGGCTATAGTGCGGTTGAATTCGTCGCAGGCAGTAACGGTCAATTAGCCAGCGTAAAAATCGCACCCGCCAACGATAAGAACAAGACAGAAGAGATTCCCTGCGACATAGCCATTGTGGGCATTGGTATTCAACTTAATACTGAATTGGCCGCCTCTGGTGGTTTAGAGATAGACAAGAAACACGGCATCATCGTCGATAAACACCTGGAGACAAAAGCCGAAGACATCTTTGCCGCCGGCGACGTCGCTGCCTATCCCGATTTCGTTGTCGGCACCATGCATTTTGAGCACTGGGATAACGCTCTGTCATCTGGTCAGATAGCCGGAACCAATATGGTCGGGGCGGATACACCTTACCGCCATGTTCCCTACTTCTTCTCCGACCAGTTCGACCTCTCGATCAATATGCTGGGCTATCCATCCAGCAAAGCCGAGAGCATTATTCGTGGAGACATGTCCAAGGGTACCTTTACTGCTCTCTATGTGGAAAAAGGTATACTGCGTGCGGCCCTGATGGTAAATGATGATGAGCAGATGGACCTGTTACGCGAACTGATTGCCTCTGAGGTAAAAATACAACATCCCAAACAACTGTCGGATAGTAAATTTGATCTTGCGAGCCTCAAATAAAAAGCTGGAAGATCAAAGATGTAAGTCATTTAATAGCTAATCAAACACGTGCGGGCTGCCATTCCAGATAGCCCGCACGTGTTTGGAAGAGCACAGTAATTCTCCTCTCGGCATCTAAAAATTCACATAAGACATTCTTCTAATTTCCTCTGTTTGCTACCTGATATGCAATTATGTAAAGTATGAGTATAATTTCGCAAAGATAAATAACATTATCACATTTCAGAACACCTTTTAACACACCTGATACAATACAGGTGTATGTGTAAATGGTAGTTAAAGAAGGGGTAGGTGGCTGATGCAGAAGAAATATAGAATAATCCTCATTGCCTTCATCGTATTATGCTACATTGCAAGTAATGTGCTAAATAGCGCACAAGTACACGCAGCCAATGGTAAACCAGAGGTGCGCACCTTAGACCCAATCATTGACCAGGTAACCCAACAGGTCCTACTCAATATTGGTACGAATGGCTTTAATCCCAACGCAAAAACGAAAACACTAACCACCGGTGGACTGTATGTCAACTGGATGATGAATGATCCGACCCAGGTCAATAAAGTTAATCCCAGCAGCAACGACGATCCACCCACCAGTCATGACATTCAAACAGACCTGTTCTATCTCAATACCCTGGCAGAATACAAGTATCTGCATCCTGGTGACACACGTTTCGACCAGGACATACAGAAAATTTCGCCTATCGTCCACTATGAATTTTTCAATTACAGCATTCCCAAGGGGTGGGTATACTTTTATCTGCTACGCGATGGACTGCTCTTAAACGATACCGCGCTTGTCTCTGAAGCCAATATGGCGGCCAGCAACTACTATAACCACTGGTATGATACGAGCATTAACCTGCTCTACAATAAGACACATACTCCTGGCATATATAGCGTCGAGCATTCAATCACTGCCGGCGTAGCCTTGATGGATGCAGGGAAACGCTGGAATCAACCCACCTGGTACCAGGCGGGCAAAGCAACTTTGAATACCGCTATGGCGGCCTCATATAATTTGCAGAGCCACCTCTTTTATAACAACATGCTGGTTAACAGCGACGGTACCGAGGTCGTGCTCAATGATCAGGCCAAGGCCAGTACCCAGGGCAGTGTGGTCGAGGCACTGGCGGTCGCATATACGCTGGAGCACAACCAGCAATATCTGGATGTAGCAAGTCAGGTACTGCAAAGCATGTTTGTCAGTAGTGGATTATGGGACCAGGCGAATGGTGGTCTCTACTTCGCCGTAGATTTGAACAGTAATAAGCTGGAACAGAAATATAAAGAGACCCGAGCACAGGCCCATGCCTTAATTGGCCTCTATCGCTACAACCAGGTCATGAAAGCGTTTGGCAGACCGCAGATATTCCTGGATAAGGAACAGCAACTCGTAGCTTTGTTAACAAACAAGTTCTATGAGCCAAACTATCATGGCTACTTCTACCGGGTGACCCCCAACTTCCAGATCTTCAGCTCAAAAGATGCCAATGGGAACCCGCAGTTAGAAAACTACTTCACCACCGAAGCCATGGGACTGGCAGTAGATGCCATTCAACAAACAGAGATACCCCACCTCTCTTTTTAGTCCGCTACATGCTGGACAATAAAAAGATCGGCCTCTATTCCCTCGCTAAGAGGAATAGAGGCCGATCTTTTTATTGTCCAGGCTTAGAGTTTTTTGACACCATCCTGCTGGAAAAACCCGATCACACCCATCACAAAACCGATTACTACCAGGAAAGCCTCAATGCCGGGAAATAATTTCAAAATAAAAGGAGGATTGCTGGCCGACATATTAAAAAGCGCTTGCGAAAGGCTGGTGGCCAGACACACTGCCAGCAGCATTAGTAAGATGCCCATCAGCATTAGCTTGGTTGATTTCATAGGTAAAACAGACCTTTCTAATAAAGCATGCCATGGATAATAGCAATAAAAATAGACTATACGCAGTGAGGTGCTCCGAAGGCAAATATACTCACCTACACATATAACAACTCTTATGGGGGTATGTTCAATACTGAGATGAACCATTCGTGCTAGTGGTGGTTAGCCATTCTGTCGTGGTGAGAGATTAAACCCTCTATTTAATGAATATAATTGATATATATATTTAAATTCATATTCAAGCTCCAGGCAGCTACAATATATAAATGCATATAAAGGATAAAGAGAGATGAAATCAATAAATAGCATTTTCCCGAAATTTCTGTTTATTGCCCCGAAAAGAAGAATATGATATATTTCACCTAGATCATCGATTGCTTGAGAGGAGAGCTAGAGAAATGGCGCTGGATAACGACGAACGGAGCCAACAGAATGCGGCGCTCAAACGCCATGGCTATCGTTGGGCCAAAGAAAATAATCAATGGATATTAAAAGATCCACAGGGAAAAACAACCACGCCAGAAAAGGCTATACAGGCAATAAATAACAGGAAAGCACTGCCTCCCATGTCTACTGCTCCCTCAGCGCCTCCTGCCAGTCCAATTGAGCGACCTGCCGTGCTACGCTGGGCCCAACAAATTGTCAGGCGCAGACCTCTGATCCTCTCCATCAAAACCGCCACGCTAGCTACTATTGATGAAATTGTTGAGCTAGCCATTGTAGATATCTACGGGCAGATAATCTTTAATTCACTCATCAAACCTGGACAGCCAATCACGTCTATTAGTGGAGATGTACAGGGCATTGTAACTAACCAGCTGACGCAGGCCCCCAGCTTTCCAGATATCTGGCCCCAGATCTATCCTTTATTGATTCAAAACGAGCTGATTATTTATGATGCGGCCTTCTATCTGCGCAGCTTGCGCCAGGCGGCGGCTCGCTATCAACTGGCGCTGCCAGCCATCGTCTCGCACTGCATGATGACCAAGTATGCATTATATGCGGGGGAAAAAATCTCGGAACGCGAATATAAGATTTATGATCTCAATGAGGCATGCGCTGAATTTGGGATTGGGATCGGGAACCAGCAGGCCAGCGAAAACGCAGAAGCAGTCAGGCAATTGCTGCTGGTATTGGCGAATGTGACAGACTAATTATAGGCCAGGGAAATATTTTAAATATAAAGAAATAAAAACGGACATTCCGGCAACGCGTAAACATCCTATTTTCAGGTCACCGGGATGCCATAACGTAGATTACAGGTTACGAAAAAAGATGCCTGGATACTAACTGGGGGGCGGCTCCTCCTTTTTGCGCTTCCCAAACAATCCACCCAGGATACCACTGGCGCTATTCACAATGCCGCCTAGCCGGCCCTCTGCCTCTTTTTCCAGGTTGTTTAGTACTCCTGAAGCAGCTTCTTTGGCATGACCAACATATTGCTCTGCACCTGGAATCTTAGATGCGAACTGATCAATGGCTTGATCGATTTTCTGCTCAGCCGCCTCACGGGCAGCCTGGAATTGTTCTGGATTCGTTGGTTGGGCATTAACATCTTGTGGTCTGTTTTCTTGCTCTGGCATGGTTCTGAAACCTCCATTGGCCATGATTATCTCAGCAAATATAAAACCGAAATAACCTGTACAAAGAACTTCAGCTATTTTTTCAAGCCCTAAAGATAACATATATGATAATCGATTTCCCTGTCAAGGGTAATTCTTTATATACCAGAGTTTATATTTTCACCTGTGCCGCCGTTGCAGCACAGGTGAAAATATAAACTCTGGTATATAGGGACTATCCGAGGATCTTTCGCTTAGATTCGTATTCATTTCGAATTGTTGTGTTTTTTATTTCGTTTTGAGTTTGTTTTACATCTTATATGAAGATGAAGTGAAATTTTATTAAAAGCAAAAAATTGTGTAAGAAATGTGTTAAAACCATACGCTCAAAATCGTCATATATAGCATGTAACCCGGTTGCCTGACTAAGAGAGTTTGTCTATTACCTCAAAGGAGAAGGCATTGACCAACAATCTTCAGCGCAATTTAGCACGTCGGCTAAGTCGGCGGACTGCATTGAAAACAATAGGGTTAGGGACAACGGCACTGACGCTCTCTGGCTGCGGCGTCATTCTAGGAGCCCCCTCACCCAGTCTTTCTGCGCAAGGTAAAGAGGCTGCGCAGGGACGAAAAACTGTTATCGAGCTCTACAATGTGTTCAGTGGGGCCGATAACGATCATTGGGTCAACCTGGCCCGCAAATTTGAAGAATCTCAATCCGAGATTGGTGTAAAGATCACTTATGCACCAGCCGGCGGTGGTGGCGGCGGTGATAATCCTAAGTTGCTGACAGCAATCGCTGGTGGTACTCCACCCGACCTGGCACAGCTCACGCCGTTCAGTACCCCTCAATGGGCTGCCCTGGGCGTGATGACCGACCTGACCCCTTATATCAAGGCCGCAGGCGTTACCGGAGATGATTTCTGGCCTGCCGCCTGGAATGATATGAACTGGCAGGGAAAGGTCTGGCAGGTACAGTGGGATGCCGATGCTAATTTCCCCTTCTTCTGGAACAAGCAGATCTTTGAGCAGGTCGGACTCGATCCGGAAAAGGGTCCCCAGACCATTGATGAGGTCAATGAATTTTCACAGAAGATCAATAAGACCACCAATGGCAATGTGTCACGTATCGGCATGGTGCCCTGGGATACCTATGGAGCCAGCAATTCCCTTTTCACCTGGGGTTGGGCCTTTGGAGGGGAATTCTACGATCGGCAGAAACAGGTTGTTACCCCTGATGATGAGTACATTGTTAAAGCATTGGAATGGATCGTGCAATATGCTAAAAATGTCGGGGGCGCTGACCGGGTAGCGGTTAGTCCACCAAATCTGCAATTGCATCCATTCTCGACTGGCAATATCGGTATGGCCGCCCTTGTAGCGACCAATTATCGCGACATCGTCAAAGCCCTCCCCAACATGAAAATCGGAGCCGGTCTCCTACCATCACAGGGCCCAGGAGCCACACAACCAGGAGCCGGAGGCTGGTTGGGCGGCTGGAGCCTCTTTATCCCGACTGGCGCGAAAAATCCCGATGCCGCCTGGGAATTTATCAAGTGGGTAAGCATCAGCGATGAAGGTACCAAGGCCCAATGGGACACTGTGGGCTTTCCACCAGCGTACAATAAAGCGCCAGTACTACAAGAAATCAAGAACGATCCTATTATGGCTCCGTTCTATACCACTCTAGTCAACGCCAAACATTCCCGACCCTCGATTCCAGTGGGCTCATTCTATGCTGGAATACTCAACGATATGGTTGGCAATGCTGTATATGGCAAGATGACTCCCTTAGAGGCCCTAAAGGCAGTCAAGCAGCGTACTACAAAAGAGTGGGATGATTTCAACCGCGAGCATGGTCTGTAAACAACGCACAGATAGAGCACAACAAGGAGGTTCTGGTGTCTACAGTAAATGTGCCACGTGCCCAGAAAAGACAATGGAGTCCCCAAAAGCGCCGAAATTTCTTATGGGGCCTCTTCTTCACCTCACCGGCCATTATTGGCCTCCTCTTATTTACCGCTTATCCGCTGATCATGTCTTTTTACTATAGCTTCACCTCGTACTCGATGTTTGGCCCATATAAATTTATTGGCCTGACTAACTATACCGATCTGTTCGCAGACGACAACTGGTGGAGCTCACTCTACAATACTGTCTACATTATCATCTTTTCAGTGCCGCTGGGCATAATCGTTGCACTATCGCTGGCACTACTACTCAATATCAAAACCAGAGGCATCGCCATTTACCGCACAATCTTTTATCTACCGAGTATTGTGCCAATCGTAGCCTCGGCTGTTGTTTTCGGTTATGTGTTTAATCCTCAGTACGGGATCCTCAATAATATCTTAAACCTGTTCGGTATTACAGGGCCCGGTTGGCTATCCAGTCCCGACTGGTCTAAGCCAGCGCTGATCCTGCTCAGCCTCTGGGGAGTCGGAAACCTGATGATCATCTTGCTCGCCGGACTACAGGATGTGCCACGCGATCTACAGGACGCCGCGCAGGTCGATGGAGCGACCGCCTGGAATCGCTTCCGGCATGTGACCTTACCATTCCTCAGCCCGCACCTGTTCTTCGCGCTGGTCACAGGACTGATTGCCGGCTTTCAATACTTTGCCCCGGCTTTTGTGCTCACCAATGGCAATGGTGATCCCGCAGGTTCAACCCTGATTGCCGCCCTATACCTCTATCAGAATGCCTTCCGCTACTTTAAAGTGGGCTATGCCAACGCCATGGGTTGGGTCCTCTTCATCATCATTCTGCTCTGTACTGCAATTACCTTCCGTGTGGTTGCTAAGCGCGTCTATTATGGAGGAGCATAAATTATGGCCGTTCAAGAAAACCTCTATCCAGAAGATTTAGAAATTGTCCGACCAGCAGCAACGCAAGGAGATGAAACGAACCGCAAGCTTAAGCCCAGGACCCAGATACTGGCACATATCGCCTTGATCGTGTTGAGTATTATCTTCATCATTCCATTTTTCTGGATGGTGACAGGCTCACTGAAGATCAATGCGCAGCTAAGCGCCTTCCCGATTGTCTGGTTCCCAGACCCAATTACGCTGGAACACTATATCTACGGACTGCAGGCGGTACCCTTCGGGCTTTATGTGCTCAACACCCTGATCATCTGCCTGTTCGCCGTCATCGGAGCGGTCTTCTCCTGCTCTTTCGTGGCCTATGGATTGGCCAAGATCGATTGGCCACTGCGCACACCGCTGTTTATAATCATCCTGGCCACCACCATGATTCCTTTTTATATAACCATGGTACCCCTCTTCACGCTGTTCAAAGCCTGGGGCTGGGTCAATACCTACCTGCCATTGATCGTACCCACCTATTGTGGCATCCCCATCTATATCTTCCTGCTGCGCCAGTTCTTTATGACTATTCCCAAAGAATTGTCGGAAGCGGCACGCATTGACGGGGCAAACGAGCTGGCCATCTACTGGCAATTGATCCTGCCACTATCTAAACCAGCCCTGGCCACGGTCGCGCTCTTTCAGTTCCTGGGATCATGGAGCGACTTCCTGGGACCCTTGATCTATCTCAGTGACTCGCAACACTACACCATTTCCCTGGGCCTCTCCTTCTTCCAGGGTCAGTACAGCACTGAATTTGGTGCGCTGATGGCGGCCAGTACCGTCATGTTAATTCCTGTACTTGTATTATTCTTCTTTGCTCAGAAGACCTTTATCCAGGGCATCACACTTACAGGCGTTAAAGGCTAGCCACGACAAAGCAACCGGGTAAACAGAAAGGCCATCGCTAAACGAGCTCAGCGACGGCCTTTTTGAATAGAGACAGAGTTCTACAATATTCTGCTAGTTCTGGGGAATGACGCAATTGTCACCTTCACAATAACCGCTATCAGTACCCGCGCTACCAACTTTGATCAAAGGATGTGACTCGGCCCAGGCCTGATCTAACACCTGTTTGAAAACCTCGGTTGGCTGGGCGCCAGAAACACCATACTTCTCGTCAATCGCAAAGAATGGTACACCTTGAATGCCAAACATACGGGCACGCTCAATGTCTGCTTCAAACTCATCAGTATAGGTGTTGCCAGCCAGGACAGAACGTGCCTCTTCAGGATCGATACCAACTTCAGCAGCCAGCTTTACCAGCGTCTCTGTATCACCGACCGAAGCGCCCTCGGTAAAATATGCCTTCAGCAGACGCTCTTTCGCGGCATCCTGCAAATTATGGTGGGCGGCCAGGTGGATCAAGCGATGAGCATCAAAAGTATTGCTATGGCGAATATCTTCCATATGATAATCCAGGCCCACTTCAGCGGCCAGCGTACTCACACGCTCATTCATAGCCGCAGCCTGCTGTACACTGACACCATATTTCTGTGCCAGCACATCTGCCATTTTAGTATCAGAAGTGCGTGGAGCCGAAGGATCGAGCTGATAGCTACGCCAGATCACCTCAACCTGATCTTTATGCTTAAACTCGGCCAGAGCGGCCTCAAAACGGCGTTTACCAATATAACACCAGGGACAGGCCACATCGGACCAGATTTCTACTTTCATATGCGCCTCCTTTTCTGATTATCAGAACAATGAAAGCAGGCATTTTATTCTCATATCAATAGATATAGACAATATTCATATTTATTGATGCTTGATCAATGAGGGGGTAATAGCGGACAGGGCAGGGCAGCCAGAGAGGGCCATGGCATATTGTAATTCTTCACGCAAGATATCAAAGACATGGGTGACCCCTTGAGCGCCAGCGACCGCCAGTCCCCAGAGCATGGGACGACCGACCAGGACCGCGCGAGCGCCCAACGCCAGGGCCTTGAAGACGTCTGTTCCGCTACGAATGCCGCCATCCAGATAAACTTCAACACGGCCCTGTACAGCGAGCACAACTTCAGGTAAGGCCAGAACGCTGGGTAGCGCGGCATCCAATTGTCGACCACCATGGTTGGAGACGATAATACCAGCGACACCGTGCTGCACAGCCAATTCAGCATCTTCTGCCGTCAAAATACCCTTGGCCAATAATGGCAAATCCGTGATGGTGCGCAGCCAGTCAAAGATGTCCCAACCCATTTCGCTATCAACCGTATCATCCTGCTCAGCGCTAAAATTAGCTTTGGCGATATGCTCAGGAAAGCTATAGTTCTTACGCGCAAAACGTTCTTTGCGTCCATAATAGGGAGTGTCAAGTGTGACAACAATGGCTCGATAACCTGCCTGCTCGGCCCGGCGAACCAGCTGTTCAGATAAGACACGCTCCTTGTACATGTATAGTTGGAACCACAAAGGACCACTGGTGGCTGAGGCGATCTCTTCTAAACTCGTAGTGGCGCTAGAGCTAGCGACGTAGAGGGTCTGTGCCAGGCCCGTGCCCCTCGCGGAGGCGGCTTCACCAGCGGGATGCAGTAACTTCTGAAAGCCCGTAGGAGCAGCCATAACAGGCAGACTGATCGGTGTGCCCAATACAGTCGTCCCCATATCACAGCCAGCGGTCGGAACCAAAACTCTAGGGCGCAACCAGAACTGCTCAAACGCGGCCACATTTCCACGCAACGTCTGCTCTCTACCAGTACCGCTTGCAATATAACACCACGCAGCCTCATCCACTCTGCTACGAGCCAATTCCTCATACTGACTAACCTGGACAATTGTCTCCATAGCTCAAAAAACCTTTTCTAATAAGTCATGATTTATTTATGATAAAAACTTATCAGTACGCTATTTTATCCAATAGCTTAGCTATAAGTCAATCATAAAGATTATTATAAATACTACTACAATCTAACACTCCTGTATAAATATTTTTATGCGTAATATTCAAACACCAAATACTCATTTCAGGGCTTGCTGCATAAGCAGGAAGCAAGTATGATAAAAAGAAATTTCTCTATGAAAATTATGTTTTTTTCTAAAAGGATATAAGAAAAATAATCTGCATTGTCCGCGTTGGTAAGTCAAAGTTGACAGGTATGACAATCCATTGTCAGGATTGGCAAGTATGATAGCCCTACTATCAAAGTTGACAGGTAAAGCTGGACATATATGTCAGAATATACGATAAATGACAAATATGTCATAATATATTATGAATATACATTAATGTCATATATGTCACAAAAAATCTATTTTCAGCTCAAAATGACAGATGTGTCACAGTAAATTGTGAATAAATATTAACATTATCTTGACTCAAAGATTCGAATTCGAAATAGTATCTTGATACTATTTACAATTAAAATTAATTCACGAATTCGAATTCGAAATGACATCCATTAAAAAATGAAAACATGAATGACAAACATGTCAATGACCAGGAAAACCAAAGCGACAAGAACAGCGAAAACCCCGTAGGTGAAACCGTTGAAACCGTTGAAACCGTTGAAACCGTAGGTGCGACCCTCAGCGGTCGCTTGCTCCACCGGTAGTGGAGCCCGGTATCATCGCCGCTCGGCCCCTTACCTCTGACACCTCGGTCCCCGCGGTGCCCAAAAGCATGGTCCGCTTTTGGGCACCGCGGGGAGAAAGGGATGATACCACGAGGTACTCAATCGCTGGGATACTGGGCCACCGCTCTGCGGAGGGTGGCAAGCGACCGCTGAGGGTCGCACCTACGGTTTCAACGGTTTCACCTACGGGTTTTCGCGTTTCGTGTTGGGGGACCGCTTTATCCGTGGGTGCCTTTTTGTTTCCTTAAGGTTGCTTGTTCCGAAATGAGTGGTTTTGGCCGCGAGGATAGTGGTTTTGGGATACACATTGAACTGGTAGCAGTCAAAAATATCTACAGATAAACATGTGTGTCTTCTAAGTGGTAGTAGTCTAATAACAGAAGTCATTCAAATTTGTTGTATTACAAATTTGGAGTATTTCGCAGTAAGTTCGAACATTTCATAATAATTTCGAACATTTTCGAACGTCCCTTATGACGTTCTAAGGAGGATTTACTATGGCTACAGCCGAATCACTCAATATCGAGAAACATTTGAAAAATATGCATTTCCCAGCCAAGCGCGAGGAAATCGTTGCTCATGCACGCCAGCAGGGTGCGGACGAGCAGGTTTGCAATGCTTTGCGCCAGTTGCCTGCTCAGCAGCAGTTCAACTCGGTTAGCGAGGTCAGCAAGACCCTCAATTCTGGTTCAAGCGACCAGAACAAATCTCAGGCTGGCGGCAAACGCGATTTCTAGCCCTCAGCACACAAGTAAGTACGGGAGAAGATGGTCTTAAGCCGCCTTCTCCCGTACTTACTTGTGTGCTGGGAAGATTATAGGGGTACTCAGGATCGTTGCCTGACTGGCAATGTTTAAGAAAAAATGTCCTCTTTAAATTTTCCGCGGTAAAAATATGCTAATCTTTTTAAAATATTAATTGCATGAATATGAAATTGAAGCATCTAAAGTATTGAAAATTATGATTTTTTTATGCTATGATCTTCTGGTAAGAAAGTGAATTGCTTGATAATGGAGTTTCGAAAGCGATAATACAGAAGGAGCTATTTATTATGTCTTTTGTTGCTTTCACCGGTAATAGTGATTATTGTTTTGCTAATAGCTTACATATGAGCTTACTGGCGGCCAGGGCAGATAAGCAAGATCTACCAGAGCCCGGTTTTCTGGAGTGCTTAACAACAATGCCTTTTGGCAAGATGTATCTACAACTGGATAATGGTGGACTAGCCTTCTTTAATAGTGCCGAAATGGATCCAGATAATGGGCTAACGCTGGCCATACGTGCGTTAGGGTGGAGCTGCCGTGAGCAACGAGGAGGACCCTCTCACCTGGCACTGACCCGCCTGAGGGAAGCGGTCAAGCAGGCACCAGCACTGGTTGGACCTGTTGACGTAGGCTATCTCACATATAACCCCTCACACACCTACCTGGGAGGAACCGATCACTTTATTATGGTCATGGCCATTGAAGATGATCATGTACTTATCCACGATCCCTGGAAGTATCCTTATGCTCGCCTCTCAATCCCAGAATTCATGAAAGCCTGGCACGCCGATAAAATTGATTATAAGCAAGGTCCCTACACATTTCGGGCCCATTTCCAGTTGCAAGAAAAGCTTACGCGCCAGGAAATGATCCAACGTGTCCTGCCAACCATACGAGAAAATCTCAGGTTAGAATTAGATGGTCCGCAGGTATACAATGGTGTGGCGGCATTGCGCATGCTGGCCGAACAGTTACGAGCACCACACAGGCCAAAAGAGCTACAGGACATGTTGACCGCATTTGTTTTTCCGCTGGCTGGAAAACGCTCACTGGATGCGGCAGCGTTTCTCAGCGAAGCTAATCTCCCTGAAGGGGCACGAGCGATGGAACAACAGGCGCTCCTGGTAGGCCATGCCCAGTATCTGGGAATCCACAAACGCTGGCCGGAAGTGGCTGGCATCATAGACCAACTGCTCACCAGCGAGCAGCAGTTAATCGAGGCACTGGCATAGACTTGCCATTTAACCACTAAAATTCATATGCTATGTAGTAATAAGATCTATATACTACAGTGAGCAGGAGAAAATAGAGCAATGCCAGAAATCGATGGCGATCACGTCTTTGGTTTTGATACGCTGGCCCTGCATGCTGGGCAACGGCCTGATCCAACCACGGGCGCCCAGGCAGTACCAATCTATCAGACAACTTCATATATCTTTGATGATACCGATCATGCCGCCCATCTCTTTGCGCTACAACGCTTTGGGAATATCTATACACGCATTATGAATCCTACCACTGCCGCCTTTGAGGAGCGCATTGCCGCCCTGGAAGGTGGCACAGGCGCGGTGGCGACCGCGTCGGGAATGGCAGCCCAGATGGCCGTGATGATGACGCTACTACGGCCAGGCGATGAACTGGTGGCGGCCAGCAATCTCTATGGTGGTACGCACACGCAGTTTGATCTGACCCTGCGCACCTGGGGTATCAATACCATTTTTGTGGATAGTACCGATCCAGAAAACTTTCGACGCGCGCTCACGCCGAAGACGCGCGCCTTCTATGGAGAGACCATCGGCAATCCTGGCGGCGATGTGCTGGATATACGGACCATCGCGGATATCGCCCACGAAGCTGGTGTGCCACTGATCATCGACAATACCTTTGCCACGCCTTACCTCTGCCGTCCCTTTGAGCATGGAGCAGACATTGTGGTGCACTCCGCCACCAAATTCATCGGCGGCCATGGCACATCCATCGGCGGCGTCTTAATCGAAAATGGGAAGTTCCCCTGGGACAATGGGAAGTTCGCCCATATCGTTGACCCATCGCCCGGCTACCACGGTGTACGCTTCTACGAGACCTTTGGTGATTTCTGTTTTGTGATGAAGGCCCGCGTCGAAACGGTACGCGATACCGGCCCCAGTCTGAGTCCTTTCAACTCATTTCTGCTACTCCAGGGCTTAGAGACGCTCTCACTACGCATGGATCGTCACTGTCAGAATGCGCTGCAGGTTGCCAGATTCTTGCAAGAACATCCAGCCGTGAGCTGGGTACGCTATTCAGGTCTGCCTGAGGACCGCTCCCATGAACTGGCCAAACACTATCTGCCCCGTGGTGGGGGCGCTATCTTCACCTTTGGCGTCAAAGGCGGCTATGAGGCTGGCAAGGCTGTGATCAATAACGTCAGGCTCTTTGCACACCTGGCCAACGTTGGCGATGCGCGCAGCCTGATCATCCATCCAGCCAGCACTACTCATCAACAGCTATCGGAAGAAGATTTGCTTGCCGGTGGCGTGACGCCCGACCTGATTCGCCTCTCAATTGGCCTGGAAAACATCGAAGATATCCTCTGGGATCTGGACCAGGCGCTGGGCAAAGCTACAGCAAACGTACAGAAAAACAGGGACACAGAGAAAGGGGCAGAATAATGGCTGAAAACACAGCACAGGCGCTCACACCCGATATGTACGACCGCTTAAAGCTACTGAAGCAGTATAAACATATCGCCATCGTGGGACTATCGGCCGATCCTTATCGGCCCAGCCACTTTGTCGCCATCTATCTGCAGGCCGAGGGCTACGACATCATCCCGATCAATCCACGCTATGCCGGCAAAACCATCCTGGGCAAGCGTGTCTATGCCTCCTTAAGTGAGGCCAGGGCCGCCGGGGAGCAGATCGAGATCGTCGATATCTTCCGCAAAGCAGAAGATACGCCGCCCTTTGTGGCCGAGGCCGTCAAGATTGGAGCAAAAGTACTCTGGCTTCAGCTAGGAGTGCGCAACGAAGAGACTGGCAAGCAGGCGCGTGAGGCTGGCCTGGTCTTTGTGCAGGATCGCTGTGTCAAGATGGAGCACGCCCGCTTCTTCGGTGGCCTGCATACCATCGGACTCAACACCGGCGTGATCTTATCGCGTAAACTCTAAGGCAAGGGGATATTATGGCAGACGAGACAAATTATTTGATGCCCGATGCAATAATAAAGATCCTGGGAGATTATAAGCATATCGCGGTGGTCGGGCTATCGGCGAAACCGCGCCGACCAAGTCGGGACGTGTCGGCTTATATGCAAGAAGCTGGCTATGATATTATTCCTATTAATCCCCTGTATGCAGGTCAGCAGATTCTGGGGCAACGTGTCTATGCGACGCTGGCGGATGCCAGAGCGGCTGGCAAGCAGATCGAGATCGTCAACGTGTTTCGGCGCCCTGAACAGACGCCTCCCTTTGCGGATGAGGCTGCCAGTGTGGGCGCTAAAGCGCTCTGGTTACAATTGGGTATTGCCAACACAGAGACCAGACGGCGAGCACAGGCTGCCGGACTCATCTATATCGAGGATAAGTGTATTAAAGTTGAGCATGCCCGCTTCTTTGGTGGCTCCGCCTTCGTTTAACCGCTAGCGCGCAGTTGCTAAATATTCAATGAGGAAAGGAATCCTGGATGCTTTATCAAAATGCTGAACTCTATAATGTGCAGGAATTGGTGCCAGTCGAGCAAGGAGAAGGCTGGCAGCTCAGTCGCGTACCAGATGCCGTGCGCAGAAATCTGAATGAAGCAGCACAGCAGACGGCATTCAATGGTTCAGGCTGCGAGATTCGTTTCAATTTGCGTGGTGAACAGGCGCGTATCTTGCTGCGGCGTGAGCCGGGCGCGGCAACCATCGGACTGTTAGAAGTCTATCATGGACCATTTTCCGGTCAGTATACAGAGACACCCAGATACATCGGGCAGGACATAGTAGAAATCATGCTCACACGACAACAGGATACACTACCTCAACTCAAGCAGCTCTACACCTCAGCGGGACATGCTGGCTTTGATCCCGCATTGATACGCATTATTTTACCCTATGATTGGTCCAACAGATTGATCGCAATCGAAGGAGATATCGAGCCGCCACGGCCAGAGCAGGTACCAGCCAGGAAATATCTGGCCTATGGTTCATCTATTACGCATGGGGGCAACTCGTCAACGCCTACAGGGAGCTACGCCATGCGTACGGCCCGCATACTGAATGCCGACCTGACCAACCTTGGCTTCGCGGGCAGTGCCCATATGGATGAAGCACTGGCAGAATACATTGCCCAACTGGGAACATGGGATATCGCCACCCTGGAAATGGGCATCAACGTAATCGGTACCTGGAGTACAGAAGATTTTAAAGCGCGCACAGAAGCGTTTGTCACCCGCATCGCACAACAGAACCAGGACAAATGGATCTTCTGTATCGATCTCTTCACCATGAATATGGACATCATCCATGATCCCAGGGTCAACGCGTACAGACAAGCCGTCAAAGAAGTAGTTGAGCGTTTGCGGCTGCCCAGGCTGATCTATCTACCCGGTAACGAGCTCCTCACAACCGCAGGGCTGTCAATAGACCTGGTCCATCCCTCAGATCTAGGAATGGAGATCATTGCCAACCGGCTGGCGCAAAAGATTAATCAATATATACAAAAATAAAGCTACACAATGGCTACCGGCCCGTTAACGGCCAGTAGCCAGATCCATTAGAGGAGTAATTGATTAGCGATGGGAACAAGTGCAATACCTCAGGGGTAAGAAAAGATTTCAGCGCTGAACGGCTTAAAAGAAGCCTATTTTGATGTCGCCCTCGTGATAAAACTCAATTACATAACCGACCACAGGGCTGAAAAGCCAGGTATCAAAGCTGACGGCGGTCACATCATCCAGATGTTCCAATATCTGCGGCAACCGGCTCTCCACACTGGGAACGGTCGCATTATCCCAGATGATATATACAGGGGCCTGCAGGTTTTTTTGTGCTCGCTGCAGGCCAGGAATGATTTCAGCTATATTTTCAATATCCAGTTGTGACGCAATCTGCGACCAATCAATTCTGCCCCAATTAGTAAATGGGAAGCGTAACATAAATTGATTAACCATGGTGGCCGTTTGCTCTTTAGATAATGGCCGCGCATCCTGACCAATAGAGCGCAAACACGCTTCAACTTGTGACATCCTGTACTCCTCTCAACAATAAAGCATGTAACAGATTAGATCAGTAGTATTCATCAGTTAAACGCGATTGATATCAGCTTTCGGTTGATTACCTGATCAGTGAAGAAGCGGCAACAACTCTTGCTATGGTACATACTAATAGAAGATCATTGAAAGATGAACACAGCAATAAATAATAGATGGCAACGAACTGATTGGAAAGTATTGTTAATCGGGGGCTCCTCAGGTAGCGGCAAAACTGAAGTGGCGCGCCAGTTAGGGCTACGTCTAGGCCTGCCCTGGCTGCAGGTCGATGATCTACGCCTGGCCTTCCAGCATAGCCAGGTAGCTCTGCCGCAACAACAGGCGACGCGCGACCTCTATTTTTTCGCCGAGACCTCCCATATCTGGCAGTTAGCGGCAGAAACATTATGTGATGGCCTGATCGCCAGCAGCCGGGCACTGATCCCGGCGCTTGAAATCGTGATTGCCAATCATATCGATACCGACGCACCACTGATTATTGAGGGAGATAATATCCTCCCTGAACTGGTGGAACGCCCGCTATTGCAGCGCTATACTGATAAAGGACAGATACATACGGTTTTCCTGTATGAGAGCGAAGCGGCCAGGCTACAGGCCAATATTGAGGCACGTGCCCGGGAACAGCACATTTCTCAGCGCAAGAACTGCAAACAGAAGCCAACGCCAAGTGGCTGTACAGCCAGTGGTTAATTGCCGCCGCCGCCAGCCTGAAGCAGCCGGTGTTAGAGTCACGTCCCTGGGAGACACTGGCGGAACGCATTATACTTAGTGGTATGTGAGATATACATGAAGTGTGTTTGGGAAAGGAAATAATGATGAGTAAGATCGCCCTGCTCTACGAAGAAGACCAGTCTGAGACCCTGCAATTTGTGCCCTATTTGACTACTTTATTACAACAACACGGTTACGATACATATATTATTAATCTTAGCCGGGAAGAGCATAAACTGAACGATCCTCAACTAAAAGATTGCAAGATGCTGGTAGTCCTGGGCGGAGATGGCTCAATCCTACACGCGGCCCATCTCAACGCGGCTCAGGGTACCCCCATTCTGGGCATCAATTTTGGTCGTGTCGGCTATCTAACCGAGCTGGAACCACAGGAATTAGAGCATGAGCTGCCATATTACCTGGATGGCGACGAATCTGTCTGGATAGATGAACGAGCCATGCTACATGCCACTGTAAAACAAGGAGGGGAACAACAAGAGTTTGTGGCGCTTAACGACATAATGATCGCGCGCGGCACCTGGCCTCGTGGTGTATATGTAAAGACCTGGATAGACAACCAGTATCTTGACACATTCTATGGGGATGGCATCATCCTCGCGACAGCAACGGGCTCAACCGCCTACAACCTCTCTGTAGGAGGTCCGATCATGCATCCCAGGGTCGAAGCCTGTATCCTGACGCCAATTGCGCCTCACCTGGCTGAGAATCGAGCCCTGGTCATTCCCCAACGGTCTATCATCAAGTTTCAAATCGCTACTAATGCTCAGAGCGGCATCTTCTCAGCAGATGGACAATGGAACTGCGAGGTCCAGGATGGCTCGACCGTTATCATTCAAAAAAGCTCTCAGACCACGCGCTTCATTCGACGAAAACCACCTGTGCATTTTTATCAGGTGATTCATAGTCCCCAACAGGTAATCGATGAGCCATCCGCAGGACAACCGGAATAGGAATAGCCAGAGGGCAGCTTAGTGTTGACTTTGTAGGCGAATGCTATGATCTGTTTAGTGTCTTTGAAGGTGTCGGCTCTTGCATTACAGGAGATCATATACAATGGCAGATGAAAAAAATTCAAACGACCAGTCAACTCTATCAGAAAGCTTCAATCATATATCTACATTAATTCAACAAAAACATTATGAAGAGGCTCTGGCAGCCTGTAAACAAGCGCTACAACAAGATCCGGCCAACGCTCAACTCTATCGGATTAAAGGAAGCCTGCTGGCCCGGCGTTTTGATAATCCGGTAGGGGCGCTGGAGGCCTTTGAACAGGCACTACTGCTAAATTCAGACGATGCCAGCACATGGGTCGCGAAAAGTCAGGCCCTCTGGCAATTAAAACTGCATCCAGAAGCCCTGGCCGCCTCAGAACAAGCCATTCTACACGATCCCCAGAATGCCAGGGCTTATTATTATAAGGGGCCAGCCTGCTAGAAATGTATCGCGAGGCTGAGGCCCTGACAGCCCTCGCGCAGGCCATTCAACTAGATCCAGCAGATCCCGATCCGTACTACATGCAAAATAATGTGTTACGCGACCTGGATCGATTTGAAGAGGCACACACAGCCTTTGAAGCAGGCGCGAACGCAGCCCAGCGCAGACGGACACGTGTGATGACGCAATTTCAGCAACGCGTCAATGCAGGTCAACTGGATGGCAATATTGAAATGGGCATTCAACTCTTTCGCGGCGGCGATCCGACAAAGTGGGTGGATGAAAAATATGTCCTCTCAGGTGCAGGTTATGCCAGATTGGAGCGAGAGGATCGGCGGCAGCAACTGGCACGCCATATTACACTGCAGACAATTGAGTCCGATATGTGCTATGCATTGTTTACGCTGGCCAGCACAAACTTTCCACAGTTAGTCGAACATCCCCATAAACAAGCCTGGGATACCGCCACCCTCGAATGCAGCATATATCTGAGTGTGGACGATCAACTTACCGCCCTGATGTTCGAAGTTCATGAACAAGAAATTGAACAGGGGATACCACCAATTGTGGAAGCGATCAAGCATTTTCGCACGCTTGAAGCAGGGCAACGCTAAACTTTCTAGTAGCGGTAACAGAGCGCCAGCAGCACTGCTTGCATTTTCTCTTGAAGAGCTTGTATAGTATAAAATCATACACGCGATTTAAGGATGTATTTATGCATAGCATTACTGGCCTGTTCGTTTTGTCTTCCCTCAGCCTGACAGCTCTGTGGGATGGATCATCCAGATTGATCGTTTCGGCCCTGGCCCTGCTGGTCGGCTTTAGCGGCGCCTGCTGGATTGCTTACCGAAAAAGGAATGTGGCGCCATGGCATAGTAATGCCTGGCTACTCCTACCTACAGCAGTCCTCTTTATCAGCCCTGTGGTGCTATTCCATATTCCCCTCGTATTCTTGCTGCCACTCTACCTGACACTGCTTGTCGGGGTCTACTTCATGAGCAAACGGTCGGCTCAGCTCTGGTACCGCAACCCTTTGCTACTTATTTTACTGATCCTATTAATCGCGGTCCTGTTCAAAGGTACGCTGCTCAAAGTGTTTGTGATTGGAGCTATCGTGCTCGGTAGCCTTAACTTTATCTTCAAAAAACTCTTTTCCCGCTAAAGTGGATAACACAATAAAAAAGCAGATCGAACCAGAGCTTTGCTCTGGTCCGATCTGCTTTTTTATTGAATAGATAGTTTTAATAATCTCAGGCGAACACCTGGAGGTATTCACGCTCGGCTTCCCACATTTCGTCAAAGAGGGAGCTGATCTCGGCGGGCGAGCAGACAGCAGCGGTGAGGGGATCGATCATCAAGGCGTAGCGGGCCGCTTCTTTGTCGCGATTGAGCAGGGCCTCACATACCAGGGTATGAACGCTCATGTGTGCTTTGTTCAAGGCCGCCAGTTGCTCCGGGAGCTTGCCAAAGTGGGTGGGCTGGATACCATTGCGATCGACCAGACAGGCTACTTCGACACAACCATCGGGCAAGTTATCAATCAAGCCGTCGTTGCGCACGTTGCCATAGATAACCTTTGGCTGATGCTGGGTCACGGCCTCAATGATATCTGAGCCATACTCATGACTGCGCTTAAAAGGTAGCTCCTTGGTGCCATCCAGCAGATCTTTGATATATTGCTCGTTATTGGCGCGCCAGGTTGGCCAGTTGTTGGCATAAAAGCCGGTTTCACCCAGATAGCCAGGGCGGCAATATTTCTCGATCAGCTCAGGACGTTTGCGGAAATAGGGCACATATTCCGAAAAGTGGCCACTACTCTCCGTCACAAAGGCTCCCAGGTGCAGCATAATCTCCAGGCGCACAGGATCTTTTTCGTAGATCTCAGACTGCTTCATACGCTCACGCAGACGAGGATACATATCTTCACCATTGTGGCGCAAGACGGTAAACCAGGCATTGTGGTTGATGCCAGCACAGCGCCATTCCAGCTCTTCATACGGCACATCCAGGTAGCCAGCCAGCTGCTTTGAGGTACCCTGCACACTATGGCACAGACCTACCGTCTTCATGGTGGTAGCCGTCAGAGCGGCATAGGTCAGGATAGACATCGGATTAGTGTAGTTCAACACCAGAGCATTGGGACACAATTCCTCAGCGTCATGCAGGATGTCCAACCAGGCAGGACCGGTGCGCAAAGCCTTGAAGATACCACCTGGTCCAATTGTGTCGCCAATACACTGATCGACACCATACTTCATGGGAATATCAAAGTCGTAGCGTACATTCGCCATGCCAGCAACTTCGATAGTATTGATGAGGAAATTGGTGCCGGCCAGCACATCGCGACGATTAGTAGAAGATTCAACCTTCCAGTTACGGCCACTATGCGCCACCAGCTTCTCAGCAATCTGATGGGCCAGTTCCAGGCGGCCAGCATCGATATCCACCAGGGCAAAAGTACCCTCGTTCAGACCATCGATATTCAAAATATCAGTCATGAGCTGGCGTGCAAAGACAGTACTGCCTGCACCCATAAAAGTAATTTTTGTCATCGTTGAAAAACTCCTTGCTCCCACGGAGCCAGTTCACTCCATTGAACATACTCAATAAACTCCGCTACAATCAGCAGCCGGGCCAGTCAGAGCATAAGATTATGCCTGGTCTGGTAATGTCACCGGTCCAGTAGATTCCCGCATGACCAATTCTATCGGAGTAATAATGGGTGGTAGCCCGGACGCATGTTGCTCATCCTCCGACTCAATCATACTGATGAGCCGTTGAACAGCAGCCTGCACCATCGCAGCGCGATTTTGTCGAATCGTAGTGAGTGGTGGCTCAGTATATCGACAGAGATTCACATCATCAAATCCAACCACAGAGACATCACCTGGCACACGCAGCCCATGTTGATGCAAGGCACGCAACACACCGATCGCCATCAGATCGCTGCCCGCCACGATAGCGGTAAAGTCCCGTGGCTGCCGTTCTTGCAATAAGGTCAGGGTCGTCTGATAAGCTTCCTCAGTATTCCAGCCCGATGGATAGATCAGTTGGTCGTCGATCGGCAGGCCAGCCTGCTGCAATGCCTGACGATAACCAGTCAGGCGCGCAGATCCAATCGGACCATCCGTCCCCGATATCAAGGTCACGATACGTTGATGGCCAAGTTGAATCAGATGCTCGGTAGCTTGCCGCGAACCCTCCAGGTTATCAGAAGTCACATACGTAGAATTCTTTCCCTGGCTGATGCTATCAATAAACACGGTAGGAATAGCTGCCTCTAGCAACGCTTTGATACGCGCGTCGGCAGGATTCATGGCAACGGCGATAATACCGGCCACGTGGCGCATCTGCAAACTACGAACGTAGTTTTTTTGCGCATAAGGAGATGAAGGAAGAAGCAGATCATAATGGGCGGCCGCGATCTCTTGCTCGACATCGCGCAACATATCCAGATAAAAATAATGTTGCGTCTCACCAAAGCTTGAGAAGACTGTTGATTTCCGGTCGCCATAGAAGAGACAGAGCGCAATAGTTCGTGAGCGCTGTCGCACCAGGCTCTGAGCCACGACATCAGGCTCATAGCCAAGCGAAGCGATTGCCTCCTGTATCCGCTTTCTCGCCTCCGCACTGACACGTGGCGATCCATTGAGCGCCCGCGACACCGTAGCCCGCGAGACACCGGCTAGCCGAGCAACCTGCTCACTCGTCACCATTGGCATTTCCTCCATAGACTGCGTGTACACGTGTACATGTACACGTGTACATAGAATGGCATAAAAAAATACCCCTGTCAAGCCCTTTAATTTTTTACAGGGCTTTTTACTGTTCGTCCAGGGATCACGAGCAAGCGATACGATGTCTACTCTTTCAGGTGTGGAAGGTGGTGGGCGACCACGGCCGCCCACCACACACTCCCAACCCGGCGCCGCAGGCGCCAAAGAGGAACATGAAAAAAACTGTTTTTATGTGCTAAATTGAGTAACCAATGAGAAGATGTCGGCTACCTGCTCGTAAGACAGGTAGGATGTTTATAGTACCTGTTCTGCCAGTTTCCTCTCTGAATAATCTGGCAGAACATAGTTCGAAGCAGCTACACAGCACTGGCTTCAGCAGAGCAGCTAGTAGTTACAGTGCAGCCTCATAGGTTTAACTATAAAACAAATTTATAAGTAATGTATACCCATATTTATGTATTTTTGGGTGTGATGCTTAGAACTGATCAAAAAATGAATAATTTTGAGCCAGCACTTATGATGATTTAGCTATAGTGGTCAGTAAAAGCCGTTAGCAAGCGGGATTTTCTACTGAAGGTTGCAAGACCTCAACACTGGATGGCTGAGGGGATTCAACTAAGGCAGGAGGCTCTGCCAGGCCTGCTAACCAGCCGGTAATATGAAGCCTTTTAAGCAGATGCATGCTTAGCTCGATGGCGGGTCCAATTCCCAGTGCGAAGATCAGCGTGCCAAAGCCGACGGTGCCCCCCAATAGGTAGCCAATCAGCAAAGCACTACATTCAATGGTGGCACGCACAATTGACACACGAAACTTCGTCAACGCGTGTAGGCGCAACATCAAGCCATCGCGTGGACCAGCTCCCATACGAGGCGCAATATATAAGGCTGTCCCCAGGCCCACAATTACCACGCCAAGCACATTTACAGCCAGGCGCAGCAGCCAGGAGGTATGTCCAAGGTCTGGTATCCAACCCAGTCTTAAATCCATATCCACAAATAAGCCAATCAGCAACATATTTAATATTGTGCCAACACCAGGAATAACCTTTAAGAACAGGCTACACACAATGATCACGGCCCCCACCACGATACTGGCGGTCCCAAACGAAAGAGGAGTGTGGAAACTGATGCCCTGATGCAAAACATCCCAGGGGCCCAGACCAAAATCTGAGCGATAAATACAGGTGGTGCCAATTGCATAAAAGAACAAACCTACAACGAGAATGACAAAACGGACCAGATACTTCCAGGAAAAAAATGTACGCCAGGATAAGCCATGCATGAAAAACATCCTTTTTGCTAATCAGAATAGCCTGAATACAATCTCTATATTCAACTATAGAAAACTCTATAACAAGATACAACAGCCAAATAGGGGCTCAAATGACAGCCAATCTGGAAAAGCGCTCCCTCACAACATATGATAATTCTCTTCCATTTTTCTGTAACATAGATGATAATAGATATAATCACGCAAATAACAAAGGAAGGTCTTTTTACAGATGTCGACAAAAGTGCGGGCCAACCTGAGCGGGGCTCTCTACTCCCTCACCCTGGTACTCCTGGCGATTATAACGACCCTGATCGCGCTCTATATCTCTAATCGCAATTTCAACAATACGTTGATTAATGTCAGCGCTTTTGCAGGAGCTATCATAGCCACCGTAATCCATACATTTCTCTGGTTATTTGCCATTTTAAGTCCACGCAAACCAACGCGCCCCCGAGGTATCCTGATTGGCCTCGGCACAGGATTACTCATCTATCCGATCGCGACCAGCACCCTGGCCATAGCTTTCTCGCACCAGGGTAACCTGGCAACCTGGGTCTGGATCGCACTATTGATGATGCTCTCCAGTGGCTGGTTGATCGCGGCCCTCTATACCATCGCGGACTACATTATGGTCTCACGCCTGCAAAGATTGATGGAGAATATTCAGTCGTCTGCCGATACACAAGCAGATGCTGAAGAGCACGAAACACCCATTAATTAAGCGCGTCCCAAAGATTGTAATCAGAACTAAAGCACGCGGAAAATACTCAGCAATTCCCTTTCTTTTTCTCGTCGGCTAGATGATAATAGATGTATATATAGAATGCATAAGAGAAAGGCGATGCAGCATGTTCCGTCTTCTACAGGC
Source organism: Dictyobacter kobayashii (assembly GCF_003967555.1). Taxonomy (GTDB): domain Bacteria; phylum Chloroflexota; class Ktedonobacteria; order Ktedonobacterales; family Ktedonobacteraceae; genus Dictyobacter; species Dictyobacter kobayashii. The sequence continues at coordinate 855,866 of NZ_BIFS01000002.1, forward strand.
ACAAATAAAAAACCTGTTTCTCTCTACATTTCTCATTCTGACAGGATGTCTGGCGACCATACTGGCAACAGCTATCGCATTCAACCCGACCATGAATCGCACAGCTATTATTGCCGTTGGATATGGAGCTGAAGCTACAACTATTATCCATATGCTACTCTGGATGCTCGTTATGCTCATCCCACAACGCGTAACCCTGATCCGTGGCGTCCTGGTAGGCTTACTCGCAGGCCTCGTTATTTATCCACTGGCGGTCCGGGGATTAGCCACGCTCTTAAGCCAGGATGGTACGCACCTGGCACAGATTGATCTCAACGCCTATCGTGTCTGGCTGAATACAGTAACCTTAGATAGCACACTTAAAAGTGCTGGTCCAGTGGCTATTATTTATGCACTGGCTGATATCGTATTGACAATCTGGCTGGAAAAATGGGTTCATTATATCCAAAACAGAGGTGGCTCAACTAACATGACTATATCTGTCAAAGATTAAACCAGCTAACGACAAACAAGCCAGTCAGGAGACACGAGCATCCATATAATTTTTCAAGGCTGCAAGGATGCGCTCATTCTCCTGCCGGATAAGGCGTATCAGTACAACTTGCAGCACAAAGAACAGGCCACCGACATGGAGGGTCAATTCCCTCTTGACTCGCGTTCCCTCTGCGATCGGCTCTAATGTATAGCGTGTGGTAATATCCAGTTTACTGGCCAAAAAAGAGCGGCGCTGTGGGCTGGTGGTTTGACGAAAAACGATCTTCCTGGCTGGCTCCAGCTCAATAATTTCGCCTTGCATCACACTTGATGGGCCGCGATCAACATATGTTGTTCCCACACGTATCGGATAGTCCGAGGTCAAGGTCGTCTCTGAATGCATATTGGAAGACGGCAGCCAGACTTTATAGCCGGTCAGATCCAACAGCACTTGATAGATAGCTTCTGGCTGGCGCTGAATAACTGTCTGAAAACGCAATTTTGGCATTGGCATTATCCTCATTCGTTTGATAGAGAGAAAGAAAATGAATTCTCCTATTGAAAGGTATCACAGTTTGCTTCTCTATATCCACTTTTGAGTAGATACAACCGTAGTTGCAAACCTCTGCGGTCGCTTAAAAGTGACCGTGGATTTTGGGCACCGCGTGGGCCGGGGTGTGAGAGATGAGGGGCCGAGCGGCGGGGATACGGGGCTCCACTACCGGTGGAGCAAGCGACCGCAGAGGGTCGCACCTACGGTGGGTCGCACCGAGGGTCGCACCTACGGTGGGTCGCACCGAGGGTCGCACCTACGGTGGGTCGCGCCGGGTGTTTTTAATTCATGCGGCGCACGTCTCGCTCTGATATGGGGCCAATCTGTGCTAACCGGGTAGGGTTGGTACCTGTAGCGGTGGCTTTGGGTAGGGATTGTTCAAGGGTTGGAATGGGATCGGCCGTACATACGCTGGCAGGTTGATTATTGGTCGCCACACAGATAGCCGCTGTGAGCGTATTGGCCGCGCCAACCACACCCCGCGAGATATCACTGTTGGAATCGATAATCCCTGTAGCAATGTCCTGATAAGATTTGCCAGTGAGGACCGTACCGGAGTAGTATGCGCCAACGGAGATAAATTGATTTCCAATCGACATGAATGGAATGCCTGCTTGTTGTACATATGGTGCCCTGGCATATTGATCGACAATCTTCTGATCGTCGGGTGTTAATGCTTCCAGTTGCTGAGGATTAGGCGAAGTATTATCATTAACCTCTTTGGCTTCAAAGTAGATATAGTCGCTGTGATAACTCGATTTATAGAATGAGAAGGTAGGAACCTGGCCCTCGGCCGAGAGAATAGGTGTCAGAGGGCTAAAACTACCAAAGCGACTCAAAGCCGTAATCACCGCCCAGCGTTGAGCTGCGCAAATAGGACAAAATTCGCCGCCCATATAAAAAATTTCGGGTTTGCCATTGGGACCCTTCAATACAGGAGTGCTTTTTACCGCTGACAATTGACCACTAAACGTTCCCTTATTAACACGCGAGAAGACATCTGGCTTCACCGTGGTAATGGTCTTAAAAGCGGCATCGCTACCGACTTTTGCTTGCTGCGCCTCCTGATTGGCCACAAATATAAAGCCACCCACAATTATAGCCACCATAAGCACAATGCCACCCACAAGCCACCAGCCGGATCGGTTTGAACCCTGTCGCTGGCGGCCACGCGACTGCCGCTCCGTCCTGGATGGTGTCGAACGCTGCTGACGTATCTGCTCCCGGCGCTGCGAGGCCGAACGTTGCTTTTGCTTAGCCATAAAGATCCCTCTTTTCAACAAATTTTCTTGCTGCACATGCAAATATATTAAAATTGTAACACGAAAAGGCATAAGGCTAGCCAGAAATGACAAAGAGTAGGAAATTTAATCCCGGTCAATAGTCACGGACCTGAATAGATTGCGCTTTTTACGCTCATAGCTTTTTAGAATCCAGAACGAGCAACCCTGAACAAGCAGAGCTGTCACGATCGCACCGGTAAAGGTCAGGGCTAATCCCCAGGTGGGCAGATACTGTGCGATAACCAGAAAGAAGGTCGCAAAAGCAAAGGCCCCAAAGATTAAACCATGTAAGACGCGCCGCGCCGAGCCCGCGTCCTGGAAATGATGTGCGAAGACGGCAAGGATGGTAGCAAATAATGGAAAGGGAGCAAGCAGGCCGCTCAAAACAGGTCCCAGTAGATTGGCACTGGCAGTCAAAAGCAGGACGAAAATGGTGGCCGTCACCATACGGCCCAGGATTTCCCAGCGGGAAGAGGAAACTGTTTGACTGGCATTGGCACTGGCTATTTCTCGTGGAAACAACACCAGGGTCAGGAGCAAAATACAGACAACGCCGATAAATGAGACCAGTAGTGGCAATTGGAGAGGCATTAAGAGAAAGGTGGCAATAGCAAAAACCAGCCAGCCAATCAATAATGAGATTGGCCAGTTGAACTTCCAGGAGCTCCAACTATAGGCCAGACAAAACGCGGCCAGCGAAACGACGCCCAGCAATGTTCCATGAGCAGCATGCGACGCAAAAAAGCTACCGTGCTCTAACGCCAAAAACACAGAGATAGGGCCCGCGGTCAAAGGGAGTCCTATCAACCAGCCACTCACCTGTGATCCCCAGCGACGCCCTACGGCACTCACCACACCGGTAAAAAAAGGGGTCAAGATCAATTTCAGGATCAGCAACATATCAGTGTTGAGCAAGCTGCCATTCCTCTTTGGTGAGGCTCCATCGTAGCATATCGTCTTCGGGCGGCTCGCGCTTCATACCGAGCTTTTCCAGTACGCGAATAGAGCCCTGATTATCAGGCAAGCAATCAGCAATTACTTTATGCACATCGCCCCGCTCAAAAGCCCAGGCCACCAGAGCCCGCGCCATCTCAGTCGCATAGCCTTGATTCTGATAAGCGGGCAGTATATTGTAGCCCAGGTCCACCGTTCCTTCCTCATCAGGTCCACCCTTCAACCCCATCGCCCCAATCAACACACGCTCATCGCCCTCCAGCACAATGGCACCGTCCCATGCTTCATGGTCAGGTTCACGTTCAAAACCATCCAGCAATAGTGGTAATACAGGCTCAAAATCGGGGCCCGGCCAATCTTCAGGAACCTGAGCGACCAGAATCTTCGCCATTTCGCCACGATCATAGAAAAAGAGCCTGATTAGAGACGCAGTCAGAGGTACCAGGGATAAACGCGAGGATTGTACATCCATCATATAAAGTATTCCCCTTCAGCATTAGTAAATACACATATGTCATTCGAACAGATACGCGCTAGCCACGGGCCACCATAACGTCTGAAGTATACCATATGTCTGAACTTCCTTTGAAGAAAAAGTTTAGAAGAGAATAAAGCTTTACAAAAAAGCAGCGACTCCACTAAAAGTGTTTTAAGCGGCACTGACTACAATTGTACATGCCACTAATTGCCCAGTAACCCCTTACGATAGGCAGCTGGCGAGACGCCAGTATGACGAGCGAAGATGCGCGAGAAATAGTGGCGACTCCCAAAACCATGCTGGGTCGCAATCTGCTCAATACTGGCATTGGTGAGCAGCAGTTGTTGCTCGGCCCGCTTAACACGCTGCAGTTGAATGTAGGCATTTGGCGTTTGCCCTACACATTCGCGGAAACGGCGACTAAAATAATCGACATTCATATGGCAAAGCCTGGCCAATTCTTTACAGAGTAAAGGTTCAGCCAGATGGGTATCAACATACTCAATGGCAGGTAGGACCGGCTCTAAAGCGGTCATCAATTGAAAATAGCGCTGCAAAGTAGCCACTGGTATCTGTTGTAAATATTGAGTCAGCCCCGTGTAGAGGATAGCCTTCAGGCGCAACTCCAGGACCAATCCCTCCTGCTTTTGCGCTTCCATTTCTTGAATACAGGTCTCTACCATCTGCACTAATGATGGAGTAGCGGGCAGACAAATAGGGGAGGCAAAGACTTCACGATAAATAATGGGTGAAAGGCCAAGTACATCAAAATGCACAAAAAAATGTTTGAGTGGATGGGCCAGCTGGGCGCTAAAACGTACTTCAGCTGGAATGACATAGAGTTTTCCGCCCGCTAGCGGATAAGAGGCGCCTTGATAGCCTAACAAGGCGCCATCATCATTATTCATGTAGAAACGCCAGAAGTGGCTCTGCACCAATGGGAGCCGCCACTGCTCCGGTCGTAGCAACAGGACATGATAGTTGAGGAGCCGGATATGAATTGTATCAGTCATCTATCGATCTGCCTCCAATTTATAGCCATAGTCTATTCTCATCATTTCACTAACGCCTCGCACCTGCGGCGCTCAACATTGTTTTTGTAGTGTGGTGTAGAAAATGCGCCGAGGCGCATTTTCTACACCACACTACAAAAACAGCTCGGGCGCGCCAGCGCACACCCGCACAGGAACTATAAAATTATACAAGCAAACGGGAATCAGGGAAAAAAGAGAGAAGTCGGGATAAGACACAAATAGTTCGGATCTCAGGATAGGATTTAGAGTCAAGAAAAGGTTATCTTTACAAGAGAACAACGCCACAGCGTTCTTCACACAATAAAGGTAAACATGATGAGGAGGTCTCGAAGATGAGCGAGCTGCGACAACAAATACTCATTCTGCATCTAGCTTCGTCCGATCTGGCATCCGCCACGATTGCCTGGGCGCTCTATGATGGGGCCAGCGCAGAGGATGCGTTACCAATGCAGTCTGGTGATGAAAAAGAGCCGCCCTATGCATCTGTGCTGGCAGCGATGCGCGCGGGCTGGAATGTAATCCAACTGGCAGTGCTGCCACAGATAGTACCCGGACATGAGCACGAAAGCGGCAATCTGCCCTATGAATATGTCCTGGAACGAAAGGTGGCGCTTCATGAGTAAAGTAGAACGACATCATCTGCTAACGGCAGAACAAATGGCACGTTTTACTGACGGCTTTCTAATAGTGGAAAATATTGTACCCAAAGATTTGAATGCCGCGGTACTGGAGGCAGAGAGAAGTTGGGATGGACCAGGCTATAATTTCTGGCACCAGACTGATGTGCTGCGCCAGGTCTTTGAGGAGCCACAGGTAAAGGGAGCCATTCAGAGCTTTGTGGGTGTCAACCCGGTCTATGATCATTCATTCCTGCATATTGTCAAAGCCAGGCACCTGAAAGCTCAGGAATGGCACGCTGACTCGATCATTGATGTACGTCCCTATGCATTCGATGTGCAGGCCTTCTATTTTGCGCACGACGCGCCGGCAGAAATGGGGCCAACCCTGGTTTTACCAGGCTCGCACCTGCGCAAAACCAACACGGCCAGCATTGCCCGCTATAAAAATATCGTGGGACAACGGCAGCTAGAAGCTAGCGGTGGCACCATCGTCTTTATGCACCACGGCATCTGGCACTGCGCCCAGCCAAATCGAACCGATCAGACGCGCTATGTCTTTAAGCTACGCCTGCGTCCCGGGCAGGTCCAACGAGGGCTCTTCAATACCGACGACTATACCAGTCCCGAAGTGGCCCAGATTATCCAAAAGGGATACCAGGCCTGGCAAGGCAATGAGGCACGGCTTGAGCATATGCAGCGAGCCAAACTCTGGCGCTATGTGACGGGCGACGACAATATCGATGTCTCTTTTGAAAATGCGCTCACCCGCATGTCAATCCATTCTTAAAAAAAGAGATAAGAAGTTATCTTGTGTGGTGCAAAAATGAGCGCAAAGCGCATATTTTGCACCACACAAGATAACAGTTTCAGGCGTATCTTAAGAGGAAACTACATTAAAAAATTACAATCCTAGCTTCCACTTAGCTTGACCGGGATTATCTGAGAATTCATTAGCGACCGGGTTCCAGCTAATAGTGGCTCCATGATCATTAATCGGCACCTCAAATATCAGATTACCTTCAACGTTCTGGCCAGGATCTAAATCACCAAAACTCAGCTGGGTATCGTAGTTAGTAGGTACAATATACGAATGGGTCGTCGACTTACCATCTGAAGTCAGCAACTTGAAATCAAGAGGATTATAGTGCTGCTTCTCACTGCTATGGTTGACAATTTTAACATGGAATTGCACAAATTGTGTGCCCGCCTTGGGCTGTGCATAGTCATCACCTGGAATGATCTTCACCTGAGACAGGGTGCAGTCCACATTCTGCAGGGTCCGTACCTGACCACTATCTCCACCACTGACATTTTGTCCACCTGTAGGAGTAGGAGTATTCGAGTCTGTAGCAGTTGGAGTTGCGTCACTGGGGTTGCATAGGTATAAGGTGTGGTAGTAGCCACTGATTGCGTAAATTTCGTCATGGCATTCGCAAATATCGCACAGGACGCAATGAGAGCAACCAGTAGTACACCGACAATCCCCAATGTAACCCAGAGCCAGGTTCGATTCTTCTTAGGTGCAGGTGGATAACCTGGATAGGGTGGAGTGCCCGCCGGAGGGTTATAAGGATCTGTCGGCGCATACATCCCACCAGGATTCGGTTGCCCAGACTGCGGATAAGTTCCAGGCTGTGGATAAGGTCCAGACTGCGGATAAGGTGACTGCGGGCTATAAGGCGATTGTGGCATATAATCAGGCGCGCTATTACCACCGGTAGAAGGTGGAGGATAACCCGGATTCCCTGGATAAGAAGGGGGAGCCGCCTGCGTCGGTTCGTAAGGTGATTGAGCCGCCTGCGTCGGATCATACTGAGGATATTGGGTATAATTATTTTGCTGCGGCTGTTCAGGATTCTGATTCATGAGAAAGTTATAATCCTCTCCAATAATAACAAAGCAACATAATTTAGAACGGCGTGGCCATACATTATTATGTTTCAATCACTTTGTAGTATAACTGAATGCAACGATGAAGACAAGCAAATATCAGGGGATAGCACAGATAGCTATCAGGTGTTTTTTATAGGGTGCGATAGCTCTCTAGCGGCACAAACTTTCAACTTTCTATTCCTGGAGAGATGGGATAAAATGGAAATCACTATCATTGTGGAGGTGAAGATTTTGGCATCCGAAACTGCCTGGTGGGAAACACTTTTTGTGGTGCTCGATAAACTAGGGAGCATAAAAGCTGACTATACATTAATAAGATCGTCCGCGCTGTTTGCCCAGGGCATCGTGACGCAACAGGATCAGGCTGCGCCCGATCGCCTGGAGTTATCCATTCAATGGGACCTGGCGCAGCGTGTTTATGAGGTATTTGGCGCACAGGAAGAGAAAAATCGCCGGGCAGACTGTGAAAGCTTCCAGGTTCACTACCAGAATTTAACTATAACTTTCTATGCCTATTTAAATACAGTAGTGGTAACGGATCCCGATCGCTTAGAAATAGTGCATACAAACAGAACTATCTGGGTAAAGGGATTGGACTACTATCTACACTCTCTCCCCAGGGAGCATCCAGATAGCCGGGCCCTCCAAAACTATTTTCGTCAGTTGCAGCAACACAATAGCCAGCTCAACCAGGCCGCCTGGAATCAAGCAGCCTATGATGCCTGGATACAGCGCCATGGTCCTCCACAGGTACTGGCAGAGCGCATTAAAAAGGACCCCCTGGCACGATTGGCCTCGCTCAACAAATATCTACCCGCTATTGAAGGTAAAAAAATCATCAACCTGCTGGGCTCACATGGGACCAAAGCCATCGCACTGGCCGTATTGGGAGGCCAGGTCACCATCGTGGATATCTCGCAAGAGAACGCGCAATATGCCCATGAGGTTGCAGCCGCAGCCGGGGTTCAACTACGCTACATAGTAGCTGATGTCCTCAACCTGCCCACAGAAGAATTAGACCACAGCTATGAGCTTGTCTTTATGGAGCTTGGAATCCTGCATTACTTCGTAGATTTAGCCCCGCTGGCCCAAACAGTAGAGCGCCTACTGCGTCCTGGTGGGCGCCTAATTTTACAGGATTTCCATCCAGTCTCAACCAAATTGCTCAAATCGAGCAGCAAAAAGCACAAGGTAAGCGGCAATTATTTCGACAAAAGCCTGCACACAACCAATGTAGCCTTCAGCAAACATTTAGCAGCTGAAACACACAAAGCCTCCCAGCAAGTCTACCTGCGCTATTGGAGCCTGGGCGAAATTGTCACCGCCTTCGCGGAAGCAGGCCTCTTCATTCGTCGTCTGGAAGAGGAACCCAACAGCAAAATCGACGACATGGGCATCCCAAAGACCTTTACCCTGGTGGCCGAACGCTTGCCAGTTTCGGTAAGCGATTGAATAGCAACCAGGCGATTAGTTGCGGGTAAAGAGGGCAGGGCGACGATGGGTCAGGGCTGGGAGCGTCTGGCGCGCCGCCAGCAGGCGCTGCGGGTCCATCTCAGCATAGAGCAGACATTCGCCTTCAGTCCCCTCGGCCAGCACAACCCCGAGCGGATCGAGCAGCAAGGAGCGGCCCAGATAATTATTGCCAACCTGATCGCAGGCAAACATATAGGCGGTATTTTCAATCGCCCGCGCCGCCACCAGATGCTGCCAGTGCATCTCTTTGAGCGCGCCTATCACCCAGGCCGAAGGCATAACAAAGAAATCCACCCCCTGCTCAGCCTGATAGCGCGCAATCTCAGGAAAGCGCAGCTCATAGCAGACGAACAATCCCATGCGTCCAAAGGGAGTCTCCAGGGGCGCGAATAGCTGCTCACCACTGGCAAAGACATTTGATTCTTGAAAGCCAAAGGCATCATAGAGATGGGTTTTACGATAAAAAGCGAGCAGACTCCCGTGATCATCGATCACCACCGTGGTGTTATAGGTCTTGTGGGAAGTTTTATGGGCAGTCTCCGTCTCCAGCATACCGCTCACCACCCAGATACCTGCTTGCTCGGCAGCGCGACGCAGGCCAGAGACATAAGCGCCATCCAACGCTTGCGACACCCCGCGAGCATAGGCGGCATTAAAGTTCTCCTTTGCCAGCAAAGCCATAAATATTTCAGGAAAAACGATCAGCTGTGCTCCCTGGCTAGCGGCTTGCTTGATAGTATCAATGGCCCGGACTAAATTTTGCGCGGGATCGACATTAGACTTCAACTGGGCTACCGCAATACGTGTAGTCATCTCACAAAACCTCCCAATTCAGGGCTGGTCCAGATCATCAGAAACGGAACCAGCCCACATTTGACTAGAGACGAGTCCAATCAAAAAGCACGCCCATCGCGGTCGCACGCTCCTCGCGCAGTAATCGATACGCTTCAGGAGCGTCAGTAGGAGCATAACGATGAGTAATTAAATCGTTGACACGTAGATCACCACGTCCAACATAATCAAAAAACAACTCACCCATACGCAAATGAGACCAATAGGCATGGCTGGTTGAAACAGTGGGCGGATTATTATCATGAGCGCCAATAATGGTCAGATCGCGAGTAATGACGTCTCCCGTTAGATGCTGGGCAGCAGGATTGCCAGTATCGCCCAATAAAATAACCCGGCCAAAATTGCGGGCCAGGCCCAGGGCCAGCGGAAAGACTGGAGCCGCCCCTGTCACATCATAAACGATATTGACGCCTTTACCCTCGGTGAGGTTTAAAACATGCTCACGCGCCTCAGCGACCCCCATAGGCAAAACCGTAGTCGCGCCATGGCTACTGGCCAGTTCCAGGCGTTTCTCAGCCACATCGATCGCGATAACCTGCTGCGCCCCCAACAACCTGGCATACTGTACCACCAATTGTCCTAGCAGTCCCAGGCCAATCACCGCCACGGTATCGCCCAATTGATGCTGCGCCCGGCGCACACCATTCTGCACAATCGTAGCCAGATGAAACCAGGCCGCATCCTCATCCGATACCGCATCAGGAATGTGATAAACAATCTCTTTACCCGATACCACCTTATATTGATTATGCGTCAGCCGCAAGGCAACGCGCTCCCCCTCACGCACATGCTGTACATCCTTACCCACCGCAGCCACGCGACCAACCAGGCTATAACCAGTATGAAAAGGATATTTAACCCAGTTATCCCAATGGGTACCTGGCTCAAAAAGCCGCCCCAAACAAATACCTTCAGTACCAGTGCTGATCAAAGACTTCGTAGATTGCAGCAAAAATTGATCTGGACCAACTTCAGGTATCGCTTCATTATAAACTTCCACCTGATTTTTTCCAGTGAAAACAATATTTAATGATTGCACACAATAACTCCTTACCAGCTCAGTGTAAAATACATTTAAATAGCTAATTACCAATATAACATACAGCTGCGTATACTGGTATGGCTATAAAGAACATGAAGGAAAGCCACAAATTAGAATCATTTTTTCTGCTTGCTTTTTCTTCAATTTTGAGAGGGTTATTATGTCATTTCGCCAATTGCCTCCGGAGGCACTACGAATATTGAAACAATATGGGGCTGCGCCACGCTTGATTGCGCATTTAACGGTGGTGCATGATGTGGCGTATACGCTTACACAATTGCTGCTGGATAGCTGGCCTGAGCTGGCATACGACCGAGAGGCGGTTCTGCTGGGGAGCGCGCTGCATGACATTGGAAAGACAATGCATACGGCTGAATTGTCGGGTCCGGGCACTCAACATGAAGAGGTGGGGCCTCAATTATTGCTGGCAACGGATCTGCCCGTTGCATACGCGCGTTTTGCCCGTACACATGCCCGCTGGCAAAACGAGCCAGGGATAACACTAGAAGATATGCTGGTCGCATTCGCAGATACGATCTGGAAGGGCAAACGCGACGCAGACCTTGAGCAAGGGTTAGCTGGCCAGATTGCGCAGCATACACATCAGGAGCGCTGGGAGATCTATATGCGGCTGGACGATATCGCCAGTGCATTGGCCCGGGACGCTGATGAACGTATCCTCTGGCAAGGCCAGCATACCATCTAGTTATTATCGCAACAGGCAGGCAAATATAAGATCCGGCTAACTTAGCTTTACAATGGTTGGCGTCATGTAAGGGAACATCGGGAAAGTGGACAGATATTGCCGCACCTGCTCTTCATTATCACCGTTAACGATCAGCCAGGCTTGAGGGCGCGCGGCATCAGGGGCACTGAGATATAAAGTGTCTATCAAGCCTTGTGCTTTGCCCTCAACCACATGTTGACGCTCCTGCTGCACTAATTTTCCTACCTCAGCCTGGGAACCTTCTTTGAAGGTAATGTCAATCATCCATTTCATGTATGGTCACTCCTAAAAAATATTGTTCAAGACCAGCAAATTAGTAGATATGGCACACAGCATCGTTGCAGTTATTATGACGCCACGCAGAGAAATTTCGGGGATACCAGATATGCGCGCTCCCCTGGAGCTTCTCTACGTAGCTTTAAGCAATCAGGCGATGATGTTAGCGGCGAGCAATCTCTTTATCGCGAATGCGTGGTAAGTTATACCAGATAGCGTCACAGGCACGCAATTCTTCTTCGTCCAGGGTCAAGCCAACGCCACCCAGACTCTCTGTGAGCTGTTCAGGTCGGCTAGCACCAAGAATAGCTGAAGTAACACCAGGCTGGGACAATACCCAGGCCACAGCTACGTGGGTCAACTGCTTACCACGACCCTGCATAAATTCTGCGAGTTGTTTCACCTGCTCATGAAGGGCTTCATTCCAATAACGGCGACGATACAAGTCATTGGGATTCTTTGACTTGAAGCGCGTGCCCGTCTCCGCTTCTGGCTTCTCCACATAGCGACCAGTCAATACACCAGCGGCCAGCGGATTATACACAATCACCCCAACGCCGTGCTCCTGGCACAATGGCAATAACTCATCTTCGATCATGCGAAAAGCCATATTATAGCGAGGCTGCACACAGACGATACGCTCCAGCCCATTAACTTTACTGGTCCATAAGGCATCAGCCAGGCGCCAGGCAGGAAAGTTCGAGCAGCCAACATAGCGCACCTTACCAGCACGCACCAGATCATCCAATGCCCGCAAGGTCTCTTCAAGAGGTACCCCGGCATCAAACTGGTGCACCTGGTAAAGATCGATATAATCGGTCTTTAAACGGCGCAAACTGGCCTCACAGGCCGCAATGATATGACGGCGGCTTAAGCCCTGATCATTTGGATACGGCCCCATCTTACCATAACACTTTGTAGCCAGCACAATACGATCGCGTGCATTGCGCTCACGCAACCAATTCCCCACAATCTCCTCGGTCACCCCCACCAGAGCCTTCTCACCACCAGGATAGACATCGGCCGTATCAAAAAAATTGATCTCACCCTGCTCAGCCGTATCCATAATCTCAAACGCCGTCGCCTGGTCCGCCTGATTGCCAAACGTCATTGTACCCAGACAAACCTCACTCACCTTCAGACCCGTACCACCAAGACGTTTAATCTGCATAACTTACTACTCCTTCACTACTATACCGTATGCATAGACAATAGAGCGTCTCATCTCGATGAGGCACTATGTTATCTTACACGAATCATCAACCACATGAGTAGTATCGCCTCATCAAAAACAAGAGTATCTTGCCGCACAACTTTTTCTTTTTGAACACTGCTCCAGACAACCTGACGTGAATAACCAGATAGTTATAATCTTTTTATCACAAAAATTGTCTTACTCCAATTAAAAATTTTTTAAGAATATAATTGATATAAGCTGACACAATCGATATTATTGACAATATAAATACATTACTGTATTCTTCAAGAAGAGCTTATATATTTTATTCTCAGAACATCTGAAAAACACTGGAGGTCTTAGATGCAAACCCCATATGCACAGGAAAATGTACAGGCCGTCCCACAGGCATACGCAGGCGTAGGAATCCGCTTCGTAGCTGTACTTATTGACGGTATTATTATCGGCATCGTTAGCGGCATCATTACCGCAATCTTAGGTACAAAACAAGTCATCCTGGGAGCGAGTGTAGATACAATTTTATACTTCCTCTATTTTATTATCCTGGAAGCAACCATGGGCGCCACACTGGGCAAAAAAATCCTGGGGCTGCGCGTTGTACGCCAGGATGGAGCTCCCATCAGCTGGTCAGAGTCGCTCATCCGCAACCTGCTGCGCATTATTGATGGTTTGTTCGCATATCTGTTGGGTGCTATCTTCATCTGGACCTCTCCTCTGAAGCAGCGCCTGGGTGACAAAGCTGCCCACACGTTAGTTGTTAAGGGCCGCTAAAACACACCATCCAAAAACATCAAGAGAGGTTATGTTGTAGCAAATACAACATAGCCTCTCTTCATATTTATTCACCTCTTTTACAATTTATCAAACATAATATTTTAATATTCCAATCATAAACACCCATGAATAAAAGCGAAAAAGACAAAAGACACCGCAGAGGGTCGCATCTATGGTGTCTTTTGTCTTTTTCGCTTTTATTGTTTCTTTTTCTTGGGTCCTAAATTAAATTTGTTGATGGAATTTATTGATCGTGAAAACAATATATTATTTTCATCAACTTCTGGCTTAAGTGCAGCGTTTACATATATACATATAAATCCTTGACTTGTTATCTCCATGTGTCCTACAATAATGCTGCAAATTCAGCATCATGATCTTTGAGAGGAAAATGCTTGTGGATAACAACGAGATTGTAAAAATACTCTTCCTGGCTGCCTCCCCACATGGAACAAAAAGTTTACAGTTAGATAATGAAAATCGATCCATCAAAGAATATATTCAACGTTCCACTTATCGCGATAATTTCAGAGTGGAAAGCGAGTGGGCTGTTAGAGATAGCGACCTACTGTATTTTATGAATAGCCATCATCCTCAAATTGTTCATTTCAGCGGCCATGGCACACAGAGCGGTGAATTTGTGCTGGAAGGACAGGATCGATCGATTAAACCAGTTTCTGATGCAGCGTTCCATTCTCTTATGAAATTTTTCAAAAATGAGGTGAAGCTTGTCATTCTGAACGCCTGCAATTCAGCCACACAAGCAGAAGTAATAGCTCAAGAAATAGATTTTGTAATTGGCATGGATGCCCCTATCAACGATAAAGCAGCGATAAGCTTCATTTCAGCTTTTTATCAAGCATTAGGTTTTGGCAACTCTATCCAGAATTCATTTGAACAGGGTCTTATCGAACTCCAGATCAAAAATATTCCAGCAGAACATATTCCACAGCTTTTTGTACGTACAGGGCTGAATGCCAATCAGGCTTACTGGCGCGACCTGGTAGCCCAGCCAGCACCACTATCAGATGAAAAATCTCAAGAGACAGGCTCGCTTAAATCGAAAAAAGCTGATGAACCAGTTTCGATTGTCATATCTTATGCACCTGAAGATGAAAAATTCCGAAAAAACCTGGAAAAACACTTCATTACCATGAAACGGAACGGCGATATTACCATCTGGCACACAAACAGCACAACAGCCGGAGATAATATTATCGAAAAAGTTCACTACCTCGACACTGCAGACATTGTACTACTGCTGGTAAGTAAAGATTTTCTCTTTTCCGACAGTATCTATGAAAATGAGCTTCGACCAGCTATAAATAGGCGCAGCAAAGGCTTGACTCACGTAATACCTATTATCGTATCCGAAACCGCAGATTGGGAAAAAGATCGGCTCTTCGGTGGTCTTTATCCATTGCCACGCGAGAAAAGGCCAGTCTCGGCATGGAAAGATGAAGATAGCGCGATTGTATCCATTGTCAATGATGTGCGTACAGTTATCAACGGAATCAAAGCACAAAGATCCTCCTAGGATTACGGCTTTCTTTCACAAGAAAATATACCAACAATTTAGTACGCAAAAAGAATATCAGTATAAGGCAAACCTCTGGCGTGGCCCCTTTCAGGATAAAGGTAAAAAGAGGTTTGCTTTAGTTTTTGAGATGGGGAAAGTATTGCCTTCTTTGCTTTTGAGGTCCCGAATGACAATGTATTAATAGCCTGTCAACGTCAATAAATCTCTACAGATGATGAAACGCTGCCCGGTTAAAATTGACCGGGCAGCGTTTCACTGGATACAATAGAGCTGTGTATACACACAAAAATATTACTAATCTGGATAGGATAGACATAATTTAGATGGCAAATAGTATTGATAAGCTGGCCTGGATACATATTGTGGACCGTAAAATTCTAGTGACCCGTTCACAGGGTAAAGATCTGTTTTATCTGCCGGGAGGAAAACGTGAAGAGGGGGAGACTGACCAGCAGGCCCTACTACGTGAAATTCAGGAAGAGCTGAGCGTTGAGCTACAGCCTGAGACAATCAGTTATCTGGGCACCTTTGAAGCCCAGGCCCATGGCAAACCTGAGGGCATAATGGTGAAAACCACCTGCTATCAGGCCAGCTACACAGGCCACATCCAGGCGGCCAATGAAATCGCAGAAACCGCTTTTCTGAGCTACCAGGAGCGCAGCCGCTGCTCACTCGTGCTTCAAATCATTCTGGATACATTAAAAGACCAGGGCATTATTGATTAAATACCTGGCCTTTTCTATATAGAACCGGCCGGGGAGGCAAGCGGGGGCAAGCCTCGCTACAGGGCCGAACCTAAAGCAGAGATATATCCTTCTGCTTCTTTAGCTACATGCAAGACCCAGAATAACTCGCGGACAGTATGGGTACGTGCAAAAGCATTCCAGCTCTTCTCATTACCAACGATGGTTGAACTTGGTAGCCATTCAAAGGCTGCATAGTTACGCTGACGCGCAAATTCTAAGAGTGCTTCACGCACACGACATTCTTCACAATTACCACAAGAACAATTTTTCATAAATATAGAACGCCCTTTACATAATCTTATTACCAATAAAAAGTCTATCATGCCTCTATGGAGAAAGAAATGTTACAGGACTGATGTATCAAGCCATACAAAAGCAGTCCTGCCTGGTAGGACCGCTTTTGTATGGCTTGATTAGATGTAAAATTTTATCTTGTTGCGATACTGGCATTCTCGGGATCTGAGGATGTGGGCAGTTCTGCTGTTACCAGGGCTTGATTATGACGTGCGCGAGCAGAGAAGTAGACGATCAAAGCTGCGATGATAGGCGGCGCCATCATCAAGGTGTAGCGCATTGCCAGCTGGTAGCCGACGATACGGAAGAAGGCCAGGTTCATATAAGTGAACACAGCGCTGGCAGAGAAAACCAGGCAGAAAGCTACCAGAGCGCGTGTGAGGCGGCCTAAGGAAAAGGATAGTGCCACCGGAGCCAGAGCGACCAGCCAGACCACATACCAGGAATAGAACCAGGGAGTGACGATAAGGATAATCGTCATCATTCCCAGGCTACCCACAATCAGGGTCCGCATTGAAGGTGAGCGCCAGGTATACCAGATACCGGCCAGCACAGCGATCCCCATCGCCAGCACATCTACTTTACTCCAGAAGCCCCGGTTAGCCATGGCATGTGCCGCAAAGGTAACGACCGGGATAGACGTATTCGGGTGCACATAGAGCCAGTTCATCGCTACCCGCATCAAGGAGTTCTGAGCGCCACTGGAAGATGGTGGTGTGCCAAAGCTATGCACAATCTCCCCCAGACCATGACCAATCCAGAAGGGTAAATATGCAGCCAGGGCAATGACTACGAACAGGCCACCAGCAATGACTACATTTTTCAAGGCAGCCAGCCAGGGCATCTCGCGCAACGGCGTATGGGGTGTACCCAGAGTTTTAGCGGCCAGCACAAGCAAGAAAAAGATAATAGCCGGAATCGAGGTAAACTTTACCAGCACAGCAAGGGTCAAAAACACGATCGCCGGCCAATAATGTTTAAAGCGCGTAAAACCAAGCTGATTGGCACGAAAACAGAGGAAAAAACCATACAACAGCAGCGTACTCATAAAGACATCGTTATGAGCTCCCAGTGGTCCCTCAAACAACATCAAAGGATTCAAGGCATAGAGGAACATGCCAAGAGTTATGGTACGCTCCGACCGTCCGGTAAGACGTAAAATACGCCCAATCAGCAACACATTCAATATATGACAGGCCAACCCCAGACAGCGGTAAATATAAAAGTAAGGTAATGGATGATCCCCGAAGATAAGCGAGAGCAAGCCAGCCAGATAAACCCAGACGGGCCCATAAGCCGATGGAGTATCGCTCCAACCATCAATATGTGTGATCAAATCATTATAAGCAACCTGCCTGGGAGTCGAAAAATACGGATTCGCCCCATGAGCCCCTACCAGATTGCCATAGTCAGCGTACACAAAAAGATCTTTTGAGGCCATGCCAGGAGTCAACACAAAAATCACGCCAGCGACAATAGCCCCGATCCACATCCAGCGGCGTAAGGAGCGCATCTGTTCAACAGTCGCACGCTTACCGATAAAGTAGGCGGCAACAGTATAGAGAACAAAAGCCAGCGCCAGCAATAACAGAATCTCAATGTTTCCTGTCATGTAGATCGCGACATTATCGGAATGGGAAAAATGCATAGGCAACCAACGGCCCCAGCCAGTCAAAAATGGCATTGCAGGGGGAGAGAAATTGCGTGGAGTCGCAATATCTTCTGTCAAGCCAGTATAACCCACGTGTCCCAGACGAGCAATAGGTGTGGTAATCAACACAATACACGCCACAAAAGCCAGCACACAAAAGATCATAAACCAGGGTTGAGAATTTCTCTGACCCCCTGACTGCTTTGATATTGGTTGCCCAGTTTCTATCGTTTTACTCATATAATTATTCTACACTCAATATGTCTACATCTTCAGATGCTCACAATATTAGCTTACGCAAACGCTACACTTGTCTAATACGAGGGAGGATTACAGAGGTAACCAATTAGCGCAAAAAGGGTACCAGGCCAGTCAGAGCTGCTATTTTATGCTCCCTGGTACTATAATAGGCAACGCTGCAAAAACCATATTCTGCTCCATAGCAGTGAGCAAGGGCCATAAAAACTGCTTGAGTACCTTGACTTACGACTGCTACTGGCACATTTATTCAATAGCCCAGCTGGGCTACTATAATTTCGGTCTATCAACTATGAAAATCGACCTGGCTATCCAGAAAGTGCAATCCTGTGAATGGCCGTACACAGTATTATAAGCTGAACATGCCATTCAAGCTCCACCCAGACTATGACACAACCATAACATAAATGCTCATCTATGTACATAGATGAGCCAAATAGCTCATATAATAAGCAAATCAGGGCTTTTTAATGTTCCTCTTTGGCGCCTGCGGCGCCGGGTTGCAGATGTGGTGTGTATTGGGCGGCCGCGGCCGCCCAATACACACCACATCTGCAAGAGGGTACATGTACAGCGTAGCGCTTGCTCGTGATCTCTGGACGAACAGTAAAAAGCACTGTGCGCAAATCAATGGTACGCAGAGGATCTCATATTCTGGTATACTGTTCAATACATGAGAACTTATCAATATAAAATAGCAGGAGACCAGGGGCCGGGGTTCAACCCAATGTGACAGAGGGCAGCAAGAGGCCTGATACAAAAGACTCAATAGCTGTCCTCACGGATCAGGTATGTATTATAATAAGACATCTTATCTGTAGTATTTCGCTGCAAACAATAGCCACCAACCAGGGGCATTGAGTGCAATCAAATTATGAGGTATAAACGTGACCACACGAATACTTGTCATTGAAGACGAGCCCGATATACTAGAGCTCTACCGTCTACTTCTGGAAACAGAAGGATACGAGGTACACGCAACAGACATCGCATATAGCGATGTGACTGAAGTTGAGCGCATTCAACCACATCTGATTATTCTGGATCTGATGATCGGACTCAAACAAGAAGGATGGACGTTTCTGGAACTGCTCCAAAGAAATCCTCAAACAGCATCAATTCCCCTCATGCTCTGTACAGCCGCAGAACACGAATTAAAGGATAGGATTGATGAATTAAAAACACCCAGCATCGATATCGTATTTAAACCATTTGATGTCGAAGAACTTTTACAGGTAATACAAAAGTTGCTGGCGCTTTCTCCAATTAAAACGCCCTAAGCAGCCAGTTAAAGTTTATGCAATCTGAAGATATAGTTCTGTTCATATACAAAACGAAGCGCATCACGGAGGAGATTTGTGCCTCATCTTGAGTTACAGGAAACTGAAGAAACAAAACATACTCAAATAACCATAGTTATTGTTGAAGATGACAGTTCGATTGGATTATTTCTCACCCTGGCGTTTTCAGAAGAGACGCCATATCGGTCGATCCTGGTTCCCACGGCCGAAAGGGCACTGACATTAATAGAGACCGTCAAACCTGATCTATTCATTCTGGACTATCAGCTCCCCGAGATGGATGGCCTACAACTCTGCCAGGAACTTCGCATGCGCCCGACCTTCTACGACGTTCCTATTATTCTGATGAGTGCAAATCTACCAAATAGAGATTTTAAGCAACTACAGGTTACCAGTATTGCTAAACCGTTTGACCTGGATCAATTGTTAGATACTGTCGATCAACTGCTAAATAATTAAACTGAAATATGTTATACTAACGCAGAATAAAAACTTATCCATATGTATTTTTAACGATATGCATATGGCTCAATCGGATAAGCGTAGCCGCCTGAATGGCCAAAGTGTCTCCCCAAAAGCGCTGAGGTGTAATTGGTGGAGCTAGCCACACATGAGCGGCGTTTCCAGTTGTGTTTAATAGCCAGGAAGGAGAAAGGTATGCAGAGCGAGATGGGGTCGCCCGTCATGATCATCGAAGATAATAATTACGACTTTGAAATATTACAATGGGCCTTTTCAAAACTAGCTACCCACACACCACTACTGCACTTCAAAAACGGTGAACAAGCCCTGGCCTTTCTACAATCCTCGAACGATTTTTTATCTCCGTCCCCAACACCAAGCGTAATTCTACTGGATCTAACGCTCCAGGATATGGACGGTCAGGAGATTCTAGGTATCATTAAGCGGGATGAAAAATTGAAAAAAATTCCCGTTATTATCTGGACCTCTTCAGCCAATGATGAGAGGATAGCAGCCTGTTTCCAGCTAGGGGCCAATAGTTATATGATTAAGCCCACTAAACGAGAAAATTTTTTACAAAGCGCAAAATTCTTACAATCCTACTGGTCAAAAACACAAAACGAGACATCTATTTATCAGCCCTAACCGGCAGGCGATGAAAACATTTTGTGCTCCTCTCAATTTTAGCCGCATCCACCACGCATTGTGCAAAGTATAGTCAGATAAGCAAGCAAACAAAATGCATAACTGCCTGATTTTAGTACATCCAGAATGTGATTTAGTTCACAAAGCGGCCAGGTGTATTGACCAACAAATATTTTGCATGTAATATGTCCATTAACAGGATCAGCAATCTAATCAATCCTTTAAGCAAAGACGCTTGAAACATATTTTGTCACCTGACTACATCATAGGCATATATGGCGTGGAGGTACAACATTGGCTCAAACGCTCTATGTAGGGGCAGCAATTACGCTAGTATCGATCAGCTTTATTTATATCGCCGTGTTCCTGTGCGCCCTGATCGTTTTTCTGCTTTCCCTGTTCTTACTACAAAGAGCTAGCAGCAAGCAATGCCAGATCTGTTTGAAGCGCCTACGGCATGGTGATAACTTTTGCCCTTATTGCGGTACCGCCAGCCATCCAATTGTGGCAGCGAGCAAGCAGGTTATAACGCAGGCAGAGAGCTATCCACAGCAAACGCCTCCACACCCGGCCCTATACGGACCGACCGCGCCACTGCCACCAACCAGTTATCCAACTCAAAGAACGCCGCGTCCGGTACCAATATCGTCTCCTCCATCAGACAGGTACATAAGTTATCATGACACCATAGATGATCCCAATTATCTGTGTCCCACCTGCCGAGGACCACTCCACTTAAGCGATACATTTTGTGGCAACTGCGGAGGGCGCCTCGTACCATCCGTCAATCAGATACGCAGCCGTTAAACCACAACTAGCAGGCATACCGCGAGCAGACAATATGCCTGCTAGTTGTCAGAAGAGCCAGAACAGGCCCCTGGTTGATATACAGGCGCGGTCAATAGCATCAAGACAAGAATTATTCATTACGAATGCCATTGACGGCAATACAAAAGTCCTTGCCAGGCGCAGGAGTGGGATCATGTTCAATCGAGAGCAGGTAGTCCGCAGGTTCCATGCTCAATTGATAGCGATAGAATAAGGTCGCCATCGTTACCATGATCTCGACTTCGGCGATGCCCGCTCCCAGGCAGGTATGATTTCCCAGCCCAAAAGGAGAGTAAGCGCCACGTTGACGATGTTCGTTACGGGGTTCACGATAGCGATCGATATCAAAGCGCTCTGGTTCGGGATAAAGTTCTGGCAGAAAATGTGATACGGTCATAGCCACAAACACATCATCGCCAGGAGACAGCTGATAGCCAGCATAGCTAAAAGGTTGGGCGATGCGGGTCCGATGGCCAGTCGCCACCGGATACAAGCGTAACGTCTCCATTGCCGCCCCATGTAACGCAGGCATCTGCTTAAGGGCCTCCCAGCTAAAATCTCGCCGGGACCACACAGCGTCCACTTCTTGTAAGACACGTTGAAGAACAGCTGGATTCTTCAGCAAGGCATAAATCATAAAGCTACAGGTATTGGCCACCGTATCCAATCCAACCAGGAAAGGCCCAGCCCAGCCCTCTCCAGTACCGACTCAGGGTACTGCTCAGGACAGGCCGCCGCAGCCGCTAAAGCCTCATCAATCATATCCGGCTTTCGATCAAGGCGCGGCTGTCGGCGATGCTCCTCTAGCACAGCCCTGCCCAATTCAACCACGCGCTCTTTAGAACGTAGAAATTCAGGCGAAGACAGGGCCTGGCGAGCCTGCTCATCGGCGCCAAAAGTACCTTTAATCGATGTGTTCAGATAGGTAATAAAATCCTGTAGATACTCGCCAGGTCCAAAGTGGACCAACAACTGGCCTAATTGTTCCGAGACGATGCGCTGCATGGCAGGAAGGACCGCGATACTGGCTCCTGACTGCCAGGAACGAGTTTGGGACACAGTAATATCTACCATATCAGCCAGTTGATCCAGTACCCGCGTTCTGGCATAGGTCCGGCTCATCTGGACACGGCGCTGCTTATTAGCCTGACCATCACGCGCAAAGCCTTCTTGAGAGGAGCCTTCAATATGCATAGCTTGATCAAAATCTTGCCACTGTTCACGGGTCGTAAAAAACTCATCCTCATAGCGCGCAATAAAAGCATTGACCTCGGGACCCGCCATTACCGTCATAGGGGAGCGGGATGAACGTTGAGGCAAACGAAAAACTGGCCCTAGCTTGCGATATTGTTCAACAAAAACATTCTTTGCACCAGCTAAATCTGCCGGGTCAACCATCGGAGGCAAAGGAGCATCCGTCACGCCGGACTTCCACTCTATAGCTAGCTGATCGGTCATTTATGCACCTCGCAAAACAACTAAAAGTAAGTAAAAAGGCTTACTATGATTAATGGTCTAAACGGGCGGTAAATTCTTGTTTTAAAGTATCGATCCAGGTTAATTCATTCTGTAACTGCTGCAGTTGGAACAAGAGCATGCGTCGCGCATAGGGATGTTCATCAGCCTCATCGGTTGCGAGCTTCATCGCGCGCATATGTGCCAGATGCTTTTCAACAGATTGTGCTCGCAGAGTCAGAATATCGATACAGACCTCTGGCTCTAATGACTCAAAAAAAGCAACCCGCACCATAAACTCAGCATCATCACTCAGGCTCTCAGGAGTATACTCGCGCAAAAGAGCATCTAGCACTTCCATCCCCCGATCAGTCAGGTGATAGATATGGCGATCTGGCTTACCCTCCTGATGTTCTACCTGTCGCAACACGGCCCCCATATCTTCAAAGCGCCGCAAGGCCGGGTACAATACCTTATTATTTAAAGAGATCGACTGGCCCAGGACACGCTGAACGCTCTTCTTCAATTCATAACCATGCTGTGGCTGTGCTCGCAACATCATCAAGATCAATATGTCAGAGTACATAACTACTTCCTGCTCCATCTTTATAGGATACAAACACTTAGGTGTTTCCCATATAGGTGATAATAACCTATAAAACTATCAAAAGTCAAGGGAATTTTATAGGTTATTCAAGCGTAAGTAGAGTTGAAACAAAGGAGTATTTTTGGATGATTGTTGTTGCTTTAGAGATCTATTCACCCGTTTGAATCGTCTAAATAAAAGGAAGTAGGTGTGCATAGGAAACACCATGAGCGCAGCACTTTCAGTACTTTCATGAAAGATGGTAAGGGAAATTAGAGATGAATGACACTCAGGCTACATTTAGAGAAGCGCGCTTGCGACATAATATTACGCTACATATGTTGATGGAGGATACCAACATAGATTTGCGTGCAGTAATCCTGATGGACCAATACAACCAGGGAACGCCCGCCCATGTTGACCAGCTACTGGCATCGCTATCGCGATTATCGGGTACAGAATACTCACGACGCACAAAAAACATCCGTGGCGTCACATTTAAATTACATCCTGATTATGAAAGCATTCCATCGGACGAGGCGGTCGCCCGGCTTGCCGCAGACCATCAGCAAATCCAACAAAAAAATAATAAATTGTAATCCATTGTTTGTCCAAAGCTAGTCCAATAAATCCAATCCAGCATACATCTTTTGGTGGAACCAACCTTGCTTCTCTGACATTATACTTGTTAAAGCTTCTTTATTATAGCTACGGTCATCTTGCAGAAAGAATGAAGAAGGGAAGCAAGGTTTAGGGCGATGTTTTGCTATCACAGCCTATTTCTGCTACGAAAATGGTATAAAAAAGATATTTACTAGAGGTTGCCATTCTCTTATAGAGGCAGGAGAGATGATATGGACCCCACATCTAACCTCATCAACGAAGTCGTACGTAACTGGTGGATCACAGCATTAAGAGGAATATTAGCGATCATCTTTGGATTGGCGGCCTTCTTTATACCCCACTTTACCTTATTTTTGCTTGCCTATCTTTTCGCCTCATTTTGTCTGCTAGATGGTATCTTCACAATCTTTATGGGATTTCAAACTCGCCGCCTACTCCAACATACGACCTGGGCACCGATACTCGAAGGACTCTTTAGCATCATCATCGGCCTGATCGTCCTGCTATCCCCAACCATTCTAGCCGCATTCTTAGTATACTTCATCGCTGGCTGGGCAATCGTCGCCGGCGCACTCAAGATTGTAACCGCATTCCGCCAGAAAGAACAGATTGCTCCAGAATGGCCTCTGGCACTGGTAGGCCTGATCTCAATTATCTTTGGCATCATCCTCTGCTTAAGGCCACGCCTGGGGCTCTACACCGTGCTCTGGATTGTCGGTACCTTTGCGCTGGTAATAGGGGTGGCCCTGCTCTTCCAGGCCTTTCAGACCCATGCCCTGAAAAAAAGTTATCACCCACCGGAGTTCTTTGACAGTATCTAAACCAGGTCGCTGTAGAGCTAATGATGATAGTTCTACCATCATCATTAGCTCTACAATAAAATGATCTCAGTTGTGCTGTGGTGGAATTGTGGTTTTAGAGGTCGCGAACAAGGGAGCAACGACACGGGCAATATGCAGACGATACTTTCTAACCAACCAGGCAATAATAACAACAGGAACAACATAGATGCTGAACGCCAATAACCAGATCAGGAAAGTTAGCACAGCCTGTCCAAAGCCTAGAGAGGCCGCAAAAGCCTGAGCGAGAGCTTGCCCAACCGACCAGCCAGGAGCAGCCTGAGGAGTGGGGGCAGGTGTCGCAGGAATTATCGGCTGCAGGTTCAAAATGACGGTATAAAAAGTAACTTGGCTTGCCAATAAATTTAAATGTGCCTCAGACGTCTCGATATTTCCCTCTACCTCAGACAACTTTTGATCAATAGTCACAATATCGCCGACCGCCTGAGCATGGCTTAACAGCTCCAACAGCCGGCTCTGCTCTCCTTTGTAATTCTTAATACGTGACTGGGTATCAACGTAATCATTCGAGACATCCTGTACCGTCTCATTAAATCCAAGCAACTTACCACCGGTCGAGCCCTGCACATTATAATCGCGCAAGTAGGTATAGATCTGTGGGTACATGGTTGACTGGACTGAGAAGGTGAGCGAGACATTATAGTATTTATCACCCACCTGTGTGTAATCCGCCCCCGCAGAACTTGAATGGGGATCGGTAGAACCGATCCAGGACTGAATATCGCTGGCAACTTTACGAGTATCATTCACCTGCATGGTTACTTTTAAAGTTTTAATTAAATACTGGGGACCACTATCAGCCGAAGAGGTTTTTGATTGTCCGGAAGCAGCCGGTGAATTACTGTTCGAAGAAGCACTGGCACCACTAGCTACATTGCTATTACCACTATTAAATGAATGAGAGCTAGCCGGGCCGCAGTAGTGGCGGTCCCACTTGCAGAAGAGCCACCACATGCGGCCAACCAGATAGCCAGTAGCATAACGCAGCCGAACAGCATAAATTTACGATGAGACATCCTTGTGCGTAACATAAAACTCACTCCTTTAGAGAATACATGTTGTCAGGTGAGCAGGACAGCAGGTTAAGATCATTAACTCATTTTTAGAGAGAACATTTCTGATGAGAATACATAGGACTTGTTCTACAAAAGAGACGCTGCAGGTTTACCAATAGTTCCCTTCACGACACATGTATTAAAGAATACGCCCCGAACAGCTCAAATCTCTCAATTCTCATATTACCTACAAAGTGATCCTTTGCTTACAGTAATTCCTTTCATTTCTATTGGGCCCAATAGATGCCAGGATAGGTATGGGGATCGTGTCATTCCCTTGTGGGCGTGCACTGACGCGCCCGCACCTTTTTTCTTGTGTGGTGCAAAAAGTGCGTTTGCGCACTTTTTGCACCACACAAGATGATTTCTTGAGTGCCGAAGGCGCACAAACTCAAGAATGAAGACTGCGGCGATGGTGGGGAGCAGGCATGTCGTTACAGAATACCATTTATGGTGCTGCAAAGAAAAAAGAATATTATATCAGAAAAGACTGTGTACTAAATCAGCAAGCGGAAAAGCAGACAGGAAATGAAAGGAAGCGTGCTAGGATAGCGAACAGGGGCCGGTCGATTGACGCACCACCAGGCGGGTAGAAAGGGAGGTATGCATAGCATCCAGGCGAGCTTCAGCCCGGTTACGAAATAGCACATCAACACCAGTATAGCCAAGCTCATAACGCGGCTGATGGACGGTTGTCAATGTAGGAGTGACAAAGGAGGCAAAACGAGCATCATCAAAGCCAATTACAGACAGATCTTGAGGGACCGAGAGGCCCTGCTCAGCAGCGGCACGCAATACACCCACGGCCATATCATCACTAAAAGCAAAGATAGCGGTCGGCCTTTCCGGCAAGCGGAGTAATTCCAGAGCAGCCTGATAACCACCCTCCAGGGTAAAATCACTCTCGCGAATCAAGGCAGGATCATAAGGCAGGCCAGTAGTAAACATCACAGCCTGATAGCCGGCCAGGCGATCCGTACTCATACACCAGCGCGTATCACCCACCAGGACACCGATGCGGCGATGACCAAGGGACAACAGATGCTTGGTGGCCGCCCGAGCGCCACCAATATTGGCCGCAGTAACAGTAGGAACATCATCACTCAATGGGGTACGAGGATCAATGACAACAAAGGGGAAATCAGCCCGGCGCAACTCTAATAGCTCATCATCAGACTCAAGCGGCAAAACTAGCAGTGCGGCATCCACGCCTTCAACCTGCAAACGTTCCAGCAGCGACAGATCCTGTCCAGAGCGCGAACAAAGAGAGAGTTGAGCCTTCTGCTTGTTAATAGCGTCAGTAATCCCATGGAGCATTCCCATAAAATGCTCCTCATTAGGAATGCTCACCCCTATACGCTGCAAAGGTGCGCGTATCACGGGTTGGGCATGGCGATGAGAGCTATATCCCAGATCTCGAACGTGCGCCAAAACCTTATCGCGCGTCGCAACAGACACATCAGGGCGACCATTCAATACACGAGATACCGTAGATATAGAAACGCCCGATCTACGAGCTACATCCCAGATAAGTGCACGAGATTCACGTACACGCGAAGTTCCTTGTCGATCCTCCAACTAGAGCCTCAATTTAAATCAAGTAATAAATACTTTGTATTACCGTAATCATGTCCGGTTAGTTCAAAGTCTAATAAGCATTCATTTGTTTGTCAAGCTATATCATTTTGCGCACACAAAAGTCATACAGAGGTGCGCAGCCCGCACAATTAAGCCTGCTGGGTATCGCGTTGTTTGGAATGAGCGACTTTCGACTGTAGATAGATGCTATACCAGAAAAGCAGGCAAACCGTCAGACCAACCAGACCGAAACCAAGGAATTTAAAGATACCGGTCAGGAACAACGCGCTCAGGCCGAACAAGGCCGTAACGGCATAAAAAATGTAGCAAACCTGACGCGTAGTGAGTCCACCGAATAATAAGCGGTAATGGAGGTGAGTTTTATGGGCATACTGTGGTAACAAATCCCGCTGCATCGGGCTTTGTCCACGGCGCA
Source organism: Dictyobacter kobayashii (assembly GCF_003967555.1). Taxonomy (GTDB): domain Bacteria; phylum Chloroflexota; class Ktedonobacteria; order Ktedonobacterales; family Ktedonobacteraceae; genus Dictyobacter; species Dictyobacter kobayashii. The sequence goes on from NZ_BIFS01000002.1 coordinate 883,816, forward strand.
GACGGTTAAACGCAACCCAGGCAATATCAAGGATCGGAATACCCAGGATCATCAGGATCAAAGCAAATTTAGCTCCACCCATAATCGAGAGCATGGCCAGCGCGATCCCTAAAAACTGCGAGCCACTATCACCCATAATGATACGCGAAGGATTCCAGTTATGAGGCAGAAAGCCCGCCACGGCACCGGTGAAAATAGCGGCCAGCGTGGCAATAGTATATTGGGATAACTGCAAGCTAATAATTGTTATAAACAGGCCAGAGATAGCAACGATACCAGCGACCAGCCCATCCAATCCATCCATAAAATTAATAGCATTCATCATACCCACAAACCAGAACCAGGTAAAGATGATAGCAGGAATTGTGAGCCAGGAAATAACGGGCTCATGAATAAAGAGGGTCAACTCGGTCTGTTGATACCAGGGGAGAGAAGAGCTAGAGGCCTGAGAAAGGGGAGCAAAGGGATTATGGAAACCAAAGAAAAGTACGCCATGGAAAGAATGCAGGCCAGGACCCATCATGACCAATACCGCAGTCGTCTGCGCCAGCATCTTAGGCAATGGTCGCATCCCTTTTACATCATCATAAGCATGCACCATCACAATCAGCAACGCGGAGATTAGAAACAGACTATAGATGACCAATTCTTTTGAGATCGCATGGCCAAAAATCATTTCAGAGGTGCCGGGTTGCACAGCCAGAGTTGGTAGATAGAAAAGTAAAGAGGAGAGCAGAAAGGCGGCAAAAATAGCCAGTCCACCAAGACGAGGAAGAGCTTTTTTGTGGACCTTATGTTCCACAACTGGCTCAAACCAGTTCATCTTACGACAGAGGGCTAATATCCCATAAGTCAAAACATAGGTCAACCCAAATGCTACGACCCCACCGATAAGAAGCGTCAGATGCTGGGAAACAAGAAAATTTACAATGGCCCACACAGGAATCATATCTCACCTTATCTATCACAGTTGGAAGCATTATTTTCCTTTCTCTAGTATAAAAGCATCAGCAGCGACCGTCAGTAACTCGCGCATAAAACTAGTACTTACGTCCACCAAAAGCAAGTAAAGCATCCAAATAAACTAAAACGCACGCAAAGCTATCCCCGGCAAAAAGCGACTGCACAGGGAGACACAAAGCCGAAGCTATTATTCTTCACTGACATAGCCAAGTCTACGTGCACGCTCACATGCCTCCAAAGCCTCCTCACCGCGATCCAGCTTATTGAGCGCGTATGATTTTTGCTTATAGAGCCAACCATCATTGGCATAACCCAGGTGGCGCGCGCGCTCAAAGGCCTCTAAAGCCTCACGATAGCGCTGCAGCTGATTAAACATCCAGCCCTGCTGCTCATACAACCATCCTTCATCAATGGCATCCAGCAACAAAGCATATTTAATAAACTTAAGCGTCTTTTCATGGCGCGCAGCCCCAACAAAGACATTATCATCCTTATCTTGATAGTGGGAGGTCATATCGGAAGTCATTACATTCGCATTAGACAAAGAAACCTGCTTTGAATGTTGATTCATTTGATCATCCTTAAACATAAGTTTCATTCATTATAATCAGGTGCATACATACGATCAAGTATGATCTACCTTGTGCAGGGCTTTTTCATGTTCCTCTGTGGCGCCTGCGGCGCCGGGTTGGAAGTATGGTGGGCGGCCGCAGCCGCCCACCATACACTCCACACCTGAAAGAATGGACATCGTAGCGCTTGCTGGTGATCTCCCTGCGCTCTCTGGACGAACACGAAAAAGCCCTGTACCTTGTGTTGATATGACTAACACGTGGAAAAGATTATTTAAGATCCATATTCTTCTCTTTAATTATTGACGTTCTAGCTGTAAAAAAAGAAAAATAATGACTCTCCGTCCTTCCGGGGAAGGACGGAGAGGGAGGGTTGCGAGGGCACCTCGCGCTCCGTCAGGGGCTGCCACCCCTGCACCCCGCTTTCCCCGGAAGGATGGAGAGGGAGGGTTGCGAGGGCACCTCGCGCTCCGTCAGGGGCTGCCACCCCTGCACCCCGCTTTCCCCGGAAGGATGGAGAGGGAGGGTTGCGAGGGCACCTCGCGCTCCGTCAGGGGCTGCCACCCCTGCACCCCGCTTTCCCCGGAAGGATGGAGAGGGAGGGTTGCGAGGGCACCTTGCGCTCCGTCAGGGGCTGCCACCCCTGCACCCCGCTTTCCCCAAAGGACGGAGAGGAGGGTTGCGAGGGCACCTTGCGCTCCGTCAGGGGCTGCCACCCCTGCACCCCGCTTTCCCCCAAAGGACGGAGAGCCAAAATAATCAGGACATTGAGTAGTCAGCGACTGAGGTTGGACCAACGCCAACGCCTGTCACCATAGCGAGCAGGGCCTGTTGACTATAACATTTAGACTGTCCGTCGAGATCGTGTCGAAAAGAAAGAAAGAACTCATGCACCCCATTGCGTGGCTGCAAGGCGAGTTTCACAACACCGTCCACAAGCAAGCCACAGCTAATGCCAGCCTCCAGCACTCGCTGTAAAGCATCCGCCAACAAAGCCGGCTCCTCAACATAGCCCTTACGCCGAGCCTCGCTACACTCTACCTCAAACAGCGGTTTGAATAGCGCCAATACCCTGCCTTGCATGGGAAGCAAAGAGGCCGCGATCGGCAACGCCTTCGTCAAAGATAGATAGGACAGATCCAGGGTAATTAAGGACGGAACGGGAGAGAGATCCATACCTACCAGGTCACCAAAGTTCGTATGCTCATAATTAAGCACCCGAGCATCCAGCCGCAAGCGGCCCAGTAACTGACCATGGCCAACTTCAACCGCGTATACCTGAGCCGCTCCACGTTGCAACAAACAATCCGTAAACCCTCCCGTTGAAGCGCCACAATCAAGCGCCACAACGCGCTGGACATCTACATCAAAATAATGGAGGGCGGTCTCCAGCTTATAGCCACCCCGACTGGCATAGCGCAAACGATCCCGCACCCGTAACACAGCCTGAGAAGCCACCAGCATACCAGGCTTATCCAGGCAACGCTCATCCACCAAAACTTTACCAGCCATCACCCAGCGCGTGGCCTCATCAAGGTGCTCAAAAAAACCACGCGCAACCAGTAAACGTGCCAGAGGTAAGCGCCTGGGCAACGGAGGGCATGGCACCTGGGGTGGTAAAGCTGCGCGTTCATAGTCGAAAGGAGAGGAAGACATAGCTCGACAACCTTCCTTAGTATAAGTCAAATTCCTCCCTGAACAGGTAGACTGCATATCCAAAAGGATAAGCTACAAATCCAACAAATAATCTATAGCTAGAAGAAGGAAGACCTGTATCAGGTAAAAATGACAACCAACGCTTCTGCATTATCAGAGAAGGAATCTAATAAGAAGTAGACGTGTCACAAGCAATTTTGTTAAATAATATCGAAATGATCATTCTAAAAGCAGCAAGATCGTAATTTAAAACCCAGCTATTCAAAAGAGCTAGGAGCTTGCTTTTTAATTTTCCTCTTTGGCGCCTGCGGCGCCGGGTTGGGAGTGAGGAGTGTGTTTGGTGGGCGGCTGCGGCCGCCCACCAAACACACTCCTCACAGGAAAGAATGGACCTTGTAGCGCTTGCTCGTCATCTCTCGACGAACAGTAAAAAGCCCTGTTCAAAAGGGCTAGGAACTTGCTTTTTAATAAAGTCATCAAGTAAAGTATACGTATGAGCAGAATGGGTAAATAGGATTATTTCAAAGAGCATTTCATCCACACATTCCCCCATTTCATTTCTCAATATTTCTAATCTCGTTTGCTCTTAAAAGCATTTGGCATATTATAGATATTTATCAGGTGTAAAGTGAAAGAAAATACTCAAATTGGGCGCACAAATGAAGATGTGTATGCGCATACATCAATTAATACTGGGACACTTGAGCGTGCGCAGCAAGAAACACTTACTCCCCGGATAAACGAAGATCAGGCAAGTAAAACCTCAAAATACGGCTGGGCATTTGCCAGTTTAGAGACCGGTTTTATAGTGATTGGGATGTTATTCATTCTCCTGATCATGCCACGTACATTGCATGGGGATGCCACTTACCGTTACCAGTATATTTCACAGTTTCTCCACCAGGGTATTGTTCAATCAGTCCAGAATAAATACTCATTAATCGGGCCGATCTTTTCGCTACCCCTGTTATATATAGGTGAAAAATTAGGTAAACCGGTCGATTGGATTTTGCTCTACAATTACATCGTATTTGCGATAAGCCTGCTAGCCACCTATCTACTCTGTAAAGATCGCTTAGATCGTGGGCTCTTACGCAAATTTTTCCTACTCATGATCACTGCATCTATGTTCGCGGCCCACCTTGCCTCCTACTATGGCGAAGTCTTTACCGCCGTCTGTGTCGGCTTCGGTATTATGGCTGCCCTGATTCGTTTCACCTCCCTGGGAGGTTGGATAGTTATAGTATTGGGAGTAGCCAACACCCCGGCAACGCTGGTTGCATTTGGATTAGTAGTACTGAAAAGGATACTGGACAAAAAGCGTCTACGCTATGCGCTCGCCATCATCGCGGCGGCGATCCTGGTATTGGGCGAATCATGGATACGGCGTGGCTCACCCTTCGCCAGTGGCTACGACAACGACGCAGGCTACCACACATTTATGCCTTATTCAGGATTACCCGGCTTTAGTTATCCTTTTTTCTTTGGCCTTCTTTCCATCTTCTTCTCCTTTGGCAAAGGCTTAATCTTCTTTACACCAGGATTATTCCTCCCAATCGGCAAAACATTGAAAATGTGGCGCGACAAATATGCATTGAATATGTATCAGGTCTACACATTATGGATATGTTTCGTGATTGGATTGGTGATCATCTATTCAAGGTGGTGGTCCTGGTATGGCGGACGTTACTGGGGACCAAGATTTTTCTTATTTGCCTCGATCCCCGCCTCATTTGCGCTTGCTGTACGTCTGCACAATAAAGAGACACATTTAGCCATCAATATCTTTACAGCGGTAGTCCTGGCTCTATCAAGCTGGGTAGGGATCTGCGCGGTCCTGTTTCAAAGCTACGTCTATCTACCAACCTGCGCGCAAAACAACTATGCATTGGAAGCAGCCTGCCACTACATTCCAGAATACAGCGTGTTATGGAGCCCATTCGTAACACATCCACATCTACAATTAAGGCAAGAACTATTCCTGGCCTACAGCCTGATAGTTTTTATCTACTTTATGTTCCCGCTCCTGTTTAAAATATATCAGCAAGCGAGACCTTTAATCGTTTCGTTCGTCAAAGCCAACATAAACATTCGTGAGTGGAGCATATAAACACCAGGCAAAGCAAAAAAGCCGGACCTATCGCGCGTGGGATAGGCCCGGCTTTTTTGTGTCCCCAACCAATTATCTCCATCCTCGACTGACAAAACACCAGCATGGATACAAGCATCTCAGAATAGCGTTTAAGCACGCAATTATAATAGAGGTAGAATGTTGAGACCAGTCAGGGAGGGTTTTATGCAAGCACTACCCAGCACAGGTATTACCATCAAACAATACGGAAAATTTCACATACGCGAGCTACGAACGCCACCAGAACAGCAGCCTCTTGGCATGCTGCAAATCTCCCTCGAACAAGCCACCACACCCGAACAAGATGCGACAGATGAATTATTTATAGGCTACATTCCAGCCCAAAACAGTGATCTCCCATTTGTCCAGCAACGCATCCGCTTCTGGGTACTGGAGCAGCAAAGCCAGCTCAATCAAGTAGAGCAATGGATGAGCGATACCTTCGATGCAGAAACTCTAGAAAAAATGCAAGAGCTTAATAACATTCTAGAAGACAGATATCGTAAAGTTCTACAGGCTTTGCAAGAGATAGATCATAGCCATCAAGGCTAAATAAAACCCCAGACTCAAGACGCCAGATATCCAGGCAGCCTTTTAATATTGTGCAGGCTGCCTGGATATCAAATCAAATCACTTCAGTTATATAGGTACTACACGACTAGGAAAAGCGGCGTAGAGGCGCGCCGATCTCGTACAAATGCTGCAAAATTTCTTTGAAGGATTGTAATACGTATGTTTCATGATAAGGTATGTTGCGCTCTTCACAAAAGAGTTTTACCAGGCCACGCGCCTCTTTTAATTTGTTGCGCGGCATACTGGGGAAAAGATGGTGCTCAATCTGATAATTTAAGCCACCATAGATGAAGTCAACCAGAGGATTGCCGTAGATGTTGCGCGAGGTCATTACCTGGCGATGCAAGAAACCTACCTTACTCTCTTTATCTAAGACTGGCATGCCTTTATGGTTTGGCGCGAAAATGGAGCCCAGGTAGAAGCCGGCCACCGCTTGATTCAATGCGATGAAAATGAGCGCCTGCCAGAAATTCATACGCGAGAAAACGACTGCAAAGTAGAGCACAAAGTGGGCAATCATCGAAGCCCATTCCAATGCATAGTACTTTGTTTTACCACGCAGCAAAAATTTAACGCTATTAACCTGCAAACCAATAGCCACCGTCATTAAAGCGGGCAAAAAGATGAGCGCCTGATGCTTCACCAGGAATTGTCTGAACTTGCTAATATTTGTTACATCTTCCTTACCGGTGAACTCTAGAAATGGAATTTCGATATCAGGATCCATATCAACCTGATTGGGATGGCTATGATGGCTATTATGTTTATCTAACCACCAGGCATAGCTCATGCCAATGCATAAATTCCCGCCAACTAAACCAATGAGATCGTGCTTCCAGGAATGATGGAACATCTGACGATGGCCCGCCTCGTGGCTGAGCAGGCCAATTTGAGCGAACACGAAGGCCATGAAAACTGCGTTGATGAGCTGCAATAGAAAAGAATTGACGACGAGGAGAAAAACCATGCTAAGTGCCAGCAAGCCAATCAGTAAGAGCACACGGTATGTATAATAAACCGGCTGCTTATCTAGTAGGCCACGCTTTTTTACAATTTTCTTTAACTCAGCGAAATCACGATTAGATGTTTCAGAGGTGTACTGATCGAGGGGGGTATCATTGCCAGGTAATGTGAGCAATGCATTCGTTTTCATTCACGGCTTCCTTAATATACAAATCTGTATACTAGGTGATATTGTCTGAATATCACCTGTTGAATTAACTGATGAAATTTATAGTATCTGAGCGATGGGTACAAATTATTGTACTTTCACAGGATGAAAGAAGCAGGATAATGATCAAACGTCCTCCTTGACCCTTGTTTCTCAAACATCATTGTGTAATGCGCTCTCATAAAAGCCATCATCTATATGAGACAAAGATTGATGAATTTGTTTCAGGACATTCCCAGAATAGATAAAAAAGATGCGGACGGGCGCAGGCGCGCCCGTCCGCATCTTTTTTATGGTGCAAAAATTGCGCTGTGCGCAATTTTTGCACCATAAAATAAATACTGCTTGAGCGCAAAAGGCGCGTGGGACCATGAGCGAAGAGCGCAAAGGACGTGTGCTTTCACACCTGCGGGGTTCAACATTGTTTAGAATGTGCGCTCAACATTGTTTAGAATATGCGCCCGAGCTGTTTTTATAATGTGGTGTAGAAAATGCTCCTGGAGCATTTTCTACACCACATTATAAAAACAGCTCGGGCGCGCCAGCGCACGTCCTCATATTAAATCAGGTTAGGAGGCTTGCCAGATTTTGATGACACCAGGACCATTGGTGGTGCCAGTGGGTGCGTTATCGCTGGAAGCCAGGTATTTTGCGTCAGGTGACCAGGAGAGGCTGCTAATGGGATTGGTGTGTTCAGTATAGTTAAAAACTTCATTCCCACTGCCAGCATTCCAAATGTGGACTGAGGTATTAGCGGTAGCAATAAAATTGCCATCTGGTGACCAGGCGACTAGCGTGGTTTTACCAGCGTGGGTATCTAAAACGCCTACTGGCCTGTTCGCATTTTTGACATTCCAGATCTGTACACTATTAGATGCAGAGACTAAAAACTTGTCATCGGGCGACCAAGCGACAGAGGTGACTTTACCAGCAGTCGCGTACTTTATGACATTGGAGCCTTTGGTGGCGTCCCAGACAGCCAGAACCCCATCAGCCCCGGCAGAAGCAATGCGTTTACTATCAGATGACCAGGCGATCGATAAGACATCTTTCTTATGGCCACGATAGGTAAAAAGGGTTTTACCAGTTGTCGCGTTCCAGATATCTACCCATGACGCAAGTTGCGTGCCTGCATTTTTCGCTTCGCCCAGATAGGTATATGCGGTAGCAATCATGGTATGATCTGGCGACCAGGCCAGCGCGCTCACATGTAATGTTCCATGGGAGTTATGCTTCTGTGCCTGTGTGGTATAGACAAACTTTTGATTGCCTGACTGTGCATCCCAGATCGCGATTTCTGAGCTGCCGGTAACTAGATATTTGCCATCAGGGGACCAGGCAAGGGCTGTGGCAGCAGCTCCTTTAGTATTCAAGGTCACTGTATGAGCACCCGTTAAGGCATCCCAGATCTGCACATTCGAACTGGCTGATGCTACACGATCCCCCAGCGGCGACCAGGATGCTGCGTATACCCCGCCGGTGGATGGTCCATTATAGGTAAACATTGTTTTGCCAACTTTTCCACTGGCCTGAATAGATGCAAACGATTGCAGAAGCAGACTTCCAACCACAATAACAGGTAGTAGAACAGCCCCAAGAAGAATAATACGCAAAGCATAGACATCAAAACGATTGACGCGGGTTAATTTTTTCCCTGACGGGCCTACGCCTTGCCTGGTTGCTGACTGAGGAGAAGCATTTGCAATACTATTTCTCATTTGTCATTTACCTTTTATACATTTTTAAAATATAATGCCCACCCCATTATAGAATGCGATATTCCTATAATACAAGACTCAATAAAACAAATTCGAATCTAATAATATAAAGTACTAACGGAAACTGTAAATGTAACAAAAAAATTCCGCAACGATATAATATTTAATCTGTGCATGGATTAGATATTATATCATTGCGGCGTGGCTCACTTATTAATCGAAGTACCACATTTAGCGCAAAAGCCCGCGCCTTGTTTTAGTTCTGCATTACAACGTGGGCAATAAGATTTCTGAGGTTTTAGTAGTGTGCCGCACCAGGAACAGTAAATATCATCGGTATCATTTAGCTTATGGCAAGAAGCGCATGGTTTTTGGGCCGGGATGCTGGAAGCGGTCCATTCAGCATGTGGCTTTGCCTGTGATTCTGAAGCTGGTTGCTCATAAGAAGAGGTTGTGGACCAGGGAGGAGTGCCAGTAGATGCAGACTGCTGTTGCATCTGCGCTTCAACATGGGGTGGGACAGGTCCCATTTTGACATCGGGACGCTGCTGTAGAACAACCGTATCCAATGTCTCAAACAGAAAGCCCTCCATGCTTGCCTGGCGTAATACACCGGCACCAGTGGTTAAAATTAGCGGCCAGAAAAAGATCATGCCTAATAGTCCAGTGGCAGCCTTCTCTTCCCAGTGATGTTCTCCAACCAGAGCCACGACACCACCCGGTACATTGCGTAAAATAACCGTCAGCGCGGCCTGCATACCCAGAATAGCCTCAAAATCGCCGCCTTTACGCAGCTGCACAACCATATGGCCCGGGTTGCCAAAATGCTGCACCTGATATCCCTGGGATACAAAGATCAGTTCAAAGTCTCGGATCATACGGTCAACATTTAAATTGGGAGATTGATAAAAACGTGTACTCATAATATTTTATCCTCTACAATATATGGTAGAAATTTAATCCTGCTAACAATATAAAGTGGATTTCTTCCGATGAATGCGTCAGGCTCCCATCAGCATGGGAAGTTTGTCGCTCCTGTGCGGGCGGGCGCTGGCGCGCCTGCACCTATTTTTCTTCTGCGGGACAAAGTGCGCTCGGCGCACTTTGTCCCGCAGAAGAAATTCCTATATGAGCGCCGCAGGCGCGAAAGTGCATACACAAAAGGTTCTTTGACGCTGGGAATTTAACACTTTCTATGAAATAGACGCCAGTAGTTAAGGGATTTAACGGTCCGGTTAGATCTGATCAAAAGAGCCGATTATGATTACCAGCAGGCAAGTTTTGATCGATAAATATAAAATCATCAATTAAAAAGAGAGGTGAAGTCAAATATATCATAAAAATAATCCTTGTATGCTAAAAGAGTTATAAACATTTAGAGTTCAAGGGGATTGTATTATGCATCAACCACAGCACAAACTTAAAAATGTAGCTCACTTTTGTGCTCATAACAATTGCGCGCATCTATCGCATCTCTATACCCTTGGACTCCCACTGATCTTTTTGTTGCTGGCAGGCATATTTCTCTTAAAAGCTGCTGTGCAGGCACATCCTAAGGAGAGACGAAAAAGCCTGAAATATAGTGGCTTGACCTTCTTACTGGCACTATTATCTCTATCACAGCAATGGTTCTGGATTTTGCCGGGGCTAGCCCTCTACAAGCTTCTACCGCTGGTAACAGGACTTCTCAGTAAAAATGTAGCTCGCAATGGCAGCACATCTCAAGCAGCGCCTGCTTCCAGACCAGCCAGCTATAGCCTGAAGGGCAGCAAAACAGCAGAAGAAGGAGAGGCTGCTCTGCACTATCAATATCTATCATCATATTATTCTTATGATGAACAACCGCAGGCTCTTTATCCGCAAGCCATACCTCCCAGATAAAAATAAGTTATGATGTAATGGAAATAAGACCCACCAATCCAGATTCCTGCTGGAACAATGGGTCTTATTGTATTAGAAGAAAGCGAAAGACATGGGCGCTAATACATGTAGGAACATGTAATGATCTTTCACCTTCGACGCGCACACATCATAATGAAGGCACCGAGGCTAAGCTAAATCAGCGGCTACCTCTTACTCACAGTGAGAGCGGTGGCGGCGATAGTGGCGATGGGACTCACGATAGCAATCATTCTCATAATGACGATCATCACAATCATCATGGCGATCACAATCATCGTTGCGATAGCAATCACCACCGTGACCGCCATTCACTTTAGCCAGCTCCAGCTCATCTAATTCGGTCTCAGGAGCCTGTGCAATCAAATTGGCACTCTGGTTGTTACGGAAAATGTTCAAAAGTTTCATGTGGGCGTTTCCTTTCATTGTTTGCCTGTGTATACCACAAGCAAATGCTTGTATCTCAATATCCAACTACTTGTTCGTAAAAACCAACACCGTTTGGCCTCGATCTCCTATGTACAGCAGTATAGCCGCGCAGAGAATAAAATGCAGTGAACTACTCCACATGTTTTTTGTGAATTAAACCACATCTTATGTAATTCTGCATGCCTGGTATAAAACGATGTGCAGCATAAAAACATGAAGGAACAATCATAATTCTCTGGCTTGCTCGTCATCTCTCTGCGATCTCCGGACAAACATGAAAAAGCCCTGAGGCCTGCATGATTGCTGTTGACAAGAAAGGCCGGGCATATTAGGCTTGTATACGCAGCATTCAGCCCAATATAAGCTAGTAGAGGTAACGATCTATGCCACACTTTGATGAGCTATTCCTCACCCAGATTAGAAATCGCACCGAGGCAACATGGCGTGATTACCAGCCACTGACCTTTGAGCAGTTTCTCGCGCAAGATACCATGAGTTGTATCTGGCACAAAGGCACAACATGGTTGGGATTAAGTGATGGGGAGATAGACTCGATTGAGAAGCAGTGGTCCGTCCGCTTTCCGCCCGATTACCGCTTGTTTCTAAAAATTTTGCACTGCCTGGATAAACCAATTACTATCGCCACCTATGATAGTGACACCCGAAAAATCATTCCCTGCGACTCGCCATTCCTGCCAAATTGGAAAAAAGATAGCGAGAGCATAAAAAACACCTACCAACAATTGATTGATGATCTCACATATGATGTGTTACAGAATAATGTATGGAAGCCCGGCTGGGGTCGTAAACCAATCACCAAATATGGTCTAAAGCAGCAACTTGAAGCACTGATTGAGCGCGCGCCCAAACTGATACCGATCTACGGGCATCGCTTCTTATTAGCCGAACCACATGAGTGCGGCAATCCTATCTTATCGTTGCATCACTCAGATATTATTATCTATGCACCCGATCTCTATCATTTTTTCTGCAAAGACTTTGCAGAACTATTAGAATTTGATGCTCAGAAGCTCCACGCTATTAACATTGAAGGTGATCAACTCAGCCAAAAGAGGCGCAAAGAATACAAAACGATACCATTCTGGGGTGAACTCTTGTAGTTTCATGGTATTTGAAGGCTTCATTACCTGGCGGGTTGCCAGATAAAACACCAATTGACAGAACCGAAGCATGCGTTTTGTTAAATTTTAGTCCTAAAAATGCAACGTTTTGATGTCCAAATCGATTATAATAGACATAGAGATATATACACGTTTATCTTTATGACCAATTTCTATTTTATATTCTAAACTCATGTCCAGGAGGCACAGTTCATAATGGTTCATTACCAGCCCCGGCGGCGCTCTCACCAGGTGCTGTCGTTGATGAGTGTCACCTTACTTCTTTTGGTGATGCTAAGTGCTTGTGGCGATCCACAAGTACAGAGCAACGCATCAACAGATAAGGCCGCGCTTGACAAAGCGATCGCCCACGCTCAAAGCGTCGGGGTGCCAGACACTCTTCTTCACCCTATCCTGAATCAGGAAAATAAAATCAACAATACAAATGAACCAGTGACACTCTTCTCTACTCAACCTGCCACTGATTATTACTCAAATCTTGCCAGAAACTATCAAACATTAACAGTACAAGTACGAGGGCTTGAATCGCAAGCCACACAGCAGTATGGGCACCAGGCATCAATAGACTTAAAAGACTTCTCCTCAATTCTTTCACAGCGGCAAACGCAGGGCTTTGTAGAGGCCCAAAACTTTACCAATACGCTTACCCAGGTCCAGAATGAGATGAACCAGGCTCAGCTCCCTAAACAGTTTATCCAGGTCAGCCAGAAGTCGCAGCAAGCGACCCAGGCGCTACGACTGCTAGGTACCGCTAATGACGAGCTAACTTCATTCCAGGCACTCATTAAAACCCTTAAGAGTTCAAATCTGGACACAACGGCCCTGGATCAGCAGGAGACAGAGGACGTCCAACAGTTCCGTCAGGCCACTACCCCCGCCGACTTTAACCAGATCATTAAAAATCTCAATGCTCAATCGCAAACGGCGAATACGATCTCAACGCAGGCCGTCCCTTATGTAGGGCAGTTTAAGTTGGGACAATTCCAGGCTTCCATTGATAAAGTGAAAAGTTATGGGGGCAATGCAGACCAGTATCAGAAACAGTATGATGCCGATAAGGCCCTGTTAGATAGTGGGAACTTTGTCAAATTCTCAGCCCAGCTTGAGCAGAATATGTCAGACATTCGTGTTCCGCTACTTCAATTGCAAGCGACCCACGATGTCAACCAGCTAATGGATGATACCAAGAACTGGGTCATGCCCACCAGTACCATGATGATTGGAATGGTCAATCCTATGACCAGGCATATGATTATTGGAATGGTACTGTATATGATCTGAATACAGAGCTTTCCAATGCACAAACGGCTGATGATTATCAAGCGATCATTGATGCAGCCAAAGATCAGCGTACGCTCTTCGGCGGTATGCAGACAGACGCAGTCGATCCAACCCCATACAATGTTCCTCATCAGAGCGATCTGGCTTTGATGAAAGCCTTTAATGCAACTACAGGCAAGGTTCTTGTAACCTCGCTGTACAACGGTGCACTGCGTGTCTATCAAGATGGCAAACTGATACGTTCGATACTGGTGGTATCAGGCATGCCCGAAAAGCCATCCCCTCCGGGAGTCACAACCATCACTAATCGGCAGTCGCCGGCCACCTTTAAAGCATTTGATCAAAATAAGAATTCGCCTTTCTATTATCCAGCGACAAAGATCAATTACGCCATGATGTATCACACAGGCGAATATTATTATCACGATAGCTGGTGGAGGACAGACGACGATTACGGTCCGGGCAAGCAATTTCCGCATTATGCGCCAGCGGCCAACAACGAAGGAACACACGGTTGTATTAATATGTCACTGTCCGAGGCGGCCTGGTTGTGGAACTTCACCACACCATCTAGCCCCAACGGCACAGATACAGTTACATCTATCGTGTACTAAGCTGCACGGCTAGCGCAAAAATTGAGGGAACCCACGTGTGCGGGTTCCCTTTTTTATGTCAGCAGAGAAGAAGACGACCGACCAGCTTATTCAGCTGACGGGATAACTGGCAGTATGACAGCTGAGGGATGTTCGGCATCGTGATAGATACGCTGCTCGGCCACAGCCAGCTCGCTGGTTATACCCAGTGGTGCCCCTGTATTCTGGTTACGATCATATTTAGGGAAAGCACTGGAGGTAACCTGGACACAGATACGATGGCCAGCTTTAAAAACCTGTGAAACATTCCAACAATCAATGGTGTATTGATAGATCTGCCCGGGCTCAATGAGTTCAGGCTTATCCATACCATTGCGGAAACGGGCGCGCACCATACTATCGCAGAGACGTTGCCGGAAACCATTGGGCCAGACATCAATCAGCATGGCCATAAAATCAGTATCGGGCGCGGAAGAGGATGCATAGAGATTAACCGTAATAGGTCCGGTAACCTCCACATCTTCCTGCAACGGCTCACTGGCATAGACCAGAACATCATCTCGGCGCTGCAAAGACGAATAGTCGTCCGGACCACCAATCTGAGAAGAGGTCGCATCAGTAATAAAGGGGACCGCATTTGCTGGATCGTAGAGATAGGTATCAGCTGGCTCGGTGTCTGGTTGGATAGGAGAAAGCAGGCCATTCCCAAAACGGCTATTAGCACGTCCCTGGCTATGAAAATAGTAAGGCGTCCAGCGAGTACGAGCGAGTGGCCATTCCTGTTCATTGCGCCACTCATTATTACCCATCACAAAAATGCGTACCGGAGCCCCGACCTCAACAGGTTGGCCTTTAAGATAACGATCATACCAGCGCAACTGCTCTGCGCGCATATCAATAATGGCTTGAGGGCCAAAATCGACATCACCAATCCTGGAATCCGCGTTGGTATTATGGCCCCAGGGACCCATCAATAAACGCTGATTCACGCGTGCCTCAGGGGTCGCGCCTTTAGTAGTCATGCCAATATAATTCAGTGGTGTACCGATCTGCTCATCATCGTACCAACCCGAGATATGCAGGGCAGGCACATCAACCCGATCAAATTTCTGTTGATAGCACAATGGTTCCCAGTAGGAGTCCAGCTGGGTATGCTGCATTTCAGTACGCCAGGATGAGATGCTTCTACCAACACTCTCATCCATTGTCAGCAACGGCAGATGCTGATAAACCTGCTCCCACTCCACCACTTCCATTGATTGAAGCGCACGGCCGCTAACCAGGTGCAACCAGCACAAATGCATCGGGCTGGGTGTCCCGGTAGGAGTTTCAACAAAAGGATCAGAGGGGGGCACCAGCACAACCATGGCTTTAAGGTGTGGCGGACGCTCCACCGCAGTAAGCCATTGGATACGACCACCATATGAGGCTCCAATTGTCCCTACATTGCCATTCGACCAGGGCTGATTGGCGCACCACTCAACGGCATCATAGCCATCACGCCCCTCATTAAAATAGGGTACGAAATCGCCATCAGAATCGCCACGTCCGCGAACATCCATCGCCACAAAGATATAGCCGTGGCGCACAAAATACTTGGCGGTCTGCAGGCTGACCTCGGCCTTCATATATGGTGTACGCGATAAAATAACCGGGCGCGGACCAGGCTGCTGCATTTTACCGACCGGCATATAAATGTCAGCGGATAAGGTAATGCCATCGCGCATCGGAACACGTTGATCAAACTGAATTTGTAACTCACGAGGATATGCTGTTGTCATTAAAAAGCTTCTCCCTACCTGGTTAATATATAGCAAAGTCTACCACAGAGCAGGCAAGCATAAAACAAATACTGGTAAATATTCAAGTAGGAGTGTCACAAACTGGTAGTTTGCAACACTCCCTCCCAGAATCTCAGGCAGGTAGCACGATCTGTGCCTTTACGGATGTGGGTTTCATGTGGGTTGCAAACTTAAAAGCGTCAATGCTTTCCTGAAACGAGAAGGTATCGGTGATTAAGGGTTTTACATTTAGCTGACCGCTTCCAAGCAAGGCCAGGGCACGTGGATAAACATGGGCATAACGGAAGACGGTTTCGATACTGGCCTCCTTAGCCTGGGCCGCGACAATATCCAGAGCCACCGGAGCACCCGGCATGCCAATAAAAACAACGCGACCAGCCGGGCACAGAGGTTCAAAGACACTGGCCACAGACCTGGCATTGCCGCTCGCTTCGAACACAATATCTGCCCCCCAACCATCTGTCAGTCGTTGCACAACCTCAACCACACTCTGCTGAGCCACATTTACCGGCACAATCGGGCCCAGTTGCCGGGCCAGCTCCAGCTTCTCCTGGACCACATCAGTAATAACTACCTGGCTACATCCGCCAGCCAGTGCGGCTAACGCCGTAACCATCCCAATCGGGCCAGCCCCCATTACCACAGCCAGATCTCCGGGCTTGATTCTGGCCTTGGTGGCCGCGTGCATCCCAACGGCCAGCGGCTCAACCATAGCACCTTCAGCAAAGCTCACGGTGTCGGGCAATTTGAAGGTAAAGGCTGCCGGATGGACCACAAATGGAGTCAAACAACCATGCACTGGCGGCGTAGCCCAGAAGCGTACCGCCGGATCCAGGTTATAGATGCCAAGTCGACTGGCCTTGCTATTGGGATCAGGAATACCAGGCTCCATGCAGACGCGATCTCCCACTTTAAGATGGGTCACCTCGCCACCGCGCTCTACCACCGTGCCTGAAGCCTCGTGTCCCAACACCATCGGGGCCTGTACCACAAATTGACCAATAGCTCCATGCTCATAATAATGTACATCACTACCACAAATACCTACTGTATGAATAGCGATACGCACATCTTGTGAACCCAGCTCTGTTGGCAATTCAATGTCGCGCAACGACAACTCATGTGCCTTCTCCAAAACAAGAGCAACCATGACAAACCTTTCTTCATCAAAACAGATCAAACACCGATCTCAGCAATGCGACACGCACCAACCACACCCACCATCTTCCCTCCACCGCTTAATTACTCATAGTCTTTTGCATACAGTACAGGCCATTATAGCACTTCAGCTCTATCGTGAGTCTGCCAGAGCAGCTTAATATATACATTTATTGATGTTCTTCGGTGGGGACCGGATCAACTGGACGATCCTCATCAGACGCAGGAATAGGGCGTATCTTGTCCCAGGGAATACGCTCAGGGGTACCGATATCGTGCAAGTGAAGAGCATCATTATAGCGCACAAGCCGCCAACGTCGATCGGGTCCACGTTTCTGCCAGTGAGTAATGGAAGTATTGCGGGTTCTAAAGCCAGCCACTGGAACTGCCAGAGAGCTTAATTGATGAAAATAGATAAAAGAGCCATCAATCACACCACCATGACATACCAATACGATTGTCTTGTCTTCATAGGTACGGATAATGCGCTCTAGAGCAGTGCCGACACGCAATTGAAATTGACCCCAATTTTCACCATCAGGCGCGGGCTGCGTCAATGGGGTCTGTCTAAAATCAACCCAGCCAAATGTCTTTCGATATTCTTCAACCGATATACCATCTGGTCCACCTGGACGGATCTCCTGAATTTCCTCATCCAATAACAGCGGCAAATCCAGTGCGGGAGAGATAATCTCCGCTGTCTGTCGAGCACGACGCAAGGTACTGGCGATCAAGACATCAGCCTCGATCTCATGGGTAGCGGCCAGACGATCACGCAAATGCTCAGCCTGCATCACACCAAGTTGAGACAGTTCGCCATCACCAATTAAACCCTGGATAGCAGTTACCGCTTCTCCATGGCGAATTAAATACAAATTAGTAGTCATGAAGCCTCCAATTACTATTATTGAGTAGTAAATAAGCATTAACACTTCTAAATATAACTTATAAGGTCGGAGATCTGCAGTACTATCATAGTCACAAAGAGTGTCCGACCACTATCTGCCACGCTTAATACAGCTCGTCGTCAAAATAACAGCTGCCTGCAAAGTTCTCTAACCAGAGAATCTGCAGGCAGCTATTTTATATGTAATCAGAAACAATTCTAAGGACTAAACAAAAACATCAATCAGCTAAAAGAATATCACTATGGGTAAAACTAATGGCCACCATGGCTACCAGGACCTCCAGGACCTCCAGGGCCACTATGGCCACCAGGGCCACCATGATCTCCAGGGCCACCATGATCTCCAGGACCGCCGTGATCTCCAGGGCCACCATGATCTCCAGGACCGCCGTGATCTCCAGGGCCACCATAGCCGGAACCGCCATAGCCGGAACCGCCATAATAGCTACCAGGGTAACTATACTGATGACTGGATACCCAGGTTTGATATTGATAGAATGGGGGTAACCAGCTATGGCTATACCAATCCCACCAACCAGGAATATGATATTCATCACACCAGACCTGCCCATAGGGGCCATACCACCATCCTGGTGCATATAATCCGGCACACCAATCTGACGGCCATTGGCTGGGATCCGGATAGTAGGCTGGCTGAGCAACAGAAGAGGTCTGAGCCTCACAATTGCTCTTATTGTGGGTAACCTGAAGCGTATGGTTGGAAGAACACGACGGAGATGTGGTGGCAGCCAGAGCAGAATGACTGCTAAGAATACTGGCTGACAGAGCGAAGGCTACTGCCAGTACACCCAATCCGCTCTTTAGTAAATGCTTCTTACCTTTTTTCATAAGCATTTCCTTTCTTACCCGATTAATTGGAAAGGAGGCGTGTGAATGCGTAAAGCTTTGAAACATCACATCGCTACTTCCTCTCAAAACTCATTATAATAACCAAAAGAAATAGAAAATATTATATATAACTTTATAAAATATGTGTACACTTTTAAGGTATTAAGATATTTATATGGCATTAAATGCTGTGCATGTGAGCACACAGGCTAGCAAAATCCAGAACCCGAATAAGAAGATGGACATTCTTTCAGATGTGGAGTGTGGGTGGTGCCGCAGGCGCCAAAGAGGAACATGAAAAAGCCCTGTCTATACATGTGACAGGGTATACATGTGACAGCGAAATAAGTTACAGTATAAGGGTAAACGGCATATTGAGTGAGGAGAAATTGTATGGACCCGAATAGTACGCCTCGTCGCATTGCGATTGTCACCGGAGCCAGTCGTGCACATGGTATTGGTGCCGCTGTTTGCAAAGCGTTGGCAGCAGAAGGGACCGATATCTTTTTTACCTATTGGACAGCATTTGATCGCAACACATATGGCACCGCAGGCGAACCTGAAGCCTTGCAGGAGGCTATCTGGAAAACTGGAGTACGTTGTGTCAGAATGGAAGTCGATCAAGCGCAACCAGAAGCGGCCACACAAATTATGGATTTTGTCGAAGATCAGCTGGGTTCTCCGACCATACTGGTTAATAATGCTGCTTATTCAGCCCGGGATGGCTACGAGGAACTGGATGCCGCGATTCTGGACGCCCATTATGCAGTCAATATCCGAGGTACCCTGCTACTTAGCGTCGAATTTGCGCGACGCTTTCAGAGCACATTCAATGGGCACATCGTAAATTTGATTTCGGGACAGGCGCAACCTATGCCCGACGAGCTGGCCTATGGAGCCAGCAAAGGAGCCATTGAAGCCTTTACTATTTCTCTTGCAGCGGCCCTGGCCCCTAAGAGCATCACAGTCAACGCCATCGATCCAGGTCCGACCGATACAGGTTGGATGACAAAGGAACTTAAACGCCACCTCAACCAGATAGCGCCCCAGGGACGTATCGGTCAACCAGAAGATGCCGCCCGCCTGATTACGTTCTTAACCAGTGAAAATTCCAACTGGATTACCGGCCAGATCATCCATTCACGCGGCGGTATGTAGACACTATTCCCCACAGATAGCTGGCCAGATCAGAGCATCAACCGAACAAGTGCACCTGGGACAATTAGTCCCAGGCGTCTCCCAGGCGCGCCAGGCGCTCCCGATATTCAATACGTTCAAGCCACTCAGCTGGCCAGGCAGCCAGACCTAGATGCGCACCCGCAAAAGCACCCGTCAGGCAAGCAATCGAGTCAGAGTCACCCGAACTTACAGCGGCACGTTGAATAGCTGAGATAGGGTCTTCAGGATACATCAAGAAGCAATACAGGCCGGTAGCTAAAGCTTCTTCGGCAATCCAACCAGCACCAGTAGCCAGACAAGGATCTCCCTGGCGATCTATCTGTTGCATAGCATAGTGCAAACGCTCCAAAGCAATCAGGCATTCATCCCACCCACGCTCAATAAAGTTGGCGGGCGACGAAGCTGCTGGACGATGCCAGAGCGGTCCCAGCCAATCGGCATGATAAATTGAGCGCTGGCTATGAGCATAATCGATCAAACGTTCAGGCAAATCCGCTGGTTCGCCGCCTGCTACCAGGTCAGCAACGACATAAGCTGTAAGATCAGCCGCCGCCAGACCAGTTGGATGGCCATGGGTCAGGGCCGCTTGAAATTGCGCGATAGCGGCCCGACTCTGAGCCGTCACCCCGCTGTTGCTAGCCGTCAACAACCCTACTGGTGCTACACGCATATTTGCGCCGCAACCCTTAGAATGATTAATCGTAGCTTTATACCATGGTAAGCCGCAAGCCAGGTACTCGCAGGCGTGGATACAGGTCATGCCTGGAGCACGATTATTCTCTGGACTTTCATTCCAGGCAATAAACGCATCCCGCAGAGGATCTTCCAGGGTCTTAGCAGTATATGGTTGCTCCGCTTGCAGCAGGGCCTCTCCCACAGCCAATGTCATCTGCGTATCATCGGTCACGCGGGCAGGAGAACTCTGGGCCAACTCACGAGGTCCTACGGGTGGATAGCGGTGGAGAATTTCGTCAACGGAAAGGAATTCAGTGTCGGCACCCAAAGCGTCTCCATAAGCCAATCCAAAGAGGCATCCTGATGCGCGTTGTGTGCGAAGGCTTCTATCGATAGAATTTTGCATATATGTACATACTCTCTGACTTTAAACATAGCAAAGATGATAGAATGACTCTAATATATCATAGTAAGAATTACATTGTATAGAGGATCTCAAGCGCTGCCTGCGGCGTCGATCAAATAAGTAAGGGAGGGGCGATGGCCATGGGACTGCCGTCCCCCGGCACCCCCTGCTTCGATACGCATACATAGAATGTGCCAGACTCTCATCTGGACGCTTGAGCGCTCCCACCCGGGCGTCCGCATGCGCGGCCGCGCTGGTTTTCTAAGTTGATGCAACAGGGGCGCGGATGCGCCCCTGTTGCATCAACTTAGAAAACCGCTTTCTCAGCACCGCAGGTACTCATGAGTATTCTTGGGTGGTGCGAAAAAAGGCGTGCATGCGCCCCTGTTGCACTAACTTAGAAAACCGCTTTCTCAGCACCGCAGGTACTCATGAGTATTCTTGGGTGGTGCGAAAAAGGGCGTGCATGCGCCCCTGTTGCACTAACTTAGAAAACCGCTTTCTCAGCACCGCAGGTACTCATGAGTATTCTTGGGTGGTGCGAAAAAGGGCGTGCATGCGCCCCTGTTGCATCAACTTAGAAAACCGCTTTCTCAGCACCGCAGGTACTCATGAGTATTCTTGGGTGGTGCGAAAAGGGCGCCCAGCGCCCCTGTTGCATCAACTTAGAAAACCGCTTTCTCAGCACCGCAGGTACTCATGAGTATTCTTGGGTGGTGCGAAAAGGGCGCCCAGCGCCCTTTTCGCACCACCCAAGAATAAAAGCTCGGGCGCGTATGCGCACGTCCGCGCGAGAGTGATAGTAGACATTGTATACATGATGGACAGGAGTTTTATTCTAAACTCCTGTAATTGTAATCTACCCAGAATCGTGTATAGTAAGGGTAGAGGTTGACCCACCTTGAGCGGCTCACCTTTTTAGTGTGAAAAGTATATGAGGAGAAACCGTTTGCAGCTCAGAATTTACTTTAATCCGGCCGAACTTAGCTTTGTTGAGCCGTCAGTTGATGATGTTTATATTGTAATTGATGTAATGCGTGCAACTACAACGATGACCGTTATGTTTGAACAAGGCGCCCGGCAGGTTTTGGCCGCCCAAACACTTGAGCAGGCTCTGGAGGCCGGACGCAAAGTGCCGGGTCGAATCTTGTGTGGGGAACGTCATACCGAAACCCCTGCTGGCTTTGATTATGGGAATTCGCCAGCCCAGTTTGCAGGGATGGATCTCAGTAATCGTGAGCTTGTTCTTACTACCAGCAATGGTACCCGTGCCTTGTTCGCTTGCCCCGAAAAAAGTGTACGCCTGGCTGGTTGTTTCTATAATGGAGTTGCTGCTGTCAGCCAGGCGTTGGAGATGGCCCAGGAGCGCCAATGCGATATCGCCATCATCTGCGCAGCCGAATATGGCTACTTTGCTCTGGAAGATGCTGCCTGTGCAGGCTACCTGGCCCAGGAACTACTACACCAATATCCTGATATCAACATTCATGATAGCGTCCACGGTGCCATCACCATTTACGAAAACTACCCTCCCGCCATGCTGCTTGAGAAAGCTCAATCCTCGCGCGATCTGCTCGCCATTGGACAACAAAAGGACCTGGAATACTGTCTCGCCAGGAATCAGAGTACCTGCGTTCCTATGGTCACGGGTGTGGAACATGAAACGGGTCTCCTCCAGCTCGCCTATCCAGCATCCCAGCTTGTCGAAATTTAAGCCATCTATAGGAGAGCGCTCAGCAGGGTTCTACACATAGCAGGCTAGAGCCACAAAGAGGTAAAATTGTGTAGGATCTTTTTTACACTGATAAATCAGATGGAGGAACTATGAGCGCATTACTACTCGGCATAGACATTGGCACCTCCAGTACAAAGGGTGTACTGGCTCGATCCGATGGAGCAATTGTAGCCACTAGCGAGCGGGCTCATCCTCTCTCACTCCCCCGCCCTGGCTGGGCTGAACACGATGCAGAAACGATCTGGTGGCAAGATTTTATAGCGATCTGCCAGGAATTGCTCCCTCAAGCACCTGATGGGATCGCCGCCCTCTGTGTCAGCGGAATAGGGGCATGCTTGCAGGTAGCGGACAAAGATGGTATGCCACTGCGACCAGCCATCCTTTATGGCATCGATACCCGGGCCACGCAAGAGATTGCCGATTTAAGCGAACGCTACGGTACCGAGACTATTTTAGAGCGCTGTGGCTCGCCACTGACTACGCAGGCCATTGGTCCCAAGCTCCTCTGGCTGCAACGCCATGAAACAGAAATATGGCAAAAAACACACTATATGTTGATGGCCAGTTCATTTATCGTGCTGCGCCTGACCGGTGAATATATTTTAGATCATCATTCAGCCAGCCAATGCGATCCACTTTACAATCTTAAGCAGCAGCGTTGGATTCCCGAATGGGCGCAGGAGATCGCGCCGGGACTGCAATTACCGCGCTTGCTATGGCCAGCAGAAATCGCAGGCACGGTTAGCAGGAGCGCGGCCAAAGTTACGGGCATTCCCGAGGGAACGCCGGTCGCGGCAGGAACAATCGATGCCTGGGCCGAGGCAGCCAGCGCGGGGGTGCGAGAGCCCGGTGATCTGATGATCATGTACGGAACCACAATGTTCTTTGTAGAAATACTGCAAGAACTACATCCTACTTCATCCCTCTGGGGTACGGCCGGCATTTTTCCCGGTACACAAACATTAGCCGCCGGTATGGCAACCTCGGGTGCATTGACTGGCTGGTTTCGCCAGCTAGTCAACGATCTTCCCTACGAACAGCTTTTAAAAGAGGCGGCCGTGGTCAAACCCGGCTCGGATGGCCTGGTTATTCTCCCTTATTTCGCGGGTGAGCGCACCCCTATCTTTGATCCACAGGCACGTGGAGTCATCAGCGGGCTCACTTTAAGCCATGGCAGGGGACATATCTATCGTGCCTTGCTGGAGGCCACTGCCTATGGTGTGCGTCATATATTAGAAACCATGGCAGAAGCCGGTAGCGGAGGAAAGCGCATAGTAGCCGTTGGAGGCGGTACCAGGGGCGGCTTATGGACCCAGATTGTCTCAGATATCACTGGCCGTACCCAGGAATTACCAGAGCAAACCATCGGCGCCAGCTATGGCGATGCCTGGCTGGCTGCCATTGCAGTGGGGCTGGCAAGCGAAAAGCAGACATGGAACAAGCGAGCGGCCATTGTGCAGCCTGATCCTCAAACACAAGCTACCTACCAGCAACTCTACAGTATCTATAGAGAGCTTTATCCAGCCACCCTCAAACAGGTTCACCAGTTAGCGAACCTGCAAGAAAAAAGTTAAATATATAACCTTTGCTTTAACACTTCTAGTTTATGCGATGCTGCCTATGTCATAAACTAGAAGTGTTGAAATCCAAATAACCTTCATCCCCCTGTTAGTAGCATGTTTTAGCGCAAAGATGTGGTATACTGCTGTCAATAAAACTCAATATCAGTAAACCGTAAAAGATAGGATCCAGCTATCCGCATATTGAGATTATTATTCTTCGTGAGATAACCAAATTTTGGGATATCAGCACACGTTCCATTGCTAAGAAAGCGCCATATTAACAATGAAAAGACACAATCCATTTCTAGAACGATTACGCAATGGTCCATTATTATGTGATGGAGGAATGGGAACAGAGCTCTATGCTCGCGGGATCTCCTATGAACGGTGCTTTGAGCACCTGAATCTCACGAATCCTGAGCTCATTAAGTCCATTCACCTGGATTATGTGGCGGCCGGTGCCCAGATTATTGAAACGAATACCTTTGGCGCCAATCGCTATCGGCTCGCCGAGCATGGCCTGGAGAACCAGGTGGTAGAGATCAATCGGGCAGGCGCAAAAATTGCCCGTGATGTGCGCGATTTAAGCGAGCAGCCGATTTTCCTGGCGGGAAATATTGGTCCGCTGGGTAGCCCCCTGGCTCCGATTGGCAATATTCAACCTGCCGATGCGCGCGCCGCCTTTGCCGAACAGACTGAAGCCCTGCTACAAAGCGGCGTAGATCTTCTGATCATCGAAACGATGTCGGACCTGGCCGAGATGCGCGAGGCACTGATGGCGGTACGCAGCGTCACAGATCTTCCCGTAGTCGCCTTGATGACGTTTGGCGAAGATGGCACCATTATCAGCGGTGAAGATGCGCATGCGGTAGCCAGCACATTGCGTGATCTAGGCGCCAACGTCTTTGGCGTCAACTGCGCCCTGGGTCCAGCCAGCATGTTCGATGTCGCCAAAAGCATGTGCAAGTATAGTACAGAAGATTTCTTTGTCGCCGTGCAGCCTAACGCGGGTCTACCCAGGCGTGTGGGGAACAGATTTATTTATGTGGCCACCCCCGAATACTTTGCCGAGTACACACGACGCTTCCTGGGTATTGGTATACGCCTGATCGGCGGCTGCTGTGGCACCACACCCAGACATATCGCCGCCATGCATGAGGTATTGAGTGAGTTAGCCCCAACGATCTCCCCTGAAGCCGATGCGCAGTCGAACACAACCACATTAGAAGCCCTGCGCGAACGCATGCAAGAGAATGCGGCCCAAAATACGGAAGAACAACCGGTTACCCAGCTGGCCGCACGGCTGCAAGAAGGTCGCTTCGTCATCAGCATTGAGATGAGCCCACCCCGAAGCGTCAAATTTACGCGTTTCCTGCAAAACGCCACCTTCATCCATGAGAGCGGGGCCGATACGATTAATATCACAGACAATGCCATGGCTCGCGTACGAATGAATAATGTGGCGGCGGCACGCTTAATCCAGCACAACGTGGGCATTGAGACCATTGTCCACTTCACCCCACGTGACCGCAACTTGATGGCGGTACAGAGCGATGTTATCGGAGCCTATGCGACTGAGATCCGCAACATCCTGGCCGTCACCGGCGATCCACCCAGTCATGGTGACTTCCCCAACTCCACAGGTATCTGGGATGTCGATAGCATCGGCCTGATCTCTATATTGAATAACTTGAATAAAGGACTCGACGGCAATCGTCGCAAGCTGGCCGCCTCAACATCATTCTTTATTGGTTGTGCCGCCAATCCGGCTGCTACCGATCTAGAACTAGAGTTGGAGCGCCTGCAACGCAAAATCACAGGCGGGGCCCAATATATCATGACCCAACCAGTCTTTGATGCAGGCACCTTCATGCATTTCATCAACAAATACCAGGATCTTTATGGGGAGATTTCAATTCCAATCCTGGTAGGCTTGCAACCATTGCACTCTTACCAGCAAGCAGAGAAATTCCATAACGAAGTGCCTGGGATTGTTATTCCTGAAGAGATTCGCAATCGCCTGCGCCAGGCGGGCGAGGCTGGTGGTGCCGTTGGATTAGAGATCATCAAAGAGCTCTTTGATAAGCTACAACCAGTTGTTCAGGGCGCCTATATCATGCCGCTGGACCGCTTTGAATTAATCAGCGAGCTTATCCCTTATATCCGCCAACGCACCACGCGGCAATAAAAATCACAGGAGCCTGGCTTTAAAAATACTGCCAGGCTCCTGTGATTAAACAAGGCGCGCTAAAAACTATAAGAAGATGCTACTCGCCTCGCAGCTTGCTATACACCATCAGATCGTGCCACGCCCCACCACGCCACTGGGCCTTGCGAATGATGAGTTCGCGCGTAAAGCCGGCCTTTTCCAGGGCACGCTGCTCAGCAATATTGGTCACATCAGTCGAAGCCTCAACACGCATAATAGGATAGGTCCTGAAGAGATAGTCGGCCAGCAGCCTTTGCGCTTCTACCCCATAGCCTTTGCCATGATATTCAGCTGCCAGGCTAATGCCGATCGCGAATTGATTACTGCCATCATTAGGACCATAGCGCACATTGCGATAATCGACAGTGCCCACAAACTCACCATCCAGATTCTCTACTACCAGCATGCCATGTTTTGAGCTCATAAAGCCACTGAACTCAAACAAACGCTGCAGATGGTTAGCGGGATTTAAGCCAAAATTGTTATATTCGCCTTCAAAAGCTGGATCATTAGACCGACTATGCATGATATCTAGATCAGCAGCCTTTACTGGCCGCAAGTTTATTTTTTCACCATGTATCATTCAACAATATCCTTATCGTCGCTATCCTATAACCTGATCCTTATCGTTGTGGACGAAACTGGCCCTATTCACCGCGAAGCCTGCTATAGAGCACCATATCGTGCCAATCTCCATTGCGCCACTGGGCTTTGCGCAGCACTCCTTCGCGTGTAAAGCCAGCTTTCATCAGGGCGCGCTGCTCAGCAATATTGGTGATATCGGTGGTAGCCTCAACGCGCATAACAGGATAGGTCTTAAAGAGGTAAGCGGCCAACAGCTTCTGGGCTTCTACACCATAACCTTTACCACGCTGCTCTGATAAAAGACTGATCCCAATATTATAGGCAGTACTTGATTCAGGCCCATAGCGAACCGAATGATAGCTGACTGTGCCTATCAATTGGTCGTCGGGGAGTGTGACAAGAAGGCTGCCAGAATGTGAGTTTAACAACCCATCATCTTCAAAGGCTGTGGCCAGGTGCCGATCGCGCTTCAAACCAAAATTATTGTATTCACCCTCAAATTCAGGGTCATTGGCATGTTCATGGAGACTATCCAGATCCGAGCGCCGTAACGGACGTAGACAAACTCTATCACCACGTATCATAATGATCTCATCCTTTATAGCTATAGATTAGATTAAATCATCATAAAACATCAAAACACTTCTGTCCACATATTATCGATGTGATGTTAAGGATGTACTTGACGGCCAATGTAACGCTGATAAGCATCTTGAATCAGATGATGGTGCTGTTGATAAGCTTGCAGGGCAGTTGTGCTAGCCAGTGGCATTATATCGCCATCTGGTAGCTCTAAATGGACCAACGAGTCTGGCTTCCAATAGAGACGATAAAGATCCCCAAAATAGTTTGTAACATAGCCCTTGGATAATGGTTCCAACAAGAAGAGCTCAAGTTTGACCTGGTTATAGAGTAGAGCTCGTTTGTGATGAAAATGCTTTTCACTCCTCACCACAACCCCAGCAGTTTCTTGTAACCATTTATCGACTAATTGAAAATCAGCGGCAGGATAGAGCAGATCGATATCAGCATGAGAACGAGGAGCTGAAAGTTGCCAGAGCTCTTCAGCCCAACCACCAAAGAGATAGGTGTGTATATCAGACACCTCCAGTTGCCGCATAACGGTACGTACAAATTCGATTGTATTTTGTGCCCTATACATCACAAATACCTTTCCAATCACAGATCATTGCTAGAATAATATGAGGATTATTGTACCAGAATGCCGACGCGTGCCAGTAATTGGCGGCAGAGATCCGCACGATATTTGATGGGTGGACGATCAGGGGAGTGGGAATCAGAGCCTGCGCTGGTCAATAAATGATGATTTTGCGCATAAGCAAGGTACATACAGGTCTGTTCGGCAGAGTGTAAGGGATAGTAGACTTCCAGACCATCCAGGGCTACCTCCTGACATAATTGATCGAGCATGGTTTCGCTATAGCGTGTAATATCTTCGCGTCCAGGATGGGCCAGGATGCAGAGTGCGCCTGCCCGGTGGGCGGCCTCGATGACGGGGTCAATATCATTGATAAACTCGCGCAAACCAGCATCGCTTAAAATCTTCCACAGAGTCGTGCTATTGGGTGCATATCTATGTCCAATCAGAAGGTTAGCAATATCTGACACACGCAATGGCATCCCACCTGTGGCAGCTAGCAAAGTCTGTTGGCGAGGAAATTGATATCCTTCTTGCACTAAATGTTCATACACCTCTCGCACATTCTCCTGCTGAGCCTGGAGCAAAGCATCTCCCAGAGCCTTTAACTCGTCGTGTTGGGAGCTAAAGCCATAGCAGAGAATATCGGTTGGATAACTACGCCAGCGGGTCGTCATCTCTACCGCCGCCAGCACAGGTAAGCCTTTTTGAGCAGCCAGTTGCTGAATCGCCAATGACGCATCAATACGGTCATGATCAGTAACAGCCACCAGGCCAAACTGCTCGCTCACCAGATAATCAACCAGCTGCTCAGGAGTCCAACGGCCATCACTATAAGTAGTATGCATCTGTAAATCAATGGCGTCATCAGGCGCTAATACCAATTGTGAAGTTAACGGATTCAATTGAGAGTCCTTTCAAGCGAGAAACCATCAACCATGTCCTACTTAAAATACGCGCAATGTAACTATTGATCAAATAAACAGTTTTTCCAAAGATGCAGAGAAAGACAATAAGCAGAGAATATATCGATACAAAATTAATGTATCTGCTAATATATGACTATTGGAACGTTCTTATGGTGGACAATTTATTACTGCATCGCACGAAGATAAAGCGGGAAGCGGCATCAAAAAGAGGCCTGGGATCTTGAAAAGGATGAGATTATGAGACGTTCGCTGATTGGTTTATGTTGCTGTTTGCTACTACTGGTGGGCTGTATACCCGCGCCAGCTACTACCACACAGCCCTTAATTTCTGCAATCCATACATCAACAGCTACCATCGCAACCACGCCCATCGCAACAGTACGGCCACTTCCCACAGGCAAACTTCCTGGCTGGTATCAGCAATCAAGCATTCTATGGAGCGGCTATTCAGCGCCACAGCAAGGGATACAGGGAGTACGAGCACATTGGATCGAGCCACAGGTATCCGGCCAGCCCGGCTCCAATATGTTTATCTGGATTGGAGTGGGAGGCTGGGCGAATACACTGAATGAACTGGTTCAAATTGGGACGCTGGCCTACACAAATGATAGAGGTTTTACGATACATAAGGTCTGGTATGAGACCGTGCCACAATTGAGCCACGAAACGTCTATGACGGTCGAAGCCGGGGATGATATTGCCGCCATCATGACTTTAACTGCAGGTAGCACACAGAGTTGGCAACTCTCACTGTATGATGTAACACAACATACCTCATATAGCACCAGCATCGATTATCCCTCGCACCAGGTCTACGCCGATTTTATCGTGGAGGACCCACATCTAAACTCAACCGACATTGAAGCGTCACTCTATCCATTTCAACACTTTAAAACGGTAAAATTCACCGGCGCGCAAGTACTCTATAACAACGGCTGGTCATCAATCGGCGCATTACGCATGATGCAGATAAGTATGCAACGAAACAACCAGACCATCGCCTATCCCAGCAATATCACGCTACCAGATTCCTTTAACATCATCCATACTTGATACTAAAAGGCTTGCCCAACTCAATTTATAGAGCCTGAATCTACTTTACCTCTTATAACGTGCTACAAAAGCAGCTACTAGACTGCACTGCGTTACAAAGATAAACAAAACTTAGAGTAGGAGCGACTTATGATCAGCTCTCATTCTGTCTGGGCACAATCCTCTCTACCCACCAAGCGCGTGGTTGGAGTGGTCGTAATAGTTGGATTTGCGCTCCTCTTCTCTTAGAGTATATCAATGCGTGCAAGACTTTATAACAACGAGAACTCTACTATATTAAACACATATCATATAGCACAGCAATTATCCAATACGATACTGAAACACTAACTCAACACAAAGCTCACCTACCACAAACAAAACAAAATCACCCGGCAGATCTATAACAACGTTCATCATCCCATACCATGAAAAATCACAAACAACCAACCATCGCCTATCCCAGCAATATCACGCTACCAGATTCCTTTAACATCATCCATACTTGATACTAAAAGGCTTGCCCAACTCAATTTATAGAGCCTGAATCTACTTTACCTCTATAACGTGCTACAAAAGCAGCTACTAGACTGCACTGCGTACAAAGATAAACAAAACTAGAGTAGGAGCGACTTATGATCAGCTCTCATTCTGTCTGGCACAATCCTCTCTACCCACCAAGCGCGTGGTTGGAGTGGTCGTAATAGTTGGATTTGCGCTCCTCTTCTCTTTAGAGTATATCAATGGAAACAAATTTGGCCTGTTCGGCAGCGTTATCTGGGCTCTTCTATCTCCTACCATATTTGGGGACAGCATTTTATTTCTATCCGTAGGCTTCAACAGCATGCAGCAAGAACAAACTACCTGGCGCAAACAATCCATCTTTCTACAAGGCATTGGATCTTTATTGCAGGCAATCGGTATATTGATAATATCCTGTGTATTTACAATATCAGGACCTTTCAACCAGATCTTACCGCCGCTGTTTATCCTTTTTCTTAACTTCATGGGTCTATTTATAATATTTACACATGTAAATCAATCGTTCATACTCATCCGAATGCATTCTAACCGCAAAAATAGACGGGCAAAGGAAAGGATGAGTGAGCCAGCCCGCAATCGAGCAAATGATACAAATGCTGATATCAATTAACAAGAGAACGGGCCTGGTAGGCGATATCACTCAATGAGATATACATCTCTGGTGGGGTCAAAGCGTCTCTCATCGCTTGCTAGCGGGACATAGGCAAAGACCTGCTTCTTCGGATTATTAAGACGAACAAGAAGGCCATCCAAATCCTCTTCGTATTTACCACCATTTTTTTCAGGGAGAACGCGGCTATGGCCATAAAACCAGCGCTGGACAATGTCTTTAAGACCCAGATTATCCAACGTGCTCTTTATGGCTGGGGGATTGATGCCTCTATTCGAGGTCAGTGCCAGGGTGATATTCCGTAGTTTGTTGGGGTCATGAAGATCAGATTCAGAGAAAGAGATGTCCGGAAGCGTGTGGCTTATCACATAATAGCTTCCTTGAGCGAACAAAGGAAGTGCTCGCTCAAACTGCGTCCATGCATCTAAAAACGTTTGTCCATACCCTTCCCGGGCAAGTATCCAGTCTCTAACAATCTGAGATTCTCCTTTATCGGCTGTGAGGACAGATTGACCATCAACGAGTACCGGTTCATCCTGCTCATCATATTTTAATCCGACGAACTTTCTAAATGGTCCAAATTCTGCAGCCATGTCATCATGATTCCCTCGTAAGCAATGGAAGTGCTCAGGATATTGGAGCTTGAGATACATGATCATAGCTCCAGCCCCAAGTGAACGCACCATCTCTTTATCCAACAGTTCAGGAGTCCACTCTCCATCCAGATTAATTACCCAGTTGGAGCGTTCTTCTGAATGCACAATGTCGCCAACACAGACAACATTTATAAGTCCTTGCTGTAAGAGTTCAAAGACCTGCCTACCCGCAAAAGGGCCTTCCATGAGGGGCGTCTGAAAGATTGCCAGGAGCATCTCACGGCGAGCATGTAGGTCAGGGATAATTAAGGTTGGTAGATCAGGCAGATGTAGCAAGCTACCAGGAGGAGGTAACACTTTGACAATGGCCTCAAGGGCAGCGCGATAGGTCTCTACAGGCTCAAGTTGATTATGCCTGGCAAAGTCACTGAGCATTTCAAAGGTGCTAGCCGGATTATTTAATACATTCAACATGGTCAGATATCCTCTCTCTTCAATTTATCAATTCAAGAACAAAGTTATTTCGCTCTTAAAAACTGGTATGAGCACAATCTGTTGCTACGGAGAGTATATGGTTGAGAGGTACTAACGAGCATCGTTCAAATAGGGTATTTCATAGACACGTTTTAGCATGCGCGCAATCCAGGTAAAGATCGTTTAATCGAACGATACAAGAAAGATCTTGTATCCATTGCGTTATTTCTATGCCAGGTGATGTTCGAGCGCGTAACGGGTTGCTTCACTACGTGAATTTACCGCCAGTTTGTTATAGATCGAACGCACATGGGCATTGACAGTAACCGGACTAATAGTAAGGCAGCGCGCAATCTGAGGATTAGTGAACCCTCTGGTCATGAGGTCGAGAACCTCCATTTCACGAAGAGTGAGCGGAGCCGGCATTGGTGAGCGCTTAGTTTTTGCAGTATGCTCTGATACCGGTTTGAGGATAGAAGCATTGAGGGCCAGTTGTGGTGTAAGTGCGCATCCCTCCTGCCACAGCGCCTTGAAGGCACGCTCGCCTAGTTGAGTCTGGGCGCTAGCAATTAGCTGCTCGTATAAAGATTCGTCCGCTGATGCCTTAGGAAGATCAGCCTTCGAACGTGCTGTTGCGCCGCGGCCAGGAGGAGTGTAGCCCACTCAGGTTGGCCCTGGGCCATCACAATCTTCCCCAGAAATTCCAGGCCATACACAATCGCGAACCGGCTATCGCGCTCAATGAAAACACTAAGACTCTCTTCAGTATATGTCTGTGCCTGGGCATAGTCTCGCCGTTCAAAAGAAAGACGAGCAAAGGTTTGAAGTAAAAGCGCCACTCCTTTGCTGTTACCCAGCTCCTTGTAACACTTGAGGCTCTCCTGGAGAAGGCCCATGCCTGCTACCGCCTCGTTCTGATAGAGTCTGGCATGTCCCATAAGGCAAAGCGCCCAGGCGCTCCCTTCCTGGTTCCTGGTTTCACGCGTAATAGTGAGACCCTCAGCAGCCTGCTGGTAAGCAAGTGTATACTCACCGCGGACGAGTGCAAATCTTGCCACTTCCAAAAAGCCATTGCCCAACTCCCACGCATCGCCAACCCCTCGATACAACTCCAGGCTCTCTTCTGCCAGCAACTGGGCTTGCTCTGGTTCTCCCTGAACATCGAACACCTGGGCCTGTAGATTGAGTGCAGCCGCGCAGCCGCGCATATCATCCAACTCCCAGCACAAGGCGAAACTCTCCCGAATCAATGGCAGGGCTTCATCGGGTTGAAATTGAGAAGAGAATACATCTGCCAAAAGCAGCAGTGCCCGGGCACACCCTGGGCGATCTCCTACAGCTCGATAGAGCGAGAGGCTCTCTTGGAGAAAGGTTAGAGCCTCAGAACGTCGGCCGTGTAAACGCGCCATTTTACCAAGTTCATTGAGGACCGTGGCGGCCCCGAGGCTGTCTCCCTGTTGACGGTATAGTAGCAGGCTCTCTTCATGGAATGATATACAGCGATCGTAGGCGTGCTGATAGAAAGCCAGGATACCAGCCGTCGCCAGCGCTCTTGCCCATATCAGAACAGGAATAACACTCGCGGCGTCGCGCTGCAGAAGGATTTGGGACAGGACATGATACTCTTTCTCATACAGCCAGCTTCCATCCGCCATCCAGAAAGCCCGGAGCGCGCCTCCAAAGCGCAGAGTCAGTTCCGTCTCATGCTGTTCGATTGTCCAACGCCATGCGGCTCGTACATTTGCGAGTTCCTGTGTGAGACATCTATACCAGACACTGCTCAACATATGCTCTCGTTCAGACTCTAGCATTTCGACCCAAGTAAGATAATAATTTGCATGGGCACGACACGCCAATTCTTCTTCCGCTGAATGCTGGGTTAGACATTCCCAGGCGTATTCACGCACCGTTTCGAGCATGAGCAGGCGTCGCTCTCCATTATTTGACTCCTTCTGCTGGAGAAGGCTCTTCTCAAGCAGTAAAGTCAGCAGATCAGCAATGCCCTGGCCTGCTCCGCATACTTGTTCGGCGGCTTCAACCGTAAAACCACCTTGAAAAACAGCAAGCAATCTAAAGAGGTGTTGTTCTTGCCAATCAAGCAAGGTATAGCTCCAGGAAAGAGTATCTCTTAGTGTCTTTTGACGAGGAGGAAGATCATGTGAGCCGTTGGTAAGGAGGGGGAGCCGCTTCTCCAGACGCTCCAAAAGAGCCTGAGGTGAAAAGAGTCGCAGGCGCGCGGCCGCCAGTTCTAGAGCGAGCGGCAATCCGTCCAGGTGAACACAAATTTTTGCAACATAAGCTGCATTGATCTTATTGAGTTGAAAATCTGGCTGGAAGGTCTGCACCCGTTGTACAAAAAGTCGAACTGAGGCTGATTGTACAAGTTCCGCGGGGGCATAGTTCGCCTGGATATCTGGTAAAGATAGTGGTGAAATATATAGTTCATATGCACCACGAACATGAAGAGTAACGCGACTGGTAACCAGGAACTTAAGCTGTGGGCAAGCGATCAGCAATTCAAGAAGAAGTGGGGCCGCGCTGCTAACCTGCTCAAAATTATCGAGCAGCAAGAGCATACGCTTCTCCTTGAGGGCTGCTTTGAGTGTCTCAAGCAGTTGCTGCCGCTCCACAGCATGGATATTAAGTTGCTGACAAAGCGCCTGTATAACCTCATCCGGCTCACGAATGGAATCCAGGAAAATGTAAGCACAATCATCACAGAAAAGATGCTGCATATGCTGTGCAATCGCCAGCGCAAGACGTGTTTTCCCAACGCCTCCAGCACCAATCAGCGTCAACAACCGTACATCATCTCGTTTGAGCATTGTTCCAGCCGCATCTATCTCTGACTCACGCCCAATGCATGGAGTAAGCAACATGGTCAGCGATAGATTTTTTGCGCCAGGCTCTAACACACTCTTCACTCCCCCAACAATATGCAATTCACATCACATATATATTTGTGTCAGAAATACGTAAAATTTAGCGATAAGTTGCAATGCCGCTTTCAAAGGCCTGCTGGTCATTATGTTCCAGGCCAAATAGCGCTTCCAGCAGCGCAAAGGTTCCTTGATAAAAGAGGATGCGTCCCCAGAATTGCTCAATTTCAGGATATATAGTGGCAAAGCACCGCAAAAAGGGCTCGCCATAACAACTGAGCAAGCCAGCGAAATCATAGGCAGGATCTCCCAGGCTCATGCCGCCAAAATCGATGATGCCACTGATAGCCTGTTGTTCAGCGGAGTATAAAATATTACTGCTCCCAAAGTCGCCATGCTTGAGCACCGCGGCGTAGGAAAAATTGCCAGGCTCAGCGAGAAAATGCTCAAAGTGCTGGCTGGCCCAGGTCCGGGCAGCTGGCCGCATAAAAGGGAAACAACGTTCACGAATACGGGTATACACATCCAGGCAGCCATCATACGTATCAGCACGTTGAAGTGTAGCAGTGGGTAAGGTCTGAACGGGAAGGGAAGCGGAAGATAAACTCATCATTGATGATAAGGATATCATTATTCTGTCCATGCGCTACCAATTCAACATTTTGCACCATAAACTCGGGATACCAATGGTAAATACTTTGTAGATATTGCTCTTTTATATCCATCTGCTCTTTCTCTCATTGCTCATTTAGCTCTATAAAGATGCCTGAAGTATCTTCATCTACATCAATATTATAGTATAATGGTTACCTCCAACTAAGAACCACATTACGCTTTACCTATCCGCTGGTCGCAGTATTTCTTCAACATCTGTCCCTTTTATGATAATCAAATCATTGAGCATACAGCTAGATATTCCATAGGCTAATCCGGGACATTGGTGGCGTTCATCCTAGTAAAAGGTGCAACAGGAGAATAGAAATGGAAGACACAGATGGAAATTTCTTAGAGATCGTAACGGCCAATGCCCCTTATACGGGTACCTGGGCGGCTGCATTGCGCCATTTTCTGCCCGTGATACCCATCGCAGCTTCTCTCATAAGTGCGATCATTTTTATCGTACCGTGGACACAAGATCAGTCATCCTTAACATTATGGTTAGGACCATTTACACCATTTGTGGGCGGCACCGTGCTAGCATGTTTACTATGGATGATACTGGCAGCGATCCAGCGTCGCTTTACCGCGATCGACAGCGCAAATGCTAACAGCTATGATGCACTATGTAAACGCCTGAAGAATTTAGATTACCACATAGCCATAGCCTTTCCTGATGCTACGCAGCAAGCAGAAACATACGACTTACTAAATCGACTAAAAAAGGGACCAGCCAGCAAAAAGCCAGCAACTCAAGCAGCAGCAAGCGCTAGCCAGGCTCCCGATGTCACGAAATCCCCCGTACCAACCACTGCCGACGATAATAAAACTATCACACCACAGACACTCCTACTCTCATACCGGAATGCGATTTATGCAGGCATGATGGAACAAACCACAGCCTGGGTCATTGGCACAGGCTATATTAAACTGTGGAACCTCATGAACCAGGCTGAAGAATTGTTAATTACCCTCGAACCACTTGATAAAGTAGTGCAGGACGCCATCTATGATGATATGCGACTGAATCAAGCCAATATTACCAATAGCGACGAATGGGAAAACAAACTGCGGGCAGCGGTAGCAGTAATAGATGAATCCGCTACCAATTACCTTAAACCTTCAACAAAAATCCCCAACTCTACAACAGCCACAACAAATGACAATGCACCAGAGCCAAAGCCGGGGCCGCAAAATATCACACCACAAGTGGAAGAAAAACAGAATCAGGCACGCGCAATATTGCAACTGGTGCGCGAGATGATCAATAGCTTTAATACCAATAACTGGAGCGGCTTAATTACAGCTCGCAATCAGCTCATAAATACAATGATGCTGGCTGGCCTGACCACCTATGTTGCGACCCAGATCGCCATTATCATTCACATAAAAGCTCAACATCTCATCGGCATTATTATCTTTGGCCTGATTGGCGCCCTGGTAGGACTCTTTGGTCGCCTGTACCAGGAATCGCAGGCGGCTAATGATATAGATGATTATAACCTGGGAGCCGCCCGCCTGGTTGCGGCGCCGCTACTCTCAGGGTTAGCGGCCATTATCGGAGTTTTAATCGTCGCCAAAGTAAGCAGTCTGGATGATCTCTATAATGTGAAAAGTATTCTTAGCAATTTTGTGCTTGCTGCTACCTTTGGTCTGACTCCCAACCTGGTTATTAATCAGCTCCAGAAACAATCAAACCAATATACAGGTAATCTGAAGAGTACGCAGCCCACCAGTGGTCAATAGAAGGTTTATAGAAATGAGGTTCTCACTTGCGTATGTGCGCTGACGCGCCCGAATCTTTTTTCTTCAATGGTGCAAAATTTGCACCATTGAGATTTTTGCACCATGCAAGAATTTTGAACATATTAAAATTTAAAGGAGGCTTAAAACTATAGGTTACCGCGGCGTGAACGAACGGTCGCCAGTTGGGCGGCATCAATAATAGCCTCAGCCATGTAGGCGCCGGACAGATCAGCCCGGCGTAGATCAGCGCCGCTGAGGTTTGCTCGGCTGAGGTCAGCACCGCGTAAATCACAATTAGCCAGGCAGGCATTGCTTAGATTGGCTCCTCCTAAATCAACTTCCGCCAGATTAGCATCCCGCAAATTAGTACCTACCAGTTGGGCACCGTTCAAATTGCCGTTATTAAAATCCGCACTGGACAGATTAGCGCCATTGAAATTCATATCGGAGAGGTCAAACTCGCCAAAATGAGCTCCGCTTAAATCCTCGCCCGACAGATCTAACACAACATCGCTGTGTTCTCTCCTCCATCCATTCCAATATTGGGGCCGGCTCGTCCGCATAAGAGTTATCAGATCAACCCGATCCATGACTTTATCTCCTTAGCCCAGGTCTTGCCTATCCACACGCCTAAAACACGCTACATAAAACAAATTCAATGGTTTTCAGCAGACTTCCTACCAGGCAAACATTAGTCTACACCTCTATTGTAGTCTCAATCCTACTATTTCAGTACCCCATCAGTAACGGAATATTGTTATAGATATATAAACCAGGCGTTTATGGGCCTGTAAGCAAGCCTGGGGAGTGTAGTATAGTGTAGGAAACTACAATTCTTCTTAATTAAGCTTACAAGAAACGGATAGATAAGACAAATTAAATGACCGGGGACAGAATATATTATGCAGAGAGCACGTTTACGCGAGCTTGGGATTAGCATTGGGACTTTACCAACTGGCCAGTATAATGCGATTACCGATGTACCAGGAGTTTTAGTTGGTCATGAAACAATTATTTCCGATGAAGAACGCACAGCTCGTACAGGAGTAACAGTAATTGTGCCGCGCAATGGCGATATTTGGAGCAACCATGCGTTTGCGGGCTTCTTCAATTTCAACGGCTGCGGAGAGATGACGGGTCTGCCCTGGATCGCTGAAGCAGGCGTGATCCATACCGCGATAGGGATCACCAATACTAATTCTGTAGGCACCGTACGAGATGCGCTATGTGCCTATCCCCTGGAGATGGCCGAAAAATGGCACACGCCCCCTTCAATCGCAGCTTCGTGGCTTGGTTCACTACCCGTGGTGGCCGAGACCTGGGATGGCTGGCTCAATGATATTGGAGCTTTTCATGTCACCAAAGAGCATGCCTTTAAGGCATTGGAAAACGCACACAGCGGCTGGGTCGCGGAAGGAAATGTGGGCGGTGGAACGGGAATGATCTGTCATGAATTCAAAGGTGGCATTGGCACTTCATCCCGAATAGTAGAGTGCCTGGGAGAACAATACACGGTTGGCGTGCTGGTCCAAAGCAATTATGGCAGTCGCGGTTTGCTGCGCGTAGATGGCGTTCCGGTTGGACGCGAGATCGATTACACAAAAGTAGCCGATCCCTGGGCCACTCCTCCCAAAGGCGGCTCCATTATCGTCATTATAGCCACCGATGCGCCACTGCTGCCAATCCAATGCAACCGCCTGGCCAAACGAGCGACAGTCGGCTTATCAAGGGCCGGAGGAGTCGGACACAACGGTAGTGGGGATATATTTCTCGCGTTCTCAACCGGAAATGACGTTCCAATGGGTGCTGAGGCGCCCTTGAACGTGAAAATGCTCCCACATGATCAACTCAATCCATTTTTTGAAGCGGTCGCCGAAGCAACGGAAGAGTCTATCTTGAATGCGCTCACGGCCGCCGAAACCATGACCGGCTGGCAAGGCCGTACAGTCCATGCATTACCGCTGGACGAGTTGCAGCGTATCATGCAGGCATACCGTCCTCAATAGCATGGTAGTCCGCGGAGGCCACTTGATCAAAGTTGCGTTTGTTCAGGAATGCGAGGGTAACGCTGAGAGGCGCGATCGATCTCTTGTTGCAAGAAATAGTTCAGGAGGGTACGAATAGTCGCAATGGCGGCAAGTTGTCCAATTTCTGACCATGTGGGGGCAATAGCGGTACGTAAGATATCGGCGCCAAGCTCAAATTCGAGGGCCAGAGCCAACCAGCGTCCCAGCCGCAAGCGAATATGTTCGGTCTGTGCTTCCTGAGTGGAGGGTTTGCGGAAAAACAAGAGGGCAGCATGTAAGAATGCCTGTAAAGCTGCAAAGGCGATGATGAGGGCGGCCCCTGCTTCGACGCAGGATGCGAGGTAGCTGGTTGCAAGCTTGAAAAACTCTTCCATTTAGCCATCCCCATGCGTGTTTTTTTGTTTTTCTCTGGTGTCGCCTGACGGCGGCACCAGAGAAAAAGAGAGTTTGGGGGCACAGCCCCATAGGCCCCCAGTCACAAGGGGTTGTTCACCCCTTGCATCCCCGCTTTCGCCTGCTGTAGCAAATTAAAGGAGAGAAAGAGGTTAGGAGCACAGCCCCCAGACTCCCCAATCGAGGGCTGCTACCCGCTTTTCTAGAGACTACTCAGGGAAAACTCTGCCTGGAAGTGGCCAGGTTCTTGAATTTATTTTGTTTAAACCAGGCCGGAATGTGGTGCATTGGCCATGGTGTGGGCTATGGAACGTGTTTGGAAGTAGCGTGCCAGGAACAACACGCCAAAGACAATGGCATAAATTCCAATCAGCCAGATTACTGTCAGCAGGCCAATTCCAGGTTGGACCGCTATCAAAACACCAAAGATGATGGAGGCAATACCCGCCAACACCAACCACCAGTCCCTTCCAACATCCGTGTGAGAAGAAAAGGCAGCCATTATTTCAGTGACGCCAGTGATAACCGCCCAGGCAGCGATCACATAGAGAAGTGCCAGCGCGGTAAGTCCCGGCCATACAAAGGCGATAATACCAGCCAGAATACTAACGATACCTTCAACGACTAACAATCCCCAGTTGTGAGCAGTTCTGCCCCGTGCAGCAGAAAAGATACTAGCAACGCCATCTACAATAGCATAGGCACCAAACAGGACGATCAACAGGGCCAATGTCTTACCTGGCCAACCAAGGGCCAGAATGCCAAAGAGAATCGCGATGATGCCCCTAAACAACAATGACCAGCGGTAATCACGAAACAATGTTTCCATGATCATTCTTCTCCTCGATTAAATCTCTCTATTAACGATGGGGATTAGCCCTCATTTTTATTCCTTTCTTCCTCGATATATATATCAATATAGGCGAATTGACATCCTCCAAATGTGGTATTTTTTTGCGAGAACAAAAAAATAGCCCCCCAAAGGGGCAGGAATAGTGGATTTACTACAATAGATATTGTTTACATTAAACGAGCATAATAGCCCATATGGGCAGGACTCAGTCACATAAAGAACAGGTTTGTCCAAATTAAGCTCCATGCAGCGTCAATATAATAGAGAACAGATGCAGAATTTTTTACCAGATTTATCAACAAGAAACAGAATATTTGATTAGAAGAGCAAATTTACGTTTGAATCAAACAGGATGCCGTAATTGATCAGTCTAAGACATCTGGAGGGACGACAATGAAAGAGACAGCGAGAGGGTTATTGACCCTGGAAGAACAGCCTGAGACATTCACTATCCTGCATAAAGGCGCACGTTGCTATGCTCGGTCTTTGAAACAAGCCTTTCATGGCCTCATCCATCCACAGTCAAATGTAGTCATTGAACAGCAGCCAGATGTAGTTCAATATCGCTCCATTGCAAGAACCAGCCTGCTAGATCCAGCGCAACAAAAACGCTTGAAAAGTAGAATCTATGTCGTAGACTACTATATAGAGAGACGAGAAGAAGTCAGCAATTAAACTACCTATTTCAAAGCAGCGGACTGGATGTCTCCCAAAGCCTCCAACAGATCCACTTCCAGGCATCCAGTAGCAGCCAGATAAGCAGTAGCATAGAGATAAGAGCGCAGCCTATTTAACCGTGATTGTCCCATTAGTATTCACATGGATGGTAACCGATTTGAGCGGCCGGGTCGCTGGCCCCTTTAGCACCGCACCCGCATGCTGGGGATCAAATTGGGAATGGTGCAAAGGGCAGATCAATTTGTGGGTCTGTGGATCATAATTAACCAGCGCCTGCTGATGGGAACAGGCCCGATCATAAGCCACCAATTGACCATCAGGCAGGTGAATCAAAATATCCTCACGATTAGTAACAGGATTCTTAAAAATTTGTGCTGTGTTCTTCGCAGGAACGGTGGTGTGGATAACAGCACCGCTTGTAGCAGGCAAGGATTGTGGCTTATGTGCCTCTGTCTGACCGGGTACCTGTAGCGTTCCATTCTGGAATAAACGCAACAGGCTAAACCCACCACCCAACAAGACGCCCGCGGTAATTACGCCATTCACGGCCATTACCACCCGGCGACGCCCCATATCAGGCCGTACATTGGCCTTCGACTGCTCTTTAGCCACCGCAGTAGCAGCAGGATTGGTGGCGCCGCCTGGCAATGGTGGTGGAGAGCCCAGGGGAGACTGCTCACGGGGTCCAACTGGAGATGTCGCCTGATATACACGTCGAGCCATGTCAGGGCTCACCATTTCAGCCACAGGGCCACGAGGAGCAGGTCCCAGCGCCAACTCTTTGGGATTGGGAATACTCTGCAACTTAAAGGTATTACCAGGAAAAGTAGGGGCCACGCTGGGAACGCGGCTGGATGTAATACCTGCCATAGCCACCACATTTTCGCCATTCTCCCCTGGAGGTAAAGTATCCACCAACGCCAGATGGACATTCATTGGCAGAGCAGTACCTGGTGGTTTGGGGGCCGGGCGAGCGGCTTCCTCCATCACGTCTAAAACGCGCTCAAAGGCTGTAACCAGTTTACCGGGTGACTGCAAGCGGAAGGCCGGATCTCTCTCAAGCGCACGCTGCAAGGCGATATCTAAGGCCGCCGGCACATCTGGAGAGACAGCCTGGAGAGAAGGGATACGCTCATCCACATGTTTCCGCAGGATAACAAAAGGGTCAGGATCAGAAAAAGGTGGGTGCCCACACAACATCTCGAAAATCAAAATACCCAGTGCATAGACATCAGACCGAGCATCAAATGGGCCACCCAGAATAACTTCCGGAGCAATATAGACGGGATTGGTTAATAAAGTACCCGCCACGCTGAACAAACCAGGATACTGATGAGCCACCTGGCCAATGCCGCGCATCTCTAACATATGTGCCAGGCCAAAACCAGCCACCATCACACTATAGATGCCATCAGGTCCACCCTGCCGTACCAGAAGAACATTTGAGGATTTAAGCGTACCGTGAATAACATGATTATTATGAGCATAATCTAATGCATCAGCGATCTGACGCAACAAGGCCAGCATCAAATCAGGAGCGCAACGCTGCTGTCGCTTCAAAAACGAAGCTACAGTCTCACCCTCAATCAGTGGAGTCACCAGGTAAGGATAGCCATATTGTTCACCAAAGGCATATGTAGGTACGATATAAGGATGTTGCAAACGGCACAAGGCAGCGGCCTGCTGGTTAAAGCGCGTCATAAAGCGTTCCCGAGCCGCCCCTTTACAATCCTCAGGCAACAAAAAAAACCGTCAACATCACTTCCCGCGGCTCACTACCTTGCCATTGACAGAATACGCGTCAGCGCGCTCACCCTGACCAATGAGCTTGTGTGTCAGGTGATAATCACCTAATTTTTTACCGACAAGGTCCTCCACGGGTACGAGCATTTCATCCCCCTTGATATCTGCCATCCAATGATCCAGGAAACCCGATCATCAGATAAAGTGTATATACAGTACACATGTAGCGTCAATAGAATCGAGACACCAATAGGACTTGTGGATAATGGTGATGCCTGATATATCAATATATTCCAATCCAAAACGCACGCTGCTACGGTCCTCCTTTTATACCAATCAAGTTGTAGTTTTGGGCTACGCAACATAACGTTCTCGAAGTTTTCAAGTGCATTGCGCTATACTACCCCTACGTGTTGCCTGAAGCCGCAGTCAACAAAAACTCAAAGCATGCTCTTAAAAGCAATCTTAAACGCGCCGCTTGAGCGCGGCTAGCGCTGCTGCCCCTACCCTTATAAAGCGGCAAAAAAACGTATATAAGAAATACACCTGGAGATAGACGTTGAAACGATCGCATTTTACACGCGAAATCATAGAATTGATAGCAATTACCCTGCTGCTATTCATAGTGATCCGCTTCATAATCCATGGTTATCATATGCAAAGCACCAGCATGCAACCAGAGATTAGT
Source organism: Dictyobacter kobayashii (assembly GCF_003967555.1). GTDB lineage: Bacteria > Chloroflexota > Ktedonobacteria > Ktedonobacterales > Ktedonobacteraceae > Dictyobacter > Dictyobacter kobayashii. Next base: position 928,018 of record NZ_BIFS01000002.1, read on the forward strand.
AGTGACGCATATATCATGGTAAATCGAACCTCCTACATGTTCGGAGGGCCTCAGCGCGGAGATGCGGTTGTCGTCCACTATCCACCCAATCCCAATATCGACGTCATGGCTCGCATCGTCGGATTGCCTGGCGACGTTATAAAAACCGATAGCACTCATCTCACAATCAATGGCGTAGTACTTCAGGAACCATATGTGCAAAAAGCCTTTAATCCTGAGGCGCGCGAATGGAAAGTACCGGCCAATTCTTACTTTGTGTTGAATGACAATCGTCCAATGACAGACGACTCACGCAGCTGGGGAACAGTAAGCAGCGACATGGTGGTAGGCAAAGCGGTAATAGTTTTCTGGCCCGTCAACGCATGGAAAATCATTAATAATTATCCATCTGTCTTTAGCCAGGTCAAGGATAATCATTAAACATAGGAAAAGGACCGCCCGCCCGAGCAATTACGAAAAGTTAAGAAAATCTCCAGTGATTTCTCGCTGGCTATAGAATTACATAAGTTTGCACATTGCATTCCGGCTTTCCTCACGTTATGATATGGAATGTATCATACCAGGCAGCATTCGAGAACCGCGACCACAAGACCAAAAGGGACAGGCTAAAGATCATCCTTTTGAGGCTGCTGCTAGCAACCGATAGCGCATCAGGTATGCTATAAATGCTTTTGAGATATACAAGGAAGTCGTATGCAGTTACCACCTCGATCTGTCCCTGCGCAAACAGGGCTCGAACGTTTTCTCGCCGCCTGTCAACGGCAAACAACGGACGCGACACCAGTCTGGTTTATGCGCCAGGCGGGACATTGTCTGACTGAATATCGCACATTGCGAGAATCCTATGATATTTTAACTATCGCCCGTACTCCTGAACTTTGCTCGCGGGTATCGCTAATGCCTGTGTCCCAATACGGAGTCGATGCAGCGGTAATGTATACAGAATATCCTTCCCTTTGCCGGCATGGGCCTGCAAACCGAGCTTGATCCAGCACGTGGGCCTATCGTAAGCAATCCAGTTCGCACGCTGCAAGATGTTACCGCACTGCGCGTTCAAGCAGCCGACGAGGCGACACCATTTGTCATGGAAGCGATACGGATGGTCAAAAAGGAGTTAAGCCAGCAGCAGGCCGTGATAGCTATTGCCGGCGGCCCCTTTACGCTGGCACTCTACATGATCGAAGGGATACCCACGCGTGAGTACAGTACGGCAAAAGCGCTGATGTACCAACACCCCGACATCTGGCATGCCTTGATGAATAAAATAACAGATGTCCTGATCAGCTATGTACAGGCAGAGACCCGGGCTGGCGCAGATGCCATTCAACTTTTTGATAGCAATGTAGGCATACTGGGACCAGGAGCATACACACACTTTGTCCAACCCTACTCACAACGCGTTCTGGCAGCAATCAAGCAAGCTGGAGCACAGAGTATTCATTTCGGTACGGCCAATGCCAGCCTGCTAACGGCCATGGCTGAAGCGGGCGGCGATGTACTGGGGGTAGATTGGCGCGTAGATATCGATCAAGCGTGGCAACAGATTGGCTTCGAGCACGGCATAATGGGGAATCTAGATCCAACGCTCCTACTTGCCCCCTGGGAAACAGTGGTCGAGGGTACAGAAAATGTGCTCAACAGGATTCAGCGCCGGCCAGGCCATATCTTTAACCTGGGGCACGCAATTCATCCCGCCACCAATCCTGACCATTTGCGCCGGCTCGTCGATATGGTACACAGCTATAACGGCCATGCAGCTAACTAAAAATCCCAGAGAGGGTACAGATTGTCTGGTTCAGGCATCTTACCATAGAGATCAACACGCACATCACAGCAATAATATATTAAACAGAGCGAATTGGAGATAAGTAGAGCAGCACTATGAATGTAACACCATCAACGGCACCGACATCGCCAACCACGACAATCCAGAGCCGCTTCTTACGCGCCTGCCACCGCCTGCCCGTGGATGCAACCCCGGTCTGGCTCATGCGCCAGGCTGGCCGCTATATGGAAGAGTACCGCGCCCTACGTGCCCAACATCCAATACTGGAGATAATCAAGCAGCCTGAGCTGGCTGCGGAAGTCACCATGCAACCTATCCGTGCATTCAATCTGGATGCCGCCATTATTTTTGCCGATATCCTTCCCCCCACTAGAAGGCATGGGACTTAACCTGGAGTTTATGAAGGGCGAGGGACCGGTCATTCATAATCCTATTCGTACCCGTGCGGATGTTGAAGCCTTGAGCATTCCAAATCCGACTGAGAGCCTGTGGTTCACACTAGAGGCCATTAAACAGGCCCGTCAGCAGCTTGATGCTCGTGGTATCCCCTTGATCGGCTTTAGTGGCGCCCCGTTCACCCTGGCCTCATACGCTATCGAGGGAGGCAGCAGCAAAGCCTATCTACATACCAAGGGCCTGATGATGAGCGATGCTCCCACCTGGCATCTCTTAATGGAGAAGTTGAGTGAGCTCATTGGTAGATATCTACTAGCACAGGCACAGGCAGGGGCACAGGCATTACAATTCTTTGATAGCTGGGTTGGTGCTCTCAGCCCCGCCGATTACCGTGAATATATTCTGCCACATAGCCGCCATGCCATCTCAATCGCCAAACAGGCGAACGTCCCCATTATCCATTTTGGCACCAACACCAGTGGCATGCTCGACCTCATTCAGGAAGCAGGCGGAGATGTAATCGGTGTCGACTGGCATATTAGACCTCGACAAGGCCTGGAATGGCCTCAAAGCAGAGTCAGCCGTCCAGGGTAATCTGGACCCCGTTACACTACTGGCCCCATGGGCTGAGATTGAGAAACGAACCAGAGAGATTCTAGAGCGTGTCAAAGGGCGACCGGGGCACATCTTCAATCTCGGACATGGCATTTTACCGGGCACCCCGGTCGAAAATGTCCAGCGCCTGGTAGACTTCGTGCACGAATATACAGCCAGCCAGGTCTAATATGAGTCATCCCTAACTTTTGAAAAAGTTCCCAAACCTGGGGGTGCAGGGACCTCCTGCACCTCCCGCATTGGGAGCGCGAAACCCGTTTTTCGGATTTTTGAAAAATCCGGGAAGACTCATAGTCCAATATTATGACCAAAAGCCACAAAACTATGTATTCTTCAAGGAATACATAGTTTTGTGGCTTTTGATGTGTGCATCTGGCATTAATATTGTTCAGATTTGAATACTATTTTTATAAGATAAGCAAAAGTTTAAAAGCTTCAAGAAATACTTGTTGTTGTCAGATTATTGTTTTGGTATATTGTGATGTATGATATGAGCAAGAAAGAGATTCTATCTCGTACAAGGAGATGGTAAAATTGAAAATAAGTCAAAAATCTGCAATTATTCTCATCGCATCTGTTTTATCTCTGGTAGCAATTGTCGTACTGGCAATTTATTTATTGGGGTTAGATTCAAATAGCGAAACTGCAACAGGACATGTTTTTGCTACACCAAAAGCATCGCAACCAGGTAAACCGACGCTCTTAAAACTAGAGCAAGTAACGGATCAGGCCTTTGGCGATGGAGAGCAATATGTCCCAAATAGCTGGGGAGCCCATAAAGATCGCATCATCCGTACTTCAAAAGGTGATCTTTTTATGACTTATATCTCACAAGGGGATGATCTAAATGATCGCCAGTGGCACTTGATGCATAAAGCTCCCAACGGGGATTGGCAGGAGATCCAATCCGGGAATGCGGGTACCGAGCCAATCAATATTGTACTGGGAAAAAATGATAGTATTCATCTTTTCGCATGGCCCAAAACACAGGGGAAGCTACAACATATTTACTCAAATGATAATGGAAAGACTTTCACCAGTGAATGGCTGCAGGGCAACTGGCGCGATGATGGAGAACAGGGTTATAGCAGTGTAGGCGTCAATGATCGTGGCGACATAGTGGTTATTCAGACCGGGCCGGATAAACCGGGCATCTTTAATTGGACCTATTTCAGTGCCACAACTAACAAATGGACCTTCCATCATAATACCCTGGACCTTCGCTATACCTATGCCTTCCTGTTTCCTGGCTACAATAATGATCTCTCCATTGTAGCGACCCGCGATGTTCAGCGCCATTATCTCAATCTACCACAAGCGCAGGACGGCAATCCCTGGATCTTCAGCGAGGTCAAATACTTTCATATCAGTGATATTACGCCTAGCCAGCCCAGCCTCGACCAGTTGGTGATCAAAGAGCTCTCACCTAAAAATCGCAATGATACCAATGATCGAGACCTGACCTATGTCACAGACAGCTATATTGATACCGCGGGCCGTCTGCATGTACTCTATCTTAACGAGTATGATGGGCCACACCAGGCCATTATCGAGGATGGCAAAATCGTCAAAGATGTCCTGATGCCCAATGTTTCCTTTGGTCAAAAGGTACGCATTACGCAAGACACACAGGGGCACTTCTATTTAATCGCGATGGATGAGCAAGGGAAAAGTATCAATATCTACCCTGGATCGGCCGATGATACCGACGGAACCCAGCTGGCGCCTGTTGTTAAGATCGATATCTCACACTTTCCGGGTTGTTCAGATTATGATTTTTGCCACTCCCCTACGTTTACGGTGCCACGCAATGGCAATGAGCTTTCGGATATTATTGATGGGGTTTATGGAAATATGAATAAGGAGATATATTTCCGTATCAATTTGCGGGGAAATGATAAGGGGGCGTCTCAGTCTTTTCAAATGCCTTTTACTTCTATGATGTCCTTTTATCTCGAAGATAAAAAGGGGGAGATTCTTTCTCGTGCCGCCTGACGGCGGCACGAGAAGGGAGGAAGATGTGGGGGCTGTGCCCCCACGCCCCCAGCCCCTTGACTGGGGGCGTGGGGGCTGTGCCCCCACGCCCCCAGTCAAGGGGCTGGCCGCCCCTTGCATCTCCGCTTTCGCATGATAGCGACACGAGAAAAGAGAAGGGGCACAGCCCCACGCCCCCAGTCAAGGGGCTGGCCGCCCTTGCATCTCCGCTTTCGCATGATAGCGACACGAGAAAAGAGAAGGGGCACAGCCCCACGCCCCAGTCAAGGGGCTGGCCGCCCTTGCATCCCCGCTTTCGCATGATAGCGACACGAGAAAAGAGAAGGGGCACAGCCCCACGCCCCCAGTCAAGGGGCTGGCCGCCCCTTGCATCCCCGCTTTCGCATGATGGCGACACGAGAAAAGAGAGGGGACACAGCTCCTACGCCCCAGTCAAGGGGCTGGCCGCCTCTTGCATCCCCGCTTTCGCATGATGGTGACACAAGGGAGGGGAAGAGTGGTGATTGGCTTTTTCTGGCTTAGTATTTAATCTGCCTATCATATTGTTCGTTTACGCTCTTAGGGGTTTATTAATAAGGAAAGTGGTAGATACTTTTCTTGTGAGAAGAAAATGTTTAATAAGGGCTTATGTTAGTGTGCAGTGATCGGTAGGTAAATAGTCATAGTCCAGGGGGAAAGACATATAGGTTTCGTCTTATATTTGGAGGCTATTGCAACTTTTCACGCAACATAGGTGTTCGTACAAAAATATCAGGGCTGGCTCTTGTAGATAACGCTCATAAGGGGGTTTTGGGATATTGAAGGCACCAATTTTAGATAAAATAAAAAGTAGTAACGGTGTAACGGAGCATAAAAGGACTATACTTTTCACAATTCTTGCGATTGCTGTCATCATTGCATCAATTTCAATCTATACACAAAAGACCCACTCGCAATCGCATCCGGCGAGTACATCTGCTACAGCAACGCCACAGCAGAATGGTATTGGGCTTCAATTGCCCAGCATGCTATAACACCAACTGCGAAACCCAGGCAAAAGCAAAAATCTACATCCGCTACAACATCTACAATTATTCAACCAACCACACCAGGGGTGCCTGTGCTGAATAGCCTGGACCAGGTGACAGACCAGGCCTTTGGCAATGAGGATGAGTACGTACCAAACAGTTGGGGGGCTCATAAGCTACGTATCATTCGTACTACTTCTGGAGATCTGTTCACCGTCTTCATTTCTCAGGGAAGTGATACCCAAAATCGTACCTGGCATCTGATGCATCAAGCACCTGGCAGCAGCACCTGGAATGAGCTAAAACAGGGTAATGCCGGCACTGAGCCAATCAATATTATCCGTGGCCCTCATGATGAAATTCATCTTTTCTCCTGGCCGGGAACACAGCAAGAAGCGCATCACTTCGTATCTACCAATCTGGGACAATCCTTTAGCGAGGAAATTTTAAGTGGACAATGGTCCAGCGACCAGGGATATAGCGGGGCTTCAATCAATCCAAAGGGCGATATCGTCTTTTTCCAGACCGGCGATGATGTGCCAGGCATCTTTTATTGGACTTACTACTCACCCATAACCAATAAATGGACCTTTCATACCAGCCAGATGGATTATCGCCATACTTATGCCTTCTTCTTCCCAGGCAATAATAACGATCTAACCATGGTCGGTATGCGCGACGTACTACGCCCAACGCTACATTTTCCCAGCGCCTCGGGCTTTAATTATATCTTTAACGAGATCAGGTATTTCTATATCAGCGATGTCAACAACCCTGTCCTGCAACAACTACCTATCACCGAGGTACAGCCGCAGAATAATGACGATGCTGATGTAACCTACCTCACCGATGCCTATATGGATACCCAGGGGCGAACTCATATCATTTATAGCAATCTATATGATGGTGTCCATCATGTCATTGTTGATCATGGCGCGATTATCAAAAATGTGATTCAAAATGTCACGGCGCCAAACAAGGTACGTATAATACAGGATGCGGTCGGCCATTTCTACCTGATCAGTATGGATGATCAGGGGCAGACCATTAATATCTATCCTGGTACGGCTAGCGATACAGATGGCACCCAGTTAGAGGCGCCAATTAAATTGGATATATCCAGGTTCCCGGGTTGTACCGATGATGACTTCTGTCATGCACCTACCTTTAATGTGCCGCGTGGCGGAAATCCGCTCAGCAATTATCTGGATGGTACCTACGGCAACCATTCAAACGAGTACCATTTCCGCATCAACTTGCGTAGCAATGGTTGAGGATACTGTTTATATAGAGTGAGGTGTAGAAAATTTGCCAGGCAAATTTTCTACACCTCACTCTATATAAACAGTACCATGCAAGAGAAAACTATTTGTCTGGAAGGAGCCATTGGCGCTGCGAAAGGACACTCTGCAACGCTTCAAGGGCAATGTTATCAGCCTCGGATGTAACCCAATCTTCCACTTTAGGGCTACTGCGCAGGGCTTGCAGGGATACATGTCGCCATTAGGGAGAACCCGATAACTAAAACCAGGCACCGGGGCGGGCAAGAACAGGCGCTGTGTTGCCACTTGAATAAGGTCTTGCTCCATATCGGCCCAGCGATTATTAAAAAGCAGATTAGCCAGGTGAACCGAGATCAGCACATGCATCTGGCGCACTTCTTTAATACTCTTATCAACATAGCCAGTATTATAGCCCTGGTAAGGTCCTAGATAGAGTTTAAAGTAGAAGCCACCATTAGTTTTATCGCGTAAAGGCGAAGTTTCAAGCGCATCCAGCATCTCTTTAGCTAATCCCAGATAGGTCTGGTTGTGGGTATAAGCGCCTGTGCGCAACAACGCTTCAAGTTCTTGACCAGTCTCACCCATACGTGCCTGCGTATCTAGCAGTTTATTGGTTCCATAGCGAGGATCGCTCAGCAGATAAATACGCCCAAACAGATGATACTGACGGTTATATGATTGTTGAATTACAACTTCAGCACCCCTGGTGCCAGCGGCTACCCATTCTGGATGATTAAAACGCGCTCCTGCATCCACTAGAGCCAGGCTTGTCTCTAAAGCATGATCGACCCGGTAACCATCCTGCAAATGGACATTTCCCCCGCCAGCGGTGGTATCCAGGCCACCATGTTGCACGCCTAATTGCGTATCAATTCGCCGATACTCAGAGGTTGCCCAACCGATCAACGTATGATTCCAATAATCGGTATTATGGCTGAAGTCCCTCATATGCAACAGGGTAAAGTAGATCCATCCTTTATTTTGAACGGTATTTCCCCATTCACGCTGCGCGCTCGGCAGAATGCGTGCAATATACGTATCCATTGACGTATCTGACGGATGGCGAACTTTATACCAGTACATATTATCCAGGATACGCAGATCATTGAGATTATCCCGGCGTGTTGAATGGCCACGTTGATCACAATGATCAGGGCTACAATTCACCTGATTAACATCGCTTTTGCGCCAATTTATCAGCGTTGTATCCAACTGATCATCCCAGCTATGCGCATTCATATCATTGAGGACCTGAGTCACAATGGTATCAAGATCTTTAATACGCGCACCTGGTATCGCTGTTGGCTGGGCAGTTGGTTCATGCTGCTTTGTTATCGGCTTCGGCACTGACTTACCCTCATTGGGATTAAAAGGTGGCCGAATAAAAACCGTATACATCAAAGTCAACAAAACCACAATTGGCAGAACATATAAAACAAAGAGGGTGGCCCGGCGGGCCTTCTTTGAGCGTCGATAACGCCGCCACAGAGATTGATCGGACTCATGCTGTGGAGGTCGCTCCTGCAATTGACTCATCAATTTGTCCCTTCTTAAGAGCACATAATGACTCGGACGGAATATATAATCAGCATACAAACAGAGGCCAAATAACAATAAAAAACTTACGCAGGAATCACTTTAGGCCCTGGAATTTCTTTAAAAGGATAAGTTCAATAAAATCATAAATAAGCTCAAGGCTGCACAAAAAATAAAAAAGCTGCCTGCAACGCCATGCAATTTCAGGAGGCACGTGTTACAATAAAAGCGAACAAAGATGTGTTTGCCCTTAAATACAAATGCAGGACGACCATCTCAGATATCCGGTTTGGATGCACGAACCAGATAGAGATTTCCCAATGAAGCGACACCAATGCCATTGCAACAACTAGAAAGAGGCATGAAATGACAGCAAATATTCGAGTCACCATCTGGAATGAATATCGCCACGAGCGCCGCTCACCTGAGGTAGCCAAAATTTATCCAGAAGGTATTCATGGCACACTGGCCAAAGCGCTCAGTGAAAAAGGGTTCACAGTGCGTACCGCAACCCTCGACGAGCCAGAGCATGGATTAACCGATGAGGTGCTGGAAAATACAGATGTAATGATCTGGTGGGGGCACATGGCCCATCCAGAGGTACGCGACGAGATCGTTCAGAAAGTATACCAGCGTGTGCTGGATGGAATGGGATTGGTCGTCTTACATTCTGGCCACTTCTCCAAAATCTTCAAAAAGCTGCTCGGCACAGATTGTGATCTCAAATGGCGCGAAACTAACGACAAAGAGCGTCTCTGGGTAGTTGCGCCGGGCCACCCCATCACAGAGGGAATAGGCGACTATATTGAGCTTGAGCACGAAGAGATGTATGGAGAGCCATTTGGTATTCCCACACCAGAAACCCTGGTCTTCGTGAGCTGGTTTACCGGCGGAGAAGTCTTCCGTAGTGGCTGCTGCTACACCCGTGGACAGGGCAAAATCTTCTATTTCCGTCCCGGCCACGAAACGCTTCCTACCTATCACAATCCAGAAATTCAACTGGTTATCAGCAACGCAGTACGCTGGGCCAACCCAACGGCGACTCGCAAGTTGATTCGAGGCAACACGCCAGCATTAGAAAAATAAGCGAAAGAGAGAGCGTATGTCAGAGCAGGATACATACCAGTTTGCAGAAGATAGGTATGATCAGATGCAATATCGCCGGTCCGGTCGCTCAGGATTACAATTACCAGCGATCTCACTGGGAGCCTGGGAAACCTTTGGCGGATACCGGGGAGAAGAGATTGCGCGTGCATGTCTCTATCGCGCCTTCGATCTCGGAATCACCCATTTCGACCTCGCCAATAACTATGGGCGCCCACCTGGAAACGCCGAAAAGGTCGTTGGCAAAGTCCTGAAGGATATGCCACGTGATGAACTGATCATCTCCAGTAAGGCTGGCTACTATATGTGGCCGGGACCCTATGGGGACGGACTCTCCAAGAAATATCTAGTCGCGAGCCTGGATCAATCCCTCAAGCGTCTGGGACTGGAATACGTGGACATTTTCTATGCCCACCGTCCAGATCCCGAGACACCGTTGGAAGAGACCATGGCCGCGCTTGATCTGATCGTACGCCAGGGAAAAGCACTCTATGTGGGTGTCAGTAACTTCCCAGGGGATCACCTGGAGCAGGCCGTGCAGGTCACTAAACAAATGGGGCTGGCACCAATCACCATCCATCAACCCCGCTATAATCTACTGGATCGACGTTGCGAGCACAACTTATTCGATCATACCATCCGTAATGGCATTGGGGTCATCACCTTTAGTCCTCTGGCACAGGGACTTTTAAGTGATAAGTACCTTGGGAATGATCTACCGGAAGATTCCCGCGCAGCCGCATGGTGGGGTCGCAAGGCCAACGATGAGGTCGTCAAGGGAGATACACTGGACCAACTTCACCGCTTGAATGCAATTGCCAAGGAACGTGGGCAGACACTGGCTCAGATGGCTCTGGCCTGGAATCTGCGTCACCCTGCAGTCACCAGTGTTCTGATTGGTGCTTCAAAAGTTGAGCAGATCGATGAAAATGTTGCTGCCTTGAAGAATCTTGAATTCAGCGAGGAAGAGCTTAAAGCTATCAATGAGATTGTGCCATTCATTGCTTAAATCATTCCTGTACGGGCGGGCGCTGAGGCGCCCACGCGCCCGTACAGTTTTATAGGTTCGTGTAGAAAATGCGTCATGCGCATTTTCTACACGAACCTATAAAACAATGTTGAGCACCGCTAGCGTGGATGCCCACACTTTTTTTATTGATCGAAACCAAATGAGGCTGCGCCAATCAGGGCAACTTTATTATTCAAGATAACATGCACAGGCACATCGGCCAGCATCTCAGAAAAACGCCCCTTGCTCTGGAAGATGCGTATAAACTCCTGATCTTCTAAGAATGGTAGAATACGAGGAGGCAGACCACCACCCAGATAAACACCACCAGTAGCTAACACCTTCAATACCATATTGCCTGTTTCAGCACCCAGGATAGATGCAAAGGCCTTAACAGTAGCACCGCAAATAGCGGCATAACCACCTTCTTCAGTTGGGGCCGTCTCAGTTTCTCTGGGAGCCATAGCGGCTCGAACAATTACTGGCGTCATATCTTTAACTTGTGCTAACTTATCAGCCAGCCATTGAGGCTCTTCAAATACACCAGATGCCTTGATGTAGGCATAAATATTTGGTAAACCAATACCTGAACAAACATGTTCATAACTCACATGTGACATACGCTCAAGCAGATAAACAAGTAAGCCTACTTCAAAAGCATTCGTCGGGGCAAAATCGACATGGCCACCCTCCGAAGGATGAACGCGATAATGAGCACCATCCCAGGTCAATATTGCTTCACCTAAACCAGTGCCAGGAGCAACCACTGCCAATGTTCCATGGGTAGCCGGCTTTCCCGCATTGAGTGTATGGAGATCGGATGAGCGCAAAAGCGGAATAGCCGTTGCCATAGCAGCCAGATCATTCAGCAATGTGACAGAAGGGATATTCAACGTCTGCTGCAATTGCTTCTCTTCCATCTTCCAGGGCAAATTGGTTATCTTTGCCTTGCCCGCAACTACTGGTCCAGCCACGCCAAAGACGGCCCGATCAATAGTCACATTAGAAAGATCGATCTGCTTTAAAAAATCATTAACCAATGCTGCCAACGTCGCATATTGCGCACTCGGCAATGTTGCTTCACGTAATGGCGTCCGAATATCCTCTTTCGAGGCATATAAAGCCAGATTGGTTTTGGTTCCTCCAATGTCACCAGCCAGTAACATGATTAAGTGCAACCTTTCGATAGGTACTGTTTAGACAGTACACTTCATTTTAATAATTAGAGACAAAACGAATGCTCTGTCCAGGTTAAAAACAAATCCGAAGAAATATCGACAGACATCTATATTTAATCGGCTTCTTAACGTAAAAATAAAAGACATGAAACGAATGGGCCTACCCTTCACTCAATCAGCAGCCAAGCAAGCCCTTATTCAAGATACCACAAAATAATACCACACGATAAAGGAATCCGTGTCATAAGCAGATGAAATGCATGAGCAAACAGATAGAAATACGGGTAGCATAGTCCTATCTGTTTGTTCACAATGAGGATTGGATAAAAGTTGAAGCCGTTAGCTCATCTTACGCTATTTCCCAGACCCGAATCGTTCCATCATAGGAACTGGTGACCAGGCGATCACTGGCAGGAGACCAGGATAAAGCGGCTACAGTAAGGGTATGACCATGATATGCCGTTGTATGGCCGCTTGCTAATTCTCGCACCTGCACAAAGCCTTTAGGGTCAGGGAATTGAGGGCTACCGCCCACGGTAGCGATAAACCGCCCGTTAGGAGACCAGGCGACACCTAAGATGGGTGCCCCGCTATTAGCCTTATATGAAGAGGTAAGAGCGCCTGTGCCCGTGTCACAGAGTTGAACCACCTCCTCATCCCCGCAGGCAATTAAGGCACCATCCGGCGACCATGATAACGAATTGGCGGTACCAGACCACACCAATCGATCCTGTCCCGTGGTGCTGTTCCATATTCGTAACGTGCGCTCAAAAACACCACCAATAATGCTATCTATACTGGAGGCAATCCACTGGCTATCAGGCGACCAGGCCAGTCGGGAAGCGACATGTCCCCGATATGCCAGCAACAAATTACCAGTATGCGTATCACAAACATGGACGGTCGCGCCCACCGCATCACTACCCGCTAACGCAATACGTGTACCATCGGGTGACCAGGCCAGGGCACTAACATAGGACATACCGTTATAAGTAGTCAGGCGCTTCCCTGTAACAGCATCCCATAGTACGACCTCAGACACGGCCTGGGGCACTCCTGACGCCGCATTGCTCTGGTCAATCCCCTCAAATCCGCCCGCGGTCACAATATGCTGACCATCCAGGGACCAATCAAGCAAGACACCATCCTTAGCAAGCAGGCTGGCCTGTGTCTTGCCAGTAGCCGCATTCCAAACTTCAACCGGTGCGGCTATACCACCTGAGGCAATTCTGCTACCATCGTGGGACCAGGCAATTGAACTAGTATAATTATTCTGGCGCATCAAGAGCATGTGGGCGTCCGGTGTTACTGTGTAGCTGCTTGCTCCTACTATGTGCCTGACGTTGAGACTCAGGCCTGCTGTTAGCAGGCCCAGGCCCGCTATGCAAATGGAGCGTCGTGTGAGTTGGGTTGTAGATGTATATTTAGAATTCGCTAGGCGATTTCGCATGATTTGTACCATTATACCTTCCTATATGGTTTTAGGTAACCACATAGGTGGATTATAACTCTTTGTTACTTTTAAAATTGTGATTTGCCATTAATATGCTATTAAAATGCTTTTTCTATAGATGTATTCATTTATCATAATATGCAATATATTATGATAAATGGTTTTTATGTTGCTGGTGTGCGCCTCTCTACCACACATGATATACAATGTGGCCGCCGCCTCTCTACCACACATGATATACAATGTGGCCGCCGCCTCTTTACCACACATGACATAAAATAAGTTAGGGTGAAAATTAGTTTTAAATTTTTGGTCATTTCTGCCCTTTTGATGACACTTATTCCTTGACACGAAGGGGTAAATGGTGCACAATGGGTACATGGAAAAAGAACGAGTGACAACGAAAATCTGGCGGCATTCTTTGCAACAATTAAAGATCGCTGCTGCCACCAATAATGAGTCGATGATCGATCTGCTAGAGCGCTTAATTGAGCAAGAATACGAAAAAACGAAAGGAAGGGAACCCGGGCATGAAGGTCATACGCGGATACAAGACAGAACTTGATCTAAATAATACGCAAAAGACCGCATGCCTCAAACATGCTGGCGCAGCTCGGTGGACGTATAATTGGGGGCTGCATCGGTATGAGTAAGAATACAAAGCCGGTCGGAAAGCTCCCAATGCCATGAGCCTGCATAAAGAATTAAACGCCCTGAAACAAACTGAACTGCCATGGATGTATGAAGTCAGCAAGTGCGCGCCTCAAGAGGCATTGCGTAATCTCGAAAAAGCGTTTAAAAACTTCTTCGGAAAAGCCAGACTGAAAACACAAGGCACATATCGGGGCAAACTCGGTTATCCTCGTTTCAAGTCCAAAAAGAAAGGTATTGGCTCTTTCCGCCTCACAGGTGCAATCCATGTCTTCGAGGATCATATTCAACTTCCCCCGCCTGGGCGTGTTGCGACTGTATGAGCATGGCTACCTCCCTACGACAGCAAAAGTCTTGTCAGCGACGGTCTCCGAGCAGGCGGGCCACTGGTTCGTCAGTGTCCAGGTAGAGGAGTCCATCCTTGAACCCAAAGAGGCAACGGGGACAGTGATTGGCGTTGACCTGGGCATTAAGGCACTAGCAACCTGCTCTGATGGCACGGTCATTGCCAATCCAAACGCCCCACGTTCCAATCTTAACAAACTTCAACGTGTTTCCCGTCAACATGCTCGAAAACAAAAAGGGAGCAAGAACAGGCTCAAGGCTACTCGTACATTAGCACGCTTGCATGCCCATATTGCCAACATACGTAAAGATACCTTGCACAAGGCTACGTCTCAGATCGTCGCGAAAACCAAGTGCGATCAGGAAAGAGCCCGTGTTATCGTGATTGAAGATCTCAATGTGTCAGGAATGCTAAAAAGCCGAAGGTTGAGCCGTGCCATTGCCGATGTTGGATTCTATGAGTTCCGCCGTCAAATCATCTATAAAGCGGAGCAGGCCGGTTGTGAAACTCTTCTGGTTTCTCGTTGGGAACCTTCCAGCAAGACCTGCTCAAGCTGCAAAGTTGTCCGAGAAGAATTGGATTTAAGCGAACGAACTTTTGTTTGCCATGCATGCGGTTTGGTCATCGACCGTGATTTAAACGCATCGTACAATCTGGCAGACCTTGCTTGAGCAGAGAGTACCGTGAGTTACACGGGATTTCAAGCCTGTGGACAGGGGAGCGCTAGCTTGGTAGTAATACCAAGTGAAACTCCCCTGGATGAAGCAGGAACAAGACAGACAAATATGGCCTGTCCATATTTGTCTGATTTCTTGATAACGGTTAGTCGAAGATGTCGCTGTGTTGATATATGAGGTAGCTGAGGAGGATGAGGATTATGCAGTAGGCGATGGTGAGGATGAGTTGCAGGGGGAGTTGGTCGAGAGTGGCTATGGGTTGGCCTGCGAGCATGGCGGTGGTGTATCCATTGAGTGAATTAGATACTGTACCTGGAAGGTTGTTAACAAATGAGACGATGGCCCTTCCCATGGGTGCACTTAATCCACCGACGAGGGTAAAAAGTATGTTGGTGGCTAGAAATTCAATGAAAACATAACCAACGGAAAAGCCGATGCCAGCTAGAACGGAGTGGCCAATAGTGGCGGCCAGGACAGCTATGAGCATGTAAATAAAGTAGCGCAGCGATTGCGTCAACCAGGTCAGGACAAAGCCTAACCATCCCGTTGGGGATAATAGGGTTGGTCGCAAACCAAAAAGAGGGCCGACCAGAAAACCGAGAAGAGTGGAGAGGATCATCATAAATCCAACCAGTAGTAAAGCGATTAAAGCCAGTGTCACCACCTGAGCAGTAAAGACCTGACCTCGACTCAACCCACGTGTCAGCATCTGGCGATGCATTCCATAGGCATAATCACCGCCTACCAGCGCTCCGGCTACAATACAGAGAAAAATAGGAGATAATAAGCCGAGATAACCCAGAGCAAATTGTAAGGAGCCTGGAAATACCAGGGCCACAATAGGGTCAGATCCTACCTGCTGCACGTGGCCATCTCCCAATAATAAGTGGGAAATAATAGTTAGAAGTAGTAAAAGAGTATAGCCACCAAAAAAGAGACCTGCCAGCACTTTGGACATGCCCCGGCGCCGCAGTTGAAACAGGTTCCAAAGCACCATATGCCAGGTTTGAGCCAGCCAGCCCCGCGTATAGATATCGGGAGATGCCGTATTTAACGCTGGTCCTAAAAGTTGCTCTGCCATTAAAACGCTCCCTCTCCCTAACATGCTAAATCCAAACAGTCTAAATCGAACATGTTCAGTGTATGACAGAAAGCGTCGGCTGTCATCACCCAAAAAGAGCATTTATCATGGTGAATTTTCCTCGCTTTTGGATCGTCCAAAAGGAGGAGATGCCACTTACCTGATCAATATAAATAACCAAATATAAATATGCAGATAAATACTTAATTTGGATAGAGAAAAAATTAAGACAAAAATTCAGCAATCGTATCCAGAACGGTAATGACATCAAAAGGCTTACCGAGATGAGAATTACAGCCAATGGTGCGAGCCCGCTCTTGATCAGCCTGAGATACATGGGCGGTCACCGCAATAATCGGGGTCTGGCGAAATAGCGCGAGCTTACGCAGATAAGCCACCGCCTCCCAGCCACTCATTCCAGGTAAAGACATATCCATCAGAATCAGGTCTGGAAGAGATTTGGTAGCCTGCTCAATAGCTTGTGGACCATCCTCTGCAAAGAATAGATCGTATATTTCTTCTTCTTCCAGAATCTGTTGCATGAGTTGACGCATATCCTCGCTATCGTCAACCACCAGGATTCGCTTTTTCGCTTGTCTATCCACAAGTTTATTCATTTTGCACCTTTATTTCAATATCCCAGGAAAGAGCGGGTATAATAGGGCGACACCTGAAAAGAATATACTGGCTAAAGATAATTATACATCGTATTAGCAGATTTTCAGGAAGAGCGTGTGCCCTCTGAATCTTCATTGACAGAATACGGAGGAGGCGATTGCTCCACAACAGATTTTATACGCTCTCCCAATAAATTACCATCATCAGCATGAATTAGCATCATCAGAAGATCTGGCCGTACCTTTTCGATTACATTCATCAAGTCCTGACCTTCTGAAGCTCGCTGCAAGACATAGCCGGTTTTATCTTTTAACTTATCAATCAAGAGATGGATATTGGGTTCATTATGGACCAACAGGATTGGCTTTCGCAAGCTATTACCACTAGCAGAGGGAGTAACGGTATCACCAATCAAAGCGCTTCCCTCTAAAGATTGAGGCTCAAACGGTGAATCTGACAGATCATGTACAGCTACGGGTTCTCTGGTTGTCAATTGCTGCAGCACATTCAGAAGGGCATCACGAGCAACCGGCTTAACCAGATACTCATCAGCTCCCAACACATAACCAGCCGAACGATCCTCTAGCACAGTCAATAAAATCACCGGAATCGAAACGGTCGCGGGATTAGATTTTAGTTGATGCAGAATCTGCCAGCCATTAACGCGCGGCATCATAATATCCAGCGTAATTACCTTAGGGCGCAGCTCCTGAATAATCTCAATCGCCTTGCTTGAATCCTGAACACCAACCACGCGGTAAGGGGTCTGTTCCAGAGAAGCAGCAATCAATTGGAGCACATCAGGATTATCATCGACAGCCACTACCAGGTAAGCATCTTTATCCAGTGGCTCAACATTATGAACCGCGCGCAAAGTTGCCGTATCAGCGATCAAAGGCAATTCCTCATTTGGTAGAATGGTGGTAATATTTTTTTGATCCTGCAGTGTATTTAATCGCATTTCATGTATAAAGCGCTGATCACGCAGGTGTATGGGCAGCACAATAGTAAAGGTAGAACCTTTCCCCTCCTCACTTTGGATCTCAACCTTACCGCCCAGCAGCAAGGTCAATTCGCGAACGATCGAGAGTCCCAGGCCAGTGCCACCATAGCTACGACTATTACTATTATCAACCTGATAGAAAGCCTCAAAAATATGCTCTTGCTTATCGCTACTGATACCAATGCCAGTATCCACAACCGAGATAGCAATCTGCTCAACCCCATCGTCACGTCCATTAGGAACAGATTGTCGAACCGCCGATACAGTCACCGACCCCTTCTCAGTAAATTTCAAAGCATTTGAGACCAGATTCAACAAAATTTGACGAACCTTACGCGGGTCCGTCTCAATAGTAGTAATCCCCTCTTGTACCGAAGTCGAGAGCCGTAACTTACGCTCAAGAGCAATTGAGCGTGTCTCCTCCACCACCGAGTTCAATAACTCCTGCACATCAATTTCAGAAGCCTTGATATCCATACGACCAGCCTCAATCTTAGCCAGGTCCAGAACATCATTAATCAAGCTCAATAAGTGTTGAGCATTCTTCAAGATGCGCTCGACATTATCATGTTGGCGGCCCGACAAAGGAGATTTTTGCTCTGAGCGCATAATGATCTGGCTAAAACCAATAATAGAGGCCAGCGGGGTACGCAATTCATGCGACATGGTAGACAAAAACTGGCTACGCACACGATTCGCCTCTTCTAAGGCTGAATTGAGCACCGTTAACTCATCACGTTGCTGGCGCAGGGCTTGATTGCTCAATTCTTGCTGATGCGAATATTCAGCCAGCTCGCGTGCCTGTTGCTGCGTATGTTCATAGGTCTGAGTATTACGAACAGCGGTCGCTACATTACTGGCCACGACCTGGATGACATTGCGGGTGCGCTCACTCATAGAAAAAACAGAGCCGACCACCAGCACGCCCATCAACTCATTGCCCTGAATAAGAGGCAAATGATAAAGCGTTGAAGGTAAAACCTCACCAATAACCGTCTTAATAGAAAAAGCCTCCGTGGCTGGGCTTTGTCGTGTTACCAGCAGGGGCTCGCGATCCTGCGCCACCTGGCCAACCAGGCCCTCACCCAGAGCAAAAATCGTCTGCCGGCCAGCAAATTGCAGACCGCGCGAAGAGGAAAGTTCTAATTGTTTATGCTTATCATCATACAAATACAAGGCCGCGATCTGCACATCCAGCAAACTCAACAGGCGTTGAAAAAAATGCTGCATCAAAAGAGAGAGATCCAGGGACTCAGTCAAGAGCGTATTAAGTTGCATTACCTGCTCAAGGATATCGCGATCCTTTAAAATACCCTGTTGCTCCTGTAAGACCTCGGCCATATTGTTAAAGGTAAGGCCAACCTCATTGAGCTCACTGTCACGGCCCTCCTTCACACGAGCCGTCAAATCGCCAGCCCCAAAAGCCGTGGTCGCAGACTTAAGATTATCCAGTTGCTCCCTCTGCACAGCCACATATAAGCGAAAAGTATACCAGAGGTAAACGATAACAATTAAAGTTAAAGCAATTAAGGAACCCAGGAAGGACCAGCCTCGTATATTCACACCGTTTTGTAATACAGCCAGATCGCTATCGCTGGTAGATTGCATAAACGCCACATCCGCGCGCAGAGCATCGAAATAGCCTTTACCACGGCTATTCAGGTTATCTGAGCGAGCAGTCTTCAAATCGCCTTTGCGCATATTCACCAACTGCGGATTAGCATAATTATTTGTCCAGGTTATGACACGCCCCTCCACCCGATCCAGAGCCAGAGCCGTGTTATGAAAACTATCTGACGAAATGGCAGTTTTTAATTTCTGCAAATAAGAGGTATAGTTCTGCTGGCCACTGGTGAAAGGTTGCAAAAAAGAGGAATTATTAGTAGCGATATAGCCACGTAAACCTGTCTCCTGATCGATCATAGCTTGCAACAGGCCATTTATATTATCATGTAATGCAACTTTTTGCTCTCCCAACTGCTGCTGATTACTAGAAACATAGAAACTAGCAACAGAGCTTAGCAGCAGACAAAGCACTAAAAATGCAACGGAAATAAATAATCGCTTACGCAACTGTGCAATCAAGCTGCGCTGTGCATCTTTCCGTGGTTGTAGCTGTGAATTATTGATCATAATGCACTCTTTTTATTAAAATGAGAGATGTCTCAATGAACGTCCATCATAGTCACTTACAAATCCCAAAACGAGAAGTGACCGGGTAAATAAGCACAATGTAGCTATCTATTCCCACGATATTCATGCAAATAGGGGGTGGCCAGGTCCATCCTATCATACCGCATCAACGCCCTAAATTAAAGAGCCAATATTTAAATAATTATGGTAATCTCTTCTGGTAAAACGCCTGCAGATCTAACGGGTAACAGCAAAGGATTAAAGGATATGCATCAGCTTTACATAAGAAAATAACATCTTGCCATCCCTATCCATGACTCTACTATAAATAGTCTGCTCCAAAATATATCCAGAGATTATTGATAACAAATGCATGCACTGGCAATCACATGGTATAATAAGCAAACGAATCCGATAGTCATCTAAATAGCTCTACTATAGATGAAAAAACACATCTATAATAAAGCCTCATTTATAAATCATGATGAAGCCAGAGGGTGATCGTACTACAGAGATAGCACAACTTAAGTGCAATAGAAGCATAATAAAGAGGTAGGATTTGGAAAAAGAAAAGTCATCTCTTACTCCTGAAGGAATTATGGTAAAATCGTATCAGAACAAACAGATGAGGACATACACGGCCCCGCCTCAGCAAATTGAAGAGCAGCTACTCACGGAACTCATTGAGATGTCCCATGATGCAATGATTATTTGTGATTCTCAACAGCATATTCAAAGCTGGAATCATAGTGCCGAAAGGCTATATGGCTGGACAAGCCAGGAAGCGATGGGACGCATTTACCACGAACTACTTCAAACCAGGCCCAGTGAGGGTGACCAGGATAGCCTGTTCAGGCTTTTGAAAGAGGATCATTGGGAAGGCGAACTGGTGCAGACCAGTCGGAATGGCACATCGATTATTATAAAAAGCAGCCAGACAATCCTTAAAAACCAAAAAGGCCATCCCATGCACATTTTGATTGCCAATCAAGACATCACCGACAAAAAACAAATGGAGCAAAGACTACAAGATCAATTTCTTTTGACTGCTAAAGCCAAAGAAATTGGCTTTTGGGCCTGGGACATTGCCAACGTCCAATCCACCATTGAGACCCAGATACTAGCGGCCCTCAATAACATGGCTCAAGAAGAGCAATCATTATATCTTGCCGACCAGATTGCCAATCAGCATGCGATTCAGCGTGCTTTACAAACTGGCGAGAATTACTTCGATGAATACGTATTTGTTGATAAGAATCAGCGCGAGCATTGGATCGAAGTACAGGGACGAGCCGTCTATGATGAGCATAAAAAGCCTACCAGGATGATCGGAATGGCGATTGATGTCAGCCGGCAAAGGCAAAAAGAAAACCAATTAAACGAATCAAACCACCGACTCCATACCATACTGGAAAGTCTCAGAGACGCTTTTTTCTTGCTTGACCATAACTGGTGCTTCAATTATGTAAATCAGCAAGCAGCTACATTTATCCATCAACCAATGGAAGAACTGCTTGGACAAAATATATGGGAAGCGGTACCTGCCCTTAAAGGCACAATCTTTGAAGAAAAGGCGTATGAAGCCGTCCGTTCTCGACATAGCATCCAATTTGGAGCGATCTTTGAACCAACCCAGCACTGGTATGACGTCCACCTGCATCCAATCCCCGAAGGTTTATCGGTCACTTACAACGATGTTACGCCATACAAGCGAACAGAAATAGCATTGCGGGCCAGCGAACATAAATTCAAAACTTTGATAGACGCCAATATTATGGGCTTCACCCTGGCGGATCTAGATGGAAAAATCTATGAAGCCAATGACGAATTGCTAAAGATGCTCGACTATACCAGGGAAGATCTTGCCAACGGCAAATTAAACTGGCAAGATTTTACACCGATGGATTACAAGGAGATAGACCGTCAAGCGGTCGAAGATCTCCTGAACACAGGTGTGTTCACGCCTGTGGAGAAAGAGTATTACAATAAGCATGGGCAGCGCGTACCAGTACTGATGGCAGGCGTGATGGTCAATAATGAGCGGCCCCTCTGCGCCGCCATTATTGTAGATCTCACCTCCCAAAAAGAGCTAGAAAAGCAAAAAGAAACCTTTATGAGTATTGTTGGACACGAATTACGCACCCCACTTACTGCTATTAACGGAAGTATGCAGCTTGCCCAGCGCCGTATACAACGCTTCTTACACAATCGTCCCGAAACATTGCCACCTGATGTAGAGATTATGATTAACAAGCTAGGCAAGTTACTCGAACAATCGCTACGCCAGACACGCGTACAGAATCGCTTGATTAACGATATGCTGGATGCTTCCAGGCTAGCAATCGATAAGTTAGAGCTCGCGATGCAGCCCTGTGACCTCATCAATGTTGTAAAGGAAACAGTCGAAGATATACGCTATGCAGAAGGCAATCACCCTATCTACTTGATCCTGCCCGAACAAACACAACTACAAGTCACGGCCGATAGCGATCGCATCAGCCAGGTAGTCGCCAACTACATTACGAACGCGCTAAAATATTCGAATCCAGATACGCCCGTGACCATAGAAGTAACCAAAGATGAGAACGAGGCCCGCGTATGGGTGCAGGATCAAGGACAGGGTCTGTCAGAAGAGGCGCAAAAACATATCTGGGATCGCTATTATCGTGCAGCCAATGCCAAAGACAAAAAGGGCCACGGAGTCAATCTTGGTCTAGGACTCCACATCTGCCAGATCTTGATCCAACGCCACAACGGACAGGTAGGGGTTATCAGTCAGGAGAACAAGGGCTCTTCGTTCTGGTTCTCGTTGCCGCTTAAGCAACCGGATACACTGGAGGTAGCTCCAGTCTCTACACATCCAGGCTTACAGCGCTAGATTTTTTAAAGATGCGGACGTGCGCTGACACGCCCGCATCTGTTTATATAATGTGGTGTAGAAAATGCTCTGTGAGCATTTTCTACACCACATTATATAAACAATTTTGAATATCCATCGTTAGCGTTGCTGGCCAGTAGCCAAAAGGAGCGTGAGAGTAGTATTATTAGTAATAACTAATATTTGTAGGGCTCTGCGTTCCTGAGCGACCCATTTTCCTGCGCCAATAGACAGAAATATATTTTGATCATGAAAACGCCTATCCGTTTATCGCACCATACAGTTTTTATCGAGAAACGTCCCGTGCACTACCAGCTGGTCAACTCGGCTCTAAAAGATCAAGCAGCGCCCCGGGAAGCTATTGTGCTGGTACATGGATTGTGTGCATCCAGTTACTGGTGGAGTCGGAATCTAGAGCAACTATCAGAGCACTATCGTCTCTATTTAATCGATCTGCCAGGCTTTGGTTCAATGCGGCAGGAGCGCCAGAATTTTCAGCTCTCCAAAACAGCCTCCTGGCTCTTGCAATGGATGGAGGAAGTAGAACTACCCAGGGCGCACTTCATTGGTCACTCGATGGGAGGCTTTATCTGTACCGAACTAGCCGCGAGGCGTCCCGATGTAGTAAATAAACTTGTATTGGTAGCGCCGGCCTTTATGCCGCCTGAACGCCAGTTTTATCATTACCTGTTACCCTTATGGCGCGGTATATCACATACATCACCGGCCTTCTGGCCTATTCTTACCTACGACACCATACGTACAGGTCCTTTGACCCTGCTCAATGCCGCCCAACAATTACTGAGCCACAACAATCGCGAGCATATCAGCGATCTCAGCATGCCAACGCTATTAATATGGGGAAAACACGACACCCTGGTACCGGCCGAACTGGGCCAAACGCTCGTGCAAGAAATACCGCAAGCCCAACTCATCGTGCTGACACGCGCAGGTCACGTTTGTATGTTTGAGCAGGCTCCCCTCTTCAACAAACATGTGCTGCAATTTCTACATCCAGCGCAGCCTGACTCAATCATCCAATGACAAACGTCTCCCCATATGCAACCAGGAAAATATAGCCCCGGAGACCTTCATCCAGCGATTGCAGGAACAGAATAGAAGGCCGTAGACACATTACGAATTTCTTGGACGTCCGTATCGAAAGAGTGAGACAAAAACACACAAATTGACACATGTAGCAAGGCAAACTAGAAAAGAGCAAGCAACAGCAAATGAACGAGCGGATCAATGTAAGATAACGCTCCCCTATGGCAGCTCCAGCGTCGAACTCCACTCCAACCGTCCTATCCTGCTATCTTTAATGAGGAGCAACGCATGTCATCTGATCCCAAATCCTGGAGCATTGGTATTGAGGAAGAATACCAGATTATCGACCCACATACCCGGGCCCTGACCTCGGCCTCCCAGAGTATCCTCTCTTTTATCGAGCCAGACCTGCAACAACACATTGATAGCGAGCTACAGAGCAGCCAAATCGAAACCGCATCACCCATCTGCTACACATTGTCCGAAGTACGTAATATGGTTATCCACATGCGTGCCGGCTTGATCAGCGCCGCCGCCAAAGCTAATTGCTGGATCGCAGCCGCCGCCACCCATCCTTTTTCGCATTGGAACGAGCAACAAATCACGCAAAAGCCACGCTATCAACAGGTACAACAAAACTACCAGCAGCTAAGCCATGAACAGGTTATTCAAGGATGTCACGTGCATATTGGATGTCCTGATCGAGAGCTGGCGCTCCAGATCATCAACCGGGCGCGCCTCTGGCTCGCGCCACTACTGGCACTTAGCGCCAACTCTCCCTACTGGCTAAAAGCAGACACAGGTTATGCCAGTTTCCGCAGCATCATCTGGTCGCGGTGGCCAATAGCAGGGCCTCCGCCTTATATTCCGACCAGCGCCGCATATAATGATCTGATACGCCTGTTCATACGAACCGGCACACTGGAAGATGCCAGTCATGTCTACTGGGATATTCGCCTATCAGAGCATTATCCAACAATTGAATTTAGAATCATGGATGTATGTATGACAGTTGACGAAACCGTCATGCTCACTGGACTTATCCGTGCGTTGGTCCAGACCTGCGCGGAACAAGCTCGTCAAGGTATTCCATATCCAACGGTACCCAACGAGGTATTACGAGCTGCCCATTGGCGTGCGGCTCGCTATGGCTTAGAACAAGATCTGACAGATGCAGATGCTGGCAGCATCATACCAGCACATGAACTGATCGAACGCTTTCTGCTTCTGCTACGCCCAGTCCTCAAAGAGAATAACGAGTGGGCAGAGATTTCCACACTGGTCAATGCAACATTGCGGCATGGCAACGGAGCAATGCGCCAACGAACAGCCTTCAAAAACACAGAACGTCATCAAGACGTCGTAGACTTTATCGTAGCTGAAACTGCCAGGGGTGTAGCGCAACACCCTTTAGTAGCAGAGCTACAGCATAAAGTTGCTCAACATTAAAGCCCGGCCGGCTTCTCCTGCCAGGAAACGGCCTTAAAGCGATAGGCTGGTGCGGATGCGAGAAAATGCATCCGCACCAACACAAAATGGGCAGATGTCAAAGCAGCTAACGCATTAATCGTTGCGATATGGTACCCTTTCTCCAGTGCTAACAGCACGGTCCGAATGTAAAACAATAAGAAGACTTCAAACAATCGGCAGAACATCCAAGTGAAAATTGTTCCCTTGAACGATTAATGCCAACGCCAATGCCAATGCCAGTTCCGCCACAAATCGTCGCGAGATCGGCATCGATAAGCTCGATCTCACCCGCTGGATTGGCAGGCAGCTGTGCCAGATCAGAGGGTCTCAGACTACGGCGATACGCTTCGTCTGTCCAGGCGCGCACAATATCTATAGAAGACATAGGAACATCCTTTCTACATGGAAGCGAGAGTAAATCACTTCCAAAGCTACAACATACAGGCTACATATGTACGATAAAAAACCTTCGCAGCCAAACACACAAGAAAAAATGCGTCGGCATCCTTACGATGGTCTTATTCAGCCATCATACGAACAGGAGGGGCCAGAATAAGCAGATCAGGCACGGCTTGCGGCTGCGCTAAGCGCAAGAATTCATAGCCAATACCTGCCAATCCCAGCATCATCCCAGGAGTTTCGACACCGAGAGGAAGACCGGTCACCCAACCTGTGCGTTCACCACATTCAAGTAGCATCGCAGTCAGTTGGGAAAGCGGCTCCAAATATTGAGTCATGCCTAAATGTTGTGTAGCAGTTAGCAGCAATTCTAAATTGCCCAGGTCCCCATGACAAAGCGAGTGGTTAGAACCAAAGCCCTCCTTTAAGGTTGTTTGTAGAGCCACATCCACTTCCTGGCGCAGGATGGCAGTATCTTCATATTTCAGTAACTCCATACGGCTCAGCCCCAGGCCAGCCGCGCCATGACACCATGCCACCACAAAATGTGCCTCATCATTAATGGTCGCTTGATCCTGCGCATTAGACCACGGCGAGTTCCGCAAATCAGGCCAATTTTTATGCGCAATTGAAAACAACTGTCGCTCGAAAGAGAGTAGGGGGAGAGAAGCACTGCGAAAGCGCTCTTGCTGGCAGACAGCAGACAGCTTCACCAGGCTCAGAGCCATGCCAGCGGCCCCATGCGCATATCCGGTTAACAATCCGTTTTGCCGCAGGGTGGCCATTGATACATCCCGGGCGGCCAGGTCCAGGGATTGAAGCAGATGATCACCACAACGGATAGCATTAGCAAGAACCCGGGGTGTGGGTAGTACGGTATATAAGCTCAACAGCGCCAACAAACAGCCAGCAGAACCATGCACAATATCGAGCTGCCGATCTTGCTCAATCAATGGCTCGATATGCTCAAGCACACGCTCCACAGCCTCCAATAACCAGGGCTCATGCCAGAGCGCAATTAAATGGGAAAAGAGGTATATTAGCGAGCCCCAGCCTGCAAAAGCCCCCACGCCTTGCATTGACAGAGGAGAAGAAGAGGATGGCAGCAACTGCTGGCAGATAGAAGAAGCAATCGTGCGAGCCAGTTCAGCAGCCTCTTCCTGGTCCTCGCCTTCACCAAGGTAGGCCAGAAAAAAAGCGATGCCAGCGAGGCCATTATATAAATCATAGCCAGCAGCACTAATATGCCACTCCTGATGGGTCCCCAATGATAGATTTAGCCAGTCAACACCAGAACTATTGTGAATGGATAGAATCTCTAACCGCCGTCCAATTCTGGCAGCCGCAGCGCGCAAGCGCTCAGGGTCGGCAGGAGAGACAGGAGCACGGAGCGGTAGAATCGGGGGCTGAAAATGTTGCTCCTGGCCTGCCACAGACGCCAAAGAAGCCTGGATGATCCATACTTGCCGCAACAAATCTGTATCATCCAATAGCGTTAAACGCTGCACGGCCATATCCATCCCACTATGCGAACAGAATGCAGCCACCTGCTCTCCTCCACTGGTATAGAGGTCATAGCTGGAGACCTGGGTCAAGAAAAAAGGCACATCCCCCGATAACAGATCAGCCCGTTCCGCGGCAATCACGCTGGCTAAGTGCGGCTGCTGAAGCGTAATTGACCATAGACGATCCATATAGCGATACTGATCGAGAGCATCACGTAACACATCGGGATGAAAACTTTCCTGCAATATCAAGCTATAGGCCATGGTAGGTCGTAAAATCATGCGGATCTCGTCACGCGCAAAAATGGGCAATATCGTCTCCAACAGCGCCTCACGGTCAGCAACCAATAAACGATACATAGAAACAAAGCCAAACACGATACAATGCTGATAGTCAGAGAGAGCTACCGGCTGCCCATTCAGATAGGGCCGATTTCTGCGGCCCATCAAAGTAGCGAAATCGCGTATAACGTGCATCTGATCCGTACCAACATTGGCCCATGTCGGCATTGCGACCGGGATTATCTGGCCCTGTATATCACTCATACCGCTCATATCCATCCCGGCGACTTGCTCATTCGACCAGAAACGATAAGGCAATAAGCCCACCGACAACACAGACGCTTGCAACACCTCATCAACAGCAGTGCCTGCAGCCCCGTAACCTCCTGCTGTCGAACACGAGGACAAAACAACGCCTCTAGATCAACCAGTACTGGCTGCTCACCAGCTGCCACCAGATTTTCCGCATGAACATCGGTCGCAGACAAAGTATATAAGAGAGCCAGATAAGCTCCTTGCCGAATGTAAAAGCGCTCAACCTGCTCGGGGAAGTACAATCACAGGCTTCAATAAACTCAGACCATCCATAAGTCCCTTGATCCAAAAAGCGGAGCAGGCGAAACGGCGGCAATTTGCTTCTGACATTTAACCATTGTAATAATTCCTGGAAATGGATATCGACCGACAAAGAGCGCGGCTTATAAACCAGCCGCAGGCCAGAGCTAAAGCGCAAGAGGAAAACACTTCGGCCCCCTCGATGTGAGTCCCCGGCTCCACATAACACCTCAACCAGGAAACCAGGATCTTCCTCGGGGAGAAGAGAGTCCGAATCTCCTTCCAATCGGCACATAAACGTCGCAGAAACTCCAATGAAGTTTCACGCCACTGGTCCATCTGTGCCATCAACTGGCGGGCCAGGACTGGATATCGAGACAGGATAGACAACATGACCTGTGGCTGGCTACACCAATCCACAAAAAAAGCAAAACGCGCCTCAGGGGTTGGGCCCTGTAAACGCCCTTGCAGGCGCATCACATTCAGCTCAAGGGCCAATACCTTGCTCACTTTCAGTAAAAGCTGGCCCGGCAATTGCCGGAAAAGCAAGGTCATCACAGTTTGAGGATCAAACGGAGGATGTTTCTGACGTTGGAGGAATATTTGCATCTCCACATAGACACGTTTCCAGGCGCTACGTAGAAGAGGACGAATAGCCCCAACAAGTAAATCTACCCCTTCTTCTTCCTGCAATGAGGGAAGAGGACACGGCATGTCCTTATCATTCAGAGTAAAGGCCTGCATCAATTTATCCAGCCAGATCAGATCGCCCGCAACCCTCTGCTGCATAACCTCTATTGGCTCAGCCAATAGATAGAGCAGATCTTCTTCTGAAAGGTCATCAATGGCCAGGCGAGCAACGAATTGCGCCTCATTTTGAAAAGGGGGTAGCTCCTTCCACCATCGTAGCTTACGGGCCGCCAGATCAGAATCGAGGCGATCATAAGTGACTTTGAGCTTACCATCAGCTCTCCACAGAGCCACACGTTCAGTCAAGGTGAGAGCACGATACCAGGAGGCAGAAATTGCCCGTTGTGGCGTGCCAGTTGTCGTCTTATGCCCCTCTCCTATCATTTCATCACATCCCCTCTTACAGACCACTACATTTAACAGTATAATTTTGTTATGAAATTATTTTCGGCATACGTCAAGCAATCAATACATTCCTGGCATTTGAATATAATATACAATAATTTAAAACATTTCTATAAGTGAGTAGGAATATTTTGCCAGATATACAAGACTAAAAGGTACCATCATATAGGATAAATAGAAGCAACAAACACGTAATAACGGCTAACATGTTATAATGATTTTGCATCGTTCAATGCGCGCATATTACTGGCTTACAGCAGAGAACGAAAGGACAAGAGTAGAGGAACACCTCAAGGGCAATGCGAAGGAGGAAGAAAGGGATGGGAGAAAAAATTTGTCCAAGAGAAATGGTAGCGCCGAACCAGAGGCTTAAACAAGAAAGGGAACGACGGTTTTGGACGCTAGAAGACGTCGCCAGGCATATCAATCATCTACCGAACTTTGGGCCAGGTGAGCCTGATCCGGACATAGTAGAATACTGGGAAAAAGGGATACTTTTTCCTACCCCCCGCTACTGCCAGGCGCTATGCACCATATTTCAAATGGATGCCTATTCGCTGGGGCTGACCCCCCCCACACAAAACTTACTAATACAAGGGGCGTTTCTGCCTGAAGAAGATATTTATAAGACGGTGGCTGGAGGTGAGGAAACATTGCTCCGCGAGCCAGGCTATTGGAAAAAGCCAGATACAGCATTAACAGGCTTATTGGAGCACTTTCCACAAAAGGATAACAGAACATCCAGCACCCAACACAAAATGGCGGACCGGGCAGGTGAGAAAGCCTCACCATACTATCCCCCAGAAAGTATTGATAATACCGTATTCAGGAATATAAAAACCGCCCACGCGCCCCAGGAAAAAAGCAATCGCCAGCATCTACTCAAACGCGTACGGCGCTTCTGGATAACGGATGTACTTGAGCATTCACTTCATCATGCCGCCCTGATCGAACTCGGGCTGCAAACAAGGCCAGATGCCCTGATTAATCCCTGGCATCTACTGCAAGAGTCGGCCCAGGCCAAACGAACATTGCCAGCCAATACCTCAATCGCCCAGGTCTATGATGAGGCTGATGGTGCCCTGCTCATATTGGGAGAGCCCGGGGCGGGCAAGACCACACTGCTGTTGGAGCTAACACGCTACCTGCTAGATCGAGCCGAGCAAGACGAAAATCATTTATTACCAGTAGTCTTCAACCTTTCTTCGTGGGCAATCAGGCGTGCCTCCATACACGACTGGCTAATTGATGAACTCCACGATAAGTACCAGGTCCCAAGAAAGGTAGGCCAGAACTGGGTCGAGACCGAAGGGATTTTATTATTATTAGATGGACTTGATGAAGTTAGCGCGACACACCGTGCAGCCTGTATCGATGCGATCAATCTCTTCCGCCAAAAACACGGGCTAGTGCCAATAGTAGTGTGTAGCCGCAGCGCAGAATATCACAACTTATCCACACAATTAAGTCTGCAAATGGCGGTAGTCATCCAGCCACTGGCTCCCCGCCAAATTGAACAATACCTCAAGAAAGTCGGCAAACCATTAGAGGCACTGCGGGTCGCACTACAACAAGACTTCTACCTGCAGGAACTGGCAACCACGCCACTGATGTTAAGTGTACTGGCACTGGCTTATCACGGGATGCCATTGGACGAGATTCTGCAAAATGGTACGATGGATAGCAAACGGCAACAGATTTTTGCCACGTATGTACAACGCATGCTTAGCCGACGTGGAAACTCTACCAGTCATCCTCCCGCCCAGACCATTCAATGGCTAGCCTACCTGGCCCGGCAAATGAAACAACAAAATCAAAGCGTCTTTTACATCGAGCATATCCAGGCTGACTGGCTGGAAGAGCCGAGATCTCAACGCATCTACGAACGCCTGGCAATACAACTTATCGGTACCTGCATCGGTGCCTTGATTAGTCTGGTCGTCAGTCTGCTCTTCTTAGGTAGTTTAACCGTAACCATACGTACTATTTACGGTCTGATGGGAGGACTCCTGGGAGGACTATTAAGTGGCAGGACGCTTGAACCATTACCTGATTTAAAGACACGACCGACCGGTCGAGGCTGGGAGACCTGGCTGAACCGGCTCATCAGCCACGGACCAACTCGCAATGGTCTGGGAGTTGCCTTGATTGCAATTCTTATCCCGGGTGGCTATACCTGGCATGATCCATCCAAAGGATTAATTATCGGCAGCGCCCTTGGTCTAACCAGTATGCTCTTAAGTATTGTACTGGCGCCGACGGCCAGTACCAATGGCAAACGGAGAACCTATAATTTAGTCAAGCAAGGCATTCTGATCGGCTCCTTAATCGGACTGAGCACCGGGCTCAGTTTTGGCTTTCTGATCGGGCCCATCATTGGCATCGGCTTTGGCTTGATTGTGGGCATTAGCTTCGGCTTAATTTCATTACTACTTTTACTCTTCTTCTCACAAAGAAGCCCAACCATCCAACTAACCGAGATCCTTACCTGGCATCCAAAAAGTTTACTAAAAGGACTAATCAGTACACGTTACATCAAGCAAGGATTATTAGTAGGTGGCCTCGTCGGATCAAGCATCGGCCTGAGCAATGCCTTGATCTTTGGACCTAGCGTAGCGCTGGCACGCAGTTTAAGCTTTGAAGTGAATAAAATTTTAGCCCTGGGCAATGACACGGAACTTATTTATCGTGCGATTGTTGGGCTTGGTTTTGGACTCAGTACAGGCTTGAGTATTGGCCTGAGCTATTGCTTTATTTTAGGTCTGCTAAACGGGCTCTCGAATCATAAGCTTGAGGAACAGCGCCGGATGACGCCCAACGAGGGGATTGGCCGCTCAGCGCGCAATGGGTTGATTGTAGGGATCATTTGTACATGCGCCACCTGGGGCATTCACATTTTAATGCTGCTCGTCTTCACAAGATCCTACTATCTGTTGAGTCAAGGTCTTGGAATGATGTTGAGCGATCAATCCAGCCAACAACTAAATATATTGCTCGATGAAGGTATCAATCA
Source organism: Dictyobacter kobayashii (assembly GCF_003967555.1). Taxonomy (GTDB): domain Bacteria; phylum Chloroflexota; class Ktedonobacteria; order Ktedonobacterales; family Ktedonobacteraceae; genus Dictyobacter; species Dictyobacter kobayashii. The sequence continues at coordinate 960,133 of NZ_BIFS01000002.1, forward strand.
AGTGCTGAGCTTTGGACTGCACAATGCGCTCTACATAGGGCCATCCTGCGGTTTGTTAGTAGGGCTTTTAATCGGGGGCTGGGCCTGTATACAACATATAGTTCTGCGCATCCTCCTCTGGCATAGCGAAGACATGCCCTGGAATTACGCACAATTTCTCGATTTCGCCACCGAACGTATTCTCTTACGCAAAGTTGGAGGAGGATACATTTTTGTACATCGCCTGCTATTGGACTACTTTGCGGCCCTTACACCCAGGGGCACAAGTGAAACAGTGGATGATACCAACGAACATATATCGTCACGCTTAATACTTTAAGTCTTGAAGCGCCGATCCTCGGTTTAAATAATAGCGGACGTGCACTGGCGCGCCCAGGCTGTTTTTATGGCGTGGTGTAGAAAAATGCTCTGGTCGCATTTTTCTACACCACGCCATAAAAACAATGTTGAGTACCACAGGTGAGTAAGCACCTGTCCTGTGTGATCTTCATGCCTGAGTTTGAGTGCCAAAGGCGCTCAAGAAGTTTTCTTATGTGGTGCAAAAAGTGCGATGTACGCACTTTTTGCACCACATAAGAAAAAAAAGTGCGGGCGCGCCTGCGCCCGCCCTCAAGACAAAGAGAGAGGGACAGTTTTGATCGTTTGAATGGAGTTGTGTTCAAGCACGCCACTATCAAGACTCGGAGCACCCGGGGAAGAGATGGGAAATTTGATCGTAAAACAGGAACCCTGACCAAGCACACTTTCAACCGCGACAGAACCACCCATAGATTCAGAAAACTCTTTAACAATAGCCAGTCCCAGACCAGTCCCAGTCCCATTTTGTGCATTAGAGGCCCGATAAAAACGATCCCAGATACGTGTAAGATCAGCCGACGCGATACCTTCACCGGTATCTTTGACCTGCAAAATCACCTGCTGCTCATCGGCATCCGCCGCAACAACAATAATGCCTCCCGGGGCCGTATGCCTGATACCATTATGAATCAAATTATATAAAATTTGTTCCAGCCGATTATGATCCACCAGCGCCAATGGCAATTCAGGCTGGATAGAAGCGATCTCTGCCATAACCTCAACTCGGCTACCACGCCAGGCCACAGGAGCGATAGTCTCTACAACACGAGTAACCAGTAACTCAATGTTAGTCGGCTCACAACGAGTCTCCAAACGACCAACCTCAGCACGAGCCAGCATAAACAAATCATTGATCAAGGATTGCAGGCGTATAGTCTGCTGCTCAATGATCTGCATATCTTGCTTCAAAGTTACGGGAGGCTGATCTTGCTGCCAGTTAGCCAGGCTGGATTCCAGGTAGCTACGCACGGTCGCTACAGGAGTACGCAGTTCATGAGAGACACTGGCAATCAGCTCACGACGAGCATTGAGGAGGGTCTGAACATTATCGCGCTCCTCTTTCAGCGCACGCATGGTACTTTCAAGGGCAGAGGCCATCGCATTAAAATCAGCCTGTAGATGAGCAATCTCATCTTCCCCCTCAATATTAACACGAATACTATAATCGCCACTGCGCAGCATGCTGGTTGCTAGAGCAAGATGTTCGATACGCCGGGTGATGCGACGAGTAAAGATATAAGAGGACAAAATAGAGGGTGGCAACACACAGGCTACAGTAAAGATTGTACACATGAACATAACAAAGAGGAAAGAGATAATCAAATAAAGAGGCCTGGTATCTGTAAAAAGTGTACGGGCATCTAGAATCAAGAGCAGGAACACAATTACTGCACTAATAACACCCGCCCCAATAACCACAACCATCAAATGAGAATGCGTCACCGCCCAACGCAGCCGCTTCTGTCGCAAGCGCTCCCAGAATACCAACACATGCAACACCATGCGTAACGCGAAAAAACCGATGCAGGCAAGGATAGAACAGACAACAAGAGGCACTACATCTGTCATATTGGCACCCATCAAAGTAATTGGATTAGCCTGGTGAAATAGCCAGAGAAAGAAAAGAGCGCTGCACGATAATTCGAATAATAAAACGCCTGCCACTTCAATCTCTATCAGTAATTGTTGCCAGATGGTGCGCTGGGGTGGACGCAGGCGCCAGCGGCAAGCCAGCCAGAGTAGCGAGAACAAACTATAGACAGCACAAAATTGGGTTGTATAGTCATTAAGAGAGGCATTCTGAGTGGCAGAGATAGCAAAAGCCGATGGCAATACCAGCGCAATAAAGCCTTGAATAACCAGTACTTCGATCAGGGCACGCGTCCAACGCGCACGCAAAAAGATATTCCAACGCAGTACCAGATCACCCATCATAGGAAACTGTCTATCCATTCTATACCCCTCTTAAGAGCGTGCCAGGCCTGTTGACGACTCTTGCCTCAAACGATAACCAACGCCCCAAACTGTCTCAATAGAGTCACCAAGTTTACCTAACTTTTTACGCAAACGCAGCACCACATTATCCACCGAGCGATCACCACCAACATAAGTCTCGCTCCAGACCGTCTCGATAAGATATGCACGGCTAAAAGCGCGGCCGGGACTACGCAGCAGCAATTGTAGCAAAGTGAACTCGGTAGGACTTAAATCCAGCATCACCCCATTCAGGGTCGCCACATGCGTCTGTGGATTAAGCTGCAATGGGCCGCGCACCAGCATGGCGCCTGCATCGCTACGATCAGCATTCAATGTCTGCAAGATCAACTCATTGCGGCGTAAGAGCGCACGCACACGTGCAATCAGTTCACGCACGCTAAACGGCTTGGTAAGATAATCATCCGCTCCGACCTCCAGACCAACCACACGATCCGCCTCCTCACTGCGTGCCGTCAACATCAACACAGGAGTAGAAGATGTCTGCCTGATCTGCCTCAACACATCCAGGCCATTCAACCCTGGCAACATCCAATCCAGAATCACCAGATCCACATGAGAATCGCCATGAAGCTTAACCGCAGCAAGGCCATCACTGGCATGCAGCGTTGAATAGCCAGATGAGGTGAGCTCACGCAAAACAACCTGGGCCAGGGCCGCTTCATCTTCAACTAACAATATGGTTGTCATCTATCCATCTCTTCTCTATCTATCATCAGCTGTAATTAACACAATTATAACCGCAAAACGGAAATGGTTAAACACCTGGTAGACTCCATGATCAATTAATTTAGATATTGCGACAAATTTGCGACAATCTAGCGCTAGCAGGTTAAAAATTGTCACCCTTCTCATTCCAATGCCGTGTTCATGAATAGAAGACCGGTAACAATCGTTAAGATAGAGCAAAACACATCAATAATGTGATACAGACAATAACAGTGTCATACAAAACAGAGCATACGCAACAGGGGAAATCCTGAGCGATGGAACTGTTTCATGGCGTCGAAGAAGGGAAAATTTATGACAACCAAAGAGAAACCAGCAACCAAACATACAACAACCCATCAGAAAACGGTTGCGCCCCAATTAGCCACTGTAACTGACTTAACACAAGATGAAGTACAGGCCGTAAGCAATGTTGTCAACCCACTTATCGCTGACGCATTTGCTCTTTACACAAAGACAAAGAATTTCCACTGGCACCTGTCCGGCTCACATTTCCGCGATTACCACCTTTTGTTTGATAAACAGGCCGAGGATATACTGGAATCTATCGACGTCATGGCGGAGCGCGTCAGGCGCATCGGCGGCACCACAATCCGTAGTATCGGACAAGTTAGCCAGCTGCAAACTATACAAGATGACAACGACGAATTTGTGCCAGCGGGAGAGATGGCCAAACGTTTGATGAATGACAATGCACATTGCGCCCAGATGTTGCGCGCAGCCATTACAATTGCAGACCGCAATCATGACAACGGTACCTCCAACGCGCTGGAGGATTTACTAGATCAAGCCGAGCGCCGCAAGTGGTTTTTGTTTGAGATCGTACAAGGAAAAGACAACGCTGGCTAAACGCTTGAAGAGCAGTAAATCAAATCTTGTCTTTATGAGGAACAGCATCATCCCCGGCTCCTGATTAAGAGTCGGGGATGATTGCATCGCGAGCATGACACGAATATTTTCTAGGCTAAGAGATGTAGATTGTAAGCAGCTCGCTCCAATTCTTCACGGAATTGCGGGGCCGCGATAGCGATCAGGCTCCGCGCTCGCTCGGCGAGATCACGGCCATGTAGAACGGCGACCCCATACTCGGTTGCGACATAGTGAACATGGGCTCGGGATGTCGTAACGGCAGCGCCTGGCGTCAAAATAGGGACGATACGTGAAGCCACATTATTAACAGGTTTCAGCAAGCCAGGAAGGGTGTCCAGCACAGCGGCAGTCAACTCATCCCCACGTGGTACGCGAGCTGTAGCGGGCAAAGCAATAATGGGGCGACCACGCCTCGACAGCGCAGCCCCGCGCATAAAATCCATCTGCCCACCCACTCCACTATAAAAACGCGTCCCAATCGACTCGGCACAGACCTGACCCGTTAAATCAACTTGAATCGCGCTGTTTATGGTCACCATATGCTCAAATTGGCGAATATTAGCTGTACTATTTGTATAATCTGAAGGTCGCATTTCAACAGTAGGATTATCAGCAATAAAATCAAGCAGTCGGCGCGATCCAACCACAAAGCTAGCCACAATCTTCCCACGATCCATAATCTTATTTTCACCCGTAATCACACCCTGCTCCACCAGATCCAGAATGCCATCAGAGAACATCTCAGTATGTACACCTAGAGCGCGCCGATCGCTTAAGGCCTGCAGAACCGCGTCAGGGATAGCCCCGATCCCCAATTGCAGCGTAGCCCCATCCTCAATTAAACTGGCCACATAGCGTCCAACCTGCATCTGTATCTCATCCGGCTGACGACGAGCGACCTCATAAAGCGGTTCATCACATTTAACCGCATAATTGATCTTAGAGATATGTACAAAACTGTTGCCATGGGTACGCGGCACCTGGGGATTCACCAGCGCGACCACCTGCCGAGCAAAATCCACGGCGGCCCGTGCGACATCCACCGAAGCCCCTAGCGAGCAATAACCGTGCATATCGGGTGGGGAAACCTGGACAAACGCAACATCTATTGGTAGAGAACCGGTTGGCTCAAAGAGAGCCGGGATATCCGAAAGAAAGACAGGTGTATAGCTAGCGCGACCATTATTGGCCGCCTGGCGCAGATTTTCTCCCACGAAGAGTGCGCGCGTCGAAAAATGGCCGCGCCACTTTTCATCGGTGTAAGGAGCAGGTCCATAGGTATGCAAATGGGTCAATTCAACATCCTGCAGCTCCAAACCACGCGCCACCAGGGCATTAATAAGTGGGGTCGGCGTCATACATGCGCCATGGATAAACACACGGTCACCGGAGGAGACAGCCCGTACAGCAGTAGCGGCATCACACCAAGTAGTCATATAATACCTCTGAATTATAGAAATTACATTTATCTTCAGTATAAAAGACGATCTATTGCTGCCAAAAACCCCGCCTGAACATCACAAAACGCTCTCACTTTCCATCAAGGCTTTTTCATGTTCCTCTTTGGCGCCTGCGGCGCCGGGTTGGGAGGGAGGAGAGTGTGGTGGGCGGCTGTGGCCGCCCACCACACTCTCCTCCCTCCCTGAAAGAAGGTCCATCGTATGGCTTGCTCGTGATCTCTGGACGAACATAAAAAAGCCCTGACTTTCCAGGTAGACAACACAGCACCGAGATGAATACAATACAGATGTAAAAATATCAGCACACAGCTCAGCAACAGCAGAGACAAGGATAAAATATGCGGATCATCGCGGTCATTATTGGCATACTGCTCATCATACTGATTGCGCAAGACGGCTTCGAAACAGTCATCCTACCAAGGCGCGTGGCGCGAAAATTTCGCCTGGCACAGATTTTCTATCGCACGACCTGGATATTGTGGGCGGGCGTGGCACGTAAGATGCGTCCCGGCAATCGACGTGGGCAATATTTAAGTTATTATGGACCTCTTTCACTACTTCTGCTCCTGGCGGTATGGGCCTCGGCATTTGTGTTAGGCTTTGCCTTGATCCAATGGGGATTAAACTCGCCGCTCCATTCACCAGCGACAAAAATATCATTTGGCACCTATGTATATATGAGCGGCACCACCTTTGTCACCCTTGGCCTGGGCGATGTCATTCCCCTTTCCGGCCTGGCGCGCGCACTGGTAGCGCTGGAGGCTGGTTTTGGCCTGGCATTCCTGGCATTAATCATTGGGTATGTACCCGTAATCTACCAGGCCTTTTCGCGCCGTGAAACCAATATCACCCTGCTAGATGCCCGGGCAGGCTCACCTCCAGGAGCCCTGGAATTGCTCAAACGGCACGCGCACAGCAATTATCCAGATGAACTACTACAATTCATGCGCGAATGGGAAAAATGGTGCGCCGAGCTACTCGAAAGCCATATCTCTTATCCCGTCCTGACTTATTATCGGTCACAGCACGAACGCCAATCCTGGCTGGGAGCCCTCACCACAGTATTGGATGTCAGTGCATTAGCCCTGGTCGGGATTGAAAACCTACCCATCAAACCCATGAAATTTGCCTTTGCCATCGCCCGCCACGCGGCAGTCGACCTGGCACAGACCTATGGCACACCGCCAACCGGCAATGCCAAAAGATTATCATCAGAAGATTTCGTCAAACTGCGCGATCAGCTAGCCGAGGCCGGATTAGTTTTCAGCCGCGAAGAAACAGCTGAACGTCGGCTGGCAGAAATTCGCAGCACCTATGAACCATTCCTGGTTTCACTTTCAGAACACCTGCTTATGCCACTCCCCGATTGGGTACCCCAGGGAGAACGGATCGACGACTGGCAGACCAGCGCCTGGGATCACTTCCTACCTTCAACCCCCTATACTATTGACCGCGCAATGCGCCGCGAATAAAAAAGTGGGTTCTCCAAACTAGAGAACCCACAATCGTTCCTACTAGAAGCTAATCCCAGCGTAGTGTAGAGGCTGCCTGATACTCGGTAACCCGAGTCTCAAAGAAATTTTTTTCCTTGCTCAAATCAATCGTCTCGCTCATCCAGGGAAAAGGGTGGGGAGAATGATACTGGACGGGCAGACCAATACGTTCTAGACGCCGATCGGCCACATGCTGTACATACTGCCTGAATGCGCTGGCCTGCAATCCTAGAACACCCTGTGGCAAACAATCTTGCGCATAGGCAATCTCTAACTCTACAGCTTCTTGAATCAAGGCAAGCATATGTTGTTGAAAATCATGCGTCCAGAGCGCAGGCTTTTCAGCTTTAATGCCATTGATTAAATCGATACCGAAGTTAAGGTGGATCGTCTCATCGCGCAAGATATACTGGAATTGCTCACCGATACCGGTCATTTTATTGCGCCGATGGAAGGACAAAATCATGGCAAAGCCACTATAAAAGAAGATCCCTTCCATGATCACATAATAACCAATTAAGTTTTGCAAGAAGGTCTGAGCGCCCTCCGACGTTTGCGTTGAAAAGTGTGGGTCCAATAAAGCAGAGGTCAACTTCATTTCAAAAGCATCTTTACGGGCAATCGTTGGAATCGTATGATACATAGTAAAAACTTCATGCTCATCAAGACCCAGACTCTCCACAATATAGAGAAAAGCATGCGAATGGACGGCCTCTTCAAAAGCCTGGCGTAGCAGATACTGGCGGCACTCGGCATTGGTAATATGCTTAAAAATACCGAGCACCAGGTTATTGCCAACCAGACTTTCAGCGGTGGCAAAAAAGCCCAGATTGCGCATAATCACCAGACGCTCAGCCTCGGTAAGCGCATGGCTGCGCCAGGTTTCAATGTCTTTATTCATAGAAATTTCATTGGGCATCCAATGATTAGCACAACCATTTAGATAATGCTCCCAGGCCCAATGATACTTGAGGGGCATCAATTGATTAACGGTCACCTGCTGGCCATTCAACAACTGCTTCTGCTTTACCGATGGCCCATTTTCAAACAATAAACTCATTTTCTACTCCCATTTCCAGGTATAAAATTATTGGCAAACCTCACACTGATCATCGAGTGAGCAAGCAAGCGGTTTGGCTATAGATGCGCGTGTAACCTGGATAGTACTGGAGGGGCTACTATGCTTCATCCAGCGCGGCTGAATACCCCAGCGGTTAACATCGATAGTGGATTTTTCAATCTGCGTAGCGGCAGCAGTACGCAAATAGTAGGTGGTCTTTAAACCTTTACGCCAGGCCAGCATATAAATATCATGTAGCTTATTGCCACTTGGTTCGACCAGGTAGAGATTCAGAGACTGCCCCATATCGATCCATTTTTGACGACGGCTGGCGCACTCGATCAACCAGGTTGCATCAACCTCAAAAGCGGTCTGGTAGCGCTGCCTGAGCTCTGTGGGCAGCTGCGAAATGTCTCGCAGCGAGCCATCATAATACTTCAACATTTCAAGCATTTCAGCACTCCAAAGGCCAGCTGCCTTGAGATCATTGACCAGAAAAGTATTTATGGTAGTGAATTCACCGGAGAGATTGCTTTTGACGTAGAGGTTTTTATACTCTGGCTCGATAGATTGGCTCACACCGACAATAGTTGAAATGGTTGCAGTCGGAGCAATAGCCAGGACATTGCTATTGCGCATACCATGCTGCTGGATAGCGTCACGCACAACCTGCCAATCCAGGCGCACCGTCCGATCCACCTCAAGCGCCATCCCACGCTCCCGCTCCAATAGAGCGATACTATCAAACGGTAGCAGGCCGCGCTGCCACTTGGAGCCCTGATAGCTGGCATAGCAACCACGCTCAGCCGCCAGTTCGGTAGAAGCTAAGAGGGCATAGTAGGAGATGGCCTCCATACTCTGGTCAGCAAAATCGACCGCCGTCTGACTGGCATAACTGAGACCGAGATGAAAGAGGGCATCCTGAAAACCCATCAAACCCAGGCCGATCGGACGATGGCGTGAATTAGCCTGGCGCGCCTCTGGCGTGGGATAATAATTGATATCAATCACATTATCCAGCATACGCACCGCGGTACCGATGGTAGCTTGCAAACGTGGCAGATCCAACTGCCCATTGGAAAGATGGGCCGCCAGATTCAACGAACCAAGATTACAGACAGCCGTCTGATCTTTTGAAGTATTGAGCAAAATTTCGGTACAAAGATTGCTACTATGAATGACGCCCGCGTGATCCTGGGTAGAACGCACATTAGCGGCATCCTTCCAGGTCAGCCAGGGATGGCCAGTCTCAAACAGCCTGGTCAACATTTTGCGCCAGAGCTCGAGGGCTGGCACACGTCGAAACTGCCTAAGCCGTCCATTAGCTGCCAGTTGCTCATACTCACAATAACGTCGGGTAAAGGCCTCCCCATAGAGATCATGTAGATCAGGCACTTCATCAGGACTAAAGAGCGTCCACTGCTCACCTTGCTGCACGCGGCGCATAAACTCATCAGAGATCCAGCAGGCCGTATTCATATCATGGGTACGCCGCCGTTCATCGCCAGTATTACGACGTAGATCCAGGAAATCCTCAATATCCAGGTGCCAGTTCTCCAGGTAAGCACAAACCGCCCCCTTGCGCTTGCCTCCTTGATTGACGGCCACCGCGGTATCATTGACCACTTTGAGGAAAGGAATAATGCCCTGGCTAGTGCCATTCGTCCCGTTGATATGAGAACCGGACGCCCGCACATTAGTCCAATCATTACCGAGTCCACCAGCCCATTTCGAAAGCAAAGCATTATCCTGAATACTCTTGAAAATATGCCACAGATCGTCCTGCACAGTGGTTAGATAGCAGGATGACAGTTGAGGATGACAGGTACCTGCGTTGAACAGGGTAGGAGTGGCAGGGGTAAAGTAAAATTGTGAGATCAGCTCATAAAATTCAATGGCGCGCAGTTCCTTGTCTTGCTCATTAAGGGCCAGCCCCATAGCAACCCGCATCCAGAGCAGCTGGGGTAACTCAAAATGGCATCCTCCGTGCTGTAACAGATAGCGGTCATAGAGAGTTTGCAAGCCAGGATAAGCAAAGAGCAGATCACGCTCGGGCTTGATTGCCGCAACCAGGCTAGTCAGATCAAATTCAGCCAGGCGCGGATCAAGCATCTTAAGCTCGATACCGCGCTGCAGATAGGTCGCAAAATAGCCAGAGTAGAGGGCAGGCGCATCCTGCAATCCCAGTTGTGGTCCACCAGAAACTCCCACGGCATTGTAGAGAGAGAGCAAGAGGAAACGGGCCGCCACAAACGTATAGGCAGGTTCTGACTCAATATAGGCGCGAGCAGACATAAGCAGCGCCTGCCATAGCTCATCCCGAGAAACCCCGGCATAGATATTAGCCTGTATGCTGCTTAAAAGTTGCTCCTCATCCACGTCAGCAGCAAGGTCACGGCACGCCTCAGCAATAAGGGCGGGCACATCTAGATCCGTCAACGGCAGATTCGATGCAGTAGTTGACTTAGAAAATTGAAGCGAAGTCATAAAGTATACCTCCCCAGACAACAAAAAACCTGTTCCCCAGCGAGAACAGGCTGACAGTCAAGGAGGCAAATATGTCTGATGAATATACAAGCAAAGCAGACACAGGCCCCTGCCGGTCTTCCCCTTTCACGCGAAGGGATCAATCCATAACACCATAGGTGGGCATTCGGGCTTGACGAAACAAATAATTCCGCCTTACCGTTGCGCGACAGCGCCGGATTTACACCGGACTTCCCCCATTTTTAGCTACACCACGATAGTCTAGCCCTATGAGTTTTTCTCTATTTTATTGTGATAATGCACAACATGTAGTACTTACAAGTGCTACAATACCATATGTTGATTCAATACGTCAAGCATTGACTGGGATTGCACAGGGCTTTTTCATGTTCCTCTTTGGTGCCTGCGGCGCCGGGTTGGGAGTGTAGAGTGTGCCTGGTGGGCGGCTGCGTCCGCCCACCAGGCACACTCTACACTAGAAAGAAAGTCCATCGTATCGCTGGCTCGTAATCTCCCTGCGCACTCTGGACGCACAGTAAAAAGCCCTGCCTGGCTCACAAAGCCTATTGACAGAAGTGCTTATCTCAGGTAAGCTTGTTCCGCAAGCAGAACAGCAAAGGAAAGAATTTAGAGATGGATCTCACCCACCTCACAACAAATAGCTCCAGTATAAAACGCCTCTATACCTTCTCCCAGAAGGAAACGAGGGGTTCTTTACTATGTCCCACCATATGATCTAGCCTCTATAAACCTCAACAACAGAAACTAGGCTCTGAACACATCCACGGAAGACAAATACCCTTCATGCTAAAGGAGTTAGCAAAGTGGCAAAAACATCAATAACTATCGATTTAACAGCTTTCCAGGAAAGACAGGCTCAAGGATTAATTACTGCTCGTCCGCACCCCAAACATGATTTGATCATCTGGAATTACACGCCCAAATGCCAGTACGAACAGGCATGGGATGAGGTGACCATGCAGGCACGCGGCCTGATTACTGAGCCCGATGGGAACATCATCGCACGGCCATTCCGTAAATTTATGAATATGGAACAGCACCAGGGTCCACTGCCGTTAGAGCCCTTTAAGGCTACGGAGAAGATGGATGGTAGCTTGCTCATTGTATGCACATATAAAGGCGACAGAATCGTTGCTACGCGTGGAAGCTTTACAAGCGAGCAGGCCATCAAGGCGAACGAGATCATAGAAAAGCGCTATGGCAATTTTGAGTTTTCGCCTGCTTATACCTATCTCTTTGAGGTAATTTACCCCGAGAATCGGATCGTGGTTAATTATGGCGCGACCGAGGATATCGTCTTACTGGCTGTAATTCACACGCTATCGGGCGAAGAAAAAGATATCCACCATGCGCAATGCGTAAATAGCTGGCCTTTTCCAATTGTAACCTATTATGACGGCATTGATGATATCGCAACACTCAAGCAGCTAGAGGAAGACAACAAAGAAGGTTTCGTGATTCGCTTTGAGAGCGGCTTACGCTTAAAGGTGAAATTTTCCGAATATATGCGCCTGCACAGGCTGATGACGCACATCAACGCACGCATAATCTGGGAGCTCCTAAAAAACAATGAATCGATAGAGCCACTCTTAGATCGGGTGCCCGATGAATTTTATGCCTGGGTCAAACAGACCAGCGACAACTTCCATGCTCAATTCCGGGCTATCGAGCAACAATGCAGAGAGGATCTCAATCAGGTCAGAGACCTACCAACACGCAAAGAGCAGGCGGCGATAATTTCAACGAAACAATATCGCGCTGTGATTTTCTCGATGCTCGACAACAAAAATTATCAGGATGCAATCTGGAAAATACTGTATCCATCCGCCTCACGACCATTTAAGGTTGACGAAGAATAATGTAGTGCGAATGAGTATATGAAATGATTTTTCATAGTATATATAGAAGAGATAAACATTGGCAATGAAAGTAATTATCTGTACAGGCTTACCTGGAAGCGGTAAAAGTCACTGGGCTAAAACACAGATAGAGCAGCATCCAGATCGCTATAAGCGTATTAATCGCGATGATTTGCGCACGATGATCGACAATGGGAAATGGAGCAAGGCACGAGAGAAACTTATCAGGCAGTCAGAATTAGCCCTGGCGGAGTTATATCTCTCTAATGGGTACACCGTCATTATCGACGACTGCAATCTCTCAGAGACCGCCAAAAATATGTGGAGAGAGTTTGCCCAGAAAATGAAGGCTCAGTTAGAGGTCAAGGATTTCACTGATGTGCCATTGGAAACCTGTATCGAGCGCGATCGCCACCGCGCCAACTACGTTGGAGAACAGGTGATCCGTAAAATGTATCGTGATTTTCTGCAGCCAGCGCCGCCGGTTATCGAAGATGATCCAGCGCTACCCAAAGCCATCATCTGCGATCTAGATGGGACCCTGGCTGTACTAAATGGCCGAAATCCATATAACGCGGCGGACTGCGAGCAAGATCTGCTCAATGAGCATATCGCGAATATCGTACGCTTCTATAGCCAGACTGTACATGTATTGCTGGTATCTGGCAGAAAAGAGTGCCATCGTCCACAGACCGTGAACTGGCTGACGCAGCATGATATTCCCTATACCTCGCTGTGGATGAGGCAAGACGAAGACAATCGGAAAGATTCTCTTACCAAAGAGGACATCTATAGAGAACACATCCTGGGCAAATACGCTATTCAGTTTTGCCTGGATGATAGGAACTCGATTGTTAATTTATGGCGCTCACTTGGTTTGATATGCCTGCAAGTCGCGGATGGAGATTTTTAGCGCGTGCAATTTTTCAAGTGGCAGGGTAAAATACCCTGCCACTACGCTTCGCAGTTGTTTAGATACGATCAATAACAACATCTGCTGTATCAGTGGGCACATCCGCCTCAATAAATTCTTCTTGTCGAGTAGCCAGGGAGTTCATGCGCTTAGTGGCACGACCAGCCAGCACAACAAAGACACCCACCAGCACAAACAGGATCAGAATGACGCTATACGCACGCCACAGTCCCATCATGTCACCTAACCGTCCCAGAACCAGCGGAGAAAAGAACATGGCCAATCCTCCTCCAAAGGCAGCACGGGAACTGGCCAGGTCGGCATGGCGAGGGATACGATTGGCCGATGCTGAGAAGGTAAATGGAAAGAGATTACAGATACCCAGGCCAGCGATAAACAGGCCAACCACATGTAAAGGCAGCGATGGACCCAGCCAGAAGAGGATGAAGCCAAGCGTCGCCACCACCAGCACTGGCAGGAGCAATTTTTCTACCGCCATGATCTGCGTCAGCCGACTACCAATCAAGCGACCAATTACAGAGGCCAGGAAAAACAGGCTCATCAATGTCGCCGCGCTGGTACGCTCAATACCGACCACATTGATTAAATAGCCAGAGCCCCAGAACGAGACGCTCCACTCAGCGGCCACACCCATTACCATAGAGAGCCAATAAAGCCAGAATGCAATGGGCGCCTTGATATGTCCACGAGCCTCTTGCTTACGCTCATATATTGGCGCTTCAGGTACAGGAACTTTGAAAAAGAAGAGGGCCAGCAGCAAGACCATGACCATTGGCACAAATAGCATGCTACGCCAGCCAGCGCCAATTAAGACCATACCACCCAGGCAGATAGGGGCCAGACCAGCACCCAGGCTGCCGGCCACATTCGCCTCGGTAATCGCGGTCGCCCGATGCTCTCCATGATGATCTGATAGGGTAGACTGGATCGTTACCATCAAGAAAGTGCCCAGCAGGCCAATCACAAACATACTGAAGACACTAACTACAGGATGATGGCTAAACAAGGCCAGTAAGGCACCGATCAGCATCCCAAAGGCGCCACCCCAGAACATCAGTCGGCGGCCCCAGCGGCCAGCGATGCGATCTCCCAGTAAGCCTGCGACAATCATGCCCAGGGCGATGCCGCTCATATGCAGGCTATCAATGGTATAGTTAAGATGCATCTCGGTGTGAAAAAATGGGGCCAGTGGCCCGGGCGAGGCTTGCAAGTACGCAAAGCTGCCCAGCAGGGCGTAGGCGAGCCATGTAAAACGGTCGCGCGTAAATGGCGGATGCCCGGTAGTTGGGGACGTATTTTTCATATCTCTCTTTTTGTTATTGCGAACAAGTAGGAGATGGAGAGAAGGGATAAGTACAAGCATTTCAGCATAGTAAAAGGAGCGTTCGTTGCTCCTTAGTTTTTGTATATCCTCAGGGCTATCTTCCAATTCCACTTCATAGACAAAATAAAATAGACTAAGAATTTATACATAAATTTATTATGTTGTTCATTTGCATAGACGGTTCTCTACCATCGATGGTAACCGATGTGTTTTTTTCTTTTTTCGGTGGGGTATATGAGTTTTTGGTTTGAAGCGAGCGCCTGCGGCGCTCACCTGGGGTTTGTGGTGTGAAGGGGAGGCGACTGCGGCCGCCTCCCCTTCACACTGGATAGGTTTTAGGGTGGCGCCTCTACACACCGGACAGGTTTTAGGGTGGCGCCTCTCCACACTGGATAGAGTTTATTAGTTTTTGGTTGCTGTTTCGACGGCTTGTATTATTTCTAGTTGGCGTAGGGCTGCCCCTACGGCCATGCGCATAACGGGTTCGGGATCGCTGAGGTACATGCTGAGTTGTTCGATGATGCGGGTGTCACCGAGTTGTCCCAGGGCTACAACGGCACGCCAACGTATCTCGTTGGCATCGTCGTCGACGGCAGAGTTTGTTACGATATCCAGTAGAAAGCGAACGGCACGTTTATCGCCTAGATGCCCTAAGACTTCGATTGATGCTGTCCGCACTTCTTCCTCTTCGAGAGGATTCAATAGAAGGGTAATTAGCGATTCGACTGCCTGGATGCCACCCAGGCGATCAAGGGCCTCGATAATAAATACGCGTCGATATGAGGATCGATCCAATTTCAATAGGGCGCAGAGCGGCGCAATGGCTCGCCGATCGCCAAGTAGCCCCAGAGCTTTGATGGCGCTACTGCGCGTTTCATAATCTGGATCACTAAGTAGGGCGATCAGAGGCGCAACGGCACGCCGATCTCCCAGGTCACCTAGAGCACAGGCGGCCGCACGCCGAATTAGAGGTTCACTGTCATGAAGAAGATTCAGCAGTGGCTCAACCGCGCGTGTATCACCAAAGCTACCCAGGGAGAGGGCGATTACAGCGCGTGTTTGTTCATCCTTGCGCTCAATGGCCGCGATAAGTGGCTCGACTGCACGCCCGTCATTCAGCTTTCTCAATGCAGATACAACACTGGAGACAACATTTACATCCATCTTATTACCCTTGTGTTCATTTGAAACTGAGAGGACAGCTATGAGCGGCTCAACCACATCCGCATCTCCCAATTCCCCAAGAGCATTGGCGGCCTCATAACGTACAGAAGGGCATCTATCTGTAGTCAAGGCCAACAACAAAGGTTCTATCGCTCGCCTGTCTTTTAATACGCCTAGTGCTCGCGCCATGGTGGCGCGAATTTTTGTGTTGCCTTCGACGCTGAAGGCGGTAATGAGTGGTTCAATAATTTGAGTAGCATTTAGTGCCATACTATAGTAAACGGCTGCTTCGCGTATAGAATCAGCTGTGTTTTTCAATTCTGAAATGGTTTTTTCCGGTGCAGTTAGAAATGTGCCCTCATTCATACACTACCCCCTATTTTATATATTGCGTCATCTCTTTTTATTTTACTCGAAAGTTGGGGATTTTGAGATCAAAATTCCATAAAAAATGGGGGAAAGTGTGCGACCGCGATGCGGTCGCACACTTTTTGTTTGTGAGTTGCGGAAAACGTGCTTCGCGCGCTTCCCGCAACTCACAGTTATAATTTTTTGTTTGGAGCCTTTAAAATCTTCCCGCAACTCACAGTTATAATTTTTTGTTTGGAGCCTTTAAAATCTTCTTGCAACTCACAGGAAACTTTTTGAATGTGAAGGGCGAAAAGTCGCATGAGTAGATCACAGTGGGCCCGGGATCGGGTCCACTGTGATATGGTGTTTATTTCCAGATATCTGTTATGGATGGGACGGTGGCGCTCTGGTTGATGGGGGTGAGTTTGTACATGTCTTCGATGGTGCGCAGTATGTTGTAGTGATTGAGGTTTTCGTTGTATTGTCCCGGTTTGACCATGGAGCCACTGAAGAGCGTTAATATCTGGTTGACATCAGAGCCGTCGTCTTCATCCCAGGTGACGATAAGCAGGCTGTTATGGGTAGTGGCCCATTGGGCATAGCTATCCATATTCTGCTTTAACCATGTGTCACCGGCGGCAACCGAGGCGGAATGCATGTCGTCGATCTGGTTTGGAATGACGAATGAGACTGTGGGGAGCTTACTGTAGTCGGTGGGAAATTGTGTGAAGGGTAGATTACTGCTGGCCGGGACATTGGTGAAGTTTACCCAGGGATTGTGTTTGCGTGCGTAAAGAGCATTAGAAGGGTCAGGATAAGCGCAGCCGGTATAGCCAGCTGCTGGCATGCTTTCAGAATAACCAGCAAAACTGAGGTGGGTAGCGATTAAGGATTGGCCTAGATTGGGACCTGAAAAAGTATTAGGGCAGTCATCGCTGGTGGTTCCTTGCGTAGAACCAGAATAAAATGCCAGGTAGTTAGGCTGACTTGGATGGGTCTCGGCATGGGAGTTAGTAAAAACAGCACTCTTGCTGGCCAGGGCATTGATATATGGAGCCTGGGAAGAGCCGATGATATCAGCATAGCTGTGATTCTCTTCAAGCACAATCACAATATGGTCGGGTTTCTGAAGTTTAGTTTGAGCAACCAGAGCCTGAGATGCAGTCTCGCCAGGCCGGATTAAAAAAAAGCTAGCTAGCAAACTACCAGCAATCACTATAACAACCGCAATAAGCACAATTACAAATGTGCGCAACTTCATCATTAATCTCCTGAACTAACACTACTACAATGCACAACACAACTAGCGGAGCGAGTGCTCCCTAGGCTCCTCAACCGTTACAGGAGTCTCAATGCTGCGTGCAATACGTTTCTTGACGAATATAATAATGCCAATCGTAATTGCAGCCGCAATGACAAATCCAGCCCAGCCAACCGTTCTAGCTACTGCCTCAACCTGATCAAAGTGCTCATGGAAATAGCGTCCAGCAATGTAACCAAGTAGACCGACATAGGTTGCCCAGACAATACCTCCCAGTCCATTATAAAGCATGAAGGAGCGCCATTCCATGCGATTAACGCCCGCCAGAAACGCGGAAAATATGCGCAGAATAGAGATAAAGCGACCAAAGAAAACCGTTTTAGCCCCATGACGTTGAAAAAAACGTTCCGCCACATCCAGATGTTCCATCTTGATAAAGAAGAAGCGACCAAAGCGGGCCACAAAGGCCCTACCACCAGTACGGCCGACATAATAGCCAACATTATCGCCCATAATCGCACCAAAGGCCGCGCAAGCAATTACAATTGGAATCTGCAGCGTATCATCTGTAGCAGCATAAAATGAAGCCAACAACAACATAGTCTCACCGGGAATTGGAATACCAATGCACTCAATCAGAATAAATAGCGTAACCGCAGGATATCCAATCACATGTAAAACGTTTTGTAGCGTTTCCAAAGAAATCAAGGACGCTAACATACACATCATCTCCTTATCCATACGACGGATAGCCTACATTCCTATATCGCATCCAATTCACCGTGGGACACTCAAAGGGCTTTTTCATGTTCGTCCAGAGATTACAAGCCAGCGATACGATGGACATTCTTTCCTGTGTGGAGTGTATGGTGGGCGACCGCAGCCGCCCACCATACACTCCACACTCCCAACCCGGCGCCGCAGGCGCCAAAGAGGAACATTAAAAAACAGCGGGACACTCAAAGGGAACGCCATACAATAGCATTTCCAAATCTATTATAGTATGTTATTAAGCGCTAGCATATCGATATAATTCAGAAGGCTGAGCATTTTATCGGCTTCATCAGCTATAAAATAGTACTTTTCTCCTAATTGCAGTCAGAAATCTCTCTATTCCTGCTTATTGACCTTGAAACATAGAGAAAAATATCTTTTTCTATTCATTTACGACTTGTCCCTCCATAAGGTTGCCACCAAATGGGACCCCTACTATACCTTTATACTGCCATTCCCATTTCAGACCTAACGATATGATATGCTAAATACGCATAGATTATGCATATACATTAAAGGGGATTCTAATTCTATGTCGATACGCCAACCAGTTCGCTATCACGTGCGCGGCGGTCAACGCCTTGAAGGAACTGTTATTATTCAAGGGGCGAAAAATGCCGCATTACCCATTATTGCCGCCTCTCTGCTCGCCAAGCATGGGCAGACTATTTTGCATAATGTTCCGTTGATCAACGACGTTTATGTGGCCATCGAGATTGCTCGCGCGCTCGGAGCCAAGATAAAATTACATGAAGAAGAGCAAGTACTGGTCATTGATGCTTCAAACATTACATCCAGCAGCCTGCAACCTGAACTAACCAACCTGATTCGGGGCTCTGTGCTCTTCCTGCCACCAGTAATGATGCGCACCGGCCAGGTGACCATTGAAAAGGTTGGAGGCTGCAACCTGGGCAAGCGTAGCCTGGATTTCCATTATCGCGGATTTGTACGCCTGGGAGCTGAAGTGGTAGAAGATGAACAGGCCATTTCAGTGTATATGGAAAAACCTAAAGGTGCTTATCTCTATCTGGATACACCCAGTCACACAGGAACGGAAAATCTGATGGCTGCGGCCTGTCTGGCCGAAGGGACAACCATTATTGAGAACGCAGCCCTGGAACCCGAGATCGCCAATGTGGCCAATTTCTTAAACCTGATGGGCGCCAGGATCTCAGGGGTCGGCACAGGTGTGATCCAGATCGATGGTGTCAAAGAATTATCTGCGGTTGAATATACTATTATGCCAGACCGCATCGACGCCGGAACAATGGCGATTATGGCCGCCGCCACCCAGGGAGATGTCGCGCTGATTGGTGCGAATCTGCGCCACTTTGGTGTTGTCCGCGCCAAGCTAGAACAGATGGGTGTCGAGCTCCAGGAAGACGGACCAGTCATTCGTGTACAGCGTCGGGGTGCTCTACGTCCCGTCAACGTCATCACCTGGCCTTATCCGGGCTATCCCACCGATCTACAATCGCCCTTGATGGCCCTGGCCTGTCTGGCCTCGGGTACATCTTATATTCGTGAGACACTGTTTGATCAGCGCTTTGGCGTTGCTAATGATCTCAATAACATGGGTGCCAAAATCAAACTCGAAGATGGGTCAGCAGTCATCACTGGTCCTGCTCAATTGACAGGGGCCACGGTATGGGCCCATGATCTACGCGCCGGAAGCGCATTGATCATCGCAGGCTCAGTAGCTGAAGGAGAAACCATCATCGACAATGCCCAGATGATCGAGCGCGGCTACAGCTCAATTATTCGCCGCCTGACACGCCTGGGGCTACAGATCGAAGAAGAACGGCAAGAAGCCGCCATCCACTAATATCCCCTTAATACTTACAACTAGAGAGCGACCCATAGATATAGATCAAAGGTCGCTCTCTAGTTGTAAGTATTAAGGGCAAGCTATGTGCTTAATTTATGAAGCGGTCCGGACCTTCATGCCCACACATAAACCACATACACTTCCATCCTCAGTCGCCACAAAAAAGAAGCCATTAGTGGCATTAGCCGCGTTTTGAGCACGAGAAAACTGATCAGGAATGCCAGCCCAGGCAGGTGAATCGCTGGCAGGAAATGACTCTTCAGAGGCCTCAGTCACAGTATCCTCTTCACCGGTAGCTGTATTATAGGTTCCAATCTGCTGTTCGCCCAAACTCGAAGCTTCAGTAGCATTACGGCTATGCCTTATGCGGCCCGCTATCCAATGACTACCCAGGAATACTTCCAGGGCCTGGCCATCAACAAGATCTGGACCCAGAGCTGAACCAATTGCATAACGGCCTGGATTAGTGCTAGCAAATAATGTTCCCTCAGACATCACACTTTATCCTTTCATTTGATGCGTCACTCTTTACTTACACGTATCCTTATCGGAGCAAGAAGACAAAGCCGCTTGTACAAACAAAAACAAGAAGCCGAAAAAATATTTTTTCGGCTTCCAAAGGAAAAAGGAGCTTAGCAATCACGTAATTCGGGGCTCTGATTGAGGAGCTGGCTACGTGGCGTGATAAATTCAGCGTATTCCGCTCCTAATGACTCCCGAGGGAAAAGCGCGACACGATGGCAATTTTGAAACGCGAGCCTGACACCATAATATTGCTCGATAGCATTGCGCATAGAATCACTGGCCAGCATACGCAAGAGTTGGCCACGCGCCTGCTCATTGGGAGGTGGAACCTGGTTATCGACAAAAGCAGCGTGGCCTTGTTTTAAGCGCGTAGCCAGTTGCTCAACTAGCTCCCAGGCATAGGGAAGCGATTCCCGGATGCACTGTAGAAAATCGCTGGTGCGGATATCACCAGCCTCTGCCTGCTCAAGAAGGGCGGCCGGCACATTAAGCGACATAACTTGATCCTTTCATTTGCAAGTCAATCATACGTACCCAGACTTGCATAAGCGACATACAGTCATTAATGCAAGCCCCAAAAAATACAATAACAGCTATAGCTTTAATTAGTCACACTATGATTAAAAAGGAATTAATCCAATACAACATGACTAATGAGACTATGTATTAATTGTAACAATGCAACCAAAAACAGGAATAAAGGGCAATGTTGTCCTGTTTTATAAAAATGAAAAAGGAAGTAATCAGCTAATAAACACTAATGAGAATATATCTCATTGACAAAAAATCCCCAACTATGTTATTCTTCCATATAGATATTAAGTCTCATTAATAATTTGATGCCCGATGGCAAGAGATTAGATTTTTTGTTTGTGGTTATGAGTCATCCCGGATTTTTGAAAAATCCGGGATGACTCATAACCACAAACAAAAAATCACACGACAGGCTTTTAAGCAGCGTACAAAAATATTTTCAGGAGCAACTTTTCATGTCAAAAAGACATACCAGACTCACAGGATTTATCTTAGCTTTTATAGCGCTATTTCTACTGAGTGCCTGTGGTAATATAAGCATCAGCAATGGGACAGGCCAATCCAGTGATAGCACAATTCCGGTAGTGGCAGCCGAGAATTTCTATGGGGATATGATCAGCCAGATTGGCGGCAAACATGTGAGCGTGACAAGCATACTATCGGACCCCAATGTCGATCCGCACACATATGAGAGCAATGTCAACCAGGTAAAAGCCGTAGCTAAGGCCAGGCTGGTGATTGCCAATGGTGGAGGTTACGATGATTGGATGGACAAGCTGCTGGCCAGCACTCCAGATAGTACACGTAAAGTAATCAAGGGCTTTGATGTGGCCAAAGTTAAATTGCCGGATAACGAGCATGTCTGGTACAGCCCAGAAAACGCCAGAACGATCGCGGCAACCATTGCCAGCAACCTGAAAGCGATTGATGCCAGTCACGCCAGCGAATATGACAAAAATCTCCAGAACTTCCAGAATGAAGTGGGGAAAATAGACCAAAAGCTGGCCGCCATCAAGTCCAGATACGCCCAAACACCGGTTGGTTTGACCGAAACCATCTTTCTGTATCAAACAGGTCCGATGAATCTAAACGTCTTGACGCCACAAGACTTTCAAAAAGCGATGGCCGAAGGCAACGATCCTCCAGCCAATACCGTTGTTACAGCTGAGAACCAGATCAACAATCGTCAAATCAAAGTACTTATCTATAACAAGCAGACACAATCGGCGATCACCAGCAAATTACAGAGCGATGCCAACGCACAAAATATTCCAGTGGTGCCAGTGACCGAAACAATGCCAGCCAATAAAACGTATCAAAGCTGGATGCTAGGTCAATTAGCAATGCTGGAACAGGCCTTAAGCCAGAATAAGTAGAGTATGATCACAAAAACAGGTAAAATGAACGTGAAAAATGATGTTGTGGAAAAGGGAGCGCCGATAATCTCGCTAGAGAACGTGCGTATCCGACTCGGGAGCCGCACAATCCAGGAAAATATCAACCTGACAGTCAATGAGGGCGAGTTCATCGCCATCCTGGGTCCAAATGGGGCAGGGAAAAGTACGCTCCTCAAGCTGCTGCTAGGCTTGCTAAAGCCCAGCGCCGGCACGGTTAATGTCATGGGGCGTGCACCACGCCGTGGGAACACGGATATTGGATATGCTCCGCAGCATCGTGTGCTTGAAGCGGACCTGGCATTACGGGCACGCGACGTGGTAGGCTTTGGCCTCGACGGTCACCGCTGGGGTCCTGGCTGGCCCAGTCGCAAACGTGATGCAATTATTGAAAAGGCCCTGCAAGAGGTGGATGCCTTACGTTTTGCCAATGCGCCAGTGGGGCAGCTATCAGGAGGAGAGCAACAGAGACTCTTAATTGCCCAGGCCCTCCTGACCAATCCACGGCTCTTATTACTTGACGAGCCACTCTCTAACCTGGATATTACGCGTGGTCAAGAAATTGTCACCCTGGTGAATAATCTCTGCCGGGCCCGCAACGTTGCCGTCATGCTCGTCGCCCATGACATTAATCCGTTACTGAACGTGGTAGATAAAGTAATTTATGTAGCCAACGGCCAGTGCACAATTGGCACACCCGACGAGGTAATTACCACCGAGACCCTGACACGGCTCTATGGCTCGCCGGTCGAAGTCGTCAAAGCACTGGGACGCATGTTTGTTGTTGGGGCAGAGATATAAAGAGGGCTGCGATGTTAAATTCAATCCTGGACTCACTGCAATACGAATTTGTGCGCAACGCTCTGCTCGCCGGCTCATGTATCGCGATCGTAGCTGCCATTGTAGGCTACTTTTTGATTGCACGAGGACTCACCTTTGCTGGTCATGCCTTACCAAACATCGGCTTTGCCGGAGCAGCCGGGGCAGTCTTGATAGGGGTTAGCCCGGTATATGGGCTATTTGCCTTCACCATTGGAGCAGGCGTTATCATAGGTCTGCTCGGTAAAGAAGTGCGTGAACGAGATATCGCCATCGGCATCATCATGACCAGTGCACTTGGGCTGGGGCTGATGTTCCTCTCGCTCTACTCAGGCTACGCGGAACGCGTATATAGCGTACTATTTGGAACTATTCTAGGCATCAGTAGCACCGATGTACAGACTATGATGATCACCTGTCTGCTAACCATCGGATCCATTGTCCTGTTGTATCGTCCTCTATTATTTAGCTCCTTTGATCCTATGGTCGCTCAGGCCCGTGGAGTTCCGATTCGTGGCCTGGCCATTATCTTCTTAATTTTGGTAGCCATGGCGGTCTCGATATCCATTCAGATCGTGGGAGCATTACTGGTATTCACCATGCTGGTCGGGCCAGCGGCAACCGCCATACGGATTGCCCAACGCCCATTATGGGCGATATTGATCGCGATCGGCCTGGGTTTGAGCTATATGTGGATTGGCATTTTACTCTCAATCGCGAACGGCCTCTGGCCAGCCAGTTTTTATATCGCGACCATCTCTTTTGTCGTCTACCTGCCTGTACGTATTCTCTCTCCATACTGGATCAGGAATCGCGGCCGCCATGAGAGCCAGCCAGTGGTAGGGCAGGAAAGCGACAGTGTACAGACAACAGTCGAGCATGTTCATATTCATTAAACAAAAATAAGGGCACACGGATCATAAGTCATGATAGAATTATTTAGTCACGAAATTGCGCAAAACGCATTTATCGCCGGTACGATTGTAGCGATTATCGCCGCCTGTATGGGCTATTTTGTGGTGCTCCGCTCACAAACATTTGCCAGCGAAGCACTATCAGATATCGGCTTTGCCGGGGCGACAGGGGCCATTGTCTTCGGTTTTAGCTCACTGATCGGCATGCTCATCTTCTCCATGCTATCCGCACTCGGCATGGGAGTCCTGGGAGAGCGCATCCGTGGCCGCGATGTCGAGATTGGGATGGTGCTCTCTTTTGCCCTGGGACTGGGTGTACTCTTTCTGACCATCTACACCCAGACAGGCAGCGCCAACGCCAATTCAGGCGTAGGCATTCTCTTTGGTTCTATACTGAGCGTCAAGCGTGCGGATGTATTTACAGCGCTGGGCTGTGGTATCCTGCTACTTATTCTACTGGCAATACTTTACCGCCCGCTGCTCTTTGCATCTATTGATCCAGAGGTTGCCCAGACACGCGGCGTGCCAGTACGCGCCCTCTCAGTCATCTTTTTGCTTATGCTCTCGATCACCATCTCAGTCTCGATCCTGGTAGTTGGAGTTCTGCTGATCATTGCGCTCCTGATCGCCCCTGCGGCCACCGCCCTGCGCCTGACCCATCGACCGAGCAGCTCGCTGACCTTAGCCATTATCCTCAGTCTGGCCTGCACCTGGAGTGGACTCACCCTGGCTTTCACAGGTAGCTTCGGCAAACACCTACCGGTAGGTTTCTATATCTCAGCCATAGCCGCCACACTCTACTTTATCTCGGTCATCATTAATCGCCTGGGGCTTATTCAGACCCCACGCCACACAGAAAAATTTGCTCGTTGTACAGATTGTAAAGAACAGACCCAGCCAACCTACTAACCTGGCAAGACATAGAGCCAGACGGGCAAAACTCAAATACAATCGAGAATAGCAACGAAAAGTAGTTAGATTGTGTCCGTTGTGGTAGACTATATTAATCACAAAGATATTAACTATTCATCAGCCAGAAGATAAATAGAGGCTGATAGAGAAACAATTAATCCAGCAACAAAGCATATGCACTTAACAAATGGAGAATAGCAATGTCAAAGGAGATAACGGATAAAATCTATACGGCGTTTGATGAAATGAGTCAACGCAGTACCCGTCCACGCCGACTCATTGCCGAGCGGCTTATCCAACTGGCAAACTCTGGTCATGACTTTACCACAGATGATCTCTGGCAAGAACTTAGATCGCTCGACCCAAAAATTGGGCGCGCCACCGTCTTCCGGTCCATAGAAAAACTGGTAGATAAAGGCTTGCTTGATCGCATCGAGTTCGCCGACGGCACACACCACTACCGTGTCTGTGGCGGGACTCATCACCACCACCTGACCTGCACACAATGTCACCGCGTAGTTGAGGTTGATCTCTGCCTACCAACCGAGCAACTAAACGCGATCGGGAATCAAACCCACTTTAAAATTGAGGGTCACTCCCTCTCACTCTTTGGACGCTGTGAGACCTGCCGCTCTTAATGTGATGGGCAATCCCAAAGGTGAATATATACAAATACAATAGAAATTAGCGCCAGACCTGGCAGATACAGGCCGGGCGCCCGACCCCCCAGCCTGGCTAGCAGAACTAAGCAATAGTTGAGTCCTCATTTGTTATTTTTATGCGTAACAATTAATAAGGGCTCAATTCGGATATGGGCCACTCTACACAAAATCCCCAAAAAGCATTATTCCAGGTGTGTAAAACAGCATAATCAGTTGACCAAAAAACCGCTTGCCTGTTTGTGCAAGCAAAGGTACCGCCTCAAGGAAAGGAATGCAACAAGTATGAAGTACCACGACAGGCCAGGCCAGGCAGCCAAACCAATGGAGCGTCTAGCTGATATCAAAAAGATAGCGGTACTACGGGCCAACGCCGCTGGAGACTTCATCTTTATGCTACCCGCCATGGAGGCACTACATCATACCTATCCAGACGCAGAGATCGTGCTGCTCGGACAGAGCTGGCACGCCACATTTCTCCATGGGCGACCCTCGCCAATCGATAGAGTAATCATTGTACCGGCATACAAAGGCATCAATGCAGCATCCAATAGCGAAGTGAGCGCTGAAGAACAAGCACAATTCTTTTCGCGCATGCAAGCAGAACACTTCGACCTGGCACTACAGATGCAAAGTGGAGGCAAACAAGCAAACGAATTTCTGCTCAAGCTCAAGGCCCGCGTTACCGCCGGACTGAGCATCCCTGATGCTCCTGCCTTAGATCGCAGTCACCCATACACGATTTTCCAGCATGAAATGCTACGTTGCCAGGAAATAGTCAGCCTGGTAGGAGTACCAAAGGACTCATATATGCAACTCCAACTTGTCGTTACTGACAGCGACCTCGAAGAATCATTGCAGGTGGTACCAGAAGATACACAGCCACTGGTCGCGCTTTATCCGGGTGGCAACACTTCACGCTACCGCTGGCCAGGCGACAAATTTGCCAGGATAGGTGATGCTCTGGCGCGTGAAGGAGCGCACATAGTGATTACCGGTACAGCACAAGAAAGCGAGCTCACCGCTCAGGTTGTCCGAGAGATGCAAGCGCCCGCATTAGAGCTAGGAGGGCAACTCACCGCCTCCGGCCTCTGCGGCCTGTTCTCGCGCTGCCGCCTTGTTATTGCCAACGACAGCGTAGCATACCACCTGGCCAATGCCACCGGCACAACCACCATCGGCATCTACTGGTGTATCAACATGCTCAGCACCAATCCACTCAACCGCCAGCGGCAGCATCCCTTTATCTCATGGCAACTCAATTGTCCTACCTGTGGCCATAACCAGCTCTACAGAAAATGCGGACATCCAGACTCCCTGGTCGCGGATATCAGCAGCGACGATGTACTTACCTGCGCCAAAGAGCTACTTAAAGTGAGGACAAGCCCTAATACCTTTCATTGAGCAACCAGGCAACAAGAACAACGATGCGCATAGCATAGGTTCGGGCCTCAGCGGCCGATTGCCGCCCCGGTAGGGCGGCCCGGTATCCTAGCACTCAAGCACCCCGTGGTATTTGCCCTTCCTTCACGCGGTGCCCAAACACGGACCATGCGTTTGGGCACCGCGTGGGTCGAGGTAGCGGTGACGAGAGACCGAGCGGCGAGGAGACCGGGCCCCACTACCGGTGGGGCAATCGGGCTGAGGCCCGAACCTATGAGCATCGTCTTTCTTGTCACTTTTTCGTACAGGAAGGGAAAAGGGGGAGCAGGCTCCAATCCCATGTTTGAGCTCAAATTCTTCTTATCTAAACGGTATTGGGGCAATCCCCGCACGTACAATTCTTTTTTATTTTTGCGCAGATCGTTGTTATTTTTGCGTTTATTGGTGTTGGGGTTCCAAAAGAACAGGTCGTAATTTCGGGGGTGGTGGACGTTCTAATAGCATAGAATATAGCGTGCAATAGTAATTATCAAGTGGGAGGGAGTGCGATGGAAATTGATCAAGCCATGCGTCCATTTCTCCTAGTAGCGTAACGATATAGTTACATGCATATAAAACCAACCGTCGAATCGATAGTAAAAATATTTTAATTCCGCAAATCCGTCATGAGAGTTGACCAAACAATGAACTCAATACAATTCGAACAGGTCTGCTGGCTCTTCGTCGCATTTGGCATCTGCTTTGTAGGAAGCCTGTTCTTATGTGGTCTTGCCCGCAAGCTTTTTCCGACATTTCGTAGCGGTGAACATAAACCAGGCACGCACCGCATGGATATGCCCACAACCAGCGGACGGGAGATTAAAACGGTCGAGCTACCTCTGGTGGGGGGACCGGCTTTCACTATCGCGATTATTGGCACTGGCATCAGTGCAGGGTATCTTTTAAATTTAAATCAAAATCAATGGAATCTTCTTTTGATCGGATTGGGAGCAACGCTGGGTTACGCCATTGTTGGCTTTTTGGACGATTGGCGCAAAGTCTACAGGAATAAGGGTCTGTCCGAGTCGGCCAAATTTTCTGGGGTCTTTCTCGTCTCAGTCGCTGCTGCCGTCTGCTATTTCTTTTTATTTTCAGCCGGTCAAGAATCATATAGTATCTGGAAAGACCTGCCGGTCCTGGGACAATTGATCTGTAATAATCCAGTTGTAGGAGATCAGCCCTGCCGAGTCATATTTCCACAGACTGCTTACTTCGGCTGGTTTATTTTCCTGGTGCTCCTGATAGGTTTCACTGGAACAGCGACCGCCGTATCAGTTGACTTTAGCGATGGCTTTGATGGACTGGCTGGCGGCCTGGTTGTCAGTGCAGCGATCGCCCTGGCCCTGGCCATCACTGGTCGTCTAACAGATATCGGAACCCATCCCGAAGGGCTGGTCCTCGAAGTACTGGCCTTGATCTGCGCGGGCGCGGTCCTGGGCTTCTTGCCCTGGAACTGGCCATCAGCCTGGGCGGCGAGACGCAGTGGGATCGTTAAGCGGCGCGCCAGAATCTATATGGGGGATAGCGGCGCCCTGGCGCTGGGTGGCTTGCTGGCCATGATCGCCCTCTTCTCACGTAACGAGATTCTACTGCTGACCACCATCGGAGGCGTCTTCGTGCTAGAAGCGCTCTCCGTTATTGTCTCGACCCGCATCCTGACGCCATTCTATCGCAAGCGCTTAAAGATTCTGCGCTTCGTTGGAAAAGAAGAATTCGTACCGCATACCGAATTTCCGTTACCGTTCTTAGCGGCACCGCTACACCACCACTTCGATTTATTAGGATGGAACAGAAAACGCCTGGTATATTGCGCCTGGACGCTCGGAGCGATCTTTGCAGGCCTCAGTGTACTCATATCAGTGGATACGATCAGCTGGCAACGCTACCTGGCTCGTTTTCTGGCTTTTGTCCTGATGGCGGCAATCTGGTCCAGTGGCACATGGTCAAAGTGTTACTTTGTAGGCAAGCAAGCTACGGGAGGTCGGACACGGCACCGGCGCCTGGCCCTCTACTATGGCTATCCCTTGAACATCATGGGCATTAATCTCTTCCATCATGTAGAGAGTATTGAAGCCAGTGAAGATGTGATCGAGACGCCAGCGGAAGAACTAGCGCTCTGGCAACGCATGACCATTTTTGACGCACGTGCCATGTTAGGACTCTATTGCTATCGAGCTGGCTACTATCCAGCCGCCATGGCCCAATGGAATCGTATTCCCGAACGCAACCGGCGTTTGCGGCCCGAGATCGCCATCCTGCTGGCGGAGGTTGATAATCGCCTGGCACTAGAGAAACATGAGACCCAGCCCATACTGCGCGACAAGTTGCGCGCGAAAATTGAAGAGCACAAACAACCAATCCTCACCGGCAATCTACCACCTGCGGACATGCCAAATCCTTATGAGCCAATCAGCGAAGAGGAGATGAGCACAGGAAATACAGGTGGTCCATGGAAGGCCCTGGTACCCGACAACAAAACCCCCAGCAATCAATCATAAATCAACAGCATACATAAAAAGGGTTAACCGAAGTGGTTAACCCTTTTTATGTATGCTGTTGATAACATACGGCGAAAGGTTACGAGATATTATTGGCATTGCCAGGTAATCGTCACCTGGATGCTATTTTGCGGGCCCTGAATAGTGAATTGAGCGCTCTTAGTGGCCGAGGTACCAAAGTTCGCCTGACCACAACGTAGGGATACCGTGGCATTCACCATCTCGGAATCCTGGGCCGCAATAGTGCCTTGATTTTCATTGCCATCCTGAGAATCAATCGCCCCAGGTAAGAGGGAAGATTAGAAGTCGCCGTCCAATGCACATCATTATCGCTACGATTAGTCAGGGTGATTGGACAGCTCGCTAAGGCAAAGCCCAGGCTTGAGCAACCATCCAGATTTTGAAACGAGGTTCGATCTGCCTGTAATGACTGAGAAATAGCCACCGCAGTGCCAGTAGCGGCCACATTTTGCTGTGCCACAGCCGTAGCAGTCGCGTTGAGATGCGACTGGGCCACCGCCGTACCGGTAGCGTCCCGTCTGGCCACAGCCGTCTGGGTCGCGCTGATCACATTCAAAGATTTGACCACCGCCGTCTGGGTCGCCGAAGTATTTACAGGATCAAAAAGATGCAGATTGCTCAATGGGTGACTCAAGGTAAACGCATACGCCCAGCCAGCGCCCCCACTAACAAGACCAGCACGAATAAAAAAATCAACGTCATCTTACGCGTAGAAAAATCGAGCGCGGGCTGGAAACGCTGATAAGGCAAAGGGGTTACAGCATCCTTTGGCAAAGGAGTACGATCACCTTTTATAGCAATGGTAGGAGCACTATGCTCCATGAGTGCCAGATGCACCGGTGCCAGGCTATCATCCTCGGACAGATGGGCGGAAGATACCAGCCAGGGTAGTTTGCCTGAAGAGCTGGCTTGCCAGGCCTGCTGGAACGCCTGAGAAAAAGCTGCCACGGAAGGGAAACGTGCCTCGGGCTGTTTGGCCAGCGCGCGCAACAAAACGGCATCAATACCTGGAGGAATAGAGGAATTCAAACGTGATGGTGGCTCAGGCGGCAAGGTCATATGCTTATACATAATCTGCCCCGGCGCGCCATCAAAAGGCGGCTGACCAACCAATAGCTCATAGGCCATAATCGCCAGCGCATATTGATCGGTGGCAAACACAGGATGTCCATCCCATTGTTCGGGAGCCATGTATGTTAATGTGCCACGAATAGTCTGGCTGGTATGAGAGGTCACAAACAAGGAACGGGCCACACCAAAATCCGCCAGCAACAGATCGGGCAACATTGGCTGCTCTGGCCTGATACGCAGCAGAAAATTATCCGGCTTCACATCCTGATGCACAATCCCTTTGTTATGTGCATGCTGCAAAGCTTCGGCCGCCTGAGAAATAAAGCGGGACACATCCTCGACGGACAAAGGATCATCTTCATCGCGTGCCCGTAGCCACTGATAGAGCGAGCCCTCAGGTCGATAGGGCATTACCATATACGTCAGCGTATCCCCGTTTACTTCCTGCTCACCATAATCAAAAAGTGGCAAAATAGCAGGATGATCCAGGGCGGCAATGGCATGCATTTCCCGTTCGAAAAGCTGGGTCGACTTCTGAACGTTTTCCTTAGCGCGATATATCGGCGCATCGTTCCGCACCACCTTTACCGCCACACGCCTCTTGATACGCGTATCATCCGCCAAATATACCTCGCCCATTCCGCCACTTCCCAGCACGTGCAGCAAGTGATAACGGCCAAGATACATCCCATCTAATGACATACCATTCTCCTAGAAACCATCAGAGGGCCAACGCGCAGAATACGAGAGTTCACCACTGCCTCTAATGAAAACACTATCATCAATATAACACATAATAAGACAAAGAGCATAGTAAATAAACAAATAAGTACTTCCTAATAAAACGAGGGGGGAAGCAGAATTTGTAGGGCTATTTAATGTTTCTCTTTGGCGCCTACGGCGCCGGGTTGGGGGTGTGGAGTGTGTGGCGGGCGGCCGCAAGCGCCCGCCACACACTCCACACCTGAAAGATGTACATTCTCTGGACGAACATTAAATAGCCCTGCAGAATTTATAGTCCGATTTTAGAGGCTATTTTATACGTTATAGAAAAGGTTGGGCACAGGCCCAACCTTTTCTATAACGTATAAAATGAAAGGATTAATGGGTGACGATATTGATCAGGCGGCCGGGAACGTAGATGATATTTTGGATGGAACGATCAGCGATGAAACTTTGGATCCGGGCGGTGGTGGTTGCTTGCTGCTTGATCGCGGCTTCAGGGGTGTCGACAGCCACCTCTATACGATCTCGGACACGGCCATCAACCTGGATGGGCAACAAGAATGTATCTTGCTGGATCACATCTGGATTATAAGTAGGCCAGGAGACTGTATGGATGGAGATGGAATGTCCCAGATGCGCCCATAATTCCTCGGTAATGTAGGGGGCCATGGGTGCCAGCAAGATCAATAAGGTCTCGATCTCCTGATCAGCAATATTTGTTTTAGGTGCCAGCGTGTTGATATATTCCATCAGGGCCGCGATAGCCGTGTTATATTTAAAGCTCTGCAGGTCTTCGGTGACACGCTTGATTGTCAGGTGCAATAAACGCTGCTTCTCGCGGCGCAGGGATTGAGCGGGGTCGGCCGATAACTGATGCTGCATCACCAGTTGCCAGACACGATCCAGAAAACGGACCACCCCACCAATGTTGCGATCACTAAAATCGCCGTCCGCTTCATAGGGTCCCATGAACATCAGGTACATGCGGAAGGCATCGGCACCCAGATGTTCAATGTAGTGATCAGGATTAATCACATTGCCCCGTGACTTCGAGATCTTGGAGCCAGCCAGAGTGATGGTGCCGTTAGCGCGAAAATGCTGGAATGGCTCATTGAATTCCAGCTGACCCAGGTCATGCAGGGCCATGGCGATAAAGCGTACATACATCAGATGCAAAACGCTATGATCCGCTCCCCCAATGCACATATCCACAGGCAGCCAGCGCCGCGTGATGTCTGGGTCCCAGGCATGGTCTTGATCAGCATGAGATGGATAGCGCAAGTAATACCAGGCGGAATCCAGAAAATTGTCGCTCACATCGGTCTCGCGGCGCGCTGGCTGACCACAGACCGGACAGGTTGTGTTCACGAAGCTCTCGATGGCGGCCAGGGGCGAAACACCAGTACCCGTCGGCATCCATTGCTCGACTTCTGGCAACAGCACCGGCAACTGATCCTCAGGTACAGGGACCGCGCCATGTTCAGGACAGTAAATGATAGGAATTGGCGGTCCCCAGTAACGCTGGCGGCTAATCAACCAGTCACGCAAACGATACTTGACGCTGCGCTTCCCCAATTGCTGCGCCTCAAACCAATCACAAATGGCGCGATGGGCCTGCGCAGATGACAGACCTGAATATACACTCGATGACCAGCATACCGGGCTGCGTAAATGCTTCGGTCAGGGTACTGGCCTCCAACGGCTGCTCTGAAGAAGGCTGGACCACCACCAGCACCGACAATTGCATCTGCTGAGCAAAGGCCAGATCGCGCTCATCGTGCGCTGGCACGCCCATGATAGCGCCTGCGCCATAGCCTTCCAGCACAAAATCAGCGACCCAGATCGGAACAGGCTGACCCGAAAAAGGATGAATGGCATAGGCACCGGTAAAGGTCCCGGTCATGGTCTGCTCCTGCCCGGTGCGCAGACTATTCACCGTCTCCTGGTAGGCCGCAACCGTCTCGCGATAAGCTGGCGCGGTAATCTCGGCCACCAGTGAATGATGAGGGGCCAGAGCCACAAAAGTCATTCCGAAGATAGTATCCGGACGCGTCGTATATACCTGGACAGACTTGCCAGCCTGTCCGGCAATCTCCATCCGAAACTCCAGACCCTCCGAGCGACCAATCCAGTTGCGCTGGATAGACTTCACGCGCTCAGTCCAATCCAATTGATCCAGATTATCCAATAACTGCTGGGCATAATTGGTCAGTTTTAAGAACCACTGCTCCAACCAGCGCCGCTCAACAATTGAATCGCAGCGCTCACAATGGCCATTAATAACCTGCTCATCAGCTAAGACGGTCTTATCTTTGGGACACCAATTGACAGGGGCGGCCTTGCGCTCAGCCAGGCCACCTTTGAACAATTGCAAAAAGATCCATTGTGTCCAGCGATAATAGTCGGGATCGGTCGTATTTACTTCGTGCGACCAGTCAAAGCGATTACCCATACGCTTCAACTGTTGCTCACGAAAATGCTCCACATTACGGGCAGTCAGGATGCGCGGATGGATGCCACGCTTGATAGCAAAATTTTCGCTATGGATACCAAAGGCATCAAAGCCCATCGGCTCAAACACCGAGTAGCCCTGCATCGACTTCAAACGACCATGGATATCCGAACCAACATAAGAATAGAAATTACCGACATGCAATCCTTCTGCAGATGGATAGGGGAACATCATCAGATTGTAGTAAGGGCGTTGGGCATGCTGCAGATCTACCTGATAGATCTTCTGCTCCTCCCAACGTTCTCTCCAGCGGGCCTCAAAACGGGCAAAATCATACCTGGGGGCGCGAATACTCTTCACGGCCTGCTCAGCCGTTGACTCAGAAGATGGTGCCGCGCCAGTAACGGCAGCGGGAAATCTCGCTTCAGACACAAGATCCTCCTTATAAACCAGATACATAAACACTGTTGCGGAGGACATGATCCATTATCGAGCACTAACGGGCAAGAAAAAAGCGCCCTCCGCCCTGGCAAGGGCGAAAAGTGCGCATAGACCCACTTTCGCGGTACCACCTTGTTCACCATCGCCTCGCGACGACGGCCTTTTGGGTGCCAACACACCCGAACCCTATAACGGGAGTACCCGGAGCCAGCTACTTCCATCGCGTAAGATATTTCACCGGCACGGCTCACAAGGGAGCTTCAGATTGTCTCAGGTACCGACTCGCACCGCACGTCGGCTCTCTGAAATCTCAGCCAATCCTACTTTCCTTGTTCAAGGCCATATACTTATTATTCTTCTATTCACACTTAAAGTACCTGATATGATGCGATTTGTCAAGTATACAAAAACAGGTAGCAGGGCTTTTAAAAAGTCTTTTTTGCCGCCTTCGGCGGCGGGTTGGGAGTGTGGAGCATGTGGTGGGCGGCTGCGGCCGCCCACCACATGCTCCGCACCTGAAAGAATGGGCATCGTCTCGCTTGCTCGTCATCTCCATATTTACAGGAGAGAGGTGGCTGCGGCCGCCCACCACATGCTCCACACCTGAAAGAATGGGCATCGTCTCGCTTGCTCGTCATCTCCATGTTTGCAGGAGAGAGGTGGCTGCGGCCGCCCACCACACACTCTACACAGGAAAGAAGATATGCTCGTGATCTCCCGCAAACATGAAAAAGCTCTGAACAAGTAGTGGTAAGAAGGCAAATATGGGGTTAGGGTAAAAAGTGCTCAAGTCATCTAGACCACTATACCAGAAAATATGGTATAGTAAGAGAGGACATGGAATTATCACAAATACTCTTTACCCATAAGCAGGTCACTGGAGGAGATATGCCATCATTACTGGAGCAAGAGATTTATAGTCAACCCGACGTTATTGCACGATTATTGGACAAAGAGACACAGCATATTCAGCAGATTGTGGCACAGCTGCCCGGCTTTGACTACATCCTGATCGCCGCACGTGGCTCATCAGATCACGCCGCCACGTATGCAAAATACGCCTGGGCAACAATGGCCCGCTATCCCGTTGCTCTGGCCGCCCCATCCTTACAAACGCTGTATGACACCCCTCCCCGTATGAATAATGCCCTGGTAGTTGGCATCTCACAATCCGGGCAATCGCCGGACATTGTGGCGGTGCTAGAAGAAGGCAAACGCCAGGGACGTCCAACCATCGCGATTACCAATGACAGCAACTCCGCACTGGCTAAGGCGGCTGATCATGTGGTAGAGCTACACGCCGGTCAGGAACGCAGCGTCGCCGCGACTAAAACATATACAGCCCAGCTGGCAGTAATGATGCTCTTCGCGGCCAGCTGGAGTGGCGATCAGCAGCGCCTGGGCGAACTCAATCAGATACCGGAGGCAATCAACCAGGCACTGCTGAGTGCATCCGAGATTGCCCAGCGAACAGAGCGCTACCGCTACATGAACCAGTGTGTGGTAGTAGGGCGTGGCTACAACTACGCCACCTCATTCGAGCTGGCCCTCAAATTAAAAGAACTGACCTATGTGATGGCTACAGCCTACTCATCCGCTGACTTCCGGCACGGTCCCATCGCCACCATCGAGGAAGGGCTACCAACGATCCTGACCATGCCAGGCGGCGCGGCCTTCCCCGACATGATCGAACTGGCCAAAGAGCTCCAGAAACGCCAGGCCGAACTACTCATTATTTCTGATGCTGAAGAGGCCCTCAAACTGGCCCAGACACCTTTCACGATCCCAACTGGCGTGCCCGAGTGGTTGAGTCCAATTACCGCCATTATTCCCGGACAGCTCTTTGGGCTGCACTTGACGCTGACCAAGCGCCTGCAACCAGATACCCCACGCGGCCTGAATAAAATTACCCTGACACTTTAAGAGAAAAAACAGAGCAAAAGCCTGGTGACGCTAAATATCACCAGGCCTTTTGCTCTGTTTATTAGCGAGCGATCAGCGAGTTGGAGAAATACCAGGGAGCTTCTTGCTGCCGCTTTTGTTCATAACGGGCAATATCATCGCTCATCTGCAAGGTCCAGCCCACCATATCCAGACCCTTCAACAGGCGTTCTTTGCGGAAGGCATCGATCTCAAAATGGATCACATCCTGGTTGGGGCGTGTGACCGTCTGAGCGGCCAGGTCAATGGCCAGTTGATAGCCAGGGGTAGCCTCAATCTCTGCCAACAAAGCATTGACGGTCTCTTCAGGAATAGCGATCGGGAGAATACTATTGCTGAAACAGTTATTGTAGAAGATATCGGCAAAGCTGGGGGTGATAATGGCGCGGAAACCATATTCGGCCAGGGCCCAGGGAGCATGTTCGCGCGATGAGCCACAGCCAAAGTTATCACCCGCCACCAGGATACTGACCCCTTGATAGCGCGGTGCATTCAAGACAAAGTCAGGATTCGGGGTTTGCGCCTCATCAAGATAGCGCCAGTTAGCAAACAGCGCCTCACCCAGGCCGGTCCGCTTAATCGTTTTTAAGAAGCGAGCTGGCAAGATCTCATCAGTATTAACATTGACACGGTCCAAAGGTAAAACCAGCCCGGTATGTGTGGTAAATGGTTGCATATGTCTTATGAGCTCCTCTTGATTACCATTCGCGGATATCAACAAAATGGCCGGCGATCGCTGCGGCTGCGGCCATAGCCGGACTGACCAGGTGAGTACGTCCACCACGTCCCTGGCGGCCCTCAAAGTTGCGATTACTGGTTGAAGCACAGCGCTCGCCCTCATTCAAACGGTCACCATTCATAGCAATACACATGCTACAACCAGCCTCGCGCCACTCAAAACCGGCCTCGCGGAAGATATCGGCCAGGCCCTCTTCCTCGGCGACACGGCGCACATTTGTTGAACCAGGAACCACCAGCGCACGCACATTTGGAGCCACATGCTTGCCCTTGACATATTGGGCCGCCAGGCGCAGATCATCCAAACGCGAATTCGTACATGAACCAATAAAGACCGTATCCACCTGGATATCAGTAATTTTCTGGCCCGCAGTCAGGCCCATATACTGCAAAGCCCGCTCATAGCTCTGGCGAGCCTGAGGATCGGCCTGTGAGGCGGGATCTGGCACACTGGCACCAATATCGGTCACCATACCAGGATTAATGCCCCAGGTAACTTGAGGGCCCAGACCATCCACATTAATCTCATGGACGGCATCAAAGGCCGCATCAGGATCACTGACCAACTGACGCCAGGCAGCAACCGCCTGCTCGAACAGTTCACCCTTCGGGGCATACGGACGGTCCTTGATATAGGCAAAAGTTGTTTCATCGGGAGCGACCATACCCATACGTGCACCAGCCTCGATAGCCATATTACAGAGCGTCATCCGCCCTTCCATCGACAGCGTCCGAATGGCAGAGCCGCTAAACTCAATCACATAACCGGTTCCCACACCAGTGCCCAACTTGCCGATAATGGCCAGAGCCAGATCCTTAGCCGTCACGCCACTTGAAAGCTTACCCTCAACACGAATATTCATCGTCTTAGGCTTCTCCTGCCAGAGACACTGCGTAGCCAGCACATGCTCAACCTCGCTGGTACCAATACCAAAGGCCAGCGAGCCGAAGGCGCCGTGGGTCGAAGTATGGGAGTCACCACATACAATAGTCATACCCGGCAACGTAATCCCCTGCTCTGGACCGATAATATGCACAATACCCTGGCGAGCATCCTGCATATCAAAAAGAGTCAACCCAAAGTCGCGTGTATTTTGTTCCAGCGTCGCAATCGTGGTCGTAATCGCCGTATCCACAATATCCAGCTTACGGCGCCCCTGAGTCGTTGGAATATTATGATCCAGCACTGCAATCGTGGCATCAGGACGGCGTACAGGCAATCCAGCAGCCCGTAAGCCAGCAAAAGCCTGAGGAGAAGTCACCTCATGCACAAGATGACGATCGATATAGATAAGAGTGGCCTCACCAGGCTGATCTTTTACCACATGGGATTCCCAGATTTTGTCAAACAGGGTTCGTGGATGCCGAGCCTGACCATCCACAGCTTGCTTGTC
Organism: Dictyobacter kobayashii; assembly: GCF_003967555.1. GTDB lineage: Bacteria > Chloroflexota > Ktedonobacteria > Ktedonobacterales > Ktedonobacteraceae > Dictyobacter > Dictyobacter kobayashii. The sequence goes on from NZ_BIFS01000002.1 coordinate 998,561, forward strand.
CGCAACCATATACACCTCTTCTCTTGATTATCAATGTCCTCTAGCAAAATAAGGGCCACAAGGGCCATGCCAACCGCATAAATCATGCCGTTCAATCGTATGCGAGGCAATTATTATGTGAAGTATAATAACACAGAATTGATATGTCTAATACTTATTTTAATTATGCTTGATGCCTACAGGTTATCAATTAAAGGAGAAGAAGTTGGAACTACGTCAGCTTACTTATTTTTTGACGGCCGCCCAGACACAAAATTTCCGTAAAGCTGCAGATATTTGTCTGGTGGCCCAGCCAGCCTTAAGTCGCCAGATCGCAGCCCTCGAAGCAGAGTTGGGTGTAGAATTGTTTCGCCGGATCAAGCAGCGTGTAGTTTTAACAGCGGCGGGACAGGAGTTTGCCACCTATGTACGAGGAGCATTGGATCAATTACAGCAGGGGCAACAGGCCATGGCCCGGCTGCAAGACGGCGAGCACGGTACCATCCACATTGGCAGCATCGAACCACTGACCACGGCATTCTTACCAACCATCTTCCCCATCTTTCACCAGCGCTATCCAAATATCCAGCTCAAAGTACGTGTCGGTCGTACCGACGAACTACTCAAGCTCATCGAACACGGCGAATTAGATCTCGGGCTCATCTTTAATCCCAATGTACATCCAGAAGTCGTAGTAGTGAAGGAACTCTTCCGCCAACCGCTACAGATCATGGTAGCGGCTGATCATCCTCTGGCCCAGCATAAAACACAGCCAGTGACATTCTCGCAGATCCTCCAGGAGCCACTCTTCTTACTAGGAGAGACCTCACGTTTACGGCGTGCCGTCGAACGAGCCTTCGCGGCCCAGGATATTAGCATACAGCCAGTGGTGGAAATTGAATCCCTGGCAGGCCTCAAAGAGCTGGTCAGGCAGGGCAGAGGAGTCACCTTCATGCTCCCTGCCCTGCTCTACACAACTGAGATTAACCGCGACGTGGTACTCCTGCCCATCGCAGGCATGGTGGAAGAATTTGTCTTTGCCCTCGTCTATCACCGTTTCCGCCATATTTCTCAGCCGGCCCGCCAATTTATCAACACAATCATGGATCTGCTAGCAACCGATAACGTCTAGAATGTGTCTTACTCCCATCAGCATGGGAAGTGTTCCGTCCTTGTACGGACGTGCGCTGACGCGCCCGAGCTTTTTTTCTTATGTGGTGCAAAATGTGCGCCCAGCGCACATTTTGCACCACATAAGAAGACTTCTGAGCGCCAAAGGCGTTCAAACGCAGGCGTGAAGATCGCAGAAATCATGAAGATAAGACACATTCTTAGAACACGCGCACAAATATAAGAGATACATGGAACACATTAGAACCAGACATGGACGACAGTGGTTACCACTGGTTGAGTCTGGCCATCCAATACCTCTTTCACGGTCCAAACGGTTCCCTGTGTAGGTAGGCCGACGATAGTTGCATTGTTGGTGCAGCCATAATTGACACGTTCGTTATTAATCACAGAAGTAGCGCCAGTTAAAAAGGTACAGGAGACACCATCAGGGAGTAGCAATACCCAGGGTTGTGCATCTGAACTAGTAGCGGTAGTAACCGGCAAAGCACCAGCCAGGGTGACCTTCAAGCCCCGTACATCGCCAGTTGGACTGGCATCGCAGATCACATAATTGTGCTGAGTAGGGGAACTGAAGCAAGGATCGTAAATGGTATTGACTACAGCACAACGCCAGGTATCCTTGCGCGGAGCTGCCAGAGAGGTTTCCCAGCAGTCAGCAGTTGAAGTAGAGGTAGTACGAATGCCAACAGGAAAAAAATGGGAGACCACAGTGGCCTTAGTATTTGAAGCAGCCGCGCTACTCATCGGTAACAGACAGAGCGCCAGAGCAATACCAATTAAAGCCCAAACAGAGGCACTTTTTGCACGTGTCATGATTGAATGCTCAACTTTCTACATAACATACACACACCTGATCATCACGACAAAGAACCCGCCATAAAACAAGGTTCTGTAGTAAATAACGTCTGAAACAAAAAAAAATCGCAGGAAAGAGAGTGTGGAGCGGATAGGTGGCTGCAATCACCTATCCGCTCCACACTCTCAACAAGAAATGCTAAGAATATGTCTTACGCCCATCATCATGAGAAGCGTGCCACTCTTATACGGACGTGCGCTGGCGCGCCCGACCTTTTTTTCTTGTGTGGTGCAAAATGTGCGCTCGGCGCACATTTTGCACCACACAAGGATACTTCTTGAGCGCCTTTGGCGCTCAAACTCAGGCGTGAAGAGCGCGGTGATCATGAAGATGAGTCACATTCTTAGAAAAATTATTTAATGGTAACGATCAATCATAGGAACGCTTAAAATCCTCTTGCAGGTAATAGGTTGGATCAGCAGGATCAATCAACACAGGTATCTGGGCTCCCTGGGTGGGCAGTTTACTATCCCGCACGCGGCGCGAGAAATGATAGACCTGTCCCGATTGAGGAGAGGTCCATTCCAATTTTAGACGGTATTCATTAACACTAAAAAAACGGCGCGCCCAGCGCCAGATATACACTTCATCAAAGGCCACCACGGTAGCAATGATCTGGCTCCCATAGTAGCGAAACCATTCCTCTTCACGGCTTTGAATGAATGTATCTGTAAAGATAAACAGAAAACCAACCACCAGGGCGCCAGGCAAGATCAATTGCCATGGCATAGCGCTACTAACAATAAAGGCACCCCATGCCGTCTTACTGGCAAGCGCGCCTACCACAAGGATGAACAACAGTAAAAGAACGATACAGATATAGAGCCGAAAAACCCAGCGCTGAAGCATGTAAGCTCTACTAATAGAGAGCCGCTTTTTCTGCTTGTCATAATATTGTTGCTCATCTATATTCTGTTGCATATGATGGTAATAATCTACTTTCTCAAAAAAAGAGATAGCTCGCCTGACTGTATACAGGCGGGCTCTTCAATCGCCTGAGCGAAACTAACACCAACCGAGCAAAATTCATAATTGCTTTTCGAGCATGACACAATTATAATATCTCAAGCAAGAACGTTATAGCGTAGGGAAAAGGTCAACATAGAACCATGGAACAACAGCAGACAGAGCAAAAGTTACCGCCAGCACATAAGCACCTATCAGCCGAACAGCAACTGATAGGGCAAGTCCCCAGGTTACTGGTCTCATTATGTGCTCTATTAATAGGTGTATGTTATTTCTTCCTACCAGATCAATTAAGAATTGGTCCGGGCTGGACGGTGCTGGCCATTGAAGTTATCCTGCTGATACCGCTGTGGCAATTCTGGGTAACAGGACGGGCGATACCACATCGCGTCGCACGGCCACTCAGCCTGACACTGCTAGGCCTTGTCACTATTGCACTCATCATCGAAATGGCTCTGCTTATTACAAAAATCTCCACCTTTAGTAGCGGTTTTAAGCTACTAAGTTCTGCGGCACTACTATGGATAAGCAATATAATGGTGTTTGCATTATGGTATTGGAACATAGATGGTGGAGGTCCTCGTAAGCGGCATATAAATAATCACCAGGCCAGCGACTTTATGTTTCCGCAGCAAGTCAACGGGACGCCCTGGGAAGCACATTTCTTCGATTACCTCTTCGTGGCCTTTACCGGAGCCACCGCCTTCAGTCCAACCGATACCTATCCACTCAGCCGCCCGGCCAAGATACTGATGATGCTGGAAGGACTGATCTCCTTCCTGATTGTGGCCGTTTTAATCAGTCGCGTCGCCAACATCTTCTAGTATTCTAACAGCGCTATGCCATACATCAAATTTAGAAGCGGGCGCGAAGGCCCGCTTCTAAATTTTTAGTTTTTTTGTTAGAGAAACCTCTTTATTGTTGACCTGTCAAAAGTCCATAGAAAAGTATAATAGCTGCAGCAGCCATAATCAAAACGGTCAACACCAATAATAGATTGGAGATCCAACCAAACGTGCGCTGCTGCATAATCTGGCGATTATTACCAACCAGCAAGAGAAACACCACCAGCACCGGAGCCAGCACACCAGAGATGATATTAGCCCATAAAATGAGTTGAATGGGGTCCAGATGACAGAGGGCAAGCACCAGGCTAAGTATCAGGGCACCGGTAAGAATGAGGTAGAAACCCTCGCTCTGCCATGGTTTCTTTGACAAACCTGCTGGCCAGCCAAAAGTACCAGTAACAGCATAAGAAGTACTGGCAAGCAAAACAGGAATCGCAACCAGCCCGGCACCAATTAAGCCAATGGCAAACAGATATTTAGCCGCTGGCCCCATAATAGAAACGAGGGCTAAAGCAGCATCGGCCGCCGTCGCAATCGTCTTATGGTAAGTAAACAGCGTAGTCGCGGTACAAATGATAATACAATATGCAATCAGATTTCCACTCACCACCCCGATACCGATATCCCAGAAAGCCAGGCGTAATTTTTGCTGCATAGTGCCAGGTCGACGCTCCTCTTTCTCTCCTTGCACCTGCCAGTAAATGTTATAAGGTGAGATCGTTGCTCCCAACAGAGCAACCGCACTACTAATGCTCGCAAAGTTGAAATCGATATGCGGTATAAAAGTGTTACTAAGAATAGCGCCCCAATCAGGACGGGCCATAATATCAGTAATAATATAGACAACAAAGCCCAGACTCATAAGAATGAAGATCTTTTTGAGCGTCTCAAAATTGTTAAACACAGTTAGATACCAGAGGACCAGGGCAATGGGGACCACAAACCAGACCCAATTAATATTGGTCAATAGCTGAAAGCCACTACCAATCGCCACCAGATCAGCCGTTATCAAAGCGATATTAGCAATAATCAAAGCCAGCGAAGCGACAACAGCACTGGGACGACCATAATGCTCACGCAGCACCTCTGAAAAGCCTTTTTGCGTCAAGCGGCCTACTTGCGCGCAAGCGTACTGTACCGCCTGATACAGGGGAGTCGAGAGCAACATCAGCCAGAGGTGGCCAAAGCCCACCTGCGCACCATCAACAGAATATGAAGCCACCGCGGACGAATCATTGCCAGCCATGCCAGCCAGAAAACCAGGGCCCAATAGGCGCAACCAGAAAGAAGGGCGCGCTTGAGTGCCAGGAGAAAGAGGCTGAGCATCCACCTGATCATTACCAATCTCGCGCTGGACCTCCATGGCCCGCACACCTTCAACTGTAGGAAGATCCTTCTCAACCTCCCCTAGCAGCGTCTCCTGATGTTCCTCCTCACTCGCCACCTCCTCCAGACCACGGGCATTTAATGTTTCAGCCTCACGCTCATCAATATCCAGCAGCACATGTCCCGATCCACTAGCACTGTTCCGGGCAGGCACAATCTCCTGCACCCGATCGACAGGCACCTCCAACTGCTTTTTAAACACAGCACCTTTTTGAATGATAAGCTTTGTAGTATGCCCCTGCCCATCTCTTATCACATCCTGAACATATGGCTGGCTGATATCCTCTTCCCCTAAATCCTTATCATTTGTCTCTACCAGCATGCCCTTTTCAATTCGCTGCGGCTTCTTATGTTTTCCTCGTGACATATAATAATCCCTCAACCACAATCTTGATTTAAACAGCAGCATAAAGTAGCCCGAATAGAGAACAGAACACATATCCCCTACAGTAAGCCGCATCCTGGTTGTTTAAATCCGCGCATCCAGCATAGTTCCAATTAAAAGGTATAACATTATGCACAAATGCACGCACATTTATGTTACCTTTAGCACGTATTTATAATAAATAGGGACTCAACAATTGTATTTGAAACAAATTTATTGCAGTCATCATGAAAAGCAAGCAAACAGATATAAGCAAGATAAAAATAATATTTTATCCACTATTGCAATAAAAATAATTTATTTGATAGAGTAATTTTATAAATAATATTCCCCTGGCTGACGCATTCTACATAAACTCATTTCGTTTTTATTGCTCCTAGCCGCCAAACAAGAATAGCCTGATAGTATGGCGCGCGTCACTTATTTCCCAAGTCACACGTATACATATATGTATATACACAAGCCTGTAAACTATTAGTCTTAATGACGGACAAAAGAAATTTTATCAGCGGTGCCGTTATTGTTCAGAATATTGCAAAACAAAAATTCTGTAACATAGAAACGCTAAGAAATATATTTCCATAGATAGGTCTTTACAAATGTCATTACTTGATATACAATATAATGACAAATACAACACAGTTTATTCATTGGCAGGCATTTTTATAACTCATTCTGTTAATGAATAAAGCACCGTTTTGAGACGGTATCCAAATAATAGAATTAAAAAAGGAGAAACACCACATGAGCGAGCTATTAACTGTATCGGAAGTTGCAAATATTCTAAGGGTAGACGACACTACCGTTCGTCGCTGGGTGAAACAGGGTGCCCTGGAAGCAATCATTCTGCCCCACGTGAATGAGCGGCAGGCCTATCGCATCAAACGCGAGACCCTGAACAAGCTGCTGACCGGTGAGTCTGAACTCACACATGCCTAGTTTGCACAAGGTACGTACGTATGGTCAACGATTCATGCGTACGTATAAAGAAATGAGCGGACTCCCCGTCGGGGGATTCGCTCATTTCTTTATGACTTGAAGTAGTAATGGTAGCCTCAAGTAAACATACAAACAAAGACTTAGCAGCGCTGCAGCGTCTGCGCAAACAGGGCCACCGAGCCAAAGCGGTCAGCTGGTTTTTTTGCCAGGGCCGCCGCAAGGACCGCGTTGACAGAAGCAGGCACTTTAGGATTCAGCGTTGTGACTGGCTGAGGATTTTTTGTGGTATGCAAGATCTTCATCACGTGCTCGGTTGTGCCTTGAAACGGAGGACGTCCGGTCAACAACTCATAAGTAATGGCGGCAAGCCCATACTGATCTGAGGCTGGATAGACAGCGCCATCCCAACGTTCCGGGGCCATGTAGGGAAATCCTTCAGGTAGCTTTGAAAAGTATGATCCATCCTGGACGACAGAAAAATCCGCCAGGGCCACCTCTAACTTAGCCATGCGCTTATTCTGATTGAGGACGAGGATATTTGTTAACTTAAAATTCTGGTAGGTTACTTGATAGTTATGGGCGAACTGTAGTGCATCAGCCAGTTGGAGGATCACAGGTAAAATATCCTTCAACGCAAAAGGGCTACCGCCTCCGTTGCGGCGTATCCAATTGGCCAGCGAACCCTCAGCGCAAAAGGGCATGTTTTTATAGATAAAATTAGTGCCACTAATATACGACTTACCACAATTCATCACAGGTAAAATATGAGGATGTTGCAAAGGCCCCAGCAGCTCTGCCTCCTGTTGAAAAACAGTAACCTCCTCGACAGAATCCTTCATCACATAAAACGGCACCATATCCACCTGAATTGCTTTCAGAGCGCTTTCCTGCTCACGTAAACGATCATAGGTACGATACACCTCACTATACACGCTACTACCTAAACGAGCACGTACCTGATAGCGACCCAGGCTCTGCCCATCCAGATACACCTTTTCTTTCTTCGGCGCTTCAACTTTTTCGAGCTGAGGCTCAAGTTTAAGCTCTTTAGAAACAGGTGGTTCCGTATGTACAGAATGCATAGAAGGAAAATTCGAGCCCGAGTTAGAAATAGCCTGCTCGTTCTGTGGTCTGGTTGCAGCCGAAAATTCGCCAGCAGGATTGGAAACGCGCGAGACGGGGCCACGTCCCTGAGGAAAAGCCGGGTTGCCAGGCAATGGGCCACTCTGATATGGAGATACCGGGGAAGAAGAAATATCGCCAGCATTAGGCCAGGTAGGCTGACTACCGGTCCCTTTTTGCTCGCCCGCTCGATTATTCAAAGGCCTGGTGGTATTGGCAAAAGAGGGGCGAGATGATGGAAGATTTCCGCTGGACGAAGGGAGAAACTCGCCAGAGCCAGAAGAACCGAAAGCAGCCGGGCGTGAATCCTGCAAACGGATCATCAAAGGCTCCCAATCATAGCGCTGCATCAACTGCTGCACCAGGCGATTCACAAATAAACGATTTGATCCATCATCTTGTCCAAGGACAATGGCCAGGGGCAAACAACTACCACGCAGGAAGGCCGTAAAAGCGTCCAGCTCATTAAACATGATAACAGGCCGATATCCAACAGCCGTCAGCAAGCCACCTATATATTGAGCACGCTCCTGGTATGCATCAATAATTAATACAGTCAGAGCGTTGCGAACAACAATCTCCCTTGATGTTTTCGTCGCTAGAGGCTGTCTTAGCCTTTGCTGCAAGAGCTTGAGGAAAGAATTCAAAACTTGATCCGGTTGATCAAAAGAAAACGCGATTTCATGCATTACAGTATTGGCCATAGACAATTTCCTATTTTACACCCTTAAAAGGCGTCTAGTGCTGAAAAAAATACAACACGATCGCGCTAAGAAGACATGCCCCTTTATACCTTATATAACGAACAACTTCAAGCGTATAACGTGAAAAGCACATTGCATGGAAAATACGTATAGTATTCCTAAGCTACATGGTACACCATAAAACAGAGCAAAACGCCCTATTAATAGATACTTCAAATTTATTATAAAAAGAAATGTCTTTTTATAAGACCAATATCATACATTCCTGGTGATAAGGTCGATGGCAGAAAAGCGTTCCTGGACCTTTACATCATGCCTAAGTGTTAATACATTAACATATGTTAATGTAGACATTCAAGGGTGTAAAGCCTATCTTTTTTAACTAGTGTAGACGATAGATATTGAGTATACTGTTTCTATATATCTATGAACACACATTTTCTGAATGACCTGCAATACAGCCGCGCTTGCGGGGAGGGCACATGATGGTAAATCAAGCCAATGCAGATACAGCTATAGTTAAACAAGTGGTTGAGAAACTTACAAGTGCATGGAACAGACACAACGAAGAGGAACTGGCAGAGCTCTTTCGTGAGAATGGAGAATTTACCGATGTGACAGGCCAACTGATGGCTGGCAGAACTGAAATAGAGCGCCTACACCAGATCCCCTTTACAACAACGTTAAAGCATGCCATCCTTAGCATAAAAGAGGTACGCACGACCTGGATTACACCTGGGATCGCGTCGGTAGATATTAATTGGACCACGACCGGACATCAGACAGCAAGCGAGCAGCCATTGCCACCAAGAAGTGGCTTGATGAATCTCATCCTGGTCCAGCAAGACGACCAATGGTTGATCGCGGTCGGGCACAGTTTTGATTTCACGGCTACCTATCGCCGGGGCGAGTCCGTGAAATCCTGATAAAACGTCTAAAGGGATATATTATTGGAGCAACAAAGTATCGCCAGCCTGTTTGATCTACATGGAAAAACCGCGCTGGTTACGGGAGGCGCGCTTGGCATTGGCCAGGCTATTGCCCGCCGGCTCGCGGAAGCCGGTGCGGCCATTATGCTGGTCGATATTAATCTGGCAGCCGCTCAGGCAACCGCGCAAGAGATTAAAGCGCGCTCTGGTCAGGCAGAGGCCATTTATGGCAATGTAAGCGAGATAGAGACCATCGATGGCATACTCCACACAACGCTAAAAACCTTTGGCAGCCTGGATATCCTGGTCAATAACGTCGGGATTTATCCTTTTTCCTCGGCATTAGAGACCACCGAAGCAACCTGGGATCAAGTGTTTGACATTAATCTCAAAGGAACTTTTTTCTATGCCCAGAAGGCGGCCAGGCATATGTTACAAGCAGGGCATGGTGGTCGCATCATCAACATATCATCGATCGATGGGCTAACCCCGACCAGATACTTAAGCCATTATGGTGCATCCAAGAGTGGTATCATCGCCCTCACCAAAGCGCTAGCCCTCGAGTTAGGTCCTCACAACATTACAGTCAACACCATCGCGCCTGGAGAAATCGTTACGCCGGGCACCTCCTCAGTCTCCACCGCTACGCTAGAGACAGCTGGCGTCACCGACATGAATAGCAATGCCTTTCTGCAACAAATTCCACTGGGACGCCTGGGCGAACCCGATGATATCGCCAAAGTCGCCCTCTTCCTCGCCAGTAGTGCCGCTGATTATATGACTGGCAGCCTGCTCCTCGTAGATGGAGGCTATTTACTGACCTGATGTATAGCCTTGCCACATTCTCAGGTTTAACAGATGCTACGCCGCGAAAAAATGTGGCCACCCTTGCTAGTACAGAAAACAGCATGGTAGGATGAACAGAAATACACATCACATTGCCCATAATATAAAGAGCCTAATCTAAAGGACAGCTAGATGAGCATTAGCAGTAATATCCTCCGCCAGACATCTTATCCCGGGATCATTACGGCCATGGAAAACAACCTGGTTGAATTTATTATGTATTGTAGTTGTATCCCTGGCGCACAAGCCTATCACAGCAGCGATCATATTGCCGCCATCACCGGAATACCACAGCCATCCCTCAATGTTGTCATGCGCACACAGATGGACGAGCAAACAATTCTAGCCAGAATACAAGAGGTCATGACGCCATTCAAAGTACGGCAAGTGCCAATGCTGTGGTGGATTTTTCCAGGCACCCGGCCGGCCAATCTGGGCCAATACTTAAAAAAAAGCGGATTGCAATACAATGGGTCAGAGCCCGGGATGGCGCTGGAGCTCTCCCACTTACCAGCGGCCCTCCCTCAAATCGAGGGCTTCAGCATTGAAGAAGTTGAGAGCGCCGCCGCGTTAGAAGAATGGATACATGTCTCAGCCATAGCCTTTGGAGGCGCGGCAGCCAGCATCGATCCAGAATATGTCCGCTTTGAACAATGCCTGGGCTGGGGAAAAGATCTTCCCAGCCGACGTTTCCTTGGACGGCTTGATGGCAAGGCGGTCGCGACCTCCTCAATTTTTCTTGGCGCAGGGATCGCGGGACTATTTTCCGTTGGGACCCTACCAGAAGTGCGAGGGCGCGGCATTGGCACTGCTATTTCAATGGCCCCTCTATCAGTTGCCCGGGCTTTAGGATACAATATTGGTGTATTGCAAGCATCACCCGCTGGCTACAGCGTTTATAGTAGGATTGGTTTTCGCGAATGTTGCCAGATCCAGACCTATCTCTGGTCCCCACAATAATTGGTGTTCTGATGTAACGAGCCGAAAGCCGAAACAACCATAGTATAGTATTAAAAAGCAATCGTAAACGCCGCTTGGACGCGGCTAGCTCCGCTGCCACTGACTCAACCATTCAACTTGAGCAGTTATGAGGAAATGGGAGCGCTTGCCAGGCAGCTGCGCTCATACGATTGAACGGCATAGTATAAGAAAATATATATTGCTGGTCAGAGCGTTCAAGCATACAGGAGTGTAGGATGCAACCAATCAATGTGCATGATTATGAAGTACTCGCCCAGACGCAACTGGCCCGACCTATCTGGGATTATTATCAGGGAGGAAGCGAGGATGAAATCTCGCTCCGCACCAATCGCACAGCCTTTGCCCAACTACGCCTGCGCCCACGCGTTCTGGTTGATGTCAGCAACAGTAACCTTAAGACATCCGTACTAAACACAGAGATTGACATGCCAATTCTGGTCGCACCAACCGCCGCACATAGCATGGCCCATTCAGATGGCGAGTGCGCCACCATACGTGGTGCAGATGCGGCAGGTAGTGGTATGATTGTCAGCAACGATGCTTCATTTAGCATGGAGGAGATTGCCAGGGCCAGCCAGGGATTACGCTGGTATCAGCTCTATATCCATACCCTGAATGAGGCGCAGCAACTGATCAAGCGTGCGGAGGCAGCCGGTTACCAGGCCATTGTCCTGACCGTAGATACACCGCTTCTATCCAACCGCGAGCGCGATAAACGCAACGCGATGGGAAATTTCCAGAAAAAATATTATCCAGGAGCATTTTCTGGCAACGCCCGGCATACAATAAACGGTAGCCTGGACAATAGCGAACGAGCAGCGTATGCAGGCCATACGCTGACCTGGGATACAATAGCCTGGATGCGCACGCATACCAGCCTGCCAATTATACTCAAAGGCATCTTAACCGCTGAAGATGCCACGCTGGCGGTCCAACATCAGGTGGCCGGTATTGTAGTCTCAAATCATGGCGGAAGGCAGCTGGATGGGACGATCGCTCCCATCGAAGCCTTACCAGAGATCGTCGCCGTGGCCGCGCAACATTGTGAAATCTATCTCGACGGTGGTATCAGGCGCGGAACCGATATTTTGAAGGCACTGGCCCTGGGAGCACAGGCCGTCCTGATCGGAAGACCAATTTTATGGGGGCTCACAGTTCAAGGTTCCGAAGGGGTAAGACATATACTGGAGATCTTACAAAAAGAACTTCAATCTGCTATGATCCTGGCAGGTTGTCCCTCAATCAAACAAATCTCACGTTCACTTATTCAATGGACATAAATAAACACCAAAAATAGCCCAGACATAGAAAGGATTTCCTAAGTACATTTACTTATGACAAAGAAAAAAGATTATAGCAAGGTTCTAATCTGTCGCATACTCCTATTTGATTTGGATGGTGTCCTGGTAGATTCAATTGCTAATGTAGAACGCCATTGGAGTGATTGGGCCAAGCGACACCAGTTGGATGTTCAGCAGGTGCTGGGTACGATTCATGGGCGCCGCACAATCGATACTATTCGCCAGGTGGCACCAAAATTACCAGCCGAAATAGAAGCACGCTACCTGGACGATATCCAGACCCTGGATACCAAAGAGGTGGCCGCCACAGCGGGGGCAGCAGAGCTACTGGCACAACTCGCACCCGAGCAATGGGCAGTCGTAACCTCAGGGCCAGCCACCCTGGCCAGGGCACGTCTGAAGGCCGCGGGGTTACCCATGCCACGCCTGCTGATTTCAGGCAACGACGTCAAGCAAGGCAAACCTCATCCCGAAGGCTATCTCAAAGGGGCAGAGCTGATGCAAGCAGAGCCAGAAGAATGCCTGGTAATCGAAGATTCATTGCCTGGGATCGAGGCCGCGCACGCAGCCCACATACCAGCCATCGCCGTAGGCACCACCCATCCACGCAACGAGCTAAAAAACGCGGAACTATGGATACCCTCCCTCAAATTGCTGAGTATCATCGACACAGAAGAGGATGATGAGATTGCCCTGGCAGTCTCAGAATAACAGGCGTTATTCATCAGCTGGAAGACAGGTTACTCAAAGTATGCTTTGTATACTTTGAGTAACCTGTCTTCGTTGTATTCAAGCTATCAGACGATATCCTCAGTACGGCCCCCCATATGGCGCGTCCATAGTTCAGCCGCTAGCTGGTGGGCATCGCGCTCCAGACCATAGCGCTCAAAGTACTGGCACACACGCTCAATATCGCGGGCAAAAATCGGAAACACCTCATCGTGTGAGGTATCCACTGCCTGGGCAAAGTCAATAATAGTGACCGCCCCCTGCCAGTATAGGATATTGTATTCCGAGAGGTCGCCATGGATACGACCGTTGACCAGGCTCAATTCGATGTCAGCCAACAAACATTCAAACAAGGGCTCAACCTCAGCCGCATCGAGCTTTACATCGCGCAATAGTGGCGCGGCATTACCCTCGGTGCCAACATATTCCATCAGGACCGCGTTACCGACATAAGCCAGTGGGCGCGGGACATGGACACCGGCCTGAAAAAGCTTGCGCTGCGTATCAAACTCATACTCAATCCATGAAGTCACACGGGCCGCATGACCACGGGCTGTTTTACGAGCCACACCACGCAATCGATTATCCCCATGCACCACACGCCCCTGCTCATCGCGTTGGGTACGATTATTGCGATAGTCGGCATCATTTTTAAGGCTGCGGAACATACGCGGGCGATAGACCTTCACGGCCAGGTAATCTAAACCGGTATCGGGATGGGCCGAGCAACAGAAGACGGTCGCTTCCTTACCACTCTTAACCACATGTAGAATATCCAGGATCAACTCCTGATCGTACAGAGGAGTCAACGAAGACAGAATCCAGGGCGCATCCCGCTGTGAAGAGAGGAAAGTGGGATTAAAGGCAGCCGGTTGGCTAACCTCGACACCCTGCTCTTTAAGCCAGCGCTGAACATCAGCATTGCTCTCATAGCTGGTCTTCTTAGCCTGCTTAACCCGCACCTCGGGGCGGCGTATAGGCTCCCAGCGCACCGGCCTCTCCGCTTCCTCTCTATCTAGATCATCCTGATAGTCATTTTTTGAAATCTTTTTTACCATAACCCATACTCCTTTTCCCTGACCAGAAACACATTGACAGCAACTTCATAACAGCAGACGGCGGCGGCTGAGCGCAGAGAGAGCGTGCGCCCACAAAAAACATGCATTGTTTATCCTCTATACCTATCAGGCAGGTGAATAATCGAACCAGGAGCAGATTGATGTGCCATGACGATGATTTTCAGCGCCAGTTCAGGCGCAAAAAAGTAAACATTTGTCATGCAAGGCCGGGGGAATGGAGTTGCCACAAAGACAGCAAAGCCACGGCACACACCAGAGAAGCTGTACCTGTGGTCTACTGCTCACGAAAAAACCACAGGTGGTAAGTGCGCCAGTGGTCCATCAAGTAGCGTATATGTGACACAGTAAGATAGCAAACATCTGCGCAAGGCACAAAACGTCCCTATCTCCGCGTCATCTCAAGGGGAAATGGATGAATGATGGTGATAAGATGCACTTACCTCCGGGCAAGTTCCAGCCCCACGGCCAGAAATGCAAGCCCGAAACGAGCGGAGGGTGTAGTTGTAGTATTAAAAAGTGTCATTTTTACCTCCTTTGAGTGCATTGATATAGTCAGGAGTGTACCATTCTCTTTTTACTGTGTCAAGCTAAATAGCTACGCGATCAACATAACGAGAAAAATCCAAAGGAATCGCTATCCTGTGCATCACAATGAAACCAGTGAGACACTATAGCGTGAAAAGAAGACAGGCATAGCATTATAAAGTTGAGTTAGATGCAGAAAGCAGGGACACAATGTATAATTATCGCGCGCATGTAGAGGGTGGACTGCAGACATTGCAGCAATGGTACAATCCCGACCAGTGCCTCTGGGATAGCACAGGTTGGTGGAATGCCGCCAATATCCTGTGGGCGATCTCTGACTACCAGGCCCGTACCAACAGCACGTTGTATGCAAATACGATCCAGGAAATCTTTCAGAAGCATAGTGGTGGAAATTTTATTAATGACTACTATGATGATGAGGGCTGGTGGGCCCTGGCCTGGATCAAAGCATATGATCTGACGGGACAGATTCAGTACTTGAATATGGCCCGTACCATCTTCCTGGACATGGAAGGCGGCTGGGATAACCACTGTGGAGGCGGGATCTGGTGGTCCAAGGAACGTAGCTACAAAAATGCGATCGCCAACGAGCTTTACTTTACCATTGCTGCCCACCTGCACCAACGGGTTACCCATGAAGATGAGCGCGCCTATTACTTTGAGCGTGCCTATCAAGGCTGGATCTGGTTCTGGCACAGCGGAATGATCAATCGCTATAACCTGGTCAATGATGGCTTAAATGAATTTTGCCAGAATAACGGCGGCGTCACCTGGACATATAATCAAGGCGTGATCCTGGGTGGCTTAACAGAGATGTATCGCATCACCCGAGACGAGGCTTATCGCGATATGGCTGAATTGATCGCGGATGCAGCCATTAGCACGCTGGTTGATCGCTATGGTATTTTACAGGAGCCGTGCGAGTCAGGTGATTGCGGAGCGGACGGGCCGCAATTTAAAGGCATCTTTATACGCAATCTGGCCACACTCTACGAAGTGCTACCCAAACCAGCCTACCAGCAATTTATGCTAAACAATGCCCGGGCCATCGTCGCGAACAATCCAGCTGGCAACTATCAATTTGGCCTCAAATGGTCAGAGCCCGTAGACAATAGCGATGCGGCACGCCAATGTTCAGCCCTGGATGCCCTGCTAGCGGCCATGTCAGTGGAAAGCGTGGAAAGCCTTTAAAATATGATTAACGCCAGCGCTGGCCGTTTTTTCACGTTATCCAGCCAACGCCAACCATGGCCTGCTAAGCCAGTAACAACATCTTTCAGCGTTTGCTCCCATTCTTCCATGTATGACCGCAAACAGAAAATCACTTATGTAAATGAATGTAACGACATTTTGTTCCATTTTTGTAATATTTGTAATATTTGTCCGTAATCAGCTTGACAATGGTCCTGCTTTATGCTATCTTTGTATTGTAAAACATCGACAAAGATGATTCTGCTACTTTTGATTATCAAGATAGAAAGAGACGGAGGGACCACATGAAGGCATCAATGCTTTTTGACTGTCGCACCACGTCTGTCTTGATATCCCATCACTTATACCTCTTTACTGAAAGATGTCTGGCAGACCTGAGTGGTAAAGGCATCTATCAAAGTGGCGCGTATCAGCCGAACCTATAAGTATCAACCAGATCTATAAGAAGGTGACCAGCGCCAATCTCTCGTGTCTTTGCTTCGTGTGACGGCCTGAATGAGGCCTGAAGCAATTTTTCCCTTTTTTCGTTTTTCAGTAACAAATTTAAACGCTACAGCGCTCGCTGCTGAGCACGCAGTTATGATCGTACATTGATAGCTGTTTTGTGCTGCATTAGAGCCATAGCATAAATCAATAATCGTATGCAATTTTTGCACTTTATATGCACTATAAGTGTATGTAGCTGGCTTTTTGTGCTCATTTTGACATGCTTACCCCCGCATGCAAAAAAGGGTCACGGGGGAGGAAAATGACGATGAATATGCGAGAAATGCTCGAAAAATTACCGCTTTTGAGCTGGCGATTCGGAATAGATTAGTAGAACAGTGAAGTCGAGAAATTAAAGAGCAACGAAGTCGTAAGAGCTGCGACCGCCCCGCCAGACAAGAAAATGTCGCGCTGATATGTTGAGCGGCATGATGCCACAAGTGAGAATGAGGTGAATATATGATACAGTTCAAGAAGGGTATGATGGTCTTCAATCAGGTTGAGCAGACAACAGATCTGAAGTTGGGTCAGATTGCTCAGCAGCGTGTTGTATTGACCACACGAGTACAGCAGGCCCAGCAGAACAATGGTCGTATGTTCAAGAAGGGTATGATGGTCGGTTCAACCGTCAAGGGATTGTGCTAGAAGCGCGTCGTTCAACAATCATTCAGGCTGAGAGGTGAAAGTATGGTACAGTTCAAAAAGGGTATGATGATCTTTAAGCAGATCGAGCAAGACGCCGATCTGAAGTTGGGTCAGGCTGCTCAGCAACGTGTCGTACTTACCACACGCATGCAGCAGCCACAGGAGACCCGCGGTCGTATGTTCAAAAAAGGTATGATGGTTGGTGTAGCCACCAAAGAGTGGTGCTAAACCTGCTGTAGGATAAAATAAAAGTAGATAGATAGAACCCCGTATCGCTCATGTGATACGGGGTTCTATCTATCTACAATAATTTTCTGCAATAAATCATAGCAAGCTACGTTTATCTACTGAAGAGACAGGTTTACAGAAGGGTCGCATATGCTTAATTATACAGGCAAGCAACTGGGCAACTATTATATACAGGATCTACTAGGTGAAGGTGGCTTTGCCCAGGTATATCGTGGCGAGCATATCTATCTGCAAAAAACCGCGGCCATCAAAGTATTGTTAACATATCTATCCGAGAAAGATTTAGAGAGATTTCTGCGCGAGGCGCAACTTATCGCCCACTTACACCATCCTCAAATGGTGCGCGTACAAGAGTTTGGTATTGATGAAGAGACACAGACCCCGTTCCTGGTGATGACCTATGCTCCCAACGGGACATTACGCACGCGGCATCCCAAGGGGAGTCGCGTACCACTAGAGGCGGTCGTCGCGTATGTCAGGCAAATGGCCTCAGCGTTGCAATACGCCCATGAACAAAAACTGATCCACCGCGACGTCAAACCAGAGAATATGCTGATTGGACGTAACAATGAGATCCTGTTGAGTGATTTCGGCATCGCGACTGTTGATCGCAGCACTATTTCGCGCAGCGGCAACGAGGTAGCAGGGACCGTCTCTTATATGGCCCCCGAACAGATTCATGGCCACCCACGACCGGCCAGTGATCAATATGCGCTGGGGATCGTCGCCTATGAATGGCTCTGTGGAGAACATCCATTTAAAGCCGACCACTTGATGCAAATGGTGGCGCAGCATTTAACCGCAGAGCCGCCACCCCTCAGCCAAAAATTGCCCATCATTTCACCCCACATAGAACAGGTCATCATGCAAACGCTGGCCAAAGAAGCAGCCCAACGCTATCCATCCATCAGCGAGTTCGCGACAGCGCTTGAAGATGCATACCTGAGGACAACGACGATCAGCAGACAGTACACAGGATCAGAGCTGGCTGCGCGACACTTAACAACTGCAACAAACGATACACCCATCACATATAACACATATCTTGATCCAGCCAATGCGCTTTCAACCGCTGCAGGCGCAGGCGCGAGCCAGAGCACCATGGAACTGGCCATGGCGCAAGCCATTACAACCCCATCACAGTTACCAGATTTAAAACCAACCAGATCCAAACAACCTACCAGCCACCTCTCGCGCCGCACCGTGACCGCCGGACTGGCAGGACTCCTCGGACTTACTACACTGGGCGGAGGAGGGTTAATCTGGTATCTACATTCACCGTCTAATGCGCCCAAACCCGCTAAACCGGCGGCACCAGTCGTCATACCAACCCGATCACAGGGTAGCACGCTGCTCACCTATACAGGACATACTGACATAGTAACCGGCCTGAGCTGGTCGCCGGACAATCATTTCATCGCTTCTTCAAGTCATGATAAAACGGTCCAGGTCTGGTCAGTACTGAATGAGCCAGCTCTGCGCAGCTATATTTACAACGCACACAAGGAACCTGTGAATGCCGTGGCGTGGGCACCCAATGGCAAGAGCATCGCCTCACTCAGTCAAAGCGAAACAGCGCGGGTCTGGCAAACACCTGAAGAAGCGGGCAACGGAAATGGTCGGACCATCTACACCATGTCCAGGCCCACCACACCAAACACGCTCAACACCAGCGCAACATCAACCATGCTGGCCTGGTCGCCAGATAGTCAACGCCTGGCGGCTAATAATAACAGTAATAACCTGGAAGCACGCGCCTGGGATGCCACAACGGGAGAACGCATCATTGAATATCCCGACCCAACCCAGAGCGCAGCACCAGCGACCAATGCCATTGCCTGGTCTCCCAATGGACAATACCTGGTCTCCAGCGTTTTACATACGCTTGTCTGGGATGTAGAACACGTCACCGCTATTACCAGTTATCAGGGGCATAATTTTGATTCAGTTAAATTTGACATTCCCGCACTCGCCTGGTCGCCCGATAGCAAGCGTATCGCTTCTGGTTGTACAGATAAAACCGTGCAGGTATGGGATGCCCTCAGTGGCCAGACCTACTTGACCTATAAAGGGCATAGCGCTACGGTCAACGCGGTAGCCTGGTCTCCCGATGGAAAATATCTCGCTTCAGCCAGTGATGACAAGACGGTGCAAATCTGGGAGGCCGCGACAGGCCAACATCTATTCACGTATCTCCAACACCGGGCTCCTGTTATGGCCCTGGCCTGGTCTCCAGATAATCAGCATATCGTTTCAGGCGGAGCAGATAAACATGTAATGTTATGGCAAGCGACACAATGAGTGTATAAAGGGGTGCCAGCCAATGCCCGAGCAGATAGAACCAGTCAGACCACCGGCCATACAATTCGGCAACTATCGCTTACTTACAGTATTATTAACCAACCAGGATGCTATTTTTTACCTGGCGGAACACATTTATCTAAACACACAGGCCATTATCAAACACTTCCAGGTGCATCTCCCCAAGGCCGACCAGGAACAATTTATAACCGAAGCGGCAGCTATCGCACGTCTAAGCCATCCCTCAATCCTGCGCAGCATGGAATTTGGAGTAGTAGAGACCACTCCATTTCTGGTCATGCCTAATATAGTGACCGGCACCTTACGCCAGCGCCATCCCGCTGGCTCGCGTCTCCCCTTGCCGATGATCCTGAGCTATATTAAGCCGCTCGCAGATGCCCTGGACTACAGTCATCAACAACAGATACTCCACCGAGATATCCAGCCCACCAACTTCTGGCTGGACCACCACGGAAATGTACTGCTCAGCAATTTTCGCCTCACACTTTTATCACACAACTCGCATTCACAAAGTGTTACCGACATGCTCCAAACGGTGGCGTACATGGCCCCTGAACAGATCCAGGGCCAGGCGGGCCCGGCCAGCGATCAATATGCCCTGGCACTGATCGTCTATGAATGGCTATGCGGCACACTGCCCTTTTCGAGTAACGATTATATTGAACTAGCCCAACAGCAAATAAAGCAACCACCACCCGCATTGAGTAGCCGCCTGCCCGAACTGAGCCCCGCCATCGAACAGGTACTATTAAAAGCACTCGCCAAAGATCCTGCAGAGCGCTTCCCTTCTGCCAGCATCTTTGTTGAAATGTTAGAAAAAGGTAGTATCACCCAATCCCTGCAAAGCTTTAACAAAAACTATAAGAAGATCATGGGCAATGTAGAACCTGCGACTGATACACGCCGCCTGGGAAGGCGTCGCGTGGCTCTTAGCTTGCTTGGATTAGGCGGTCTGACACTGGCGGCCAGCGGAGGTCTTCTATACTGGCAAACACAACAGCAACCAGCTAAACCTGTAGAGCGCAAAAAATCGCTTCCCCCGCCAGCACAACCTCGCATCGGGACGCATCTCTTTACGTACAACAAACATAGCGATACCGTTTATGCGGTCGCCTGGTCAAAAGATGGCCAGCAGATCGCATCCTGGAGCCGCGATCAGAGCATGCGGATATGGAATGCGATCACACACCAGGATATCAAAAAATATCAAGTGGTCAATGTCCTGGCCTGGTCGCCAGATTGGCGCTACTTAGCCACCGGGCGAGCGAGCTATTTTGAGCTATGGGAACTCAGTACGAGCAAACCAGTGCTGGCCAGAGAAACAATACTGACCGGAGCAGGCGGACCACCAGATGATCCGGCCAATGAATTCTTCCAGTGGTCCCCTGATGGAAACTACATCGCATCAAGTAGCGATAAAGTTATTGCCTGGAACATGACCAATCTAACCGAGCTATTCACACATGCACCTGGTTCCATCAGCTGGGCCCCGATAGTAAACGACTCGCCATTGGACCTGACAGCTTTCAGGACCCCAATCAGCCAGCTGAGGTGCAAATCATAGACATACCCACCGACAAGCAGCTAGCCAGCTACCCGGTAAATAATGGTGTCTCCGCGCTGGCCTGGTCCCCCAATGGGGTATATCTCGCAACCAGTAACGGGGATATCTTTCACGCCCTGACCGGCAAAATCTTTACCAGCTACAAAGGGTCAATCAAAAAACCAATCACGACCATCTGGTCACCCGATAGTAAGCTGATTGCCTCGTACGAGGGCTCACACTACCTGTCGAAATACGTCACCGACCCGAACTTTGTCGACACAGGCAAAGACGCGACCATCCATGTCTGGGACATCACCACAGGACAGGATATCTTTGTCTATCAAGGCCATCAACGTCCCGTCTCCTTTGCAGCCTGGTCTCCCGACGGCACAAAGATAGCCAGCGCCAGCCTGGATACGACCGTTCAGATCTGGCAAGCCGCCCGCTAAAACAGAGAGGAGGAGCCAACCAATCATGAATAGTACACCAGAAAAACGCCTGGGCAATTATAGACTGATACGCTTATTAGGGCGCGGTGGCTTTGCTGATGTCTATTATGGAGAGCATGTTTACCTCAAAACACCCGCAGCCATCAAGGTTCTCCATGTCCACCTGGGAGAAAAAGCGCAGGCCAACTTCCTACAAGAGGCCCGTCTGGTGGCCCGCTTAGAACATCCTCACATCATTACCGTGCTGGAATTTGGGATCGAAAAAGGTGTCCCTTATCTGGTCATGGAATATGCGCCCCATGGCACTTTACGCCAGCATTATCCCAAGGGGACACCTTTAACAGCCAGCAGCATTACACCTTATGTGTTGCAAGTCGCGGCGGCCCTGCAACATACCCATGATCAAGGACTTATCCATCGCGATATCAAGCCTGAAAATATGCTGCTACGCGGCGAAAAGGACCTGTTGCTCAGTGACTTTGGTATCGCACAGGTGATACAAAACGCACAGGCAAGCAGTAAAGAGCAAAAAATCGTAGGCACGATTCTTTATATGGCCCCCGAACAACTAAAGAGCGAAACCAATCCTGCCAGCGACCAGTATGCATTAGCCGCCGTCATCTATGAATGGTTGAGTGGTGCGGCACCTTTTTATGGCTCGTTTACAGAAATAGCGATTCAACACGCGCTAACCGCGCCGCCGCCGCTCAGCAAACGCCTATCACATATTACAGCAGAGATCGAAGAAGTTGTAATGATTGCCCTCAGCAAGACGCCCGAGAAACGCTTTCGCAGCATCAAAGCGTTCGCGACCGCCTTTGAACAGGCCAGTCAGGTCCCGAACGCCTCAACAACCATCCTGGCACAAAATCGCGACAAATATTCACATCCGATAGTTAAAGACCAGCAGCCAGTCAGCGCGCAACGCCGTTTCACCCGACGTAATGTGGCATTTGGTTTGATCGCCGGGACAGGAACCATTCTCGCAGGTGCCCTCGCATATCAGCCCTTACAGCACGAAGTACAGGCCTGGCTCCATCCTATCTCAACGCCAAAACCCATTATCAGACGTCGACCCCGTGCCACACCAACCCCCACGCCAGGACCAGGCGCCACAATCTATACATACCACGGCCACAGAGTCATTATCCGGACTCTCGCGTGGTCACAAGACAGCCAGGAGATAGTATCAGCGGCCGAGAACGTGCAGATATGGAACGCCTTCACAGGTCAACAACGCCTCCAGTATGGTCCCAACAACTATATGATAGGTGCAGACTATGCCATGGCATGGTCACCCAACCACCAATATATCGCCTCCAGCATGTCATCGAATGCCGGAATATTAGAAGTACATATCTGGGATGCCCAGAACGCCCAGGACACAGCCATCTGCCACTTACCAACTAATTTTGGACTTGATACCATCACCTGGTCTCCCAACAACCTGCAAGTAGCTTCAGATTTCAACGACGGCACCCATACGAGCATCGTGATCTGGGATGCGGCAACTGGTAGGCAGGTCACAATGTATCCGGAAGCGGCCAAACAAACAACGGTCGTCGCCTGGTCACCAACAGATCAATTACTGGCCACCGCCGATGATAACGTCGTCAACATCTGGGACACCACCACTGGAACAATCAAGCAGACATATCAAGGGCACAAAGATGCTGTCAACATTCCAACGCTGGCCTGGTCACCGGACGGCAAATATATCGCCTCCGGCAGTGGATATATACCAGCAGGTACAGCCACGGCAGCTAAAAACGCCAATACCATCCATGTCTGGCGCAGCAACGATGCCACCCCAATCCAGATCTACTATGGTCATAACGCGCCACCGTCCGCGTTAGCCTGGTCGCCTGATGGCAAACATATCGTCTCCGGCAACAGTTTCGCAGGCTTAAATACATTCACAGATCCTCAGATCTGGGAAGTCGCCAGCGGTCGCACAATACTACGCCATCGGGCCGGAGATAGCATTACCGCCCAATCTGACGTCACAGCCCTGGCCTGGTCTCCCAATGGAAATTTCATTGCCTCGGGCAGCATCAATGGCTTGATAGAAATATGGAAAACAAATTGATAGCATGCCAGCGGCTGCCCTACTTCCACTGTTAAGCTTGACATCCTATTTATTCATGAATATTATTTATTGGTATATTTATACAAAGTATGGACAACTTCATTATTAGACTTTGTATTTCTACTGATGCAGTAGAAAATAATAGCATAAAATAAAGTTTTATTTTATGCCGCTTATATATGAAGTAGAGTGAAATGGCTTATATCCCCAGTCATATATACAAAAACAATTATTCGCAAATCCACTTGAACTTTCTTCACACGTGCCGGGTAAGGAAAGACATACAATGAATAGTACATCATATGACTCCTTTGATAAGGAGATAGAACAGGATGTAATTACGGTAGCCAACCGACTTATTGCTGTGTTTGAAGCCATCTCAGATGCTGTTCTGGTCTATGATCTGAGAGGCACAATACTCCATATAAATCCAGCAGCCATCTACCTTTTTGGGTGTAAATCAGCAAAAGATGCGATCGGGCAAAAGTGTTTCCAGCTCATGGACCGTTACCAGGTCTACGATGAGAATGGCAAGCAACTACAGGCCCAGCAGATGTGGATGAGTCATATCAAGGATGATGAATCCTGTGGCAACGAACAGCATCAAGCACAGGATATCATGATCCGCTTTCCCTCTGGATGTGAATGCCAACTCAATATAGCAGGTTCACCGATTCATGACCAAAAAGGCAAAATTATCGGAGGCGTGTGTGTTTTCCGTGATGTCACCGAGCAACGTCAAAAATCGCGCCAGGCGATGGAAACGCTAGCCTCCTTGCTAGTGGTAGCCGAAGAATTGGTCCGCTTTCCAGAACGGATCGATAAGCTAAGCGACACATTTAGCATATCCCTGCCATCAATTGGTTCGGCGGCTCAACGCCTGGCCGAGATACTCCATCAAGTGCTTGAAAGCAACACGGTTGGTATCTCATCTTTAACCCCCTCGCAACATCTCAATCTAATCGGTATCAGTGGTCTGCCAGAGGAAGAAATTGCAGCAGCCAGAGCAGAAGTAGATAAATCTACACTGGCAGATTACTTTGAAGATAAAGATATCAGTGATCTTTACACCAACACAGTAATATTGCGCAATCTCGTACAACATCCTTTTGAGCAGCGCTCTGCGTTTGGGATGAGTAATCTCTTAGTTGCGCCGATGATGATTGGGACACAGCTAATTGGTATTTTCTTTATCGATAGGGCTGAGGATCGTCCCTATACGCAAGAGGAAATTGCCGTAGTCAAAGCGATCGCCAAGCTGAACGCGCTGGTCATCGAACGGGTGCGCCTGTTAGGAGAATGGGCCCAGACACGCTCTAATGAGATAGCCCTGGAAGAGACGAATCGTCGTTTCGATACCTTCCTCAGCATTGCCAGCCATGAATTAAGAACGCCACTCACCGGTATTCGTGGCAACGTGCAACTGGCATTGCGCCGTATCGAGAAGATCAAAGCATGTGCGACCGATATCGCAAAAACGACGCTCTTAAAAGAGGGTGAGCGCATTCAACAGCCGCTAGAAGAAACCGTGCGACGCGCGATAAGCCTGGATCGCATGATTGGAGATCTGCTGGATGCTTCACGGATTCGGGCCAATAATTTTGTGGTTTCAATGAAACCATGCGATCTGAAAGAAATTGTACGCACCACAGTTGAGGACCTGCAAGAGGTCATAACCGATAGGCAGATTAGCCTTTATCTTCCTGAAGAGAGTCAGGTGCCTATTAGCGGCGATGCCGACCGCATACAGCAGGTAACACACAACTATATCGTAAATGCACTCAAGTACTCGCCTCCTGAAAAGCCGGTGGATGTATATCTGGAAGTAAAAGATGATCAGGCCTGCGTCGAGGTACGCGATGAGGGTCCCGGCCTCTCTATAGAGGAGCAAAAACATATCTGGGAACGTTTCTACCGGGCAAAGGGAATTGAGGTGCAGTATGGTTCGGGAGCTGGCCTGGGGCTGGGCCTGTATCTATGCAGTACCATTATTGAACGTCACCATGGACAGGTTGGGCTCATCAGTAAACAGCATGAAGGTTCGACTTTCTGGTTCACCCTCCCTCTTGCCTCTCATCCGCTACCATAACCAGTCTGACACTCTGCAAAGAGTCGGATAAAGCACAAAAAACTATCCCCCTTGATATATGACAATATATCGAGAGGGATAGCCAACCAATCAATATTGCTCTACAGAGAGCCATTAATCAAGCTACTAGAGCGCTGCTATTAAGCAGTTTTCTGGCCGGAGGCCTGTTTAGCAGACTGGCGAGTACTGCTAATAGTGCCAATCGCAACGACGATAATGGCGACCAGTAGGACAAGCCAGAAAGCCAGGGATGGCAAGGTGAAATTAATAAGTGCATCAATGGAATACGCGCCAGGACCAGTCAGAGCCACAGCCAGTCCAACGAACATCAGAACCAGTGGATATTCATAACCACCCTGGGTTGACCATAAACCACTTGACCAGTGGAAGCGTACCACCGCCATCAGCATGCTAGCAATAATGGCAACCGCTGCCAGAGGTGTCAACAAGCCTAAGACCAAAAGCAGACCACCCACAAACTCACCCAATGTTCCCAACAGAGTCCAGAACCAGGCAGGAGCAAATCCCTGGGATTTCAACCAGCCCGTGGTTCCAGCAAAGCCGTGTCCGCCAAACCAACCAAACAATTTTTGGGAGCCATGTCCAGCCAGCAGTAGACCTACAACCACACGCAGAATAAGAAGACCGATAGATAAAGACATTATCCAATTTCCTTTCAAGGGTAACCAATGATTTGCTACTAACTTTTTATAAGTAGCAAGTGCGATGTCAATAATATACATCCGTAACTAATGTTTGTCAAGTGACTAATTTTATGTTAGTATAAATCCAGGATAAATATGATTTAAATAGGCGGGGGATCAAAAACTATGGCCGAAGAAGAACCCATGTGTACACGCTATCTACAGGCGGCCAACTTAATCAGTAAACGCTGGACGCCACTCATACTCAGGGTATTATTAGTCAGGCCCAGACACTATAGTGAGATCGCGCGCGGCGTTGGCAATATCAGCGACCGTGTATTGTCCATTCGTTTGAAAGAGCTGGAAGAAGAAGAGATCATTCAGAGGAAGGTATTCGCTGAAATACCTGTACGGATAGAGTATACATTGACGGCAAAGGGTAGAGCCCTCAATGAGGTTGTTGAAGCCATTGAGCGCTGGGGATCAGAGTGGCTTCCCCTGCCCGAGGAGCAGTCTCCCCAGCCCGAGAAACTGCCGAAAATCGTATAGTGATGAACATTAATGCGGCTGTCTTGAACCTTACCCCTGAAGACAGTAGAGAGAGCTTTCCCTGGCTGTAAGCGCGCCAGCCCTCGAACATTGAGGGCTGGCGCGCTTCTTTTATCATAGCTTATTTGCTTAGCAAGGACTCCAATTGAGCATTGCCACCACAGATAAGGATGCCAACGTGTTCATTGGGGGCTGGCTGGTACACACCCGCTTGTAGGGCGGCGATACCAGCCACCGCCGCGGGCTCAGCCACCAGGCGCAGCTCATTCCATAAACTACGCTGCGCCTGCGCGATAGCTTCATCATTTACCAGCACCACACGCTCCACATAGCGTTGCGCGATTGAAAAAGGCAAGTCACCGACGCGCCTGGCTCCCAGCGCATCTGCCGCCAGCCCGCTAATCTCAACATCCACCGGAGCCCCGGCCTGCAAAGCTCGATACATACTGGCCGTCCCCTCAGTCTCAACCCCAATAACACGTACAGAATTCTGGAACCAGCTCGCGATACCACTGATTAAACCGCCGCCGCCCACCGATACCAGCAACGTATCCAGCTCGGGTAGCTGCTGAGACAGCTCATAACCGAGTGTCCCCTGACCGGCCACCACTTCAGACTGATTATAGGCATGCACAACCAGGGCCCCCGTCTCCTTCGCTCGCAACTCGCTGGCCAACCAGGCATCAGCATAGGTCGCCCCAACAATATGCACCTCCGCCCATAAGAACGCAGGCGTTCAACTTTGATGCGCGATGAAATCTCAGGTACAAATATTTCCGCCCGATAGCCCAGCTGCTGAGCCGCATAGGCAACCGCCGCACCATGATTGCCGCCCGATGCAGCAATCACCTCTACAGGTGGAACCGACTGTGATAAAAGACGATTAAAAGCTCCACGTGCCTTGAAAGATCCAGAATGCTGCATCATTTCCAGTTTCAGTGAAAGATGGCCAGGGCAATTCCAGATACCAGCTTCAAGCTCAAACACAGGAGTATGCCGTACATGGGGAGCGATACGCCGGGCAGCGCGCTCAATGTCCTCTTGCGTAATCATGATCTGCGCCTTCTTACTATCTTTTGGATCATTATAGCACTTGCCAGGGAGCCGTATTCTTTCTGTAATACCTACGCAGCTTACCGCTATTACTTGATATGATTACAATATACTTAACCTTTTCCATTGCACTACTTAAAATGATTAAGCATATTATAAAGTAGAAAATAGCTACATTTTTTGATCACGCGCTATAGTAATTTTATCTATATTTCTACACATACTTATCATCTGTGAGAGGTTTGGTTGTGCAATAGCGTAGTAGTATACATTAGAAAGTTTTTTCGCGAAGGAATATATCTAGATTCAGCTATTTGCTGTCCGCTTCGATAACTTTAAACAGCAGTTAGCAGCATTGTTTTGCATTTTGATTTGTAAATATCTACACATAGACATAAAGATAATTCCTTTTGAGCTGATAGGAAGGAGTCCTTGCATCTAGAGACAGCTGTGACTATTCGTCCGTGAGTGCATATACGTAGAGACAAGCACAAAATCAGGAATTACCACCCCGTAGAACCAGGAGACGTCACATGAAATCAAGCACATCAGCCAGTCGCCGTTTGATTCCAGCTTTGCTGTGTATACTGGCGGCGCTATTATCAGCCTGCGGCAGCACAGCACCGGCCACAACCAACTCCAACACAGGCCCAGCCTCAGCCGACAAACAGATTCTCATCCAACCAATTACTGGTCGCGCTGACCTCAAGACCTTTGATCCCGCGCTGGCAGGCGATATTCCCTCCATCAACGCCATTAGCATGGTCTTTACCGGCCTGGTCTCCCTCAATGATAAACTAGAGGTCCAGAAACAGCTCGCCCAGTCTTACCAGGCAAGTCCGGATGGTTTGACCTGGACATTTAAATTGAAGCCCAATCTAAAATTCAGCGATGGCGCACCTCTCACCTCCACAGATGTCGCCTACAGCATCGACCGCGCCCTGGACCCTCAGGTAGCATCAGGCGTTGCCAGCACCTACCTGGGCTTGATCAAAGATTCAGATAAGCGTAGCGCTGGCAAGCTTAATACCTTGCTCAATGATAGTATTCTCACCCCGGATGCCCAGACGATTATTTTAAAGACCTCCCAGAAGGCGGCCTATTTCCTGGAGGCCTTAACCTATAACACATCCTTCGTAGTTGAGCGCAAGCTTATCGATAAGTATGGCAAGACCTTCACTGACCACCTGGATGAAGGCGGTGGCGCAGGTCCCTGGAAGGTTCAAAAATTTGAGCATGGTAAAGATATTGTGCTGGTACCAAATACCAATTATTATGGTGCACAACCCAAACTGAAAAAAATCGTGATGCCATTCTACAAGGATGTACAGACGGCCTATCAGGACTACCAGAACGGTCAGATCCATACCTCGGGTGTGCCCTCATCGCTGATCGCTAGCGCCAAAACGCTACCCGACAAACAATATCACCAGGTACCGATCCTGGCCATCGACTTCATTGCGCTGAATTATCTGACCAGGCCGTTCGATAATCTCAAAATTCGCCAGGCCTTTGCCCTGGCACTGAACAAGTATGCGATTGCCCACGATGTTGGTAAAGATTCTAATATTGCCACCAACCATATTGTGCCACAGGGTATGCCCGGCTATAACCAGAACCTGACCGGACCAATGGGTGTCAAAGATACTAATGGTGATCCGACCCAGGCAAAAACCCTGTTTGAACAAGGTATGAAGGAAGAAGGCTACACAACGGCTAACTTCCCATCCGTCACCTTTACAGTCGCCACCGAAGGGTCCTCAGACGCCGCCAATACCTTCAGCGCCATGCAACAGATGTGGAAAAATGCACTGGGAATCAATGTCAAGATCCGCGATACCGATTTTAATACCCTGCTGGACCAGGCTAACGCGGCCGCCAATAATCCTAAGGGTATTCAGATGTGGTATGCCGATTGGTATGCTGACTATCCAGATCCACAGGACTGGCTGACCTTGCTCTTTGGAAATGGGGCCAGCAAAAATGGTATGAACTATGGCCAGAATAAAAATCCATATGCCGCTGAGCAGCAGGCGAACCAGGCATTGATGGTGAAGGCGGATGCCAACGCCAACACTACTGAGCGCATGCAACAATACAATACCGCGGAACAGGCCTTAATCAATGATGTAGCCTGGATTCCAATCGCGCAAGAGATTACAAGCTCGGTAAGAAAAACCTGTGTAGTCGGTATGGTTGACAATGCTCAAGGGCTAACTCCACCAGACGATTGGGGCTCTATCTATATCTCAAATAACGCAACCTGTGCCAGCTCAAACCAGTACAAATAATAAGCGCTAAGTAGGTATACGTATACACCTACCCTTATAAAAAAGAAGGATGCGGCAGATGCTGCATCCTTCTTTTGCTTTACATAGCTGATAGCATAAAAATATCATGAACATGACAAGAAGCAGATAGTAGTCTCGACACCCGTGACTCAGCTAGGATAGAATGCTTTGACAATATATATATAAGTGGCCCAGATAGTTCATTTAAAGCCAATTTAAGACCATTCATGTCACATGTTAATGAGACTATTTGTTTTACTTCTAAGTAACAAGGATGAGGATGTAGCAAGCACCTTCAGCATAAGATATCACTGCTTTACAATTTCATAACATTGTTATACAATGTTTGCGTAATAACAAATTACAACAATGTTACGCACTATTTCTATTCATATAAGTAGAAATGAGTGATCGTATATACAGAACCAAAAGGGAGTCTTATATAATGAGTGATCTTTTAACAGTATCAGAAGTAGCCCAAATTCTTCGTGTAGATGATACCACCGTTCGCCGCTGGGTCAAACAGGGCGCACTCGAAGCCGTTGTGCTTCCTCACGTCAATGCACGCCAGGCTTATCGCATCAAACGCGAGACCCTGGACAAAGTACTGGGCAGCCAGGGCTTACTCCAGTAAGCTTAAGCACAGCACGATACAGATAGAAGGAAGAGGCATACTAAAGAGTATGGCCTCCCTTCTTTTTTTTGGGAACTGGACCTGCCTGGCTAGCGTTATCACCGTATTTCTAGCTTACGCCAGGCCCCCCTAAATTCATGCTTATAAGTACTAAGTACCTATGAGATTTGACTGTATGGATCAGCGCAGGCATACTATTAACAGCCATTGGGAACGCTGCTACATGGCAGCTAGTTCATCCAATTGGATAGTACCTTCAAAGTAGCAGACGCGTTTCTAAGCTCGTGCCAGCACGAAAGAAACAGCAAACAAGTACTAAGTACCTATAAGATTTGACTGTATGGTTTTGCGACTGCATACTATTAACAGTGACTCGCGGATGTTTCTGAGCACAGAAATATCTCAGAGGAGCTCAAACAAGTACTAAGTACCTATCAAAATTGACTGTATGGTTTTGCGACTGCATACTATTAATAGTTCGCGGACGTTTCTGAGCACAGAGACATCTTAAAGAACTGTAAACAAGTACTAAGTACCTATCAAAGTTGACTGTATGAGTCGCTGATTGCATACTATTAACAGTTCTCCAGGAGGAGAGCACATACAAGCTTCCTCAAAGGTACGTAACAAGTACTAAGTACCTACAAGATTTGACAGTACAAAGATTATTGGCAATACTGATAGTAGTCCGTTAAACGCAAAGCTAGTAGTTAGTACTATATACCCACAAGATTTGACAATAGGATGTGACGGATCAATAATAGGGTATAGACATTCACAAGAAAACAACACGTTTTCGTCCACTGTAAATATCGATACCTATAATCGAGATAAGAACAACGAACAAGCGTAGCAAGTTAGTCAGTTAGTAGTTCGATCTAATAAACATCCCGGCATCCCCCCGGTGTACCAATACAATCTCCCAGACAGAAAAAAACCATAGGATTTTATTTGCCTATTTACCCACAAATAGGAATCCTTTCCCAATTTGTCATAGACCCGGGTTAGTCGTGTCTGCGAACTTGCCCTTCAGTCTAGCGGAGATAAAAATCATAGACGTACATGCTTATGTATGCACGTCCTGACAGGTTAACTGGTCTGCATAAATGAGACCGAACCCCAATAGTAAGCCAGACACCTGGCAATAGCGACATAGCAAGAGCTTAAAGCATTATCGTAGCAACGATTTCGTCATAAGGAGTACACATTGATGTCACAGCAGAACACCAGCGTTACACATTCAACAGCCAGCCACAAACGCCACATTATCAATATTGCCTTTGCATTGCTGTTAGGCGTAACCATGTTCGGCGCGATGATGGGTCTACAAACCAAAACCACCCATGCGGCTACCAACAATACCTACCTGGTCAGTATCATTCGCAATGTCTTTGGTCCTTATTCCGACCAGGCTATCCGCATCGCTCAATGTGAATCAACGATGAATCCGAATGCACGCAACACCATGGCGATCGGTGGCAGCTATGCTTCAGGCCTCTTCCAGATCCTGTATCCGAGCACCTGGAACGGCACTGCACAGGCCGGTAAATCACCCTTCGATCCACAGGCAAACGCCCAGGCTGCTTACCAGCTCTTTAAAGGTGATGGCTTCCGTTGGACTCAGTGGCAGTGTAAAGCCTAAACAATAAATAGATAAACATTGTTGGTGGCGAGGATGAGCGATATTCTCGCTGCGCCAACCCAAAAAGTATACATACAAAAAAATTAAAAACACAACCTTAAAACAGGAGAATCCATGAACTATACACAGGAAACAACTATCAATACAACGCAGAAAACCAAATCATTAAAACAGCGTATGCTGGGCATTGCCCTGGCTATCATGTTTGCCTTAACACTGGCTGGAACCTTCATGGGTATGCAGACCAAGACCACCCATGCGGCTACCAACAATACCTACCTGGTCAGCATTATTCGCAATGTCTTTGGTCCTTATTCCGACCAGGCTATCCGCATCGCTCAATGTGAATCAACGATGAATCCGAATGCACGCAACACCATGGCGATCGGCGGCAGCTATGCTTCAGGCCTCTTCCAGATCCTGTATCCGAGCACCTGGAACGGTACTGCACAGGCCGGTAAATCACCCTTCGATCCACAGGCAAACGCCCAGGCTGCTTACCAGCTCTTTAAAGGTGATGGCTTCCGTTGGACTCAGTGGCAGTGTAAAGCCTAAGTAGTCCTTTATAAGATAAAAACGTATGGACCCGTGTCTCTAATTCACGGGTCATGAAAACCAGATAGGTAAAAAAGATTATTCCTTACCTTACGGTCTTTCTCCTTCCCCCGCAAAGGAAATGGCTCGTCCGGGATATATGTCCCAGACGGGCCATTTCCTTTATGCGGCTTTTATTACTATGCCCGGCCTGGGGGCGCTGACGCCCCCAATCTGTTATATATAGGATGCGGGAATTGCGTACGTGCGCAATTCCCGCATCCTATATATAACATTTGTGTTTGTGGAACAGGTAAAGAGGCGGTTATGGCCGCCTCTTTACCTGTTCCACAAACACAAATGTTTAAGAGAAAGTCGCATGTGACGTTTTATGATTTTTCATATTGATCTGTGCCATATATGTTCAGGCCAGGGCGTGGTCTTTGTGTAGCCAGGATTGGAGTATCAGCCAGAGGGATAGGAGGCAGAGGGCCAGGAAGATAGTGTAGGGGAGGATTGACCAGAGGCCAAAGAATTGTGCCATGTTGCCAGCAATCCAGGGCAGGAAGGCTCCACCCACACATCCCATGCTCACTTCGAAGCCGATGCTGGTAGCCAGGCGGTTAGAGGAGACGACCTGCGAGGTCAGGGCAATCGCGGTGGGGAAGATAGGCCCCAGGCAGAAACCGGTTAGAAAGAGACCAAAGGCAGCCATAGTATCAATCGGCAGCAACCAGACCAGCGCCAGACCAATCATCACGCCAATCACGCAGAGTTGAATGGCTCGCTTCTCACCAATGCGCTGGGCGAAAGAGCCCAGTACCAGGCGCCCTACGGCAAGTCCCAGCCAGTAGCCACTCGCCATCCAGCCCGCATAGAGTGTGAATACATGGCGCTGCTCGGTCAAGAAACTATAGATCCAGGTCCCCACGACGATTTCCAGGCCGACATAGCAGAATAAGAAAAAGGCAAAAATCCAGGTCAGGCGTAATTTTAAAATCGACCAGAGCAGATTTTTACCGACATCTTCAGGATGCTCCTGGGGCGAGGCGGGCTGATTTTTAAAGATAGCGATGATTCCCAGCAAGATAAGCAGGCAAAAGATCGCCCACACCAGGTAAACGCCGTTCCATGGTAGCTGCAAGGCCAGAAAAGATGAGGCGACCAGGGGACCAAGCAGGGCACCACAACCGTAAAAAGCGTGCAGGTAATTGAGGAGTACCGTGCTGCGCGGTAAGCTTGCCACATAGGCATTTAACCCGATATCCAGCATCGATACACCGAAACCCAGCGGCAGCAGGCAACAGGCAAAGAGCAGAAATGGTGGTGTCAAACTTAGCATAAACAGGCTGAGCATAAAGATGATGGCGCCCAGCCACAAGAAACGACGTGTACCCAATCTACGAATCAGCACACCACTATTCAGGGATGCCAACAAATAACCAATCGTACTAAAAAAGAAGGTCAGGCTCACAG
Organism: Dictyobacter kobayashii; assembly: GCF_003967555.1. Lineage (GTDB taxonomy): Bacteria > Chloroflexota > Ktedonobacteria > Ktedonobacterales > Ktedonobacteraceae > Dictyobacter > Dictyobacter kobayashii. The sequence continues at coordinate 1,033,201 of NZ_BIFS01000002.1, forward strand.
TCGATTTATTGATCGAATAGTGGATACCCATACTGGGGATCAGTACACCACCGGCACCATCGTTGGCACCAATCAAAATAAAAATGAGGAAGGCCAGTCCCACCTGCAAACGAAAAGAGAGCCGCGCAATACGTGTGTGTGTATCTATCAATGTTCCAGACATAAAAGAGCATCCAAAATCCGGTTAAGCCAGCTTCCTACCAGGAAACCAGGAAAAAATACATAAAAAAGAAATGGGGGATGTCAATAAATGACATCCCTCTTTATATTTATTCTACTACAATCAGTTTTATAGGGCAAGCTTAAAGAAAAACTGGAACGCCTTAAATTGCGCTCATCTGTCCGGCTTCGGCCGCCTGCTTCAGGTATACATTCCTGGTTAAGAGCAGTTTCTTCATATACTGCGTCAGAAACAGCATTTCGGCTAGCTTGCCAAAGATACCGAAAGGCGCTTGATAGCGAAACTTATCAATCATAAGTGTTCCTGCTGACTGTGGCACAAACTCATGGCTATGCTTTATGGAGTAAAAGGCCCTTTGATCATTTCATCAGTAAAGCGAGTAGGGCGCTTATAGACGGTAATCTCTGATGTAAGGTGCTGCCGGATACCAAAATGGACAGCCTCCCAGGTCACTGTATCTCCCAATTTCATCATGCCAGACATCACTCCGGCCACCGGACGCTCATGGGTTTTAGCAACCGATTTGCTATGCGCATCAACATTTAAAGAGAGATCAAAACAGCGTTCGAGCGGGGCCTGGATGAAAGTCTCTAACTGGATCAGTGCCATTATAGTCACCATGCTTCCTGGCAGAAGTGTTTATTGTCTATCACAATCAGTCATTTTGCATGAATAGAAAAAACACTTCTCTATATATTATAGGCTTCACAATAACTTTAAGCAAGAGAAGTTATAATATAGCAATAGATGGGAAGAATTCTCCGTGGAAGCCGAGGGGAATGTGGTGGGGCACTTCAGCACGGGCAATTTCTTCGAAGGTGTGGGCATTCAATACCAGCAAGAATGATCGCCCTACGCGGGCATCCAGTACTACGGAGAGAATCACTCCATCATCTTCGAATCGGGCATCAGGGGCTTCAGCAAAGATGGGTTCACCAGGATAGCATGCTTCCTCACCCCAGATCTTAGTATTGCTTCCCAGAGCCCCATGCAGATCGACACGTACCAGCTGGCTGGAAAACGCCGCCACCCGCTGCTCAGGGGTACTTACACCATAGACGACAGCATAATCGCCAGCATTATAGCGACGATAATTGATCGTCGGCAATTCAACTGCTTCGTGCGAGAGCAGTTCATAACGTACAGGCGCGGACCCCAGGGGTACGTGATAACGACGTAGCTCGCCGCCAGTAATGCGCGCGGATGATTGCGTCGCCGGCTCCACTCGGTCCCGCAATTGATCCAGATAGAGCGATTGAATCACTGCAGGCGAATCGTAAGCAGAAATATCTACAACAACCTCGCCAGCTTGCTCAAAAGCGTTGACATGGTGAAAAGCAAAGAAGGCCTCGGTCTCATATCTACCAACGACTTCACCATTACTCTTACGCATAATGACAAACGTTGCCGGCTCCTGTGGCCTCCATTCATAGTTTTCGATAAATGGCTTATGACTATTCAGCAAATTTAAGGGATTGACACGATAGGGAAATTCCACAATCACTATATACTGTTCAGTGAGACCAAAACTATGTAAATAAGAGGGTTCCATTAAAGCATAGCGACCAATCTCCTGCCGGCGATGCTCGTGATCAGGAATAGCATAGACATGAAAGATACTGGGCATATTGAACTCGGTCATATAGCTCACGCTCATGTGGCGCTGAAAATCATAATGAGGATGGGCCGAACCATGATGTCCCTGCAAAGCATCCTCATAATGAACTACCCCCAATGTCTCCAGGGTATGGGGATTAAATGCAATCGGCAGAGGCGTCTCAGTCATCGCAACAAAATCGCCGGCCACCTTATTGATACTTACATTGGCATTGACTGAATCTGTTTCAGTCATGGTTCCTTTGAAGATAGCCTTACAGGGATCGGTCGCGAACTGGCCAAAAACAATACGTCCCTGTTCCATAGAAATCTTGTATTGCTCGCTCTGCAGAAATTTATTGGCATAGGAGACCTGGCCATCTTTTAAAGTAAAGCGATGCAACATCGCAAAGCCATCGAACCAGTGGCGGAAGGTATCGGGTCCAAGCTCAAATTTCGCCGGTCCATTGCGCAGCAATGATCCAGCCAGCCAGCCAGGCAACGTGCCCTTAATTGGCAAACGATCTAATACAATTTCTTCATTCAATGAGAGATAACCAGCATTGATACCGTTCGCCATCGGTTTGCTCCTCACGTTACAATCCGCCACAAAAAAGGAAGTTCTTACAAGAATGGTATCATAAATTTTCTAAAGGACAGGTAATGGGTTTCTCCTCCATATAGACGGGCAATGTAATGTAGAAAGTAGTGCCTTCATTTTCAATAGATTCAAACCAGATCTGACCATAGTGCTGCTCTATCAAGGCACGGCAGAGATACAGACCAAGCCCGGTACCGCTAATGGCACGAGCATTATCGGCACGGCAAAAGCGGTCAAAGATCTTGCCTTGCTGGTCAGCCGGAATACCAATACCATAATCGCGTACACTCACAACCGCAACCCGCACTTGCGCTGATTCATGTCCTTCTGAAATATCCAGATCGATATCACCACCAGCTGGACTATACTTAATTGCATTATTAAGCAAATTGATCAGGATCTGTTCGATGCGGTTGATATCAATCATTGCTACCAGATAATCCAATCCAGTATGCACATTGATGCGATGATGGGTAGTTGTAATCTGCAGGCGCTTAACGACGCGCCGTATCAACGCGATCAGATCACAAGGTTCAAGCTGGATACTTAAACAACCGGCCTGCAGGCGCGTCACATCTAACAAATCATCTGTGAGCTCGGTCATCCTGGTGGTGGCCTGATCAATGCCCTCCACAGCCTCCAACTGCCAATCAGCCAGCTTACGACCATGGCCACGCTCGGACTGCATCATTAGTGTCTGAGAGAAACCACGCAAAACGGCCAGGGGAGCCCTGAGCTCATGGGCAGCGATACCAATAAATTCATCCTTCAAACGCTCAGCTTCCATCAAGGCCGTCACATCTTGATGCACCACAACAACCAGCGGCTCCCTTTCTTTCATAGAAAGTACACTCCGCATAGCCGGACTTAGCCACTGAGATACATCAATAATAGAAGTACTGACAATCATAGGCAGATAACTACCATCGGGATAGCGCAATTTCTCTTGCTGCTGACGCGTGGTCTCACCCTGCGTGACCGCACGCATAGTGGCCAATTGCTCGGAGGGAATTGGAACTCCATTATCGTCAAAGATCATGATCTGGCTCTGTTGCAGAAACTCTTTCATTGGCTGCTCTGGCTGCCAGCTACCACGCCATAAAGATGCACCAGCACGATTAACAAGTACCAACCGGGCCTCAGGTCCATGCACCAGATAGACGCTACCAGGCATTTCATCAAGGATCATCTGTAGCGCGGCCGTGTGCGCCTCCAGCTCCTGGTGCGCTTTCAATTCCATATCACGCAACTGCGAGATATGATACAAACGGACATTTTCAAGCGCGACCGCTGCAACCGAGGCCAGGCCAACAATCAATACTTCGTCATAAGCCGAGAAGTGGCCAGGTTGCGAATGCCCTAATAGTAATCCGCCCAGGACCTCACCATCATAATTAACCAGGGGGGCCCCAAGAAAGCTACGCACGGGTGGATGTCCGGGCGGCAAACCCACAGAATGTAATGGTTCGGCAAAAATATATTCTCGGAGATGAGGACTAAAAATAAAGCCGCCAGCTTCGTGATCCAGCAGATAAGAGCGATAAGAAGCTAAATTGGGAGAGAGAATATCATCTATGCGCACAGGTAGGCCGTGATTAAAGATAGGCCGCAGAAAACCAATCCCCCCTAGAGGAATAGTTTCGGCAAAAATACGCTGCTCTTCCGTAACTCCAACCACACAAGCTATGTGAAAGATACTACCATCTGATGGGCCGATAGGCTTTCCTTCCCGATCAACCGAGCGCAAAGAGCAGGCTGCGAACTCAGCATGGGTCGCCTCACAACAGGTATGGGTTATATTTTCAATCAACCGCCCCTCATTAAACTCACGCATCAAGGCCATACTCATACGGGAGAAAGCCGCGAGGCGCCTGGGCGCTTCCGTATCCCAACCAGAATTATCAGTTGCAACTGGAGTCATGACATTTACCTCATGCATCAAGAGGGCAGCAGTATCTCTTCAAGCACAGCCCATCATTACAGCATATACCCAACGTATATGTAACATTATAAATCATTATTAAAGCAAGCTTAACAATATAAATATTTTGCTTTTTTTGTGACACCATTGTGATAAGGCACTTTGCACTGTGCTTTCTTTGTGAGTGGGAGCATATATACTAAATCAAGCAAACTATCCAGCATGCTCAAAATACAGGAAGGGGGAAAGCTAATGGAGGCACAGAATCAACCTACCATGGATATGCTCACCACCCTGAGCCATGAATTAAGAACGCCGCTTACAGCGATTAAAGGCTACACAGCAACACTGGTACGTCATGAGCAGCATTTAAAGAAGCAGGAGCGCTTAGAATTTCTTCATGCCATTCAACAGGCCAGTGAGCGACTCGAAACTATTATTAATCAGCTCATAGAGGTGCAACAGCTAGAGTTAAAACCGCTGACCCTTGAATATGGCCGGGTAAAACTTTGTGAACTTATCAGTGAAGTTATTGAAGATGGAAAAAACGCAGCCCAGCAGCTTTTACAATATATTCATCACATCCATCCCGAGAGAAGCCTACCCAGCTTCCAATTTACTATGTCGTGCGACAGCGAAGAGTCAAAAATCGAGACCGTAACGATTTGCGCTGACCGTCAGCGCCTCAAAGAGGTACTCAAAAATCTAATCGAAAATGCATTGCTCTATTCGCCTTATGGAGGAGCCATCGAAATAGGGGTGCGCATGCTTGTAAATGAAGAGATACCCTCAGTTCCACAACAACCAGCTGAATACCAATTGATTACGTGCCTGCAGAAGACCGACAATCCAGCTCTCCATAATCAACAGATGATCGAAATCTGGATTCAGGATCACGGCATAGGGATCGAGCCCGACCAGTTAAAAGAAATCTTTAATGGTTTCCACCGCGTCGATACCCGGCTCACACGCGAAGTGAATGGCCTGGGACTTGGATTAACTATCAGCAAGCGTATAATAGAATTGCACCATGGTACAATCTGGGCCGAAAGTGAACCTGGCAAAGGGAGTACATTCCATATTCTGCTCCCAGCCGCTTGATGAATAAAAAGGGAGATCGCTGGTATGCCTGCAAAAAAGACGACCATACTCATCGCTGATGATGATCCACAGCTCTTACGCTTGATGTCAAGAAATCTTCAATTTGAAGGCTACGAAACTCTGATGGCCTCCGATGGCAAGCAGGCACTGGAATTAGCAGAAACAAAGAAGCCAGATCTTGTGCTCCTGGATGTGATGATGCCCAGAATGGATGGTTTTACTGCCTGCCAGCGTATCCGGGATATCTCGACCGTACCCATTATTATCGTTACCGCGCGTGGTAATGACCAGGATAAGATACGCGGCCTGGATCTGGGGGCCGATGACTATCTCACCAAGCCATTTAATATCGAGGAGCTGCTGGCACGCTCCCGCGCGGTCCTACGCCGCGCCAGTTTTATGACCAACGAACAGGCGATGAGCAGCGTAAAAATTGCTGAGCTATCTATCGATTTTACCCAGCACCTGGCCAGAGTTAATGACCAGGAACTCCCACTGACACCCATAGAATATCGTATCCTCGCTTATCTGGCCCAGAATCTAAACCACATTATTACCCAGGATCAACTACTCGAACACGTTTGGGGCTCAGAATATATCGGTGAGAGTCATATGCTGCAGGTGAATGTCAATCGCTTACGTCGCAAGCTAGAGCCTGATCCCTCCAAACCCCGCTATATTTTAACCAAAGTGGGTGTTGGCTATATGCTTGCCGAACCCCAGGCTTAAAGATAAAAGAAAACGGAGTTCGTTTTCTTTTTATGGCAGCAAATAGTTCCTGTGCGGGCGTGCGCTGGCGCGCCCGCACAGGTTTTGTAGTATGATGTAGAAAATGCGCAAAGCGCATTTTCTACATCATACTACAAAATATATGTTTCAGGTATGGGGGGGTGTATGGTGGGCGGTTGTGGCCGCCCACACTACAAAATATATGTTTCAGGTGGGGGGGGTGTATGGTGGGCGGTTGCGACCGCCTCCCACCTGCAAACAGGAAGATGAAGAGCAAGCGATGAAAGACACCATCTTTCAGGTGTGGGGGGGTGTATGGTGGGCGGTTGCGACCGCCTCCCATCTGCAAACAGGAAGATGAAGAGCAAGCGATGAAAGACACCATCTTTCAGGTGTAAGGAGTGTGTGGTGGGCGGCCGCAGCCGCCTCCCATCTGCAAACAGGAAGATGAAGAGCAAGCGATGAAAGACACCATCTTTCAGGTGTAAGGAGTGTGTGGTGGGCGGCCGCAGCCGCCCACCACACACTCCTTACTCCCAACCCGGCGCCGCAGGCGCCAAAGAGAAAAAGTAAAAAGCCCTGCATGGCTGAAATGCGATATCAACAATACATATCGATGCATAATCGATATGTATTGTTGATATCGCATTGATTCAAACTGGCTTTGACATGGGGAGTACCATAGAAAGCAGAGAAAAGATTGATACTGTATACCTGCAAAGGACCTATATAACAGTCATATAAGTGAAGTAAGACCAGAGCCTTTCAAAGCACCATCAAATGTGTGAAGAGTACACATAGATGCTAAAATGAATAGTGATATAGTTCCATGCAGATATAAGGTTTCTGATCGACAACAGTGATATAATTTTTCCTATACATCTTTGTGGTTGGGAAACCCTTCCCACCAATAAAGAGAATGGAAAATACCCTCAGGCCGCCAGTCGGCCGAGGGTATCAAGTAATAGAGAGTAAGTCTCAGTTGAAAAGAGGTTTCCCATGCCAGGACATGTATCAAGCCCCATTCGCTCGCTCGGCGTGCTAACCGGTGGCGGCGACGTGCCAGGGCTCAATGTAGCAATTAAAGCATTGGTGTACCGCGCGGAGACAATGGGTATTCGCGTAATGGGATTGCGCGCCGGTTGGGAAGGCATCTCCTTCCTGGATCGTGCTCGCGGGCAAGAGGCTCTTATCTTTCAGGAAGATGATCCCAGCACCTGGAAGGACGGCTATTTGATGCCGTTAACGCGCCTCAATACCCGCAGCATCGATCGCCAGGGTGGTACGATCCTCCAATCATCACGTACCAATCCCGCTAATACCCGTGTCAGTGAACTGCCAGCCCACCTGAAATCCTATGGCGAAGGCCACAAGCCAGAAGATCGCATTGATCTAACCAAAGAAGTTATCGCTAACCTGGAATTCCTGGGACTTGACGGCCTGGTCGCGATTGGTGGCGATGATACCCTGAGCTATGGCTCTAAATTGGCCGCAGCCGGCATCCCTGTCTGGGCTATCCCAAAGACAATGGATAATGATGTGCCCGGAACAGATTACTGTATTGGATTCCAGACGGCCATCAGCCGCGCCGGAGAGTTTATTAACCGTATTCGCTCCACCGCAGGCTCACATCGGCAAACCGTCCTGTTCCGTATGTTCGGACGTGATGCAGGCTTTACCGCGCTCGAAACCGCCGCAGTGACCTGGGCCGATCGCCTGATCATCCCGGAAGTCCCCATCGACATCGACCGCCTGGCGGACCTGGTCATGAAAGATCGTCAAAATCCTGAAGGATATTCATTCGTCGTCATGTCCGAAGGTGCCAACATGGGCGTTCCAGTTCCCACCGTTGGCGAGGCCGATGCATACGGACATAAGAAAAAAGCCAACGTGGCAGAATTCCTGGGAGAGCAACTGAGCTCACGCATCTCAGGAGTGCGCTTCCTGCCCATCGATCTGACCTATTTCTTACGTAGTGGAGAGCCAGAAGTATACGATAAAGATATAGCCATCCATTTTGCTAATCTGATCATGAGTAAAGTCAGTGAGGGCATGTACAATGTGATGGCCGCCCATCGCGATGGTAGCTATGTCGTCACAGATATTCCTGGCAAAGATATTCCAGCCCGTCGCGTTGATCCAGCCGATTACCACGAGACCCGCTATCGCCCGCGCTTCGAGCGCATCAGTGGCCCTTACCAGCCACAAATTCGCTAATAAGGCTTATACAGCCTGTTGCATTCACGTCAGGCAAGAGACGTGAATGCAACAGGAACTGGAGAGGAGTGCTAAATGCGCACAGAAGAAATTCTACAAGCCATCCAGCATCGGAATTATCCACTACCTCAGGGGCCATGGATTATGAAACAAAGCTGGCATGAGCTCCTCTTCGCACACTGGCCGCTAGCGCCTGCGACCTTACAGGCGCTGCTTCCTGACGGCTTTAAAGTTGATACCTTTGAGGGGGAAGCCTGGGTGGGGGTGGTTCCTTTTCGGATGAGTGGTGTCAGACCGCGAGGACTCTTTGCGGTACCATCGTTATCGAATTTTCCAGAGCTAAATGTGCGCACATATGTATCACGCGATGGGCAGCCCGGCGTCTACTTCTTCAGTCTGGAGGCGGCTAATCCAATCGCGGTCGCCCTGGCGCGCTCAATTTTTCATCTCCCTTACTTTAGATCTTATCCGAAAACCTAATGATGAGAAGCATACTGAAAACAAATGAGTCCGCAAGCCAGCTGCAAGAACGCTTGATACGTTTGACCAAGCTTTTCCCAGCGGACCAGCAAGCGGCGCCACCGATTGAGCCAGGAGAAAAAGCGCTCGACCACCCATCGACGCGGCGTTTTTCCTGGTTCCAGGCTGTTGGCTTCTTCCTGGGGAGGCTGATACCACGTGTGGTACTTCCGGTTGAGCCGCACGTGTGGTTCATAGCCTCGTTCATAGAGCTCACCATAGATTGCCTCATGATCATACGCCGCATCCAAGCACAGGTTTTGAGGATGCTCCACGGTGGGTTCTGGTTGTTCAGCGACGAGAGCATCCAGGGTGGAGAAAAGCAGCTTGCTATCATGGCGGTTGGCCCCATCAATGCACAGCGCCAGGGGCAAGCCACGGCGATCACACAGAATGCTCCGTTTGGTTCCCTGTTTGCCGCGATCGGTGGGAGCGGGGCCGACGGCGGCTCTGGCGAAAGGGGCTTTCACGGTCGAGCTGTCGGCGCTCTGCCAGTCCCAGCTGATGCCGACCAAGTCGTCATAGTGTTGCAGGCCAGCCTGCCACAAGCGCTCAAAGACGCCTTGGGCTTCCCACTCGCGGAAGCGGTCATAGACGGTGCTGGATGCTCCCAACTCACGAGGCAGGGCGTTCCATTGAATGCCGGTTCGCAACACATAGACGATGGCGGCAAACATCTTGCGATCATCGGCTGCAGGCCTTCCGCCTTTGGGATGCGGCGGCCGTTCTGGGATCAGGGGGCGTACGCGTTCCCACAGTTCATCGCTGACTTCCCACGGTCGTGTTCGTACCATCGTTGTTCACCTCATCGTTTTTTGTCTGTATTGTATCACTGGTTTTCGGATAAGGTCTTAATGCTTTGATGGAATGCAAGCGCGTGGAGGATACCATCTATTATAGCAGCCAGCGCACCCACAAAGGCGCTCCACACGCCGATTTCGTCGCCCGCTACCGACCCACCGGAGACATAGCCTATGCACAGCGCGCCTCAATCGAATCCTGGCTCACAGACCGTTATTGTCTCTACACCAATGTAGGCTCCCGGCTCTACAGGGCAGATATCCATCACCTTAACTGGCCGTTACAACCAGCTGAAATGGAGGCAACGCGCAACACAATGGCGCGCTCACACAACATCCAACTGCCAGACACGGCTCCCCTGCTCTATTATTCTCAGCGCTTAGACGTGCTGGTCTGGCCAATTCAATCTATTGCTTAATCGGTTGAGCCTTTGCCATGGGTTAGCTATTTTGCCTTATTATCCTCTATTTTTACGCCCACTGCATCACTCCATGCTATAATAAAAACAAAAGACCCAATTTTTATTGTCGCTATAAATCTATGGTAGATTGAATTACACGGATGAATATTCAAAAACGCGGGATGAAATTCACAAAACCAGGTCATAATGTCCCACTAAAAAAAATACAGCAGAACCTGCAATTTCTAAAATTCTGGCAGAAAAATTTCTCGGCAACCATTCTCATCCGCAATATTATTATCAGTATTTTTTCGGCCCAGATCATCACAGCAACTATTCTGCTGGTGATCTCAGCTATCCGCGATCGCAACAAAAAACAACGCAGCTTCCCATCAATAGAGCTCAAAGAGGTTCAAGTAGGGGCGAATCGCCTCCAAATATATGGCTATGGAGAAGATCTCTATAAGGCCATGCTAGAAGCGATCGATAGTGCCCAGGAGAGTATTTATATCGAGTCCTATATCTGGAAGGACGACGAGGCGGGCTGGGATTTCAAGACACACCTGGCACACAAGGCGGCTGAAGGGGTGGAGGTCTATGTAATCTTTGATCGTATCGGAAACCTGGTGGTGCCACGCGATTTTAAAACCTCCTTTGATCCTGCAATCCACTTGATGGAATATCGGGCTTTCGGCTTATATCGCCACATGCTTGATCCGCGACGCTATGCCTTAGATCATCGCAAATTGTTGATCGTGGATGGGAAGACAAGTTTTATTGGTGGCTACAACATTGGTAGCCTGTACGCGAGTTCCTGGCGGGATACGCACCTGCGAATTCAAGGGCCAGCCTCGGCTGAGATTGCCCGCTCATTTACTGATTTTTGGAACCGCTTCGGCCCTAAAAATGAACCAATCAAACGCCAGTACCAGCGCCGCTTTGATCCACTGATCAATCTACACGGCAATGATGCGCTGCGCCTGACCTTTCCAATTCGCGATATGTATATCGAAGCGATCAATCGCGCCGAGCACTCAATCTATCTCTCCAATGCCTATTTTGTGCCCGATGGCAGCCTGCTAGATTCATTAAAGGCGGCATCGCAGCGCGGTGTCGATGTACGGATTCTGGTTCCATGGACCTCCAATCACGTGGTAGCTGACTGGATCTCGCACAGCTATTTTAGCGAGTGCCTGGACGCAGGTATCCATATTTTGGGTTACCGGCATGCCATGCTACACGCTAAAACCTGCACCATCGACGGTCAGTGGTCTACCATCGGAACCGCCAATCTGGACCGCTTGAGCTCCATTGGCAATTATGAGATTAATGTGGAGATCTATAGTTCAGAATTCGCCCAGCAAATGGAGCGACTTTTTGCTTGTGATACAGCGGATGTAATTGAACTTACCGCTGATCGATGGCATCACCGACCGTGGTACACCAAGTTGAGTGAACACATCCTGACACCACTGCGCTTCATGATGTAAGGTTGAATACCCAAATCGGGCACATAACTGAGTATATAGAAGTATATTCTACTAAATTTTATTTACCTGCATATACTGATTAGAAACACGAGGTTAGTACTTCGCCATGAAGCGACTTGTCGTTGCAACCGTCTTATTTGTCCTTGCGCTTGAAATTATACTGACCATACCACTGATGATTTTCACGCCACTCGGACCCAAAATTATCAGTACCTTCAATCCAACGCCAACGCCGACGCCACAGCCGATTTTAAGCGCCAACGGCCTGACGCCTCCAGCCGTGAAATCACCGGTCGTCTATCTACTGGACGCCGACACCAACAATGTGCTGGCCAATATCCGTGGCAATGAGAGATTACCGATGGCCAGTACCACAAAGATCATGACGGCGGTGATCGCGCTAGAGAATAGCCAACCCGACCAGATAGTGACAGTCAAAGACGATGCGGTTAAAGAGGTAAGCGCTAATCTGGGAAGTTCAGCCAATCTCAAAGCCGGCGATAAGGTACACATGATCGATCTGCTCTATGGCCTGCTACTACCTTCTGGCGATGATGCCGCGATTGCGATTGCGGATACCATCAGCGGTAGTCCTGCCAATTTTGTAAAAATCATGAATAGCTATGCGCATAAACTGCATATGAACAATACCCACTATATCAATCCGGATGGGCTCACTTATTATATAGGAGCCGATAAAAAGCCTGATCCCAATGAATATACGACGGCCGCCGACCTGGCCCAGCTCACCCGCTACGCCCTGCGCAACCCGATCTTTGCCCAGATTGTCCAGATTCAGCACTACCAGTTGCCCGCCACCACCGATCACGGACCCTACAGCTGGGACACCACCAATGATCTGCTACAATCCTATCCAGGAACCATCGGGGTTAAAACTGGCTTTACCGTTGAGGCCGGCTCTTGCCTGGTATTCGCCGCCAAAAACTCCAAACACACACTGATTGGTGTACTGCTCCAGGGTAAGGAGAAAACCGACCGTTTTGAAGATGCACCGCAACTACTCAACTGGGGCTTCAATCTACCGCTGCGAGCCCCCACGCCAACACCGACACCCAACAAATAAAGTTTAATACTCTATTGGCAATACAACTGGTTTTGTGCATATATAAGAGAGTATTTGTTAGCGGTCAGAAATTCTTCTCGCCAGCAATACAACTTTTAACAGATGGAGTTTATATATGTTACAAATTGACTTTGGGGCTTTACGCGCAGGAAAAGCTTCATATAACGACCTTACGAAATCGCTCACCTATGCTGATCTGCGCGCTGAAACCAACGAGCTCTTCAGCACAATACAGGCCATCATCGCTAATGTCAGCGATGCCGATGTCACCCTGGTCCCCGAAGATCCTCAGGCAGGAGAAGGCGAACATGGTTGGACCCTGGGACACGTTATCGCTCACCTGACGGCGTCTCTGGAAGAGGGAGCCGCTTCAGCCGCGCTGCTCACACGTGGCTTTGCCATCGAGCAACGCCTGCACACCGAGACGCCCTGGGAAAGCATTACGACGGTAGAGCAGCTACAGGCCCGCTTACACGAAAGTCAGCGCATCACAAATGCCTATCTGGAAGCATGGCCGGACAAGCCTGACCTCACAACCACGACTGTTCGCGTCCCATTTCTTGGTCCTATGAACGCCATTGGTAGCTACGCACTCGGGCTAGTACATGGCGAGATGCACTACGAGCAGCTCAAAGAGATCATGCGCCAGGCCAAAAAGGCCTGAGGCAACATTCTCTTTAATATTTCTCGTTTGTAGTGTGCGGTGGAGAGGCAGCCACGGCCGCCTCTCCACCGCACACTACTACATACGAAAAGGCATTTGTAGTATGAAGGTTGAAATTAATATTGCCTCGAACGAAGAGAAATTTATTGTCAGGAACCTGCTAGAGCTTTGCCAGCATGATTATAGCGAGTTTACAGCCAAAAGTATTGGTGATAACGGACTCTTCGACTATCCCTATTTAGACCACTATTGGACCGATGCCAACCGCTTCCCATTTTTGATCCGCGTAGAACATAAATTAGCTGGTTTTGTGTTGGTACAAAAAATAGAAGAGCCTGCGACCTATAGTATGATCGAGTTCTTTATTTTACGCAAATACCGCCATCAAGGATTGGGACAGGTGGTGGCGCATCATATTTTTGATATGTTTCCAGGCCGCTGGCGCGTACGACAAGATGTAGAAAACGAGTCAGCACAGGCCTTCTGGCGCAAAGTAGTAACTCGCTACACCAACAATCGCTTTCGTGAAACCAGGGATGATATCTAAACCATTCTATCTAGCCAGCACAACTTACCCTACCAGCCCTTATATGTTCTATCTGTTGTTCAACACATCTATCACTATATGTACATTCGCTAGGCTTTCCACCTATCTTATTGGCTCAGACCAGATACAAAAATGGCTGGCACAACCGCAAGCACGGATGCACCAGCCACACAAGGCTTCAGAGGAGAAGGGATAAGCAAGAAGGAACGATTATATAAGCGTAGGGGAATAAGGAGGGGGTGATGCATCCCTGCACCTTAAAAATGGGATAATCCCGTAACTAACAATAGTAGAGTAGGAAAACGAAAGGCTGGCACGACTACATCAGGCAGAAAAGGTTGAGGAATGCCGGCGCCCCTGCAGGTCCTCGGCCACCAGAAATGCAATCAAGGCCACTTCAATGATTTTGGTCACATAGCCAATAGGTTCAGATGGCAAGCCAATCAGAAACCACATAATAATTGTGATCGCTGTATAGGCAATCAAGACATAATTGATCAATCGATGATAAGCAAGCAATTGAGGCAGAAACAATGCAGCCAGTAGAACAAGGTAGCCTATACAATTGAGGATAAACCAGGTACGTAAATCTTCGCCTGGCTGAACTGCCGCATAAAGGTGAATCAACGCTGTAGCCAGCGCACACACAATGATGCCAATCTGGATGGGGCCGATATGCATGCGTGTCTGTGTTATCTGAGTCATACGATTGTATTACTCCTTTCTTCTAATACAAGAAGCCAAATCACTCACAATCCAATCAAAGCATCCTCAATATAGTCAACCACCTCCTCCCCACATCACATCACGTCAGTAGCAAAAAAAGAGAGTAAATACAAGGTAAGAATAGCCGCTTTACAATAGCTATTCACATAGGTTCATCAATAATGATCTTTAGATCTCAGCCTTATAAAGAAATGGTCCAATAAGTAAAACACTATATCACACTTCTAGCACATTGTACACTTATAGAAAAGGTAGTTTTGTTTATAATGGTAACATTATTCATAAACTCATATATATAAATGCACGCATTTAATGCTTATAGAAGAGAGATGGGAGAGGATATGCACTGGAGGCGAAGTAAACGGGAGAGGAGAACCGGGCTGGCTCTCCTCAGTGGGGAATTTAGATCTGAGACAGGGAATGGATCTGAGTCAATTTAGTTGAAAGGCTTTGGATCAGCGCATTTGAACGTTGGAGTAAGAGTTGCTGACCGACTCCCGACTCGATATGGAGTAGATAGCATGGACTATTGATAGGAGGAGCATCAATTTTACGCTCAGGGTCAAACGCAATAATCGCCCGTTCACATGGCACAATAGCCGTATTCGGATATTGCGGCAAGCGTATTTCATTTGTGAGAGGAATACCAAATATAGCCGGGCCACCATTACAACGATAGAAGGTCAGATTAGCCCCAAGGAGTATGACGCCATTTTTACATCTCCAGGTTCCATTACCACCATCAGTAAAAAATAGCTTAACAACTGGATCATTTAAATCGAGCATCTTTTTCTCGCCCTCCAATCCACCACTTCCTCAAATCAGACTTTCATTTTAAGCTCTATTATAGCTTGTTACTCCATAAGAGAGACTAGTGAAAGTATAGCATAAAGAATTGTAGAATTCACCCTTTGGAATTTTTCTCCTATTTTGCTGCTTGAAGATAATAAGGAAAATAAAAGCGGGGGACCGGATTGATACAGGCCAGGCATTGACAGGATTTAATAGAAACGCTAACTTATACCAAAGCGATTACACTTATACTATATAAACGGTAAAAGAAGGATAAAGATCAATATGCAAACCGATAAGATTACCGGGGAGATTGCAACTGGGATTCATCAACAAGCCGGAAATAAGAGCTGGCTATTGGTGACCGAGCATAGCAGCTACGCACTGGGAGTTACTGAAGAGGGATTACTCCTGCAATTATATTGGGGCGCACGCCTGCCATCGTTTAACGATCTTCCGTCCGTTCAACTGCCAGCGGAACGGAGTTCTCAAGATGTAACCCTGACATTGGCGCGCGAGGAATATCCCGCCCTGGGCGGGTTACGCTATGGTGAGTTCGCAGCCCAGGCTGTATTTGCCGATGGCACACGCGATATCGATCTGCGCTTTGAGGGCGCGGAGATTGGTGAGCGCCAGGGATTGCCAGAACTGCGCCTGCGCTTACGGGACGCCGTTTATCCGTTAGATGTTATACTTTCTTATCGCGTCGATAGCAAAAACGATCTGATCATTCGCTCTGCCAGCTTCCATAATAAGGGCGATGAGGCAATTCTGCTGGAAAGGGCATTCTCGGCCGTCTGGCATCTGCCAGCGCAGTTTACGCCTCGGCACCTTACCACCCTGGCTGGTCACTGGGGAGGAGAGACACGCATTCAACGGCAACCAGTGGTAGCAGGTACGGTACAGATCGAGTCGCGCAAAGGCGTGACCGGCTCCAATGCCTATCCCTGGTTTGCCATTGATACTCAAGCCACGGAGCAACTGAGCGAGGTATACTTTGGCACCATCGCCTGGAGCGGTAGCTGGAACTTACGTGTCAGTACACGCATCACTGGGGAGACCGCAATCGCTGGTGGTATCCATGACCATGATTTTGCCTGGACGCTGGCTGGACAACAAAGCTTTGAGACACCAGATTTTGTGGCTGGTTTTGCCCAGGATGGTATCAATGGGAGCCGCCACCGCCTGCATCGTTATATCCGTGAGCATGTACTGCCCCAGCCCCAGGCCAGCCAACCACGGCCCGTACTCTATAATTCCTGGGAAGCAACCTTCTTTGATGTCACTGAAGAAGGACAGAGTAAACTGGCTGAACGGGCAGCAGAACTGGGAGTCGAGCTCTTTGTAGTAGATGATGGCTGGTTTCCAGCGCGCAACCACGATCATGCTGGACTCGGCGATTGGCGCATCGATCCACAGAAATTTCCTAATGGCCTGCAACCATTGGTCAACCGTGTCAATGAGCTAGGGATGCAATTTGGTATCTGGGTCGAACCAGAGATGGTCAATCCCGATAGCGATCTATACCGAGCACATCCAGACTGGATCTATCATTTCCCCAACCGGCCCCGCAGTGAGGCGCGCAACCAACTTGTCCTCAATGTTGGACGCCAGGATGTACAGGAATACTTGATTACGGTACTGGATAAATTGATTGGTGATCATAACGTCAGCTTCATCAAATGGGATATGAACAGGCCTATCTCAGAGCCTGGCTGGCCCGAATATGTCGCAGCTGGCAATAACGGACGAGAAGTATGGGTACGGCATGTTGAGGGCGTTTATACTATCATGGATACCCTCCGGGCACGTCATCCCAACCTCAGCATCGAATCCTGTTCCAGCGGTGGTAGCCGCGCCGACCTGGGTATCCTGGAACGTACAGACCAGGTATGGTCCAGCGACAATACGCATCCAGATGCCCGTCTCTTCATCCAGGAAGGCATCTCTCACATCCTACCCGGCCGTGTCATGGGTGACTGGGTCACCGACACCCCCAGCGATCGCGTCTGGAATGAGATCCCGCTCTCCTATCGCTTCCATGTCGCAATGATGGGTATGCTGGGCATCGGCGGGCACTTAATGCACTGGAGTAAAGAGGACCTGGCAGAGGCCAAACGTTGGATTGCGGTCTACAAACAAATTCGTCCCATTGTACAGGATGGCGAACAAAGCTGGCTGATCTCACCCACGGCCACCGAAGGTAACTGGGCTGCCGTAGAAAGCCTCACCACTGACGCCTCTGAAGCGGTAGTCTTCGCCTTCAGGCGCACCAATCCCTTCTGGGAGGTCGCGCCCCGCTTACGTCTACAGGGCTTACAGCCAACCGCTCGCTACAGTGTACAATCTCTAGGCCAGACCGATAATGAAACACAGGAATATTCTGGCGCCGCCCTGATGAATCAAGGCATTGCCTTACCTTTAGGGCGTAGTTCATATGCCAGCTGCATATTGCATCTGCGACTCATCAACAGATAAATAATAAGTGACAACAGACGTGCTCTGCACATCTGTCGTCACTTATTATAAAAATAACTCAATTAATACCACTTACATTCAATTGTGTGCAGAAAATGAGCAAATCTCATTTTCTGCACACAATTGAATGATTTTCAGGCGCGTAGTGCATGTATGCAAGATAAATATATATAGTAGCCTGTTGGACAGAAGAAAAAATGCAATAATTCTATTGCATTTTTTCTTCCAGCCCAGCTTTAACCTGGGCCCATTCAGTATTGATAATGCTATAGTAGACCGAATGGCGATAATAGCCATCGGGCATAATCATATGATTACGCAACACCCCTTCTTTGACGCCCCCAATTCGTTCTATGGCACGCTGTGAGCGCAGATTGCGGCTATCAGTCTTCAACTGCACACGAATAGCCTGTAGCTCCTCAAAAGCATGGCGCAACAATAAATATTTACACTCGGTATTCACACCGGTACGCCTCACTTCCGGAGCGATCCAGGTCCAGCCAATCTCCAAACCATAATCCTTAAGCATAATATTCAAATAGCGCGTTGATCCAATCGCATGGCCATCGCGCCGATCAATAATGGCAAATGGCAAACACTCACCAGCCCGTTGCAGACTCAATGCCTCAGCAATCCATTGCTCCATCTGCGCGGCAGAGAGAGAAGGATCGGCAGGCATATAGGTCCAGGTTTCAGGTGACCGGGCCGCCCGCAACAAATCTTCAGCGTGACTCAATTGTAATGGCTCTAAATGTACCAGTTTGCCCGTTAATATAATTGGCTCAATCTGCATCATAAATGTATTAGCATCCTTTCTAACTGATAGCTCAACCACAATTATAAATGACGTATACGTATACGCGAAGATCCACTTTTCATGTGAGATGCCATACCACTCTAACCACCATAAACTCTAGTATAAGGAAACTCGGCTATGGCAACAACCAAACGCTCAATGATGCGTAATCTTATTCAAAGGGAGTAAGAAATCCATGAATACAACTATGAATGTACAGGCAAAGTCAGGTAGTGGACTCAGCTTTGCGATCAAAACGGGCTCCGGGCACAGTATGCTATTAGATACGGCGGATATCAGTCCAGAAGAGAGCCAGGGGCCTTGCCCCACCGAGTTGCTGCTGGCCGCCCTGGCAGGCTGTGCGGGTATGGCAATCATGCCCATATTACATAAAATGAAACAAACTATTACTGAATATACTATACAGGTAACGGGAGAAAAAACGCCGCAGCCACCACAAATTTTTCACACCATTACAGTAGAGCACCATTTTAGTGGGCCGAATATCAATGCAGATGTGGTCAAACGAGCATTGGAACTGGTAGAAAAACGTTACTGCTCTGTGGGAGCTATGCTTGAGGCCAACGTCCATGTCACCCATGTAGCACATGTACATCCTACGTCAATCACCAACACCACAAACGGAGATATCCATGGTAGCACATGAATCCTGTGAAGAACACAATCACGCATCGCACCAGGCCGATCCTGGTAATGCAGCCCAGATAGCGCACTTATTCGATTTAAGTCGTTTATTAACAGAGGCTATGGGTGGATTATTTACGGAACGAGAGCCCGCTGACCTGATAGAAACCTACACCATACTAGATATTTCCTGTGGTCCAGGCAGCTGGGCGCTGGATGTGGCCCAGGGTTATCCACAGATAGAGGTATCTGGCGTCGATATAAATGAGGCGGCGATCGACTATGCCCGAGCGCATGCCAGGGTACGCAGATTAGCCAATGTCCATTTTTATGCCATGGATATCCTTAACGAGTTAAACTTCCCGGCAGAGTCTTTCGATCTGATCAATCTAAACTTGATTCTTGGATCGCTTATTCCATCATACTACACCGCAATTATCCTCAATAGCCATAGCTTGCTGCATAGCGGAGGAACCTTACGGCTGATTGTCAGCGAAACCATTGAATGCAATATGCCAGCCTTGCATAACCTGAACATGGTCATCTCGACCGCATTTGCCAACGCCGGCCAACAGGTATGCTCTAATGGGAAAGGGGCATTCCATAATTCCCAGCTCATCCAGCAACTTTTGCAACAACATAGATTTAAATCTATTCAACTAAAACCGTATAGACTGGATTTTTCGGCCAGAGCAAGTGCGAACAAAAGAATGTATGAAAACTACAGGACATTGTGCGCGCTCTATGAGCCATTCATACTAAAGTGGCAGAATATTACAAGTACAAAAGAGGATTTTTGGGAAATCTGCCAGAGAGCCTTTAGAGAGATGCTCGACACTAATTTCCGTGCGCACTGGCATCTCACGACCATATGGGGAGAAAAATAAGGACAGGGCAAGATTTACCACCAGGACACCCCGTCCTCATTTTTATATAGGTGTGCTACTTATTAGTTAGTCACCGTAAAATGCACCACCTGGGCCAACTTTCCATCACTGCATGTCGATGTATGGCACCAATAGATCTCAGCTGCTCCATCCGGGGTAGCCAGATAATATTGTGCACCAAAGTAGCCGACGGTTTCTTCTTTATCTACAGCCAACGGATCGTCCTTCAAAATACTCTGCTTACCCTTATAGAAGCGCACATTCACCCAGGATTTCTCTTTTGTCACATCATACTTATTAGGGTCAAGGTTAAAAGTGACATAAATGGGATCATTGACTTTAAAGGTTGTTTTGATTGTGCCCGCCTTTGGCTCCAGGGTTGTCTTATCAATGGCACCTGCCGTCTGGGGATGGATAATAATTGCCGAAGCCTGAGGGTCAATTGGATTTCCCGATGGAGTTGTGACCGTCGGGGTATTCGTATTGGTGTCGGTGGTATTGCCATTAATATATTTATTTACAAATACCACGGAACCTACACAGGCAATTATCAGTACCAATGCCAAAATAGTAATAATCAAACCTGCGCGCGATTTCTTCTTCTTAGCGGGTGGAGCATAAGGCGCACCAGGGCCTGGAGCCGCCGCATATGATGGACCGCCAGAATATCCTCCAGGCTGATTAAAGGATGATGGTGGATATTGCTGCCCGGGCTGATTATAGGGCGATGCCCCCCCTGACTCGCTTGATTGTAAGGCGATGAGCCCGCTGGTTTGAACTGATTATAGGGCGATGAGCCCCCTGACCCGCTTGATTGTAGGGCGATGACGGCCTCTGCTGATAGGGATTAGGATTATTATTATAATTTGGGGGCGGAGGCATCGGCGCATTTCCATAAGTAGTAGGAGGGGTAGGTCCTGGGTAAGCAGTTGGTGGCAACTGCCCAGGTGCATTGACATTCGAAATCGGTACAGCTGAACCACAGGTAGGGCAAGCATTAGCACCAGGTGGGAGGGGCGCTCCACATACACGACACTGCATATACTCTCCTCATAGTTAAAGACAAATCCAAGAACATAGGGCGACTTCAGAATACTTGCCCATCCCATATACTTCTAAAGAAGCACATTCTTCGCCAAGGTCTACAGAAACTTTTCAGCATATTTGCATCTCATTGGATGCAATCTATTGAAAGACTTACATTCCACTTACAACATAGAAACGAGCACAGTATCTAAAATTTAACGATGACTATATAGCCGCTCAACAAAGTACTAGTCCCAATTATAAAAACTCTTGCATTAGATTGCAACTACGAAGACGGCTTTTGGTATTTATAAGTTGGAAAGACAAATTCTGATTAGAAGGGATGCTATTCGATCAGGAATACCAAACTCTATCAGCAGCGCCCGTATTTCTGATTACGTGGAGCAAATTATAAAACACGCTATGAGCCAACACGAAAAAGATCTATTAATATTGCTCGCTACCGACCTGCATCTCCACTTTCAGCAGATGGTACTGAGCTATCAACATCGTCTCTATACCTTTGCATATCGCCTGTCCGGTAGTCAGCAAAATGCAGAAGATATTGTACAGGAAGCATTCATAAGCGCTTATGTAACACTGGAAAACTATCCCCCCGAGCGTATACGTACATTAAAATTGCAAGCCTGGCTCTATCGTGTAACCTTAAATGTCTATACACATTCGCTACGAGGCTCACGGCTGCACGTTGTGCCACTGGATATGGAGGCGGAAGGCGCAGCACTGGAGATCGAAGATCGTATGGAAGAGCAACCTGAAATGCTCTTTGAACATATAGAGCAGCAGCAAGAATTAGCATGCCTGCTAGCACAACTACCAGAAAGATATCGCATCACTATTACCTGCTATTATTTTGAACATCTCAGCTATCAAGAGATCGCAGACTTACTCGATCAACCAATCGGAACAGTGAAATCCTCCATCTCACGTGGGATACGCCAGCTCCGTAAGCTCATCGAGGCAGCGCCAGAGCAGGAAGGACGAAAGGAGACACGATGGAACCCCAAAAGTGCAATGCAGCAAAAGAAATAGAAAATACCTGGCATGATCAAAAACAAGCTCCAGACACCCTTCTTGCTAGCGTATTGAACCGCCTTGAGCAGCGGCAACCCTATCTACAGCCCGGTCAATCCCTGGCAGAACTTCAGAAAGGACTTACTGATCCAGCCTGGGAGATACGTGCGGCCACCGTACGATCCCTGGACGGACAAGATGATCTGGAGACATTAGCGTTACTCCAATCTGCCCTGGAGGATGAACATAGGCTGGTACGGGTCGCGGCACTAAGAGTGCTTGGTCATATGACACAAAGCACGGCGCTGGAATATCTACTCCATGCACTAAATGACAGCGAATGGGAGGTACGTGAGATGGCAGTGCTGGCCCTGGGGGAGCTCAATAGAAAAACACCAGACTTATTAAATGCCCTGCTACGCCTGGCCAGGCACGATCCTGATGGGACGGTACGTGAGGCGGCAAACTATGCGCTGAACAGGCAAGAAAGTGAACAGGCCCTGACTCCTATCCCGGATCCAACACCGATGATTGAAACAGTAACGAGAAGAAGACTGGCCGGGCATACAGCACTTAAAGAGATAAGAAATACCTGCGCGCACTACGGCGTGATTTTTCAAAAGCAAAGTAGATTACTTCACAGCAGTATCTGGATTGGAGGTCTCCTTATCATCATCTTAGGGACCATATTGAGTCTCAAAACGTTGTTATTTAACCACGCCAGTATTAAAGATGCTACATTATATCTGACCCTCTTTACCTGTATTTCTTCAGGCGCGGGCACAGCATTTCTCTATGGTGGAGAAAACGATCCGGGCCTGGAGTTGACACTTTCGACAGCCACCTCGATACGTAGCATGATGTTTTTCAGGTTCCTCTGGGTAGTTGGCTACCATCTACTGCTATCATTCATCGCTTCAGGAATTATGGCCATGCTGCATGGAGGAGGATTTTGGGAGATCATCCATTCCTGGCTTGGACCAGTGATCCTGTTTGCATCCATAGCATTTTCAATTTCGCTACTGATAAGCTCCTGGATCTCATTGTTGATTACCCTGATCGTAGAGGCTTTAAAGATGCTGGTCTTTCATATGGATAAGGGGATGCCAGGTATTGGCTTATCACTTGCCATTAACGGCCCAATCAATCCATGGCTCTTTGTCGGGGCACTCTGCTTGTTAATCGTTGCGGTAATGTATGCGCCACGCCAACCACGCCTGGTATCAATCTAATGCTGACCAAATACAAAATGGAGGGAGCTATGTTGTTAGATCGGCTCTATTATGAGATAAAACTATTGGGAAAACGGTCCATCCTCACCCCATTGATGCTATTGCTTGGTTTTGTGCTGCTCGCCTTTCTGCTCAATTCCAGGCAGGTAAATCCGGCGCGCACTTTACTGGCCGGTGTTGAGATGATGTTACCAATCGCCATGGGTGCCATCATTGGAACAGTGATCGCCCAGGATGCGGCCTTAGAGCTGCAGCTGACGGTGCCACATAAATATCATCATACGGCTGTTTTACGCTTTAGCTGTCTCCTCGTTCTATCAGTAAGCTTGGCGCTCATCTATATTAACAGCATGAACGGCCTGCACCTGATATACCTGCCCAGCTTTATGCAAAACTGGTCACCACTGGTCAGATTGCTACTCATCCAATTGATCTGGCTGGCCCCCTTGCTCTGGTGCCTGGCCGTTGGTAGTTGCTTCGCGCTCCTCTTACAGAGTCGTACAGCCGGGGTAGCACTCCTGGGCGGCATCTGGATTGCTGAAATCATCTTCAAAGACTTCATTGCTTTGACAGATTGGCTGCGTCCATTCCTTCTTTTCCCAGCTACTTTACTGGGTTTTCCACAAACAGATGCCACGTGGGAACAATACAACAAATACTTTCTGGTTACGCGCATTGAACTAACCGCAACCGCCATCATCTTGTTCGTGCTGGGCTGGCTACTCTTACGTAATAGCGAACGAATGCTGAAAGGAAGCGTTGAAGAATGAGCACTCAGATTAATGTATTCGGTGGGACATTTCGCTATGAATTTTTAATGCAAGTACGGCGACGTTCATTGTGGATAACGATGTTATTAGTAGGCTTATTAGAAATTGCCCTCTATGCTCGCTGGCCAAATACAAATTTCTTTACTGATAGCTACCTGCAATTACCCATCACTCAGACCATGGCTGAACTGGCCGCTCTGATTAATTTTCTTTTACCAGCCGCCTTTGGCTGTATGATAGCTGACCGCCTGCCTAGAGACAGGCGTACAAAGGTAGACGAGTTATTTACAGCCATGCCAGGGGCGCTCAGCGCTCGTTTAGTAGGAAAGTATCTAGGGAGTATCAGTGCGACATTACTGCCGATGCTTTTCTTTTTTCTACTTGGCACTGGCTTTATCCTTTATCGCACAGGAAATATACAAAGCATCCTATTGGCCCTGCCAGTATTCAGCATCATTATCCTGCCGGGCATTCTATTCATCAGTGCCTTCTCGCTGGCCTGCCCCTCCATTATGTGGGTACCACTCTACCAGTTTTGTTTCGTCGGCTACTGGTTCTGGGGCAACTTCTTAAGCCCCACCAACGGAATTCCAACTATATCGGACACCATACTAACTCCCGAGGGCAGATTTATGATCACAGGTATCTTTGGGCTGCATAACACAAATCTACATGCCACCCCAGCTCAAGGCTGGGAAAGTCTCTCACTCCTGGTTGGTATGGCTATCCTGGTTCTCTGTGTACTCTGGCAAGTTTTGCGCTGGCAAAAAGCACAGCAATAAATAATAGTATCACCTGCAAGGAGCTCTAGCATGGAAATAATTCTCGAAGGCCTGACAAAAACCTATCGTGGCAATATACAAGCCTTAAAGGGTCTGGATCTAACCATTGAACATGGCATGTTTGGCCTGTTAGGGCCTAATGGAGCTGGCAAAACCACCTTGATGCGCATACTAGCAGGCATCCTCTATCCTTCTTCCGGTAGCATCCAGGTAGGCCAATATGATGGCACAACAGAAAAAGGCCGTACAGCAATTAAACGGACGCTGGGTTATTTGCCCCAGGATTTAGGGATGTATCCAGATCTAAGCGCGCGTGAATTTCTGGATTATGTTGGCATTTTGAAGGACTTGAACGATCGCCAGCAGCGCAAAGCCCGAGTCGCGGAGCTGCTCGAAATGGTCTCACTGAGCGATGTGGCCCATAGAAAATTGAAAACCTACTCAGGAGGAATGAAACGCCGCGTTGGCATCGCGCAGGCGCTACTCAATAATCCTCAGCTCTTGATCGTGGATGAGCCAACCGCTGGCCTGGACCCAGAGGAGAGGATTCGCTTTCGCAATCTGCTCAGCGATCTGGGGGAAAATCGCACTGTGTTGCTCTCAACCCATATCGTTGAGGATATAGCTCAGACATGTCATAAATTGGCGGTCATGCGGACCGGTGAAGTTATTTTTCACGGCACGACGGCTGAGCTAATACGGCAGACGACCGGCAAGGTCTGGCTCCTTACCACTCAGGGTCAAAAGCCGCAGGGCGATCTCATTGTTGTCTCAACCATACATACTGAGCGGGGCATACAATATCGGGTGGTTGGCGATGAAGCCTCCATCAACCGGATAGAAGGGGTGAGCGCCACGCAGACAGAGCCAGGCCTGGAAGATGGCTATGTCTGGCTGATGCGCGAACAACGCTCACAAATCAAACAACCTGCGTATTAACATACCACCCCAGCTGACGGATGCTAACCATGCATTCGTCAGTCCAAAGGCTAGAGTGGAGATTTAATCAAGCCTGGCGCTCACCATCTTGCGACTTAATACGTTCCAGTGCTACCTGTTGTGCTTGCGAGACAACCTGCCAGCCAGCGATAGCATTTTTACTGCCATGAGGGCCAATCAATTCCTCAAAACGATTGCGGGTGAAGAAGCGCTCAAAACCCGCCACATCATAGCAGAGCATCAAAATAAGTTCATCGAGGGATTGGGAGGGAAACTTTTCACTACTGAACTGGATTAAACCACGCGGCTGCTCAATCTGGCAGGTGTAGTAATAGACTTTCTGGCCACCGGGTAGCTCGGCATGTAGCTTCTGGCGCATTTTTACCACGATACCTTCAGCATCCTCTGCCTCAATTTCTCGTTCTTCCTGGTGGTCTTTGCTATAGTATTCGTTGAGCCGGCGCTGCATCAGCTCGATACGAGCCTCCATGAAGCCGGGCATGGTGAGCAATTTGCGCTCACCTTCATTTCTGATCAATTTGATAGTGCCTGGTCCATACCAGATCTCAATCCAATGATTTTTGGGATATCTCTCGTAGAATAAAGGCACACTTATACGAGAATTGATCAACGCACGAATGATTGGCCCTTCTTCATAACGAGCATGTTTCTCTTCGCCACGGATCCAGCTCCAGCCAGCTATATCATCATCATGATAGCCAAAGGCCCAGCACATGGTAGCCTCGGCTTCAGGCAGCTCTTCAACCTCATAAGTATCATATGTACGTATCAGAAAGTGTCTAATCTCTTCAAACAACATATTCCAGAACGCATCATTGCGATGACCTGTATACAGCCCCTCCTGTTGCATATACTGCACAATGTAATCTACAGATGCTTCAATGTAGGGTTCAATATAGTCGACGAACTCAACACTATCCACGTTACAGATGCTCCTTTGTTCAGTGCAGCTAACTTAATCGGTTTGCGTCATTTCTTAGATATAGCAATATAACAGGCTATCCAGCATTGCTAATTGTCACGATTCCTCTATACAGTATACTCATCGAACCAAATACATACTACCCCTGAAAGCATGTCCATCTTCTCGCTTGCTCGTGATCTCTAGACGAACATGAAAAAGCCCTGCAATATCTTTGCCTGAATATATCTGATGGATAAAGCGCTATTTATATGGTAGACTCTCGGTTATGGCAATGTGAACTGCTAACAATGGAGTTTTAATGTTATGACAACTATTCGTACTACAACACCAACAATTTCTATTTCAGGCACTGGTGACAACTTTACAGCAACACATACAGCGACCGAGATAGAAGCTGGACTGACACGCATTTCATTACACATTACGGCCAATAGTCGGCAGGCCAGTCCCGTTCCCCGCATCCACATCAGCTGGTCACTGCCGATGCATGATATTTATAGCATCTGGTACTCTGGCAGTGATCGCAACAAAAGCATAGCGCCTGACTGGAGCCGAGGAAATATCGCCAAAGTGACATCGCAGATGCCAGTCATTAGCCTCTATAATTATCAAGGAGAAAACCGGCTCACGTTTGCCTTCTCAGATGCGCTAGAGGCCGTTGAGATTAAAACCGGGGTGAGCGAAGAGACGGGAGAGCTACACTGCTCGCTGGATCTCTTTGTGGAATCTTCACCAGAATTATCTCACTATGAGGCGACGTTGCGCCTGGATATGCGTGCGCTCCCTTACTATAGGGCCTTGCATGAGGTGCAGCAGTGGTGGGCCCAACAGTCCGGGTATGAACCGTTGCCTGCCCCTGAACACGCACGGCTGCCAATGTATTCGACCTGGTATAGCTTCCATCAACACTTAGAGCCAGCTGCGGTGGAGGCCCAGTGCCGCATTGCGAAAGAGCTCGGTTGTGAAGCGGTCATTGTGGATGATGGCTGGCAAACCATCAATAATGAGCGCGGCTATGCTTATTGCGGCGATTGGGAAGTCGCGACAGAGAAGATTCCCGACATGAAAGCGCATGTGGCCAACGTACACGCGTCAGGCATGAAGTATATTTTATGGTATTCAGTTCCATTTGTGGGGCAAAGAGAGCAAGGTCTGGTCACGCTTTGAAAACCGTCTGCTCTATACCATCGAGCGACTAGGGGCTGGAGTACTGGACCCACGCTATCCAGAGGTGCGCGAATATTTGATCCAGCTCTATGAAAAAGCCTTGCTTGAATGGGATCTAGATGGTTTTAAACTGGACTTCGTGGATGCTTTTCGAGCGGAACCGCGTTTCCCTCAAAATCCAGCAGCCCCGGCGTCAGTTGCTGTCAGGCCAATTACAGCGGGCGAAGACGGGCGTGATGAGCAATCCATCGATAAGGCCGTTGATCGCCTGCTGACAGATGTCATGGCGCGCCTCAAAGCCTTAAAACCAGATATCTTGATCGAGTTCCGCCAATCCTACGTCGGGCCACTCATGCGCAAATACGGCAACATGTTCCGTGCAGGCGATTGCCCTTATGAGTTTATCACTAATCGTGTTCGTACGCTGGACATACGCCTGCTGTGCGGTGAGACCGCAGCCCATGCGGACATGTTGATGTGGCATCCAGATGAGCCAGCCGAGGTCGTCGCCTTACAACTGATC
The DNA here is from genome assembly GCF_003967555.1 of Dictyobacter kobayashii. Classification (GTDB taxonomy): domain Bacteria; phylum Chloroflexota; class Ktedonobacteria; order Ktedonobacterales; family Ktedonobacteraceae; genus Dictyobacter; species Dictyobacter kobayashii. The sequence goes on from NZ_BIFS01000002.1 coordinate 1,061,796, forward strand.
AACGTCCTCTTCTCGGTCCCACAGATCTCGGTGCTGCTCGATAAAATACCAGCGGCTCATTTAGAAGTTGTGCGCTATTGGCTGACATTCTGGCGCCAGCAACGCGACGTCTTACTGGACGGCACATTGATGCCTTCACATCCAGAAGTGCTCTATCCAACCGTCAGCGCTGCCACCAAACAAAAGCACCTGATCGTATCCTATCTGGATAACGTGTTACCCATTCCAGCTTCGCTGCCACCAGAACTGATCATTATCAATGGCACCCTGGGTCAGCGCCTCGTGCTGGATGTCACGGAAGATAGTGGACCACGCCAGCTACACATCTATGATTGCCGGGGCAATAGTGTCGAGCAAAGAGAACTCACCTTAAGCGCAGGCTTGCATGCCCTGACGGTCCCTCCCGCTGGCCTGGTAACGCTACACACACACTAGAAGACAACACCTGGCCTGGGAGCGCTGACGCGCCCCCAGGCGCGCGCTGCCTGTGCGGTTCAAACCCTCACAGAGAGCCTTTTTGCCGTACAAGCAGCGCGGCAATTAATAATGGATCTGGACCGTGGTTCCGATTGGAGCCCAATTATAGAGCCATTTGGCAGCCGCATAAGGCATGGAGATACAACCATGGGACCCATCCTGCCAGCCATATGTTGGATCATTATGCCATCCGTTTGTTCCGGGACCATACACTGTATGCCACCAGGCATCGTGTAGATAGAAGCCTCCTGCTTTCCATTCCAGAGCATAATTGATATAGGTTGGATCATAGTAATTGGGCGAACCTTCTGGCCATGGAGAAGTGAAGGTGGTTGGACTCTCTTTCGCGAAGACATGATAGGTGCCAGTTGGGGTCGCTAATCCTGCTCGCCCCGTCATTACGAGCGAAGAATAAACTGCCTCACCGCCTTCAAGGGCAGTCATCTTCTGCTGTGTTAGATCAATATCAATGACTTTACCCGCTGTCACAGTTGGATTAATGGCCGCACGGGCGGGGGTGGTAGTGAATGGATTTGCCATCAATAGTACGGCAAGCAGAAACGCAACCATTCCCACCATACTTATTTCAACTATTTGCTTCTTCATGACAGTACCCTCCTTCCTTCTAACACGAATCACGTAGAAGCAAAGTCGTAACTATTAGAATAATGCGACTATTTATAAAGTATACAAATCCTACAGCAAGCTAGAATAGGAGTACACCCGTCCAGCCGCGTTTTCTTTCGGATACATCCCCCCATATTGATTAAAAATAAAATATCAGCACGGAGCGCGCGTGCAGCGCTCAAAAATTTTTATATATTGTTGTAGTAAGGACGCGGACGTACCCTTACTGCAACAATATATAAAAATGAAAAAGGTGAATCACATTATAGATATATAAATGTATACAAATCACAATAAAAAAAGTGCGGGTGCCTCAGCACCCGCACGCAAGCTACGCTGGCTATTTGATCAATCCATGAGGATCTAAGATGAACTTCTTAGCAGCCCCTTTATCAAAGTCCTTATACCCTTTGGGGGCATCCTTCAATGGAATAACCGTTGCATTCACAGCTTTAGCAATCTGGACCTTATCATTCAAAATGGCCATCATCAATTGCCGATGATAACGCATCACCGGGGTCTGACCTGTCGTGAATGAAAGAGATTTGGCCCATCCCAGACCCATATCTACGCCTAAACGCCCCTTCCTGGCACTTTCATCGACACCACCAGGATCACCCGTCACATACAAACCTGGAATGCCGACGCGACCGGCCGCACGGGTAATGCTCATCACATCATTCAGCACAGTCGCAGGAGCCTCTGAGGCACCTTGTCCATGTCCACGTGCTTCAAAACCGACGCAATCCACTGCCGCATCGACCACAGGCTCACCGACAATCTGCGCAATCATATCTGGAAGCTCAGCTTTTTTACGCAGATCCACAGTCTCACAACCAAAGCTCTTTGCCTGAGCCAGCCGATCGGGATTCATATCGCCAACAATAACGACCGCGGCACCTAAGAGCTGACAGGAAGCCGCGCAGGCCAGTCCAACCGGGCCAGCACCAGCCACATATACCGTTGAACCAGTGGTGACTCCAGCGGTAAATGCTCCATGATAGCCAGTGGGAAAGATATCTGAAAGCATGGTCAGATCTTTTATCTTCGCCATCGCCTGATCTTTATCAGGGAACTTCAACAGGTTCCAGTCAGCATAGGGAACCATCACATATTCAGCCTGGCCACCAACCCAGCCGCCCATATCTACATAACCATAAGCAGCCCCCGGGCGAGCAGGATTGACATTCAAACAGACACCAGTGTTACCCGCCTTACACATTCGGCAACGCCCACAGGCAATATTGAAGGGAACTGAGACGAGATCACCAGTTTTAATGAACTCGACATCCCGTCCAATCTCGATCACCTCACCAGTGATTTCATGGCCCAGCGTCTGACCTTTTGGCGCAGTAGTACGTCCGCGTACCATGTGCTGATCGCTACCGCAAATATTAGTAGCGATAACACGCAAGATGGCGCCATGATTGCATTTGCGATGTTGTGCCTCCAGTTCTAGTTTCGGATACTCTATATTCTTGATCTCAACTTTTCCTGGCTCCACGTATACAACACATTTGTTGCCTGCCATGTCATTTTCTCCTTCTTTGGACAAAGTATTTCCATTCCTGGTGTATGGCCGGGTTTTCGACTGAAGATACTCTTTATGCATAGAGGCAAAACGCTCTATTGCAATCACAGCCCTACAATGACGCACTTGTGGAGGTTAACGGCGAGGAAGTTGTGACTTGCTTGAAATGTGTAATCAGATATAGACACTAAAAAGTACTATAGATTTTTCAAGCTTTAACTCATCTTATGACTATTAATCGACACGAAAAAATGTAGCACATAGAATAGAATATGTCAATGAAAGACGATAACAGGACATACTAAAATAGTTCAGATTATAACATCAGGCACTAAATAAGCAGACAATATCATCAAAAAAAGAAGAAGCTGTGCATCAAGCACTTTTCAGGTTCCCTGGTACCAATTTTAAGAACGTGTCTTACTCCCCATCCTCATGGGAAGCATCGCGCTCCTGTGCGGACGTGCGCTGGCGCGCCCGAGCTTTTTCCTTATGTGGTGTAAAAAAGTGCGCTGGGGCGCACTTTTTTACACCACATAAGAAGACTTCTTAAGCGCCTTTGGCGCTCAAACTCAAGCGTGAAGATCTCGGAAATCATGAGAGTAAGACACACACAGAATGTGTCTTACTCTCATCATGGGAAGTGTGCCACTCTTGCGTGGACGTGCGCTGACGCGCCCGAATTTGTTTTCTTGTATGGTGCAAAAAGTGCGCCAGGCGCACTTTTTGCACCATACAAGAAAACTTCTTGAGCACCAAGGGCGCTCAAACGCAGGTGTGAAGATCGCGGAGATCATGAGAGTAAGTCATATTCTTACAGGAACAGGATTTTATTCTCATTTTTTTTTCATGCAAGGGATGTAGTATATGGGAGGTGATAAAATATCAAGGAATAAATGCTGAGAGGTATACATAATTATGCTTATATATAGCGCTGCTATAGCTTCTTTATTATTAGCAAAAGATGAAGGTTCCGGTAGATGGTTGGGAAAAATTAGTAATCTCACGGGAAAAATTGCAGTAATCATATTAATGGCCTCGTTGGCTCTATGGGTATCCAGACAACTTTATATTCTGATAAAGAAGAAAAATATCAGGCCATTTCAAGGCTTACTGCGCCAATGCTTCCTCTTTTTCCGTAAATCACATGTTTTGTGGGGCTGGATAGTCTTAACAGCGGCTACTATCCATGCCGCATACTACTTTCTTCCCTTCACAGAACTCAGCATGCGTATGAAAACTGGTATAGTAGCCTGGATTATCCTGGCCTTCCTGGTACTGTTTGGATTACGCTATCAATCAGCTTTACGCAAGAAGGCGCTACAAAAAAATATTCGTCTCTGGCATGTGATTACCGCTATTGCCTTTGTGGTGGTAGCCTTCATTCACATTTAAGTTAAACCAAAGCCTGGTGATGTGGGCTGGAATGGCTGCTGTAAAGCAAGCTGCCACTCCAGCATACACAAAATTGTTCATACTCAGGCCGAGGGCTGCTGATGCCAGAGCGCCAGCAACTGTGTCTCACGATCAGGGGCCATGCCAGCCCGGCGCGGACCAGCCCCGCGCGTTCGATCCCAGGCCAATGTATCCTCAATCGTGGTAGCGAGTGGCCGAAAGGTTAAGCCAGCCTCCAGAGCCCGCGCAACGCTGGCCCTCAAAAAGCCCGCCATCTCGGCATCACTATCTGGAATCCAGAGTGGTAGCTCCATCCATGCACCAACCTCATGCGCATTCAGAAAAGCATCATTGACCCAGGTAAAGGTTGCATTACTGCCACTGACAGACTTGCACTCCTCCAGGACCTGCTGCATAGTCAGCTGACCGGGTCGATTAACGTTATAGACGCCTGTCTGGCCAGCTTCTACCATACTCACAATCCAGGCAGCGAAATCGCGCACATCAATAAACTGCACTATTTTATCAGGGCGTCCGGGTGCCAATACTTCCCCTCCCCGAGCCACACGTACAGGCCAATAAGTAAAGCGATCGCTACCATCATATGGACCTACGATCAGGCCTGGTCGCAAATTGAGGACACGGCCAGGCATCTCCTCCTCGACCGCCTGCTCACAAAGCGCCTTCAAAGGTCCATAAAACTCGCCATATGGTGGCTGCATCTGCTCAGTGGAGGCCAGTTGTTCAGCGGTCAGCGTGGCCACAGGAGACGATTCGTTCACACCTGGCTGCGAAAAATCAGCATATGCTGATTTACTGGAGATAAACGTATAATGCTTCACAGCTTTAGCCAGCAAGCGTGCAGATGCACGCACAACATCGGGATGATAGCCACTGGTGTCAATCACCGCATCCCACTCTCGCCCATGTAAAGGTGTGAGATCCTGGGTCCGATCACCATGTAATTGCTCTACCCCAGGATACTGGACTTCGCTATGAGTCCCGCGATTGAACAGTGTTACCTCATGACCAGCTCCCAGAGCACTATCCACCAGGGCACGTCCCAAAAAGACGGTACCACCCAAAATAAGTATCTTCATATGCTTGGCTTCCCTTTCTTTACTATCTGGCTGTATCATAACAGCCCATCAGCTATATAGGGAAGCCAAAAAAAATGCTGAGAGCATAGGAATTCAATAAAGCCATGCTCTCAGCATAGGTATAACAACTAACAAACTTTTTGCATTAAGAGGCTATGGTCGTGAGGAAAGGTGTAAGATTGTGCTTCTTACATGAAGGGCAATCCCAGCTAATCATATTTAAGAAATGAATATCCTTGCCACCATCGGCAAGACCGATTACAAAGGTCTTCTGACAATTCGTACATTGAATCGCTCTTGAAACGTTTGGCTCTGGTTGAGGATTTTTAGCAGGCATATTTGTCATGTGGATACTCCTTTTTTTCCTCTCTCCAAAGAAGAGCGTAATGAGATGAGGCTATATTAAGGCTATATTAAAAAAGACGTATGAAACAGGAAAATATCAATTTTTTCTGTTTCATACTGATTATTGGGCATTGTGTGCCTGGTTGTCTCGCGCCTGCGGCGCTCGCCCGGGTTTCGTTGTGTAGGATGAGGCTGCGGCTGCGGCCGCAGCCTCATCCTACACAACAATATATTGGGAGTGCTTCAATAAGCCCAGACCGCAGCCTCATTTTACACATAACATCTTGGGAGTGCTTTAACAAGCCCAGACCGCAGCCTCACCCTACGCACAAGATATATTGGGAGTGCTTCAATAAGCCCAGACCACAGCCTCATCTTACACATACATCTTGGGAGTGCTTTAATAAGCCCAGATCGCAGGCTCATCCTACATATATGCTATGTTTGCGACACCCTAAAAATCGTTTTTATATGATGTTGTAGAAAAGGCGCTCTGCGCCTTTTCTACAACATCATATAAAAACCAGATCGGGCGCGTCTGCGCACGCCCGCAAAGGCACAAACACGCACTACACTAATTGATCATCTGGGATCTGGTAAGAATGCACTTTATAATATGTATACGTAGAAGTAGTAAACAAAAATAACGTAACCATTCAGGCATATTATACCTCTTAAGCCGCCTATACTGTCGGAGTAGGAAATACTATATGTGGATGACAGGAAGGGAACGTAACAGTAGGCAGCATGAGATATAAAAGAGCAGAGGTAACTGTCAAAATGAGAAAAGAAACACTTCCCCTGATCACCGATTATGTGATCCGCTATTTAACACTGGCAGAGAATGCCAGGGTACAGGACCTCTATGAGCGTTGCGCCGATTATGTGGAGTTCGTGACAGGCAGCAAACCAGGACCAGATACAGCTCAACATATCTTTACCGAACTTCCAGAGGGAAAAACATATAATGATAAGCTACTGATTGGTATTTTTACGCCAACAGAACAATTGGTTGGTATCTTAGACGCCATTCGCAACTACCCTACCGAATACGAATGGTATATCAACCTTTTACTACTCGATCCACAAGAACGCAATCATAGATTAGGAGAAAGAATCTATCATATCTTTTCTGAATGGGCCTCCAACCAGGGTGCGCAGGCTATTCGGTTAGCGATTCTGGAACGCAACCAACAGGCACAACATTTCTGGCAGCAGCTCGGCTTTGAAGAGATCGGACATACTGATCCATCAGGCACGCAAGAGGATAGTCGAATCTTGATGCGGCGAGGACTTTAGATACCTTAACAAATAGTGCATCATTCATCATCAATTGGCACAATCAACGCAATCGCTCGCCGTTGCTCCGCCTGCTGTGAAAACGACCACATGACACCAGCACCGACTGCTAAGCCGCAGAGCCCGATCACACCAGCGATCCATAGCGGGACACTGATCTTGTCAGGCTGCGGCGCAGCAGCCGCTCCCGCATGGGCTCCTGTAACTTGCTTTGCCGGAGATGAAGGCTGTGCAAACGCTCCGGCAGTAGCTTGCGCAAGAACATTTTTGAGTAGGGGGCTGATATGCACAAAAAAACGAAAACTACCACCATCGTGATAGTTTCCCTCCTCAGTAACGGTGTGCCAGTTTACGATATAAATCTCTGACTGATTGGCTTGCATATCCACCATCAATGTACTGGGATCAGTGCTATCTATATGCATAGAACCGCTACTGACCTGCTTACCATTGACATCGAGTACAACTAACATGCTGCGCTGCATATCCAGCCGGGCCGAAAAATGCACAGCAACAGAGGTAGGAGCAGCAGCCAAAAGAGCATTGGCCGCTGGATTCGAACTACTATATTCGGCATACATAATCTGGGTTGGCCGTGCTAACGCCAGAGTGGTACAGCAGCAGAGCAATAATAAAATCAACATACTACCGGGCAGGCAAAAGACAACGCCCCAACCACGGAAACCTGGCTGCTTCTTGTGCGTCCAGCTCCACCAGCATTGAAACCTCTCCATACGAACATCGCCCTCTCAATTTACATTGCACCAGAGGAAACTTTATAGTTATCTTCATTATGAACAATCGACCTACATCATCAAAATATATCTATTTGCAACGACAAAAATCAATTACTAATTTCGCGATCAATATAATAAAGAGGGCATTCTTATCTTTAGTGATGATAAGAATGCCCTCTTTACAGGTCTGCTAATTCTTTTGCGGGCATGCGCCCGCATACTCAATGCAATACAGATCTACTAATTCTGTTGATAGTGAATGCTATTTGGGGAGGTAGACATGATATCCAGGTATATGCACGCTTTGATATAAAATGGGAAAAGCATTCATCTTCAACCTCTTGATGAAGTTCAGATCCTCAACCGAACCTACGGGAAAGATATATCCTACCCGAGATGCCTGGCGCACAGCCTTCCAAAAAGCGGGATAACGATTATAGCCAGCATTCAATTGCGGAGTAACAACCCCACAAATAATTTTTTCCTGGCTGAAAAATATAATGTTGTTGCAGGTCCAGTATTCTGAATAGATATACTTGAGATTCAGCTTATTTAAATTCTGCACCACTTGTTGCTGACGCTGATAATCCGCCTGAGCAGTCGGCACCTCATCAATAAAAACCCTAAATGTACCGGCGACGAAGACAAATAATATCAATCCAATCACTGTGAGCCGAATAAGAGGAAAAAGTATCTCTTTCGACTTAAATTTCATCAGTGACGCAATCAAGCCTTTCCACAAAGGCCACAAAATCATGGGCATTGAAATCAGCATGCATGTTAAATAGCGAGAAGTTGGCCCAGGTGTTGAGCCCGCAACCGGACTCGTAACAAACAGAAACAAGGTCCCGATGGCACAAATCAAGACCATCAGACGGCCACATTCAATAATAAGCTGGCGTTTCTGCTCAAATGTCCATACCGGCCGCCATAATGAGCTTCCCTGGCGCGCCTGCCAGAGTTGCAGGATGGTAGCGAGGGACATAAAAGTAGCAATACACCATAAGATAATATAGCCAGCACTCCAACTGAAATGGGTTAACATACAAGATTTCGCCGCATGTCCAAAATAGGGGAATTGATCCAGTGAGCAAACAGGATCTAAACCCAGTCCACCTGGCATGCCGACGCCAAAGGCACCAACAAACTGCTGACCGAGAGATGGATGAGCATTGGTGCCCGTGTTATGTATATGTAACAGAATATTGATCGAATTCTGGTCAAATGGCACGCTGAGGTTATAGATAATCAAAGGGATCAGACCTATTAAAGTGCCAATAACCAGGCTGAGGCCTGCCCAGGAAAAACATTCGCGTCGACAGAAGAGCAATAAAAAAACTATTCCCATACAAACAAAAGGTAGGATTAACATGTCTACCCAGAGAGAGAGGCCGATAATAAGCCCCAGAACACCATAGATAAAGATCCGTCCCGCACTGGTGCGCTTGTTTTCCCTGATTGCATAAACTGATAGGGCTAACCAGATAGTGATTACACAGATAGCGACCGCGAAAAACTCGGTCTCCGGATATTCACCCACAGCCTTCAACTGACGAGCTATTACATCCGGGGAGCCAAAACTAAAGAGCAGACACACAAAAAGGCCCAGTTTTTGTGTGTGCAGCAAAGATGTCAAAATATACATTCCCAGTAAAAATAAGACGAAGAAGAGCAAGAGTTCCAGGCGTAGAGCAAAAAGCGAGGGTCCCAGGAGATGAAATAATGGCGCGGCCAGATAAGCTTCTACCGGCCCCATATATGGCTGACCATAGAAGAAGATAGGCCAATCTCCATTATAAGCAATATGACGAGCAACCAAACCCATATTTGTTTCGTCACTATTAGTGGTGGGCCAATTAAAATAAATGAGAAGCAGGCGCACTAATGTCGCAAACACGAGTAGACCAAGTAAGTATCGTTCGTGCTTTCCGATACGAAAACGCTTTAAGTTAATAGAGAAATTCATAGGAATGAAATAAAAACCTTTCTTCGCCGCTCTTTAATTAGAAAAAGTTACCATGCTAATGTCACATTATAAAAAACAATCGGCTAAAGAAACCAAAAAGAGACACGCGATAAACAATCAGCGCTTTCTACTCAGTTTTAATACGCCCAAATCAGGGCCTGCATTAGCACTTTAACATATTCACATATAGCTCTTCTTTGTATATACCATGTTCCGGCAAAACATACAGCAAAAACTTAAAAAAATGGTGCTTTTGGGTACTCGGAAACATAGAAAGAGCGATTAAAATTGATTTTTGCTCACACCGCCGCCACTGGCAATTTTTTGAAGCAAGCAGCTATGCGCACGCTAATCATTAAAATCGAAAAACAAGCGAGCTACGATAGCTAAAATAAGGAATAATTCTTATCCATAGGGATATAAGATGAACCGCATAACTTATACAATAAGATACCAGTCCCATTGCAGGTGCTTGATAACTGAAGATGTGGTAAGCTGTAACTGGCTCGTAAAAAATTGACTTTTTACACCAGGCTCTTGAAAGCATGTGAATAAAAAAGAGTATTAATATATTCATGGGACGTCCGGCCAGGCGTCCTATCACTGTGTTTAAATAAATGTTGATATAAAAATAATTGAGGAGTCTCACGCGTGACCAACAGGCAGCATCTCACTGGCGCACAAGCAGTCATCGCCGCATTACGCGCAAATAATGTTGATACAATTTTCGGCATTCCCGGTGTTCATACATTACCAATCTATGATGCTATCTATAATGAATCCGGGATACGGCACATTCTAGCCCGCCACGAGCAAGGTGCTGGCTTTATGGCCGAAGGCTATGCACGCGCAACTGGACGACCAGGGGTTGTTTGTACGATCACAGGACCTGGTTTAACCAATGTGTGCACTCCGGCGGCCAGCGCTTATGCCGACTCTGTACCGTTATTGATTATCAGTAGTTCGCAATCTCGTGCAGCACAGGGACATGGCCGTGGAGAATTACATGAAATCAAAGATCAGCTGGGTGTCATGCAATCCCTGGTAGGCTGGACACGCACAGTCAACTACGTAGAAGAGATTTCCGAGGCCATTCATGATGCCTTCCGCGTCATGCTGCAAGGAAGGCCACGCGGCGCTTATGTGCAGATTCCTTGCGACCTGCTCAGCCAGGCCGCCGATGTAGATATTACAATCCCTGGTCCCTTTGAGCGCCCGCTGCCCAATATCGAAGCGCTCACAGAAGCGGTAGAGATCTTACGCGAGTCTGAGCGTCCTTTAATTGTGGCAGGCGCCGGAGTCACGGCAGCAAATGCCAATCAACAATTACTCCAACTGGCCGAACTGCTTCAGGCCCCGGTCCTCCTCGGCAGTAAGAGCCACGATGTATTGCCCACCAAACATCCATTGGTACTTTCCACCAACGATAATCTCCCATTAGAGCTGGATGCCTTTATCGCGACCCGTGATGCAGTACTGGTCGTAGGAAGCAAGCTTGGGGCTGAAAGAACCGCCGACCGCCGCTTACCTTTCCCCAAACGCCTGATCCATATCGATATCGATCCAACGGAGATTGGGCACAATTATCGCACCCAGATTGGTATTATCTCCGACGCCAGGGTGGCATTAGAGGCCCTCTATAAATTTTTAAAGGAATTTCCACAGGAGCGCACCGCACCATATAGTGCACTGGATGATTTACGCGAAGCTCTCTATCTACATACAGTAGACTTTCAGGGTATAAATTTTAATATGCTGGAAGGCGTACAAGATGCGCTGGCGCAATTGCCAGCTGATACAGTGGTGGTGGCGGATATGACCATGCTGGGTTATGCTGCAGCCCAGCACCTGACGATGCGCCAGCCACGTACATTCATTCATCCTGCCGAGCTCTGCACAATTGGTAGTGGCTTACCAATTGCTATTGGTGCGCAGGTCGCACATCCTGGACGTCCGGTGATCGCGTTGTGCGGAGATGGTGGTTTCCTTTTGAATAGCAGTGAGCTGGCAACCGCAGCCCAGGAGAAGCTTCCAGTCATTATAGTTATTTTTAATGACGCGACCTTTACAGGGTAAAAACAGATCAGCAGCGCAACTATGAAAGCCGCTATATCGCCACCGATCTATTAGCTCCCGACTATATAGCCCTGGCACGAGCTTTTCACGCGGAGAGCGTGCGAGTAACAACGCCAGAAGAACTAAGCCAGGCCATCCAGAACGCGACAAAGCATGCGGGCCCGACAGTCATCGAGGCTCCCTGCTGCCACGCCAATGGAATAATGAGCGCTCCGTCGAGCAATCAATTACAACACTGGCATAAGTTCAAGCGCAGTAGATGCGCCCCTCGCGGGCGCTTATTGCTCTTCACACCCAAAACGTAGGTGCGGCGGGCCGCACCTACGAGCAAGCGCTACATCGTGGCTCCCAGTATCCAGGGCGCGAACTCCTCTTCACCCAGTCCCTGTGCCTCACTTTTACTTTGCTTACCACTGGCCACCGCAATTACCTCATCCAGAATACGCCGCCCTACTTCCTCAGTACTGACACCATCGAGGACTACGCCAGCATCAATATCCATGTCATCTGGCATATTTTCATACAGGGGTGTATTGGAGGAGACTTTAATCGATGGTGCAGGTTTAAAGCCAAACATCGAGCCACGGCCGGTCGTAAAAACAATGATATTGCAGCCGCCGGCAACCTGACCCGTTACCGAAACAGGATCATAACCGGGTGTATCCATCACGACCAGGCCACGTTCGGTAATGGGTTGTGCATAGGTATAAACGGCATTGAGTGGTGTGGTGCCCCCCTTGGCGGTTGCTCCCAGGGACTTCTCATAAATGGTGGTCAGACCTCCCAGCTTATTTCCTGGAGAAGGATTATTGTTCATCTCCATATCATTGATAGCTGTATAGTGCTCCCACCAGCGCAGGCGCTCCACAAAGGCCTCACCAACCTCACGGCTGCGGGCACGACGCAAGAGAATATGTTCCGCCCATAAATTTCAGGGGTCTCGCTCAAACACCGCAGTCCCGCCCTGGCGCACCAGCTCATCCACGCAGAATCCCAGACCGGGATTAGAGGTAATACCACTCCAACCATCGCTACCACCACATTGGAGTGCAAGCTTCAACTCTGAAATTGGCACTTCTTCACGCTGCACGTCATTCACCTGTGGTAAGAGCTCGCCGACAATGCGGGCGCCTTCAGCGACAGTATGAGCCACGCCATGATTTTCCTGCAGCGTTAAAAAGTATGGCTGCTTCCATTGCTGCGCCCCATCAAGCTGCATGGCCTGAATCATATCCTGTAACTGGTTGCTCTCACAACCTAATCCAACCAGCAGATAGGCACCCAATATTAGGATGCAGCGCCATCCCGACAATACGCGTTGCAGTTGCTCAACCGCGGCGCTCCCTGTACGCATCCCACAACCACTCTTATGCGTCAGACCAATCACGCCATCGACATTGGGATAGGCACGCATCACTTCGGGTCCAAAACGTTGTTGGATCGCACGTACCGTTGAGGCGGAACAATTAACTGAGCTGATAATCGCCACATAATTGCGGGTCCCCACCTTACCATCAGGACGGCGGTATCCCATAAAAGTGCGGCGCTGCCCCTCAGGCACATAAGCACCGGATGCACATCTACTCCATATTCGTATTGCTGCTGCAATTCTCCAACCGAGAGATTGTGGGTGTGGACATGCTCACCGGCCGCAATTGGTCGCGAGGCAAAACCGATTACTGATCCATAGCGACGTACAGGTTGGCCTTCAGCCACCGCATGCAGCGCCACTTTATGGCCCGAGAGCACACGCTGAGCGACCTCTATAGAGACGGCTGGTTCACCCGGCAGGCGCAAAACAACGCCGCGGCTAAGCGGAACGCGGGCAATCGCCACATCATCTTTAGGGTGGAGCAAAAATAGCGACCTCATTGAGCTCAATGGCTCTCCACGCGCCACAATGCCGGGCTGAATTGTATGTAATGATCCAGATGTAGGAGATAATTCCGAGGTATCCATAAGGCATCATTCACTTTCTATATATGCTTCGCGTTTATATCAAGCAAAAGTCAGAGCAATAAGTCGGCCTTGCAAGCCTGCCCGAACTATGCGTGAGCGCGCAAAATATGCTCAAAAGGTACAAATTATGCTCATCAGCCAGATAAAAAGGCTGACTGGATCCCAATTTGTTCAATATCACAATCAGAGCGTAAAAATTCCAGGCTGGCCGGGCTGGCCAGGATATATTCCAGGCTCAGAGTATTTTTGATGCGTGCCAGGCGCACCTGATTAAGATCTGGTCGACCACAACTGCGAATAGCCGCCGCGACCGCCTCACGCTCGGTCTCCAGTATCAGCGGCAGTTTTGGAAGAATTCAGCGCGATCACACCGGCAGTAAGGCTATTAATATAAAAGGACTGGCTATCCAGTTGCTCGTACACACTGGCCGTGGTGAAATCTGCTTGCCCCAGGCCAATCGCATTACCATGTGATGCCTCGGTCAGACGCAATACCGCAATAGTGGTAGCCTCGACCGCAGTCTGCTTTTGTGGGCCCCAACGCATGCGTCCAATGATATTAGGGTCCATACCAGCCCCACTGATATTTTTTCCCATTTCATCAACTATCAGCACATCCAGGTCATTCCACGGCAAACGCGGCATCAAAGAACGAGCCCGATCCAAGAGGAGAACGTTCTGGCTCAGTACCAATACCTTCCGGTGGCAGGCATACTACTTCAGCCACCTCGTCATAGGCATTCTCAATAACTGCCAGCCCACACAAAATGGGAGCATGCGCAACTGAAAACTTTGCCACCTCAGAAATCTGCACCCGCAAGCCATCCAGGCCCCAGGAATGAAGGGTCAATGCGCCCTGGTGCTTGCCCAATCCAATGGCCAGCATCTTTGATAAGCCGCTTTCAATGGGAGCGGTAAAATCAGTATGGGGCTTGATACGATTGAGCACCACAATACCATCCGCAGCATTAGCAACCTGATCTATATACACAGGCAACCCATCAGGGAGGGTACCCAACAGATCCACTTCGAGAGATGAGATAATGGGGATGCCACAGTATTCCTCAGTTACCCCCAGGCTCTCTACGATCGCACGTTGACCTTCAGGAGTGGCACCACCATGGCTGCCCATGGCAGGCACAATAAACGGTTCAGCGCCGTAGCCTTTCAGGGTACTGGCCACGGCCCGCACACAATCAAAGCCAGGTCCGCGATTCGCGATCCCTCGACTGCCTACCGTGATCGCTATACGAGCCCCCGGCTTGATCTGCTCAGCCAGATGCTGGCCCGCTAAAGCCTCTACCACCGCCTCAACTACGTTCTCAAGGCGCTCACGAGGGAAACGCTGCCGCAATAATTGAAGTGGCGGCAAAGGAACAGAGGGAAATAAATGATAGGTATCCCGATATGGGTGAAAAGCCATATGAAAACCTCCAGCTGTGGACGCTAACATTGCAGCACTACAATGCAAAAAAGCAACAGGGGAAACGCTACATTTTCATTGGTTACTGCAATCATAACACATTACCGATAATACCCTCTATTATTCTTAGCTTTTCCAGGTTTTTTTTAAGTTCCTCTTTGGCGCCTACGGCGCCGGGTTGGAGGTGTGGAGTGTATAATGCATGCACATCAGGTAAGCGGGCGTAGTCCGAACTTGCCGAAGAGGCGCGCAAAGACGAATAGATCTTCGGGACAGAAGCGTAAGAGGACGAGCGTGTAACAGTAGATGCAAAAAAAAAGGACCATAGCTACGAGGATTTCAAGCCAGCGAAAGCCAGCAGTTTCATACTGGATACATTGCAGCAAGAGGCTTCCAATCAAAGAGGCGATCCCTCCAGCAACTAATGGCTTGTATAGTTCCCAGCGAAACGGCTGCATTTTCAAGCGCCAGCTCACCCAACAAAAGCTCATTCCATAAGTGATGATAGCCGAAAAAAAGACTCCCAGCGCGGCTCCCAGGGCTCCATAATGGAGTATCAGTATAAACGAAAGCGCGATATTGGCTCCAATAGAGAGCGTGCTATTGATCATAATCAAGCGTGGTGGCCCGACCATAGCAAAAATATATGAAGCCGGGCCCAGGACAGCATAAACCAGAAAGCCGATGCAAACAATAATCAACACATTCTCATATCCAACATACTCTGCACCAAATCCCTCCAACACTGATTGTCGAAAGACCAGAAACCAGAGAAATATTGGCAGGCTCAATGAGACAGACCAGCGCGTGACGGCGATGTACATTTGCTGGATGCGCGTCAGGAGACCATGGTAATAATATTCAGCAATCAAGGGGGTATAGCGAACGGAGAGGGCCGCCATTGGCATAGTTACAAACATGGCGGCCCGCTCGGCAATCAGATAACCGGCGGCCTGGCTGGGCATAGCCAGGAATCCAAGCAAGATCGCGTTAACGGTATCGGCCAGCGCATAAACCAGACCATTAAAAAACATCGGCAGCGTTAAAGCCATCCATAACCTCGCCTGATAGCGGGCACGCACCCGGCTAGTATGCTGCTTAATAATCTTTGTGAGTACAAACTGCCCAATCAGCACGGAAAAGGCGTAGCCAGCGATGGTAGAAAAGCTAAGCCCCTCCATTTTCCACCCAAGTAGAAAGACTACTACCAGCACCAGCAACGTCAGAATAGGCTGCACTAAACGCTCAACACACATTTTCCAGAGTACTTCTTTGAAGGCCTGCAGGCCCGCGGTAATGACCGTTTGGAGGGCAATGAGAGGAATAAGCAAACTTGTCTCCTGCAAAAGCAAAAGGCAGGAGGTATCGTGATAGAAAAGCAAGGCGATTCGCGGCGTCCATACAAAGAAGAGTAAACTGATAAGCAGGCCCAGAATAATGGTGATCCATAGGATAAAACGCGCCAACCCCACCATCAGCTCAGGTGCTTTCTGTAAGCGATAAGAGGGAAGAAGGCGCACAAAGACAACATCAAAACCTAATTTTGCCATCCAACCCAGAATATAGGTCAGGCTATAAATTTCACCAAACATACCATAGACGCCCGGCGAAACCATACGGGCCATAAAAATGTTGGTTATGTAACGCACCAGCGTTGACCCCAGATAGCCGGCACTGGCAACCGTACTACCACCCACGACCTCGCTCATATCTGTACAGAGAGCCGCAAGTTCTTCCTGTAAAGGGGCAGGAAACACCACACATTCAGGTACAAGCCGATCATCTATCAGCACTTTATCCATTCGTGCTTTGACACTACGACCTATCGGCTGAAAGGGGATTTGAGATTGATTTTGCCGTGCCAGCCGCTTTCGTGCACGCATAAGCGACATACATATACTCCTCCCACCAACTCTACCGCATCCAATAGTCGCCATACGGGATAAACAGACACCAGTTAAAAACAATATAGCTGCAAAATACAGTATAGTTTCATTTTACACACTTTGCAAAAGATTGACAACAAGATATTAAAAAAGCGATCTTAGTTATATCTAAGATCGATATCACAATTTTAATGAACAAATTTAGGTTCTCCGTCCTTCCGGGGAAGGACGGAGAGGTGGGTGGCGAGGACACCTCGCGCTCCGTCAGGGGCTGCCGCCCCTGCACCCCGCTTTCCCCCTAAAGGACATAGGCCCCAAATTTAGTAATATATTGCTCAGGAGAAGATAATGCCGGCATTGAAAATCGCCTGCTGGCGTTCCCTGAGCTGGGTGCTATCGATAGTATGGGCATCCATAAACGCTGTCAGGGAAACCAATAATTGGTATTCAATCAGCTTGAGGTAGTATTCCTGGTCCAGGCGCTGGAAATGACGCTGATAAGTGGCTGAACTGGCTATTTCACGCAGACTGGTGGTCGCACCATAATCGAAGGTAGGCTTATGCTCGATCTCTGTCTGCGTGCGCCGTCGCCGGGCCAACAGCCAGTCTTTTAGTAGATGGCCCACCAGGCGATAGGGTGTCAGCAAAATCATTGTCAGGGACGAAGGAACCGCCGTGCGCAAAAGCAGCTTAAAGAGCCAGCGTAGATCAAAGCGTGTGCGCATCTCATCAATCTCCCGATAGCGTTCATCAATTGGGGGCAACAAATAATCGTTACCTTCAACCAGAAGATTATTGCCAATGCGATGAAACCTTAAGAAAAACGAAAGTACCAGATCCCCTTGCCAGAAATCTACTTTGTAGCATTGGTAATAACGAATATGCTCATCGTCCGCGCGCTCACTGGCACCCGCTTGATCTGGGGTAGTCCGATCCTTATACTTAAGCAGAATTGTATCATCTAACCATGTTACAGGATGAGCAAACGGATTAGGCAAAAATTCTCGCCTCTCACCAATCTCTTTGCCATCGACATATAATTTATCCTCTACGGTCAGACCAGTCAAATTTAGTTTCTTCATATCGCTAGCCAGCGTATTGTAAAGTTCGCTCAAAGTAAAAGATTTGGGATGGGCCTTCTTCCCCAACAAATCCTTGCCTTTCGTGATATCTATCACAAACGACCAGTTCTTTACATTCACGCCAGCACCTACAAATGGAGAGAAGCCACTATAGACCACCACATTCCCTGGTTTCTGTGGCAACCCCATATTCAAGTTCCACTCCACCGAGGTTGGCAATGCCACGCCTCCTACACCTGGCGTAAAGTTACTACGGCGTAGTTTCCCGACCTCGGGCCCATAATAGCACCAGCAACGCTCAACAATCAGGATCAACCAGCAAAGTATAAAGGGCAATAAATATGATAGCAAGCCAAAAATAGCAAGGCCAGGTCCAATCAGCCATAGACCCAAGACAAAAGCGGTAACCAGCGCAATGTCCCGTAATACAAAACGCCGCCGGGCCGCCAGCGTCCAGCGAGCAATCGCATGTACATCCAGGCCAGATGTATCTCCAAAAGTCCGTATATCCTCATTAAGGATATTGTTGTTAACATAATTGCAAAAATTTTCATCGCTATAAACAGCCATACATAGGTAACGGGTGGCTTCATTGCATGTCTGAGGCTGCTCTTCAAGGGCGGGGACCACAACAGGCTGTGATGTATGTGTGGCATGCTTCAGCATTACACGTGATAATTGTCCTTTGCCAATCACAGTGTCCACAGGGGGATCATTTTCTCGCACTGGCTTGCGAACTGGTTGATACACGACCTGTAGCTGGCACATAACCCCAAAATCGCCCAATGTAATCGTATCGCCATCATGCAATTCAGCTCTGTGTGTCCGCTTTTGATTGATGGCTAGATAATTAGCCACATTAGACACGCCGATCATCAAATGTTCATGATCTTGCCAGATGTGTGCATGCCCCGGCTGAAGAGTAGGTATCCTGATCGTATCACTCAACGAGCTGCCAATCGAAATAGAGAGAGAAAGAGGAATTTCATATCTTTGTTGAGCGAGAGGGCCATTTGAGAATTGTAGATACATCCGATATGCTGTAGGTACGCGTGTCTCCATAGCAACTATACCCCTTTACCAAACCTACCATTTACCACATATGAATTTAAAGCGATGCTGGTTTTTGTGCTTAGACTCCCATTTTTATGGGAGTCTAAGCATGTGGCTCCCTTGCGGACGTGCGCTGACGCGCCCGCTTCATTTTTTCTGTGTTGGTGTAAAAAGTGCGCAATGCGCACTTTTTACACCAACACAGAAAA
Organism: Dictyobacter kobayashii; assembly: GCF_003967555.1. Lineage (GTDB taxonomy): Bacteria > Chloroflexota > Ktedonobacteria > Ktedonobacterales > Ktedonobacteraceae > Dictyobacter > Dictyobacter kobayashii. The sequence goes on from NZ_BIFS01000002.1 coordinate 1,080,961, forward strand.
TGTGTTTGATGATTTCTTGCACCAACACATGAAAATGGCTGGAAACTTTTTATGCTGTGTTAGATATTAACATAATTGAATTTTTCACTACTATACCTGCATTTTTAAGTACTGAATGGATGAAAGATGATAATACATTTCTTGCGTGATGTTGGATTTGTGCATAGCATAAGTTCTGCATCACGCATTTAACATGCTTCGGGCGTATTAGCGCATGTACGTATGGGAGTCTGAAGCGCTCTAAGAAACATCCACACGTAGTATACACAGTTGCCAATATAAAAATTTGAGCGAAAGACAATTCTCAATAACAGGCTCGGTGCTGTCCTCAGGCGGTTATAATTGTATATCTATACACAAAAAAATTTCTATATCATCCGGGTTCAGACAGTACTATAATACCAGTTAAAGTTGACAATAAATTTTTATTTTGGAGTAAGCAGTAATAAAAGCATCTATTATGTCAACAAAAAAACGTCCAGTCAGAAGATATTAAACCATCTTGCTGGCCGGACGTGAGTGTATGCTTATGTCGAGAGGGGACAGGGTTACACTTCGGCTTCCTCATCCTGAATAGGAATAATTTTCCATGCATCCACATCGAGGAGGCCGAGATCAGTGATCTTGAGTCGAGGGACAACACTGAGCGCTAGAAATGAGAGGAAACCAAATGGATGAGCAATTGTTACGCCGAGGCCGGCAACCAAAGACTCCAGGCGTTCCATGATGGCGGCCACTTTGGCCGCGGGAAGCGGTGAAACGATACCAGCAATTGGCAAGGGGAGAGCATCTAGCACTTTACCCTGCTCAACCACAACCAGACCACCCTGTAAACGCTCGATCTCCTGGACCGCCAGGGCCATATCTCCATCGTTGGTGCCCACGACAACAATATTATGCGCATCATGCGCTACAGAGGAGGCAATCGCACCGCTGCGCAGGCCGAAGCCATTGAGCAAGCCAACCCCGACCCGACCACGTCCATAGCGCTCCACCACCGCAATTTTGAGGATATCGCGCTCCACATCCGCACAAAGCGCTCCAGCCTCTTCGCGTACATCTAGCAGGTATTCGTCAGTCACAATCTGATCTGGAATAAGGCCAATCACGCGAGCGGGACCATGCTGACCAGGCAGACGCAAACGCTCCACAGAGAAAGCGCGCAAATTAATTGTCTGTTCGACCGCTTCGCGCCAATCCTCGGGCAACGCAGGAGCATCAAACAAAGGTTGGCCATTTTCGGCCACCAGGGCTCCCCCACATAAACCTGGCGCGGCCGAAAATCATATAAATCTGGGACCACCAGCAGGTCAGCCAGGTAGCCAGGAGCAATCGCGCCACGATCTTTAAAACCAAAGTAGGAAGCTGGATGCAAGCTCGACATTTTAATCGCCTGCACCGGGTCCAGGCCACGCTGTACAGCCTGGCGGATAATATAATCCAGGTCACCCTCATACAATAGATCACCGGGAGTACGATCGTCAGCGACAAAGCCCGCCCGCTCCGGCTGCTGCTGCAACACCACAGGCAGCAAAGCATCCAGATTACGTGTCGAGCCCTCCCGTATCCATAACCACATTCCCAAACGTGCCTTCTGCAAAGCCTCTTCCGCGCTCACCGATTCGTGATCCGACTGTACGCCAGCAGCCACATAGCCGCACAGATCCAGCCCAACCAGTTCAGGTGCATGTCCATCGACAGCCAGCCCCAGCGGTGTCGCCCGCCCCGGACGTCCAAGGTCAATCATATCCAAAAGCACCTCATCCCCATCCAACACACCTGGATAATTCATAACCTCGCCCACTGATGCAATGCGCGGATCATGAGCCAGTTCTAAAAGATCTTCCGCCACCAGTTCAGCCCCGGCGCTCTCATAAGGGCTGGCAGGTACACAGGATGGAAGGGTAAACAGCATGCGCAACGGAATATTTTCAGCCGCCGCCAGCATCCAGCGCAGTCCTGGCACACCCGCGACATTGGCAATCTCATGGGGATCGCTAACGCAGGTGGTGGTTCCATGCGGGGCCAGCGCACGGGCAAACTCCCCTGGCACCAACAGAGCATCTTCTATATGGGTGTGTGCCTCTACTAAACCAGGGACCAGATACTGTCCCTGTACATCGATAGTTTGCTTGCCCTGAAAGCTACCCACAGGGCCAATACCCGCAATGCGTCCGTAGCGCACAGCTACATCGGCAGCATATATTTCATTTGTAAAAACATTGACAAGCTGGCAATGCGTAAATACAAGATCGGCTGGCTGTTTTCCACGTGCGACTTGAATAAAATTTCGCTTTTGCTCAAGCGTAAGTGGTGGTGGAATGCTGGCACTATTTGAAAATAATGGTGAATGCATTTTAGATAGAGCCTTTCTATGAAAGTTAAAAAGAAATACATAGGACTAAATTCACAGCATTCATGTTCTGCGATGGATAGTACATGTTACTATATGTAATTTTGCGGCCAGATGTCACATTATAATTTTTTTATTTACCGACTATTGGCAGGGCTTTTTCATGTTCATCCAGAGATCACGAGTAAGCGAGAAGGTGGACATGCTTTCATGTGTGGAGTGTGTTTGCTGGGCGGCCGCGGCCGCCCAGCAAACACACTCCACACATGAAAAAGCCCTGGGCTGAAAAGAGAACAAGGCGGTGTCGATGGGATCGACATCGCCTTGTTCTCTTTTCTTACGATAACTTTTTTTATTGTTTGGTCACGCGCATATAGATGCCATGCAGTGGCTGACCGGTAACACCATAGGCCTGGATAATTTGCTGATCGGGAATGAGCTCAAGCTTATAGTTGCGCAGGATATGAGAAACCATGGCTTTAATCTCAACCTGGGCAAAGTTGATACCAATGCAGATTCGCGGCCCACCACCGAAGCCAACCAGGGCATAAGGATTCTTTTTGTGCTCTTCGCGCGGCGCCGCAAAACGATCTGGATCAAATTTCTCGGGATCTTTGAAAATTTGCGGTAACATATGCGAGCCAATAATACCATAGAATAGGAATGAGCCTGCAGGCACGTGATAGCCATTGAAGACAAAATCTTCGGTGACACCACGAGGTCCATTGGGCACCGGAGCATACATGCGCTCAGCCTCATCCAGCGCATTATCCAGCACCTTCATACGCTTGATATCTTCCAGGCCTGGATCAGCCTTCTGTCCCAGTACTTGCTCTTGCTCTTGCAGGATGCGCTGAGTGTATTCAGGATGCTGCGTCAAGAGGTAAAGCAGCCAGGCACTGAGACTGGTCGAGGTTTCATGGCCAGCGATCAAGAGGATGTTGACGTGCGCGATGATCTGCTCTTCACTCATGGCATTGCCAGCGGCATCACGGGCATTGACCAGTAAGCTAAAAACATCATCACCAGGATTACGCCGTCGCTCCTCAATTTTGGGATGCAGCAGTTGGGCAATCTCGGCATTGGTGTGCTGTAGATGCTGTATAAACTGTTCCTGGGTAGTGATCGTGGCAGGTGCCTCCAACAAAGACATATAGAGCTCGCGGAAACGGTCTACTTCCGCCCCGGGTTTCAAACTCGTTAAGGCCTCAGCCGCGACCTCAAAGGTCAGTTTGCGAGCCTCATCATAGATATTAACCTCGGGTCGCTCAGCCCAGGTGGCAACCTGCTCACGAATCACCCGGTTCATCAAGGGAAGATAACGATCCATATAGCTAACCGTAAAGGCGGGATTCATGATCTTGCGCTGTTGATCGTGCTCGGCTCCATCCATGCTCAGTAAGCCACGCCCGAACATATCGACCACAGAAAAGATTGTGCCCCAACCCACATAATTGGAGAACTTCTGGCGGCTATTCACCAGCACAAAACGATTCGCCTCCGGTCCAACCATGTAGACGATATCCTGCATATCAAAAAAGGAAGAGCGGAAGATTGGTCCGTGTTTGGTATAAGCATCGGCCAGCAATTGTCCAAGGTGCAATTGATAATCATCGGGCATGGATACATAGGGAATAGCATCGTAAGGAAGGGCCTGCTCCTGCTGATCTACCTGACTCATGTTTCTACTCCTTTGATGGTGAATGAAGTCCTGATAATGAATGAAGTTCATTCACTAAAAAATACGCAAAGAACCAGAAAAGGTTGTAAATTTAGGGGAGGAATTTAACCATCTTTTGAGTAGTTAGCCTGGCCGTCACGTAAAGAGGGACCAAAAAATAGGCGCTCAACGACCTCTAAAAAATATGTATGATAAAGTTCTTCGCGCTCACCTTTTTCGACCGCGAAACACTGATACATAATATTATCGCCCAGCAAACTAAGTATCTGCGAGTACATTTCGGTATTAAAAGGGGCTAATTCTCCGCGCTCGATAGCACCCTGAAAAATTTTAGCCAGAGAGCAAGTGATGTGCTCATTTGTGTGCTTATGCTGCGACATCTCTTCTGAAGTTTGCATATCAACCTGTAAAAAAGAGATCAAATTCATATGCTCGCGGCTCACACGAAAAATGCCATCCACGATAGCCCGTGGAATCTGCACAAAAGGCAACTTGAGCAATTCAGGGTCCCGGAAAGTGGCAGCGATCATCTCTTCAATATCGATGGCAACGCCGATATACACATCCCGCTTGTTACGAAAATAGAGATAGACCGTGCCAACCGCAATATTAGCTTCCCTGGCTATATCCGCAATGGTAGTCTCTTCATAACCTTTTTTCGCGAACAGCGTGCGTGCAGCCACCAGAATAGCATCCCGCTTCGAACGAGATTCATCAGATAGTTTATCCGATTCCATGTCCTTGCTCAACTCCGTTATTGAATGAACTTCATTCATTCTATCATATATGATAAGAAAGGCACAAGACAAAGCGTGTCACTTCATTGCTAGCAGGATACTTACATTACACCATCTCTTCAGCTGGCTCCTCATCTTTTATAGAATCCTGATCCCCGCCACGCCGACGAAATGAGATGTCCGGCAAGGCGAAAAATATGGCCAGCAGCAAACTAAAAACGATGGTCAGAGGAGTATTAAACCAGGCGATACCTAGAGCAACCACATAGACAAGTGGACCAAAGACATATTGGCGACTAATTTTATTGACACCCGCTACATCCACATTAGTACCCAACAAACGCCCCTTGTAAGATGCGTAACGCCAGATTATGTTAAAACACGTCGCCATTGCTAAGAATGTAGCACTATACAAAATAGCAGCGGCATGATAATCAGGATGGATAACATACTCGGCCAATAATGAGGTAGGGACCGGGATAAAAACAATAATCATCAGCAAGAGAATATTGAGGAAGAGCAACATGGTATCTGAGTGTTTAATATGTTTAAAGACACGGTGGTGATTCAGCCACATAACACCGATCGTAAAAAAACTGGTTACAAAGGCCAGCAACGTTGGCCATTGACTAAAGATTTCACCCCAAAGTGCACTATCATTCCACAGCACACCTTTAGCATCAAATGGATTGAATTTTATATCCAGAACCAGCAAGGTGATGGCAACTGCAAACACGCCATCACTAAATGCCTCTAAACGGTTGGTATCTTTCTCATCCACGTATAATTATCCTTTACTGACAAAAACTGGCAGAAACATAGAGTATGTCTCATTATTATCAAGAAAGACGCAAACCCCTATAAGTGAGGGTACTTAAGTATATGCCATCGAACCAGGTTTGTCAGCAGTTCCAGGGACGTCGGAGCCACGTGCGATCAAAAGCTATTTTTGCTGTTGACAAGCGTAGCTCGACCCGCTATACTGGCAATTGAAAATACGTGTTACACTTCAAATAGGAGAATGGACCCTTGGTGATCACAATTATCGGGCAATAATGCATCGTCACTTCTTACTTTTTGCAGTTTTGACGAAGCTCGCGTTCTGTTTGTTGCCTGCGTTATTGTGCTCATGAGCAAGGTAGCACCTCACCTTCCACTGCTTTCTCCTTTTCCGCTTGCTACCTCGGCATCTTTTTGCATACCTTATGAGTCATTGACCCCCTAAACAACACAGCCAGAGCCCTGCGTCAACGTGCATAACCTTGCACACTGCTTACCGCGTGACGATGTGCCTCCACACACTCACCCTTCAAGATCGCTAGTTGAATATAAGAGTAGCTATGTCTACACATTTTCTGCCTTTAATAGCATACATGCACGAAAAGCATGTGGAGGGACGCGGTTTTATGTTGTTAACAGTCAAAAATATTACAAAAACATATGGCGCTATTAGCGTACTCAATGATATCTCTTTTGTCATCAATCGCCTGGAGCGCATCGGCCTGGTCGGCCCCAATGGGGTAGGGAAATCTACCCTTTTACATATCCTTACTCGACAAGAACAAGCCGACCAGGGCCACATTATCTATGCGGATGGCATTGAATATGGTTTCCTGGCCCAGAGCACACCCGACTTTTATGGACAGACTATTGACGATCTGCTGCTGGAATCTGTTGGCAACCTGCGCCAGTTGGAAGTGCACATGCACCAGTTGGAACAGCAAATGGCGCAAGCCAGCCAGCAGGAAGAGCTGGATCACTTGCTTGAAAAATATAATACGGTCTCGACCCAGTTTGTAGAGCGAGGTGGCTATGAACTGGACTATCGCATTGATCGCGTGCTGGCCGGTTTACACATAGATTATCTACCCCGTACACAGTCAGTGCAAACCCTCTCTGGTGGAGAGAAAGCACGAGTGGGACTGGCCGCACTGCTCTTGCGCTCCCCCGATGTGCTGCTATTGGATGAACCAACGAATCACCTGGATTTCGCCAGCGTGGAATGGCTGGAAAATTATCTGGCAGACTATCATGGCGCTTTACTGGTTGTCTCCCATGATCGCCAATTCTTAAACCGGGCCGTCAATCATATCTTTGAAATTGATGAGCATCAGCATCAACTCAAAATGTATACAGGTAATTATGATGCCTATGTACAGGCTAAAAAAATTGAACGGATCAAATGGGAAGAGACCTACCAACAACAACAGGAGGAACTGCAGCAGCTACGTAAACGCATTCGGGAACTCAGGCAGAATGCGAGTCGCACCAGCTTTGGTCCACCTCGCGACAACGATAAAACTGCCTATAACGGCCACGTGCAGAGCAAGCAAAATTCATCAGCCAGTCGGCTCCGTAGCGCAGAGATGCAGCTCAAATTAGTTGAAGCCGATGCTATTCCTAAACCACCCAAAATCTTACGCGTCAACTCACAATTTAATCCTGAGCAGACGATACAATCTGAAGTTGTACTCAGGCTTACAAATATCGGCAAACGCTTTGGAGAACGTGTACTTTTAAAACAAGTTAACGCTGAAATCAGCGCTGAAGCCCGCATTCTCTTGACCGGAGCCAACGGGACTGGCAAAACCACGCTTTTCAAGTTGATCATGGGTCAGGAAGCGCTGGATGTTGGTGAGGTCCAACTCGCACCCAGCGCACGTATCGGCTACCTGCCGCAGGAACCATTGCTTGATCCAGAGAAGACGGTCATTGAAACCTATCGCTATGACCAGATAGGCTATGAAGATGAGTTTACAGCACGGCTCATTGGCTATGGATTATTCAAGCTTGAGGATATGCAGAAAAAGGTAAAGCAACTTAGCCTGGGCCAAAAGCGCAAGCTTGAGATTGCGCGGCTAATGGCTCAGAATCCCAATGTGCTACTACTGGATGAGCCAACCAACTACATCAGCCTGGATATACTTGAAGCGTTTGAATATGCCATTATCCATTTTCCTGGACCAGTGATTACCATTACCCACGATCGCTGGTTTATGCAGCGTATTGGCGGCAAGGTCTGGCAGCTAGCAAACGGCCAACTCGTCCAGCCAACAATAGCAGGCTAGCACCGCTGCGAAAAAGGGCTGGCGGTCGCAGTCGAGCCATCAAGCATCCAGACCAGCGGATTGTTATTGGAGACGTTAATCTGTATAGTGGCATATTGCCGTCCCGGCGCGAAATTCGTAGGCAATAAGCTACTATACTGCATAGGCACAACCATATTATCAGTACCAAGAGGGATAGTTATGCTGCTATTGCTGGTATTGAGATAGCCAAACTTAGCCAGGTAACCGCTCGACCCTTGCAGCTGCACACATTCAAGTACGGGCTTCACGGTACCCTGCCCGGGAGGTGCTGGAGGGGAGATAATATTGGGAGTAGGCGTTGGGGTAGCGACTGCCTGCGGTGTCGGGGTGGGCGTCGGCGTAGGCTGGACTTGCAAGTTTACATTGATGGTTGTTGCCGTCGCCGTTGGTAGTGGCGCAGACGTAGCGGTAATAGCAGGAGTTACTCCATTTGTAGGTGTTGGCTGTCGGACATTATTCTGCGTGGCCGTAGCCGTGATCCCTGCCCGCGACTGCTGTGTGCTTGTGGTTGACCTGGAAGCTATCGTTGGCGTGGGTGTACTTCTCGCGGCCAGCACACCATTCAGCAAAGGAAGATATAATCCTGACACATAGAAAACACTCGCACCCAGTAGCAACAATAATAACAACAAGGCGAGTAATAACCGTTTACGCCTCACCGGTTGTCTGGCCGCTCTTCCTGACTGCCTGACATTGATAAATGGTGCTCGCGATAAAGCAGCTTTTATCTTTTTCGTTGAAGCAACGGCTACATCAGGATCAGCATTCAGGGCAGCCGTATGATCGGACTCCATAGCCGCTAAGAAATCTTGTACAGAAGGAAAACGCTCGGTAGGATTCTTGGCCAGCGCTTTAACGATAGCCTGCGCGATGGCTGGCGAGAGCGCGGGATTAAGCTTATCAGGTGCAGCAGGCAACGCGTCCTCGTGCTTATGCTGGAGCGTAGTACGCGCAGAGCCAGCGAAGGGTGTCGCGCCCGTGAATAGTTCATAGGCGATCGCGGCCAGCGCATATTGATCGGTCAAAGCATTGCGCACACCCTGGAATTGTTCCGGGGCCATATAAAACCGCAGTTGAGGATGTTCATTGACCGTATTGAAAGTCTGTGTGGCGGCCAGCGACGAAAGATAAAAGTCGGTGATCACCACCTGATCAGTCGCCGCTGGAGTGACAGGTTGCTCATCCATTATAGCAGTATCTTGCGCCTCTATTTCCGCTTCGCGCTGCAGAAATAGAATATTGTTGGGCATCAGATTTCCATGCACAATACCCTGCTTATGGGCAGCCTGAAGTGCCTCGCCAACCTGGCGAATAATAGCCAGTGCCCTGGCCTGTGGTAAGGGTTTAGCCAGAAACTGCTGTAAAGAACCGGCGGGTGCATAATTGCTCGCAAAAACAAAACCTTGCCAGATTTTGCGCACCAGCAAAGGGTCAGGATATGAGGATGTTTTAACGTTTGCAGGAGACTGACTTCCTGGCGCAGGAGTGTATAAACCTGCTGCAGTTGCAAGGGTGTCATAAATTGGGTCAACCATATTTTAAGTACAATCTCACGCCCGGAGGCACGCAAGTACCCATGATAGACAATTATCGATCCATGGCGCGCCAGCAGGCGTACCCTGGATTGCTCTGGCAAAATCGTATCTGACACTATATACACCCTTAATTTCTTAATATTCCGTTTCTTCTATTATAACCTCTAGACGAACAAAGATGAATATATGGTATCAGTAGTAGGAAGAAAAGAGCGTAGATAAAATACTCTATTTCTATTTCAGCTATAAACAAATCGCTGCAACAGCTTAAAAGACTTTGTCCATCTAAAAAACAACACAATTCGTCCATCTAAAAAACAACACAAAAAGAAAAGACCCACACTTGATGCTACACCTTTAAGCATCAAATGTGGATCTTCTATCGCACGAACCTGGTTACTAATTGTGCAATTATTGGCCACGCTGTTGTTTGATTTTCTGTAGCGCGGAGCGGTTTTTGTAAGCGTAGTACAGTGAGAAGGCTGCGCCACCGCCGATAATAGCCACATTCAAGATCGATCCGAGCGCCACCACAGTAGCCACTGATAGAGTCATTACGAACAGGACCTGCAGAGCAACATGGGCAACCATCAAAAATCCCCAGAAGCTGGTCAGAACGCGATAGAAAGTGCGGGCCTGGGGATACTCCCAATCGGCATTGAAGTTTGCGATCAGCCGGGCATCATTATGGCAGCGTAGTGAACGCATCACATAGAAGAGCAAGGGCTTCTGGAACAGCAATGAGATCAGAAAGATGAGACCGAACAGACCAGAGACAACGGTTGATTGCAAGAGCAAAAGCTTTGGACTATTGAAGATGTAGGCGGTAGCGGCGGTCAACACAAAACCCAGTACAATTAACACTCCCATCATGTCAACGCGACGTTTTCTGATCAGTTCAACAGTGGTCATTACCAGCGGTACAGCGCTGGCCAATAGCAGAGCATTTACAGTAGACATATGTGATGAAGCCAGACTATAAATCAGAAAGGGAGCTCCAGTATTAATCAACATACCTGGCAACATCTTTAATAACATAGATTTTTGTGATGGAACATTCTGCTGTTTCTCAATAACTTGAGTAAGAGGTAAAGTATTGGTTGACATTGTGGCTCTCCTTATTGCAATTAGCAACTGTATTAATGAAGATCGCTAGCAACAGCTTTCATTAGTTCGATTTTTGTTTCTTCAGCAGTTCGTGCTTACATGGGTAAGTATAGCTATATAGTGGGGCTAATACATCGGAGCCAGGGTTGATATTGGTTTGATCTTTGCGGGCCCATTTTCTCCACCCTGAAGTGGATGAACTTTCCTGCCAGACAGACTATAATTAGAGCAGAAGAGAGGCAAAAGAATATATCAAGAGGAGAGTGTATTTGATGTGAAGATATTAACAAACCTCAGCTTGTTTGAGCCAGCAGATGGGATAGATGGGTGGAGGAATATGCGCACCGTGATCAAGACGAGATTCTTTATGAGAGGTCTAATGATTGTCGCTGACTGCGTCGCTGCATTTATGGCTGTGCAAATTATTCTGACCAGGCTACATTCTTCGCTAAGCCAGACGATAGCGATAGAATTCCTTTTTCTAACCATAATCCTGCTACTGGTAATTTCACGTGCGCTCAAACAGTTTCTGCTGATCGTTGCTATCTATTGGATGTGCCTGCTACTTAGCCTGCTGCTTAGCCTATCCTTTGCTGGTAACTGGGGATATTTTGGAATATATATGACCTGTAGCATAGCTTTTTACCGCTTTCCCTTGAAATGGTCCTTACCCCTACTGTCAGGCTGTATGCTTGCATTAATATTAACCAATGGATCAAGCCACTTCTTACTCTCACATCAAGTAAAGGATTTGATACCCAACGCAATATTACTCCCCATAGCTATTGGTGTCAGTTGGGTAAGCTGGACACGGCGCATAGAATTTCTCCTGATCAATAAACTGCAAGCGACCCAGCAGCAATTGCGAGCAGAGATGGCCCGCTCAGAAGCACTGGCCGCCGAGCGCGAGCGCACGCGCATCGCCCGTGACATCCATGATGTCCTCTCGCATACCCTGTCAATTCTCTCCATACAAGTACAGGCCGCCCGCCAGCTAGCCACCCGCGACCCCAATCGCCTCTCAGCCAAGCTGGAAGATATGGCGGTCTTGATCCGCGAGAGTATCGCGGAAAGTCGACGCGTGGTGGGCTTATTAAGAGAAGTACCGACTACTATTGATCAAGATAGCCTGACGCTGAAATTGAATAGTGCCGCCACAACCTTTGGTGAGCGCACCGGGATTCACTGCTTATTCGCAGAAGAAGGTACGCCACCCGCCCATGAAGCGCTAAGCACAGTCCAGCAAGAAACGCTGCAATATGCCTTACGCGAGATGCTCACGAATGCCAACCGCCATGGACACGCTCAAACAATCTGGATCACACTACGTTGGCGCGAGTCGGCCCTGACCCTGCAGGTACGCGATGATGGTCAGGGGAAACAAGCCCAAGCCAGCGATGAGCCCGCACATAAGACAGACAACTTACATGCGTATGGTCATCATGGCTTGCGGGGCATGCGCGAACGCGCGGTCGCGCTTGGCGGCGAGGTCGAAGCGGGACCACTGGATAAGGGAGGCTTCTCAGTTACCCTGCGTATCCCATTCATAGTTACCGGCCTACAAAAAGCAAGAGGAACAGTATGAACATACAACAGATCCGAGTGCTCATAGTGGATGATCAGCGACTGATGCGCGAAGGATTGCGCATCATCCTGGAAGATGCAGACGATATTGAAGTCATTGGTGAGGCAGAAAACGGCATGCTGGCCATACAACTGGCCCAGGAAAAAGAGCCAGATGTAATCATGGACATACGTATGCCAGTCTGTGATGGTATAGAAGCCACCGAGCGCATTCGCAAGCAAGCCAGCTCATCCAGGCCACGCATATTGTTGTTAACCACCTTTGATACCCCTGAAATGGTCATTGAAGGTATGCGGGCCGGGGCCGCAGGCTATCTACTCAAAGATTGTAGCGCCGAAGAGGTCAGTGGCGCCATCCGCACCGTCGCCCGGGGACAGATATTACTGCAAGCGGCCAGTGCCGCCCAGCTGCTGGCCGGCCTGGCAGCTCCCGTTGCTCCACCGCCTCCCACTCCCGCAGCACAATTGGAGAGCAGTGGCCTGACCGCACGCGAGCTGGATGTAGTCAAATTGATCGTCAAAGGGCATAACAATACCGAGATTGCTTCCGCCCTCTCGGTCAGCGACTCCACCATCAAAACCCATATCAACCATATTTTTGCCAAACTGGGTGCCCGCGATCGAGCCCAACTGGTGGTACTGGCCCACCAATTGGGTATTGCCTGATGGCTATTTTATTTTTACAACATTTCTACGTATATCCGTATATATAACTAAGAGTATGAATGATATGCACTTGCATTAAGGTATAAAAGCCAGCACACACAAGGAGGCTACAATGTTTCTACTGGTGATCCTATTCGTGATTATACTTTTCGCCGCCCTGGGCAGCCTGTTCAGACCCAGACGTTGGATGGGCTACGGCTACTATCGCCCATATCGCAGGCCCTTTTTCTTCCGCCGCCCCTATATGCGCCGAGACTTTTATGGCGGGGATTTCTATGGTCGTGAACATCACCACCACCACCATGGTCACCATCACCACCACGGCGGCTGGTAGCAGCAAAAGTAAAGAGACGAGCAGGCTCGCTAGTATTTGCAAGCGAGCCTGCTCGTCTCTTTGTACTCTAAAAAACTATAGCCATGAATAATTAATAGTATAGTTAATATTTATTGGCAGGACTTGCTTCAAGTGAGTGCGGTAAAGTTGGCAGGTAACGTCGAGCATATTCATTGGCATCTTCAAGGATAGCACGTACCTGCTCGGGCGCGACCGCAAAGGTATCTTCAACGACACTAATAGTTGGAATCAGCCCTTCACGCACTGGTGTGCGCTGGATGGGATTGTAGCCAAGCTCATGTACACCGGTACTACCTCGACCGGGATCACCCAGACAAAGATGGGCGAATTGGCGATTATAACGATTAAAGAAAGCCGCATCTGGCTGGTCGTGCCAGTGGTGCACTCCATCAGTATGCCCGGCCTGCATGAACGGCGTAATGGCTCCCATAGCATCATACCAACCTTCACCAGCAACCAGTATATCAGGATGGCCCTGCTGAATTTTGCGCACCAATTCACGAATACCATCATAGGAACTATAGCGAGGATCATTCGCCCACATAGCCGAGATATCCAGAAACACACCATCAAAAGCATAGTTATCGATCAAAGTATTGATCTGTGAGCTCAGTCTATTTTGCCAGGTAGGTGCACCTGGATTCAAAATGCGGCCCCAGCCATGGTCATAGTGGCGGCTGCCATCCCAGTCCACAGAACCACTGGCAGGATAGCCACCCGCGGTAAGCATGGCTGCGGGTGCGCCCCATTGTTCAAAGTTTTCGGTGGCCACATTAGCAAAATTAATACCAAACATGAGCATGATACGCGCTCCCAGCGCATGTGCTCCAGCGATCAGTTTGCGTAAACCTTCTTCTCCCCCCATACGTTCATCAGCATGATAATCCCCATATTGCCAGTAGTAACGACCTTCCCAACCTGGTAAATATAACAAAATGTGGCGGGGATCGATATATTGCGCCATCCATTGTAAACGCTGCAGTACCTGAGCATAGTTATTAAACACATAGCCAGACCAATGCTGACAATGAACAGTGGCTACCAGCGCGATATCCCTGGCCCAGGCTGGCACATCTGAACGCTGCTCCCAGGGAACCAGGTGATAGGCTTGCTCAACATAGGCTGCCTGCTCCTGAAAAAGTTCAGGCAACATAACACCCGAACCAATCTCCCAGGTAGGAACAGTTAAAGTATAAGCAGGTTCAGAGGCTAGATTCTCATAAATAAGCTCGACATCCACCTGCTCACCAGAGGGCAAGAAAACAAATTTTTTCGGCCGTACGCGCTGATCCAGTGAACGGAAATAGTGATAGGTATCTTCAGTATGGGTGGAACTCTTCAAGATTGCCAGTGGAGTACTAATGTTACGCCACCCCTCTGGATAATGCAATACAATCCCATCTTCAGGAATACTCGTCTCATCCCGCTCACGCATAGTCAGCAAAGTTCCTCTTGCCAGACCTTTAACGATTAATTTGATACTTCTGAGCAACTTATGATGAGAAGCAGTTAGAGAAACGCGATACTGAACCCTGTTTGTCCCTGCATCAGTAGCGATTTCTTCGCGATGAATACAGGCACGGACCTCACCGGCCGCACACTCCTGTCCACCAGCCCAGGTCAATCGGCTACAGGTTAGAATAAGCTGCCTGTCTTCTTCTTGCAGGCGACAGTGCTGAGGATCTAGCGCGTATACATTTTCAAAGGTATAAAGTTGAATACTAAAGTCTAGATCGCCAAAGGAAAAAATAGGGTCACCAGAATGGTAGCTTAAATCTTGCATTATTCTTTATTTTCTCTTTCCAGACAACAGATAACAGTATCTACACACTTATAACAGATTGCCTGGGTGGAAGAAGGGGAGAAATTAATGGATTAATTTTCCTTGAGATGCTCCAATGAGGCCCCACTGGATTCGCGCACAACCAGGCTACAAGGCAAACGAATAATGCCTCGCTCTTGCTCTTCGCCCCCTTTGATCATAGCCAGTAAACGCTGAGCGGCCTGACGTCCAAGATCGGGCAGATTCACATTCACGCTGGTCAAAGCTGGACGAGACTCGGTCGCAAAGATATCCCAGTTATCAAAACCAACGATAGCTATATCATCGGGTACACGCACCCCACGCTCATGTAGTGCATCAATCACTCCACATGCAATCTGATCACTGCCACAGAAAATGGCATCTAGATGGCGACGATTCTCAGGATCATCCAATAATAGCCTGGCGGCCCCATATCCCCAACGCTGGCCCCAGGGTCCCGACAGCACCTTATTGGGACTATGTGGTACTCCATAAGCATCTAATGCCTGGCGCATCCCACGCTCGCGCGATTGGACCGACTCATACTGGAAGAGTCCGGTAATGTGCGCGATCGAGCGACGTCCCAGTTGTAGCAGATGTTCAACTGCTATACGGCCTCCCTGCTCATCATCAGGGATCAAACAGAGTGCTTCTGGCGTCTTTACCTGTGCGCAGGCATATACTATTGGCGTGCGATTATTCCCAACATTGAGGGGTGGACGCGCATCAATCTTCCAGCCAGAGACGATAAAGCCATCTACACGCTTGGCCAGCAACAAATCGATATGCTGCTGTTCTCGTTGCACATCATCGCTTGTATCGCAAAGGAAAACCGATATCTGCTCCTGCATCAGAACATTATTGATGCCTGATAATAACGGAATACTAAAACGCCCCTCGCTATCAGAAGTAATAAAGCCAATCGTCGAGGTCGAACCACGAATCAAGCTCTGGACAAGATCGTTAGGGCGAAAACCCAGACTACGAGCTACCTCTTGTACCCTCTCACGTGTCTCTGCACGCAATTTCCCCTGCCCATTGAGCGCCTTTGAAACCGTACTAATGGTTACACCTGCGGCACGTGCCACATCATGGATAGTAACACTCTGAGTAGATCGTCCATCCGCAGTCTGCCCGGTTTCGGATTGTTGTTTTAGTGATGTCATATGCTATTACCGCTTCACTATCCTTTTCTTGCTCTCTTATACCGTATAGTATTGGTGTTCAACTCATCGGTTATGGAGTAAAAAAGAGATCTTCTCGCTAAATAACCAGAGCATAGCATGTTCCCTGTAAAGCAGCAAGCAAATTGACACCAGACCGTCATAACCACCATTTAAGGAAAACATCGCCTCACATTTTTATAATCCTGAAAGAAACGTATTGCCCTGAAGATATTTTTCTCTACATAAACACCCCCCATCGTAAGTCACCTTCTATATCAGTGTCCATTATTGCTAGCGACCACCCAGACCGCTGACCGCGATACCACGAATAAAATGACGCTGGGCAAATAGAAAAATAATGATCAAGGGGGCCACAGTCATTGTCGAAGCGGCCATATTTAACGGTACATTATTAAATTGCTCAGTTCCATTGCTGGTAAAAATCGAGAGGCCCATGGTCAACGGCGTGACGGAATCGCTCTGCAACATAACTAATGGCCAGACAAAATCATTCCACACATTCATGATGGTTGTTACCGCCAGCACGGTCAAGGCCGATCGACTGAGCGGTAGTATGATTTGCCAGTAAATACGGAACTTGCTGGCGCCGTCCAGGGTCGCTGCTTCATCCAGTTCACGTGGGATCGAATACATAAATTGGCGCAGCAGAAAGGTACCAAAAGCGCTCCCAAAGATACCTGGCACAATGATTGCCAGATATGAATCGAGCCAGCCAAAAGTCTTCATCATGATAAAACTGGGAACCAGCGTCACTGCACCAGGAATTAACATGGTAGCCAGGTAAACAATAAATAGTTTATTCCGACCAGGAAAGGTCAGGCGCGAAAACGCATAAGCAGATAACGAGCAACAGAAGAGTTGTCCTATCGTTATAGCCGATGCATAGAGGATACTATTCAGTAGATAGGTCAAAAACGGGACCGCGTTAAAAACATCGGCATAGTTATGCCATTGCGGCACACTGGGCAGAATCGATGGTGGATAGGTCGAGGCCTCGACCGTTGTCTTGAGTGAAGTAGATACCATCCACAAAAATGGGATGATCACGATCAAGGTCACCACACAAAGCAACACATATATTAGTATCTGACGCAACATGTTGCGGATGCGATACTGCCTTTTCACCAGTAAGCGCTGCTGACCGTAATCAGCATCGATCCTGTCTGCGGCCTTCACTGCCGCAAGGTTCGCATTTTTCACCTGCGATATCACTTTTTCACCTTCCCTTCTGCTTTAGATATTCGACTCAGCGGCAGCATTCACCGCATTACGGCTCAGGCGCAATTGAATAATGGTTACCACAAAAATAATGGCAAACATCACATAAGAAAGGGCGGCCGCCGAACCAAAGCGATTCTCTCTGAATGCGCGCTGGAAGACCAGGAAATTAAGTACGGTAGTGCCGTAGTCTGGACCACCATTGGTGATGTAATACACCTGGGTGAAAACCTGGAAGGAACCGACAAAACTATTGATCGAGACAAAGAGTAATGAAGGCGAGATTAGCGGAAAGGTGATGCGCCAGAAGCGCTGCCAGCTATTGGCGCCATCGATCACCGCTGCCTGCAAGACCGACTCAGAAATATTCTGAATTGCAGCTAGCAGCACAATGGCGGAAAAACCAAAGCTTTGCCAGACACCGATAATACAGACGCCAACGAGGGCCCACACCGGGCTGCTCAACCAGGGAATTGGTGGCAGATGTAGCCAGAGCAGGGTATCGTTAATCAGACCATTATCAAAGTCGTAGATCCATTTCCAGATCACTGACACAGCCAGAGCAGAAGTAACGACAGGAATAAACATGGCCGTCCGGAAAAAAGCCAGTCCTCGTACACGCTGGTTGAGCAACACCGCGACACCCAGGCTAACCAGAATACTCACTGGCATGGTAACCAGGGTGTAGATTAAAGTATTGCGTATCGCCGTCCAGAACAAATCGTCCGTCAGGAAATCCAGATAATTACCCAGGCCATTAAAGCTGGGATCAGAGATGCCATCCCAGTTATGCAAGCTCATATAAAACGCAAACAGCACCGGGAAGGCCGTAAATATCAGCACACCAATGAAACTAGGCAAAATGAAAAGATATGAACCAGGGTAAGCCCGTAAATGACTACGCTTCCGCTTTCCTCTTCTATCCTGTCCAAGACCCTTCGTGGACGTGGATGCAGCAAACGCCATAGATCGCCCTTTCTAACAAAACCAACATTGCGCGCATCACACCCTATCCTCTCTGAGAGAAGAAAGAGTAGCTGAGCGCAATATTCGTACAACAGCTCTTAAAGTCAACTAACCATAAGCTTGAATAGCCTTATTAACCTTACTATCCAATGCCTTCAGGTCAGCAGCGGATTTCTTGCCATTCCAGATATCGTCCAAAATAGTCAACCAGTCAGTAGAGAAGTTGGGCCAGGCACGGCTCACCGGTTCAGCAGCGGCAGCGCCGACTTCCAGGGCTTCCGTAAAGAGAGTCGCATGATCCAGGGCAGCATTGGCCTTTTTAAACTCAGCAGAGGAACCAACACTCTTCAGGGTCGGTAGCCAGTTCAAGCGCTCAAGATTCGCCTCGGGACCGCCCCAATATTTCACAAAGCGCCAGGCCTCATCAGGATACTGGGATCGGGCAACAATCGATATACCTGTCCCCTCAAGGTTTGTACCAGAGCGTGAACCCGAAGGACCAACGGGCACTGGAGCAATATCAAAATTAAGTCCCGATGTCTGTGAAAATGCGTCATAGAACCAGTGACCAACGATACACATCGATGCCTTACCAGTCTGGAAAAGTTGATAGCCGCTCTGAGACTGCAATGACTTTTCGGCGGCAGCCACCTTTTTCACATTTGACAGATCGGCATACCATTGAATAGCCTGCGCAACTTTGGGATCTGAGAGATTGCTATCGGTATCACCCGGGTTGATAGCCTTATCACCAAACCAATGGCCGCCATTAGCGACGGCGACCGCACAGGTTGCGCTAAACGCAAAGTTCCAGGCCTCCGCATATCCATAACGGGTGGTACGACCAGCCGAGGTTTGACCCAACTTACCAGCATAATCCGTAAACTTATCCCAGGTCCAGCTGGTATCCGTCCAGGAACTCGGCATAGTCAGACCCGCTTCACGCACATGATCCTTGTTATAAAAGAGCGCCACCGTCGTCAACTGATCTGGCATAACGTAAAATTTGTTTTCCCAGGTAAATAATTTAGCCAGGTCAGGATAGATATCAGGCTTCACTTTTTCAGCGAACTGATTATCTTTATCAATAAAGGTGTTCAGGTCCAGGAAAACACCCTTTTTGGCATAGCCACCGTAATCAATCTCCCACATACGTGTGATATCAGGAGGGGAGCCTCCTGCCAGCTGCGTATTAAACTTTTGCAGGTGAGCGCCATTGTTCCCGCTTTGCAATTGGATCTTGATATTCGGATTGGCCGCCTCAAATTTAGCAATAATTTTCTTGTAGGTTAATACCTCACCTGGGGTACTTTCATGGTAAAAGTTAAGGACGGCTTGTCCTTTGCCTGTGTTGACATTAGGTGTTCCACATCCACTAAGAGCCGCCGCCAGGGCAGACATACCAGTCGTTGCGGCAGCGGTTCCTGCCGCCCGCACCAAGAACTGACGTCGGGTAGTACTGCCAGAAAGAAAAGGTGATTTTCCCGAGCTTTCCAAATTAATTGTTTCTGAATCAGGTAAAGAGAGCTTTGATGACATGGGTCTACTCCTTTGTACACAATATAAAAACCTGGTGTGCAGACGTTGCGCAGGATCTGCATAGTTTGATTCCCTTCAAACCATACAGATATAGGCTCAAAATAAGTCAGCCGGATCAGGAAAGTACTTTCTTAACCTTGAATAAATTTATACATTCAAATCAGTAAAAAGTCAAGCACCCGCATCTTATCCCGCCATAATCAATGAAAATTGCCTTTATTTACGACTTATTATCACTTAAAGTCTGTATAGTGCTATATAAAAATATTCTGCTCCCAATTCATCTATAATAGTTTTAGTATCTTATAATAAAGAAAGTAGTTTCTCATTAAGCTAAAGATTCATACACTTTAAGGTGTTACAAAAAATGCATAATGAAATGGGTGGATGGGTAGAAAACAGACACTCAGAGACTCGAAGGATATAAAAATTGAGCACAACCTATGAGATGATGGCGGGGTGGCGTTGAATTTCCTGAATCACTGGTTGTAGGCGGGGATCTGTGATGGGCAGTTGGGGTTGAAGCTGGTGGGCTGCAGGATTGACGGCCGTAAACACACCGAAACGCCAGAGGAAATAGGCATTGCTCGGCTGGGAGTGGGCTTCTTTTACACCAATAGTGGCCAAACATCCCAGAGCCCTGTTCTGGTTGGAAGTAAATGACGGATTCTGGATAGCAGTATTGGTTGAGATAGCAAGAATATTACTAATCATCAGTGTACAGTTAGGATCATCAAAAGAGCTGTCCCCGGCTTTATGGACCAGCACGTGCCAGGTATGCTGAATCCAAAAGATCTGCAAAAAAGTATATTGTTGATCGCCGGCCTGGCCTTCTAAGCTATCCTTAGCTGCGTCAGGGGCATTGACAGCGCGATATGTCCAGGTTGGACGCGTAATGACAAACACATCCCACGCTGGTATACCATTCAATGTGTCCGGTTGAGGAAAAAAGCGGGTGCAAATTAAACGACAGTCGCTGCCCTGACCATCCTGACAATGCACACCAATTAGAGGACCCTGGCAGTCCGTTGGCATGTTCACATCGGTATCCAATAAAAAACGCAGGGTAGCGGCTAAAGGATGCGCCGCGGTCTGAATTGGTGAGGTGGCATTATAGCGGAATGGTTCCCCTGGCTGAACGGTTTCGTGCGCCTGAAAAGTATCCAGATAGGACTGTATGGCCTGCAAGAGTGCGGACTGCTGTTCAGGGGCCAATGATTTCAGCGATAAGCGGTCCGGAAAACTTACCATATAAATAGTATCCGCGCGCGAGCTATCGGCGATCTGTGTTAACACACAATTTTGCTGCGGAGACGAGCTCACAGGTACAGTGAATTTACAGCTCTGCGTAGGAAAAGGTTCAGCATTCCATTGCAAGGTATGCTGTCCTGGAGCAAGACTGATGGGAGTATCATTTGTTGAGAGCGGCAGGTGCTCCACTGGCTTCCCATCCAAAACGGCTTTCCCCCACGGTGGCGATACTTGAAAGAAGAAAGAATCATCGCCTGTCAAGGATAAGCTGACCTCTTGCGCACCTCGCACGAGGCGTACAACATCATTAATAGACCATTCCTGGGTGACCGTGGCTTCCAGGATAAGCAATAGAATAATTATTATACCAATTTTAATACAAAGTCTTGCTTGCTTGCGCAATCGCATTCCTCATCTTCTGCCTGCAGCGAGAGGGGGATTGGGATACAATCACCCCCTCAGGAAAGTCTGGTCGGGCTACCCACTTGATCGCGGGGCGCCTGCACTTCTCGCATTCAATCTTCTTTATTTATTCTATCCTTTTAAGCCGGTAGTCACAATACCACTGACTCTCATATTTATGGGAAGAGTGTCACCCCCTTACGGGCGGCCACATACGGGCGAGCACAGTCACGCCCGCACCTGATTGGAAGCCAGACATATTCCGACAAAGCAGCGGACCTTTGCGACTTCTGCATCCGAGACAAAGGTTGTATTGGCAAGACGCTTCTCTAGCCTGCGAGATCTTCGAGGATCTCGCTCAGAGAGAGGACTTTCGCAAAGCCTTTCCTGAGCACCTGTAATTCGGGCTCCTGCATCGCAGGATCATCGGTGGCGGTGATGTCGCCGCCGATGATGACCTTAAAGCCGCGTTCATATGCTTGCCGAGCGGTGGTTCCACAACAGAAATTGGTGAGAGTACCACAGATGATCACGGTATCCTTGTGCAAGTTCTTGAGAATGGTTTCCAGGGGTGTATCATAAAAAGCGCCATACGACGGCTTGTAGAGCACAATCTCGTTTTCTAAAGGCGCCAATTCATGCCAGATGGTGCCATCGCGAAACCAGGCAGCGTCCTCTTCGGTATAGCGATTGGGCATGAGTGGCCCGCTCAGGGGACGATCCAGATACTGATGGGTTCTGGCAAAGGCCGTATAAATGACTGGAACGCTCTTTGTGCGGCATGCTTCAATCAGTTGCTTGATGCGCGGGACAAGCCTCGTTGCTTCTGGAACCCAGAAAGGGGTGGAGTGAGGTCTTACAAATTCATCCTGCATATCGATCACAAGCAAGGCGCAGTGGTCTCGTTCCACTCCAAAGGTCGCACTTCCTTCTCGATAGGCAAGACGCGCGAAAGTGAGAACTTCCTGTTCCGAAAAGTTTTTGGTCATGAAATCTCCTTGAAAGATCTACTTGTT
Organism: Dictyobacter kobayashii; assembly: GCF_003967555.1. Taxonomy (GTDB): domain Bacteria; phylum Chloroflexota; class Ktedonobacteria; order Ktedonobacterales; family Ktedonobacteraceae; genus Dictyobacter; species Dictyobacter kobayashii. Next base: position 1,103,451 of record NZ_BIFS01000002.1, read on the forward strand.
TTTATAGAGTATAGCAGGAAGAAAATCTCCAGTACATGCATTTTCAAAAGTGATATGCTATACTTCTTTCAAACTTGAAAGGAAATAGTACAATGACTTTCAAAGATGATCGTCTCCTGGATGAGACAGGGTGGAGTATTCTGCGGGAGTTGCAAAAGGACGCCCGGCTTTCCTTTCCTGAATTAGGTCGACGGGTGGGACTCTCCACCCCTGCTGTCGCTGAACGAGTGCGCAAACTGGAAGATGCGGGGGTGATTACTGGCTATGGAGCCCACGTCGATACGGCAAAGGTTGGCTTGCCCATGATGGCATTTATCCGCATTACCACGACACCCCAGACGGAGGCCAGTCTGCGTGCCCTCATGACGGATCTCCCCGAGCTACTGGAATGTCACCGTGTCACAGGGAATGAGAGTTTTCTCTTGAAGCTGGTCGTCACATCGATCGCCCATTTGGAACAGGTCCTCAATCAACTCATGAGAACAGGGCCTGTCACCACATCCATTGTCCTGTCCACACCCCTCCCTGGAGAACCGATCAAACAAGAGGCGACAAGAAGAGAGCATGATCCGATCGCTCATACAAGCCAGGAACACTGATCAGGCTTCTCTAGAGAGGCTGTTCTTTCATCTACAACAGTAGGAAGTAGAGGATAGAGCCAGCCGCGATCAGGTTGATCAAGGCGTTACCATGTGGATTCGGTGTAGCAGACTAGTTACTAAGAACCATGACAAATAGTGACAACAAGATCGTTTTGTGCTAGACTCATAAACATGAAGTTGAGCCAGTACGCGAAGGCACAAGGGATCAGTTATCGTACAGCCCTCAGATGGTGGAAAGCTGGGCAGATCAAAGGGTACCAGGCCGAAACCGGAACCATCATCGTCGAAGAGGGGAAACCAGAAGAGGCAAGCCGCGCTCGGCGAGTTGCGATTTACGCGCGAGTCTCTTCACGGGAGCACCAGCCCAATCTGGAACGGCAAGTCGAACGACTCGAAACCTATTGTGCGGCCAAAGGCTATCAGATCACCACGGTCGTCACAGAAATTGCTTCCGGGGTCAATGATGCTCGACCGAAGTTTCTGGCCCTGTTGCGAGATGTGACGATGACGACGATTGTGGTGGAGCAGAAGGATCGTGCAACGCGCTTCGGGTTCCGGTATCTCGAGACGCTCTTGGAATTGCAAGGCAGGGGCTTTGAAGTGGTCAATGTGGCGGAAAACAATCAGGAGGACCTGCTGGCGGATCTGACAAGCATTCTCTATAGCTTCATGGCCCGGTTGTATGGGCAACGTCGAGCGAAACGGAAAACCGAAAAGATTGTGAAAGAATTGGAGGCAGAGGATGCACCTGGTTGAGCGACACCTGGTCAAACAAGATGATCCTCGCTTTGCGGTTCTCGATACTGCTGCGTTCGCTTCGAAAAACCTGTACAATCAGGCCAACTATCAGATACGACAGACCTACACTCAGGAAGACAAGTATCTGTCGTATGTCGAGGTGTTTCATCGGGTCAAGGGCATGGAATGCTACAAGGCCCTTCCCGCCAAGGTGGCCAATTCCATTTTGATCTTACTTCATAAGAACTGGATCTCTTTCTTTGAAGCGAAGAAAGCGTACCAGGAAGATCCCTCCCGCTTCACTGGACGCCCAACGCTGCCCAAATACAAAGACAAGATCAAGGGCCGTAATATCCTCATCTACGACAAGCAGGCACTCGGCAAGCGTGCGTTCAAGAAAACCGCCAAGCTCATCCCTTCAGGATTGCCCATCGAGATTGACACCTGCGTCGCCGAATTCTGGCAAATTGCTCAAGTACGGGTTGTGCCCTGTTCTGATGGATACATGATTGAAGTGGTGTATGAACAGCAAGAAGAGCAGGGGCAGGCCGATGTCGACCCTGCCCTGGTGGCAGCCATCGATGTTGGAGTCAATGTCCTGGCCGCCCTCACCAGCAATAAGCCTGGTTTTGTTCCCCGTGTGCTCAGCGGCAAACCGATCAAAAGCCTCAATCAAGGATACAACAAACAACGCGCCCAAGCCCAAAGCCGTTTAAGCCGAGAGAAGCGTTTGACCTCGCGCCAACTGGATCGCAGAACGACGAAGCGCAATCGCCGTGTGGAGCACTATCTGCATACGGCAAGCCGTCGCATCATCGATCTGTTGGTAGAGGAGAGCATTGGAACGCTTGTCATTGGCAAAAATCCGCTCTGGAAGCAGGAAGTGAGCATGGGCAAACGCAACAATCAATCCTTTGTACAGATCCCACATGCTCGTTTTATCGATCAATTAACCTACAAAGCCAAATTGGTCGGGATCAGGGTCATTCTTGCCGAAGAGAGCTATACCAGCAAGGCCAGTTTCCTTGACCGCGATCCGATCCCCACGTACCGCGCAGATCAGACAAACCCTGCTGTGTTTTCGGGCAAGCGCATTGCCCGCAGTTGGTATCGGGCAAAGGATGGACAAATCATTCACGCAGATGTGAATGGTAGTTATAACATTTTGCGCAAAAGTAGCTCCGACCTTTCGCAATTGGGGCGAGGAGTAGGGGGGAGCTGCAGTTCTCCCCAGGCGGCTGGCCGTCTAAACGGATGACCAAATAGGCATATTTGTCATCATTCTAAGATACTGTAAGTAGCCTTCTACAGGCGCTTTACCGTTGAGGTGGAAGCACGTACAATAAGTTTAGTTGGCACGACTAAAGGTGAAGGAGCCTCTTCTCCACTCATCAATTGAAGTAAGCGGCTCACGGCCCCTTGGCCAATTGCCTGCTTATCCTGGCTAATCGTGGTCAGGGGCGGATCGGAGTGCTGGCTACGATCAATATCATCAAAACCAATGACAGAAACATCTTCAGGCACACGAATATGGTGCTCCTTCAACGCCCGCAGAATACCAAAAGCGATCATATCGCTGTTAGCCACAATAGCGGTGAAGTCGCGTCGTTCACGTAATAGGGCCAACGCCGCATGATAGGCGTCCTGGGTCTCCCAACCCGATTGGCAGACCAGTTGCTGTTCAATAGAGAGTCCAGCACTGGCCATTGCCTGTTGATGACCCATAAAACGCTCGGTTCCAGTAATCGAAAAGAGCGATCCTGGAAAAAAAGCGATGCGCCGATGTCCAAGCTGTAAAAGATGCTCGGCCGCCTGCACAGCGCCACCCTTATAATCTGATTTCGCATAGGTGGCATGGCTACCTTGAAAAAGATTGTCGATAAAAACCGCGGGCATCGATGAATTGCATAAACCTTGAATGCGAGGATCATCCGTCCCCAGAGCCAGCGTAATCACACCCTCTACGCCCCTGGCCTGTAAGGATAGAACATAGTTCAAGGTAGGATCTCCACCCGCATCAAAGGTGCTATAAGGACGGGCAGGCAGAAATAGATCATAGCCGGCTTCAGCAACCGCCTGCTCAATAAAACGTAACAATTCCAGATAAAAATGGCACTGGGTCATAGCGAGTTGTGAAAAATTTAAGCCACCTTCGCCATCAAACATAGCCAGCGCAATCATGCGCGAACGATCCTGGGGCACCGCCTTCGTAAAAATATTGGTACCATACCCAAGCGTAGCAATCGCGGCATAAATACGTTTCTTTGTTTCCTCGCTAACATTAGGCGAACCATTGAGAACGCGAGATACCGTTGCGCGCGAAACGCCTGCCAGCCGGGCCACCTGCTCACTCGTAACCATGCGGAAATATTACTCCCTATGCGATTTTAGACTGGATGCTGGACATCTGGTAGCACTACCAGATCGTTCATGTACATATGTAACATTACAGATGCTACTACTATTGCATAACTCAACCATATTTGTCAAATATCAGGCATTGACAGAAGCCACATATAGAAGTTACTATTGTCTCAATAGATCCATTCAACTACTAAAACTGATTGCTAATGTTACATTTTTACAATCATCTCAAATCCTCAGCCAACTCGATTCAAAGGAGAAGCATAACGTGGCTATTAAAATTGCAATGATTGGCGCTGGCTCGATTGGTTTTACACGCACATTGTTACGAGATATTTTGGCGGTACCAGAGCTGGCGGACACTACATTCGCCTTTAGTGATATTTCTGCCCAAAATCTGGAAATGGTTCAGCAGCTCTGTGAGCGTGAGATCAAAGCCAGCAAGCTGCCAGCGAAGATCGTTGCGACCACTGATCGGCGTGCCGCGATCGCCGAGAGTGACTATGTCATCAGCACTATCCGCCAGGGCGGGCTGGCAGCCTTTCAGACGGATATCGATATCCCATTGAAGTATGGCGTTGACCAGTGTGTCGGTGACACGCTGTGCGCGGGTGGCTTGATGTATGCCCAGCGCACAATTCCTGCGCTGCTAGATTTCTGCACCGATATTCGCGAGCTGGCTAAACCAGGGGCCTTATTTCTCAATTATTCCAATCCCATGGCCATGAATGTCTGGGCCTGTAATCAATATGGGGGAGTAAATACGATTGGTCTCTGTCATGGTGTTCAGGGGGCACACTGGCAGATCACCAAATGTATCGAACTATGGGCACAGAAAGAGGGACTGCTCAAAGCGGATGAACATTTACACCGGCGCGATGTCGATGTAATCGCCGCTGGCATTAACCACCAGACCTGGTTCATCAAAGTACAGTGGCGCGGCATGGATATGCTACCACGACTGCTAGAATTATTTGAAGCCCACCCCACCTTTCCTCAAACAGAAAAGGTGCGCATCGACGTCCTACGCCGCTTCGGCTACTATAGCACAGAATCAAATGGCCACTTGAGCGAATACCTGCCCTGGTACCGCAAACGCGTGAATGAAATTTCCCAATGGATCGATCTCTCCAACTGGATCAATGGCGAAACGGGAGGCTATCTGAGGGTATGTACTGAGGGGCGCAACTGGTTTGAGACCGATTTTCCTAACTGGCTAAAAGAAGAGCCACAACCAATCAGTGCCACCAGGCGCAGTGAAGAACATGGCTCATATATCATCGAGGCCCTGGAGACCGGTCGACTCTATCGGGGACACTTCAATATCGTTAACCAGAATCACATTACCAATCTGCCCAATGGCTGCGTGATCGAGATTCCTGGTTATGTTGATAAAAATGGCATCAATATGCCGGTCGTTGGAGATCTACCGTTGGCCTGTGCCGCGACCTGTTCGGCCAGCGTGCGTGTACAACAGATGGGAATGGAGGCCGCCGTCCATGGCGATGTCACATTACTCAAACAGGCCATGCTGCATGATCCCCTGGTAGGGGCGGTCTGTAATCCTGAGGAGGTCTGGCAGCTAACCGATGAGATGCTGGTCGCGCAGGCAGAATGGCTCCCACAATATAGCGCAGCCATTCCTCAGGCCAGGGCTCGCCTTGAGGCCGCCGTACAGAACGGCACACGTGTAAAAACCATCGAGACCGAGGGGGCTGCTCGCCTGCAGGTAAAGACGGTCGAAGAGATGGCCAGCAACCGGGCGGAAGCTAAGGCCAACGCCAGCGCAACCGATAAAGGGAAGATGACGAAAGTCTCGTAAGTGCTCATTTCTGAAGGATTAAGCAAGGGGCCAGCCCTTGTGCGAACGTGCGCTGACGCGCCCGAACTTTTTATTTCTTGTGTGGTGCAAAAAGTGAGTGTGGTGCAAAAGTGCGCTGTGCGCACTTTTGCACCACACTCACTTTTTGCACCACACAAGAATAATTTCATCCTGTCCATATACATATCCTTAAAAGATCATAGCTGTCCAGAATGCTTAGTCCTGAGTGGTTGTGTCTTCACTGGCCAGGATCAGGTATAGTTGTCGGCGCGTATTGCCCAATAATTCACGCGCAGCCGCAATCTGGGTCGGGGTGCCTTCCTGGGCTACAGTTCTGACCGCTTTTCCAAGCTGGTGAAAGAGATCTTGCAGCTCCAGCTGGCTATTATCGACCGTATCCGTGACGGATTTCCAGACCGTAGAGAGCTCATCTTTATGCTCTGCCACATAGGCCTGTCCGGCCTCGGTCAACTGGAACACACGGCGACCTTCCTGCTCTTCAGCCTTGATCAGGCCTTCATCTTCCAACATTTGCAGGGCTGGATAGACAGAGCCGGGGCTGGGTTGCCAGAGTCCGCCACTGCGCTCACCCACCTGCTGAATAATCTGATACCCATGGGATGGATTCTCGGCCAGCAACAGCAAAGTCGCCGAACGGACATCTCCACGTCCTATACGTGGACCACCACGCTCACCACGACGACCACGCGGCCCACGGTGCTCAGGTCCACCATGACCCTCTCCATGCGGACCACGATGCTCACGCGGCCCAAATTCACCAAAGCCAAAGCCATCTCCCCGGCGACCACGTGGTCCACGGTGCTCACGATGCTCATGATGTCCAAACTCGGCTGAAGGCTCTCCCCAGCGCTCACGATGCCCACGGTGCTCAAACTGCGCCGGGCCTTCACCATACGGGACTTGCTGACCCCTGGATGTATGGTGGAATTCTCTTGATTGGCCAAACCATGGCCCTTGATTCATTCCAAAATTTTTCATAGGTAACTCCTTTTTATTTAGTCCTATTTCTATTCGATGTACTTCCGATATACTATCGATATATCTATAATATATCGGGGAAATGAATTTGTCAAGGCCTATAATGCCTTTTTTGCTGACGGCAATCAGAATTAGTAAGATGTAACAAAAGAGGAAATCATTTATAATTAAGAGACGGAAAGGGAGAGAAGGTGATGGAAACAACGCAAAAAGAGGCCCGGAGCATTCTGACGGCGCAACACAAAGGCTTTCTGGCAAGTGGGCCATTTCCATTTACGCACGCGCTATCGGCATATACAGGCTGTGGATTTGGACAGACCACCTGTGGCATGTATTGCTATGCCCAATATCTGCCACAGTGGTCGTTTGGCAGCAACGGAGCCGCCTGGGGAGAAGCGGTACAGGTAAAAATCAATGCCGCTGAATTACTGGATGCAGCGCTCAGACGTATGAAAGCAGAGACGCGCCAAAAGCTACGTATCTTTATGAGCAGCACCACCGATCCCTATCAGCCACTAGAACATAAATATCAAGTCACCAGGCAATGCCTGGAGGTTTTTGCCCGCTATCCCGATCTGAATCTACTGGTGGTCCAGACGCGCTCGCCACTGGCTGAACGCGACCTGGCACTTTTCTGCCAGCTTCCTTATGCCTGGCTATCAGTAACCATCGAAACAGATGATACAAGCTATTTAAAAAGTCTGAAAGGTGGTCCGCCGCTAGAAAAACGCTGGCAACTGGTAAAGGCTGCGCGGGAGGCAGGCATCCACACACAGATCACGGTCAGCCCTTGTCTGCCTTATACTAACTTTGAGAATTTTGGGCAGCGTTTACTGCACAGCGGCGCACAGCGTATCGTAGTAGATACCGTTGTAGATGGGGATGGTTCGGGAGGCACGCGCACGGCTCGCAGTCCATTTGCCAGACAAGAACCGACCTGGGCCGCCACGACTCCCGCCCACCAGCTCTATAAGTACCTGCTAGCTCAGTCAACCGCGCAGGAGATAGAAATTGGCTGGAGCACTGCTGGTTTCTGTGGCATCAGACAGGGAGCGGAGTGGCAGCCGCTTCACACATAAACTCGCGCGTCACCGTCAAAAAGGCATTGAGAGCTGGCGAAAGCCATTTCTCTTTATGCCAGAGTACCTGCGTGTGAACATGAAATTCATGTCCCGGCCAGTGCAGGGCAACCATGCGCCCCTGGGCAATTTCCTTTGCCACAGTAATAGCAGGCAAAAAAGCAATCCCCATCGAAGCCATCACACACTGTTTGATAGCTTCTACACTGGTAAAGTCCAGGTTGGTGGTGGGACGCACCCCAGCTTCATTTAGGGCACGTTCAAAGACAACCCGATAGCTGCATCCAGCCTCAGTCAACAGGAACGGCTCACCATCCAGATCCTCTGGCTGGATAGCTGGCAACTGGACCAGGCGATGATCGGGAGCCACCAGGATCAATAATGGTTCGATTATCAGCTGCTCAATTACCAGCGCGGTTGAGCGTTGCGGCTCATCAATGACAAATGCGACATCCACCACGCCATCGCTAACACTGCGACGCAGATCATCATATGGAGTAGGTCGAAAGATCAACCTCACCTGTGGATAACGATCGCGGAACAGGCGCAGGAGCGCCGGCAAGCGATAAATACAGAGCGTCTCGGGCGCGCTGATGGTCAGCGAACCACTGGGAACATCACCAGCAGTAACCGCCTCGCGAGCCTCTTCAGAAAGCGTCAAGATCTTTTCCGTATAAGGAAGAAAGCGTTTTCCAGCATCGGTCAAGGCGATACGTTTGCCCAGGCGATCAAATAGCCGCACCCCCAGTTCCTCTTCCAAAGCCTGCATTTGAGCCGTAACACTGGACTGCACATAATTGAGAGATTGAGCTGTACGGCTGAAACTTAAGGTGGTCGCAACCATACGAAAAGTAACCAGTTGACGCAACTCCATGGCTTATCCTCTTATCATTTTTTTTGATCCATACTATCAAAAACAATTCCTTGACTCGATAATAACATAGATGTACACTTGAAACAAGGGTATTGAAATAGATATACAGGATTTATAAACCAGTCATTATTATGAAGCAGACGAAAGGAAAGACCATGGTAATCATGCTATTAGTACTTCTACTTATCCTTCTGGATCTGGCGGCATTACGCTGGGGAGTTGATAGTCGAGATAACATCGATAGTCCCGAATGGACAAAACGAGCACAACGTCATTTTAACATTTAAGTGCACATAGATGATTATGAACACTTCAAAGGAGAAGGATCATAAATAATAATGTAGGAATAATAAGCGACATCACCGTCAGAAGACTACCCTGGTGCTGACAGTGATGTCGCTTATTTGTTATCTGGCCTGCTCCTGATACCAATGTATGGTATGCTGGAGCGCCTCAGCTAAAGGTGTAGGTTTAACAGTAAAAGTCTGCTCAAACAAGCTTGAATCAACGATCTGTGGTTCCAGATATTGATAAAAAAGTTCCTTGTACTCATAGGCAAAGGTCTCATCAAAAACGCCAAACTCCCGAGCCTGTTCAACTGACGAAACATTTAAAATCTCTAGTGGATGGCCCAGCGCCTTGCCGACAAGCAAGCAAACCTCACGCGTTGTAGGAGCCTTTACAACCGGCAAGAGCCATTCCCGTCCCATAGCCTCCTCATGATCACCTAATATAGCCAGGCCACGAGCAATATCAGGCATATAGCTATAGCTATGAGGCAGATCTATATCCCCCATAGTTGCCACTGGCTGATTATTCAATGCAGACGGGAAAAAGTATTGGCCCAGGAACGAATTAAGTACCTGCGGACCAAAGAAATCGGCAGCCCGGGCCAGAGCAACCTGCACCTTTCCGGTGCGATGAGCCTGTAAGTAGCCCCAGGCTAATTCTGCGCGCAGGCGCCCTTTACGCGAAGTAGCCAGGTGAGGAGTAGCCTCAGTCATCGGCTGTCCCTGCGTCTCCCCATAGAGATAGAGCGTATCGATAACAACCAGCCGGGCACCAGCCGAAGCAGCACCCTCAATCAAGTTCTCTTGTAACCTTGGCAACACTTCTGGCCAGTGTTGATAAGGAGCATGAGTACAATTATAGACAACGGCCGCTCCATGGCAGAGATCCTGCACCAATGGCAATTGTGAGGCATCTCCGGCAACCAGTTCAGCTCCCGCCGGAACCTGTCCATGACCACTACGATTCACCAGGCGTACGCTCTTTCCCTGCTTTAGCAATTCAGTGGCTAACGAAATACCAACAGGCCCGGTCCCAAAAATGAGATGTAATTCTTCAGGTGCATTCATGACACAATCTCCTTGAATATAATTAAAAAATTTAACGTTGTTAAATACAGCGCAAAAAAAAGAGCAGCAAGCTAACTCTTTTCTTTATTTTTCCACGCTGCCAGCTGATCACGAATAGCCTGTTGCATAAGGTTCCTGGCTCGCTGTTCACCATCGTGAATACGATCAACCAGCATCAGACTCACAAGACCATGCAAGAGACTCCAGATTATCTCAGTTGCTCCCAATGGATCAGGAAGGGAAATCTCAACTTCTTGCGACCACTCAATCAGCACTTTTTGTGTGAGGTCACAAACATCATGCACAGCCAGCAATGTAGCCTCCCTATCCAAGGGCACTCCACCCAGACCATGCATCAACTGATACAACTCGCGATTATGAACGGCAAAGTCCCAGTAAGCATTGGCCATATCAAACATCTGCACCTCAAACTCGTCAGACCTGATCCTGGCCTGCTGCATAGCTTCCAATAGTCGCTCAAAACCCGTTTGTAAAAGCGCTAGCAACATCGCTTCTTTGTTAGCAAAGTACTCATAGACCATCGGGCCGCTGTACTCGATCTGCTCGCCTACCTTACGAATAGTCACGGCAGACCAGCTATCTTGCCGGGCAATCTGCAGCGCAGCATCCAAAATAGCCTGCCGGGTAATCTGCCTTTCACGTTCGCGACGTTCCTTGATCCCCATCATTATCACCATTAAATTATTTAACAACGTTCAGTACAGTCATATAATAAGGGATATTTACCCCACTGTCAAGTCTTTATGGGTGAGAAATATCCCTTATTATTAATTACTAATATTCAGAGTACGACTACACACTATGCAAAAAAGCAGTGGTAGCCTGAATAAACGCGGAATAATTATCGCGGCGAATATTATGGCCGGTCCCGGCAATATGAGCCAGTTGCCCATACCGCCAATACTGTAAAGCATCCTGTGCGATTTGTGGCGTAACAATGGCATGCAAAGCATTATCGCCCGTGATCAAGAGTACTGGACACTCTACGTTAGCCGCCAGTTCGCGCCAGGATTGCTGCAGGGATCTAATCTGCTGAAAAACGGCCGGATCAACATCGATTTTGGCATCGACCCACGGCTCATACTCTTCCTCATCCCATTTAGGATTCTCAGTTCGCACACTGGCCAACAACTCATCCCTTGTCATCTGCTTCAAACCAGCCAACCAGTTAGCCATGGGGGATGGTCGCGATCCATTATTTGTACTGTTCTCTGCTCGATCAACCAGAGGAGGATCTTCAAGTAAAATAGCCCGCACCAGTTCTGGATATTGCGCAGCCACCGTCAGGGCGGTCATGCCTCCCATTGAATGGCCAAGCAGATATGGCCGCTCCAAATTGAGAGCTTGAATCAGGCCTGCGACATCGGCTGCCAATGCCTCATAGGCAAAACCAGTTGCCAGCCCATCGGAATGCCCATGACCACGAGCATCGGGCATGATGACGGTATAATCGTCTTCTAACACATGCGCAATATGTTTCCAACACAACCCACTATCAGTTACACCATGCAAAAGAATAATAGCTGGCTTCTGTGCATCACCAGTTTGATAATAATGAATTTTAATACCATTAGCATTAATAGTACTTTCACGCCATTGTGCCATAAAGGTTACCTCCTTGTTGATCAACACTCAACATGCACATAATCACCGTCCAGTATATCATATCAAAATACGCGCTGGAGAAAGGTGCGGAGGACAATGGAAGATGAATCCTACCGCTCCTTAAACGCACATAAGCTCAACATTTTGGGTAGCATTGCAAATGCAATGCTACCCAAAATGTTACATTTCTTGACACATCGCACTTATTAATACAGAATTAATAGACGTAGCAGACAATTCCATGGTAGATTTTGTTCTGCGAAAACAATTACTTTTATAGCGTCCTTAGGATAGTTTTATGTAGAGTAACAACAACTACTATAACACAAGAAATAGAACATTGCAGCAAGGATACTATAAAAATAGTTGCCATACCTGAGTAGCTAATTAAAGGTGCATTGTGGGTAAAGACAATATCGATGCAAGCCTGGGCCTTGCCTTCAGTCTTGCGTTGTTCGAGCGGTATCGAAAAAATGGCCTGTTACACGCAGAGCTGCATCACGTACCAGGCATTCGTGGACGTTGTAAGGGATTTTTGCACCTAGTAGAGGGAAGGTTATCACTTGCTATATCGAGGACAAAGAGGGTCATCGTCACTCCTCAAGCAAGGAGATTCTGGCCAGGGTTGATAGCGAGCGTGGGCCATTCGAGTGGACGCTGTCACCCCATCCCACTCCACCTTCCTCAAACCCAAGGCCAGATATAACTACGCGTCCGTTACAGAATTCGCCTGTACCAAAGACCACAGCTCCTCTTGACCTTAGCAGGCTGGAAGGCTGGACATCCAGACAAAAGTTGATGTTATCTATTGTCTATGATTTGATCGATGCGACTGCAAACATCGAGGAAATCAAATCCAAGTCGCCTCTTCCACCCGCGGTGACAGAAGAGGCCCTGCGCGTTTTATTGTCGATGAAATTGATAGTGATTTCGGTGTATGTAGGAGGGAAATCATCATGGCAAACTTTTCAACCCCTGAGACACCCCTGCCCAGAAAAGATTGGTCGCCAGCTGAGGTAGTAGTTAAGCGAGAGGCCAATAATGGGAATCCGCTGGTCCAATGGTGGTATAGGACAACCTCGATGGCGGAAGTTAGCTCTGATGCAAGTTTCGTTAAACGCGAAACGGTGCGTAAATCACAGCTGCTCAGTACGGTGCTGTTTTATTATATTATCGTAGTCATTGTATTCCTCCCCTGCTGCCTTCTCCTTCCCCAGCCAGCGATTGTCTGGGCCGACCTTGGTCTGGTTATCTCCGGCTTTGTAGCTCTTTTCTTAAACAGGCAAGGTTACGCACTGGCCGCTTCATTGACGGTTGTGATTATGTTTGAGCTCATGCTGAGCCTGGCACTAGGGCTGATCACACCACTTGATGAGCCAAGCATCCAGCTCTATGATCTCTATATCATGGGTGAACTGCTAGCTGTATCATTGTTGCCGGCTCGTAGTGTATTTATCTTTGCCATTGTTAATTGTCTCTTAATATTGACAAGCATGCTCTATCAACCGCACACAACATTCTTTAATATAGATATGCAAACCCAGTTTATTCCGACTATAGTCAGGCCCATTGCCTTGCAATTTATCGTGGCAGGTGTCTCATTCGTGTGGGTACAGAGCACAACCAAAGCGATTGCACGCGCTGATCGTGCTGAAATGGTCGCGACGCTGGAACATGCACTGGGAGATCAAAAACGTGAGCTAGAAGAGGGCATTGAACAGATATTGCAAACCCACGTTGCGGTGGCCAATGGCAACTACAATGCACGCGCCCCACTAACACAAGATAACTCACTGTGGCAGATCGCTCGGGCACTCAATACGTTGCTTGTACGTTTACAACGGGCCGCCCTGGCCGAAAAAGAACTACAGCGTGTAGAGCAAGCGGTCACCGCCTCAGTTCGTGCGGTACAGCACGCAGAGCTACAACACCAATCCCCTCGTATCCCTTTTACACAGACGGCCATTGATCCACTTATCGCCGTACTACAGGGCAAGACATTATCCTATACACAATCGCCAATGTCGCAACAAAATATGATATACGCCCCCTTCCCCTCTGAAGGAGGACGCTTATCGCATCCTGATCAGACCAGATATCCTTAAACCTGACACATATTGTACAGGGAGACTTATCCTTCTCCGCAAGGATAAGTCTTTTTATGTGTGTGGTTACTGATACCTGTGATCTCGGCGCCGTAAATAGAAATCAGCAAACAGGACAATGGCAATAGTGATGGCAGGAGCGATAAATTGGAGCCAGGGGAAAGCGGCAAAGACGTTTTGCAGGCTATCATCGCCCAGGAAAATATGCGCAGCGGTCCAGGCTAGAATCACACATGCTACATCCAGCAGCCAGGGTAAATGATCCATCATATTGGCAAGCAGTGAGCTGCCAATCAACAAAATCGCGATGCTCAACAACAGGCCAATGACCAGAAAAATAATATTGCCCTCAGCCAGGGCACCTACCGCCAACACATTATCTAAACTCATAGTGGCATCGGCCACTAAAATCGTAGCCAGCGAAGCCCAGATACCATTTGAACCGCGTTGAGTCAGTTTGTCTTGTTCAGACTGCTTTTCAGCATCCGATTTATGGGCATCTTTACTGCGATCTCCCAACAGCCGTATAGAGATGACCAGCAAAATAATACTGCCAAAGACACCTAGAAAAGGGATCTGTAACAACATAGTGGCTGCAATGGCAAAGATAATACGCAAAATAATTGCTCCACCACCACCAAATAAAATTGCCCAGGTACGTTGATGGCGCGGCAAACCAGCCGCGGCAGCCCCAATCACCAGGGCATTATCACCGCTTAAGATCAGATCAGATAGTACGATACCACCAATTGCAGTCAGCCAATGAAGCATCCAGACACTCCTTACACAATATACAAATATTACAATTTCCACATCATCCCGATAAGCTGATCCAAAAAAGCAGCAAGGGACCACAACCCACATAATATGGGATAGATAGTTAAACGTAAGCAATTTTAAAATATCAAATCAAAAAGGAGTGACGCAAATCTGCATCACTCCCCAGTTTCGTTTCCCATCCTAAACCGTTGATGGGGTTCCCGTGTTGAATAACGCATCCAGCGTATGCTTGCGTACACGATAGCCACAACGTTTGCCACTATGCGGAAGCGCAACAGCTTCTAAAGCACCAGATTTAATCCAGCGACGCACAGTTGTATCATCTACTCGTAAGTGACGGGCAACTTCGCGAACCGTGAGCAAATCACCGCCCATTTCAGGCTCGTTCACGTCATGCTTTTCTTCGATATTTGCCTGTTTGTGTCGGGCCATCTCATGACCTCCTTTATCACTTAACAAATACGCTTCTACTATACAACAATGTGCACTGTTCAACAAGCACATTTTCGCCAAATCAAACTGCATTTTTCAGAATAGACAAAACATAAAAAGTGCGTATTCTATTTTTACGTTATTACATCTATTCTAAAAGCACTACTAATGCATACACAGTTCAATTTATAGAATCAAGACGTTGAATAGAATGTTTTAGGGTAAAGAATTACTACGAGTTATTACCTGGACACAAGAGAGGAGGAAAAAATAATGTAGCTTAACCGAAGTAACTATATGGACTCCAGTGGAATTCCGAGAAAGTTTGTATTTGTGCCGCCACTTCATCCTAACGGTAACATCCACACTCAAAGCGTCATCATAACCTAGACGCAGCATCCCTGAAGATGAGGCAGCAACCACCAATAATAGGAGATGACAAAGAAACACGTCGATTGAAGCAGAACTATTTTTCCTACCAGATTTATCAATTGCTGTGTTGATAAAAATTTTTTATTACAAGCTCTAAAAGCGCTTATATCCATGCGCTGGAATAATCCAAAAGTGCTGTCAGCTATCCGTTATGCTCCGAAATATGGTATACAAATAAAGTGCAAGGAGAATAACTGTCTGTAACACAGAAAGATTCATGGTGCGAAACAGAAAGAGATAGCCGTAAAGGTCGCGAACACAAACAAAGTAGAACGATCGATTTTGTGCTTCATCGGAGATGGGATGGTCAAGGAATAGCAATGGAGACTATATCACGATCATTTTAATTCCAGGAGCAGTCAGTGCATAGAAAAAATTAAAACTAAGCTATGTATCTGCCAACGCCGAGTGACGTACTCTACGTTGCGCACAAAAGGAACCACGAAAGTAGGCATAAAAAAAATGAGTGTGGAATGGCGGATAGGGTACCGGAATCATATTGTGTTGAACAGTTTTGCACCTGGCTATTGTAATCATCAAACTTAATCCATCATTCAGCGGAAAGTATTATCTACCATGAATACATCGGCACATATAACTATTCAAGAAATCACTGATCGAGAGCAGTGGAATGCCTTCGTCAGTCAACAACAATATGTACATCTTATGCAATCATACGAATGGGGAGAGCTCAATCAATATCTAGGCTCCCGTGTCTATCGTCTTGGCGCCCTGGTCAACGACCAGCTAATTGGTGTGATGCAATTACACGTTGTAGCTATCCCAGTACCAGTTTTACGCTTGAATTATCTCTATTGTATACGTGGACCGATTCTAGAAGCACCCGATTCACCTGCCCTACCAGCACTGGTCAAACATGCACAGGGTATCGCACGCAAAGAGCATGCGATTGTACTACGTATAGATCCAAATATTCCAGATGATGATGCACAGGTTGAGGATTGGCTGAAGGCATTTAAGAACCTGGGCTTCTACACCAACACCCACACAGGCGTCTCACGCCGCAGCTGGGTCCTGGATCTGCGCCCGGACGCAGAAACCCTGCTCGCTAACTTCAAAATGACCTGGCGCCAAAATGTGCGCTCATCACAACGCAAAGGCGTTGTCATTCGTGAAGCGACCAGTGATGCTGATTTTGACACCTATTATGATATCCTCTCTATTACTGGCGAGCGCGATGACTTCTTCATCCATAGCAGGGATTATCATAAAGAGATATTTACACGCTATCAGAAGCGTGGACAGGCGGTACTTTTCCTGGCTGAGCACGAAGGCGAGGCCATCGCTACCAAGATGCTGATCAAAATGGGTAACTGGTGCTGGGATATGTTTGGTGGCTCAACCAATAGCAAACGCAATCTCAAGGCCACCTATCTGATCCAGTATCATTGTTTCCTCTGGGCCAAAGAAAATGGCTGCGACTTCTTTGATTTCCGCGCCATCCCCAATATCCTGAAACCCGGCGAAGAGATGTGGGGCGTCTATGAATTCAAAAAAGGCTTCGATGGCTTCTCACGCCTGGTCATCAATACGCAAGACTATGTGTATAATCCTTTATTGTACAAAGCGTGGAATCAACTTATTGATATGCGTCGATCTCGCCGCCAGAAAGAACGCTCACAGTTAGAACTGGAGCGGGTTGCGCGCGGACAAAATCAGAATAATAAGCCGGCGGCAAATGAACCGCCTGCCACGCCCACAACTCCTGTCATAGAAGAACAGCCCAAAGTAGAATCCCACAAATAATAAAGACTAGCCTACCAGAAACGCCCGGCGCTCTAGCTTTGATCGCCGGGCGTTTTAAATTAAAAACGGACAGTAGTAGTATGTTATCTGGCGGCATTTAAAGTTTTCAGGGCTTCATCAATATGGCGCTCGGCTGCCAATTGTGAAGAGAAAACATGGCGCACGATACCTTCTTTATCAATGATGTAGGTCACGCGACCGGGTAGCAAGCCAAACACGGAGGCCGCGCCGTAGAGTTTTCTGACGGACCCGCCTTTATCGCTCAACAAAATAAAAGGCAAACGATGTTTGCTCGAAAATTTCTGATGCGCATCCACTGAATCAGAACTGATACCCAGTACTTCAGCGCCCGCGTCCTTAAATACTTCATAGCTATCGCGAAAAGCACAGGCCTCAGCCGTACAACCCGGGGTATCATCTTTAGGATAAAAATAAAGCACAACCGATTTCTGACCACGAAAATCTTTTAAACTAACCACTTTACCATCCTGGGTAGACAAGGTAAAATCAGGGGCTACATCGCCGACCTGCACCTTAGAGCCCGTTGTTGAAGCCATATGTAAATGCTCCTTTTAAATTTCTAGCATATATGTGAGATGAGGAGGCTAACCTCCTCGGGTAACAAACTCCCGGCCACAAAAATCACAAGAACGGCTTAAAAAGTCATCCTGGAATGCAAACTAGATGAGCTAAGCAGCGCTCCGATTTGTATAACATCTATTTATTCTGCTTTATTGCATTCCAGGCAGGGGTTTTTACTGTTTGTCCAGAGATCGCAGGGGATCACGAGCAAGCGACACGATATCCATTCTTTCATGCGTGGAGTGTGTGGAGGGCGGCCGTAGCCCTCTTAGGTGTAGGTTTTTCAACAGGAGTTGAAAAAGCCCTCTGCGAGCGGCAAGTCAGGCCCCTGAGGCCAGGGCTCAGCGGGCAAGAAGAAGCGTAACGGTTCCTGTAAGCGCCAAATGATACGCGCTGCCAAGCGACACCCCCGATTGAAGCAACTCAACTTGCGCCTTTGATGCTGCTTTCGGTCGGGCTTGGCCGTGCGCCGAGCAATATGCGTGGGAGGCAGGCGTTCCAGGCAAGGCGCCTGCTCCTGCACCTCACGCTGGGCTCCCATCCCTACGGTGAGCAGAGTCGCTACCGCCATGGCCAACCAGAGCCGTTCCACCCGTGAAGGGATCTCACACCGACAGCGTTGCCAGTTCCACCCCCCTCGTTTCCCATCTTTGAACCCACATTCGATCCAAGGGCGCAGCCCGTACCAGCAAGCTTGGGCCTCTTCGACGGGCAGATCCGTCACCACGAACCAGGGCTCCTCATAGCCTTCATCCCAGCGCGCCAGCAAGCGACAGCGCAGCCGAGCATGCCGATCCGAAAAGCACATCACGTCCCCACTCCATTGGGTTCCCGCGCTGGGAACGAGCGTTTTGATCTCTCGGAAGTCCCCCACCCGATGACTGCTGGCTGGACGGGCCTTGCTGCCGCTGCGAATACGCAAAAAGGGATGCCACCCACACGCCACGATTTTTTGATACAGCCAGCGAGCGTAGAGCCCTCGATCTGCCATCACCAGGACTTCCCATTGCGCAGGAACGGACCCGCGCAAGCTCTCCAGTAGGTGCAGCCAGTGCGATTTGTGTTCTCCTTTCACTCCAGCTGGCACGATGTGCCAGGCGACCGGGATGGCACAACTACGCAGCACCACGGAGATGGAAAGGATCACGAAACGGTCACTCACGTTGGTAGCGTCGACAACGAGCACCAGACGGTGGCTGCTGGGATCCCAGCAGGATAGGATCCAGGTCAAGAGGGGCGCGAAGCAGGCCGAAACGTCCACCTGCTGCCGATGAGAACCCCGTTTGGCACCCGCTTCATTGCGCCATTCCCGCAGGCGTTGAAAGACGGTTGGTTGCGTTTGCCCCAACACTTCTGCCAGGCTGTCGGACACCTGGGTCAAGCCGCAGGTTCCTGCTATGACAATCCCCAGGCTGTAGCAGGCCAGCACCTTGGCTTGGGGCCAACTCAGATGAGGAAAGCGTCTTGCTACTTCTTTGATCCAATGCCATACTGTTTCTGGATACGACATGGTTTTCTCCCTTTCGATCGCCTTTGTTTTTGACGGTGGTCTTATCGTAACAGAAAACCGTGTCCTTTTTCTTGTTCCCTTTCAAAAAACCTACACCTAAGAGGGCCGTAGCCACCCACCACACACCCCCAACCCGGCGCCGCAGGCGCCAAAGAGGAACATGAAAAAGCCCTGTGCTAGCATATAAAATATTGGCTTCCATGGATAGAACATGATATGCTCTATACAGAATGCCAGGTTATAGACACAAAACTGGCTAGAAAGATGGAATAACACGTATGGCGAGGAAGATTCAGGAGGTCATCGACCTTATTGTGGCTGAGATACCGGGCGCTCCTCTGGAAGATTCTATTGATACATTTAAGTGCGGAGATCCAGAGCAGGAAGTAACCGGGATCGTCACAACATTTACAGCAACAATAGATGTCTTGCGGCAGGCGGTCTCTCAGGGAGCCAACCTGATTATTACCCATGAGCCAACCTTTTACGAACACCGGGATAACACCGATTGGTTAGATGAAGATCCGGTCTATACCGCCAAGCGCGCCTTCATCGATGAGCACAAACTTACCATCTGGCGCTTTCATGATTACTGGCATATGCACGATCCAGATGGCATCCAGATGGGAGTCGAAAAGGTTCTGGGCTGGGAAAATTATGAGCATACCGATAATCACTATGTCATTCATATCCCCCCATCACGGTCGCCGATCTTATCGCGCAACTAAAACAGAAACTGGGCAGTAACACGATCCGCTTCATCGGAGAGCCAGCTATGCCCTGCCAGCGCATCGGTATGCTACTGGGAGCTATCGGCGGCGAGAATCAAATTAAAGCCCTACACCTGGCCGATCTGGATGTGGCCCTGTGTGGAGAGACCGTCGAATGGCAGGCCGGTGAATATGTGCGCGATGCCATCGCCACAGGCCAAAAGAAGGCACTCATTATCCTGGGGCACGCCACCAGCGAAGAGGCGGGCATGCAATATCTGGTTGAATGGCTACAGCCCAAAGTCGATGATGTAAAGATAACCTTTATACCGGCTGGCGACCCTGTCCAAATCATATAGCTCATAGCTAAACCATAGTAATTTTTTAGTGTGTTGCGCTTTTGCTGCAACACACTAAAAATGTGTCTTACTCCTATCCGCATGGGAAGCGTGCCGCCCTTGTACGGACGTGCGCTGGCGCGCCCGAGCTTTTTTTTCTTGTGTGGTGCAAAAAGTGCGCTGGGCGCACTTTTTGCACCACACAAGAAAAATCTTGAGCACCTTTGGCGCTCAAAATCAGGCATGAAGAGCACGGTGATCATGAAGCTCAGACACACACTAAAAAATTACTATGGTTTAGCTTTTAGCACATAATATTAAGGATACTGCGGGTGTAAAGCAGTGTATTGAGCATAACCCGAGATAATATATTGTGCCGTCGTCTCAGGTGGAGCATATAAGCTATTGAGATTCCAGCGCTCCAGTGCTCCATGGCGCATGTGGATATTCAACCACATACTGGTATGGCTACTAGAGCTATGGGTCATCTCATTATAAGAAGAGGTAGTGGTCTCTACTTTAAGATCCAGGTTGACAATCTCCGCATAGTTTAATACTTTAAAACTATGTTTCGCAGGCTGGCTACAATCCATACACTGCACAACCCCTTCCGGCAACAAAATCAATAACGAGTTACGAGCCCGCTCAGTTCTTGACCTGGCAAGGAGTCCCACGCCCACGGCCAGTGCTACAGGCACCAGCACAAGAAGAAGGCCTGCAGGCCAGAGCATATGCATCCAATCAGATGAAGTGGTGGGATCAAAGGAAACAGGGAGCGGCGAAGTAGGCTCAGGAGTTGCAGAACTATATTGAAAGATTTGGAACCAGCCAAAGAAGCTAGCAGCTATAACTACTATCGCCTCGCAGATACCCACAAAAAACAGGGTGAAGATGCCCATCAGGATAGCAGCTCCAATGGGAGATCCCCTGCCATGCAAGACGCGCCAGTCTGATGGTATTTGTTTTTGATTCACCTGCGCCAATATCGCTTCGGGATCGATCATATACAGGCCTCTTTCTCTACAGCTTTTTATTATAAGCGCAGATGCAGCACTTATTACAATTATTTAAACGCATAAATACAATTGTGTCAAAAAGGCCCGAATATAATCTATATATTTAGAGTGTTTCTGATCTCCATGATCTTGAAACCTGAGTTTGAGTGCCAAAGGTACTCAAGAAATATCCTTGTGTGGTGAAAAAGTGCGCGGTACGCACTTTTTCACCACACAAGAAAAAAAGCGCGGGCGCGCCAGCGCACGTCCGCACAAAAACGGCACGCTTCCCATGATGAGAATAAGACACATTCCTAAACTGAAGTTGCTTCTTTATTGCAGCTCAGTAGCTGGAAAATGGGTATAGTTAGCCAGGGGAAAGGCTTTGCCGGGCTGCGCCCAGGCAATACCCAATTCGCTAAATAGCTTCTCCTGCTCAAAAGCTTGCAGGATCACTTCGTCGATGCCTTCAACTACGGTCTTAATTGAACCGCCCTCTTCAAAACGTTGAATTAAGGTGGCATCAAATTGATGAATAGGAGAGGATTCATGCGCACCATTGAAGCACAGTACGTGCGCGCCAGCGATATCTAGATCACAGACAAAACTTTGTGGGTCCGCTACTTTTGCGTAGAGATGCTGCAGCAGGCGATCACGCAACTCCACACCAGTATCGCAAGCCAGTTCTTCATGTGTACCATCGGCGCGGCTAATCGAGACGCGATCGGAGGTCCAATGAATGCTTCCTCGTTCACCGCGCACAATGATCTCTGGGCCAGCCTCCCGCACTGAACAGTGAGTAACATAAAAATAAAGTGGAACATCGTTCTCTGTGGTTACTCGCATACAGGCGGTATCGGTACTCTCGATCGCATGGCCGCGATATAACTCGGCCTCGATGCTGCGCAGGGAGGCTGAACGCGTCAACTCACTACCAGCTAAAAAGCAGAGCATATTCAACTGATGAGAAACAGCGTTGCTAAAAGGCGAGTCCAGGATCCAGGCTCCATGCACCTGCAGGCGGCCAGCCCAGCCATTGCGAGCATAATAATCATCCAGGCGCGGCCATAAAGCATAACACTTAATGCTCTGCAGTTTACCAATCTGCTGCTCCAGAATAGCCTGCTTCATCCATAAAGTCTCATGCGCATACATCGTCTGGAAGCCGACCGCCACAAAACGTTGCCTCTCTGCGGCACTGGAACGCATAAGCAATACATCTTGAATAGTCGCGGCGGCCGGCTTCTCCACGAAAACATGCGCGCCCGCACGCAAAGCAGCCAGCGTCATTGGCGCATGCAAAGGGATACCCGTAGGAATAAAACAAAGATCACATCGCCTTTGAAAGTGCTCCAACATGACCATAAAATCGGTAAAGATCTCGCAGCCAATGGAACGCAAATGCTGGCACTTCTCCGCCTCTTCCTCTTGATTGATAACAGTCGCTCCTAACAGGCGAACCTCCCCGCGCTCCACCGCACGCATCAGATCTTGATAATGGATATTGCCGAATCCTGACACACCAATCAGACAGGCTGTAATCATACAGTGATCTCCTTATAACAAAGAAAACGTCTTCTTTCTATCTATAGCATAAGCCATCCTTACCCCATTCGTCTACCTGCGCCTGCGCCTGGCCTGAATCAGGGCTTTTTACTTTTCCTCTTTGGCGCCTGCGGCGCCAGGTTGGGAGTGTGGAGAGTGTGGTGGGCAGTTGCGGCCGCCCACCACACTCTCCACCCATGAAAGCATATCCATCGTATCGCTTGCCAGTGATCGCTGGACGAACCATTAAAAAGCCCTGGGCCTGAGTGACTTATCAATAGCGAGCGCGCCAGATATTGACCTCGCGGGCTGAGGATACGATATGTTTGCCATCTGGAAGCCAGTGGGCGTCTTTGACACCGGCAAATACACTTGAGGAGGGTGAATGTCCACGGTAGACATAGCCTTTGCTAATCAGGCCATTAGCTGCTGTCCAGACATGGACGGTATCCTGCTCCGATCCGACTGAAGCAAGCATCTGACCATCCGGAGACCAGGAGACGGCAATGGTTTTTTGCAGGTGCTCAGAATAGATAGCAAGCCGCTTGCCGGAAGATGCTTCCCAGATGGAGATATCGGTGCCTTGAGCAACGGCGATACGGCCATCAGTTGGCGACCAGGCCAGATCCATAACCTGTTCACTATCACCGCTAAATTGTTGGATATGTTGCCCGGTCCGAACGTCCCAGACCTGAATCACGTCTTCTGAACAGGAGGCAAGATATTGACCGTCGGGCGACCAGCAGAGACGGCGCACACCCAGGGTGTGTTCAAGCTCGTTTTCATGGCCGCGATAGACCAGCACCTCCTCACCAGTTTCTACGTCCCAGATAAAAATAGTCTTACAGCGCGCTGCCGCCAATAACTTACCACCAGGCGCATAGGCGACACTAGCGACGATTGTATAGCGCGAATTCTCGGTCCCTTGCTGCCCAAGATAAGTACGTGTAAGCGGTCGCGCATCCCGACTCACTATATTCCAGGTCAGGACCTCCCCATACATATGACCAGAGACGATAGAGGTACCAGTGGGCGACCAATCAATGGACTGAATATAGGTGGACGTGGGGCGATAAATAGCGATCGTAGAGCCCGTGGAGGCTTCCCAGATATACAAGTTTGTAGCGTTAACGGTAGCGATCAATGAACCGTCTGGTGAGGGCCTGGAAGTATAAATAGTAGTGGGTTGACCACGCCTTAAGATTGTCTTGTCAGTATGAACCTCCCATAGATGCACGCCCTCGCCTGTACATGCCAGTAGCGAGCTATCCACCGACCAGCTAACGTTGTTTGTAAAGGCAGTAGCTTTATCATAGGTTGCCAGGATAGTAGTACGCTGAATATCGTAGACCACCTGGGGTGCATACCAGGCTCCCACGGCAAGATACTGTCCGTCCGGCGACCAGTTCAACTCGCTAATCTGGCCAGAGGAATGTTGATAAGCGGTAAGCAGTTGACCGGCCAGGGCCTGCCAGATATGGATAGCGCCACCATTGCCTGAGGCCAGTAGCAGGCTATCTGGTGACCAGGCAACAACAGTTACGCCAGGATTGTGTCCTTTATATGTATAGACAATAGTGGCCGTGTGAGCATTCCAGACATAGACTAATCCATCATCACTGGCAGTCGCCAGGTACTGGCCATCCGGCGACCAGGCAATACTATTAATAGTTGTTTGATGGGCCTCTAATAGAGAGCTTTTACGCCCGGTTTGAGCATCCCAGATCACCACAGCATAACAATAATAACCCGTGGCCAGAAAGCGGCCATCCGGCGACCAACTAATTGTCAGTGTCCAGTTAGTATGGCCACCATTGCCACATTTCACACGCATCTGGCCCGTCTCGGTATCATAAATATGGATAGTCTGATCCGCGCCGCCAATCGCCACGGCCAGGGAGAGGCTATCTGGCGACCAGGCGGCCGCTCCGGATGAACCAATGTTATGTGGCAATTGCAGCAACGTCTGGCCAGTGAGCGGGTCCCAGATCTGAGCTGATTCATAGGAATAGCCAGCCGAAAAAATACGTGTGCCATCTGGCGACCAGCGCGCGGGGTTAACGAACGCATAACCTTCATGGTACGAAACCAGTGTAGTGCCAGGGTGGATATCAATGCTATCAGTCATATATTCCTCTGCATGAGCTATAAGCATTTTACCCAATAATATTATTGTAGTATATAATAATCTAGTGTATTTTCAGCTAAAAAGGATAATAACAAATAGAGAACACTACCTGCCAAAAAAGAGCACCCCTGGTTTTTATTATAGAGATTCACAAACCAGGGATGCTCTTTTGGGTAAGAAGTAATTTAAAGCAGGTGGCTGGTGTCGTTATGGTATATAAGCTGGGCCTGGTCATCGGCGATGCTTAGCTCAGTGATACTGGCGGGATCAAGGCGCAGGCAGCGACTGGCCGGTAAAGCCATGTTGATAACGTGGCCAACCAGTAAGCGCAGGGTGGATTTATGGCTCACCAGTAGTACGGTCTGGCCGGCATGCTTGTGCAATAATTCGATCACACAGGGCACTACGCGCGTAATCACGGCTTGTTGCGTCTCGCCTTCGGGAATCTGCGTCATCCACGAACCTTGTTCCCAGTGGGACAGTTCGCGTGGATAGTGCTCGGAAAGATAGGCGCGGGGTTGATTCTCCCAGATGCCAAAGTTCATTTCGCGCAAGGCTTCCCGCAGTTGTATTTCAAGCTGCAAAGCCCGGGCAATCGGTTCAGCCGTATCGCGTGCTCTTATCTGTGGGCTACAGTAAAGAGCATCAATAGATTGCCCACGTAGACGCTCAGCCACTTGCTGGGCCTGCTTACGTCCAGTTTCGGTCAGTGGAACTTCAGTAACGCCACAAAACGCATCTTCTCTACTTTGTGCAGTCTGACCATGTCGCACTAACAGCAGGCGTGTCGTTGCTTCTTTCTGAGTAGTCATAACTGTCCCCTTTTATGGGTACAAATACTTGTCCAGCACAGAGGATACGCGTAGCGTTATCCCTTTCTTTTCTGCTGAACATGTGATGGCTCTACACAAACATGTTCGCTATTCAGATAATAGAGAAAAGGAGGGCTGGGTATAAAAATCAGCGACCCACCCCTCTCTGTATACGCTATACAAACCTATAAAGGTGATATTTAGAGCTATTTATAATTTCCAGATCTCTATTTTGCGATTGTGTGCGCCGTTGCCAGCACCAGCCAGGTAGCGACCGTCGGGCGACCAGGCCAATGCGGGCACAATACCAGCCTCCGAAGAGAAAGCATAGAGCCGTTGACCACTCAAGGCATGCCAGATATGTACGACATCAAAGGCGTCATCGCTCGACGAGGCAATATGCTTACCATCAGGTGACCAGGATAGTGAATAGATCCCATAACTGCCCGTATCATGACCATCGTAGCGGACGACGGTTTCGCCAGTATAACTATTCCAGACATGAATAGATGAAGAGTTGCCAGCGGAAAAATGGGAGATCTCGCCTTCATCGCCAGAGGCTACATATTTACCATCTGGCGACCAGGACAGGGCATGCACTTCATGCTGATGCTGGCGATATGTATGTAGTAGCCGACCGGATTTATCCCAGATCTGCGCCGTGCGGTCGTTGCCTCCCGAAACCAGGCGCTGCCCATCCGGCGACCAGGCCACGGCCTTTACACGGTCGGTGTGTCCTCGAAACACACCAACTTCTTTGGGAGCAGGGATATGGCTTTGTGGAGAAACAGGAATGATGTTAACGGTCTGCTTCCAAAATACAGAGGCAATATAATTACCATCACGTGACCAGGAAAATGCATTGACATCGTGGATATTGCCACCATGTCCCCAGTAGCTCATCAACAGAGAGCCATCGCTAGCATTCCAGACGCGCAACGTATCATCCAGGCCGGCTGAAGCAATGTAACGACTATCAGGAGACCAGGATATAGAAATAATCGGGGCGGCATGATTTCGATAAGTCTGACAGAGATCTCCAGTCCGTACATCCCACACCTCTACGATCTCACCCCTACCACCAGACGCAATATATTTGCCATTCGGGGACCAGGCCACCGCGTATATATCCGCAGGACAGTGATATGTCAATAAACGCTCGCTTGCCGCATTTCCTAAATGATTCTGTTCCAAAATAACCTCTACCAGGTATCTATACTATAAGATTGGAATATATAATGCCAATTTACCTATTTTTGGTTATTCTGGCAAGTATTTTTATATAGAGCAAGACATTTGGTATATATTTTTCGAGCCTGAAGGGAAAATATATCATCTAGACTTAATAATTATATTTGGAATAAAACGATATGTACGTGCGTTTCTTGCCCCAGCTTCATAACCCCCTTGCCAGAAAAGCAAAAAACAAAAGCGCTTCATAGATATTTAGTATTATTATTGTTGCTTTTTCGATCGAGAGCGGATGAAGCGGGGCAAGCCCCACACGTACAGATCGTTTTAATTGTTGCATTTCAGTTAAATGAAGCGCCTAGAGGGGGATTTTCAGGCGATCGGCGAGGGCGGTATAGCGCTGGCGGTCCATGACACGGTGAATGGCCATGCCGATCGCTTTGGTGGGGCCGACAAGTATGGCTAGTTTTTTGGCGCGCGTCAAACCCGTGTATAACAGGTTGCGGCTTAGTAGCATGTAGTGCTGCATGAACAAGGGGATGATGACGATGGGATACTCGCTGCCCTGGGATTTATGAATGGTGATGGCCCAGGCCAGGGCGAGCTCTGAGAGGTCAGCATAGTCGTATGTGACTTCGCGCTCAGCAAAGCGTACTTTAACTTCTTGTTCTTCCAGGTTGATGGCGGCAATCGTGCCGAGGTCGCCATTGAAAACTTCACGCTGGTAATCGTTGACCTGCTGGATCACGCGATCCCCGACGCGCAGGGTGTGGCCACCACGCGTCAATTCGATGCCACCTGGCTGTAGAGGATTGAGTACCTGTTGGAGCAGAGTGTTCATGTGGCGGGTGCCGACTTCACCACGGGTCGCAGGGCTGAGTACCTGAACCTGCTGCAGTACGTCCACACCATGGGCGGGCAGGTAGTGGCTGACCAGGTGACTGATGCCCTCAGCTCCGATCTCAGGTTCAGGCGCCTCCAACCAGAGACAATCAGAACTGGCGAACTTCGTTGTAGGGGTAAGCTGGGGAAATTGTCCGGCATTGATGCGGTGAGCGTTGGTGACAATATGGCTCTCAGCAGCCTGCCTGAAGACAGTGGTCAAGCGCACCACTGGCAGACGCTCAGACGTAATCAGGTCGCGCAACACCATGCCCGGTCCAACGCTGGGCAACTGATCGATATCGCCAACAAATAATACCTGTGCATGGGTGGAGATCGCCTTGACCAGCGAATGGGCCAGGAAAAGATCAAGCATCGAAGTCTCATCTACCACCAACGCATCCGCTTCCAGGGGATTCTGCTCGTTATAGCGAAATTGCATGGTCTTGGGATCGAAAGCCAGCAGGCGATGGATGGTTTTGGCCTCCCAGCCGGTCATCTCAGATAGGCGCTGGGCCGCGCGTCCAGTCGGGGCCGCCAGCAGGATAGTTTTACCCATGGCTTTCCATAAAGCCACAATAGTGCGTGTGGTAAAGGTCTTGCCACAGCCAGGGCCTCCCGTTAGAACCAGCATATGTGAGGAAGCAGCCAGCTCAACGGCCTGGCGCTGTTCAGCGGAGAGCACGATGCCCTTCTTCTGTGTATATCCATCAATCCAGCGCTGCACACGCTGTGCATCAACCTCGATTGGCTCCTGCGCAAAGCTGGCCAGCCGTTTGGCCAGCGCAACCTCGGTATGGTAAAAGGCCGGTGCATAGCAGATGGTTTGCCCGGCCATCTCACCATAGCCCGGTTGAATAATTAATTGCTTCTCCTCGGCCATCTCGGTGATCAGCGTACGAATCTTATCTGCATCGACCGGAAATTCAGGCAGGGCCAGTTGCTCAACCACCTGCTCTACCAGCTCGGATTGGGGTAAGAAACAATGTCCATCATCGGAAGCTTGCTGGAGAATGTGCAGCATACCAGCCTGGTAACGGAAAGAGGAATCGGGAGCAATGCCCAGGGAGCGAGCGATCGTGTCGGCGGTGATAAAACCAATTCCATAAATATCGGTGGCTAGCTGATAAGGATTTTGAGAGACCTTCTCAATCGCACTATCGCCATAGTGCTTAAAGATCTTAACGGCATAGGTAGTAGAAACCTTATGGCCCTGCAGGAAGATCATGACTTCTTTAATGGCCTTCTGGGCCTGCCAGGCCTGGGCGATCATCGCCACTCTTTTTTGCGCAATGCCCGGAACCTCAGCGAGGCGTTCGCTCTGCTGCTCAATCACATCCAGTGTATCCATGCCAAACTGAGCTACAATGCGCTTCGCCGTCACAGGACCAATGCCCTTGATTAAGCCACTGCCCAGATATTTCTCCAGGCCCGTCAGGGTTGCAGGTTTGGTCTCCTGGGCATGCAGTACCTGGAATTGCTGCCCATACTTCAAATGCTCGCGCCAATAGCCGGTCAGACGCAACGTCTGGCCCGCATGAATTTCAGGAAAACTGCCAACGATGGTGATCAAATCGCGTGCGAAGGATGCTTTCAGCCGCGCAACGGTATAGCCAGTGTCTTCAGCATGATACGTTACGCGCTCAACAATGCCTTGAATATGTTCTGTGGGAGCCTGCGCAACTCGCTTGCCGGCTTCATCTTGTGGTACTGACACGATACAACTCGCCTTCTTCATTCCTACACACCCATGAAACGAGTATACCAGTCAGAAATTAGATTGCCAAGATGGTTTTTGCGCTTATTTAGCTTCAAAGCTGCTAACTATGGCAAAGCAGCCTATAAAACAAATACATTAGCTCAGGGGGCTGATAATGTAAACAATAAGCTCTTCCCACCATGTTGTTGTGGTGTCCCGTGATTATGAGACACCACAACAGCAACCTGCGCTATGAACGCAGCCAATCGACCTGCAAGGTACTGCTAGCGGCCAATCCTGTAGTGGTAACGTGATATGTTTCACCCGGCAACAGGTCAAACATGTTGTCACTCCACGTCACCTGTTCGGCATCGCTGGTCAGCCAGACACCTTTGGCGGGGCGCTGCGCTTGCAGTGAGAGGGTACCGGTAGCGCCTCGTTCAAGAGCAATGTCCGGCTCCGGTAGGGAGAGATATTTGAATGGCTCTGGCCAGAGGGTAGTACGCGCGATAACCTGATCTTCCTGGTACATACGTACGCCCAGAACATACTCCTGCGCCACATCAAAAGCGACCGCTTCCAGCTCAGTTGCCTGGTGGGGAGAGAGCGTATATGCTGCTTGCTGCTCATTGAGTAGCGTACCCTCAAGGCTCCACCACTGGAAGACCAGCCGCACATCCAGCGCGTCGTGCGTATCATTGACAGCCCAGACAGCGGCCTGCTGTTCAGGCTGTACGGCCAGTCCGACAACGATAGGGGCCAGCTCGCGGCGTACGGTATAATAAGCAGGCTTGGGGCGTAGATAATAATCAACCATAGCCCAGCTGGTCACAGGCCAACAATCATTGATCTGCCAGATCAGTGCTCCGCTTACATACTCTTTGCCTGGTCCCTGCCATAAACGGCGCCAGCCACGCAGACCAGCGGCCAGCGCTTCAGACTGCACCAACTGTGTTGCATAGATATAGCTATCCAGGTCCGAGGCATTGCGCACAGTATCGGACAGATAGACGGCAAGGCGTCGCGAGCCATCAGGAGCCTTATTATGATGTTCCAACGTACGGCTAAGTGGATAGCGCTCCTCTGGCTCCGTAAAGGCTTCAATCGTCGAGCGCACAGGGAGTGCCTGCATGCCAAACTCGCTCACAAAACGTCCTTTGAGCAAAGGATAGTCCTGGTACCTTCTCATCGGGCCATGCCAGACATCCCAGACATGCTGATCACCAACCTCGGGATTATTAGCGAAGGAGCCACCATAAGGGCTACCCCGCCAGTAGGGGCGCTGCGGATCGAGTTGCGCGCAAATCTCTGGCAATAGATGCTCGTAGAGCTGGCGACCACTGAAGGTAATGGAGGTCAGCTCACCTTCAAACTCGGCATCATAATGTCCCATCGGCCACGAATGCATATAATCTTCATTATTGCCACACCAGAGCGCAATACTTGGATGGGTATGCAGGCGACGAACAGCGGCCTCAACCTCGGCCCGCACACTATCCTGAAACCATTGCAGAGCGGGATACATACCGCAGGCGAACATAAAATCTTGCCAGACCAGGATGCCAAGTTCATCACAGGTTTCGTAGAAGACATCCTCTTCATAGATGCCACCACCCCAGACACGCAACATGGCAATATTGGCATCAGCCGCCATCTGCACCCACTGCCGATAGCGCTCAGAAGAGATACGCGGCGTAAACGAGTCGGCGGGAATCCAGTTCGCGCCTCCGCAAAAGACCGGGATGTTATTGATCTCAAAATAGAAAGAGCTACCTGCTTGATCCGCGAAAGGCTGTTGGATCAGCTCCAGGCGGCGCAACCCGAGGCGCGCTTGATACTGATCCAGAGAAGACCCCTGTGAATCTTGTAGTGTGATAAGCACGCGATAGAGTGGTTGCGCGCCATGCCCGCGTGGCCACCACAACTGCGGCTGGTCAAGCTGCACCTGAGCCTGGAAGCGATACGATCCATTATCCAGTGCTGACAGTTCAGTCAATGTGAGCTCGCTAACGCAAACCTGCTGTGGATCATAGACTTGCAACAGGCAACTGACACCATCTTGTTCGGCGGCCAGCTCGATAGCGGCTGAAATAGTGATATTGGCACTGGCCAGATCAGCAGCCACCTCAGGCTGACACAATACATCAGCCAGGCGGCCCTCATAAGCGAGCAGAGAGATCGCACGCCATGGTCCTACCGTCAGCAGGACCGGACCCCAATCCCAGCCATAGTGATACTGCGCCTTACGCACATAGACACGGCTACTATCTCCCTCGCCCCAGATGATGCGTTTACCATATTCGGCCTCCAACGCATGCCCACAGCGGACAGCCGACTCGAAAACGATCCATAGCTCATTTTGTCCGGGACGCACACTATCAGTAACATTGACATAGAGCGGAACGAACATATTCTCGCTGTGCGCAATCTCCACCCCATTGAGCCAGACCGTCGCGTAGGTATCCAGACCCTCAAATTGTAGGGCCAGTTGCTCTGCCGCCTGATAATCGTCGGGCAACACAAAGGTACAGCGATAGAGCCAATCCCGCTCACCAACCCACTGCACTTCCTTCTCATGTAGACCATCAAAAGGATCGGGAATGCGGCCAGCAGCCAGTAACGCCTGCTGAACAGTTCCTGGTACCGTCGCCGGCAACCATCCTTGCTCTGATACAACATCTTGTTCAACAGGGAGCGAACCATCACGTTCTTTCAAAAACCAGTTATTTGTTAAAGGTAGATCAAGTCTTTTCAAAATGAACCATCACTTTTCAAGCTGTCTGGCAGCATACTACGCGTGTTGTTATTATTAAAAACAAGTATACGTAAATATCAGTAAAAGTCAATGAATTTTCATGGAAAATCATGGAAAATTTCTTTGAAAAAGTGTATATTTACAAGAAACAAAGTTGTGAATTTCTAAACGGGGATAAAGAAAGCAAGCTATGCAGCGTTCAATTACGGTCAAAGACATCGCCCAGAAAGCGGGGGTCTCTATCGCCACTGTCTCGCGGGTCTTAAACAACCATGCAAACATCAATGATGGGATTCGCCAGCGCGTTCTCAAAGTGGCTGAAGAACTGGGATATGAGAAATACGAAAAGCCCGAGCGTGCACGCGGAAAAAACTTGAAAGAGATCGCCTTCGTGCTGACCCATGGCGATGTCGTTACACCTGACATTTTCTGGATGCCAATCTTACAAGGAGCTGAAACAGAGGCAAATAAGGCCCGGATACGTCTTACCTATCAGGGAGTTGACGCCAATATCAAGCCTGCGCTGCTGATAAGTAAAATTCAAGAGCTACGTACGGATGGTCTTTTGCTGGTAGGCCCTTTTACGCCTGAAACGGTGCGGGCGGCGCAGGAGATCGGCCTGCCATGCGTCTTGATCGATAATTACATCCGTTCGCGTGTGAAACCAATTGATGCGGTACTGGCAGACAATGCGGGAGGAGTGAAGGATGCGATGGAATATCTGATCAGCATAGGGCATCGCAACATTGCCTTTGTGGGCGGCCATACGACGGCATCCAAATATATTTACACATTTCGCCAGCGCCAGGCCGGCTATCTCCAGGCGCTCCAGGAGGCCAATCTGCCTATAATAGATGAGTTACTATTAGATATTGATGTTACATCACTTGAAGAAATTGATGAGGCATGTCAACGCCTGCTGGACTCACACAGACCATTCAGCGCCATGGTCTGCGCCAACGATCCAACGGCAAGCTATATGATGAGAGCGCTACATAAGCGTAATGTGCGTATCCCTGAAGATGTATCAATTATAGGCTTTGATGATGTCGCCATCGCCAGGCACCTGACCCCCGCACTTACCAGCGTTCATGTGCCCACCGACGCCATGGGCGCACTGGCCGTAAAAAGGCTGATTGAGCGCCATAGCGAACCGGACGGCCTGGCCATCACCCACCTGGTCGATGTTCACCTCGTGCACCGTAACTCAGTCATCGCGCATATATGAGTCATTCCAAACTTTTGAAAAAGTTCCTAAAACAAGGGGTGCAGGGTCCTCCCTGCCGGGGTGCGGCGTGTTCCCCGCCTCTTCTTCTCTCTCGCACCGCCTGCGGCGGCGAGTAAAAAAAGAAAAAGAGGTTTTGCGGGGACACCCCGCACCCCGGCAGGAGAGCTAGCCGCCCTCCTGCACCTCCCGCATTGAGAGTGAGAAACCTTTTTTCAAAAATTAGGGATGACTCATATAGTGACAATTACACGATTCCGCGGGCGGTTTCGCTGATAATATAATCGACCACCGCCTGCATGTCGCCTGTGGTCTGGTAGACGGCTCGCTGTCTACTGGCACCGTTGCCTTGCTGCAAAACCTGCTGCACCTGGGCAGAGACCTCATCCCAGTCTCCTTCAGCCTCCAGCGCTGGCCGCACAAACGTAAGTAAGCGCTCCACCAGTTCATGAGCAGGTATGACCTGTCTATCATTCACATCTACCAGTTCGTTCTCCAGACCATAGCGGGCGGCGCGCCAGTGAGCAGCACGCAACAGTTCCTGATGCACAGCCGGGATCGGCGTATCCTGTAAAGCCTGTTCATAACAGGTACGCACCAGGGCCCGGGCCAGGCCCGCGATCATCACCGCCTCATCGATCGTCAAGCAGATATCCGCAACCCGAAACTCAATGGTCGGATAGCGCTCCGAGAGGCGCAAATCCCAATAAATTTTGGTGGCATCTTCTATACCTTTGACCGCTACCAGCGATTGTACTAATTCCCGGTATTCCTCCAAAGAGGCAAAGGTTGGTGGTGGACCAGACAGGGGCCAGCGCATCCAGATCTCAGTACGGAAACTGGAATAACCGGTATCTTCTCCCAGCCAGAAAGGTGAATTTGCCGAGAGGGCCAATAGAGGAGCCAGCCAGACGCGCACCCGGTTGAAGACTGCATGTGAAAGGGCAGGATCTGACAGCCCGACATGCACATGGCAGCCTTGAATACCCTGTTCACGAGCTAATTGTCGAAATTCACGCAAGAGCGATTGATAGCGTTCCTTGGGATGTACCTGTTGATTATTCCAATGCGAGAAGGGATGGGTGGCCGCGGCAGCGATATGCTTGCCAAGGGCGGCAGTTGCATCAATAAGCGAACGTCTTTGTTGAATTAAAGATTGACGTACCTCGGCCAATGTCTGACAGACAGGAGAGACGCTTTCAATCTGCGAGAGCTGTAGCTCAGGCTGAATCTGCTCCCCCAGTGTGCGTTGCGCGCGTGGCAAGATGCGGGCAGCCGCCGAATCCAGCTCCCGTGTTTGTGCATCAACGATCAAATATTCCTCTTCAATACCCAGTGTAAAACCACTGGCATCCGTTGGCATCCTGGTTGACTCCTCTAAGAAATAAGAAAATCACCTGTTTTTATGCTGAACAGTTATGATTGATGATGATCTTCTACAATATAAAAATGCTGCTGAATATGATATAAAGCCTATTTAATACACGAACAAGATCATCCGATAGATGAGTTTTGAAGCAGGGAGATTCGTGGTATCTGTATCTCCAGGGATTTGATAACCGTGAGTATAGAGAATATACCGCCAGGTATAATGTCTAAACAATAAGAGAAATCAACAGCTTAAAATTGTGATGGCACAGACAACACATACAGAAAACACCGAACAAAGCGCTCGCAAGGGCAGACGAACGCCAGGCTATAAAAAGAGTTCCTGGATAGGAGCTCTATACCATGCCTGGAAAATGGCGTTTCGCTTTGATCGCTCGCAATTAGTCGTAGTGCGCGCATTCATCAGCGCCTTTGGCTTCATCCTGCCGCTTGCGCTGGGCGTAGCGAGCGGACACATCATAGAAGGTGTCTCCATTGCCGGTGGCGCATCCAGCCTGGGAACAGTCAGCTTGAATGCCACTCATAGTATACGGATACGCACCATGTTATTGGCCAGCCTGGGAGTGGCAGTCTCGGCCTGCGTAGGCGCATTAACCGGTCCTTATCCCTGGCTATCAGTCCTACTCATAGGTTTATGGAGCTTTGTA
Organism: Dictyobacter kobayashii; assembly: GCF_003967555.1. GTDB lineage: Bacteria > Chloroflexota > Ktedonobacteria > Ktedonobacterales > Ktedonobacteraceae > Dictyobacter > Dictyobacter kobayashii. The sequence continues at coordinate 1,138,837 of NZ_BIFS01000002.1, forward strand.
GCAGGGCTACTGGTAGTTATCAGTCAACGAGCCATGATCATTGGTCTGCAATCAACCGTTGCTTTGATTATTCTGACCCACTTCACCCTCAGTCCTACGCAAGCCCTGCTTGAAGCATTACTCATGCTGATTGGAGCGCTCTTCCAGACGTTGCTCTCGCTGATACCTTTATGGCAACGTGTCGGATCTGAGCGCACGTTGCTCAGCAATAGCTATCAAGCTCTGGCCGACTATGCGGCAGATTCAAGTGATATTAGCAATATCCGCCAGGTCAACATTGAATTGAGACAAACCGAGGAAACCCTGAACGATAGCAAATCGAGTCGCCGCAAAGCCAAAAAATTTACGCAATTATTGCAGCAAGCCAACAAAATTCGCCTGAACCTGACCATCCTTACCGACACATTGCAATTGATTATGGAACAGGATAGCGAGCAATATGCTGAAAAAGTACAAAATATCCAGCGGGAAATAGAAGGTATTTTGCATGCCATTGCTCGCTCAATTAAATCCAGTCAAAAAGCTATCGATCTCGCTCCATACTACGCAACTCTAGATAACAGGGTACATGAACTGGTAGAAGAGGATACATCAAATTATAAGCTACAGCAGATTGCGCTTTATTATAAAGCCTTGCGTTCATATTTACGTGCGGCCGAAAAGACAGCCAACTCGCTCAACCAGAGCCCCCCATCCCTCGCAATGAGTATTCGGCTGCCACGGCGGCCCGAGCTGCATATCAAAAATCCATTTGCAACCTTCAGGGCCAACATATCGCTAGATTCAACCGCCTTCCGCCATGCTATCCGCCTGGCTGTTGTCATGATCATCGCAGCAATCATCTATCGCTTCTCGCCGCTCGTGCGCAGCTATTGGGTCCCGATCTCCGCCTTATTTGTGCTACGACCAGACTTCACTGCCACCTTCACGCGTGGTTTTGCCCGTATGATCGGCACGACATTAGGCGCCCTAACAATCGCCTTGCTTCTCTATCTCATACCACCAGCCAACATGACACTGGTCATAATAGAAGCTATCGTGACATTTTTTGCCTATGCGCTGCTCACCGTCAATTACGGCCTCTTCTCCTATTTTGTGACCATACAGATTATTATACTGCTCTCATTTGTAGATCAGCACACATCTCAGCTCGAATTATTCCGCACGATTGACACCATTATTGGTGGAAGTCTGGCGCTCCTGACCTATATACTCTGGCCGACCTGGGAGCATCTAAAGGTGCCAGAAAATATGGCCAGGCGTTTAGAGACTTTGCAGAAATACTATCTAGAGGTAATGAACACCTACCTCTCACCGGGGACATATGACGCTGAGCGTATCAGCCAGGTACGGCGTGATTCACGGCTGGCCAAGACAAATGCGGAGGCCTCGATAGAACGAGCCTTAAACGAACCGGAACGCCATCCATTTGATAAAAATACTATGCAGTGTCTCTTAACTAACGCTGACCATATAGCGGAAAGCGTAATCTCACTTGAAGCTTTTTTGTTAGAAAATCCGGAACACCCTCCCCTGCCAATGCTGGCACAACTCACCCATAGCATTGCGGCAGCCTTAAACACCTTCGCCCGTGCGATACGCGATGAACGGCCAGCCAGGCCTATGCAGGATATCACCCAGATCTTACATGAGCTAGAAGAAAAGCGTAAAGCGTTACGCCATAATGATCCAGCACCCTTCACTCCTCTGAGCTTTGTGCTCTATGAATCCAAACGCATCATCTCCAACCTGAATACGATGAACCAACTGCTCAGCACCAAATTCGAAGGGGACAAAGGACGAACTGATGCCCATGAAGCGGTAACCACAAATCAAAAGACAAGCACATAGGCAAGCGACATCAGATAGCGAGAGTTAGTTTATACAGCAATTAAGCATTCTATTCGATATCTATTGACAAAAATATGGTTTATTGCTACTATTCGCAATAGCACACTTTTTACCTTGACCTCGATTCTATGCGCACTTCACCAGAAACAGAACAGTATAAAATAACTATTGTTTATCAAAAAAATATCTATTTTATTACATATACCTATACAAGAACCAGCAAGAAGATTTTATGCTGGCACAAGATGACATACCAGATATAACAAGCCATCCCCCGCCATACACAAAACTAAGTATTTTTAGCTAGCAGTGAAGAGGAGAGAAACCGCATGTCATGGTGGTATCGACTAGTAGAGCCAAAAAGTAGTATTACTCTCAGGCAAAATGATCCCTTACATCGTACAAGAGTAGCCAGCATCCTGCTCCTTATTTCTTTCATCACCTGCCTGGCATTTATACCAGCCGGCCTGAACAGTACCAATTATCACGTATTGCCACCAGTGCTAGGATTACTGCTGGTCACAATTATAGCTATATTTCTCAACCGGCAGGGAAAAGTTGAATTGCTGGGGATTCTAATTGTGATCGCGGTAAACGCCGCCCTGGCATCGATTTTGCTCACGTATCCCGGTTTCGCACTAACCCAGAATGCCATGCCTATCTATGATCTCTTTGTGCTCTCAGTCATTATCGCAGTCTCCTTCCTTCCTGTAAGGAGTGTAGTTTATACGACCACCTTCAACTGCCTGTTTATTTGTCTTGACCTGTTTTTGCAACCCCACACACCCGACCTACAACAAGTCCTGATCGAAACTAACTACACCATTCTCCTACGCCCACTGGCCATCCAGATCATCGTGGCCTTTATCACCTATATATGGGTGCGCAATGCCAACCGGGCGCTCGAACGAGCCAACCAGGCCGAGCTTATCGCGCAACTTGAGCGCGACATGGCGCAACAGAAAAGAGATCTGGATGTAGGCATTCAACAACTCTTGCAGACCCTGGTTGAAGCCGCCAATGGCAATCTGAATGTGCGCGCACCTTATTCACAGGAAAATGTTCTCTGGCAGGTAGGTAGTGCAGTCAACATGCTCATTTCACGCCTGCAGCGCACCACCATGAATGAACAGGAACTCAACAGGATCAAAGGAGAGCTACGGCGTTTAATCCAGACTGTACGCGAAAGCAAACGCAACCATAACAACTTCTACCTCATGCCTGGTGGCACCGACCTGGACCCCTTGATCAGCGAGTTACTCGGCAGTAACCTCTCCCAGCCGACGCCACCATCCTCACCCTTTCCTTTCAATCGCCGTGAACTCAATAATTGATGTTCTCTAAAATAACCATAGAATCACGTCGCCTTAATGATATGTGTAATAAGAAGCATATCATTAAGGCGACGTGATTCTATGAGAGATAAAGTCCGCAAGCTTAGCGACCGGTGACGACGAAGGCGGCCCAGAAACGGGGGTCGGCATATGGCAGGGCGTTTGGATTAGTACGGGCACGTTCGGCGGCATGGTGACGAATGGTGTTGAGAACTTTTTGCTGGTTTTCGCTCATGCGTTGGATGGAGAAGGCTAAAAGCGACGGCTTATAATTGGCCAGCACCTGATAGCTAGCCTCCTCACGTAGCCAGCGCTGTGCTTGCGCCAGGGCCTGCGCGGGCGTAAGCTGCAAGGAACGATTGAGGAAGAGGTCAGCAAAACGGTTCATGAGCAGATAGGTGGCGCGGTCATTGACCTGCCAGAGCGAGGCCACCACCCCGGCCACGCCCGCCTGCAAAAAGCCACTGGCCAGTCCAAGTCCTTCGTCAGGCACGCGCTCAATATCGATGACCGACGTTTCACAGGCAGAGAGCACCAGCAGGCGCAGGCCATGCAGGTTGACCCGACCATCCAGGGTCTCACGTAAAGTGAGGGTGCGCTCAGTCTCTGGCGTAGCTTCAGCGCCGGCAAAGATTAACTGCGAGGCCTGTGGATCATAGGGCAGATATTCGCCATGCAGGGCCAGGTGAGCATACCAGGCCCGCTGCAAGCCTTCAATCACCTGCTGCTTCAGCGCCTGCTCGCCCAATATCTCCTGTACAGCCGGGACTGCGTGACCATGTTTGCGTGCCAGGGCGGCAGCTACTTCCGCCTCCGCTTCCGCATAATGCAGGCTTTTATAGCCAGCAGGCAAAGGCTGGGGATTGCCAACCGCCAGGATATCTTCTTTGGTCGTGTGCAAATGGTTATAAGAAATCCGTGCGGCCTGGGCGCTTGGTACCAGCGTCACCTCGAAAAGTTCGCCAAAGTGGGCCCAGCGCTTATCAGGCAAGGTTACCCGAACAGCAGGCAAAGGGAGCAGCCCTAGCCGTCCATATGGAATAAGGCGCACACGGCGTAGATGGGGCTGGGATAACAAAAATTGGCTTAATGAGGTCAATCCCGCCGCACCCAGTGTTTGAATGATGGTATCGATTTTTAGCACCGTATCAGCGGACGGATTCGGATCAAACACACCTGAGATGGTTTCCAGTGAGAGGTGGGGCAGGTCCAGATGTTGGACAGAAAGATCGCCGTCTGGTTGGTGGGAGACCATCAATGCCATTCCACCATGGTCAGCCATGAAGACGCCACTGACCAGGTATACCAGCGCCTCGTCCTTCGTAGCCAGGGCGCTGGCAATATCTTGCAGGGTGGGAACAGGCTGCATAAACGAGGGATCATCATGCCGCTGAATAAGCTGAGCCGCGCTCATCAGCTCCTGCCAGTTCTCCTCTAGCTGCCGGGCCGCCAGGTCCAGTTCTTCCTGGGATAAAGTTCCCTGCTGCGTTTCAAGATTGAGGGCTTGCTGACGTGTATGCCATCTTTCACGCAGGGCAAGAAAAGTCTGGCGCCGCTTTTGAGCTGCCGCATCTTCAGTGGCACGCGTAGTAGTAATGGTATCCAGCGCCAGCGCCAGCCGTAGTTGCTGGGCCCGCCCCTCTTCCAGGGCCACCACCGCCTCAGCATAGCGGCGCAACTTGACTAATACCTGGGCGGCATAGACATAAATATCATGCGCCGACACCTCGGCCAGTTCCTCAAATTGATCACTACCCGAAGGAGCATTCAAGAGCGTGGTGCGTAAGACATCGCGCACAATCAACAAGGCTTCATGGGCCTGCTCCCATTGTTCCAGGTATGAGAAGATACGGGCACGCAAGGCATACAGGTTACGATATTCGCGTGGATAGGTCAGGCGAGTAAATACCGTCAGGGCCGCCGACGCATCACGCAAAGCGGGCTGCGCCGCCGACAGTTGTCCAGATTGTAAGCGCGAGAAATAGAAAAGCGCGCGATTATTGAGGGTCACAGCCCAATCGAAGCGCAGGTGTTGCCGCTCATAAACAGCCAGCACAGCATCCAGATCCGCCAGCGCATCCTTGCGACCATCCATAAAGTTGCTCCCTATTTTGTAGAGCGTATTAGTGGTGGCCCGCTCACGGCAGGCATAGCCCCACTCGCGCGGATGAGCGGTAGGCGATAAAACGGTCAGGGCAGCATCAAAATCTTGCATTGCCAGGCGCATGTACTTCAAATAATGTGGCAAGAGCTGCGCTATATCCTGGATGATATTTCCCTCTCCCAATGGTTGGAAGGCTCGCGTCAAGATCTCTAATGGGCTGATCGTGTAAGAGTAGCGCTGATCCACCGCTGGCATAGCTGATTGGCGATAGGCAACACCCCGACCCACCAGTACCAGCGCCCAGGTAACGGTATGCTCTTTGGGGCTCAGGACAGTCAGTGCCTGACCATAATGCTCGATCGCCTGCTCATAATTTTCACCACGCCGGCCAATCAAGCGGATCAGGTATAGATTGCCCAGATTGGCATGTAGAAAAGCCCAGCGCGTCGGCGCAATCTCAGGCGAAAAATCGTCAACCACCCGCAACATATCCTGCAAAGCGCGCTCTTTATTACGCAGCACGCTCCCCTCGGCATAATCGCTATAAGCCAGCGCGCGCAAAAAGATAGTGTGCGCCCATTGCAAGCGATTGTGCTCCGGCGTAAAAGCGCGCAGCGCCTCATCAAAATGAGCAATAGCCTGCCGCAAGGCCTGCACCCGCTCACCGCCCTGCACATAATAATAGGCCGATCCCAATGCCACATGCACAGTAGCCCAATGCTCAGTCAGCGGCTCACACTGCACATCCTGCTGCAAGACCATATTCAGATCAGCCAGCGCCAGGTCCAGCGAATAGTTCTGATTATGGGCGGCCAGCATCGTATAAGCCATACCACGCGCCAGCAAGGCATCATAATACATATAGGATGAAATCTGTGCTTCCTGGCAGAAAGCAATCACTTGAGAAGTATCCTCCACAACCCGAGAATTATATTTTGCGTGCTCGCCAGTAAGTTGTCCTAATTCAGCACACAGCAAGCAGCGCATATTCAGGGTCATAGCCCAGCGTTCAGGGTTGCGCTCATAGGTAAAAAAGTGGAGCGCCTGATTCACATCCTCAAGAGATTGCAAGAGCAGTGGGACCGGCTTATCGGTTCTGCGATGCACCCTGACTTGCGCGCGACCAACGAGCGCATAATTCCATTCCTCGATATTGATCACAGGATCAAGCAAAGTAAAAGCCTGCTCAAAACTGGCCAGCAGCTCCTCACGCTTGAAATTATCTTCCAGATAGCCCAGTGTATAAAAACTGCGCAGCATCTGCGCCTGTACCCACTGCACCGGGGCTTCCTCAACCGAAAAGCTCGGCTCGGCTGGCATTGCAGCCGGTTCCTGGTCTACACGCGAGAGCGACAACATCTCAAGCATATTCTGCAGTGAGGCCCAGAACTGCGGCTGCTTGACGCGATCGATATGTGGTAATAGAGCATCTACCCTGGCTTGAAGCGCCGCTTTCCCTTCAGCATCTAGCGACCAATTCCCTGTTCCGGTCGCGGATAAATCCCCCCGGCGCATCACCTCAAGAATGAGGTCGCGATACAAGTTCAATGTCTCATTGTCCACAGCTTGCCCGGTCTGACCGGGCTGATTATTCAATATCTCCTTCAACATGGGATCATCGGGATGTAAGCCAGGCATGCCTGGAAAGAGAGTAATACGACCATCGGGGAAAGTTGTGCCTCGTCGATCACCGGTAACTTCTGGTCCTCGGGCGGCCAGATGCCTCCGCGAGCATCCAACAAAAGCTGCAAGAGATAGGCATTGTAGGCATTGGCGTGTGTGGTCCCGCTACCAAAGTGTTCGATCAACCGATAAAGCGCCCCCACAGCAACTGGAGATAAGAGTACCGCCTGCTGTTCTTGTAAGACCCGGCGCACAGTACCATTAGTATGGGCCAGCAAGAGATCCCTTAACGCCTGGCCAGCCACCTCCTGAGACTGCGAGAAATGCTGCCAGGCCTGCTCAAAACCATGAGCCAGGCTATCCAGAACCAATTCTTGATACATATCCACATGCTCGGCAACCTCTGGATGCCCATTCTCGTGCAGCGACGCACTAATGGCAGCCAGCACCGGCGGACAGGTGGGAATCAGCAGCGAAGATTGATTTTCTTCGATCAATGTGCGCGCCTCTTCCCAGGACTTTACAACCAGTAAAGCATCAAAAATGCGGCATAATTCCTGCACATAAGCTTCAGCAGCCTGCTCCTCCGCACTCAGAACAGGCGTTTCCTCAGGCATATCTAGCTGTGGTTCTGACTGAGCCGCTTCTGGTTGGGTAGGAGAAGGAGAAACAGGTTCTGCTGCCGTAGCCGGCGGGCCGGCGGCATCTGTTGCCCCATTCACATCCACAGGCTGATCACAGAAAGGACAGCGTTCACGCTCAGGCGAACGCACAAACTTATGTCCACAGTGGCTACACAACATAATCGCCATATGCGCCTGACGCTCACCTTCTATGAGATTGATACACCACTCGAACGCTGTCTGGCAGCTTGATACTGTTCGGAAGACATAACACGATCCGTCTGAATATCAACCATCACCTGGCGATTACTCTTGGGCTCACGAGCGGTAGTGGACAGGCGACCATCACGCTCCAGGGTAAAGGAAACCTCAATCGGAGATTGCACAGGTAAACGAGGTGGCAAATGCAGGTTCACTTTACCAACTTCCTGTCCCTGTGCTAGCTCAAAGACACGATGTTCAAATTGCGTATTCTCCACGATCTTCATCTCTACCACTTCCTGATTAGGGATAGTAGTATAAAAGGTCTTCGACTCGGTCATCGGGAGGGTATCATTAATCATAATAATATTTGAGATGACATCCTCATGGGTCTCAGCGTCACGCACGATAACCCCGAAGCTATGACTGGTCACATTGGAGACCGTCATTTCATTGAACTTCTTCACCGTCTCAAAAGGCATACCATCATTTTTAGCCACCTCGGCCTGTGCTGTGCGTAACTCCTCAGGGATAACCGAAGAGCGGGGCTGTTGTGGGCCCGGCTTCTGTCCTCCCATCTGATCTAGCTTCCAGGCGATCTTTTCATCCAGGAAAAGTTTGTAGCCATAGATAGCCGCCCCCTTGGCGACCGCTGTATCGGGCTCAAAAATCCTGAGCGGGATGTTAAACTCGCTGGTCAAACGCTCTGCGACCTGGGGCATACGGGTTGAGCCACCGACCAGGATGATTTGATCATAGTGCTCACAGTCACGCATACGCGCGTTATACATCGTCTCCTGCGTGAACTTGATCGTTTTCTCCAGCAAATGGGACGTCAGGGAGGCAAATTTCTCGCGAGACAGCGGTACAGAGACACGCTTCCCTTCATGGGTAACCGTCACAGTGGTATTCAAACGTGAGCTCAAGGTAATCTTAGCAACCTCAGCTTTACTCCAGAGATCCTGCAACGACTCGGGTGAATCGGTAGGATCAGAGTCAGAGCCGCTCAAAGCCTGCCACTGCTCAGCCAGATACACCAGTAGCGCTTCATCCCAGTTACGCCCACCCAGATTATCGTCCCCGCCAGTGGCTACCACAGCGATCTCACCCGCCTTGACGGTAATCACCGTGGTATCGAAAGTCCCGCCTCCCAGATCATAGACCAGGATGGTTTGATCTTTCTCATTCTGCAAACCATAGGTAATGGCGGCAGCGGTCGGCTCGTTAATGATTTCACGCACCACCAGGCCCGCCAGTTCACCGGCTCGCACCGTCGCATCGCGCTGCAAAATACCGAAGTAGGCCGGGCAGGTAATGACCACATCCTTAACCGGCACATGCAGATAGCTTTCGGCGTCCAGCACCAGTTTGCGCAGAATGTAGGAAGAGATCTCCTCCGCCGTATACTCGATTTTTTTATATAGGAAGCGCCAATCTGGGTGGCCCATATGACGCTTCACTTCTCTAACCACCTGGTTAGGAAAGAGAACGGCGCTATTCTTGGCCTCCATACCGACAATACGCTGTTCACCCTCAAAGCGCACCACCGAAGGTAAGGTGGTGCCCCCATCCTCCAGCGACACAATCACAGGTTTGCCATATTGATCCATATAAGAAATACAGGAATAGGTAGTGCCCAGATCAATTCCAAATATGGTAGGGATATATTCAGCGGTCACGTAACTACCTCCAGCAAAGATTTTCAAGTCGAGCAATAAAAGACAGGGATTACTTCAAAGTGTAGAGCAAGACAACTACAAGTAGAGAAAGCGCGAAGAAGAGCCAGCCAAGCACCTGCAATAGCGGTTTGCCAAAGCGGGCATAGCAGGCATGAAAGATCGATGCCAGGGCCAGGCCAGCCAGCGCGCTGATCTGTAACCAGCGTAGTTGAGAGAGAGAGAAGAGAGAGAGGAGCACGCCGATGCCGGCCAGCGCGAAATTCAACCAGAGCTGGCCATCGGTCGAGCGCTGTCCATCTTCCACCAACGTCTCCAACTGAACCACAGTTTCAAAAATATCATTGGTCGCATTCCACTGCATCACCCGCTCATAGAACGGTTCATAGCGCGAAGAAGCAATCTGCGCTCCCCGCTGACCGGTCCACTCGATATCTTGTGGCTGGAGCAGACTGCTTAAATTGTAGACCTGCTGCACCGACAGACGAGCAGCAATAGCTTCCCGTGGCGAGATAACCAGCCACCCACGCTGGCCAGTTTCACGATCAAAATGGGTAAAGCGGCCTGGTGACCAGCCCTGCTCTAAGGCGCTCTCATTCAATCGCAGATGCTGCTGCAAGATATCCAGCGCCTCCTCAATCGCGCCATCCTTACTCTCAGCCAGCGCCTTCTTGCGATACTGTTTCTGCCGACGCATACTCTTCACCACATCCGCCGGCACCGTCACCTGGATCTCCTCCAGTTGCAAGATAGCATAAGCAACTTCTTTCTGCGCCTGGCGCACCGCCGCCAGGTAAGCATGCAAGCTATCGCATCCCTCAAGCAGAGCAGCCAGGGTAAACCAGCCATCATCTGGCTGTGTAGCAGGGTTCCACTGGCATTGGGTGACCATCCATAAATTGACAGGAGTATGGTGGCTCCAGATCGCAGCATGCTCGGGCAAGGCAGCCGCTGCCCCAGCGGTACGTTTCCAAAGGATATAAAGAGAGAGGCCACGCCCCTTGACCCAGGACTGCGCTAACGGAGTCAACGGTATATCCGGTGTAACCATCACACCAGTATGATGGGTTACAGCCTGCCGCCCACCATCTACTTGAGGCTTGCTATGAGGATGCTTCTTTTTCCTGGCCATCTACCTTGCCTTTATGCGTATATTCTTGAAAATGAATGGATCTTTCTTTCACTACGCTAGCTTATTGCCACAATGCTGGCAGGTGAGTAGAGCGTTTCGGATTAGCCGGGGCAGAATAGTAAACTGCTGGCAATGACTACATTGCACGAGGTTAGTGCCACAGGACAGGCAACGCTGACCTTGTACGCCGTTTAATACCCTGATGGGTCGATAGCCTCGCGTACGATGGCAACGTGGACAACGCAATACATTGCCGCTCGTTATACCACGAGGCGCATTATCATCCTCATCATCATTGAACTGCGAACGATTGATAATCACCCCATCGCGCAAAGTATCCAGCTCATCATCCTCAAACATAGCATTTTATTCCTTTCCAGAATAGGCATTTTGTGTATAAAAAGCGCATAACACACGCTTGAATTTTTCCGGCTCTTCAATCCAGGGAAAGTGTCCGCTCTCTTCAAACCAAACTTCCTGAGCCTGGGGAAAACGGCGCCGCAACGAACGCTCTGAGGCAACAAAAAGATCATGCTGTCCACGCAAGCGCATAATAGGCACATGCCCATCCAATGATAAACGCTGCAGCAAGCTATTACTGGAATACATAATAGAGCGTAAGGTAGCATTGAAACTGCCACCATCAAACTGGCGCAGAATGGCCAGATCCTCACGAGCAACCTGTTCGGGATAGGCAAAATACATAGGAGCCAGTAGACTCATAAGATTAGAAGAGCCAAGCATGGCCGCAAAAATAGTATGGCTAAAGAGGCCAACCAGCGGATTGCGCAGGAATATCGCACGACTGGCCGCCCGCTCCTCCTGCATAAAGGCTGCACCCAGGCCAGCCGCGGAGCTACAAAGTACCAGGCTAGCAATCCGCTGCGGGTGGTATGCGGCATAGATCTGTGCCAGCAAGCCACCCCATGAATGGCCAAAAATATGCAGGCGCTCCACATCTATATGAGTCCTGAGCGCTTCCAGATCATTAACATAGTCTACAATGCCATACGGCCCACGCCGCGTTGAAGCCCCGCCACCACGCTGATCATAACCAATAGCCAGCTGAGGGGGTGAAAGCATCTCAGCCACCGGACCCAGATAATCATAGCCACCGGGTCCACCGTGCAAAAGAATAATTGGCTCGCTCTTACCCGGATAAATGTGTAAAGCAATATTTATCTTTTTATTGATCGCAAGCTGCTCAGCAACTAAATCACTCATAATACTTCATACATAACTATCAATACCATCTACCATCCAGAGGGATAACCGCCCCGAAGATTGCAGCTCTACCTACCCAGGCGGTACCGAGCAGATTAAATACTAGAGCCATAGAAACCTTTCAAATGTAGGTATTTCCTTCAATCATATCAACAGGTTTATACATAAATTTACTTGACAGCGTACTATGCTCAGAATATACTACAAAAGCATTGGCAATTCAATAATCCAAATTAATCCATCTTTGCCAGCAAAAACTCTAATAGTTTAATAAAATCAAATTCTTTTCTTACCAGGAAGAATGAGGTTCGTGCATGACGGAAGAACAACAGGCAACTTTTACAGATACGGCCACTCAATCGCCAATACAGACCGCGCTTCCTCCCACTGAACAAGAAATAGCTATACCTGCAGCAGAAGATAAAAATGTAGAGCTGATCGAGCAAACATTTCAGGGCATGCAACAGCTTTTGAAGACCATGCAGGGCTTAAAGCAGGACTTTGAGACGAAAGTCAAATATGATGAGAGCAAGGAGCGTATGATTGATACGCTGCACAGCGAGCTACAAAGTTATCGCGAAGGCCTGCATTTCAAGATTTTGCGCCCCCTTTTTATCGACCTTATTTCACTCTATGATGATATCAATCACATCACGGATAACATGCAAAAGGAGTTCCCTGGCCTGGATGCCACAATTATCGCCAATATCGAATCTTTCGCCGAAAGCGTTGAAGAGATGTTGAGCAATAATGGGGTGGAAACCTTCCAGGTGGCAGAAGAGACCTTCGTATCCAATAAACAGCGCACACTCCGAGCCATTCCAACAACCGACGCATCTTTAGACAAGCATATCGCCCGCCGCCTGCGCAAAGGTTTTCTCTATGAGAACCGCGTTCTGCGCCCAGAAATGGTGGAGACCTATCGCTATGTCGCAGAACAACCACAAGCATAATCCACCACAGGCAATTCTATTGCATAACTATTCTCATGAGGAGATAATCCAGTGAGCGATCAGACAGTACCTACAATATTTGGCATAGACCTTGGCACGACATACTCTTGCATCGCCTATGTAGATGAATTCAGCAAGCCAGTCGTCATCCCTAACCTGGAGGGTGACTCAACCACCCCCTCTGTCGTGCAATTTGAAGGCGATAACCGCATTGTTGGTAAAGAGGCCAAGAATAGCGCAGTCATGAATCCAACCGAAGCATGCGAGATGGTTAAGCGCCACATGGGCGAGAGCGACTGGCGCTTCCACTATAATGGAACTGACTATACAGCCGAGGAGATCTCTTCGTATATCTTGCGCAAGCTGGCTGATGACGCCGAGCAGGCCATCAACATCCCGGTCAAAGATGTAGTCATCACCTGCCCCGCTTACTTTGGTATTGCCGAGCGCGATGCCACCAAGAAGGCCGGTGAGATCGCCGGTTTCAATGTGCGCGAAATCATCAATGAGCCGACCGCCGCCGCCGTCATGTATGGCTTGCAAAATGAGCAGGACCAGGTAGTGCTGGTCTATGATCTGGGTGGGGGCACCTTCGATATTACCGTGATCGAGATCCAGGGGGGCGCGATCACCGTAGTAGCGACCGGTGGTGACCACACCCTGGGTGGACGCAACTGGGATGAGGCCGTGGTCCGCTATGTCGCCGACCAGTGGATGAAAGAAGCAGGCTCAAACGATGATCCCGTCGATACCGAAGAGACCCTGCAAGATCTCTGGATTCGTGCCGAAAGCGCCAAGCATGCGCTCACAGCCCGCAAGGAGACCACCGTCGTCGTCTCCCATAACGGGAAACGCATTGGCATCCCATTGACACGCGAAAAATTTGATGAACTTACCAATCATCTGCTCGAACAGACCATCAACTACACAAACTCCACCATCGAGGCCGCCAAAGCCCGTAACTATAGTAAGTTTGATCAGATCCTGCTGGTGGGTGGCTCTACGAAGATGCCACAGGTCAATGAGCGCCTCAAACAAGAGTACAATATCCCCCTCAAGGTATTTGATCCAGACCAGGCGGTAGCCAAAGGCGCGGCCGTTTATGGTCGTAAGCTGGCGATCGATGAGAAGATCATTCACAAGATCGCCGAGCTCACAGGCAAAACCGAAGAGAAGGTCGACCTGGATAGCGTCTCACAGACCGTCAGAGAGCAAGCGCAGCAAGAGGTAGCCGAGGACAGCGGACTCAAGCTACACGCGGTCAAAAAATACAATGATATGTCTGTCACCAATGTGGCCAGCCATAGCTTTGGTATTATCGCCTTCGACCCCGGCACGCAGCAAGATATTATTTCCAACCTGGTACTGGTAAACGATCCATTGCCATTTACTAAAGTTGGAAAATTCTATACGCAGGAAGCTGAGCAGGAGACCGTTGAGCTAAAGGTAATGGAGAACAGCGTCACCGAAAAAACGATCAGGGATGTGACTCTGGGACAGGAAATCGGCAATGCGGTCCTTCATCTTCCCCCTCACCTGCCTGATAACGCTCTGATCGAGGTCACCTTTGATCTCAATCGCGAGGGACGGCTACATATCGTTGGTCGTGAGCCCCGCAGTGAGCAGTCAATCGAAATCGAGATTCAAACGGCCCGTGGTATCTCGGAAGAAGAGAAAGAAGTAGCCCGCCAACGCTCGAATAAACTGGTAATCTCTTAATCGCCAGCGACCAGTTATCCAGCGGAAGCCATAACCGAGATTGATGTAGTTTCAGCAGGGTGGAGTTAGCGCATGAGTACAGTTGTTGGGATCGACCTGGGCACTACCTACTCGGTAATTGCCTATGTGAATGCCCAGGGAAAACCTGAGATTATACCCGGTACGGATGGCAAAGCGATCATGCCATCCGTAGTCCAATTTACACCTGAAGGTCCAATTGTAGGCGCGCTGGCCAAAGAGGCCCAGGCCAATGGAAATCCTGATACCATCGCATTCTTTAAGCGCAGCATGGGAGATCCAGAATTTCTACTTTCATTCTATGGCCGCGATTACACACCAGTGGATCTCTCCGCGCTGATCCTACGCGCGCTCAAAGAACGCGCAGAAGCGTTTTTAGGCACGCCAATCACCGAGGCCGTCATTACCGTTCCAGCCTATTTCACCCATCCTCAGCGCATAGCAACCATCCAGGCGGGCAAAGCGGCCGGGCTGGATGTCTTAAAAATCATCAGCGAGCCCACGGCGGCGGCCCTGGCCTACGGCATACGTCCCAGCGCCCAGCTACAACGCATGCTGGTCTACGATCTGGGTGGAGGCACCTTCGATATCTCACTGGTCGAAATCACCGCCACCGATCTCACCGTCATCGCTACCGATGGAGACAACAAGTTGGGCGGTAAAGATTGGGATGACAGCCTGATTCAATATCTCTCCACACGTTTCGAGCAAGAGACCGGCCTTGAGATGAGCGATGAGGAGCTCAACGATCTGAGTGTACAGGCCGAGCAGCTGAAACATTCTCTTTCGAGCCGCCAGAGCGCCCCTATCCGTATCCAGGCCGCCGGGCAAATGAAAACATATACCATCAATCGCACCACCTTTGAAGAGCTCACCCATGACTTGATGGCCAGAACCCAGATGTTGACCGAACAAGTATTGAAGAAAGCCAATCTATCCTGGGCAGGGATCAACGGTGTCCTACCCGTAGGAGGCTCGACACGCATGCCGATCGTGCGCACCTTCATCGAGCGCATGTCTGGCAAACCCGCCATGGGTGGCATCAATCCGGATGAGGCCGTCGCCCTGGGGGCCGCGATTCAGGCGATTATGGAGATAGAACAGCGTAACCAGGATGAGCCCAGGTTGCAGTTGGCAGGGCGCAAGAAGACCGTGGACGTCATCGCCCATAGCCTGGGCCTGATCGCCGAGAGTGACGACCGGACGCGCTACCTCAATAGCATCATTATCCAGAAGAATAAACCCATCCCGATAGAGAATGCGCGTCCCTACCAGATCGCGGTGCGACCCAAAGGGGATACGCGGCTAGAAGTCTTCCTAACTCAAGGAGAAACCGATAAACCGCTGGAATGTACTTATCTGGGCTGTTACGTTTTTAGCGATTTTCCAGCCATCGCCGGGAAAATCGCGAAACTAGAGATTAGTTATGCCTATGACAAGAACGGCGTGGTCAACATTTCAGCCCGTGAAACCAGTACCGGCCAGCCGCTCAAGCTCACAATCGAGCCCTTGCCATCCGATGTACCGGATCGCTTTGCACTACCACCAACCCAACAAACAACGCAGCAGCAACGACAGCTCACGGTCTACCTGGCCTTCGACCTCTCAGGCAGTATGTCGGGACAACCCCTGGAAGAGGCCAAGCGTGCCGCCCGCGAGTTTATGAGACATTGCGACCTGCAATCAACCTCAATTGGCTTGATCTCTTTTTCAGATCGCACCCATATCAATCTGCATGCCACAAACAATCAAAAAAAGATCGAACAGGCCATTGATGGGCTGGTAATTGGCCTTACGGGCTTTGGGAATGCAGCGCATCCATTTGATGATATCCATTCGCTGCTAAAAAAACGGTCAGGAGCCCCCTATGCTGTGGTGCTGACAGATGGAAGATGGTCCTATCAGGACCGGGCCATCCAAGCAGCCCAAATTTGTCATCGCGCAGAAATCGAGATCATTGCCATCGGTTTCGGCGGTGCTGATCGCCAATTCCTGGCGCAGATTGCCTCTTCGTCAGAACAAAGTCTCTTTACAGATTTAGGGAAACTAACCGAGACATTCAGCACCATCGCCCAGGAAATCACAGGATCAAGGGGTAGCAAACGCGCCTAGCTACGCATCAATTAACCTTTAATAGAAGCGGACAAAGAAGATATGAGCACGACTAATACTACAACTAACTTCTACCTGCTACTCCAGTTAGATCCAGATACGCGTTGGAATGAGGCCGATTTTGATAATAAGGTGTACGCCAAACGCATTGAGTGGAGCCGTAAAAGTAACGGAGTAGGGCGTGCGGCACTGGAAGCCAAGAAAAATCTTGAGCAGCTGAAGGGTGCGGATGCGTTTAAAAAAAATCCGGAGGAACGAGAGAAACAGGCGAAGGAGGCCAGGACTGAACGCGCCTCGGCCAAAAATGCTGAGCTGACCAGTCTGAAGGAGAGCCTGGAATTTACCTTTGCACGTGGCTATATTGTTCAAGCGGAATTAGATGCGCTGGTCAAAGATGCCAAAACGCTGACCGAAAAAGATATCCGCGCCCTGTTAACCGTACCGGTGGTGCCTAAAGCCCCCGACCCGAGCGCCAATACGGGCTCAAAAGTTCAACCCCTTGAGGAATCACAGCTCAAAAAAATCAACGAACAACTACATATCCTGGGTATGGATACCCTCTACCAGGTACTGGGACTGGACCAGACCGTTTCAAATGATAAATTACGACAGGCGGCAGAACAGTTATATAACGATATGGTCAAGCGCAGTCCCACGGTGGATATAGATGCTAAAAAGGACCTGGCGGGCCAGGCACAAGCCATCTTTAGTTCGTCTGCTAAGCGAGAAAGTTATGATGAAAGTATCCGCCTGCGCTCACTGGAACAGATTTTAAAGCAGCTCTCGGATTCGATGACGCGTAGCGCTGACAAAACCATGACGGTAGGGCAGACTGAGGTTTTTCTGAAGAAGACCCGTGAGGCTGGCTGGGCCGACGAGATAGCTATCGAACGGCTGCGTGAAATGGCCCAACGGCGCAACTGGTTTGTGCAGGTTCCGTCCATAAATGCTCAGGCCAAGAAATTGGTACGCTGTGGACATTGTAATGCGATAAATGAGCCAACCAACAAGTTCTGCGAGCGCTGTCATAAGGAACTGCTCACTACCTGCCCAAACTGCAATGCGGCCGTGCGCGCAGACGCCACTGGTTGTGATAGCTGTGGTTTCGCGACCGGCAATCGCTTCTATGTAGATGAGTTGTTGGAGAAGTTTCCTTTTGAAAATGATTATGTAGAAGCCAAGCACCTGCTCGACGAGGTCGCCTCGCTCTGGAATCCGAGCAAACCAGATGCACGGGTGCAAAAGTTAAAGACATATCAAAGCGAGCTACAAAATCGTGTCAAAGAACAACAGGCATTGCAACAACAGCTCAGCCAGTTGATCGACCAGAAGCTCTTATTTAAAGCTCAGGAGTTCCTCACCGCCAATCGCGCCAACGTTCCTAATCGTCAGCATTACCAGCAACTCATTAGTGATACAATCGCGCAGGCCCGTAACATCCTCAACAAGGCGCAAGGGGTTCAGGATCGCGAGGAGAGGGCCGGGCTATATCGCACCGCCTTGCAGCTTTGTAGCGATTATCGCGAGGCGCGTGAATTGCTCAAGGCAATGCCGCCAATGCCAGCGCTTCAACTCCAGGCCAGCGTTAGTGGTACGCTGGTTAGCCTGAACTGGCAGCCATCGTCCACGCAAGGCGTAAGCTATAAAATAGTGCGCAAAGCTCATTCACAACCCGTTACCCCCACCGATGGCAAGCTACTCGCCACCCTCACCGCCACTAGCTATGATGATACGCAGAGCGAAGTGGGGGCGCCACTCTACTATGCGATCTTCACTGAGTATGAGGATGTGATCGCCCCACAGCCAACCCTGCTCAACAAGCCGATCTTCCTGCTACAGGATGTGCACAACGAAATTATTGAAGTCCATAACAACCAGGTTCTCCTCAAATGGACCCCTCCCCCGAATGTGCATAAAGTAATCATTGTGCGTAAAGAGAGTATCGCGCCCCGCTCTATTGATGATGGAATACGCCTGACCAGTACCGAGCAGGCACGTTTTGTCGATCACGACGTGCTGAATGAGCATACCTACTACTATGGCATCTACAGCCAATTCAACAATCAAGGCAAGATACTAACCTCGCCGGGTAAAATTGTGAAAGCCCGACCAGAGTCGCCACCCACGGTCATCAGTAAGCTTGAAATCAGCAATGAGAAGCTAGCGCAAGGTTATCGGGTGCAATTATCGTGGCCACAAAGTGCTAAAGGCAAAGTAGTGATCCTGAAATCAGAGAAAAGCACTAGACTCTCACCTGGAGAGAGCATTCCAGTCGATCAGCTCCAAAACTATGGACAGACCCTGGAAGGGCTGGCCCACTCCCTGGTCGAGACCTGGTTAAAACAAGGGATATGCTACTACACACCGGTTGTTACCTTTGGGGGCATGGCCTATATAGGCAATGAAGTACCCTACGCCTGCATTGATGAGGTAACCAACCTGCGCAGCGAGAATATGGGCAATAAGATCCGTCTGCAATGGAACTGGCCTGCCAGCTGCCAGGAAGTGGCAATTACTTATAATCACGATGGCTGGCAATATCCAGCGGCCAAAACACATTACATCACTAAAGCCGAGTACGAAAACGTTGGCTATTTTGAATTGCGCGAAGATCGGCCTCAGGAATGCTATATCCGTGTCGCAACCTTGATCCGCCAGGGACAAAATCGTATTCAAGCGCCTGGGATAAAGCTGCAGGCCAGGCTGGCACCAAAAATCACGCTCACATATGAGATCCGTAAAGCTCGCTTCGGCAAGAAACGCATGCTCTATATCCGCGCCCAGACTCCCGGCCTGCTGCCCGCCATGGTACTGATATGCCGGCGCGAGCGCCTCCCCTTACAAAAGAACGAAGGTGAACGGCTCTGGCATCAGGGTCCAACCCACATTGAGAGGGAGCTCAGTATGCCACTGCCCGAACAGAATTATCAGCCACGTACCTTCGGTAAATTATACCTGGAGGATAGCAGCTCCTATAATTTTGTCACCATTCAACATCCCAGTGACACCAAATTGAGGCTCGATTAAACAACATAACGCTGGCTGGCTGGACCAAAAGACAGCGGAAATAAAAGTGAAAGTAAAGCGAACATATGCCGATACAACAGCATTACTACACCTCTTTTGTGAACAAGGCCAATGGGCGCAGCGGTTTTCAAACCAGAGCCATGTCGCCTGGCATCTTAGCAGCCGATCAGGCACAGCTCCTGCGTATGCTAGCCTACCGCCTGCCCGCCGGGCTGGATGCCAGCGCAGTCGCTCAACATCCGGTCGCCCTGCGCTATTTTTACCAGGACGAAGAGACCAGCTTCCTCATCCACAGTCAATCGACCGGCAATGACGACAATGGACGTCCCGGCAACTTTTTTGCCCACTCACTGATCATACCACCTGAACTCTTCAGCAATATCCCACCCGTCTTCTTCTGGCGAAGTTCTTTCTGGAAAGCACAGGACAACACAGCCACAGACGAATTGCCGCTCCTCTCTGATCTAGAGATGGAGCCAGCCCTGGACACAGAACAGATCTGGTCACTCCTGCATAGTGAGCAGAACAGACAATATCTAGCGGCCCTTATCAGCGCAGTGCTTCATCTGGAGCGCAGTCAACGCAGCATAATCCTCATCGGCACCAGCGATCAGATCGCCCTCTGGATCGCCACCGTCAGTTGTATGTTACCGCCAGCCTGCCGTCCCCTGCTCAGCTTCACCACCTACCAGCACCACCCCTACCAAAGCCAGTTCATGCTCACCGGCGTTCCCGCACAGATCCCCTTCCAACCGGGAACCAACGATTACCGCCATTACTTTATCCTCAACCTGATCAGCGGTAAGATCAGCCATAGCGAACCCTCAGCCTATGCCCGGCTCATCTCCACCATCGCCAGCGAAAAACTATATGAAGAACAACTACTCCCCCTCTTCGAAGCCCACACAGCCAACCACCCCACACCATCACACATCGATACACAGCTAGACTCACTCGTGCAGAACACCTGAAAACTCCGTCATGGACCTGGACCTATTTGTACGCCAACAGGAAATCAGGGCAAGGCCCAATCCTTTTCCCTGAACAACCAGGGAGCAAGAAAAGAGATGCGCATAGGTTCACACCTACCGGGCCGAACCTATGCGCATCTCTTTTCTTGTTGCTTATTCGATAAGCTGGTTATTGCGTGATTTTGAACAGATAGACATCGATAAGGATTACATCTGTATTTTCAGCAGTATTAAATAGCGGCTGATAGTGCGAGGCATCCGCAAAAGGCGCAAAACCTTCAGATGATAGTTGATCCAGGATACCATAGACTTTTTTCGCCACCTCCGTACCACGACTGGGATTATTAACGTCAGCGCCACCTTCAATGATTACCAGGCCAACACGACGACCATGCAATTCACGCCGGGCCCTGATGTCACGTTTCAGGTGATCGATGGCCCCACGATCATTATTCAAGATGCCATCGGTATCCTCGCCAGTAAAACGCAAGGGCACATAACTGGATTCGAGGCGATCGGGTTTGGCCGTACATTTCCAGGCCACGGTCTGGGAGGCCGCACTGGCGGTACCATCAAAGGTAAACGAACCATTCTGGCATGGCACCTTCGATAATTTGATCTGCACTTCTTGTCCGGGTGTGATGGTGCCAGTAGCAGGCGAAAAATTAATGCCATCGCTAATATCGCTACGTACCGACCAGGTCACATTAACCCTGGAGTCATCGCTCTCTTTAAGTGTGATCACAGCCTCACAGCGCGGCTTATCAATATTACCGATCGCGCAGTCGGGATTCCGCGGTACCACCGTCTTGGGACTGAGTATAAGCCTGGGTGGCGCGGGAGGTGTGGGCGGCGGCACGCCTGGAATGGCGGCCAGGAAAATTACCATCAGGCCGAGCAGCAAGTCGGCAAACAGCCAGCCTGACAGCAGGGCCGTATTATTTTGTACAGAGCGCAGCATTTCTATTCCTCTCTTTATTGACCTGCTTCACAGCTATTACACAGGTACTTTAGCTGCGATACGCCGCGCAACCTCGCCCATATTGACCGTCACACCATTGATATTGGTAGCGCTCTCATCGATCTGCTTAATAATGCGATTCATAGCATTCGTATTGGTGATAATATCTTTCACCAGTTGAGCCTGGTCCCCATGCTCAATCTGCAGCAGCTTAACCAGCCCCTTCTGCTCTTCCGTAAACTTAGAGATATGGGACGACAGGGTCTTCGCCTCATTGACGGTTCCATCGAGGATCGTCAATACATTATTCAACTTCTCACCCCAGAGCTTCTGCTGCTTCACCACCTCTTCCTGGGCCACTGCCTGGCGGGTCAGTTGATCCAGTGTACTTTTAGAATTTACCAGCAACGTCTTCTGCTGATTGGTCATCTCCTGTGTGGGAGCCACCAGGCTATTAATGCTGGTATTCAACACCTTCTGGGAATCCTTGAGATCCCGAATAGTGGTCGCCACATTATCCATGCTGGCCACCAGCGAAGTCTTAAAGGAATTAAAGAGGGCGAACTCCTGGCGCTGGCGCTCGGCCAACTGGGCCAGTTCCTGGCGCTCAGTTTTAATCTGTGCCTCCAGGCCCGAGATAACTGAATTAAAGCTATTAACGACAGAGTTAAAGCGATCCACGAAATTGGTCGGCTGCGTCCAGTGGCGCGTAGACAGGAAGAGGGTCGCCCCGGCCAGCGCATGAGCCAGATTATCACGCAGCTCCTCAGCTTTGCGATCCCGCTTCATCTGTGAATTATGCGTCATGATGGATGAATAGATGGTAAGTACCACAATGACCGAGATCAAGATACAGTCGATAGTGGCGATACCGCCCAGGGTATCGATCCAACCCCAGGGGGCCGTACCATTGAAACTGCCCTGCCAGAGCTGTAGAAAGGGGGTCGTACTAAACTTTGGATACTGGGTTACCAGATTATAGTAAGCACGGACCGCGATTGCGATACCCAACCAGGTAAAAAAGAGCGGCAAGAAAATAAAAATATTGCGGCATGTCTCAACCAGCGCAATACGACCATCCACCTTTTGTTGTACCCGATAGCGATTAACGATCGCGTCGACATTAATCAAATTGTATAAGTTATTGCCGGCCCAGGCATCGGCATACTGGCCGCCGCGCACCGCATCGCCCAGTTCACGCAGACGGATGGCCCCTTTTGGATCACTGCTATCGACCTCGGTGGCCAGATCAGTTAGTTGATCAATTACAGCATCTTTATCATTAAGCATAGATACTCAAATATCTCCCTTAAACAAAAAACATTCACAAAACACCAAATCTAAAAGAACAAACGACCCCACGCTCCATCTTCGCAGCCCAGGCCATATGCAAATAAAAAGAGCATACTATTGAAAAGCAATCGTAAACGCCGCTTGAACGCGGCTAGCTCCGCTGCCACTGGCTCAGCCATTCGAATTGATCAGTATCAAGCAAACAGTTTCGCCTGTCAGGCAGCTTCGCTCATCCAAATGAATGGCAAGACATATAGGGTGCGACATTCAATGGTCGCTTCCTATATGCACCTGAACGTCCCTGCAAAGCGAAACGTCAGCCTGCTAGAGATCTCTAATCAAGACCCAAAAAACTTTTATGCATTTATTTTAATTTATTCTTAATTTGAGCCTTATAACGTTGAACTAAATCATCGTTATAGCGAATAGGATATTTTTGCTGCTGGCGTTCTAGCCACAGACTCAAATTGCTATCATGCGACAATAAATAAAATTCAAATGCATGGGTACGAAGGAAAATTGACAATATTTCTTGCAACGCTTGTTCGGAATAGAGATTATTCTCTAACAAACGCTTGCATTCTTTTTGTGCTTTGGCTCCAGCAATGGCTGGCTGCATCGCTCTTTGTGGATAAGTTTTAATATCTTCAGATAGATGAAGTAAATTCTCTTCAATAAATGAATCGTAAGCTAAATAATGAACAGCTGTCTGTATCATGTACTCCTTCATCTCTAATAAGACGAATCTACGTTTCTCTTCCTGGCGCCATATTTTATGAAAATTATCTTCTTGCGAATCACTATACTTTTTATTTCTTCTGTATGCTATGTAAAAGCTCTTGAATGCCTCAAACGTATTAAACCGTTTAAATGAGATAGGAATATCACCAGCCCATGCAATTATCTCCTGGCTTTCGCTGGGTTGGTAATTGGGATAAATTGAATGGTGCTCTTCTTTAGAAGATGGCAACAGTTGCATCTTTGTATCCTGTTTTGGTGGCAAAACCTTATTGCGAATGGAAGCCAGCATTGATTGGGCGGTTGGTTCTGCTATCTGTGATGAAGATACAGCGACTGGTTTCTGCGAGGTTATGTGTGATGCCTCCAATTCAGCCAGCAGACCCTGAGGAGGTGCTGGTACATTAGTCAATGAGGCAGCGTTAGCCTGCGGTGGTTTGATCGCTTCCATCTTAGAGGTTCCCTTATCTTTGGAGGAACCAAAGGGAAGCATAGCAAAAAATGAGGATTTGGGGCGTAAATCTTCCGCGTAGCGCTCCCACTCTTTCTCAAATAGTTTATTCCCCACAATACTGCGATCAATAAATTCAAAGGTCTTCTTATCGGCATTTTGAAGCAACTGTTGCAGAATGATCGGCAAGATCTCTTTTTTGTTGGGATGTTGCTGTACATCCTGTAAAGTTTGATGAATATATGGAAGTAAAAATTTGGGATCCCGATTCGGAATATACCATGCTCCTACATAGGGCGCCATTTCTTGCATAAATGTGATGCGGCTAGATTTAGGAAAAAGAACTGGCTCAATATACTTGATACAACGTATCAAATCCTCACCATTATTAATGCCTGTAATCAGATATTGAAACAGGTAGCCTTTATAAAGAGGATCGCGCTGTGGTTGAACTTTACTAATCGCCTCTCCAAGGTCACGTAACCTCGTTTCGCTATGGACTAAATCGTAAGCATTACTCGTTGGTCCGGTTGGAATAGTGTTTCTAATCAATATCCAGTAGCGCAGATATTCCTGTAGAAAGAGCAGATATTTTTTACGCTTATTCACCATATCCATCAACGCTCTCGTGCCTGGTTGATGTAATATGGAAGCATATAATAAGTGTTTAAAATATCCTTCCGTCATATCCTGTACAATTTGAAGATGCGGAGCCGCAAACAGTAAAAATTCCCAGTGCTGTAGAAAGAGAGCATCCAACTGCTCTGATGTCAGCTTCGATTGGATCAACAAACGCCCCACATCATCAGCGCTTACTTTCTGGGTCTCCAGAAGTTTCGAAACAGCAGAATAATTATGGCGATAACCACGCTCAATGAGCGGGATTACATTTGCCACCGCCGCCGGGGCCGCATCCTGATAAAGGGAAAGATATTGCAGAGCATCTTCATAGTTCTGGCTCACAGACATTGCAATCTTGACGATATCCTGAGGGAACTGCTTTTGATCATAGAGGATGAGCCAGGCGATAGCTTTGGCTTTCCAGGCAGGGGAAATGTTCCGTTGGCACAATTCACTGACATTTTCCCAGGGGACGCGGAGCCAGGAATGCAGGATATGCTCGGGAATATCTGTGACATATGAGCAATTTTCTAGCAGACTAAAGTAGAAAGATGAATTGAATAATTCGTAGGGATACTGTTGCTGATTAGCATCCAGGCGCGGCGTCAGTTCTATTAATAGTGACTTCCATAGTGCTTTGTGTTGCTGAGGAGGCGCGATAGTGGTCAGCAGCGGCAGGTAAACACTGGCGCGTTTAGAATTACCCCCGATCAGGTCAATAACGATGGCATCTTTGATATAGGTGGCAAAATCGGTCAGGGTTTGCGCGAGTCCGGGTATGGTATGAGATTGCTGGTAGAGCTTTTCCCAGGACGCCTGACCTAGCGTGGACCACCATTGTGGATGGTGAATAACCATAAATTGGAGGACGGCAGCGCGTACTGTTTCTGGCACCAGCAAGGAGACGGCCCGCTCAGGAACAAAGACCATCTGCATATCTTCCTCAGTCAATTTACTGGCGGTAAAGAGTTTATAGGCCAGCAAGAAGGTGGGGCTATCCTTAACCTGCCAATCCCGGCTTAAATTAAACAGGGCCGTTAACTCTTTGAGGTCTTTATCGCTGCCGCTGAACAACTTAGCAACCGCATAGTGAGCATACTGCTGCCGCAACTGCTGCTGTTCAGGGTTGGACTGTTGAATACTTTCAGGAGCGACAGCAGCCATATCTGGCAGAGGCGGGACCCCCGGCTCAAACAGCAAGCAGCGCCCATCTCGCCCATAGGCCCATCTGAGGGTCGGACCATCGTGGGGCCGGGCACGCTGGAGTTCATCCAGCGAAGAGTAACAGGTCGCCACAATACGGGCCGGTGAGTGCTCTACATGGGCTTCATAGGTACTGAAAGTGGCTGCGTCAGTCAGATACGGCGGAAGACAATGCAGCAGGCCCCAGATAAGCTCGGCATTGCGTTCAGAAGCCCCATGCACGCCTTCTTCAGCGTAGGTTTCGATATAAAGATTCTGCCACTCACCCAGAGAAAGATAGGACTCAATCAAGAAGACTAAATTCTGGCTATAGAGCTGCTGGTTGCCTGACTGGTGGGTAATGGTAGCAGCATTCAATGGACCTGCGGGTAGCTCAACAACTTGTGGCAGATCAAGCTGATCGGAAGGTAAATCATCCCTCGTCTTCCAGAAAGATGAGCCCCAGAAGCCAATGGCATCCTTGCTTGAAATATTGTTAAGATTGGCCAGCACATGCACAAAAAACGCGCCTGCACGCCCATAGGCATCTTCACCCGCGTAGGCACGATGAAGCATGATCAGCCCTTGCTCTGTCTTGATATAAGCCAGGCCATAGGGTGAAGTCTCAGTAGTTATATCATAAGGATTAATACCATCGGGTAATTCATATTGCAGATGCCGTTCAATCTCCCGATACCAATCACCATGCAAATCTGCCAATTCATGTGAGGCCGCACGCACTCGATGCCCTGTCACACTGCCCAAACCAACAGTAGACCAGGTATACCAGAGTTGATCCATCGTACGTCTCTCCTATCTATTTTGAACATGCCTATACTCTGCCAGCTACTTCAAAAAACGCAGAGCGGTAAACAGCGCTATTCAGCTTCAATCACATTGAGCTTCCACAAGATCCAGAGCAAAGGATCGAGACAACGTAATGGTTCAATAGCCGGATACTTGCCTTTATCGGGTGCCCAGCCAGTAGCCGAAACCGCAAAGAAGGAGGCGGTATTAAATAACTCGCTTGACTGCACCAATACCTTGTCACCAACCCGCAAGATGAGTTTTTGGACCTCTTCATTGATAGCGGCAAAATCCGCCGTATTCAAGCGGTTAGTAGACGTTGTCTCACGTAAAAACTGGGTGGTCGCCTCTTGTGAGCGCACAACATATTTCAAGAGGTCTGCCTTGGAGAGCACAATGGCTACCGGAATATCGATCGAGGCGCCCGCATCCAGCCCCTGGCCCATTCTGAAGGTCTCGGTAATGCGATTCAATACCTCTGAAGAACTGCGCTCACGGATCGCGCCGGGCTTCAAGTCGACCGGCAGCGCCTTCACAATATTCGGCATCGTAAGAGGATCGGCCAGAAAAATGATCGCCGATGCATTGAGGACATAAGAGCTATACTGCACCATACGATCCTGTTCAGCCAGATCTTCGCCTGAAGCATCATAAAAGAAGAGATTGACACTTTTGGCAGGCTTCCACCAGGCCTCTTTCTTAAAGATAAGCTCATAAATCAAAGGCTCATTGATCTCTGAACGCGCCCTGGGAGTCAAAGGAATAGGCTGTAAATTACCAAAAACTGGTTGATAAAACTTTGATTGATAGATCGCTTCAGTCTTGCCCCAACCGACGATGCGGCTACAACCGATCAACTGGAGTGCCTGGCGCTGTTTTAATAAATGAATACAAGAAGCAATATAATGGCTTTTGCCAGCCGAACCATCACCAATAATAGCAATTGTATAGCTTTTGGCACGTTCTATATTATAAGGTAAGACGCGTTTACAGTCGGCATTAGGACATTGCCGGCCAGCCAACTGCCGGGTATATTTTTTCCCTTTTGTAGCCGTAATCCAGAAACGTGACAGAACCTTCAGGGCATCATGGGTAGGAGCTTTCTGCATCACGTTATTGGGGTTCAAGCCTGAAACAATATCAGCCGACCCGGGATAAAAATCTGTGCCACAGCTCGGGCATACTACCTTATGCCAGGGAGCAATGAATCCCATATAAAATCCCTCTTTAGCCAAGAAAATGCTCTCTTTAAACAGAATAAAGCAGATTGATATAATGCTGTATCAACCTGCCAAAGCGCTTCAAACTCTGGCAGCGTTTTTGGCATCTCAATCTGTTGCAATGTTCACGGAATAATAATAACATTAAAGAATGCTAGTATACAAATATATCAGGTAAAGCATAAAAATTTCCTATTAAAAAGAAACAATCTTCTTCTAATAGCAATACTATTCGCATGCCGTGCGAGCAGGAGTATCACCAATGGGTAGATTTGTCGGTATTGACCTGGGAACTACATATTCTGCTATTGCTTTTATCAATGGCGAAGGGAGGGCAGAGGTAATCAAGAATAGCGATGCCAACGCAGTCACACCATCAATTATCTGGTTTGATGGCAGCAGACCAGTTGTAGGCGAAGAGGCGCGCGAACAGATGGCGGCAGGAGCTACCGAGATAGCTTTACTCTTTAAGCGCCATATGGGTGATCCTGATTTTTTGCTAGCTTTTGGTGACACTGATTATATCGCGACCGACCTGGCAGCTATTATTTTACGTTACTTGAAGAAGTGTGCCGAAGACTATTTAGGCGAGAGCGTTACCGACGCGGTAATTACGGTACCGGCTTACTTCAAACATGCCCAGCGTAGCGCAACCATTGAAGCTGGTCATAAAGCCGGCTTGAATGTACTACAAATTATCAGTGAGCCGACCGCGGCCGCGCTGGCCTACGGCCAGCGTCCAGGTCCCAATACCCAGGAACAACTCTTTCTAGTCTATGACCTGGGTGGTGGTACCTTTGATGTTTCGCTGGTCGCGATTACTCCCACAGAACTAAAGGTAATTGGCACGGATGGGGACGACAATCTAGGTGGCAAAGATTGGGATGATAGCCTGCTGAGTCATTTAGAGGCCCAGTTTGAGCAAGAATTTGGACTGGAGCTATTTGGCGACGATGTCAATGCGCTACGTGTACAGGCAGAAGAGCTGAAACGCAAGCTTAGCGCGCGGCAGAGCGCCACCATCCGGGTTCAGGCCTCAGGCCAGGTTGGCAGCTATACGGTGACCCGCGAACAGTTTGAACGCATGACACAAGGATTGATGGAGCGCACCCAGTTCTTAACCGAACGTGTACTGCGAACCGCTGGAAAGAGCTGGGCAGATATCACAGGCGTATTGCCCGTAGGCGGCTCAACCCGTATGCCCATGGTCAGCGACTACATCAAACGCATGTCAGGCAACCCACCCATGGGTGGCATTCATCCTGACGAGGCCGTCGCCATCGGGGCAGCCATCCAGGCTGCGATGAGCCTGCAGGACAGCCAGAATCCCGCAACAGAAAATCACTTCGTGCTGCGCGCACCTAAACACACCGTGGATGTCATCGCCCACAGTCTAGGCTTGATCGCCGAAAGCGCCGACCGGACCCGCTATATCAACAGTATGATTATTCCCAAAAATAACGCGATTCCGACCCAGCAGATGCGCCCTTTCGAGCTGACCCTGCGCAGGGATGGCAACACGGAACTAGAAGTATTTCTCACTCAGGGCGAGACGCAAGATCCCCAGCAATGTTCGTATCTGGGTCGCTATATTTTCAGTCGCTTTCCACACATAAACAGTAAAACGGCCATACTCAACATCACCTACGCCTACGACAAAAATGGCACCGTCACGATCTCAGCGACCGAGCGGACCACCGGTCAGCCACTGGCCCTGGACATTCAGCCAGTCCCGACCGATGTCCCGGCACGTTTTTTAAGAAGTCCGCTCGAACAGCAGGTGCCAGAAGAGATTATCACCGTTTACCTGGATATCGATACCTCTGGCAGTATGGCAGGCAGACCACTACGCGAAGCCAAGAAGGCCGCCCACCAATTTGTACAGCAGTGTGATCTCTCCAGGATTGCCATCGGCCTGATCTCATTCTCTAGCTTTGTACATGTTCCTCTACATGCCACACAAGATGCCAGCAAGATTAGCCGGGCCATCGACTCACTCTCATCCGGTGGGGGCACATCAGGAGGTTCATTAAACAAAGTTTATAATTTATTGCATGATACAGTGGGCCCACGTTATGCGGTGGTACTGACAGATGGAGCATGGATGGGCCGATTGGGGGCGATCATGGCGGCGCAACGCTGTCACAAGGCGGAAATACAAATTATAGCCATCGGATTTGGCCGTGCAGATCATAGTTTCCTGCGTGCGATTGCCTCTTCCAATGAGCAAAGCTTTTTTACGGATCTGGGCAGGCTAAGCGAGACCTTTAGCACTATCGCACGCGAGATTACCATGCAGCGCTAATATTTACATATATCAATTTATCCAGGCCGGTATAGTTGTCCTGTTAGACAGCCATACCTATTTCTCTTATTTATAAATAAAGGATATGGATATCATGGCATTTACCCCATCTTATCATAAGATCACCTGTCCCTTCTGTTTCGCGCGTTTCTCATTACAGGAAACATATTTCCGCTGTATCAATCCCAATTGTCCAGATATAGGACCAGATAACGAATTTGCTTTACGCCGAGGATTGGGGCGCATCAGAATGGGTCGAGTGCTTATTCCAGAGAGGAAAAAGAGTGTGCTGGCCCTGACAGCGCCGCATGAGCTATTTTGCAACACCTGCAAAGAATACAGCACGACGCGTATCTGTCCCGCCTGTCATTTTGAACTGCCCTCAAATATTGCCCAGACCGAGCAAAAAGTCATTGCCATCATCGGAGGCCGGGCCACTGGCAAATCCCACTATATTGCCTCCCTTATTCACCGCCTGATGCACTCGGTAGGACAAAGCTTCGACATTAGCGTTAGTATTCTGGGCGATGATTCCCAGGTACGCTGGGCCCGGGACTTCTATACACCACTATTTGAGCAACGCCGGGTACTTAATCCAACCCTACCATCAGCCCTGGATGCCCAGGTACGTTCACCGATTATCTTTCGCTTACTCTTTGGCGGCTCCAACGGCCGGCCACGGCGAGCACTCAACCTGAGCTTCTTCGATACCGCCGGTGAGGATATGACCAGCCATGCGACGCTCTCGACGTACAGCCATTATATCTGTGATGCAGATGGCATTATTTTTTTACTCGATCCACTCCAGATGTCAGGGGTACGTCAGAAGATCACCAACCAGACCCTACCGGATCTGGACATGGCGGCGGCGCCCGACAATATTGTACGCGCGTTGCGTGAGCTCTTCGAGCGCGTCACAAATATCAGCGCCACCCAAAAAATCAAGGTTCCGGTCGCCTTCACCCTATCAAAAATCGACATGCTGGCAGATAACCTCGATGATCCCGGCTCGCCCCTGCTGCAGTCAAGCACCCATAATGGAAGCTTGAATTTAAGTGATATCCAATCACTGCATACCGACATCCAGCACCGGCTCTACGATTGGCTCTCCCCCAATTTCTGCAAATATGTCCATGAGCACTTTGCCAACTACCAGTATTTTGGCGTCTCCTCGTTGGGCCAGCCCCCCGACACCCTGGGTCATATCAGCAGCGTCAGCCCACGGCGCGTCGAAGAACCCTTCTTATGGCTACTCTACAAAAACAATCTCATCAGGGGACAGAAAGCCTAGCCTACCTTTAGGGGTAAAAATATAAAAGTAGGGGTAAAAATATAAAAGAGAGTCGCGGTCACTGCAGATAATGTTTGCAGTGACCGCGACTCTTTAACGAATACAAATCAGCGTTATTGAGCAATGGGTGTCACAACGACGACAGGGATTTCGCGAGAAGTTTTTTTCTGGTAGGAGGCGTAATTGGGAGCCTGAGCAACGATCCGGGGCCAGAGCAGCTCCCGCTCCTGAGTGTCGGCAGTTTTGGCAATAGCCGCAATGGTACGCCGTCCAACTTCAATCTTCACCTCCGGATTGGCCACCAGGTTGCGCCACCAGAAGGGAGCCTGGTCAGAGCCCCCATTGCTGGCAATCAGAAGATAACGATCCCCATCAGGAATATAGGTCAGGGGCGTCTCACGTGTCTTTCCACTTTTACGTCCAACCGTGGTGAGAATTAAAGCCGGTCGCCCTAGCAGGTTACCGCCAAGTGCACCGCCGGTGAGGCGGAAGAGAGAGACATGCAGGTTCATAAACGTGCGTATCAGGCTTGACCGGACAGTTTTACTTTTCTGCTCGCTGGCCATTGTATGCGCTCCTCGCTATCCCTGCGCCTGGCTAAAGATAAAAGCAAATAGAGATATAACCAGGAGAGATAGTCAAATTAGATCATGGATGCCGCTAAAAAGGCAAAGGACAATTTGCTCTAGCAAACGTAGAGACGAAGCCTTCATCAGCATAACAGTACAATTTAGCGTGCAAGCATGTCAAGTTTTTATTCACAGTCCACTTTTTCGGCGACTCAACCGTATCATAGATAGAGTAGAACACTTGAAAGGGAGGTTCATATATGTTCTGTTCTGCCTGTGGTCAGCGTATCAAAGACGGAGCACGTTTTTGTGATAATTGTGGATCACCACTGCAAGAGCCCGGCGCCATTACACCTTATGGATCTAACATGCCAATCAGACAAAGTCGCGGCAGACAATCAGATCCCTACAAAGATCAGATCAGTCAATTAAAGCTGCAAATCAGACAACTAAAGCTAGACTTAAAACAAATAAATACGCGTATGTCGAGTACGCGTTCTCAATACAATCAGACGGCTGCCTTTGTGCCGCACGGATTGTTGCGGCGAGGATATAAGATCACAGAGGATATCCGCTTGCTGGGGCCGCAACAACAAAAACAGCGCTTGCAGCAGGAGATCATGACGTTGGAGCAGCAACTGTTGGGATTACAACATGCGCAGGCCAAGTGGAAGGCTGAACAAAGATAGTCAGTCGTATGCTCTCCAGATGCCACCTTTCAACAGCACCGGGCACCAATAATAGTGACTCCTTCTAAATACTTCCAAATATTTAGAAGTATTTAGAAGGAGTCACATGCGCATGCTAGCTTAGCGGCTTATTAGCTTACCGGCTGTTGTTCATTGACCTCGCCTTTATCTTCAGCGGATTTGACAGCCTTCTCCACATCATTGGCCGTGGATTCTGGTACTTTATAACCGACAACTTCTTTACTACCGAGGCGTTTTAATTCCTCAGACACGGCTGGCACCTCATATTCATCGCACAAAACCGCCAGCGCGGCGCTACCCTGTTTAACCGCAGAAGCCACTTTATCAGCATCTTCACGTTTAATGCCCTTTAACCAGCTAGCAGCCAGGCCAGCCGCGGCACCATATACGGGAAGCAAGATCCCACCAGTCAAAGGTACCAGGAGGAGACCGATCAGCGCGCCTTTCTTCCAATCGAACTTGCGGCTACGCTCATCTTTGATTTTCCCATCAGCATCCTTATAGATGACCGTACTGCCACCCAACGTAACATCAGACTGTGACTCATCCCAGAGTTCAACATCTTTCTGAGCCTGTTTCGCCTTCGTCACATCTTCGAACACGCCCACCACTAACATATTATTTTTATCAGGCTGCTTAGACATCTACATCCTCCTTCAATAAACTGAAAGTTCTTCTAATCACAATATTCGCTACTACTTGAATATAGTTCATAAATGAAGATAAACCTTCAGCCAAAAGTTGGAGCTTGCATATGGAATAATCATGTCTCATGCCTATAGATATTCTTAGTACCTGGAAAAGCTAGCCTACTGACCGGGAAGAGCGCAGGGCAGCAAAATCCACGCCAGTAAGTTTGACGGACTCGTCCCAGAGGCGGCTAGCGGTGGCTTTATCATATTCTTTCTGGGCCTTAGCATCGATTTTAGGATAACCACGCAGGCCACCCAGGCTGCCCGGGCCGACCAACTCACCACCATGGATATCCGGCGCAAGGCCGGCATAGAGCTGAGGTAAAGCACCCATCTGCGCACTCTGTCCAAAAACTGGGCCAATCGTTGTATAGATGAAGTGCTCAAACGAAGCGTTCGAAGTAGTAGCACTGGTGGTCTGTAGATTCGTTACCGCATAGCCAGGATGAGCGGCGACACTGATCGTGCTAGCGTCAGCAGCAGCCAACCGATGCTGTAATTCAAAGGCAAAAAGCAGATTAGAGAGCTTACTCTGCCCATAAGCTTCCCAGCGACCATATGAGCGTGTCCGATTCAAATCGTCAAAACGAATTTTCCCCATGGCACGAGCGGCACTGGTAGTGATTATAATACGGCTCTGTGGTGTGGCAAGCAAGGTAGGAAGCAATAGACCAGTCAAAGCAAAATGGGCCAGGTGATTGGTGCCAAACTGCATCTCAAAACCATCTTGGGTTTCATGGCGAGGAATCGCCATCACGCCCGCGTTATTAAATAATAAATTGAGGTGCGCATGGCTGGCCGAAAAGCTACTGGCGAACTGCCGCACCGCATCCAGGGAGGCCAGATC
The DNA here is from genome assembly GCF_003967555.1 of Dictyobacter kobayashii. Lineage (GTDB taxonomy): Bacteria > Chloroflexota > Ktedonobacteria > Ktedonobacterales > Ktedonobacteraceae > Dictyobacter > Dictyobacter kobayashii. The sequence goes on from NZ_BIFS01000002.1 coordinate 1,173,092, forward strand.
AAGCGCGACCAATTCAAGGGAAGCCTGCGGTAATTCTTTTAACAGCGTAGCTTGCGCCTGCTGACCTTTTTCCTGATTGCGGCAGGCCATGACCACATGAGCCCCCTTCGCGGCCAGCGCTCGCACCGTTTCTAATCCCAGTCCGCTATTAGCGCCGGTCACCAGCGCTACACGTCCCTGCAAATCAGGAATCTCCCTGACAGTCCACTGACTCATAAAAAAAAATCCTCCAAAGCCTGATAGATATCGATAAATAAGTAAATAGCTATGCAATAACTATACCTTAAAAGAGAACAATACATAAGAGGATCGGGTAATCTACAAGGGGACACCCAGAGATTCAGCAGCCAGGCCAGCAAGATAGTCGGGTGGCAGAGATAATTTTGCCCGCATGTGTACAGTAAAAGGAAAGACACAAGCCTGAATTATGACATCCATCAGTGCACATAAAAGATCGAGCAGAAACGAGGAATACGATGAACGAGCAAATGGCATCATTCATGGATAATCGTTATCAAAAGATGTGCTACAACAGATGTGGGCATTCGGGTCTCTTGCTGCCCGCGATTGCGCTCGGAGCCCATGAGACCTATGGCAGTTATCGGGATGAAGTCGCTGCCCGCGCCTGCCTGTACCGCGCCTTTGATCTGGGCATCACCCACTTTGACCTGGCAAACAACTACGGACGACCGCCAGGAACAGCCGAACAGCTGGTGGGAAAAATCCTCAAAAGTATGCCGCGTGATGAGCTGATCATCTCCTCAAAAGCCGGTTATCATATGTGGGAAGGCCCATATGGGGAGTGGCTCTCAAAAAAATCATTGGTGGCCAGCCTGGATCAATCGCTGCGCCGCCTGGGACTGGACTACGTAGATATTTTTTATGCCCACCGGCCAGATTCCCAGACACCATTAGAAGAGACAATGGCGGCCCTGGACCTGATTGTGCGCCAGGGGAAGGCCCTTTACATTGGTGTCAGTAATTTCTCGGGCACACAGTTAGAGCAAGCGGTACAGGTTGGACAACGCATGCACCTGAGCCCGCTCACCATTCACCAACAACGCTACAACATGTTTGAACGTCGCTGCGAACTGGACCTATTTGGGCACACCGAACTCAATGGCATCGGCGTCATCGCCTTTAGTCCACTCTCAAAAGGGGTCCTCTCTAGCAAATACCTGGGCGCTAGCTTACCTGAAGATTCCCGCGCCGCCAACGTGTGGGGCAAAAAGAACCTGGATGAGGTTACCAGTAAAGCCAAACTAGACAAAGTGCAGCAACTCAACCTGCTGGCCCAACAACGAGGCCAGACCCTGGCCCAGATGGCGATCGCCTGGTCGCTCCATCATCCCGCCGTAAGCAGCGTATTAACCGGCGCCTCACGCATTGAACAGATCGAAGAAAACGTCGCCGCCCTCAACAACCTCGCCTTCACCCCGAAGAACTGAGCGCGATCGACGAAATATGCTCGCATTAATAACAGGATAAAGATATTAAATGCGCAATTCCTGGCCATGTTGCAGTATACCCTACCGACCCATCTGCCCACGCGGCGCCCAAAAGAACGGCCGCTTTTGGGCGCCGCGTGGGCAGATGGGTCGGCAATAAAGCGACCGCGTGGGGATGATACCGGGCCCCACCGCTAGTGGAGCAAGCGGCCGCTGAGGGTCGCACCTACAGATATTGATTTTCTTGTCGCTTTTTGCATGCGGGATGCACGGGGTGGCCAAACCCTTGCCTGGGGCTGGGGCTGTGCTCCCAGGCTCTTCTTCTTTTTCTCGGCCGTGCCGCGGCATATATAGGCATATATAAATATCACAGCTGGCCGATCAAAGACAGCGAAACGTATTACTTAGATAATACTTAATAGCTTAACCCTTGACTTGTACCATTTTATGATCTACAGTATATCATATGATACATGTTATACCATAAATTTTGGATAGCCGGGATTACTATGTGAACAGAGTGCATATAAAATGGAGTAATAACAATGCAAGAAACGTATGAAAAAACTGCGGAACAGGACACTAAGGACATGTCAGCCCGTTGTCCGATTGATCATAGTGCTATTTCGCAACAAAAAACACCAAAATTTATTGAGCCCGTGGGTGCAGCCATCGAATACGACGAGGCGGCTAACATCTGGCATATTCGCAGCTTTGAAGCGGCCCGTACCATTTTACGCAGCCCAAATACCAAACAGGCGGGATTTAACGCCGAGCTACTGACCAGTATCCCTAATCAGAAGAACACACCTATCCTCTATCAAGAAGGCAAGGTCCACCAGCAGCAACGCAAGCACACCGCACGCTTTTTCACCCCCAAAACGGTCAGCGATAATTATCGTCAGTTGATGGAAAATCTGAGCGACGAACTGATAGCAAAGCTGAAGCGCAAAAAAGAGGTCGACCTTAGCAAATTGAGCATGAAACTAGCGGTCCGCGTAGCCGGTGAGATTGTTGGATTGACCAACAGCCGCGTTCCCGGCATGGATCGTAGAATTGAGGCTTTCTTTGAGGGTGGCTTTGATCAAGGCACAGGCAAACTGGCGGAAAAAGTACGCGCGATCTGGTCACAACGACGCATGCTGTCATTCTTTTATATGGATGTCAAACCCGCGATAGAAGCCCGCAAGCGCAATCCAAAACAGGATGTCATCTCCCACCTGCTCGAACAGAATTATAGCGAAGTAGAGATGCTAACAGAATGCGTCACTTATGGGGCCGCCGGCATGATCACCACCCGTGAGTTCATCAGTGTGGCCGCCTGGCATCTATTAGAGCAGCCAGAACTACGCGAACGCTACCTGATCGCATCCCAGGAAGAGCGCTACGCAATCTTACACGAGATTCTGCGCCTGGAACCAATTGTCGGCAATCTACAACGACGCACAACCGCGGAAATCACACTACAAGCCAATGGAGAAGAGGTCGTCATCCCCAATAATGCCTTGATAAACATTCATCTTCATGGATCTAACAGTGACGAAAACATCGTCGGCGAATATCCACGCGTCATCTGCCCGGGACGTTCTCTGCAGGGTGATCATGTTCCAGAAATGCTGATGAGCTTCGGTGATGGCGTCCATCGCTGCCCTGGCGCTTATGTTGCTATTCAGGAAACCGATATCTTCCTGACACGCCTGCTAGCGCTCAAAACGTTACGTATCAAGCAGAAACCAAAAGTAAGCTGGAGCGACCTCGTAACCGGCTACGAGATACGAGATTTTCTGATCGCAGTCGATTAATCCTACTCCACCTCTTCTAAAAACAGGTCAGGTCATAGAGCAATATTTATGCGGGCCTGGCCTGTTTTGCACATCAGCCTCTTAATCCACACCAAAGTTACTTCCCTTCACCACTTCCTCTCTAGCTAACTCATATATGCGCGAATATCAATAAACTCTTTGTTTCGCGCCCTGAGTATACTTTTTTTGAAAGCAAGATCACTATAAATCTAAACTTAGAAACCATCAAAGCGAATATCCACCAAAAATACAAGCGCCAAAAGTCAAAAATAGTTTAGACCACTGGGATCAGGCTTTATAAAAAGAAGAGCACACAGGATTAGATATAAAAGTTTGTGCTTCGCATTGATTGCAGAGTGAGGAGTAGATTGAATGGACAGTTCATTTTTTGACAAAAAGCTTTATGGCACAACATTTAGCGAGCCACATTTTAAGGAGCTGGGCCTGGATTGGAAGCAGTGTCTGGATTATATGCAAACTGCTCTACCAGCAGAATTCTCTTTCTTACGTGTAGGTGCCTATTGGTCACAGATACAACCGACAGCAGACACCTATGTCTGGGATACACTAGACGCGGTGATCGACGCGATCGAACAAAAAGGTCGCTATAGTATTCTACTCTCGGTTGGCATGAAGGCTCCCCGCTATCCAGAATACTATATTCCAGCCTGGGCGATGCCAGTACCGACACCTGGTATGAATAGTGAGATTTCATTGGACCCCACCCTGAGAATTCGCGTACTAGACTTTATTGGTAAGACCGTGGATCGCTACCGCGGCAGGGATATCATCAAGGCCTGGCAGGTTGAAAATGAGCCAATGGACCGCGCAGGCGATGCAAAATGGTTTATCGGCGCCGACTTTGTCGCGGAAGAGGCTGCCAGAGTCCGTAGCCAGGATAGCCGCCCATTGGTAATCAATTGTTGGTGTGAAGATCAAACCTTGAGTAGCTATCCGTGGGGTTTAGATGGCGATTATGCAGTGAGGAACGCCCTGGCGATCGCCGACGTCCTGGCATTAGATATCTATCCCACAGTCAATGGCAGCCAGTTGGATTACACAAACCGTTGCCAGGTATTGCCACGTGCCTATCTTAGACGCGCCATCGACGTCGGCAAGCATGCCATGGTCGGAGAGAGCCAGGCCGAACCATGGGGACCAGAGGCCCCCACACCAGCCGATATCCGCTGGCTAAATGACCAGCATATCGGACAAGGCTATCACGCAGTCCTACTCTGGGGACTTGAATGGTGGTACTCCCTGGCAGTAAAGCAAAATCTCACCATTATGGATCACATTGTATGGGAGACCGAACGCTTTGCCGCCCTCTCACGTATCGCGCCAGAATGGACAACCAGCTACGCCACCAATCTAACCCAGCATCAAGGAAAACTCTATCTAACAGTCATAGGAAACGAGAACGCCATCTGGCTCTTCTCCAGTCCTGATGATGGGCAGACCTGGAATCTGGGGCAAGTTCCACAGACTGGTTGGGTGACGGGCTCCCCAGTTGGAATGACCAGTCATAATGGGCGCCTGTACATGACCATTGTAGGAAATAATCAAGAAGCCTGGCTGCTCTCCTCCACTGATGAAGGCCGCAGTTGGAATACCACTCAGGTCGAGGGTAACTGGCAAACTGGCTACCAGATGAATATGGCCAGCCTGAATGGTGTGCTCTATCTGACACTGGTAGGAAATACCAGGAACGAGGCCTATCTGCTCACATCGAACGATAATGGTGCTAGCTTCAATGCATCGCAAATCCTGGGAGACTGGCAGACGCAGCAGCCACTGGGTATTGCCGCCCATAATGGGAACATCTATATCACCCTGGTGGGCTTAGACTCAGCTATCTGGCTCATAAAATACGTCATTGCCAACCAGACCTACTACCCGATCCAGGTGTATGGAAATGAGAACTGGCAAACCCAATTTCCGGTAGGGATTACCAGCCACGATGGCGCGCTATTCCTGGCGGTAACTGGCCAACAAAGGTCAGAAGTCCTCTTGCTCAGCACCACAGATGACGGCGCCCACTGGGACCTTGACTCAGGCTTCTTCAATACCTGGACAACCCAGAACAGCATTGCCCTGGCCAATTTTGTCGATGCCTCAAATCAGCAACACCTTCATCTCTCCCTGGTTGGTTCAACCGAAGGTGAAATCTATCTCTGCACTAAAAATCCTAGAATTCAGGCGGCAGCATTTCGATTAAATAAGTAAAGCGTACCGACAAATATGGCAATCAAGCACGAATATGATCGAATATTGATACACCCGGCGATCATATTCGTGCCACTCGTACAGTAGCAGAGATTGACATTTTTATCCCAACACGATACACTCCACACACACAGTTTTACTTGTTTTTTCAACTTTCGATGGGTTGGGTCATTGAAATACACATACCTATCTACCGCCGAAGCCATCTTCCCTCGCCGAGGAAGGAAACTCGCATAATGAATTTTGCAGCTAAAAGTACCGCAGCTGGGATTCCAGGCAATCCAATCGCAAAAGCGCAAGAACACACTCTTCTCCTGATCGATACCGACGAAATGCGTGCCCAAAATCTGGCCAGTGTACTCACACTAGCAGGATTGCGCGCCATCGTAGTACCAAATACATATCAGGCCTTCGAGCGTTTTCTACAGCAACGTTTTAAGCCAGAGCTAATATTACTTGGTCAGCCAGAAGAAAGATCAACCCAACTATTTGCTCGCTTCTTTCAACGTTTAATTCAGGAATTCCAGCAAGAAACGCCTATTCTTTCCAGTGCCAATTTCCAGCTCGCGGATGGGAATCTGCTGCTTGCTGATACATTTGCCTCCACCAGTGTCCACGTTGTCTCACAACGAAATAGCGAAGTACTCAAGAAAATCTGGCGTGTCCTCCCTTCGACCCAGATTTCGCTCAAGTTGATCGAAAATCCCATTGTGCTAGAGCCTCTATCGCGGCTGGGCCTGCTACCCCGCGTTACCCAGAAGAAGCTCTCTATCGCGTCCCACTTCCACGATCAGCTCAAAGCCGCCAGACGCATCATCCTGGACAGCCAGTGGGATAACCTGATGACCGATGTAGGATTGGCGCAGTTCCGTAAAGAGGAGAACTGGCCTGCTGCAACAGAGCAATATATAATTCCACCTGAATACACCACCTGTCTGAACCGCGCAGTCATGTTCTCTAATCCCGAGCAACCAGCGCAACAGGCCTACACATGGGCGAACCAGGTCGATGCCGACATCTTGCAGAGAGTGGCCTTGATCTTCCTATTACAACAGGCACCAAAGGTCATCGGCAAAGACCTCACCATGCGTACAATGCTCAACGCATTTGTGAATGAAATCAACTCGGTGCGAGGAGAAAAACTGGCCGACTGGAAACGGCTGGAGGATGGCTCATTTATTTTTGTGTTCTATAGCAATCTATTCGCCTATGGATTCATGGGTGCCGAGCAACCCACATGTTATGTCTGGCAGGCCTCCTTCGATAAAATGCTAGAACTCGGAAAGCAACAAAAATACTGGCATGTGCGCGAAATCGAATGTAGCAGTCAATCCCACACCGGCCATTGCGCCTTTCTCTTTACGCCGCGATCCGCCTGATAAGAGGGTAAAGATGACTATGTTGACAGGCGCACAGAAGATGGTTCACAATGACCATGGACAGTAAAAGCGACGAAAGAAGGACGAAGGATGTCAGATCAACCATCAACGCTTCCTGAGGGCTGGCAAGAAATTGCGCACAAACTGGCTCACGCCACGGATCCAACCGGCGCCCCCATCGATCCAGGCATTATGGAAGCGGTGATCGCGCTCAATGCACTGGGCGTTGAAACCAACGCTTCCTGTGAAGGACATCTGGATCGTGGACATGCCGCTCCCTGGGTTGATTTTCATGCCGTGAACACAGAAACGATACGCAGACAGGCACGAGAAGCCACCAGGCGCCTGCAGGAGGCGGAAGAGCAGCAGGCCGCGTCTGAAGTGTTGGAGGAACTCAATAGAGAGATGTTTAAGCTGGCACGCGAAGAGAATGTTGCCTATTACCGTGGCTCCTGGCTAGTACACCAGGCGCTCGAAGCTTTTTATTTAGACCACCACGTCCCCTACGATCTACAGCTTTATCTCCACAATGACAGCTTTGGCTATAGCCGCCTGCAACCCCATGGTATCGATTACCAGCCACAACGCACGCCGGAGATCCAGGCCAGCAACCTGAAGCGCTATCAGGTAGAGATGCTTAGCTTTGCCCATTTTCTAAAAAATGACTATCTACTCAGACCCCGAACTGATTTCAAGTCTTGATGATAAGCATGGCAAAAAAATAGCGCGGCGGTGATCTTTGCAATTATCTACACGACACACTGGAGCAGGTCTTTTATTTTATGCTCTTACTATACACATATTTATATATTTATATTCAAATCACCGCTTTGTATTATAACACATTACGCAAGATACTTATATCGCTCAGAACACGCTGAATTTGTGATGCGTTTCATGGATTATTAAGCATCTCTAACATAAAATAGACTCATAAGAAACGCCGCTACTCAAAACGGCATCTTACAGGATAGCGAACAATGAAAGCTATCATTACTGTTGACATGACTAAAGAAAGGAAATTCTTATGAGCAATTCAATTCCATCCAATAATGAGCAGAACACAATCGTTGAACTAAACGACCAGGAACTGGCTGGCGTGGTAGGTGCCTTTAGTCGCCATGAGCACTTCGGTGGCGACGGAGATGGTGAAGGCGGAGGCCACGGCTACGGTTATGGTTACGGCTACGGTTATGGCTATGGCTATGGCTTCCACCATTTCCATCATGGCTGGTGGGGCAACTGGGGTAGTGACGGTTGTGGTTTCGGCTGCTAATAGCAGTATCCGCAATTCCTGGCACTCCGGGAAGCGCTGACAACAGCTGCTTCTTATACGGGGCTATACATATATAATCTATACTCTTTATAGAAACACTAATGCTTCGCCTGCTTATAAATACAGGCGGAGCATTAGTGCTGATCCTCAGCTTATTGCTCCATCTACCTTATCCCTACCACTCCTCAGCTTTATTTCCTCCTGTGGCATAGCAAGACTCAGCATCACAAATGATAGCATTGAGAATTTTATTGTGATGCGATACAATAGCACGCAGAACGATAAAGGAAGTGATATGCAACAGAGCACGATCCATCAACCTTTTATAGACACTCCTATTTTCACAGAGAAATATCCTGCTTGTGAGCGCGAAAGCAAGCGGGCTTATTCAGGTTATAATACTCCAGCCCAAAGTGCACTTGTTTCTACCACCATGATCATAACGACCCAGCAAAAACAGTTTGATGGCCTGTTTTATTGGACTTCCAGTCAATTCTCAAAAAGAAGGTTAAAATAATGACCAGGAGTAAAAACCGTCTCACCAACGAGACACTGTCATTTGCTGACTCAGCAGACATGGAATCTATCTCACCACAGAAATCGCGGACCTCCATCCCCCGGCTTTCAACCGGCGTTGCCGGCTTTGATGAAGTTCTTAATGGCGGCTTGATTGGACAACGCGCCTATCTCTTGCGGGGTGGTCCTGGTTGCGGCAAAACCACATTGGGAATGCATTTCCTATCAGCAGGGGTAGAACAGGGTGAGACCTGCCTATTTATTACCCTGGGCGAACCAGAATCCGAAATTCGCCAGAACGCCCAGGCCTTCGCCAATGATCTGGATAAAATGCACTTTCTGGACCTCTCGCCCAACGCCTCCTTTTTCACCGAGATGCAGAGTTATGATATATTCTCGCCCGCCGAGGTTGAACGCGAACCAATAACGCAGCAGATTATGTCCAGGGTTGAAGAACTGCGTCCCCAACGCGTCTTCCTGGATGCAATGACCCAGTTCCGCTTCCTCAATCCAGATGACTTTCAGTTCCGCAAACAGGTATTATCATTCTTACGTTTCCTGGTAGAGCAGGGAGCCACCGTGCTCTTTACATCAGAAGGAAGCGCATCCTCGCCTGATGATGATCTACAGTTCATGAGTGACGGCGTAATTCATTTACACTTCTATCCCGATAGCCGTACGCTCAGTGTCAGTAAATTTCGTGGTTCCGATTTTCACGCTGGCGCCCATGTGATGCGCCTGACCGACACCGGCATGCACGTCTTTCCAAGGCTACTGCCACAGCTCTACACAAAAACCTTTGCCAAAGAGACTATTTCATCCGGTGTCCCTGAGATCGACGAATTATTACATGGTGGTATTGAGCGCGGCACCATCAGCATGATTACCGGCCCAACAGGCGTTGGCAAAACCACCCTCGGCCTACAATTTATGAAAGAGGCTGCTGGCCGAGGAGAACGCTCTGTAGTCTATACCTTCGAAGAAGTCAAAGAGACATTGCTAAGCCGCTGTGAGTCTATCAACATTCCAGTGCGCACCATGCAGGAGCGCGGCACCCTTTCAGTAGTCCAGATTGAGCCACTTCATTTTACGCCTGATGAGTTCGCACGTATGGTGCGCCAGGAAGTAGAACAACAAGGGGCGCGCATCGTCATGATTGATAGTATTTCTGGTTATCGCCTCTCACTCAAAGGAAGCGACGTGGTCGTACATTTACACGCTTTGTGTAAATACCTGCAGAATATGGGCGTTGCCGTGCTCTTAATTAATGAGGTAGCCGCCATTACCGGTGAGTTCAAAGTCACAGAGTATGGTCTCTCCTATCTGGCAGACAATATTATCTTCTTACGTTATCTGGAATTAAAAGGTGAGATTCGGCGCGCCATTGGCGTCCTGAAAAAACGCCTCTCAAACTTTGAGCGCACCATTCGTGAGATTGAGATCAGCCGCTATGGAATCAAAGTAGGCAGACCATTAACGGGCATTCAAGGCATTTTAACAGGCGACTTACACTTCACAGATCACTCGAACAAGGAGGACTAGCATGGCTGCAAAAGCTCCTGTCTTACTGGTTAATAGCAACCAGCGCAACCTACAGCTGCTGACTGAATTTCTCGGAAAAGAGGGCTACTCTACAATTGCAGCCCATAACTATGCTACCTTTGACCAGGCCATCACCCAGCAACCAAGCCCGGGAGGGGCACTGGTAGATATTGCAGGATTTGACGGCCAGATCTGGGCGCGCTGCGAACAGCTGCGGGCCGCCAAGATCCCCTTCCTGGTCATTTCTCCACGCCTGAGCGCCGCCGTCCAGCAGGCGGGTCTCACCCATGGAGCCAGAGGAGTAATGGTCAAACCACTAATTATCAAGGAATTTATTGGTATTATTCAAAGTCTCCTGGAAGAGTAATTGAGAATGACACGCCTTCTGCTTATGCTCGAAAACAGGCAAAATCGCACATTGCTAGCTAACTGGCTCACTCATCACTACCAGGTTATTCAACAAGAACCTGGTACTCCACTGGTAGAGTCCTTTGATGTCTGCCTGGTTGATGGACCAACTTTAGATCGGCGCTGGGCTGAAATTCAAGCCCACAAAACCATGGAAGATCCAATCTTCCTGCCCGTTATACTTTTAACCTCCTACCGGGAGGTAGAGCTCATTACACGCCATCTCTGGAAGACTATAGATGAATTGATTCGCTTACCCGTGGAAAAAACTGAACTGCAAGCGAGGGTAGAGATGCTCGTACGTACACGCGAACTCTCACTGGCCCTGAAGTTGCGCAATAACGATCTGGAATCCTTTTTTCATGCGATGACACATGATCTGCGCGCTCCGTTGCGCGCAATCAAAGGTTTTGCTGAATTTCTAAATGATGAAGAAGGCGAAAAACTAACGAATAAAGGACAACGCTACCTCTCAAATATTCGCACAGCCACAGGGCAGATGCAGGAAATTATCGATGGTCTGGTTGCTTTCGCCAGGGTAGGTTATAGTAATGGAGAATCCCAGGAAGTGGATCTCCAATTTTTAGTTGAACGCTGTATACAGCGCCTTTCCCCAATCATAGAGCAGCAAGAGGCTCAAGTTACGATTGAGCCTCCTTTACCAATAGTAGAAGGGCAGCCGTTTCTATTAAAGATGGCCATTACCAATCTATTATCTAACGCACTCAAATTTATCAAACCAGGTGATCATCCCAATATACACATCCGCACGATAGAGCTTCAGGGTAGCTATCGACTAGAAGTAGAGGATCACGGGATTGGCATCTCCTCCGAAAACCAGGCCAGCCTATTTCAGCCATTTACACAGTTTCATGGGATTGAAGAATACGAAGGCATCGGCCTGGGACTGGCGACAGTGCGCAAAGCAGTTGATTTGATGGGAGGACATGTTGGAGTACGCTCAGTAGTAGGGCAAGGGAGTGTATTCTGGATGGAGTTGCGCTCGGTAACGAAAGGAGAGCTATGAAAGTCCTTCTCATCGATGATAATCCATTTGACCGCGAGTTAGTTAAACATAAGATGGAACAGGTCTGGCCAGATATTCAATGGAAAGAAGTAACTAACCAGCAGGCTTTTTCGGCTATTATGAAACAGCCAGACTTTGATTTCGTATTGACCGATTATCAGCTCAAATGGACCACCGGCATAGATGTGCTCAAATTCATAATCAAATGCTGCCCCGACCTGCCCGTCTTCATGGTCACGGATACTGGCAGCGAAGAGCTGGCGGTTGAGGCCATGAAACTAGGCCTGAGCGATTATGTGCTCAAGACTCATCTCTCCAGACTACCGCTGGCGATTGAGGATTTTTTCCAGCGAAGACAGTTAAAGAACGAACATGAAGTATTGCAAAAGCAGATTCAGCAGGCTCAAAAAATGGAGAGCCTGGGCTTGCTGGTAAGTGGCCTGGCCCATGACTTTAATAATCTGTTAGCGGGCATGATGGGTTATGCTCAACAAGGTATTAAGCATTCTTCCGCCAATCCCGAACTGGCAGAGTATTTCCAGCATATTTTCACGCGTGCAGAACAGGGTGCACGCATGACACGGCAACTGTTGACCTTCGCGCGCGGCAGCCATTTAGAGCCCATGCGTATTCAGATGAATACGTTAATTGCCCAGACATTGGAGTTCGTAGGCACTCTACTGGGTCCAACGATCAAAATAGAGTTTAATCCGGATGCTACCATCGCTGACCTCTATGCCGACCCTACACAGTTGGAACAGATGCTGGTGAATCTGTGTATTAACGCACGCGATGCAATGCCACATGGTGGAACACTGAGGGTTGAAACCCATACCTTCCAGCTCCATAAAGGTAAACAGGATGCCCGTTTTACCGCTCAACCGGGACCTTATGTGCAAATCACGATAACCGATACCGGCGAAGGTATGTCGCCAGAGGTATTAGCGCGTCTCTTCGAACCATTCTTTACCACCAAAGATGTGGGTCGTGGTACCGGGCTCGGGCTCTCAGTAGTCTATGGCATCATTCAGCAACACCATGGTTTTATTGAAGTAACCAGCCAGCCAGGCAAAGGAACATGCTTCGCCCTCTATTTCCCGGTAGCAGAACAGGTCTCCCTGGAAGAAACAACCCTCAACGAAAGGGCAGCCTCCGAGAAGGTAACGCCATCTGTAAAGACACCCGGCAAAGTGACAATCCTGGTGGTAGAAGATGATCCGGATGTTCAACAGGTAATCTGTGAAGTCCTGCGCGAAGAGGGCTATACCATTCTACTGGCCAGCGATGGCGAAGAAGGGCTACAGCTATTTCAGGAACATATCGCTACGATCCGCCTGGTCATAGCCGATATCATGATGCCTAAAATGCAAGGCAAAGAGTTCCAGCAACAGATACGCCGCCGCCAACCTGAAACAAAGGTGCTGGTCATGAGCGGCTATCAGCAAATCCAACTACAGCAAAAAGATCTGCTTGACCCTAATAGTGACTTCTTGCAAAAGCCTTTCGACCTCGATATCCTGCTCGAAAAAGTGCACACCCTGATCAATATCAATAATTAAATCGCGGCAGGTCAGGCGCCTCCAGCATTTTCGCACCTGCGGTGCGAAATTATGTTTATATTATGTGATGTAGAAAATGTGTGATGCACATTTTCTACATCACATAATATAAATGCTCGAATGTATCTACGCACGTTCGCACAGCAACAAAGCCCGCACAATATTTTATAGGGGTGGTGGGTAACATGCGCTGCTCATATTTTCTACATCACATAATATAAAATGCTCGGATGTGCCTCCGCACGTCCGCACAGCAACAAGGCCCGCACAATATTTTATAGGGTGGTGGGGAACATGCGCTGCTCATATTTTCTACATCACATAATATAAAATGCTCGGATGTGCCTCCGCACGTCCGCACAGCAACAAGGCCCGCACAATATTTTATAGGGTGGTGGGGAACATGCGCCGTGCGCATGTTCCCCACCACCCTATAAAATATTGTGCGGGCGCGCATGCGCACGCCCGAGATTTATGCTTGTCCAAATATATAAAGTGAGATATAATCATATAATAAAATAAAAAGATGTAATGTGCTTATTTATCTTAACATTAGCGCTGAATCTAAAAATCAATACAAGAACAGTAAACCCACAGGATAAACAAGCATTAGTAGCTTAATTGCTCAGGAAGGAAGACACAAATGTCTGAGAATCTAGCCAAAGAGAACCTGCCCACTACCGCACACGCCGAACCTCCTGAGCGGCTACTTCCCCGAGCACTAACACCACTGATCGGACGTAAAGATGAGATCGCGGCAGCACGCGCTTTGCTGCAAAGTCCAGAGATCCGGCTACTCACACTCACCGGGACCGGAGGAGTAGGCAAGACACGGCTGGGCGTGGAGGTTGCCGCAGAGCTCTACCCTGCTTTTCCGGATGGAGTGTACTTTATTTCACTGGCATCTATCCAGGAACCCGGACTTATCATTCCATCCATAGCACATATGCTAGGACTGCGCGAGAGCGAGGGCGACGTTCTATTTGAGCACCTCAAAGCCTTTCTACATACCAGAGAAATGCTGCTGGTCCTGGACAACTTCGAACATATTCAGTCAGGCGCTCCATTGTTGACAGCGCTGCTGGCAGCCTGTCCATTACTCAAACTACTGGTCACCAGCCGCACCTTGTTACACGTGCAGGGCGAACAAGAATTTCAAGTCCAGCCATTAGCGCTCCCCGATCTACAGCAAGCACATTTTGAGCAGATCCAGCAGTCGCCAGCCATTACGCTCTTCGTTCAGCGCGCCAGAGCTTTGAAGCTCGATTTTCAGTTAACCGAAAAAAATGCCACCACCATCGCCGCAATTTGCGCGCGCCTGGACGGTCTCCCCCTGGCACTGGAACTGGCGGCGGCGCGCATCAAAATCTTACCGCCCGAAGCCCTGCTTGGGCGCCTGGAACATCCACTGAAGCTCTTAAATGGTAGCCGCCAGGACGTTCCGGTGCGCCAGCGCAGCCTGCGCGAAACGCTAAACTGGAGCTATGACCTGCTTTCCCCTTCCGAAAAGCTCCTTTTTCAACGCCTGGCAGTCTTTATCCAGGGCAGCGAGCTTGAAGCCATTGAAGCCGTCGTATTGCATTTAGATGGAGATACAAACTCAGTTCTGGACGATATCTCTCACCTGCTAGACGAAAACCTGCTACAACAGAGCGAGTTTCAGGAACAAACGCCACGCTTCTGGATGCTGGAAACGATTCGTGAGTTCGCGCGAGAAAAACTAACTGCCAGTAATGAGTTTGAACGTATCCAGGAGGCACATGCAGCCTATTATGTACATCTGGCTGAACGGGCTGAACCAGAGCTATATCATCATCAGCAGAGCAGATGGCTGGCACACATGGAGCAAGAGCATGAAAATATTCGCGCCACCCTGATGTTTCTAAAGGAACGCAATGAGCTGGCTAAACTGGCCCACCTGGTAGCAACCCTTGGCTGGTTCTGGTATATGCATGGTTTCCTGCATGAAGGTCAACAATGGGCCGAATATGTGCTGAGCAACGGAGGACTTGAGCAGCTCCCCGACACGGAGCGCGGAAAGCTGATTTCAGGCTCGGGCGTGTTTGCAGGCTTTTCAGGACAAGGAGAACTGGCATTTAAACAGTGCCAGGAAAGCGTCCCATTCTGCAAGGCCGCCAGAGATACCCGCAATCTTTCGGCCTCAGTCTATATGCTCGTCCATAGCTTGCTCGTAATGGGTGATGTCGCGGCGGCGCGCGCGCTGGCTGAAGAGATGCTGGCATTTGCACGATCAGTAGGAGACATCTGGGCCATTGGTGCCCTCCATTGTATCCTGGGGTCGGTCACCCTGTTTGAGGGAGATTACGAGCAGGCAGTCCATCTCCATGAAACGGGCATTGCCCTCTTTAGCGATGAGGGCGACCAATGCATGAATGGCCTCATCCATATGATGCTGGCTGATGTCGCCATCGCACAGGGGGACGAAGCGAGAGCCTATACACTGATACAGCAAGGAAAAGAACTATTTAAGCAGGTGGGAGCTACCTGGTCATTGGGTAGCTACTTCAGCATGTGGGGACAGATAGCGTTGACCAATAGACAGGAACTACGTGCCCAGTTTCTGCTACAACAAGCTCTGGCGGCCCAGCAACAAATGGGAGATCAACAGGGCATGATCGGGAGCTATACCCTGCTGGTCCAGGTGGCCGCGCATCAACGTGACTACCTTATGACCTGCACCTTCGCCGAGCAAGCGGTACAGCTGGCACGAACGCTACAAGATAAGGAGGCCCTGATCAGCAGTCTGGAGGAACTGGCAAGCGTCATGGCCCGGCAGGAGAAAAATCTGGCGATTGGCGCGGCACGCTTATGGGGGACCATCGAACGCTTGCTGCAAGGTAGCGACGAAGAACAGATACAGCAGATCCATACGCAACGTGCACCCCTCGAAAAGATAGTGCGCACTATTTTAAAGGAAAAAACATTTAGCAGCGCCTGGAATGAGGGGCAAAAGATGTCCCCGGAACAAGCAATAGCCGCCCTGAAACATACCAAACCAGTAGCACGTGGAAAAAAAACCAGCAAGACAGTGATCGCCAACACAGAGAGTAGCCAGGGACACACGATTAAGCTGACCAAACGCGAACTTGAAGTCATCTGGCATCTCTCGCAAGGCCGCACCAATGCACAAATTGCCCAGGAACTGGTCATCACACCCGCCACCGTAAATGCTTACTTGCGCACTATCTATAGGAAACTGGATGTCACCTCGCGCACCGGTGCCATAAGGGCAGCCATCAACCATAAAATTATCTAATCTCACACATTGTAAACTAAGCATTATCCTCATTAGATTCTTCACACCCCCTTCCTGCAATAGCAGAAAAGAGGAGTACCCGCTTTCGAACAATTTACCACATAATAGAATAAAAAATAATTATCAAATTACCGCATTTCTAACGATGACAGTTCACACATTTCAGCGGTATATTTACTCTAAGCCATAAAATAGCCAGTGAGCTGGCCTGGTAGAGGCCAGGACCATAATAAATTCTGTTATGCAAAGCAGGAGGGTGGGATGTTAGGAGACAAACGAACACAGGAGGGGTATATGAATCAAGTCACTACAATAATGCAGCAAGAAGAGATCGAGTTTGACTTAACCCAGGAAGAAGAAGAAATTTTGCGTGCCAGGCATCGAGAGGCCTATATCGATTATGTTGAAGCGGTCCAAAAAACGTATGGCGCAACCTATAATTTATTGGAGCCACCCTATAGACCAGCCCTGGAAGCGTATGAATTTGTCTGCATGATCGCCAGTTATTGTGGTTACCAGGTTGTCTCTGAGGGGTATCATCAAATGCCATTCCTGCGCAAACGCATCAAAAAGCGCTGAGAAAGCGGCTCCCTTCCCCGCGTGCACATGGGGAAGGGAGCCGCTTTCTGAAAGGCGTTAAACGCTAGCATTTACGTTTAACGCTGCTTCTAGAGAGGCTTCTTGCGAGGTAGCCTGCTCACTATCTTTCTCTTTACTCTGCATAGTAGAGGCAGCATCACTGTCACGGACCTTGAAGGCGATCAGCGCGGCAATAAAAACCAGGACGGCCGAGGTAATAAACGCGGCATGATAGGCATTCAGGTTAGGGACGACGGCACCACTATGGCTCAACTGGGTTATACCAACAATACTGATAACAGTACTGATAATAGCGACTCCAAGCGAAGAACCAATTTGTCGCTGAGCATTATTGAGCGCCGAGGCGTGACCTGTTGCGGCAGGAGAAATGGTCGCAAAAGCGGCCGCCTGCACCGGCAGAAAAGCATTAGCCATACCAGCACCAATCAAGAACATCAAACCACGCATCAACCACAGGCTGGTATTCTGTCCTATGAAGCTCATCAACACCATAAAAACAGTCACACCCATCAATCCAGTCACAATCAAGCGACGCGGCCCCACACGTGGATAGAGACGGGCAGCGATCTGGGTCGAGACCAGCACACCAATTGCCTCAGGGAAAGTGGTCAGGCCCGAGGTAAGCGCCGATACGCCACGCCCCTCCTGGAGAAAGAGCGGGGCCGCATAGAGCAATCCTAGAAAACCTGCGCCCGAGAAGAGCGAGAGCAGATTGCAAGTACGGAAAACCCGGTTGCTCAGCAGTCGCAAGTCCAGCATAGGATGTGAAGAGCGTAACTCGATAAAGACAAAAGCAACCAGAATAAGCACACCCACGATACCACTACCCAGAATGCCAACGGAGCTCCAACCATAATTTGGCCCCTCGCTCAAAGCATACATCGCCAATGAGAGACCGACGGCCGCCAGGATAAAACCCAGCACATCAAAGCTATTCACCGACTCTTCGTAATACTCATTCAAGAAGAGGAGTCCAAACAAACAAGCCAGAATACCAATCGGAACATTCACAAAGAAGACCCAGCGCCATGAGAACTGCGTGATCAAGATACCACCCAGAACAGGCCCCATCGCGGGCGCAAAGACAGTAGGAATGTTCAGAATACGCGATACCTGTACACGCTCAGCAGGTGGAAATGTACGATAGAGAAGGGCCATACCAACCGGAGTCAAAGCCCCACCAGCCAATCCCTGCAAAATACGAAAAACAATCAACATAGGCAAACTTGTTGCCAGGCCACACATGGCGGAAGTAATACTAAAGAGGGCCAGTGCACTCAAGAAGATACGCTTGGTGCCAAAACGATCACCCAGCCAACCCGATGCGGGAATAACCACTGCCAGGCTCACCAGATAGCCAACCACAACCGCATCAATACCCGCGCCCGACACTCCAAACTGCCGACCCAATGAAGGCAAGGCGACAGTTACAATAGTCCCATCCATGATGCTCATAAACATGGCCGCGACAAATACAACACTAACCGAAATTTTGGGATTCATGTGAAGACGATGCATTCATTGGACTCCGATACCCTTTAACTATCCATAATTTCTAATCATTCTATTTACTTCAACACAAAAAAGTCAATAAATCATCCGTGGTAGATCAAAATATAGGCACATACAGGAGAAACACTGCCCGGTGAGTGGTCAAGATAACCACAAACACACAGGTGTCCTTTAGTTGATTCACCAAACAAAGTATTACAATTGAAATACTACCTTGACAATCATAGTACTGTGGTGTATAATCCAAATACGAGGTGATGATATGAGTGAAAACAAACTGACCTCCGACCTGCTACGCGGACATACCGATACGATGATTTTACGGCTCTTATCGGAAGCTGACCGCTACGGCTACGAGATTGTCAAGCTGATTGCTGAGCGTTCGGGTGGTGAATATGAATTAAAGGAAGCCACGATGTACTCCAGCGTCCGGCGGCTTGAGATGGACGGTGATATCGAGTGGTATTGGGGCGATGAATCTCAGGGCGGAAGGCGGAAATACTTCAGGATTACTGAAAAAGGGAAAGCCACGTACGATCGCAACAAAAACAACTGGGAGTACGCGAAGCGCGTGCTGGAGAACCTCTTGTAAAGGAAATGTGTTGTTATGAATGAGAAATTGACCAACTATGTCAACGGCGTTTTTGCTCCCTACGATGGGGTGAAAAGCGCGACCGAATTAAAGGCTGATCTGCTTTCCGATTTGCAGGAGCGCTTCCGTGAACTAAAAGCCGAGGGCAAGGATGATGAAACAGCCTTTGACATGACCATTGAGAGTATCGGCGATATTGAGCAAACCGTCCAGGAGGTCGCCAACCTCTCGCGCTCGCTGGAGCGGCAGGTGTTCATCAACTTGAGTGCGAGCAATCTGCCAAAGAGCGACTTTGCGGGCGTGATCGCGCATCAAGGAAATTTTCAAGCGAGTGCGTTGCGCGGCTCTGACTTTACGGGCGCAGACCTCACTGGGAGCTCGTTTCGGAACAGTGATGTCCGTGAAGCCAATTTTGCTGGCGCCAATCTGACCGATTGCGACTTCTCCACCCTTGACCTTGTGGATGCAAACTTCCGTGAAGCTATCCTTGTGCGCACCAACTTCAGCAAGTCGGGGCTGGCCGGAGCAAAATACATCCACGTCAAGCTGACGGATGTCAACTTGACTCTGACCAACCTGAAAAAAACAATCTTTGAACGCTGTCTCTTTCTCGGCGTGGACTTCACCTATTCGGATCTGCGCGGACTGCGATTTGATGGGCAGACCTTTATCGGCGTCACGTTTGACGACGCGGCACTCAATGGCGTTTCGTTTCAGGGCGCGACACTCAAACAGGTGTCTTTCCGCTCGCGGTCTCTCTGGTCGAAGAAATATTACCGTGCTATGAAATCCATTCGCTTTGACGGTGCGAAGATGGATAAGGTAACATATGCCGCGCTCAAAGGCCTGGAAGCTGATGTATCGAAGGTGACAGTTCTAGCATAAGGAAAATATTGTGCAAAACACTTCAATTCAGGTGAAAGATCTACAAAAATCATACAAGAAGCTCAATGTTTTAAAAGGCGTGAATTTCACCGTGGAACAGGGCAGCATTTTTGCCCTGCTTGGCTCTAACGGCGCAGGCAAGACAACGCTGGTCAAAATCCTCACTACGCTGCTCAAACAAGACGGTGGAACGGCCATCGTCAACGGATTTGATGTTACGTCAAAGCCAGACAACGTGCGGCAATCAATTAGTCTGACCGGGCAATTTGCCGCCGTGGATGAGATGTTGACCGGGCAAGAAAATCTGATCATGATTGCCAGGCTCCGACACCTCAAACAGCCGCGCCAGGTTGCGGACGATTTGCTGACACGCTTCGGTTTATCCGACGCCGCCAACCGCAGGGCGTCGACCTATTCAGGAGGGATGCGCCGCAGACTTGACCTCGCCATGAGCCTGGTAGGAACGCCGCCGATCCTTTTCCTTGACGAGCCGACCACCGGGCTTGACCCCGAGGGACGCATCGAGGTGTGGAAAGTGGTGAAGGAGCTTGCTGATAGTGGCATCACCGTCTTCTTGACCACGCAGTACCTGGAAGAGGCGGAACAGCTTGCTGATCACATCGCCATTCTCCACGAGGGCAAGATTATCGCCAGCGGCACACTAGTGGAGCTTAAAAAGCTGTTCCCACCTGCTGAGGTGGAGTATGTGGAAAAACAACCAACCCTGGAGGAGATCTTTCTTACCATCATTGGCAAAAAGGAGGACCAGTAAATGGAAACGATACAGAACCACTTTTTCAGCGATATGAGTGTGATGCTTGGTCGTTCCATGCGCCATATCTTCCGCAGTATGGACACCATCATCACGGTCACCATCATGCCTATTGCGTTTATGTTGCTGTTCGTGTATGTGTTCGGCGGCGCCATTCAAACCGGGACAGCGAATTATGTTAATTACTTATTACCTGGAATCTTACTGATTGCGATTGCGAGCGGCATATCCTATACAGCGTACCGTTTGTTTACCGATGTGCAAAAGGGGATCATTGAGCGCTTCCGCTCTATGCCGATTGCCCCTTCCACCCTGCTGTGGGGGCATGTTCTGACCTCGCTGGTCTCCAACGCGATTTCGGTGGTAGTCATCATTCTTGTCGCGTTGATCATGGGCTTTCGTTCGTCAGCGAGCATCCTGTCATGGCTGGCCGTCGTCGGCATCCTCGCGTTGTTCACGCTGGCATTAACCTGGGTGGCAGTGATTGCTGGACTGACCGCAAAATCGACAGACGGTGCAACCGCATTTTCGTATCCGATTATCTTCCTGCCCTTTATCAGCTCGGCGTTTGTGCCAACCAGGTCGATGCCGCTGGTCGTCAGGGTCTTTGCCGAAAACCAGCCAGTGACTGCGATCGTGGAAACCATCCGTGCGTTACTAGCTGGACAGCCAGTGTCTCATAATATATGGGCTGCTCTTGCATGGTGCGTCGGCATTCTGGTTGTGGCCTACATCTTTGCGATGCGGGCCTATAAAAAGCGTGTGTGAGAAGAGGGCAGTAGCCGAGGAAAGGAGCCAAGAGCTAGCTCTTGACACGGAAGCAGGAAAAGGAGCGAGGCAACCTCAGGAGAAAACTTGGAACGGTCAATCTGGCAGAAAAGCTGCGTTTTGTCGAGATGGGAAAGGTGACTCCCCCAACGAAGAAGCGCAACAAACGGAAACAGGTGCCCTGTGAGTCGGTCAAGATTCTCGGAGCCACCGTCTCCTGTGAGGCTGATCACTGGTATGTGAGCATTCAGATGGAGATCAAGAAGCCCTTGCCTCCGACTCCGGGACCAGTTGTGGGAGTGGATGTGGGAGTGAAACAAGCTGCCGTGGTGAGCGATGGACGAGTGCTTGAGAACCAAAAGCCACTCGCACGCCATCTCAATAAGCTCGGCAAACTCCAACGTCACCTCAGCCGCAAACAGAAGACCAAAGACCCGCACACGGGGAAAACCACGTTCAGCGAGAACTATCAGAAGCAGCGGGTGAAGGTGGCACGCAAGCATCAGCAGATCGCCAACATCCGTCGAGATATCCAGCACAAATTCACCACCGAACTGGCTCGAACCTGCGGGACCATTGGCGTCGAGGACCTCAACCTCTTGGGGATGATGGCCAATCGCAAGCTCTCACGTGCCGTGCCGGATGCGGCGATGGGACAACTCCTGCAGTTTTTGAAGACCAAGATGGCACGTGCCGGGGGGAGATCTTCATCGCCTCACGCTGGTTCCCCTCGACCAAACGCTGTTCGTCTTGTACGCATGTCAAAAAGCGCATGCCGCTCAACCAATTTAATTTACCTGAGAAATGACAACTAACTCTGAATCTCCAATTACAAAGAAAATTTCAAAGTACTTAATAAGGCATATTAGTATTTATCACTTCACTTATGCGATATATTAGCATTCCTTGCTGCGCTTATGGTATAATCATTGTAACCGCTTCCAAAACTTTTTCATCAAGAAAGAGGCAGAGAAATTAAGAAACATTGTGAATCGAAGGAGATTTGTATGAAGTCCATTCAAGTGAAAGTAG
Source organism: Dictyobacter kobayashii (assembly GCF_003967555.1). Taxonomy (GTDB): domain Bacteria; phylum Chloroflexota; class Ktedonobacteria; order Ktedonobacterales; family Ktedonobacteraceae; genus Dictyobacter; species Dictyobacter kobayashii. The sequence goes on from NZ_BIFS01000002.1 coordinate 1,195,713, forward strand.
CGCTGGCGCTACTGGCTTTCTTGTTTACATTGCCAGTGGGGGCACCGGCTCTTGCCGAACAAGCAACGCCAGTACAAACAAAGACACAGGCAACTTCTTCAACAGCTATCAACCTGGCCCATCTCAATGCTTTAAGCCAACAGATAACTATAGGCGGTAAGCAGATGTTGATCATTCATGTTTATTCGGAATATCCCGATTATAAGTGGGTAGATGCACCAGGAGAAGGTATTGCATGCGTTGATGATGCTGCACGCGCAGTGGTTGTGTATTTAAATGATTACAAACAAACGCATAACGAGCAATCACTGGATAAGGCACGAGGAACGCTAAATTTTGTCATGCACATGGAGGCAAATGACGGCGAGTTCTATAATTTCATTAAGTCTGACCTCTCGATTAATACTGATGGTGCCACAAGCAAAAAGTCATTTGACTGGTGGGCAATGCGCGCCATGTGGGCTCTTGGCTATGGCTACAATGTATTCAAAAATGTCGATCCTTCCTTTGCAGGAAAATTGCAAAGTAGTTTTTTACTGGCAAATACTGCCTTGCAACAGAAAATCAACCCTAACTACGGCTCGTACATCAGTCTGCACGGGTATAAGATACCTGCCTGGATCGACGGTTTCGATGCTATGTCGAACACATTGCTAGGGCCAGTCACTGCTGAATTTTACCAGCACAGCCATTGAATGCGGTTAAGGATTCTATGCTCAAAGTTGGTCGCGGCCTTGCTGAGTATCAATATGGTTCCAATACGCAGTTCCCATTTGGAGCCCACCTGGACTGGAATGGTTCAGTGAGCCTCTGGCATGCATACGGCAGTGGACAATCTTTTGCCCTGGCCAGGGCTGGAATGCTTCTGCATCAAAATGCATGGATAGCATCGGCAAAACAGGAGGCAGACCAATTATTTAGCCACCTCCTTGTTACGGGCATGATTAATCTAATGGCACCGACACCTTATAAAGATGGACAGATCGCTTATGGAGTCGATATGTTGACCCAGGGCTTCATGGCGGTTTATCAGGCTACACATGACACCAGGTATGCACGCGATGCCGGGATCGCCGCCTCCTGGTTTACAGGAAACAACGATGCCCATTTCGCCATGTATGATCCCGCCAGCGGTCGCGGATACGATGGTTTAGACGGCACAACCGGAAAAGTCAGCTTGAATTCAGGTGCTGAATCAACTATCGAAGCTTTAATGGCGCTCCAGACCGTCAATCAAAACGCTAAAGCATTGGATATGGTGAATGTCAAAACCGTTGAGCGGCATACGGCCAGCATCTATGAAGCCGAAGCCTGCAAGATAACTGAAGGAACCCCGCAGGTCATTACACCAACCAGCAGTTGGACAGGTGAAGCTCAATACAGCGGACAAATAGTAAAGATGTCTAATAATGATCAACTACAGCAAGATCTGCAGATTGCGCGCAAAGGTGAGTATATCCTCTCTGCCGCGCTGATCAAACCACACACAATAACAGGTACACTCGCGCTGGAGATAGGTATCGATGGACATCATGTTAGCACGATACAGGTTCAGAGCTCACCTGACAGTGATTATCTGACTCTTGTGGGGCCCAGGAACTCCTTCTCATTAACCAGCGGCCAACATACACTTACGGTGACGCTCAAGGCACAAGCCAACGCATCCCTGGTGGTGGATAACTTTGTTCTGCAGCCTCTGAAAGAATACGCCATCTTTCAACAGCCGAACGGTACCCACTTCACCCTGACACACGATCTGGTAGGGGATAGAGAGTAATTGTAATAATCAAACCCTACTCAACAAAGGCATCTTCCCTTGAATAGGGAAGATGCCTTTGTTGAGTAAACAAACAAGCAATCTAGCCGCCGCAGGAGGCAAGCTTCATTCAAGAGTTTGCATAGGCAGCATATAATAGGAATGATCTAAACCTTTCTCTAGAGGGCAGTCAAGTGTAGGGCAGCACATGTATGTGAACAAACAACATTGACGGATACAATTGGATGGAGTCGCAGCCAGGGAACGGCCAGGGAGCACAACATGCAAAATCCTAATCAAGGGATGAACAATCCCAATCAAAACCCATACACAGGCGGAGCGACAAATAATCCAGAGCAAGATCCTTACCGCACAGAAGCCATGAATCCTCCAGGTCAAGATCCCTATCGGCGGAGCGATATGAATCCTCCAGAGCAAGATCCCTATCAACAGAATCCATGGAGCAAGCCTGGTCAGGAACCCAATCGAAGAGATGCGGCGCCAATGCCCAATCAGGAGCCAGGTCAACAAAGTTCCTGGAACCGACCTGGTCAGGAGCCCTATCGAAGAGATGCTACTCCACCACCTAATCAGGAGCCAGGTCAACAAGGTTCCTGGAACCGACCTGGTCAGGAGACCTATCAGCGCGAAGCTAGTAATATGCCCGGCCAGGAGTCTTTCCGCAGTGGCACCATGAGCACATCTGCTCAAGGGACCGCTATGGGTGGCACCGTAAACCGTCAGGAGCAGGCACCAGCAGTTACCAATTATGCTGTCCCCGGTGGTCTGCCATTCAATCAACAAGAGTGGCAGACACTTGTAGCAACGCCGATACAGGTTAGCCTGGCCATGATGTCAGTTTCGCCTACAGGTTTGATTGGTATGGTCCAGGAGGCCATGGCCATCGGCAAGAGTATTCAAGCCCTGCAAGCGCAGGGAAATACCAGCCCATTGCTAGCACAACTGGGTCAGCAACTCACCAAAGGGCTAGAAGATATGCGTGCCGGCAGGCAGAGTCCATTTGGCGATATACGGCAAGCAACACAGAATCCAGAGATGGCCCGCAACACTGCCCTATCGTCCAGTCAGCGCAGTGCGGCTATCCTCGAAAGAACGTCCCCACGCGATGCAGTCATCTATAAGCAATTCGTCTACTCATTTGCTTATAATGTTGCAGCCGCAGCGCGTGAAGGTGGCTTCCTGGGTCTCTTTGGAGGCGAACAGATATCCCAGGCTGAAAATGCGTTCCTTAATGAGATTGCGGCTGCATTGAGGCTCCAGCACTCTTAAGCAAGTTAGATCTTAGTTTAGAGCAAGCAATATAAGCACCTCCCTATGTACACTTTCTGTACATCCTCTCGACAGCAAGTGAGCATAGGGAGGTGATTTTCATGGTTGCCTTTGAGCTATCTGCTAGCTCGACTGTAGTTTGATAGATCAAACGGCAGCGTAAACCTTGGCTTCCCAGGGAAAGATAGGCTCGCGACCAGCCCACTGTTTCGGGACAATGCGATCCTGAGTAACTTCATACCAGCGCAGCCCTTCAGGCAACTGCGGCCAGTTATTAACAACATACTCAGAACCCTTATCATTGGCATTGGGAGTCATATAATCGCTAAAGTTCGCAACGATAACCACCATATCCGGCTATCAACCTGTCCACGCACCCAGGCCATTACACGCTTTCCCTCAGAAAAATCGCTATGGATAAAAGTCGTATCATTGGTCCATAACGCCTCATAATAGGTACGCAGATGTACCAGTCGCGTCACATGATCCACAATACGAGCACGCCAGGGATCATCACGGCGCTCAAAATTGACTGCATCCAGCTGCTTATCTGGACCCTCAGCAGGCACATCGTGCTGGTCAGCAAACTCTTCACCCGCAAAGATCATCGGCACACCAACCGAGGTAATCAGGCAACTAAAGGCCAGCTTGATACGCTGCTCCTTCTCTATAATCCCGTTGCTCTCCAGGAAATCATAGAGTCGCTCATTGCCATAGCCCTCAACATCATGCGAAGTCACATAATTGATTGCCTGCGAACCATCCCCAAAGCCAAGCAAGCGGCAGTCAACCATCTTCTTGACAGTATTCTCAAAGTTCTGCTCGTCTGGATGGTTGCGGCCCGTAATGAGTGCCCGCACATAGCGCTTAAAGTACTCATTCCACAGACTATCAATGCGCTGCTGATGAATGAGGTCCAGCGGCATCGCCAGCTCTTCACCGGCCACCAGGAAACGCGCGCCAGCCTGCTCTGGCTCATTCCCTTGTTCACTCCAACGAGCTTGATAGGTACTATGGCCGACCCCTTTGAAACGCTGCACAAAATCCCAGCTCGCAATATTAACGATGCTATCAATACGCACACCATCAATACGATAAAAGCGCATCCAATGGTCAAGGTAAGTAAACATAAACGAACTGGCGGGATTCAGTGTCTGCTTCTCGCCCGAGTAAGGATCATAGCTTTCAATCTCATGGTGATATTTAAAGAGATCGCTGCCAAAGCCATCGCGCCGCACACCCTCCGAATATTCCTCAGGATCGCCGGAATCAGCTTTGACAAAGAAATCTGGGAAGTTGATCGAGCGGTACGGGTTGCGCGCAGAAAAGGCCATCACCACATCATCAAAAAAACGAATTCCCATCTGATGGCAGGCTCGGATCAAACGCGCCAGTTCAGTAATAGGCGCGGGCTTGCTGCCTCTACCGTAGCGACCAAGATCATAATCGGCGGCCAGATAGTTGGTAGTCGCATAGCCCCAACCACCTTTAACATAGCTATCGGCCGGAGGTAACAGTTCAAGGGCAGTAATGCCAAGGTCGCGCAGGTGCGCACGTCCCTCTTGTAATACCGCCAGCCCAAAGAAGCTAAAAGGGACCGCAGCCGGATCTACCAGGGCCAGCACATCGCGGAACGTGCCGCCCGCGACCATTACGCCACCCTCTTTACGCGTACGCGCCCAGGCCGTTGGCAGCTCATAAATAACCAGCTGTGTATTGACCGGCAACTCCTTCAATGGAGGCTCACCACGCCAATCTGGCTGCTGCCCATCTGGATCGCATGGCAACAACTCACCATCCTTATAGAGCACCACGCTAGCGGGATAACGGTCCTCCTCCCCAAATCCAGGATCATCGAGGCGCGGGGCCAGCAAGCGCCAATCGACACTCATAGCAAAAGGATCGGTACAAAGGATACGTGGATGACTCTCTTTATAGAGGTTCGTATCCGTCACCTCAAACCAATAGTGATATACTTTGCCATTCTCAAGCAGACAATCTTTGGCTGCGATATCCCACAGATCAGGCCCCTTTGCCGAAGGGGATAATGTAAATGTCTGTTCTTGCGTCAGAGTTGGCGGCTCGCCCGGCTGGAAGCTCCCAATTATCAACCTAGGAGCGGGATCGGTTACGGCGGGACGCCATAACGCGAAATGTGTTTTCTTATGTACTAAAAGATCAGCCGCTTGCTGTACTGGAACGTTGACTGCTTGCATGAATGATCAACCTTTCAGACCAGGTATCTTTTTAACCTTAGCATGGGGACAACATCGCAGAAGACCATCCCTGTTATAATATGTAGCACAGCCATAAATAGTGTCAAAACAGGTACAAATAGCAACAAGAAAAAAGAATAACATAGGATACAAGGTTTCGGCCCTGTAGGTGCGACCCTCTGCGATCGCTTGCCGCCCTCCGCAGAGCCGGCGGCCCCGTATCCCAGCGCTGGCGTGCCTTGTGACATGACCCTTTCCTTCACGCAGTGCCCAAAAGCAGCGCCCGTGTTTGGGCACCGCGTGGGCCGAGGTCTCAGAGACAAGCAACCGCGTGGTGAGGATACGGGGCCGCCCTACCGGGGCGGCAAGCGACCGCAGAGGGTCGCACCTACAGGGCGAATTCACACAAAAAAATTAAAGGGGGTTGAATATGCGGGCACAACTATATTCGATACGAGGACTACCTGCTGGCCAGGTGAGCATTACGGCTCGTCCACGGGGCGGCGATTGGCTGGTTGATGAGATGAAGGGGTTGCGCGAGGCAGGGGTGGATGTGCTGGTTTCGTTGCTGACCATAGATGAAGTCAACAACTTCGAGTTGGAGGAAGAGGAAACATATTGTCTGGCACAAGGGATCAGCTATGCTAATTTTCCGATTGAGGATCGCAGCGTGCCACCTTTTTCGAAGCCAACCTTTACCTTTCTGGAGCGCTTAAATACACACCTCACGCAAGGACAACATATCGCCATCCATTGTCGTCAGGGACTGGGCCGGGCTATCCTGATCGCCGCCAGCCTGCTGATACTCAATGGCTTCACGCCAGAGCGGGCGTTTGAAGAGCTAAGCAAGGCCAGAGGCTATGTGGTCCCAGAAACTGAAGAACAGCGCAGGTGGGTAATAGCATTCTATGCGCAAATAAAATCACAAAAAAAGTGACCACCACCCTTGTTACAGGGTCGTGGTCACTGGCATATTTAAACTTATAATTTTTCGGGAGCGAGAGACTGCTTCAGGTCAGCCTCTGCCGGCGCGCGTCTCACCCAACCAACCACGACAGCAATAAAGCTGATCAGAGCATTGATGATCAGGGTCAGCGAGATACCGATCACGCCCGCCAACCAACCGGTAAAGAGATTACCGATAGGCGTTGTGCCGTTGAAGACCAGCATATAGACGCTCATGACACGGCCACGCAGATGATCGGGAACGATCGTTTGCAGGGTCGTGTTGGCGGTAGCGGCAAAGGTAATCATACAGAAGCCAGTACCCATAGCTAAAGCCAGCGATAAAAAGTAATTATGCGAGAGTCCAACCAGCGCGAGTCCAACACAGAACAGCGCCGCCCGTGTCAGCATCTTCTTAAAACTGGGAGCTTTATTACCCGCGGCAATCGAGAGCGCGCCAATCAGAGCGCCTACGCCGAACGATGACGAGATCAAGCCAAAGCCCTGCGCACCTTGATGCAGCAGTTCGGTACCAATCAGTGGCTCAACCACATTAAAGTTAATGCCAAACAGAGAGACCACACCAACTACAGCGATAATCAAGAAAATGGCTGGCGTCTTCCAGACATAATTCAGACCATTGTGCAGGCTCTTCAATGGACTAACCGATGTAGCCGAAACTTTGCGCTTCACAGCGAAGAGCTTCGTTGGATCAAGCAACATCAAGCTGATCAAGACCGGAATAAAGCTGATCGCATTGCCCAGGAACAAGGGTCCTTCACCGAAGCGCGCAATAACCAAGCCAGCTACGCCAGGGCCCACGATCTTGGCCATATTAAAGACAGACGAATTAAGTGCCACGGCATTGGCCAGCGAATCACGCCCTACCATCTCTACCACAAATGATTGGCGCGTCGGCATATCCAGCGAATTATTTACACCCAGCAGGAAAGCCAGGATATAAATATGCCAGAGTTGAATCGTATGAGTTATATAAAGAGTGAATAAGGTCGTCGCCAGCAAACACGCAAATGTCTGTGTACATAAGAGCACTCTACGCTTGGGTAGCCTATCGGCAAGCACTCCTCCAAACAAAGTAAACAGCAGCACCGGCAAGAATTGCAGGGCGCCCACCGTTCCCAGAGCCAGAGAGTTATGGGTTAATTGCAACACCAGCCAGGCCTGTCCGGTGGTTTGCATCCATGTGCCGATTAATGAGATAAGCTGCCCAAACCAGAATAATCTGAAGTTGCGGTGGCTTAAGGCGGGAAACGTTTGCAGGAATTTCCCGGTTTGTGGTTCCGTTAGTGGACCCGATATTTGTATTCCGTTTTGCTTGGTAGTTTGCATTAAAAGTGATTTCCGATCTATAGATTTTTAGGTGTGAATATAATTTTCGCTATACGAACCATCCTTTTCTATTCTTAAAAGAATAGTGAGAACCATTAGCAAATATAAACGCAATCAATGGTTTTGAAGTCAAAATGAGCGTGATAAATAGAGGTAACATTACCAGCTCCCTCTAAGTATACAATAAGATTAACGTTAACGTCAAGGTTATTCATGAATTAATCGGGGCTTTTTACTGTTCCTCTTTGGCGCCTGCGGCGCCGGGTTGGGAGTGTGGAGAGTGTATGGTGGGCGGCCGCAGCCGCCCACCATACACTCTCCACACCGGAAAGAAGAGATATCCTAATTGCTTGTTCGTAATCTCCATCTTTACGGGAGGGAGGAGGCTGCGGCCGCCCACCATACACTCTCCACACCAGAAAGAAGGGGTATCGTATCGCTTGCCCGTGATCTCCATCTTTATGGGAGGGAGGAGGTTGCGGCCGCCCACCATACACTCTCCACACCAGAAAGAAGGGGTATCGTATCGCTTGCCCGTGATCTCCATCTTTGCGGGAGGGAGGAGGCTGCGGCCGCCCATCATACACTCTCCACACCAGAAAGAAGGGGTATCGTATCGCTTGCCAGTGATCTCTGGACGAGCAGTAAAAGACCCTGGTATGTGGCGCAAGATTCTATTCAAATTGCGCAAGAATATAGGCGCTTGCAATTTCCTTCTGAGGTACTCTTGTGGCAAGAGAAAGGCGGAGCAGAACCGTTTGAAGGACTCGATCATCTCCTTTCTCTATACATATATCCATGAAAGCAGCTGTGAGTAAGCCACACTGCTTTCATGGATAACCATCCATCACTCTAAAGCGTGAAAGAAAGAAGGAAGAAAACAACCATGTCTGAGAAAAAAACTGCCCTGGTAACCGGAGCTTCATCAGGAATCGGCCTTGAACTTACGCATACCTTACTTGCGCGGGGATATCAGGTCGTCGCCAACTCGCGCACTATTACAAGTGCGGGAACACTGGCCGCTTCGGAGCGCCTCGCCCTCGTTGACGGTGATATTGCCGATCAGGAGACCGCAAAAAAGGTAGTAGACACAGCTGTCCAACGGTTTGGCAGGGTGGATCTGCTCGTGAATAACGCCGGGATCTTTATCCCAAAACCCTTTACTGACTATAGTATGCAGGATTTTGAGCGCCTGGTCAGAACGAACCTGGTGGGCTTCTTCTTTGTAACACAGTATGCTATTGAGCAGATGCAAAAACAGTACTCGGGGCATATTGTAAACATTACCACCACGCTAGCCGATCAGCCGGTTGCAGGCGTTTCGGCATCCATGGCTCTTTTAACAAAAGGTGGCTTAAACACGGTGACAAAAGCCCTGGCCATTGAGTATGCGGGTGAAGGTATTCGCGTCAATGCTGTTGCCCCGGGCAACATTGATACCCCTCTACACAAAAACGATGATTATGGTTTCCTCCGCAACATGCATCCGATCGCACGTATGGGTCAGGCATCTGAGGTTGTGGATGCAATCCTGTATTTAGACGCGGCCACCTTTGTCACCGGCGAAATCATATCCGTGGATGGAGGAGCACATGCAGGCAAATGGTAATCGAAACGGTCCAGGAAAGAAGCATAGCGAGAGGCTGGAAGCGCTTGGCATCCAGCTTCCAACGCCTCCGATTCCCCTTGGGAACTATGTGGAGACCTCGTTGGTAGGGACCCTGCTCTTCACCAGTGGCATACTACCCTTTGTTAATGGGAAGCTCCTGTTCACAGGCCGGTTGGGTGCTGATCTGACGTTGGAGCAGGGACAAGAAGCAGCCAGATATGCAGCCTTGAACGCACTGGCAGCGGCGAGCCATTTCCTGGGCGATGTGGATCGTATTCAGAAAGTGGTACGCGTTGGAATAGCACTGGCGACGACCGAGTCCTTTACGCAACATGCAGGGGTGGCCGACGGTGCCTCAGATCTGTTGGCACAGATCTTTGGGAAGGAACAGGGGCATACCCGCCTGGTCTCGGGAGTTTATAGCTTACCCGTTCGAACCCCGGTGGTCCTGGATGCAGTCTTTGAAGTTGTAGTGTAATAATATCAGGATGAATGTAATGCAGGGATCGCATTTTCTTCTCCATGCGGATTTGTCACCAGAGCACACATCATATCAAAAGTATGGTATATTGCTATCACTGGTACTGAGGGTTCACTCCAATTTTCTCCCGACTGACTGAAAGGCAGCAGGACAATGGAAGCATTGTTTTTTAAGGATGATTTTTCGGAAAGAACACTTGACGTTCCGCCTGAGCACATCGTTCAATCGAGCAGCGGTATGGGCTGGAATGGACTTGATATTGCAGAAGTCGTCCATCCGCACGATGACTTTGCCTTGCCTGCTATCCCCCGTCACGTCCTCGTCATCAATCTCGGTCCCCCTGCTAAAATCCAGGAACATCTTGTTGGGCGGCAGGCACACCTCAAAACTGGCAACCTGGTTATTCTGCCCGCAGGAGCACCGACAAACTGGCACCTGGAACGCGAGGAAGAGGTGCGACATCTGCATCTGTATCTCTCTCCTAAGCTCATCCAAAGGGTTGCTGCCTCAGCAGATATCAATCCTGATAGCGTGGAGCTCATTGATACGCTCGGCGCCTTCGATCCACAGATCGAGTCTATCGCGCTCTCGCTGCTCTCAGAGCTGCGCTCAGATGGTCTTGGGGAAAGCTCTATGTGGAATCATTGGCCAATATACTGGGTATCCACCTCCTCAGGAATCACTCTTCGGTGAAACAGCCCGCGCTCTCAAAGCCCAATAGACTGACAAGAACGACGCTAAGGCCTGCCATCACGTATATCGAAGAACATCTCGCTGAGGATATCGCGCTCTCAGATATCGCGGCCGCCGTACATCTCAGCCCCTACCACTTCGCGCGCCTCTTCAAAGAATCTATCGGCCTTCCACCCCATCGTTATGTCATCCAGCGCCGCGTTGAACGCGCCAAACTGCTGATGACCACAACAAACTGGTCTTTCACCACCATCGCCCACGCGGTAGGCTTCGCGCATGAAAGCCACCTGGCACTGCACTTTAAGCGCCTCACCGGACTGGCCCCAAAGGACTACCGTTAACAGCGCAAGAATATGTTACTCACGCGCAAGAATATGGGCGCATGTCCCGCCAGGTTCATGCTAGAGTAGGTGCAGAAGCCGCTTCTCCACAACGGAAGGCAGCACAAATAAGATCACGAGGTTACAACAAAAGAATGCGAATAGAACAACAGGCAACATCGGCCCCGTCAGAAAAAGGGGCGCTGCACGCCCTTGGGTTGACCGCCATCTGCTTCGGGTTCTTCATGGTTATTCTTGATACATCCGTCGTCAATGTGGCGCTTCCGGCTATGCAGCATGATCTGCATGGCTCGCTTGAAGGATTGCAATGGGTGGTCAACGGCTATACGCTGACCTTTGCGAGCTTGCTGCTCAGCGCGGGCACGCTCGGAGATCGACTCGGGCATAAGCGCGCGTTTCTGATGGGTTACTTGCTGTTTACAGGGGCATCGCTCCTCTGTAGCCTTGCTCCCTCGCTCAATACCTTGATAGCGGCACGGGTGCTTCAAGGAGTGGGGCCCGCGCTGCTGGTTCCCAGCTCGCTCTCTTTGATCTCGCACGGTTTTCAGAATCCTGGTCAACGGGCCAGGGCGGTCGGTATCTGGGCAGGAAGTTCAGGCATCGGGTTGGCAGGAGGCCCCGTCATAGGTGGAATGCTGGTTGAAATGCTAGGGTGGCGCAGCATATTTCTGTTGAACGTGCCCCTGGGTCTTCTCGCCCTCGCTCTCACCATGCGTTTCGTCAGCGAGACGCCACGTACAACAGCACTGAAACGTGATCTATGGGGACAGGCATGCGTGATCGTTGCCCTTGCCACGCTAACCTACGCACTCATCGAGGGGCGAAGCCAGGGCTGGATCTCTCCGCAGATCGTCGGCATGTTTGTGCTGTGCATAGGAGCAACTGGTGGCTTCCTGCTCATCGAAATGAGGCACAGTACACCTATGCTTCCCTTGCACTTCTTCTCAGCGGCCGCCTTTAGCATGCCAATACTGGTGGGGTGCATCCTCAACTTTGGCCTGTATGGTGTCCTGTTTGTCCTTTCCCTGTTCTTTCAGGATATCTATCACTACCCGGCAGCACTGGCAGGAGTTGCGCTGTTGCCAATCACCGTCGCGACAGGGAGCACAGCCCTGCTCTCAGGGAGGATCACCGCACGTTTGGGCACGCGCCGGCCGATGATCGGAGGACTGGCGGCGGGCTGTCTCGGCACAGTCTTGCTCCTGCTGGGCGAAACTGGCAATACCATCTTTTTACTGATGGCCGGAGAAATCATTATTGGCCTTGGCTGTGGTATGACGGTCCCCGCCATGACAACGGCGATCCTTAATACTGTTCCCAGGAGCCAGATAGGTGTCGCTTCAGCACTACTGAATGCGAGCCGCCAGGTGGGAGGTGTGCTTGGTGTTGCCATCTTAGGCTCAATACTCGGTTCTCTGAGTGAGAGGAACGCATTTCTGGCTGGCATGCATAGCGCGCTGCTGCTTGTGGCGCTGCTGTTCCTGCTGGGCGGCGTGCTGACCTCGATCACTTAGCCGACATAGCAAACGTGAAAGATCATGAAAGATAAGGAACGAAAAATAAAAAGGAGAATCCGATGAAAAATCCTGTGTATTATCGCACCGTGCAGGTAGATGGCCTTTCCATTTTCTATCGGGAGGCCGGGCCTGAAGACGCCCCTACCCTGCTTTTGCTGCATGGACTACCATCATCTTCGCGGATGTATGAGCCGCTTTTGTCGCGCCTGTCTGACCGCTATCACCTGATTGCCCCGGATTATCCAGGGTTCGGCCATAGCGATTGGCCGGATCGCAAACAATTCGCTTACACCTTCGACAATATTGCGACCGTGATGGAGCATTTTAGCGAAGCATTAGGCCTGACGAAATACTCCCTCTACATGCAAGACTATGGCGGGCCGGTTGGCTTTCGCCTGGCGCTTGCTCATCCGGAGCGCGTTCAATCGCTGATCGTACAGGATGCCGTGGCACACGATAGCGGCCTCGGTGAGAACTGGAAACCGCGCCGCGCTTTTTGGGCCGACCGCGCCGCGAACGAGGAGAGCTTGCGTACGAATCTTCTCTCGCTTGCCACCACACGCACACGTCATGTGGGGAACGATCCCCAACCTGATCGCTACGATCCCGACCTTTGGACAGATGAGTTCCGCTTCCTTAACCAGCCAGGCCAGGCCGACATCCAGAGCGATTTGTTTTACGATTACCAATCGAACGTCGCATCCTACCCAAAATGGCAGGAGTGGATGCGTAAAAACCAGCCTCACCTGCTCGTTATCTGGGGAAAGTACGAGCTCTCATTCGACGCTTCCGAGCCTGAAGCGTTCCGCCGCGATGTACCTGCAGCCGAAGTGCATATAGTAGATGGCGGCCACTTCGCACTGGATACGGCGGCGGATGAAATTGCCAACCTGGTTGACAGCTTCCTGACACATTAATAGGCGAACAAGACAAAAAAGAATAGAAAGGAATAGAGAAAACTATGACACAGACACTACTTAGAAAGGTGGCCCTGGTCACCGGCGGATCACGTGGGATTGGTGCGGCAACGGCGCGTGCGCTTGCTGAACAGGGCGCGGATGTCGCGATCAGCTATACAGATACCGCCTCGACTACGAAAGCAGAGGCTATTGTCAGTGAACTACAGGAAAAAGGCGTGCATGCAGCAGCCTTCCGAGCAGATCAGGCTGATGCAGTGCAGGTCACAAGGTTGATTGAACGAGTTGTCGAACGATTCGGCCACCTTGATATCCTTGTCAATAACGCCGGAATCCTGCTCTTTGGGAATGTAACCGATGAGCAGAGAGACGAAACCAGCTTCGCACGGCTGCTGGCGGTCAACCTGGCCGGTGTGGCGACAGCGGTACGGGCAGCGGCACAGGTCATGGGTGAGGGAGGACGTATCATCTCCATCGGCTCCTGGTTCGCCTCGCGGGTGGGAGCCCCGGGTCTGGCAGACTATAGCGCGACGAAGGCGGCCATAGCAGGGTACACCAGGGGCTGGGCGCGCGATCTCGGACCAAAAGGGATTACCGTCAATATGGTACAACCTGGTGCGATCGATACCGACATGAACCCGGCTCAAGGCCCCTTCGCCGCCAATCTGGTGCCAACCATTGCCCTTGGTCGCTACGGTCGGCCCGAAGAGATCGCGGCAGCTATCGTCTTTCTCGCCAGTCCTGCAGCATCATACATCACTGGCACATCGTTGACGGTCGATGGCGGGCTGCTGGCGTAAGCGCTGGTCGTGTGCAAATTCATCACTATCTCCCGAAAGAAGGAATGAAATAACATTGCGGGTGTCATTCATTTTTTTGCAGAGCCAAAATGGTAAGATAGAAACAGCTCAAACGCAAGGAAGAGAAAGGTGGGCACGATCATGAAGTCAGAAGACCTGGAGCAACGCTGGCAGCAACAAAGTCAAGAAGCCTTTCATACGCTTGCTCAATGGCAGAAGGAGCATCCCAAAGCCACCCTGGCCGAAATTGAAGCCGCCATTGATGCCCAACTCGATCAGGTACGGGCTCGCATCATTGAAGAGATGGCCCAAGCAGAGAGGGAAACCACCCAGCAGGGGCCACGATCGTGTCCGCAATGCGGCACACGCATGCATCAACGAGGGGCACGTACCCGAACCTTTCAAACACGAGGACAGCAAGAAGTGAACGTGAGCCGTGACTACCAGAGCTGTCCCGCCTGCGGATACAGCTTTTTTCCCCCTCGATGAGCAACTGCAACTGCCTCCCACCGCGTTGTTACCTCACGCCCATCAAAGTCTGGTGCGCTTAGGAACGCATCTGCCTTTTGGGCAAGCCGCCAAAGAAGTGCAGGCGTTGCTTGGCATTCGCATCAGTGAGGCTAGCGTCCGGCGCTGTACCTTGCAGGCAGGACAGATCGCCGAGGCGATCCAGAGCGAACAAGCCCATCCCGAAGCCGCCCGACCTCGTTTCCCTCTTCCTGCCGCTCCAGTGGTGGAGCAGATGGCGATGGGCAGTGATGGCGGGATGGTGCCCTTGCGCGGTGGGATCTGGGGTGAAGTGAAAATGGCCGTATTTGCTCAGGTGAACCCCTCAACAGCGAAAACCGAGCAGCATAGCTACTTTGCGCGGTTGGCGGATGCATCAATCTTTGCGGATCTGGCTTCGGCGGAAGTGACGCGGCGAGGGATCGCACAGGCCAGGCAGGTATGTGCCATCCAGGATGGCGCCGAGTGGCTGCAAGGCTTTGTGGATGGACATCGCCATGATGCGGTGCGCATCTTAGATTTTGCCCATGCCGCCCACTACCTTGGTCAGGTCGCCGAACAGGGACAACAGCAGGGTTATCATGTCCCTGCTCGCTGGCTCAATGTGGTTCTTCATGAGCTCAAACATGCGGGGCCAGAACGCATCATGAGGCATCTGCAGTGGTGGAAACGTGCTCGGCCGTTGCCCGCGGTCACCGATGCGCTCCGTTACTTCGGCAAGCGTTTGGCGCAGATGAACTATCCGCAGTTTCAAGCCCAGGGATGGCCCATTGGCTCAGGAATGGTCGAAAGCGCCAACAAAGTGGTGATGCAAGCCCGTCTCAAGGGAGCAGGAATGCATTGGGAGCCGGGCAATGTCAATCCCATGCTCGCCTTACGGGGAGAGATGTGTAACGAGCGCTGGGAAGAGAGTTGGCAGTATCAGCAACGCTGGCGCAACGATCATCACCATGGCCAACGACAGCAGCGAAGTCTCCAGCGACGCGCTCGCTGCGCGCAAGAACTGCGAGCGCTCATTCTGCACATCTGTTTGCGGTTGCCTTCCTCTACGTTTGCTCCACAACCTTCTTCTCGCAAAGGACGAACCGAGGGACAAAAACGCTGGGGAAGGCAAACCTTTTCGCATCGCATGCTTCAAGATGGCTCTGCAAAAAAATGAATGACACCCTAACATTGCAACAGCCCTTGACTTTTGCTCACCCCTCAGGTATACTTTATAAGTAAGATTTTTTGAGAGCCCCAAAGAGGGCTCTTTTTTTATGCCGGTAATCTTTCCTTGATGGGCTTATCTTTTAGAAGAGCAATATCCCTTTTTTAAGAGAGTATTCAACCGATTGGTTGACACACTGACCCGAAACCGCTACAATGCGAGAAAGATCTTTCATTGTTGGAGGTTGCAGACTCCTATGAACACATCACATCATACCAACCGCCGCTTTGCCTCACAGACAACTTCGACTGATGAACAACGCTTGCGCCTGGTGCAATCGGCCTATCAATTGCTTGCCGAGAAAGGGATGGCGGGACTACGCATCCGCGAGGTCGCCTCTCGTATTGGACTCAATCACGCAACGCTACTCTATTACTTTCCCACCAAAGAAGCGCTCATCCACGCCGTGGTTGCTTTCTGCGTTCATCAATTTGAGGTGATCCAAACGCCTCGTGCTTCTTCACTTTCCACTCCCCCAAACGAGCAATTACGCCAACGCTACCTTTCCGACCTGGCCTATCAACTACGTGAAGCCCCAGAAGTTTTCCTTGTATTGGATGAATTACTGCTCTATGCACGGCGCGATCCTGCCACACATCGCGTGCTCTCCGAAGCCGTCACAGTGTGGCAATCTTCTCTCGAAAGCCTCATTCATCAGGAAATAACCGCTGGACGTTTTCGGGCAGATCTTGATGTCAGGAGCACGGCGCTCACATTGATGGCATTTTGTCAGGGCATTGGTCTCTTGTTGCACACGCAACCAACGGATATCGATGGCATCCTGGCTCAATTTGCGCAATGGTTCCACTCGCTTGCCTGATCTCCAGAAGGATTATCCGCTTCATCATTCTCCTACTTTTCAGGCCATTGGAGCCTCCTGGCTGCTTTTTCCACCCTCAAATATCCCAATGCTAACCAATTGGTTGACACCTCAAGAAAAATAGTCTATACTAAGAATGTCAACCAATTGGTTAGCATCGTGGGCAGTCGAAACGTCAAGCGGCTGCGCCCCTAGAAAAGAGAACGTATCATGCAGAAGATGACCCGACGACAGGTCCTCAAATGGGGCGGAACTGGCGCGGCAGGACTGGCTCTCCCTCTTGGGATGCTCCAAATCCCACTCGCACGCATCCGCGCCATTGAGTCAGTGACCAGTCCTGCTACCCGCCCTTTTCAGCGTCCTTTACCCATTCCTCCTGTGCTTGCGCCGGTGCGCAGCGACAGTGAGGCAGATTACTACGAGATGACCCAGAAATCAGGAGTTGCTCATCTCCTCCCTGGCCTTGAGACGCCTATCTGGGGCTACAATGGAATCTTTCCTGGGCCAACCATCGAGGTCAGAAGCGGACGTAAGACCATCATCCGCCAGATTAATGATCTCCCCGCGCCAGTCTCGACACATTTACATGGAGGTCATACGCCTCCATCAAGTGATGGGCATGCGATGGATTTCCTTCTCCCGAAAGATCCTTCTCCCTTTCAAGCGAGCCTCAGCGACAGCCACATGAGGCAATTTATGTCACCAGCGGGCCTGGGCCGCTCGCTGCACATGCACATGCAGCAGGCCAAAGAATATATCTATCCCAATACACAGCGCGCGACCACCCTATGGTATCATGACCACCGGATGGACTTTACAGGCGCACAAGTCTATCGAGGCTTAGCTGGATTTTATCTGATCCGAGACGAGATTGAGGATGCGCTTCCATTGCCAAAGGGCGACCGCGAAATCCCTCTCATGCTCACTGATCGAACCTTCAACGCCGATGGGTCGTTCTTTTATCCCTCCCTTGATCCAACCCTGACGACCACGCCAGGTGTCCTGGGCAAATATTACAATGGCATGATCGGCGACACCCTTCTCGTGAATGGAGCCGTGCAGCCATTCCTGGAAGTGTCGGCGACGAAATATCGTTTTCGCTTACTCAATGCCTCGAACGCACGCGTGTACCAACTGGCGCTCAGTTCCCATCAGCCCTTTGTCCAGATTGGCAGCGACGGGGGATTGCTTCCTGCTCCAGCCTCACGCCAAACCATTCGCATCTCGCCCGCCGAGCGATTTGATGTGATTGTTGACTTTTCTCAGTACCCCATCGGCTCACAGATCGTGCTGAGAAACCTACTGGGTGAGGGTCAGACAGCGGACATTATGCGTTTTGATGTGGCTCGCCAGGCCAAAGATGAAAGCCTGATTCCGACGACCCTCGCACCTTTTGATGCCCTCAAGCCAGCCAGTGCCTCAGTCACACGCACATTTCAATTCTTCTATGGCTTAGGGATGTGGACCATTAATGGGCAATACTTCGATCCCAATCGGGCCGATGCGACGCCTCATTTGGGAGCAACGGAGATCTGGGAGTTCACCAGCGATGGCAACCACCCGATCCATCTGCACCTTGTCAATTTCCAGGTGCTAAGTCGTGATGGGCGACGCCCAGATCCTGAAGATGTGGGCTATAAAGATACGGTCTTCCTCAAAGCCGGGGAAAAGGCTCGCGTGATCACGCGCTTTGAGGACTATCGAGGATTGTATATGTTTCACTGCCATAATGCTGAACACGAAGATATGCGCATGATGGGTCAGTTCGAGGTGGTTTAATGGAACAAGACACATTTGAGCCACATCCCAACGCTACTTTGCCAGTCAGGCAGTCTGGGACGATGGGCAGCCCGGCACCCATGTTTGCCGCTCACCATACGAAGAGATTGCGCTCCATCGCGGCTGGGATGTGCTTTCTCTCCGAACTCATCCATCTCTGGCTCTTACCAGAACAGTATGAGATCTTCATCGGCTATGGCATCATCTTCCTGTTGATCACAATGGTTCAGGGATTCATCGGAGTACACCTCCTTTTTGAGCCACGCCGTCGCCTCCTGACCTCCGGCCTGTGGGTCAACGCGTTTATTGTCGTCCTCTACGGTTTTACGCACACTATTGGTGTCCCGGTGGGGTTAGCCTTTCTGCCTTTACCCATCGATGTCTGGGGAGTCATGACGGTGATGATCTCGCTCCTGGTCGTCGTCTTGCTCTGGTTTCTCCGTCACGATATGCCTCGCCTCAGACGTGCACACGGGAAAAAAAGGCCAGGAAAGTTCATCAATTAAAAGAAAGAAGTGAAGCATGAAAAAGCAATCGTCTCCTACCTGGCTCAAGGCGCTCCCCTTCGTGGGCGGGTGCATGGCCATTGGTTTTTTGGGAAGTTTTCTGGGAGGAGCCTGGAAAGCGCAGCCCTGGTATGATGAGAGTCCCAAACCTCCGCTGTGGCCGCCTCAATGGGTCTTTCCAACCGTCTGGGTGGGCAATTACACACTGATGGGGAGCGCACTCTTCCAGGTGTGGCAGCAGCAGAAGAGCAAATCCATTGCCGGACCACTGACAGTTTTCGGCCTCCATCTACTCCACAACGTCTCGTTCATTCCCATCGTCTACCGACTCAAACAGAAATCTGTGTATGTGCTGATGGATATCATCGGCCTGGGTTCCGGCTTTGTGACCACGCTCTTGTTTGCCCGCGTATCGAAGAGAGCCGGGCTGCTGATGGTGCCGTATCTGGGATGGCTAGGTTTTACCACCTTCATTAAAGTAGCGTGGTGGCGAATGAATACCAAAAAGTGAGGCCCCAACACCCCGGATGAGGACAAGCCCATATCATTCATTTAATCGAATATATTAATTCAAGCTTCCGACAATTGTGTCATGGACAAGTACAATTTTCATGCAAAGATTGAGAAACATCATCTGCTGGTTTGTATGCGTCCATCTATATATTTTTAGTACAGTGTCGCAATCATTACATTCGCAAACCTGTGAGAGAATAGATAATGGCAAGGCTGACTGCTTATGCTAAAAAAGTGGTAGAGCGATAAAAATACATACTATGCATTAGACCTATTTGTGATAGCAGAATCTTAATATATTACTCCAGTTGCTCTAGCTCAATCATCATTCTTTAATGCTATTTTCTGCGCTGGAAAAAATATTAACAATTAATATGTAGCTAACCTATAGATAATATGTAAATAATGTTTTTATGGTACAATTTTCCAGAACAGAAAAAAATAAACATCCCGATCTACTCCTTCTCTGCCAAAGGAGACCTCCCCTCATTAAGTAAAGGATAGTTTCTGTTCAGCTAAGGAGCTTTACATGCGAAGGCGCGTCATTCTGGCCCTTGTAGCTGTGCTTCTGGTAGCACTGGTGGGTATAGGCTCTATATACGGTGTAATACCGTTTACCCAACAAGTACAAGGAGAAAAGCATCAGCCAGCCCCCATCAAGGATACTGATACAGATCAGGAAACCCTCAACAAAAATCCGCTTAGTACCAGCGGATCTTGCGGAGTTGAGCGCTGGGCGGTCAAGACTGGCACTGATGCTGATGTTGGTAAGATCAATCTCCAATCTGTGACACAGACCACGATTGCCACCTTATCGGCACTAACTATCCCGGGTAGCCTGCCATCCAACAACCGTATTCAGCCGACCGAGACCACTGTATTTCAACTGCACGACACACTGACCCAGTACAAGCTGGAAAGTGACTCTGACTATCACCTGATCGTTGCCGACGGCTCCGGCAATACGATGATCGTCGAGATCCCCGACCCGGCTTGCGTCGGTGCCTCCAGTCCATTGCTGCCCAGTATCAAGAAAGCTCGTGCCGCATTTGATGCCCGCTACACACCTAATGATACTTTCCAGTCAGCGAACGTGCCCGTGACAGTAACCGGTGTTGGATTTTTCGATTTCCTGCATGGTCAGGCGGGAGTGGCCCCCAACGGTATCGAGCTACACGCGATACTCGATATCCAATTTGGAAGTGGGGGAACACCAACGCCAACACCTACGGGGGCGACACCAACTCCTACACCTATTGGAGCAACGCCCACGCCCACACCGATTGGAGTAACACCCACGCCTACACCCATCGGGATGACACCAACGGCTACCCCCACCAGCGGCAATCTAATCCAAAACGGTGGCTTTGAGACAAGTGGGAACTGGACCTACACGGGAACGACCTTGCCAACGCGTTCGACAACCCGTGCCCACAGTGGGACTTATTCGTTGCGTGTTGGCGCTACCAGTAACCAACAGGGAGATTCAATCGCTACCCAGATGGTCTCCATTCCTAGCTCATCCACAAGTGCAGCGCTAAGTTTCTACTACTGGCCTACTACCAATGATACCAGCCCTTATTCCTGGCAAGAGACTGATATCGTCAATAGTAGCGGACAGGTGATCCAGCAACTCTTCCAGAAGACCACCAACGATCGCGCCTGGGTATACATGAATTTTGATCTATCCAGCTATGCTGGTCAGACAATTGGCATACGGTTCCTGGATCATGAGAGCGCTGGTAGCGGCTCCTACTACGGATACATGTATGTGGATGATGTAACCTTATCTGTAAACTAAGCTTTCTTTCGCAATACCGTCACAAGGGATGGCCCATATTTATCTCCCTTGACACAAGTGTTACTAGTATGCTAGCATACTAGTAACACTTGTTATTATGAAGGAAAGGGCTACAGAGTGAAAGAGGCTAAACAGCAGTTTAATGTCTACCTGGCGCCGGATACCATTAAACAAATGAAGCACCGCGCGATCGATGAGCAACTTTCTTTGTCCGATCTGGTAGAGAAAATTTTCACAGCATATCTGGCGGAAAACGCCGAAGAGGATGGCACTCAAGCTCCAGCAGTGGCCGCACAACAAAAGGAGAAGCTGAACTTACAGCCTTTAATCCATGTCAATGATATGGGTAAGGCTCTGGATTTCTATAGCAAACTTGGCGCGACTATCCTACATGGCAGTCGAGATGGAGATTGGGCCTTATTGCGACTGGGCAGCACGGAGCTGGGTCTACTGGCTCACCCGGCCAATCCAGAGCAGAATGAGGGGCGGGTCGAACTCAATTTTGAATATAGTGCCTCGCTGGAAGAGCTAGAGAAAAAACTACGAGCAGCTGGCGTAACTATCGCACGCCCAACCGGCGATGAAGGCTTTGGCTATCAGCTTCAGTTAGAAGATCCAGATGGCATGTTAGTAAAAATTAATCAACTGGACCCAGAACTGTACAATTAATATGCGGGCCACCAGACAGGCAAAATACCCATATATAGTCCCATCTCTAGATGGTAAAATATACATGGATATTTCGTCTACATATAATCTTAGAACTTCGCCTCTTTTACTATTCACTGGCGAAGTTCTATATGCTATAGTAGAGGCATAAACAAAAAATTTAGCATCTTTTCACCTTCTCAGAGCCGAGGAGGAAAGACAAGGAAGATGAAGATGAATAACACATTTGACATGCTACAAAACCTCTTTTCCCAGGACTTACAAGAATTGCAGCATTTACGGAAACGTGGCTGGTTTGTGCTTCCGATGTCACGCATAGTGAAAGAGGAACACATTGGCCGTTGCTGTTACCTGGCTGAAGAATTCCTCAGCAGTGAAGAGCTCCAAACCCTCAAAAAAGACCTGGGACTTAATGAGCGCCAATGGCACACTTATAAGACGAAAATCTCGCAGTAGATAAATTATACATTGCGTAGATAAATTTTTATTTAAACGCCTCGCTCAATAAGGTCTAATGTACCACTAGCGGTATCGATCACCAGGTCATGGACAGGATTCCTGGGAAGATAAGGGCTGCTGCAAGAAACCTCGTGCCTAATATGACGCCAGACAGAAGGTAGAAATAAAGCATTTTCGCAGTTGTACGCATAATGAAATTAACAGATCAGCTAAGTAGAAACCATTTGTGTTGATCTACAGTGATGAAGACAGAAGACTATATGGACTATTTTTCTGGAAAGAGGATTTCTGATGCGTACAATTGCAATTGAAGAACATTTCCTGGCGAGTGGGTTTAAAGAGGTGCTGGCTCACAACGCTACCGGGCAAGGGGCAGGCCCAAGCCCAACCATGATGGCCGGGATACAGGACAAACTAAGCGATCTGGGTGCAACACGCTTAAAAGATATGGATGCCGCTGGCATTGATCTACAGGTAATCTCCCACACCGCAATGAGTGATATGGCGATCTCCAACGAGCAGGAGGTTAGCCTGGCACAAGAGGCCAATAATCAGCTGGCGGCGGCTATCGCCAGATATCCAGAGCGTTTTGCTGGCTTTGCCACCTTGCCAATGAGAACACCAGCCGCTGCCGCTGATGAATTGGAAAGAACGGTACGCAAACTTGGCTTTAAAGCCGCCATGATCAACGGCACCACCCAGGGACGTTTCCTGGATGATCCTATATTCCTGCCAATCCTGGAGCGAGCCACCGCCCTGGAGGTACCAATCTATATTCATCCAGCCGAACCACCGGCCGAGGTCCGCAAAGCCTATTACAGTGGCTTTGAGCCAGCTATCGCATTTCCTTTAGCAACGGCCGGTTGGGGCTGGCACTCCGAGGTAGGTATCCACTCCCTACGCCTGATCCTGGCTGGTGTTTTTGACCGCTTCCCCAACCTGCAGATCATTATCGGCCATATGGGAGAGATGATCCCATTTATGCTGGATCGCATCAACAATGTCCTGACCCCGGCGGCCCGGCACCTCAAGCGACCAATCCCTGAATACTTCTTACAGAACTTCACCATTACTACCAGCGGATTTTTTACCGATCCACCTCTGTTGCTCGCCCTGCAAACGCTGGGCGCGGACCGCATCATCTTTTCAGTCGACTATCCATACAGCAGCAACGAACAGGGACGCGAATTCCTGAATCATGCAGCGATCAGTCCGGCCGATAAAGAAAAGATCAGCCACTTGAACGCTGAACGGATATTGCGGTTAAGACAATAATAGAAAGAAGAGACCACCAACATGGAGTCTGGGTGGCTCTATGTTGGTGGCTTCTTTTAAAAGGAATGTTGGTGAATAAAATTACTCACCTGAAGGTGGATTAAGGGGCTGCTTCAAGCTAACCGGGACGCCAAAATTGGGACTACCATCAGCATTCCAGGTAAAGGGCTGGGCACGCACCTCACGTCCATCATAAGTGAAGTCAGCCGAGGTCTTAGCGTGATACACCATCCAGGACTGCTTGCCATCCGGTGAAGTAGTAAAATGGGCGCGACCAGGACCAAAGACGCCATTATCGCTACTATATTCAAAGACTGGTCCCTTTTTATGCCAGGAACTACTCTCCAGCGGGTCTCCGCCTTGATAGGTCATCAAGCCCAGGCAATAATTATAATTACCAGTATCGCTGGCCGAATAAACAATAAATGTTTTACCATCGTGATATAGTGCTTCGGGGCCTTCAGCCACGGGATAGGTGGAGTGAGCCTGGAAACCCTGCTCCCAGGGCTGATCAGGATCAATAATTAAACGTGGCTTCCCACTGACGGTCAGGGGATCACTCATCGGAGCCAGGTACGTAGCATTTGTACCCCGCTCCAGCACATACATCATATAGAGCTTGCCATTCAACTGCAGAATTGAAGCATCGATAGCAGTTTCATTAGCGGTACCGGTTAATTGACCTTTATAGACATAAGGACCCAGCGGATCAGAACCCTGACTCTGCAATACATAGATACGATGATCTTCATTCTTATCGGTAAGGGCCGCAGTGAAATAGACGAACCAGTGACTGCTTCCTTGATAATCCAGCAAAAACATCGAGGGAGACCAGACCTGGAAAGCGGGCTCGCCGGTCGCTGGCGTCCAGATGGTTTTCGCAGAATGGCCCACGTCCTCCAAACGAGGTGAGTGCCAGATCTCCAGCGAATTTCCTGTATGCGTGCCGGTTAAATAATAGCTTTTATTATGATAAACAATAAAAGGATCGGCCACCGGGGCCAATGGATTATGGAGAGAGACAGCCGATGTTGACATAGATTTAGTCGATGATGCACAGGCGATCACGAAAAAGCACAGCACTCCCAGTGCAAGAAAATGAATTCCGCGCCACCAACCCCTCTGTCTAGCAGAAGCCATATGCATCTTTTCCTTTCATAATAATTGGGTGCAGAGAGAGGAGCAGACACAAAAGACTCCTCCCCCTGCTGTAACAGGCCGGCTAATAATTGCCAAAGTTAATCTTGATAGCACCATCAATGTTCACCACCACCCCAACCTCATTCGAATTGTTATAGCCCGTCTGATAAATGGCCGGCCAGGTCTGGGTCGCGCCCTGGAAGGCTGGTGGATCATTGAGATACCAGCTCTGACCATTATCATCACTAATCGAGATCTGATTAGTAGAAGCCGAACTAACCAGGATACGACCCGAAGAGAGCACCGTCACATAGGGTCCGCTCTGCTGATTGGCGAGGGTAGAGCCTAGATCATTCGACCAGGTTGTCCCATCGCTAGAAAACTTATAATGGATATTGCAGTTATCGGTGCCACAAACTTCAAAGACCAGTATATACTGTCCATTCGCCATGCGCGCAAAGCCAGGCATACCCGGCCGAGCAGAGCCAGGCTGCGCCGCCGCATAGATCTCTGGCCCCCAGGTCTGCCCCTCATCGCAAGAGACACGTTCAGAAACAACCTGACTGTAGGATGGGTTGTCATCGGCATGCTTCTCGTTGGCATAGAAGCCCGCCACACAGCCATTCGGCAAGACATATAGGAATGGCTCCCAGAGACCACGATCGAAGCGCCCATTTGAATTGGGATTGGTATCCAACTGGCTCACAAAGTTCCACTGATAGCCACCATCGGTGCTCTTAACAATCGGCAGACCATACCAGTTCAGATCCGACTGCCGATTGCGCATGGCCATCAAGATATCCCCATTGGGCATCTGCACCATCTGAGACTGCTCCTGAATATGTCCATCTGGCGAAGGGATACTACCAATTTCGGTATAGGTAGGATTGGCAGGATTACTACGAGCAACTTTAATCACAGGTGAACCACCAGAAGGATATTCGGTATAGGTAACGAGGTTATCCCCTTGCTGATCCCAGGGCAGCATACGTCCCCAGCCAGGGCTATTATTCGAGCTAACGGTACTGATCGTAAACCAGCTAATAGGGCCCGCAGCCTGCGCGGACGCAAAGGGAGCAAAAGCGAATACGATGCCTAACAGGGGCAAGAGCAGCACGCGCCATTGCCGTGTGAACTTTTGCATAGAAATCATTCCTCCTTGTTAGCCTGACGGTTTCATCAATGAAACGCACGATACAACGACATCCTAAGATCCTTCATACAAACATTGCGAGGTGTAAAGCGGCCGCAAGGGCCGCACCTACATATATCCATTAAAGCGAGGTGTAAAGCGGCCGCAAGGGCCGCACCTACATATATCCATTAAAGCGAGGTGTAAAGCGGCCGCAAGGGCCGCACCTACGAGGCCTCACGGGCGGATGCCATATCCAGGAAGGCATAGGCACAACAATGGCCATGCTGATCCAGGAGCTGCACATGCAAACGTCCGCGTGCCTGAGCCGAGGGCAGCTTAAAATGTAGGGTTTGCAGAGCAGTGATGGTATATGGATCGATATCCAGGGCCTGCTGATGGGCACCGGAACTATCATCCTCCCACCAATAGCGCAACTGACCATGGATAGATTGAGAACCCTGGTGCGAGATCTGATAAGGGATTGTCAGCTCGGCCTGCTCAACGATATAATCCAGACCAAAGCTATATGGAACCAGGTCAAAGATAATGACGGTATCCGCATTAATTACCTGAGCGGGATCATAGCCCAATGATTTGAGCTGTCGCCAGGCATTGTAGAGGCCGCCGAGCTCATATTCCACATCGTAGAGTTCGGTATAAATATAACCACTGATCGCATCATGGCGACGCAGCTCCTGTGTCTGCCAGCGGAAATACCAGCCACGCTCCTCGTCGCTGCTGCCCCCCACACCATACTCACCATTCAGCAATGGTATCTCCTGGTGCTCATGGCCAGTCACGCACAACTGCGTCTCATACCAGTGATCCACACCCAGTTGATGGCCAAACCAGGTCGTATTATCGCCGGCCAGGGCAGCCGTCACATCGCGCCAGCGCTGATTATCATTATCATAATAATGCCAATCCAGCACATCGGTCTTGACATGGTTCCAGCCCGAATCATCGATAATCGGACGACTATGATCATGGGAGGCCAACAAATCATAGGCGCGGATCACCGCCTGCTGCTTCTCAACATCCAGGCCACTGCGCCAATCCAGGCCCCACTCCTCGTTGTAGATACCCATAGAATAATACTGGGATGATTATGATCGCGCTCAACCATCAGGGGCAGCTGCGACTCAAAGATAGCCGCGGCCTCCTCGGAGAAACGCCCATAGCAGGGAGGCTCAGCCCAGACCAGCAGGCCCAGGCGATCAGCCCAATAGAGCCAGAGCGGATCTTCAAGTTTGATATGTTTGCGCATCAGATTGAAGCCGGCCCGCAGCGCGATTTCCACATCCAGGCGCAGAGCCTCATCGTTAGGCGCGCTATAACCGCTTTCTGGCCAGTAGCCCTGCTCCAAAGCCCCACGGAGATACAAGCGCTCCCCATTCAACAGCAATCTCTTGCCCTGCACCTCAATAGAGCGCAGGCCAGAATAACACTTCACCTGGTCCGAGCCAGCCGGGCTCGTCAGCTTAAAGGTCACATAGTAGAGATGTGGGTCCCGGGGAGTCCAGAGGCGAGGCTGCTCAATCGGCAAAGTGACCTGAGCGATACCAGCCTCAATCGGCACGACTTGCTCCGGCATCCCTTCAACCTGCACCGAAAGTTGCGCCTCAGACAGGGAAGATCCCTCAAGCTCTACACGCGCCTCAAACGCGCTCAACGCTTGAGCGGGAGAGAGGCGCACATGCCGGATATATGTCTCAGGGCGCCCCTCCAACCAGACCGTCTGCCAGATACCACTATTGGCTGTAAACGCGCATTCATAGTAATCATCCCTGGGCCGGCTGCCTTGCTTGCCATGGGGAATAGCAAGCTTATCCAATGGCGCCTCCACCCGCACAATCAACTCACCGACTCCATTGCGCAAAGCAGCGGTAATATCAAAAGAGAAGGGAAGATAACCGCCCCGATGCTCACCAATCCACAATCCATTCACCCAGACCTGGCATAGATAATGCACCGCGCCAAAGTGCAGGATAGTGCGCTCACGCGCCCATTCCTGCGGACGCTGCAGCCGCAAATGATACCAGCCAGCAGGAAGCCATTCCTGCCCCACCCCCGAAATCGCCGTCTCCCAGGCAAAAGGAACCTCGATCTGCTGTGACCAGCAAGCATTACCAGGCTCCTCCCAGCGCGCAGCCCGGCCCTGTTGGTCCGGATCAGGCAAAAAATCCCAGGAACCATTCAAGCAGAGCCAGCGCTGCGACCGATCAAAATCGGGGCGGGGATAGGCCTCACGGCGTCGATACTCTAACAACGAACTTTTTTTCTGCTCAGAATATATACCCATAACTTACCCTTTAACACTGCCAGCCAGCATACCGCTAATAAATTGGCGCTGCAGTGCGATAAACAGAACCAGGACAGGCACCGTAGCAATCGTACTGGCAGCCATAATCATGCCCCAGGCATCGTGGCCAGTCGTACCAGGACTTGAATTGTTAATCTGAGTAGCCAGGTTAGACAGCATCACCTGCAGGGTTTGCATCGAATCGGAGCTCGTAATAATTACCGGCCACACAAAATCATTGTAGATACCCAGGAAGGTCATAATCGCCAGGGCCGCCAGCGCAGGGCGCATCAATGGCACGACAATGCGCCAGTACATGCCAAACGGGGTACAACCATCAACCTTAGCCGCCTCCAACAACTCATTGGGCACATCCGCAATCTGTTGCCGCGTCCAAAAGATCGCAAAGGCATTCACCAGTCCAGGAGCAACCAGGCCCTGATACGAATCAACCCAGTTGAGGGCTCCCATCTCAAGCAAGAGAGGGATAATCATAGCGATAGCGGGCAGCATCATAGTCGAGAGCACAAAGGCGAACAAGAATTTTTTGCCCCGGAACTGAAATTTCGCAAAGGCATAGCCGGCCAGCGGACAGAAAAACATCGTGGCCCCACCCTGGATGATCAACACAATGAAGGTATTCTGAAAGCCTATCCACATCGGCACGGCAGAGAACAAGGCGGTATAGTTATTAAAAGAGAGCGTGTGCAGATCCACGCTCAGAGGGGCAGTCGCGATCTCGCTACCCGGTTTCAAGGATGAAACAAACATCCAGGCCAGCGGAAAAATCGTCAACAGCGCGGCAATAGTCAGAACCAGGTAGACCAGCACACTACCGGGTCGAAAACGAAAGGTTCGGCGTCGTACAGGCAATGAGTCAGTGAGAATCTGATCTGCCGCTTGTGAAGTTGTAATAGCCATCCTACTTCTCCTCTCCAGCCTGCAAGAAGCGCAACATAAACAGCGAAAGCAGGACCAACAAGATCGTCAACAGAAACGAGTTCGCGGCCCCGGTCCCGAAATCGGAATTGGCAATATAGGAATTGAGCAAATAGCCAGCGGTAGTGGTCGAATTATAGGGGCCACCACTGGTCAAAATCTTGGGCTCAGCAAACATCTGGACCACTCCCAGCGTGCTAAAAACAACCAGGAAGGCAACGGTACGGCGCAACAAAGGCAGCGTAATCGAAAAGAACTGCCGAAACGCATTAGCGCCATCAATCGAGGCCGCCTCATAATATTCCGCCGGCACCGCTTGAATGGCGGCCAGCATCGTCAGCACCGCAAAGGCGCTACCAAGCCATAACACCAGCATAGCCAGCGTAGGCTTGGCCCAGGTAGAGGTCGTCAACCAGCCAATGGTAGGGATATGTACTATATGCAGAATGGCGTTCACAGCCCCAAAATCCTGATCGAACATCACCAACCAGACCTGAGCGATGGCCACCAGCGGCACCACATATGAAAGCAACATGGAGGTGCGGAAAAAGCTGCGCAGACGCAGACCAGGCAATGACAGCAGGGCCGCCACCACCATAGCCACCAGCACACGTACCGGCACAATCAAAAACCACAGCGCCGCAGAATTGCCGAGCGACTGCCAGAAGTCACTATCCGTCAACAAAAAGGTATAGTTTGACAGGCCAATGAAGCGCGGATCAGTATCTCCATGCCAGTGAGTAAAGCTCAGAAAGAACGAATAGAGGAACGGGAAAAGCGAAAAAGCACAAAAGAAAATGATAAATGGCGCGATAAACAGATAAGGCGAGAAGCTACCACCTAGCCAACGGCGAAATCGCTCGATCGGCGAACGAGAAGGCATCGGAGAAGGTGTAGCAGAGCGTGGCCGGGATGTAGCAACAGCCATAACAGAACTCCTCTCTGAGAGCAAAGAGGGCCCATAACACTATGAGCCCTCCCCATTAACCACCTGCAGACGGATATTACTGGCGAGCAACCAGTTTGGTCTGAATATCATCCGAGGACTTCTGAAGCACCTGCTGCGGCGTCATCTGCCCATCCAACAAACGCTGAACGTTGGTGCCAAAGTAAGGTATAGCCTGGTTATACCAGGGGGCGATATAGAAATTACCAGGAATATCCTTGACGGTACTGGTAACAGTTTGCCAGAGATTCTGTCCACCCAGCCCTTCAGAATTTTTATACAGTTGGGTATCAAGCGCAGGCAAATACGATGGAATGGAGGTATTGATACCACCAGGATAGACCTTATTAGGACCATAGACGGAAGAATAGCCCTCTTTACTGAAGACCAGATGCTCGTAGAAGAGCCACGCCAGGTGAGGATTCTTAGCTTTTTTCGGGATAATAAACGAGCTACCACCCATGACAGCGGCCCGCGTACCACCTTGAGTCCAGGCGGGCAGAGGCATCGCGCGCCATTTACCTTTGGTCTTCTTGAAGAGCAAGTCAGGCCCATACACAGCCCAGACAGCCCAGGGATAGAAGGCAACCTGATTGCTCTCAATCGCCGCAATGTCGCCAGGGCCATAATACGCTGCACGAGTTCCCAGGTTCTGATCCCGGACAGTTTTCAAGAAGTTCATAATATTGAGGTAAGCAGGCGAATTGATCTGCAATTTGCCATTGGCATCAACCATACTGGTCCCCTGCTGATTAGCAAACATCTCGACCCAGAGCTGAGTCAGACCAGGGTCCTGTTCCAGGTGAATTGGCTTACAGGAAGGGCCATATTTCCCCTGCACCTTTTTAGCAGCCGCAATCAAATCATCATAGGTCTGGATCGATGCAGGATCGACACCAGCAGCTTGCAACATGTCCTCACGATAGTACAACAGACCTGGATCTAGATCCCAGGGGATACCAACGATACGATTGTTATAGGTGTTAACACGCAACTTGAAGGGCACAATATCTTTGACATACGGCTGAATCCAGCTCGTAATATCATAATAATGGGAAGCCAGGATCGGAAGATTGTTATCCTCGTAGAACGATCCATCCGGCACATTAACACCAGTATTAAGGGTAGTAGGCAGCTTTGCATCGACATCCACTGATACGTGATTCACTTTAATCTTAGGATACTTGCGGTTGAAGCTCTCAATGGTAGCATCAAATACCTGGAACAGGTCACCCGCGCGATCCCAGATAGTGACCGTACCTTCAGTGGCAGTTGCATTGCCAGTGGCGACACTAGTAGATGAAGGGGAGCCGCAAGCTGCCAGCAGACCACCAGCAGCGGCAAAGGCACCAGCGGCAGCAGAAGTTTTAATGAACGAGCGGCGCGAGATAGCAGGCTGAGATGCGAGGTTAGTAAGCTGACTGAGCGAATCCAGTTGTTTTGACATCCGTGTTCTTTCCTTTCCTCATCACGAGAACAATGGAAAATTACATGCAACAATGCATAAATAGAACGATGTATCCAAAATAAAAGGCAAACTCATACCTATGTCCAGACATGCGGTATTATTGCTATCATAGCAACATTTTAGATAATCCATCATGTCAGGACACAGAGGAACGATAAAGAGATATAGGTCTGGTGCATTCCTGGTTGTTGATCATGTTCGTTCAACGTTGAACTAAGTATAGCATCTAAAAAACGCATCTGTCAAGGATCTAGAGAAACAAATTTAACGCTACTCAATAATGTTTAGTATGTTTAAAACAGAAGAGCAGGTTTTTTTACTTTTCCTCTTTGGCGCCTGCGGCGCCGGGTTGGGAATGTGGGGTGTGGCTGGTGGGCGGCCGCGGCCGCCCACCAGCCACACCCCACACATAAAATAATGTTCGTACAGCTGCGTCAAGGGGCGGCAAAAAAAGGCTTTTTAATGGCCCTGACAGAAGAGATTAGTAAGTTGACATAAAGGAAATGAGGGTGTTACTATCATAACAACAATGTCAGGTTAGATCAAGAGAAAGAATATAAAGCGACCGTGACAGTACACTTGAAAGATATTGCGGCTTATACCGGTGTCTCTATTAAGACTGTCTCCAATGTGGTAAACGGCAACTACGAACATGTGGGACCCGAGACACGCGTGCTGGTATTAGATGCCATCAAAAAAATGAATTATAAGCCAAATAACGCGGCCCGCCATCTGCGTAAGGCCCAGGTTAGCGTGCTGGCCTACGCATTCCCCGACCTTACCAACCCCTACTTCGCCGATATAGGCAACGCCATCGCTGTTGAAGGAGCCAGGCTCAACTACACGGTCCTTTTAGATTACACCTTTTCTGAACGCGACAAAGAACTCAATATACTGGCAGGTATGAGCCCGCACCTCATCGATGGATTAATCCTGGACTCACACGCACTGGAAGTAGAAGACATACGCCAGATCGAGTCTGGTGGCCCGATTGTGCTGCTCGGAGAAAGGCTCTTTGGCGCCCCATTTGACCATGTGTTAATCGACAATACGGCGGCCGCCTATAGCGCGACCAGGCACCTAATAGAGGTGGGGAAACGCAAGATTGCTGTCATCGGAGCACAAAAAGCGCGCAGTGAAGCTCCATCGCTGCGTTTACAGGGCTTTATGCAGGCCCTGAGCGAAGCCAACATGCCGCTAGATAGCTCACTCTTAATGGACGGCGGACTCTGGCACCGGGCCGATGGTGCGGCGGCCATGCAAGAACTGCTCAAGCGCAAGCGCGCGGATTGGCCCGATGCCATCTTCTGCTTCAACGATCTGATGGCCCTGGGAGCAATCTCTGTGCTAGGCGCGGCCGGACTTCGCATACCAGAGGACATCGCTGTTATCGGGATCGACGACATCGAAGATGGCCGCTACGCCAATCCAGCCCTTAGCACGATCGAGCCAGACAAGAAAGAGATTGCCCGCATAGCTGTACAGATGCTGATCGAACGTATCAAGGGCCAGCGCACCCATACCCCGGAATCAATCTATGTGCCATTCCACCTGCATGCGCGCGCCAGTACCCTGGGTCGACAAGCTGAAAAATCATAGCCTGGCCTGCAGACCAGTGACATAAAATGATGACTTTATGCTTCTAGTTGAGAGGCACGCAGATAAGAAGCCTGAGCATCTGAATAGCGCCCCACAGCATCCAGGACTGCCCCACGATTATTCCACAGGGTTGCGTCCAAGGGGCTGAGCCTGATACCCTTTTCATATGCTTGCAGCGCCGCATCATATTGCTCCAGGGCAAAACAGCTATCGCCAAACGCACCAAGATAAGTAGCGTTCCTGGCATCGGCAGAGATCGCCTTCTGATAGGCCTCTTTAGCCTCTTCATAGCGATGCTGAGCAAAAAACAAGTCACCCTGCGTAGCCCACTCGGCTGCTGTTTTTGGCGCGGCCGGAAAAGGAAAAGACTGCTGGGTCAGCTTTTTCTGTTCCTGATCGAAAGCCATAATATGTTGTAGATACTCTTCCGCTGAAGCCGAGCCAGAGGTAGGTGGTGCAAGAGAGATTGGCGTCGACCGGCGATCAAACTGACCCCCCTGGGAGAGCGGAAAGCGTCTCAGCAACGTATACGTGAAATGTTCAACGCTAGGAAAGCGCTGTTCCGGATCTGCCTGCATGGCTTGATATAACACAGGTAAAAGTGAGCGAGCATCAGCCTGCGAGAGCAAAACCGAAACCAGTTGCGAATAGAGCACAGCCAGAGCATATTGATCGGCCAGAGGATACTTCAACGACCAATAGGTCTCCATATTCTGTTGCGCATAGCACTGCTTAACCAGCGCCTCCAACTCGGGCGCGAGATATGGCGCCGGCGGAGGGGAGAGTCTGGCCAGACTAAAATCGGCGATCCAGGACTGCGTCTGTGAAAAAAGCAGGTTACCAGGAACCAGCGCCCCATGAACAAGGCCCTGCTGATGCACAAAGTTCAAGGCCTGGCCAACCTGTTGAAAGAGATTAAAGAGCCAGGTTTCAACGGCATCCGGAATCATACGTCCAGCTAACACATCAGAAAGAGACCAGGGGGTATATAGACATACCGATAAGAGATATGAAATTGATAAAGGCTGGCTGGCATCACTTGGATTTACAGGAAAACGATACACAAAGCTTTGAAAAACAGGCAAAATCGCAGGTTGGCGAAAAGAACTAAACGTCCGTAACTCGCGCCGCACAGCCTCCCATAGATGCTGGTTAGCCTGATCCTGTGGTAATAACTTCAGGGTGACATGTTGACGAGAATCAACATGCCACGCCAGGTAAGAATTCCCGTTACGCCCTTTCCCTAACAAATGCTGGATCTGATAAGGACCTAGCGTCGTCCCTGCTCCCAACTCAAACCCACTACCCATGCGCTATTAGGCCTTTCTTTGCTGATACAGGGTAGAAAGATCTGGCTTCACATCCCCACCTGGTACTCCATAAGAAGGCCCGGCAGGAGAAGCAGCGGAGAAAGGCAATTGACCAGATGGAAAAGGCACCTGCTCAGGCTGAGGCTTTTCAGGATTAAGAGGTGCGGCTTGACTAGCTGGCGCAGCCTGGGTAGACGTCCCCGCAGAAGCTGTCGCCGGAGAGATCTGGCGCAGCAAAGACGCAATCCAATCCTGCTGCTGCTGTTCCAGATAGGCCAGGCCATCGGCGAGACTTTGCAGGGTAGACACTTCAACCCCACTGTTACGCAAATTAAAGGCCGAGGAATGTTGTAGTGTTTCTACAGCCTGCCGATAGCGAGCAACCTGCGCCTGGAAGATTCTCATCGTATTGATCTGCTGCTGCAGCTGATTGGACTGGGTACGTTGAACCTGGGCCAGGGCCATAAATGCACCACGCAGATCCGTCTTACTCTGATTAGCCAATTTTTCAACAGGATATAGCTCGCCACCAGCCTGATACTCCAAAGCCTGCCGCAAAACCTGTCCCTCCTGCTGCAACTGGCGACTAAATGTAACCTGCTGGGCAAGGGTCTTCAAGCGATCAATCATCAAATTAAAGCTCAAACCCAGAGGGAGTAGAGCGCCCGGCAGCGAAGAAACATGGACATTAAAATTTCCCTTCGCTACCTGGGCCTGCGCCTCCTGCAACTCTTGCAGAGCCTGCTCAAGGGCCTGGCGTTCAGTAGCCAGCTGAGCGGCAACATCTGCACCCCGGCGCGTCACCTGCAATTCACGACGCGAAATAACCAGCTCGCCCCGCATCTGCCGCGTCAACCGGTTATTCTCGGTCAGCGTCATCGCCTGGCGTACAATCACAATCAAGACCAGTAGCAAAGCGCAGATATCAGCTTGCAGCAGCGAGCTGGCATTACGAGGAGCAACAATGGTCAACAGAACAGCACAGGTCAACAAGACCAGGATGAAAGGCACGATCGTCTGCAGGGTCGATATAATTGAAGAAAATCGATTTACCGTCAGCAGCGGATCAACCTGAGCCGCATTCTCCTGCAGTTGCTCGCGGGCGACACTGCGAGGATGCTCAATAGCTGCCCAGCCGACCAGAAGCAAGCTCAGAGGCCAGAGCAGGTCCAGCAATGTGCCAGAATTAAAACCCGTCGTCAGATTAAAGTATCCCAGAATACTATCAGCCACCGCCAGGCAGGATAAACCAATAGTCAGACGGATCAGAACTGGTTCTTGCCCCTTGGTAGAAAGAGGGCTAAATAATAAGAGTACACTGACCGTAATCAGGAGCAGGTCGCCAGTCGGGAAATACAAGGCAAGAAACTGCGCCAGAAAACTGGGAGCCTGCGCCAGGCCTGCAATCGAAGGGGCCAGCAAAAAGAACCATGACAGAGCAATGGCAGTACCAATAATTGCCATGGCATCGATAATCAGCCGTAGACGACCAACGGTAGCACGATCGCGGCGGGCTAACAAAACAGTGCCAAGCATAAAAAACGGATATGCCAGCACATAACCGATATCATATAAACCAGGATAAGGCACCTGCGCGGTTGGCATACGTGTATCATAGCTAGTCCAGATAATACCAGCCAGCCCATAGCAAGCAATACCAAGCGCCAGAAAAATCCAGGCCAGGCGAGCGCGCCTGACATGATTTATTTCTTTCGTCAACAGCACAACCTGCTGACGGTCCTGGGTCTGCACTAATTGCTGCTGCAGTTGCTTTTTTGCCATCCCAAAACGAAAAATAACCCGCAGGCAAAACGCAAAACCGATCCACTGACCGGCGGTCTGCGCCACATCCGAAATATCCTTGAGGATCAAACTTTGTCCCGGAACCTGACCGGTCAGATTCAAAATGATAAGCAGAAACGCAAACAAACCAATAAAGCCCAGGATAATCCACAAACCAAAACGTTCGAGCCAGGGAACACGCGCCAGGGCCTCCCCATAAAAGAGCCAGGATCACGGTTCGCTGTCTCTTTAGCCTCCATAGAAAACATTAACCCTTGTTCCTCCAAGCAATAAAATGAACAATAAAAGCTTTTCACTATATGGAAAGCTCAAAGCACATCTCTTATTACTTAACGAAAAGGAATGTGAATTGAACTTTTACAAACGTGAGTTACGATTTAATATCGTAAAACGATTATATAAATCTGGGTAGTTCGATCTTATAAAGCAGGAATATAGTAGCAAGGTTGTAAAATATAAATTACCCCTTAAAAGAATTATACTAAATAATTCATTTTAATCAAGTAAGTTTGCATTTTTGCTATTTTATTGCTATCATTATTCTAGCAAATTAAGCAAGCTAATCGCGTAATAGCGGCTAAGCTTATATTTAATGAAGGGAGGAGGAGATGCAAACAACGAACAAGATACAAGCCAAAATTGAACTTCAGCAGATTTCGAAGAGCTTTATGCATGGAAAAAAGCGTATCGAAGTGCTCAAACCTCTTGATATGAGTGTTGCGCCGGGTGAATTTATCTCGATTGTCGGCCCTAGTGGATGTGGCAAGAGCACACTCTTTAATATTATTGCCGGACTGGAAGAAGCCAGTGATGGAACTATCGCTATCGATGGCGAGATCCGCCGCAAGCGCACCGGGTCTATTGGGTATATGCCCCAACGGCCAGCGCTAATGCCCTGGCGCACCGTTGAGGAGAATATATTGCTAGGACCCGATGTACGCCGTAAGCCACGCCAGGAAACACAGGCGCAGGCTAGAGAGCTCTTACTACGTTTTGGCCTGGCCGACTTCGCACATCAGTATCCCTCCACACTCTCTGGTGGGATGCAACAGCGAGTTGCCCTGTTACGCACGGTCTTATTTCATCAAGAATTTCTATTATTGGATGAACCTTTTGGAGCACTCGACGCCCTGACACGACTAAAAATGCAAATGTGGCTACTTGAACTGTGGGAATCATTTCATTCCAGTGTACTATTTATTACGCATGATGTACGGGAAGCATTGCTCTTATCCGATAAAATCTATGTTCTCAGCATGCGTCCCGCGACTATTTTGAGAGTGGTAACAGTGGATCTGCCGCGTCCACGACGTAGCGCCCACCTGGCAGAGCCAGGCGCAGTGCGCTTGGAACAAGAGTTGCTGGGCCTCCTCTTAGGGGAGGAGAGCATATGAAATTACGGCGCATAGCCAGCTACGGACCAGCATTTGTGCTGGCCTTTGCCCTGTTATTGATCTGGGAATTATACGTACAGGCAGGATCAATTGATCAACTGATTTTACCCGCTCCCAGTACCATAGGCTCTGCACTGCTCGACAATAGCAGCACCATCCTGGACCATACACTACAAACCCTGGAAGAGACCATCCTGGGCCTGGCAATCGCCACTGTCCTTGGGGTGCTATTTACTATTTTGATGGATTTCTCTTCATGGATACGCAAAGCAGTCTATCCACTCTTAATTATCTCGCAGACCATCCCGATCATCGCACTGGCACCACTGCTCTTAATCTGGTTTGGCTTTGGCATCACACCAAAAATTATTGTGGTGGTACTGTATTGTTTCTTTCCAATTACTGTCGCCTGCGCGGACGGTTTGTTATCGACCGACAAAGACCTGTACCGTCTGCTGCGTAGCATGGATGCTAACCGCTGGCAGATTCTGTGGATGCTAAGGTTGCCGGCCGCGCTACCTTCATTTTTTTCTGGATTACGCATCGCAGCCACCTATAGCGTTACCGCAGCCATCTTTGGAGAATTTGTAGGGGCCGAGAAAGGGCTGGGAATCTACATCGAAATGGCGACCAACGCGCACGCTATCCGCCTGGTCTTTGCGGCCATTGTGGTCACCGCCCTGTTAAGTCTCTTACTCTTCGGCTGTATTTCCTTAATCGAATGGCTGGCCCTGCCCTGGTATCATCTTTCAGCCGTCAAAACGCTGCAAGAATATCATGCCGAAAAAACACAACCCTAGCGCGCTTCCGCCACAGAGAATTTTACTCTCTGTGCACGTTGAAATATTTTTTATCATTCAAAGGAGTTCGCATGAAATCAAGGACACGCCTGTATTTAAGTATTGGTATTCCAGTAGTAATCGTGCTACTGGTGATTGGACTACTGGTCTTTCATTCGATAAACACAAATGATACAGCCACGACACAGACAACAGCCGGTTCTAAAACCAGCAACCAGAAATTGACCCCATTTAAAGTGGCGCTGGACTTCACGCCTAATCCAAACCACACGGGTATTTATACAGCGCTTGCCAAGGGCTGGTACAAACAGCAAGGGATCGATGTCTCTATCTTGCCATTCTCACAAAACGCTTTCCCCGACGTACTGGTAGCTTCTGGTAAGGCTGATGTCGGCATCAGCGGCACCGAGAGCATTGTACTGGACGATGCCTCCAACCAGAATGTCGTCTCTATCGCTACCATTACCCAGCACAATACTTCTTACCTGGTTACACGCGCCGATGCCCTGATCAACAGCCCTAAAGACCTGGACGGCAAGATCTATGGCAGCTACGGAGCCCCCTATGAAATTCCGATCATGTCGAAAGTGATTCAACATGCCGGCGGTAAAGGCAAGTTTCGCACTATCACCCTGGGAACCGATGCCATCTCCGCTTTGAGAAGCAAGCAAATTGATTTCGCCTGGGTCTTCAACCTGGATATCGTCGGCGCCGAGCACCAGGGTCTACAGCTTAAAAAGTTTGCCGTAACTGACTACGGGGTGCCAGACTATTACTCTCCGACCATCGTGACCAGCAAGGATGAGATTCAGAAGAATTCAGATCTCTTGAAACGCTTTATGCAAGCCACTACGCAGGGTTATGAATTTGCGAAGGATCATCCTGATGAAGCCGCCCAGTTGCTAATTAATACGGCTCCCAAGGGAACATTCCCGGATAATAAGCTGGTGATTGCTTCTCAAGAGTCTTTAAGTCCTCTCTACACTGATGGCACGCAGAAGTGGGGCTTCCAGAGCGATGCTGCCTGGAATGGCTATTTGAACTTTATTCTGCCCACTGGCTCGGTCCAGGATCAGAAAGGGAAGGTGGTGGAAGCTAAGAATCTTCCGGCATCTGCCCTTTATACTAATCAATTCATCCAATAGGGGGTGATCCCGGTGCCGCCTTCAGGCGTCACCGGGATGTGAGTGAGGTTGGGGGCACAGCCCCTCTTAGGTGTAGGTTTTTTGAAAGGGAACAAGAAAAAGGACACGGTTTTCTGTTACGATAAGACCACCGTCAAAAACAAAGGCGATCGAAAGGGAGAAAACCATGTCGTATCCAGAAACAGTATGGCATTGGATCAAAGAAGTAGCAAGACGCTTTCCTCATCTGAGTTGGCCCCAAGCCAAGGTGCTGGCCTGCTACAGCCTGGGGATTGTCATAGCAGGAACCTGCGGCTTGACCCAGGTGTCCGACAGCCTGGCAGAAGTGTTGGGGCAAACGCAACCAACCGTCTTTCAACGCCTGCGGGAATGGCGCAATGAAGCGGGTGCCAAACGGGGTTCTCATCGGCAGCAGGTGGACGTTTCGGCCTGCTTCGCGCCCCTCTTGACCTGGATCCTATCCTGCTGGGATCCCAGCAGCCACCGTCTGGTGCTCGTTGTCGACGCTACCAACGTGAGTGACCGTTTCGTGATCCTTTCCATCTCCGTGGTGCTGCGTAGTTGTGCCATCCCGGTCGCCTGGCACATCGTGCCAGCTGGAGTGAAAGGAGAACACAAATCGCACTGGCTGCACCTACTGGAGAGCTTGCGCGGGTCCGTTCCTGCGCAATGGGAAGTCCTGGTGATGGCAGATCGAGGGCTCTACGCTCGCTGGCTGTATCAAAAAATCGTGGCGTGTGGGTGGCATCCCTTTTTGCGTATTCGCAGCGGCAGCAAGGCCCGTCCAGCCAGCAGTCATCGGGTGGGGGACTTCCGAGAGATCAAAACGCTCGTTCCCAGCGCGGGAACCCAATGGAGTGGGGACGTGATGTGCTTTTCGGATCGGCATGCTCGGCTGCGCTGTCGCTTGCTGGCGCGCTGGGATGAAGGCTATGAGGAGCCCTGGTTCGTGGTGACGGATCTGCCCGTCGAAGAGGCCCAAGCTTGCTGGTACGGGCTGCGCCCTTGGATCGAATGTGGGTTCAAAGATGGGAAACGAGGGGGGTGGAACTGGCAACGCTGTCGGTGTGAGATCCCTTCACGGGTGGAACGGCTCTGGTTGGCCATGGCGGTAGCGACTCTGCTCACCGTAGGGATGGGAGCCCAGCGTGAGGTGCAGGAGCAGGCGCCTTGCCTGGAACGCCTGCCTCCCACGCATATTGCTCGGCGCACGGCCAAGCCCGACCGAAAGCAGCATCAAAGGCGCAAGTTGAGTTGCTTCAATCGGGGGTGTCGCTTGGCAGCGCGTATCATTTGGCGCTTACAGGAACCGTTACGCTTCTTCTTGCCCGCTGAGCCCTGGCCTCAGGGGCCTGACTTGCCGCTCGCAGAGGGCTTTTTCAACTCCTGTTGAAAAACCTACACCTAAGAGGGCACAGCCCCCAAGCCCCCAGTCAAGGGGCTGGCCGCCCCTTGCATCCCCGCTTTCCAGGATGTCAATGATTCAGAAAGAGATAAATATATGACGTTGCAATCATTCGGTTTAGGGGGCAGGCAGCAGCAGCAGGCAATTTTAATTGAGAATTGTCGTTTGTTGAGCCAGGAAGATCCTTCGGGGTTGGTGAGCGGGGATATTCTGGTGGTGGGAAATATAATTGAGGCTATCGGGAAGGCGGGGACTTTGCGGGCACCTGATGATGTGTTATGTCATACCCTGACGGGCGAAAATGTGCTGGCGGTAGCTGGCATGATCAATGCCCATACCCATTCCCCTGAAAATATTTTAAAAGCGGCCTTGCCTTCGATGCCGGTGGAGATATGGGGACTGGCACTTTATAACGATTATATCGCGTGGACCCCACAATTGACGTATTTGAGCGCCCTGGCAGGCGCGCTAGAGATGCTGAAAACCGGCACCACGGCAGTACTGGATCATCATTGGACGGTCGTTGGTGTTTCTGCAGAGCACCTCAATGCGGTCATGCAGGCTTATCACGACTGTGGCATTCGCGCGACGGTTGCTCCATTCCTGGAAGATCGGGATTTACTGCTAGAGGCTGGCGAGCGCTATGGTGTCAGTTTTCCAGCGCATCCCTATGTTGATCGCTTCGACAATTGGGTGCCTTTGGAGGAGCAATTCGCCGTCATCGAGCAATTTATGCAGAACTGGCATGGCGGCGCCGGGGGCCGTTTACGCGGCATGCCCGGACCGGTAGGGATACAGTGGTGCAGTCCAGATTTACTCCATAGCTGTCTGGAGATAGCGCAAAAATATCAGGTGGGGATGCATCTGCACGCCCTGGAAACACAATTCCAGGCGAATATGGTTGAAAAGATGCTGGGGAAAAAAGGCTTGCAATTCTTGCAGGATGAGGGCGCGCTAAAGGCGGGAACCTCACTGGCCCATGCAATCTGGCTGGAGCCCGGCGATCTTTCATTACTGGCACAAACCCAGACCACCGTTGTGCATAATCCCATCAGTAATTTGCGACTCGGCAGTGGACGCTTCCAGTTGGAAGAAGCCATACAGCAAGGGGTCCATGTGGCGTTAGGCAGCGATGGTTCAGCCAGCAATGATACCCAGAACATGTTCGAGGTCCTTAAAATGACTGGCCTGGTGCACAATCAGGCCCATATCCCTTATAAGCGCTGGCCACGCCCGGCTCAGATCATCGAGATGGCTACGCACGCAGGCGCCTTAGCACTGGGCTACCAACATGAACTGGGTAGACTGGCGCCAGGACAGCTAGCGG
Source organism: Dictyobacter kobayashii (assembly GCF_003967555.1). Classification (GTDB taxonomy): domain Bacteria; phylum Chloroflexota; class Ktedonobacteria; order Ktedonobacterales; family Ktedonobacteraceae; genus Dictyobacter; species Dictyobacter kobayashii. The sequence goes on from NZ_BIFS01000002.1 coordinate 1,237,880, forward strand.
ATATAGTGCTACTGGATCTGCTAGATAGCTCGTTCTTGCCCTTACATGAGCCACTTCTGCATCTGGTCTATGGCAAACCTGACACGGCTGTAGACAGTGTCATCGTCAACGGGCAACTGGTACTAGAGCACAAAAAGAGTACTTACATTGACGAAAGCGCGTTATACGAAGAGATCCGTCGCACATGCCAGCCAGCATGGCCCGGCATCCAGGCATTTATAAATATGACTCCAGCCACCGGTGAGGTAATTGCAAGCTTTCAGAAGCTCTATCAATTTGGAGGCGGCCACTAAACAACGGGCGGGGATCAATAGGTCAGGGCGTCCTGGTAAGCGGCAAGGGCACGATCCAACAGGCTGCTCTGCTCTTCTCCAATAGCCAGCTTTGCCTGATCACATAAGATGTTCCCCAGGTTGCGCTGAATCTGCGCTCTATATCTGAATGCGTGATTATCAATATAGACCATAAGAGCATCCTGATAGGTTGACAAAGCCTGCTGCAAAAGCTGATAGCAGATAAAGCCCTCGCGCAATTGAGCCTGGCTATGAAGCGTCAGCCCCATATCGTTCAAAGTCATCGCCCAATCGATCGGGGTATGTTCCCGTGTATAGACAACCATGGTCTCCTCGTAAGTCTGCAAAGCATTGCCCAAAAGACAGTATGACTCATCGCCCTTCATCACCCTGGCTTGCGCCTGCGAAAGCCGCCCAAGGCGGCTCAAAGTTTTTGCCCAGGCTATTGGAGATCCGGTCGGGCTATATACAGTGAGAGCATCGTGATAAGCCGTGATGGCTCGCTGCACCAAAAACCTGCCTTCGACACCAGCAAACATGGCCGCCTGAGCCTGAAAAACATCGCCCAGATTGCCCTGAATGTTGGCCCAATAATACGGCATGCTTCTTTTACTGCATAGCTGGAGAGCATTACGATAGCAAGCCTCCGCCTGAAACAGATTATGCAATGGATTTTCTTGCGGGCAGGTCGCGAAAGCCAATCCCAGGTAGTTTAGTCCTTTAATATCGGCATGCTGCTTGAAGCTATTCTTCAATTGTATCCAGTAGTAAGTCAGTGGTACCTGCCGGGCAGGAAAATCCATGATGACATCATCACCAATATAGCTGTTAGCCACTGGCTCGATAATATCTCCTGCATCACGATCACCTGTGCGCCGGACGATAAAATGTTCCTGCTCCAGGACGGCATAGATATCCGACCAATTAGCATACTGGCAACCAAAGACATATTGAACAATCGTTTTCACCTGTGTGTCAGAATAGAGATAAATGTGGGCTGAATGCAACAGCTTCAAAGCTTGCAGCACATAGCGAGCCTCACACGGCAAATGGAGATAGCGCTCCCGCATACACTTGATCCTTAACACAAGCAATCCTGGTGCACCATCGACTTCATCCCCGTATACTGCATCTCCCTGTTCCGAAAAACTATAGAGCAGCTCCCTTTGCTCACACTGATCCATAGGTGGAAGTATCACGGTTTTCAAGCGGCCCAGCAGACTATCCAGATAATGCTCTGCCTGCCTTTGTAGCTCTCCATCCTGGCAGGTAGCAATCACAATGAGATGCACATCATGAATAGAACAAAGGCGGATAAAATCCAGGATAGCATTCGCCTCATCTGGATGAGCGAACTCATACACATCATCTAGCCAGAGAACGAACCGTCTCTCTATGCCAGAGGAAAAATCAAAGGGTGCCAGGGCCCGATAGCAGACATGTGGCCAACGCACAACAGTCCAGTCCGCTAATTCAGCCCGCATCGCCTCCCAGGCAAGCCGCGTCTTTCCCTGTAAAGGAGGTCCAACAATACAGACACCCAGCAACGAACGATTGGTAGCAGCGGCCAGCTCTCTAAGGGTCTCTCTTACAACCCGATCAACCTGGCGAGAAAGATAAATATCCTGCACATAATGCATCAATCTAAAATCGCTGGCATGGAGTGAAGCAACTGACTGCAATAGATAATCGCGCTTCCGAGACATAGCCGAGTGGGCATGCAACCGCCTGCGATAGACAAGAGAGGCGGCAAAGAGAACGGCAAGACCAATAATCAGACACTTGCTGGCAAGTGGGAGTAAGATTATCACCTGGTGCAGCGGAAAGAACAGAGACATTACCAGTCCTCCTTTGTGACATGCGCAACCAGTCCCGGGTCTGCAACACTGACAATGTGTCTTTCTTAAAAAGCTGTAAATGCCAATTCTTTGCTAAGAATAAAAATATAACCTCTAGCCGTCTCAAAAGACTCTCTATGGTGAGATGGGCATCACATTTCCATCACAATATGCTCCGGCAAACTATAGTTGCCATATATCAATAATGGATGCACGTAACAGTATTTTCTACTATTTAGCCCTGCAGAAAAGTAGAAATCTCATACAGAGATATGACGATGGCATTACAGAATTAGTTACAGGGATAAGTTCATAGTCTGTCTTATGGAAGCGCGCTGAGCCCTGGCGTACGTGCGCTGGCGCGCCCGAGCTTTTTTTCTTGTGTGGTACAAAAAGTGCGCATAGCGCACTTTTTGCACCACACAAGAAATACACCTTGAGCGCTATTGGCGCTCAAAATCGGGTGTGAAGAGCGAGGAGATCATGAGGACAAGACCTATTCTAAAAACTTTATTGAGCGCCGCAGGCGCGCTACTAGCGCTGTCTGGGTGAAATGAGGAATACACAATGTCCGGTATGGGTCTGGCTACTGCATTCAACTTCACGAATATTCCATTGTTGCTGCTGCTTTGTCAGTCGCAGAATAAGATCAAATGAAGACTGCCACATAGTGCATAAGGGACGCTCAGATCCCATCTGACTATAGACAAAAATATTGCTATAAAAAACAAAGATAAATGAGCCGTCCTCAAGCCGCTTCCATTCAGTGAGCTTTTCGCCGCGGCGGCTATCGATCTCGTTGGTCAGCACACCAAGCAGTGTACGCATGGTGCGATCGGCGCCAATAATCTTGGGGATCTGCTGCATCAAAAAAATCAAGAGGGCTTTATGCAACGTATCAGCTTCAACCTGATCAGCCCAATGGTGCACCTGCTGCAAAGGCTGTTCAGGGCGTGAAAACATCACGGCCCGGGTGAGGAGGGAGAAATATTCGGGCGGGATAGTAAACTGATCAACCGCGGACGGCCACTGGTCCTCCTGACAGAACTGTGCCAGTCCGACATCGGTCAACACATCCCATTGATCGGGCGGGATAACGTGTTTGGCCGCCTTCAACTGATAATGCAAATGAGACGAGAAAGAGCGTTTGGAGCGGGCAACGCGAGGGCGAAAGCCTATCTTTGGCAGCGACTCCAAAGCCATGGAGTGCTCCATCGTCTTCAACGGTATCTGTGCCGACGGCAATACCTGCCAGATTCTCCTCAGGATCAGGCGGTTAGGAGGTGAGATACAATGCATCGTACTTGAAATAGACTCTTCCGCCGTCAAGAGCAGGCCGTCATTGAGGTAAATAGAAGATAGAGGCATGACCGGAATATCCTGCTGTAAGTCTTGAAGCAGGCGTTGGGAAAAACGCGCAAAAAGAGGATTCGTGGTCTCCTCCTGTTGACCAATCAAGATCAGGCGAGGAACAAAACGCTCTTTTAAGAAACGATTAAAAGCCTGATAGCTGGTTGAAGTAACAATAGCTCGCAACCCGGCAAAAGTAAGAAGGCGAGCCAGGTGCTGTGCCCGAACCTCGTTTGTGTCAATAATCAGAAGAGTATGCTCGCGTGCCTTTTGCAAGACAACAGAAGAATCATTGGATAGAGGTTCACCAGGTACGAACGCCATTGCGAAGTCAGCCTTTCTCTTGGGTCAAAACAGGTTACACATTTGCACGGTTTATTTAAAGGAATAAGGATAGATCGAGTGTATATGCTTCATGCACAAAAGTCAATATTTATATTAATAAACGAAAAGGGTTATGAAATTCACGCACAAAACAGGTTTAATTGTTTAGTTTTTTACTAAATATACTAGCCAGATTGGCTATCTTTTACATTCCCCCCTTCGGCGGGAATGGAGGAGGAAATGAGCGGGGACACCCGCTCCCTGGCAGGTGGGGCTCGCCGCCCCACCTGCACCTCCCTGCTTTCTACCAACTTCATTGGTTAAAGACCATTCGGCGGGAGGTGGGGCTCACTGCTTCTACTGCTTTGCGGGCACGAGCAGCACTTTGCCATGGCGACCTGGGGCCTCTGCTTGTTTGACGGCGGCACCAATCTTGTCAAGGGAGAAAGGATGTGCGCTTGTGGTTCCCAGGATGCCCTCACGCATGAGCGTGACAATATCACCAAACAGATTCCGTTGCGCGGCATCATCGCGCCCCCGGAACCAATAGCCAAGCCAGAAGACTTCCAGGATGCGGTTGCCAGCGAGAATGAAACGTGGATCGGCCCCGACACGGATTGGTTCACCCGTCAAGGAACCATAGACCAGCATGTGTCCATCATCACTGAGCGCCTGAAATATCTGGGTTCCGGTATCTCCTGCCACCGGGTCAATGGCGTACCTGACGCCTTGAGGACCGACAAGCCTGCGTACCTGCTCGTCAATTGGTCCGTCATCAGCGGCAATGACGGCGTCAGCACCCAGTTGTTTGAGCTCTTCAATTGATGCGTGTCGGTGGACAACATTGATCGTGTGGAATCCATCCTTCTGACCCAGTTTGATAATCATGCGTCCCAGTTCTGAACCTGCGGCGGACTGGAGTAGCCACTCGCCTCGTGGTACAGCGAGCACATAACGAACCATGGCAATGGCCGTTGCGGGGTTGATATAGAAGGAGGCCGCCTGTTCATTGGAAAGGTCATCAGGGACAGGGAAGAGTCTGTTGGCGGGAACAACCGCGTATTCTGCCCAGTTGCCACCTTCCCCATTGAGTACCGCCACTCGTTGTCCACGGACAACTCCCTGTGTCTGTGGGCCAACTACATCCACAAGACCTACCCCTTCAAATCCGGCAGATGCCGGAAAGTGCGGTTGAACTCCTGCATATACGCCTCGCACAAACAGCAGGTCAGACGGATTGACAGGGCTGCTAATCATACGAACGCGTACTTCATTGTTTCCTGGCTCAGGTACGGAAGTTTCTCGGAGCGTTAGAACCTGTGCAGGTTCTCCATACTGATCAAATTGAATCGCTTTCATCTTGCTCACTTCTTTCCATAATGTGCGATTACCTCCTGATTGTATCGTTGAGATGCAAGCACAGCAAAAAAAGTGCACAGAATGACTGACGAACTTTCGGTGTTTTCGGGAAAATATAGAAGGCATAGCTCACTCAAATTTGCTGTTGTTGAGCTACGTTCCCGCGTATAGGCTCGCTGCCCCGGCTACTTGATCGCGGGGCGCCTGCACCTCCCCGCTTTACCAGCTTTCTTCCCGACTGAGACTGGGGGCGGGGGGTGGGCTTGAGTTTTGGTGGAATAGCCAGCGTTATTTCATAGGGATTTGAAAGAAGGGGACGCCACTGGTTGAGCTGGGCAATTTGCCGTCCCATTTCTGTATGGCCAGAAATTGTAGATAGGCAGGGGTCAGATCGCCCGCATCTTTTAAGACCTTTTGAGCATCCGCCTGGCCTTTTGCCTGGATCAAGGCGGTCTGGGCTTCGATGAGCGCCTTCTCCTTGTTCTGCTCAGCTATAGTTTTTTGCTCGATAGCTACATTAAACTCCTGGGAAAAAGCAAAATTTACAATGTTGAAATCATCCACCACGATATCATATTTTCCAAGGCGATCCTTCAGTTCTGTAAAAGCAATCTGCTTGACCTGTTCTCGCTTGCCAATCAAGTCGGCAGCAGTAAATTGAGAGGTTGTCGATTTAAAGGCCTCCTGCAGGGCTGGATCAATAATTCTATTAGTATAGTCTTCACCAATATTCTGATAGACCTCCTGGGCTTTTTCGCCTCTCAAATGAAAGTTCAGGGCAATCGTTGAAGTAACTTGTTGCAGGTCTTTAGAAGCGGCCAGGGCCTCCACCTGTTCTTTTTGGGTCCTTGTTTCCATAGAATAGACACCTTCAACCAGAGGAAGCTTCAGAACAAAGCCAGGGTCCACAACGCGATTGATGGCACCAAATCTGGTCACAACGCCAACGTGCCCGGCATCGACAATCGTCCATGCACCAATCCCAGGAATAAGGATAATCAATACAAGGATGGCAGCCAAAATGAGTAATACACGCAAACCTCTGTTTCTACCAGCAAAAATTCTATTCATAGCGGCGATCTCCCTTTAAGTCCATGCACAAAGCTATTTTTTATCCGCAACTCTGATATAAACTGCAATGACTAAAAATTACCATAGTGGGACAATAATACATTATAAATGCATCAAAATTATCAAAGGCATAAAGACCTATGTATGCATTGGTAACTTTCATACATTATTTTTGCTTTACTAAATAATAATGACGTCAATTACCCAATAAATAGGACGTTATATTTAAGCAAATTTACAACGGCCTGGCGCATGCACCAGATTATGTAATAAACCCATGCGAGGTCACCGCTACTTGAGCAGGTGACCTCGCATGGGTGAACGATTTCGTCAGTTTAATGTGTCCGATATAGATTATGCTCTGCTATCCAGCCTGGGTGATCATCTCTAATACATCCTCATTGATCGTGATCTGCCATAGACGTTTGCCATCAATTGTATATGCAGAGATAATAACTGTGTTGGGTTCAGGGAGAGCATCGAGCCTGGCAGCATAGGCAATATTGTTGGACAACGCTGCATAGTACGCAAGACCCTGATCGACCGGCTTCTGCCACAGACGCTTACCAGTAAGCGCATTTAAAGCATTCAGGGTATACACCTCGCCTTTTTGTCCACTTACGGTGGTAGGGAAGTAAACAACCCCATCGATAACCTCGGGTGCCCCTATTGGCAAGGAAGCCATGGACGGTGCTGATACGGACCAGTTCACGTCCCCATTGTTAATATTGAACGCTGTGATAGAACTAGCAGGCGGCTGACCATAGGTTATAACGTTGGCATACATCTGCTGGCCGCTGATGGTGATGGAACGACTTATCATCCCATTAAAATTTTTACCTTGCCATAATGAAGTACCGTTTTGAGCATCATATGCCTTCAGGTATGAAGAGTTATTGCCATTAAAAGCTGCGTAGACAATTTTATTTTCGATATACAGCAAGACCGAGTAGCGTTGACCAGGTTCGGTTCCTTGATCTTTCCAGACTACTTTGCCGTCTTGCGCATTCACTACGTACAACCCCTGAGTGGTTCCCAGGTACAAGTTGCCGCTATCCCAGGATATCTGGTTAATTAATAATGAGAGTCCATAGCTTGTCTTCGTCGCGCCTGTCGTAGCATCAAGGGCCACAATCTCTGATTTTAATTTATTATCCGTGCTAATAACGTAGGCGTTGCCATTAGCAACTGTCATGTTGTTCCAGGTCATGGCTCCGACTCCCGTTGGTGGTAGTTGTTTTTGCCAGAGAGTAGCGCCGTTTTGTGCATTCAGGGCAACCATACCTCCTGCATACATACCATTTTTCAGCTTTCCATTAGCTATCACAAATAGCGTGTTACCGGCGGAGTCAACGTGGGTAATCGCTGTCTGGGGCATTTCTTTGGTCTGGGGCAGGTTGTAACGCCAGATAGTTTTTCCCGTCATGGGATCAACTTTTATCACCCCGTTGAAATACCTGATATAGAGGCCGGCGGAGGTCTTCACCTGCGATGGATTCGATGTGGTGGCAACATTGCTATGTTGCCCACGCATAATATTCAGGGCCGTGATGAGACTACCAACCAGGAGGGCCGCTACGAGTACAGCCGCGATCAGACCAAAGCGGCGTATCAAAACCTGCCTGGGACTGGTCCCAGAGCGTTGGGTGTGCTGTCCTTGCATGGGTTGAGACCTTTCATGATGGGATAATGTATTATTGTAATGGCTATTGCTCAGCCACGATTCTTCCTCAAAGTTCGTATCGCTTCCCAGATCCAGACGTTTCCGGACACGCTTGAGTGATTGGAGATCGCTCTGATAGAGATCCTGCAGGTCGTGTACGGTACGCGCCTCTTTTTCAGCGGTAGAACTGGCCTGTAGTAACGCATCGATCTGCTCATCGACAATTTCCGGGCGAAAGTGTTCTTTATCATCCATTGTGCGATTCCTCACCATCCTTGTTGTAGATGCCCCGCAAACTGTTGAGCGCACGTGAGAGCATAACGCGCACGGCTACCTCACTCTTATTGACCAGGGTCGCAATTTCAGGGCTACGCAGACCGTGGGCGAAGCGCAGGCGTACTATCTCCTGCTGAGCCTGCGAAAGCGTGTCGAGATGCACGCGGACCTGGGCATGTGCCTCGTCGCGCAGAACCGCAGCCTCTGGCATATCCTCCTCGGCGTCCAGTAGATCTTCTTCGACATCCTCCAGCTTCGTATGGACACGATGTTTAGCACGTCGGTGATAATCCATCACCTTGTTATGCGCCACGCTCCAGAGCCAACTACGCTGCTTATATTCGTTTAGCTCACCCAGCAACTGGCTCTCAAGCGCCACCGTAAAGACTTCCAATAAGATATCTTCCGCATCTTCCCGAGAAAGGATATGACGGCGTATATACATCAGCATGGCCGGTGCATAATATGTATATAATTTAGCGACCAGAGCCCTATGCTCCTGAGGCGGCGGCTGTTTAAATGATGGCATCTGCATCCTCTGCATCCTCTGCATTTTGCTAATATTGAGATCTCATCCTCTTCGTCGCATGATCTGGAAAATTGTTACATGTCAGGACTCGTATACCTGTCTGTACCCCCAATTGTCGAATTGCTTACATCTTGTTGCTGATTGATGCACAATGGAGAAAGAACACAATTTCTAATGTGAAATAAGTGGAAGGGATGGATGATACGGCATAGAAGAAGATTTGATTGAGCGGTTGCGCGTGATCTGCCTGGCTTTGCCGGAGGCGGCTGAGGGGAGCGATCCTCATGGCAGTGGGAAGTACATCATTCCCTTGTAAACGGGCGCAGGTGCGCCCGCATCTGTTTTTCTTCTGTAGTGTAAGCAATGCAAAAATAGCATTGCTTACACTACAGAAGATTACTACTTGAGCGCCGAGGGCGCGAAGATCATGGAGATCACAAGGAAGCTACCGTTGTTCACCCTTAATATCCTTATGGGTAACTGTCAGGTAGCCAACAAAGATAACAATCAAAACAGTCAGAACCAGGCTAACCTGTCCGGTACCCAACCCAAGGCCACCCAGATCGCGAGACCTGCCTACCCAGTCCGCGAACGACGCACCCAGAGGCCGGGTTAAAATATAAGCAAGCCAGAAGGCAACAATCTCGTTCAAGCCAAACAGCCAGTAGGCGAGAGCTGGTATAGCAATTAATACCGCGAACAGCACACCGGAAGCGAGGTAACCCAGATTAAAGGTCGACGCGGTCATATCACCTGCGGCGGTACCGAGCGCAAAAGTAGCCATCACGGTGGCCCAGTAAAAAAGCTCACGGCGACGTGTATAGATACTATGGATAGACAAAGTCTTCTCGGTCAGATACCAGAGCAGGAAGATAACGACCAGAGCGACCAGGAATAACGTGGTTGAGACAAGATATGGGACACCAAACCCAACGTGTAACACGTCGGCAGCCATGGTGCCGAAAATAGCGACCATAACGACGGCTAACCAGTAGATCCAGGGCACATATCGGCGCACCGCGAACTGCAGGATGAGCGCGACTAACAGGCCAATGCCACCCAGAGCAACGGCGATAATCGGATCGAGCTGATGGGCCAGATAGTCTGAGGTCACTTCACCCATCGCAGTGGTCAACAACTTGATAATCCAGAAAAAGACCGTAATTTCCGGAACCTTTCTCATGACATTCAAGACGGGATGCGTGGGTTGAGCAACATTGCTGCCAGTGGCTGAAGAGATAGGCTTGTCTAATTGGGGATTTGTATTTGGCTGGTGTGGTGGTATGGTTTTACTCAAATGCTCATTCTCCTAATTACAACAATAACACTATATATTTTTTATTTTATTTTAAATGAGTATCTTTAGCCCATATATCGGCACTTTTTCTTGTGTGGTGCAAAAAAGCTCGGGCGCGCCCAGGGTGAAACAATGATCCTCTGCAGGTCAACAGCGTACCACCTGAGTCAGTAGCTCCTACATTCTAACATAGGAGCTATTAAAACTTAAAATGAAATAGGACTAAAAACTGGCATGGTACTTCTATTAAATCAATGTATAGATGAATGGAGGTATCTTTTGAACCATTGTGTTGCTAATTGTGCAACTTCCTCCAGGGCACCAGGTTCTTCAAACAGATGGGTTGCTCCTGGAATAATGACGAGCTCTTTTTCCGCAGGGATAACGGCAAAAGCCGCCCGGTTCAGTTGCAAGACGGTTTCATCATTACCCCCTACGATCAACAAGGTAGGAGACTGAACATGCAGCAGTGCTTCTTGTGCTAAATCAGGACGTCCCCCCGGGAAACAACTGCTCTAATGAGAGTTGCGCGGGCCGCAGCGGCTTTGAGCGCGGCTGCGGCACCGGTGCTCGCTCCAAAGTAACCGAACATCAACTGCCTGGTATCTGGCTGCTCTTGCAACCAATACGTAACCTGAAGCAGACGGGCCGCCAATAAATCGATATCAAAGCGCGTTTCGTAGCGAGTATCTTCCAGCCCTGTGAGTAAGTCCAAGAGGAGTGTGCCAATGCCTGCTTGATTCAATTGTCGAGCAACAAAATTGTTTCTGGGGCTAAAGCGACTACTCCCACTACCATGAGCGAATGCCACCAGGCCCTCAGTACGGTCGGGTAGAACAAGCGATCCTTCAAGCAGAACGGTATCGGCTGGTATCTGTATAATCTTCTCAAGTTGAGGTTTACCCATCATTTCATCACCATCTTTCCTGAATGAATACTGTGCTCATGCTAAATTAAATGAGGAAGCACTAACGAAAAGTGGAGATAGATCAAAAAACCATACAGAGTTAAGAGGAGTAATTGACTCCTGACAAGGAATGGTTTATTTTGGCCTCCGCAACCAGGCAGAATACTCCTGGTTGGCTCGCTCAAGCAGGTCACGTACCTCTTCATCGCTGGTTTGAGGGAATTGTTCATACCAGATGCCAACGGAATAGAGCCTATCCAGTTTATGGGTACAGATAATCGCATTCCCCTCAGCGATGAATTCATCGCAGGTTGCGGCGGCAGCCACAGGAGTAGCAATGATCAGATGAGCAGGGCGCTGCTGTTTCAGCGCCACGATAGCCGCACGCATAGTCGCTCCAGTCGCGATCCCATCATCTACCAGCACAACTGTGCGACCACGAACATCATAGGCTGGACGATCTCCACGATAGAGGTATTCTCGCCGCTCCAATTCACCTTGTTCACGTGCGACGACTGCATTGATCATCTCATCGGAGATCCTTAGCATGTACACAACCTCGTCATTAAATATACGCACGCCACCTGAAGCTATGGCTCCCATCGCAAGTTCCTCTTGCCCGGGCACACCAAGCTTGCGCACAATCATAACATCCAGAGGAGCATGGAGCTTACGAGCAACCTCGAAGGCAACGACCACACCACCTCGGGGCAATGCCAGTACCAGAACATCTGGCCGATCGCGATAAGCAGTCAATTGGGCTGCTAGCTGCAGGCCTGCCTCGGTACGATCCCGAAATTGCGTTATCATGACTATTCCTCCCTCATCCTGCGCGATGCATGTTCAGAAACACTTATTACTATATGCACTGAAAAGCCATGAGAAACACCGTTCACTCGCGGATAGCGCAGCCGTCGTATCACGCTTCACTTCGAACTCGAGGGAAATATATAAGCGCCACATCAGGGATAAAAAACGGGTGAGCACAACATGCCTACTCTCACGAAACGAATAACAGACCTGGAATGTTACAGTGCTCATGAAGTCTTGCGCCTGCTGCGTTCACCTGAAATTTGTGGTGTGCGCTAGAGGGACCACTCTGGCACAAAGGCGAAATGGACAAGTGTGTTATGCATGGCAGAGTCGTTTAAAGAGGCAAACAGACAGTGTAACAAATAAACAAGGATTGTTCTTGAACAGGCAACAGTCAATACTGGTCTGGGAACTTTTTCAGTACATAGATGCGAGGTTAGCATGCCTATTATCTCATTTACTGGCTTACTTATTGTCACTGCCCTGGCCTTCCTGGCACCACTTCTATTAGGCCTCTCTCCAATCCGTCGCCTCCCATCGGTGGTATTAGAGATACTGGGAGGCATCATTATCGGACCAGCCGTGCTGGGGTGGGTCAAAATTGATCTACCAATTTCAATTCTCTCCCTGATCGGACTAGCGTTTCTACTCTTTCTGGCGGGCCTGGAAGTAGAACTAGAACGATTAAAAGGCCGCTTATTACTCTATGTAGCACTCGCCTTCCTGGTCTCACTGGGGCTAGCGCTACTGGTGGGATATGGGCTTTATGCGGCAGGGCAGATAATAGCACCGCTATTCATCGCAATTGTCCTGGTAGCGACAGCCCTGGGTATTGTGGTGCCACTCCTCAAAGATGCAGGCGAGAGCGACACAGATTTTGGTCAACTGGTGATTGCAGGGGCAATGTTTGCTGAATTTGGCTCGATTATTCTACTATCACTGTTCTTCTCACGTGAAGCAATCGGTACAGGAGCGAAATTAGTACTCCTTGGGGTTTCGTACTGCTAGCAATAATATGCGCCGTTATCGTATTACGTCTGGAAAGATCAATGCGCATAACAACAGTACTTGTACGTCTTCAGGATACCACCGCCCAGATCCGTGTACGGGGAGCCTTCGCATTACTGATCGCGTTCGTCGCGCTCGCAGAGAGACTCGGACTCGAGACCATTCTGGGTGCATTTATCGCCGGCGTCATCCTCAGGCAAATCGATGGGGATCGCACGTTAACCCATCCCCAATTTCGGCAAAAGCTCGAAGCCATCGGTTTTGGGATCTTTGTTCCCGTATTCTTCATCAGTAGCGGCATACAATTTGACCTGAAGTCACTCATCGCAAGTCCTGAAACCATCTTACGAGTACCATTATTTCTGCTCGCTTTATTACTCATTCGCGGTCTACCCGCGCTCCTCTACCGTCCACTCATCGGCAAGCAACGCTCGATCATCGCAGGACTGCTGCAAGCCACCTCGTTATCATTTATAGTAGCCGCCACACAGATCGGTCTGGATCTGGGCATAATCACCAGGGCCACCGGCGCAGCGCTCATAGCCGCCGGGCTACTCTCGGTCCTGATCTTCCCAATCATCGCCCTCACCCTCCTACGCCAGAATGCGACAATGCCCGATCCAGTAAGTGTATCATGACCAAAAAAGCGAAGAATATATTAGCGCCTCAATACAACCAGCAGACGCTGCGCTAAAGGTGTACGCACAGGAGGAAGAGCTGGCCGTCTCTCCGCACGCGCTTCACCGAACACATTAATTAATTGATCGATCTCTTTATACGTGGCCTGGAGGGAGCGATAGTCCTGTGCCTGCTGCTGAATGCGCATTAGCATAAGATTGAGTGCGTGTCCAATTTGCCACAACTCCTGGTCTTCATGCACCGGTGCCCGCGCGGCGAGATTGCCAGCCGCGATCTGCCGATGGGCCTCCAGGATGGACGAGATGCCCTCTTCAAGCCGCTGCTTCTGCTTTGTGATGAGTAATGCCTGCTGACTTAACTCAGAGCGTGCTTCCGCCAGTTCTTCGGCCTGGCTGGCACGAATAAGCGCTCGTTCGACACTCCATGCATGTAACCAGGCAAGTGTTGTGCCAACAACATGGAGCACCAGAGTGGGCATAAGAGCAACATAGTCATTGCCGGCGCGTTGAATCAACTCGGTCAGGCTGGCATCATGCGGACGAGAGAAGAAGATCACGCAGATGAGAAGAACCTGCAGGATGCCAGAAAATGGAATCAGTCCTTTCGGCAAAATGACACCACCCACCAGGACGGCGAGAATAAAGAGATCAAGGCCTGTCATGTTCCCACTACTCAGCGCGGGCACGGGCTTAAAATAGAAAAAGCCAACCAGCGCTACATCTACGAGTAAGACATAGAAAATCGAACTTAACGTCGTATGGCCAGCTCGATTGCAGAACGCGATAACAACACCACCAACTAATAAAATGATGGTCGGTATCCAGAGTGAACGCACCGTTGCGCTAAGAATGAGTAGCGCCACTACGATGACAACAAGTATTAACAAAGCGCTCACCAGGCGTGCGCGGCGCAGCTGTTCTTGAGCAAAAATATCAGTCGGAAATGTATCCTTTTTAGGGCCCGTGAATGCGGACCACCAGTGCCATAGCTTCTTGAATATATTACTTCGTGTTGGAGGCGGTGACTGTTTCGAGGATGGAGAGGTATTGCCAGGCTTCTTCGCTTGTTGCTTAGAATGAGATGCCTGAATGGCGTCCATGCGTTCGGCGCTCCTTAATTTTCGCTCTTACTCATAATATATTATCTATCAAGTGTGGAGTGTGTGCTGAGCGGCCGCGGCCGCCCAGCACACACTCCACACTCCCAATATCTATGATCGAGGCGCACACAAAAAATATTAGAAATAACTGTTGTACGTAGGATATCCATAGATAAAAGAAATAGTTACTAGTAGCAAACTTAGTAATATGAAGTCCCTATTTCCTATCTTAAATAAAGAAACTCACTTATATTCGAGTATACCATATCGACAGATAGCAAGTGCACAAATACAAAGATAGCAAAAGAAAAATGGCTATATCAGCTATTAATCGAAATTTTTAGCAGCATGTTAAACACAGCAATACATAAAGATTTGGTTTTTTATGCGCTCATTTTTACAGGTGCTATATGCTGAAGGTATAAGACTTGTTTATTCAGTTGAGGAATGGAAGATGGAAAGAAGATTTACATTTCAACTTATGCGGCCACTGCTGGTCGCGCTGGTATTAGTGGCACTTGCCAGCCTGGCGAGCGCCTGGAACTTTAATGGTATTGCTTATGGAAGAGCCAGTGTCAAAGCACAGGTCACCACTACCATCGTCATGGATATTGACACAATTGGAACCGAACCGATCAATACCCTCCAGATGAGTATGACCAATACAGTAAGCAATCCCACAGGAAATGGACTGGCGGCTGGCAAAGTCCAGGTCTCAGCAGTAACCATAGCCAAGGATGTCAGCAAATTGACACCTAAAATTGTGAGGGCGCTGACGACTGGTGCCCATATTAAAACTGTCACCTTTACATTTTATGACGCTGCAGGCAAGAGCTCAAAAATGATTACCTTGAGCAATGTGCTGGTGACCGGGTATGCACGCTTCTCCAATAGCAACACGGATACCGAGCAAGATTCCTTCAGTTATACAAAAATTGCTATCACAGTTGATGGGATAACGACCGTCTACGATGTAGCACAAAATAAGGCTGACGGGGCAACAACCACCAACGATGTTGGCCAAAATACGGTCGAGGAATAATAGCTAGCCACAACTTTTTTGGCTGCCACGCTCTGGCTAGATATCAGGGATTGCTCAAGTCAGTGCACAGGATCGAGAGCCTGTGCGGCTGTGGTAGCTATCAGCTGTTGTAAAAGATCGGCGGTCGGCGTACCGGGCACAGGTGTATAGATCATGATTTTGATATCGGGATTGGCGGGTACCTGAAGGGTGCTGTGCTCAAAAAGCAGGCGACCAACCATAGGATGTTCAAACTCCTTGTAGCCATCGGTACGCCCACGTACATCGTGGCGCGGCCACCAGGCACGAAACTCGGGGCTGGCGTGCTGTAGGTCGGCAACCAGCTGCTTAAACCATTCTTCGCCAGCATAGCGTGCGCTCTCGCTACGAAACTCGGCCAGTATCGCCTGCGCGACCTGCTCCCAGTGTGAACCAGCAATGCGCTTTTCAGGAGCGGTGAATATGGTCCAGATAATGTTGCGGGCATATGCCTCTGAGCTCTGAGCGGGCCGAAACAGGCACTCGGCCGCCTTATTCCAGGCCAGGTAGTCCCAGCGTCGTCCCATGATGTAGGCTGGATCGGGATCGAGGCTAGCCAGGATACGCCGCAGGGCGGGGCTGATATATTCTTCAGGAGGTGGTGCACTGGCAAAGGCATGTTGATCGGCCAGCAGAAAAAGATGTTGACGTTCATGTTCAGTAAACTGCAAAGCCGTAGCCACGCTATCAAGTATATCGAGTGAAGGATGGACATCGCGACCTTGCTCCATCGAGGTATACCAGGAAACGCCGATGTTGGCCAGTTGGGCCACCTCCTCACGGCGCAGGCCCGGCGCGCGTCGCCGCTTGCCTGTGGGTAAACCTACATCCTCGGGTCGCAGGCGCTCGCGCCGCGTGCGTAGAAATTCTGCCAATGCCTCGCGGCGTTGCTCGTCATATACAGTCATTGCTTCCTCCCGTATTTATCCTGACACTCTCAATCGTACGATAACAAGACTCTAGTCCTGCGTTTGCTTACGTGTCATACTTGCTACTGTACCATCCGTCAGTGAAGGTGCGCAATAATTAGATAGCGAAAGAAAGCAGGATTTGTATATGACAACAACACCAACAGCCGCCACAGCCGGCACTGTTACGATTGGCAATGAGTATGTTGTGAACCGTCTGGGTTATGGAGCGATGCGCCTACCCGGACCTGGCGTATGGGGCGAGCCCGCCCATCCTGAAGAGGCCCGGGCGGTCCTGCGCTGTGTGGTGGAACTGGGCGTCAACTTTCTGGATACCGCCGTCTATTATGGTCCAGATGTCTCTAACCGCTTGATCGCGGAGACCCTCTACCCTTATCCAGAGAATCTGGTTATAGCTACCAAGGTCGGGGCTCGCCGCAACGCTGACCGCAGCTGGACCGCTGATATGAGTCCAGCCAGCCTGCGCAATGCGATCGAGACAAACCTGCGCCAGCTACGCCTGGAGCAGATCCACCTGGTCCATTGCCGCTATATGCCTGATGCGGACATTCCTTTTGCCGACTCGGTAGCTACGCTGGCCGAAATGCAACGTGAGGGCAAGATTCGCCATATTGGTGTCAGCAACGTAACGCTGGAACAGCTCAAAGAGGCGCAAGCTATCATCCGGGTAGCCTCGGTGCAGAACCTTTACAACCTGATCAACCGTGAGCATGAAGATTTAGTGGATGCCTGTACCACCCAGCACATCCCTTTCATGCCCTTCTTCCCGCTCGCCATCGGACAGCTCGGCCAGGCTGGTAGCCCGCTGGAAGCAATGGCACAACGTTACCAGACCGGTCCGGCCCAGATCGCCCTGGCCTGGCTACTGGCGCGCTCACCCATCATGCTGCCAATCCCCGGCACCTCCTCGGTCCAACACGCTGAAGAGAACATCGCCGCCACAGCCATCCAGCTCAGCCCCGAAGATTTCGCCACGCTGAGCAACACAAAATAGAGATACCAGCAATTGCTGGATGAGGTCACAAAAAGCCTCCTGGAAGAGACTGCGAAAGAAAGAACGCATCAGTCTTCATCCAGGAGGCTTTTATGTGCAGGCTGCAGGCCACAAAAGAAAGAAATGCCAGATCCTTTTTCAGGCAAGCCTAGCTAAGCTTTTCCCACACCCCACTTCTATTGAGCCAGAAATAGAGGACCACAATCCCTATCAATGGTGTAAAAGTTCTGCCATCGATAAGTCCAAAGATCAAAGAGATCACAATACTGATGAGCACATAGCCCGCGACCAGATAAAATCCCAGCTTCTTCCAGGCCAACAATAAACTAATCCCCACAATCCCAACAATCCCCATTACAGCTAACAGGAAAAATGCCAACGGCGAAACGCCCGTATTGTTATTGACCAGCGAGCCAAGGGTGGCCAGAAAATAGAGCAGCGTTAAGGCAACCATCACTACCAGGTTCAGAATCAGCCAGGTAGTTAAACACCCTCCGCGTTTGCGTTGAGCCATGGGTACATCAGCCTCATCAAACACAGGAGCGAGGGCTACACCCGCTCTGAAAGCCTGGGGTTGCCCATTGAAGAATCGCACGTGCAGCGGTGAATTATCGGGCAGAACGAAATCTTTACCGACCACTTTTTCCTGGCCTGTAGTCAACGTACCCAACAACGTACCGTTGAGCAATACGCTAGCTGGATCAGTTTCAGTTGTCCAATGGATCGTGATACGGTGTGTTGCAGCCGCATCCAATGCAAAAACCTGTTTTGACATAATCCCTCTTGTCAAGTAGTTTTTATATGTGCTATCCATACGTTGAATAACCAAAAACACATATAAAACAAATAAAAATGATTAATAAAAACTCTTCAATATTATAATTATTTTTATCTATACAAGAACAATAGAAAGCAGTGACAAAGAAGTGTTTATTTGGTTAATGAGGTTAAGCAATCTTAACAAGTTGCCTGTACACATGATGCAATTTGAGATTTGATACAGAGGATCTTACACATTCTCGTGGAGTTCACCTTGCTAAGTAAATAAGAGGCGAGAGAGGTAGCCAACAAGCATTCACGAGCTCATGGGAAGCAAGCGAGGGAAGAAAAATAGCGTGGCCCTCAACTAACTGGAGAAGCTAATTGAGGGCCACGCATCCTCACTGTTGCTAGAGAGCCTGACAGGTCCTGACAGAAGCGAGGAGAATTTTCAAAGGGCATTAAATGAACAGAGCAACTATCCCAACAGTCGTCCCAACCACGGATAGGACATCTTCAGCAATCTTCTGAGGGCTCCAGTCAGATGTAACCTCGACCTTCCAGCCACTTGAACCAGCACGGACAAGAGGCCAGTTCTGACGCACCAGATCACTGTTGATCGTCTCATTCCAATCGCCATCCCGACTCCCTGCCTCATCACTGCCATGTAATCTCCCTGCATGGCTAGCAGTGTACGCTGACTGTCCATTACTATCTTTGACCGAAAACACCGCGAGAAAATCATAAGATGGGAGGCCGCTATCATGTAAATGTCCACGGAAGGTAACAACCCCATTGCTTGCCAGGGTGAGCGTCGCGTTGCCACCTGCGGCAATGCCTGTCCCGAAGGTGATATCAGGTGCATCCACAACGTATGTCTGTGGTTGTTCCTGGGAACCGCCCTGAAGAGTCCAGGAGATGGTACCGTTCTGAAAATCGCTGCATCTGCCCGGTGGGCAGTCGTGCTCATCACTGACAGGATATCCCAGGAAGCTACGCTCCCAACCAAGTTCCGCCCACTTCCCGCGAATGTCTCCATGTACTTCATGGGCACCTGTGCTTGGGCTCCAGTAGATCGAACCGCCCTGGAAATGATTATAACGTCCTATCCCGTCTGGAGCACCAGTCTCGTCGGTAACCGGATATCCCAGGAAGCTTCGCTCCCAACCAAGTTCCGCCCACTTCCCGCGAATGTCTCCATGTACTTCATGAGCACCTGTGGATGGACTCCAGTAGATCGAACCACCTTGAAAATGATTGTAACGTCCAATGCCATCTGGAGCTCCGGTCTCATCGCTGACCGGGTACCCCAGGAAACCACGCTCATAATTAAATTCTGCCCACTTAGCACGAATATCTCCATGTACTTCATGAGCACCTGTGACTGGCGACCAAAATATGGACCAACCATTCGAGAAATTCTGGAAAAAACCCGTGTTATTAAGGGTGGGAGCGGCATCTCCCTGTGATACACCTAGAACAGCCTGACCGCCTAGCAACTCGAACTTCAGTCCGATCTGCACATCTGGTGGAAGATGACCTATGGGTTGATGGTACATAATGTTTTACCTTCTTGATTTGACATGCTTTACTACAGTTGACATAGAAATACTTCAATTCAGTGTAGTAAGCCAGGTATAAGTGAGGTCTTTGATCATCGGATACCCGGCTCCTCGTCACATCGACAGAGGGGATGTTCGGTGGCCTTTACGGGAAGAGTGCAGAAGCAGGGAAGGGCCGAAGCTGTTCCTGTAGAAGAAAGAGCCAGGGTTTGACTCCTTTTCTTGATTTTAGTATAACATAATTAATTATTATTAGCAAATTACACGAAAATCTTTTTATTTCCTATAAATTATAGAAAATACAAAAATGCATATAAAACAAATGCCTTTCAACAACTTACTATGCTCAAAATAATAGGGCTTTTTCATGTTCCTCTTGGGCGCCTGCGGCGCCGGGTGGGGAGTGTAGAGTGTGTGGTGGGCGGCCGCCCACCACACACTCTACACCTGAAAGAAGGTCCATCGTATCGCTTGCTCGTGATCTCCCTGTTTGCAGGAGGAAGGAAGCTGCGGCCGCCCACCACACGCACTCCACACCTGAAAGAATGGACCTCTTATTGCTTGCTCATGATCTCCCTGTGCTCTCTGGACGAACAGTAAAAAGCCCAGTCAAATAATGCAAGACTTGCGAATCATGCACGTAATCTGCTATTGTAGGGCTAGAAATACGTCATCCTTTCCGCACTAATAAGGCGAGCAACGCAGATGAAACGAGGATTGAGGATAGTGCAAACGCTGACATTTATTACAGGTAATAGTGATAAAGCCAAACAAGTAGGTTGGCATCTGGATTTTCCTGTCACCCACAAGAAGATTGATCTCCCCGAAATTCAATCCCTTGATTTAGCCACCATTATCGAGTGGAAAGCGAAAGAGGCTTATAAATATGTTCAGTCTCCGGTTCTGGTAGAAGATACCTCATTGCGCTTCTGCGCCCTGGGCAAATTACCAGGGCCACTCATCAAATGGTTTTACAGCGAGTTGGGCACGAGCGGATTATGTCAGTTACTCGATGGCTATCCAGATCGATCCGCAGAGGCTGCGGTCATGTTTGGTTTGTATGATGGGCAAGCGCTACATACATTTGCCAATTCAAAGGAAGGCACAATCTCTCCTATACCTCGAGGACACAACGGCTTTGGCTGGGACCCCATTTTTATTCCCAGCGGATCAGAGAAAACCTGGGCCGAAATGACCATTGAAGAACAAAAAGAAACGTCTTTAAGGAAGATAGCTCTGGAGAAACTTGGAAACTACATAAACACTCTCTAGTATCGACGTGAAGAAACACAAACATGCAACCTTGTTGCCAGGAGGTAAAAGGGAAATGCCATGCCAAAGAAAGTGAATCTATGCCCTGTTTCTGTACTTACTGCTGGCATCACTGGCCTGATTTTTGCGCTCGTTTTCGGCTTGCCGTTATATATCTACTGTGCGCTCTGGTTTGGATGGATATTTCCGACGCAGGGCCCTACCATGGATCTCGGTATCTTGCTAGTGGTGCTCTTCCTCTTTCTGGCAGTCCTGGCCTTTTTATGTTTTGGTTTTTGGCGCGTGGGGCTCTTCACAGCAAAGAAAACGGGGGATATGAATATAGGAACGATAGCAGGTCTATGGATGAGCATGGTTGCTATTGGTATGCTGTGGCTTGTGCGCATAGTGGGCACCCAACTCGGTACCCCAATGAGTAGGGTGCCAGGGAACGCGGTCCGTGGGCAGGCATTGTTTGGAAGTATCTATTTTTTCGCGCCCTTCATTATTTTTTTTGCTGGCTTTTTGCTTGGCTTGATGGCAGGAATGATAGGTGCGAACAGAGCTGATCTCCCGCCGGAAGAAGTGTAATATGTGCTCATGTGTTCAGTGAACGTCAGCGAGGATCTCGGCGGCAGCGCGTTCGCCTGACTGCACTGCTCCATCCATGTAGCCATTCCAAACGGTCGCAGTCTCAGTTCCAGCCCAGTGGATACGATCCACGGGTTTACGGAGTTCTTCGCCACAACTGGTCCATGCGCCTGGTGGCAGGTAGCCAACATAACCACCACGAATAAATGGCTCCTCGATCCAGGACTGCTCCAGGTATTCTTTTGGCTGGCCGGCTTGTGGGCCAAAGAAACGGCTGAAACAGTTCAATAGCTCCGCGCGTCGTTCTTCGGCACTTCTTGTGCTCCACAGTAACGCTTTATCTCCGTGGACAAAGCCCACAAGCACGCCTTGCTTGCCATCTTCGGGGGAATTATCAAGCACCGCACTCAGTGCCCCGGGTGTACCAATAGCCAGACCTGAGAGCCCTTCCTCGCGCCAGAAAGGCCGATCATAGATACAATGTACTTTGATCACTGCCGCCATCGGAAACTGCTGTGTCAGGTGATCTCTGCGGCCCGGCAAAGCCGGTTGATACCACAAACGACCGGCCAGGGTAGGGGCAAGTGCGACGATGGCATGATGCGCCTTGACGATCAACCGATCACTGTGAATCTCAACCCCTTGCGGCTGCTGTATAACAGTGCGCACGGGTTGATTGAGCAAAACACGCATGCCTAACTCACCAGCGAGCGCCAGCGCTACCTGTTGTGCTCCTCTCCGGAAACGCCGATCCTGTGCTCCCCCGGTGGTGGCGAGCAATGTCTGTACGCCGCCACTGGAATGAATGTAAAACAGGACATGCAGCAGAGAAAGACTCTGTGGCGCAGCCGAAAAGACGTTTTCAAACAGAAAGGCCGTCAACCATTCACGTGCGATAAGAGAGGTGACCGTCGCAGATAGCCAACTCGCGGCCGTTTGCCCATCCCACAAAGCAGCTTGCTCCGCCAGCCAGGGGGAATCTAAAGGCACCTGCAAAGCCATCTCGTCAAGCTGCTGGATGGCCTGGTTGATCTCTTGAGTTGACGCAGGATCGACCGTAGGAATCAAACCAGGATAGAGAAACCGCTGTCCCTGATGGTAGCCAACCGTTTGACCCGTATCGTAAGAAGGGAAGGTCGCAATGCCAAACTCAGCGGCAAGCCGAACAATGTTGATCTGAGTTGGCCCTATCCACTGTCCTCCCATATCAATAGGGACGCCAGAAACACTTTGTACAGTATAGGTACGCCCGCCAACGCGATCTGTGGCTTCCAAAACCAGCACATCTTTGCCATGAGCAGTAAGCTTTCGAGCCGCGCTCAGCCCTGCCAATCCCCCGCCAATAATGACCACATCCGTTTGACGCGTTTCTTTTTGGGAACCATTGTCTCGAAGGATCGCCATGGTCGTCTTTTCTCCTCTTCTACTTTCCAGAGAGAGTTGGGAGCCCATACCCACATAGGAAAGAGCTCAATAACAATGAGCTCTCGTCCCACATCAGCGTTGTCTGGATCGATCTGTTCAAACAGATGAGTAGAATATTTGTATACCCTCCCCATCCGCGCAAACCGATTCGTATTCTATAGTAGGGATGCAAGCACGACAATTATAGATCGTTGGCCTCCGTGTATTAACAAAACGTTTTGTGAAACCGCTTAAACTTATAGCAATAAATTCAGAACTGATAACGTGTATGGCTGAAGTTACCCTTGGCGAACGCAAGGATCTTGATGGGCGCTACCGAAAACACGAGGGCCATCCCACCACTTTTATGGTAAAAACCTCCATCGCGCGCCTCAAATTGCCATTGTCCGTCCCATTTGGTGGTCCATGCCTCGGCGAGGCGCTCAAGCATATCATTATCAGTGATTTGGACGGCATCACCCTCGACCACAACATCTAGCCCTGCTTGCCATTGGTTGCAGCCGGTCGTCAGAATCACGTGCGGATTCTCACGCAGGTTCATAGCCTTCTGCTCGCTAGCGCCGGTAGAGAAGTGGATGGCCCCATCAAGCCACACAGCAACCAGTGGAGAGACGTGTGGTCGACCATCAGCCCGGACCGTCGAGATCCAGAATAGCTCGGCCGTTTCGAGCACCCGGCGCGTCTCGTTCCATGGCGTGGCAACGGCATCTGGATCGCTGAAGCGGGGATCAATTTTCGTAACTGGTTCGTTCATCAATGGCGTCCCTTTCGATTGTTCAGTGATGGGGAAAGGCAGTAACACCGGCCGGCTCTTTCCCATCAGTCTCGTGCTTCATTTTGATGAAAGCGTATCACGCGGAACTCAAAAAAACTTCTTCTCTCTTGCTCATCTTGCCATCTCGGTACTGCCGGCATACCGCTGGCGACCTTCGAGAAGTGGGCGTATAAGCATCGCGATAAAATCGTCATGGATTAGTGGGTGGCCTGGGGGCTTGTAAAGTCTGTATGGAAAAGAGCAGACATGTCGTGGGGCTTGACAGCCAAGAAAATATGTTCTAATATACGTTGCATGACAGGCTCTTGATGTGTCCAGGGGGAGAGGGGATGATTCGAGCACATAAAATCCGTTTGCATCCAACAGCGGAACAACAGGCCTATTTCGCCAGAGCGGCTGGCGTCAGCCGTTTTTGCTGGAATTGGGCGCTGGCTGAGTGGAAGCGGCAGGTTGAAGCGGGCGACACTCCCACTGCCTTGAAACTCAAGAAACAGTTCAATGCGATCAGGCGTGTGCAGTTTCCCTGGACCTGGGAGGTGACCAAAAACGCCTCCGATCAGCCCTTTCTTGATCTGGGCAAGGCCTTTACTGCTTTCTTTGAAGGCCTCAAGACGGGCAAACGCACCGGCTCTCCCCGCTTCAAAAGCAAAAAGCGCAGTAAAGCGAGCTTTTATCTGGCCAATGATCAACTGGAACTAGGCGATCATCGCGTCTGGGTGCCCAAGCTCGGATGGGTCAATATGGCGGAGAATCTGCGTTTCCACGGAAAAATTATGGGGGCGCGCATGAGCAAAACCGCTGATTGGTAGTTCATCAGCATCACGGTCGAGATTCCCCAGGAGCCATCTTTCAAGCGAGCAGCAGCCGACGTCGATGCCGACGGCTTGAACCGACTGGTCACGTTAAGTACCGCAGAGGGATACGAGAACCAAGCATTCCTTAAAGCGTCGCTCCACAAGCTCCGTCAGGCCAACAAACGGCTGCACCGTCGTGTTCAAGGTTCCAAGAATCGTGAGAAAGCGCGTCGGCAGGTGGCACGACTGCATTACCGCATCACCTGTTTGCGCCAGGATCTGTTGCACAAAGTGAGCACCCATCTCGCAACCTGTTATGGGATCATCGGGATCGAAGACCTCAACCTCAAAGGGATGCTCAAGAATCGCTGCCTGGCCCGCTCGTTATCCGACGCAGCGCTTGGGACGTTGTTGTCACTGCTCACCAGCAAGGTGGAGCAGCGTGGTGGACAGGTGGTGAAGGTGGGGCGCTTCTTTCCGTCGTCAAAAACCTGTCATGGGTGTGGGTGGAGATGGGAGGACATGGACCTGTCGGATCGTCTGTTTGTCTGTCAAAATGCGGACTGTGCCTATCATCACGTTCCCCAGGATCGTGATCATAATGCCAGTTTGAATATCTTAGACGAAGCCCTTCGCTTGATCGGGCTCATGGATCAAGCCGTCGGCGGCACTGGCTCGGACGAAGACGCAAAATTGGCTGTGGACTTGATGGAAGACCAAAAAAGCTTCGGCTTTGAGGCGATTGAGGATGAAGCAGCAACAACAAAAGGTGTAGGGCTATGCTTGCATACGTTTTACTACATTAATTGGAGCAGGTATATAGGTCCAGGTTCGCTTACTCATACAGATCCTTCTTTTCATTTAAAGTATAAATATGTCTATCTATAGAAGCCTCCTGAGGCGAGGACCTTCTCGGGGATACGCCAGACATGAACAGTCCCATCATCGCTGGCCGAGGCCACAAACGGTACGGGCGTGTAGACATAAGATGCATTATCATGCGGCTTTACCACCGCGAGTGAGCGAATGGGCCCCTTATGACCAGTATACGTGTAGAGCAGTTTGCCAGTGTCAAAGCGCCAGAGCTGTACGCTATGGTCCTGTCCGCCTGAGATAATCAGCCCTTTGTAAGCTACCACAGTATAGACGCTGCCTTTGTGGCCGCGATAGGTAAGTGTGGGCGAGGCAGAAGGCCGGTTGCTCGTGGCAGACCAGACACGGACAGTGCCATCATCGCTAGCCGAGGCAAAGATGTTATTCTCATCGATCCATGTGAGGGCATTGATCGCGCCAGTATGTCCCTCATAGGTCGCAGGAGTAGGAGAGGCTTTCTTGTCCACAAAGATCTCCCAATTATGAATAGTATGGTCATCCCCGGCCAACAACACACGATCTGGGGAGGAGGAGAGAAGTGCTCTAACACCACCATGCCTGGTATAGGTTGCTGTGGTCTTCCCGCTCTCGGCATCCCAGACCTGCACAGTGCCATCCTCAGCGCCAGAAATGATCACATTCACGGGAGAGGTCCTGCTGGTGATATATGGATCTGGCCAGGCCAGGGAGCGCACCCTCCCCTGTTGTCCCATGTGGCCCGCATCTTGCTCGTCCCGTAACGCATTCCAGACCCAGACCTTGCCATCCCCATCACCAGCCGAGGTAATATAGGTGCTCTGTACGTTCCAGGCGAGCGCAGTTACCGGAGAGGTATGGCCGACAAAGGTATAGCGCAGGGCCCCGTTGGTAGCTTGCCAGACCTGTACCGTCTTATCTGCGCTACCTGAAGCAAGGTAGTGACCATCAGGCGACCAGGACACCGTCGTAACGGCGGCGCTATGTCCCCGATAAATGTAATCGGCACCCGGCGTGGCAATGGGTATGATGTGTACTGCCGGCAACCCATAATATCGGGGAGTGGTAAGCCAGATGTAGCCTCTAAGCGCGGCAATGGCCGCCAGGGCAAGAGAGCCAACGCCCAGCCCTTGCAACATGCGGCGGCGCGATATCTTAGTTCCACGTCCTGCTTGAGGGACTGGGGATGGTGGTTTTGTTTTCGCAAGTGGTTCGCTGCTCACGCCACCCGCTGCACTCAGCGACACGTGACAGGCGTGGCAGACCTCATCTGTTGAGGCATTCTCAGCCCCGCAGTGGAGACAATAGCATACGTGTTGATTCATGTGCTTGCCTTCCTGCACTAGAAACCGCCTCGCGCCGCTTGTAGGGTGGCATGAAGAGGAGTCATTTCAGCGCAAAAATAGTTTCTTTTAAGACGCAAAAGCTACCTTGACATGCACCCTGCTGCCCAGACCATCTACTTACCTTTTTTAGGGCTGGCCAAACTAGCCGTAGGTATAGCAAGGGCATTCTTCCCAGCGGGCGTCGTGAGTTGCCTGACAGGTGTGTCGATATCTTCAAAGGTCAGAAACTTTAAGGGACCCACCTGAAAAGTGTACGGCTGGACCTGATAGGATGCTGCCTGTATATCCATCGTTGAGGCAAGTCCAGCACCTTTGGATGATACCTGCGCTGCTTTCTTTTGTTGAAAAGGCACCAGAATCTGATCTCCTGCATGCAGAGCCGAAAAAGCACATTCCTGCTTTACATTCTGACCATCAATGCTCTGGGTCAGAGTGTAAGAATAAACAGTACGATAATCTGGCTGAGCGGAACGCAGTAGAGTCCACTGGCTCACCTGCCATGAGCTTTGTTTATATTGAACCAGTCCCCCCGCCATACCCAGCCATTGCAAATCCTGACCAAGCCTATTCGTTGAGGCGGACGGGGCAGCTTTTGTATTGATAATGTAGAGTCGAAAAGGCGACCCACCAGCACGAGCAGGTTTGCTGACCAGAGTAGCAGTAGTAAAGCGCTGCACCAACGTGTCAGCAAAAGAGGGATAAGGGCCCATCAGCAGTACCGCCGGACCCGCGTTAGAAGCCGGCAGGGCAGCACAACCATTATCCTGAAATAACGTAACAGGTGTATGCATCTGAGTGCTTAAAAAGCCCAGTGCGGACTGGGTCGGCCAATCGGCTGAGATATAGACGCGGCTAATATGGTTTTCGAGAGCAAGCTGGTCGGCAGCAGTGACAGCGTTGCGCAACGAACGCAGATCATTATAGAAGTTATTGACCGGAGCACCATCACTATAGTGGCCTTGATCAAGATCCAGCACGCCAGCGGTGGTCCCAATGCATTGCGCAAGCACAATCAATAAGATCAGGGTATAAAGCCCGTAGGTCACAGTATGCTTAAGCACACGCGAGCTGCGCGCCTCAAACCAGATGATCACTTGTCTGATGAAGATGCCCAACAGGATAAAAGGACCGGGCATAAAAAAGATAATATAGTGCAGATAGAGCTGCATCGAGTGGCGCATAAGATACAGCAGGGGAACAATTTGCCATGCCAGCAGTACAAGCAGAGCGCAACGATAAGGTGAGCCCCGTAATTGATTCCAATAAAACAGAGCCTTGCCCCATAAGCCTGTCCGACTTTCTTGCCCGGCAGTTCCTCGGCTAGCGGGCTTAAACGCCAGCACCAGGAGAGCGACCATACTGATAACAATAAGTAGCTCCAACAGGATACTCGACCAGCTCAGATAAGGGGAAAGTTGCCAGAGCAGCGATGGTTGTCCAATGAATGGCACCACCCGCCAGTGCAAGGGATACTGTTCTGACAGCAGCTTATAGGGATTGAGGAAGGCTTGATAGAACTGCAAAGCCTCCATATCCAGCACAGTCTTTTTAGGTGCATGCAAATACGCAATTATATCGCTAAAGTGGATCTTAACCTCATTGGCGAAATAGGGAAAGTAAAGGAGGAATAAAGCCAATCCCCCAAAGAGATAATCGCGTTTACGAATCGTACCTGGAGCAAATATGTATGCCAGGGCCAGAGGTACCAGTAAGAGTATAGTGCTGGCATGCAGTTGTACGAGTATTCCCAGCAGAATGAGGGCAGATAAAAACCAGCCCTTCTTACGGTCAATGATCCCACTGAAAAGCGCCATAAAGAAGAGCACAATAAAAAAGGGCAGAAAATTCTGATCCCACATAAAACGCGAGTAAACAACGGCGCGAAAGAGGGTAGCATAACTGAGCGCAGCGATGGTCGCAGCCACCCGACCATAATAACGGCGGACAAAAAGATATGTTAATAGCACTGAGACCACCATTAAAAACGCCGTCATGAAAACGCCCGCTAACGGATCACTGCTGACAGCCGCCGGGATCATCAACAAATAGATTGTAGCTGGTGGATTAATAATGCCGATTGATGCTCTATTAGTCGTAGCAGGGATCAATCCATGCGTAACAGCATAACGGGCCATATGAAAGATAACGCCTTGATCATCGTCAAATTCAGTCGTATTCAACTGGTAGAAGCGCAGGAAGGCTGCAACAATGACAATCAAGTACATTTCCCACGAGATAAGTACAGACCGCAAGGCAAGATGACGCTTCAAATACTTTCCACTATCAGGGACAGATGCAACTCTTTCTGAGGATGAGGCAGTACTCATCAAATAACTATCCTCCTAAATTCATGCCTGTTTATCACTGGGCCTGGCAATACGCCAAAGAGCAAGGCTGGGTCGGACTGCCATCGCGAGAAAGAGCCCACTTCATCCAGAGCTATCGCCACCTCATCGAGCAAAGCTAGCACGCCGATCACCCGCGCTAACCGCAGTGCTCGTTGTTGGCCTCTTCTCTCTTTTTTTCAATGCGCCTGCATAGTTATTAATTGGTTTAAATTAATACATAGCGATGTTATGCTTAAAACTAGAGGCGACCCAATTATAACATTCCACTTTTTAATGGACAACTTTACATGACTACACTCTCAGGGCTTTTTACTTTTCCTCTTGGGCGCCTACGGCGCCGGGTTGGGAGTGCGGAGTGTGTGGTGGGTGGCCGCGGCCGCCCACCACACACTACACACCTGAAATAATGGACTCCTTATCTTTTGCTGGTAATACCCATGTTTGCAAGAGGCAGGAGGCCGCGGCCACCCACCACACACTCCGCACTTGAAATAATGTACATCTTAAACTATCCAAAAGTATTGTTTTTATTGACATAATCACATCTATAAATTAGACTAACTTTGCTGTTGCTATATTTATTTAGGCCAGAGCAATAATAAATTCAAAACAGTATTTCATACGTCAAAAAATCTATATTTCACTATTTAAACACAATGAGTACCAGGAGATTAAGTACAGATGGGTATGAAATCTGCTACTGTGACGCTAGACCCTGCGCAAAAAACAAGCTCTTCGCTGCGAAACTTCAGCGCAAAGTTCTCCCTCTCACAAATATGGATACATACTCCCTTATTGATATGTCTGCTGTGCACCTTGATTATACGGGTGTGGTTCATTATCCATAATCATGGAGTAGTTGAAGGTGATGAAGCCCTGGTGGGTATTCAAGCAGAACATATTTTACGTGGAGAACATCCAATTTATTTCTATGGGCAGCCCTACATGGGCAGCTTAGAAGCTTACTTGATTGCTGCTCTTTTCGCTCTCTTCGGCGCATCTGTATGGACCCTGCGTACCGAGCCTATTTTACTCTCGCTCATTGTAGTCTGGCTCACCTGGAAATTAGCCGGAGCGCTGGCTGATAGCGCGCATTTAGCTCCCCGGGCGAAACAATGGTTCATGACAATTGCCGCACTGTGCGCAACATTTCCGCCCCTTTATGATCTGGTGATAGAACTTCGTACCTATGGCGGATACATCGAAACATTTATAGTAATGCTATGGCTACTTTTTTCAGCATTACGCTTAACACAGCGCTGGCATGCAGGTGCGTCTTATAAAGAACTTGCATTACGCTGGGCCGGCATAGGTTTTCTGATCGGCCTGGGCTTTTGGATCTACCCCCTTATTGTCATAGCAGTTCTGGCCGCCATAATCTGGATAGCTGGATACTGCCTGCTAGAAATAGTGGCACGCTACCGAAAAAAGAGTACAGCCGCGCAAAATAGCTCCATCTTCATGGGCCTCCTGCTCGCCGTCAGTGCTATTCCAGGAGCTTTGATCGGGTTCGCGCCGGGCCTCTACTGGGGAGCTAAACATAACTGGGAAAACATTACTTATATTTTGGGCAGTAGCGGAACAAAAACTGGCGATCGCCTGACGACCATTCACCAGTTGGAACATCTTTATCGCACATGTTCTTCACTGCGCGTCATTGGTGGAGCATTACCAACCGGTGGCAATGTAACCATTGCTCAGCCACACTTAATGACGCCAGCGTTGATTGCCGGTGTTTTTTGCCTGTTTATGGCCGTAATAGGGATCGCGCTCTCATTGCTCTGGCCCCAGCCGGTCCTGGTATATATACGTCAACTCGCGACCCTGCCCTTGATCTTTGGAGCTTGCGCTGCTTTTATTTTCTGCGCTTCTAGCGCTCCAATCGTTGGCATTGGAGGGCAATGTGGGCCTATCGATGGAGCGGGACGCTATTCAACACCTTTGATGCTGATTCTCCCTTTCTTGTACGCAACCGCATTAACCACAATTATGCTTTTACTGCAAGGAGTTAACCGGCAACCAGACTATCAGGGAAATCAAACACAGCCAGCTATGGTTGTGCGTCCACGATACTCGCTTCTAATACAGGTGGGAATTGCGATTGTGCTATTTCTATTCCTGAGCACACAGGTCTATGCATACACACAGGCAAATACGAATGACACGTTACAAACATCTGGTTGTGTCAGTGCTCCTGTCAATGATGACCCGATTATCTCTTATATGCAGCAGCAACATATCCATTATGCATGGGGCAATGGCTGGGTAGGAAATCTCATTGTCTTTAAAACCAACGCTGCGATCCTGGTCATTGATCCACGCACCGTCGCCGGTCACAGTATAGTGCGCATCCCTGCCTACGCCAATGCCGTCAAACAGGCGAAACAGGCCAGCGTACTCCTACTGGCGGAACATAATGATGTTCATCCAGCATTATTAAAGACTTTCGACCAACAAAAGATAAAGTACAATGTCAAACGGTTCTACTCAGAACCCGGTGTTGACATCCTCGTAGTCACCCCTCTGAACCGTACCGTCTCACCAGCAGACGCAAATATGCTAGGCGTCAAGTTCAGAAAATGCTAAGTACGGTTCTCAGCATGAGATTGTGGGCCGAAGAAAGTACGGCCCACAATCTCTCATCTCATTTCTACTGAGTTGCTCAATTCTAACTGTTGCGCTTTTCCCTCGATTTGTCACACAAATACCTGCAACCTTATAATCCCCTACTGAACATTTATACTTCAGCTTCCATCTTTCCCTTATATAAGTGAGATATCTTATATAACGAAAGCATATTTCTTATGTAATAAGCACGTCTTCTTTCTATAATCTCATATTATCACTTAAAAATACAAGGCTATTTATATATGATAGACCAGCATCTGAAGCGATATCGCTATCCCATTACGCCAGAATGAAGCTCGAAATAAGTGAATTGCAATCTCTATAGGGTATGCTCTCCTCAACAGCGGAAAGAAAGCATTGAGATAGTGACAGCTCAATAACCGTTGGTGCCTTTCGTTAAGTCATACAGAGGAGGTTTGCATGAAGAAACGAGCACTCTCAGTCCTCGTATTATCGATGCTCATGTTAGCATTTCTTGCTGCCGTGCCATTGAACGCATCCGCAGCAACGCCTTCAGCCGCATCCCAGTTGGCAAAACATCACAAGGTTCATTTTTTTATGCGCGGCAATAAACACAAAGATTTGGGAGCCAGGCAATTTGCTGGCGGCAACAACCTGAACTACGGCGGTGGCCCCGTGATGGGGGGAACCACAAACGTCTTCGCTATTTTCTGGGAGCCGACAGGTAACGTCTCTTCCACATATCAAGGCTTGATCCAGCGCTACTTCGGCGACGTCAACGGTTCAGGATTGTACAACAACAACACCCAGTATACGGACTCAGCGGGCAATGTTCCCAGCAACACACAGTTCGCAGGCTCCTGGACCGACAACACAGCTTATCCCGAAAGCCCATTGCTGGATAGCGATATCCAGAACGAAGTCAGTCGTGCTCAGAGTGCCAATGGTTGGAGCTCCAGCATAGATAACATATTTTTTGTCTTTACCGAAGCTGGTCAGGATCTCTGCTTTGATAGTTCGCAGTCCCAGTGTGCTTCCAATGCCTTCTGCGCCTATCACAGTTATTTTGGATCTAACACCATCTACGCGGCAATGCCCTACGCAGCCAGCTTTAGCTGCAATGGCGGACAAGGACCAAATGGGGACCAGGCCGCCGATGAGACCATCAATGTGACCTCACATGAGCAGATGGAGGCGGCCACCGACCCCTTGCTCAACGCGTGGACCGATAGCAGCGGTCAGGAGATCGGCGACAAGTGCGCATGGAACTTTGGTAGTGTGAACTCTGATGGTTCCAATGTCAACTTCAACGGCGATCCTTATCTGCTCCAGCAAGAGTGGGACAACAACATTGGCGGTTGCACGCTTACCGGACCCTAACCTTCAGCCCAGATCTTAAGGAACACCTGTGTATGAAGCGGTCATTTCTTCCATTAGCGTGAAGAAATGACCGCTTTAACATGAATAGTCGAACTATAAGCATACTTAGCCTTCATTGCATTACGCCTGTTCAATTCGCTTAAGGCGAACGGTTAGCCGCCCACTCGGGGTACAGGATGGCCATAATAATCTTGTCATGATAGGCACCATCACGGTAACATGCTTGATGCAAGATCCCTTCTTGCTGGAACCCGGCTTTCGTGTACGCTTTCACACCACCAATGTTCGGCGCTGAAACGGTAAGCATGATCCGATGTAGATTCAAACTCGCAAATCCATAGTCGACCATCAAGCGTGTCACTTCTGTTCCATAGCCTTTTCCCCAACTGCTTTTTGCGCCCAGAAAAATGTAGTATTCACTAGAACGATTGATATGACTTATTGAAGTAATCCCTGCATATCCAAGTAACGGGCCAGCTTCTTTTTCTACAACGCCAAGGGTGAGTGACTCTCTATCCTGGATAGTCCGTTTCAGCCACAGTTCCGTTTCATACTTCGACCAGGGGAACAACCATGTTCCCATTGAATATTTTGTTACCTCCCGGTCAGCAAACCAGGCCCAGAACACCTCCAGATCATCCATCTCAAGCGGACGAAGAAGCACGTTCTCCCCTGCTATAAATACCTTCATCCCTGATACTACTCCTCATGTATTGCATTTAATATAAGTTATTGCGTTAAAGCCTGCAAGGAAGTTTGAAGAGCTGTGATATTTCTGTCGGCTAATTCTTCGAAGCCTCTCTCTAGTAACCATGGTATTTCGCCGAGCTGACGCAAAAGGCGGTAGAGGGAGAGTATTTGTTTTGTTTCTTCATTGTTCTCAAGTCGGCTATATCCTTCCAGGAGTAAATCAGCCAGTTCATGGTCCCACAGTGTGGCGACGGCGATATCCATCAGGGGATCTCCTGGTTGAGCGTCAGCGAAGTCGAGAAAAGCAAGAACCTGTTCGGTTTGAGGATCAACCAGGATATGTACAGGCTGGAGATCACCATGCAACAGCACAACAGGTCGCTGTACCAGAAGAGGTTGAAGTGCCTCACAATATTTTTGGAAGGCCATGATATGCCTGTGAGCAAGCACACCTAATCTTTTCACTTTTTCGGCCTCCAAATTGCTCCACCAGGAGATGAACGCGTCCCACCGCTGTTGTCCACCTGAGAAGGGTGGCTGAGCACCAAGATTATGGACACGCTGAAGATACATACCTGCAGATTGCGCGGCCAATGGATAGAGTGAAGACAATGGGTAACCTTTTACATATTTCATCGCAAGAACACCAGGCTGGCCAGCAGCAAAGCCAAGTATTTCGGGAATCGGGACACCGATGACCGCGACCTTTTGAGCAATATTATACTCATACCGAAGAGTCTTCTCCTCCATATATACTTTTAAAATGATACCTTCCTTTTCAGCCAGGAAGATGGCGCGGTCAGGCTGAAGGTACAGAGATTGTAAAGTCTCTTCTGATTGGTTGATACGGCCAAGTGTTCTTTTTGCTGCGAAGATAAGTTCTTGATTGCTAATTTCTTTATTCATTGGCATCATTTTCCCTGTTTCTATGAGCAAAACGACAAAGGCAAATGCTCAATCCATCCCATCATTGCCAGAAAGCACAGGTCAAGGCAATAGTAAGTTCTTCTCATTATGTTTTTTCTTCATAGACTCTATTCTACCTGAAAAGCAGGAAAAAGTGCGGGATCAAACTGAATATACAGGGCTATTTCATGTTTCTCTTTGGCGCCTGCGGCGCCGGGTTGTGGGTGTGGAGTGTGTGGAGCGGGCGGCTGCGGCCGCCCACTCCACACACTCCACACCTGAAAGATATACATTCTCTGGACGAACATGAAATAGCCCTGCTGAATATATCCTTGCTATAATAGTGGTAAATGACAGGTCAGATGGTAGAATACCTGGCGATACACGATGTGAGCACAGGCAGAGACATGGATGGGCAACGCACACTCCATCTGGTATACTTTTCCTGAGCATTATAAATTATATCTTTCTTCTCAGTCAGAATGACTATTATAAAAGCTCTTTTTACCGCTCGTGCAGGATAGATACCGATTTCTGAGCAGTATTTTGCCAGTCAATAGCCTACCCGTTGACTGGTAAAAGCCCATAGGAAAGGACGCAATGATTCTATGGTTCCAGTAGATTACATAACCTTTTTTACTACCATGGCTACCGTTGGTGCAACGCTTTTTGGTCTGATATTTGTGGCCATTTCTATTAAACCGGATATTACTCGCGCTGAAAATATCTCAGTGATGCGTCAGGTTCAAGCCGCCAGCTCCTACAGTGCATTACTCAATCCTCTTGTTATCTCATTGTTAGCACTTATGCCTCATGCAACAATTGGCAGAAGTGCGCTCATAATGAGTGTGATTGGACTTATAAACACAATCATTATGGGAATATTCCTGCTTCGGGAGGCCGGGGGCTGGGTGAAGAAATGGAATAACATTTTTTTTATTCTCGCCAGTCTTGTCATGTTTGGCTTTGAGCTCTTCTATGCCATAAGATTAAATATAGAGCCTCAGAATATTTCTATCCTGGATAATCTTGCAATCATGTTTGTAGTCATTTATCTTTATGGTATTGCGCGTGCCTGGGATTTGATAGGAGCGCGCCAGTTCCATATTCAAGAGACATTAAGCCCTTTGATCTCCAAAGGAATAGAGGAAGCCACTTCTGACAAGCCACACACTGAACATATGAAAGATACAAGCAGCCAGAGACACTAACAATGGTACTCTTTAGAGAATTTTATTCAAAATATCGATAGGGGCACATCCTTTATGTTCAAGGATGTGCCCCTGGTCTTGAGAAATTCTTGTTGCTTAAAATAGGGATAGGATACTCATCTAGACGCTGAAATACACTGGTACCGACTTCTATAGACAATCTATTCCTTTGTGAGAGAAGACCCGTTCGTTCAAAGGACGATATCGACTAGTTTCCTCCACCGATAGGGCCAGTAACATCGTTCCCGCCATCGGCAAGTAGATGGAGGGTATGTGATGTCAATTGGAGATGAGATGCGAAATGTACTCCTAATAAAACAAGGCATACCAGGACACCAATGAACAGACCAATCAAGATCAACCATTTGTTCAGAGATACCCGAGATAACGTTGTGATGGCGTTTGTTTGTTGTGCGTTCATGTTTTTTCCTCCTGTAAAACTGCCAATATTTATCATTCTTTTGATAAGCTAGCGTCAGTAGCAAAGCAAATTTCTTAGCGGCACTGATCATCAATCTCTGTTAGTAATCATACTTTTGCGGCGTTTACTGCATGTTCGCATGAGCTTATTGTGTTCGCGCTTAGTTCGCAATCTCAAGTGAAGATCTGAGGGATAGAGGGTAGAGAGATAGCAGTGGCGTTTACAGGAGGAGTTTTATTAATTGATACTGGTCAGGCGTTGATGGAATTTTTGAATAGCAGGACCAGGAAGAACATCTAATTCCTCATGGAGGATATCCACGCAGCGTTGATATTGACGAATAGCCAATCCACGCTTTCCCTGCCTCATATAGCAACGCATCAATCCATAGTGTGCTTCTTCAGAACAGTTATCGATGGACAAGAGATAGCGCCAGTGTTGAACACATTCGTCTGTTTCCCCATCGTTCCAGGCGATTAACGCGAGTTCATGGCGTGAACGCATATACTTGAGACGGAGCTCATCGCGTTTTCCAATACACCAATCGCTATAAAACGATTGAACATAATCTCCCTGGTAGAGGGCAACTGTTTTATTCAAAAGCTCCCTGGCCTGTTCCATTTGCTTTTCTTCAATGGCCTGCATAGCTTGAACGAAGCTCTGCTGAAACAGATCGACATCGTAGCTCACATGCTCGCCATAGAGCGCACTAAAATTCAAGGTGTAGAGGCCACCCCTATAAACAATGCAAGCCTCGCCAATAGCTTTACGCAAATAGAAAAGAGAGGATCTTAACGTCTGGTCAATATTGTCTTCTGGAGAAGACCAGAGCGCTTCAATAATCTGCTCTTTGCGTACCGATCGTCCAACATTCAAGAGAAAGTAGCACAATTCCATGGAACGAGCCATGCGCCAACGTGTGACAGGTGTACCATCAACGATCACCACTGGTTCACCAAAAGCAATAATTTGGAGGGTATGGGAGGTTGATACCGATTGCGTTGTAGACACAACAAGAGGTGCAGCGGCAGGAACTTCTTTTTTCCCTTCTTGAGGAAGCGCCATTTTCCAACTATCCTTACTCCCTGACTGTAAATACCGCTGGAGCCGCTTCCAGACATCAGGAAAAGGGCGCAACGTACGCTGAGCTAATTGTTCCAAACGCTCCTGCATCACAAGATTGATGATCTTGATGCATGATTCCTCCAGCTCAGTCTCCTTTTTAAGGGCCAGTTGACAGGCAGCCAGGCGAACAAGACACTCAAGTGTCGTGCGCTTTTGTCCCGCCTCCTCAGAATACGATTGAAGCAAGAACAAGATATCATAAGCTTGTTGATACTTTTGTTGCAAGACATAGAGTGTACCAAGCACCAATCGGCACTGTATCTGTTCGCCACTCGTTGGTCCGGCTGCTTCTGTATGAGTTTGTTCAATAAAAAAGAACGCCGTATCAAAATCACCCATAGAGAGATAGATCAATGCCAACTGGCACAGGTTAAAATTAATCAGTCGAACATCTTCAAGCAAACGCGCGCTAGCCAGACTATCCTCCACAACCTTGAGCGCCTGCTGATAGAGCCCTTCATCGGTATATGCCCCACCCAGATTAAAGAGGCCATACGCTTCACCACTAAGAAATTGTTGTTGATGAGAGACCTCTATAATCTCCTGGAACATGCGACAGGCTTCGCTCAGATCACCTTTATCGCGCTTCATGATGCCAATCCAGATCAAATTATTAATTTTTGTGCGCGAATCCCCCAATTGCTCACAAATCGCAATGGCTCTGGTACGATGATGTTCAGCCAGAGCATTTTTACTGATCAGAGTATACGCATTAGCCAGGCTGGTATGAATATGGGCTGTTTGTGGCGTAACGGTATTATGACCACAAAGCTGTAAAGCGTGTTGCAGCTGGGTAATAGCCTCTGAACACTTTCCCAGGACCATCGCGCAGTCACCAAAACGGATATGTGTCTTGATGCGAAAAGCAGTTTCGTCGATAGGCATCAGAGCCAGGGCCTCTTTGCAGAGTTGCTGAGATCCTTCATAATTACCATTTTTAAACAGAATATTGCTTCTCGCATACTGAATTCTGGCTAACAAGGTCATTGTGACCTCATCCTGGCCTTGAGATGTTTGCTGCAGGAGTTGATAGGCTTTCTCTAGCAAAGGAGCTGCCTGTGGACTTTCATACTGAGAAATATAGAGTGTTGCCCGTAACAGCAAAAGATTAGGGTTATTTTCTAGTAACGAGGAGGGCAGTTGATCGAGCCACTGCATCATTTTTGTTTGCGAATTGCTATCCTGCGGCATCCGTTCCGAAAAAGAGAGAATAATCTCAATCAGAAAATCTTCCGCGGAAGTCTGGAGGGCATGCTGAAATGCTTGATCGTACTCATGAAGGGCATAGAAATAGAGCGCGGCTCTATACTGCAGCTCGCGACAGGCATCGGGCTGTTTTTGGGCTAGCTCTGTGTAGAGCAATTCGCGCAACACTGGATGAAGACTATATGTGCGCTGTCCATGCTCTTTATTGACACGCTTCACAAAGAGACCACGATTCTCTATATACGTGAGAAGCGCATCAGCAGTCTCGCTCTCTAGTAGCGCATTGCAAGCAGGGATAGACAATTCTGTTAAGACCGAGCAATGGAGTAGAAAGGCATAAGCCTCTGCCTCATGTTTAAAAATATCATTATAGATATAAGAGCGCAAATTATGATAGCTTACCTGTAAAGTCGAATTGATCCAGGGACCATCACCAACATTTGTGTATGCTGTGAGAAAATAATCATTCATTTGTGTAGAGAGCAGAATGCCAACAATCCAGCCTTCAAATAATTGCGTCAGCTTTTCGGCATCGGCTATATCTGTGAGCAGCGGCACCTGTTGCCGCAAGCTGAACAAGGCATAGATTTCCTCAGCAGAGAAGCGCAATGCCTGATTACCGAGTCCTACGAGCTGGTTTTGTGTGAGTAAAGGAGCTAAATGAATCGAGGGCGTAGCGCGACTCTCAATACACAGTATGCAATCCGTAGGCAGATGGGCAATAAGCATATTCATAAAATTTTGAATTGGCTCATGATCATTTATTTCATGGTAGTTGCATAAACAGAGAATGAAGCGAGCTGGTAAGTCGGTCTCCAACAGAGCCAGGAATTGCTGTATCAACTGTTCAAAGGTGACCGGATCAGCGGCCGCCTGTGCCAAATGCTGGATATAATCCGCGCCTAAAGATGCGGCAAAAGCAGGGATAACCTGTTGAATGCTGGCAATCAACGTTTCAATAAAGGTTACAAGATTCGTATCTGAATGATCGAGAAAGTACCAGCTAGCCTGAGCCTGGCTTTTCTGAATAAAATCTGCCAGTAATGTTGTCTTGCCATAGCCAGCTGGAGCACAGAGAAGAAGCATTTTACAGATAGAGGGGTGAACATTATCGGCTGATGAGTGAGCGTCTTGCAATACATCAATTAATGAGGAACGAGAAAGAATGGTGCGAGGTAATAGTGGCGGAGTGATTTTTCGTATAAATTTCGCTATCCGCATCCAGGATTCTCCTTCTTGCAGAAATATATTTATAAGCACATAACAAAAACACAGAATGTCTTGTCATTCTGCTATCTTATGCAAATACTTTCTATAAAAAGGTAAAAGCAACCTACCCTTTAATGTAGTTTATTCCTCTCCTATTATCTTTAAAAAAGATTCTTTAGTCAAGTGATATATCATTTTTGATGAAAACACATGCTATTTCACCACATCATAATTAAATTAATGTGAGAAGAGCATATATTTAGAGAAGAACTTATGGCTCCTTCTCTCTGCCAGGATGCTTGAGAGGTAAATATATAGAAGAGGGGTTATTGAGAAGGCAAAAGGTGCAGCAAATTCTTGCTAAATGCCGAGAGGGTATCTGCCTTACTCTGAGCAAATGCTTCAATTTCTTCGTCCGTCAATTCATAGCCGAGTCTTTTGGCGGCTACGACTGGATCGCGTAAAAACTCTTTCTCAAAGGATTTGTCGAGGGCGGCCTGACCCAGAATTCTGTTAATGATGGTCCATGTCATTATCTATCACCTATGATGTATTAAGAATGATGAAAGTACAACTGCTCAGTATGATCGGCGCTCGTAACTAAAGCATCTGTTGAAGGGTAGTGTAAAGATACGTATATTGGCCAGACAACTGGTGCCACTGCCAGCACAGCAGGCGTACCTGTGGTTTTTCGGTAATAACCACCGCTTTATAGCCTTTCTCTGTAGTCAGATCATAATACTGCCAGCGCAAAGGCTCGGCAGGATCGTCCTGTACATGGAGCAAAGAGGGTGGTTCACCTGGTACTAATGAGACATCAAATTGTTGGAGCGGAAGAGATAGGCCTATGCCACGGGCTTTGACATAGGCTTCTTTTCTCGTCCAGGCATTATAAAATGCCTCCTGTTGCAGGGCAGGCACAAGATCTTGCAAGGTTTGGTATTCGTGCTGTGAGAAGGTATGGTTGGCCAGCAGCGTATAGTCAAGATTAGCCCGGATCAATTCAATGTCAATCCCTACCTGCCGTTGGGTACAGATAGCGTAAAGCGCCCAGTATCCTGAATGCGAAAGATTGAACTGAAGTTTGCTATCATGGTAGGCAGGATTTAGAAAAGGCTTGCCATAAGAGTTGAAGCTAAAGCGCACACAGTCGGGCGGAATAGACAGGTAATTTCCCAGCAGCAGGCGCAATATACCACGCGCAGCAATCCAATGGCGACGATCCTTCTCAAAATGAAAACGCCGGGCGCGGATAATTTCATCTGCGGAGAGTACCTGTTGTAGTTGCATGACATCTTCCAATGGCAAGTCCAAAGGAGCTTGCCATATATGTAGCTCATCTGCCCTGAGGACTGGATGTCTTGTTGACGTTTCCCAACGAGTATAAGCATTTATCATCGCTGGTCTCCTTAATGTTGAAAGATAATGTTTTGAGCCATTTCTGAGATTGTTGGATGGTCAACAAACTGTCCTAATGAAAAATGAAGCCCCTGAATCCTGGCGAGCGAAAGAATTTGCGCAGCATGCAAGGCATCGCCTCCAAGATCAAAAAAGTTTGCATGAGCATCAACCTGAGGGAGCTCTAAAACCTGGCACCAGATGTTCATAAGGACCTGTTTGGCCCATAGTTGCTGTGCGAGTATATCGGTGTGATGGATAGGTACCGATGATGGTAAGAGGGATGAACCCGCTAGGATGCCCCTGCTGGGTTTCAGAATACTTTTTGAGCTGATAGTCATTGTTGTTCCTCTTCTTCAGATTACTTTTTGCTACCAGATGAACCGCGATCCAGAACAAGGTAGCACTCTCGTGTAATATAAATTCCGATTTCGTTCTGGATCTGCTTATATAGTATCTGATCCCCTGTTTACATAGCGTTCGCACTATATTAACAATTTACTTTTTTACATCCTTTTTATTTATATTAATAATTTTTTCCTTTCTTATCCCTCCAATCAAAGACCGATCACACGGCGCGCTGGTGAGCAACCTGGGGCAGAGATAGGGAGACCGGGTGTGTAGAGGCGCCTCGATTCTCTATCGGGAGAAGTTGGCAGCTACCAGCTAGCTTGAGAGTGTGGGCCCTTGCCTGGATAGCGGATATAATCCGGTCATAACTGTGGGACGCCAGAGCAAACAGGGTGGATGCATGATCCAAAAAGCAAGCTCCATGTGCTCCAGCGGCCATGGCCTCTTCAGTCAGAGCAGCTACAGTTAGCGGCCAAAGGGGCTGAAAGGGCGGCCGGAGTTGGTCTTGCATGGTCGAAGCAAGCAAGTGATACTGTCCAGTTTGCAGAGCTGACAACAAGAGTGCGATGCGGCTGGTATAACTGGTCGCATCGGTGCGTGAGTACCAGGCTGATACAGGCCTTTGTTCTTCGCAGCGACCCATGGTAAAGGTCGGTCTGAAAATGATCACCTTAAGCTCGCCTGGCAAGGGCATAGCTGTAGTGTACACTTTTCGATCCTGGACGACCGCAACCGCCAGACCTCCTAGAAGAGCGGCCGCGACAGTATCAGCATGCAAATCAGCGGCAAGTTCCATAGCAAGAAGAATAAGTTCATCCATATCAAATGCCAGCTGCTTTTTCTTCAAATATCTATTGGCGCCCAGGAGTCCACCAACGGCAGCAGCCGTCCTACTGCCCAAACCAGAATCATCTGGAATCTCAAGCGACATCTGAACACGAACAGATGGGAGCGAAAGCCCTCGGCGCTCGAAAGGCAGACAAAAGGCACGACAGAAAAGGTCATCGCTCGCCGGTGCATACCCCTGGCTGCCCAAGTTCGTGATCAGGATGGGTAGGGCCGTCTGCTGCCCGGAGATTGACGGCAATGTCTCTAGCCGATAGGTATTATAGAGACTGAGCGCTAACCCCAGGCAATGAAAACAGGACCCCAGATTAGCTAATGTCGCGGGAACGCGAACAATGAACGCGGTCACATAAGTTCCTTTCATGCGTAAGCGACAAGTGGTAAATGGGCCTGTACGCCGACCGTTGCGATCAAACCGGCTAACAACGCCGCACGCGGAGCAATGCTATCAAGGAGGAGATACTCCTGCGGACTGTGGTCCAGTCCTCCAATTGGTCCCAGGCCATCCAGTACTGGAATACCTAGCTCGGTAGCAAATCTGCCATCTGAACTCCCTCCTGTCAGCACATGATCCACAGCAAAGCTGAGATGCTGAGCAATCATTTGAGCATGCTTGTATTAGCGCCGACGCAAATGTGAGCCGGTGTCGAGCTCAAATGCGTGCTTTTTTGAACAAAGAAAGAAATGATTATTTTTTTCGTTTCAATGGCTTCTCATTTATCTGAGCAGGCTTCTCACCTGGTGTCAAGGTAAAGCGCAGCGGCCTTTATACCAGGTGAGAAGCCTGCTACACTCCCTGGGTCATTGAGTCAAAACGCGCCAGGATCGGCTCACATTTGCGTCGGCGCTGACACTTGAGCAAGTTTTTAGTCTCCTGGCTGCAAATCATGGGGTCCCGATAGGCTTCTAATTCCAACTGGAGACGAACGCCGGGGACACGTTTCTTGCCAAGCATCTCGCGCCAGATATTTTCGATGATCAGGCGATCCGCTGGATGTAGATAGCGCAGATCAAAACGCGCCTGGGCAAATTCGGGTACGACATTTGGGACCGTTCCGCCATGTATCTCACCAGGACAGATAGTTACCCCTTCGAGATAATGCTGGAGACTATAAAACTGTAAGAGCTGGTGCGCGAGCTCAACGATGGCATTCTTTCCTTTTTCAGGT
Organism: Dictyobacter kobayashii; assembly: GCF_003967555.1. Taxonomy (GTDB): domain Bacteria; phylum Chloroflexota; class Ktedonobacteria; order Ktedonobacterales; family Ktedonobacteraceae; genus Dictyobacter; species Dictyobacter kobayashii. The sequence goes on from NZ_BIFS01000002.1 coordinate 1,281,530, forward strand.
TCTACACCTGCATGGGCCGCATGCCCCTGCGCGGTAAGCTTATACCAGGCAGAACCTTTGCGCGCACTGACAATGGCCCCATTTTCGCGCGCCGCTTCCAGAACCAGCACGGCATCGCTATCCCGACATACGTGCTGGATCAATGGAATTGAATGACGCAGACTTGTCTCTTCATCCGAAACACAGAGAAGACAAATCTCAGCAAAATCGTCGTAATGCAATGACACCATGGCTTCTAATGCATAGAGCGCGGCCAGAATACAGCCTTTCATATCAGATGCACCAGGTGCATAAAGCCTGGTGCCTTTGATCTGTAATGGCCGCTGCTCAGCGACGCCTACCGGATAAACAGTATCGATATGACCCAGCAACACTATTTTTCCCCGACCCCGACCATGACCGCTCAGGGTGCCGACTACATCATTGCCATTTAAGCCATTTTCAATGACAGAGGTAGTCATGCCGAGCTGTTGCATGCGAGACACTAGAAACATGCCTACCTGATCCAGGCCGGGTTTGTAGTCTGATCCAGAGTCAATCGCACAGAGCAGGCGTAAATCATCTACATAGTGTGGCAGATGCTGATCGACGAGCCTTTCAATTGCTTGTACGAGTACCTGTAACTCCATAACATTTCTCCATTGAACGATTTACCCTTTGAGCCAGTTGCGCATATCGTTGCTTCTGACAATCTGTTCAAACGCCCCTTGCTCAAATTGAGCTCGTACGTCATCGGCCGGACAACGGCGCGTCTCTGCCCGCTGATACAATGGTTCCAAATATTTTTCTTCCCCGAACGCACGTTTTTGCAGACCGCGCGTAGCAATCGCGAGCAGCCAGGCAATATAGCGATCGATATCGACGCCAGGATACGTAAAGTTGAGGCCATGAATAGACGCGAGTTTATGGATATCGCGCCATTGGTCTAGCGAGATAGTCTCCGCCAGACCAACCAGAGCCTGATAATTTTCTACCAGACCGAGCGTAAGGGCAGAGGCGCACAGGTTAGCGTGTGGTGGTTGCTGGCAGCTTATTCGATCCTCGATTGTTCCGTAGGCTGGTTGTAAGCGACTGAAGAACCAGGCAAAGCCACATTGCGTCGTGATATCTGAGAGGGTACTCTGCAGTGCCTGGCTGGTCCCATCCAGGGCAAAGCCAGTCTGCGAATGGGCATTCAAGAAAAACTGACGGAACGTTCCCTGATGGTTGATGCGATACATTTCGCCATCGCGCGTAACAGCAATCGGCCGAAAGCCAAAGATGTAATCAAGATAATGCTCAATATTCTGAAATCTAGGTGGAAGACCCAATTGTTGTTTGCGAGCAGGCCAGCACCAATCAAGGAATTCCTGACGGATCGACTTGCACTTGTCATCGTTTTGCCCTTGCCAGATAGGTGAGTTCGCCAGGAGGGCCAACCGAAGTCCTGCGGTTGCATTAAGTGCGTTCACGACGGGAATAGCCTCAGCTGCCGAGATTTCGACCTGGGTCTGGCAGGAAGCATCCAGGGTATGCAGCTCGACACCATACCCCATAGGATTGATGACATTCTCCTGCTTACAGATATCGACCATAAACTCATAGCGGCTCTTTTCGCCCAGATAGGCGACGTCTGGTTGTGCTTTTGGTTGCACACCATAACCAAGGATCGAGGCATTCTTTTGGGCCAGGATGGTCGTGATGGTTTGCATGAGCCGGCGCAAATGTTGTTCCGCAATAATGATCGAAGGTGCAGGAGCCAGATCAACTTCGAGAATGGCATAACCCAGATCACTTGTGATGATATCGTAGTGATGCTTCCTCTCACCACCAACATCTGGACGCTGCTTTTTGACGGCAACAATTTTTTGTGTAGCCTCATCTTTTAGCGGCTCCCACCCTTGCGCGACCAGCTCCTGCCAGAGAAAATCGATGACATCGCGACTAATAATCGAGCCATCCGCAAAAACAAGAGGATACTCATTCTCCAGCCCAACCCAACGCGGTCCGGCGGCAGGTTGATTGATATCATCGCGGAAGCCAGCGGTAAAATAGCGCTGGGCATCGCGCATATCCATAGTCTGCGTATATGCTTGAGTCGCATGAGTGGTAATGGCACCTGTTGCCGTATCCTTCTTTGCCTGTTCTAGCATTTTTTGCTCCTTTATAAAAAGCTATAAAAGCGTTATATGGACAATCGATCCTGTCCAGCTGGTTTCAAGCCCAAATAAATCAGCTTCTGGCAGAATTTTCTTTGTCCAGTGTTGTCTTTCCCATCCCGTGTTCCATGAATGAGTATACTGAGGCATTTACTGTATTCATATACCAATGCGAGGTATTTCTCCGGTGTAGGTAGAGCATTAAAAGAAAGTTTTTTAGAGGGTAGAAGTTATTTACCCCAGGGGAGTATTGAGAAGCAAAAAGCATCAATTTATACTTTGAATGTTCTCGCATGAGTTGAGAATACCGCCATAGCGAGCGGTGAAAAAGTCATAACATTTGCTGAGCTCAAAAGAAAGGAAGCTATATACCAATGTCAAATAGCGAACAGACAGAGATTCTTTATAACGTCGTCGTCAATCACGAGCTGCAATACTCGATCTGGCCAGTGGGAAAAGTGAATGCTCCTGGTTGGAAAGACGCAGGCAAGAGTGGCACGAAAGAGGAGTGCCTCGCTTACATTAAAGAGGTCTGGACCGATATGCGTCCTCTCAGCTTACAGAAAGCCATGGAGGCCCGTTAGGACTCAGGCAGGCTGTGTTCTTGATCCGTTCATGTTTGAAACAACCAAGGAAAATCTTATGCTTCATACTCCAGTTCAGCAATCCTGGATTGCGTACCGCAAGAACCAGGGACAGCGACCTCGCTTGCGTCTGTTTTGTATTGCGTATGCTGGAGGAAGTGCTTCAGCCTACCGCAACTGGCACAAATTTTTGCCAGGAGTAGATGTGTGTCCGATTCAACTCCCAGGGCGCGAAAACCGGTTACAGGAGCAAGTATTTACCCGGCTCCCGCAGCTGCTAGAGCCCTTAGCAAAAGGGATACTTCCTTTGCTGGATATCCCTTTTGCATTCTTTGGGCATAGTATGGGAGCCTTGATTAGCTTTGAACTGGCGCACTTTGTACAGAGTCACTACGGATACACCCCCGCGCATCTCTTCTTTTCAGCTTGCCGGGCACCACAACTCTCCCGGACGGATCTGCCGGTGCTCCATCACTTGAATGACAAGGAGTTCATTTCCGGAGTGAGACGATTGGGGGAATGCAAGAAGAGATCCTACAAAATACGGAAATGATGGAACTGATTCTACCTATCCTACGAGCGGACTTCACCATTTGTGAGACATATACCTATACGCAACGGCCACCTTTTACCTGTCCGATTACCGCTATAGGAGGACGATTGGACCAGGAGGTGCAGAGGCAGCATCTCATTGCCTGGCAAGAGCAGACGAGTGGGCCCTTTCATTTTCAAGACTTTGCGGGGAATCACTTCTTTCTACAGACGGAGCAGGATGCGCTCTTTTCATTCTTGACATCCGAGTTAAAGCCTTACTTACCGTCATCTCATACTCATTGAGAGCTTGCTGATCAAGTAAAGGCTCTGGCGCGACTCACATACGCTTCTTTGTTGTAGCTTTAGCTCCGAAGAGCGGTACATAAAGGTTGTTCATCCTCGTTAGATGGTCGGCGAGAGGGCGAAGCATGCCTTTCAACCCGGTTGCATGGTGATGCGCAAAAATCATGAAGACCTGTCTGTGCCCTATTGTCAAAAGATTGGAGATTGACTGTGGAAACTGTTGAAGAGGCCACACCTCTTGTTCATATAGGTGCGGGAACGCAAAAAAAGAGTTTGCTGCACAATCGCAATTTTGTTCTGTTGTGGAGTGGTCAATGCATTTCACTGCTAGGCGATTTTGTCTTTGATACTACCCTTGTTTTATGGATCAGTAACGGGCTGACGAAAAATCAGCCATGGTCGCCATTAGCGGTGAGTATATTATTCTTGATGACTACCTTGCCAGCATTTCTGTTTGGCCCTGTCGCCGGCGTGTTTGTGGATCGCTGGAATAAGCGCCAGACGATGTTACGCATGGACCTGCTACGCGCAGGTCTCATTTTTTTGCTGTTTGCAGCATGTATGTTTGAATCTCAAACGTTTATTCCTCATACTTCCAGCATGACCTTTGGCTGGTTGGGAGGAATTTACGTCATTGTTCTGCTTGCCACAATTTGCGCCCAATTTTTTAATCCCTCCCGGCTGGCGCTGGTTGGCGAAGTGGTCGCGGAAGAGCAGCGCACAAAAGCCATGGTCTTGATGCAGATGACAATGAGCCTCGCGCTGATCCTGGGTCCCTCGCTGGCGGCTTTTCTGTTTGCGCTGGTGGGAGTCAAATGGGCCCTGCTACTCAATGCTGTTTCGTTCTTGCTTTCTTTTGTGGCAGTCCGCGCTATCAATACTCCTGCTCAGGAAGAAAAGCCACTGGGAGCGGTGCAAGCAAAGTTTATGCAAGAATTTCGGGCCGGGCTCCAATTTTGTGTCACGAATCGCGTTTTAAGTACACTTCTGATCGCGTTAGTACTGGCGACCCTGGGCGCTGGATCGATCTACTCATTGAACGTGTTTTTCGCGCAGAATAATTTACATGCATCAATCGCCATGTATGGTCTCCTGGGCTCATTTTACGGCATTGGTTCTGTGGTAGGGGCCCTGCTGGCCGGGCTGTTTGTGCAAAAACTGGGCATGGAGCGCACCTTCTGGTTGTCACTGGTCGTATTTGGCGGGGTCTTCCTGTGCTATGCACGCAGTACAGAGCTACCGCTAGCGCTCTTCTTCTTCTTCCTGCTGGGAATACCTAATGCAGCAATCAGTGTGGCATTGATGCCTTTAATCTTACAGGTTACCCCACGTGAACTGGTGGGACGCATCACATCCGTATTGATGCCGCTGCAGAGCCTGGCCTTAATGATCTCTGTGGTGTGCATGGGATATCTGGATAGTAACGTATTGAAACACGTTCACCTGGTTCTATTCAATCAACTGTTTGGTCCCGTAGATACACTCTTCACCATGACGGCTCTCCTGATCATCGGTGGGGGCTTATTTACGATGCTGAGGCTGACACAACTAAAGAAGGCAGCTACTGAAGCACCTGAAGACAAGTGAGTGCCATTACAAATACGACACATGCATTGAAGAAACAATATAAGGAGTCACCCTACTCATGAAAACATATCCTAAACAGATTTTCCCCCCATATCGACCTCCGCCCTGGTAACGGTTGAACATATTCAAAAAACCATCACTGGACGTGCCGGCCACTTTGTGTTGCTGGATGATATCTCTTTTTCTGTTCCAGACGGCAGTCTCTTCGCGATTAATGGTCCATCGGGAAGCGGAAAATCCACGCTGCTGAACATTTTGACGGGCATTGATCGCTATGATAGTGGCAGCGTGCGCTTCCTTGGTGAGGAGTTGGGGCAGCGCAGCGAAAACCAGATGGCGCGCTGGCGTGGCAAACATGTTGGAATTGTGTTTCAATTTTTCCAGCTTTTACCGACCCTGACAGCCAAAGAGAATGTCCTGCTGGCACTGGAATTAGCCGGCGTGGTAGCACGAAAAAACTGGGAAAAGCAGGTTGAGAGCAGTTTACGGCAGGTCGGTATGCTCGATTATGCCAATCGCCTTCCCAGTGAGCTTTCCGGCGGCCAGCAACAACGCGTCGCCATCGCCCGAGCCCTGGCAAATGATCCACCAGTTCTGATTGCCGATGAACCGACCGGCAACCTGGACTCAAAAATGGCGATCCAGGTCTTTACACTGCTAGAAGAGCTAGCCCAGCAAGGAAAGACCGTCATCTATGTCACACATGATCGTGCTCTTGCCGCTCGTTCGACTGATTTTATTGAACTGCTGGATGGCCGAATTATTAACGCGAGCACGCGGGCATACGGCAAAGCCGTCTAGGTGAGGGAGAAGTTTATGCGGGTCCTGTTAAAAAAAGCTTTAAAGGATGTAACGCGGCGCAAGATGCGTAGCTTCCTGACGATTCTAGGTATCGCCCTGGGCGTGATGGGTCTGACAGCCTTGAGTATCGCCGCCACCCAATTTGAAAATAGCTTTAGCTATACGACAGATACATCATCTCTTGCTGACATACAGATAACCACTGCACCGACCAGCCCTTCATTGGTCACAGACTTGCAGCGACAACCCAATGTGGCTCTCGTCCAGGCCGCAGGGTATTCAGCCTGGTGAGCGCATACCGCTGAGTGTGGCAGGCCAACAAACTCAACTAACGGTGGCAGGATTTGTGCGGACCAAAGGTTTGCCGGCGGCGCTTCTCACCGGTCAGGCGCGGGCCTATATGACCCAGCCGACTTTTGAGCAGTTCTTCCATGTCAATGGCGTGAATCTGTTTCTGGTACGCGTCCAGCAGCGCGCACAAACCACACAAACCTTTCAACAGCTGATACCTATCCTACAGGGGCAGCACGTTGAGCTACAAAACTCCAGCCTGGGACAACAATTAACGACGAACACAACGGGTACAAATAATCTGTTTGTCATTATCAGCGTTGTCTCGGCCATTGCCCTGCTTTTAAGTGCTTTTCTGTTGATCAGCACCATCACGACCGTGATTACCGAACAATTTCCAATCATTGGGACAATGAAAGCGGTAGGCGCGACCAGAGGCCAGGTGATGGCGAACTATCTGTTTCTGGTTGGCATCTATGCCATCGTTGGAACAGGGATTGGCATGCTCCTGGGAGGAGTGGGAGGCTATTTCCTGCTGAACTATATTAGCGGCCTCCTTAACCTCGATAACGGACCATTTACGCTTGATCCGTTATCCATCCTGCTCAGTTGTGCGGTTGGCCTGGGGGTACCTTTGCTGGCAGCCATCATTCCTGTGTATCGCGGCACTAGCCTGACAGTACGCGAAACAATGGCCAGCTATGGACTAGAGTCTCAACGTTCCGCGCGCAACGGATCTGGCTTGCTGGCACGCGGCAGCCGCATCTTCTCACAGACGATCCAATTTGGTCTGCGCAGCCTGTTTCGCAAACGCGTGCGCCTGGTCTTGACCTTGCTGGCACTAAGCTTCTCGGCACTGGCTTTTCTGACGGTGCAGACAACAACAAATTCTCTGGCTGCCATGCTAAATCAGATTGGTGATACCTATCATTATGATGTGATCGTTACCGAGGTGCATCCAGTTTCCTACCAACAGGTACAAACAGCGTTATCTCCTTTAAAGGATGTACAACGTGTCGAGCCCTTTTTCCAATCACGCGTTGATACGCAGTGGGGTCATGTGGTACTCACAGCGGTGCAACCGGAGACACAACTCTATCAGAAAAAATTGTTGGCCGGACACTGGCTCACGGATACACATACACAGCAACTTGTTCTGAGCAATAATGTTGCCAAACAATCTGGCCTGCACGTCGGCAGTGTGTTGCATTTCCACAACGATGTCCACACGGCTCAATGGACGGTTGTTGGCATCCTCATGGACAATAACCTTGTCAATCAAAATTCGCTGGGTACCATCTTTGCGCCAGTGCAGCAGGTCGATCAGTTTCAGCAACTACCCGCTGACTCAACCAGTGGCCTGATTGTAGCAGCACACTCTCATAGCAGTACAGCGGTCAATGCTCTGGCCTCACAGGTTGATAGCACGTTAAGCTCAGCCAACCTTCCAGGCGCCACGCGTACCGAAAGCCAGCAAATACAGCGCGATGCGAGTGAGTTCCAGGTTCTCTATGGCTTACTCAATATCGCCACGATCATTATCGCCATAGTGGGCGCCATGAGCCTGTTTAATTCACTGGCCATGAGTGTGATGGAGCGTCGACGTGAGATTGGTATTCTGCGCTCCGTTGGAGCGAGTAGCGCCCGGGTAGCGCTGGTCTTCTGGACCGAGGGGAACGCGCTCGGGCTACTATCCTGGCTGGTTGCGCTACTCCTGGGCATTCCCATCTCATGGATCTTTGTGCAACTGCTAGGCCTGCTCTTGACCCCTATCCCCTTTGCATTCAATCCCTTCAACCTGCTTTTGATGCTTGTTTTTATATTAGCAATCACCGCACTTGTAAGCCTGGGACCGGCCAGGAGCGCCACAAAAATGCGTATTGCTGAAATCTTGCGCTACGAGTAGCCATAGGTAACGAGATATGTGTCGTTTTACAGAGGGAAGGAAACGGATCTACTTATGATGTTATCGCAATCCGTAATGACTGATCAGGAACGCCGATTGCTTTTGGAGACCTGGAATGCTACGGCAATGCCTTTTGCGCAAGCAAATGTGCTGCCTCAATTAGTGCAACTCCGCAGCCTCCAGCAACCGGATGCCATTGCCGTCCAGGGTCCACATGAACGATTGAGTTATCATGAATTAAATACGCAGGCGAACCAGCTGGCTCACATACTACGCCGCAAAGGGGTAGGGCCAGAGGTGCTGGTGCCAGTCTGCCTTGAACGTTCAAGTCTATTAATTGTGGCAGAGCTCGCAATCTTGAAAGCGGGAGGAGCATATGTGCCTCTCGACCCTACCTATCCTCAGCAACGTTTAGCCACCACATTGGCTGAGGTTCAGGCGCCCATCATTTTGACACAGGCCCATCTAGGGACGCTTTTCGCCGAGGCATTGCCTTTGCTTGTCCTGGATGAGGCACAACTCAAGGATGAATGGTCGCATGAACCAGTTGATGCTCCAGCAATCGATGTACAGGTCGCTAACCTGGCGTATATGATTTATACCTCAGGCTCGACCGGGCGACCCAAAGGCGTACAGATCGCGCACAAAGGCCTGCTTAATCTGATTGCCTGGTATCAACGAACGTTTACCATAACACCCAATGATCGTATTGCGTATCTGACCGGTGTCGGTTTTGATGCCTCTGTATTGGATATCTGGCCTGCTCTTGCCTCGGGCGCCTGCCTGGTCTTGCCTGATGAGGAGAACCGCTTTTCGGCTAGCCTTCTGCAGACATGGTTGATCGAACAGCACATTACAATTTGCAGTTCCACAACCTCAGTTGTCGAACAGCTATTGCATTTTTCCTGGCCAGAACATACAAGCTTGCGCTATGTCCTGGTAGGAGGGGATCGCCTGGGAATGTATCCAGCGGCACACATTCCCTTTACGCTGGTGAACAACTATGGACCCACTGAGGGCACGGTCGAGGCTACCTATGCCCGTGTTCCAGTGCGGGAAGGAAGCGACATACAGGAAAGTCCGGCGCTTGGTCGGCCCATTGATAACGTCGAAGTCTACCTCTTAAATGAGCTGTTACAGCCAGTGCCAATTGGTGAGAATGGCGAACTGTACCTGGGTGGGGTGGGTCTGGCCCGCGGATATTTTCAACGACCAGATCTGACCGCCGAGCGCTTTATTCCCCATCCTTTTAGCCATATACCAGGGGCGCGCCTTTATAAAACAGGAGATATCTGTCGCTATCGGGCGAATGGCGAGATCGATTTTCAAGGTCGCAATGATCATCAGGTCAAGGTGCGCGGTTTTCGGATTGAGCTAGGAGAGATAGAGCACGCCCTGGTACAGCATGAGCTGGTTGCTCAGGCCACGGTGCTGGCACGTGAAGAGGCCGGACAGGAGAAGCGCCTGGTTGCATATCTGGTACCGCACAAGGACGCACAGCTGAACATAGGTCAACTACGGCAGCATCTAAGTGAACGCTTGCCAGTGTATATGGTGCCCTCGGCATTCGTAGTCTTAGCAAGCTTGCCCTTGACCTCAAATGGCAAGATCGACCGCCAACTACTCCTGACCTATGAAGAGACAACGGAAGCCGGGACCACGGCATTTGTTGCGCCTCGCACGCAGCTTGAGGAGAAGATCGCAACCATCTTTGCCGCAGTTCTCCATCTCGAGCGCGTGAGTGTCGAAGCCGACTTTTTTGACCTGGGCGGCCATTCACTCCTGGTTGATCAAGCCATAACTCGTGTGCGCGAAGCGACAGGGCAGACGATCCCATTGCGTAGTCTGTTTGAGGCACCGACCGTGGCAGCCTTAGCCAGCTTAATAGAGCAATCGGGAGAGGCAAAGCAACTATTACCATCCTTAGTCATCCGTCCTATCGCGCGTGATCTGCCGTTGCCACTCTCATTTTCACAAGAGCGGGTCTGGTTCATGCACAAACTTGACCCATCAAACGCTTCCTATCATGCGCAGGCCCGTTTACGCCTGAGTGGAACCCTGAATGTACAGGCACTTGAGCGGAGTCTATGTGAGATGGTACGCAGGCATGAAATTTTTAGAACCACCTTTGTAGAAGTTAATGGTCAACCGGTACAGATGGTGCACGCCCCCTGGCTGTCTGGCTTACCACTGATAGACCTGCGTGGATTGAGTATTGAGCGCCAGCAGGAGCTGATCAATCAAGTGAGCCATACCGAGAGCAAGAAATTGCTGCATATCGACCAATTACCGCTGGCCCGCTGGACCCTGTTTGCCCTGGATGAAAATGAGTATCTGCTTTTACATCTTGAGCATCACTTAATCCATGATGGCTGGTCATTTAATGTTTTCTTAGGTGAGCTACTCACCCTCTATCAAGCCTTTGCGCAACAGCAACCATCACCGCTACCTGAACGTACCATCCAATTTGCGGACTTCGCCTTTTGCCAGCGCGAGTGGATGCAGGGTGCCGTTTTAGAGGCTCAATTAGGCTATTGGAAAAAGCAGCTGGCGCGGGCAAATACCTTGTTGGAGCTGCCAACTGACCATCCGCGACCAGCCACGCAGACCTTTCGTGGCGCGGCACCCCGGGTCGATCTATCGGCTGAGCTCTACCTGGCCCTCAAGGAAGTAAGTCGCCAACAGGGTGTAACCCTGTTTATGACGATGCTGGCCGCCTATTATGTCTTGCTCTATCGCTATAGTGGTCAGAGTGACATCTGTGTAGGATCAGGCGTAGCCAACCGGCGCGGCCAGGAGATTGAGGCACTCATTGGTATGATTGTCAATACGATTACCCTGCGTGCCGATCTTTCTGGCAATCCATCATTTGCAGACCTGCTACAACGGGTGCGCACCCTCTTGCTAGATGCTTATGAGCATGAGGATGTCCCATTTGATAAAGTGGTAGAAGCGCTGGCCTTACCCAGAAATTTAAGTTATAATCCGCTGTTTCAAGCCATGTTTAGCTTCCATGATTCACGCCTGCCTGATCTCCAATTACCCGAGCTCTCAATTCATATTCAAGAGGGCATCAGTAATGGCGCAGCCAAATTTGATCTGAATGTGATTGCCATCCCACGCCTGGCCCATGACCAGGAACCCACCAACGCAAACGAGGTGGGCATGACACTGATCTGGGAGTACAACATAGATCTGTTTGATGCCACAACGATTGAACGGATGGTGGGACACTATCGTCAACTGCTTGAGGAACTGGTGCTTCATCCCGAGCAGAAGATTGATGACATCCCGCTACTACTGCCAGCTGAAAAGCAAGCTATTCTGACCGAATGGGCGCCAGCCTCGGCACATTTTGAGCCGGCCTCCTGCTTACAGCACCGGTTTGAGGAACAGGTTGCCCTCTATCCACAGAAGGTGGCCGTACTCTCAGGTGAAGATAGAGCGACCTATGCGCAGCTAAATCGCCGGGCCAATCAACTGGCCCACCGTTTACAGGCCGCTGGTGTAGGTATAGAGGATCACGTGGCACTGTGCATGGAGCGTTCGCTTGATCTGCTGGTCGGTATCCTTGGTATTCTCAAAGCCGGCGCGGCCTATGTGCCGATAGACCCGACCTATCCTCTTGATCGACAATTGTATATCGTCGCAGATTGCCAGGCCAGCATCCTGGTTACGCAAGAGTCTTTAAGCTCGATCTTTCAGCAGACATCGCTAACGGTGGTCTGTGTTGATCAGGAAGAGCTAACACACGAACCATTGACGCCCGTTGTGAGTAATGTACGGCCTGAAAATACCGCCTATATCATTTATACCTCAGGCTCTACAGGACAGCCAAAGGGTGTGGTCGTGACACATGCAAATGTGGCGCGCCTGTTCAAAGCCACGCAAGCAGATTTTGATTTCAGGCCCGATGATATCTGGACCTGTTTCCATTCCTTTGCCTTTGACTTCTCCGTATGGGAGATCTGGGGAGCGCTTCTCTTTGGGGGAACGCTAGTTATGGTGCCATATTGGGTGAGCCGTTCGCCGGAGGCATTCTACAATCTGTTGTATACGCAGAAGGTAACGATGTTAAGCCAGACCCCCTCTGCTTTTAACGCGCTGATGCAAGTTCAGGAGGAACTGGGCAGCGAAAAAGTACTCAATCTACGAACCGTTGTCTTTGGTGGTGAGGCCTTGAATCTCGCCGCTCTGCGCCCCTGGTTTGAGCGCAATGGAGATCAACAGCCGCGCTTGATAAATATGTATGGGATTACTGAAACGACTGTTCATGTGACCTACCAGCAATTGCGCATGGCAGACCTGCAGCAGGCTCAGCGCAGTCTGATAGGGCGCAGCATTCGCGACCAGGAGGTTTACGTTTTAAATGAGCAGATGCAGCTGGCCCCTATCGGTGTACCAGGTGAGATCTTCGTTGGGGGAGCAGGGAACGCGCGGGGCTACCTGCATAAACCTGATTTAACCGCCCAGCGTTTTGTCCCACATCCATTTAGCTCTGTTCCAGGTGCACGTCTATATCGTACCGGTGACCGGGCCCGCTATCTTGCCGATGGCTCGCTGGAATATCTGGGGCGCTTGGATTTTCAGGTCAAGCTGCGCGGTTTCCGTATCGAACTGGGTGAGATTGAAGCCGCACTGCTGGCTCATGCGGATGTACGAGAAGTAGTTGTTTTGCTCCATGAAGATCAGGCGGGTGAAAAGCAATTGACTGCCTACCTTGTGACCAGATCAGCACAAGCTCTCGCCATTGATACCTTGCGCCAATACCTGCAAGGCAAGTTACCTGCTTATATGATCCCTGCCTTTTTTGTCTTCCTGGAAAGTCTTCCATTAACCACTAATGGCAAAGTGGATCGCCGCGCCTTGCCTGCTCCACAGGTGCAGCAGACAAAACTAGAGGAGTTGGTACAGCCACGCACAACCACTGAGGCCACATTGATGTCTATCTGGAAGACGGTGGTCAATGTAGAGGCAATGGGGGTCCATGACAACTTTTTTGAACTTGGAGGACACTCACTGATCGCGGCGCGCATCATGTCACGTATTCGCGATACTTTCCACGTAGAACTCTCGCTGCGTGCTCTCTTTGATGCACCAACGGTCGCCAGCCTGGCCGCGATCATTGATGGTGCACTGCAGGAGCAGGCGGCAGATGAGGTAGTTGAAGTAGAAACCAGTAATGAACTGACCCAGGAAGAGGTGGACGACCTCATCGGCAAACTGGATCAGCTTTCGGCTGGCGAGATTGATGTTTTGTTGGCCCAGACACTCAATGAAAGTCAGGTTGACTAATGGAACAGACGGTTGAGCTTTCACTCCAACAGAAACGTGAACTGCTCTCTCAATTGCTCCAACAGAAAGCGGGAAGGCAAAAAAAGTCCTTCCCGCTTTCTTTAGCCCAGCAGCGACTCTGGTTTCTGGAGCAATGGCATCCCAATAGCTCACTCTATAACATCTTTGGTGGCATACAGATATCGGGACCCCTCTCCATCGATGTCCTGGAACAGAGCTTTAATCAACTACTCCAGCGCCATGAAACGTTGCGTACACATTTTGTAGTGGAGGATGATCAGGTTAAGCAAGTCGTTGCAACCAGGAGCGAAGTAGCGCTCACACTGGTCGATCTCAGCGAGGTTCCGCAGCCCGAACAAGAAAAGTGGTTTCATTATCTCGCCATGCGGGAAGCTCGTTTACCCTTTGATCTCTTGCAAGGACCACTTTTCAGAGCAAAGGTGGTCAGTCTGGCTCAAAATGAAGCAATCTTGCTCCTCACGATGCACCATATTATCTCTGATGGTAGTTCGATGGATCTTTTTATGCGCGAACTGGCCGAGTTATATGATGCAGCGCTGACAGCGCGACCGTTTCAGTTGGCGGAGCTGCCATTCCAGTATCGCCACTACGTCTCCTGGCAGCAACGCTGGGTAAAGGGTCCACATCTTGAAGAGCATATGGTCTATTGGAAGCAGCAGCTTGAGCAGGCTGCAACATTACAATTGCCGACCGATTATGCTCGCCCTGGCGCGCAGAGCTTTAAAGGGGCGCGCGAACACCTGCTACTATCAGCCGAACTGAATACCGCATTGAAGAAGTTGAGCCGTCAGGAAGGGGTAACAATGTTTATAACCCTGCTGGCCGCTTTTTCTCTGCTCCTCTCTCGCTATGCGCAACAAGAGGATATCGTACTGGGCTCTCCGATTGCCAGTCGAACACGCAGCGAATTTGAGCATATTATCGGCTTTTTCGTGAATATGCTGGTATTACGTATCGATACCACGGGCAATCCAACCTTCCGCGACCTACTACAACGCACGCGCCAGGTCGCGTTAGATGCGTATACCCATCAAGAGGTTCCCTTCGAACGTCTGGTTGAAGAATTAGCGCCAGAGCGGGATGTCAGTCGCAATCCATTGTTCCAGGTGATGTTCGCTTTCCAGAGCACGTCCCTGGCACAATTTCAATTAGCGGGCACGCAAGTGAAGCCGCTACGCTTTGATATGGGGCATTCACGCTTTGATCTCAGCCTCAACACCTGGGAAGAACAGGACGAGATCGTATGCCTGGCGGAATATAGCACAGATCTCTTCTCCGGACAGACAATAGCTCTGATGCTACGTCATTTTGCCAACCTGTTAGAGGAAATTGTGCGCCAACCGGATCAGCGCATCAGCACTTTTTCCTTACTGGATGAGCAGGAAAGGCAGGAGCTCTTATACAAGCGCAATTCAAACGGCAATACGTTTGTGATGGAGCACACAGTGGTCCAGCGTGTTGAGCGAGAGGCAGCGTTGCGGCCAACGGCAGTAGCCTTACGCAGTTCGAGCGGAGAATTAAGCTACCATGAGTTGAATAGCCAGGCGAACCAACTCGCTCATTTTCTGCAACGAAAAGGGGTCGGGCCAGAGGTAATGGTTGCGTATGTATGGAGCGTTCACTAGAACTAATAGTAGCCGAACTGGCGATCCTGAAGGCCGGCGGAGCCTATGTGCCACTGGACCCTGCATACCCGGCAGCGCGCCTGGCATATATGTTACAGGAAGTAGGTTCACCGCTTGTACTAACGCAGCAACGCCTCCTTTCACAGGTACAGGAGGCCATGGAGTCTCAGACAAGTTTTGTATGTGCGATTGATAGCAACTCAAACCTCTGGAATCAGGAGGAGGACAGCAACCTGGAGGTTGAGATTCTGCCACAGCAGCTTGCCTATATGATCTACACTTCTGGCTCAACAGGAAAACCCAAGGGCGTGCAACTGGCACACAATGGTCTATCCAATCTAGTGCATTGGTTCCAGCATACCTTTGCGTTGACTGATGAGGATCGTGCAGGTCATCTGATGGGCATCGGCTTTGATGCTGCCGTACTGGATATCTGGCCAACCATCACAACTGGCGCCTGCCTGGTTCTGCCAGATGAAGAGATCCGCTACTCGGCAGCCTTACAGCAAGCCTGGATCCTTGACCAGAAATTGACGTTCTGTACAACTGCCACTGCAATTGCTGAACAGCTTATCCGCTTACCCTGGCCACTCCCTACGTGTCTACGCTATCTGCATACAGGCGGTGATTGTCTGACCAGTTATCCAACTAGCGATCTTCCCTTTACCGTCGTCAACAACTATGGACCAACCGAGAACACGGTGGAGTCCACATATACCATTGTGCCACCCAAAGCAGCCGGACAGAGCGGCTATACCGTCCCTTCGATTGGGCGCCAGATGGCCAACGTAGAAGTGTATCTCCTGGATAAAGATCTGCAGCCCGTACCCAACGGACTCGCCGGTGAGCTGCATCTGGGCGGGGCTGGACTGGCCCGTGGCTATCTGCAGCGTGCAGAGCTGACCGCCGAGCGCTTTATCCCACATCCTTTTGCCACACTACCAGGGGCTCGCCTCTACAAAACGGGCGATATCTGCCGCTATCGTGTGAATGGTGAGCTCGAGTTCCTGGGACGCCGGGATCAGCAGGTAAAAATTCGTGGTTTCCGGATCGAGTTAGGTGAAATTGAGCACGTACTGCTCCAGCACGAGCAGGTAGCAGAGGCAGTAGTAATTGTACGCGAAGATCCTGGTTTCGAAAAACGCCTGGTCGCCTATCTGGTGCCAGGAGCCTCTGGGCAACTACAGATAAGTCAGGTGCGGAACTTTTTGCGTGGACGAGTCACATCCTCCATGGTTCCAGCAGAGTTTGTAGCCCTGTCCGCACTACCATTAACACCCAATGGGAAGGTGGATCGCCGCTCTCTTCCAATGCCGGTAGCTACAACTGAAGCGGAGGAAGGGCTGGAACAGGAGTATTGTGGGCCTGGAAACGAAGTTGAACAAAAGATTGTTGCCATCTGGCAAGGAGTATTGCAAAAGGAGAAAATCAGCATTCATGAGAATTTCTTTGATCTCGGGGGGCACTCTCATCTGGTAACGCAGGTCCATCTCCAATTGCAAAGCACTTTTGCTCGCCCCATTCCCTTGATCAACCTTTTTAAATACCCAACGGTCAGCGCTCTGGCAGATTATCTCAAGCAAGAGCCAACCGTCACGGAGAAAATGTCAACCAATGTGAAACGCGTAGAGGAAATGGAGGATGGTAAAAATCGTCTGAAAAAACTCAGGCAGCGTCAGAGATTAACGCGATAAGAGGGTATATATGAATACATATGAGCAGAATGACGAGCGAGATGAACTGCATATTGCCATTATAGGCATGGCCGGACGTTTCCCGGGAGCGCAAAATATTGAAGAGTTCTGGCACATCATTCAGGATGGTGTGAATGCGATCACTTTTTTTTCGGAGCAAGAGTTAATGGAGGCTGGACTTGATCCAGCCTTATTGCGTAACCCCCAGTATGTGAAAGCGCGCGGCGTCCTGGACGATGTAGCTGGCTTTGATGCCAGCTTTTTTCAATGTACACCAATGGAAGCTGAAATTATGGACCCTCAGCAGCGTCTCTTCCTGGAGAGCGCCTGGGGGGCATTAGAAGACGCTGGCTACAATCCCGAAACCTATCCCGGCCTGATTGGCGTCTTTGCTGGAACCAGTATCAATACCTATCTACTCAATAATTTGATCAGCAATGATGGAATCATCAAACGCGTCGGGTATGGACAGCTTATCGTGAATAACGATAAAGATCATCTGGCAACGCGTACCGCGTATAAGTTGAATTTGCGAGGCGCGAGTCTGAGCATACAAACAGCCTGTTCCACATCACTGGTTGCTATTCATCTGGCCTGCCAAAGCCTTTTACAGGGAGAATGCGATATGGTGCTGGCAGGTGGAGCCTCCATTACGGTGCCTCACCAGGCCGGTTATCTCTATCAAGATGGAGGAACAAACTCACCCGACGGCTACTGCCGGGCATTTGACGAGAAAGCCCAGGGGATGGTCAAAGGAAACGGGGTAGGAGTAGTAGTGCTAAAACGGTATACAGAGGCCGTGCGTGATGGTGATCATATCTATGCTATTATTCGTGGAACCGCGATGAACAATGACGGTTCAGCGAAGGTTGGCTATACCGCTCCAGGCATTGATGGGCAGGCACGCGCTATCCGTCACGCTCAAATGATGGCCGAGGTTGAACCAGAGAGCATCTCTTATATCGAAGCCCATGGAACAGGTACGCTCCTGGGTGATCCCATTGAGGTAGCAGCCCTGACCCAGGCCTTCCGAGATAGCACTGAGGCGCAAGGTTTCTGTGGTATCGGTTCCGTCAAAACTAACGTCGGGCACCTGGATGCCGCAGCCGGGGTAACCGGATTAATCAAGACCGCATTGATGTTAGAGCATAAAGTCTTACCTCCAAGCTTGCACTATGAGAGACCCAATCCGCAGATCGATTTTGCTGCCAGCCCGTTCTATGTGCAAGCCCAAAAGCAAGACTGGCCAACCGTGCCAGGGAATCCTCGGCGAGCCGGGGTGAGCTCATTTGGGATCGGCGGCACCAATGCGCATGCGATTCTAGAGGAGGCTCCAGAGCAGATATCTGTACCCTCTTCCAACCTTTCCTGGCAATTGTTCACGCTCTCAGCTCGTTCTGAACAAGCGCTGCGACAGATGCAAGGACAACTGGCTGCATATTTGCAGGCTCATCCAGAACTACCATGTGCGGATATCGCTTATACCCTTCAGCTTGGGCGCAAAGAATTTGAGTGCCGCCAGGCGATCCTGTGTCGGGATGTGCGGGAAGCTATCGCGGCACTCCAGGGACAACAAGGACCCAAAATCGCGGACAGCAGCAAAGAGAACGTGCCAGGTAATCGTCGCCAGATCGCATTTGCTTTCCCAGGCCAGGGTGCCCAATACGTACAGATGGGGCGAGAGCTCTATACTGAACTGACCACGTTTCGGCGGGAAGTTGATACCTGCGCAGAGATCCTCAGGCCTTTGCTCGGCTTTGATCTACGGACAATACTCTATCCCGACCAGGCAGAGGCCGAGCTGGCTACGGAACGCTTGAAGCAGACAGCAGTGACACAGCCAGCTTTGTTCGTAATCGAGTATGCCTTTGCCAAACAATGGCTAGAGTGGAACATTCAGCCACAGGCCATGATTGGTCATAGTATCGGCGAGTATGTCGCGGCCTGTCTGGCAGGGGTATTCTCGTTGCAGGATGCCTTAAAACTTGTCGCCTTACGTGGACAACTGATGCAAACATTACCGCCAGGAGATATGCTAGCGGTCTCACTTTCAGAGAGTGAGGTTCAGCCGTATCTTGGATCAGAGCTCTCACTGGCAACCACCAATGCACCCAAACGTTGTGTCATCTCCGGGACAACCGCTGCGATTGCCCGGCTAGAGCAAACATTGGTGGCCTCCCTGGTACAGTGTCGGCGTCTCCATACTTCCCATGCCTTTCACTCCAGTATGATGGAGCCAATCTTGCAGACCTTTACCGAACAGATTAAGCAGGTGACGGTCCATGCTCCCAGGCTACCCTACATTTCAAATGTAACTGGCTTATATGTGACAGAGAAGGATGTCAAAGATCCTGGCTATTGGGCCAGGCATTTACGACAGACTGTGCGCTTCACAGAGGGGCTACAAACATTGCTCTCGGCTGACGAATGGATTGTGCTAGAGGTTGGACCTGGTCAGACGCTACAATCCTTTGTGAAATTACAGGGCAATATTCAGGCTGCCCAGCCACTTACCTTTTCTTCGTCCCGCCATCCTAAAGATGACACAGCAGATCTGGCATACCTGTTACAAACACTCGGCCAACTCTGGTCGCATGGTGTCACAGTTGATTGGGAACAGTTTCAGCGCTCACAAACAGGCCAGAAGAGACGCGTTTCATTGCCAACCTATCCATTCGAACATAAACGCTATTGGATCGATCCACCATTGGCTCCAGCGACCAAAGCACTGGGGAACAGAGCGACGCCGAAAAGCTATCGGTACAGAAAGAAAATGGAGAGCAGAAGGAAAAATCTATGAGTACGAGTGAGAATGTTGTTCATAGCGTTTCAACCAGGCAGACAGAAATTCAAAGCAGGCTAAGAGACATCCTGGCCCGCCTCTTCTCAATCGAGCCGTCCACGGTTGAGACCCAACTCACTTTTTTTGAGATGGGCGCCGATTCCTTGTTCTTACTCCAGGCCAGCCAGACGATTCGTGACGAACTGGGCGTTGCCGTACCATTTCGCATGCTTTTTGAGGAATGCTCCACAATTGAGTCCCTGGCTGCATATATCGATCGGGAACTACCAGCCGAGGAGACCGTAGTCAATTCTAACCAGCAAGTGAGCACGGAACAAGCAGTGGCGCTAGCTGATACACCTTCACTTGAGACACAGGCCTCCCCATCATCAAGAGAAGCAACCCGGCACCCACATGTTTCGCCGCAAACGGTGCCTGCCACTGCTCTTCCTCCTGCAGGAACAGCCAATCCTATCTCACCATGCGAGCAAGGATCATTGGCGCATCTGGTAGAGCAGCAACTGCAAGTGATGTCACAGCAGTTAGCACTATTAAGCAATGTGAGCGTCATTTCCAATAACGAGAAACCGCTCTCAAAGCACGAGCCGACGACTCCAATTCCGCAGCCGGTGGAGCATCCTACGTATACAGCCTTACCGGTCCCTACGAAGCAGGGAGCACAAACGCTCAGCCAACAGCTGGACCCTGAAATTTACGTGCCCTACAAACAAGGTAATAAGGCAGCCGTAAGAGGACTAACGACACAGCAACAGCAACACCTGGATACATTGATTGAGCGTATCAATCGCAAGACGCAGGCTTCGAAGCAGCGGGCACAGCAATTTCGCACTCCACTGGCCGACAATCGTGCTTCATCTGGCTTCAATCAGACGTTGAAAGAGGTCATTTATCCGATCACCTGCGAACGCGCCCAGGGATCTCACATCTGGGACATTGACGGAAATGAATATGTAGACATCACAATGGGATTTGGCGCCCTCTTGTTTGGCCATTCACCTTCTTTCATACTTGAGGCGATGCAAGAGCAGCTGAACCGTGGGTTTCAGTTAGGCTTACAGTCAAATGTCGCAGGCGAGGTCGCGCAGCTTCTGACACAGATGACGCAGACCGAACGAGCAACCTTTGTAAACTCAGGAACCGAGGCGGTAATGACGGCGGTACGACTGGCACGCGCAGTAAC
Organism: Dictyobacter kobayashii; assembly: GCF_003967555.1. GTDB lineage: Bacteria > Chloroflexota > Ktedonobacteria > Ktedonobacterales > Ktedonobacteraceae > Dictyobacter > Dictyobacter kobayashii. The sequence continues at coordinate 1,302,292 of NZ_BIFS01000002.1, forward strand.
AGGCCGCAACAAGATCGCGCTCTTCGCTGGTTCATTTCATGGTACCTTTGATGGCCTGCTGGCCCGGGCCCAGGTAGATGCAAACGGCCTAACCCGTACTGTTCCGCTGGCTCCAGGTATCACACCCCATACAATTGAAGATGTAATAATCCTGGAGTTTGGAGCCCCCGAGTCCTATGACATCCTGGCTAAACACGCCCATGAACTGGCCGCAGTCCTGATGGAGATGCCACAGAGCCGCCGTCCCGATGTGGTTCCCATCGCTTTTATACAGCAGGTACGAGAACTGGCTGATACACAAAAGTTCGCCTTAATTTTTGATGAGGTAGTGACAGGTTTTCGTAGCCACCCGGGTGGTGCCCAGGCCGTAATTGGAGTACAGCCAGATCTCGTAACCTATGGAAAGGCGGCCGCGGCTGGTCTTCCCATCGGGGTTGTGGCTGGCAAAGCACGCTATATGGATGCCATTGATGGTGGCATCTGGCAATTCGGCGATCAGTCGTATCCCCAGGCAACCCAGACATTCTTCGCGGGCACATACTTTAAACATCCACTGATCATGCCTGGTGTCTATGCGGTTTTGAAGCACCTCCAGGAGTGTGGTCCACAGTTGCAGGAAGAATTAACACGGCGAACCGAAATTTTCGTTGCCGAAATGAATGCATTCTTCGAGCAGGTAAATATTCCTATCGCGCTCATCCATTTTGGCTCACTCTGTCGCTTTGTGTTTGCGCCTGAGTATAAGCGCATTGACGCCAGTGTCTTCTTCTATCATTTACTGGATAAGGGTGTGTACTTTCCTGAGGGACGTTCCTGCTTCCTCTCGACGGCACACTCAGAGGAAGATGTCGCGTATGTCATTGCCGCAATGAAACAGAGCATATATGAGATGATGGCAGCGGGCTTCTTTGGTGGTTCAACCCCACCCCCGCAGCCTTCTGGCAAGCAGGAGGATGATAAAAAAACTGTGTCCCCACCCTTTCCACAGCTGGTTGAGTTATCTACAGCCAGGCCTGAGGAAGAATGGCGCAATCACATAACCGCTCCAATAACAGAGGAACAGAAAGAGCTCTGGACCCTGGCGCAAATGGGAGACCATGTCTCGCGAGCCTATAATGAAATGCTGGCCCTGCAATTGTCTGGTCCATTGCAGAAAGATAGCCTCTACCAGTCTTTACAAAAAGTCATTGCCCGGCACGAAGCGCTGCGCACCACATTTAGTCCTGAAGGAGATCAGCAATACATTGCCGCCAGTCTGAAACTCCAGGTGCACGAGGTGGCATTCACACAACATACCCAGGAGAGCTATGCGCAACACCTGTACGACTGGATGCAGCAAGAGGTGCAACGGCCATTTGACCTGGCAAATGGTCCGCTGATCCGCTTTCATCTGCTCACAAAGACAGAGCAGGAGCATGTGCTTATTCTAACGATTCATCATAGTATTGCAGATGGTTGGTCGATGGGGCTACTGTTGCGTGAGATCAGTGCACTCTATTCAGCAACAGTACAAAATGAAACCTGTACACTCCCGAAGGTAATGCAATATCGAGAGTATGCACAGTGGCAAGAGGAACAACAGCATGGTCAGGCCCTGAAAAAAGCAGAGGAGTACTGGAAACAGCAATTTCCAACAGAACTACCAGCCCTCAATCTTCCAACAGACCATCCACGTCCCTTAGTCAAAGCCTATCAGGGAGCACGCACACGCTTTCTGTTTGAGCAACAGCTTTCGCAAAAAGTGCGCCAGATGAGTGGAAAACTGAATAGTTCACTCTTTGCATTATTACTCTCGACCTTTGAAGTCTGGTTGCAGCGCATCACGGGCCAGGACCAGATTGTTGTCGGCGTACCGATGGCGGGCCAACTGGCAATTGATGACGGAAATTTTGTCGGGCATGCAGTAAATCTGGCTCTGATCCAGTCACGCTTCTCGCAAACCCAGACCTTTAAACAACATCTGACAAGCACCAAAAAGACCTTACTGGACGCGAGCAAGCACCAGATTTATCCTTTCCGTCAGCTCGTCAAGCGCCTGAATCCACTCCGCGTTGCCAACCGTCTCGCGGTAATATCAGTAGCTTTTAACGTTGACCATGATGGGCAGACAAACTTTTCGGGTCTGCACACAGAGCTTTTGTCCACGCCTTTAAGTGCGGCCAAATATGATCTTTTCCTCAACTGTACCGAGACCGCTGCAGGATTACAGATTGATTGCGATTACGATCCAGAACTGTTTGAGGTGAGCACAATTCAGCACTGGCTGCAATCCTGGGCCACCCTTATCTCAGAAATGCTCACAGACCCCGCCAGGCCCTTATCGCAGGCATCTGCCTGGTCTCCTACACAGTGGCAACTGCTACAAGAATCCTGGAACCAGACAACAACCAGTTATCCTAAGCATAAAGGGATTCATCAGCTCTTTGAGGAACAGGCATTGCTTCATCCTCATGCCCCGGCCTTACTTTTTGATGGGGAGGCATTGTCCTATAATGAGCTGAATCAACGCGCAAATAAACTGGCACACTATCTCCGGAAATCAGAGGTCGGCCCGGAGGTCTGTGTGGGTCTCTGTATGGAACGTTCGTTTGAAATGATTGTCGCGACCCTGGCGATCTTGAAGGCTGGCGGAACCTACGTGCCACTTGATCCCTCCTATCCGCACGACCGCTTAACGTTTATGGCCCATGATGCAGGTATATCCATTGTCCTGACGCAGGAACATTTGCAGGAACGCCTGCTAGCATGTGTCGATACATTGCTTTGTGTAGATAATCTGGCCACTACTCTACTCTTTGAAAGTGGCGACAACCTGGAGACCCACATCGAGGTCGCTCAACTCGCGTATATCATGTATACATCAGGTTCGACTGGTTGGCCAAAGGGGGTTGCCGTAACCCATCAGAATGTGGTGCGCCTGGTTAAAGAGACCAACTATGCCCATTTCGGACCGGATGAAGTCCTGCTGCAATTTGCGCCAACCTCGTTTGATGCCGCAACCTTTGAAATCTGGGGGGCACTCCTCAATGGAGCACAACTGGCGATCTACCAGCCTGGCATTCCAGCCCTGGATGAATTAGGTGCTTTCCTCGAACACCATCAGGTAACAACACTCTGGCTAACCTCTGGTCTGTTCCAACAGATGGTTGAACAGCAATTGAGCAGCTTTAGTTCAGTACGCCAGTTATTGGCTGGTGGCGATGTCCTGGCATTGCCCCAGGTACGCAAAGTGTTAGCCGAGCTACCCAATTGCACGTTGATCAACGGCTATGGGCCGACAGAGAATACAACCTTTACCACCTGTCATCGCATGAAACCGGGTATCCAGTTGGAGCGAAGCGTGCCAATTGGTGTGCCGATTGCGAATACACGTGTATATCTTTTAGATCAGTGGCTACAGCCAGTGCCGGTGGGAGTCTATGGTGAGCTCTTTATCGCTGGAGATGGATTGGCACGCGGCTACATCAATCAGCCTGGCCTGACTGCTGAGAAATTTATCCCTCATCCCTGGAGCACGATTGGAGGTGAGCGGCTTTATCGCACCGGCGACCTGGCACGTTATCTGCCGAACGGAGAGATTGAGTTTCTGGGCCGTAAAGATAACCAGGTCAAGATTCGTGGTTTCCGCATCGAGCCAGGCGAGATTGAAGCGGTGCTAAGTAAACAGCCCTATGTACAGGACAGTATCGTAACGATTCGTGAAGACGTACCAGGATCAAAACATATCGCCGCATATATCATCTTTACGCCCGATACATCGATACCCATCAATCAAGTACGTAGCGAGCTGAAGGAACTGCTGCCCAGCTATATGATCCCACATTCGTTTACGCGCTTAGCACAATTTCCCTTGAACGCGAATGGGAAGGTTGATCGTCAAGCATTACCAGCCCCCCAGGGAAACGAGGGAGACATAAAAGACGAACACGGCGACGCGTTGAGTCCGGTGGAGAAGAAACTGGCTGAGATCTGGTCGCAACTGCTCGGGGTAGCGCATGTTGGTCGTGATGAGAATTTCTTTGAGCTCGGTGGGGATTCGATTATCGCGATTCGCATTCTAGCCAGAGCCAAAGAAGAAGGTATCCATCTGAGCTCAAAGCAGATGTTTCAATATCAAACGATTGCTGAACTGGCGGCAGTCGCGACGACAACGCAGCACAGGGAGGTCGAGCAACAACTAGCAGCAACCCCAATTGTCCCATTAACGCCGATCCAGCACTGGTTTCTCGACCAGAAACAGTCCAATCCACATCACTTTAATATGTCGGTCATGCTGGAAGCGCCAGCAGACCTGCGCCTGGATCTCTTGCGTGAGGTATTACAGTACCTGGTCATGCGTCACGATGCACTGCGTATTCGCCTCCCCGAAGAGATACAGAACGCGTCCCATTTTATCCTGGCGGAATCGGAGCAAGCTAATGTTCACTATCACGATCTTTCTCAACTGACCGAGGCCGAGCAGATCAAGAGCATCACAGAGGATGCCGAGAAACTGCAAAAGCAGGTGAATCTCAACCAGGGACCACTGCTCCAGGCGGCTTTCTTCTCGCGGGGAACCCCTAAAAGTGCTCGCGTGCTGCTTGTTGTGCATCACATCGGCATTGATATCGTTTCCTGGCAATTATTGCTTGATGAGTTAAACACATGTTATGAGTTGCTGATACAGGGCAAAGAACTATACTTGCCCAACACCAGCACCCCATTTGCGCACTGGTCACAGCGCTTAACTGACTATGCACAATCGGAGGCCCTGCAAGCGGAGCATTCCTATTGGATGGCAGCGGAGAGAGCCAGCATAGAAACACTACCACTGGATCATGTCGAAGGAGCGAACCGAGAGGAATGCGCGGCTCACGCCCATATTGAACTGAGTCTGGAAGAGACCCAGGCCTTGCAACACTTGATTCAACGGACCTATCAGACCCAATTCAGTGATGCCTTGATTGCTGGCCTGGCAGCGGCGCTGACGCGTTGGACAGGGAGTTCGTCTGTGATTATTGATCGTGAAGGTCACGGGCGCGAAAACCTGTTTGATGATGTCGACCTCTCAAGGACTGTAGGCTGGTTTACCTCAATCGCACCTATTCTGATCCATATTGAGCAGAGGCAACAGATGCCAGACATCCTACAGAGTGTGAAAAAGCAGCTCAAACAGATCCCACATGGAGGAATCGGGTATGGCATTCTGCGCTATCTAAGCCAGGACCAGAGTATTGTCACCCAATTACAGCATCAGCCACAGGCCCAGGTAAGTTTCAACTATATTGGCCGTTCCGCCCAGTCGCAGCCACAAGCAAAGTTTTTCTCCATCACAGGCGGTGAACGTGGACAGGAGCGCAGTCCTGCTGGCACAAGAAAGTACCTGCTGGACATTAATGCCATGATTGCAGATGGCAAGTTACGCATTGATTGTATGTATAGCCAGGACATTCACCAGGCCATAACCATTGAGGCACTCCTGAACGGGATCGTGCGGGCGTTACAGGAGTTGCTCCAACAACCAGCAACCGTAGAAAAAAGAAACGCACCAGTTTCGGATCTCTCATTGAGTGGCATCAAACAGGAGGACTTAAACAATTTGTTCTCCAACGTAAAATTTGGCTAACGTAATGTAAAATTTGGCGAGCCTGCAGGTGAGTAAAATTGCATTCCCAGTGTGCTGGGAATGCAATTTATTTTCCATTCTCCAAATGAGGTGGCTTATTATGAGCGAAAAAGAACAGATCAAAAACATAGAAGCGGTCTATCCACTTTCTCCCATGCAGCAAGGAATGCTTTTTCATAGTATCGCGGCTCCTGACACAGGCGAATATGTTGTGCAATGGAGCTGTTTATTGCCGGGGACACTCCAGGTCCACGCATTTGAACAAGCCTGGCAAGAGGTCGTGCATCGCCATACCATCCTACGCACCGCTTTTGTCTGGGAAAACCTGGCACAACCCTTACAGATTGTTGGTCAGCAGGCAAGTGTACATGTAGATATCCAGGATTGGCGATTTTGGCCACAGGAGTTGCAGGATGAGCGCCTGGAAACCTTTCTCCGGGAGGATCAGGCACGTGGCTTTGAGTTGACCCATGCACCTTTGTTCCGGCTCCTGCTGATACGGCGAAATGAGGAACACTTTCAATTTATCTGGAGCTTCCATCATATTCTGCTGGATGGCTGGTCCTGGCCAATCTTGCTAAAGGAGATATTTTCTCTCTACGAAGCATATTGCACACAGCAGACACTGCAACTACCAGTACCACGTCCATATCAAAAGTATATCGCCTGGTTGCAGCAGCAAGATATGGCAGAGGCGGAGAACTTCTGGCGACAAAAATTACAGGGGTTCAGCGCCGCGACCCCTTTTGCGGTAGATACACCAGCAACCCCTGAGCAGGAACAGAAAAAATACGCAGTGTATACAACATTGTTAGGAAAACACGTCAGTTCCAGATTACCGACCTTTGCGCGCCAGCAGCATGTGACCGCCAACACAGTGGTGCAGGGAGCCTGGAGCATCCTGTTACGTCGCTATAGCGGGCACAACGATATCGTGTTTGGCGCCACAGTCTCTGGGCGCCCCATCGAGATCGATGATGTCGACACGATGGTTGGTCTCTTTATCAACACCCTGCCAGTACGGACACATGTACGAGATGAGCTCACCTGCCAGGCCTGGTTACAAGAGCTTCAGCTTCAGCAGATAGAGACACGGCAATATGAATATACACCCTTAACCCAGATCCAAAAGTGGAGCGAGATCCCAGGCAATCTGCCTCTCTTCGAGAGCCTGCTTGTATTTGAAAATTACCCGGTTGATACTGAGTTGCGTGAGCAAGGACAAAAATTGCAAATACAACAGGTTGACTTTCTGGAGCGCACAAGCTATCCGCTCTCAGTGGTAGTCCAGCCGGGTAAAGAGCAGATCCTGCTGCAGTTCATTTACGATTGCGCACGTTTTGATGAACCAGGCATACAGCAAATGGGAAGGCATTTTGAGAACATTCTTGTCAATATGGTCGCTAATCCGGCACGGAAGTTACAGTCGCTGGCCCTCCTGAATGAGCAAGAGCTTATACAACAACTGGTGAGCTGGAATAGCACCACCACAGACTATCCGCGTCAACGCTGTGTGCATGACTTATTTGAGCAATGGGCAGCCCGCACACCGCAGCAGATCGCGATCACTCATGGCGAGCAACGGATAACATACCAGGAACTGAATGCCCGCGCCAACCAGCTTGCGGCCTATCTACAAGCAGAAGGCATCGGGGTAGAGACACTGGTAGGAATTTTTATGGAGCGTTCAATCGAGATGATCATCGGGATTCTGGGCATTTTGAAGGCTGGTGCCGGATATGTGCCACTGGATCTCTCTTATCCACTTGAGCGCCTAACCTTTATGTTGGAAGACACCCAGGCGCCGCTCCTGCTCACGCGCGAGGGACTGCTCCAGGATCTCCCAACCTACACAGGAAAGATTGTCTGCTTCGACCGGGATCGAGCGCTGCTTGAACAGCAACCGGACCAGAACGTGAGCAGTGCGAGTCGTGCGGATACCCTGGCATATGTGATTTATACCTCAGGTTCAACTGGGAGGCCCAAAGGCGTCTGTGTGACCCATCAGGCCATCGTACGTACAGTAGTGAACACTAACTATCTTACTATTCAGCCAGAGGACATCCTGGCGCATGTTTCAAATGTCTCATTCGATGCCGCAACCTTTGAGATCTGGGGGGCGTTATTGAACGGAGCCGGACTCGTAGTAGTAGATAAAGATATCGTCCTCTCACCTTTTGCCTTTGCCCATCTACTGACCTGGCAAAAAGTAAGTATTCTATTCCTGACAACAGCTCTCTTTAATCAGATGGTACAAACTATTCCGCACATCTTCCAAACATTACGCGCCGTTCTCTTTGGTGGCGAGGCCACTGACACACAGTGGGTTCGGGAGGCCCTGGAAAAAGGTAAGCCCGAACAGTTGCTCAACGTATATGGACCAACTGAATGTACAACCTATGCAACCTGGCATCTAATCGAGCATACGCCTGCCCTGGAAGAGAAGATTCCCATTGGCAAGGCACTGGCCAATACCCAGACATATATTCTTGATCCACAGCTACAACCGGTTCCGCTGGGAGTCGCGGGCGAGCTTTATCTCGGTGGGGAAGGACTGGCACGTGGGTATCTACACCGACCTGAGCTGACCGCAGAGAAATTCGTACCCAATCCCTGGAGTCAGCAGCCAGGAACGCGTCTCTATCGAACCGGCGATCAGGTTCGCTATCGACAAGATGGCAGCATCGAGTTCCTCGGGCGCTTTGACTCACAAATCAAATTACGTGGTTTCCGAATCGAACTGGGCGAGATTGAGACCGCTCTGCGCCTTCAGCCATATGTAGCTGACTGTACAGTGATGGTACGAGAGGATGCACCAGGCGAGAAGAGACTGGTGGCATATGTGGTGCCCCAACAGCCATACGTCCTTGAGGGTCAGCATGAGGGCACGCAAATCATTGCGGAAATAAGACAGTCGCTACTGGAACACCTACCTGAGTACATGGTTCCGGCCACTTTTGTCTTATTAGCGGCCCTACCACTTACTCCCAATGGGAAAGTAGATCGACGCGCCTTACCCGTCCCTGATTGGAGCAATCGCACAACCAATGGAGAACAGTATGCCGCACCACGCAATGAGGAAGAGCAGCAACTGGCGGACATCTGGTGCAAGGTACTCAGGTGCCAGCAAGTAGGTATTCATGATAACTTCTTTGAGTTGGGCGGCGATTCTATTGTGAGTCTACAAATTATTGCCAGCGCCACCCAGGCCGGCCTGGCGCTCTCACCAAAGGACATTTTTCAGCACCCAACGATTGCCGAGCTGGCCCTGGTAATAGGTCGAACACGCCAGCAAAACGCAGAGCAAGGACTGGTTGAGGGCCTGGTCCCGCTCACACCCATACAGCACTGGTTTTTCGCGCAGAACTGGCCAAATCCGCAGCACTTTAATCAAGCACAATTATGGCAGGTGCCAGGTTTACTGACCAGCGAACTGATCGAGAAAGCGCTGCTATGCCTGATCCGTCACCATGATGCGCTGCGTCTACGGTTTAGCCAGCAAGCCAATGGAAGCTGGCTACAGGTGAACGCCGACATGCAGCACATTACCTCGCTGGTCGAGTCTGTTGAATTAGCGCATATTCCTGAAGAGCAGCAACAAACGCTGATGCAAACGGCAATCAATGCCGCGCATACCAGCTTTGATCTCGCACGCGGACCCTTAATCAAAGCTGTCCATTTCCACCTGGGTGACCACGTGCCCGGTCGTTTACTACTAGTTATTCACCACCTGGTCGTAGATGTTGTCTCATGGCGTATCCTCCAAGAAGATCTGGAGCAGATCTGTCAGCAACTCCTGCGCGGAGAAGCAATAAACCTGCCCGCCAAGACCAGTGCATTTCAACAATGGTCCAAACAACTTGAGCAGTATGTGCAGACCCCAGCATTGCAGTCCGAGATGAAATATTGGGAACAGATACAAGAGCAGAGTGTATTGCCTGTCGATCAGGTAGCAGGAGCCAATACAGTAGATTCGACCCGGGTCTACAAAACAGGGCTGGATCTAGCTGAAACCCAGGCGTTATTACATGATCTTCCTGCTCACTATCATACTCAGATCAATGATGTCTTACTGACCGCATTGATGCTGGCATTTGCGGATTGGGGGAAGCTAAGTTCGCTTGTGATCGACCTGGAAGGCCATGGCCGAGAAGAGATTGGCGGGGACCTTAACCTTTCGCGTTCAGTTGGCTGGTTCACCACGCTCTTCCCCATACGGCTGCTGCTCCCCGAGACCCAGGATCCCGGTCAGGTGCTCCAGAGCATCAAAGAGCAGTTGAGGAGTATCCCGCAGCATGGCCTTGGCTATAGCCTACTGCGCTATCTTGGCACGGAAGAGAATCAGCAGCGTCTTACAACTGTATTACAGCCCCAGGTCAGTTTTAACTATCTAGGGCAACTGGATGCGGGCCGCCAGTTAGAAGCAACCGCACCCAGTAGTCGTTTATTGCAAGCAGCCCATGAAGCCAGCGGTATCCCACAGGATCTACAAGGAGTACGTGTTCACCTGCTAGATATCTCAGCCCATATTACTGAGCAACGTTTATGGATGTCCTGGGAGTATAGTGGTAACAACTATGAGCAAGAGACGATAGCGCGCTTAGCGCAGAGCTATCTACAGGCCTTGCGCGCACTAATCGCGCAGAGTCGTTCAAGCCAGGCACAATACTTTACCCCGACCGATTTCCCACTAGCGACATTGACGCAGACCCAGCTTGACCGTATGCAGCAGAGGCAACAGGAGATCGAACAGATCTATGCCCTCTCGCCATTACAACAAGGCCTCTTATTCCACGCGCTCTATACACAACAGTCTGGAATGTATATGGTGCAGGAAGCCTTCAAGTTGGCGGGAAGATTGGATCTAAAGGCATTTACCCATGCCTGGCAAACTCTTTTGGAGCGTCACACAATCTTGCGTACCGCCTTTGCCTGGGAAGAGCTTGACGAGCCTGTACAGATTGTATACACGCACAGCACGCCTCCCATTACGTATCTCGACTGGCAGATGAAGACAGAGGAGCAGCAACAGCAACAGTTCGCGCAATTTTTGCGGGCCGATTATCAGCAAGACTTTGATCTGCAGCATGCGCCCCTGCTACGTCTGGCGGTCATGCAATTAACCGAGGACAGCTATTACTTTGTGCAAAGTTTTCATCATCTCTTATTAGATGGTTGGAGCCTATCATTACTAAAACAAGAGTTCTTTGCCTGTTATACGGCATACCTGGGAGACAAAGAGCCTGTACTTCAGCCTATACGCCCGTATCAGGAGTACATCGCCTGGTTTAAGCAGCAAGACATGGCATTGGCCGAGCGCTATTGGAGAAAACAACTGGCTGGTTTCACGGCCCCAACTCCACTCAATAGTGTTCCAGTTATCCCCGCGCAAGCAGACGAACCCATGTATAGCGATTATGATATTGCGTTACCGATCCAATTAACCCAGCGGCTCCAGCAGTTTGCGCGGCAGCATCATTGCACCCTGAACACCTGTTTCCAGGGAGCCTGGGCGCTTTTGCTCAGCCGCTATAGCCGTGAGCAGGATGTCGTGTTTGGTATTACTGTCTCAGGCCGTCCGGCGGCATTACAGGGTGTAGAGGAGATGCTAGGTCTCTTTATCAATACCCTGCCTGTGCGGGTACAGGTTTCACCGCATACTGAGGTAGTCCCATGGTTAAAAGAACTGCAAAGCCAACAGCTAGAGCGCGGACAATATGATTTCAGCCCATTATTGCAGGTCCAGGGCTGGAGCGATATTGACCGTGGTAGTGCATTGTTTGAGAGCCTCCTGGTCTATGAGAACTATCCACGCCTGGCGACTCCAGAACAGAACAATGAGACTGGCCAGCCAGCTTTTCATGTACTTGAAACTATTCGCACAATGCAACAAACCAACTATCCACTGACCGTTGTAGTTATGCCAGAAGGCGACCAGGCTCATACCATGCGCTTCGTCTATGATCAAACACGTTTTGATCAACCAACCATCCAGAATATTGGCAAGCATGTACAAACGATCCTGGAAGGAATGATTAGTGAGAACGCACCATTAGCTCGTATCCCCCTGCTCGGAGAGCAGGAACGGCAACAACTGGTTCACAACTGGCAGCAAGAGGCCGTAGCTTATGACAAACAACGCTGCATCTTCACCTTGATCGAGGAGCAAGCACAACAACGACCCGCGGCCCTGGCCCTTCAGAGTCCCGAGGGAAAGCTTACCTATGCGCAACTCAACGCGCAATCCAACCAATTAGCCCACTATTTACGCAGAATAGGGGTTGGGCAAGAGGTTCTGGTTGGTCTCTGTATGGAACGTTCAAAAGAGCTCGTAGTGGCAGAATTGGCAGTACTCAAGGCTGGCGGAGCCTACGTGCCCTTAGATCCTGTTCATCCACCTGCACGCTTGAACGGGATGTTACAGGAGATCCAGGCGCCAATCGTGTTAACGCAAAAACATCTTCTCCCCATTGTCAAGCAGGCAACCACTGGCATCAACGGCAAATTGCTGGCCATAGATGGACCAGCGCAACCCTGGTTGCAAGAGAGCAGTGAAAATTTAGCAGTAAATACAACGCCACAAAATCTCTCATATGTAATCTATACATCAGGTTCTACCGGTCAACCCAAAGGCGTACAACTAATGCATGCCGGCCTCTTAAATCTAATTAGCTGGTATACCCGAAATTTTCAACTCACAGCGAATGATCGCACATCGGTCATGGCCGGTGTTGGCTTTGACGCCCATATCTGGGAGACCTGGCCAGCCCTGGCCGTTGGAGCTTGCCTGATTATTCCCGAAGAGGAGGTACGTTTCTCAGCCGAACAGCTACAATCCTGGTTGCTTGAACAAGAGCTAACCGTCTGTTTCGTCTCAACCGTAATCGCCGAGCAATTGCTCTCGCTCACCTGGCCAGCAGAGAGTACGTTGCGAATGGTCACAACCGGTGGAGACCGCCTGCGCAGCTATCCGCCCACGCATGTACCCTTTCTCTTTTCCAACAATTACGGTCCAACCGAGAACACAGTTGCGGCAACCGGAACCATTGTGCCTTGTCTGGATGAAACAGAAGCAGTGGGCAATCCCACGATTGGACGACCCAACGACAATATTCATGTCTACATTCTGGATGGTGATATGCAACCAATGCCAGGCGGGCTCGTCGGCGAAATCTATCTCGCTGGCGATAGTCTGGCGCGTGGCTATCTCCATCATCCCGCGCTCACCGCAGAGAAATTCGTGCCTCATCCATTCAGCGCAAAGCCAGGAGCCCGACTATACAGGACTGGTGACCTCGCGTACTACCGTACCGATGGTCAACTGGAATTTATTGGCCGTAACGATCAGCAAATCAAGTTACGCGGCTATCGTATTGAAATTGGCGAGATTGAGAGTTGTCTACTACAACATGAACAGGTAGCAGCCGGAGCAGTAATGATTCGGGAAGACGCTGGTCGTGAGGCCTGCCTGGTCGCGTATCTGATCCCAAAAGAAGGAGGACAAGTTCATGTCGATAACGTACGTCTCTATCTGCAGCAACGCCTACCTGCCTATATGGTGCCTGCTGCTTTTGTGCTATTGGATGAGTTACCGGTCAATGTCAATGGCAAAATTGATTATCGCGCCCTGCCCAGGCCGGAGTTCGTAGAGCAAAGCAGAGCAGAACAGATCGTAGCTCCACGCGACCAGCTAGAGCAAAAACTGGTACAGATCTGGGAAGAGGTCCTCCAGGTTCATCCGCTTGGCATTACCGACAATTTCTTTGCGGTAGGTGGTCATTCGCTACTCGCAATTCGGCTGATCGAGCAGATGCAAACAGCACTGGGCCAGAAATTGCCGCTAACGACCCTGTTCCAGGGTGCGACAATTGAGCAGGTAGCCGCCCATGTTCGTGCGCCACATCAGAGCAAAGGCACACAGCCACCAAAGGCACTTTTACCCATTCAAACACAGGGGAATGCACGCCCCTTCTTTTGTGTGCATCCTGGAAGTGGCAATGTGCTTAATTATCACAATTTAGCACACTACCTTGGAGCACAGCAGCCTTTCTATGCATTACAAGACATCAGTCTTCATCAGGATCACAGGAGCGAACTAAGCATCGAAGAGACCGCGAAGAGCTATCTGCAAGAGATTCAGTCACTCCAACCAGCAGGCCCTTATGCGCTTGGTGGCTACTCCTTTGGAGGCTTGATTGCTTATGAAATGGCAGTGCAATTACAACAACAAGGCGAAGAGGTCGCCCTCTTAGCGATTCTAGATGGTGGAACACCTGAGGTTCTAACAGCCTCATTAGGAGATGATGAGGCCATGTATATAGCTGTCGTAGCAGCTGAATTGACACGTTATAGCGCACGTCAGAGCGCGCAGGAACTATATACCATGCTTTGCCCTCTGGATCGTCAAGCTCAATTGGCATATGTACTTCAGCTTATGCGCCAGGCTGAACTTGATCTACCAGACGAGAGCATAGCCTGGATTGATCGTCATATTCATGTCTTCAAGGCACGTGTGCAGGCAGCACGACACTACCATGCACGCGCTTATAGAGGAGGAAAAGTTACCCTGTTTAGATCCAGTGAAGAGGTTGGAGGCTTTCCACACGATCTTGGTTGGAGCACATTCTCCTCCGCCCCGGTTGATGTGCACACCCTGCCAGGATACCATGACACATTATTGAGCGAACCCTATGTACAGCAGCTAGCCCGGCAACTAAACAGATGCCTGACTGAGCAGTTGCATGTTTCCGCTGCACACGTTTAAACGATGCTAGCAGTACCTGACAATATCACCGCCCGTCAGGTATTCAGAAACCATTTTACCTCGCTCCAAAGGCAGAAAAAGGCAGGTCCTGCAGTTATGAATGCGCGAGGCCTGCCTCACCCAGATGAGCGGTACACACGCCAATAGAGAAATATACTCATCATCAAACAACGTGAGATGTATAGTGTATCTATTGACACATTTGCATACTGATTTTATACTAGCAAAACAGGTGTTTTATCCATTTAACACCATATATATTTTCTTTGTTAATTTTTATATTAAATAGATTTAACAAAGAAATACGGCACAATCAGATGCATTTCTACAGAGAGATCATTGTTGTTGAAGAAAGTAAAAGGATAAAAAATGCAACTCGCAATTGAACATGTGAGTAAACGTTATCGAGGTAAGAATTGGGGATTGCGCGATGTCTCCTTCACAATTACACCGGGAGTACTGGGATTACTTGGTCCCAATGGTGCCGGCAAATCTACCTTGATGCGTATCCTGGCGACGATCACGAAACAGACTGAAGGAACAGTGGTTTGGGATAGTCAAGATATTGCCATACATCCTGAACAATTGCGTACAGTGCTTGGCTATTTACCACAAGATTTTGGTATCTATCCCCATCTCAATGCCATTGAGTTTCTGGAATATCTAGCTGCGATCAAAGGCCTCAAAGCAAATATCGCGCGTCAACGCATTGACGAACTCCTGCAAGTACTTAATCTATCAGAGGTACGCAAGCGCCCGCTGGGAGCCTTTTCGGGAGGGATGAGGCAACGCGTAGGGATTGCGCAGGCGCTTCTCAATGATCCTAAATTGCTCATTATCGATGAGCCCACCGTAGGGCTGGACCCAGAAGAACGTGTGCGCTTTCGCAATCTCTTGACTGATCTCGCAGGAGAACGCATTGTCATTCTTTCCACCCATATTGTATCGGACGTTGAGGCGACTGCCACAGCGATCGCGATTATGGACAAAGGGACACTGCTAACGCATGCCACACCCGAAAATCTGCTAGGCCAGGTAGAAGGAAAAGTGTGGGAATGCCTGGTCCCCAGTGAGAAGCTTATCCAGATCCGTGAACGTTTCCTGGTCAGCAGTACGGCGCGGCGCAGCAATGGGGTCCATGTGCGCCTGGTTGCTGATAGCGCGCCTCTACAAGAGGCAGCGCGCGTCGCACCCACACTTGAGGATGCCTATCTCTATTGTATTGCCAATGGCAGAAACGCAGCAGGTGCAGCGCAATGACAACGATATATCCTATCCTCTCCTTGATGTACGCTGACTTTTTGGAGCGCATCCGCCGCTACAGCTTCTTTATTACGATTGCGCTGGCCGCTATTATTGTCTACTGGTTTCTCCCTCCAGCCAGCGCGAGTTATGTCACATTAGGACTAGGAAATTATCGTGGTGAGTATAACTCAGCCTGGATAGGGACGGCGGTGGCGTTATTCACCTCAACATTACTGCTACTGCCCGCTTTTTTTCTGGTCAAGAATACCGTCGAGCGGGATCAACAGACCGGGGTTGGACAGATTCTCGCAACCACCCCATTGAAAAAGTTTGCCTACACATTCGGCAAATTCCTGAGCAACTTTGCCTGTTTACTGGTCATGATCGGCGTAATGTTCGTCACAGCCATCATCATGCAACTGGTGCGGATGGAGGACAAGCAGCTAGATATCTGGGCTTTACTGCAACCCTTCCTGACTATCTCCCTGCCAGCAATGGCAGTCGTAGCGGCCCTGGCGATCTTCTTTGAAGTGATTCCCCGCCTGCGCGGCGGCCTGGGAAATATCCTATACTTTATCCTCTGGATTGTGATGAGCATCATCTTTTTGAATGCGCGTCCAAGTTTTGATCTTTATGGCATCAGTCCAACACTTTCCAGTATGGAAAGCACCCTGCAACAAGTCGATCCAGGCTATGTTCGTGGGCATTTTACCATCGGCATTCGTCCCATCAAAGGTCATGTTCAGCTATTTCACTGGAATGGCGTCCCGTGGAATGCCGTCCTATTAACCGAAAGGTTAGTCTGGATACTCATCGCCATTGGTATCGCGCTACTGGCCAGTATCTTTTTCACCCGCTTTGATCCTGCCCGTGAGAAGACCAGAGAGTATAGCAAGCGGCAAGAGAAGCAGGAGGCACAAGCTGC
This sequence comes from Dictyobacter kobayashii, assembly GCF_003967555.1. Lineage (GTDB taxonomy): Bacteria > Chloroflexota > Ktedonobacteria > Ktedonobacterales > Ktedonobacteraceae > Dictyobacter > Dictyobacter kobayashii. The sequence goes on from NZ_BIFS01000002.1 coordinate 1,318,831, forward strand.
GCTCATAGAGACGCCAGCCGAGGTCACGCCGGCACCATCCTTTACGCCAGTAACCCTGACACCAATCACTGAGCGAGGAAAACTACCCAGTATTAATCGTCTATTCATTGCCGAAGTGCACCTATTGTGCAAAGGACTACCCCTCTGGTGGTATATCATCGCCGCTGGCTTATGGCTGGCTGGCTTACTCGTCCCACTCACCCTGGCTCAAGGCATCTTCTTGCCATTGGCATGGATCTGGCCACTGCTGATCTGGTCCGGGCTAGGCAATCGTGAGAGCAGATACAATACGGGGCAGATCGTTTTTTCGACGGTACGCCCACTCACCTATCAACTGCCAGTAACCTGGCTCACAGGCATCATGATTACCCTGCTTACCGGAAGTGGTGTCGGAATTCACCTCTTATATTCAGGTCAGTGGTCAGCCTGCCTGGCCTGGCTGACTGGTGTACTCTTTATTCCATCGCTGGCCCTGGCACTGGGCTGTGCCAGTGGTACAACCAAATTGTTTGAGATTATCTATCTCCTGATATGGTACTTTGGAGGCCTGAGCCATATCGCGCAATTAGATTTTATGGGAGCAACCTCGGCCTCAATCAGCGCCGGCATTCCTGGCTATTACCTGATAGCGGTGATCCCGCTACTCGCGCTCGCGTTTCTCGGAAGAAGACGCCAGCTCTACATTTAATCACTTACTCATTTGAGATAATAAGGGTTCAGAGCAGAAAACATCTTCTGTTTTGAACTCTTTTATGTATGAGAAAAGGAAAAAAGCATGACTTCAGGGATATGGTGTAACACTGAAAACGCATCCGTGGCCTATACACGGGCAGACGTACTGGCCCTATTAGCTGAGGCCGGCAGTCCAGATCGTCTCGATTTAAGCCAATGTAATTTAGAGAAGGCTGATTTAAGCGGACTAAATTTGATGGGGGCCAGATTCGCGGATGCGCAGTTAAGTGAAACGAACTTTCAGGGAACGAAACTGCACGGAGCGAATTTCCAGAGAGCGGACCTCATCTGGGCCCACCTGGATAAAGCGGTCTTAATTGGCGCAGATTTCTCCGAAGCCCTCGCGTGTGGTGCAACTTTTGCCGGTGCTAATATGGCAAGCACAAACCTACAATATGCTATTTTTAATGAAACAACCTGTACAGATAGCAATTTAGTCGGTGCGAATCTAAATGGCACAGATTTACGCGATGCCTTGCTGGTACGAGCTAATCTTAGTCGAACACAACTGTGGCGAGCAACGATCACAGGCGCCAATCTTCAGGAGGCGGTCCTGCATGGTACCGAGCTACCAATGTCCCTACAGGAAGAGCTACGCTACAAAAAACTCAACCTTTCGAGGGAAGAGGTAGCAGCCACAGCGCAGAACAAGTTTCTTTTTCGCTTTAGATTTTCCAATGAACATCAATCACTGCCCCAGTTAACAACACTTTTTTCAACATTGACACGTTTATGCACCATCTACTATCTGATTTGTCAGGAGCGCTTCGCCGAACTGACAAGCAGTGAAACCATACAATCATTTGACGATGACATCCAGCTCGCCCCTAGTCTGATATTCACCAAACCCACCCATCCCGATTGGTGTCTGCTAGTTAACACACCAGAGGTGGCCGAAGCATTGCGCCAGACCTTCTGGGAGATCACGCATCTGCAACAAGGAACAGAAAGAGAGCAGAAAACTTCCCAGGCAGCGATGTTTACATTTCCCACCATCCTACCAGATGCAGGAAGCACAGGAGCTTATGCCATGTCCTTACCATCGGCATTCCCATTACAAACCTATGCACCATTGGATTACCAGGCTATCGAGCCTGTTCATGTCAGGGATACACAGGATGTCCCGTCCCGTAAATTGCTTGAGCGCCTGACTGCTGTTGCCAATAGAGTCGTCTACAATCTGGACAAAAAGGGTGACTCGCTGGCTAAAGCGCTTATGGTTCAGGCATTAGTGCCCGTGTTTCTACAGTTGCAGCGCTACTCCGATTTCATCGTACTCTAAAAGTGGATGCTGCCCGATGCACCGGGCAGCGCAGCACCCGCCGGCGGGTTTTGATACAGGCATGGCTTTGCTGTCAACATACTGTGAACAACAAGCCAACGGTCATCAGATAGGATTAGACAAGAAACAAAAAGCCTCAGGAAAGGTAAAATTGTCTAATGACGACCGCATCCCTAACTGCGACCAGGCAAAGAACAGGCGCAGCCACACACTGGTATGTCATGCGCTCTAGACCCGGGATGGAATTTATTGCGGCCCATAGCTTAAGAAAGATCAGCGGGATAGAGGTTTTTCTTCCAACGAGGAAGGTGATTTCCCCGTCTAAGGTTCAGCAGACAGCTCCCCTCTTTGCTGGCTATCTGTTTATATGCTCTGATTTAAACATGGTTCTATTACAAGATATCAAGAATAGTCCGGGGGTACTTGGATTTGTAGCTTTTCAGGATCAGCCGGAACCGATCAGCCAGGCTGTGATTGATGCTGTTATTGAAATAGAAGCACAGATGCAGACGGCTCCCCCTCCAGGCTCGCAACATTCGGTAGGGAATAAAAAGGTTGCTGCTACAACAGCCAGGCAGCACGAGAAAGCGATCATCGCACGCGCATCTCCTGGGAAGGGTCAACAGATGCAAGAATTTTTAAAGACCGTTGAGATCGTGGGGCGAGATCATAATATGCAAGCCAAAACAACGACGGACGAAAACCTTGCATCCAACGTGTATGCCCAACCACACCGTGGCACACGCGGCAAAGGAAGAAAAATCAAGAGAGCTCATGCGGAGCGAGGGGAGTAATCCTTGAGATTACTCCCCTCGCTCCGCATGAGCTCCCGTTTGCTTGTCTGTCAGGAAGGAGAGACCAGTTCTCGTTTGCGAGCAATATTCTTAATGTGTGTCTTCAATGTTGCACTGGCAATATGCAGTTGTGCCGCAATCCTATCTCGATCAATGCCAGAACGCAACAGATAGACAATCTCTTTCTCGCGTGGTGTCAGCAGCTCTTCCTTGATATAGGAGGAATTCCTGGTATCGAACAGGCACTTCATCAGCATAGGAGTCAGGATTGGCTCAACGAAGAACGCAGTTTCTTCAATGGCGAGGAGCGCCTTAATGGCCTGGGCCGAGACAGCATGGGTGACATAACCACGAGCTCCTTGCTCATAGGCAGTTTTCATAGCCGCCAGATTGGGCTCATGGGAAATGACGACAAAATTACAGCCAATGGATGGGAGTAGCTTAGCCACAAACGTTTGATTGATGATAACCAGGTCAATCAAACGTGACCGATACAAAAAGAGGTCTCGCTGGCTTCTCTCTTCATAGACAATATCAACACTCTCTTCGTGTTCTAAAATTGTTTTTAAGCCAGCTCGTAAGAGATCATTCGGCTCAAGAACAAGAATATTTCTTGCATGCATAACGGTGCTCCTTCGTAGGTGCATTACATTGCGTACCATTTGTGATACAGATTACCCTATGGCCGTTAGCAACCCGTTTACAGCAAATTTGCGCAGCCAGGCGGCACGCTCGCGAAGATTTTTTATCCGCTATAGCTAGCTTTTGTACCTCTTTCTCATCCCCAAAAATACACCTGAGGAGGATCAATTCACACATAGATATACTATACATTGTAATTGTTGCCAGTACCAAAGAACGTCGTACGTCGCTTAGAGTCCGCTTTTAAATGGAGTGTGAAATCATGCGAGACTTTTACAAAGCTTACCAGGTAAGCCGTATGGAAGCCTTTGAGGCATGGTCTGATGCGATCCAGGAAACAGACCATACTGATGGGGCAAGATTTTATTATCTCCGCAATGACTTTGTCGTCGTAGCGGATGCCTCTCACGAGGCTCCAATTGTGTTTGACCAGATCACACCTGAATGGATAGCCTTTTGCCATGACAGCTTACGTTTTCAGGTGCCAGCAGAAACGATCCTGCAGACAAGTGGCCCCAATCAATATGCGAGCGTAACACGCTAAACCAGGCGTTACTCTTTTTGTATTCTCCCCCCATATTTGTGTCGGGGGTAGTGCGAAGAAATGTTGACTGCATTTAAAAAGGAGAGTCATTTCATGTTTATTGTGATGAAACCATCATGTAGTCGTAGCGACATCGATTCCGTCCTTGCAGTACTTGAAAAACATCAGCTAGCCGGAACGCTTTCCAACGAATCTGATGCCACCATTATTCAAGTCCTTGAAACTCCACAGGCACCAATCTCTAAGGAGGATATTAACGAGCTCAAGAAGCAAGTCACCCAGAAAATCAAAGTACTGGCAGGGGTTGAGCGTATTCCCACCATAACCAGACCCTATAAATTGGCCAGCCGCGACTTCCATCCCAAAGATACCATTGTACGAGTCCCAGCTGCATGTACCGCGCAAGGGTATGTCGAGATTGGCGGTCAAAATGTAGTCATGATGGCTGGACCCTGCACAGTAGAGAGTGAGAAACAGTTACTCACCACCGCCGAAGCCGTGCTTGAAAAAGGGGCAGTTATCTTACGTGGGGGAGCATTCAAACCTTCCACTTCGCCCTATGGATATCGTGGGATGGGACTGGAAGGTCTGAAGCTTCTGGCAAAGGCGCGTGACACCTTCGGACTGGCTGTCATCACCGAGGTCATGACACCTACCGATGTCTCTCTCGTCAGTGAGTATGCCGACATATTGCAGATTGGGACCCGCAATATGCAGAATTACATGCTGTTAGATGAAGTTGGCCGTTCAAACATGCCAGTAGTACTCAAGCGTGGGATGTCGGCGAAAATTGAAGAATGGTTATTAGCGGCTGAGTATATTCTCGCGCAGGGGAACAAAAATGTCATTCTATGTGAACGTGGCATTCGAACCTTTGAGTCCGCTACGCGCAACACCATGGATCTTAGCGCGATCCCGGTCGTGAAAAATCTCTCTCACCTTCCCATCATCTCAGATCCTTCGCAGGGAACCGGCCATCGTCACCTTGTAGAAGCGATGTCACTGGCTTCAGTTACCGCTGGCAGCGATGGACTACTTGTGGAAGTCCATCCAAATCCTGAAGAAGCCTTAAAAGATGGCGCCCAATCTTTAACCATTGGTCAATATCAGCAATTAATGGCACGCCTGAATGGTGTTGCCCTGGCGGTCGGACGCTCAGTAACCAAACCTGCTTTCTTCAGTGCCCTTTCAGCGTAAAAAGCTAGAGAACCTTTTACAAGAATGTTATCCTGTCGGGGACAACACGGCGGGCTTCACACGTGTGAAGCCCGCCACAGCATCAAATATGAGTCTAACACCGATTCAAGGCTTTGGCAACGATAAAGGCTTCGAGCCATTGCAATCCTGCTATCCGTTACCTGGCGTCCAAACCCATATATTCCTGTCTTTTTATTGCTGTAGAAAGATCTATCAATGCATATGTAGCAAGCAGCCTGAATCACCACGAGTGAGCCAGAACCACTCTTCGGGTCATTTACTACTTTACTCTGCTGGGAGAGATTCGAGTAATTGCTGGCTAAGCTCGCTTAAATTGTTGCGGGGAAGATTGCAAAAGGCTTCTTGCTCTTTCTCCGTTAGCTGAAAACCTCCTTCGCGTAGAGCGGTACGAGGATCATTTTGCAGAGCCTGCCAGAACGTTGTGTCGACGAGAGCCAGGCCCAGTACACGATGGATGATCTGCCAGGACATAATGCCTCTCGCTCCTTTCAGGCTCAGCCACCTCTATCTGTCTCCCTGACGCAAGTGAATGGCTTAATCAAATGCTGTACATGCTGCTTTATCGCGAGTATAGCAAGCAACACTTGCAAACGACTTCACTTCGCACTCACTTCGCACTCTTTATCACTTATCCTTGTTGGCCTTGGACGTAGCACTCTTTAGTCGTTGATAGAACTGCTGGAGTGTAGTTCCGGGCTTTGCCCCTAACTCCTCTTGTAAGATCTTTTCACATTGCTGATACTGGCGTAGCGCCAGGCTACGCTTGCCCTGGCGAGCATAGCAGCGCATCAAACCATAGTGCGCCTCTTCCTGAGTGTTATCGCTCGCCAGGATCTGTTGCCAGTGCTTCATGCTTGTTGCTATCTTTTCGTGATACCAGGCTATCAATGCTAACTCTCGGTGAGCATCTAGACTTGCCTGGCGTAGTTCATTGCGTCGGCTGCTCGACCAGTCGTTATAGGATGTCTGTATATAGTCGCCACGGTACAACGCAAGCATGGCTTCAAAGGCGTGCTGTGCACCCTCCTCATCCTCTTGCTCAAGGCACTCTTTGCCCCTGGCAAAGTGCTTTTGAAAAAGCTCGACATCATACTCAATAGAGGCGTAATGTGCCGTCAGATCCAGGACGTATGTCCCGCCTTGCGAGACGATACAAGCCTCTCCAATAGCTTTACGCAGGTAGAACAAGGTCGAGTGGAAGGCCCGATTACTCTGCTTATCATAATTTTGCCAGAGTGCATCAATAATCTGCTCTTTGCGTAAAGGATGGCTCTGATCCAATAGCAAGAAGAAGAGCTCCATTGAGCGTGCCATGCGCCAACGAGTAACGGGATTCTCATCAATCAGGACAGCAGGCTCGCCCAGGGCGCAAATTCTTAGCCGGCTTCCTCCCTTCTGTTCAACGCTGTTCACAGGCATAGGGACAGGCTCTTCGAGAAGTGGGGGAGCGTCAATCTCTTCGAGATGTAAAAGAGTTCGCAATTGGGCGAGATCCGGATGGGTCTGGAGAGTATGCTTTAGTTGTGGCTGGTTCCTGAGTTCTACAAAACACAAAGGCCATATCCCTTCACGTTGGCCAGGTCTACTGTCAGCTTATGCAGGTAAACCAGGGCGTCTTCGTTTTGTTGCTTTCCCAGATAACAGCCTGCCAGGCGTAGGTGTAACACAAGCATTAATTCCTTTTCTGTATTGCTTGGGGATGCCTGGAGTGCTCTAAGATAGGAGAGTGCCTCGTCATAATGCTCCTCATGCAGCAGAAGCAAACTATAGGTGAGATGGTGGAGAAAGCGATCATAGTCAGGCTGCTCACTTTTGGCAGGTGAGAGCTGGACATTGGAGAGCAGGAAATGAGCCGTTTCCACATCTTGCAGGGAGAGATAAGTCAGCGCCATGATGCACAAAGTATGATTTACCAGGTAACGATCCTGTAACTTTTCCGCCAGTGCCAGGCCCTCTTCTAAAGTGCGTAATGCCCGCTCATAAGCTGCCTGATCAAAGTACAGGTGGCCGAGATTGACGAGGGCATAAGCTTGCCCAGATTCATAATGCAAAGGGGAACGGGCTAATTCCAGCGCTTGAAGAAGATGAGTTTCAGCCTCATGTATGGCTCCCTGACTTTTTTTAAGGAGGCCCAGGCGGTTGAGGTCTTCTATTTGACCACAGACATCATGCATTTGCAGTCGACATGTCATGGCCCTCATCACGTGATGCTCAGCAAGTTCTAGTTTGCCAAGCCAACGATAGGCGCTAGCCAGTATCGAGTGTAAACGCGCTACTTCATAGCCGGAGCGAGAACGACCATAGAGCTGCAAGGTTTTCTGGATAGCCGCTATGCCAGCAGATAGATCGCCCCTTAAACACAAAGATAACCCGATAATAGAGTATGCTTCCGAGCGCAATACAGTTTCATTGGCGGGTAATTCATCTAATGCGTTCTGGCATTGATCGGCAGCCTGTTGATAGGCTCCAGACATGAAGAAGGCTAATCCTTTGAAGATCCGTATCTCTGTTAAGAGCAAATGCGGATCCTCAAGCAACATGGAGGCGCTTTTGTCGAGTATAACCTGCTCGGCGCGCTCCAGGAGCAGCAACGCATGAGCATGATCATGCCATCGCAAATAGACACGGGCCTGGGTCAACAATATTTGAGGCGCAAACTCGCGAAATGGGGAGGAGAGCAAATGACACCAACGCATAAGAGTTACCAGGCGTTGCTGGTCAAATATTACTGGAAATATATCTACGATAAAGCGTGCAGCCATGGGGTATTCCTGAGCTTGTAATGCATGATGGATGGCCTGCTCATAGCGTTGTTCTTCACCCAACTTATGAGCAGCCCGCTGATGCAAGGCGTGAAAACGTTGCGGATTGCTTCGCTCAAGCTCTTCAAGAAAGAGATCGCGCAGTACCTGATGACAGACATAGATCTGTTGCTCACCCTCATTTCTATGGGTTACAAAGAGGCCATTGCGCTCTAATTCCTGTAGATGCTCCTCGGCATGCTCAATTTCTAAGACCTCTTCACAGAGCGAAGGAATCATCTCTTCCAGGATACAGGCTTCATACAGGAAGGTATAGAGATCTGGATAGCGTTGAAAGACACCATCGACGACATAGGTGAAGAGCTGCTGGAGGTGCATGGAGGTGTTGAGCACGCGTAGACCTGGAATACGGCTCCCTTGAAGGAGATGAATATGGCTCAGGCGCGTTCCCAGGAGCATGCCAGAAATCCAGCCATCAAATAACGCCTCCAATTGTGCGGCTTCTTCTGGGCTGAGTGAAGGAATCCCTTGAAGTTGTGCCAGCCTGGCCACCTCTTGCGCCGAAAAGCGCAGATCATTTTGTGTGAAGCTATACGCCTGGTTATGAGCCAGCAGATACGCAAATTCCAGCTCAGGTATGGCCCGGCTCTCAATAACCAGGGCGCAATGAGGTGGAAGGCCACGTAGCAGGTAATTGGTTGCCTGATTGATTGCCAGTGTGTCATTCACTTCCTGATAGTTGCAGAAGAGCAAGACTACTTGTTGAGCTGTTTCCGTTGCTAGAGCCTGGAGGAAAGCATCCAGCAGGGGAATGAAATACGAAATGCCTTCAGCCTCCCTCATGTGCTCATAGGCAATATTCATGAGTATATCATCGAGGTCCGCGCCAAAGTCAGGAAATTGTTGGCGAACACTGAGCACGAGTCGTTGCAGAAAGGTGATGATATCACTATCTGTACGGTCAAGCATGTACCAGCAATAGTGAGCGTTTCCCCTGCTCGCAAAGTCTGCCAGGACAGTAGTCTTTCCATATCCGGCAGGCGCGAGGAGTAAGACAAGCTTTGATGAGGTGTAGATTTGTGGCTGGGAATGCGATTGTGTATTCCTATTGAGCACGAGGCTCAAACGTGACAAGACCTCTTCTCGATGGAGGAGGGTCTGCGGGAGCGGTGGGCTGGTGAGCTTTCGCATCATACGCGCGTCTTGCATTACACCTCATCCTTGTGTCTGTAAAGACTTGTCAATTAAATTGATTAATGTGAATGTAAATATTCTGGCCGTACGCTTTTTCCTTTTGCATAGGCAATTACATAGTAACAAAAAGCGCTTTTCCTGTCAAAGAAGGATGTTCTGCGAAGCACATGTAGAGACGGTGCGAAGAGCAATTCAAATCTTGCCCTTTATACTTCTGATATGAAGAGTGACCCTCATTCGGGGGCAAGTCCCATTTGGGAGCATGATATCACACGTATGGCGAGAGCACTTTCTCGCTTAGTTTCCCAACAGGCAGAGACTCTTCTCAGAACGAATAACGATCATATGAAGGAGCTACATGCATGTCCACACGACTCTTCAGTATTCTGGCTGCCCTTGGTTGTATTCTGGGCGTCGTTTTTCTTTTTATCTCTTTCTCGCTCAATCCTACTCCACCTACTGACCCCACACAATTGGCTGCGTTTGGCAAGCAATACCATAACGATATTCTTGTGGGGGCCTGGTTACAGGCTATTAGTCCGCTTCTTATCATCTTTTTTGTGCTCGCCATCCTTCAGCTCGCAAAAGCAACCACACGCTTTGCAGGCCTGGCAACGTTGCTAGGGGGAGGCATTTTCATGGTAGTGGACCTGTTAGAAGTCACATTTTACCTTGGTGCGGCAAATGCTCACAATTTGACGACGGCGTTAATCAGCCTGAGTTTTGTCAACGCTGTCCAGCACCTTTATTCTATCATTGCTGCGCCCGCGCTCATCATTCCGCTGGGAGTAGTGATTATTGGTTCACCTGTTCTCCCGCGTGTGCTTGGATACGCGGCAATTATCATAGGAAGTCTTTTCGCCATCCTGGGAGTCGTCTTTCTTTTCACTCCCGTGGTGGATGGGGTCGCCGCTTTGGCGATTCTCGAGGCCGTTGAAGAGTTGTGGTTCCCCATTGCCGCTATCACGCTTCTCATTCGTGAGCTCCTGGCATCGCGCCGGGTCGCGGGGCATGAGCGAATAGTAGCATCAGTATAAACTCTCATACTCAGTAGAGCGTGACCCGGCAAATAGAAGAGATTGCACTTATGTTTGTCGGGTGGCACACCAATTCATTCCCCAGGAAGAACCAAATTTGCCATCGCGTGAAATGGCTTTCCAGGCCCTGGTCAGTCTTGTCTCCCTTTGTCATTTCCCCATTCTTCTCAAATCGTGTTACATTGCATTTTTCTATTTCACCCGGCTTAGGATCGTGATTCCGAGCTTGCATTCTCATATCGGTAAACGATTGTACGTTCCATCCTACGCAACGTGGGGTTGACCTCCTGCACGCGGTAAAGAACCCGCCACCATAACGGGAAGCGGGAAAACGCAACCAGTTCACTTGGTCTGAATTCCTTGATCAGCTCAAGTTTTGGCTCAAGCTGCTTGATGTCCTGTGGATCATCAAGACCCCACTTGTAAGTGGCACCCGTGCCCCCGACGTTCGAGCCCACTCTTTTCACAATCCACGGATTGCAGATATCGAAGATCATCTGGCCACCGGGGAAGTGAGCAACCACCGCATTGAGGAGCGCTTTCACTTCTGGTTCGCTCAGGTAGTGCAGCACCCCTTCGGCGATCAGCAGCCCGGGTCGGTCCTGTGGAACCTCGTCTAACCAGCGCAAATCATCCAGCGGTGCGCCGATCAGGTGATAGGTGTCCCGTTCGGGAAACAGTTGGCGGCGTAGATCGATCACATCCGGGTAATCCACATCGAACCACTGGACGCTGGCAGGCGGATCAACTCGGAAAACACGGCTGTCCATGCCACAGCCCAGATGCAACACGGTCGCATCCGGGTGATCGGCCAGATAACGGTTCGTGAGCAGATCAAAGGTCGTAGCGCGCGTAGCGATAATGGTACATCCGATCTTGCTCCACATGCTCCACGAGCCCACTCCCCTGTACTGCTTGCTGATGTCGTAATCGATATGCCGCATCGCCTCTTCAGCCCAGGGATCACGCAAGATAGGATTCTTCCATTGGCTCTGAAGAGCTCGGCCGCTCAAGGTCATGAGCATCGTTTCTTTTTCTTTGGTAAAGTGGATCTTCTCAGTTGTCATTGGTTTTTCCCCTCCGTATCATCTGCTTCAGCAAACTGTGCCTGCACCTCTTCGATTTTCCGACGCATCATCGCTTTTCCTGCTTCGAGGTTCGCCCCAACTTTCGGTGTGAGCAAGCAATCGCAGATCCCACCCACCGTTTCCACCAACTCATCAAAAGATGGCTGGTCCCGCCTGGTGGAGTCAGAAAGTGCTGCGCTCGTATGAGAAGAGAGGGCGGCAAGAATGGAGGGGGTCAGCGCATCCAGGATGAAAGCCATGGCTCTCGTGTTGATGTCCTGACGAACGGCTCCCACCTCTTGCATTGCCTGGAGATACTCCCGTGTCGGGCCAGGATCAGGCGGCCAGGAGACAAAGAAATTGCCTGGCCTGGAAAGATATTTGCCAAACGTCTGCTCATCTCGCGTATACATCGCAGCCATCAATGGTAACTGCTTGAGGGTAACGAGCAGACCCCGATAGACGCTGGCGACCGACCCCCCAGAGGATCACTCTCGAGGCAGTGATTCCAGATTTCCACATAGGTATTCAATTCTCGGAGTAGAAGGGCTTCTATCAATGCATCCTTGGAAGGAAACAAGAGATAGACCAGCCTGCGGTTTAAGCCGACAGCATCGGCCACATCGCTCATCGTCAATTTATTGTACCCATGTCGAAGCAGCAGCTCAGCGGTCACATCCAGGATGGCCCGTTCGCGTTCTTTCTCATCACCCCCCATGACTTCTCACTTTCACAAATTTTGTTCATTTGTTACTTATTGTAGACTCGCTTTCATTGGGCGTCAAGACTGCTGGCAATTTCTCAGACACATCCTTCAGGAAGAGACCATTTCCTTCATTCCCTAAACAGATATCGCCTTCCTAGCATGCATTTTTGAGCTTGATTCTCCAGAAAAGACATCCTCTGCGCTCCCCACGATAAAGCGGAATTGGTAAGACTGGTATCAAACAGGGGACCAAAAGGGGTACCTAATAAAGTAGCCTGAGAAGCGAATTCAGGAGGTAATCTCAAAAGTGCTGTGTACCGCATGACAGCCAACTTGACAGCCAATTTCAAAAACAGCGTTTTAGGGTCTAATCGGGCTCCTAAAACGCCAAAAGATAGCATAGAACGGTACACGGAATGAGCACACAAAACACTTCGCGACTGCACGCATTTGCGACCTTGCACTGGTATGATGAGACCATCAAGTTCATCTTCAACTTCGTCACCAAGACCAGCGAACTCCTGCTGGCCGCTGGCATCGTGGTTAGCACCGCCAACTTCCTCACCGATGGAAGCGTCATGCAGGGACACGCGGCTCTTTCAGACGCCTGGGCATGGGCGCAGGCCATCGCTATCGACTCCAGCCTGGGCATCGTCTTCATCAACGCCTTCCAGGCCCTGCGGGAGCGCGACAAAATACGCGCAATTATTTTCTTCACACTCACCGCTCTGCTCGCCACGGTCGCCGGACTCATCACCCACTTCGACGCCCTCGGCCACGCCGCCGGCCTCCCCGTCTCGGACAAAGGCGTCTCCGGCGTCATCCCCCTCTGGATCATGACCGCCCTGCGCGCTGTGGCCGTGATCGGCTTCCTCCTCACCTCCCGACTCAAAAACTTCTCCTTCAACGAGCTCCGCGACGATTGGCATAGACAAGAACAGCAGGACAAACAGGAAGCCACCCCGCAAATAGATTACAACGAGCTGGCCCTTGCACTACAAGGCATTATCCAAAATATCAACGTCAGCGAAGAAAAAGAACTTGAAGCACCCTCTATCGAGGAGCCTCCCAAACTCTTCCTGCTCACCAACGCAGAGGAAGACAAGCCCGAAACAGAGCCAGCGGAACAACGGATCGCGCAAGCCTACGAGGAGCTGCTGGAGGAAAGAACGGAACAGAAAAATGATAAGCCCATATCGGCACGCGACCTGGCTCAAAGAGCCAAAGCGCGTCGCGCCACATGCAGCACCTGGCTCAAACAACACGAAGAAGACCTACAGATAAATGTAAGCCAGCAAGCAGAACTATAACATGACTATATGAGGGGCAATGTGTGTTGCCCCTATCAGCTTATTGAAATAAAAGGGGAACGAACATGTCACACACAACACAAGCAATCATCATCCTGATCAGCACCACGATCCTGGTCGCCGCCATGATTATCATCGCCGAAACCTATGGAGTGAAGAAACCACATACAGCACGCCGAAGAGAAAATTGTGCTCCTCATAAGAATTACCTTAACACGCATAAGCCAAAACTAGATGTGATCACAGCCACGCAACTGGCTATTTCAAATCTTTATCCAGCGCAAACAACTGCCACCTTCTCTATGAGAAAAACACAACTAACATCAACGCTAGCAATGAGTGAAGAAAACATCCCAACCCAGATCACTCATTCTCACTGCCATGCATGCAAACAACGAGTGAACAATGAAGATCTATTCTGCGGATATTGTGGCATTATATTGGATAAGAATGAAACTTGATCAAAATGGAAGGAGGTCAGCAGTTAAAAATGCCAAATCATCTTCAGGTGATTGTTCCCATTCACTCATTTATTTTCATAAAGCGTTTAGTCCTGTTATTTCTCTGAGGCTGCAGGTATGATGGTACCGGAATCCTGGACAGGCAAATAAGATAAAATAGCTGTATCAGAATGAGTGCAAAAGGAGAAAGATTATGGCAGGACCACGCAAACGATACAGCGCAGAATTGAAAGCAAAAATAGCACTCGAAGCCATTCGCGGCAACAAAACCGCCAACGAAATAGCGGCTGAGTATGGGGTTCATCCAACACAAATTGCTCAATGGAAAAAACAAGCGCTTGACGGATTACCTGCCGTGTTCTCGACACGCGGTCCTGGCCAGGAAAAAAGTGAGGAAGACCTCACAGCGCCCTTGTATCAACAAATCGGTCAGTTGAAAGTGGAACTGGACTGGTTGAAAAAAAAATCAGGCCAGCTCCGTTGAGCACAAGCGCCAACTCATCGATCCTAACGATCCGCAGCTTTCCATTGGACGCCAGTGTGAACTGCTGGGGCTTGCGCGTTCGAGCTACTACTATCAACCCGTTGCAGTCAGTGAGGAAGATCTCATGTTGATGCGCTTATTAGATGAGCAATACACGCGGACGCCGTTTTATGGCACACGAAAAATGACAAACTGGCTCAACCAACAAGGCTATGGAGTCGAACGCAAACGGGTCCGTCGCCTGCTTCGCACGATGGGTTTAGAAACGATCTATCCTCATCCGCGCCTGAGCCAGCCTGGAGCTGTGGAGCAACGATTTCCCTACCTGCTGCGCAATGTGGAGATCACCACTGTGAACCAAGTGTGGAGCACGGATATCACCTATATCCGCCTGGCACGCGGGTTTGTCTACCTGGTCGCTGTGCTGGATTGGTGGAGCCGCTACGTGCTTTCCTGGGAACTCTCCATCACCTTAGATACGAGTTTTTGCCTGGAAGCCTTGGAGCGAGCTTTGAACCAAGCGACGCCAACCATTTTCAATAGCGATCAGGGGGTCCAATTTACGAGCACAGAGTTTGTGCAGCGATTGCAAGCCAATCATATTCGCATCAGCTGGGATGGGAGAGGAAGAGCCTTAGACAACATTTTTGTGGAGCGGCTCTGGCGCTCTCTGAAATATGAAGACATTTATCTCAGGGAGTATCAAAACGTTAAGGACGTAAGGAACGGAATACAAGCGTACTTTGAATTTTATAATCACCAGCGTTTGCATCAGTCACTTGACTATCAAACGCCAGCTCAAATCTATCGGCAACGTTGATAAGCGTAACGTAAAATACTCATTCTCATGTTGCTGAGTTTTATCTTATTTGGGCCCGTTTTTTGTCTTGACAAACGGTACCGCTATAAGGATTACCACTTTTAGAGTCTATCTAATGACTTGACAACATTAGTAAAAAAGATAAAGTATAAAAATACTACAGTAAAGGATAATATATATGGCAAACGAACAGCATCTTCGCATTGTTCAGTCTGGCGATTTAGCTTGGGATAAATGGCGATCAGAATACCCTGAAATTCAACCAGATTTGAGTAACGCAGATCTTTTTGGGTTAGAACTAAATAGATGCAATTTTTACCGTGCCAATATGCAAAAAATAATGATGGGAGCTTGTGCCTTAACATATACAAATTTCTCTGAAGCTGATTTATCAAATGCGACCTTCACTGAAACTCTCTTTATAAAAGCTGATTTATCTCATGCCATACTATATCATGCTGACTTAGTCGGAGCAGACTTTAGTGAAGCACATTTGAATGAGGCAAATTTACAAGGTGTATTAGCAACCAGTGCTATATTCAATCATGCTCATATGGAGGGAGCAAACCTTAAAGAAGCTGATTTAAGACTTGTCACCTGCAATTACGCAGATTTGAGCCAAGCTAACCTCACAAATACCAAATTAGGGAGTGCTGAATTCATAGGAACAAACCTTAGGGGGGCCAATTGTAGCAATGCAAACTTACAATGTGCATCATTAAGAAACGCTATTTTAGTCGGTGCTGATCTCAAAGGGGCTGATTTAAGAAACGCTATTTTAGTCGGTGCTGATCTCAAAGGGGCTGATTTAAGAAATGCTATTTTAGCCGGTGCTGATTTAAGAAATGCAAAATGAAAAGAGTTTTCCTGGTGTTGGTTCTTTAGCTCCTTTATCAGCACTGAACACGATTTATGAGGATGCCTTCTTTGCTGGCCTCCTCTCTCCCACTGCTCAATTCGCAGAAACGTCCCAGAATCTGGTGCTAGTTTCGAACAGTATTACAATTTTAACTGTGTCTAACTATTCTTCTGCTTATGAGTTTTACCATTGTTTTATCCATGTCCGCCCTGAGATAAGAAAGCCCGCATATGTTTTCCAGATTAGGCACAGCAAGAGTTTCGTATGAAATGTGAATTCTAAAATAGTGAATAGCTTCTGAATTCATCCATACTTTTACTTGATCGGGTTCCCAAATGCGGCCATCCAAAAATTTCAAGCCGTTTGGAAAAGAAAACGTGTGCATATGTACATACCCTCCAGAAGTAAATGCTCATGCTTCGTCCTACTCCGCGTCTTCCTCCTGGTGCCATTTCTCCCAATCGTCCCAATATGGTCCTTCATTTGAGGTCAGGAGATCATTCGATCGTGTTACCCGGTCCCAATCCACAAGCGCGTCATCAAACAGGGCACCAGCCACCATCGTCTGATCGAAATACGCCTTCGTGAGGTCCGCTCCCCGAAGGTCGGCTCCCCGTAAATCCGCTTGGTAGAGAGAGACTTTTCTCAAATCCATATTTCTCATCAGTGCGCCACGCAAATTGGTCTGTCCTAGCGAAGAGCCACGAAGTTTAAGGTGCATAAGATCAAGGCCGTTGCGCGCCTCCAAAAGGTTCGTCCTCGATAATCTAGCCCAGCGGAAATCAGCTCCCGTCAGATCAGCTCCCGCGACATTGGCATTATAGATGGCACATTCACTCGCGTGGACTCCCGCAAAGTTGGCACCTCGAAGATCCGAACTTTCAAGAATGGCTTTGCGAAGCGTCGCCTCTCGTAAATCCGCGCTGCATAACTTCGCATCATTCATAGAGACAGCCGCCAGAAACGCTCCTTGCAAATTGGCAGTACGCATGTTGACCCCACTACACATGCCCGCAAACAAATCAACACCACGCAAATCAGCCCCCTCAAAAGACGCATCAATTAAGAATGCACAGCTCAAGGCCGCACCGATCAGAAGCACTCCATCAAAATTGGCATCGCAAAGATTCATATAATGCCACAGAGAACCCGAGGCATTCACCCCCTGTAACTTACGCGTCCACGTTTTACTACCGGAAAGGTCGACTTCACTAAGATCCGGCATAATGTGTGGATGTTGTTGACGCCACGCATCCCAACTCTTAGGCTCAACAAACAGACGAAGATGTTCTAGATTAGCCATCAGGATTGTTCCTTCCTCTACATATATATAAACGCAACAATGTTCCTTTTGCAGATCCGCTCGAGAGAAAGAAAGATGAGTTACTCAGGCTTGGTCCCATTGCCAGCGTTGGCGTGTCTGTCCTTCCCACCACATGTCTGGTCTCTGCTGCAAGGTTAGAAGATCATCGGATCGCGCGATCGCATCCCAATCAAGGGAGGCTCCATCAAGGAGAGCTCCAGCAATCATTGTCTGCTCGAAGATGGCGCCAATCAGGTTCGCCCCTCGAAGATCCGCTCCCTGTAAATCGGTATGTTGAAAATAGGCATGTCGCAAATCCATTTCTTGCATGAGAGCTCCACGCAAATTCAGCCCGCTGAGGTTCGCCTGACTCAGGTGTATCTGGGTGAGATCGTTGCCACTCTGCGTTTCCAAAAGAGGTACGCATCGCATATCTGCCCCTTTCAAATCCATACCCGTCAGATCCGCTCCGGCAACATTAGCACCTAACAGCACTGCTTCACAGGCTTGTGCTTTTGCAAGCGTCGCTCCTCGAAGATCAGCAAAACGAAGATCAGCTCTTCGTAGATGGGCCTTGCACATATTCGCATGCTGCAACTGCGCATACTCCATCTTCGTTTCCACCAACCATGCTTCCTGCAGGTTGGCATGAGACAGGTTCACCCCATAACAACGCCCAAAAGAAAGGTCCACGTGACGCATGTCAGCAAAAGCAAAAGAGGCGTTGAGCAATTGTGCCGAATTGAGAAATACATGGGTGAAGCAGCCTCCATCAAAGTTCATACCTGTCAAATCCATATAACTCAGATCGGCCTCTGACCAATTGACGCGTTGTACATTTCTGCCACCCAGGCGGTCAAGAGGCGACACATCGCTCGCACGTAAATCTGGCACGATGTCTGGGAATTGCAGACGCCACGCCTCCCACTGCTGAGGGTCACGAAATAGCTGTAGATGCTCTGGATTGGCCATTACCGTCGCTCCTTCCATTTCACACAAACAGGTCGATAGTATTGACTATGGAATTATCTCTACGCAGCTACAACAAACAGACAATCCGCCTGCAAGAAGACATCTTTCTGCATTCAGCTTACCCCTATACATTTTTATCCTTCAGCCCCAAATAGAGATCAGGCCAACGTTGACTCAGTTGCAATACTCCATCCCTTTTTCACGCTCCTGCTTTTTGTTGAAGAAGCATAAATAGTTGTGTGTAATTTTCGTAGTCAAAAGAGATAGGGATTTTTTGTCCCTCTCCCTTCAGAGTAAAAGACGTCATAAACGAGATAAGGCTCGTGCCTCATACGAACGTGGATGTCTTTCCAGGGTACATAAGAAATACTTCTCTTTTTTATGAAGAGCAATCCTTCTTCACAACCGATCAGACTTTGATGATGGGCTTGTGGAGCTACAACACACAACAAAATCAATCCACTAATAAAGCAAACAAAATGTGTCGGCAATATCACACCAACAGGAGGATAGAATACATACTGAGAAAAAAAGATCCGCACATATTCGGATGCCCAATATGTTTTTCAGACCATCCTTTAAAGCCTACAATGCAAATAAATAATATAATAATGCTTGCTAAAAACACTAATAATCCCGCCCAATAATAGAATTTGGCAAAAAATAGCTTCACTTTAAGAGTACCTAAAGGTATACCAAGAGTGATCCAGAACCACTTCGGATGTCATTTACTAGCAAAAC
Organism: Dictyobacter kobayashii; assembly: GCF_003967555.1. Taxonomy (GTDB): domain Bacteria; phylum Chloroflexota; class Ktedonobacteria; order Ktedonobacterales; family Ktedonobacteraceae; genus Dictyobacter; species Dictyobacter kobayashii. The sequence goes on from NZ_BIFS01000002.1 coordinate 1,337,759, forward strand.
GATGTTGTGGTATGGATTTGACCCAATATACTAAAAAATTTTCCTTTCTCCATTCTCTTCTAACTTAAAATAGTAGATGTTCGCAGTCATGGAAGTTTTCTAAGCAATTTATGCCTACTAACATTCACCCAGATCATCAGCATAATACTGATGTACACATGCATTGCATAACTGCATTTAATATTTTTAATATAATAAATCAATAAATTTAGAATAATACAAACATTAAAGTATAAATCGCTATTTACATGATTGTTCCTTGTCCGATGAACAAATACATCTCATCGAAGGTCCATACGTGCCCATCTAATTTATCAATGTGTGCAAATAGCCTCCCTGGAATGTGTCCTTTGGCGATTAATTCAGGAGAACGAGCTTCAAAGACCCAATATGGCGTCCATTGCCATTCGGACAATTCTACCGGGCCTAGGGTATCATGAGGAACCGCCTTTTCATGCAGGTCCATAATCTCCTGTTCCGCAAGCACATGAGCCTCCTGAAGACGTATACGTGGTTCCCGATACTCGATTGGTATACGATTGGCTTGTGCTCCAGCCTCCTGTAACCGTTGAGCTAACTGTCCAGCTAATTCATACGAGAGGGCTAAGCCTAAAAATGGGAGGTCTCTAAAATGCCTGAGTTGCTCCTCAGGAATTGTTCTATCTCCTAGAAAATAGGCTTGCACATGAGGATTTGCAAGTTCCGGAATAACTGAAATAAGTTCTTGGAGTTGGGGCCATGTACGGCATCTCCTTGAGATCACAATATCGTAGGAATCAAAACGCTCTTGCCAACGCGTCATGGGAAGACCAGCGGCGCACGCCTTTGCATACGCTAATTTTCGTCGAATCAAGCGACTCTCATCATACAAATGTTGCAATTCTTCACTTGACCAAAGATGCCCATCGAGTTTATCTACGCTAACAGAGAGGATACCTCGTATAGAACCAATAGAAAATCCCAAACATACACCATGATCACACGGTCCTTGAATTGGTCCAAAAGAAGCATCAGGAAATTTTTCTACCTGCTGTTTCCTAAGGATGTGTGTAGCAAGCGCAGTTATCTCATTGAGTGTCAGAGAAGGCTGCCGATAGGCCACTGGAAGCCGGCATGCACTGGCCTCTGCTACTATAAGACATTCTAAAAGTGTGGAAGCAAGGGAAGAGGGTAGGTTCAATCCAAGAAAACCTGGCTGCGTTTCCCGTTGGACAATACGTGATTGCACGAGTGGATCTGCTAATGCAGGAATCTGCTCCACTAGACCTGTCATATCGGGCAAGGAAGAACACCCTCTTTGCAGAAAAATATCATACATTGTACGTATCATTCATCCTTTCATCGGATCAACCACGCAATAGAGAAGCCCCAAATCGATCAAAGCAGATGTGATGAGAAAGTTCCCTGTTTCACAATTATAGTCACATGGCGCAGACGGTGGAGCTAGAACGCCTGGCACAGATGAATTCGTGTAGAGATTTGTCCATCCACCAGAACTTGCTGAATAGATTGGAGGAGCAGTTTAGGTTTCACTGCCAGAAGGTCCGTTGGTTAAGCGATTCAGAGCGTCATAGCTATAGGATTGCTGATAGGCGCCCACCGTTGTACCATTAGGAGCAAGGCCACAATGATTGTCGCCCGTCGGTGTCCCGGTGTTGCCAGACCACACCAGGCGATTGAGGTCATCGTAACAGAAGGATTGGCTATCGGTCTTGGTCCCATTGGTGGTCGTGGGCACTGTGGTGTTCAGGTTGATGACATTGCCCACATTGTTATAGGTGCGCGTCTGACTCCAGAAGGTGGTGCCAGAACGGGTGGCCGTGCTGGTCACTGGGCGCTGAATGCCGTCGTAGGAGAGGCGCGTCGAGAACGTTGGAGTTGGCACCTTGGTCGGGAGAGCCGTACCACCAAAGGCCATGCCGGAGAGTTGTCCAGCATTGGTGCTCGGGTGGTGACTGTACAAAATCATTCATTTAATAGTTTAAGCATCTTTACTATATATTTAATTCCTCTCTTTTTCAGTGATTTCTATCTGGGCATCAAAACGTCGGCAATAAAAAGGATCAGCGTCTAGTATCCCATCATCAGAAAAAGCGCGAACTTCAAACACTAAGTCTTCCCAATGCCATTCTTTTAAGAAGATCACATCCAAGCGAAGAGGCTTAGTACTACTTATACTCATTGGGCAAAAATTCAGACCATAAAAACGTACATGAAGAGATTGCTTTAACGCTTCAACGCTATTACTTGAATAGAACCATAATTCAACAATCGGCTCAATCTCAAAAATATCATAAGAGTATTGCTCATGAACTTCTACCCTTAAAAGGAGCGGGAATAATTCCGGCTTGAGCATTTTATAATTATTTAAAGACTTTTCATGCTGATTCATCTTTTATCTTATGGATAGTATAATTAATCACAAAAATGTTAATTACTGGCAAACAATGGGAAGAGCGCCTTAAATTAGCATGTTACCACCTGTATTCAACATCATGATCTTTAAAATAGCTTTAGCTATGTAGCCATTTTATCAAAAATGCTCAATGATAACAACATTAATGTTTCCTTTTTGGCTCCCCTTTATCTAAAGGGGAGCCCAAGTTACAGAAGAGTATATTCTTGTAAGGGATTTATAGTTTTGCGTTTGACAAATCGGCTCCATCGAAGTTAGCACTTTGTAAATTTGCAGATCTTAAATCAGCACCAGATAAGAGGGCGTTGCTGACATTCGCATTCGTCAGGTTAGCACCAACGAAAATAGCTTTTCTTAAATCAGCACCACTTAAATCGGCTCCACTTAAGTTGCTGCTCTTGAATGATGCATAGCGTAAATCCGCATGTTCAAAATGAGCACCACTGAGATTTGCTTCCAAGAAATCTGCGCCTATTAATTTTGCCTTGGTAAACATCGCTTGGTGCGCATTTACATATCTACAATCTGCCCATCTTAAATCTACCTCATCAAGAATAGCACCGGTCAGTTGGCTACCCATAAAGATGGCATGAACTGCGAAGGCTCCTTGTAGATGAGCCGTGCCTAAATTTGCATTCGTAAAGTTAGCCCCAACCAAATCAGCATGGCTCAAATCAGTATTATTTAAAACACAGTTTTTAAGCGATGCAGATTGGATATTCGCGCCTCTACAATTGGCTCCACTCAGATTTGTGGCTTCAAAATCTGTGTTTGCCAGCTGAGCATTCATGAGGATAGCGTGCCGCAAATCCACCTCTTGACATCTCGCAAGGCGCAAATCTGCATCCTTAAGATTCGCATGGCTCATAGTAGCATTACTAAAACTAGCACTTACAGCACAGATACCTTGCAGATCTGTATGACTCAGGTCTGCGGCAGTAAAGTCAGTTTGAACGAGATTAGCATGTTGTAAGATAGCATGAGAGAGATTCGCTTCAATCAAGATGGTTTCGATAAGTGTCGCACCTGTTAAATCTGCTCTTGAAAGATTGGCAAATGTTAAGGGACAAGCATTCAATATTACGCCATGCATATTTGCATGATGAAGATCGAATGCATTCAAATCTACATCAAAAAGACATGCTTCGCTCAAATCAGGTTGCATGTCGGGATACCTTAATCTCCATTCATTCCAATCAAAATAACCAGCCTGGATAATGCTTAAGTGCTGTTCATTCGCCATATGTATATTTTCCTCTCATAATGTGTCTATAACTTATCCTTTGTCCTAAAGCTGTCAAGTTGAATTTGCTCCACTAATCCAATCATATTTGTTTCAACAGTATCGGCACTGGTAAAACGTCTGCTATTCGCATCATAATACCGCGCGTTATAGTAGAGCAAGCCCGTCTGGGTATCGAGACGCTGTCCAGTGAAGTTGAAAGGCGAAAGCATGGTGCCATCACTGTACCGGGTTGCCCCAAAGGGCGAGAAGAGTTGGCCTGGTTCAGTCTGTGCGACAGGAATACGAAGTACATTGAAGGAACGTGGATCTGTCTTGCCATAATCCGGCATATGGTGAGGTGTTTGACCCAAGTAAACTCCTGAAACCTCTATATACTATCTCTCAGGCAATCCTTCTCAATGAAACTCCTCATCAAGCTCGAACGGATAAGCCCAAAATGCATGGATAGCTGATTGGCATTCAGAAGCGGTTAATCCAAATTTCTGCTCCAAGATCCTCGCAAACGTCTGATACAGAGGATTGGAATCTTTTACCTCCAAGTCCATTAAGAATATATCGCTAGGGACATCAGTATGCTTCATGATCGATCCCAAAACGAGGTGAAGCATCAGTTTCCTCAGGCGCTTTTCACTCATTTGTATACCCGTAAGGACTCCAAATGCATCAAGCATTCCCAAGATAAAAACCACATCGATTTGATAATGCATCAATATTTCTATATAAAATCCTGAACTTTATACAGATGTGCATCAATCACTAATTGCCGTTCCATTTCTAAAGTAACGATGAGCGAATGTCGTAAGGTAGAAATAACACGCTGATCTTTCCACTGTAAAAAAAATGAGAGTACTCTAACCCGCTTGTTCAAAAACCAAAATAGCTCCACATGAGCAAACTCGCCAGATGTCACAATATTCGTCTCTAAAAGCTGAGATAAAAGTGAAAAGGACAGTTCACGATGCGTCTCCCAGAGACCGAGTGCGCTCATGAGTCGCTCATCCACCTTGAGCTTTGTAAATACGGTTGCAGAATATCAAAAAAGACTCAGGCTGTCCGGCAAAACCGATGGCCAGAAGGGCAATCAATTGATCATCATGAGAAACCTCTTGCTGGGCCAATATCTTTTGTAACGTCGGAACATCCCAGCCCCCCCAATGTGAGGAAAGTTCGTTAATTTGCTTGTCAAGCCTCCAGTCATCATCATCGCCAATATTGAAAACCTCTACAGCTTTTCTCATATATTCTGGTATAGTAGGCATGCTAGATTCTCCATGCAAGTAAGAATAACATTCAATATACGGTAGTGATCCCCTCTGTCTAAACAGAATATAGGATCAAACAAGAAAATACTCAGCAACATCTAAAACGAGTCTATACGCTTGACATTCCTGTTACCGATAGGCTTGTACAAGCATCTGTTGGAGATAGTCATTGTTGTTATATTGCGAGGTGACCAGTTCCCCATTGGGATAGTTCAGTGTGGTCACTTGGCCTGTATCGTTATAGGACGCATTGACCGTCTGGGTCGTCGTGGTGCCATCGGCGGTCACTGAGACAATTGTTGTGGGATATGTTGTTTGACGAGGTCAATCAAGCCATCAAAATCCTCATAAATATTACTCAACGTGAGTGAAGTTTGGTGGATGCGATAAAGCATATAATTCTTTTTCCTGCCAAATCCAGGCACTTTTACCAATCCTCGTACCTCATTCCAGTGAACCACCGTCACCTTTTTTGGGGAAACCACTAAAAATCCTTCTGCACAAATAAGGACAGATTGAGGACTCCAATATTTATATATATGTCTAATATATATAAAAAAAGCACAACCCAAAAAACACATAAAGATGCTAAAGAGGATCATTATAAGCCCAAATTGGACATCCAGAATCTGATGTCTAATCACGTGATAGAAAAAATAGAAGTTACAACGAGAATAAATAATATAGCACAGGACATGGCAATCAATGAAAAATAATTGATTAGATTCAGATAACGCTTCCATTGTATACTCAGGTTATAGAGAGCAAGGGGATGACCAACATGATGTTGTTCTGCCAATTGATACATGCTCCTAGGAAATTCGACTTCCTGCCTTGATTCCATGAAAACTCTCCTTACTAAAAAGCGATGTAACTACTCAGTAGCCCATGCAATGGGGAAAGGAGAACCAGCAAAAACCGCAGCAATGGCAGCAAGCATTGAGCGCCCCTGCTTGCGCATGGTTGAAAGATAGCTGCGAATGATGCAAAAAGCCGTAGCTCCATCGTCACTGCGGAAGGTTCCGGAAATCTTTTGCTGCACTTTCACCATGCGTAAATCTCGTTCGGCGAGATTGTTGGTAAAAGGCACAGACAGGTCCTCCAGAAAACCCAACACTTGATCAGCTCGCTTTAAGAGCGCATCGAGCAGATTCTTGGAGGCTTCCTGTTTTTTGCGTCCTTGTCGTTTGGGCTGCAGACTTCCTGGGGGAGGGGCTTGAGCGGCATGCGTGGCAAAGCCAGCGGCCAGAATGGCAAAATACTGGGCAAGCCACTGCTCCCGTTCGGGGGTGGGGACGGCGCTCGCTCCTTGGAGGCGCCAGCGATCAGCGGCTTGCTTCATCGCCAGCAACAGATCGAACATGGCTTGTCCCCAAGGCTGCTTCTCCTGTTCGGCGACATACAGGCAGTCGCGTAGCAGGTGGGCTCCGCAGAGGCTATGGGTACAGAGGTAGCGATCATAGCTGGACCAGCGATCATGCATGGAGCGGCCCTGATAGTGTGGCCAGATCCCAATCTGCTCCAGAGCCTGATGCCCTCGTTTGCGATGCCAGGAGTACAGGGTGAGCCAGGGAGTCGCATTGAGATGCATCCAATGCAAGATGCCTTTGACACGCATCCCCGTTTCGTCAGCATGTTGCAAGGGGCTGGCCAGCAGTAAGGTTTTGATCCGCTCGATGCTCGACTCAAGGGTCTTGGCTGCCTGAGCAATCCAACGGACCAGCGTGCCTTCGGACAACTGACACCCGCACAGATCAGCAAGAGCTTCACAGGTGCGTTGCAGTGGCACCAGTTGAAAGTGGGAAAGATAGACCGCCAAGGCTTGGACCTGCGGGCCATACTGGACAGCAGCATCGACGCCTGCCGGAAAAGACGCCTGCGTCACATGCTGGCAATAGGGGCAGCAGATTGCTTGTCGGCAATGCTCCTCGACCAGCAAACGCCACGTGGGCAGATCGTGGACTTGACGGCGTTCGTTGGTGATAGCTGCCTCCTGCTCAAGAGGGTACTGACATGCTTCACAGTGCGTTGGACGATGAAGCACGACGCTATCAGGAGTCAATGCTTGCATCAGGGTATGACCGTGGTGACCGGCTTGTCCACCGGAAGTCTTGCCGCTTTTGCGCCGCTGTTTGCCAGGTTTGCGACCCAATCCATCACTGGAAGGAGGTTTACTACTATTATGACTATCTTTTCCCAATCGCCGTTCAAGCTCTTCAATGCGCAACAAGGCACCTATGAGCAATCCTTCGAGCTCTTCGATCCTGCGATCTTTCTGCTCTGCTTGCTCTTTGAATGCCTCTGCTTGCTCTTTGAGCTCTCGGTAGGCTTTCTGAAGATTTCTCACTTCTTCTTCTGTCATGCTCTTAGTTTATCAGCTTTGTCCAGCTTTTCTCAAGGTACTGAGTAGTTACAAAGCGATATACGGAATACTCCCAGATTACATTTGAAATAGCATAACTCTTTCTCTTATTAAGCAGATTACCCAGCTATGTCTTCTTTCCGTATTGCTCGAAATGTTTGCTCTATTTATAAAAAGCTCTATTAGTGATCCAAAATATTGAAGAACTCCAATAATTCTTTCTCTACATAACAGCCATTTGGATAGCTTCTAGCTTCTATTCTTCCGATAAATATTGTCTCTCAGCATAACATTTTCTCCTTTTGAAATATTTCTCGTACAACCCGAGGTCTCCAGCTAAACTAGATCAGCCCACGCTCAGCTTCAAAGAAATAATTATCTCTTAAATTGGCTTTGTAAGAGCATGTTATGAGAAAATCGCATAACATGCTCTATTAGTATTAGTTAAACATCTTCTCCATCCTTCGGCTAAATATCATCAGCCAGAAAGGGAGAAACCTTCAATAAAGGCACATGTCCAGTAACAGTAGTATAAATTACTTAGCATAACTAACTACAAAGGTCCTCTACACACCAGAACACGCTCCTTGACCGTACTGTGTACACCAGTCATTTACATCCATAGTTTGTTGATGTTGAGCATCAGCTAACATAACACCTCCATACGTCATTAGACTATGGCCAAGCGCTCTTCCACTATAGATCAATGCCGTCTTACCAAGTTTAACTGCAAGATCTAATGCCGCACCAGGTAAACCACCTGCAGTAAAACCTATGAATGACAGTCCCAGTTGCAAAACTCCTTTAAGCCATGCTGCACCAGCCATAACAGCCTTATACGTGCTAAGCACACCATAGGTAGAAGTTAAGACAGTATGGACAGTTGCCTGGAGGGCACTTGATATTGCAGTAAAGCCTGGATTAACACTGGATGCAGCATTCGCAATCTCACCAAGAATACCGAGCGCATCTATTAATACTGATATAGCACGCGGAAATTCCGCTTCCTCTATATTGTATTTGAATGACAAGAAATTATATTGTATTTGAATGACAAGAAATCCATCAATATTAACGCAAGGCCCCTGCAGTTATGAGCCCCATAGCTTCATAAATTTTAGGAGCCACCTTATCATTCCTTACCTGATTTCTCGCTTGCGTATGGTCAGGGTTAGCGACACATGCACCTCCTTGCACATGAGTACCACTTCCAGGAGTTCCACATGAATACCCACCACCTCCACTGCTTGTTGCTGGCGGTGTCGATGTTGGTGGTGTCGGTGTCTGCGGTGGGCCACATACATTCATATTGTGGCAGGCATCATCAACCCCACTGACACCAGGAGGATCAGAAGGTGGTGGTGGTGGACCAGACCCATACGTACAATCGCCGTCCGTGTTACATCGGCCATGACCCGTGGGATCGGCAAACGTCTCGGGATTACCTTTGACATACGCGAAGGGATCCAGGCCAGAACCGTTGGTTTCCACCGTATCTGCACTGGTAAAACGGCCACTCGAAGCATCATAATACCGCGCGTTATAGTAGAGCAAGCCCGTCTGGGTATCAAGGCGCTGTCCAGTGAAGTTGAATGGCGAAAGCATGGTGCCATCACTGTACCGGGTTGCCCCAAAGGGCGAGAAAAGTTACACCGCTTGCACCGAACCATCAGAGCGTAACGCGATGCTATTGCTTCCTAAGAAGTCTGGCATCAGATAGGAGAAGGTGCCATCCTGGCGCATCGCCACTCGTTGTCCACCTGCACTGTAGTACTTGGTGGTCGAGGTTGTACCGCCGGTGATGGTGACATCGGTGTAGCCATCATCAGACTTCGATACTCGTTAGGTTCGTTATCTACTTTCCCATGCCCACTTTACAGATTGAGGTCCAGTCGTAACTGCAGAGCATAGCCAATCCACATTCACCTCGCGCGTGAGGAATTGCGCCTCACATCTGATCACCTTATACTCAAACCCAATGCTCAGCTTTCGTTCAATTACTTTGCCCTGTCACTGAAAAAGAAGCTACTAGGGTTCACCGTCAATATCGTTTATGCGGAAGTATCAGAATTCCAACGCCATTATACACATTATTACTTACTAATTAGTACTAAAAACATTATCGAGGACACTACGATAATAGCTAAACGGCTAGCAGAAAATCGGGGTGGTATTATTAAATGAAAAAGTGAGTTAAAAATTACTATTGCTAGTAATAGCAAAAGAATCGCACTAAGAAGAAAGTTCCAGCGCATTTCCAAAACATTAAAGATAATAATAGTCTTTCCTAAAAATGAAAGGATCAATACAATTCGGAACAAAAGAGCTTCATAATAAAGAATAGGTTTATCAACAGGATCATAGGGGGCTAATTCTTTTGAAAGAGAACCTACAGGCAAAAAGAATCTTTTTACGAACAACTTTAGTATCAAGGAAAAATCTTTCATAACAATCTCCATTCTCTCGCTCTAGAGCATATTAGTCGAGTACGCACATGTGTCGAGAGCAACAGCATGTACTTGTCAAATAAAGGGAAAAAGAATCTGTTAAATACAGATCGATATAGTAATTCCCGTCCCTTGAATCTAATAGACCTCCATGTGATCAGAAAAAAAGCTCGATACAAGAAAAAGGTATGCTCTATCAGAAAAAAAGCTCGATACAAGAAAAGTATGCCTATCAATGCTTTATGAAAAACATAATTACAATATTACGCATTCAAATATCAAGAAATACGAAATATCTTTATATTTTTAATGAAGCAAGACAGAGCATATCAGATACTTATTCCAAACCAATACTACAAATTACGATCTTAGAATATTTTAAGGGCAGCCATCTTTAAGATTGCACTGTCCCGCATTCCAATCATTTGCCAATGTGTGCGCATCGCTCAAAAGTTGACCGACGCCAAGAACATTATTTCCAGATATGGTTCCCCAAGGTACCAAACCTTTGTGTCGCCAAAGGACCTATAGCCTTCTTTTCTATATATCCTTGTGCTTTCGTAGCTAAATATTTCAAGCCATCAGACAATTTATTTACAACCGAAAAACTCTTAACTAAGTTTAATGTTGAAACTGCACTTACTCCTAACGCAATAACATCTAAAACAACCGCAGCTATATCTACCCATACTTTGACAGCAGGATCAACATACGTAAAAGATGCTAATACGTCTCTCAAACCATCATTAATCAGCCATACAACTCCCGTAATAGCATTTTTTAGAGCAAATCGAGCAATAGCTTCTAACACTGCCATTACAGGATTTCGTAAAATTCAGAAACGCTGTAATTACGATCCCTATTCCAGCGGCAATCTTACCTGCTCCAATTAAAAGCCCCGTCAAATCTTTAACACTAGAAGAAGGTGTTGTTGGCGTTGGTGACGATTTTACAGTATGGTCTGTCGTAACTATATTACAACCACCGTGACACTGCGTACCTCCTCCAGTTGTTGGCTGACTATTTCCATTGGTTCCACTCAACCCACCATTGCTTCCAGGACCACACAGAGCCATATTGTGACAGGCATCATCAACACCACTGACGCCAGGAGGAGGTGAAGGATCAGAAGGTGGTGGCGGCGGCCCAGACCCGTATGTGCAATCACCGTCCGTGTTACATCTGCCATGCCCTGTTGGGTCAGCGAACGTCTCGGGATTGCCTTTCACATATGCAAAGGGATCCAGACCAGACCCATTGGTTTCTACTGTATCTGCACTGGTAAAACGTCCGCTATTCGCATCATAATATCGCGCATTATAGTAGAGCAAGCCCGTCTGGGTATCAAGACGCTGGCCCGTGAAGTTGAAGGGCGAAAGCATGGTGCCGTCGCTGTACCGGGTCGCGCCAAAGGGCGAGAAGAGTTGGACCGCTTGTACCGAGCCATCAGCCCGCAAAGCAATGCTATTGCTTCCTAAGAAGTCTGGCATCAGATAGGAGAAGGTGCCATCCTGGCGCATCGCCACTTTTTGTCCACCTGCACTGTAGTACTTGGTGGTCGAGGTTGTACCGCCGGTGATAGGTGACATCTGTAAAGCCATCGAAGGAGATAGTGTCACTAGTGGTGGTCGTGCTTCCGACGGTGTTGCTGGCTCGTTGCAGCACTCGTTGACCCGAATTGTCATACAGGTATTGATCGCTGGCCACAGTGCCATTGGGCGTGACCCAGGTATCGAGACGGCCCTCGTTGTCGTAGGTCATGATCGCCCCACTTTGAGCAGCATCACAGCCGTGACTCGAGGTGGTGTCGACATTGCGGCAGGTCATGTTGCCCATGGCATCGTAGCTGGCATACAACCGTCTTGTTCAGGTTGATGACGTTGCCCACATTGTCGTAGGTGCGCGTCTGGCTCCAGAAGGCCGTACCTAGACGATTGGCTATATATTATTTCAGCATCAGTTCTTCAAACTCAATATCTCTTCTAACTGCTCTGGTGAATCAAACAATTTCCCTAGCACCTCATCAAAGTAATATACATCATAGTCCGTAGCTAACTCCTGTTTGACTTTCTTCCATAGCTCCACGCCATCTCTTCTTCATGCCAATTCTGATTCAGGAGTCTCGAAGCCAGAAGCAATCGGGGTTTCCATGTTCAAAATCACATCGTAACGATCGACCCAATTATGTAACAGGTTAATCGTCTCTTGTTGCAAAGATAACGATTCTGGTTCAATAAGCCCTTCATCGACATTATCCATCGGCCAAAAAGGAGGGCAGGAATAATCAGCCATCATCTTTATTCTTTTTTTTGTTCGTTGTGCTCTCCAGAATCACTAATACTTGATAAAAGAGAGGAAATATCCTCTATCAGTCTCAGAATTGAGAAGCTTGAGGCGCATACTTTTGTAAATAGCGGGCGAGTAGCTGTAAATCAAGATTAGTTTGTTCGAAATTCCAAAATGCCCGCGGTAATAGAAGCAGACGCGTGTGAGCACTTCCTAACCACCACCGTACATACCATCTAGCAGTTTCGCGGACAGCTATATTACGTTGTAGCCCCTCTTCCAGAGAGCCCTTGATGATACCTTCATGCAAGATTATTACTTTAGAGTTTCCCAAGAAATCATAACTCGAGATATTGGTCCAGGGAGTATACAAACGTTGGCCGAAAGCCGAATAGATTATACCTTGAGGGCACAATTCAAGACGCAAGCAGAGCTGATTTATCAGGTAAAAAGAAGCACCAAGCATAATAGAGATAATAAGAAGAGATATAAAACTTGTGAGCAGAACGATTCCAATCTTTGTAGGGCTCAGACTAATGCTGAATAGCATTATAGATGATACGAGTAATAAAAGTGACACTAAAATTAGTGCAAAATAAGCAAACAGCATAGAAATCTTCCACATAATAGGTGGTCGATAAATCTTTGGTAGTGGAAGCAAAGGGTATATCTCAAATGTATCCATAATCAGTCCTTCTTCTTTCTCGTATGTTCTGGGTACTCTGATCATTCTGGAGGAATTGCGGTATTTAAATATAAGAAATCACGTCTACTTAGATAGTACAATACATATTCTTACTTCAAACAACGTATTGACAAATTGCGTTCCTGTACAGAAACAATTTGCTCTTCCATACGATAGGTATAAAATGTTATGCATTGTTATCTTGCTTCATATCACCTCCTACTTATCATCTATATGAGAGCGCATTTAGACCAGCAACACGTATGATCCTGCTGATCTAAATGCATAATAATTACGAACAACGATACTTATATACTTATTTTATCTGCTTTCTACATTGATCAGGTAAGACAGAAAGGGAGGTTAACATCAACAAGCTCCATTTCCATATTGAGTGCACCAATCTACAATGTTCATGCTGCTCTGTCGGTTCTCTTCCACAAGATCATCGTTTGCTGACGCGTACATGTAGAAAGCACCAAGATCAATTAAACCCGCGATGGCTGGACCTGCAAAGGTTAGTACTAGTTTAAAGGTCATCTCGACTGGACCCAATGATGCATCAGTAGCAATCATAAGAGCCAGAAGCCCATATCTTGCCAACAGCCTTCCACTATATATGGCTCCCATTAGTCCCTCCGCAGTCCCTAGAGCTCTATTTATCCATGATGACATACCCGTGAGCGTGTTAGCCACCCCTTTAACGAAGGATTATTATCCTGTATTAATGCAGTGATCTGAGGTAAGGCTGAACGTAGGAGTAGACCACCAAAATCTATAAAGAGCTGAACCCATCTTATAGTATCTTTTGTACTAAAAAGCATCACAATATCCGCTATCATCTGAAGAACCACTCCCATAAGCATCTTCTCATGATAAGACGTATCAATGCCCTCTTTAAGCATTGTGCTCCGTGTACCAGATGCTGTAAAAGCCCATGAATTACAAGCATCGCTAGCTCCAACACCAGGGTTGCATCCGGCAGTAGTTGGTGGCGGTTGCCGAGTACCACCTGCCGTAACTATGTCACAACCACCATGACACTGCATGCCTGGACTACCTCCGCCAGAATCACCATTGCCTCCAGGACCACACAGAGCCATGTTGTGACAGGCATCATCAACACCACTGACGCCAGGAGGAGGTGAAGGATCAGAAGGTGGTGGTGGAGGCCCAGACCCATATGTGCAATCACCGTCCGTGTTACATCTGCCATGACCCGTTGGGTCAGCGAATGTCTCGGGATTGCCTTTCACATACGCAAAGGGATCCAGACCAGCAGCATTGGTTTCTACCGTATCGGCACTGGTAAAACGGCCACTCGAGGCATCATAATACCGCGCGTTATGTGCGCCGCGGGACGCGGCCTGATATCCCCGATGCAATCGGGAAGAATTTGGAGGAACATTCTTGGATCATCACGCTTACCTGAAGGCGAAAGGCAGAGGGGACAAAAGCATGCGTGAAACGCACTGATGCTTTGAAGATGTTTAGGAGCAGGCGGTGCAAGATCCGCACAGTATGGTCAAAGCTGGATTGCCTGAAGCCCAATTCCCAGAAGGAGGACGCGGTCTCCCATCGATACAACATCTGGACCTCGATGCTCACGCGTAGATCGGTTTTTATAATGGACCAATCTAACTTCCACGCGAGAGACGTTTGGCACTGAGCCATGATAAGGGAATGAAAAGGCGACCTACCCTGTGCTCGATACGTATCAGGTCACCGGAACGCGGGATCACCTACGGATCTTGAGCAAAGATCTAGGGTGACGGAACACCCATAGTACTCACCACAAGATGCGGGTCCATTCCGCAAAGGGGAAGGGGTGTAAGGAGTGTATATACCACGAGACAGAAAGGAGCATGAGATATGCGTTCTTCCGACACTGTTCTTGGTATGCTTCAAGATCGAGGCAAACGAGGCAAACCGGTAGATGATCTCTACCGCCAACTCTACAATCCGTGGCTCTACGTGAGAGCGTACGGACGCATTTACGCCAATGCTGGCGCGATGACTCCCGGCTCGACACCCGAGACAGCCGACGCGATGTCGCTCGCCACAATCGAACAGATCATCGAGGATCTGCGCCATGAACGCTACCGCTGGACACCCGTTCGTCGAAAGGAGGTGCCCAAAAAGAACGGGAAAATGCGGCAACTCGGCTTGCCCACCTGGACGGATAAGCTTCTGCAAGAGGTGATTCGCAGCCTTTTAGAAGCCTATTATGAGCCACAATTCAGCGATGCCTCCCATGGTTTTCGCCCCCAACGTGGATGTCATACCGTTCTCAGCCAGATTCAGCAGACCTGGAAAGGCGTACACTGGTTCATCGAAGGCGATATCACCGCCTGTTTCGATCGACTCGATCATACAGTTCTTTTGAAAATACTGGCTGAAAGAATCCATGACCCACGCTTTCTGCGCTTAATCAAACAGCTGCTTCAGGCCGGATACCTTGAGGACTGGCGCTATCACACCACGCTAAGTGGAGCACCACAGGGTGGCATTGTTTCACCCATACTCAGCAATATCTACCTGAACCAACTCGACCACTTCATGGAAACCCATCTGATCCCACGCTACACGCGAGGGACGGTCCGCCAACATAATCCGGTGTATCAATCTTTCATCAAGAAACGCGCCAGGGCACGCCAAAATGGGGAGCACCGCCAGGCTC
The DNA here is from genome assembly GCF_003967555.1 of Dictyobacter kobayashii. Lineage (GTDB taxonomy): Bacteria > Chloroflexota > Ktedonobacteria > Ktedonobacterales > Ktedonobacteraceae > Dictyobacter > Dictyobacter kobayashii. Next base: position 1,353,143 of record NZ_BIFS01000002.1, read on the forward strand.
TTGCCTACCTGCGCAAAGCCCAACAACTCCCAACGAAGGATCCGTTTGATCCTACGTACCGGCGCCTGCGGTATATCCGCTATGCAGATGATATGCTACTCGGATTTGTCGGATCGCGCAAGGAAGCAGAACAGATCAAGCAGGACCTGGGGAAATACCTGCAAGACGAACTCAAGCTAGAATTATCCCAGGAAAAGACCTTGATCACGCATGCCCACAGGCAAGCGGCTCGCTTCTTGAGCTATGACATCCAGGCCCAATACTGCAACGAGAAACTCTCCGCAGACGGGCGACGGCGGGTCAATGGACATATCGCTCTTCGCGTTCCCATGGATGTGGTGAAGAAAAAGCTTGCGCTGTACCAACGAGGAGGAAAACCACTCCGACGCTTCTCGCTGGCTTCCCGCTCTGATTATACCATCTTGAATACTTTTCAAGCGGAATATCGGGGATTTGTCCAGTACTATCTGCTGGCGGTGAATGTGTCCTGGCTGCACCGGTACCGTTGGGCGGTCCAACAATCCTTGACACACACGCTGGCAGCGAAGTATCACAGCACAACTCGTGCCATGGTCAAGCGGTTCCAAACCCATATTGAAACCCCATATGGACCCATGAAGGGTTTCGAGGCAACCCTGGCACAAAAAGGAGGGAAACCACCGCTGGTCGCACGGTTTGGAGCCATTCCTCTGAGGCGAAACATACACGCAATGCTCGTCGATCAACAACCGCCCACCATCCGCTATGAGCAAAAGGAGGTGATACGAAGGCTCATGACGGGCACCTGTGAACTCTGCCAGATCAAAGATGATCAGTGCGTCGTTCATCAGGTCCGCAAACTGGACGATCTGAGAAGGATGGGACAAGTCCGACCGGAGTGGGCGCAGATGATGCTAAAAAGAAGAAGGAAAACCCTGATCGTTTGCCAACCCTGCCATGCTGCTATCCACGATGGATAAAGAGCAGGCAGAACGATTGAGAAGAAGACACGAATGGAGAGCCGGATGAGTTGGAAACTCTCACGTCCGGTTCGGAGGAAGGGGACGGGAAACGTGCTGCTATGCAGTAACGCGCCAGTTCCCTATCCTACAGTAGAGAAGGCCCGTCTGGGTATCAAGGCGGTGGCCGGTGAAGTTGAACGGCGAAAGCATGGTGCCGTCACTGTAGCGAGTTGCCCCAAAGGGCGAGAAGAGTTGCGCGGCTTGCACCGAACCATCGGCTCGCAGCGCAATGCTGGTGCTGCCCAGGAAGTCGGGCAACAGGTACGAGAAAGTCCCATCCTGGCGCATCGCCACTGTTTTTCCACCCACGCTGTAGTATTTGGTGGTTGAGGTGGTGCTTCCTGTGATGGTCACGTCTGTAATACCATCAAAGGATATGGTATCACTGGTGGTAGTCGTGCTTCCGACCGTGTTGCTGGCACTCTGCAACACGCGGTTGCCCGCATTGTCATAGAGGTATTGATCGCTGGCCACAGTGCCGTTGGGGGCGACCCAGGTGGCGAGACGGCCCTCGTTGTCGTAGGTCATGATGGCTCCGCTCTGAGCGGCATCACAACTGTGACCCGAGGTGGTGTCGACGTTGCGACATGTCATGTCGCCCATAGCATCATAGCTAGCATACTGCTTGGGAACGCTGCCCAGCGTGACCGCTCCGTGTGCTGGGAAGGTGCCATAGGTTTCACTGCCTGAAGGGCCATTGGTTAAGCGGTCCAGTGCATCATAGCTGTAGGATTGCTGATAGGTGCCCACCGTGGTGCCATTGGGGGCCAGGCCACAATGATTACCGCCGGTCGGGGTTCCGGTGTTGCCGGACCACACCAGACGGTTGAGATCATCGTAGCAGAAGGATTGGCTATCCGTCTTGGTGCCATTGGTCGTGGTGGGAACCGTCGTGCTCAAGTTGATGACGTTGCCCACATTGTCGTAGGTGCGCGTCTGGCTCCAGAACGTGGTACCAGAACGGGAAGCCGTACTGGTCAACGGGCGCTGAATGCCGTCGTAGGAGAGGCTCGTTGAGAACACGGGTGTTGGCACACCCGTCGGAACAGCGCTTCCCCAAAGGCCAGGCCTGAGAGTTGTCCCGCGTTGGTGTAGCTGACCTGTCCCACCAGGAAGGTGACGGGATTGGTGACACCAGCACCACCAAAGTAGGCCGAGCGCAGGTAGTCGTTGTTGTCATACTGCGAGGTGACCAGTTCGCCATCGGGATAGTTCAGCGTGGTCAGTTGGCCCGCATCGTTGTAGGACGCATTGACGGTCTGGGTCGTGGTGGTTCCATCAGCGGTTACCGAGAGGCTATTCTGATCGGGGCGTCCCCGCTCGTCGTAGCCGGAACAACGCCAGCCGCTACCGGCGGTCGAGCGGAACGTATCCGCCGCCTCTGTTCCAATCGGATCCGAAGCAAACGAACCGGTGGGTGCCGTACACCTCGATGGGAAAGATACGCTAGCATTGCTGCTATTGTCATAGCTGTCGTAGAAGAAGGTGGCACAAGCACTACTACTACACGGATTGACCGCTGTCGATGTGGTGCCTTTACAGAGCGGGCGATTGAGCACGTCATAGCTTACATAGGTGCTCTGCCCACGTGGATCCTTCTAGCTGAACACAATACTTATCTAAATAGAGATATCAATTGACAGTACTTAGTCTACCACCTTACTTAAAATATTTACTAGATCTTCTAGAGCCTCTTTTGAAAATGAAATTGTACCCAATCCATGGCTACTAAAAAGTAAATTAAAATGCTCATCTATTAAATGAGATTTTTCTAATGTAACGAAGCGTAAAGACAAGCTTTGATTATTACCATATTTCTTATTATAAAGAGGAATACTAATCAAACTAACTAATCCATTATCAGAAGCATCATTTTCTTTATATCTGTACCATCTTCCTACTCCAGATGTTAATAATGATTTAGGGTAATGAAACTTTAGTAGCTCTTCCGCATCCAGCAACTCAAAATATACTCCGTTGTTTGTTTCTTTTTCTTTCTTCAATAAGGAAAACCTAATAAAGTTAAGAAAATTTAGATAATCAAGAAATTTTAATGAAACAAAAGGGCTAGCTAATTTTACTGGTGAAAACATTTCATCTTCAAACATTTCATCTTCGAAATGCATTAATCTCAATACTATTTTATTATCAGAGGAGAAATGAACACCGAATATATCCCAACTTTCGCTATATTTAGTATCAATATTAAAGCTGAAATAATCAAATTTTTCCTCATTGGAAATATCTATCTTAAAAGTACGAAGTAAATTTTCATCTAATTTCTTCATTGCTTGTGCCCCTTTATATATTATCTTAGTGATCTCATTTGTTTCTATTGAAGGGCAAATGAGATCACTAATGGTTAGTAAGCTAAACTGAAATTATTTCAGCGTAGCATCTATTCCCCACTTTGTGGTTGTAAACTTCCATCCTTCATTTAAAATATCTTGTGTGTCCTTCCATATCGTTACTGGAATGTCTGTTATCCCAGCGCGTTGAAAAGCAAACAATCGTCTATTATCAAGAGTATACCACTGACCTAGCAAAAGGTTCTGGCCATTTCCGGTAAATTTATTCCCAGGTCCACCTGTTATATCTCCCGAATTATAAATTTCATTTGTTACATTGAAAACCCTTATGGCTGGAAGATCATCTGGTGTTAGATTTCCAGATTTCAATGCAGCAATATTGCCCTTTACAGTATAAGCACCACCATTTTCTCCTTTAATTCTCCCACTATTAGGTACAGTATCCTGAGTGAAACCAATATTATTAGGGTTCATCCTTGTTGGGTTTGTCTCGGTCCCTGAATTTGTAGGAGTGCTCCCAGAGCCATTGCTTCCACTATTCCCATCAGTACTATTTCCACTACCATCTACTACTCCGGTTGCTCCTGCATCGCCGATCAAGCTTCCTGCACCTGATTCTCCTTCAGGGGAGCCTCCAGATGATCCAAAGTCACCAAACGCACCAATGGAGTTCCCCCCTCCGTTGGCAGCAGAACTAGAACCTCCATCACCCTCAAACCAGCTATTCCACCAATTAGTGATGCTGTCCCACCAATTACTGCCTCCAGTTTCGCCACTACTTGAACCCGATCCACTGTCACCACCATTATCGGTTGAACCTGGTTCAATTACACCACCACTACCACCAGCATCATTACCATCCCATAAGCTATGACCACTTGGATCAATCGCTGTTTCTGGATTACCCCGCACATACGTATAGGTATCTAATCCACTTAGATTTGTTTCAACTGTATCTGCACTGATAAAACGACCACTTTGTGTGTCGTAGTACCGGGCTCCGTAATAGAGTAATCCAGTCTGAGTATCAAGGCGCTGCCCAGTGAAGTTGAAGGGCGAGAGCATCGTGCCATCGCTGTAGCGATTTGAGCCAAAGGGCAAGAAGAGTTGTACCGCTTGCACCGAACCATCAGAGCGTAGCGCTATGCTATTGCTGCCCAAGAAGTCGGGCATGAGATAGGAGAAGGTGCCATCCTGGCGCATCGCCACTATTTGTCCACCAACGCTGTAGTATTTGGTGGTCGAAGTGGTGCTTCCTGTGATGGTGACATCTGTAAAACCATCAAAGGAGATAGTGTCGCTAGTCGTGGTCGTGCTTCCGACGGTGTTGCTGGCTCGTTGCAGCACACGTTGACCCGAATTGTCATACAGGTATTGATCGCTGGCCACAGTGCCGTTGGGGGCGACCCAGGTGGCGAGACGGCCCTCGTTGTCGTAGGTCATGATGGCTCCGCTCTGAGCGGCATCACAACTGTGACCCGAGGTGGTGTCGACGTTGCGACATGTCATGTCGCCCATAGCATCATAGCTAGCATACTGATTGGGAACGTTGCCTAGTGTAACCACTCCGTGTGCCGGGAAGGTGCCATAGGTCTCACTGCCCGAGGGTCCATTGGTCAGGCGATCCAGGGCATCATAGCTGTAGGATTGCTGATAGGTGCCGACCGTGGTGCCGTTGGGGGCCAGGCCACAATGATTGCCACCGGTTGGTGTGCCAGTATTGCCGGACCACACCAGACGGTTGAGATCATCGTAACAGAACGATTGGCTATCCGTCTTGGTGCCATTGGTGGTAGTAGGAACCGTCGTGCTCAGGTTAATGACGTTGCCCACATTGTCGTAGGTGCGCGTCTGGCTCCAGAACGTGGTACCAGAACGGGAAGCCGTACTGGTCAACGGGCGCTGAATGCCGTCGTAGGAGAGGCTCGTTGAGAACACGGGTGTTGGCACACCCGTCGGAACAGCGCTTCCCCCAAAGGCCAGGCCTGAGAGTTGTCCCGCGTTGGTGTAGCTGACCTGTCCCACCAGGAAGGTGACAGGATTGGTCACACCAGCCCCACCAAAGTAGGTCGAGCGCAGGTAATCGTTACTGTCATACTGCGAGGTCACCAGTTCACCATCGGGATAGTTCAGCGTGGTCAATTGGTTGGCATCATTATAGGACGCATTGACCGTTTGCGTGGTCGTGGTGCCATCAGCCGTCACCGAGAGGCTATTTTGATCGGGGCGTCCTCGCTCATCATAGCCCGAACAGCGCCACCCGCTGCCTGCGGTCGCGCGGAACGTATCGGCAGTCTCTTTTCCAATGGGATCCGAGGCAAACGAACCAGTCGGTGCGGTACATCCCGATGGGAACGAGACGCCGGTATTGCTGCTATTGTCATAGCTATCGTAGAAGAAGGTGGCATAGGCACTGCTGCTACAGGGATTGACCGAGGCCGAGGTGGTCCCTTTACACAGCGGTCGATTGAGCTGATCATAGCTGACATAGGTGCTCTGCCCACGCGGGTCTGTCTGACTGAGCAGATTACTATCGCCATCATAGTTGTAGACCCAGTTATTGCCGGAGTCACTATCGCTCATCCCCACCTTGCGTCCCACCCCATCATAGGTCGCGTTCTGGGAGGCTTGCAGGGTGGTCGTAGCATCGTACGTCAAGGTCGCATACAGATTGCCCACGATATCACGATCATAGCGGATCGTGCGCACCACCGCGTAGGACGGTCCTGTCCCTGAGAACACCTGTGTATAGCGTTGATACCCCACCCCATCGGCATAACTCACAGACTGATGATTGTAGGCATCCAGCGTCGTGGTACGCTCAAACGGCAGGGTGGTACTTTGAGTAAAACTGGGAAGCCCCACTCCCACCGTATAGGCGACGCTGGTTGAGAGCTTGATGGTGGTCGCATCCTGATAGGTCGCACTCCCCAGGGGACGTCCCAACCCATCGTAGGTGGTCACGGTCCGCGCCTGTGCCAGGTTGGGCGCGATGTAGCCCGTGCCCGACAGCGACGAGATGGCATAGGGCAGGCTTTTGGTCGTGGCACGCCCCATGGTATCGTAGACCGTGTAGGTAATTAGCGTCGAGGAGATCTTCGGCACCTTCGACCACAGGTTGGGACCGGGCGCTTTGGTCTCGATCAAGCGTCCCTGCCCATCGTACCACTGTTGCGTGGTCACGGTTTGCGTGCCGCCACTGATCTGGCGCGTGGTCGTGTCTAACTCAAGACACGGTGCCGTCGAGCCCTGGGTACAGGTGTTTTTATAGGCGTAGGTGATGGTAGGGCTATCCAGTGTATCACCAGGGGCCGCCACCGCCGTTAGCCGGCCCAGCACATCGTACTGATAGGCCGTACTCTGCCCATTGGCATCTTTGGTGGCCATCAGCCACTGCCCATAGCCTCCTGCTGCCGTGCTATTGTAGTCCGCCTGCACCATCTGATTTTTGGCATTGTAAGCCTTGGTGAGATGGGTGCCAAAGCCATCATAACTGGCACAGGCTGTATATTGAGAAGACCCATTAGTACAGCCCTTATGGCTATCAGGATCGAGCGTGGCCACAGGCGTCCCCGAGGCATCAAAGGTCGCCTGATTAACGACCATCGAACCAGGAGCGTTACAGCCATTGCTGGGATCGCTATAGCCCGTATGATCTTCCGTGCGCGTCACATTCGGCAAGCTCGGCGCTGTATTGAAGGCGCTATTGCCCCCATAGAAGGTGGCATGACACCCATACTGCGTCCCCGAGGCACTCTGCGTCGTCGTTAAAGCGGGTAAATTGGTCAGATAGACCGATCCCAGCGGGTTATCATTGGGATAATAGGGGGAGACGCCACAGTTCGCGACATTGTTATATTTGTAGTAGCAGGTGATGCCACTAGTGGCGATGCCGGGCCCGCTGGTGGAGTAGAAACTATGCTGCTGCGAGGAGCCATCCGGCTGGGTCACATCCACCGTCGAGAAGCTGGTGAACTGCTCGTTGTAGTAGTCGGCATAGTCTTCGTCGTTGACATTGCCCCAGGTATAGCCATAGGTACAATTGGGGCACCAGGTCGCACTGAGCGAGTTGACATAATACTGATATTGCCAGGTCGAAGAGACGCCATTGGTGACCGCGGTGCGCGAATAGACCACCATGCGACTCCAACTGCGATCATCGGCCTGTCCACACAGATTGGTCGAAGAACGGCTGGGATTACAGGTCAAGGCATTATTGGCGGCGCCCCCATCGGTGCCATGCGTGTTGCCATGTGCCTCCGACCAGTTAATCGTCTCATTCCAGCCGCGTCCATTATCCAGGTTCTGGATAAAGTATTTATTATAGGTCTGCTGCCAGAGCCAGCAATCATTGGTGGTATAGCGCGGCGTCCAGCTGGGACCGCAGTTGCCCAGAGGCTGGGCATGATGTGCTGAGTCCGAGGCCTCATAATGCTCGGTTTCCTGGATATAGGAAATATTCACAATCGGAGCATGCAAGGTGCTGTCGGTCCCAAACTCATCAATCTTACGCAACAACAGATAGCCGGCCACACTTTCATTGGCCCCACTGAGTGGATCTTGAAAGGTGCCCGGCGGTTGCTGGTCATAGGAGAAATCGTACTCATTGAGCGCATGGCCATTGGATTGGATCTGAACGTTATTGAGGATATAGTCGCTGAATGCTTTGGGTGCCGGTAGACCATTTGATCCCGAGAGATCGGCTGGCGCATCACAGCGAATGTATTGCGACCAGTTATTACATCCTCCGGTGGTGTTCAAGATCCGATCTGCCTTGTATTCGGCATTAAACGCGATCTTGACCAGAGGATTCCAGGAGCTACATCCCAGCGTCACGCCATTGCTCTGGGCATAATTGGCATTATGGCAGGTGGGATCATCATACTCAATAAACGAGATCACCGAGTCGCGTACATCATGGATGGGTTGATCCTGTTGATAATGCACGCGGATCTGGTTGCCGTAGCGATCCACCAGCAAATTGAGGTCCCAGCGATAGGGATGAAAAGTGCCTTGCGCATCGGTGGCCGATTGGCGCGACTCATTGGTACAGCCAAATTCTTCAATCATGCCATTGGGCAACTAGACGTGCCAGCAGGGTTGTCCATTAAAGTTGACCTGTTGGATCCTGGCTACTCTCACATCTGGGTCTGCGCCAAAACTTGAGACGCTATCGTCACCAGTTGCCGGACGTATTGATTATCTCCACGCACCCTAGGCTTTCACTATGAACGCGCCTCCCCTAGAAACGAGCATCAAACGGACCACCACACCACTCTCAGGGGGAAGTACAACGCTTGAAGCGCTAAGTGATGGCATCTACGCATCTATTCGGCATTCTGACCCTGGTGGAACATCCCGACCAATATGGCCTTTCCACTTTCTTTGTGAGCCCGCCTCAAAAGACCTTATCGAACACTTTCCGAACCAACGCCACTTCTATACAATGCACCTCAAAGATGCCGCTTCGCTCCCGCCGCAAACAAAAAACAGCTCCAAGATGAATCAACAATCAACGCAGTGGATGAGAGAGCGACTCGAAAAATACTTTGCCACAAACGTAAAAGCCAGCTTGGGATAGAAGGAACATGATTGCTGAGTACGCATAAACTACTCCGTTAATAAACCCTGGCGTAATTAAGGCTCAAGAAAGGGAAGTGATTCCTCGCTCTCGGCATATCCAATCGCAGCGAGCGAAAAAGTGCATACTCACAATTCATCCTACTCCTCATCCTCCTCTTTGTCCCATGTCTCCCAATCATCAAAATATAACTTATAATTTGAGGTCAAGAGATCATTCGATCGCGTCACCTGGTCCCAATCCAAAAGGACTCCATCAAACAAGGTATCAGCCACCATTGTCTGCTCGAAATACGCCTTCGTAAGATCAGCTCCTCGAAGGTCAGCTCCCCGTAAATCCGCTTCCTTGAAATCAACTTTCCTCAAATCCATATTTCTCATCAGCACTCCACGCAGATTGGTCCCTTCCAGCGCGGCACCACGAAGTTTGAGATGCATCAAATCAAGGCCATTGCGAGCCTCCAAGAGGTTCGTTCTCGATAAACTGGCCCATCTAAAATCAGCACCAGTCAGATCAGCATCGGCAACATTAGCATCATAGATGGCACATTCACTCGCATGGATTCCTGCAAGATTGGCACCCCGAAGGTCTGAACGTTCAAGTCTGGCTTTGCGGATTGTCGCCTTTCGTAAATCCGCACCACACAACTTCGCATCATTCATAGAAACACTCACCAGAAATGCTCCTCGCAAATTGGCAGAACTCATGTCGACACCACTACACATTCCGGCAAACAGATCGGCACCTTGCAAATCAGCTCCGATAAAAGACGCCTCAATTAAGAGGGCAACACTGAGGGAAGCATCAACTAAGAGTGCTCCATCAAAATTGGCACAAGCAAGATTCATATAATGAAACGTTGAACCCAATGCATCTACATATTGCAATGCATAATTACACGTTTCACCGCCAGAGAGGTCAGATCCACTTAAATCCGGCGTAATGTGTGGATATTGTTGACGCCACGCATCCCAACGCTTATCCTCAAAAAACAGACGAAGATGTTCTGGATTCGCCATCATCGTTACTCCTTCCTGCACACATAAACACAAAGATGTTCTTCACTTCGAGGAAATACAAAAGAGATATAAGCACTACCTGCTTATACTTCATCCCACTTCTGGATGTCTCGCCAGCGTTGGTGTGGCCTTGTATTCCACCGCTTTTGGGGTATCGTACGCGAGGTCAAGAGATCATCGGATCTCGTTATCTGATCCCACTCGAGAAGGGCTCCATCAAGGAGGGCACCGGCAATCATCGTCTGATTGAAGATGGCTCCAGTCAGGTTCGCCCCTCGTAGATCCGCTCCTCGTAGATCGGCGCGTTGGAGATAGACATTCCTTAAATCCATCTCTCTCATGAGTGCTCCACGCAGATTCAGCTCGTTCAGATTTGTCAGGCTCAGGTGTACCTGGGTAAGATCGTTGCCACTTTGCGTATCTAGAATATTAACTCTTCGCATATCTGCTCCTTTCAGGTCAACGCCAGTGAGATCAGCCCCAGCAACATTGGCACCAACAAGCACCAATTCACACGCTTGCGTTCCTGCAAGCGCTGCCCCACGAAGATCAGCGAAACGTAAATCAGCTCTTCTGAGATGTGCTTTCCGCAAATCAGTAGCCCTCAACTGCGCGTACTCCATCTTTGCGTTCACCAGCCATGCTTCCTGCAGATTGGCATGAGACATATTCACCCCTCGGCAACGCCCAAAAGAAAGATCTACATGACGCATGTCAGCAAACGCAAAGGAGGCATTGCAGAGTTGTGCCGAGTTGAGGAATGCATGGATAAAATAGCCTCCATCAAAGTTCATACCTGTCAAATCCATATAACTCAGATCGGCCTCTGACCAATTGACGCATTGTACATTTCTGCCACCCAGGCGGTCAAGAGACGACACATCGCTCGCACGTAAATCTGGCACGATGTCTGGGAATTGCAGACGCCACGCCTCCCACTGCTGTGGATCACCAAATAGCTGCAGATGCTCTGGATTGGCCATCACCGTTGATCCTTCCATTTCACACAAATAGGTCGATAGTATTAACTCAGGTAACATAAGCAGATCGTCGATCATGATCTGCTGCTGGTTATGACCTCACGCAAGCCTTCCCACGGGGAACAGGCAACTAAAGAGTACGAGAACAACACGCCATTGCGATAGCGTACTATCACGCAGATCGTATCCTCAATGGTAATCGGCCTTCCAGAGACGTTCTGATCGCGAATATATTTCATCTCTTGCTCGACAGCCAGGTAGAGTCCACGATTTTCTTCCTTGCCATGGAGCGACAGGGCAAGGTATCTACTATTTCAACTATAATTTTCTTTCCTGATATCTATTCAAAAAAGCCAATCCCGCGAATAGAAAAAATAAACCTAGCCCTACCATCCAGAAGAGGATTTTTATTGATAGCTGCATCTTAACAAATGGCAACGCCAAATCAAAGAAAGGACCAAGTGTTATTGAACCTAAACAAAATAGAGCCAATCCCATAATTATCGAAGGGGAACGATACCCAGGAATATCTAAGCCTTTTTCTCGGGCAATATGATATTTATTAAAGCCGATTGAAAAACACATTACACCTCCCAATATACCCCAAAGGGCACATATACAAGCCAAAATAATTGATGTGCTTATAACATCCAGCATCCAAAGATTAACGACTACTGATAAAACATACCCAACTATTACGAGCGAATAGATAATGTCCTTAATTTTCGCCACAAATAACCTCCCTGGTAATGCTTATGAATAAAAACTACAAAAATGATAAAGTGATGAGCCTTCGAATCATCACTCTATCATTCCACCTTTAAGCAAAACGAAAAGGTGTGCTCTCATCCTCCAATCTAATGATTTCGCAAAATCTTATAGGACATGAGAATCATCTACTTTGTTTATAAACAACGCACCGAGCTATCACCTGCGTAAACCACATTACACTCTTGCCGAGCACCATCATTAGATAATGCATCGATTTGACTGTTTGTACTATTATAGATATCATTAAGTATTGCATTGGATCCGCTTGATATCACAGGAGCGGCAATAGTACTCACAGCCAGACCAATACCCTCGCGTAAAGCTTGCTTTGTTTCATGAATAATCCAAGATTTTATTACTCCTAGAAAACCTGCTTGTGGATCCAGCCAACGTAAAACTGTCCTGATGCCATTTAGAAAGTTTACAGCAACCTTAGTATATCCAACGAAGTCGCTCAACCATTGTGGCGGCTTATTGCCTGTAGCTTTTGTAATATCTACAATTAAAGCTAAAGCATGAGGCAAAAGAGATGTAAGGGCAGTAAAGATAACATCTTGCCAATCATTTCCCCAGTCTGCAGCAATAGCAAGGAAATCTCCTACAATAGATATTCCGTCTCCAACTGCATCCCAAGCAGATTGCTGGCGTGCTTTCCTCTGGTTTAGGTAAGATTCAATGAGAATTTTGTCTGTTCCCCACAAGCGGTATCGCAAGTAGAGCTTGTTGTTGAAGAATTAGATGCAGGAGGAGTACGACTCATACAACCACCATGACACTGCGTACCTCCTCCAGTTATCGGTGGACTACCTCCGTCAGAACCACCATTGCCTCCACCACACAGAGCCATGTTGTGACAGGCATCATCAACGCCACTGACGCCAGGAGGAGGTGAAGGATCAGAAGGTGGTGGTGGTGGACCAGACCCATATGTGCAATCACCGTCCGTGTTACATCTGCCATGACCCGTTGGGTCAGCGAATGTCTCGGGATTGCCTTTGACATACGCAAAGGGATCCAGACCAGCAGCATTGGTTTCTACCGTATCGGCACTGGTAAAACGGCCACTCGAGACATCAAAATACCGCGCGTTATAGTAGAGCAAGCCCGTCTGGGTATCAAGGCGCTGTCCAGTGAAGTTGAACGGCGAAAGCATGGTACCATCACTGTACCGGGTCGCCCCAAAGGGCGAGAAAAGTTGCACCGCTTGCACCGAGCCATCAGAGCGTAGCGTGATGCTGTTGCTCCCCAGGAAGTCTGGCATGAGATAGGAGAAGGTGCCATCCTGTCGCATCGCTACCTTTTGTCCACTAGCACTGTAGTACTTGGTGGTCGAGGTCGTGCTTCCCGTGATGGTGACATCCGTGTAACCATCGAAGGAGATGGTGTCACTGGTGGTGGTCGTGCTTCCTACCGTGTTGCTTGCCCGTTGCAGCACACGTTGATCCGAATTGTCATACAGGTATTGATCACTGGCTACCGTCCCATTCGGGGCGACCCAGGTAGCAAGACGGCCCTCGTTGTCATAGGTCATGATCGCCCCACTCTGGGCGGTATCACAGCCATGACCCGAGGTCGTATCAACATTGCGACAGGTCATGTAGCACATGGCGTTATTTAAGTAAGAGTCCCCTCTCGAATAAAGAGCCTTTCCTCATCATATGTCCATACATGCCCATCAATATTATCAATATAAGCAAATAAGTAGCCTGGTTCAGGCGGTGCTGCAGGAGATGAAGCACTAAAAATCCAGTACGGGGTCCAAAGCCATCGATACAACCCAACGGGACCTAGAAGCTCATTGGGGGCCACGCTTTCATGCCTTTCCTTGATCACTTGCTCGGCGAGCATCTGAGCAGTAGAGAAAGGGAACTGGGGCTCTCGATAAACGGTTGGGATAACATTGGCCCACGCCCCTGCCTCTTGCAGTCTGAAAGCCAGCTTTTGGGCCAGGTTATATGAAAGATCCAATTCCAAGAACGGAAAGTCTCCCCACTGAGCATATTGCTCCTTTGTCATCATGCCATTGACCACGAAACGGGCCTGCAATAGCTCATTGGCCAGACCTGGAATGGCCAGGATCAAATCCTGTATCTGTGGCTGAGTACGGCACACGCGGGATATCACAACGTCATAGGTTGCATAACGCTCGGGCCAACGCGTCATCGGAAGGCCAGCAGTATACGCCTTTGCGTACTTTGCCTTCCTTCGCATGATTGCGGCCTCGTCCCTGAGATGTTCGATATCTTCATGCGACCAGAGATGTCCATCCAATTTATCTATATACACCGTAGCTTGACGGTGAACCTCTCTACCCATAAATTGCCGGCACACTCCTCGATCGAGGATATTTGGCACGAGAGAAAAAGATGTTTCAGCAAATCGCTCTTCCCACTGCCGCGTGAGAGCTTGTCTCGCATATGCAGTTGTTTCCTCAACGGTCAGATGTGGGTGTCGGTACGTTACTGGGAGTTGGTATCCTCTAGCACCTGCAACGACAAGGCATTCGATTAGGGTCTCCTTGCGGGTGAGAGGAAGAAAAAAAGCTCATCATTCGTTGACTTGGTAAGAATAAAAACAGCCAAGTGAGGCGAACGATAAGCGATGCAAAACCAGCATATCATAGAAACAGAGCACGCCCAAACAGAAGGTATTTTGGTCCCACTCGATTTGCCTGGATTTTCCATCCACCAACAGCAATGGCAGGAGGATGGAACGATTTGTGCCACGATCATAGCTCAGGCCTGTCAGGCTTGTTGCCCACAGTGTCAGCACACGTGTACCAAAATCCATGATCGGCGTGCCAGAAAGAAACGAGATCTGCCCTGTCAAACGCACCAAGTAAACCTCATCCTTCTGAAAGGACGTTTTCGTTGTGAAGTGTGCAGCGCTCTTTTTACGGAACCTGATACGATGTGTGGTTGGCGCAGAAGAACAACCAGACGATTTCGGCAACATATCGGTCACCAGGCATTGAAGCAACCACTTTCTGATGTGGGAACGCAGCCGCATGTTGGCTCACGTTTTGTCCAAACCTGCTTTCAAATGGTTCTGGAAGAAGAGCTCAGAGCTCAGGGATGCGGAGAAGATGAAACCGTTGCGCTGGCTTCTCCACGGTTTCTCGGCATCGATGAATTTGCGCGGCGCAAAGGGCATGTCCACGATACTATTTTGTGTGATCTGGAACATGCTAGTGTGCTCGAAGTGAGCGAAGGCCGGACACAGGAAGCGGTGTGCATGGATTCGAAAAACGGTCTCAAGTTGGGCTCTAAAAAAGAGGGTATGATTCTGCGTCATCGCAAACAGCGTCTCTTTTTGAGGGCCAAAGAGGAGTTGACGGAAGAAGAGGAGCAAGAGCGCTCCCAGATTGGCCGGAGGCTTCCCTTGCTGGAACATGCCTGGCAGATGAAAGAAAGCTTGCGTGACTGGTACGCGACAGCCATGCAAGAAACCGCAATTGAGCAACTGGAGGAATGGATTGATCAGGTGAAAGCGAGTGCTTGTGATCCGCTCAAAAAAGCGCTTTGAGCGTGTTTGAAAAGCGAGAGCTAGGAATAAGGTCGCACGAGCCGCCGTAACATGATGCGGCTCAAAGCGACCTGGATAAAGGCCTCACTACATTGAGGCAATCCTTCGTCATCGCGTGCAAGACGTCGGGAATGGGTGATCCAACCAAATGTGCGCTCAACGACCCAGCGATGAGCGCCAGCTTGATATGGTACGGCGGCTGGATACAGCTCCTCGTGAGAAAACTGGGAGAGGTACTGCGCACGTGCCTCACGCTCCTGAATGGTTGGACGCCCTTTCTTCTTCGGCAAGCCATCCCACGGATTGAACGGTTGTGGTCGTTTCACGATTTCCAGAACACAGCCCAGGTGTTGCTGAACCCAGTCAATGAGCGTTCCGCCATAATTGCTATCAGCCCACATGTGTTGCAACCGTGGAAAAGGAATAGACAACGATGAAAGCACGTCTCTTGCTCCCTGCTTATCGCTGCAATCAGCCCCCGTCACGCGAACGGCGAGCAGCAATCCTTGCGTGTCGACGAACAGATGACGTTTGCGGCCCTTGATTTTTTTTCCCCGCATCATAGCCGGTGTCAGAACCACGAATCGCACTGCCTTTGATCGATTGGCTATCCAGGACACCTGCGCTGGGAGTGGGATCACGTCCCATTTGAACCCGTACCTCCTGACGCAAGGTATCCATGATCTGTTGCCAAATCCCCATCTGCTGCCACAGACGAAAATATCCATACACCGTTCGCCAAGCAGGGAAGTCGTGTGGAAGCAACCGCCATGCGCCTCCACTGCGGAGTTGGTACAGAATGGCGTTGACGATTTCCCGTCGCTCGATTTCCAGAGGACGCCCACCAGGCAGTGGATCAGGAATGAATGGCTTCAGCCGTTCCCATTCTGCATCAGTAAGATCACTTGGATACGCGATTCTCCCGCACGTTATTCGCATCGTTTCGCTCCTTTCTGCTTGCCGTGTCTGCTTGCTTTGTCCCTCCTATTCTATTAAAGACGGTGTATACTCGAGCCGGAATAGAATTGACCGACCCCCAAGAAGGCGGTATTCTGAGGAAAATCAAAAACACAACCTCAGGAGACCGACATGCTCAGGAGTCAGACCGTGAATACAATACACGATTTACATCAACAAGGGAAGACGGTTCAGGAAATTGCCCAGAAATTGGAGATTTCGCGGACCACTGTGCGCAAATATCTTGCCCATCCAGAAGCGGTGATCCCGAAACCACGCCCGCCTCGGCCTTCAAAGCTTGATCCATTCAAAGAACAGATTACGCGTTGGGTGATGGAAGATCATTGCATCAATTGTGAAGTGATCTACGCACGATTACAGCCGATGGGGTACACCGGCGGGATCAGCATCTTGAAGGAGTTCGTCCATCCCTCCGCCCGGTGGTGGCAGGACATGCGCCCGTGCAACGCTATGAAACCGAGCCAGGCCACCAGGTCCAATTTGATTGGGGCGAGTTCACGTATGAACAGGAAGGCATCATCCATAAATTCTATGGCTTTACCGCGGTGTTGGGCTATTCGCGCATGCGCTTTGTGACCTTTGTGAAGCGCTGCGATACTCCAACGCTCATTCGCTGCTTGATGGAGGCGTTTGAATACTTCGGAGGCCTGACCCGGTCTGCGCTGACTGACCGCATGAAAAGCGTGTTGCTCGAAATGCAGGAGAACAAACCTCGTTGGAATCCTCGCTTTGCTGACTTCATGGTCTCCATTGGGGTCACCGCCCGCGTCTGCAAGCCTTACACCCACAGACGAAAGGCAAGGTCGAGCGCACCGTGAGTTATGTGAAGCAGAGCTTTTGGGCCGGGGTGACTTTCACCGATCTCGATGATCTCAATCGCCAGGCCCATCGCTGGTGTGAGCGCATCAATTCCCGCGTGCACCGCACGACTCATGCTCGCCCGGTCGATCGTTTGGAGGTGGAGAAGCTCCAGCCCTTGCCTCAAGCCTTTGCCTGGGAGCGCTTTGCCACCGAAGAACGCAAAGTCACCTGGGATGGCTATGTCTCCTACGATGGCGTGCTCTACGGGTTGCCAGGCACGCTGCATCTGGCCGGAACCACAGTGCAGGTTCGTGAACGCAAGGGTGTGCTCACGGTTTGGTCGCAGGGCCAAGAGGTGTTCGCCATCGAGAAGCGTCCTCGCTCACAAGAGAGTGTGCCGCATCCAGAGCAATGGACGGGTATTCCCTCAGCCTCGGCGATCCGACGAGCAGGAGCACCCTTAGGCCACCAACAGCAGGCACCACAGGTGCAAAGCCGGGCCCTGGCCGAGTATGACCAGTATTGTGGCGTGTCGGCCGGAGCGGAGGTGGGAGCATGAAGTCAATCACCGCGTACAAGCAACTGAACTTGACCCACCTGCAAACGGCGTTACCCCAGTTACTGGAAACGGCCCGGCGAGAACAATGGACGTATGAAACCATGGTGGAGCGAGCCTTGGGCGCAGAGCTGGATGGCCGCGAGCAAAAAGCCACAGCTCGCCGTCTCAAGGCTGCACGCATTCCCAGCAAAAAAACGGTGGAGGGTTTCGATTTTTCGTTCCAACCCTCGCTCTCCGAGCGGCGCATCCGGGAGTTGGCCGATCTGTCCTTTGTGCGGACCTGCACCAATGTGATCTTTCTCGGCCCTCCGGGAACGGGCAAGACGCATTTGAGCCTGGCTCTAGCCAATCGGGCACTGGCAGAGGGACACAGCGTCCTGTTTACGACGCTGGCGGAACTGGCTCAGTCCCTGGAGAGTGCCTCGCATCCTGGTCTCATGCGTCAGCGCCTGCGGCGCTACATTGCGCCCAGTTTGCTCATCATTGATGAGAGGTGGGCTACACCAGGCTCACCGCCGAACAGGCTCATCACTTCTTTGAGTTGGTGGCAGCCCGCTATGAGCACGGCTCCATTATCCTGACGTCCAATACCAGCTTTACTGGCTGGGGAGCGTTACTGGGGGATGAGGTACTGGCGACGGCTTTGCTTGACCGGCTCCTGCATCATGCAGAGGTCATCGCCATCAATGGGAGCAGTTACCGCATGAAGGAGCGCCGAACAGAGAGCCGAACCCCCTCAACCTTGTCAGACACAGCACGACATGCCGCCGGCGATTTGCCCACCGGCGTGTAGTCAACCGGCGTTCACGATGTCGGCGTTGGGATCGCCTGGATTCCGGCGCGGTTTGGTCGGCGTTTTCATCGCTGACGTTCTCAACGTTTGTTTTTTACCGTTCGTTTGATTGGGGCGACCAATTCCAAATCGGCTCGTCATGACACCGGCCTTGACATATTCTATCTTCTTCCTGCTTTTTGTACTAATGAGCTTCCTTTGTTGACCAAGGGGACCCCTGTTTCTCATTTTTCTCCCTTGTTGGTCGTTTTCAAACACGCTCTTTGAATGTGTCTGACTCCCATCGTGATCGGACGCAAGGACCCTCACTGATGGGATAGACAAAACAGCAAATGAGGAGAAAGACGAAAAAAGAGAAGTTTCGTGTGGACGAGTTTGGAGGATGGATGATCCTGTGGGATGATACAGGAAAGAAGCACAACGTACGGCAGAGTGACGGGAAAGGAGCAGGTTGCCATGCTTAAGACACGGCTGTATCGAGCGTATCCCTCCAATCTCACTGATGAGCAATGGAAACTCTTGGAACCCTTGATCCCAGCGATCAAACCGGACGCCGCCTTTTCGCTTCACGAACGGCGCACCATTGTGGATGCCATCCTCTACGTCTTGCGTAGCGGCTGCCCGTGGCGGTCGTTGCCCCATGACTTTCCCGCCTGGCAGACGGTGTACCATTATTTTCGTCTCTGGCGACAACAAGGCGTGTGGACTCAGGTGCTCGATGCTTTGCGCGGGCAGATGCGCACGCAACAGGGGCATGACCCTCAGCCGTCTGCGGCGGTGATTGATAGCCAATCCATCAAAACCAGTGCCGTTCGCGGGTCCAACAAGGGCTACGATGCGGGGAAAAAAAATCTGGGGGCGCAAACGTCACGCCCTCGTCGATAGCTTGGGCAATCTCATGGGCATCAAAGTGACCGGAGCCGATTGGTCCGATCAGCAAGGAAGCCAGCCCTTGCTCTTGTCACTGAAAACACGCTTTCCCCGCATGCTGCTGGTGTGGGGAGACAGTCACTATGGCGGCCACTTCATTACCTGGCTCAAGGTACACCTGGGCTGGATCATGCAGACGGTCAAGGCGCTCCGTGAACCCAAACGCGGCATCTTAGTGCTCGAAGGAGAGAACGTCGATTGGGATCAGTTGTTTCCCAAAGGCTTTCATCCTCTCCCTCGGCGCTGGGTCATCGAGCGCAGCTTCGCCTGGATCACGCGCTGGCGCCGTCTGTGTCGCGATCACGAGGGCTTGCCAGAAAGCTCCGAGGCCTTCATCGCGCTCTCAGCGAGCGTCGGCATGTTGACCAGGCTTGCTCCACCGTTCCCATGCTGCTGGGAGTAAGACACATTCTTTCAGCCTTTGGGCGCTGGAGGGAAGAAATTCTGGCCTTTTTTGCGTTCCGTATTTCTAATGGCTTTATGGAAGGAAAAAACAATCGGACGAAGATGATGATGCGCCGGAGCTATGGTTTCAAAAATCGCCAACATCTTCGACTTCGCATCCTTGCGGGAAACCTGAAATGAAACTCTGGTTTCACCCGCAAGGACAGAGACCCTAGGATGAATTTAACAATTCGCTTTCTATTAGCTGTTGCCTTGTAAAACACAATACACTAGTATGTGAGCGCTATTGATTTTAACGCTCACATACTACACAAATTACACATCATATGCATCACCTAGAGATACAAAGTCTGACTGTAACCAATACCAATACTGTCCCCCATTATCATAGAGACGTGAAAGAAGGTCTGTAAAAGATCTAGCTATCACTGGGCAATTCCCACGTAATCCATGTATTTCATGGAAACTATCGTAACACATTCCTAGCCTTTCTTTGCTAAAATCAATGGTTAAATAATCACCATTACCATCATCACCAATAATATACCAGGTAGCAGTTATGTCGTCCTCGAAGATTGAGCCCACAATAACCGGATTAGCAAGCACACAACGTGTAGGGGGCACGATAAGCAATGAATAATCTTGTGCATCGAATAGGCTTACACCTCCACAAATCGTATAAAACTGTTTTAAATCTTCCGGTAAAACATGATTCGGCCCTAACGCTGGAAATCCTATAGGATCATAGACCTGGCAACTCGGTGTCGCACGAATTTTATTGACTAAAGTATCGATGTCCATCAAGACCTCCTCTATCGATAGATGTATCGGTAAAAACTCATGTAATACTCATATCGTACATCATGAGGCACTCCAGCCGCATCAAACATGCGTTCAGATAAGTCAAATATTTCTCGGGGAGAAACATTTTGCCAATCAGTTTTTCCACCAACAGGCTTTCCAGTTCTGTTAAAAAGCCACTCTCTGAACGCTGCTTGTGTAGCAGCATGCTGAGACTTTGTCAATGCAACTGTTGGATTCTCTTTATTCCTACCGACATATGAAGGAATATTTTCTACTGCCCATGCATCCATAATGCCATGATGATTCTCCAATGGTGGATTTTTAGGTCTATAAGGAACAACATCATAACATTTGGCATTATGAACAATCCATTGCTCATTTCCAACTGTATAAGTATGATCTTGCGTGACTTCCAAGTTATACATCACTTGAATGCCAGATACACTTTTCCAGCCAGTTACCTCACCAATACTACCATCTGCCTTGATGACATGCATGCCAAGGCGTAATTGACCAACCTGCAAGAAGCCTTTCTCAACAGTGAGAAAAGGGTGTTTTTTGTTAGTATGTAGAGTTTCACTAACCTGATGAGTTGCTTTTCCTTTTGTAGAAGAAACCGAGGAGGTTAAAGTCAGATCAACAAGGTCATCATCATGGTTAATCCAGACGTGTTTGATGGGCTCAAGCTCCATCTTTTTCGTCTTCTGATTGTACGCCCAGACTTTTTCACCAGGTTTTAGTGTTCCAATAGATTGAGATCCAAACTCTGTCGCGACTTTAGTAGTGTATGCAAAACTCAACCCGCCGCCACATGAACTATCAGCAATACTTGACCAAATATCCCCATACGCCTTACCAGCTTCTGGGAATTCTGACATCGCCGCTTGTTCATCTTGCCCTGCAAGACCCTCATTCTCGTCGGTAGCAGCTATTGTAGCAAGAACAGAATCGAGTATGATAGTACCAGTCGTAACCACTCCTTCTGCAAGAGCATCGGCAGTTCTCGGGTGATCACAAGTAAAACCACACGATATTTTTGAAATAGCATCATTAAACCATTGAGGATATGTAACAAAAGATGGTTCTGTAGCACCCGGAAAATAGGTATAATCGACTGGTGTACCAAAGTTAGTCACGGTACTGACATTGGTTACGCCATCTGGAGAAGTGATTGAGGTTTGATTATCACCACCATCAGGCCCGATATGAGCATGACCTGTGGGATCTGTTGCAGTCTCGGGGTTTTCTCCTACATAGGTATAGGGATCCAGCCCACGATCATTGGTTTCTACCGTATCTGCACTGGTAAAACGGCCACTCGAAGCATCATAATATCGCGCATTATAGTAGAGCAAGCCGGTTTGGGTATCGAGACGCTGGCCGGTGAAGTTGAAGGGCGAAAGCATGGTGCCGTCGCTGTAGCGAGTTGAGCCAAAGGGCGAGAAGAGTTGCACGGCTTGCACCGAGCCATCAGAGCGTAACGCGATGCTATTGCTGCCCAAGAAATCAGGCAGCAGATACGAGAAGGTGCCATCCTGTCGCATCGCCACTCGTTGTCCACCAGCACTGTAGTATTTGGTGGTCGAGGTGGTACTGCCGGTGATGGTCACATCCGTGTAGCCATCAAAGGAGATGGTATCGCTGGTGGTGGTCGTGCTTCCTACCGTGTTGCTGGCACTCTGCAGTACGCGTTGTCCTGTATTATCGTAGAGGAAGTGGTCGCTGGCCACGGTGCCATTGGGAGCTACCCAGGTAGCGAGACGGCCCTCGTTGTCGTAGGTCATGATGGCCCCACTTTGAGCGGCATCACAGCCGTGACCCGAGGTGGTATCGACATTGCGGCAGGTCATGTTGCCCATGGCATCATAGCTGGCATACTGGTTGGGAACGTTGCCCAGCGTGACTGCGCCGTGTGCCGGGAAGGTGCCATAGGTTTCACTGCCAGACGGTCCGTTGGTCAAGCGATCCAGGGCATCATAGCTATAGGATTGCTGATAGGTGCCGACCGTGGGCCGTTGGGGGTCAGACCACAATGATTGCCACCCGTTGGAGTCCCGGTATTACCAGACCACACCAGGCTGTTGAGGTCATCGTAACAGAACGATTGGTCAATGGCCGCTGAATGTAGGAATTTATTCTATCTATTCTTACGCTAGCTTCGTTATCTTAGAAACATCCAAGTACGAGTGAGTTCCAGAACGCCAAAAGGTATAATTCGTCAAGAAATTACGGCGCGAAATTTTGCCAGTTACAATTGTTGCGGTATATGTTGTTTGATGAGGTCAATCAAGCCATCAAATTCCTCATAAATATTACTCAACGTGAGTGAATTTTGGTGTATGCGATAAAGCATGTAATTCTTTCTTTTGCCAATTCCAGGCACTTTTACCAATCCTCTTACTTCATTCCAGTAAACCACCGTCACCTTTTTTGGAGAAACTACTAAAAATCCTTCTGCACAAATAAGGACATATTGAGGACTCCAATACTTATATATATGCCTAATATATATAAGAAAAGCACAACCGACAAAGCACATAAAAGTGCCAAAGAGGATCATTATAAGTCCGAATTGGACATCCAAAATCTGATGTTTAATCACTTGATAGAAAAAAATAGAAGCTACAACGAGGATAAATAATATAGCACAGGACATGGCAATCAATGAAAAATAATTAATCAAACTAAGATAACGCTTCCATTGTAGATTCAGATTATAGAGAGCAAGAGGCTGACCAACATGATGTTGTTCTGCCAATTGATACATGCTCCTAGGAAATTCGACTTCCTGCCTTGGTTCCATAAAAACTCTCCTTGCCAAAAAGCAATATACGGAATCTTTTCAGATTACATTTGAGATAGCATAACTCCTCCACTTATTGGGCAGATTACTTAGCTATGTCTTCTCTCCGTGAAATATTTCTCATACAACCCGAGTTCTCCAGCTAATTAGATCAGCCCGAACTCAGCTTCAAAGAAATGATCATCCCTTGAATTGGCTTTGTACAGAGCATGTCATGCGATTTTGGCATAACATGCTCTATTAGCATTAGTTAAACATCTCCTCTATCCTTCGGCTAAATATCATCAGCCAAAAAGGCAGAAACCCTCAATAAAGGCACATGTCCAGCAAAGGTAGTATAAATTACTTAGCATAACTAACTACAAAGGGCCTCTCTACACACCAGAACACGCTCCTTGACCGTATTGTGTACACCAGTCATTTACATCCATAGCTTGTTGATGTTGAGCATCAGCTAGCATAACACCTCCATACGTCATTAGACTATGGCCAAGTGCTCTTCCACCATAGATCAATGCCGTCTTACCAAGTTTAGCTGCAAGATCTAATGTCGCACCAGGTAAACCACCTGCAGTAAAACCTATGAATGACAGCCCAAGTTGCAGGGCTCCTTTAAGCCATACTGCACCAGCCATAACAGCCTTGTACGTGCTAAGCACACCATAGGTAGAGGTTAAGATGGTATGGACAGTTGCCTGGAGGGCACTTGATATTGCAGTAAAGCCTGGATTAACACTGGATGCAGCATTCGCGACCTCACCAAGAATACTGAGCGCATCTATTAGCACTGATATAGCACGTGGAAATTCCGCTTCCTCTATATCGTATTTGAATGACAAGAAATCCATCAATAGTAACGCAAGGCCTCCTGCAGCTATGAGTCCCATAGCTTCATAAATTTTAGGAGCCACCTTATCATTCCTTACTTGATTTCTCGCTTGCGTATGGTCAGGGTTAGCGACACATGCACCTCCTTGCACATGAGTACCACTTCCACATGAATACCCACTACCTCCACTACTTGTAGATGGTGGAGTCGATGTTGGTGGTGCTGGCGGAGGATTACCTCCCGAACCACACACAGACATATCATGGCAGGCATCATCAACGCCACTGACGCCAGGAGGTGGTGAAGGATCAGAAGGTGGTGGTGGTGGACCAGACCCATACGTACAATCGCCATCCGTGTTACATCTGCCATGCCCTGTTGGGTCAGCGAACGTCTCGGGATTGCCTTTGACATACGCAAAGGGATCCAGGCCAGCAGCGTTGGTTTCTACTGTATCTGCACTGGTAAAACGTCCGCTTGTGGCATCATAATACCGTGCGTTATAGTAGAGCAAGCCCGTCTGGGTATCAAGGCGCTGTCCAGTGAAGTTGAACGGCGAAAGCATGGTACCATCACTGTACCGGGTCGCCCCAAAGGGCGAGAAGAGTTGAACCGCTTGCACCGAACCATCAGAGCGTAACGCGATGCTGTTGCTCCCCAGGAAGTCAGGCATGAGATAGGAAAAGGTGCCATCCTGGCGCATCGCCACCCGTTGTCCACCAACGCTGTAGTATTTGGTGGTCGAAGTGGTGCCGCCAGTAATCGTCACATCTGTAATACCATCAAAGGAGATGGTGTCGCTGGTGGTGGTCGTGCTTCCTACCGTGTTGCTGGCTCGTTGCAGCACCCGTTGACCCGAATTGTCATACAGGTATTGATCGCTGGCCACGGTGCCGTTGGGCGCCACCCAGGTATCGAGACGGCCCTCGTTGTCGTAGGTCATGATGGCACCACTCTGCGCGGCATCACAGCCGTGACCCGAGGTCGTATCGACGTTGCGGCAGGTCATGTTGCCCATAGCATCATAGCTGGCATACTGGTTGGGAACGTTGCCCAGTGTAACCGCTCCGTGTGCCGGGAAGGTGCCATAGGTCTCGCTGCCAGAAGGTCCGTTGGTTAAACGATCCAGGGCGTCATAACTGTAGGATTGCTGATAGGCGCTCACCGTTGTGCCATTAGGGGTCAGGCCACAATGATTGCCGCCAGTCCGGTGTCCCGGTGTTGCCGGACCACACCAGGCGGTTGAGGTCATCATAGCAGAGCGATTGGCTATCGGTCTTGGTCCCATGGGTGGTGGTGGGAACCGTCGTGCTCATTTTTTATTCTTCCATTAATCACTCTCCGCAAGTTAAAAAATACATACAGCGAACCGTAAATAAATCCCAGCACCAATGTTGTCTCCATGCAGTTCCTTGACAAAGGACGATACGCAAAATCTATAAAAGATAATAAATAACACATGGCTGCAGCCCAAATAGGAAATGCAATAGCTCTTATATTCCATTCCTCATACCAAATTTCTTTATCACCTACCTGTTTCCGACGCTTCCATTTTACTATTTCTATGTAAAAAGATAAGCAGCTCATCACCACATACAAAATGGCCAAACATATATTCAATCCTGTAAGCATAGTTTTAGCTCCATTCCTCATGACAAGAAATCAATTGTATCACGTGCGAAAAAGGAGTTGAAGAGGTTACCAATATTGGTAACCTCTTCAACTCCTTTGCCCTATATCACATCAAATCGTTAACAAGCTCCTTCAGCATGGCACTCTTGAATTGCCCAGGCATCATTGTTTTGACCCATCTGCAATCTCAACAGTTGCCGTTCATCCGTAGATTCAGTGGAGCCGCTCATTGCAGCGGTAAGGAGAGATCCAACCATAGGAGCTAGCGATTTTTGTACCATTAATTTTAATGCCGCGACTCCTCCTTCAGCAAAATCTAAAAGCCCCAAAGAAATAAGGCCCAACCCTGCATTAACAATATTAGCAGCTACAGCAAACTGGTCAGCCAAAACCTGCATTTGTTCCATCCAAATTGGGACATTTCCATACTTATATGCAAACAAGTCGATTCCCAGGTGTACAAGATGGGGAAGTAAGCTGCCAAGTAGTTGCAGAATAACGCCCAAGCCACCCACAGGGCTAGGTAAAGTTGCTTCAAGAAACGCTGCAGCAACATCCATTCCTACTTGAAAGACATCGATCGCTAATGCAGCTTGCTTATCTCTCTTATCCCAAAGGGCTAAGAGTGCCTTACGTGCCTGACAACCCTTATCACAAGTATTTTGAAGGTTACTTGAACTATCTGTTCTGGTTGGCAAAGTCTCAGCATTACAACCACCATGACACTGCGTGCTGCCTCCAGGTGTTGGTTGACTATCTTCTCCCGTTGTCGGTGAACCTCCTCCAAGCCCATCACTCCCGCCTGGACCACACAATGCCATATTGTGACAGGCATCATCTCCACCAACACCAGGAGGTGTCGTGCCACTATACGTCCCAGTATCACCAGTAGGTGCCGGTGGGGGGCCAGACCCATATGTACAATCACCGTCCGTGTTACATCTGCCATGACCTGTGGGGTCAGCGAACGTTTCCGGATTGCCTTTGACATATGCGAAGGGATCCAGACCAGACGCATTGGTTTCCACCGTATCTGCACTGGTAAAACGGCCACTCGAAGCATCATAATACCGCGCGTTATAGTAGAGCAAGCCCGTCTGGGTATCGAGACGCTGGCCCGTGAAGTTGAACGGCGAAAGCATGGTACCGTCACTGTAGCGAGTTGCCCCAAAGGGCGAGAAAAGTTGCACCGCTTGCACCGAACCATCAGAGCGTAACGCGATGCTGTTGCTCCCCAGGAAGTCAGGCATGAGATAGGAAAAGGTGCCATCCTGGCGCATTGCCACTTTTTGTCCACCTGCACTGTAGTACTTGGTAGTCGAAGTGGTGCCGCCAGTGATGGTGACATCTGTAAAGCCATCGAAGGAGATAGTGTCACTCGTCGTGGTCGTGCTTCCGACGGTGTTGCTGGCTCGCTGCAGCACTCGTTGACCCGAATTGTCATAGAGGAACTGATCGCTGGCTACCGTCCCATTAGGAGCCACCCAGGTGGCGAGACGGCCCTCGTTGTCGTAGGTCATGATCGCCCCACTCTGGGCAGCATCACAGCCGTGACCCGAGGTCGTATCGACGTTGCGACAGGTCATGTTCCCCATAGCATCGTAGCTGGCATACTGGTTAGGCACGGTGCCCAGCGTAGTTGCACCATGCGTCGGGAAGGTACCATAGATCTCGCTGCCAGATGGTCCGTTGGTTAAGCGATCCAGGGCATCATAGCTATAGGACTGCTGATAGGTACTCTCCGTGGTACCATTTCTACTTTTATTTATGGCATACTATTCCCGTGCCACATCAGAGAAAAAAACACATTCAGCAGTGCATACTCACAATTCATCATCCTCCTCCTCATCCTCCCATGTCTTCCAAGCGTCCCAATCTGGTCCTTCATTTGAAGTCAAGAGGTCATGCGATCGCGTTACTCGGTCCCAATCCACAAGCGCTCCATCAAACAAGGTATCGGCCACCATTGTATGGTCAAAGAAAGCCTTCGTAAGATCAGCTCCTCGAAGATCGGCTCCTCGTAAATCCGCTTTTTCGAAAAACACATTCCGTAGATCCATATTTCTCATCAACGCTCCACGCAGATTCGTCTCACGTAGCGATGAGCCACGAAGTCTAAGATGCATCAGATCATGGCCGTTACGAGCCTCCAAGAGGTTCGTCCTCGATAACGTAGCCCATCTAAAATCAGCTCCAGTCAAATCAGCATCAGCAACATTGGCATCATAGATAGCACATTCACTCGCATGGATTCCTGCAAGGTTGGCACCTCGAAAGTCTGAACGTTCAAGTGTGGCTTTGCGGACTGTCGCCTTTCGTAAATCCGCACCACACAACTTCGCATCATTCATAGAGACACTCACCAGAAATGCTCCTTGCAAATTGGCCGCACTCATGTCAACACCACTACCCATTCCTGCAAACAGATCGGCACCTCGCAAATCAGCTTCAATAAAAGACGCTTCAATTAAGATAGCAGTGCTGAGGGAAGCACCAACTAAGAGTGCTCCATCAAAATTGGCACCAACAAGGTTCATATAATGAAACGTTGAACCTGAAGCATCCACATATTGTAATGCATCAGTCCATATTTCTCCGCCAGAGAGATCAGCCTTACTGAGATCTGGCATGATATCTAAGTTTTGTTGACGCCATATATCCCAACGCTCAGGCTCAAAAAACAAACGGAGATGTGCTGGATTGGCCATCAAGGCTACTCCTTCATACATACTCAAAAATACCGCGATGTTCCTCACCTGGAGGGCACATAAAAGAGAAATACAGATGATCTGCTTATACATTATCCCACTTCTGAATGTCTCGCCAGCGCTGGCTTGGCTGTACCTGCCACCATCCGTCTAGCCTTGTATGCAATGTCAAGAGATCATCAGATCGTGTTATTGTATCCCAATCGAGAATAGCTCCATCAAGAAGGGCACCAGCGATCATCGTCTGATCGAAGATGGCTCCAGTCAGGTTAGCTCCCCGAAGGTCAGCCCCCCGTAAATCAGTACGCTGGAAATAGACGTGCCGTAAATCCATATCACGCATGCATGCTCCACGTAAATCCAGCTCGTTCAGATTTGTCTGGCTCAGGTGTATCCGGGTAAGATCGTTGCCACTTTGCGTTTCTAGAATATTAACTCTTCGGATATCTGCTCCTTTTAAGTCAACATCGGTGAAATCTGCCTCAGCAACATTGGCACCAACAAGCACAACTTCACATGCTCGTGCACCTGCTAGTATAGCCTTTTGCAAATCTGCGAAACGTAAGTCAGCTCTCCGTAGACATGCCTTGCGCATATCGGCAACCCGCAACTGCGCATACTCCATTTTTGCTTTCACCAACCATGCTTCCTGCAGGTTAGTATGAGACATGTTCACTCGACGACAACGTCCAAATGAAAGGTCCACGTGATGCATGTCAGCAAACACAAAAGAGGCATTGCACAGTTGTGCAGAATTGAGGAATGCATGAGTGAAACTGCCTTTATCAAAGTTCGCATCTCTCAAATCCATATAACTCAAATCGGCCTCCGACCAATTGACACGCTGTACTTTTCTACCATCCAGGTGATCAAACGAAGATACATCGCTCGCACTTAAATCTGGCACAAGGTCTGGAAATCGCAAGCGCCATGCCTCCCACTGCTGTGGATCACTAAAGAACTGTAGATGCTCTGAATTAGCCATCGCAGTTGCCCCTTCCAATTCGCTCAAACAAATCAATATTATGTGCTATTTTATTATATTTATATAAGCTTGCGTTTTAACCAGCGAGATCAAACAAGCCAATAAAACCTGACAAAACAAGTGATATGTGCGATACTAGAGAGATGAATATCTCTTCCCTGGAATCGCTGACAAGCTTTCGTCAGCAGATGTATCAACTCTTCACGCGGCGTCGCGATGCGCTCTTCGGCCTCACCGATGCCTTGTTGACCACTGGCCCCACGCTTTCTCCTGCCCACCTGAGCTTGGCCTCCAGTTTTCAGCGTGGGTGGGGCAGTGTCTACGATGCTCTGGTCGAGGGTCAAATTGATGGGCAGTCCATCGAAAGGTTATTGGCGCAGCATCTACTCGAAGCAGATGAAGCTATCTACGCAGTTGATGCAAGCGTGTGGGCTCGTTGTGATGCCGAAACCAGCCCCGAGCGCGCCTTTTATCATCATCTGTCTCGCCATTCAGCGGGACAACCCATTGTGGCGGGTTGGGCGTACCATTGGATTGCTCAGGTAAGCTTTGCTCATGACAGTTGGACGGCCCCACGCAAGGTCTGTCGTCTCAAACCTGGTGACAACATCAATCAATTAGCCGTAGGACAAATCAAAGAACTGTTGCAAGACACTCCAGAGGTTGCCCCGTTGCCCATTTTTGTTTTCGATGCGGGCTATGAGCCGGGGCAACTCGCCCTGGCTTGGGGTTCACTGCATGCCGCTGCTCTCACGCGACTGCGATCCGGACGTTGCTTTTATGCTGATCCCTCCGAAGCAGCTTCTACGGGACGCCCTCCACGGCATGGGCACAAATTTGCGTGCGCTGATCCCACTACCTGGCTCAAACCCAACCAGGAATATGTGACTGAGGATTCCCAGTATGGCCGTGTTCGGGTACGTGCCTGGCACCATCTCCATGCGATCCCTCAAAACCACCCCAAACGTGGTACCCGCGGTCCACGACCAATCATGCGGGGAACATTGATCCTTGTTGAAGTTGCTCAACTTCCCAAACAGACACGTGTTCCCAAACAATTGTGGTTATGGTGGCATGCTCCGGAACAGCCTCTTTTACCCTTGGTCTGGCGCGCCTATGTTGCTCGCTTTCTGCTGGAACACACGTTTCGCTTTGCCAAACAGTATCTTAATTGGACATTGCCACGAGTGCACCATCCCGAGCAAGCCGATCGATGGACCTGGTTGGTCGTACTCGCATATACCCAACTGCGCTTGGCTCGACCCTTTGTGGCTGATCACCGCTTGCCTTGGGAAAAGCCGTTGGTTGAAAGGAAATTGACTCCCTATCGCGTGCGTCGCGCGTTTCCGTCACTTCTGAGGCATCTCCCAGTGCTTGCAAACCTACCGAAACCTTGCGGACGATCACCCGGACGACCCAAAGGCAGGCTTTCTGGCCATGCCACACGCTATCCCGCCGTGAAAAAAGCCGCTTAAACTCTGCATTTCCCTCCAATTTCTGCTTTTGGTGATTGCCACTCTCTGCTTTCGCCTGGTTCCTCATGGTTAAAACGCAAGCTAAAGGCAATGAACAGGCAAGCCGTTTGCAAAAAAAGATATCTCTTTCTACATACAGCTTACCTTATATTTTATCCCTCAACTCTAAATGAGTATAACGTCAATCTTAGTACTGTCGCAATACTCCATCAGGGCTAAGGTACCAATAGATCGAGGTGACGTGCGCCCCTTTAATGTTTGATAAACCTTTTCTCCAACCTGGTATCTTTGGTACGCATTTGTAACATGGAGCTTGGTCTATAATATAATTGACGGTATAAGACTGGCCAGACTGAGCAAATTTACGTAACATACCCTTAGCCCAGTAAAATAACTGCTCCTCAGCATGCATATTTTCATTGGTACCAGTAATTACATTAGATGGTAACATCCAACCATCTGGCCCAAAGATTATCGCTTGACCATAAGTAGGAATGCTCGCATCCGGATCATTCGCAATTCTCCTTTGAATATCAGGCCTATCTAATAGAGCGTTATGCGCGTCAGTTACATTTCTAGCTGCCTGAAGGATAGGCTGAGAATCAGTTCCAGTAATAGACGTACTATAGTACTGTAAATGAGGGCGCTGAGCAAGAACCTGAAGCCCCGCCGCAATGACGTGTTCGGTAATACTATTTCGCGCTTCTGGTGACCCTTCGGGCGGATCGTATGGCAAGGCTTGTTCTGCTTGTACAATAGCTTGTTGCTCATCATTAGCTGCTTGCTGAGCCTCTATCTCAGATTGGGTTTGTTCGTTTAGTGTAGTAAGATCTAAATTATCACACGGCTCACCAAGGCAACCTGCATCACCACTATATCCTTCCCACTGCGCAGGAGGGCGACCTTCACCTTCTGGCAGCATATGACCACTAGGATCGGTGAACAACTCGGGATTTCCTCTAACATAGGCATAAGGATCTAATCCTGAATCGTTGGCCTCGACATCATCAGCACTAATAAATCGACCGCTCGTAGCATCATAATAGCGTGCATTATAGTAGAGCAAACCAGTCTGGGTGTCGAGGCGCTGTCCAGTGAAGTTGAACGGCGTGACCATAGTGCCGTCACTGTACCGAGTTGCCCCAAAGGGTGAGAAGAGTTGCACGGCTTGCACCGAGCCATCCGACCGCAATGCGATGCTAGTGCTCCCTAGGAAATCCGGCAGCAGGTAGGAGAAGGTGCCATCCTGGCGCATCGCTACCTTTTGACCACCTGCACTGTAGTACTTGGTGGTCGAAGTGGTGCCGCCGGTGATGGTCACATCCGTGTAACCATCGAAGGAGATGGTGTCGCTGGTGGTCGTCGTGCTTCCAACCGTGTTGCTGGCTCGTTGCAGCACACGCTGCCCTGAGTTGTCATAGAGGAACTGATCGCTGGCCACGGTGCCGTTGGGCGCGACCCAGGTGGCGAGACGGCCCTCGTTGTCGTAGGTCATGATGGCACCACTTTGAGCGGCATCACAGCCGTGACCCGAGGTCGTATCAACGTTGCGGCAGGTCATGTTGCCCATCGCATCATAGCTGGCATACTGGTTGGGTACGTTGCCCAGCGTGACCGCGCCATGGGTCGGAAAGGTACCATAGGTTTCGCTGCCAGAGGGTCCGTTGGTTAAGCGATCGAGATCGTCATAGCTGTAGGATTGCTGATAGGCACTCACCGTCGTGCCATTGGGGGCCAGGCCACAATGATTGCCACCCGTCGGTGTCCCGGTATTGCCGGACCACACCAGACGGTTGAGATCATCGTAACAGAACGATTGGCTATCGGTCTTGGTGCCATTGGTGGTGGTGGGAACCGTCGTGTTCAGGTTGATGACGTTGCCCACGTTGTCGTAGGTGCGCGTCTGGCTCCAGAACGTCGTGCCGGAACGCGTTGCCGTACTGGTCAATGGCCGCTGAATGCCGTCGTAAGAGAGGCTCGTCGAGAACGTCGGCGTTGGCACACTGGTTGTGAAACCCGTGCCGCCAAAGGCCATGCCAGCAAGCTGTCCAGCGTTCGTGTAGCTGACTTGACCCACCAGGAACGTGACCGGATCAGTGACACCAGCACCGCCAAAGTAGGCCGAGCGCAAATAGTCATTGCTGTCATATTGCGAGGTGACCAGTTCGCCATCCGGATAGTTCAGCGTGGTCACTTGCCCTGCATCATTATAGGATGCATTGACGGTCTGCGTGGTCGTGGTGCCATCGGCCGTCACCGAGAGACTATTTTGATCGGGGCGTCCTCGCTCGTTATAGCCACTACAGCGCCAGCCGCTCCCGGCGGTTGAGCGGAACGTATCCGCCGTCTCTGTTCCAATCGGATCCGAAGCAAACGAACCAGTGGGTGCCGCACACCCCAAGGGGAAGGCCACGCCAGTGTTGCTGCTAGTGTCATAGCTATCATAGAAGAAGGTCGCATAGGCACTGCTGCTACAGGGATTGACCGAGGCCGACGTGGTGCCTTTGCAGAGCGGGCGATTGAGCACGTCATAGCTGACATAGGTGCTCTGGCCGCGTGGGTCCGTCTGGCTGAGCAGATTGTTATCACCATCATAACTATAGACCCAGTTATTGCCGGAGTCACTATCGTTCATCCCCACCTTGCGACCAACGCCGTCATAGGAGGTATGCTGGGACGCAACGATCGTGGAGGTGGCATCAAAGGTGTTCGTCGACACCATATTGCCTACGGTATCCCGGTTGTACTGGATCGTAGGAATAACCTGACAACCTATATGAGTGAGATCGAGGCCAAAATTTTCACGATGATAGTGAAAATCGGAAAAGTTAAAGTCACACCAACAAACAAACAAAAGGGAAGAGTATTAGAAGCACCTCCATATTTAAAAACAGCAAGCGCAGAAAACAAGATTAAATATGTCATAAATGAGCCATTATTTTTGAATGCTGAACTTATTATAGGCCGAACAGTCTTTTGATCTGCATTATTTTTATGTATTTCTGCATAGACATCGAAAATATTCAATAGCAACGTAGCTAAAGCTAGAAAGAAACCCATGTACCAGGCAAAAAATAATAAATGATAAGTTGAAAGCACAAAAGAAATAGCCATTGCTAAAAAGAGAGAAAGTATAAACAAACTTGTTATTTTTAGAATATATTTGTTCTTGTTCATTCCACACTCCTGTTTCTTCAAATGCAAGATAATCCTTACATTAACAAGTAATTACTATTTTTGACAATGATCCTAACATCTGCTTCAAAAAATTATCGTTACGATAATTCATGAGTCAAATTATCCTTCAGTTATTCTACTCCTTTTATTCTAGATAATCGATAAAATGTATGAAAATTCATGACAAGGAGGCGCCGGAGAGTATAAGCTCCTCGGCTAATGACAGTTGACCTTACACAATTCCTATTTTCAAAGATTCCTATGAACAACTGAAGCTGGATATCTAAATGGTTCAATCCAAATGAGATATCTCCTTATTTACAAATTGCGAGACCAAATGAGGTGCATCTTTCATGAATCCATGATGGAGTACCAGTGTCAAGATCAGCTAAATCCTGACTATAATAATCATTGGCTCCTGTGACAAAACTAATTCCTGCGTTGGCGATCGATACTCCCATATTAGCTCCAAGATAAGCTATCCCCTTTGTAACACCTTGACTAAATTCCTTCATCAGCGGACCCAACCCAAAACCAAATTGGGCAATAGCTTTAATGGTATTTGCCACACCCGCAAGTACTTCAAATATAGTAGTAATACCAGTAATCCATGAGGGCAATGTACCTCCCTTACTTAGTTCTATATCCCTCAATAAATGCAGGCCATGGGCAATGAAACTTACTGCATCTAAGATAAAAAAACCAACGTTATCTACCGCAATATCTCCAACAAGAGATACAGAATCAAGAAACAAAGTCACCCAATCAATACCAATGTTGCCAGCAGCAATTCGACCCTGTAGATACTGTCTAACAGCTTCTTTTTCTTGCATACAAACCTTGTCACAGGTCGTCTGCTTATCATTGTGACTATTTGTTGTTGGTGTTGATGGAGTACGAAACATACAACCACCGCAAGACGAGCCTCCTCCAGTTGTTGGTGGGCTACCTCCTCCAGAACCATCACTGCCGCCAGATCCACACAGAGCCATATTATGGCAGGCATCATCTCCGCCATTGACACCAGGTGGTGGCGATCCCTGCCCAGGTGTTGGTTGCCCAGGTGTTCCAGGACCAGGCACTCCTACACAATCACCATCAGCGTTACATCTTCCATGACCCGTTGGATCGACAAATGTCTCAGGATTACCCTTGACATACGCAAAAGGATCTAGACCAGTACCATTGGTTTCAACGCTATCAGCGCTGGTAAAACGGCCGCTCGTGGCATCATAATACCGCGCGTTATGTGCGCCGCGGGACGCGGCCTGATATCCCCGATGCAATCGGGAAGAATTTGGAGGAACATTCTTGGATCATCACGCTTACCTGAAGGCGAAAGGCAGAGGGGACAAAAGCATGCGTGAAACGCACTGATGCTTTGAAGATGTTTAGGAGCAGGCGGTGCAAGATCCGCACAGTATGGTCAAAGCTGGATTGCCTGAAGCCCAATTCCCAGAAGGAGGACGCGGTCTCCCATCGATACAACATCTGGACCTCGATGCTCACGCGTAGATCGGTTTTTATAATGGACCAATCTAACTTCCACGCGAGAGACGTTTGGCACTGAGCCATGATAAGGGAATGAAAAGGCGACCTACCCTGTGCTCGATACGTATCAGGTCACCGGAACGCGGGATCACCTACGGATCTTGAGCAAAGATCTAGGGTGACGGAACACCCATAGTACTCACCACAAGATGCGGGTCCATTCCGCAAAGGGGGAAGGGGTGTAAGGAGTGTATATACCACGAGACAGAAAGGAGCATGAGATATGCGTTCTTCCGACACTGTTCTTGGTATGCTTCAAGATCGAGGCAAACGAGGCAAACCGGTAGATGATCTCTACCGCCAACTCTACAATCCGTGGCTCTACGTGAGAGCGTACGGACGCATTTACGCCAATGCTGGCGCGATGACTCCCGGCTCGACACCCGAGACAGCCGACGCGATGTCGCTCGCCACAATCGAACAGATCATCGAGGATCTGCGCCATGAACGCTACCGCTGGACACCCGTTCGTCGAAAGGAGGTGCCCAAAAAGAACGGGAAAATGCGGCAACTCGGCTTGCCCACCTGGACGGATAAGCTTCTGCAAGAGGTGATTCGCAGCCTTTTAGAAGCCTATTATGAGCCACAATTCAGCGATGCCTCCCATGGTTTTCGCCCCCAACGTGGATGTCATACCGTTCTCAGCCAGATTCAGCAGACCTGGAAAGGCGTACACTGGTTCATCGAAGGCGATATCACCGCCTGTTTCGATCGACTCGATCATACAGTTCTTTTGAAAATACTGGCTGAAAGAATCCATGACCCACGCTTTCTGCGCTTAATCAAACAGCTGCTTCAGGCCGGATACCTTGAGGACTGGCGCTATCACACCACGCTAAGTGGAGCACCACAGGGTGGCATTGTTTCACCCATACTCAGCAATATCTACCTGAACCAACTCGACCACTTCATGGAAACCCATCTGATCCCACGCTACACGCGAGGGACGGTCCGCCAACATAATCCGGTGTATCAATCTTTCATCAAGAAACGCGCCAGGGCACGCCAAAATGGGGAGCACCGCCAGGCTCTTGCCTACCTGCGCAAAGCCCAACAACTCCCAACGAAGGATCCGTTTGATCCTACGTACCGGCGCCTGCGGTATATCCGCTATGCAGATGATATGCTACTCGGATTTGTCGGATCGCGCAAGGAAGCAGAACAGATCAAGCAGGACCTGGGGAAATACCTGCAAGACGAACTCAAGCTAGAATTATCCCAGGAAAAGACCTTGATCACGCATGCCCACAGGCAAGCGGCTCGCTTCTTGAGCTATGACATCCAGGCCCAATACTGCAACGAGAAACTCTCCGCAGACGGGCGACGGCGGGTCAATGGACATATCGCTCTTCGCGTTCCCATGGATGTGGTGAAGAAAAAGCTTGCGCTGTACCAACGAGGAGGAAAACCACTCCGACGCTTCTCGCTGGCTTCCCGCTCTGATTATACCATCTTGAATACTTTTCAAGCGGAATATCGGGGATTTGTCCAGTACTATCTGCTGGCGGTGAATGTGTCCTGGCTGCACCGGTACCGTTGGGCGGTCCAACAATCCTTGACACACACGCTGGCAGCGAAGTATCACAGCACAACTCGTGCCATGGTCAAGCGGTTCCAAACCCATATTGAAACCCCATATGGACCCATGAAGGGTTTCGAGGCAACCCTGGCACAAAAAGGAGGGAAACCACCGCTGGTCGCACGGTTTGGAGCCATTCCTCTGAGGCGAAACATACACGCAATGCTCGTCGATCAACAACCGCCCACCATCCGCTATGAGCAAAAGGAGGTGATACGAAGGCTCATGACGGGCACCTGTGAACTCTGCCAGATCAAAGATGATCAGTGCGTCGTTCATCAGGTCCGCAAACTGGACGATCTGAGAAGGATGGGACAAGTCCGACCGGAGTGGGCGCAGATGATGCTAAAAAGAAGAAGGAAAACCCTGATCGTTTGCCAACCCTGCCATGCTGCTATCCACGATGGATAAAGAGCAGGCAGAACGATTGAGAAGAAGACACGAATGGAGAGCCGGATGAGTTGGAAACTCTCACGTCCGGTTCGGAGGAAGGGGACGGGAAACGTGCTGCTATGCAGTAACGCGCCAGTTCCCTATCCTACAGTAGAGCAAGCCCGTCTGGGTATCGAGACGCTGGCCCGTAAAGTTGAAGGGCGAAAGCATGGTGCCGTCACTATAACGAGTTGCCCCAAAGGGTGAGAAGAGTTGCACCGCTTGCACCGAGCCATCAGATCGCAAGGCAATGCTGTTGCTGCCCAGGAAGTCAGGCATCAGATAGGAGAAAGTGCCATCCTGGCGCATTGCCACTTTTTGTCCACCTGCACTGTAGTACTTGGTAGTCGAAGTGGTGCCGCCAGTGATGGTGACATCTGTAAAGCCATCGAAGGAGATAGTGTCACTCGTCGTGGTCGTGCTTCCGACGGTGTTGCTGGCTCGTTGCAGCACTCGTTGACCCGAATTGTCATACAGGTATTGATCGCTGGCCGTGGTCCCACTGGGCGCGGCCCAGGTATCGAGACGACCCTCGTTGTCGTAGGTCATGATGGCTCCGCTCTGTGCGGCATCACAACTGTGACCCGAGGTGGTATCGACGTTGCGGCAGGTTATATTGCCCATCGCATCATAGCTGGCATACTGGTTGGGGATGTTACCCAGCGTGACTGCACCATGCGTTGGGAAGGTGCCATAGGTTTCGCTGCCAGAAGGTCCATTGGTTAAGCGATCCAAGGCGTCATAGCTGTAGTATTGCTGATAGGTGCCCACTGTGCTGCCGTTGGGAGCCAGACCACAATGATTGCCCCCGGTGGGCGTGCCTGTATTGCCGGACCACACCAATCGGTTGAGATCATCGTAACAGAAGGACTGGCTGTCGGTCTTGGTGCCATTGGTGGTGGTGGGAACTGTGGTGTTCAGGTTGATGACATTGCCGACATTGTCATATGTGCGCGTCTGGCTCCAGAAGGTCGTGCCAGAACGGGTGGCTGTGCTGGTCAGCGGGCGCTGATGCCATCATAGGACAGGCTCGTGGAGAAAACCGGCGTTGGCCCACTCGTCGGAACAGCGGTACCGCCAAAGGCCATGCCTGAGAACTGTCCGGCGTTGGTGTAGCTGACTTGCCCGACCAGGAAGGTGACTGGATTGGTGACACCAGCACCACCAAAGTAGGCGGAACGCAGATAGTCGTTGCTATCATACTGCGAGGTCACCAGTTCTCCATCGGGATAGTTCAGCGTGGTCAGTTGCCCCATATCGTTGTAGGATGCGTTGACCATTTGCGTCGTCGTCGTGCCATCGGCCGTCACCGAGAGGCCACTTTGATCGGGGCGTCCCCGTTCGTCATACCCAGAACAGCGCCAGCCGCTGCCAGCCGTCGAGCGAAACGTGTCAGCCGTCTCGTTTCCAATGGGATCCGAGGCGAACGAACCGGTCGGTGCCGCACACCCCGAGGGGAAGGCCACGCCAGTGTTGCTGCTATTGTCATAGCTATCGTAGAAGAAGGTGGCATAGGCACTGCTGCTACAGGGATTAACCGAGGCCGACGTGGTGCCTTTACACAGCGAACGATTGAGCACGTCATAGCTGACATAGGTGCTCTGTCCACGTGGGTCCGTCTGACTGAGCACATTGCCATCGCCATCATAGCTGTAAACCCAGTTATTGCCCAAGTCACTATCGTTCATCCCCACCTTGCGACCAACGCCGTCATAGGTAGCGCTTTGGGACGCCACGATGGTGGAGGTAGCATCAAAGGTATTGGTCGACACCAGATTGCCCACCGTGTCCCGGTTGTACTGGATCGTGCGCACCACCGTATAGGGATTGGTTCCAGTAAAGACCTGGTCGTAGCGATGCCGTCCCAGCGCATCAGTATAGCTGACCTGCTGGTGGTTGTAGGCATCCACGGTGATGGTGCGTTCAAACGGGGTCGTTGACTGCTCCTTGGTAAAGCCGGGCAAGGCATTGGCGACCTGGTAGGAGACACTGGTCGAGAGCACAATGGTCGAGGTATCCTGATAGGTCACACTGCCCAGAGGACGACCCAGGCCATCGTAGATGGTCACGGTACGCGCCTGCGCCAAATTGGGCGCGATATAGCCAGTCCCCGAGAGCGCCGAGATAGCATACGGCAGGCTTTTTGTTATCCTGGCGCGTCCAGTAGAGTCATAGTCATAGATGGTGTAGGTAATCAGCGTTGAAGAAATCTTGGGCACTTTCGACCACAGATTGGGACCGGGTGCTTTGGTCTCAATCAGGCGCCCCTGTCCATCGTACCACTGCTGGGTGGTCACGGTTTGCGTGCCGCCGCTCACGATGCGCGTGGTCGTGTCCAGTTCCAGGCACGGTGCTGTTGAACCCTGGCTACAGGTATTCTTGTAGGTGTAAGTCGTCGTGGGACTGGTCAGCGTATCATCAGGAGCCGCGACTGCCGTCAGCCGTCCCAGCACATCATACTGATAGGCGGTGCTCTGGCCATTGGCATCTTTGGTGGCCATCAGCCACTGCCCATAGCCCCCAGCTGCCGTGCTATTGTAGTCTGCCTGCACCAGCTGATTCTTGGCATTGTACGCCTTGGTCAGATGGGTGCCAAAGCCATCATAGCTCGCGCAGGCCGTATATTGAGACGCCCCATTGGTACAGCCTTTATGACTATCAGGGTCAAGCGTGGCTACTGGCATTCCAGACGCATCATAGGTCGCCTGATTGACCACCATTGGCCCGGGTGCGTTACAGCTATTGCTGGGATCACTATAACCGGTATGGTCTTCAGTGCGTGTCACATCCGGCAAGGAAGGGGCGGTCGTAAAGGCGCTATTGCCCCCATAGAAGGTAGCGTGACATCCATACTGCGTCCCAGACGCACTCTGCGTCTTGGTCAAGGCCGGGAGGTTGGTCAGGTAGACCGAACTCAGCGGGTTATCGTTGGGGTAATAGGTGGATTTCGAGATATAATGATTGCCATTGACATCATTGGCCGTGACATCCACCTGGTTCACATTGCCATAGTCATAGCCGTTGACGTCGCTCGACCCCTGGTTATCGCCATCATAGCTAGAGGTGGTCGTTTTATGGACCACATTGCTATTGCTCTGATACCCATACTGGTCGGTCACCCCATCCACCTGATACTGATCCGTTTGCGTGACCCGTGGATCACAGACCACCACCGGGTTGTTGCGATCTAACTGGCTGGTCATGTACTGCTTGCCCACATCAGAGGGCAAACCTGCCGCTCCCGCACTATGGCCCACCCCAGGAGGAGGACACATCGTCAGGTAGTTCCAGGTCTGCGCTGAGAGCAGTTTGCCATCAATCCCAAAGTTCAGGGATTCCTTCTCTTTGCCCGCCAGGCCTGGATCAGCACCCCAATAGGGGGAGACGCCACAGTTGGCGACATTGTTAAATTTGTAGTAGCAGGTGATGCCACTAGTGGCGATGCCGGGTCCGCTGGTGGAATAGAAACTATGCTGCTGCGAGGAGCCATCGGCTGGATCCCTGGATGTTGCTCATGGCGTGCGGAAAAAGAGCACCATGGTCTATACGGAGAAACGTTGTTGGGTCTGCAATGCGATGATCACCGGGAGTCAAAGCGACACTGCCTGTAAGGTGCAGTGTCGCGACCGGCTCTATGCCGGTCGCTATTGCATCGAGCGTCATAAAGAGGAATCCTATAGCAGGAATCACCCCTATCTTCTGCAAATCGGCGCGTGGGCCGAAACCTTACGCTACTAAACATGGCACTGCGCCTTCTGCAAGGGTCCATTTGAGAGCCTAGACCATTTTGTCCCGGTGAACCACTGACTGATCATGTGTGAAATGTACAAAAATTGCTGACGCATAAGGCCACTCGGACACTATGGATCAAACCCCAGCGGTAAGGCAGACTACTCAAACGCCCATCCTCAACTCCTCTCAAGTCACCACAGACAAGAGTCCGGCTACGAAAGAGCATTTGTTGCGTAGTCACCAGTTAGTGGATTTCTATCCCTTCTCTTCGTTACCAATAAATACATCTCTAAATTTCAAACGTTCATTTTTAATTATTGCTATTCCTAAGCAGTTGACTAATCAAGTTTTCCTTCTCTGCTATATAATTGTTGCTCGTCCCGAGTCCATATATGTCCATCAACCTTGTCAATGTAAGCATATAAGTAATTTTGCTCATATAACGCCCGAGAAAATGTACCCAAAAGCCAATAAGGGGTCCAGAGCCATTCCACTAACTTAACGGGACCCAAAGGCTCATTAGGAATCACCCTTTTATGCTGTTCCATAATAATCGGTTCTGCCATAAGCAGAGCTTCGGAAAGAGGAATTTGAGGTTCTCGATAGATGGATGGGATATAATTTGCCCATGCTCCAGCCTCTTGCAACCGAAGCGCCAACGTTTTGGCTAGCTCATATGGAAGATCCAATTTCAAAAATGGAAAGACGATCCATTGTTCATACGACTCAGCCATTCTTTCATTCTTCATAATATGAGCCTGCAACCATTCATCTGTCAGTTGAGGAATAGACTGAAGCAGGTCTTGTAAATGCGGCTGAGTATGGCAAAATCCTGATATTGCAAGGTCGTAGGTATCATAACGCTCGGGCCAACGCGTCATAGGCAAACCAGCAGCATATGCTTCTGCGTACCTCTTCTTTCTTTTG
The DNA here is from genome assembly GCF_003967555.1 of Dictyobacter kobayashii. Classification (GTDB taxonomy): domain Bacteria; phylum Chloroflexota; class Ktedonobacteria; order Ktedonobacterales; family Ktedonobacteraceae; genus Dictyobacter; species Dictyobacter kobayashii. The sequence goes on from NZ_BIFS01000002.1 coordinate 1,395,429, forward strand.
ATTACTGTAGACTCGTCATTAAGATGCCTCAAGTCCTCACGCGACCAGAGATGTTCATCTAATTTATCCACAAAAACAACAAAGTAATAGCCCCCTCCTTGACTTCAAATTGCCAACATACACCTCTATCAATAATATTCAGCGACTGAGAAAAAGGTGTTTCAGGGAATTTCTCATTCCACTGTTGTGTAAGAACATGTGTCGCATACACCTTTGCTTGCCCAATAGAGAGCGTTGGGGTTCGATAGGTTGATAAGAGTCGGTATCCAACAGCACCTGCAACGATCAGGCATTCCAAAAGCATGGAAGCCAAAGAGGCTGATAGGTCTAGACCGAGAAACCCTGGTGCTTGTTCCTTCTGAACAATGCAAGCTTGGAGATAGGAATCTTCTAATACAGGGACCTGCTCCATCACATGACTCAGGTCAGGTTGAGAAGAACAACCATGCTGAAGAAAAATATCATACATCATACTTAAACATCCATTCTTTACCTAAGCAGCCATACTATCATTATAATAGCATGGCTGCTTGAGCATGAGCAACCAAAACACGTCGGCGACACTTAACGCTTGAATACTGCCCTTTCACTAAACATTTTCGCGAATGCGCTTAATGATATGGAATAGGAAGTAGGATTGCCATTACCAATGAGTGGACTAGGATCTCGCACATACACGTTCTCACTATCGATACGATCGACAATGATTGAATGCAACTGAATTTCACTAGTATCCTTATTTATTCCTACTCCTATGGAAGCGACTGCAGGATTGCCATGTGATGTAGATGTTTCTAAATCATCAATAGTAGCATCATTCGAAAAAGTATAGCCATCCACTCCATTCCTAGATAAGTAGAAAGGTAAATTTTCTAATCCTCCTCCTGTCAGCTCTGGATTTTGAATCCCTAAACCAGCTATTGCTCCATCTTCAGTTGCGTTGTCACCCGTTACCCCTGCGTCTAGTAGCTTCATAACAGCACAAGCTGCAGTGCAAGACATCCTATATGTTTGTTTTGTGAGATTATAAGGAGTTGGATACGGTCCTCTAGTAATCGGTCCAGGATTTTCAGGATCTTTGTAACCTTCACCTCCATAACCATTTCTTGTAGGTGGAACTCCTTCACCATCTGCTGCTAATCCCGCTGCTTCTCCCAGAAGGCCTCCAGCTAAAGCTTCTGGTCCAAAGAGGCTTCCCAAAGCTAAATCGATCAAAACAGATGAGATGAGAAAGTTCCCTGTTTCACAATTATAGTCACATGGCGGCTGCGGTGAAACTAGAACTCCTGGCACAGATGCATCCGTGTAGATATTAGTCCATCCACCAGAACTTGCCGAATAAATAGGAGGTGCCGTTGAGGCACTGTTCCAATCACTCAGGCTAGTACTACTTCCACTCACATCATTCATAGCACGAAAATGCCCAGTTGGATCGGTTGCAGTTTCTGGGTTTCCTCTGACATAGGCATAGGGATCCAGACCAGACCCATTCGTTTCAACAGTATCCGCACTGATAAATCGCCCGCTCATGACGTCATAGTAGCGAGCACCATAGTAGAGCAGGCCGGTCTGGGTATCCAAGCGTTGTCCAGTGAAGTTGAAAGGCGAAAGCATGGTGCCATCACTGTACCGGGTTGCCCCAAAGGGCGAGAAGAGTTGCACCGCTTGCACCGAACCATCAGAGCGTAACGCGATGCTATTGCTGCCCAGGAAGTCGGGCATCAAATACGAGAAGGTGCCATTCTGGCGCATCGCCACTCGTTGTCCACCAACACTGTAGTATTTGGTGGTCGAGGTCGTGCCACCAGTGATCGTCACATCCGTGTAGCCATCGAAGGAGATAGTGTCACTCGTCGTGGTCGTGCTTCCGACGGTGTTGCTGGCTCGTTGCAGCACCCGTTGACCTGAATTGTCATAGAGAAAATGATCACTGGCCACAGTCCCATTGGGTGCCACCCAGGTATCGAGACGGCCCTCGTTGTCGTAGGTCATGATGGCACCGCTCTCCGCGGCATCACAGCCGTGACCAGAGGTCGTGTCGACGTTGCGGCAGGTCATGTTGCCCATGGCATCATAGCTGGCATACTGGTTGGGCACGTTGCCCAGCGTGACCGCGCCGTGTGCCGGGAAAGTGCCATAGGTCTCGCTGCCGGAGCGTCCACTAGTCAGCCGGTCCAGGGCATCGTCGCTGTGTTGCGGTGGTAACAAAAAGCGCCCCATCGGGTCTCAACCCGTCTACCAGCATCTCTTTCGTCTTCAAAATCACTGGTACATGTCCATGCAAAGACATAAAAAACAACGAAAATCTTCCCCGTTGCTGTCTACATATATCGCTTCACTTTTTTTAGAGAAAACAAATGGATGGGATTGTCATCTGTTCTCATGCTGAGACCGACCCAGTAGTCCAAAACAAAATGGGTCAAGCTCATAATCATATCCGGCGGCACTTCCGGTTGGACAAAGAGAGTTTCATTATCTCTCAATGCAAAATGCACTCAACAACGCCTTTAAAACCTCTACAAGAGTGTGCCAAGCTCATAAAAATGATGATAAAGCAGATACCTCACGTGCATTCATAGCTTCATTGTCATCCTCGCCACAGATGTAGCGAAGAACACCTCCAACAGTGCATGCTCACACTTCATCCCACTCCTCATCCTCCTCTTTGTCCCACTCCCTCCAATAATCATAGTATGGTCCATCATTTGAGGTCAGAAGATCATGAGATAGCGTCACCTGGTCCCAATCCACAAGCGCTCCATCAAACAAGGTGCCAGCCACCATCGTCTGCTTAAAATAGGCCTTCGTGAGGTCGGCTCCCCGGAGATCCGCTCCTCGTAAATCTGCTTTGGCGAAATTAACTTTCCTCAAATCCATATTTCTCATGAGCGCTCCATACAGATTGGTCTCTCTTAGTAAAGCACCACGGAGTTTGAGGTGCATGAAATCAAGGCCATTGCGAGCTTCCAGGAGGTTCGTTCTCGATAAATTGGTCCAGCGGAAATCAGCTCCAGTCAAATCAGCCCCGGCAACATTGGCATCATAGATCTCACATTCACTCGCGTAGATGCCTGCAAGATTGGCCCCTCGAAAGTCCGAAGATTCAAGAATGGATTTGCGAATCGTCGCTTTTTGTAAGTCCGCATCACGCAACGTTGCGTCATTCATAGAGACACCCACAAGGAACGCGCCTTGCACATTGGCCGCACTCATATTGATATTACTACACGCCGCTGCATACAGATCAGCGCCACGCAAATCAGCCCCCACAAAAGACGCTTCAATTAAGCAAGCACAGCTCAAGGAAGCTCCGACCAAGAGGGCACCATCAAAATTGGCACAGGCAAAATTCATATAATGAAATGTGCATTTCGAGGCATTCACTCGTTGTAATTTATCTGTCCACTCTTCACCACCGGAGAGATCGGTTCCACTGAGATCCGGCAGGATGTGTGAGTGTTGTTGACGCCATGCTTGCCAACGCTTGGGCTCAAAAAACAGGCCAAGATGTTCTGGATTGGCCATTACCATTATTCCTTCCTACATACATACATACATACATACACAAAAATACAGCATTGATTCACACCAGAAGGAGCACCACAGAAAAGTATGGATGAGCGGCTTATACGTTCTTCCACTTCTGGAGGTCTCGCCAACATTGGCGCGTATGTACAGGCCACCACCCCTTTGGCTTCCTATGCAAGGTCAAGACATCATTGGATCGCGTTATCGCATCCCAATCGAGGAGGGCACCATCAAGGAGGGCACCATCAATCATCGTTTGGTCGAAGATAGCTCCAGTCAAGTTGGCTCCTCGAAGATCCGCCCCCCGTAAATCGGTACGCTGGAAATAGACGTGTCGTAAATCCATTTCTCGCATGAGCGCTCCACACAAATTCAGTTCGTTCAGATTCGCCTGACTCAAATGTATCCGGGTGAGATCGTTTCCCTGTTGTGTTTCCAGGATATTCACTCTGCGGACATCGGCCCCTTTCAAATCAACGCCCGTAAGATCAGCCCCAGCAACATTAGCACCCACGAGCACCACTTCGCACGCGTGCGCGCCTGCAAGTGTTGCCTCTCGAAGATCAGCGAAACGCAAGTCAGCTCTTCTAAGATGTACCTTCCGTAAATCGGCAGCCCTCAACTGCGCATACTCCATCTTTGCGTTCACCAGCCATGCTTCCTGCAGATTGGCATGAGACATATTCACCCCGCGGCAGCGCCCAAAAGAAAGATCTACGTGACGCATGTCAGCAAACGCAAAAGAGGCATTGCAGAGTCGGGCCGAGTTGAGGAATGCATGGGTGAAGCGGCCTCTGTCGAAGTTCACATCCGTCAAATTCATGTAACTCAGATCAGCATCTGACCAATTGACGCGTTGTACATTTCTGTTACCCAGGTGATCAAGAGACGACACATCACTCGCACTCAAATCTGGCTCAATGTCTGGAAACTGCAGGCGCCAAGCCTCCCATTGTTGTGGATCGTCAAAAAGCTGGAGATGTGCTGGATTGGCCATCACTGGTGCTCCTTCTATTTCTCTCGTATAAATCAATACTCTAATATCATTATCTCTGTGCAGAGACAACAAACAGGCAAGCCGTTTGCAAGAAGACAGATTTCTTTCTGCATGCGGCTTACCCCTAGACATTTTTATCCTTCGATCCTAGATAAGGATAATATCAACTCTGATACTTGTCGCAATACTCCATCAGGGCTAAGGTACTAATAGACTGAGGTGATTGTCGCCCCATTTATATTTGATAGCTTGTCCACCCAATCCGGTATTCTTGGTTGACATTTGTAGCATGGTGCTGGGTCGATAACGTAATTAACAGTATAAGACTGACCAGGCTTTGCCCGATTATTTAATTGGCCTGTTGCCCAATTAAATAATTGCTCCTCTGCATGAGTATTCTTTTCAGAGCCGGGAATTATACCAGATGGTGGTCCAAACTTCCACGTTTTCGAACTGGACAAAAGCGAGGCAATCTCACACCGTTTAGTGTAGCTGTATCACAGACTGGTTAAGCATGTAATTTATTTGTTTTCGGCGGATGTTTTTTTTAACTCCCCTTAGCCAAACCGCGACAGATTCCGCCAGCCAACCCAACCAATACAGTAACGCAAATAGCAATTAGCCTTAAGACACCCTCAAAAACAAACAAATCAAGCAATATAAGTAAAGCCAACAAAAACAATGCTAGAAAATAAAGATTCATTAAAAGATTGACGTACTTTCTCAATATTCACCTCTTTCACTTTACTCATACAACTCATTCTTTAACTTCATGTGTACAAACTTCCTGCAAAGAATGACCGAGTATCGTAACGATCATTTGTGGTTCTGCTAGCTTGTAATATAACCTTTGCTACAAACTAGCAGAGAGTACGAACGCGATATGCAAGTTCTTCTCTAAAAACCATAAACAATTCTTAGCGTATCATGTAAAGATTTTATGAAATCGCACTCCTTCAAGGTAGTGCTTAGGTCTGAAAATAACTCGCACATCGCATTGAGTATGCAAAATAAGTATGACTTAGCTTATTTTATGCAATGGCACATAAAGCATAAATCCTACTCACACCCTTAAGCTAAGGTATGTTCGCCAAGCATTAACAATGAAATCATGCACACACAGATGCTTTGCTCGTCTGACACCATTGGGCAATTTGAACAGGTGTTTCCGAATCAATATACGCATCGTTTACTTGGCTCCAAGCAATAGTGGTATTCAACACTCCAGTAGAGCTGGTCACTATCGATCCAGCTTGGTCTTTTATCATACTTGTGACATCTTTTATGCCTTCCTTAGCAACATCGGCCATTGCTTTACTTAATCCTCCGCCGAAGAAGAAGCCTATAGCTTCAACAACAGTTTTTCCTGCATCCCACATAGCAGATAACGTTTGGATAAAAGCCATGGCAGCTAATACTCCTGCCGGAATCGTAGCGCCATTCTTTAGTGCAATATCTCTCCAAAGTTGAACTCCATGAACAAGCAGCGTTAAAATATCTCCTGTTATATCTTCAAAATTTTTAGCAATAAGATCGGCTATCATATTTCCTACATCTTGAACCAAGGATATCCCATCAAGAGCAATAGCGACGCTGTTTCTAAAGTCCGTATTACTCTGTTTCATAGCCTCCTTTATTTTTTTTATTTGATCGGAACTATATTTCCCACTATTCTCATCATCTGGTGGAGGGGTACGATACATACAACCACCACAAGACGAGCCTCCTCCAGCAGTTGGTTGACCACCTCCTCCAGCTCCACCAGATCCACCGCTTCCTCCTGAGCCACACACAGCCATGTTGTGACAGGCATCATCAACGCCACTGATGCCAGGAGGAGGTGAAGGATCAGAAGGTGGTGGCGGCAGACCAGACCCATACGTACAATCGCCATCCGTATTACATCTGCCATGACCCGTGGGATCGGCAAACGTCTCGGGATTGCCTTTCACATACGCAAAGGGATCAAACCAGACGCATTGGTTCTACGTATCCGCACTGGTAAAAACGACCACTACTCGAAGCATCATAATACCGCGCGTTATAGTAGAGCAAGCCCGTCTGGGCATCGAGACGCTGGCCCGTGAAGTTGAAGGGCGAGAGCATCGTGCCGTCACTGTACCGCGTTGAGCCAAAGGGAGAGAAGAGTTGCACCGCCTGTACCGAGCCATCGGCTCGCAGCGCGATGCTGTTGCTCCCAGGAAGTCAGGCATCAGATAGGAGAAAGTGCCATCCTGGCGCATTGCCACTTTTTGTCCACCTGGACTGTAGTACTTGGTAGTCGAAGTGGTGCCGCCAGTGATGGTGACATCTGTAAAGCCATCGAAGGAGATAGTGTCACTCGTCATGGTCGTGCTTCCGACGGTGTTGCTGGCTCGTTGCAGCACTCGTTGACCCGAATTGTCATACAGGTATTGATCGCTGGCCACGGTGCCGTTGGGCGCGACCCAGATAGCGAGACGGCCCTCGTTGTCGTAGGTCATGATCGCCCCACTTTGAGCGGCATCACACCCGTGACCCGAGGTCATGTTTCCCGTGACGTCGTAGCTGGCATACTGGTTGGGAACGTTGCCTAACGTAACTGCTCCAGATGCCGGAAAGCTGCCATAGGTTTCAATCTTCAAGGAACCATTGATCAAACAATCCAAGGCATCATAGCTGTCGGATTGCTGGTAGGCACCAATAGTAATCCCCCTAGGGGTCAAACCGCAATGACAGCTATCGGTCGGAGTGCCAGTATTGCCAGCCCAGACAATTGAGTTCACATTGTAACAGAAGGATTGATTATTAGTTTAAGTACATTAGTAGATTCAAGGAACTTGAATACAAAATTGATGATATTGACCACATTGTCATGCGTGCATATCTGGCTCCAGATGGTTGTTCCATTACAAGGGTTGCGATAGTTATCAGGTATTGGATGCCATGATAGAACATGCTCGTTAAGGGCATGGGCATTGAGACGTTACTAGTAGTAGTGCTGTATCCAATAGTCGAATCTTAATTGGTTATACAGCCCAAAGATCACCTCAATCCACCATAATCTGACATTCGTTTATGCACCAGAAGATTTCAAAGATCGGAAATAGGATAAAATCTCCTCGAGTGTCGCATTTTCGATTACTTCAGGTGAAGGCGTTTGCAACAACGGAAGCTCGCTAAGATCAATTTCCTCAAGATTGCGTAACTCACCAATTTCCGCTGGCAAAGCAGTGAACTTATTAGAAGAGAGATCAAGATAGCGCAGCTTTTGAAGCCTCCCAATCTGAGGTGAAAGAGATTGAAAACGATTCCCCGATAGGACAAGCTCTTCTAGCAACTCCAAGGACCAGAAGGTATCAGGTAGTATGCTGACCAACGTTCCACAAAGGCGAAAAAATTTCAATCGCTTCAAATTGACAATCTCTGATGGAATCCTCCGCAACGCAATATCCATAATACTGAGGATCTGAAGAGATGCAATTTCCCAAACGGCTGGCGAGAGTTCTTGAAGGGGAAGGTCGCTGATGCCAAGCCAATCTAAACGGTGCAAATGCTTTAACTCAGCCGGAAGCGATTGAACGGGCAACGAATGCAAACCTAAATCGATAAGCGAGTGAAGATTCCCAATTGCAGGTGAGATATCCTCCAGAGGAAGACTCATCAAAAAGAGCTTCTCTAGCCTTTCAAGCTGATACAATTCTTCGGGCAAAGAGGTAAGCGGACTAGCAAATAGCGATAAAGAACGCAAATTTGTGAGCCGTCCAATTGCAGGTGAGATACGGTGTAAAGGATTTCTATTTAGAATGAGTTCTTCAAGAGATTGCAACTGCACAATTTCATCTGGAAGATTCTGAATGGCGTTCTCTTGCAGATCAAGTGTCTTCAGTGAAGAAAGTGCAAGGATTGCTTCAGGAAATTCTTCAAAGTGATTCACTTTAAGATCAAGAGTTGTCAAGTGTGATAATGCCTGCAACGACTCAGGAAGAGTACACAACCGAGCACATCGGCGAACCTCAAGATTCTGTAACTGTGTCAGTTGAGAAATCTCAGATGGCAATTGCTCCATTTGGTCAAAACCAGATAGTCGCAAAGATTGCAGGTGACTCAGTTTCCATAGATCCGATGGAATCGAACGCTGTTCGTCCCCGGAGAGGATCAATTTTATTACATCTCCATAGTCATTGTACTCAACAGAACGTATCATTTTTCCTGATACTTGTTTTATCTTTTGGATTAGTGCTTCGTCATTCATTAATTTACCCTACTTTCTTGTGCAGATATTAACAACAAACAGGCAAAGCCTACCATACCGGTAGACTTTGCACGGCAAATTGACTCTATCTTAGCACACTTACAGAAACGAAAGTATACTCATGGCACGCTTAGGAATGTCGGACTACCGCCAGGATTGAAAACTGCAATCCCACCAGACCATCCCAAGTAGACAGTACGATTTGTAGCATTAGCTAAGAGTTGCGCATTCCCCTGACAAGCATCACAAGGAGGGCTGCCCTTAATTTGATATTCTCCAACCCTTATGATCCCATCAGAATCAGTTATTTTTCCTCCATTTTGTAGAGCGTTAAAAATATCTGCAAGACAATGGGTTTCGGCACATTTGCCATTGTGAGGGCTATCGATAGCTTTAGAGCCCCCAATATTTGTTTCAGAATTACCTCCATTCCTACCCCCAATGACGTTTTGCTGGCTATCCTCTGAATTGGATATAGCAATCGCTTTAAGACTACCACTGTTAGGTTTAAGGTTCTGAAAAAGCATTTTAGCGTCTGCTGCAAGTTTGCTACAGGCAGTATCACCCCAATTATGAACAATCCACTGGCCATCTCCAACAGTAAACGTATGATCTTGGGTAACCTCAAGGTTATACATCACCTGAACGCCTGGCACACTTTTCCATGCTGTCACTTCGCTAATAACACCATTAGCCTCAATGACATGCATTCCAATATGCAGTTGTCCAACTGGAACAAACCCTTTTTCAAGCGTCAAGAATGGATGTTTCTTATTAGTATGTAAAGTTTCACTACTCTGATGAGTCGTTTTTTCTTTTGGAGAAACAGTTTTGGTGGTTAAAGTAAGATCAACAAGATCATCGTCATGGTTAATCCAAACATGTCTGATGGGCTCAAGCTCCATCTTTTTCGTCTTCTGATTGTACGCCCAGACTTTTTCTCCGGGTTTTAAATGACCAATGTCTTGTTTACCTGTCTCAGTCGAAACCTTAGTGGCATAGGCAAAACTCAATCCTCCTTCACAGGGCAGCATAGAAGCATTTCCTTCTTCCTGGCTTAGAGTTAAAGCATCCTCTCCTGCCATGTTTAAGGTATTAACTTCTTCCTCTCTTAAGGCATTCATTTCCTCTGCTTCTGCTCCTAGAGCAATGGGTTCAAGCTCTGGCTGGATAAGAAGAGCAGCATCTATGACAGCACTCGAAACAAGAAACTCTCCTGCTTGACAATTCTCATCACAGGGATGCGGATCCTTATTAAGCTGATCATTAAACCATTGAGGATACGTGACAAAAGATGGTTCTGTATTACCAGGAAGATAAGTGTAATCTACTGGCGTACCAAATTGAGTAACAGTACTTACATCAGTCACACCATCTGGAGAGGTAATAGATGTTTGATTTTCACCGCCATCAGGTCCGATATGAGCATGACCTGTTGGATCTGTTGCAGTTTCTGGGTTTCCTTTGACATATGCAAAAGGATCCAAACCAGAGCCATTCGTCTCAACAGTATCGGCACTAATAAATCGTCCACTCGTGGCGTCGTAATAACGGGCCCCATAGTAGAGCAAGCCCGTCTGGGTATCGAGACGCTGGCCGGTAAAGTTGAAAGGTGAGAGCATGGTGCCATCGCTATAGCGCGTCGCGCCAAAGGGCGAGAAGAGTTGTACCGCTTGCACCGAACCGTCCACCCGCAGGGCAATGCTGTTGCTCCCCAGGAAGTCGGGCATCAAGTAGGAGAAGGTCCCATCCTGGCGCATCGCCACTCGTTGTCCACCAACACTGTAATACTTGGTGGTCGAGGTGGTACTGCCGGTGATGGTCACATCCATGTAGCCATCAAAGGAAATGGTATCGCTGGTGGTGGTCGTGCTTCCTACCGTGTTGCTCGCTCGTTGCAGCACCCGTTGACCCGAATTGTCATACAGGTATTGATCGCTGGCCACGGTGCCGTTGGGCGCGACCCAGGTGGCGAGACGGCCCTCATTGTCGTAGGTCATGATGGCCCCACTTTGAGCAGCATCACAACCGTGACCCGAGGTCGTATCGACGTTGCGGCAGGTCATGTTACCCATAGCATCGTAGCTGGCATACTGGTTGGGAACGCTGCCCAGCGTGACCGCTCCGTGTGCCGGGAAGCTGCCATAGGTTTCACTGCCTGAGGGCCCATTGGTCAGCTGATCCAGCGCATCAATGAGTGGGAACAAGTTCGTCCAAAGGGGCAACCATCTCACCTAGATAGAAAGACAGGCGAATTGGTGCAGTTTCTCTTCTCCTACCGAGGTGTCCGTGTCGCAAAATCATACATCAACAACTCGCTGATTCCACATTTGTGCCGCAAGGCTGGTATTCCTGAACAAGATAGTCGAGGGAATATTACGAGTCATCGAGCACGGGCTAGTATTGCTTCTCAGCTTTACAATGCGAAGGAGCCCTTAACCATATATGAACTGATGCAATATCTTAGTCACAAAAGGCTTTTATCTACACAGCATTATGTACAGGTTGATCCCACCAAACTCGCAAGCAAAGTAACGAAAACAGGGTATCTGGAGCAGAATCTGGCCACCATTGAGGTGCTCTTAGACAAGAAGCAGTACGCAGTGGAGCGGCAGCACATGGCGAACCCTGGAAGTACTACGACTTGGGTCATGGCTACTGTGTCAACGATTTCTGGGCCGAGTGCAAACACCGTATGGCCTGCACCCGCTGTCCCTTTTACCGTCCGAAAGAGTCTCTCGCCGACCAACTTCTGGAAGGCCAAGCGAACCTGCTGCGCATGTTGGAGTTTGTACAATTAACCGAGGAGGAAAAGTTGCTGGTTACCGAAGGAGTTGAACTGCACCAGACACTCATTGAGCAACTTGCTCATACACCGACACCAACAGGTCTCACCCCTCGTGAGATGGAAACGGTGCCAATCGGAGAAACTACCGTTATTCCTGTGAAAACCGTCCGACGAAAAGCACGGAAAACACACAGCGAATGATGAGCAATCAGCAGATTCATGAGGGCCTGCTGGTTCTGGATCACAACAGACGCTATTGCATCTGCGAACCAGAGACGCTAGCATTGCAAACTATCACCTTGACATAGGATACACTCTGGATATCTGGCTCAATCGTGAATGGGTGAGTGGCTGTGTGGAAGGGGACGGACAAGACTACTGGCTCTTTGTGAAGACTGGCGGCAAATTTGTGCTTGCTGAATGTATGAAGGTTCGATACAGAGAACCTTAGTAGGGAAATCAGCAAGAGGACCTGGTTGAAACATCTCCTCTTGCTGATCCAAAGTGTTGTTTTTGATGATACATAATACACCGCTACAAATGGCACTGCGCCTTCTGCAAGGGTTCCTTTGAAAGTCTGAACCATTTCGCCCCAGTGAGCCAGGGTACGCGACTTGAGCCGGAAATGTCGTTCCCGCCTGCCTTCAGTGCCAGGTCGTTAAAGGCGGCCTGCTTCCCCAAGAAGTAGAAGCCATCCCCTATGACATCGCAGAACATATCACTCGTTATCTCCAGAGGTGTGCCCCGAGCAGTCTCAAACACAGTAGGAAGAACCTGAACGTGCCTCTCTGGCTGGAATAAATTTCAAATTACCATGCTAGCGCGAGAAAAGATCTGCAGGTACAATATATAGCGACATCATGGCGTTAGCTATTCCAAATCACTACTTAATTCAGTCAAATCAGGAAGTGCCATTACCTCCAAGGGTATTTCTTGTAAAGGATTGCCTGATACATCCAGAGTCGTTAATTTTCGTAGTTGCCCCATCTCCTTCGGAAGCTCTCGAAATTGATTCTGGCGCAGATCTAAGTAATCCAAATGATGTAGCTGCCAGATTTCTACGGGAAGTTTGCCTAAGTGATTATCTGCAACAACTAGCCCTTCTAAATGTTCTAATTGCCCAATTTCTTTCGGGAGTTCTTTGAGATTATTACCAGCCACAGAAAGATCTTCCAAACTTCTTAATTGCCCAATTTCTTTCGGGAGTTCATTTAAATGATTGTATTCCAGGTCCAAACTGAGAAGATGGTGAAGTTGTAAAAGAACATCTGGAAATTTTTCTAGCTGATTATGACCTAGACGCAAAAAGGATAGCTTCTGTAAAGAAGATAAATCATCTGGGAGATCTCTTATCTGATTATGAAAAAGGAACAAATCTATTAAAGATGTCATTTCATTAAGCTCAGAAGGAAGCGATCGAAGAACATTCTGAGAAAGATGCAATTTTTTTAAGCACTTTAGTTGTCCAATTTCTCGCGGGATAGCTTCTAGTTGATTTTCGGACAGGTATAGCTCTTCCAATTGAAGTACAAAGCAGGCGGATACAGGAAAAATCGATAAGTCATTGGCTGTTGCATCAATGAAGCGAAGCTTTTTTAATAAGCTAATCTCCGATGGCAAAGATGTTAAACCATTATACTTCAAATTTAAACGCTGTAAATCATGTAATGATCCTATCTCCTCAGGAAGTGATATCAGATGGCGATTATACTGCAGAATAAGAGATTCAAGGGATGATAATTGACCAATTTCTTTTGGGAGAGAAGACAGGCGGGTATGGACTACCTGTAGCTGTCGCAAATTCAGCAATTCGCCAATGGTGGGTGGTAAAGATATAATGCGTTGTCCCGCAATGGATAATTGCCTCAAACTCTTTAATTTACGAATATCTGGTGGAATAGCTTCAATATGATCGCCTACTATATCGAGTTCCTGTAGAGTATCTAAGCTCCATAGTTCCTCAGGAATTGAGGACGCATTTCGAACAACACACCTTAAGTTCTTTATAATATCCTTATCGTCGTACACAACATGGCTGAATTCTATGCCCTTCTCCTCAAGCAATTTCAGCAATTCAACGCTACCTTTAGACATTTGACATACCTCCATCAAATGCAGCCTTAAAAAAAGGCAAATAATGTATTCGATAAGCTCAAGAATCTTCTGCATATGCAGAAGATTCTTGAGCTTTATACTCTATTTATATTATCATAGCCTACTTAGCAAGGCAGAATCATGTCAAAATGTAGACATTATAATCATTTCCTCCTTTCAAATAGTTAAAAATGCTTCTAGCCATTACTCAATTTAACGAACTGGGTCAAATATCAGCCAGTTAATGTTTCCATTAGCATCAATTGTACCAACCCAAACACGCCTCTCTGACCATTGAGCCAGTCGATATGCATTAATGCGGCACTCGTCACATGAAGCAAAACCAGACTGCTGCTTCTCAACAACCACAATTTGATCTGGTAAGTCAGCTTTTTTTGTCTCGCCTATCGCACAAAATATTGTGCTTCCACCACATGTACCACCTTTTGTTGCAGTCCACGTTTGTTGATCACCAATTTGAGGATTAGCCGTCTCACCTCCTTTAAGGTGAGTTTCTGTTACGTAACCGCCATTCGGTGATCTTACATTGGAAGATGCGCCTGCAAGCCTCTGCTTATTATATTGGGCATTGCTTTGGGCATTCACTGCATCATTGTAAATGTCACTAAGTGGTCTGTCTGTGCCTAGATTTGGCGTCTGTGTAGTAGGAGTACCAGGTCGAGGCTCGTTATAGAGTAAATTTGTTAAAGTACTCCGTGCCTGTGGTCCAGGCTCATTTAACTGGGCCTCTATAGCATTGATTTCATTTTGGCGCAGAGTATTTCTTACAAGGTCTTCCCCGCCATCGACCGCAGCAACGCTTTCATTGCCATATAACAGGTCTTTAACTACAAAAGGCAAACCTGAATCATTACCGGTGTTTTCTTGATCATCTGGGTTTTCATCGAGACGGCGTTTACCAGTTGGATCATTGAAAGTTTCAGGATTTCCATGAACATAAGCATAAGGATCCAATCCTGAACCATTTGTCTCTACCGTATCTGCACTGATAAAGCGACCGCTATTCGCATCATAATACCGCGCGTTATAGTAGAGCAAGCCCGTCTGGGTATCGAGACGCTGGCCCATGAAGTTGAACGGCGAAAGCATGGTGCCGTCACTGTACCGGGTTGCGCCAAAGGGCGAGAAGAGTTGTACCGCTTGCACCGAGCCATCTGCCCACAAGGCAATGCTGTTGCTCCCCAGGAAGTCGGGCATCAAGTAGGAGAAGGTCCCATCCTGGCGCATCGCCACTCGTTGTCCACCAACGCTGTAGTACTTGGTGGTCGAGGTTGTACCGCCGGTGATGGTGACATCTGTAAAGCCATCAAAGGAGATGGTGTCGCTGGTGGTGGTCGTGCTTCCGACGGTGTTACTGGCTCGCTGCAGCACCCGTTGACCCGAATTGTCATACAGGTATTGATCGCTGGCCACGGTCCCATTGGGGGCTACCCAGGTATCGAGACGGCCCTCGTTGTCGTAGGTCATGATGGCCCCACTCTGCGCGGCATCACAGCCGTGACCAGAGGTCGTATCGACGTTGCGGCAGGTCATGTTCCCCATGGCGTCGTAGCTGGCATACTGGTTGGGCACGTTGCCCAGCGTGACTGCGCCGTGCGCCGGGAAGGTGCCATAGGTTTCACTGCCCGAGGGTCCATTGGTCAGGCGATCCAGGGCATCATAGCTATAGGATTGCTGATAGGTACTCACCGTGGTGCCGTTGGGAGCCAGACCACAATGATTGCCGCCGGTCGGGGTTCCGGTATTGCCGGACCACACCAAACGGTTGAGATCATCGTAACAGAACGATTGGCTATTGGTCTTCGTCCCATTAGTTGTGGTGGGAACCGTCGTGTTCAGGTTGATGACGTTGCCCACATTGTCATACGTGCGCGTCTGGCTCCAGAAGGTCGTGCCGGAACGAGTTGCCGTACTGGTCAACGGCCGCTGAATGCCGTCGTAGGAGAGACTCGTCGAGAACACGGGGGTTGGCACATTGGTCGTGAGGCCTGTACCGCCAAAGGCCATGCCAGCGAGTTGTCCAGCGTTGGTGTAGCTGATTTGACCCACCAGGAACGTGGCCGGATCGGTCGTGCCTGCACCGCCGAAGTAGGCTGAGCGCAGGTAATCGTTATTGTCATACTGAGAGGTGACCAATTCACCGTCTGGATAGACCAGTGTCGTGAGCTACCCCACATCGTTGTAGGAGGCATTGACGGTCTGCATGGTAGTGCCATCGGCCGTCACCGAGAGGCCATAAGGTGCACCGTGGCCTGAGCCGAGCCAAACATCGAAGAAATCCAGAAAATACCCCCTACTTGATTATATAAGCACTAAATACTCCGCTTCGGCGCCGAAAAATGCATTTGTGATTAGTCATCAGTTAACGCAGTTCTATGAGCTTCTCCAGATAATCTCTTTCTTTGTAATCTCTTTCTTTTCCAATTATCTATGAACATTATTTGTACAAAGATTAAAAACATTATTAATACTGAGTATATTAACGTAAATGGCTCACGCATAGTAGTTATTATAGGGAAAAGGAATAGACACAAAAAAGCGCCCAGCATTGTAATTAGAGATGCAAAAAAATACTCTTTTCCGGCAATAACAAGCTTATGAAGTAATATTTCTCCTGTTAAAAAAAGAAGCATAAAACAGAAAAATGCAATTATTAGTATAATAATTGCATTAATATAAAATAGAATAATTGCAAAAAAAGCTGTTATGCTGGCGTTTCCGAATATAAGCAGCGGGAGATTATTCCCATTAAATCCTGTTTCTCCTTTTTCTTTTTGAATTCTATAGTTTCGCAAGCTTAAAGTTAAGCAAATAAAGCCCACAATTGACAAAAGGATTCCTGGTGAAAGAATGAGAATTGTTTGAAACATTTCATATCTCCATTGCTCATGAACTATAGTGATGCAGTTTATTTTGCATCCGCGTGAGACTTCTCTAAAAATCCTACTCTTCCCAACGATCACGTGCAAGAGTGGCCAACGATATGACCGCCAGTTTGATATAAAATTTTAATCTGAAAACTGATGGCACAATAAAGCTAAAAGCGAAAGATAACCACAATGGCATAAACACGACTCTAGAAAGTCACTGATAGGCTGTGGGAACGTGTTCTCTCTTGATCTCTTAACGCCTCTCTACCACAAAAGCTGATATCTTACTACTGACAACAGACAAATGTTTCCGCCATATCTACGTACCGAGTTATAAACTATAACTAGGCCAAGCGCGATATCTACATCATCAAAATGTGCTAACAACTTGAACTTCCCAAATTGTTAGCACATGTATTTGGTTATTCAGATAAAGAATACATTCAAAATACCTCAGTACATCAAAGGCGAACTTACGTCCCTGAACAACCCAATCCTCGCTACTTGGAGTTTATGTCTCCAAGCAACTGTTGACTATCGTTAAATAGAACATCGGTATACAGCACCCCGTTGACAAAACTCCCCACAGTATTCATAGCTAATTGCACCGTTGCATTTATCTGTGATTTACCAATATATGTACCTGTAACTTTCCAAAATCCCTTCCAGCTGGCACGATAAGTGTTTCCTGGGTATCTTCCAATTTGCATTATGTTCTTAGCAAAACCAACCAAATTGATAACGGCAGCAACAGCGTCTGAGGCTACCTGAAGTACATCGAGAAATATTTTGAATCCCTTACTTGGTGAACCATCTAAGGAATTAAGAATATTACTTACACCGTTCTTCATTACCAATATTAAGGTTGAAGAGAACATCTGAAATGCTTGAGCAAGTAACCAAAGGACACCACCGCTCTGAAACATGCCAATACCGGCAAGGATAAGTGTGGTAAGTGACCCAAAAACCTCCGCTGCGCCTTGATAAAACAGGCTTGTATGCTTTACACATAAACCAAAGATGCTTGTGTAACCACATCCATGTGCTGCACTTTGAGATCTTTCCTGTGTCTTTGTCTGCGTTGTTGATTGAGTTAAATCTTCTCCCGTATAGCCCCCTCCGCCAGCACCTGTATCCCCTGTATTATTACCACCAGGGCCACACACAGACATATCATGACAGGCATCGTCGACATTACTCGTACCTGCAGGTGGCAGTGAGTCAGGCGAAGGTGGTGTTGGATCAGAGGAAGGTGCATTCACGCCACACGAATCTGCGGTACCACATCGGCCTTGACCCGTCGGATCGACAAATGTCTCAGGATTACCCTTGACATACGCAAAGGGATCCAAACCAGAACCATTAGTTTCAACGTTATCCGCACTGGTAAAACGTCCGCTATTCGCATCATAATACCGTGCATTATAGTAGAGCAAACCCGTCTGGGTATCAAGGCGCTGTCCGGTGAAGTTGAACGGCGTGACCATGGTCCCGTCACTGTACCGGGTTGAGCCAAAGGGCGAGAAGAGTTGCACCGCTTGCACCGAGCCATCAGAGCGTAGCGTGATGCTGTTGCTCCCCAGGAAGTCGGGCATCAAGTAGGAGAAGGTCCCATCCTGGCGCATCGCCACTCGTTGTCCACCAACGCTGTAGTACTTGGTGGTCGAGGTTGTACCGCCGGTGATGGTGACATCTGTAAAGCCATCAAAGGAGATGGTGTCGCTGGTGGTGGTCGTGCTTCCGACGGTGTTACTGGCTCGCTGCAGCACCCGTTGACCCGAATTGTCATACAGGTATTGATCGCTGGCCACGGTCCCATTGGGGGCTACCCAGGTATCGAGACGGCCCTCGTTGTCGTAGGTCATGATGGCCCCACTCTGCGCGGCATCACAGCCGTGACCCGAGGTCGTATCGACGTTGCGGCAGGTCATGTTCCCCATGGCATCATAGCTGGCATACTGGTTGGGAACGTTGCCCAGTGTAACCGCGCCGTGTGCCGGGAAAGTGCCATAGGTCTCGCTGCCCGAGGGTCCATTGGTCAGGCGATCCAGCGCATCATAGCTGTAGGATTGCTGATAGGTGCCCACCGTGGTGCCGTTGGGAGCCAGGCCACAATGATTGCCACCGGTTGGTGTGCCAGCATTGCCGGACCACACCAGACGGTTGAGATCATCGTAACAGAAGGATTGGCTATCGGTCTTGGTGCCATTGGTCGTGGTGGGAACCATCGTGTTCAGGTTGATGACGTTGCCCACATTGTCATACGTTCGCGTCTGGCTCCAGAACATGGTACCAGAACGGGAAGCCGTGCTGGTCAACGGGCGCTGAATGCCATCGTAGGAGAGGCTCGTCGAGAACGTCGGGGTCGGCACATTGGTTGTGAGACCCGTACCACCAAAGGCCATGCCAGAGAGTTGTCCAGCGTTAGTGTAGCTGACCTGACCAGCCAGGAACGTGACCGGATCGGTCGAGCCTGCACCGCCGAAGTAGGCTGAGCGCAGGTAATCATTATTGTCATACTGTGCGAGGTGACCAGTTCGCCATCCGAATGGTTCAATGTGGTCAGTTAATTGGCATCTTTATAGGACGCGTTGACTGTTTGCGTGGTCTTGGTGCTGTTGGCCATCGCTAAAAAGCTATTCTGATAGGGACATCCCTGTTTATCATACCAAACACCAAGCTAACCACTGCCTGCCACCGAACTGAAGATTTTCGCCGCCTTGGTTCCAATGGTATCAGAAGCAAATGAGCCTGAATAATTAAGTACAATCCAACTAACTTTTTAGGCATTGTCCATGCTTAAAAAGTAGGTGTTATTCAGTGAAAGTTATGTGAGTGCACTTAGCTAGCCCACCAATAGAATTCTGTGAATAAAATACTGTCTCAAAATGTCATTTTTTTCCAATCAAGATGAGTCTGTAAAGCTTCACATAATTTCTCCATTGAAGGGGAGGTTTGAGGATCCCTGCCATAATCCATCCAATCAGCAAAGGCAAAAAATACTCCACCATCTAAAAAATATTCTACCCAGATTGCATTATGGAATAGTGAAACGTCTCGTTGAAGCTGACGCATAATTCCTGGACCAAAAAAAGTCCAGTCAAGGGGTAACGCTTCGTTGGTCTCAAGGAGTTCTTGTAATCCTATAATAGGGATATAGGGGCTTTGAACGCCGTAAATAGGATGGACGTGATTATAGACCACCATCCCTACATGAGCAAACGTTCTCATATTTTGCTCTGCTATCTGCTCAGGCACGTCTTCAACTAAAGTATCATAATCACCACCAATGATAACACCACATGAAAGAGGATCAATCGGCCTCACACTGAAGGTTATCTCTTCCTTTCTAGATGTGAATGGCACCTCAAATCTGGCTGCAATCAGCGTGTGAGGGACAAGTTGTTGTAATTGCGTCTGCATCTTCCTTTCTTGTTCTTCTACCGTTGCAAGACTCGTATCAATCGTTATAAAAGTCTTATCATCGTAGTCGTCTTTATCTATGAGATATGGAGTACATTCTACTGGTTCCAGTAGCGTATATCCACTGTTTAGCAAACCCTGTAAACCCGCTATTCCTACATCGCGATATGATGTACCATACACACAAAAAGAAGTCATCATTCGTGGCATCATTTTCTTGTTCCTCTAAATACTATCTTTTTCAATAATTTCTAGCTGGGCATCAAAACGTCGGCAATAAAAAGACTCAGCGTGTAGTGTTCCATCATCAGAAAAAGAACGAACTTCAAACACTAAATCTTCCCAATGCCATTCTTTTAAGAAGATCACATCCAAGCGAAGATGCTTGGTGCTACTTATACGCATTGGGCAAAAATTCATACCATAAAAACGTACATGAAGAGATTGCTTTAACGCTTCAACGCTGTTACTTGAATAGAACCATAATTCAAGAACCGGCTCAGTCTCAAAAATATCATAAGAGTATTGCTCATGAATTTCTACTCTTAAAAGGAACGGGAATGATTCCGGCTTGAGCGCTTTATAATCCTTTAAAGATTTTTCATGCTCATTCATCTTTTACCTCCTGAATGGTGTAAAGTAATCACAAAAATGTTAATTACTGGCAAACAAATGGAAGAGTTCCTTAAATTAGCATGTTACCACCCATATTCAACATCATGATCTTTAAAATAGTTTTAGCTATGTAGCCATTTTAGCAAAAATACTCAATGATAACAGCATTAATGTTTCCTTTTTGGCTCCCCTTTAGATAAAGGGGAGCCCTCAAAATATATAGCTTCATCTCTTAATGATGGTATTGGCAATTTATTTCTAAGCCTGCGTTTTTCTAACTAGCCGCTTAAAAACGGGTGAAAACATTGATTTCACCAACACTATCTTAATGTAGCTATACCTAACCCTAGCAGGCTACAGCTGCTTTAAAATTAATTTACTACATAAAAAAACACCAGTAACCTTTCATCTTTTAAAGATACTGATACTATTTTGCAGCATCTAAGATTAATCTCATTACTTAAAAAGAAGGTGAGCAATTCGATTGGTGTCATGGTCAATGACTAATTCCCAGATACCAGGTTTACCGTTCAGAAAACCCTCAGTTACCCATTTGGATCCGTTAGCGAAACCTTTATCTGCCACGGGTTCTGCACTTTCCATGATCATATCTGCAATCATCCTTGGAGAATGCATATATGGCCTAGCCATCCTAAGTTGTTGTACCAGTTCTCCACTGTCATTTAATAATGTTCCCGCTCCTTTACCCGAAAAGTTTACCGTTGCCGTATCATAAAAGTGGCCCATAACGGTATTAGTCATTTCAAGTCCAGCAGCGCCACCTCCTGCTTCAACGCTTTCTATGACTGTGCCTGCACCATCTATGGCTAATTCACCACCCATTCCTTCTTCACCACCACCCAGGATCAATGACAACTGAAAAATGTTATTCGCCCCATGTAGAAGACCGCCTACCACATCTCCTTTCTGCATCCTATCGATACCAAGGCCGGTTTTTATCGAGTGTTTGAACTTATCCCACGGATTAATTGATAATGGGTTATAAGGTTGCTTGCCAAAATGATGGACATCAACACCCGCATAGGTCGAAGTGATGGGAGAATGAGTGGGATAATCCATCGTGGTTCCCCACCACTGAGTGATTGAAGGATCAACAGCGCTTTGCGTCTCAAAGGTTGTTGCCGTCCCGGTAGACCAGTTAACGATGGTTTGCTCGCCTCCACCCCAGTCTATCCTATGGCCAGTTGGATCAGTTGCGGTCTCTGGATTCCCTTGTACATAGGCATAAGGGTCCTGACCATTACTATTTGTCACTACTGTATCGGTGCTGATAAAACATCCACTATTCGCATCGTAGTAGCGCGCGTTATAGTAAAGTAAGCCGGTTTGGGTATCAAGGCGGTGGCCGGTGAAGTTGAACGGCGAAAGCATGGTGCCGTCGCTGTAGCGGGTTGCGCCAAAGGGCGAGAAGAGTTGCACCGCTTGCACCGAACCATCAGAGCGTAGCGCGATGCTATTGCTTCCTAAGAAGTCGGGCATGAGATAGGAGAAGGTGCCGTCCTGGCGCATGGCCACCTTCTGTCCGCCAGCACTGTAATACTTGGTGGTTGAGGTCGTGCTCCCAGTAATGGTCACATCAGTGTAGCCATCAAAGGAGATGGTATCGCTAGTCGTAGTCGTGCTTCCGACTGTGTTGCTTGCTCGCTGCAGCACGCGTTGTCCCGAATTATCGTAGAGGAATTGGTCACTAGCCACAGTGCCATTGGGCGCCACCCAGGTATCGAGATGACCCTCGTTGTCGTAGGTCATGATCGCCCCGCTCTGCGCAGCATCACAACCATGACCGGAAGTCGTATCAACGTTGCGACAGGTCATGTTGCCCATAGCATCGTAGCTGGCATACTGGTTGGGAACGTTACCCAACGTCAAGGCTCCATGCGCTGGGAAGGTACCATAGGTTTCACTGCCAGATGGTCCATTGGTTAAGCGATCCAGGGCGTCATAGCTATAGGATTGCTGATAGGTGCCCACTGTGCTGCCGTTGGGAGCCAGACCACAATGATTGCCCCCGGTGGGCGTGCCTGTATTGCCGGACCACACCAATCGGTTGAGATCATCGTAACAGAAGGACTGGCTGTCGGTCTTGGTGCCATTGGTGGTGGTGGGAACTGTGGTGTTCAGGTTGATGACATTGCCGACATTGTCATATGTGCGCGTCTGGCTCCAGAACGTGGTGCCCGAACGGGTGGCCGTGCTGGTTAGCGGGCGCTGAATGCCATCATAGGACAGGCTCTTCGAGAAGACCGCGTGTGGGACACTCGTCGGAACAGCAGTGCCCCCAAAGGCCATGTGTGAGAGCTGTCTGACACTAGTGTAGCTGACCTGGTCCTCCCAAAAATTGAATGAATTAGTCGTTCCACCACTACCAATGTAAGTAGAGTGTAGATAGTAGTCATCAAACAAATCAAGCGCTTGATGTATGAACATGGCAGTTTTGAACTATTACGGCAACGAGTGCTCAATGATGTCTCTTGATATCACTGAGCACTATTGATCGGGGAGAAACGTTCTAGCTGCTATGTGATCATAGTCATTAATCGGATATGCACCCTACTTTGATTCTCATAGGCAATACAAACTGCACAAGGATGAAATCCACTGGTCGTTATCTAAGCAGGAGGTTATCTCTAATATCCCTAGCATAAATAAGGTTGTTGCAATTACCTATTCAGCTAGGGAAGATTCTATATGCCTCACTTTTTATATGTCCTTCCAATTCAATAGAAAGAAATTCACTGAAACTTGAGTAAAGCTTTACAAATGATGTTCTAATTGGTCTCTCTTCCAAATAAAAATAGACAGGGGGGTCTTCTTCATTCAAGAGAAAAAATTGAAACTGATAGCCTTGATGCATATAAAACACAAAAGCATTTTCTGGAAGTTGTCCAGAAAATTTATCTTCTTCTAATAGCTCTTTTGCTCCTTCTTGGATAAGAAAAAGATCACTATAAAAACAATCTGTTCCTTGGAGAAATTTTCCTCCTGAATGTCCCATCCACAAGAGAAACTCCCGGTAAGCTCGTGGCAAAGGAGAACCAAGAAACTGTTCAAGAGCTAACACTTCGTCAATTGTGCAAGGAATAAACTCATTTGGACTGAAATATGGAACGCTGGTCGCTCTTTTAATAACATGATCGAGATACATAAAATTAGTTCCTCTTTTCCTAGCTAATGCAATATGCAAGTAAACTTGCTGAATAAAAAGTTCATGGGGCATTCTCATAAAAACCGAAACAATTTCTGCGAAAAAACCGCATGAACTTGGACGATGTTATTGTCACATGTTTCTACCTGGTTAACGAAATGATACCCTGATCACTGGAATCCAACCGTTGAGAGCTCGATATCCAGTGCCTAAGCTCTGCAATAGTGATGTGATCATGATGGAAATGATCAGAAGCTACCTGGGACTCAACCAGGATAGCGCCTTGTTCGTCTACATCCAACACTACTACACGTCCTTTTTTCCGGCTCTGGCAGATCTGAGAACCGTGAAGGAACACATTTAGTGTTGGTTGTGTGATATGACGATCAGCAATAATCCTATGGTCTCCACCATTGATAATGTTCCTGTTCATGTCAGCCGCTTTGCCCATACAACATGGTGTGTTCATTTTAGCAGACTGGCCAATTATGGCCAAGTCCAGATCTCCTTCGCCTGTTGCAATGGCTGTGATATCCGTTACCCACGTACAGTTGGGAGCCGGAGCTGCAAACTCGCGATTGAGCAGATTGGGAAGCAACCGGGTGATCGGGATTGCTCACCGTTGTCTTCACACGGCGGCGTTTGCGCTGCGCGCTGATGCCTCGCTCTTGCATCAGACGAGCGACGCGTTTGCGGGAACAGCGTTTCCCTCGCGCTTGCAGTTCCGCGTGAATGCGGGGGCTGCCATAGACACCCCAATTGGCATGAAAGATCTGCATAATCTGTTCAGCTAACTCCTGATCTTGTTGAGCGTGAGCGGATCGTTCTCGCTTTTTCCAGGCGTGATAGCCAATCTCAGAGACGCGCCATCTGCACGACACATGAGTGCAATGGGATACTCTTCACGCTGAGTCTGAATAAACTGAAATTTCATAGCTGGTTCTGCGCAAAGATACGAATGGCTTTTTTTAACACATCACGCTCCTATTTGAGCAGATCATACTCCCGCCGCAGTCGACGATTTTCCTCCTCGAGCTCTGTTTGATGCCCTTTGCTAGGAAACACCTGCTCTCTGTGTTGAGCAAATTGTTTGCGCCAAGCATGCAAAGCGCTATCAGAGATGCCCAGGTCACGAGCAATCTGCGTCAAACTCTTGCCACTCGTCTCGGCTAAACGGACAGCTTCTTGTTTAAATTCTTTAGGCATGGTTCAAATGAATGTGACAGTTTTGAACGATCAAGCTAATCCAAAATAAATCCTGAAGCCGTCCAGGAAGCCATCTTAGAATTTATTTTTACCGATTAGATTGTTCAAAGTTGTCACATTGGTTCAAGCTCATTATGAACCAACCATGCCTTAGTGAAGACATGTTGCCCTTTTTTTGCCATTGGTCCTTTCCCCCTTGTTGGTAGTATATTTCATCTTCTTTGGCTCTACCAGATTGGGGGAAGCTCATTTGTCTATATTCTTTCGGGTGAAAGCAAGGCACAGAGGCAAACAGCCCTTAGCGAAGTGCGAAGTGGCTTCACACTTCGCACTTCCCCAATCACCCGAAAGGATAAAGAGCCATTTTAGCCTAGAAAGATGCTGCATTAAAGCAGATGCAATCTAACCTATTGTGGATGATCCGTTTCTTCCTTCTATTTACTTAATTGATGCGATGTGCAAGTTTCACTTGCTAAAAAAAGCTTTAGAAAAACTTGCACATCGCGTTAATTGGTTATTTATACCATACGTACACATCAATCTTGGGAAACATTTTCTCAAAATCCCATATAACGTCTCTGCAAGAAGAGCAAGGCGTGCGTTCAGAGTACAGATCAATACGTCCAATAATGTTTGAAACTTTTGCCCTTGTTGGATTGAGTGTTTGCGCGAGATTATTTAACAACTTGTACTCCGAATCTTCGTCACGTTGATTATTACCCGTTGGTCTTGCAGGAAAATAAGGATTAGTTGGTTTAGAAGATCCATCAAAATCAGGCCCACTAGAAGCCCAACCATTGCCTTGTTCTCCTTCAATGTCAAATGTTAAAGCTGCAACGTTTCTATTCTTGCCAATGTTGTTTGCCTGCTTTATAGCATTGACCCAATTTTTGAGTTGCTGTTCGGAAAGCTGACCAGGATATGTGTCTTCTTGCACAGTATTAGCAACTGCTTGAGCATCCAATGCATCTACAATGAGCAAGAATGGGTCTACTAGTGTTAGGAATAGCATTGTTCCACTAGCAACATCGACCCAGCAATCATAATGACATACACCATTTCTAGTTGCAGGATCTGATGTTGCTGGAACATCCGAAGACCCATTAGCGCTATTATTATTTCCTGGGCATGTTGCTTGATAAGGGCAAACCCCGCCATTTCCACCGCTACTGCTTCCACCAGAACCATTTACTGGCGGATTGGAAGATGGTGGGTCAGATGAGGGTGGTGGGGGTGGATCATATGTAGGGGCACCTACACCGCAAGAATCGGGGCTGGGACATCTGCCATGACCGGTGGGATCGATAAACGTCTCAGGGTTCCCTTTGACATACGCAAAAGGATCCAGACCAGAACCGTTAGTTTCAACGTTATCCGCACTGGTAAACCGCCCGCTGTTCGCGTCGTAATAGCGTGCGTTAAAGTAGAGCAGACCCGTCTGGGTGTCGAGGCGCTGACCGGTAAAGTTAAAGGGCGAGAGCATGGTGCCGTCGCTGTAACGGGTTGAGCCAAAGGGCGAGAAGAGTTGGACAGCTTGTACCGATCCATCGGCTCGCAAGTTGATGCTGTTGCTCCCCAGAAAGTCGGGCATGAGATAGGAGAAGAAGGTCCCATCCTGGCGCATCGCCACCGTTTTCCCACCAACACTGTAGTATTTAGTGGTTGAGGTGGTGCCGCCGGTGATGGTGACATCGGTGTAGCCATCAAAGGAGATGGTGTCACTGGTCGTGGTCGTGCTTCCGACCGTGTTGCTGGCTCGTTGCAACACACGCTGCCCCGAGTTATCGTAGAGGAACTGATCGCTGGCCACCGTGCCATTGGGTGCCACCCAGGTGGCGAGACGACCATCGTTGTCATAGGTCATGATGGCCCCGCTTTGAGCAGCATCACAACCGTGACCCGAGGTGGTATCGACGTTGCGACAGGTCATGTTCCCCATGGCGTCGTAGCTGGCATACTGGTTGGGCACGTTGCCCAGCGTGACTGCGCCGTGCGCCGGGAAGGTGCCATAGGTTTCACTACCCGAGGGTCCATTGGTCAGGCGATCCAGCGCATCATAGCTGTAGGATTGCTGATAGGCACTCACCGTGGTTCCATTGGGCGCCAGGCCACAATGATTGCCACCCGTCGGGGTCCCGGTGTTACCGGACCACACCAAACGGTTGAGATCATCGTAGCAGAACGATTGGCTATCCGTCTTGGTGCCATTAGTCGTGGTGGGAACCGTCGTGCTCAGGTTGATGACATTGCCCACGTTGTCGTAGGTGCGCGTCTGGTTCCAGAACGTGGTACCGGAACGAGAAGCCGTGCTGGTCAACGGGCGCTGAATGCCGTCGTAGGAGAGACTCGTCGAGAACACGGGTGTTGGCACACTCGTCGGAACAGCGCTGCCGCCAAAGGCCATGCCTGAGAGTTGTCCAGCGTTGGTGTAGCTGACCTGTCCCACCAGGAAGGTAACAGGATTGGTCACACCAGCCCCACCAAAGTAGACCGAGCGCAGGTAGTCGTTGTTGTCATACTGCGAGGTGACCAATTCGCCATCGGGATAGTTCAACGTGGTCACTTGGCCCGCATCGTTGTAGGATGCATTGACGGTCTGGGTCGTGGTGGTGCCATCGGCGGTCACCGAGAGGCTATTCTGATCGGGGCGCCCCCGCTCGTCGTAGCCCGAACAGCGCCAACCGCTGCCTGCGGTCGCGCGGAACGTATCAGCCGTCTCTTTTCCAATGGGATCCGAGGCAAACGAGCCAGTTGGAGCGGTACATCCCGAGGGGAAACTGACGCCAGTGTTGCTGCTATTGTCATAGCTGTCATAGAAAAAGGTGGCATAGGCGCTACTGCTACACGGATTGACCGCTGCCGATGTGGTGCCTTTGCAGAGCGGGCGATTGAGCACGTCATAGCTCACATAGGTACTCGTCCCACGTGGGTCCGTCTGGCTAACCAGGTTGCTATCGCCATCATAGCTGTACACCCAGTTATTCCCAGAGTCGCTATCGCTCATCCCCACTTTGCGTCCCACACCATCATAGGTCGCATTCTGGAAGGCTTGCTGGGTCGTGGTGGCGTCATAGGTCAAGGTCGCATACAGATTGCCAACCACATCCCGATCATAGCGGATCGTGCGCACCACGGTGTAGGAGGGACCCGTGCCCGAAAACACCTGGGTATAACGCTGTCTGCCAATCGCATCGGTATAACTCACTGCCTGGTGATTGTAGGCATCCAACGTCGTTGTGCGCTCAAACGGCAAGGTGGGATTCTGGGTAAAGCTGGGGAGCCCTTGCGCGACGGTGTACGCGACACTGGTGGAGAGCTTGATCGTGCTGGCATCCTGATAGGTCGCACTGCCCAACTGGCGTCCCAATCCATCGTAGTTCGTCACCGTACGTGCCTGTGAGAGGTCCGGCGTCACATACCCGGTACCGGTCAGCGCGGAAACGGCATAGGGCAGGCTCCTGGTGGTGGCGCGTCCCATGCTATCGTAGATAGTGTAGGTGATCAGTGTCGAGGGGATCCTGGGCACCTTCGACAGCAGATTGGGTCCCGGCGCTTTGGTTTCGATCAGGCGCCCCTGCCCATCAAACCATTGCTGCGTGGTCACCGTTTGCGTGCCGCCGCTCACCACGCGTGTGGTCGTGTCCAGTTCCAGGCACGGTGCTGTCGAACCCTGTGAACAAGTGTTTTTGTAGGTGGAGGTCGTGGTAGGACTGGTCAGCGTATCATCAGGAGCCGCGACTGCCGTCAGCCGTCCCAGCACATCATACTGATAGGCGGTGCTCTGGCCATTGGTATCTTTGGTGGCCATCACCCACTGCCCATAGCCCCCAGCTGCCGTGCTATTGTAGTCTGCCTGCACCAGCTGATTCCTGGCATTGTACGCCTTGGTCAGATGGGTGCCAAAGCCATCATAGCTCGCACAGGCGGTATATTGAGACGCCCCATTGGTACAGCCCTTATGACTATCAGGGTCAAGCGTGGCTACTGGCGTCCCAGACGCATCGTAGGTCGCCTGATTGACCACCATTGGCCCGGGTGCGTTACAGCTATTGCTGGGATCACTATAGCCGGTATGGTCTTCGGTGCGTGTCACATCCGGCAAAGAAGGGGCGGTCGTAAAGGCGCTATTGCCCCCATAGAAGGTAGCGTGACATCCATACTGCGTCCCAGACGCACTCTGCGTCTTGGTCAAGGCCGGGAGGTTGGTCAGGTAGACCGAACTCAGCGGGTTATCGTTGGGATAATAGGTGGATTTCGAGATATAATGATTGCCATTGACATCATTGGCCGTGACATCCACCTGGTTCACATTGCCATAGTCATAGCCGTTGACGTCGCTCGACCCCTGGTTATCGCCATCGTAGCTGTAGGTGGTCGTTTTATGGACCACATTGCTATTGCTCTGATACCCATTCTGGTCGGTCACCCCATCCACTTGATACTGATCCGTCTGTGTGACCCGTGGATCACAGACCACCACCGGGTTGTTGCGATCTAACTGGCTGGTCATGTACTGCTTGCCCACATCAGAGGGCAAGCCAGTCGCCCCGGCACTATTGCCCACCCCGGGAGGAGGGCACATCGTCAGGTAGTTCCAGGTCTGCGCCGAAAGCAACTTGCCATCGATCCCAAAGTTCAGGGATTCCTTCTCTTTGCCCGCCAGGCCTGGATCAGCACCCCAATAGGGGGAGACGCCACAGTTCGCGACCTTGTTATATTTGTAGTAGCAGGTGATGCCACTAGTGGCGATGCCGGGTCCGCTGGTGGAGTAGAAGCTATGCTGCTGTGAGGAACCATCGGGCTGCGTCACGTCCACCGTCGAGAAGCTGGTGAACTGCTCATTGTAGTAGTCGGCATAGTCTTCGTCGTTGACATTGCCCCAGGTATAGCCATAGGTACAATTGGGACACCAGGTCGCACTGAGTGAGTTGACATAATACTGATACTGCCAGGTCGAAGAGACACCATTGGTGACCGCGGTGCGCGAATAGACCACCATGCGACTCCAACTGCGATCATCGGCCTGTCCACACAGATTGGTCGAAGAACGGCTGGGATTACAGGTCAAGGCATTATTGGCGGCGCCACCATCGGTGCCATGCGTGTTGCCATGTGCCTCCGACCAGTTGATGGTCTCATTCCAGCCGCGTCCATTATCCAGGTTCTGGATAAAGTATTTATTATAGGTCTGCTGCCAGAGCCAGCAATCATTGGTGGCATAGCGCGGCGTCCAGCTGGGGCCGCAGTTGCCCAGAGGCAAGGCATGATGGGCTGAGTCCGAGGCCTCATAATGCTCGGTTTCCTGGATATAGGAAATATTCACAATCGGAGCATGCAAGGTGCTGTCGGTCCCAAACTCATCAATCTTACGCAACAACAGATAGCCGGCCACACTTTCATTGGCCCCACTGAGTGGATCTTGAAAGGTGCTCGGCGGTTGCTGGTCATAGGAGAAATCGTACTCATTGAGCGCATGGCCATTGGATTGGATCTGAACGTTATTGAGGATATAGTCGCTGAATGCTTTGGGTGCCGGTAGACCATTTGATCCCGACAGATCGGCTGGCGCATCACAGCGAATGTATTGCGACCAGTTGTTACATCCTCCGGTGGTGTTCAAGATCCGATCTGCCTTGTATTCGGCATTAAACGCGATCTTGACCAGAGGATTCCAGGTGCTACATCCCAGCGTCACGCCATCGCTCTGGGCATAATTGGCGTTATGGCAGGTGGGATCATCGTACTCAATAAACGAGATCGCCGAGTCGCGTACATCATGGATGGGTTGATCCTGTTGATAATGCACGCGGATCTGGTTACCGTAGCGATCAACCAGTAAATTGAGGTCCCAGCGATAGGGATGGAAATTGCCCTGGACATCGGTCGCCGACTGGCGGGAGTCATTGGTACAGCCAAACTCTTCAATCATGCCATTGGGCAGCCAGACATGCCAACACGGCTGGTTATTAAATTTCACCTGTTGGATCCTGGCATGACTTTCCGGCGCGGAATGCCAGTACGTCGAGGTGCTATCGATGCTGGTCGATGTCTCACTATAGCCAGGGGGGATCAATTGCCCGCTGATGCCATTGGGGTCGCTGATCGACCAGACATTCTCGTACGTGTTATCGATGCCTGGTGTTACATTCTGCTCGCTCCAGGTAATCGAACCCAGGCTCAGGTTCCAGCCTTCACCCACCCAGGGAGCGGTTCCCTGCGCGTTATGACTTTCACTGACCGAGCCACTGGAATAGGTCAGATTCAAGTTGGGAGCAAACCCACCAGGGCCTGGAGGCACACTGATCGGATAGCTGTAATCCAGGGAACCCGCACTTAAGCCCACATCCACATTTTGTGGTGAGCCCCAACTGGCCTGGGGGGCCTGCGTGCTAAAGGAGATCGTGCTACTGGCAGCCGCCGGGACCATTGTGGCCGGGGTTGCCGTCGGGGTTACCGTGGCATGTAGTGGAGGCGTTACCGTTGCGGCAACGGTTGCTGTCACTTGAGGGGTCGCTTTCACCGTTGCCGTTGGGGTCGCTACCTTCCCGGCGGCAGATGGGGTTGCCGTTCCTGTTGCCACCGTCGTTGGCGTCCCCTGTGGTTTCGCCGTTGTGGTTGGCGTAGGCGTCGCCACAGATGTCGAGGACGTCAACGTTGTCGCTGTACTCCAGCTCAATGCAGTTGCGTCCTTCTGAGCGACAAGCAACATCGGTTTGCTACTGCCAGTTTGAGGGCTGGCTTGTGCTTGAGCAGATGGTGCCTGGGTTGAAACAGTAGGTGTATTGGTATTCCATATCGCGACAATCGTCTGGCTCTTCCAGAGCAGGCTTCCTTGCTGCGGCAAGAGCCGATAATGCAGGGTCAACGGATGAGCAAGGACGAGCGTGGTAAGTGCATGTCCTTGAGCATCAAATAATGAAAACTGATAGCTGCCCAGCATCAAGTGTCCACTGACGGCACCACCACTTCCGGCATCAACCTGGACAATTTTCAGCTGGATGCGCCCACCTGCATCACTGACCTGTTGGGCGCTGACGGTGTCTGCCAGAACATCAACAACCAGGTGCCCATCGCTGGTCTGGATATGCTGGGCCTGAGGGGTCAACGACCGTGTCAAGGTGGGGTGCGGATGCTGAGGGGATGTAATCAATTGTTGGGTTGGATCGGGATGGCCGCTGACATATTTGCCAACATCAGGCGGCTTCACTGCTTTTGATGCCTTCAACCACTGAGGTGTGGTTAACGCAGGATTCGGATTGGTGGGTTTCGTCGCCGCATAGGCGGGCGGAATATCCATTACCGCGTTGAGCAACGACGCACTCACAATCAGAGACACAAAAAAAGAGGTCCAGAGAGCTGAACCCAGGCTTCGTTTTGAGCGAGGACGTCCTCGCTTGACGGAAGCCAATACGGTACTTCGAGTCATAGAAGCTCCAAAAAATAAAAATACGCACATCGGCGCTTCTCATCTGTGACCCTGATGCTTTCTGTTTTTAAGCGCGTTCTTTCTACCTGAAAAATAGAAGTGGTACAATCGGCATGAACGGCAAGAAAAAAGAGATATAGCGTAAGGTGTGCAAGAAACATCGATACATTTCGAAGTATATTTAAAAATACACTGCTTTGTCAAGCATTTCAATAACCAATGATGATTAAGATAGTGCTATGTATAGAGCACGAAAAGAAATTCAAGGAAATATTCATAACTTTCTCTGTTATTATGGCGAGAGCATTGGTTTCTCTATTTTCCAAGAGCAACCGGAATAGAAGAGCGTCACTTATTCTTCCGACATTTGTTATTCTAAAAAGATCATTGACTTTTTTTTTATTTATACAGTATATTAACCTTTGTGGATATTTTCTGTACGGAGCAAGTAAATACTATTTCACATGAATATATACTCGGCAGTATTCATCTGCGTTCTCTATTTCAGTGACTCCGCCAGGGCATTCACATGCATAGCATGCATATTTTAGGAAAATAGGAAGTACGGACAAGATGATCTTTATTCAAGGACGTGCGACGTCTTCGAACCGGCGAAGACGTCTTCTTCCCCATGGGCGCCGTCTCGCGATGATAGGGTTTCTCTTCCTCACAATCATAGGAAGTACGCTGGCCCCTGGCGCTCACGCGCTTGCCCAGACAGCAGGAACGCACCAACCACCAGCACCAGATGTGCAGGAACAATTACGCCAGGCGCTGAAACGCAAAATTCATGTCACACACCACCCATCTCAAAAAACAGTGAGCCCGGCAGTCAAAGCTGCCAGCCCTGCGCTTCCAGCTTACAACAACGTAGGCACCAGCAATGATAGCAATCCCACCAGCGGCAACTTCGATGGCAATAGTAGCTATTCCGCCCAGGCGATGCAAGGCGTCGGCCTGGTGCCCGGGCAAAATTTCACCTACAACAACATCACCTTTGTCTGGCCCAATGCCCCGGCGGGCAAACCTAACAACTACCTGGTCAGTGGTCAGGTGATCCCCGTCTGGCCTCCCATCGCCAATGCCGCCACACTCGGCTTCTTAGGCGCAGCGGATTACGGCAACGCTTCTGGGACGGCGACCCTCACCTTCACGGATAGCACCACCCAGACCACCACCATCAATCTCAATGACTGGGCCCAGACACTCTCGGCGCCAAATAACAGTATTGCGGCACAGATGTCCTATTTTAACGCGCGCACCACCCAACTCACCCAGAACGTCTCTCTTTTTTACACCGGGGTGGCCATTCCCGCAGGTAAGATCGTCCAAAGCGTCACCCTTCCCACTACCAGTTCACCCGGCCAGATGCATATTTTTTCTGTTGGCATCAGTGGCCCCGCCTTGAATAATACGGGCATCAGTAACGATAGCAGTCCGTCCTCCGCCAATATCGATGGGGGAGGCTACAGCTATTCAGCCCAGGCACTCCAAAACGTCTCCCTGAACGCAGGGCACACCAATAGTAGCGATGGAATTGCCTATTCCTGGCCGAGGCAGCTCTGGCACTCCCGATGATTATCAAGCCGCAGACAGATTCTTTTCCGGGGAGGCTACAGCTATTCAGCCCGCGCCACATCCCAAACGTTCCTGAACCGCAGGGCACCAATAGTAGGATGGAATATGCCTATTCAATAGCCAGAGCGACAAAGTCTGGAAAATCAACCGAAGATTAATAAACAAGCGAGGCACAGATATCTCCAAAAGGAACCTAACTTCACCAAAAAGCGATCAAGATTCAGGGGTGCATCGGTGCCAGCCCCGGAGCGCACTCTCAGCAAGCAAACCATCCGACTTACTGAAATACAATTCGAACGCGCAACCCGACTCATTACCTTGGCCTGCGTGAATTGGCACATTGAAGGGGGAAGTAGAACACACAATCATTTACGACACACCTCACTATAGCAAACCAAAATGTCTATGCAAATACAAAAAAACCACTCCACAGAAAAAACGCTAACAACCAAACACAAAATATCTACTTCAACACGCAGAAATCGACATCATTCAACCGGGAAAAACGAATCACCAGCATATGAGTCCACGACGACACCCAACCCACAGGGCAAATTACCTAATCTTATCGCGTTGGAAAGACCGTCCAGCTATAAGATGCGCACAGTGATGCATGCACAAAACATCCGCTAACATTTGATGGCAATGAGAGGCATCAGGGAGTAATACTACTCTAGCCAGCTTTAGCAAAAACGAATACCAGGCCATCAACTACAGCGACGACCAGGCTAGTGAGTGCACCCATCGGGACTTAGCCTACTCGTGGACACACAGAATTTATCGTTGGCTCGAACCAACAACAATAACCACAGAAGGCCCAACTGGACAGGTGCTAAACACCAAGAATAATAACCAAATCTGCCATTCAGCAGACAAAACTAAGATTCCTGGGCTGAGAGCCACGAACCGGAGGCGCCACTCATCTGGGAAGCCAACATCTTATTAAATACAGACCCTAACCAATATTCACGATCTCAAAGAGGGATACAAGTGATTGGACATGAAGATGGGAGGGTTATACTTTGAAAATACATACGGACTGGATTTCAAAAATGGAAGTATCAGAAATACGGACAGTACCAAACCAAACACAAACAAAAGTCACAACGATCTTGTTCCGCTTGAGTATGATCTAAACCGCTGGCAAAACCCTCCCAAAGTATGCCACCCACTCACTCGAGAGATAGATCATATTCCTTTTGAAGCCGTAAAGCACAACACCGACAGACCTATCACTAACTCACATTGAGTATCAGTAGAATAGAAGACAGCTACATCACAGAGCATAGCCTTAAGGCATGGCACGGTGACAGTATATCAAGAGATTTACACGATCCAAAAAAAACCGATGGAGCATAGAAAAACTGAATGATCCCACAACACTGAACGCGACAATGGAAATGAAGACTATTACCTGGCAGTCCCAGGTGGAACGTCGCAGATAATTAAGATTGTGCAGAGGCCAAACTACCTCCAGTCACCCGGTCACACCCAACAAGCCAACAAATGGCCTTTGATGGGGGCATCCGCCAACTAGGAGAAGCTCGGCAAAGTCACCATCACAACTATACGAATGGACAAAACAAACCCAATTAACTCTATAAAACCAGAACAACCCTGGCTTCGGACGACTGGAAATGTCGGGGGAGGCGCATACAACATAACCCACATATCCTAGAAGCAAAATTCTGTTGGCAAATCGCTTACAAAATCACAAAAGAACGACAACAGGGAAAAAAAAAACTAGACCACCAGGTATTCTTTATGCGAACACACCCAACAAAACATCCCGAACAGCGCGGCCACAACTTTTACCAAGCAGTATCCACAGCTTATCTTCAGCAAACCACCCGGGGAAAGGAAACAAACAAAAAAAGAAGCATTTCTATTATTTTCGCAAACAACTTACATTCTACATGATTGGGACGCTGCCAAGGCCAGAAAGACCAAAAAAAATATACCATGATAATGTGGGACAAGTAGACGACAAACAACCAACCACCATTCGACACCAAACCAAAAATACTTAATAGCCGCATTATGAAATCAAAGAGGTCATAGCTATTGCGTAGAAGCCTGGGACCGCGAGCACACATACCAAGCAGGCAACGAATCAGTTTCTTTAACGGAGCTGATTTTCAGTCTGGCAAAGCGAGCTTCCAATACGGAAACAAATCCTAACGCACCATTACCCACAAGCAAAGACAGAGCGAAGAGCATCCCCAACAAAAGACGGTCCACGCCCGTTGGCTAATGCACACTGACAACACCACCCTACAGAGCTTATCCTGGGATATGGCACAACGGCAATGAACCTATCGGAAGCCACATCACCTATACCGCATACGTCGACAACCAAAGACTCACTACTTAAGGTTTTTAACGTAAGACATTGGAACACAAGATAATATGCACTATGGCAATACAGATAGATAGACGACATCGCACTATACTCAAACACGACTCTCAATCCGGAACGCAGCCAGAATCAAACAGACGATAATCATCTACTAGCGAGATCCTTCGCAAGAAAAAGGGAAACACATTCAGAGAGTGACAGCACTGCACAACATACAGTAAGCAACATGCATGTCTCTAATAGCGTCGGCAACACCGTGGAGTATAATAGACGCGTCCACCACACCACGCTCTCAGCTGGAAAAGACACATGCCCCCTACACCCCAGAGAACATAGACTGCGGAGTGGAACATGCATAATCTCCATAATTAAAGAGGCTAACAAAGCCAACGGCCTGTCACGAGACAAACGCCAACGATAACGGGCTGACCTTAATCCTGAGCCACAATGCCTGGATGCGGGCAACTGATTCAACAACATTTCAAGCAGCACCGAGACACATTATCCCATGATCAACGCTGTATCACCATCCAACACCCCAAACCAACAACCACTGCATTTTGAGAAGCAAGTACACGGAGGACACACAATCGGGACGGCCAGATCACCTAATAACCGAAAGTAACACAAAGCTTTACCCTTAGGTTTCGCGGCTGGTCGTACACAGACATCGCCTTAGTTTCATCACATAAAAATGGAGAGTCGAAGCCACAATGCCTATCGCAATGAGGCGCAGGACAGGTTAAACGTCCAACCAAATAACTCTGCTTTATATGAGCAACAACAACCCCCTGCACTGCGAAACTATCCACAAGCGATATATACTCAATAGGTTCAGGTGCATTCCAGTTAATTGCATAGGCACGAATAAGAAAGAAGTACCCTCCCTTAGGAGGACCGATCCTATCCAGGTGGATTACGATCAGAGCCGTACGATCATTGAGTGATATCCAAACAACCTTATTTTATCAAAAAAAATACCAAAGAGCGCAGAAATCATCAGAATAACCGCTCAAAGATCTATGAACACAGCAGCCCATCAGGCTGTTTAATGAAGAGTTGCGGTCTATCTCGTATTTTAATTTTCACGAGCGCATCAATTTTATCACGAGTACACTTCATCAGTATACCATGCCAAATCAAGGTTTTGTAAACCCAACCCCACAGTTGTATCGATCAACTATATCATATTGAGGACACAAATAAACTATGAACCAATGAAAGTACTATACGGGCAAATAATAACCACATCAAACGCACGTAGAATGATCAATATTAGAGAAAATATGAATACGAACAATACGTACCAACTGTCAAACAACGTTTCCCTCAACCATATGAGCACCAACGCGATAAGCATACGTACCATACAGATAGAAATAAACACAACAATGTCATGAAAAATGCCCAAGATAGACAAAATTGGAGAAAAGCAAAAGAATACAATTGCGAGTAAGGAGAGCATACAGCATAATGCATAAAGACTCATTCATATATGAGCAACAGCATAAATATATCGCAATAACGAGAGAATAAAAGGAACCCTCTCACACAAAAATATGACAATGGCTTGCGAACTAAGTCGGTGCAAACACAGAACCATACCAAGCAAACACCAGATTATAATTATTTGCTGTAACTTCTCTCTCTCACAACTAATAAATTATCTTCCAGCTGTTATAGATTTTAGCAAAGACCACAATTCCCATGTGTGTACATTGCACCAGCAAAGGCGTGATCACTAACACGCGCGCCAAATGCGAGCTATGCTAAAACGTTTATCATATAGACTCCGATTTAGTCCATGCCGCATTAAAGAGAAGAAGATACAGATTCACAAGGAGCGTCATGTGTTTACATCCAAAAAGCTCGTTATAGCAACAACGAATTCACTCATACCGACACGAAGACAAATGCTATATTAACAGCGGGTTTCTTAAAAACCATTAATATCCATATTAAGGAGGGGCCCACAAAATTAAGCCCAGAAAATTTACACACAATAATAGGCTTTTTTTGCCGCAAGAGATCGGACAAATCGGCATCAAAATTGCCCCCTCAAAAACAGAATGAACCAAAGGAGGTTACTTATTTTATCCTAAGTTATTTCGTATAGATGCGAATGAACGCCATCATGACGAAGTGCCGCAACACAGCAGTTGTCCAGTCCATTGCAAATAAACAGACTGGCGCAAAACAAAATAGTGTTGCCTCTATGATACATAAACCAACCAATTATCCAAAAACCATCGAACTCTCCGCATAGCAGTCTAAAACGAGAGACAGATTAACTGATCATACTAATGGAAGAAAACACCAGCAAAGCAAGGAAGAAGATTGTGCACCACTACTAAAGCAATTTTGAATAGGACAGACTCACGACTACAAT
The DNA here is from genome assembly GCF_003967555.1 of Dictyobacter kobayashii. Classification (GTDB taxonomy): domain Bacteria; phylum Chloroflexota; class Ktedonobacteria; order Ktedonobacterales; family Ktedonobacteraceae; genus Dictyobacter; species Dictyobacter kobayashii. Next base: position 1,434,123 of record NZ_BIFS01000002.1, read on the forward strand.
GTTGTACGGCAGAAACAATTTATATATTGGGAATCGCAGGCAATGTATTTCTCACCTCTACTTGTATACATACAACAAAAAACTGACATATTTTCCAGGGCACAGAACCGATTTCTGCCGATATTTAGACGTGAACGTGTACAGTAATGGATGAAACGAGATCAGGATTGGATACGATGAGCATAATTAGCCAGGCGTTTTGGAAAACACACAGACAAGGTCCTTCATACTTTTATTTGCCATGAATCTTCTCCTGAATAACCTGGTTCAACGTTGTGAGGATAATCTCAGGTGGAACCCGATTTTTCTAAGGGTATATCTGGGGCTCATACAGGACACATACTTTAGATTTTCTGAGCAAACGTACACTTCTCTTAAATAAAGGCCGGATTCGTATCCAGTCCACCAGCCGTTCTAAAACAAGGGACCGCCATTGGACCCTTCTAAGTCGAAGTCTATCACACTTTTCTTCATCGACTCTACAAAAACGGGGAAAGTCCAACCCTGGACTTTGCTTCCCTCACCACGTTCAATCGCGGCAACCTCACCATCCCTTACGAAACCTATCCGCTCCTGCTGCCTTTGCCCCAGTTCGTCTTCGCAAACCTGGCCCGACGCTGGCAAGAGATCGCGCCACCCGATCTGGTTGGCGTCGTGCAGTATGCGGGTCTTGAGCGGTATCTTCAGGAAGAAGGGGGCATTATCGCAGACACTGCTAAACAGGCATTAGTATCATACTGGGACTTAACACCAATACAACAAGCCGATCTCCTACAGCGTTTCCCATCGATGGATGATATACTCAACCTCTTACAAAAACTACTGAATATTGATAATAACAAACCAGAGCAGTTTACCATTACTGACTGGTTGACCTGGTTTGAGAGGTTGTACTGGTGACAACCACTATGAAACATGCGCTCTTTTATGGTCTGGGGCCCTCGCTCAAACAGGATCACATTGTCTATCCAGAGTCTAGTGGTTCAATGAGTATAGTATGTGCCATTGAAGAATTTGCAATGAGATGCCCTGCTCAATAGCGTTATTAAACAAAACATCTCATTCAATTTTGACAAACGGCACAAGTTACCAGAGACATTGAACGATTCTCATCCCAAACACTAATGCCTCATATGTGACAAAACTCAATGCACCCCGAATGGATTAAAATTGGTGTGATAATCGTAGGTGTCTATGCTTTCCTGGCGCTTAAGGAAGTTTACAACTATATAAGTCAATGGAGTAGCAGCTACTTCATAAAGCACTTTAACAATCCATTGAGTCAGAATAGCAGTGATTATAAGTGCGGGAGGAAGAATATTCCAGAAGACAATGCTAATGAAAATAATAGAATCAAACCCTTCACCAACAAAGGTGGAGCCAATAGTCCGCATCCATAGCCATCGTCCTTTCGTAGCAATTTTAAGCTTTGCCAGGATAAAAGAATTTGAGAATTCACCCACAATATAAGAGATGAAAGACGCAAAGAGAGCACGTGGGGTGGACCCCAAGATTGCATCAAAGGCTTTTTGATCATGCCAAACACCTGCAGAAGGAATAAGACCCCCTATAAAGAAAGCAAGAACAGCTAATAAATTACAGAAAAACCCTAGCCAAATCACAAAGCGAGCCGCACTATAACCATAGACCTCTGTCAAGATATCTCCAATAAGATAGCTAAGAGGAAAGATAATAACACCGGCTGGGAGAAGCAATCCAAGTGGGCTGATAAGTTTGACAGCTAAAATATTTGCAGTAATCAGACATGTAACAAACAAAGCAGTAACCGCTACATACCAAACAGAAACTTTCAATAGACTTCCCTCCTTAAAACCTTTCCTTTATTGTATAATGCCAACTTCATTAATAAAAGCGGTCCTATCCATATTAGTACAATATTTCTATATTGTGGCATATGGATTTAACAGACGAGCTAAGTCAAACCCATCAATTATAACCTCGTTTTCTTCATATATACCCTTTACTCAATTCTTGTCCGGCACTTAAATTCCAGAGATAGTATTCTTTTCTCAAGCATGGTAGACTAGCCACTGAATGAGCAAATTCAATAGCAGAGAGGATTTTTCTACACATGCCAACAGCGATAGCAATTGTAAGTGGTGGGTTGGATAGCGTTACCTTAGCATATCTATTAAAAGCCCAGGGCTATGATATACATCTACTTTCGTTCGACTACGGGCAACGTCATAAAAAAGAACTCGACTACGCCAGAATTTGCGCTGAAAGACTAAATGGCAAACATAATATTGTAGACCTGAGCAGCCTTGGCAAGCATCTTAAGGGCTCTGCGCTCACTGATGACATTGATGTCCCAGATGGTCATTATGCAGACGCCAATATGGCAATCACCGTTGTACCAAACAGAAATGCTATTATGCTTTCCATTGCCTACGGAATAGCGGTAAGCGAGGAAGCAGAAGTTGTTGCAATTGGTGCCCATGGAGGAGATCATTATATTTATCCAGATTGCCGACCTGATTTTATCTCGTCCTTTGAAGCGATGCAAAAACAAGCTGTAGAAGGATTTGGGAATGCCAAACTGCACCTGGCAGCACCATTCCTACACATTGGCAAACATCAAATTGTCAGCCTTGGTGACAAACTGGGTGTCCAATTCGCAGATACATGGAGTTGCTACAAAGGTGGTGCTAAACATTGTGGTACATGCGGAACATGTGTCGAAAGAAAAGAAGCCTTTGAGCTCTCTGGGGTCCCAGATCCAACTCCATATGAAAAATAAACATAAAAGCCTGCCCATCTCAACTGCATAATCAAAGAACGGAAATCTAGCTAAATATATTTTTACTGGATTTCCGTTCTTTGATTATGCAGTTGATCTAATTCATTTATTCCCTGCCTTGAATCAAAGATTTCATTTTTGCAAGCTCTGCAAGGGAAAACAAGCTACTATTCCATTGAGGCTTCTGTATCATTTTAATGATTTTATCAGTCTGATTGCTGCTAATAGCAATTGGCAACCATATCAGTACAAGAAGATATAAATCAATTAAATTAATATCTATTATTATTTGCAGCAGAGCAAATGACACACGTTGGCATAAGTAAGTGCTGTGTCCACTCAAGTCCAGGATAACAAGATTCCAGTTCTTTCGTTGCATTGTAGCACTGATTCTTTGATTCTCCTCACACCAACGTTGCCATATCTTTGCGGGAACAGTTGATACAGAAGAATTTTGCAATGGCAGGCCAGATAGGTATCCCTTAAAAAGAGAAAGGCTCAGATCAATAAATACCATATGATCCCAAAATAACTGTGGTATTTTCGCGTTATTGGATGTTTCCACAAAGATGCCAGCCAACAAAACATTCTTTGGCCAAAACAAACCGATTGGTTTTTTATTGGTTCTGTTAAGGGAGTAAGAATTATCAGGGATAGAGGCGTTTCCTTGTTTCCAACGGTTGTCATAACAATGGAGAAGAGGTGCTAAACATTCCTCGAAAAGTGCCTGATTAATACCATCTAATACCACAAGATACATATTATCAGGATTTTGACTGGCTTCTGAAAAAAGAGAGGTTAAACCGAGGGAAGAAATAAATGATTCCTTATTTGTATTTTTTGATGAGACGATTTCAGACGGAGTTGCAGAATCGTTCCTCGACATTGTAACGTGGATATGAGATAATCGACCGCCAACAACAATAGATGCATATGACTTCAAAATATAAAATGCATCTTTTCCGGCGAGCAAAGGTATCATCCCAGAAATGAAAGCAGCATGTAATGCAGTAGCAACAGAAGAATTCATGTCTCCCGTTAATAGCGCATTTTGCACTTTCTCAAAGAGCCGTCTCGGTACATCAATATATTCTATAGGCTCTTCCGTTTGACGAACAGGTAATCGTTCTATTTTTGAATATATATTGTTTTTAGATTCCTGTATTGCTATAAACTCTTTTTCTAACTTCTCAACGTTTTCTAACTTATTTTTCTTTATTTGGTCTTTTTCTGATACAAATTTATGCTTTCTTTTAGATTCTCTATTTTGATATTTTCTCTAACTTCTTATTATTTCGGTAATATTTTTTATCTTCTGCAAGATCTTCATTACTTTTGGGGATATCCTCAATAAAATTTGTCACCACTGATTTAAACTTGGCTGCCGGCTGTTGAACTTTTGTCTGCTTTACAGGCAGAGCCATAAGTTGCGAAGTATTTTCGATAGCAATATCACGACGCGTTTCCGTCGTCTTCAAATTCATTAAAATTTCCAGTTGCATATTGTCGGCAGATACAAGTTCAAAGGTACGCATATCGATAAATGAAAATGGCGGCCCTGGCTCGTACCAGGGAGAAACAAAAGTACGTTCTGGATGTAGAGGCAAGTGAACAAAATTTTCATGCACGAGATTCACAATAGGTATATATGAATCACTTAACTGCCAATCAAATACCCATTGACTTTTATGTTTGGTATCTCTGGTAAGCGAGACTGGCCCACACCAAACATCTTCTTCCAGGCATAAATAAGCGCGAGGAGAGGGAATAAAAGGCAAATTTAACGACCGTAGTTCTTTAATAATATCAAAAGGATTAATTCTTTTATATTTTTTCAGATCAAGTACTTCAGTAAAAGGTTTATAAGATTTAACCTCCTTCTCTTTTGTTATTGGATCATCGATAAAATCCAAAATCCACATACTCCCTTCCTGGAGATTACGAGGAGCTTGCCACCAAGGAATATGTTCATTTGCCACCTCGGAATCGAGGGCAGCAAAATAGGTAGATCCAGGCATAAACGAATAGAGAAGTCCAACAGAAATAGCAGACGTCCGTTTAGATTTGTAAATTTCACCAACATATAAAACCATATCTTCCTCGTTTCAAATCATGATAAAAAGGCGATATATTACATAGATTTCCCACATTTGTGATAGAGGCGATCATACGGCAAAAACCCTATCGTCAACAATCTCCTCAAAATATATTGCATAGTAACCTCGACGTCAAGTAAGTTTGAACTAATATTAAATATATCTTTGCACGTTATACCATATCAAATTGAGTAAATAATACTTACTCTGGTCCTTCTATTTAATAGAGAAATACAGGCAGATGTTTATCACGGATATTACAACTGACGCGGTTTTTCATACAAATGCGTTTTAAATAAGATCTCAAGATTCCCGCAATTAGAGGCTGCAAAATTTTAGAAAGGCAAATAAATAGACTATTTGGAAATCACCAAAATTATTGATGATAAAATATGTTCCATATCCATCGTTAAATAAAATGCAAACTAGAAAAAAGATACATTCTCAAAGCTATCTTGCATTTGCATTTTTTTTGGATATAATAAGTTTTGTGAATTGATCAGCTTTCAATTCAATGGCCACTACAGCCGCTATCATAGAGCAAAACTTTTATTAAATAATGCAACAAAGAATGCACCTTGAATTTTTTAGAATTTTGCTATACACTTATCCCTAAAGCATTTTCAGTGTTCTATTACGGCAGCAGTTGCTATAGTCTTTCCTGCCTGCATATCCTTTATTTTTACAATATATTTTTATATGGGATCATTTCTTGATATAGTAAAGGCACTTGCAATGATGCAGCACGATGCGGCGCTTGATCGCTTTTTACCTGGTACGTATGTACGTGTTCCCTACGATATCGATCACAATGAAGAAGTTTTTAGAGGATTTCGAATCAGACAACTTCGGTCCATAGGCCGAACTGTAGCAACAGCTACGAATCACTTTATTCATGCAGATCAAAATGGTGCAACTTCTTCGACGTCCTTTACAACGGCATTTACTCATTGCTATGGGTATACATGAAATTTTTCTATCCTATTTCTTTCTAGCGCATTAAGTATTACCTATTTTTATTAAACACCACCTATTTTTATAGAACAGGATGTTAGCATCCATGCAATCAGCAGAAAAAACTACTCAACTACTACCTGGCATGTATGTTCGTGTGCCTCAAGAGGCCGATCGTAGTAGCGATTTCCGCGAATTTCGTATCGGGCAACTGCGCTCTATAAACCAAATTGCATTTACAGCGTCGATTCACTTCAACCATCCTGATTACGATGAACCCACCGATGAAGAATTTTCCCTAGACAATCTTGAGCGGTGTCGTATTCTCCCCGATACGTCATTTACAACCGTGAACAAGAAAAAATCCGGCAGAATCTTGATCCATTGCTTAGATGCGCCAGAACCAGATCAATTCATGGATTACTACGTGCAATTCTATGGAGAGCAAGGAACACAAAGTTTGAGCGAAAAAGAGATTATTGTTTCTTCAATCCGCCAGAATCCTCTACCAGAGTCTCAATTACATCACTATGAATTTCAAAACCCCAAATGGAAAAGCTTGCGAGACCAAGTAATCGACAGTTATCACACGCTTAGAAATGCAACATACGGGATTGAGGATCTTGTTGGTTCACGCATTATGCTCCTTTCCCACCAGGCAGAAGTCGTCTCGCGTGTGCTCGGAGATCCTGTATGTCGTTACATCCTTGCGGACGAGGTTGGTTTAGGCAAAACTATCGAAGCCAGCGTTATTCTGAGGGGTCTGCAACGCCGAGATCCACTTATCAAGACACTTATTATTGCTCCTAGCTCCTTAACCCAGCAGTGGCAAAATGAGCTCGATTCGAAGTTCTGGCTCTATTTTCCACTACTTCAGGCACAACAAAAAAGATCTACTGGTTTGAATGGGCGTGGTTACATTGTCTCGATAGAAGATCTCGTACAGGATCAATCCCTTTGGAACGTCATCAGCAATATTTCCTGGGGGTTATTGATTGTTGACGAGGCTCATCATCTTCGAAAAGATCCTCAAGCATATGAGCGCGTGCGCTATATCAGCCAACATTCCCAGCGCGCACTTATCCTTTCTGCCACCCCCATACAGCGAAGAGCGAGTGAGTACTTAAAGCTTTTAGCATTAATGGACCCAAACAGATATGGCCCAGATGACAAAGAAACATTTACCACTATGCTCACAGCTCAGAACAAGATCCGTCGTAAAGTAGTCACATTAGCCCAAAATCTCAACCCTGATGAGTTTGATGCAGAAGAGTTTGAAGACGAGTTCGATGGCCTCCTGCGTAATTTAAAACACGATCAAGTCTTACGAACACTCGTCAAGGACTTCTCTAACGCATCAGCTCAAACGCCAGCAATGGCAACCCAGATCCTTGCTTATATCAGCGAAAACTACCGTATAGAAAGTCGCGTTATTCGTAACAGACGTGCTCATCTAACCATTCCTCTCCCTCAAAGGGAGCTAGATACTTCTTACAGCTATATCCCTGCTGAAGAAGAAACAGTGGCACTCGACACACTTTACGATTATGTCGAAGCATATACACAAAGTTTTTCTGCTGAAAACTTGGAGGGCCCCAGTTCGCTCTGGTCGCTGAATACTGTCGTATTCTCATGCATGCCGCTGCCAGTAGCCCTCACGCATTGCTGCATGTCCTGGAAGTACGCATTAAACAACTACAGCAACAACCAGCACTGTCCTTTCCTGAAAAAATCTCCTCCAATCTGATCTCATTTACTACACCGCGCCTCGAAACACAACGCATCACCCAAGTCGTCAATACAGTTCCTACTATACAGGATGAATACAGTAACTACCTTGACGTCCTTCTGTGGCGAACACGCACCTGGCAAGAGCAAACAGAGCAAGAATTGAGCCGGTTAAGTACTTCCCGCGGCTCTTTAAAGACGAGTTCTTCACATCGCCTTGGTCAGGTATTACTCGCACTGGAAAGTGTTGCCAGCTCAAATAAAAAGGCGGTCGTATTCTCGGCATGGCCCCAAACTCTAGCGGTACTCATTCCGCATCTCAGGCAACGCCATGGCAAAGCTATCCTCGCACAATTTAATGCCTCTATGCCAACAGAAGAGCTTCAAGAGGAAGTCAACGTATTCCAGGAATCTGATAGATGTCGCATTTTACTTTGTGATGAGCTCGGTGGAGAAGGACGCAACTTTCAAATCGCGTCTCAAATCATTCACATTGACCTCCCCTGGACACCAGCCCAGCTGGAGCAGCGCATCGGTCGCGTCGATCGACTTGGACGCCAGGGATCAGTGCTTTCCATTATCCCATTTGCGCAAGAATGGCCGGAAAATGATCTTTTCCGCATCTGGCAAGAGGCATTCCAGCTCTTTACTCAATCTATGAGTGGCCTGGAGATCACACTCGAAGGTATCCAGGACGCATTACTTGAAGCAATCGTAGAACGCCCTCGAACAGGGTTGGCTAATATCATACCAAATATGATTGAGCAATCAACAAAACTACGCAAAAGTGTCGACGAGGAACGCTACTATGAAGAAGTCGCGGTCAATCGCCAACTGCGCGACGAATTTGAAAACATCAGCAGAGACTATAGTGATGGCAAAAAGCTTCGCATTCCTATTTTGAAATGGGCTGATCTTTGTGGACTCGAGCATGATTACGACCCTGTATTCGATATCATCACTTACACGCCACAGCGCTTTAATACAGTCAAACGGCTGAATGCGAAACTCTTTGACTTCCCAAATATGGAAGAGGCCCTGCAACGCTCTGGCCGGCGCCGTGAATTAGTGCTACGGGGATCGTTTAATCGATCCGTTGCGGTACAGCGTGAACAATTAGTATTCTTTGCACCAAGTAGCGATAAGTGGACAGATGCTATCATAGCTAATGCCTTAGAATCAGACCGCGGAAGATGCTGTGCTATTCAGCGCCGGCTTCCAGACCTCAAAGGAACCTGGGAAGGAGTCGAGTTACTCTATAGCCTGGCAATAGACCCAAGGCCACTGTATGCCGCAGGCTTTGATCCCACGCACCTTTTCCGGGCTTTGGGCTACTTGCGTAGCCCATTATACCGCATCGTCATTTCCCTGGATGGCGAGGTTCAAAATAGAAATAGCCCGATATGGAATACAATTACTAAAACACCCTATAGTGATAGCAGTGGAGACATCCACATGGGACGGCGTGATGAAAGTCACTGGGGCTCCCCACAGATACAGAAATTCAAACAGCAACATCCGCCTGAAGAATGGAGTACCCAACTCAATACAATTCTCTCAATAGCGGAAAATGATTTAGCCGAAGAACTGGCCTTTATGCAGGATGAAGCAGACATTGCTCAATCCGATTTTACGCAGCGGGCTGCTGGTTTGCGTGCCGCAGATCTCTGGCTACAACGAGCCTCAGGAAGGGAAGAACAACGTAGTAACCCAGCAATCGAAGAATATAAACGTACCTCAGAGGCTCTTGTAGAAGGCATTCGCCATCCTTTGCATCAACTAGAATCTGTTTGTTTCTGGAGACTAGAAGGCAAGCACTAATATGAACGACGTCTTTGAATCCCTACAAGATCTCTTACGCGCTCCTAACGCGGACTACGCCTATTTGCGATCGCAATTGCTGTATAAGCGAGCAAACATGACCGGACTCGAAGAAATCCGTTGCACCATGATCTTACGCCTGGCAATGGCGCTAGAGGATTTTGGCGAGGGACAAGCAGGACCTGCTGACATCCTGGCTCTGCTCCGCCAAATTATTCGGGCCTATGCTCGCAGACTAGAAATCCATCACTCGCTCTGGCAGCATCTAAGCTCTGCAGCCGATGCCTTTGGTCTTCAGACAACAATAGCAGAACACGCACCAACTCTATATGAAGTCAGAGCTACTGCATGGGAACCTACCTGGTTACCAAACACAGATCATATTGATGAGTTACAACTGAGGCGCAATGACCAAACCGCAATCGGAGATGGGTTGATAGCGGCTCTGTCTGATGGCACTTTCACAACATATCAATCCGAAGCCCAGAAAATTGCGGTGCAAGAAAGTCTCTTTGCGCCACCAGGATCTACCCATTTAATAACACTGCCTACAGGCGCAGGGAAAAGCCTATGCATTCAAATACCAGCATGGCAGGAATCACAGGGAGGGCGTATCAAAGGAGGTACGACACTTGTCATTGTTCCAACTGTATCCTTAGCCCTAGATCAGGAGGAACGTGCGAAACGTCTTTTTCCCACAGCGTTTGGACAAGAATTTACACCTACAAGCTTAACCGGAGCAACACCGGAAGCTACACGTACGGCAGTTTATAGAGGCATCGAGCAAGGTACACTACCAATTCTCTTTACCTCACCCGAATCATTAATGACCACTTCACTCTACCAGATCTGCCTGGATGCTGCCCATCGTGGCACTATCAACCGCCTTGTCATCGATGAAGCCCATCTCGTTGAAACTTGGGGAGCAGGCTTTCGCACTGAGTTTCAATTTCTATCAGCTTATCGCAAGCAATTACTCGAAGCATCACAGGGACAGCTTCGTACCATTCTCCTTTCAGCAACAGTTCCGGCTTCTGGTGAGAAATTACTCAAAAAATTGTTCGGCGATAAAGATGCTTTTTATAGCTTGCGGGCCGATCGTCTGCGACCAGAAATCGCATATTGGTTTGACCGTGCTGACAACCTGCAGCAACGTGAAAGGCATGTGCTCGATGCGATACGCAACCTTCCAAAACCAATGATTCTCTATGTTACATCACCGGATGATGCAGCAGACTGGCTCTATGCACTCAAAGGACAAGGGTTTTCTCGCGTCGCGATCTTTAGCGGTGACACGCGTTCAGATGAACGCCTTCGTCTCATTAAAGCCTGGAATGAAAATCGCTACGATGTGATGGTCGCTACATCGGCTTTCGGAGTTGGCGTTGACAAAAGTGATGTACGCACCGTTATTCACGCATGCCTGCCAGAAAACATCGACCGCTATTACCAGGAGGTCGGCCGCGCAGGGCGTGATGGATATAGTGCGATCAGCCTGATAAGCATTTCTAAGGGAGACTTTGACCAGGCTAAACGCATGAATCGCTCTGCACGTATTTCCAAGGAAAAAGCAATTCCCCGATGGAAAGGCATGCTACGCACGCATCGCTTAGTTCACGAGCATAGTGACATCATTCTAGTTGACACCAATGCAACTCCTTCAGAGAAACAAGAAATGTTCAAGGGACCATCTAACCGTGAATGGAACGAACATACACTCTTGATTATGCAACGAGCTGGGATGATTAAGATCACCGATTTGCGAACAGATCTTTCTCAGGAAGAACTAGATGATAGTGTACAACAGGAGGAAATCTCTGACGAGGCATCAACCTGGCTGCAAATACAATTACTTGATCCATATGTCACTTCTTATCCAGACAATATCACTTTCACGGAATGGTTCGAGCGTGTACGCAAACAGGAAGTAGATGCTATTCACAACGCACTTAATGCGTTACAAACAATAGTCACTGATTTTGCTAGCAATCAGGCTAAACGATGTTTAGCTTTCTCTTTTGCTCAAATCTATACACGCAGTACGACATCATGTGGAGGTTGCCCCTTTTGCCGACAGATCAAAAGTGCGCCATATAGCGGCTTGCTAGAAGCCGAACGTGAAGGCAAGCTCTATCCACCACTAACCGAGAACATTCCGATGTCATTAAAAGATGTCATGGGCAATCGCCAGCAGATCAATGTGCTGCTGGATGAACCCTGGAATATTCCTAGTGCGCAAAGCATAGAACCCTTGCTTGTTCAACTCGTACAGTTGGGATTTCAGCAACTCATCTTACCTGACACTATCCTGGATGATAACAGATGGTGTGACGCACTCATACAAGATCTGGCTCACTGTACCGACAAGCCACATCTTATTCTTCCAGCCAGCTGGCTCACAAATGATGAACGACCAATTTATCCGGTCCCCACCATTGCAATGTATCCCCTGGCAGATGATGAGGCGGATATCTTTCATCAAGCTTTTCGTCGTCAAGGTAAGCGTTGCTTCCAACATATCCCGGTGCTTACAATTGCGCGCCGCAAACTATTTTTACGTAGCGAACAAGGCACATTTATCAATCGCATTAATGGGCTCTCTTATAGTTTAGAGCGCTTGCAAGAAAAGTTGCCAGACCCAGATGAATTAGTCTTTTAACATCTTCATGAGTTTCGGAGAGGAAATATACGTGCCATACGAACTATTAAATAGTGCGCAGGTTACACCCGCTCGCTTATACGCGTTATTACGACTTGTTGTCCGTTTAAAAAAACCACAACGTGAAGATATTCAGGTCCTCCTCCAACCGGACGTTCTTTTTCAAAGTAAGCAGGAGAATGAAGATGAAGAGACGGGGGCAAATTCCTACTCGGCAAGTAGAAACGTCTACTTAGCAGCCAGGCATTGCAACCTTATTGAAGAATTGCCCGATAACACGATTCAGGTCAAAGGAGATGTAGGGATCTATCTCACTTCTCTCGATAAGTTCCAAACCCTGATGCAACAACGTGTCTGGAATGCAACAACGCCGGAGCAAAATAATTATTTATTAAATCTCTACTCAGCCTGGTATATCGTTCAGAATGAAAGAATATTTACATTTGAGGACAAAGACTTGGAAACGCGCTTCAATGAAGAACTTTTCGAAAACGCAGATGAACGAACCTTTAATATGACCAAATTTGTTGGGTGGAGAATGTGGGCCTCATTTCTAGGTATAGGATGGTCGGTTAAGCGCGGCATTATCGGTAATAGCCGTGAGATTCTGGCTCCCAACGTCAGTCAAAGATTGCTCAAAATACTGCCACTTTTCTCGACGAAAAATGGTGCAAGAGAAATCCAATTTAATAGCTTCATGCAAGAACTTGCACAACTCTGTCCTGAACTAGACGGTGGCATATTATTCGATCATTGTCGAGGCGCTAGCCGTGGTGGGGAACAATATGGTGATTACCTTAGCTTGGCACTCTCGACAGGATTACGTCAGCTACACAATACAAAACATATCCAACTCATTCGTCAACCGGATGCACAGGATACCTGGCTCCTCTATCCAGCTGAAGGGCTGGATATCAATTTAAAAGAAGTGACCCATATTAAATTCTTGGAGCAAAACGTCCATGGAAAATAAAACATTTACCCGTTTCCAATGTTGGCAAGATGAGCGCCTTATTCAGGTTATCAATAAAGAAGCGGTGTCGGTTGACAGAAGCAACTTTTTAGCTACTCATGCACCTCTCAACCGTATCCATGATGCAGGGGTAGGGCGAGAAATCTCCGATAAAACGGAAATGGGCATTTTCAACGAGTTGAGGTCCGGGGCCGAATACAATCGTCATACATTTATGGTAATACAGGGTATTCCTGGGACAGGTAAATCTCATCTTATTCGCTGGCTGAAAGAAAGATACGATGCCGAAAATAGAGAATCAAATGGCAACGATGTCATTCTTCTCATTGAGAGGGCATACTGTAATCTGCGTGGTACCCTTCTCCAGATCATTGAGTCAGGCGTTTTTGATCAGACAACGCTAAAGAATCATTTACAACGCTTGCAAGATGCAGCGACTAAGCTGTCTAGTAATACGCTAGCGGATACGATTATTGACCAGATACGCAACGCAACTGGTGAAGTTGAATTGCCAGATGAGCAACGGCCCCGTAGAGTCATTCGAAAATGTGTATACAACTTCTTATTGGATGCTAATGTACGTAAAGAGCTTAAAAAACCTGGCGGACCAATCGATCGCATCCGGAAGTATCTATCAGATGGCGACAAGAATAATCTGGAAAATCATGAAATTCCGGGATTTGAACCAAGGGATTTTGAGTTTGATATTGATACTTTAAGAGCTATTCGCGATGGAGGTTATAAAGAAGCACGAAAATTAGCCGAATACCTCCATAATGATGAGGAACCAGAATGGCGTCAGGAACTTGCGACCTATTTCAACCGCTTTCTCAATTATGCCGTTGGTCGTACGACTGCGCTGAGCGCCGATGACTTAAAGCAAATTTTCAATGAATTACGCCGCCAACTACGGAAACAAAACCGCAATTTAGCCTTATTTATTGAAGACATTACCGCATTCACTGGCATAGACGAAGGGCTCATTGACGTACTGGGCAACACAGCATACAGGCGAAGGGAACCGAGAGTTTTGCCGCCTTCAGTCTGTCATCGGTATTACAGATAACTATTTCAACCAGCACTTCCCTGATAATATGAAGGAACGGGTCAGCCACCGTTTTACCCTTAACGCAGAAACAACATCTGGCACTTACGAATCCGAGTTGCTAAACTCGTCTAAGGCCACGGCCGATCTCTCAGCTCGCTACCTCAATGCCATCCGCTTGTCCCAGGATGATTTGGATGGGTGGATTGAACACGGTGCACATCCAGAAAATCTTCCTAATGCCTGCAACCAATGCCCATTTAAGGCAACCTGCCATGATGCCTTTGGCTATGTCGATCTAAATCCGGCAAGTGAAGGGACCCAACGTGTCGGCCTCTATCCATTCAATGAAGAAGCAATCTGGACCATGTATCAGCAACTGGATAGATCCAGTACCGCACATACACCACGCTCTCTGCTATCAAGTGTTGTTGGGTACGTTTTAGAAAGCCATGGTCCTAAAATACCGGCAGGTGAGTTCCCACCGCAAGCAAATCATATGGGTAGTGACTTTAGAGCCCCTTCCTTGTATAATCTTTCTCAAAGGCAATTATTGCGCCAACAAGTACTCGCCCAGGGTGGAAGCGATACGACTGCTATACGTTTGGAATCATTGATCCTCTTCTGGGGTACACGCTCTATAAACTCATCAGTTATTCGTCAACGTCGTCTAGTCGGGGGATTATCACAAGAAATTTTCCAGGCATTCAATCTCCCTTTTATCGACGGCGAAGTAACCACAGCTTCATCAACGCCCCCTCCCAGTACGTTGGCATATCCACTGTCTCGCAGATCTAATTTCGTTTCCCCCAACCCAGGATCAGATACATCGGCACCTTCCGCTCAAGAAGCAACAAAAGAGAAAGAAGTACAAATTCCTATTGAGGCACAAAAAACGTCTCCGATAATCCTAGGAAGGTATACAGAAGATATTAATAACTGGTCAAATGGTGCTAAACTACAAAATTATGAGAAACTCAGAGAGCTTTTAGTAAGCTTCATTGAGACCTCAATAGACTGGGAAATGTATGCTATCAGCACAGCTCAAGTAAAAGATCGTATCAAACCATTGCGTATGGCTTTCGAAGATCAAGTAGGGAAAACGATCAACACCAACGACAGCCTTGTTTTTAAGCGCTCACTGTCCATGGTCACGGTGCTACAAGCTCTCGATTACCTGAACGTCAATAGTAAAAATCCGGCTCCCGAGCAAATAGGTGGGTATCTAATACTTTTAAGCAGTTGGTTAACAGAAAATGAAGCAGACATCGTTGCATTTGCCCAAAGGCCTACGGCACAATCAAGTGAAAAGCGACCCCTGATCTCCATTGCGCTTGCGAATTGTGTTTTACTCTCCTGTCTCCAGGGAACATTTGAGCACAGATCTTATTCAGCCAGGGAACTTCTTTCTCTTGTACTTACTGATTGCGTGCGCGGTACGGACAAGCAATGGCAAAACGCAATAGCCCAATCGGAACAATACCGCAGCAAAAAATGGGCGAGCTTAATGACAGGCGTAGTCAGGAAAGACAACTATATCAACACAAGTAGAAAAAGCCTTTTACAACTTCTGAATCGTCCTCAAGGTGGAGTATCAAGTGTCCGATTTATCGATGCCGACCTCGCGCTGGATATTCTAGAAACGTTCGAACAAAACAACTGGAACCTATCTCCCATGGAACCAGTAGGCAACAGTGCATCTAAGGAATGGGCTGCTAATTACGAGATCAATCAAGCTTTCATTGCGCACTTCGGTGCAACATTGAAAGATGAACGCGCGCTAGTCACCGACAAGCTCAACGCATTACAAGAACTTATTGGCAATAGCGATCCCAAAGAGGTGTTTGCTCAGATTCAAAAATGGATTGACACGATGAAACAACTGCAAAAACCATATCAGCTGGAAGTAAAGTCCACGATCAATGCCCAGCGACTAACAAGAATTCTCAACTCTCTCGAACAAGTTGCCAAGGAAAATCGCCCCAAAGCTCTGGCACTCCGCCTTTCAGGCATCATATCAACACAGAAAGAAGCCACAGAGCATCTACAGTTCTTGCAAAGCTTTAAAAATGAAGTCGGCAAGCAGTTGACACAATTGCAACAGCGGTTCGATAAGCTTCGGGATGAAACTGCCAGAAGTACGCCTCCGGCGCTGGTCGAGAGGACCTATCAAGAGGTAGAAAATATTATACAACACACTCTTCAAGAGAACCAGGAGGTTCTATCATGACAGTTGCAGCACTTGCCGAGTCGGCCTGTACTCTTCTTAAGAGTATAGAGAATATGGAGCAAAATAAGCTCAATGCCGTCAACATTGAGGACACATATGCTGAGCTAAAAACCGTTAAAGAGATCGCCCAACATATACGCGATCTCTGTGAGTTGTATCGTAATCGTTTGCCCATTCAGAATATCAAACAAACAGAACTCCCCAGAGTATTAAAAGAACTTCAGCTATCACAAGCTCTATTTGTAACTGAACAACAGCGCAGACAGGTCCAAGAGTTACGCACCATTGCTTCTAAACTCAACAAAATAAAGGTAAAAATAGAGGCAGAGTGGAAAAACTATGTTGAGGTTCGCCTCTCGCCCTATTTCGACCTCCATGAGATGGTAAAGTCGTTGCCAGAAGTACGAGATCAGGCGTCTACCCTTAATGGCTTGAGGAACCAGTTACGACACGACATTTCTGTTTTGCCACTAACTCAAAATGAATTAAACACGTTTGATCGGTGCTTTGAGCAGTACAAACAACGTTTATCGACACTTGAGCATTTACACCCGGAGGTACGCACATTCTTACAAAAGGCCAACAACGGTACTGCTACGGTTGCAGATATCACCGATGAAGTGCTGCGCTGGTGCCGCCAAGGAGAGCATGCAAAGGCATTTCGCATCCAGTTTAGTTACTAATGACGCAAAGAAAGAGGCTATAACACCATGGAATCCAGGCCAGCGATACCTTTCGATGAGCTTTGCAATGAGCTGCTTTCGCTCATTGAGATTGAGGAAGCAAAAATGCTCAATTGGGGCTTCTACGATGTCCGTAGCAATCTCTCCTCTCTTGATATAGCAAGCTATCTCACCAGACTTCCCTCGGAATGGAAAGCTGTCTGGATCCAGGCTCAACAACAAGGCATTACAGCCGAAAAGCTCTTAGCAAATCTCAGCGAACGCCGCCTTATCCTGAAATTTTCGGTAGCCGGCCACACCTTCTATCGAACACGTTTCGCCGAAGCGGTCCGCCTTCTCTATTTGCTCAGGCAGCGTTTTACCCCAAACGATTGGTATACTGCTAGCCCGCTTGTCAGCGATCTCAAGATTCAGCTACGACGGCGCCAATACCCCAAACGTGATATAGAAGCAACGGATCTCCTACAAGAGTTGCGCGAGCTTCGTGTCCCCGCAATGTACTTAGAAGCTACCTCCAGCCTCCTCCAATCCACGCCGGGAGTGTTTCTCAAGCTAGCTCGTTTCCAAAAAGACGCCATCACACAACAAGCCCGAAGTATGCTTAACCGGGGTGAACGTGCCATTACGATTGGTGCAGGAACAGGCTCAGGAAAAACAAAAGCCTTTTATATTCCAGCTATGGCAGAGATAGCAGCTAAACTCTCGCCAGACAAATTTCATGTACAGGCACTGGCAATCTATCCACGTACAGAGCTCCTGAAGGATCAGTTACAAGAAGCATTCTTTGAAGCACGCAAGCTCGATGCACTCCTCCATCGTCATGCAAAGCGTATCATCACCATTGCGGCATATTATGGTGATACCCCACTATCAGCAGACATGTTTCTAACCCATCCTCCAGAGACCTGGCAACAAAACACCACCAACGACGGCTGGATCTGTCCATTCTTCTCCTGTCCCCATTGTCATTCACAAGAATTAACCTGGTATCGTAAAGATATCGAGCGTGAACAAAAGGAAGCGTCAAAAGGGAACTATGAAGGCAAATACGCACGGCTGATCTGCCCCAATCCTAGTTGTCGAACTGAGATTACAAGTAAGCAATTACTTTTAACTCGTCAACAACTCATCAATCGGCCGCCAGATATTCTCTTTACCACAACCGAAATGCTCAACAGGCGTCTAAGTCGCACCAGTGAACATCATCTTTTTGGCCTTTCGCCAACCCACACCCCACCACGACTGGTCTTGCTTGATGAGATACATACCTATGAGGGTACACATGGTGCACAAACAGCGTACCTTCTACGCCGTTGGAAGTATGCACGGCAATTACATCATCAAACGAACCTATGCTTTGTTGGTCTTTCAGCGACGCTGACAAATGCAGAAGTATTCTTCTCCAAGTTAACAGGAGTTCCAATCTATCGCGTCAGTGCTATTAGCCCTCGAGAACAAGATTTAATCGAAGAAGGGCTTGAGTACAATGTTGTGCTTAAAGGTGACCCGGTCTCCGGCACTAGCTTGCTTTCAACTTCTGTTCAAACGGTCATGCTTCTTGGACGCATGCTTGATCCAGATAACATTCCCACTACGAAGGCAACGTATGGAAAAAAAATCTTCGCTTTTGCGGATAAGTTGGATGTATTGAATCGTTGGTACCATATTGAACAAGAAGCAGAAGTTTTACGCAACTTGAGTAAGTACCGCGATTGCAACACGGTAGACAGAGAAACACGCCGTAAGATGTATCTGCTCGGCCAGGATTGGAAGGCGAGCCAAATCATTGGTCACAACTTATATTCACCATTGCGTCTCGATTTAACATCATCACAATATCGTGGAGTCAATGCACAAGCCAACTTTATCATTGCAACCAGTACATTAGAAGTAGGATTCAACGATCCAGATGTGGGTATGGTAATTCAGCATAAAGCACCTCGGAGTATGGCATCCTTCCTACAGCGCAAGGGACGAGCAGGACGCCAGCGCCACATGCGCCCCTGGATGGTCGTTGTTACCTCAGCCTATGGACGTGATCGCTGGGCTTTTCAGCACACAGAGCAACTCTTTTATCCGTTACTGGAGGCTCTCAATCTTCCCATCGACAACTACTATGTGCGGAAAATACAAGCGACATATACACTCATGGATTGGCTGGCCTTCGTGCTCGCCCATGAATGGAAACATACAGACATTGATATCTGGCGAGCGCTTAGCAGTAAAGATCAAGGAGCATCTAAAACACTTCAATATCAACGCAAATTAATTTATCAACTGCTCGATGAACTTCTTCGAGGGAAACGAAGGCAAAATTTCGAAAATTACCTGACGCAGGCGCTGGAGATCCCCAATACCACCATTTTATATTCGCTACTCTGGGGGCAACCACGCTCGCTATTCTATGAAGTAATTCCAACAGTTATGAGGCAAATCGCCAGCAACTGGCAATCAGTAGAGGGGAACGAGACAAAAACATGGACGGACACTATCAGCAATAATCCCATGCCCGACTATATGCCTCCGACGCTTTTCGCAGATCTAAACTTGCCAGAACTATTACTTCACATTCCAGAACAGCCCAAGGTCGGTACGAATTCACCAAAGGCCACGCAGGTCACAGCACGAGAAGACGAATATCTCCCCCTGACACAAGCATTACAAGAATTTGCTCCGGGACACGTTAATAAGCGTTATGCACGTAAGCAATACATTCGAGAAGCACATTGGCTTACACTACCAGCAGCGAAAGATTTAATCAATGATACTGTATCTCTTCAATCCCTATCAATCACATACGCTCCATTAGCGAAACCAATCACGATTGACAGTATTCATTATATGGTCTTTCAACCGCAAACCTACACATTGGGCTTGGTACCACCAAGCGTCAAAAATAGTAGTAATGGCCATTTGATCTGGCGTTCACACTTTGCGCCCAAGCATATTGTTAACCAGACAGAAATAAAGCAGGATAATTCAACAGCCAAACAGGAGGAGGAGATCCTACCACGCCTCTCCTTAGCTCCTAATTCACCCTGGAAACGATTCTTCAATACTATTGAGAGCTATACACACGTAAACGGTCGCTGGGTAGAGATCACCAGGTTAGCCATTGGGGTAAACACAGAAACGTTTTACACAGGCAACACTCCAACCAGCCGCCGCAGCGTAAGGTTTATAGAGAACAATCAACCAGCGGCTCTGGGTTTCACTATTTATGCCGATGCACTTCGCTTTGAGTTTTTACCAATTGATACCACACAAATTTTCAAGCATCCAGCTTGGCCCGCGCTCTATCAACATTTAGGGCCTGAGTATTTTCTGTACCAACTCCAACGAGATCAGCGTCTCCAGAAGCAAAAACTTACATCATTCGAAATTAGCTGGCTCTGGCAACTTGAAATGTCAATGCTAGTCGCTTTTGCGGTCGCCCAGGATTGCTCCCTACAACAGGCTGCTCTAGCAGTTCAAAATGATCGAGAGCGTCTCGCTAAAAGAGCGATGGACGTCATTTTCCAGAGCATCCAAAGCGAAGAGGAGGATGAGGGAGACCGCATGGGCCGTCTACATCAAAACCTCCTCGCGCATATGAATAACACCATCATTCAAAGCGCCCTAACTGAACAAGAAACAGTGCTCTGGAATAAACAAGATCCAGGAATCAGCGGCTGGCTAAGTCAGTGCTATGCATCATCATTGGGAGCAACACTTTTTGCAGCACTCGTTCAGCTACTACCTGATATCAATGCGGAAAGTCTTTTCATGGATATTGAGGATAATAGCATATGGATCTCAGAAGAGACCGGTGGGGGTATAGGACTCGTCTCTCGCATTGCAGAAAGTATCTCATTACGCCCCGGTGAGTTTGACCTGCAAATGCAAGACATCCTTGAGCATTGTGAACGAGGGCAACTCGCAGGTCAATTGCAACTCATTGCAAATCTGGTTGGTCAGGAAGAGCCGCAACTTCTCACAACGTTCGCCAGGTTACGCGAAAATTCTGACCTTCCTCGGCAAATAGAAACCAGGCAGGCATTAACACATATTCTGGAACATCATGGCATTGCACCCACACGTAATCTCATTGTCGCCCTTAACTCGAAATTTTTACGGCCGAACTCATTATCAGATACAGATCAACTTATCGCAATGTTAGCGCGCCGCTGGCAACAAGAAGAGCAGCGCATCGGCTGCGCTATTGATCTGCGAGTTATGGCAGTTGCAGCACTGCGAATTACGGAAATTCGAGAGTCGGTTGTCGCTATCTTAAAGCGCATTGGTGGGCCAAACTCAAAGATTAACGAGCCGCAGATCTTCAACTTGTTACAATCCCTTCTTTGGCTTAATTGCCACGATAGTTGTCCAGATTGTATCCAAACATCACAGCCATATCAAACGCTGGTTCAACCATCACGCTCGCTCCTCTTGATGCTTCTACAGCCTCAGAGTGAAACGATCACATACAGCTCTCCACTGTGGAGAGAAAATCTGCTGCAACAACTTACATCGCAGTATCAAGTACGCATTACCTGTGAGCAGGCACTCCTTGAGGAGTGCAAACAAGAACTCTTGACATTGCTAACTGAGCCGATTGAAATTGGCTACCAGTTCCACTTTCCCACAGTTGAACGGCTTGCGCTCACAGACAACCGATGGATTATCGACTTACATATTCGGGAGCTTCTCTATGTCTAATCGCAGAATTACGTCCCACGCACGCGGTGGATCAGTGCAACTTACCAACTGCCTGCACTCGCTCTTTGCACTTGAGTTGTTATCGCCAAGCCCCGAGATATATCTGATATCGCCGTGGATTAGCAACGTACCCTTGATGAACAATCGTTTTGGGCAATTCCGCATCCTCGTAGGCGATACTGAAGAAGGTGAATTGCGCCTGGCTACGGTACTTTCTATCCTTGCTGATAGAGGCAGTAAAGTGCGGATTATTTATCGCCCCCACCCACAAACGGAAGAGTTTCTAAGCGTCCTCCCCTCCACAATCGAATACCGCAAAAGCATGACGTTACACGCGAAGGGATTAATAACGAAGCATTGCTATTTACGCGGCTCCATGAACTTTACCTATTCGGGAGTAAATCTGAATGATGAGGAAATTGAACTTACAACCAACCTCACAGATGTCTCCTATGCTTTGATAGAAGCGCAACAACGCTGGGAAGGACTTGCGCAATGACTCGTATTTCTTTTCGTGAAAGCAACCACTACGATTTCGCGATGCAATTCGTATCATATCTGAAGTATCCCCAATTGGGGCTGAAGGCCTACCCCCATACATTAGAAATTGAGGTACAAAATCAGGTTATAGGGCGTCTATTGCAGCGCATATGTGATAATCGCGCGGTCATTTTTCCATACGCGACAAAAAACCAGCATTTATGGTTGATCGCAGGTCCCACGCAACATGAATTGGAACTCACAATCACGCGTCTCGGCCGCTTTCTGGTGCCAAGCTATGCTACTTTTAATAGCGAAAATAACCAGCCACAATTCAAATACTTTGATGCCACAAAAAATGAATTGCAGCGCTTAGGTGCGCTTCTCTACCCGGCAGGCTATTATAGTATGCAAGCGCCATCGCGCCATTTGGATATTATTCTCAGTCAACTCGATTTATGGATGGATCTGGAAAAGGAACAACCAACACTCGTCACGAACTCCACTCCTACCTACTACTCCCTACAAGAACGCTTTCAAACAGCCATTGCAGCCACGGACTGGCAAGAAGCAGAAAAGATAATTCATGAACTGCAACGCATGCATATGATTACAGCGGATAACGTCGCATTCTTACAAATCCAGCTCCTTGCCCAACAACAACGCTGGCCCGAAATCTGGCAGCGACCAGATTTCGCCTCACTGGCCCGCATCCGTATGCCCAAAGCGGTTCGCGCAGCCTTGCTGACCGCTTTTTACACAAGTACACTCCTACCATTAGAACGAGAAGGGGGGTGGGATCAAGCGCTCGCAACGTTCCAACAAAACCGCGCGAAACTTGGTTTGCTGCTCACCGGCCGATTCGGTTTAACCCAACCACCAATCATCCATGTTTTTGCCTATCAAGCAGCCCTGGATAAAGACCTTGATAACCTAAGACAACTCGCTACTGTAACCGATTCCACTATCGTACATGACTTTATTCAACGACTCCAACAAATTGTAGCCCCAGCTATTCAGGTGGAAACGCAAACAAGCCAGCAATCACAGGAACAAGAGGATAGTGCTTTTAGCTTGCAATACAAAATACAAAAGGCACTATTTCAACAAAATTATGACGAGGCTGAACAATTGGTGAGGCAGCTGGATGAAGGGCCGGAAAAGTCCCTCATCCTAATGCAGATCGCGTTTTATAGTAGCGATATATCCCTGGCAAATGAAGCCCTGATTACCTACTGGGACCTACCATCAAGCGTACAGCAACAGTTAGAAAGCCGCTATCTTTTCTTACACTCTTATATTCAACACCTAAAAGTCTTAACGCAATACGAAACGACACCTGAAGAGACGAACGCCACACATCTGCAGCCTGACCATATCAATTCGTGGGTGGAATGGTTTGACTATGTTGAAAGTTTCTCCTCTGATCAAATAACAATTTCAACCTCTCTTAACCGCCTCTTAGCCAATAAAGACACGAGTTCCTGGACAAAAGAAACCATCACACAAGTCGGAGAAAAACTCTTTACATATCTGGACAGTAGCACCAGCAACGCATCTCAACACCTCAGAGACGTTCTACTATATTTCGTTGAAGCCTTCCTGGCAGATAATGACTTTCCACGTATAGAAGGATACTACACTGATATTTATTTGATTCTTTATATTGGCATCATCGAGAACCTACATATCAATCAAACATATGGCCTCGCAATTCTTCGCCTTGCGGAAGCTATACTTATGCAAGATCCCCAAAAATGCGAAGAGGTATTTCATGAATTATACGAGTGGTGTGAACAACCCATTCCCGCATTAGAAGATTGGGTGCTTGAAACTTTTGATCTCTTTGCTGAGTACGGTCTTCCCCCGGGGCTACTCATCAACTGGTATCGGGATTGGCTTTCAACAATACTCAACACACCCCGCAACCAAGAGAGAAACAAATTACAAACGTGGCAACAATTTGGTCGCTGGATTCAACCTGGTCAGGACCTCATTTCACGCCTGGACCAGGCTATTATAAAAGTCGTTGAGGAAGACACGCGCGACACCATTGCAGAGCTACCAGCAGGATATCGCATTGGTATTTTAACTCTACGTGAGTCTTCCGCTCAACGCGTCAAAGAGATGCTGTTAGAACGCAATAAAGGCCTCGATATTCGCATTTGCATCGAGAAGGATTTTAGCGAGCAAGTCAAGGCCATTGCACAAAAATCAGATATGGTGGTTGTTGTGACAACTTGTCTCAAACACGCTATTACCTACGGCATCGCTCCATACTTAAAAGGGGATCTAGTTTATCCAATTTCAAGTGGTTCCAGTAGTATTTTGGCCGCTATTGAGCAACGGTCAAAAGGATAGACGTCTAAGATATGGTTCATCCTCTGGTCATTGGCCGCCGGTATGAGAGACAACACCTATCATGATATTTATAAGCCAGATTCTCGCAGGTATAGGCCAAGCTATCCCCAATGAGATAGCTTAGAAATTATGTAAAAGACATATCGCACCGTGTCAGTACGCATAAGGGTTGATATAGGAAGAATGCAAGAATCATCCCAGTTTGGTTGTAGGAAATGGGTATTGCGACTTTTTCTACAGTAAAACTCAGACTGCACAACGAATCTGCACAATACATCGGTATCAATTTTTTGAACCAACATGGATATGAGCTAAACACTGTCTCCATCAACTATGTGCTTCTACGCAAACTCAAATGTGCATGCACCGATCAGTAAGATCCTACCTAACAGGCTAGCTCCGTTCAATCAGTTCGCGGAAGCGCTTGTAAAACACATATGTGTTGTGGAAGCCGCGGCGGCGATTGCGGTCGTTGCTCCTAAAAATAATTACTTCTACTCCGATCGCTTTGCATATTTCGCAATTGCATTTCTTCCATGGCTGGTCTTCCAGCACACGGCGGTACAGAACCTTGTGCTGATCATAGTTGTATTCCTCGAGCTTATCGATCTCGAGCACAGTCTCCAGGGTTGTTTCTAAATCAAGCTCTCCCTTATCATAGGCGCGCACAGCCTTTAAGGCCTCTTGCTCTAACTTCTTCAACTCCTCCACGGTAGCCAGGCCCTCGCTAATTAGCGTTCTCACACGGGGGCTTGACTCATAAACAGGCGAAATTCTTAGAGCGGCATAACGCCCGCCATCCTCAGTGAAGTAGTTCGTTGTGGCGCTCATCCACGCGCGCCTTAAATAGGTCGCCGAATCGAAACTAGTCACACCAAGCTTGCGGAACATGCGCATCTCATCGCCCTCACGATCGCGAGCTACGCCAAAGAGGTGCAGATCGGTATCTTCCTTTAAGAAGGGAGATACCTCCTTCATGATTTTGTACACCTCTTCTGTCTTGGCGCGAGCCAGACCACCCAGCGCCACAAACTTGTAGCCACACTCCAGCAATTCTACAACCGCATCGCGATAGGTTTCGGGTGACCATCCCTGGGCGACGCCAACCGGGGTAAACGTATAATTGCCAGTACGGTGCAGCTCTATAAATTCCCGCGCATTCTTGCGGGTGAGTTCGTAGCGATGTTCTTTCACAGGGTAAAAAGCAGGAATAATTAAGTGATCAATTGAAACGCCATAATCAAAACCGAGATTTTGATAGTAGTCTAGGATCTCCCGTGTCTCATAGGGAGGATTCTTTTCAGCAACATAGCTAAAAGCGCCACAGTCGCCCAGGATCGGCCCTTCAAAGCGGCCAAAGGCATGAATACCCATCTCGCGAACTAAAGCCGTTTTATTCGGCCCGTCCTCAACGGTACTCTTCGAGAACAGGAGGCCATCATAGTTAGGCTTAGGGTAAATCTGATGCGCGTGAACCTCATCAATGTATTTACGCCTTCCAGGAGTGCCCCTATCATTTTCAAAATCGTATCCCGGATCAACCAGATCATCCCAGTCTGGAATAAAATAGCGCATAGGACGGCCATAATTCTTGGCTACTGGCTCGTCCGATGCTTCCATGATCTGGAATAAAGATGGTTGAGTTGCCAGTATCTGGGCTTTAGCTTGCGCAGTAGAAACGCGCCCAGCCTGGCGAAAGGGACTGACAATATCGAGAAAATGCTGTGGCGTAGGGACATCGAAGAAGCTCTTTAGACGCTCAGTGCTTGTTGGCTGCATATCCAGGACTGTATCAGCTGTGCCGGGTACGGGTTGAACAATTTGATCAGCAAAGAGTTTGAAAAGGTGCCCTTTAAGTCCAATCAGGTTACAACTGAATGAAATAGAATCATCCTGTCCCACCCGTACAAATTTATATGGGTATCCACGCGGAACGCACTTACGACTAGATGGGCCAGATAAGAAAAAGCACGGGAACTTTGGCTTGGGCTCAAAAGGTAAACCCAGGGAGAATAGATAATTCTCCCCCAGTAAGAAGAAGGCACAGGCATAATCGCCGGTCATTAAGCGATTAGCAGCCTGGGGAATATTCAACCTCTTGGCAATTGGTAGAATTTTTGATGCCGGTAAGTCGGCAAAGGTAGCGTTATATGGAGGGAGAGGTTGTTTTTCATCAACTAAACCGAACCCAGCCGAGACAATTTTCACATCCACCACTTCCGGACCAAAAGCCTTGCGCAGTTCCATGACCCCCTGCATGAGCAATTTATGCTGTAGTCCGCGATAAAGATCACCGGCTGGCTTACGATATGCCTCCAATTCTCCGAAATCGCGGGCAACACGATCGTCACTGCCCTCATCCCAGAGGTGCTCGGGCTTTAGTTGCTGCTTTTGGGAAACACCTGTAAAATCCTTATCTTTTGTACAGGAAGTAACGACCAATATCTTTCCCGGCAGCGGTTCTTTTCTAATAGCTTGTTCATCTGTTGATGCATCTGATAACAGCCTCAATGTTTTACCCTACGTCCTCTTCTATATCAACAAAATTGCTCAATTGATTAGAGACAAATTATAACTCTTCTAGCCTAGAAATAATAGACACCTAGCCTCTTTGGAGGCGCACTTCGAGCTGTTTATAGAGGTCAGGCAAGTGTTCTGCAATTTTAGCCAGAAATGGCGCATTGAATTGATCTACCGAAAGGCGGAAGCCACGGCGACTAAAATCAACCAGAACGGCAACCTCTTTTCGCGTAAAATTTTGCTTTAAAATGGGAGTAGTTCGAATAGACTGCACCTGATCCTCAGTAGAAATTGAGGCATCATTGAGCGCAACCCGTAACTGCTCCTGACTTCTCTCATACTGCATCTGATCAACCATTGAAGCTAACACCAATGCCGTATGCAATTGCGACAATGTACATGTTTGAATAAACATGCGAACAGAATTTTGTAGATCTTCCGATAATCTAAGCAACGTAGACAGCTTTCGCGACGCATCATCTTGCAGCAGTCCCAACTCACAAAGCTTGATGAACATAGAGCTGACATCCTCGTGATCCTTCAACTGTGTCAACACATTTAGAGATACCTGTACCTCATCAATGAACTCTGCGAGCGGGCGTTCATTTAAACGGAAATCGAACTCAATATCCTGAGAACGAATAGAAGAAAGCAAATACAGCGCGTGATCTAACGGAATATCAGCCGCTATATCTCCAAGCATCACCCCATCGTAAATGTTCTCACGCAATTTAAAACAGTCATCGAATAGGCGCCGAATCAGGCTAATAGCGCTAACAGATAAACGCGGCCTAGCGCGCTCCAGCGAGGGGGATAATGCTGAGGCAAAAACAATTCCACTTGTATACTCGCTTCGATAGCGGGTGGAAGCTCAACTACGAGAAACCCCAGGTTGCGCGCCCAGAGGAAAAGGGAAAAGGCAAATTGAGGGATGGACATTCCCAACTGTGCCTCGAGTCTATTTTTATTGTCATCCCTATATATGATCGATCGGAACATAATGCGAGAAAGTTTCCCACTGGTCGCGATCATTCCTCGCACATCCTGCTCCATTCTGCCGGCGGTATCCGCATAATCGTATAACAAATACGCGAGCGGCCCTATTTCCCGTTCCAGTGCAAGCCCAGAGTAATCGTCAACGCCCTCCAACTGAATGGGAGGCAAAGTATCGAAACGCGCTTGCATCCAACGCAAACTATGACTTGACTTCGCGGTATTCAATCGCGTCATGCAATCTACGGCATAACCGTCCTTAATGACTTTCGCAGTACCACGGCGCATATTCCTCAGCAGTTGTTTGTTCAACTCTTCGTTTTGTAGCCATGCTTTCACAGCCTCTTTCCCCGGATCGACCTCAACCTCTTGTTTCTTGTTCGAAGATTGAGTCTCATCCTTGCCCACGGCATGCTTAACGAGCGTCATAATGATAGGAGGTTCTTGCTGTACATCTTCTGGTACTCCAAAAAAAGTATAGATTGCGGACAAGTCTTCCCCGCATGTCTGACCAATTTGCCCTTCGGACAGGGGGCTATAGTACTCATAAATATGGGCCAAACGTGCGTCGCTATGGAAAACTG
The DNA here is from genome assembly GCF_003967555.1 of Dictyobacter kobayashii. Lineage (GTDB taxonomy): Bacteria > Chloroflexota > Ktedonobacteria > Ktedonobacterales > Ktedonobacteraceae > Dictyobacter > Dictyobacter kobayashii. Next base: position 1,462,709 of record NZ_BIFS01000002.1, read on the forward strand.
CCTGCTCAGGTTTAATGTAATCTTGAAGCACTGCCAGAAGTTCCTCATCTCGAGAAAGACGTTCGACAATTTCACGCAAATAAAGGGTAAAATAGCGAACTTTCCCCTTTCCCTCCGGCAACGCCCTGAATAGGCGTCGCAAAATGTTTTCGTTAAACGGTGCCAGGATATCTTCGTCATACCCAAGGTCAAGGAGAACACAATGCTTGAATGAAGGGCAGGATTTATTGCATGGAACGCCATTGAACCGTTTATATTCCCCGAGATAGAGACGAGCATAATCAGTGCAGTTCTTCTCATTTAAAAAGGAAGATGATAACCCATACTCATCTGAAAGCCAGAGCTTTCGCACTCGATCATCGATCGTATCTAAATATTGGATACGATCGAGTAGCTCTTTACCCCGCAAAGTGGAATCCAGTGAGTTGGGGGTTACCCCGACGAGCACATCCCAGCAACCCTCTTCTAAGGTCATAAAGTAGTCCAATAAATCTGTAGCGAACAGATTAATGGATTGCACCAAGTCATCAATCAACAAAATTGGCCGCTGATGATAGGTCTCTTGAATATAAAAAGCGACGCGCTTAAGGAGCACTGCGAAGTTAAGGCCTTCGAATAATTGTTCTCGAAAGACTTTCAATATTGCATGACGCAAAGCTTCATATTCAAGTGGAATGGGAATGGCGCTATCGCGGAGCATTTGATTGAGGTCCTCACGACTGAACAACTCGATGAACTGCTCAATATTGCTATCAACCACATTCATAGCCGAAAAGTAGCGTTCCAAGTTGGATTGAACAACATCAATGAGATGATAATATAAGGCATTAATATGATCATCTGAAGTAAGCAATTGCTCAAGCGCTGTTAAAACCAGGATTTTCGCAAATGTACGGGGCTTCTGCCGGCACTCCTCCCAACGGCGTTGAGTAGCTTCCTGAAAAATGGGCTCAGGCAATAAATGTTGAAACCGCTGAAAGATATGGAAGATATCGAGGTCAGTTCGCGAAATGCGTATCATGACTCCTGCTCTCACCTGATCGCATTGCTCTACCTGAGTTTGCAACCAACGAAGTAGCTCCGACTTGCCAGATCCTGCCGCCCCGTAGAGGATCATGACACGGTTTCCCACGGTCTTGTTCGGCTGCAATAATTCGGTCAGCAGTTCGTTTTCAGAAAGGGCCGTAGTCCTGCCGAAATGATGTGACTGAAGAGTCATTGGAAAATGCGTGCGTAGAAAGTCGCTGGCCCCGTTTGACAGATAGCGCTGGTCTGCAGTTAAGGCAAACACATTGATACCTCGAGAGGAAAGGCAGGGTAATTTTGATACGGGCAAACCATTGGGTTGGTGAACTTGTATACCTGATATTTTTTTCATAACATTTTTATTCCTCTTAAACGACGTGTTCCAAAGTATGGGCGCGAGGGAGAGTCCTGCTTCGTTGAAAGTTTGATACAATCTTGCTGTTCTAAATGCTCTAATGTGGCGAGAATAGGGAGGGATACTTCATCGCGGGAAGTAAGGCAGGGTAAATAGCATTGTAAATAATCTTCCAGGAATTCTTGCAGCGTCCCTTCTCTTTGAGGCCAGTATTGCATAATATGATGCACTAAATTGGGATTATACTGGCAGAGAAAACCGCTTCCCATACGATATCCTACGCCCAAAAATTCCATAACCCGTTTCCACGCATTTACCTTTTCAATGCTGATGCCACCTATCTGCTGGGCTAACTCTAGTTGGTTAGCCGCCCCGTGTACATCGCCAACCCAAACTCTATTGGGTAATACATAGAGTTGCTCTAACAACGTTATGTAGAGATGATCGGTCATAATGCCCCTGGGAAAAAGCTGTTCCATTTTGCGGAAACGACGAAGGAGCAACGCAGAGAAGGCGAGCTTTTCCTCTATATCATCTTCAAAGGGGGTGGTGGCATAGCAATCGTCCCCCTCTATTAACTCTGCGGATCGTAAATAAGTTAAGCCGTCATCGATATTTTTGGTCTGGCCTTTTGAACTGATATTGGCATGGGGTACAAAAGAAGCATACACAAATGCGCGATCAACGCCGCCATGGCTATGCGTATGTTTTCGTATGAACGAATAGAGGGACTCCAACTCCGGCCCATATACAGTGACAAATAACATAAATACACGTAACCTTTACAACAAGTAATGGTTCTCTCAAGATGGAGGTTTTTCTTCATGATGAGAGGAACTCTCAGCTAGCGATGCAGCCACGTTCAGAACAATTTTCATTTGCGCAGGACTCAATTGCTGACCTAGCTGAACCAATTGAATCATATCTTCACGGTGAAGAGCGGATAAAAGCTCTTGAGAAAACTCAGGAGTCGATACCAGTATTACTGAGTTTGGATCAGCGTGCTCCCCATTAAACACAAATACAAGAGGCAATTTCAATGCTCTGGCAATCTTTTGCAACGTCATTAAAGTGGGACTAGCCTGACCCTTTTCAATGGTACCGATATGAGTATACGTCAGCGGCTTTTCGCCTTTTATAAGCTGCTTTTTCGATAAGTTTGCCAATTGTCGCAAGCTTATTCCTTTGCTTTCTCGCTTCTCTCGCAAATACTTCCCTAAGTCATCTCTGTCCACTTGCGTCACCGTTTCTTTTAGTGTAACATAGTGTTATGTTATTTTCAACACCGAGGAATATACAATGGAATTTTACGTAAGCTGGTCGCACAGCGATCCGCTCTATCAACTTTACGATGAGCGTTGCAGCATGCTTATCAGTATCACTGCGGTGAGCCATATCTGGCGGCTATCTCGCTTTCCGAAGTTACCTTATCACGTTATGCTTGATAGCGGGAGTTACAGCTATATCTCAAATGGCTTATCACTACCAACGCCAAAGGCGGTCTTCCAGCGGCAACTGGCCATACTGATGGGCACAACAACTCCTGCAATAGTCTGCTCTGTCGACCATCCCATATTTGGCAAAAGTCTTTCACTAACTGATAAAAATCGCGCAATTGATAAGACTATCGCCAATTCCTGGGAATTAAAGACACTGGTAGCAGAATACTATAGGAGCGTTGGAATTGACAAGCAAAATCTCCCGCTGATAGAACCTTTGGCAATAGTTCAGGGCTACGATACAGCTTCGCTAAAATACTGTGCACGCCAACTACAGGCGATGGGACATACTCGCTTTGGGCTGGGCTCTATGGCACATCTCTACAATATGAAGGAGATTGTACGGCGCGTCGAAGCAGTTCAATCAGTGGTAGGTAAGCCCATTCATATCTTCGGCGTCAGCGCTATCGAGACGATGAAAATTTTAGAAGAGCTCCAGGTCGCCTCTGTTGACTCAGCGCGCCCGATCAAATCAGCGATCTATAACGCCATTTTGTATAGCGAGCCATTTCAGCGTTTTGGTATCGCGGGGAGTATCTTTCGCAATGGCGAAAAAAAATTCAGTGATCACAAGTTGTTAGAACAGCTATCTCGACCATGCCCCTGCCCCGTATGCAACAATAACATTAATAACAATATACTGAAGCTTAAAGTGAGGAAGTACTTGCTTTTACGAGCAATCCATAACTACTACCATGTAAAGAAGATGATTGCAGGATGGACAGAAGAGAACGAGGTCAAAAAAATCGAAAGCAATCTATATCAATCCGTTCATCATCAACAAGATACTCCACATCCCATCGGCATTGAGTGAGAGCATTATGGAGCTCAAAGAATAAAGCAGAAAGGGCTATTAACCTATACACCATAGGGATCATGAGCTAATCTATAAAGACCAGGCATATTGAACCTCTTAGGCGTAGAATTGCTAGAGGAGATTTTTCCGTGATTGAATTAGTAGCTTTGCCGAATAATCCTACAGGACAAAGGATGCTCGAACAGCATATTATAGATATTCCTCCGTGCTGCCCAGTTAGCAAAAATCCTCGACCTGGTTCTACTATTACGATATCTTATCGAGCAAAAGAACTCGTGCTAGATATTACGCCCCTATATGCATATATTCGTACCTTTGTCGGGGGACTCAGAAATGACGAGGGGCAACTGTTAGTACGCGATATGGAAGGTATGCTTTTAAAGATTGCGCATGACTGTGCCCAGGTCGTGGACGTACCAGTACGAGTTACCGCCAATCTAATAGTGCTACCAAAACAGCATATGCGTGTCGTTGCAAGAGGGTATCCATCCAAGACAGGACATATCAATTCTTGAAGAGGATAAAAGCAGTCCAGGCGTTACCAATTTTTTCGCGCGCTTGAGACGATTTGACAGAGAGTGCTACTCATTCTTTTATATCAATAATCAGAGTTACTGCTAGATTAGACTTTAGATGCCATGTGCCAGCAAATACACCAAATCCATCATCCTGATATCTCTCCCATTTATCATAAAGTTGCTCATTGGGGCTAATTCCTCCCGTACTGACTTACCAATTTTCCTTGCCTGATCCTCCGTCTACTGCATACTTGAACCTGCCTTATATCAAACTAATCATATATCCAATAGAGAGGAGAATAACGATAGTACATTCAGATTGAATTTAAACTTTATACAGTGAAATCACTTGACCTTGCTCTTGATTCTGCAAAAGCAAGGCCAAAATGCCAATGATCAAAGATTATGGCTCCCAATGCATGCCAATATAGTTGTGTGATTCCTCTACATTCAGCAATTTAGTAGTATTACCATTACGAATATAAAACTCTGTGATGTCTTTGCCATTTTCTTTACCTTTCAAATAAATAGGCTTTGGACCACGCTCCACTTCCACAATGGCAACCGTATGCCCTTCATAACGCTCAAAGGTAAGATGAACCAGAGGACCAAATCCGACATCCAAGTAATTCATAAACGTATCACGAAACAGAAGATCATACTTATCACGATCATTGAGGCTCATATCCATGGGCTTATGATTAAGATCATACTCGATGCCTAAAACGGTTCCATTATCAGCAACACCAATAAGCAGTGTTCCACCTTCTACATTCATAAAACCCGCAATCGTTTTGCAAATCACTTTTTGCAGATCAGAATTGTATTTTTGCTGCTTGAGATCCCATCTCAGGCTAGACTTATACTCTAGAACGGCACTCTCTCCTATTGCCAAATAATCAACTAGCGTTGGCTTTACATCTATCTCTGGCTCAGTTATCAATCCTGCCATAGTGCTATTAATAGCATCGGCGATTAACTTGCGGCGTGCAACTAAGAAACCTTCAAAATTTTCAATGCTCCATGTAGCTTTGTCTAGTGGTACAAACTGTTTTGACAAAGCACCAGCATATTTTTGCTCTATAGAGCCAAGGTAATGGGAAGGATCAGTGTCACTCAAGGTAACCTCAGAATCAGCAGTGAGAAATGCACGATTAGCAATCTCGTTAACTAATTCTTTATGTAAACGATTTTCTGGATTATACTTGCCATACTTGTACAACAAGTTATAAGGAAAAACATAGCAATTATTGATAGCATAGGCCTTTTCAGCAGGAGCACTAAGAGGAATACCATTAAACCAATCAACTGCATTATGGGATTTAGCTATGATGTACATCATACGATAGAGAGGATGCTGGATACCACGTCCTTCCAGATCACTTGGCTTCACTTCAATACGACCGCGTTGCTCAATAATCGCATCAACCAGCTCTTTCCAAGGACTATCACTACGCTGCACAATAGATATATCATGATCTAATTTTTGATCAGTCTGGCTGCTATAACGGCTCCACATAATTGCAGCATACAGCCAATGAATACAATGTCGCAATTCTTTGTCGTCAGAAAATTTTCCCTCATGCCGGGCAAGATACACAATTAAAGGAACCAACACATTGGTAGAGCTCAGATCAGCAGTAGAATGAATAAAGGCTGCGCCTGGGAGAACAGTCACCAGATAGTCAAGAATCTTTTGTAGTTTTTCCCATCCTTCAAGTAATGGCTCACGCTCGGTTCTATGAATAACCTCATACAAAGCACGTCCATGGATAATACCTATCAGGCTACGCACCATAAAAGTAAGATCAAATGAAAAACGCTTACTACCTAAATCTTCTAGCTTTTTCTTCATGGCTCGACGAGCTACAGGCCATTTACCAGTGATATGAGTAAGTGCAAGTTCCGCATCAGTGAGCTTTGTGCCAAGGCTATTCACACGATCGAATACATCAATAGCAGCGTCGATATCTGCTGAATCAGGTACAATCTGAACAGGATATTCTTTGCTTACAATATTACAAAGCTTGGTAAGATTCTCTTGATAATGCTGTGCTAATTTGAATTGCTCCTCAACGGTATTTTCAGAAGAGAATTTTTTATGAACGATATCAAAGACCTTCACACCATACGTGGAATCAAAGCAAGCTGTCACAGGAACCCAGGTCGGGTTCGTCCTCATACGTGTTGCTTGATAATATTGAAAATCGCCAGATTCGAGATCAAAATACAAATCTCGTGGATCATTCTTAATATCTTCAGCACGATAATATGGGGGAATACGATTTGTCAGTAACAAATAGAGAGTAGTAAGCCGTTGCTGCCCATCCAACATAACCTGCGTGGCTCCCAACTTATCAACTGGAAATGATATATTCTTTAACTCAGGGGGATTAGGAGTTTTCCAAAACAGCAAACTGCCCGTTGGATATCCACGAAACAAAGATATTATAAGCTGCTTTGCTTGCTCTTGTGTCCACACATATTCGCGCTGAAACTCAGGTAGTACTAGATGCTGATTACGGATATCCGAAATGAGATCACCCAGTTTTGCCATTTTTTGCTTTCTCCTTATTTACAACAAGCATCCGTGAAATAATTTCTAACACAATAGATGATGGTAAGCACTCTATAAAATTTTTACAATACTTAATGTACACGTATATATAAAACGTAAATTTATGTGCTTAATAACTCATACATTTAAAATGCAAAACAAAGTCCACTTTTCAGCACTGTGCTGAAAAGTGGACTTTCATAGAATTTGGAACTTCCTCAATGAGGTTTGCGCTCTTTTTGAGCCGCTATAAACCGTTGGCCGCGGTTGGTTAAACAGAAAAAGGTGCCTCGCTGTGTGTTGCGGGCAGTCACGCATTTCCATTGGATAAGCTCGGAGAGGGAACGCCTTACTGTTGGCTCATCTATGTATAGTAGAGCGGCAATATCTTTGCGTGAAAGTTGGGAGTGGTGGTAGAGAATAGTAAGAACGTCCAGATGGCGACGATATAGACGCAATCCTAGTAGTGCGATTATTTCTTTCTCCGGGATTTTTCTCTCTTTGTCAGGGGTAAGTTGGGCGGCTCGTTGCATGAAATGGCCTTTGATGACAGCTTTTGGCTGGCTGCCATCATCCTCTACCGGGCAATAGGGGAGCCCTATTTTCGTCCCGGGTGTTTTTTCGTAGAGTGAACCTGAAGATTGGTGAGAAGATACAACCGTTAGTTCTGGAAATGTTGATAAAGGTTCGTCATAAGCGTAGGTGGTCACAAATATATCAAGTTGCGTATCTGGACAGGCGGAGAGAGTTTCATTGATGGTTTCAATCCAGGGTGTTCGATCCTGCTTTGATGGTGTCACGATGATCATTGGGGAAAATGGTTGTCCTGGATAATGGTGTGTAAACGCTTTTTGGAAGTGGAGTAGTGCTTGGATTCTTTGTTGGATGATAGGTTTGCTGTGCCTGGCAGCATAGCCAGAATCAAGCAAATAGAATAGATGAAAATATGTGTCTGATCTGGTAAATGTGAGCACAGCATCAGCTACTGGCGCCCTTTTATGAGGAGTATGAGTAAAGGGATTGTGGTATTCATGCAGCCATTCCCATGATGCCTGTGTTTGTGGTGGGGTGGATGTTTCCCAGTATTTAATAGTGCGGTTTATTATTTGTTGCAAGGCGCGCTCGGATTGCAGACGTGGTAGCCATGTTAAGAGGTCGCTATCGCGTTGCTTCCAGCGTATTGCGACTTCATGTGGTGATACGCCTGATTGGCGAGCTATAGTATGCATCCCTGTAGGGGAAAGATGGTAGAAGGATGTCGCTTTGGTACGATGGCATTGGTAGGCAATAACTTCGACCAGACCTTGCTCTATCGCTTGTTGTATGCGGCGATATGCTGAGGAAGGATGCCATTGCAGGGCGAGTGCTATGTCTTCGCAATCTTGAAAAGGATGCTGGAGTAACCAGTATAATAGCCGTCGTTGAGGACTGGCATCGCTATCGATTTCTTCGGCATAGACTATTTTGTTATAGTGCTGCACCTCTGTAGCATAAAGCCTGGTTGCTGTAGACATGGATTATACTCTTCCTTCTTGCTGCTTGGCCGAGTGTGCTTTCTCGCGCTTCTCCTCACTCTTGCGTCCACGGTAGCCATGGTGTTGCCGGGCGAGAGAGGCTGATGGCTTTTCATCCTTGAGTTGTGGCGAAGTAGGTTGGCCCGCATCGTCATCCCAGGGTGGCATGAGCATCAGAGAAGCGGCCATTGCATTGCGTAATTGTTCATCAACGAGTGGCGCTGAAACGGTATAGTGATTCTGGCTGGCCTGACGTATTTGCTCGGCACGCTGTTGATCACCATGGAGCGGAGGAGACAACTTCATAGAGAAGGTTGGTTGCCGATGTTGCTGATAGAGGAGCTTGACATAACACATGTAGGTATCAAGATTCACAATATCATCGGATTCAACACCAAGCTCGGCATGGATCCCTTCTGCATCACTGGCAGACATGTGAAAGACGATGTATTGTTTGACGTTGGCCAGAACAACGTGCAGAAGCGAGGCATCCATGTCAGCCAAATATTCCAAGGATTGTGTCGCCAAGTAGAAGGCGGCACCATATTTGCGTAGTTCGGCCAGCGCTCCCCAGTCGACGCCTTTGAGAACCTGAAATTCATCAATGAGGATGCCAAGGCGTTTGCGCTGCTGCTCGACCAGGTTGCCTTGTTCTTCCAGCGTAATCTGTAAGAGACCCAGGAGGGTCGCGCCAAGCAGACGTGCAACATCTTCACCAACGACGCCCTTCGCAAGCTTGACCAGGACAATCTTTTCCTGCTGGATACAGTCAGTGAAATTGACGGTGGAGAGCGATTGTCCCACGATGCGGCGAGCCAGTTGGCTCTCGAATTTTGCGACTTTGGACAGGACTGGGTCACTCCGCTCACGCTGCATGAGTGGATTCAAGGGATTGTAGTAGAGATTCCACCAGCGCAGGATAAAGGGATCCTCGATCTGACAAAGAAGCGCCTGGCAAAAGTGCTCGTTGGTCAGCACCATCATCACGTCCAATAAGGTATATTGGCGCTGTGGTTCTCCTTGTGCGACTAGGGCTCGATTGGCTTCAAATAAGGTCCGAAGTGCATATTCAAAGGCATTTTCCATACGCGATCCCCAGGATGAGGCCCAGATATGCGCCAGCGTTTTCAAGAGATCAGAAATGGCTTTATCACGTCCACGACCAAGGCTGGCATCCAGGGGATTAAAGCCAATCACATGCTCTCCATCGGAAAGATCGAGCAAGACCACGTCATCGATCCGCTGTTCTGGCACCAGGGCAAGAATATGCTCGACCAGATCGCCATGCGGATCAATCACCACTAAGCCTCCTTGCTGCATGGCTTCGCAGGCCAGATACTCTAGACAGGTGCTCTTCCCTTCGCCTGACTTACCGCCGATAAACAGATGGGTTGCTAAGGCTTCATGGGGGATCATCACCGGTACGTGATGTCCAGCGTGCTGAGAAATGCCAATAGGCTCTCCTTGTATGGATCGCTGAGCCAATGGCAACGGAAGTGGAAGGGTGCGCACCGATGTGTGCTCGAAAAAGGCAAGGGTAGAGAGCAACGACGATGTAGGTAGATGCCAGAGGGACGCCAGCGTATCAACACTCATGATATGGCGCGAAGAGGTAAGGCCACTCCACCAGCCTTCTGCTGTTCCTAAATAACCGTGATAGCCCTGGACAGAGCGCACAGCCCGGCGCAAAGAAAGTCGCTTCGGCACAAAATAGTTCCCAGAGGCCAGATGATATTGGCGATAGGCCGCAATCAATCGCGCCAGCATGTACTGATCTTTTCGACGCTGATACAAGAACGAAAACAAGGGAGTAAACAGCCCTGATCGAGAAAGATTACGCTTTGTCTCCACACAGTGCGCATCACAGATAATATAGAGGCGAAAGCGCACCCGATAGGCCATTTGCGAGGTTTTGTGACCAACAAGTGCCTGATCATATAACGGTAACTTCCGAGCACGCCTGCGAAGTTGATCTATTCCTATAAAGAGAAGACAGAGAACACCCAGCAGCAGAAACAGAGGGAGTGGCAATGCTCCAGGCAGAGATGCTTGACCATGGTGAGGGGATATCAATCCCTGTATAAATGCGGTCGCTTGCGTGAGAAACAAGGCTGGCAGAAAGGTTTGCCCTTGTCGATAACTGATGATCAAGAGAAGAAGAACCACGCCCAACAAGAGCAGAGGAAAACCTGGCGCCTGTTCACCAGCCTGACGTTGCCGGGCAATCTGCGTCTGTCGTTCTTGCTGGCGCTCAGGCTCCAGAGCATGTTCCAGGGCTTTACGTTGATCACGTCGGGACCAGTTCACTGGAGCAGGAATGAGTGCCAATTGAGAAATCACACGCACCCCATTCGGAAGTTGATCGAGCGCGCCCAGAACCCCCACAAGGGGATCCTGAGCGCTGGTAGAAGCAACATCGTTCTCCTGCCAGGAACGCAATGGCAGGTATGAAGCCGCCCCGGCCTTCAACTCAACGGCCGAAACCGTCTCGCCCGGACGCAGCACAAAAGGATCGTCAGTGACTGCCATCCTGCGAAAATCGGCTTGTGGATACCGCGCTCGCAACTGGGTTACCGCATGATCCAGGCCTTCCTGGGTCTTGGAGCGGATCAATAAACGACGCTGCGTAGCTGTGCCGGTCAGTTCAAGGGTGATCGGAGCATGTCGATCCAGGACCAGACTATGCATAGCCGACGTGAGGCTGATTCCTTCCATCTCATGCTCTCGAGCGGAAGGAATCACGCACACAACATAGCGGTTATCCTGAAACGAAGATCCGGCGAACCCTGAATTTTCATCACGCCTTTGTTTGGGATCCATCATCACCGAACCTCTTCTCGAGGCAACGGGCCCAATTCGGCTGAAACAGCATAGCCCTCGTCCTTCTGCTGCCTCCCAAGGACGCGATCGAAGGCCAGAAGTTTCTGCACAATATGCTCAACGTGAGCATACTTGGGATCCTGCTTCCAACGAGCGATCTCGCGCGGATCGGTGGTCGCCAGAATGTGCTCAAGCTCGCTGGTTTCAAAGCGAACGTGCAGGCGCTTCTCACTGGTGGTCAGCAAGGCTTCTCCGATACTGAGCCGACGCAGCAATTGGATTTCACGATCCGAGAGTTTGAACATCGAACCTACCAGATCTAATGAAGTAGCATCTTGCCGCATCAGGACATGGGTCGCACAGTTGGCCGGGATCGCACTATCACGAAAGATCACGGGATGCTGCGAGATAATCGTCACACCCAGATAGTGTTTGCGAGCCCGACGCACCAGATCCTCGAGAAAGAGCGCGCCACTTTCAAACTGATAGAGGGTCGCCGCCTCATCGACGATCAATTGTCTGGGAATCGAGGACTGAAACGACTGCGTCCAGACAAAATTGGAGACCAGGAACAACCCGATCGGACGAAGTTCACTCTCCATATCATGGATATCAAAGACAATCACCGCGCTATCAAGGGCGATATTAGATGGGCCGGAAAAGAGGCCAGCCAGCGAACCATGGACATAGCGACGCAGACGCTGGGTCAGGCTGGTGGGATCAGGGCCACAGATGCCACTCTCGAGCACATCATACAGATCGCGCATCAAGGGCGCCGGACGATCATGGGTCTTGCTCTCCGTGGTAATGCCGACCTTCCGATAACATTCATACAGGGCACGATCCAGTAAGCCTTTCTCATTGGCAGTCAGTTTCCCGACGTGGTCAGGAGCCCGATCAGCCAGCATAATTTCCAGCAACGAATGCAACCTCTGCACATGATCCGCCAACCGATCGCCGTGGTCAGCCTCATGTCTGGCAGGTCGATCCGTCGCTCGACGAGGAAGATCAAAGGGATTAATATGGTGGATCGATCCTGGTGCCAGGCGAATGACCTGGCCGCCGAGCGCAGCGGTCAAACGACCATATTCACGTTCCGGATCAATAATAATGACTTGAAAGGCCTGGGAAGGGGTCTTTCCTCCTTTTGGTTGCGATGGATTGGAGGCATACTTCAGAGCCATACGCATAATTGACGCTTTGACCTGATGTGACTTGCCCCATCCAGGAGGCCCAAGAATGATGCGGTTGGCATTGGCCATCTCCGCACTCCAGGCATCCACAATGACCGGATCGCCCTGAGGCGTAATCCCTTCGAGGATGCCCTCGAAATGAAATAACGAGTTGGATAAAAACGGAAACATGGTCGACGCACTGCGGCTATCCAGCAGGATACCTCGCCCCAATTGATTGCGGGCATAGGGCAGGCACGAACGGAAAGCTTGTTCTTGCTCAAAGAGCGCACTGCGGACCTTGAGCAGCATATTCTGCAACACCGATTGCACGCGTTCAGTCCGTTCCTGTACCTCTCGACGGCTCGCTCCGCGCAGCAGGACCAGCATAGAGACATCCAACATACGCTCTTCACCACTCGCCAGTCGATCAATCAAATCATTTACATCCGACTCGGCAATCTTCAGATCAGGATCCACCTCATTGCCCTTGCGGTGCGCGATCATGCGCGAGGACTGATACTCCATTTGCCGTCGACGGAACTGCTGGACCATCAACGAGGAGTTCAGCGGCTGGACATGAAAGCTCACCTCCATCGGCTCATCGAGTTCGGCCAACGGCCGGAGCCAACCCGGTGCGACCATACGTGGCAAATGAGACACAACCAGCGTGCGCCCATACTCCTCCTCAATCTTGAGCATATCGGGCGACACGATGACCGCCGCAGGAGCGATCAAATCAGCCAGTTGGGAGAAATGGGCAACCTGTGAAGCGTCAGGAACACGCTCTGGAGGAATATCATTCTTCTTCCGGGTACGACCAGATAATTGAACCATGTTCAAGCGTGGTTGCACGACCACCGGACGTTCAAGGCCATCCACCAATTCTGGCGCAAGCGGATAGCTGTCCGCGCGCTTCGGCAGCAGGCATGAGTAATACAATGGAGCTAACTCCTGCTCACCGGCAAGACGACGGACGCTGACATGCATATTGGCAAGTACACGCAGAATATCACTGACGCGGACATCTAGTTCCTGCCGTGCGCGCGCTAATGACATAGCCACATGCTGCTGGTGCTGACGCTTGCCATGTGGCAATACCCTCTGCCATGTTGATGAGATATGAGGTGACGTTTGCTGGACACGCACCACGAGATAGATTTTACGGTCCAGCAACGTGCGCTGAGAGGCCAGTTGTTCCAAAAAACGCCGATGCGAATCCATGAGCGGTTCCCAGATGCCGTGTTCAAGCGCAGCGTCCTCCCTCGAAAACTGAGCCAGGTAGGCCGAGAGATTCAAGGGCAAGACACGCCACAAGATTTGCACTGGATAGGATAACGCACTCAGAAATGCTTGATACAGATCATTGATGAGGCGTTGTTCCTCCTCGCTCTTCAAATCATAGCTGATCCCCTCAATCTGCAAAACAGTGGCATACTCATAGCAGCCCGGCGTAGACGTGGACAGCGCAAGCACATCATCATGAATGATCCGGACATCCACAAACCGCTCCTGGACGCTTCCTTTCTTCGGCTTGCGCATCAACGCAGCCTCACGCCGCTCGACCTGTGTCGGCGGTGGCAATTTCGTTAGAGCCATGCAGTCATCTCCTCTTCTTCCTCCTGAACGGATGTCGACAGATCAACTGGTCCTGATGTACGCTCAGCTATAGAAATTGGCCGCCATAACGAAACGGGCGGTTTTAGGCGATAGCGTAAGAACAGGGCCGCCCATTCTTCCACATAGCAACCGCCAAACTGCATGGTCGCAGTCACTAATGTCGCCACGGCGAGGAGCACGGGAAAAGAGACGCGCAGAACCAATCCCAGCGGACCAAAAACGTCCAATCCCTCCAGATGGTTCCAGAGATTAAAAGCCGTACTCCAACCCAATAAAAAGATCAGCCCCTGGCGGATTGTGATATGAAAGGTAATCCCAAATAATGGAAGCGCAATCTTATCCGGCACGTTCAAATGCGTCGGGATCTGATAGCGGGTCGACGTCCCCGCTGACGGTGTTGACATAAAGATCTCCTTCTCCTTATTTTTGAAACAACCGTGCCAGGGTTGGTCCAAAATTGACCGCGACTGCGACAAGAATGCCACCGGCAACGGCAGCACCAATCGCGCGTTTCGCATGGACCCCATTTTGCGCGTCACCAATGGAGGTCATATATAAATAGCCAGCAATCACCAGCACAAAAATAAGCACATCACCTAGATAGCCAGCCAGGAGATTCGCCACACCGCTGATCGCCGATCCAATATCAGCCACCACGAAGCCATGCAGTAAAGTGAGAGAGAGCAAAGAAGCCAGAATATATGAAGACCACATAGAAGACATCCTTTCGATAGCTATAAGAAAAACAACATAAGATTACGCGCCTTGATGGCGGATATAGCCCAACACCTGATAGCCAGGCCAGGTCTCAAGCGTCCCATCCTGGTGCAGAGGCATGGTGTACCAGTTGCCGGGATTTTGCAGGTGGGCGGCATCCCAGCGGTTTCCCTGGCCATTCCCTTGCGCGACGGTGACAAAACCAGCATGCCCCGATGTAGGTTTCTCAACCTCCATAACAATGGCAATATGACCAAAGTGTCCCCCCTGCCAGATCACCATATCGCCAGGCTGGGGATAACCATTCGTCGTCGCGATACGCACCCATCCAGGTTGATGCGCATAGTTAGGCCAGAACGTGATCGCGTCGCCTACATACGGGAGGCGCATGCCACTCAAATAAAAAGCGCCGGTGACAAATTCGACACATTGCAGATTCCCGCTGACCGCCACATCACAAATCACACCATTGAAACCACACGAGTCCACCCAAAATTGATACACCGATTGCATAATCGGATCATGAGAGATACTGTATTCATTGGACATCAATCCATAGACTCGCTCTTCCAATACCTGCGCAGACGTCGCAATCTGCGTATCACTCGCGGATGCCCCGGTGATGACACTGCCGCCTCCAGCAGGCCCTCCCGAGCCCGTCAAAACAGCGCCAAAAGACGCCAGCAGGACCACAACAAAGAGCACAACCACGCAGACACCGCCAATCACGGCAGAGACAGCCAGGCCCAAGAAGCGAAGCATATTCATTCTCGCTTTCTAGGCTTTGTGCAAGATGGCTTGTTCCGCCACTGCTTGCGCGGCCCGCCCAATATCGCGATGCACATCACCGACACTGGCTCGGAGCACATTGGACAACAACATTCCTGGCAACTTAAAGGCGATATACAACGTCGCAATGCCAACCAGAATGGAGATCACGCTGTAGGTGGCATGACCAAAACTGGTGATCAGCACCGTACCTAAACCAATACAGACTGTCTGGAAAAATTGCAGGAGTAACGTCGAAACAAACGCCTGCACCCAGAGGCGCCCCCAGGCCAGCGTGTGTGGTAAAGCAAAACACAACAGACCAAACGGAGCCACCACAATCAGGAAATCCAGCAGGCCAATGCGCACCAACATCTGAATGCACAACAGCACAGACATCACGACATCGATCAAATAGGTGAAGACCTCATACTCAGGCGCAGTGGCCCAATTGATAATTCCCAGAGGCAGAGAGAGATTCCCTACACCAGCCGTTGCCAGCGCTCCAAGAAAGCCAGTGCATAAGGCATTCTGAACCTCAATGAACTGCGTGATAAAAAAGAGACTGCCAGTGCCCGCAATGCCCGCAAACAAAAGGCGGGGAGCCAGTTCGCGCAGCAGATGCGATTGACCCAGCACGGTATGATAGCCACTGATGACAAGCACCAGCACCAAAATGCTATCCATCACCCCGACCATCCAGGCATGAAGATGAGCCACCACAGGTTGATGGTAGGTCAATCCATCAGGCGTAAAAAAGAGAAAGCCAAACGTTTTGGCCCAGGTCAGAACACCCTGAAAGAAATCATTCAAACCATGAGCAAACGAGGAAAAGAGTCCATTCAGGATATCCTGGACCCAATTGGCCCCCACATCACCAGACGGTACCGTTGAAGGCAAAACATTGGTATCCATTGAATGAGACTGCACATAGCGGGTGTAGATGCCCATCCAACCAATCGTGCATAACTCACCTTTCACCGGATCATAACTGACATCACCCGCCTTCTGTACTGGCTGCTGCTGTGGCGTCAGCAGTTTCTTTAATGCTGTAACCCCTGGCACATCCTTGATCGAAAAGCCAAACGTCTGGAACACCGTTGCCGGTGAGCCACACACTTTTTGATTCACAATTGGCGTATTGCTCTGAACACTCCGTCCTCCACCATAGCCACGAACAGGCTGGGAGAGAGAAGATACAGCAGAAATGGGAAGCAACCAGATGCCAAAGAGCAAACTACTCACAAAGAACAGGCTCGTGATGGCGAGAGGCCATCGGCTAGATGATGGCCTGAAACGATTTCCAGAAAACACTGACAGCAAAAAGACAGGATCAGCGAGCATTCGGGACACAGAGAAACACATATGCTGAACGTGTCGATAGGGAGGTTGAAGTTTGATCACATTACAGGGTCCTTTCCACATAGTCACAAGTCACTCTGTCTATGCATAAGCATAAGCTGGAAAGGCTCATGAGGATGGGAACCATTGTGAAGTTTTCAAGGCATGAAGAACTCATAGAGCTAGTAAACTATGCTAATTTAGGAGAAAGAAGAGTATCGAAGGTTTATGTAGAAAAGATAATCTATCGAAACCGTCATCACTTATGCACGACGTGTGGATTCATACACAGCTTTATTGAACTCTGTTTACTTGTATTCCAAAGATTGCTTGACGCACATGTTAGGCTTCCACCTAGAGAGCCAGTTTAATGAGTAGCGTCAGGCTCTTTTACAAAAAAAGACGACACATCTACTCTTTGGAAGGATTCAAGAGATATGCAGCAGTTATCTAGTTTACTGGCTGAACTCCAGGAGATTTCTCCGATGCCAAACGATGAAGCACTAGAGGAGCAACTAGAAGAGGGAGCCCATAAATGTTGTTGTCCCACTTTGAACGACTCTACGAAGTGAAAAGTCGATTCTTCACGACTTCAAATTGAACTGGGCTGAGATAGCCCAGAGTAGAGTGCTTACGCACCCGGTTATAGTACACCGAAATGTACTCAAAGAGGGCTGTGCGGGCCTCCTCATGGGACAGAAACGTGCCCGTGAGGTGCATTCCCGCTTGAGCGTTCCGAATCACCACATTGTCCCAACAATTGCCTTAAAGAGAAACAAAAAGAGAAGAGCAAAGGCTTTTTTTCCTATTCATAATAAGGAAACCAGCACAAGCCCGTTGACAAATTCACAGAAGGTATATGCAGCCTGAATTGTTGAAAAAGTTCGGAAGGAACAAGATAGCCTCCACATACTAAATCATCGACAGTAATTGTATGTGAGTATGTAATCCCAGATACTTCCTCTCCGATAATTGCCAGATCGAAAGGGGCTACCTCATAAATTTTCTCTGCAATTGTTATAAAGATGTGCTCGATATCACTGAGCCAAGGGTTTGTAGGTAAGAGTAAGGGATACTCCACATGATAAGCAAGTTCTAGCATTCCTGTGGGAATAGATAAGTCTAGCCAATCAGAACCATTTTCTTCTCGTATAATCAGGCTAAGACAACCTACATCCTTACCATTGGTTAGTTTGATCTTCCCGTGAAGTCGATGGTTTTCATCGGGCTCTAAAGAGAGAGGCAAAGGCATCAGACTAAAATGATCTACATCCTCTTCTTGGTAGGATCTTTTCACAGGACCTTCCATCGTGTGGTGATTCCAAAGGGTGTAAATAGCTTTCAAGAGTCGCTCATCATTATGTGGAGGAGCATATTCTATTGCTAATTCGTAGTAAGAACCTAACCAGTTCTCCTGATTGAGAAAAGCCTCTTTATCCATAAAAACCTCCTTTTAGCAGCAGGCTTATTCTGTCATTCATTAACACGAAAGGGTGAAGCTTCGCAAACATAAATAGGTTCATACTCACCTTCGAGAAATGAATTACTTGCGCCTCCTATATAGACGATTTATATTCGAGAACCAATTTCTTCTCCATATAATGAGATGTATAAACCTATAAAAACAACCCCTTCTAATCAGGGGCAATGTCAGTATAGCGCAATTAAGCAATGAGACGAGCAAAAAACACAAGCAAACAGTTTATCCAGAAAGATAATTCTAGTAGAGCTATCCAGTTTGCTGCAAGTGTATGTAATAATATCACCCCGAGTATTATGTAAGAGGACGGAGATTCATCGAAGATGATGATAGCACAACTTCGACGATGGTAATCACCCTCTCTCAGATGTTAAGCTTGAGGTATATGGAGACTATCGGGCCTGGCGAAAAGCTGCATTTCCCCTCCCACCCAATCACCACTTCCCTGGCGCCCTGAATGACCATCCATTTCGCTGGTTCCTACAATGGTATATTCCTGGCTGCCAGATACTCAGAAAAAAAGTGCAGCCCCATGACGCAACGACTACAATGGACATCATCACCATCATCAATCCAGATGAACAAAGGCAATCGATGGTACAATTTTCAGGCGGAACCGAGTGGCAAATAACCACCTATGGCATTGATAATCTCTGGAACGAACTCATGAACACATATGACATCTTCGAACGTTTAGGCAAACCACACGCGTCCGAGTATAAGCTAGTAGTCACAGATAATGCAGCCAGACTGACCATACAAACCCTGGAATTATCGGTGTAGGTCAACTACATCTTTACATGCGTCGAGGAAGCACTATTTATGCATGAATAGTGCTTCCTCTGCTTATCTGAAATGATACACTAAAAAAACACGGCTGTGAGGAACCTCTAAGATATCAGAAAATTTCCTGCGATTGATTCCAGTTGATCCGCTCTATGTACCTACTCTCACCGCACAACATCAAGCACTCAACCTACTTACCTCGCTTCTGCAAGGAAGTGAGATTCAGTCTATAGTGACTGAGAATGTCTCTTTTATCGATCCAGGAAGTAATTTAGAACACATCCATTGCTCTCTTTGCGACACCATTGTTTCAATAGAGTGGTGGAGTCTGGCGATGGATTGGGCGTATAGTGACAATCAATTTCGAAATTTGACTGTTATCATGCCTTGCTGCAAGATGCGTTCCTCTCTCAACGATTTGCGTTACCAGTGGCCAGCAGGATTCGCTCGTTTTTGCTTGGAGGCCCGCTCACCAGGAAGAGATCTAACGGAACAGCAGATATCTCTTTTTGAGCCTATTTTGGAATGCCCCGTACGCAAGATATGGACGCACTATTAAAGATAGGATAGATAATAGTTGTCAATCATAAGTTAAGAGAAAAATGCTCAAACGGAAAAAGGGGCACAAAAATACTACTAATTCCTTAGTTTCTTGAAAATATACCAGCAAATCATGTAATATTATTTATGTGACATGATAGTTATTATCTATTAGGGCAGCGAGTGATAAATTAGATAATTTTTCATGTTTCTAGTATCTTAAATGCATGTGTCATCTTACATAGAGTGGAGGGATTGGCATCAGTTATGGCGAAAGAAGGCCAGGGGCAAATGCCAGCAACATTCAGACACGATGGCAAGTTGTATCATCCGATAGATATTTTGCGCCATGGCAATAAAAAATATCTTATACTACAAAAATGGCAAGAAAGATATAAAGCATTTGATCCTCACATGCAATCTATACGATCTATTCGTGTTCGTACATCAGGCGTGAAATACGAGATGAAGTTAATTCAACTCTCCATGATACATAACTACAGTCTCCCTCACATTTACGATTTTTTTAAAGATGAACATAATGAATATCTAGTACACGACTGGTTTGAAGGGCTCACTTTAAGACTGTATTTAGATCGAAACACAAAAAAGCACCCCTATTTTCAGGTTGATAGAACATATTATTTAATGAAGGGGTTGATTACCGGGTTAAACCGCTTTCACCAATTAGGGGTCATACATGGCGACATTAAACCTGACAATATTATTGTCACACCAAAAATTCGTCTTGTTCTCATTGATTTTGGAGCAGCTTGGACAGGAGCAAGAACTGATTACCGCAATCAAGAAATGACTATTCCTTATGCTTCACCAGAGCAATATCGCCGTGAAAAATTTGTTGACTGCCGCACGGATCAGTTTGCAGTCTCTGTCATTCTTTACCAAATGCTCACAGGAGAATTCCCGTATAGCCAATATCCGAATGTAAATCCTCGTGTTCCTGTGATACCTCCAGAACGCATAAACAAAAATGTTGGTACAGAACTTAGCCACATAGTCATGAAAGGACTAAGTCTAGACAAAAATCAACGTTATGATACTAGTCAGGCCTGGCTCCAAGCTTATCTTTCTATTGAAGAAAAATTTAAAGCTCAAAATCACCAATCACCATTAACACCAGTATTAACACCATGGCAAAAATTCATGTCGATATTTTAAGTAATCACTTAAATATCGACTCGATTTACAATTGATTGTTAACATTACTTGCTCTGTAAGGTGCAACGCATGAAACGAAATTTTTTTTACAGACTTGCCCAGACACTATTCTCACAGCCAGTTATCCCGAGTGAGGATCCTCCACCACAGATCATAAATGTGCAACCATTACAAAAAAATCGAAGCCGCATGGTGGCTGACCATAATGATCCCTGGATTTCTGTTAGCTTACTTGCCGAGAACACTTATTGTCCTCGTGCTGGAATCATTCAATTTGAAGAGAATTTAGAAGATGTCGGTGAAGAAGATATGTTTATCGGCAGCGGACAGAAACAAACGGAGTTGTTTTATGAACTTGCCAGATTAAAACAAACGATTGACCAACTGAATAAAACTATACGTCATAGCTGGAAGATTTTTCTTTGGTTAGTTGCTAGCATATTCATCTCTCTTTTGGCTGCTAACGTAGTAGCTATTATAGCAAATGCACTTAATGCTAGTTCTATTGGGACTATAGTTATGAATTTACTAGGATTTTTATATCTTGCTATTTTTATTGCTATTATCATATCTATAAGCTCACTAACATCAAAGTATTTTTATAGACATGAACTAAAAAAACAATACAATTATGCCATAAGCGTACATGCTTATATTCCTCTTTTTGATCATTCGCAACCCATTCAATTATCCTGGTGGAATTTGATGAATGCTGGCTTCCAACTTGTAAGGCCAATTGAACAATATCGCGATCCAAAATGGCATCTCGCCGGGAGACCCTGGCGCATTTTGGTTCGAGGGGATGTACGTATTCCAGTTTTCCGCCGTCGACCAAACCGCAATGATAAAGGCAATCGATTATTCAAACAACATTTTGTTCGTATGGCGGCATATTGTCATTTATTAGAGAAGTGCGAGCATGGTAAAAGCCCATTTGGGCTTGTATTAGAAAAAGGAACATATAGCTGTGTGACAGTTCCTTATAATCCATCATCTAAAAAAGCATTTCATGATAGTTTGATCCAAGCGCGCAAAACTATTTGTAATATAGGTGTGCTTTTCCCTCCTCCTGCACGCAATTGGCAAGCTTGCATTTTTTGTCCTCATAGTCGTCGTGAACGTTACACAATGGCTAGCACATGTGGAAATCGATTCAATTGGATTCCACCTAATTATAGAGATCAACAAAGTTACTATTGATCGAGCTATTAGCTATACAAAATCACTACGATCAGCATACTTAAGAGGAGCTTATTTGTATCATGAATAAGAAAACAGAGGAAGAGTCAAAAGATTCTTCAATTTTCAGTGCCATCAATACTATTGCCAGTTCTGCCCAAAAGCTTACAGGAGCAGATCATGGTTCAATACTCGTGTTACTTATATGCCTCCTCGTTATTATAGCCCTGCTATTTTTCTGGAAATCCTCAAACCCTTTAACGATAACAGTCGTCATATTAATTCTTCTTCTTTTCATTGGTACTTCTATATACGTTATCGCAAAAATGTATCATAAAGACAAAAACAACACAAAAATAGAAGAAAGGCGCAAAGACAGAGAAGCTAAATATACGGGGCATACCATTGAGATTGTTGTCGCAAAAGAAAAATCCCCAGCTGACGTCATACCTGATGCCGAGGTTATTTTGAGCACAACAGATAGAAGGCAGGAGAAAACAGATCGAAATGGCCGTACATTAATTAAATTCAACCCACAAGATATGGATAAAAAAAAATGGTTAACAATACGTGCAAACGGGTTTGAGGAAAAAAAATTAAACATTTTACTAAAACCAAGTGATGAATATCACATTGAACTTAAACCCATCCAACATAAAAATAGGTACTTTGACCAGATTGATGCCCTGGATTTCATTTATGTTTCAGATGCTAAAATTGCCAAACAACAGCAATTAATATGGCAAGAAGAACATATACCAACAATTCCACATCGTATTCGCGATCTAGATACAGTTCTGGCCCATTTACAAAAAAACAAACGCATTGGAACTATTCAAAGTGATAAGGGCTTTATTGAAGGGGAATGTGAATTACGATGGGGTGTAGTAGAATGGCAAATAAATGACAATGTTCCTTCAGCCTGTTTCTTCTTTTCTATCGACACCGATCCCATGCTATTAATGGCTGGATCTATGTATCATCTTTACGACAAAAATCCCCAGAGAGCATACAACTATAGCATGTCACCCAGCAGCATTCCATCTATGTTTCAAGCAATTAAATTTGCCATTTCACAAAACCAAACTTGGGCTAATGCGATCAGTGGAAATGCTTATGACTACTTATTTGCGCTTAGCTTTATGCAAGATAAACAACTTGACAATCTACGTATCCACAATCTATCGACAGATTTTCAAAAACAACGAATGAGATTTGTTGCCCGAAGCCATAAAAAGCTCATCCCACCCACGAACGAACAAATACAACAGCTTTTTATCAACCATACAGTCAAGGAAAGCGACAAAATATCTATAATAAAATTAATGGCAAATGCTCGAGATATTCAAATTTGCTCACCTCTCTATGTACTAGAAGTTAAGTAACATAGAGTCTTATAGAGAAGTGATGATTAGATATATTACTCATTAAAGATTCTTAATAACCCTGGTTTCTTGCACAGAGACCCTTCTTTTGAAGAGTCCCTGCGTGATTCATTGTACAATCTTAAACCAGGCACTCGTTCTTTGCTCGTTCGGCCAGTTCATGGCTGAACAGTTGGAAGGTGATGGCCTGATAGTTTCGATCGGGTCTGGCTTGCTGTAGGAAAGCAAGGGCTTCTTCTTGTCGATGGAAGCCTGTGTGGCGTTTCTCGATGGGAGTGTGGTCGTCGACAAAGTAGCGTATGGCCAGGGTTCCTAGTAGATCTATTTGCCAGATGGCATAGCGTATGGTGGGTTTTGAAGATACTGCAGGGTTTGTATGCTCTGGGTTTTGGTGGTCTGATATGTGTTCTGGGACCTGCGTATCGACATAATCCCAGAGTGACGGCGCGGTTGAAACCTGCTTGCTCTTTTTCTGAGATGCATGACTATGGGGTGGCTTCATGGTTGGCTGGACCTCCTCTGATGGTGTGATGACGGGAATGTCGCGAACGTGAACCTGGATTTTGCTTTTCGGATTCCGGGTGGTAGCTTTTTTCTTTTTGCTAGTAGAACATTGACGCGCCAGCGCGATGTGGTCAATATTGCCAAAGAGCAAGGTAGGCGCTATCGAATTCACCACGGGCGCTTTATTAGATGAAGCTACAGGTATTAATGCCATGGGCGAAACGATCTCTTCCTGTGATGTTTCAGGCTGGTGGATGTGATCATCGTGAGCGGGCAACTCGCTAGAAGGTAAGATCCCCTCTGCTAGAGGTGGCCGTTCTTGCGATGGCTCCGAGGTACTAAGTCTGGTATCTCTGCGTGGTGGCAAGATGGAGTGACGCTCGAGACGCTGGACAGGTGTTTTAGTTGGTGACTTGGCCCAGACATCTGGATGCGTTGAACTATAGAAAACAGGCAAGCGGTCAGGGAGCATATCGCTGGCTCCAAACCAGGTGCGGCCGTGCTTGAGTGCCTGGGATTCTTCGTTAGCGCGACGCGCAAAGGCCTGGGTCAGTTCGCTGGCATCATCGTTGCTGAGTAGGGAGAAGAGCGATGAGGAGGATGCATCCTCGTCAATGAGGAGTTCTGCCTCAACAGTTGCGGAGAAGCGGGCAAGCGTGGTCTCGTCAGCGCCGGCTTCTTCAATGAGGGCTCCTCGGGCTGGTTCTCCGGCGAATGCAGCAGCGGCCCCACTTTGAGCTCCAAGTTTGCGCATCTTTTGATGTCCGACGGTCCCGGCATAGGCCAGATAGTAGATACGCACTTCTTCGCGTTTGCCTAATCGCCAGGCTCTCCTGGATGCCTGCTCAAGCATGAACAGGTTCAAGGCCATTTCCACCCAGATGATGGTGTCGACCACACTCTGGAGGTTGATGCCTTCGTTGACCCGAGAATATGGAACAATGGCTACACTCACAGGTGCGCCACCTTCAGAAGCCATACTCATGGCCTCGATGATACGCTGTTGCCGATCTTCCGGTTTGACGGTGTTGGGTAAGGTCCAACTTTTGACGCCAGCTTGTTGTAATACCCATTCCAGGCGACGAGCGGTGGAGCGTTCCTGATTCTGGTCGATGTATAACATCAGACGGCGGCCCTCCGCACGTTCTTTCTGGACGACTTCAAGCAGGCGCTTTTCCAGAGGATAGACATACTCCCAGGCTAATTGGGGCGTTTTGAGCAGGTATTGTTTTTCCTGGGCATCCCCCAGATGGACCGTTTGGTTTGCCAGAGTTCATATGGTTTCTCGCAGGGTAAAACTGCAAACCAGCGCGGAATTGTGCCCTGAGCCATACGGGCTGCTGGATTGCCTTTTTGGGCTCGATCGGCCAGCGACTTCACCACGCCCAGATAGGCTCCAAGCAAATCATGCTCGTGTACCCAGGCTTTCAGTTGCGCGCTCTCTTCTTGTGCTTGGACCAGGGCCAGTTGGGCCTGCTCCTCTTGTCGACTCCACTCCTGCAAAGCCTCACGATCGGTCACGCCATCACGTACGGCATCGAAAAGTCGCTGTTTTTCTTGCTGTAGAGCGGCCAGAGCCTTGCGCGGTGCAACCAGGATCTCTTCTGCTTGCCGCGCCTTTTCATCCACCTGCGGATCTTGCATCGAGACAATCTCTGGGATCTCTACTTTCGCAGGCATAAATGCTCCGACATCCAGCACAGTCAGAAAACAGAGATCTTCCAGCAAAGAGGGGAGTAATTTGGCGGAAAGGCCTGGAGCAGGTACGGTAGAGACCTGGACATTGGATTTACCGCTGCCACGCCTGGCGTCCGCTTCATATTCCTTAACCCACATCTGTATCACCCCGTAACGGTGGAGTGCCTCCGACACCTGCTTCCAGTATTAAGGACGGTGTATACTCGAGCCGGTGAAGAATTGACCGACCCCCAAGAAGGCGGTAGACTGAGGATATAAACACAACAATATTCTCAGGAGACCGACCATGCTTAGGAGTCAGACAGTGCTAACAATACACGATCTTTACACACAGGGGAAGAATGTACAGGAAATTGCTCAGGAGTTGGAGATCTCACGCACAACGGTACGCAAATACTTGAAACATCCCGAGGCGGTGATCCCGAAACCGCGTCCGGTGCGTCCCTCCAAGCTTGATCCATTTAAAGAACAGATCAAGAAGTGGGTCATGGAAGACCATTGCACCAATTGCGAGGTGATCTTCGAGCGGTTACAGAAGATGGGCTACACCGGCAGGATCAGTATCCTCAAGGAATACGTGCAGCCGCTGCGGGCTGCAGTGGCTGGCCACGCGCCCGTACAACGATACGAAACCAATCCAGGAGAGCAGGTTCAATTCGATTGGGGCGAGTTTGTATACGAGCATGAGGGTCAGATGCGTAAATTTTATGGATTTACGGCTATCCTTGGCTATTCACGCATGCGCTTTGTGACCTTTGTGAAGCGTTGCGACACACCCACGCTCATCCGCTGCTTAATGGAGGCATTTGAGTACTTTGGTGGCTTAACGAAGGTTGCGCTGACGGATCGCATGAAGAGCGTCCTCTTAGAAATGGAGGAGAACAAGCCGCGGTGGAATCCCCGCTTTGCCGATTTCATGGTTTCCATTGGAGTTGGCGCACGCGTCTGCAAGCCGTACACACCACAAACGAAGGGCAAAGTCGAGCGTACAGTCAGCCATGTCAAGAAGAGTTTATGGGGTGGGGTCACCTTTACCGATCTGGATGATCTCAATCGCCAGGCGCATGCGTGGTGCGAGCGTATCAACTCCCGTGTGCATCGCACGACCCATGCACGGCCCGTGGATCGCCTTGCCGAAGAGAAGCTGCTGCCCTTGCCCCAAGACTTTGCTTGGGAACGCTTCGCCACCGAAGAGCGCAAAGTCACCTGGGATGGCTACGTCTCCTACGATGGCGTGCTGTATGGGCTGCCAGGGACGCTGCAACTGGCAGGCAAACAGGTCCAGGTACGTGAGCGCAAGGGCTTGCTCACCGTCTGGTCGGCTGGCACTCAGGTGTTTGCTATCGAGAAGCGACCGCGCTCGCAAGAGAGCGTGCCGCACGCGGACCAGTGGAAGACCGTCGCCTCCGTCTCAGCTACCCGCCGTGCGCCCACGCCCTTAGGCCATTTGCAGCCTGCCCCGGACGTCGAAAGCCGTCCCCTCCAGGAGTATGATCAGTATTGTGGAGTCGTGACCATGCAGGAGGTGGTCGCATGAAGAAAGGAGTATACAAACAACTGAACTTAACGCACTTGGAAGCAGCACTGCCACACGTCCTAAATGCGGCCCGGCACGAGCAGTGGACCTATGAGATGTTGCTGGAACGAGCTCTGGCTGCGGAGTTAGATGGACGTGAGCAGAAGGCCATCGCTCGGCGGCTCAAAGCGGCGCGCATTCCTGGAAAAAAGACCTTGGATGGGTTCGATTTCTCCTTTCAGCCGACCCTTTCCGAACGGCGACTGCGGGAACTGGCGGATCTCTCGTTTGTGCGAACCTGTACCAATGTAGTCTTCCTCGGCCCTCCGGGGACAGGCAAAACACACTTGAGCTTGGCGTTGGCGGATCGAGCGCTCGCAGCAGGGCATTCCGTGTTGTTTACGACCCTGGCTGAGCTCGCACAGGCCCTGGAAAGTGCATCGCATCCTGGCCTCATGCGGCAGCGTCTGCGGCGCTATATCGCGCCCAGTCTGCTGGTCATCGACGAAGTCGGCTACACCAAGCTGTCACAGGAGCAGGCGCACCACTTCTTTGAGTTGGTGACGGCACGCTATGAGCATGGCTCGATCATCCTGACCTCCAACACGAGCTTTGCTCAATGGGGCGCTCTCCTGGGGGATGAAGTGCTTGCCACAGCACTGCTCGACAGGCTGCTTCACCATGCTGAGGTTATCCCCATTAATGGGCGCAGTTATCGCATGAAGGAGCGTCAGACCGAGCGTACGAGCCTCTCAGCCTCACCGGAAGTGGCTCTCAGCGCCACCGGCGGCAAATCTACCGGCGTTCGGTAAGCGGCGTTTGTGCGCCGGCGTTGGGATCACTTGATTCTGGCGCAGTTTGGTCGGCATTTGTTCGCCGGCGCTCATGGAATGTTGTTCTTTGGAGTTCGTTTCACTAGGGCGGCCAATTCTCAATCGGCTCGTGATTACACCGGCCTTGACACCAGGTCAGGCCCAGACGTTTCCAGAAGCGGGGATTGAAGCGATACCAGTAGAAGTAGAAGCTGGCTACATCGCCTCCATAATGAGTTCCACTGGTAAGCATGTGCGATTGTGCCGCACGCATCACCCGATGTAAGGCCCGAGCGATATCCGAGTTTTGCGCACGCCCATTATGGCTCTCATCGACAATAGACAGGGCCACACATCCCTCGAAGAAACGGATCAGATATTCATAGACCCCAAAGCTGTCTGGCGGTGGCGCAATCTGATCATAGTAATCAACAGATAATGGATCGGCAGCATGATGCACCTGGATGGTTGCCATCCCTTCCGAGGTGCGGGTGATACGAGTGGCTTGCCGAGCGGACAGCACCTGACAAGGATCTTTTTGCGCAGTTTCCACATGATCCACAGACACGCGTTTGCGCAGTGGTGGCTGGATCACGGTATCGATGACCTGTGTCCATTCTCGATAAGAGATCGATGGATATTTCTGCTGCGTTGTCTGCACACGCGCTTGGGTCCAGAGGGGTGTGCGCAGACTTTTTTGATGCTGGCGCGTTCGTTCTGCATTCCGTGTATGAACGCAGGTACACCACCGAGGCTTTTTCTCAAACCAGCCTCGACTCGTCACCACGCTCTTCAGACTCTCATTCTCCTCCTCATCTTCCTGCTGTAACAGCTCAGAACCATCATCACGCTGATCCGTTTTTGCTGGTTGCAGACGATCGGGAATGCCAAGGATCAGGCCAAAACAGTCCGGACACCGATAGTGCGTTTTTGTGCGCGCTTCCATCAATGGCTCCCCGGTGGCACGTGAGCGGTACCCAATCAACTGGTCATGTGGATCCAGGATTCCCTCTAGTTCAGGTAGAAGTTCGGCCGCTGGCTCCGTCACCAGATGATGTTCCGTGCTGTGCTTTTCTAGCATCGCTGGCTCCCAACTCCGGCCGGATCCACGTGGCTGCGATTGCGAGTGGGAACAGATGGCAATGACGGCGGGAGCCTCACTGACCGCGCAACGCTGGAGCCAGTACGTGATATCATCATACCGCTGCACCATAATGGTCTCCGCTTGTGGCCAGGCTGCATTGATCTCCCGGGCAAATTCCTTCGTCACTTTTTTGGGCGTCGTCACCAGCACGGGCAGCGAGAGTGGACCCGCCTGTTCTGGAAGCACCAACTCGCCTGAATCAATCCGGCGATACGCCACAATCTGCCTGGTGCTCTTATCCTCACGAATCTGCGCTTCCCCGTGAGCATTCTGTGGCAAGCGTTCCCCATAGACTGGCTCCAGATGTAACATGGCGCGGGTCCGGGGATTCTTGAGCCAGGTGCGGCGAAGCTGGCGCATCCATTGCGGCTGTGTATAACCATTCATGGTCCGATGCTGCTGCCACGCATACGCCTGTCTGGCTGCTGTTGCGACCGAAAGTCTGGTCTTGCCGGTTCCAGGTTCACCTTGAATGGCCACCAGTCCGCGCTCATCAAGGGTGCGCCCATGGCACAGACACGATGCATCTGCGCGGGAGCCAGTCCAGGAAAGGGAGCCTGGGGAAGTTGTTTATCGATTCCGAACTGGGTCAGCACGCGCAGTTCCCAATCTTCGGGATCCAATTGATATAGAGGTGGCCGCTTCTGCTGGGCGTAAGATGCCAGCGTGGAAATCCAGGGTGAGAGGAAATCAAAGACGGCGTTGCCCTCATAATAGCGCGTCTGCCCTTTTGAGAGATCCAGCACACCCAGCACTGGATAATCCTGCAACTGCCGGGCCGACGCTTTGATGACACCTTTATTGCGTAAATTCTCCCTGGTATCCGCATCCAGCGTCATCTTTGACCATTCAGATCCGACAAATGCCGTTAAGAGATACGGAGTGCCATCCAGATCAATCACCTCGCCTCCAAGCATCCCGGTCATAATCTCGGCAGCGACATGGGCGACACCAGTATAGGGCATCGCGGGACGCTCCAACAACGTCTCCTCTTGCCAGGTGGTAGCCTGGGCCCATTCTGCCGAGAGATAGGCTCCGGATCCGGGCTGCTCGGTGGTTCCCATCAATGTTTCCAGGATCAACGCCTCATCAGCATTCTGGATCTCAAAATAGGGAGCCGACGAAACGGTGGGAACCATATAGGGATCATCGATCGGGATCGCAGGAAGGGTTGGCGGAGCTACCTGACCCGCCCAATATTCTTCATCGTTGTGTTTGGGATCTTTGCGCCAGCGGTAAGCGAGCAAATCCTGAATGCGTGCATCATCCAGGTCACACTCGGCTGCCCGTTTCCGACCAACCACCACAAGCTGGGTATATTTCTCAAAAGGACTCTCTGTTTCGCCTTCCTCCAGCGACGGTACCTTCCAGACGCGTACCGCATCAAACCAGCGGTTCCAATACGTCACCATCTTGTGATCCCAGGCAGAGCGCGCGGGTAAAATAGCGACCAGAATACCATTATCCACAAGAGCCTCGGTCGTTCGAGTCACAAAGCGATACTCAGCACGGCGTCCGTTCACGAAAAAGTACGGAGGATTCAGGACCGCCAGACTGATACTCCTGGCTGGAAGCTTTACTCCTTCAATCGCGCTGGGAAGCAGTGTTGGGAGGAGAGGAGCCAAGCGTGCGCGAGCCGTCGCGGCACGTTCAGCACTAATCTCGATGCCAGTACAGCCAATACGGCAGTTCAGATCCAGATCCAACAACGGTAATAAAAGATCACCTTCACCTGCTGCTGGATCCAGCACGGTCACCAGGGAACCAGCAGGGGTGGCTCCCGATGGAGCAGCAGGGAAGGATAAAAGATGACGATAGATACGTTCACTGATACTCGCAGGTGTGCGTACAAATGAAGAATGCGAAAGGTTTTCCAGGGTTCCGTGAGCCATAGTAGAGATCTCCTAGACGCTCGCGCGCCAAAAGAAAACCCCGCTTGCTAGAAAAGCAAGCGGGGTGGATAAAGGAACGTTACAATACATCAGCCAGGGATCAGTCACGGGACCAGGGGAGCCAGCCTTCGAGGACCCCTGGGCAATCAGCGTATTCCATTGGTGAACATCCGGATGGATCTTCCAGACGCGTACCCCCAATGCTGGCATTACTTCTATCAGTTGATGTTTAAGCCCATGGTGCCATAAGGCACTAGCCCACAACTGGATCCGTTCGGGATGGGTATCATCTCGATAGAGCAACACCACCCGCATCGCCCGTAAATGTCCGAGAAAACTCAAGGCATGAGGCGTCTCTTCCTGTAAATTCCCTAGCACATAGCGCGGCGTCACCACCGGGATCGACTGCTTCTGACGCTGAGGATGCTTGTCCATTGGAGGAGCCTGGAGAATACCCTGAGCGATATGGGCGCTCAACGGGATGGTTAGCGCATGAGCCAGTTTCAGACCAGGAAGCCGGGTCGCGATTTCTTTGTAGCGTTCCGTCTCCAGTCGCGTAAATGACTGCTCCTCCTGTGGCCAGGGAACCGTCTCGGCATGGCGGAACACCGCCTCTTTCTTTTTCCAAATCTGTGCCAGAACCGCACTCACACTGGTATCACGTCCGACCAGACTCATAAGCACAACCTGTCCTGCATCAAACGCGATCGCCGTTACATTCACCACCTGACCATCTTGTTCGATCGTGCCAACGAAACCATCAGGACTAAAAGGACGCACCGGAACAGTACCAATCAGTAAGGGCGTGAATGAAGGTTTAGAGCGTTGGGAAATAGCTGGTGCAAACATGGGAAGGAATCCTTTCTCGGCTAAGATTGTTGAACGGCATCAGATATAGATGCAGTCGCGACATGTCTACTGGGAGCCAGCTCGCTCTTTTTCTGTTCCGCCCGCTTCTGGGCAGCGAAAATCCGGTTGGCCAGATGCTCAAATTGAGCGTCAGAGAGTTCGGCGAACGTGGACACGCTGTATTGCTCACAAATGCGTTGAATACGCTCTCCATTGTGCTTCAATTGCTGCTCTAGCCAGTGGACTTTGTGCTCCGTGAGACTCACACCCCCACTGGGAGCCACGGGCTCTGATGTCATGGGAACCGGAGCCACCGCTTCTTGAGGATCCAGAGAGGTGGACCCGGATGTTTGCGGTGATGATGGTGTGGGAGCCACAGAATTCGGAGCCGATTCCAGGATTGTAGCGTTCATGGATGCGGGAGCCACTTGTGACGTGGCACGTTCCGGCAAAACCAGTTGCCGTGATGGACGATGTCCCTGGCCTGGCTGATCTTGTTGAGGATCCGGCAGAGAGATGCCAGCCTTTCGATACAACCGCATGGTCAATTGATATGTCTGCTCCGCCGTCAAAGCAATCGTGCGGCTTGTTGGATCGTAAGGAACCCAGACCTTTGGCAAGGTATACAAGTAGCGCCCCAGGCGGAACTGTGCGCATGCGCGGCGGAATCCTTGTGAATAAGCGACCGTCGCACTATTTTCAGAATCATGTAGTTCGCCTTTGCGCGACAAACTACTCAAAAACGATTCGCCATAGTCGGTATGCTCGATATCGCAAACCGTGACCGTGACGGGTATCACGAGCTTATTGCCGATAGCGTAAGGCGGATTATACGGCGTGCTCCAGAAACCAAAGGCCAGATCATTCAAACGATCCTCATAGGCGCGTTTATCCGCATAAGGCAACGCCAGGCACACCCATTCGCCAGATTCTTTTTTCTTCGGCGATTTGGGCAGATACTTCACATCGTGAGGAGCAAAAGGTTGCTGTAAACCGCCTTCGATAGAGGCAAGAGTCAATGTAGTCATGAGATTACCATTTCTATTCAGGAGAGATATCCATCAGCGTGATATCTCCTCACAAACACACATGAGAAAAGGGACAAGAATGATCTCCTGAGGCCATGGCATGACAGAATAAAAGCTCGACAAAGCGAGCAGGATATGTTACGCTACAAGCCATAAGGAGATAACTCCTTGCTACGGAAGCCACACCAGATTCCAAACTAGAAGTGGCTTTCTTTTTTTTGGGGAAAATCAAGGGCATATCTGAATGTCCAGAGGCCAGCAAGGTGGTCCCCGGATCAGGCATAAAGGTCGCATACAACCTCCAGGGGAAGTAAGAAAAGACGATGTTTGTGGGATAGAGGAGGGTAAAGAGAAACAGCAGATCCTGTTGGGAACCTGCTGTTTGAAAAATACTATTTATTTGGAGAACATCGACACCTTTAAGATGGCTTCGTCTATGTCTGCCGTCTGTGTATCAGTCGCGTGGAAACGCGTGGTATGGTGGCTATCATCAAGAGCATCCCGCTGCTGACGATTTGTGCCGAGCTTTTCACGTACCTCGCTGAGCTGTTGTTGCAGTGCTTTCTGTTCACGTTGAAGCGTTTGCGCTTCTTCTTGCAGGCGCTTCTGTTCACGCACCTTTTCGAGCACAGCCTGCTTCTTTCGTAACTCAGCCTGATCATCATGCACTGCCAACCAGCGATATTCACGCTGAATCAGCGTCTCCAGCTCATAGAGCCGTGTATTTTCTTCAAGTTCCGAAGCACGCTGCTTTTGTTCCGCCTTCCAGGCTTCATATTCAGCTTTGAGATCCTGCATCTGGAACTCGACACGCTCACATTCCTTCCGCAACTGCCGCACCTCAAAGATCATGCTCCGACGATACAACGGAGCCAACAGAGATACGAGCTGATGAGCAGGACTTTTACACTGCTCAATCTGAGCCAGAATAGTATCGCGCCGCCGCTCCAAAGACTGCAATTGGCGCTCAAAGGACGCCGCGCGTTCAGCATAATCATGAAGAGTAGGAAATCGTTGCAGAGTCATTGGGTTCACCTTCCTTCTTGTAAACACAACAATAGAAAGGCAGAAGAAACCCAATAGGCTCTTCCTGCGGACGAAATCCTCCTTTCTATCATTACTCATCATCCAGCATTGTCATCTGGAAATCATATACAGACAATACACACAACACCCGTCCCTGGAGCAACTCACAGGCAAAGTGGGTCATCCTTTAATCATGCCTTGCATCACCTTCTAGAAGCGATAGCAAGAGAGCAGATCCGGCTCGGTCGATCCCAGGAGGAACTCACTGGCGTAGAGACCATCCTACTATTCCCCAAACACCAAACCTATGGTAGAAGCTGGATAAGGAATAAAAGAAAAAGCTATTACTACTGATATATCATCATCAACTGAAGAAAACAAGATACTGTCTGCTTGTTGCATGCAAAAACCAGAAGCACAATGCAAAACGTCATAGGCAAATAGCATCATTTACACATATATATAAACTGGCTTCAGCCAGGTAGGAAGCACATAGAGCCAGTAAAAGGCGAGAGAGATTTTTTCATATTGTCAATCACAAAAGTGAAAAAATCTCTTCAAGAAATTACCATATTCTCAGTAAAAGCATATTCTTACCATATCGAAGTATGTCTTGAGATACTGTCCTAAGATCCCAAAGAGCTCTTGAAACATTTTTGTGCACATCCTGGTAATAGAGATGGTTCGTAGAATCCTCCGAAGTCAAATGTTGGGTCCAATGCTCAATAATATGATGCATCACATCATCACTGAGAGTTGCTATGGCTAACGGAAACATCGGGGAGATAAGATCCACCCAAACTGATTCCTCATCCGACCATACCTCCTTAGTAAGTAAACTTGAACAGGTATGAGGAACATTTAATCCTTCTGCCAATAGTAACTGACAAAGAACATCAATATCTTCAGGCCAACGCATATGGAACGAAAAATCGGTATGCGAATGAAGAGTATATAATTCACTATGCTAGAAATTTTCATCCTCATCATTTTCTGCATGCAACCATTTTTGAAGAGGTTGAAGAAACGTCAATATGTGGGCAGAAAAAAATAGAAGCGTAACGCTCATTGCGACACCTGACTACTAATATGACTAACCTATGTTGGACAGATCCAAACTCAGATTGAATGGGCCTGTACTTGTGAGGCCAAACTCGTCTTCCAATTGGGCAAATAATCAAATAAATCATGGATAAACCTTACCGTAAGTAATGACGTAGCACGACATCGATACGGTGATGGCCCAATTGTTCAGAGACGGTCATGGCGGCATGGCGATCATATGCGTCGCGCTTCAGCCGACCTGTTGATGGTGGCAGTTGATAGCCGGGAGCAAGATAGAGGTAGAGGGACTGGGCATATTCACGTCGATAGCTGTGGATATCCATATTCTTGGGGAGATGCGAAAAAACATGGTCGTCTTGTCGGCGTCCAGCAACCAATGACCAGACGGCCTGCTCATGGCCTGGAAGCACCCATACTTCACGGGATTGGCCTCCTTTTCCGTTACGCACATAGACAACCAGGCGCTCCTGGTTTCGCCAATACACTTCGCGCACAAAGAGTGCCGTGGCTTCCTCGCGGCGAAGTCCACAGGCGCGGAGAAAAGCGATCGTGTCCTGCCAATGTGCAGGTTGAAAATGCCGATCTTGTCTGGTTTCCACACGAGATCGCTGGATATCCTCCCGCCGCCTTGGAGGGATGTGTACCGTTTCAGCCAGATCACGCTGCTGGAAAAAGAGACGTAAAGCCGCTCGTTCCGCCTGGATTGTATATGGACTCTTCTGGGCCGCGATTCGTTCCATCAAATACTGAGCAACCAGTGCTTCAGCCTGCTCATCCAGGTACGGCAAGCGATTGATCGCATGGCTATCACGTGCCCAGTTAATAAAATGGAGCACATGTTGCTGATACGCCTGCCGGGTACGATGCGAGTGAATAGTCTGGGTCGAGAACGTCCAAAACGTCTCTCCAGCCTGGCGAGCCGCCGATTTGGCTAGAAAACGACTCTCGCCAGCCATCATCATCCCATCCAGACGCGTGATCGCCTCAAAGATAATGCCACGGCGATTGCCCATAAGTAAACTGTCCTTTAATTCAAACAAACTATAGGAAGAGAATATCCATGTTAAGACTTACGTTGCGAAGCTTTTGCTTGTGCTACAAGTGATGAGGCACTCCGAGACGCTCATTTTCTTGCCATTGCTGTTTATATCCCCACGTTCTGCGAAAAAACAGCGCCATCTTTCACTTCAAAGGGAAAAGAATCACATAACCCAGACGCGCTACAGGGCCATTACTGTTTTGGTCGATTGCTGGAGCAACTCACAGCCATAGAGACCAACCTACCATCCTTTACACACCAAAGAATGCGAAACATGGTCTCACCCACTCCTGATAAACAGGACAGAATTACCATGGCGGTTCTTGCAACAAGAACCCAAACCACACAACAACACTATGAGTATAAATGCCGCTCCCGTCCTTGTCGAGAGCATATAGCGACTATAGATAACGCTAGCAATCGGAAGACAATATGCCTGCAATCTCGTTGAAGTTATAAAAAAATCGTATTATTAAGTTTTCTCAATAATAATATGTTATTGGAAGCTATATGACGTCTGAGAGCAATCTGCAATCACGATTCCCATCAGATCAAGATACCTTTTATGGTTAAAAATTATCTGAAAATTACATACTCATGATACAACTCTCTATTTGACTATTATAATAGTGTATGGTATATTCTCCCGCGGACCTACCTTCTTTATCTACCTTCGTTCATGAATAAAATGGTACTTTCTCCCCTCTGAGAAAGCAAAAAAGACTGTGTTTAATTTAGCACAAACGATTTGGCCTCGTTTCGGAGGCGATCAAGCGAATAGTTCGTTACTACCTATTCTCGGCCCACATACAACTCCAACATGGCAGAAAATCTTATTGTCTTCACATCACTCACATCATTCCCGTGATAAAGAATCTATCAGCGGCGTTATTGTGATGCCAGATGAGACACTTCGCGTATGCCATATGGGCATGCTTTCAGCAGTCAGTCTGGACGGCACAATCTTGTGGCAATTGGATCTTGCTGGCCTTGTTCCAGAAGATTATAGATTCCATTATTCGCTCCCGACCGCATTGCAAACAGGAGAAACGCTGATGGTTCTTCCTGATGCTCTGCTCATCGTTGACAAATTTGGAGACATTCATAGGAAAGAAAATTGGCTTGCCTCTGATAAAACGGGAGATGTTCTAGCCACAATCGCTGCTCCTGATGATTCGGGGTTTTCGCCGAATCTGACGTATAACGGCCTGCCAGTACTCTCTGCTGTCGCGGGTGATGTTTATGTGTTTAAACAGAACCTATGGCATGAGATTGGCGTCTACGGCTTAGATGTCGTCACACCGGCAGTCTATCCTGACAATTCGCTAGCTATTGCAGGGTACGCTGGCACTGGATTCTGTCGTGTGAGCCTGGATGGCAAAACACAATGGACGACTCAGATCAAAAGGGCCGATAAACTGCCCACAATTAACAATGAACACATCGCTGCCATAGGATCAGCTGATGGATTTTCAGCATTTTTTAGGTCAGATGGAGAACAGATCGGCGAATACAAACAATGGGCCACATTTGCAGAGTACATTGATGGTGGCTGGATAGCACTCTCAAAGCAACGCCTTGCGCGATTAACGAAAGACGGAAGGGAAATATGGGGATGTGACATCCACCGGAGTGGTAATCTCACATTTGTAGAGCAACCAATCGTCGATCGTGATGGTTTCATTTTTGTCCGGAATCAAGAAGGATACCAGTGTTACGCTCCTCAGGGGCATATAACCTTTGAAGTAAAACTTCCTGCTATTCCACAAGGACTTATGAGCATTATCGCTCCCCATACCATGGCTTATGTTATAGAGAATGAGCTATTCATTGGCTATAATTGATACGCTAGCAGGCAAAAGAAAAGCACCATAAAGGACAATCGACAATGGAACACGGCGATAAAGCACTTGATCACTACCTGTCTCTTCATCCTACATTTTTTGACGTGTTGGATCGATTTAATCTCCGACAACAGGAAAGATGGACTGATACCTACAGCAGTGAATATGTGTTGTCATTAGAACTCTGGCTTAGCACTGGAGTCAGTGATGATCATCGCCGCCTCCGTCTGGTATTCGATGGTGTTCAGCAACTCCGACTTGAGGCAGGAGGTTATCTTACGCTTCCACTTGCTATTCGCTCACTTCACAATGACCAATGGGAAACGCTTCGATACCGTGTCATCGACCGTGAAGAGGAGGCCTCTCATTTTATAGTAAAAGCTTTGAAGCACATCTTGTAGAAGAAGATCCACCACATGTATGAAATTTCTTTTACAAAGCTTTACCTATCATCAATCATATGATCAAGCTGACCCTCCCCTAAGAAAAGTATCAATTGACTTTAAAAGGTACAGCCCCAAAATAATGATTTGTCAGGCACTATACTATATCGAGAAAGGAATCAGAGGAATCTTCATCCAAAAAAATGCCATTCGTCATAACTATCTGAGAATAATATCTATGAAAAGGAACATTCATGAGCATAAATCATTGGAAGACGATTTGGCCAACACACGGCTTTCCTGCATTACCACCACAAGAACTTGGAATGAATCAACATATCTTAGCAGCCTTGGATCGCTACGCAGAACGGGAGGAAACACGATTTCGGGCAATCCTTATTGTCCGTCATGGACACCTCGCTTTTGAGAAATATTATCGCGGTCAGCAATTATCAGACTATCACCGTATTGCGTCAGCAACAAAAAGTATCATTTCGGCTCTTGTCGGAGTGGCGCTACAAGAGGGTTACCTTCACAGTCTAGAGCAACCTCTTATCGATTTTTTTCCGGAATTCGTTACACCAGAGATGGATGCTCGTATGAAACAGGTAACATTACACCACCTAATGACCATGACCAGTGGTTTTTCCTATGAGGAATGGCAACATAATGTGGTGAGATGGGAACAAGGGGAAGGAGACTGGGCAGCCTTTGCCTTCTCATTGCCGATGGCCTTTGAACCCGGGCAACACTTCCAATATAACGCTCTCGGTATCCATCTCATATCAATCATTCTTACAAAGGTAACGGGAAGAAGTACTTTGGAGTTTGCACGCCAGATGCTCTTTCAGCCGTTAGGCATCTCAACAGATGAAAAATCTGGTTTTTTCTGGATGCAAGACCCGGAAGGATACTACCGAGGCGGCGGCGGCATGCGCTTACGTCCTCGTGATATGGCAAAGTTTGGCTATCTCTACCTCAAAAACGGATTATGGGAGCAAAACCAACTACTTCCAACAAAATTTATCAAGCGCTCAACTCAACAACATACGATGGGTGGGCCACCCGTGAACGAGCCGTATGGATATCTCTGGTGGACTACCCAGCATGACGAACACGATCTCTTTTTTGCCAGTGGCATAGGTGGGCAAATAATTGCAGTTATTCCCGATCTCGATATAGTCGTTGTAATTGCATCAACGAATGAAGCACATCTCAATGAAAAAAAGCAACGTGATATTATTGCGAATTTCATTATTCCAGCAATCCATCAAAAACAGCAATAAGCATCACGATGAATGGCGTACGGCAGAAGTGGATTTCTATGGTAAATAGACCATCCTTGAACATACCGCACGCGTTAATGATCGATGGGTTTCGCGAACTGGGCCCGGTGATTCTCACAGGAGACTGACATGATACGCAACAGTTGCAAGCAGCATGTGAGCGTCCCTGGCAAGGGATCAACATCTGGGCGCAGGCTCATGGATATCAATTCATCTCGCTCTGTCGCATGAATTTTTGAAGCGCTTCAAGATAGAGTTCTGTTTGCTCGGCATGAGCATAGTGTGAGCATTCAGAAAAAATAATATGTTGAGATGATTTGATATGCTCACTCAGAAGTGCATCTTGTCCACCAGCAATCCCATCATGATATCCCGCTGTAATCAATGTGGGCAACGTAATCATATGTAAACGGGGAATGATATCCCAATCGTATAGCACATTATTCCACATATGTTGATTTAATTGTGTATTCCTTTTCTCAGGAGTGCGGGCTTGCAGCAGATAGTCTGGCCATGGATCACAACGACAATAGAAATGTGTCTCAAAATAAGCTAACGCTTGTTGATGTGTAGCGGCTTTTTTCTCTCCCTCTACGCTCAAGAGCGCCAGAATATCAGAGGGTAACTGCTCCCAGATGCGTTGCTGCTCAGCAAACATAGCAGGAACATGAGCAGGTACGCTGGCCAGCATCAGGCTTGCCAGGCTTTTTTGCTCCTTCAAAGCGTGTTCCAGAGCTAACATTCCTCCCCACGAGTGTCCAAACAAATGGACACGTTCAAGGTATAACGTTTTTCGTAGCATAGCGATTTCTTCCAGGAAGCAGGGTACGTCCCATAATGAGAGATCATCAGGGCGATCAGAGTTTCCACAGCCAAGTTGATCATAAAAAATGACCGCGCGGCCAGAGAGCGCTAATTGTTCAAGGGGTTGAAGGCTTTCATGTGGAATACCTGGTCCGCCATGCAAAGCAAGCACCGGAAAACTATCTACTGAGGTTAATGACAAATCTCCAACAATGCAATACCAGATACGGTATCCCCGGAAAGGGATGAATCCCTCATAGGATGGCATACCAAATGTCATAAGCAGAATCCATTCTTAGTCAATGTAGATATCAAACATAACTACCATACCATAAAAGTATAATAAATCCTTCCTGTATCTCTCTAAGCTGTTGATTTTCTGGTCATTACCCTGTCGATCAGAGGCTGCGCCAAATTTTGCTGCAGTATGCGGCAAAATCAGGCTCACATTCTTTCAAAATAATGCCCACAACACAAACACTTCACATCAACTCTATTCGATTGGCAAATTGATGATTGAAAAATAAAACACTGTTAACTTCATCATGGTGAACGTTTCCTCAACAGAATCATGTTAGTCTTATAGCATTGATTAAGCACCAGAATAAATGGTTGCGCCAGATGAAAGCGGACACTGCCTTTATGTCACATTTTTATTCTTATCAGGCATCGACGAAAAAAAGTTCTGAGAAACGTCCAGAAGCGGCTATGCTCCTCACTATTCCCGATGTAGCACAACAACTACATATTTCTCGTGCACATGTCTATACGCTAATCAAACAAGGTCTCCCGACCATTCACCTCGGGCGTTGTGTTCGTGTTAATGTCATCTCACTACGTGCCTGGCTTTTAATCCAAGAAACCCATAATTAGGGATATAGGCATCAACTATCAACGCGATCAGCCATGTCCTCTAGCATGTTCAATCAGCGATCCTCAACAAACAGCGTACTCTCTCATAGAAAGTTCATTCTTTTCTCAAATAAAAATGTATGAAAAGATCGCTAGGTCTTGCATATTCACTCCAAATATGATTACTATAAGAAAAACAAGGAGAGGATTTGAGAGAATGCAAAATAGTATTGGTCAACAGATAGGCAACTACAAAATCCATCAGATGATTGGGCGTGGTGGTTATGCGGAGGTTCATCTAGGAGAGCATCTTTTCCTTCGGAAACAGGCGGCCATTAAATTATTACATGCACAGTTGGCAGATACACTTGCAATACAAAATTTCCATCATGAAGCGCAACTTATTTCTCAGCTCAATCATCCACATATTGTGCGCGTGCTAGAATTTGGAGTAGCTGAAAATATCCCCTATTTAGCGATGGAATACGCTTCAAATGGTACGCTTCGGCAACTTCATCCTAGAGGATCACAATTAACACTAGAAACTATTCTCGCTTACGTTACGCAACTTGGCGCGGCAATTCAGTATGCGCACGATCACAAACTGGTTCATCGTGATATCAAACCTGATAATATCTTACTTACTGCAAACAACGATCTACTCTTGAGCGATTTTGGTATCGCGCTTATTCAAGCGACTACCCAGCAAAGCACAAAAGAGGCTATTGGGACTGTTGCTTATATGGCACCAGAGCAGTTACAAGGAAAACCGTGCTTTGCCAGCGATCAATATGCTCTAGGTATTATGATTTATGAATGGATCAGCGGTACAACACCGTTTCAAGGTTCACCCACAGAAGTTTGCACACAGCATATGTTTACACCACCTTCATCTTTGAAAGGACAAATTCCGACACTATCAGCAGAAGTTGAACAGGTAATCTTCAAAGCGCTCGCGAAAGAACCAAAAGAACGCTTCCCCACTATTCAAGGCTTTGTTGATGCGTTCAGGGATGCTATGCACAATTCAACTAAACAGGTATGGGCCTCACCTATCACCCAGACTGAGCACGCACAAAAAACTATCTCCACACCGACAGCAACAACTGCAAGTTATAACCCACCATATGTCAGGATCGCTGCAACACAAACCATAACCACAGAAGGAAGCTTGACTGATTGGATCATATCTCATATTGTCTATCCACTGGGGTACATCGTCATACTTTACCTCTTCCTTTTGGTCGTTGGTTTTTTTGCCTTTGGGCTCAAGAAAGACCTGTTCACCAACACCCCATCCATCCAGATCATAGCAATGACGACCGGAACGTTTGCGGTTTCATGCTGCACAGTAATCTTTGCGTATTGTGTTATGAAGAGAAGAAGTTAACCACCTTCTCTTCACATTGACCTGGCCAAAAATGATCTTCAATATACTTGTACGAACAACTAGTGCTCTTTCAACCAAAAATGTCTCCGTATTATTCTCCTGTAATTCAAGCAAAATTGCCAAAAATTGTCTATTCTTTACTGCCTTCATAGCCTGTAACATAGAACCACTACAAAATAAACAGTTTCTCTATTATGAATAAAGAAAAGGAAGTAGACAATGAACTTTGTGACGGCTAAAGCAGCCCTCTATGTTGGATATCAGGGGGATTTTACAGAAATTCGGCAAGTTGCGCTCGACTATTGTCAGGGTCATGATTATTCACTTGAATACATTTACCAGGATACCGGAAGTTCACAGCCAGTCCTTCAGTCAGTAAGAGAAATGATGGAAGAGCGGGCTTTCCATCTGCTTCTGATCCCATCGGTTGAGCATATCTATGAAAATCAATTGGGACAATTGCTCAATTTCTTGATAGATGCTCAAGAAGCCCATGTGGACATTGTTTGTCTGGCACCAACGCCTACCAATCTCTATACACAGGGATTAGCCATCGTTCCGCAATCGATGGAGCAAACAACCAATTTAGATGACGTTGTTCGCTGTTTACGATACAGATAGTAATTAACCAGGAGGCATCAACTTTTCGACAGTGATGCCTCTTTCCTTCCATACAAGAACAGGCAAAGGCAGAAACCATGCAAAGTATCACACCGCAAGTCGCCCTGTATTTTCATACGCTTGGGCTCAGAGAAGATGAACCGGTTGTTATCCGAAGAACATATAACTACTGTAAAGAAAACCAATACACTTTTCAATCTATTTATAAAGATACAGGCATGAGCAAACCTATTTTTCGCGAGATGAAACAGGCAATGAAAAACAGAGCATTTCAGATCCTGTGTATACCTTCGCTGTTACAAGTTCACTGCTCGCATATTGGCCAGGTCCTCCACTTTTTACAAGATGCTCAAAATAGTCAGGTAGAAATTATTTGTTTGTATCCCAGACCGATCAATATTTTTCAGCAAAACCTCACGCTCTTGCCCGCTCCTGCTCAACGCCACCTCTTTGATCTGGGAGATATTGTGCGCTACCTTCGTTTATCATCGAAACAATGAGAAAGACCATTCAAATCCAGAAAGTGAGCAACATTGAACCATCAAATAGTATTGGCAAAGATTTTGTGAAAAACATCTTTGGCTGATGATGAATAAGCCTCAGTTTTGTAAGACACAGGAATAAATGAGATCAAGAGTATGGCCATCTGATGAAGTAGATAAAGTATTTATCGAATTTGATAAACACAGAAAGACAGTGCCTATGAGTGAAGGCCCGATAAACAAGCCATATTATGCCTACTTTTGAACTGTGAGTACTAGACACACTACCTACACAATTGCCACAATCAACAAAAATAGATAGAATTATTGATGAAATTTATATTTATGGTATTGGTAAATATAAATTTTTATTGAATAAATTGTGCAGAAATGCTTTTGTAGGTGGTTGTGGAATTATAAAATGAATGATGGAAAGAACATAAATGAGGCATTACGACGCTCGCGGGTGGAACATGGCTGGACACAAAAAGATCTGGCGGATGCACTTGGAGTTGCAGAGGCAACGGTACGAAGTTGGGAACATCGAAAACGCTCACCCGGGCCTGATTTGCTTGTTCGTTTGAGCCGTGTGTTAAAAAAATCTCCGGAGGAGCTAGGATTATATCCTTTCCCACAAACAACCGCAGAGATAGATACATCGCCAAACGATGATGACACATCATCATTCTCAGACATTGAGATTGTAACAGAAGCAGAACATCATCCATTCATACATAGAGCCCCATTCATGGTGTTTCAGCATAGCGACACAGATGAAAATCGTTACCGCATGCTGAAGCGTGTGCAAACACGCTGGATTACAGGTGTACTGGATCATATTGCAAGTCATTCATTAATCTCACTTGACCTACAAATACGATCAGATGCAGTCGCAAAGCTATGGAACACAGATATCCTGGAGGATCACCCAGCGCCACCTGAAGTGACAAGTAAATGCATCGCTGAAGTCTATGATGAAGCGGATAGAGAATTACTTATCCTGGGTGAACCGGGCTCCGGAAAAACAACGCTACTGCTAGAACTAACAAGCGATCTCATCAAATGTGCTCAAGTTGACGAAAAGCAACCAATTCCAGTCATTTTTCATTTGTCATCCTGGGCAAATAAGCAACTTCCATTAGACCAATGGTTGGAGGAAGAATTAAATACGAAATATCTAGTACCCATCCGATTGGCAAAGAAATGGATTTCGGGAGATAAAGTAGTTACGTTGCTCGACGGATTGGATGAGGTCAATGAAGAAGTGCGCGCAAACTGTATTGCAGCCATCAATGCTTATCGGGAGGATCATGGGTTTGTCTCAATGGTAGTCTGCTGCCGCTCTACAGTCTATGCCAGCCTGCCTTCTCAACTTGTATTAAATACTGCGGTAGAAGTTCAGCCACTAACAATCCAGAAGATTGATGATTATGTTGCAAGAGGAGGTCCCTCCCTGGCAGCGATGCGCCAGGC
This sequence comes from Dictyobacter kobayashii, assembly GCF_003967555.1. Lineage (GTDB taxonomy): Bacteria > Chloroflexota > Ktedonobacteria > Ktedonobacterales > Ktedonobacteraceae > Dictyobacter > Dictyobacter kobayashii. Next base: position 1,507,690 of record NZ_BIFS01000002.1, read on the forward strand.
ACTTCAAACGGATCCAGCATTGCAGGAAATGGCTTCAACTCCTTTCATGCTCAATGTGCTAGCAACAGTCCATCAGGATCTGACAGATGAAGAAGTGCAAACGATGGCAAATATGGAGGAACGTCGCAACAAAATATTCGAGACATATGTGAAACGCTTACTTCAACGCCAGGCCTCACCACTGTATACACAGGAACAGATACAACGCTGGCTATCCTGGCTCGCGCAACAGATGGCCACACGCAATCAAACTGAATTTTATCTCGAACACATACAACCTGACTGGTTAAAGGAACCAACCTCTATCAAGTATCGCAACGCTGTAATACGCGTCATCTTTGGAGTAAATTTAGCTCTCGATGGAGGTCTCTTTGCCTGTTTCCGTGGAGACTCTGAGCCAGGTCAACTGGGATTATTTTACTGGCTAGGTGGCAAAGGCCTCGGCAACACTATTCTGGGCTGGATGGCTCAAGGTATCGGTGGAGGATTACATGGGGGCACCAGTATGGGGCTAATTTTATATGTTGTCGAGGCAATTGTGGTGTTAATTGCAGGGAAAAAAGCGGTCTCCTCTCTTTCACTCACTTCCCTACGCCAGGGATTGATGAGTGGACTGCGCAGTGCACTCATTTTCGGGAGCGTGGTTGCGGTATTTGCTGCCTTGGTCTTTGGCCTCGCAAATGGCTGGTATTTTGGCATCTATCATGGATTGGCTATTGGCTTGTTTGAGGGCATCCTGGTTGGATCGGTCGTTGGACTTCTGGCTGCACTAAGATCAGAGCAAGAGGATATATATGAGCAACACCAAAAAGATCAATCACGATGGACACGCTGGAAACAGCGTATCCTGAAAGAGAAGCGGTCTCCTATGGATCGCATCATCAATTTTGCACTCTTTACCGTCTGTGAAACGATTGGCATGGCAACCATTTACTCTCTCCAGGCAGGAGCCATCACTCAACATATTCTCACAGATGCATTCGTCGTTGGCGTTGGTTCAGGTCTCATTTTTGGATTGGGTACCGGCACTGATTTGCTCCCAGGACTGGGCAGGATAATTGAGCCTACCGAGAGTGTGGTATGGAGTTGGTCTACGATGATCAAAAATAGCGGCGCCATTCTCAAAAAAGGTATTTTACTAGCTCTTGCCATTGCATTGCCAATCATCATAACCCTGGGAGCAGTCAGCTCATTTTTTAATGGGGTCTCTTACGGATGGAGGTACGGAATAATATATGGCGCTATTGTTGGTGCCGTCAATGGCCTTGCGAGTATATTGGTAGGCATTTTAAATAGTGGCTGGTCGTCAGAACGGCTCTCAGATGACCAACGCCAATCAATTACGCAACCCAATATTGGCATTCGCAATTCGATCAAACATGGACTTCTCGCCGCAGGCTCTATGGGTCCAGTGGGTGGGATTCTAGGTGGTGTGTGTTGTGGTCTCTTTTTCTGGCTGGCGGGAGTTCCTGGCTGGCGCACATTACTGCTCGGATTCATATTGGTCTATAGTGTGCTCTTTGGCTTCCGCTTCTGGATCGCTTATGGAGGACGAGCCTTTATTGAGCACATCATCTTACGTTGGTACCTTCGCAGAACTGGTGTGATACCAAAGAAATATACTCTCTTCTTGAACTATGCGGCAGAGCGAGCGCTATTACGTAAAGTTGGAGGAGGCTATATGTTTTCACATCGCTTGCTATTAGAATATTTTGCACGGCTATCTGATCACACTCATCAAAGTACTACAGGTGAAAAATAGAGAAGAAAATATGCATAACAGACAAGAAACACATGCTATCGTTATCGGAGGCGGTATTGCTGGATTACTAACAACCCGCGTTCTACTAAAGCACTTTGATCAGGTAACACTTATTGAGAGAGACCATTATCCTCAAGAACCTGTTTTTCGGCCTGGTGTACCGCAGGGACGACAGGGACATACATTGCTCCTGCAAGGACAACACATTATTGAAGCATTATTTCCTGGGATCCAGGAGAAATTGATTGCGCACGGGGCAATCGACCATAATTATGGCAGCGGCACCTTATATTACTATGGCGAACGATGTCCACGGCTTGCGCCTACAATATGGGGACAGGGCTGGAATAGCACCCGCCTACTCCTGGAATGGCAGATCCATCAGGAATTGATGATATATGATCACTTGCACATCATGGAAGGGTTTGAAGTCGTTCATCTGCTCTTCGATCAAAGCAAAGAAACGGTCTGCGGTGTGCAGTTCCGAGAACGGAACCATAATAAGCCCGAAGACAATATACTCCAGGAACTCAAAGCAGATTTAGTTGTCGATGCCAGCGGCTCTACATCACATGCTCCAGAGTGGCTGAAAGACTTAGGATATGAAACCCCGCAAGAGACCGAAATCAATACGCATCTCGGCTATGCAACGCGCTTATATGAACCACCTGGGACACACCAGGAAGACTGGTGGAAATTCATCGCCATTCAAAGCACCCAAAGTAAACGTGGTGGTGTTTTAATGGATGTTGAAGGCGGAAAATGGTTAGTCATCCTGGCTGGTTCCCAAAAAGATTATCCACCGACACAAGATACAGAATACCTGGAATTTGCACACAGCTTACCCGACCAGGTACTATACGAAAGCATCAAAAATGCTCGCCCTATCTCTCCTATCTATGGATACCGCCGTACAGCCAATCGTATGCGGCACTTCGAACGTCTGAAGCGCCAGCCGGAAAACTTCATCGTAATCGGAGATGGAGTGTGCAGCTTTAACCCCATCTATGGTCAAGGCATGACCGTAGCGGCCCTGGAAGCACAAGCGCTTGATACTAGCCTGCCTTCATGGCAACGCAAACGCAAAGGATTTGCCCATCAATTTCAACGAAAAATAGCCCGTTTATTAGTCTCACCCTGGCTCCTTGCAACCGTTGCCGATGTACCCGCTTCCGAAAAACAGGGAGTTATAGCAAAATTATCACAATGGTATTTGGACCGCTTAATCATGCTTTTACCACGTGATCCCTATGCTTTACGTGCTTTTTTAAAGGTACTGCACATGGTAAAAACACCACTTGCATTGGCACACCCAAGAATCATCGCCAAAATACTTTTGCAAAAAGGCTAAATCCACCAAGAGATGTGCTAATAAATTGGCGATCATTATCTCCATATAGCTAAATTATACCTTTTTAGGGCTACTTAAGCATAAGTATTGCCAGGATCATTAATTAACAGTCCTAACAAGGTATTTTTCAAGAACCAAAAACTTCAAATACACTATATACACATATAATTAGCTTTCATAATTTGATTTATATAAGAGTGTTCTTTAAACTGAATTATAATCTTTGTCCTTATGCCATATATCTAGCGCCCAATAGATGCGAACTTTATATTTATAATTAACTATCCCAGGAGCACAATACATTAACTTCTGCTAAGGCAAGTAAAGCTTAAAAATATGGGGACTAGCTATGCCACATGATGGATTGGCTTTTATTAAAAATTTCAAGCTCTTGTCAATTTAATAAGAAATAAATGAACGAGATCTTAAAGATATGCTCCCTGCCCCAAGCCTATGGAAATAAATAATTTCGTCACTTTCTCAATAGGAGGAAAAAATGGTTGAGGCTATTAAGCTGGTCTATTCTTCAGCATCTATTGATGATACTTTTCGTGAACAGCTTTCGGCGCAGCTCCATCCGCTTGTTCAACAAGGAGTACTAGCTGAGTGGTATGAACAACTCATTCCTCCGGGTGCATTAATAGATCAGGAACGCCATAAGGCCTGGCATTCGGCCGATATTATTCTCCTCTTGCTCAGTGCTGATTATTTTCTTTCCACAAACTATGAAGATCTGGAAATACAGCAGGCGTTAGAACGACATAGATTGGGTCAAACACTCATCATTCCCATCCTCATCCGTCCTTGTGATTGGCAATCAACTGATGTGGCTCATCTACAATGTTTGCCGCGCAATGAGAAACCTGTAACCCTATGGGATAATCGCGATGAAGCGCTCCTCTCTATTGTCCAAGAACTTCGCCACTTTATTACTACTCGGCAATCTTCTAGCATCCCTCTTACCCCTGTTCAGAGAACCAATCGCCAACGCCTTCTCAAACGCGTACGCACGATCTGGATTGAAGGTTTACTGGAGCAGTCGTTGCATCATGCAGTCTGGATTGATTTACATTTGCAGAAGCAACCAGACGCTTTAGAGCGTTCCTGGGGCTTGATGGTACAAGAACTTGATCGTGGTCCTCGCCCTCTACCTCCAGGAACCAGTATCATACAAGTATTTGATGAAGCCGATGAAGAACTACTCATCCTTGGCGAACCAGGCTCAGGAAAGACCACGCTGCTCTTGTATCTTGCACGCACGCTACTGGATCACGCTGACGCTGATGAAAATCGCAGAATGCCTGTCATTTTTAACCTTTCATCCTGGTCACAGCAACAGCTTCCACTGGATAAGTGGCTGGTTGAGGAATTAAAGATCCGCTATCAGGTACCACAACACATCGGGCAAGCATGGGTCGAAAGGAACCAGATTTTTCCCCTGCTCGATGGTCTTGATGAAGTTGCAGAGTCTGCTCGCATAGCTTGTGTTCAAGCAATTACAGACTATACACAACGAGATCTCGATCACACTCCCTTGATCCTGTGTTGTCGTACTGATGAGTATCAGGCGCTCTCCATTCCTCCTCCTATTTACTATGCTATTATGTTGCTTCCATTTACCGACGAGCAAATGGAAGCCTATCTTTCCAGTGTTTCTGGTCCTATCGATGCTCTTCGGCAAGCACTACGCGAAGATCAAGAGCTATTAGAGTTGGCACGCCGCCCCCTCATGCTCTCTATCTTCACCCAGGCATATTATGACGATACCTCGATTGACCTGCCAGTACCCAAACAAGATTATCCATATGCCCTCTTTAAACATTATGTAAAACATATGCTTACACGGAGAGCGCGAGTACAACAAGCAACAGAGGAACAGATGTATCGCTGGCTGACCTACTTTGCGACCCAACTGTATCATCAACAACAAACTATGTTTGCCGTCGAAGAACTTCAACCTTTCTGGCTCCCACAGCGCTCTCGCTTCTGGTATCGTTGGAGCATGCCTTTTGTGTATGCGCTAACTTTTGGCCTCATCCTCGGCCCGGTTTTTGGCCTCTCATTCGGATTAGTCTATGGACTCATCTCAGGAAGCACCACTAAATTATTATTTGGAGTTATCTTTGGACTCATTGTCGGTATTATTGGAGGCCTAATTGGTGGGCTCGTCTTCGGAGTGACATTCAAATACCATCAGACGATTCAACCCGCAGAGATCACAGTCTGGTCATGGGTATCTGCCAGGGAAGGTGTTCGCATATGGGCTCTAGGAGGGCTTGCTGTCGGTATCGCTGCAGGAATAGCTGGAGGATTCCTGGTTGGGCCAACTGGAGGCATTGCAGTAGGATTGGCCGCAGTTATAGTAGTGAGTTTGGTTGGTGGTTTAATCGGAGGATTACCACCTATGCAACTCCCAGAAAAATTCTCACTCTCTCCTAACGAAGGCATCTGGCGTTCTGGGAAACGTGGGTTCCTCTTTGTCCTGCTCGCAATCCTGCTCTTTGGGCTAGCTGGCGGTGTTATTTTCGGTCTATTTGGTGCCTCTATTGTAACCCTGACATATGGATTGATCTTAGGACTTGTCCTTGGATCAGTTGGAGGCCTAATTTTCGGACTCGCTTTTGGCCTGATCGGTGGTCGAACAGGATTCGCTGCCTTTATACAGCACTTCGTTTTACGCTTCTTTCTGTGGCGGCTCAATCTACTTCCATGGAATCTTATTGCTTTTCTCGATGAGGCAACAGCGCGCCTCCTTTTACGCAAAGTAGGAGGAAGTTATATCTTCGTCCATCGCCTATTACGTGACGTCCTAGCTACTCAGAAAAATGAAATGTGATCGCATAAATTGTTCATTACACATCCAATTCATTTTAATCGCCATGATAGACAATCACTACACCAAATTCAAATTCACCTTCTTACTATCATATTGCATTACTGCCATATTATTACAAAATAGAGCTTTAATTAATATTGATATCCAAAAGTAATACTTTGCACTTTATTAAGCGCTTAATATTCATATCATCATTTATACTAAAAATAACAATAGTAATTCTTTTAGAACAGGCTCTATTAGGAGGTTATATTGTATGCAGCCGCCAAATTGGAATGAGCAAAATTCTCAACCTTATATTCCGTTTCCTCAACAACAGCAATATTGGCAAAATCCCCAACCCTATGCTCAGCCTCCACAACAGCAATATTGGCAAAATCAACCAAATGTAATAAATCAGTATTATTTGAATCCTCCCCCGGATTACACGTGGAAAGCTTTTTTGATTTTATTTCTCTATATGTTGGGTTACTTTCCTGGGCTGATTATTAATCTCGTTGTATTGGTTGCAGCACTAGGCACTAAAGCACAATATGGAAAAGCGCCTGGGTTGGGATGCTTATTTCTTACATTAATTACGCCTCCGTCGCTTCTTATACTAGCATATCTATTACTTAGATTCATGCTATAGTGTGCATGCTATACTTTTCTTCCTTGTAACTTGAGTGCCTCATTCCTAATAATTTGATAGAGTAGATACTCTGTCTGTTTTACTAGGGGATTTGATAAGTACAAAACACAGAACTATTGATGCAAAAAACCTATTTATCGTTGCCGTACGCGCATAAGAATTTGTCCTTTTGGTCTAAGAGTTAATAATGGCTCTGGCTCAATTGGTCCAGAGCCAACGAACTCAAAGGTCAGGCGCTGTGCCATTGTTGCAAGTAGTAAGTGGCCTTCGAGCAGGGCAAAGTGCATGCCAAGGCATATATGAGAACCTGTACCGAAAGGGATATAGGAGTATCGCACAAGCTTCTTTTCTTGCAGGGGATCAAAGCGCTCGGGGTCAAAACGCTCGGGATCAAGAAAGTATTTTGAGCGTCTGTGTAAGGTATAGGGACTGATAACGACTGATGTCCCTTTGGGAATGTAATAATTTCCAAGCCGGACAGGAACAACAGCCCCTCTGGTAAATGCATATACTGGTGGATAAAGACGCAAGGTTTCTTTAAAGACCTGTAACGAATATGGCAGATTGGGTAAGTCTGCCATCGTTGGCAAGCGACCAGCAAGGACACGATCACCCTCTTCTCTCATCCGTGCATAGATCTCAGGATGTTGAGAAAGAAGATACCAACACCAGGTCAGCGCGGTCGCCGTTGTCTCGTGACCGGCAACGAATAAAGAGAGTATCTCATTACGTGCCTGCTGATTACTTAGCATGGTAGAATCTGCTTCATCCTGTGCATGAAGCAGATTAGAGAGAAAATCGCCACGATTCACTCCGCTTTGTCGTCGTTCTTCGATCATGCGGTAGATAGTTGCATTCACTCGATTAATGGCTTGATGAGCACGTCGATTCTGAGGAGTCGGCCAGGATTGGGGTAAACGTAGAGGATTAGTCACTGCATCCGCAAAATGACGAAATGTGTACGTCAAAACCTCGCCTAATTCACGCTCTTCGCCAAGCACATCTGCATCAAAAAGAACTTTGCTAATAATCCATAAGGTGAGACGCATCATCTCATCGGCAAGGTTGATCGTTTCTCCTGCTTTCCATGTTTCTTGCAAGCGTGAAGTACAGTCAGTCATAATCTCAGCATAGTGCAAAACTCGGCTATGCTGGAAATGAGGAGCAAGGATTCTCCGTTGACGAAGGTGCTCTTCTCCATCACTCAAGAATACACCATTGCCCAGAACAGGAGTTCCCAGAGCGCGAACCGTTTTTGTTCTCGCGAAGGCTGCCGCCTGATCCACCAGAGCCTGGTGAATAAGTTCGGGTGAGTTTAAGACAGGAACCATACGTGGCCCAAAGTGGAATGCCCCAATATCCCCAAACTCCTGGCTAATACGCATTAAAAGTTCGACGCGCTCTTTACGTAGAGCGAAAACGTTCCCTAAGAGAGGTAATCCAGGGAGACTTGGGATAGGCATGTGTGTCTTAGATGGCATAGAGAGCACAAATTTCACTTTTGCACAAGGACAAAATACAAAAAATAATTTGTATCAAAAAGATACTGGAAATAAACTTCTGACCAATACATAATATGAGCGCTTTTCTATCCAATAACCTGATGCCTTATGTATGCATCATTACTTCGCCATGGTTATACTGAGCAGTATCCCAATCCAACACATCAGCCAGCGATTGTCGAAATACATCCAGTGCCTGTTCACGCTCCACCTCATTCGGCATGACTGTGTTTCTCCATATTAGCATAATCTCTACCTGCCCTGGAATGGTTTTACTTCTCACAATATAGCGCACAACCGTACCAGGAAAGACATGTTGACCGCTATGCCTTATCTCTTCTAGTCGTTGCGCTAACTGCTTCTCCCGATGAAGGTGTATCTGAACGGAAATAAATGTCATAAACTGGGTATTCTCAAGGGAGGATATTCGCCAGGAGAGCACGTTTTTACGGGGGCGTCCAACGATCTTCCTCTCAAAAGTTTTCACCTTCTCCAAAGGGATCATGAGAACATCGGCTGCCCGAACTGCTGGGAGTCGTTTCATTTCAATATATAGGCGAACACGGCGCTCAGAGATGCCTAGCATCTTAGCAGCCTCCCTTGTGGAGACATAGCCGGGGAGATCAGGAATTTCATCAGTCATGGATGTAGTGTATTTGGAGGAACTCTTTCTTGAAAAATTCCATGAAGGGATCATTAAAAAATGGTCTAAGCATAGCATAGTTATTCATATCGACATATCTGCACAGCATCTGACCATTAATAAAAGACCAAAACACAAGCTATGTTATCCATAGAATATTAGTGAGGTAATTAGTAAGATGATGTGAAACATAGCCAGGAAACTGATGAAGATTGCTTTGAGGGAGTGTTGCTAAAGCGCAAGGAGGAAGTGGGGTGCTAAAGAAAGACTGTAGAGGTTATAAATTGCGGTCTTTTCAGCACCCTTATTTTCAGTTGTATATCATCTATTCTACAGGTACCAGACTTTCTTCTTTTTGGATATGTCCAGGAATAGAGATATCTCCTATCATAAAACCGTCTGGGCAGGCAGTGTAGAAGTGATGTGGTAGATGTGGAAGCTGTTCAAGCCACTTCCTGGCCAAATCTTTGGCATGTTGCTGGTCACGTGCATAGACAAAGTGGTATGAGTCGCTTAGAGATTCATGTATATCCAAACTGGCACGTATAATCCAGAGGATTTGATATTCTTCCCACACCACAATATCTATATATTCTAACGATAGTTCTAAACCGATATACTGCGCCAAAGTAGCGACAATCGTCACTGCTTCACTACGGTAAATAGGCCGGCGTAAGAGTGCATGATACACGGTTTTGGTCTCTAGTCCTGCAAGTATCGCAAGAGTAGAGATATCAAAAAAATGATATGCCCTAACCTGCTCTAAAGTAGGTTTCGTTTTTCTCTCTTCCATGATCACTATCCGATCGCTTGAATATATACCTCAACAGCGATTTTTGCTGCCTCTTGCTCGCCTACAATAACTGCTAATTGCTCCTGTATGTTTCCAATCGAGTTGTACTGATTATTGATAATGTCGTGTGAGGCAGTGGCTCTAAAACTGTTCATTGCATGCTTCATGGCCTCACATTCCATTTCTATCCGCTTCCTCAAAAATGCGACTTCACTCAAGAGAAGCTCCTTTCTAGTCGATACAATGAATAAGCATTTTCAACATTACAATGATAGCATTACAATGCATAACATTACAATGCTATCCCTTAAACCTTATCGTTATTACCATATTCTGCTAATCCGTTCGCTCTGATACACTGACTTTGAATGAACACATAGGAGCGTTATAATGTTGCGTCTCAGAGTAAAAGAGGTGGCGGAAGAAAAGGGGATAAACATAGCTAAGCTGGCAAGAAAGGCCGATTTAGATAATCGGACTGTGTATCGCATCGTACACGATCCGTTTGCTGAGATTACGACAGTTACACTTGGACGATTAGCTGAAGCGTTAGAAGTGTCTGTAAAAGATTTAGTAGAAGATGCTCCTGGTCATTCCTCTAAGGACCAGCTCTAAACATCTTCCTGTTCACAATTGCTCAAGCACACTTACTTACGGTGCCTCAGCAAACAGGTGAGATCACTCTTCGATGTAGCTTTTACAGCTAGATAGTTTACTCAAGTCGATGGTCATACTAACATTTCTCCAATTAAACCAGTAGCATATAAACGCTCAATGGCCAACTCCCTATTCATAATTATTACGTGAGCAATCTGCTTCACATCTGGGGCATCAGCAAAGAAGAGTGTCAATAACAATGAGATTTACACATAGCTCGAAACAAAATGCTCCTTCTAAAAGGATTTTGTGAATATCTTTGAAAAATCTCCTCTCCCAAAGCCAGGAAATCCCGGTTTTGGGTGTATAATAGATGCCTCGCTACCCAAACTCCAACCCCCAAACGATATTTTCCGCTCATACGCTCAATGTAGCATCATCGTGTGCTCTTTACTCTCCCAATAGATGTTTTACAAGGCTTGTCTACTATTACGGGTTTGGGCGGTGTGGCACTCTCTGTTTGTATGCTTGAAGGAGGAAACTCGTGCCGCGTATCATCTCATCAAACGAACTTCCTGCAACTGGGAACTTCATTCGTATTCTCCAGGCCTTTCGTCCGTACTGGTGGCGTGTGCTTCTGATCACTGTCATAATCCTGATGAATTCCACTCTTGGCACCGCTGTTGTCCCCGAAGTCACGAAAATGATCATTGACCAGGCTTTGCCGCGCAAAGATCTTACATTGCTGGCTTGGCTAGTGCTTGCGCTGATCGCCCTGCCAATATGTACTGGCCTCGTCAGCATTGCTCTGGATTACTTGAAAGTCACCCTGGCTCAGTATGTCATGCACAACTTGCGCATTGGTCTGTATGCTCATCTTCAAGCCGTTGCCCTGCGCTTCTACACGACCGAGCGCACCGGTGAGATCATCTCGCGCCTGACCAACGATGTCAACGGAGTGAGTGATGTGCTCAGCAATGCTCTGAGCGAGACGCTCTCCAACTCCATCGCGATGCTGACGACGCTGGTTGTGATGTTGAGTTTCAATGTGCCACTGACGCTCCTTTCTCTCGGCCTGACACCGCTCTTTGTCTATCTGGCTTTGCATGTGGGTTCGGTCGTGCGAGGCGCAAGCAAAGAGACGCAGCAGACGTTGGCCGATGTCTTGTCTGTGTTTGAGGAGACACTCAATGTCAGCGGCACACTTCTTGTGAAGAGTTTCGGCAGGCAACGAGCCGAGACAACACGTTTGAGAGCGACAAGTGAAAGACTTGTAACCGTACAGGTCCGCCAGACGATGATCGGGCGCTGGTTCCTCTTGAGCTTCCACATCTTTTTCAATATTGCTCCAGCCCTGGTCTACTATGCTGGAGGACTTCAGGTTATTGGTGGCCGCCTCAGCCTTGGTTCACTGGTCGCCTTTATCGCTCTGCAAAGCCAGTTCTTTCCTACATTGCGCCAATTGCTCGGCATTCCTCTCGACATCCAATCAGCACTCGCCTCTTCGAGCGCCTTTTTGCGTACCTTGATCTCCCAATCGAGATCGCAGACCGTTCCGATGCCAGAGCGCTTGAGCATGTCACCGGGCATGTTCGCTTCCATCATGTGAGTTTCCAGTATCACCCCGAGCGACCAACGTTGATTGACGTCGATTTCGCAATTCAACCAGGACAACTCGTCGCCCTGGTTGGTCCGAGCGGCGCAGGCAAGACCACTGCGGCCTCCTTGTTGCCCAGGTTCTACGATGTGGAGCAAGGCGCTGTAGAGATCGATGGTCATGATGTACGCTCCGTGACGCAGGAGAGCCTGCTCCAGCATATCGGTCTAGTGACACAGGAAACTTACCTGTTGAACACGACAATCCGCGAGAATATCGCCTACGGACAACCCGACGCTACTGACGAGGAGGTGTTTGCCGCCGCGCAGGCCGCTCAGATCCACGAACGCATTCTGCAACTGCCCAACGGCTACGAGACAGTGGTAGGCCACGCGGTTACGTTCTCTCTGGCGGCGAGAAGCAGCGCGTAGCAATTGCCCGTGTCTTGCTGAAAAATCCGCGCATCTTGATTCTGGATGAGGCGACGAGCTCCCTCGATACGCGCTCCGAGCGCCTGATTCAAGCAGCGCTCGCGGAACTCCAGATGGGGCGCACAACGCTGGCGATTGCTCACCGCCTCTCGACGATTCTCTCCGCCGACCAGATCTTGGTCATGAACGCTGGACGTATCGTCGAGCGCGGAACGCACGCTGAACTCCTCCAGCAAGGGGGTCTCTATTTCCAATTCTATGATGAGCAATTGAAATCGCGCTAAGACATGCCGAATCTCTTCTGCCAAAACATGTAGATCTCATTGTTATTGACACTCTTCTTTGCTGATGCCCCAGATGTGAAGCGGTTTGCTCACGTAAGTTAATACCAGTGCTCACATTGGAGGGTAAGCGCTTACGTGGGAGGGCCAAATCTGCCCGCTTGTTTTTTGCCCGGCGGTAGATCGTTCTACACGAATAAACCTATTTCGTAGAAGGATCTTGTGAAGTTGGAAGTAAAGCATATAATGCTCACTCAAAGGAATGAGGGCTAACAACTATCGAGATGACAGAGGGAGTGCTCACTCTCACAGCTATTTCTACGCAAGCCCATCCGGCTTGTCCCACCTCCTTCATGTATCAGCCAAAGCCCAGTCACAATGAATAATCAAGCCGAGCAATTCCATGCTATAATTTATTGAGATGGATCAAAGAAATCCATCATTCTAATTGCATACGATATATTTATCTCAATTATCCATATCATAAAAAACAGAAAACATACGATTGATATGGGCAAAATATGAGCAGTCATATGGCCATATCTCAAGGATAGTTACATGGATACGCAGCAACCATTATTTTCAAACCAGGATTTTATTCCTCCCTCCAGTCTCATCAATTTACAACAGGCCCAACAACGGTTTGGGAATCAAAAATACAACTCCTCGTTGAGTTAATGTATACTGGTGACGCTCGTGCTGATGCTGTGATCAAGGAAATGGAAGAACTCGGTACTGAAGCACGAGAGAAACTCAATCGTGGGATCAGTCATGGCCTTAAGACGGTAGATCATCCCTCACCTGCTATCCAGGCATTTCTTGAAGACATAGAGCGTTATCCCAACTGGGTCGAGATGGAACGTTTGCAGCGCGGCTCGGAAGCATTTTTATCTATTGGAAGTACCTGGCTCACCCTATCACTTGGTCCAGGATCCCTAACCCACACCTACAGTTCTCCTTCTATTGCCAGTGTCCTGGTAAAGACTGGAAACCTGACGAAAATGGCACAACGTCGCCTCCTCGAAACTGGAACCTGGAATATCGCATCCATACTACCAGGTGGCTTGCTAAGAGGTGCGGATGGATACATTCACAATGTCCAGGTCCGCTTACTCCATGCCCGCGTGCGCAAGACACTCCTCCAACGCCACTGGGATCAAAACGCTATGGGAACGCCAATCAATCAAGTTGAAATGACCCGCACCTGGCTCGACTTCACCTATGTTCCCTTCAGCGCACTGCACAAATTTGGATTACATTCACCGATCATGAGCTCTCAGATCTCTATCACTTCTGGCAATATATCGCCTACCTGCTCGGTATTGATGAGCGTCTCTATCGCGAAGTAATAGACCAAAAGAGCGCCCAGGAAATACTAGAGCTTATTGATAGCACAACAGAAGGGGCAAGCCAGGATTCAAAGGTCCTGGTACAAGCTATGCTTGAAGCCATTACTGGCATCCTTCAACCCAGCCTTAAGCTTCCTCCAGCAACCATTTTCAATCTGGTAAGCGCAATCACACGCCATCTGCATGGAAACGTGCTAGCTGACCAATTAGACATCAAGAAAACCTGGATCAGTAATTATCACTTGCAGCGATTACCTATCTCGTGCCCAACGTCCTGAATTCGTCGAATCCTATGCAGAAACAAACGCATCGAAGCGTTACACGTAAAAATATTTCCAAAAAGTCGCCTCCTTATGAAGGTCCAACAATACCTCAACCGTACGCGAACGTTTCTATCCAGGAAGATTACCCCAGACACTGACAAACAATAAAATGAACTCAGAAAAAAGTACTACACTTTTACCCTTACCGACGGTAATTACATATCTACAACCCCTTAAGCGAAGAAAATTAAATAACCATTTCCGCGCGGGGAGGGTGGACTGGCGTTAAGCCCGTAAGTTCAGGTAACTTCTCCTTTGAGCATTAAATATAACCAAGGTTTTTTTTTTGTTTTTTTTTTTTTTTGTTTTTTTTTTTATTCTTTTTTTTATCTTTTTTTTTTTTTGAGAATTTTTTTTTTTTTTATTTTTTTTTTTTTTTTTTTTTTTTTTTATATTTTTTTTTTTTTTTTTCTTTGTTTTGTGCGACGCGGAGAATTGAAAGATGGGAGCCCGATTTTTTTAATTTTCTGCGCACGTTTCCTATATGTTTATTCAACGCTTCTCTGTTCCACATATCAAGCTCACTATGAAAAATATCTTCGACTAATTCTTTATCAGAGACTGGACGCTCGGTTAATAGATACCTCATCAGGTGATATTCAATGGGGGTAAAACGGATTTGCCTCCCATTAAAAATGATCACTCGGACTTCATGTAGAAGATGTACTGTCAGATTATGAAATGTACAGACGCTGTTATGAACCATGGACATTTTTTCTTCACCCACTTTTCGTACTACGCTGTTTTTCTCCAGCTAAGACGTTCTTCATATGTATGAACTATGCCAGTTTGAGGTTCTCTTGAACAGATACAGCGCCTATACAACGCCCATACAGAACCATGACATTTCCGTATATGGCTGTATAGGTGAGCTCAAAAATAATCGATGGATTATCTCAATAAAGTAAAGATAATGTCAGACGAAGTTCTCAGATCTATTGAAACCAATAATGTTCTTTCTTGGAGGGGATGTATAATCAAATGATTATATGGCTGAGCCAGGAGAGGCTTAGGAGAGATTATCACGCGCGCTTATTAAATCATGCATCCATACATGAGAGACAGAAGGAGTCACACACGTGCCAGAATATGCGCAAGTTCAAACATATGTTAGATGTGACAAGAATACGTTTCCAGAAGTTGTCCATCAGTTCCGGCAAGTCTTAGAACACGTACATTGTATTTCTCCAGGAATTCTTGACTGGCTCTCACACCTGAACTGGCCATCCTGGGAACAGGGTTACGCAAACAATGCTCCAACTATCATGCTCCAATCACAAGCAGGCGTGTTTCTCGCACGCCCCTATGTATACTTCCCTCAATCCGATGAAGAAGAGAAGTGGGCCGGTTGGGTGGAATTAGCAATTCTTTTTGAAGCCGAATCCTTACAAGAAGTTACGATACCTGCTGAACCGTATAAAGTGCATGCAGGACAGTTCATATGGAATATTCTCAAAGCATTTTCACTAGCTTTTCTTGAAAACGGTATATATTTTACTGATGAGCTTCAAGACGGTCTAGGAGCAGAGATGGTAATGGAAAACAAGGAGAGTTTTTGGTGCTCCGCTGATCCCAATTCCATTTATCCTCTGTTCGATGCTGCACTTCTCTCGGTGGAGTTGGTGAGTCGTTTTCAGCCTATTCCCGAAATATTTGAGCAAGTTTATCTACCGGGAGCGATAGGTGTGGCTGTGAAAGGCCGCTTCCTCACTCTCCCTTGGAATGTATCACCTTCAGTTTGACAAGGGCGTTTTTCTTGTTTTCTACTTCTGCTTACGCCAGATAGAGACACACAGTAAACATTACACCTGATAATACATTAACATAAGTAACTCCCATAATCTTCTTCTTATGGTTTCCCAAAGTTCCCACTTTGCCTCCCCAAAAACGCAATTACAGTGAACTGTATAGGTATTGTGTAGGTACTGTATAGGTTCTGTATCTGTACAAACAAGCTCAAAATCGGCATAGTACATACAAGCAGTTGCTTAGCTCGCTGAAATAATCACTGCCGTTATTTACAGACTAAGGAAAGAAGCCAATGGTAAAACAGACGCATCCAATCTATTTATATGCTCATCCATATGTCCGCACAACAGTTGCTTCAGATAAAAATGAAACCTGCCATCTTCTTATGGATTTAGGAGGGCAACAATCATGAAGTGGTGTGTGCAATTTCCAGTAGAAGATATTTTGATTAAACGGCCTTGTTTACGGAAAGCATGCGTTGGTAACAAAGCAGCCTCGACATTACTGAGTTTTTTGCTTTATCAGGTAAGCATCAATCAGGAGTTTAAAAAGCATATGGAAGAGAGCCTTCGTCCATTTACGACCTATGAAGGGCCAAAGGGTCAGGAAGAAGATTTTACCCTTTACAAAACACAGAGCGAAATAGTGGCTCAAATGGATAATGAAATCAGTGATCGTACGTTACGCGATACAGCTATTCCTCTACTTGTGGCATTGGGTTATATCGATGTCGATGAGTCCGAAAAAACGAATCGCTATACACTGTATCCTGCAAAAATTCAAGCGGGCATTAATAATCCTCCAACAAAACAGGAAATTCTTCCGATACTACAGCACTTGATTGAAAGGGGAAATATTTCTGATAAATATAGGAAATACTTCCGGCGTTTGTCGGAAATGCTTCTGACAAATGACGGAAATAGTGCCGATGATAAAAACAACAACCGTAGAGCCTCTAGAGCCAATCGAAAACCTTATAGTTCAACAGACAAGAATAGAAAGAGTTTTAAAGATACTAAAAAGAGAGTAACAGTAGCTGCTACAGACACTGATAAAAATCAAATTGAGATGGCCATTACACCCACCATCCCCATAGTATCTCCGGAAGCTTCACTCAATGATAGCCAGAACAAATCACCTCAGCGCACTATAAACACTCCTGATATGGATGCATCTGAAACCATCACAACAATCATTCAAATGGTTGAACACCTGCGAGGTCGATGTTTTCAGGAATTGGAACGTCACCAACAAGCACGTGCGGCGGCGATCATTATGAAATTGCGGCCAGCATTAAGCCTCAAGGATATTGAAAAAGCCTGGCTCCATGGTTCAGATGAGTATTGGAAGAAAAATCATGATCCATTAGGAATGAAGGTTACTGATCTGGCTCACCATAACAGCCATGGGAAACGCCGTATCATTGCCACCCTGGAGCATAAACGGCATCAGGAACTCATACAAAAGCAAGTATCGCGTCCAACCCTACCTTCGAGGCTAGAGGTTGATGGACAACATAGCAAATCTACATCCATGTCAGAGCAAGCAAATCCTAAATCAATAATGACTGAGCAAGAGGCGATCCAGCTCGCGGCACAAATAAAACAAGATGGCCAGAAACATGAATACAAACTGCAGGCTCGTAGCTCCTGGACACATGACAGGTGGCTCGTAGAAGCGCAACTTGACCAACATATTTTTACAATCCACAGCCAGGCGGAATGGTCTAAAAAACTTGCAGAGGTACATGAGATTCTGCAACTGAAGAAAAAGTTAAATCCCATCGGAAAGGATACGATTTAATGGATCGCATCACAAACTGGATACAGATAACGCAGAGAGAGATGGAGCATCAGAGAAAGGCTCACGCCAAACAGCCAACGATGACAAAAGAATGCAGTAACTCACAACCATGTCCCGTTTGCAAAGGTGCTGGCTATCTCCGTGTAGAGGTTCCTGTTGGGCATCCCCAATTTGGCAAACCATTTCCCTGTCAATGCAGTATTGAGCAGATACAACAGCATAAGCAACAAAAGCTCATCAAGCTATCGGGCATAGATACCTTAGAGTGTTTTCGTGCCGCCTCATTTGAGACCTACAATCCTTTTATTCAGGGTGTTCGCCAAGCGTATATGCAAGCATTTGAGTTTGCCTGTCAGCCAAAGGGATGGTTGATACTGGTTGGTGAATATGGATGTGGGAAAACGCATCTGGCAGTTTCCATTGCCAAGAAACAAATCGAAGCAGGAAACCTGGTATTATTTCAAGTCGTTCCTCGCTTGCTCGATTATTTACGTGCAGCATTTTCTCCAAACGCTGAACAAGACTATGATGAGCGTTTTCAACAACTGTGTAATACCGATCTACTTATTCTAGATGACTTTGGCACCCAGAATAATACGCCATGGGCAGCGGACAAATTATTCCAGTTGCTCAATCATCGCTACAATGCCCAGGCTCCAACGGTGATTACGATGAACGCCGCTAGTTGGGAACAGGTGGAAGCTCGTCTTCATTCACGTTTTAATGACAAACACCTTGTCCACCTGATCAAAATGGATCACGCACAAGATTACCGAATTCATGGGCAATAACCTCACAGAGAGCACTCTTCATACATTTGTACGTACAACTCTCTTCGTGTAGAGAGAAGATTTTGGGGAAGACAAAAGAAAACCTTCTCATCATTTATGGTATCAGGGGTGCTATTCTTGCTGCATAGAAGCAAGCAGACATTTATTACATAGAAATGGTAATGACAATGGCCACGATGACAAAATATATTTTGCGGAATGATCTTTCGATTGTATGTCGTGATACGTATGGCAAATTACTCTGCAACGAACATATTGTTCCGCTCACTCCGACTGAGTATCGGCTCTGTAGTCTCTTTCTCAAAAAACGAGAGCATCAGATATCTTTTCAGACAGATACGTTTGTTTTCCCTTACATCCTGCGATCGGATCTACAAAAGTGGGCTGGGATTCCAAATAAGCAGTTGTTACGCAAGCATATCAGCAATGCGAACTCTAAGCTTGCTCCTCATCATTTACATATCAAGTCATTTGAGCAAGGGTATGTGCTTATTAATCAACAGGTGTTCATAGCAACTGGCGTGAATCAATAAGCCTCAGAGGAGATCGCACCATGCCATATACAACATCACGAGTTGTAAGCTCTCAGAAACGTTTTGCGACACGAGGGACAAACAAAAAAGAGCTTCCAGAACCTCTTTCACCTCCACCTGAGGCCTTAATTGATACGCAAGAATTACTTCAGTTCCTGAAGCTTGGCAAAACAAAGATTTCTGAGCTTATCAATCAGGAAGGGCTGCCCGTCCATAAATTTGGCAACACCTATAGGTTTGATCGGAACGAAGTATGGCAATGGCTTCAAAATCGTCGGCAAATACTGTAAAATAGATATATCCAGTCTTGCCCATAATAAGAAAGAAAAGTGCATTCAATGGTCAAAATGGCATCCAATTCTAGCGCACCAGTACGAAATTCAAAACGGAAAAATGATTATGGGGATGGCACCATCTATGAACGTCAAGACGGACGCTTCGTCGCAAGTCTGAGATTAGTTACTGGCAAACGTATCGAGCGTTACGCCAAAACGAGAAAAGATGCAAAGGAGAAACTAAAGCAGCTTATTCGCGAAAATGAGCAGGGTTCGCTGGTCACGGAGCGCAATCAGAAGGTAGGCGAGTATCTCAACGACTGGCTGAAGATGCGCCGCGACTCCCTGGCGATCAAAACAACGACCTATGTTTCGTACAGCAGTTACATGCATCGCAATGTCATTCCGGTGCTTGGGAACATTCCATTGCAGCAATTGACTGGTACGCAGATCCAAAGGCTCTACACGGCGCTGCGCAATGATGGCATTTCGCCAAATACTATTCATCTCATTCATACCATTTTAAGCGCCGCCCTCAATGATGCCGTAAGGTGGCACCGAATAGCTCTGAATCCTTGTAAGCATCTGACGGCACCTCGGGCACAACGAACGGAGATGAAGTACCTGACGCATGAGCAGGCGATACAGTTGGTAGAAGCAGCGAAGGGATATCGCATTGAACAGATCATCCTGCTGGCCGTCTCCCTTGGGCTGCGCAAAGGAGAGATCCTCGGTTTGCGTTGGGACGACATTGATTTTAATCAGGGAATCCTGACCGTCAGAAGAACCGTTTCCTACATTCCACCGCACGATGGAGCACTGCACATGTACCTGGAAACGGATCCCAAGACGGCGACAAGTAAGCGCACCATTATACTGCCGACCTTTATTCAGGAAGCGTTGAAAGCGCATCGCGCCCAACAACTCCAGGAGCGATTGAAGGCGGGAAAGGGATGGGAACAACATAACCTGGTTTTCTGTAGTACGCTGGGAAAACACGTCAAACCATCGTCCTTGCGGGCACAATTTAAGGAGGCCTTGCAGAAGGCGAACCTGCCAGATATCCGCTTCCACGATCTGCGCCACTCAGCGGCCACCATCCTGTTGTCCATGGGCGTCAACGTCAAGGTGATCCAGGAACTGCTGGTCCATGCCAATGTCAGCATTACGCTCAACATTTACTCGCATGTCACTCCTGCCATGCAGCGGGATGCCATGAGAGCACTCGATCACCACTATCAAATTGCAAAAAAAGGAGAGATTATGGCTGGATCGGTTTAGCCATAAGGGCAGGTAGAAACAGGGTTTGTTCAATGCGGCTGGACACCAAATTTTGACAGCCAATTTGACAGCCAATTTACAAAAACGAGGCGGTTTACGCCGGTTGATAACGGTTCGGTACGAATGCACTTTTGAGCTCAAATCTTCAGAAAAGACATCCTCTGCGCTCCTCACGATAAAGCGGAATTGGTAAGACTGGTATAAGACAGGTACATATTTTTTAATTTCCAGGCAAAAAAGAGTGTGACAACCTCATTCTGTGCTGCTAAAAAATGATCACATCTTTATGTTGGTTGGATAGGCGATTCTAGCGCCATTAAAAAAGCGGAAAAATGGGCACGACATTCTGGAAGTTATCTAGGAGATAGTAGAAAGCTCCTCCACGTATACTCAATTTCATCAGAGGCCAGTACACCCAAATACAGTGGAGGATGTCCAGATGAAAAACACGATGGTAACCGACGCAGCACAGACAACAACGACAGAAACAATTCGCATTGAGGCAGATCCGGAAGCACTTAGCCTGAATGATTCGTCACGTTTCTATCGCTATGAGATTGGCCAGGTCGATCTACTTTCTTCGGATGAAGTGAAAAATCTGGCCCAGCGCATCGAAAAAGCTCGCGCGCTAACAAGTAAGCGGCAGCGCGGTCTACAGCGTATCCCAAAGGAGCCAAAGGAGGTCGAGGCAGCTCGTGAAGCATCTGATGCTAAGCGGCAGTTGATCGAGGCGAACCTACGCCTGGTCATGCATATCGCCCGCAAATATAAGGGCTTCGGTGTTGACCTGATGGACCTCGTCCAGGAGGGCAATATTGGACTGATGCATGCCGTGGAGAAGTTTGATTATAGGAAAGGCTATCGTTTCAGTACTTATGCAACCTGGTGGATTCGCCAGTATATTACGCGTGCTCTGGTTGAGCAGGCCCATATGATTCGTGTCCCTCTCTATAAAGTAGAGGAGATTAAGCGCCTGGGCCGTATACGCCGCCGTATTCAGCAGGAACATGGGTTAGAGGGTGAGCCGACACTGGAACAACTGGCACACCAGATGGAGGTCAGTGTCCAACAGGTTATTTCACTGCTCTCGACCAATCAGGAGACGATCAGCCTGGATATGCCTCGCAAGGGGGCGACGACGAGATTTCCTTGAGCGATATTCTGGAAGATGATCCTATTTATTCGCCTGAGCGTATCGTTATCACTGAAACATTAAGAGAACACATCCACGATCTGCTTGATGCGTTATCACAGCGCGAAAGGAGAGTATTACAGCTCAGATACGGCCTGGATGGCCAGGGTGAACATAGTTTATCGGAAACGGGAAAAAAGTTAGGCCTGAGCCACGAGGCGGTGAGACAGGTGGAGTTTCGCGCGTTACGTAAGTTAGATCCACCCAGCCGCAGCAGGATGCTTCAGGACTTTTTGGGGTGAAACGATTGAGTCATTTCGATGATGAGGAACAGGAACGAGATTAAGTTTCCTGGATGAGACAAGGTTGAGCCGCTTCTGCGCCCGCCAAGCGCACCAGGCTTAACCTTTTTTTATTGTGGCCAGCTACAATGCTAGCGATAAGATGCCTGGTCAGAGCTTCCACCTTGCTAACCACCACCCATATTCCTTGCCAGGGAATACCTACTCTCTCACCAAGCATCACTCGATGATGAGTGATTCTAGTCTACCATAGCTTCCCTATCCAGGTGAATGAAAAAAGTATTAATATTGGCTGCCTGCAGTTAGCTGGTATTTAAGATGAGAAAAGCGAGGAAGGAGCCCTTGCCGAATATGGTTAGACGGTATTGACATTTTGTGACCAGTGAGATAAAATAATGACTGCAAAGTCAAAATAAAGACAATCATCCAAATATAGGCATGTTGGTCAAAAAAGAGACAAGGAAGTCATGAAAGCAACATGCAGTCAGGCAGTAAAGGAAACCATTAATTAAATGCCATCGGTTCATATACATACTTCACTCAAAGAACGGCAGCGTGAGCAGCGTGAACAGCTTATTCTGCAGGTAGCGGAGGAGGTCCTGCTTGAGAAAGGGTATTATGAAACTTCGATGGAGGAGATTGCCGTTCGTGTCGGTATCAGCAAAGGCACAATCTATCTACACTTTCGAGGAAAAGACGAATTAATTGCCGCTATCCTGCAACGTGATTTGCGGCTCATCCTCGATAATCTAGATACAGTCATTGCTCAATATACAACTGCAAGAACTAAATTCGAAGCATTACTTACATTTCTCAATAATGGTCTTCTCTGCAAAAATTCACAATTATTATCTTCAATCTACAATGGTGTGGATATTCAACGTAAGTTAAAAGAGCAGTCGAGCTTCGTCAGGGAAGTGATTGAATTTCTTTTTGTACATATCACCAGGATTGTAGAAGAGGGCAAAAAAGCGGGAGAGATTACGACCACGATCGCGACGCCGGTCATAGCGCGCACGTTTTTGGCGTTGATCACTCCCAGAAGTTACGATGCACTGCTGCAACAAAAATACCATACATCAATGAATTCTGATGAAACAATCCAACAAATAGGAAAAATTTTCTTCGAAGGTATTACAAATAAAAAATAAGTATTAAGAGGATCGGAAATACTGTTTATGAAGAGTTTGACACAAGAAGAGACCATGGATGGGATAATCATCGAGCGAGATGCGACGCCTCCATTGGCAGATGTAATACAACACAATGATGAGCAGCCACGCTACACCAAAAAAGAGACACTCTTAACAATGCTCGGTGTTCTGCTGGTCATGCTCCTGGCATCGCTGGACCAGACCATCGTGTCGACGGCCATGCCCCATATCATTTCTGATCTCCAGGGTTTTGACCGCTATACCTGGGTCACAACGGCTTATATGCTCACTTCAACCGTGATGGTACCAATTTATGGAAAACTTTCCGACCTCTACGGACGAAAGTCGATCTTCTTAATTGGTGTCAGCATTTTCTTGTTTGGCTCAGCCCTCTCAGGTGCTGCGCAATCCATGAACCAGTTGATCGCCTTTCGCGCCCTTCAGGGTCTTGGTGCGGCGGCACTACTACCCATTGCCATCGCGGTGGTCGGAGATCTCTTCACCCCTCGCGAACGCGGCAAGTGGCAGGGGGTCACCACCGCCATCTTCGGCCTCTCATCGATTTTAGGGCCGGCGGTCGGCGGTTGGATTACAGAGAACACAACATGGCGCTGGGTCTTCTACGTCAATCTACCGATAGGCATGGTAGCACTGTTTGTGCTCATCTTCCTGATGCCAACGCTACATCAAAAAGTCCAGCAAGCGAAGATCGACTATATTGGCGCCTTCCTGCTCGTACTGGGAACGGTACCTCTATTGCTCGGCTTCACATGGGCAGGAGGAGACCTGGCCTGGACATCAGCACCCATCATCGGGCTTTTTACGCTATCAATCGTGGCCTTCATCGCTTTCTTTGGCTATGAAATCAGGCTGGCCCATCGCGGGGAGCAACCGATCATCGATCCACGGCTCTTCAAAAACAGCATTTTCAGCATCTCCATCCTGGTAACCATGATCATTAACATGGGTATGTTCGGCAGCATCTTCTTCCTGCCCCTCTTCGCCCAGGGTGTGCTCGGAGTATCGGCCACCAATAGTGGACTGCTCCTCTCACCGATGATGATCGCCTTGATGATCAGCAGCATCATCTCAGGTCAACTGATCTCCCGCTTCGGCAAATACAAATGGGTCGCAATAGTGGGCCTGCTCATCACCATCGTCGGCATGTACTTCTTGTATCGCTTAAACGTCAACTCGGCCAATATTGACCTCTCGATTGCCATGGTCATCGTCGGACTCGGACTCGGCTTTGGGATGTCTACCTATACAATCGCAGTACAAAATGCCTTGCCAGACAAGATTGGTGAAGCGACCTCGGCTCTAACCTTCTTCCGCTCAATCGGCGGCACAGTCGCACTGGCGGCAATGGGTTCACTGATGTCATCGGCCTATGTACCAGGCTTCCATAGCGCGCTCCCAGCCAGCCTGAAACAAGTGTTACCAGCGAAATTGCTCAATGTCTTTGACAACCCAAACATTCTGCTTTCAGCTGATATGCAGAAACAGATTCAGCAGCAGTTCAGGCACTTTGGGCCTCAGGGCGCGAGCATCTACAACCAACTGATTGAGGCAGTAAAAATTGGCTTGACGCAGGGCATTCACAACGTCTTTATCCTCAGCCTCGTACTGATGGTAGTTGCCCTGGTAGCCGCCTTCTTCTTGAAAGAGCTCCCGTTGCGCGGTAGCGTCGCCGTTAAGGATAAAGCGCAGAATCTCGAAGGGATCTCGCACGAAGTTGAAAGTGTTAGTCCAGTCATGCTGCACTAATCGCTTTTACAAGCCAGGACTTTTTACTGTTCCTCTTTGGCGCCAGCGGCGCCAGTTTGCGAGTGTGTGTGGTGAGTGGCTGCGGCCGCTCACCACACACACTTCATACCTGAAATAATGTACCCTGAGATCTCTGGGCGAACTTCAAAAAAGCTTGCTTTTTCGGCATAAATCAGGTATCCTTAGAAGGTAAGTTTGAAGGGGCCACAAAAGTGGCTCCTTTTTTTGTACATCTGCCATGTTTTCTTTCCAGCCAGCAATGCTAGCAACTCGTAGTACCATTCTTTTCATCCCCTTGCCACATCATTCAATCATTTACAAACAGCACAATGCGCATATTATAAATGCTGCTAGAGCGGTAATTTATACACATCAGTACTAGTAAAGAATTGAATCGCAATATTCGGATGTATTGTTGCGTTTATTCATACAGAAAGATCTATTTCAGATCGACTACCAGCCCTGGCTAAACATATTTTGAGTCTGTCTGTACTCTTTACTTTTTCTCGAAAGAGGGAAAACACATGCGACATCAGTTTTCACTGATGCTTATGCTCGTCGGGTTACTGTTGATCACGGTAGCATGCGCAGACATCCCTTCGGCGCACCTACTGGCAAGCCAGCCCATGTCCTTTGCCCCCGACGCACTTAAAGCGACACCAACAGCGTTGCCGCCACCAAAAACGCAGGCAACGCCAGCCCCCAGCACCCGGGTACCAGCTGGACTGATAGACGCGCTCTTTTATCATGGCTCCGAGAGCCACAAAGAGGTTGCACTGACCTTTGATGATGGACCAGACATTACCTACACACCAGAGATTCTAGCTATCCTGAGTCAATACAATCTGCGCGCCACTTTTTTCAATATCGGCCAACACGTCCTGGCCTATCCCCAAATTACGAAAGCGGTATACGCAGCCGGCCACACGATTGGCAACCATAGCTGGAACCATCCCCAGCTAACAGCCCTCGGACCAGCGCAAGTATTGTGGCAGATGGAATATACCAACCAGATTATCCAGCAAACCATTGGTATTAGACCAACGCTGATGAGACCTCCATATGGCGCCATCAATCACATGGCGCATATACAGATTGAAAACGCCGGCCTCCTACCAATCATGTGGAATGTCGATAGCGAAGATTGGAAACTCCAGGGTGTTAGTAGCATCGTCCAGACAACCTTGAGGGAAACCAGAAATGGCTCCATTATTTTGATGCACGATGGTGGAGGCAATCGCACCCAGACAGTAGCAGCTCTACCCTTGATTATTCAAGCACTAGAACAGCGCGGCTATACGATTGTCCCCATGCAGCAATTGCTGGACCACTACAACGACGGAGCGAACAACACAGCAACACCAACGGTAACGCCAACCGTCATGCCAGATGTCAAAGCAGTTGGTGATTGATCGAGATCGAGTAACGCCAAAAGAACTGACAGCAAGAGGCCTTCCCACTGCAAAGGTTTTTGAGTGGGAAGGCCTCTTATATAATAGTTATCCTATAATAGTTATCCGAGCAACTTACCATTGAGTGCACGATCAAGATTGTAGCAAGAACTGATCAAGGCCAGGTGGGTAAAAGCCTGAGGAAAATTGCCCAGAGCCTCGCCCGTCGGGCTAACCTCTTCAGCATAGAGGCCAACATGATTGGCATAGCTTAACATCTTCTCCAGTACCATGCGCGCCTCAAGCAGGCGACCAGCACGAGCCAGTGTCTCGACCAGCCAGAAACTACAAGGGCTAAAAGTACCCTCTGTCCCCTTCAACCCATCACTGGCGGCCCGTGATGGAACGTAGCGATAGACATGGGAATCAGTCGTCAATTCACGCTGGATACGGCTAAGGGTACTGAGCATCTGCGGATCGGTTGGTCCACAAAACTTGGTCAAAACCATCAGTAGCGCACTTGCATCGACCTCGTCACTACCATAATACTGCACAAAGCTCTTCTTCTGCTCATGCCACCCATTTTCCATGATATCATCATAAATTTCAGCGCTCACAGCAGTCCAATCAGAGATAGGCGCGGGCAGGCCCCGATGGCGAGCAATACGCAGGGCACGATCAAAAGCAACCCAACTCATAACGCGCGAATGTAGAAACGGTTTTTGGCCTCCACGCACCTCCCAGATACCTTCATCTGGCTCACGCCAATGATCCTCCAACCACACCAACAAATGGCGCAAATGCTTCCACAAATCATACGAGATATCTTGATGGCGATTAAAGATATAAATGGAATCGATCAATTCACCATAGATATCCAACTGCTTCTGTTTATAGGCACCATTGCCAATACGCACCGGACGACTCTTGCGATAGCCCTCCAGATGATCCAGGGTAAATTCTTCCAGATCGCGACGTCCATCGATCCCATACATGGGCTGTAACGAGCCATTCGGTTCCAGTTCATGACAACGATCATCCAGCCAACCCATAAAAGATTCAGCCTCATCATAGAAGCCCAGGGTCAACAAGCCATAGAGAGTAAAAGCCGCATCCCGCAGCCACGTAAAACGATAATCCCAGTTACGCGGCCCTCCAATACTCTCAGGCAAACTGGTAGTAGGGGCCGCCACAATCGCGCCCGTTGGAGCATACGTCAACAGTTTAAGCACCAGCGCCGAACGCTGCACCATCTCACGCCAGCGCCCCTGGTAGGTACACCTGGACATCCACCCCTGCCAGAAATCCATCGTCTCTTCAAAATCCTTTTGATAATGGCGCTCCGTCATCGGACGAATACCCGCATCGCCATCACACGTACACTCTAACAAAAAGTAGAGCTTGTGACGGGCATGCAGAGTAAAATGGGCACTCACGCCCCCCAGACCATCTTCTTTCAAGGGACAGTAGTAGCCAGGCCAAGGCACAAATCCTTAGTATAAAAAGTGGCTCCATGCTCAGAGAGATGCACGGTATGCTCATCCCTGGCATAATTAAAACCAGGACGACACACCATTTCAAAAGGCAGCGATCCTTTCACCACGGACACAGAGCGAATAATATGGTGAGAATGACCGACATCCCATGACTGTCGAATAGGCATAAAATCGGTGATCTCACCAATACCATCATTGGTCAAAAAGCGTGTCACCAGAATATTGGTCTCTGGAAAGTATAGTTGTCGTGAGCGAATATCACTATTTGCAGACAAATCGGGAGAGATGCGAAAAAAGCCCCCTTTTTGCGCATCCAGGAGAGCTCCAAACACACTGGGAGAATCAAAACGAGGAATGCAGCACCAATCGATAGAGCCATTTTTACCGACAAGCGCCACCGTATGTAGATCACCAATGATCGCATAATCCTCGATAGGCTGATAATCAGCAGAGCGTACTTGTTCCATCATTCTTCCTTTACACAAATAAGGCAGGATCGACATCCCTAACAGCCGGATAGAAAACTGATGAATAAACAGGACACGCTAAAGGGCACTTATATTAACAGTTGTAAGATGTTGTACAACAAAAGAGTGCCTGATTCCAAATAACCCCAACCCACCATGACTGGCAAAAGGAGCCCATTCACCTCAGATAGAGAGAAGGAATAGCCCATTTGGAGATAAATAGATTCTTCAAGCAAACGAGACAGTACAATTGTTCGTATAAGAGAATAAGGTGTACAACGCAAAGGTCAGCTATGTATGCCCTATGGTGCAGACAATACAATCAAAAAAAATGAAGATAAAGGTATAGCAAATGCTTATTCATTCACAGATTGTTGAATTCAAAGCGGAGGAAGCGTCAACATTTGGTTACCTGGCTCATCCTAAAGGCGAAGGAACCTTCCCAGGTGTTGTCGTACTGCAAGAGTGGTGGGGAATTGACACACATATTCAACAGGTGACAGAACGCCTGGCCCAGGAAGGCTTCGCCGCCCTGGCTCCTGATCTCTATCGTGGTCAGGTTGCCACAACAGTGGAAGAGGCCCAACGGCTTGCCCAACAGCTTGACCGCCAGAGCGCGCTGCAAGAAATACAGCAAGCCATAGCTTATTTAGAGAACTCCACCCTCGTCACACCCAACAAAGTGGGACTACTCGGCTTCGGCATGGGAGGAAGCCTGGCAGCCATGCTCGCCTCAACCGGGCACCAACCAGGAGCCCTGGTGATCTTTTATGGTGGCAGCGGGGATCCTAATAATCCCAGCCACCAGGAGGCCATTCAAACAACCAATGCCCCATTACTGGGTATTTACGGAGGAGAAGACGAAACGATCTCCCCAGAGTACATTCGCTGGCTCGAAGACAAGCTCACCGCATATGGAAAAGAGCACCAGATCATCGTTTATCCCCAGGCCACGCGCTCTTTTTTCAACACAACCCAGGACAGCTATCGGGCCGAGGATGCAGATGACGCCTGGCAACACACACTGGCCTGGCTCAGAAAATACCTGGTCAAAGGCTAATATCATAAAAAATGGACGTGCCGAGCAGATTTACTACTCAGCACGTCCTCTCGATTCCACTCACAATGTAGCTCAAACCTCAGCGACCACCACACTAATATTATCGCAACCGCCGCCACGCAAAGCCATTTGAACGAGACGATCGCACAGCACAGATGGATTATCATTAGCCCGCACCACACGCTCAATAGCCGGATCACGGACCATCTCCCACAGACCATCCGAGCACAGCAACAAACGATCATGAGGCTGAAGATCAATCGCAAATGAATCCACATGCAACTCATCTCCCTGCCCAAGGCTACGATAAATCTTACTACGATCAGGATGGGTATAAATCTCATCGGGCGTAATCTGCCCAAAAGCCACCAGAGAAGCCACCAGAGAATGATCACGCGTAATCTGAATCAAACCAGCGCTATCGCGGAACAGATAGGTCCGGCTATCTCCCACATTCACAATATAGGCCCGCATATTAATCACCAAAGCAGCCGTCAGCGTTGTCCCCATCTCAGTACCATCGGCCTGCGCGCGCTGATAAATCGCCATATTGGCCCATTCAGCGCCCCCACCAGCATATCGGTGAAAAACTCATCGCTCAACTCGCGGCCCATAATAATATTCTGCAAAACAGTATGCGACATACTCTGCATAGCAATCTGACTGGCCACCAGACCATCCTCATGGCCACCCATCCCATCGGCGATCACAAACAGGCTAAAAGGCAACAGACGCCCCTGATACGTATAAGATCCTTGAAACGTCACCACACTATCCTCATTAGGAGCATGGCGGCGCGCCAGCCCCGTATGCCAGCCAACCCCAATCCGAAAAGGCAACCCCCCAGGATGCTCGGCAGACAACGAATCCAGAGGAACAGTGGGGCGAGCAGGCTCAGCCGGCCGAGTCGGCACATCCGCCACATCCTCATGTCGTTGAGGTAACACCAGAGATCCTGATTGGCCGGAGAGAGGTGCACGTTGAGGAAGGCGCAAACGCGGCACCATCACACTCAGAGTATCCACACCACGCACTGGAGAAGAAGAGACAGCCAATGAGAGCTGCTGAGATGGCAACCAGGACCTACCCAGCGACTGAGTCATGCACAGCGCCAGCTGCTTATGATGCTGATAAAGCGTCATACATATCCGTAGCAGCACATACCACAGGCAGCCCCAGATTACCGACCAGACAAGTGGACTCAAGATATGCACAAAGGCCGAAAAGCCATGAAAGCGCCAGAGAACGGGCAAAGCCAGCAAGCTCTGGATCAAAAATAACCAGGACTGTGGAGGCAGGCCGCCTTCAGCAACCAGAAAAAATCCGACCAGACAAGCAAGTCCAAACCATGTCACATAACGCAACCAACGATGGATATCATACATTGTTAAAAACTCTGCAAACATGCCTCATTCCTCTGGTATGCTCAAAACGTCAAAATCCACAGACACTTCAAAGAGACGTAAAAACAGCAGCATACAAGTAAGCACTACAGAGTAACATTTCCACTAGATAGCCCCGACCAGACAATCACGCTCTTCCATCGCCTGGATATACAACTCACACACCACCATCGTCGCATCATTCTCACCCAGATGATGGGCCAGGCTATCCTGCCACTCCCCAATGCGATCCATGCGTGCATGGATAAAAGCATGACGGGCAGACCCACAGGACAACCCGGACAGACCACGGCGCATCGCAACCAGCTCTAACTCAATTTGCTGACGAAGTTGAGCAATCTCACTCATCGCAAAGACATCCTCTCACAAACTGTTTCAACACAAAGTACAGGCAAACAAAACAAACAATGAACATTTACAGATAAATAAATCACATACTACAGCAAAATTTAGCTAACAATGCAATGCACATGTTCAGAGTATAAGTGGCGCGCATTTCCAACATCTCCTAGACCACTTCTCAAGTAGAAAACCACGCAACGAGGAAAAAAAACAGCAAAGGGTTACGCCATACCAGGGCGTCCAAAAGATATTGGTACTATAGCCATTGACAGCAAATAGTACATTAATCAATAATAAAAACGTAGTTAGTAAGAAAATATGACAAAGATAAAAAAGACTGTAAAGAGATTTGTTAAGGTACAAATACTTTTAGAGTAGGCCCGGATTTACACAGTTTCTAAGGGCTAAGGAAAACACAAAGAGACATAGATCAGTACAAACCTGTAACATGTATGGAATAAGAGCAACAACATCTTTTCACAAAAAACATCTCATGTCTTATACGTCTTATACCACCTGTCTTATAATTGGCTTAAAGCAACCTGCAACCCCGGTATAACCCCTCTGAATAAGAACCCAAGTAATTTTGCCTGCCATTTTGGGGGGATGGCCTACGCAAACTATTCGCATAGGAAAAGATAGCCGAAAAGGGGGATAGAATCGTAGGGCAAAAAGCAATTATGAGCACGAACGATTGTTTTTCAGCCAGGAATTCTGTATGCTTATACCATAGGATATAGATCAGTGTCCGAAAAAAGTCAGACGCGCAGTTGCGTACTTTCCCCCTTTGATTTTCCCATGCTCCACCATGGCGGTGTTGATGAACGAGCATAGATATCGAAGCGCCCATGTTTCGTCCAGTTCGTTCACGGCCATACCATGTCGCCATCTAACAGAACAACTCACACGACGAAACGAACCCAAGGACACATATAGCCTGCCTTTATTCTCTTTCTTATAAGGGGTAACCGATGAGACAGACTATCGACTCTTTAGTACAGGCACGTTTGGCAAGCAACGGTCCTGGAGCAGCAATTGGAATTTTGCAGGCGGGGAACCTGCTCCATTGCCAGGGCTACGGGCTCGCTTCGCTCGAATGGAACACCCCCGTTCGACCAGATACCGTCTTCCGCATTGCCTCATTGACCAAACAATTCACAGCAATGGCGATCCTGATACTACAAACACAGGGCAAGCTTCACATTGAAGACCGCTTGTCCGATCATTTGCCTGACTGCCCTCAGGCCTGGCACAATATTACCTTAAAACACTTACTGAACCATACCTCAGGACTGGTCAATGTCGCCGAGCTGCCCACCTTCCAGGAGCAGGCGGCCAGGCATCTCAGCATTGAAGAAGTGATCGCCATGTTCCGCTCACATCCACTACTATTTGAGCCTGGCACCAACTTCTACTATGGCAACTCAAGCTACCACCTGCTAGGACTGATCATAGAACGCATTACCAAGACCGACTATGAAAAGTTCATCCAGCAAGCCATCTTTGAGCCACTGGGTATGAAACATTCTTACTTCCAATGCACCACACCGATCATCCCTAATCGCGCCAGTGGCTATATTACGCAAGGAGAAAGCATTATCCCGGCCCCGCTCACCAGCAGCATCAGCACCCATTCATCGGGCGCCATGGAATCCACGCTGGAAGACCTGTTAATCTGGGAGCAGGCCCTGCACAAGCACATCCTGGTAGACGCTACCACACAACAACTGATGTTCACACCAGTGCGCCTGGCTGATGGACGCTGTGTAGAATACGGCTTCGGTTGGTCCTTCTCAAAATACCGGGGCAAAACGCTAGCCTGCCATGGCGGCTGGGCCAACGGCTTCCGCTCCCTCATAGCCAGATTCATTGAGGACAACCTGACCATCCTGATCCTAACCAATCACAGAGAATTTTCCACAGAACGTGTCGCATTGGAGATCGCCGCTCAATATATCGACTTCCCACGCACGACCCACCAGACCCTCTCGCAAGAGCTGGTCGCCTTAAAAAAAGTCGTCGGCCACTACGACATGCCAGGATCACGCATAGAAGTCATCGAACACGAACAACGCATCCTATTACGCAAAGGCACCAAGGAGGTACCGCTCTTCCCGGTCAGTGAAAATATCTTCATCGCCGAGACCGATCACGATGTCGCCTATCACTTCACAGAAGAACGCGATGGCGCCTTTCACTCCCTGGTCATCAATTATCCACTCCACTTCGCCATCGCCACGCGCAAATTACCTATGTACATACCCATGTTCCACGGAGAATAAGTCAAAGCAAAACAGGCAACCCCTGACAGGGCGGAAACGGCAACAGCAACCAGCAGCCTTTCCGCTCTATCGCGGCCATAAGAATCACACCAAACAAAGCTCAATGAGTGCAATGTAATGGCTAACGATGCAGCAAGCGGCGCGTGAGGAGAGCAACCAGGATAATGGTGTAAAAGAAACCGAGGATGGTTTCGAGGGCGCTGATAAAGGCAAAGAGATGGCCCGCTGGCAGATGGACGCTAAAGAGCGTACGACCATGGAATGAACTGAGGCTAGTAAGCAGGGCATCCAACCAGGTGGCAGGATGGATGGCAGCTAGCGGCAAAGCAGGAAGAAGATAGAGCAAAGCAAAAAAGATGATACAAACAAGATAGAAAAGAATACTTCGACCGAGGCGATAACCATAACCAGCCAGTAGATCGAGGAACCAGGAACCGAACCACGCTCCCCAGCATTGCAGCCGCACATCAAAACGGACCTGACGCTGGCGCGCCTGCAGACGAAAAACCACACGCTGCAAAACCAAAGCACGATAACTAAAACGTCCCGCTTCTTCATAAAGTCCCTGGGAGCGCAGAACAGCTGCCAGCTGACGATACGTACGAACCGCCTTACGCACCCGCGACTGGCCAGGACGAGACAGAGATTTAGCGGCACGCCGAGAAGAGATCACCTCACCGCCATGGCGCTCCTCACCAATCCGGCTAATCGCATCCCAATGAATGCCAGCCAGATTGACATAGTCCCAATGAATATCAGCCAGCGAAGCACAACCAATCTGTGCACTACCCAACTGAACATCATCCAGGCAGGTAAAACGATCAAAAAAAGCCCCTTGCAAAAACGCGCCTTCCAGATGAGCGCGACTTAAATCAGCTGCTTCCAGGTGAACGCGATAAAGATCAGCCCGCTCTAAATGGGCACCACGAATATAAGCACGTTGCAAGTAGGCCTGACGCAAACTTGATCCGGTAAGAAAGGCAAGGGTCATATCAACATCTTCAAGATGGGTACCGCGCAGATTAGCTTCCTGCAAATGAGCATCGTGCAGATACGCCTGTTCAAGGTGGGCCAGGCTAAAATCAGCCTGCTGAGCCAAAATTTTGCGCAGATTCGCCTGTTGTAAATCAGCCTTACTCAGATCACAGCCCTGCAGAACAGCTTCGCTCAGATCGGCCTGGCGAGCCTGCACCTCACGCAAAACCGCGCCAGTCAAGCGCGCCTTACGCAGATCAGCCCCCTGGAGCTGCGCACGACTAAGCTGAGCATTCTGCAACTGCGCCTCACTCAAATCAGCCTTCACCAGACTAGCATTAGTCAGCCTGGCATGCTGCAACTGTACCCGATTAAGGACCGCACCCTCCAGGTGAGCATGCGAGAGATCACAATACTCCAGATGAGCCTGAGCCTCGATCCGCTGCGCAGTTGTCGCCCCTGTCCATTCATCCCAGGTAAGTGCAGCTCGCAAGCGAGCCAGCGGCAAAGCACGCAGATTCAAGCGGCTCAGATTAACACCCCGCATATCCAATCCTTCGCGTCCACGTTGCTGCTCATCGTCCCAATCGACCGGGCCACGGCCATCCTCATGTCCAGCCAGCAACCACTCAAGGTCAGCCCGACTCAAGGATATCCCCTTAAAAGGATAGATGCCCTGAGCAATATCAGGCACAACAGCCATACACTGAGACAGATAATGCTGACGGCCAGCATCAATTTCAGGTTCGCTACGCCAATGTTGGCCCCGGGCCTTCCAATAAGCTAACCACGCATCGCGATCATGGCCAGCCGGATATAATGGACCCTCCTGCAACGGATGTACAGGCTCAGTAACATCACTCATATCTTTCTTCCACCATAAAAATGCCGGAAAACTCCCGCTTGCCTCCAATAGTCAAAGGAGAAGAAAAGAGGCCCTCCGGCCTCAATTACAAGGGTTACAACCTTGCGCCACCGAGACCCACAGATTGTAACCCTTAATGATGGTTGTAGAGCCGCGAATTAATCTTCATTAAGGCGTAGCGCCTGCCCGAGTGTTGGGCGAGAGACCACGCTTACCATAGTAATCAAAGCAATAGCATAAAGGCCAATGATGGCAATCAAACCCCAGATCAGGGTAGACGGAAAGATCACTCGTGTCGGGAAAGCCGTTTGTAGCGAGTAAAGCTGATCATTATTGGCCAATGTACTATTCAGATCAGTAAAAGAGAGGGCAGGTATCATAGTATTAGCCAGAACAAGGCCAAAACCAATCCCTAATAACAGCCCAATGGTGTAAACGATCGCCTGCTCCCAGGTGAGCATGCTCGCAACCTCGCGCGGAGTCGTACCAATGGCCCGCAAGATAGCAAAGTTCGTCAGGCGCATACGAGCACTCAACCAGGAAGCCAGGAGATCCCCAATCAGGGCCAGCAAGAGAGCAGTAATTGTACCCACAATCATCAGGCCCGAGAGAATCAGGTAAAGTGGATCAGTATTAAGAGAAGCCAGGATCTGCCAGCGATCTTGCAGATTTTGCAGTCCATACTGGGGCTTCTTTAAAGCGGTACGAATACTACTTAAAGAAGCATCATCAGACTTAGTATGCAGCCAGACATGATTGATGGCCGGCACATCAGACACAATGAAGTTTTTCTTCAACTGATTCAACTTGTTGGTATAGACTGTTTCATAGGTTGTATAGTCCATCAACAAACCACCGGGAATAATACTTCCTTTACCGCCCACAGCAATACGATCATTAACGGTCGGAATATGAGGCACAATGCCAATCACCACACACGACATATCAGTGATATTCAAACCACTGATACGCACAGTCAAAGGAGAATTGACATGCAGTAAAAGGCTATTGGCAGTATTAGAATCGATAATGACTGGCAGCACACCCAACTTCACAGCCACCTTGCTTTTAGAAGCCATCTGAGACAAGAGAGCGCTCCCTTTTTGTGACTCCTGCTGAGAAGGCCAGATTACCGCCGAACTAAAGCTTGCAGCATCAACAGCGCGCACCTCAAGGGTAATACCACCACCGCGACCACCAACCGCCTGCGTCTGATAGCCCGCACTGGCCGAGATAACACCAGGAACACCCTTATAAAGGCTAGTCAGTTTCGTCACAGTATGCTGATTAGTCGTGGCATAATTTTCGCCACTCATATCCGCGCCAACCTGATAGATAGAGATATCCTGAATATGTTGCGCCTGGGTCGCAGTATAAACCAGGGTAAAGAGAGCAAAAGCCGTAGCCAATGCCAGCAACAAAGTCATCCTGATCGACTGGCGCGGTGTACGCCCAATCTGCGCCAATGCCAGCATAGAGACAGCCCCTCGACCACGGCTAACCAGCGAAGCCATTAGACGCAGCACCAATGGAAAGATACGCAGAAACAAGAACATCAAACCAATGATCAAAAAGAAAGGAGCAATAATCGACAAAGGTGTAACGATCAAGGTTTTCGCATCACCCTGAATAACATTACTCAGACTGGTCAGATAGTAAGAGACTCCATAGCCAGCCAACGCGATAACGGCCGCGATAATATCCAGATTCAAACGCTGCCAGAGGGGACGCTTATTGCTACGCGCCGACTGCCGACGAATCGCCAGCACATCCGAGCGCGAAGCACCCAGGATAGAAAGGCTCATCGTCAACCAGACTACCAGAATTACAGCCAGACCATACCAGACACCCCGCTCAAGGGCAGCGAGCGGACTATTGGTAATCACATTCAAGGCATCGCGTGAACTCACAGGCAAGATGCGCGCCGCGATAGTAAAAATCAAGTACACAGACAAAGGTAACCCGATCACCAGCGCCACGACCCCCAACCCAATACACTGCGTCATCAAAGCCCAAAAGACCTGGCCACTACTGGCACCGCGCGAGCGTAAAATCGCAATAGCCTCAGACTGGCGATCCACCAGCAGATTCGTCATCAAGCTCACAAAAAAGAGGATAAGCACCATAATCATAATCGTCAGAACAGCCGCCGGAATCTGCGCCACAGAGATACGGCTACGAAAACGCTCAAGATTACTGGGGGTATCCGAATAGCTAAAAAGCGTACTCGACAAATCCAACTTAGACACATAGGGAAAATTATTAGCAGCATCCTGAACAAAGGTACTATCCCCATAATTAGCCTGATATTGATCCTGTAGAGAAGCTAATTGATTAATCAAATTATCCAGATTACCAACCGTGGCCAGGGTAGGATTCAAATGATAGGACCACGAAAAAGTATAAGCGCCAACGGTCGAAAAGATAGCATCAGCCTTATTCTGGGCCCGCAACTGCTCAATCACAGAAACCAGGCGATCCTCTGAAACCATTAAATTATAGGTATAAAGAGAATGACCCTGCACAGAGACACTGGTAGGCTGGAAATTATTGCCATTCCAATACGCGCTATTGGCGGGATCAATATCAAAGAGGGCCGCAACGCGACCAGTCAACAACAACTCCTTCTGAGGAGGTGAAGGAGTACCAGAATAGGGGCCTGGTAGAGGTTTAGCATAGTAATTCAAATAAAGTGGAATCGTCGAACCAATCTTCACACCCAGGCGCTGGGCCGTCAAAGGAGTCATCATCACATCGATGGTATTAGCCTGCGCATTAGTTGTAGCAGCAACTTGCCCTTTTAAATGAGCCAGGTGAGACTGCGCATGAGCCGCATTCACAGCACTCACCACCAGTGAACGATTTTCCTTCGACGGCGCCGCGAACGAAAGATCGCCACTCACAAAAAAGAACTCAGGGGTCTGCACAAACGACCCCAGACTCGGCTTAATCAACGATTCAAACTGATCATGGACCGCTGCAATCGAGCTAGCAGACAGGGCAGCCACATTGGCAGTAGCCGATAAAGTAGAATCATCTGGAGTCGAACGCAACGTATTGCGCAGACCAGCCGTAGACATCACATCAGAAAATAACGGAATTGAACCGGCAATCAATACCGCAGCAATCATACCAAGGGCAATCACGCCCATTAAAAATCCTGTTTGTCTCCAACGCCACAATGCGAGTGTCACTACCGATGAAAAAGGGGAAAGCCTACGATTGCCTCGTTGGGATCGCGTTGATCTTGCCATGAAATCCTCTTCTTAACTCAGGGACAAAATAGATATTAGATCGAAATGTAATTAGATCCATTTTTAAATGCTGATACTTTATAGTATGCATCCTCTTACTTGGATAGGTCAATGCTTGCAGTATAGCGATATACAATGTGTTGATCTTACTTCTTTCTTTCATCGCAATTCTGTTACTCTCTTGCTTACGTGCGCTGACGCGCCCGAATTTGCTTATTGTTTGGTGCAGAATGTGTGCTACGTACACATTCTGCACCAAACAATAAGAACCTAATCCACACCCACAATATCAGCCCAAAAAGAACTCTTTCCCGACCTGACCGAACGCGAACGCGAAATCCTTGAACTGATAGCCCGGGGCAAAAACAACCAGGAGATCGCTAACCAACTCATCCTGGGACACAACATGGTCCGCAACTACGTCTCCAATATCTTCAGCAAGCTCCAGGCTGTCGACCGCGCCCATGAAAGCGGTATGAGGAAGGGGCAACATGGAAGCCAGCAACTTGAGCATGGACAAGATGAGTTAC
This sequence comes from Dictyobacter kobayashii, assembly GCF_003967555.1. Classification (GTDB taxonomy): domain Bacteria; phylum Chloroflexota; class Ktedonobacteria; order Ktedonobacterales; family Ktedonobacteraceae; genus Dictyobacter; species Dictyobacter kobayashii. The sequence goes on from NZ_BIFS01000002.1 coordinate 1,546,638, forward strand.
ACTAAGAGGAATAAACAAAATTGGGAGGGTAAAGAGCATTATGGTACCACTTGTGGTTGTAGATGGTCATAATTTATTATTTCGGGCCGCCTTCGGCTTTCCAGCCCCGATCAAGAGCCGTTCCGGGGTAGATCGGACGGCCGTCTTTGGCTTTTTCGCGATTGCGCGTAAAGCAGCCTTAGAGATCGGGGATGCCGAATGGGTAGTATTTTTTGACGGCATACAGGGTACCGCCAGTCGCTTAGCAGAAAACGAGCAATATAAAGCCCAGCGCATACTGAAAGATCCAACCATCTTCACAGCGATGCCAGACATCAAAGCAGGCCTGGATGCACTACAGATTCGCTGGCTAGAACTGGAGACATGCGAGGCCGATGACCTGATTTCAACCCTGATAACCCACGAAGCAAAAAATGAGAGAGAGATCTATATCATGTCTACCGATAAAGATTTCTATCAATTGGTCAGCCAGACAACCAGAATTCTCAATACCGCCCGCAAAAGAGAGCAATGGATTGTTCAACACGAAGATATCCTGACCCAATTTGGGGTAGTGCCGGCACAATGGTGTGATTTCAGGGCACTCACAGGAGATGCCTCAGACAACATCGAAGGGATCGCCGGAATCGGACCACGTACAGCGGCTCGTTTATTAGCCAACGGATTACAGTTAGAAGAGTTAGCCGCCAGCGGCAGATTAAGTCAGGCACTAGAAAAAAAAGTGCTGGAGGGCTGGGAAAAAATTCAACTAAATCGACGGCTACTCAAGATGCGCCACATCGCCGACCCCATGTTAAGTACCCTGACCACCGGCACAACCAGCAGCTGGCCACCAGCCAAAGACGTGCTAAGACAGCTTCAATTATGGGATTAACAAAAATAAACCATTTTTATAATCTCTCTTCTCTTACGTTCTATCTGATGAGAAGCACAATAATATAAAACTATACAGTAAAAACCCATAGAAAAATACGGAGTTATATACTATGTTTATAGAGATAGCACGTAGCAATGCACAGAAAAGAGCGAGCTCAATGAAAATCACTGAAGAGACAATCCATAGCTTCCCATTTCAGCCATATCGCAAGAAAGCAAGATTGCATGCCCGGCCTTTAACATACAAAGATTACCAGCAAAAGCAAGGAAAAATCCAAACCCTTGAAGGTATAATGGACTTTGTCATCGGTGACTATCTGGCACGAGGCATACAGAACGAAGAATGGCCAATTTCCCAAAGCTATTTCGAGGCCAATTATACACGCGATGCAGACCAATGTAGCGAAGGCTTTGCCTGGTATAGCCCAAAAAATGTGCGCCATGCCTGTCAGATACACCAGCCTTTCACAGTCGAATTAAAAGACGGAAAGACCTTTATCGGCCAGGCAGGCGACTACCTGATCAACACCGGACGAGCCATCTGGGTCGTCGAAAATGACATCTTCCAACAAAGCTACGAAGCCATACATAACACCGGCACGCTATGAATATACGAAAAACACCAGGCACACCAATCTCGCCAATTGAACAAAGCCAGGGATAGACTTCAATGCAGAAAGATTTAAGCCATATCCCTGGCATTCTCCAGCAGACGGATTACCTCATCCAGGTCTGGCATGGGCTGAGGAGCATCCTTGATAAAAGCAAGATTGTTCAAGACAGCATTGAACTGCACCACTCCAGGTGTCAGCTTGATAGCTTCTTTATAGGATGTGAGAGCACTATTCAATTGACCCAGCGCCAATTGAGCCAGGGCCAGATCATAAAAATCCCAGAATACTTCGGATTGGCCTTTACGAATGCGCCGCAAAGCTGCACGCTCAGTATCCTGAAAGAAAGACTTTGCCTCAGTAACATTGCCCTCATACCAGGCCAGGCTAGCCACATTACCCAACGCATACGACGAATTGGGGTCCAAATCAGCAGCCCTTTTATAGGCATCGATAGCCAGAGTATGCTTCTTCTGACGTCGGTACAAGCCCCCCATAATCCCCAATGTATCAGCATCATTTGGATCCAAAATAAAAGAGCGCTTAAGGTAACTCAAGGCGCGCGTATAATCATCATCTTGCAGCAAGACATCACCACGGCGACGATAGGCCAGACCTAATTCCTTCATCACGCGAGCCCGATTATCTGGTTGAGAAGCAAGAGAAGTCTCAAAGGCCGCGATAGCCATCTCAAATTCTCCCAGCCCACTATAGATGCGACCCAGCACATATTGAATCTGAGCATCATCGGGCATCAAACTACCAGCCTTACGATAATTCTCCAGCGCCTCACGCTTATTCTTCTGATCCATCAAGCGATCGCCCACTCCCATATAGACCAGAGTTTTGCGGGCCCGATCAGCCTCAGCCCGTATCTCACCCACACTCTGCTTGATCTCAGCCGCATGTGAGGCCACCTCACGATAAGAACGAAAACCCAGGAAGGTAAAGATACCAGCCACAATACCCAACACAGTAAAAACCAGACTAAAGACAGTGGACAAAAGATTCAAAGTATTTAACCCATCCTGAGCTCGGTCCAGGGCAGCCTGAGCCTTATCATCCACGGATTGAATAGTTGGAGGTGGAGAAGAAAGGACATGGATATAATGCTGTGAATACGCCAGAGCAGGAATAGAGCGAAGAGCGATACCACCAACACAAAAGAGAAGAGCAATACCGCTAACAATCAGAAGTTTTCTAGGCATAAAAAGCCTCCTGCCAGCATATTACAATATATTCACATAATAAATCAGTTTAGTGAATAGTATATGATGTGCTTCTATCTAAGATAGACGCATCGCAGCAAAAAAATCAAAGAGAGAGAATTAAAGCTTTTCCAATTTAAGCAGGGTCTCCTCACACCAGGAGACAATAGCCTGGGATATATATTTTCCCGCACTCAATGTCATAAGCCAGTAAGGAAGTTGTGGATGTGTAGGCCAGTCGCGCTGCAATTCAAACTCAACCTGTTCATAGTGGTGCAGAGCCTCCAATTGTAATCTACGATGGCGTTCCACATGTTCAACACTAATAGTCGAAGGCACCAGACCACCAAAGAACAGTTTAAGCAACAGTTCATTACGCTCAACCTGATATTCAAAAGGCTCACCCAGCCAGAGCCGCAAAGCCTCCCAGCCCGTATCAGTCAAGGTATACACACGCCGGTCAGGCTTACCCTCCTGCCGCTCCACAATACTGGTAGTCAAGCCCTCGGACTCCAACTGCTTCAGCATTGGATAAATCTGCGGATAACTCTCATTCCAAAAATGGCCGATACTATAAGAAGTCATTTTTTTTAAGTCATAACCAGACATAGGAGCCAGACTTAAAATCCCCAGCAATGCATACCTGCTTTTATTTTCTTTCCCCATAATGATCAACTCTCTACCATAAACCCTACTCTGCTACCTTTCTCATACTCAAACATGTGCAAGACATGTCTGAACGGTCAGTTTTTCCTGCTTCACAGCCAGTTGCCAGAGCACGGGAACCTTTGGATCAGCCCTCCCGTTTCGGTCTCACATTGGCTCCACAGGCATTTTACGTCCGGTCGTAGCCACTGCCCAGGACGGCCAACTTTAGGCAGAAAGTTGGCGAAGCATGTCGGTAGCGAACCACGCAAGATTTAACGCGGCACTCAGATCGCGGTCCAAGACGAGTTTACAAACCAGGCATTGATAGGTACGATGTTTGAGCGGCATACGCTTTTTGACGTGTCCACAACACGAACAGCGTTTGGTGGAAGGAAACCAGCGCGAGGCGATGAAGAGATTTCCACCAGAGGCCGTCACTTTGGTTTTCAAAAACTGCAAGAGTTGTCCCATCGCCGCATCAGCAACGGCACGGGAAAGCTTGCGGTTCGCCATCATCCCCAAGATGTGGAGATCTTCGATGCCAATCCCTCCAGCGGTCCGTGCCAATTCGGTGGTAAACTTGTGCTGTTCGCTTCACAAAACTCGGCCAGTATCCTTCGCTGGTTTTCCAGGTCCGGCTTTTGCGCCACACTGAGACGCGGCAATAGGCAATGATGCGCTGTCTCGCCCCGCTTCCTGGGGGAGGATCAAGAGGAGGTCTTCTTGCGTGTAGTATCACCGGTTCGTCGCGGTGCGGTGGGCTTTGAGCACCCCTTGCCGATCCCATCGTTGCAGCGTCTTCACAGAAACATGAATTCTCTCGCCAAATTCGCTTGGTGTATACAGACACGTATTTTACACACCTTTGCGTACTTTATCAAGAGCTAGTAGTGTCTCCTTCTCCCTGAAGAGCCAGCTCCCTACGTTCCTGCCCCTCACGAGTGGCATAACGAATATAAGCCAGCGTCCAGGCAAAGGTCCCGGCCAGGGTACACGTAAGGATCGTAACACCAATAGCATAAGCTAGCGTCACAGGTAAGGTATAGGCGATAAGCACACGTGAAAGGAACTCACCCACCATCGCCACGCCCCAGACAATCGTAATAATGCGATGAACAGAACGCACATAACGATCCTGCCAGCTAGCATTGAAGCGTTGAATGCGCACAGGATCATTGCCCACCATCATCTGTCGACCGACATAAAACATCAACGGTCGAGGCATCACCAACAGAGAAAGCAAACAAAACAGGCCAAGGGCTCCTGTAAAAAAGGATTCCCGAATTACCAACAGCTGAGGATTACCGCCGAGGAAGATAGCCACAACATTCGTCAGCACCCCTAATAAAAAGAAAACCGCAACCAGGTCCAGGCGACGCTTACGGGCCAGTTCAAGGACACTATGGATAATGGGAACGATCGAACCAACACTCAACGCCACCAGTTCACTAAACCGCAGGTAGGTCGTCATAAGATAGACCAGAAGAAGAGGAACAGCAACATTTATCAACAAACTAATCACCAGATCCCTTAGAGCCTCTTTCCTATTTATCTCTGGTTGATTAAAAGTAGCGGACATCTGAAAATCCCTTTCTGCATCCAGCAAACCTCCTATTCCGCAGGACAGACCTATTCATCAATCCAATATATGACATAGATATCTATGTCATATATATTATAGGAAGCAAAAAAGGAAAATACAAGGGGATAAACACCAGATTAATGTGGAAAAGGAGCAATCAATGCTTAGCGGGGAAATCAAATGGGCCTCCAGTTTACCCACTATTACGTTCTTGATAAACCAGAGAGCCAGGTTCAACCGAGATAGAGCCAAGCACATTCTGACTAAGATCACAATCAGCAACAATGCCTCGGCCACCCTGAAAAACAGCGATGCCCTGATAAGAATGACGATGAATCTGGCAATGGCGAATGATAGGATTACTCTCCCACGCCACCTCAATACCCGCCATCACATTATCAAAGATCTCACAATCCTCGATGATCCCCTGGCTGGCATCGCCCACAAAAATACCGGACCACTTCCCCTTATAAATCTTGCACGAGCGAATGGTAGGAGTACTCTGCTGCTTCACCTCAATAGCGGAACCAATATTCGCATACGCCTCACAATCCTGTACCAAGCCACGAGCCTGCTGACAGAACGTCACCCCGCTCGCCCGCCCATGATGCAACTTACAGGCCAGGAGATCCGCGACACTCTCTTGATATACCGCAACTCCGGGCTGGGCATTATCATAGATATCACAACGCAAGAGCCGCCCCTGGCTACAGCCATCAATCAGAACGCCATAACCCCTACCATGACACAAAGTACAATCCTGCAGTGACAGATCACTATTCTGAAGCGCCGCCACCTCAGCCTGGGCATTTCCCTGAATAGTACACTGCTCAAGCTTACAGCTTCCCACCATGCATACAAGCACCCCATAGCCATCACTATCATGAATATGGCAATGTCGAAGATTGGCAGCCGCAGATGATCCAGAGACAACCAGACAGGCATAAGAAGCTGAAGAGAGATCACAATCCACAATTTCTACCTGTCCAGAAGAGACATCCACAACCCCATATTGATTGGGCTGTACAGCCAGGTGATTACGTAAAGTGAAACCTTCAACACGAATAGCATTTGCCTGGAGAGAAAGACAGGGGAGATCAATACTTTCGATAACGACCTTAGTAGAGCCACCATTACCCACCAGAGATACAGCTTTATCAATAACCAGAGACTCGCGATAGGTACCAGGCTCAACCAGAATGGTATCGCCACTGATAGAAGCCTGTAAGGCTGCAGATATAGAAGGATAAAAAGCAGGATTCTGGGATGATAAAGAAACTATACGTAGAGCGAGAGTATCATCCCTGTTAGATAATGGGTGTGTATACAATGCATATTGCTCCAAAAGACACCTCCAACCCCTCAATCACATAAACCTGGAAATTGCATGTCTTTATATTAATATATATGTTTTATATGAATCAATAATCTTCAAAGTACAACATAAAATTTGTACTCTAAATGATTTATATGGGGTATGATAATTCAAGTTTGATTAATATGTCAAGCGGTTTCTCTGTCTTTTGTTATTCCCCCTGCTTCACAACTGGCTCTACCGCTCTGCCGTCTGCGGTGGCGCTGGGAGTGGGGGCGGTGTTCCACAATTGCAGGGCTTTTTTAGCTTCGTCCAGAGCTCGTAGAGAGATCACGAACAAGCGATACGATGGACCTTCTTTCATCGGTGGAGTATGTGTGGTGGGCAGCCGCAGGCGCCAAAGAGGAACATGAAAAAGCCCTGCGACAACTGGAACGTACTGTATGCTAGAGCAGACTTGTGATACTATGAACTCAGTTAATGAAGCCGCATTGGCAGCTATAGAGATGGCATATATAAAAAGTAGAGCAAGCCAGGCTAACCACCAGCACTATCTCGTCTCCCGGTTACCAGACTACCTACAAGAGAATGTATAGGGGTATACAATGGCGAACACAGAAAACATAGCAGACAATACGCATATAAATAATGATTTTGAGCGCGTCTATCCACCACAACCTATTCCACCTGGTCCAGCCTTATGGTTTCCTTTTCAAAAACAAAGATTCCTGGTAAAAGCCCAGGGTCAAAATATTACTTTATTGCAAGGAGAAAAAAACCTTTTAGCCAATATAAAACACGAAGAACTGCTCTATTTTGGGCGCTTCAAAGGGCAGCCATGCATAGCCTGCGCTATAGACCCCGATGAAACATTGCCTGCAGGCTGGAAAGCCATTGGATTGCGAGAACTCTATAGTCAGCTATCTGGTATCGAATATAATATTGCAACGTATGCGTCTCAACTAATAAATTGGCATCAAACCAGCCGTTACTGCCCAGTCTGCGGTTCCCCAATGGTATCAGTTGAAGGCGGTTGGGGCAGAACTTGCACCCGAGGAGATTACACCGGCTACCCACCTGTTATCCCAGCGATTATCGTACTGATTCATGATGGAAAACGCATGCTAATGGCCCATAAACCCGGCTGGGGCAAACGTTATGGACTCATTGCAGGCTTCGTAGAACCAGGAGAGACGCTCGAAGAATGTGTACACCGCGAAGTCAAAGAAGAAGCGGGCATCGAAATTGAAGAACTGCAATATATGAACAGCCAGCCCTGGCCATTTCCCAGTCAATTAATGGTAGGCTTCATGGCACGCTACAAAAGTGGCGCCGTAGAGCCCCAGGACAACGAGCTCGACGATGTACACTGGTTTAGTCCCGATGCACTACCAGAGTTACCACCACCCTCCAGCCTGGCTTATATTTTAATCTCAAGCTGGCTCAAACAATACGGTAACCACAAATAAAACAATAGAGTCTCTATTGATGCATATATACATCAATAGAGACTCTATCTCAGACAAATAATATGCATAATTATGGATATAACGAGTCACACAATTCCCGACCAGACAAGTGTATTGCTGAACATCGAGGCTGACTTAAGAAACAATTGCAGGTTTAGCAATACCACGAAAATATATTTTTTGCACAAAGAACATAACTTCATCATGCGAAAACTCTTCAAGCTGGAACAACTGGCGATGAGCACGTGGAGAGAGCACACTAAAGAAACTACTGAGCATAATACTGGTAGGAATAGCAGGATCAAACTCGCCGCGCGCCTTCCCCTCCTCTAAATAGGACCTGACCTTAGCCGAAATACGCTGCAGCGTATCCAACGATTTCTGCTGCAAAGTAATTTTAAAATCTTCGCTATTAAAAAGAATATATAAAAGATTTCCCCGTTTCCCCGTATGATCCTTATGCATGATACTGACAATAGATTCTAATTTTGCCTGAGCACTCAACTCAGTAGAGACAGGCTGCTCGACTGCTTGAAGAAATTTCTGCATCTCACGTTCAAAAAAAGCGAACATCAAATCCTCTTTTTTTGCAAAATGGAGATAGAGCGTGCCCTTGGCAATGCCAACACGAGCAGCAATCTCATCCATGGAAGTATCACGATAACCCTTTTCCAAAACAACATCTTGCGCAACCTGCAAAATAAGATCTTCACGCTCCTGGCGCTGCTTTTCCTTAAGAGAACGATGCTCCGGCGTCTTCATATGACTGCCTCCTTGCTTAATCGGCTGAACCTGGTAATTGCTGTGACTATTACTTTTAATTTATGACTCTCCGGTCAACATTTTAACTATTCAGTCAAAAAATGTCAAGAATCAAGAGTAAGTTCAGCCTTTGCGGCATAGCGGGTACTAGCAAAGCGCAGCACCAACCACCTCAACGCCAGCCAGCAAGGCTGCGATAAGAATAGCAGATTTAGCTTGCCGCAAAAAGAAAGTGAAAGGCCACAAAAATATTTTTCTCGATAGCCGCATCCGCATCCGCCAGAGCAAAGAGAGGATGCTACAAAAAAGCAATTTTAAAAAGCAACCAGAGGGTAAACTCATCCTGATAGGATAGTCGTCCTTTGTTAGTTGACAAGCTTTCCAAACAGCAAGTACAATCGCAGTAATGTTTCTGTTGCATGTAAACGATAAAGCATAACCAGCAAAACTGAAGAAAATTTACATCACTTATCTCAAACAACAACAGCAAAATTGTATGGCTGAGAGAAATGAAGCAAACGAAAAACAGCAATAGACAGACACCAGACTTTATTTTTGAACCAGCTACAATGAAATTTGGTATTTCATGAATGAATGCCAGTATACATATCAATATATTAGTCACTATCACATCAAGCAACTGTTAGGTAAAAGCGACCTATCAGAAGTTTATCTTGCCGAAAACATTCAAGATCAGACTCACGTGGCAATCAAGCTTCTCTATGGGCGCTGGACCGGCGAAAACGCGGAAAAATTTCTCACCCAGACCGCAGCCCTGACACACCTCGATCACCCCAATATAGTCCCGATCCTGGACTTTGGCATAGAAGACGAGGTAGCATTTCTAGTCATGAAATATGCCCCGAATGGGAACTTGCGTCAGCGGCATCCTCGTGGCACACGGGTGGAGCTAGAAACAATTATTGAATATGTGCAACAAATCACGCTCGCCATTCAATATATACACAGCCTTGGACTGGTACACCGGGACATCAAACCGCACAACCTCTTGCTAGGCAAGAACAACGAGATAATGCTCAGTGATTTTGGCACCACTATTATCTCCCACAGTCTGAGCCCCATTCATGCATCTTTACGTGAATTTGAAGGCACTGCACCATACGCCGCCCCCGAACAGCTACAAGGTAAACCTTGTCGAAACAGCGATCAATATGCATTGGGGATCATGGTATACGAATGGCTCAGCGGAGATTGGCCCTTCAACGGCACCTTCTATGAGATCACCCATCAACACTTATTTGTCGTACCACCAGCCCTCAAAGAACGAGGCATGGACTGTCCCGCCAACATCGAGCAAGTTATCCGACGCACACTCGAAAAAGATCCAGGCAAACGCTTCCCCAGTATAAAGCGCTTTTCCGAAGAGCTAATCTGGGCGCAAAAAATTGCCCAGGCCAAAGGCTTGAGCTGCGCACCCATAGCCACGGAGGCACCAGATACCGCCCAATCCTCAATCCCGACAAAAAAACAATTCAAATCGCCTTTCACCTTCAATAATTAAATATATCCATTCCATCTTTCTGGCAGAGTCAAACAAAAACAACCACCTAGCTCCAAAGATACTATTCAAAGCCAGTAGTCAGTTTTTAGCTAACTACTGGCTTTAAAGAAAAAGTGAAGAAGGTCCCGCAGAGCAATTGCACAACCTATAAAGTGCCAGGATTATGTAAATCCTGAATAGCTCACACAGAAAGAAAAAGCTCAACTTATCAGTACTAATTCCCTATAGCGAGCCGATCCAGGTTAAGATATCTCCACCCAAATTGGTACTTTTATATCACTTTCTCCACCACTAAGCACAAATATCCCATAAAACATGATACTATCCTAAACAGTTCCTCATCAAAAGGCACCAGAATAATTCAAGCCATCTCAAAACATAAAAGTATGCAGATATATATTTCTAGCAGATGCAGATGGACGGAAGGGAAAGCTCAAAAAAAGGCATACAAAAATTGAGAGAAGAGGAAACGCAATCATATACATTCTTCTATTCTCTAGCATTGGAGAATGGCAAAAAGTCCGGATGAGGAAAATCAGCAAAGGGCAAAGAGAGACCAGCAACAGCTTGCCAATGGGCCAACAATATTTTAAGGCAAGTGATCATGCAATAGTACAACTACAAAAGCGGACAAGCGGTTGTCTATTAGCAGCTGACTGAAAGATTGAGAAGCTACAGTAGAAGAAAAATGCTCGCACAGAAGTTGAAAGGGGTTTTTAAAACCGTGCAAACACAGATCAGACCAAAGCGCAACGTGGGACCAGAGTCACTCAAACCTCGACGTCCAAAACGTTTTTCACCACTGATGTTAATCGGCATCAGCGTGCCACTGATCATCATTTTGATTGCAGGCATTGTGGTCATCGTGCCACGTATAAATTCGCATGCGGCCAACGCCAATATGAACTGCTCCCTTATAGTTCCACCCAATCCACTGAGCGCCAAAGGACTGGCCACACCTTATCAACTGGTTGCTACCGATCCTAATATGGGCCCCTGTAATGAAGCCAACGCAGGACAAGCAGCCTTTGTGCAAGGAGCCGTCATTGACCCCGCTACAGGACAAATATCTGTCTACAACCCATTGATCATCGATCAAGGTACACAGCCCGCAGCCCAACCGGTCGTACCAAACCTACCAGTTAATGCCATTGTTGGACTCTGGTTTGGCTTTAACGGCAACAACCTGACACTACAAGGCCAAAACAACAGCCTGGCGATGGGACGTTGTACCAACGGAGCCAACAACTCGATCTTTGGTCAATTTGCCTACTGTAACGCCCGAGCATTCTTCGCAGCCGCCAACAACGCTATTCGCCGCGGACAACTCACCCCACCGGCGCTAGGAACAGCCGCTGACGGCATGGCATGTCCCACGGTACGTGATTTCAGTGTCATCGACATGGACCAGAGCGACAACGTCACCACCACGTATCTGATCACCGGCAATGGCACAATAGCCCAAAACACAGCCGCCAACGTAGCAGCCCTACAAAACGCCCAGACCCAGGTTAACGCTAGCGACAACCGCCTGCTAGACGTTGCATTAGATGGAGCCCTCAACTGCCAGCCCTGGACGGCACCAGACCTCGCTGACAACGGCAAAATGGTGCCAGCCTTACCCCTCAACGAAATACAAGCGGCTGCCCACCAGGGAGCCCCCATGGCTCTCGTGCCACTGGGAGATCCAATGACCCTGAACAACAACAATGCCGATAACAATAAAACCAACCTGTATCGCCGAGGAGTCGACCAACCAGTCATCAACAACACCAACAACGGCAATACAACAACCTATTGTAAAAACTATCTCAACATAGCACCAGCCCGCATTCAGCTGGACGCACAATTTACCAAGAACCGACCATCACCTGATCCAGCCGCCGCCAATTCACTATTCACATTCCTGGCACAGCGCTTCAACACCGCATTCGGACAAAATGGATTGAATTGCACAGGCCTACTCAATGTACAAAATCCGATCCAGGTTACGACAGATGGAAACGGAGTAGCCATTAACGCCACCATAAATGCAGGAAACGGAAATAACGGCGGAGGAAATGGAGGAGGAACAGGAAACACAGCAGCACCTAACTGCTCAGTTAACGGTACCGTCATCAATGGTTGCACAGGCACAACAACAATCAATAACCAGACCTGCCAGGTAACTTTTGATAAAGCCAATAACCAGATTAATTTCAACTGCAACGGAGCTCAGAATCCACCTACCCAGGGTCAACCAGGACAGCCAACCCAGCCGGCACAGCCAACCCAGCCGGCACAGTCAAACCAGGGGCAGCCAGCCCTCAGCCGACTCAGCCCCCGCAGTCGTACCAGGGGCAACAAACCCAACCAACACAACCAGGCCAGAGCTCACAAGGTCAAACCCAACAAGATACCACAGATACCTCTTTAACTCAGAGCACTGGTACCACAACAAGTAGTCACAAACAAATCACAAAAATGAACTAGTCAGCCAGCCATCAAAGATTCCTTTGTCTTGGAGATGCATTGAAAAGGCAAAGGAATCTTTTTTATTAAGCAAAGGTTTATCAAGCAAAAAAACCACGCACAAAGGGCTTAAAATAGAGCGTCGGATCAGAAACGGCCAGATACTGCTGTAGATACTCTAAAGGCCCTCCTTGTCCTCTGAGAGCATTACAGAGTCAAGCAATTGACCATCACAACATACATAGCCACCATAATCACATCGGCCTCCATAACATTCAGCCTCTATATAAACCAGCACAAAGTCCGGCACAGACTTACTCCAGGCAAGCAGATCAGATCCTGACTCGATATGCATCACATTGCCAGTTGCCGACCCGGAAAAAATACTGCGAGCCTGCTCTGGCAAGCATACCCCAAGCCCACAAAAGGCTCATCGACCAGCCGTATAACCACCTCTTCCCATTGTTGTGTAATAGATGGCATTAGAGACAGGGCAGTCGCTTCATCACCCACACGCAAAAAGAAGCCACGAAAAATATATCCCATATCCCTCACAATCAACACTAGAGCTCAATTTTAAGCAAAAAAATAAGTCCCACACTCTAAAAGAGTAATGGGACTTCTGAGTCTGATAAGCTTTACGCCTTCTGGCTAGAAAGAATACGAGTAAGCTTAGTGCCGCAGACTGCGCATGTTCCCTGCAGTGCAGGCTTGCCGTTCTTCATCGTAATCTGGTGGGCCTCTTTCATGTCGCGTTTTTCTTTACACTTAACGCAATATGCGATATCTGCCATTAGCTATATCTCCTCACTAATAATTTCAAGGTTCTAGGTCTGCATGAGCCTGATGTAAAGAGGCCACATGCGCTTCTCTTGTTGTAACGGTTCACAACCGCAACAAGACTCACATATTAAATCTTGCTATCCCAAATGGATAAAACAACTGCCATAAGAGCCACGTGAGAAAGCATTAAGAAGTAACAAACTGTGAACCGCTCCTCAACCATTCGGGCAACAGCAAACCAAAAGGTAAATGGTGCACTAGACCTGATTATACACCTACACAACGGATTTTCAACAAGCAAGCTCTTCAAAACAGAATAAACAGCCATACAGTACTACGGAAGCAGCGTGATTGCACCTCAAACTAGATCATGGCGATGCACACGCATATAGATGACACTGATCAACGAGAGCACGCCCAGGATAGCTGAGAACCCCATCAACCCATAGAAACCAGCCAGATCTACAGCCAGGCCACCAATCGAGGCACCAATTAATTGGCCCAACCCCAGGACGACCGAGTAGAGTCCCATTACAGCGCCGCGCTTCCCTCTCATACGTTCCGAAATTGAAGCCATCTGAGTCAAAGAGGCAGGAGTAAACCCACTCAGCAAGACAATGCCAAAAACCACCACCGACAACAAAACCCAAAGAGTAGTCCGAGCACTATCAGATAGCATTGAAAGGTTTTCGCCTAATCCATTAATAGCCGTAAGGGAAATCACACACAGGCCCAGACCGATCAAGCCAATCATCATAATAGTTGTACGCCGCAAACGCGGCAAGACCAACATCCAGACGCCCATACCAGCCAGAAAAAACAGGCCAAAGCCTCCGAAAATCAAAGTCGCAATATCTTTACTAAACCCCCCATACAACAACTGATGAGGATGGCGCAAGTCCGCAGCAGGATTAGGATAGGTCAGCATAATCACAATCAACGTAATCCAGGCACCCACCAGAGTATTTATAGACAGCCAGGCAGGTAAAAACGTGAAAATATACTTATCACGCAACAACTTCAAACTTTCCATCAACGAACCATGCCGAACAGACTGGGGCACCCGCTGGTGGCTCTCCTTTACAAAGAAAACAACAAGCAGAACATTCAGCACATGTAAACCAATGACAATTAAAAAGCCCGCATTGCCCAACCATTTACTCACCTGGCCCCCGAACGGGATTGCCAGAGCCAGTCCCCCAACAGTAGCAACTTCAAAAGCCGTCATAACGCGAGCACGCAAACGAGCAGCCCCTACAGTTGTGTCCGTGATGTATCCCAGACAGGCAGGAGCATTCAGAGCGGTTGTAGCCCCTTCTAATAAGCGACCACAAAGGATCAACAAAAGCAGCAACAGCAGATGCCCATCTAGATGTGAAGCATCGGGACGAGGATAGAACCAGGCGGCCATCATGAGGCAAAGAGCCGCTAAAGCGCCCAGCACAGGAGCCAGAAACAGAAATGGTTTGCGACCTAAACGATCAGACAGGCTACCAGCGATTGGAGCCAATGCCAGCTCGCTAATATAGAATGACTCCAATACCAAAGCAACCATCGTCGCCGAAGCGAAATGCTCACCCAGATAGAAACCAAGCAACACAAAGCTGATGCGACTAGCCACGCGCAACAGCAGAGTCGATAAAATATTTGAACTAATAGACAGGTAAGGGATACGAGCATGTGACTCAGCAACAGCTAACTTACCCACTAGAGTCTGAGATTGGGAGAGAGAAGATGCTTTTTGCTCGATTGTATTGTTATTATTGATCACATCTTGCTTCATAGATTCATCCATCCAATTTGCTCATCAATAACAGCCCACGTATTATAATCATCATGATGATTCTGCAAACAATGATAGAATGCGCAAGTCATAATATGATCATAAATTTGTCGCAAAATTGTCTCCACAAATCAACATCTGTTATAACGATAAGCATACCCTGTTAACCACAACTGTAATTGACCAATATATGTACTTCAAAAAGGACCATCAAAAGGCTTTTTGAACTATAAGAAAAATCTAGAGATGACCATTCAAAGAGATAACGGACATTTTTAGCGTTTAGTTTCCATATACATGACCATAAGATGTATAACTAAAGTAGCACAATTCAATAGCAGCCAGAAAAATTAGATGCTTCCATTGAAGTAGAGGTCAGATACAGAGAGAGCAGACAGAGATTTATAGTAAGACGGCACCTATCATCTGCAGCACAGAAAAGGCAAATTTTAAAATGGATAAAGCAACGGAACATCACAATATTCAAATAAGCATTGAACCGCCGCAGGCACAGATCGACCGCAAAATAGACATACAACTAAGCCATTTACCACCCTGGCAAGAAATAACACTCAGCGCAAAAACACAAGACGACAATGGCATCACCTGGCAAGCCACAGCAACCTTCCAAGCAAATGAAAGAGGGACCATCCAGGTAGGCTCTCAGCGTCCATTAAAAGGCACCTACCAACCAATGTGATCCGATGGGCTCATATGTCCATGTATCCAAAAATTGAAGAGCCGAAAAAAACCTATTTTGCCAAAACGACATTACAACCGCTGGACATTTACATTAACGCAGAGATCGAAGGATATTCTAATATTGAAATTATACATAGACGCAGCTTTTTAGCACCTGATACCAGGGTAGAGCCCGTCAATGCACAAGGATTACTGGGAACCTTCTATACCCCCAAAACAAGAGGACCACATCCAGGCCTCATACTCTTAAGTGGTTCCAGCGGTCAGTCAGCAGAGATCAAGAAGCGCACTCCTGGCGGACCATGGATACTGTACGCTCGCCCTGACCTATTTTGGTACGGCACCATTGCCGGCACGCCTACAAGAAATTCCATTAGAATATTTCAAGAAAGCGATCAACTGGTTACGAACACAGCCAGAGGTACAGCCAAAAAAAATTGCTATCATTGGTTTATCTAAAGGTGCTGAAGCTGCCCTGCTAGTAGCAGCCACATACCCGGAAATCAATGCCGTCATCGCATATGCGCCCAGTGCACTGATACATCAGGGATTGGGAGCAACGAACGAAGATCCCCGAGAACGCTCATCCTGGACCTATCGGGGTCAACAACTACCGTTCCTCCCCTATCACCCCTCAGCAGCCTTCGTAGAATATATTCAACACCAGCGCCAGGCACAGGCGCCTGTTGCCTTTCGACGAGCGTATATGGAGAGCCTCCAGAATCAAATATATCTTGAGCAGGCGCGCATACCGGTAGAAAAAATCCGTGGGCCAATCCTAATAATTTCAGGGCAAGAAGACTTAATGTGGCCATCCACCCTGTTTGGAGATATGATTGAAGAACGCCTGAACAATCACTATCATCCCTACCCGCACCAGCATATAAGCTATGCTGACGCAGGACACAAAATTGGCTACCCATATCTACCAACAACTATTGCCCATGCAAGAGGAAATGCCTATGGAGGAACACCTGAAGGAAATGCTTATGCAACAGAGCATGCCTGGCAAGCGTTACTCACCTTTCTAAAACAGACTCTCGCTTGAAAAAAAGTTTGTCACGCAGTGATCAGCCTCTTCACAAGAGCCATACAATATGCTACCCTACCCACAAAGCACAAATAGATACAAAAAGGTAATAGAAATATTTATTATCGCCTGTGCGCTACTATATCAAAAGAGCACGCAAAGAAAGCGAAATTAACCGGTACAATAAGAATAAGGGCAAGCCCTTGCGCAATCATGTAAAAATTTGTGTAGCATTACACCAAGTATCCTGAAGGGGATTTTTGATGGAAAAACATCAACAGCAGGAGCTTAATCTCGTTCCGACTGAAGAAACCGAAGCGTTCCTTACAGAAGATTTTGAAAGTGATAACGAACTCTCAACTCTCCTTGATCAGACCCTTGCAGGTATTACTGATTACATGACCGAGGAAGAGGCCACAGAGTACATTGCGCGTATCCTGGATGGGGTTGAAATCGAGAGTGAAAACACACTCTTTGAAAACGTCACTCCATATATTCCAGAAAATATTAAGGTTACAAATTACCGACCAGATCAGGCTGTACGAGAAGCATCGCTAGCACAGAAAAACATGTGGAAGCCGGGGATGGAGAAATATCATATTTAGCCTCTAACACCCTCGAAGTATACTTAGGTACACCTGAAAGGCCACTAGAAATCCCGCAGGCGCTCAAACAGATTCGTCAACTCAGTGAAAGCACGGTTCTGACTGCACGTATCGTGTTAGGACTCTGGAATATTCGTCGCCATAATGACCGCGTCTCTAAGAATGGAAGCGTCGCTATCTTATTAGAAGAGATCCTTCAATGGCAAGGAGTCCAAAAGCATAGCAGGGTAGCACATCCAGGCACCAACAAGCGTTACACAGACGGCTATCGTACCGAGCAAAAACAGCGGGTGCTACAAGATCTAGCATTATTAGCCTCCTGCAATGTGCGAGGGAATTGTACCATCACCGTCAAAGGCAAATCAGTCTCGATTCAAGTAGATGGTCCATATATGCGCTATTCAGTTGTTAGCCGCAAAACCTTACTCAACGAAAGAATCATAGTTGGCTTTCTGGTATCACCTGGTGACTGGATCAGCACCTATGAGCAGCATCAGAACTACTATCTGGCCGAAGTAGATAGCCAGATCTTCAAACTCAATCCACAAAATGATCGCTACGCGCTGCGTGTAGCACTCTATCTGACCGAACGCTGGCGTGAGCAAGCCAAACAGGGTGATTTTAGCACGCCTATCATGATGTCAGAGTTGTTGGCTGCCAGTATGATTGAAGTAGATGAGCGGCACATGACCTCACGCTTCGTACCGCGCATAGAGGCCTCACTGGAAAAACTAGAAGCCATGGGAATTATTGGAAAGCAACTCTGCATGACTGATGTAGACAGGAACCAGACACGCTGGAGTAAAGACTGGCTCGCATCCCGTTGGGAAATTTTGCCCCCACTCAAGCTTATTCAAGAATACCAAGCGATGAATAACCCATTGCGCAAACGCGTGCGCAACAAGACACGCACTCGCGAACGTGAGCAGACACAGTAGTTCCCCACCGGGGTATGGAGCATTATCTGACTGCATGGTACCTCATAATGAGCTCAGATGTGGCCCTATCTCCCGCCAATAAATAACATCAGCGCTATACCCCACCAGGGTGTGGCGCATTTTTTATGTTGAGGCAGTTAGATACCTCATCTCTGGCCGGTGCCACACCCTGAATAGTGCAAGAAACAACCCCACCATAGTTAGGCGCAAAACAAAATCAGACTTAAAATAAATACCCCACCAGGGTTGGGAGAATTCCTATCTATTATAGTAGGTTTGATCCCCACCAGAGTCCGGTGCATTTTTTGGTTTCTTAACTACATTTATCCCCACCAGGGTTCGGTGCATTTCTAATAGCTATCCAGCCAGATAACCCCACCATGGTGCGGCGCATTTTTCAGAAATCTGGTCCAGATAACCCCACCAGGGTTCGGTGCATTTTTTAATCACCGTGAGACAAAAACCCCACCAGGGTTCGGTGCATTTCTAATAGCTATCCAGCCAGATAACCCCACCAGGGTCCGGTGCATTTTTATTGCTAGTCCCTATAAAAACCCCACCAGGGTTCGGTGTATTTCCAGCAAAATATAAATCGGAACATATACATACAAAGTTTTCATATGTGCCCAATAAACAGACCAGCAGCTACATATATATAGGAACACAATCACATTGTGACATATCAATAATACCCACCGGAGTCCGGCGCATTTTAAAAAGCAGCAGGCTCCTAGAATCCGCTCATTCCCAGCTTCATCCTCTACCAGAGTCAGGTCAATAAATGCAGCAGTTTTATTTCTACCTATATATAGGTAGAAAAATGACTAAACATCTCCCCGCGAATAGCCCCACCAGGGTTCGGTGCATTTTTAAGCCAAGACAGAAGAAAATAATATCAGGTCAGTCACCAGGCCACTGGCATAACCCCACCAGGGTCCGGTGCATTTTTATTGCTAGCCCCTACAAAAACCCACCAGGGTTCGGTGCATTTTTAGCAAAGATAAGAATCTAGAACCCCACCAGGGTTCGGTGCGTTTTTATTGACAGCTCTTACAAAAACCCCACCAGGGTTCGGTGCATTTACGCGCAAATCTAGCTTATCAAACCCCACCAGGGTTCGGTGCATTTCCATCAAAGGTTCGCATAAAAAACCCCACCAGGGTTCGGTGCATTTTTGCAATAATAGCGAGCCAATACGTTACCCATTCTTATACACAAAACCTCACAACTTTCTATCAAAACCCCACCAGGGTTCGGTGCAAATTCTACTGATTATGATGTGCAATCTAAAAATTTATTAATGATTTGTATAACATCAGCGCCAAAAATATTTAAGATAATCGATATTTAAAGAGAATAAAAAATGCCCATATGCATACATAGAAACCTAAAAAGAGGGAATACCGAGGTCAAATCTGAGCACCCCAGTTAAAAACAAGGGAGCAAATACACTAGGGATCGACGCTTATACCAGAAGTACTGTGCTCAAGAATGCAATCCCCACCAGGGTTAGGAGAAAACCCCACCAGGGTTAGGAGAAAACCCCACCATTGTTAGGTGCATTTCTGAGCGTAAAACCATCAGAGTAATAAGTAATTATCAGATGACACTCCCACTAGTAAAATGCGATTTTGCGAGGTACTATGTACATCACAACTTGAAGCACGTGCACAGTGGAGAATACACAATAGGTTTAGCTAAAAATTCATCCACTGTACTGACTGAGAGAACAACAATATTTTTTAGCAGTTTTTTTTCTAATTCGAAGATACCCAGCAGGCAAACAATAAAGACATTTATGAACGAAAACATGTGGAGGAAGTGGGAAATATGGGTAGTATCACAAACCAATATATCAGTTTCATGGCACCAAAATTTGTTAGCGAGGATGCGGAAATGTATATGCAGCAAAGTATAATGGAAAATCAAGGGCAGCCAGGTCAGAGGAGAAACCATCCTCAGGGCGAGCTGTCTGTAGATACTGCTCAGCTAAAAGGTTATGAGCAAGTAGATCCATACACACTGGATATTATCGCTAAATTATTTCCAAGCGGTGGCCTTGAGTTCCTCGCGCTGGTATTACGCCATGCTACCATCAAACAAGAGGTATTGCCCGGACTGGGAAAGCTCGGAG
Source organism: Dictyobacter kobayashii (assembly GCF_003967555.1). Lineage (GTDB taxonomy): Bacteria > Chloroflexota > Ktedonobacteria > Ktedonobacterales > Ktedonobacteraceae > Dictyobacter > Dictyobacter kobayashii. The sequence goes on from NZ_BIFS01000002.1 coordinate 1,567,057, forward strand.
AAAATGTCGCAGTCATCAGCACCCGCACCCTGCGCACACTGGCCAACACCATTAAATGGGGATATGATACTACGCACAAATATGTCGTTGTTTTCTGTGCCTTGAACCTGCTACGCAAAAGCAAACACAACAAAGAGCTACAAATTATTTTCCCACTCGGCAAATATCAACCACCACAAAATTTACACGCACTCGATAGCCTGATTATACATAGCCGTCCAAAGGTCCAACAATTCACCAGGAAGGTCAAAGAACGCATTCTACAATTCAATCTGTTATTTGCCCCTCAGGTAGACATCAACGAGGCGCTAGAGCTCTCAGAATGCGATCCACGGTTACAGCAAGTATTCTTCAATCCGATGTTAGAAATCATCAAGTCGGAGGGAATAGATGCTGAAAAGGGACAGCGTATTGTATTTCGTATGGTAAGCGAAGTTCTAAGCAAAATCCTTTTTCCCAAGTTATTTACATCACCAGCAGAAGCAAGTAGACCCAGGGTAGAAATCGTCAAGTCCAAAGTAGACTCGGATTACTATCAAATCACACAAAATATCAGAAACCAGATCTCCAGTCTACCCGAGTCTACCAATAGCCAAACAAAAGGTAGACTTGAGCCGAAAAAAGTCTACCCTGAGGGTAGACTTTTTCCCGAAGTAGAAAAAGTAGCTGAGAAATTCAGCGAAAAGTCTACCGAAACAGAAAAGTCTACCCTGCCAGAGCAAAAAGTCTACCCTGCGCAACAAATGGAGTCTACCTTGCAGCCGTTAACGGTAGACTCCATTACAGAGTTACTCTATGTTTACAATGATCTTTTAGAAGATCCCCAGGTAGACTGGGAAAAAATGGGTCTACCAAAAGATTTTTTTGAAGAGCTTTATGCCCAGATTCATGCTTATTACACACGCTTACATAACAGAGGGCTACTCGCACATACAAAGGGACATATTTGGAAATCTGTGGAGATAAGTATTATCAAGAAGCTGGCTATGAACTACGGGGTAGACCAGACAAATGCCTGTACATATGTTTTCCTATGCACCGGGCGTGAGTATCAGCCACCAGTAGTACAACCAACAAAAGTCTACCCTGCCCCCATGCCAGAGACCAAGAAAAAGCTATCCCGTGATCAACTACCCGAGGATTGGTATCAGCCGCCAACCGATCGTTGTGATCAAAAGGTAGACTTTGAAAACATTGAAGAAGACTCGTTTAAGAAAAAGTCTTCTGCACGGAAGACTTTTTCAGACAATCGTGAGACTAAGTCTCCCCAAGCACAAAAAGCGGAAGACTATTTAAGCGAAAAGTCTACTGGCAAGGTAGACTTTTCGCCAGCGCAGCTAAATAGCGACGACGCAAAACACCTGCGTATACCTACCCAGTTAGACTCAGAAAGCTATGGAGAAGACTTCTATAACGTAATACGTAAACGTAATATAAATATATTATTTAATAAAATAAATAATAACGTTACGTTACGTAGTGACGCTGCAAAATTCTTAACACGCCTATTTGACAATAATGACAATGCAAAAGTTCAAAAACAGAATGAAAATCTCTTGAAGAAATATAAACCAGAAGTTATTACAACAGCTTTTATTGATACTGTATTGTCTATGCATGAACCTGGCAATGACTCACTGCAAAATCCGGGAGCCTACTTCACCTCGCGTTGCAAACATTATCAAAACAACGCAGCTGATGACGAGACTGAAAGCCTGGTAAAAATATATTCCAGCATGAACTATGATGAGCTAGTCGCTGAAATGAAAATAGTGCTTAACTGTGAAAAGAAATTACGAACAAAGCCCTATCGGGGTCGTTCACAAACGTAATCCAGGCTTCTTTTTGAGGCTTTATCTCTTCTACTGTTTTCTCTTCGTTTTGCCAGCGAGGCCTGTCATAACAATCCACTCCTACCGAAATTGAAGCCGTAATACAAGATCTCATAAGAGGCCCAACAAGAGGCTGTAAAAATAAAAAACTAGTAGTGAGTGCTGAAAGATATCACAAGCCGTTTATTGAGCCTCTCAGAGCCAAATATAACCTAAGAACGGATCGTCCCATCCCTAAAGCATTTTGTTAACGCAAAAATTTATTGCCAGATAAGCAAGAATTGCCCACTGAGATAGATCGTCCTTGTTTTTGCTACTTTTTTGACCACAATAAAATGGGTCAAGATCCATTTTATTGTGAGAAATGAATGAAAATAGGAGAGTAGAACAAATGACCAAATTTTCAGAATTTGAACAACCAGAATCGCTAAGTGATGTATGTGTTGTTCAGGAGGCCGCCACTTTACTAGGCGTAAAAACAAACCGCATTCACGCAATGATTGAAGATGGAACCTTACCTTCCCGCTTAGCTACGGTAGAAGAAACCGCGCAACTTCTATCGAGCCAACGGATTAAGGGAGTACCTGGATCGGGTATTCGACTTATTCCCCAGCTTGCCGTAGCTGCGGCTGTCGGACGCCGAAAACGTGGCTGGCCCAAAGGTGTAGCGCGTAATTAGCGCATTCATTTTATTTTGTTACTATTATTCAATTTACGTGTACGTGTACGTGTACGTAGATGTGTACGTACACGTACACGTACACGTACACGTAAATTGAGCTCAAATTTATACAAAAATACGTTTCTAATACACCAAAAAGCCTTTTTTAGACCTATGGAGATGTGTTACAATGCAAGAGGCTATGCGTCTTTTATTGTAGAGGAATTACGTATACGTAGATGTACACGTATACGTATACGTGTACGTAGATATGCAAAAGAGAGATAATTATTGCTTAATTCAGAGTCAAAGCGTTCCTTATATATAAGGAACGCTTTGACTCTGAATTAAGGCAGGAAAGAGATACTACGCGGGCACATTCTGAGAGCAATCTTGCAAAGACACAAAACTATTCCTTATATAAGGAACGGTTTCTGCAGACAAATGCTAAGCCTGGACATATTAAGCCAGCAAAAGTCTGTAGGAAACGCAGAGTTTGAAGGCTTTTAAAGTGATCAGAGATGAGGGATCACGTTATCTGAAAGGAATAAACAAGAAGTTATGACAAGAATTTTTGCACTCTGCAATAACAAAGGCGGGGTCACCAAGACGACCACCGCCGTTAATCTTGGCTATGGCCTGGCCCGTGCTGGTAAACGAGTACTCCTGGTGGATACTGATGCTCAGAGCAATAGTACATACAGTTTGTTAGGAACCCTGGACCAGGAGCAAACATTATTTGATGTATTAACCCAGGGTGCTAAAATGACCGATATCCTTGTTGAGTCTGTGGGGCAAAAAGGATTATTTGTTGCTCCAAGCTCAATTAACCTGAGCGCCGCTGATCTATTAATGGCATCCGCGCCCGGTCGTGAACATAAACTTGCGCGTTCGCTCAGTCAAGTCAAAGAGAATTTTGACTATATTTTAATTGATACCCCCCCAATCTGGGAGTCCTAACCGTAAACTCATTTATTGCCTGCACCGATGTTATAATTCCAATTGCTTTAACAACCTATGCATTGATTGGTATTAGCATTCTTGAAACAACCATGCAAGAATTGCGAGAGAATTTAGACGTCTCCCTACCAATCTTTGGTGTTGTAGCAAATCTGGACGATCACACCCGTCTGAGCACAGATGTTTTAAGCGCTGTACGCGAACATTTTGGTGACTTAGTATTTGATGCTGTAATCCCCCGCAACATCAAAGTAGAAGAGGCGCATAATCAGATCGCCTGCCTTTTCGATTACGCACCAACCAGCACAGGCGCTATAGCCTACTCAAAACTGGTAAAGGAGGTACTCGAGCGTGCCGAAGGAAACTAAGAAATTTATCAATCCTCTACTGCGGCCCAGCCAGGCCGCAGAAAGTAGAACTGTGTCACCGCCAGCTGAGGTGGTAGACGAGCCAGTAGAGGAAGTCGCGCAAGAAGTAAAGGAAGAGAAGCCGGTAGCCCAGGTCGAGCCGGCTCCGCTTGAAGCCGCCACTGAGGTTCCAGCCCAGGCTGAATCAATCCAATCAGCTCCAATAGCCAAAGAGACTCCAACTAAAAAGGCGCGCCCAACGGCTGAAAATGATAGTGAAAAAGCTTTCGCTGCGGAAGAGACCAGGATCAATGCACGCCGTGAAGCTTCTACAACTTCTCTGCCAGCCAGAAGTGATCCGAAAGCCCGAGATGTGACGCCACCTCGCTCTCGTCAATCAGCGACACGTAGTGAGGCAGCACCATATGTGAAGAATCATGATAGCTCTGGTCTAAAGCTGACAGATTTTCCAGAGAATAATTTTCTTCTTGATGAAGACTATGCTACTTATGATCCCTCCACATCTTCAGAGGATGGGCGTGGGGCAGCTAAACGCCGCCGTAGCTTGCAGCCCTTTGAAAGTACCCACGAACGAATTACCCTGTGGATGGATAAACAACTTAAGCAGCAATTTGAAGAGCTCGCGCTACAACGTGAGCTCCCCAAAACAGCCCTGATTAACGAAGCAGTAGCCGCATTACTTGATAAATATGGTGCACGCTAATCCTATCAAAATAAGAGCACAAATTATCCATATATGGATCTTACTTAAAGAGCATCCTGGCGAGAGATGGCCAGGATGCTCTTTAAGTTGCGCAAGCATATTCAGTTATGGCAATTCTTGAGCAATCGTCTAATGGTGATCGATCTCATTTATAAAAATTTTGCTGATAAAAACTATAAGAAGTATATTGAAGAAGGTTGTTCAGGCTTATTAAATATACTTCTTGTTGGAGTTAATTATATTGAGTAATGCAAACCTTCAAATTGCCTAGAGATTTATCGATATAATAGATTTTATATTCTCGATTCCCTTTACACGTAGACGTACACGTACACGTACACGTACACGTACACGTACACGTAGACGTACACGTACACGTAGACGTACACGTAGACGTACACGTACACGTAGACGTAGACGTACACGTAGACGTACACGTACACGTAGACGTAGACGTACACGTAGACGTAGACGTACACGTAGACGTACACGTACACGTAGACGTAGACGTACACGTAGACGTACACGTACACGTAGACGTAGACGTAGACGTAGACGTACACGTACACGTACACGTACACGTACACGTAGACGTACACGTAGACGTACACGTAGACGTACACGTACACGTACACGTACACGTAGACGTACACGTAGACGTACACGTAGACGTAGACGTACACGTAGACGTACACGTAGACGTAGACGTAGACGTACACGTACACGTACACGTACACGTACACGTAGACGTACACGTACACGTACACGTACACGTACACGTACACGTAGACGTAGACGTACACGTACACGTACACGTACACGTACACGTACACGTACACGTACACGTAGACGTACACGTACACGTACACGTACACGTACACGTACACGTAGACGTAGACGTACACGTAGACGTACACGTAGACGTAGACGTAGACGTACACGTAGACGTACACGTAGACGTACACGTAGACGTACACGTAGACGTACACGTACACGTAGACGTACACGTACACGTACACGTACACGTACACGTACACGTACACGTACACGTACACGTACACGTACACGTACACGTAGACGTAGACGTAGACGTAGACGTACACGTACACGTACACGTACACGTACACGTACACGTACACGTACACGTACACGTACACGTACACGTACACGTACACGTACACGTACACGTACACGTACACGTACACGTACACGTACACGTACACGTACACGTACACGTACACGTACACGTACACGTACACGTACACGTACACGTACACGTACACGTACACGTAGACGTACACGTACACGTAGACGTACACGGGATGATATTTTACTATCTGGTGAACAATCTGGTTTTTCTTTTCACGTATACGTATACGTATACGTGAAAAGAAAAACGATTTTTTGATGGAAGTACGAAAATGCAGAGTGTACGAAGAGTAGAGATGCCTTTATTTGCGTTTTTAAGGGCGTAGAAGGGCTATGGGTTCCTGAAGATAGTTATTGATACCTTTTTATCGCAAAGGGGGCTTTCTCATCTGTCTTATGCGTTTTTAGCTGAAGCATTGAATTTCGAATTTATGATTGCTTTTTACAATATGCTGATTAGTATCGACATCAGACTTGAAAGTGGCATTGCGATGGAAATAATTGGGCACAATTATTGTGATAAAAGGGGATTAGCACTGCTTGCAATATTCAAAAACATGTGAGTATTTGAGTAGTTTGATGGTACTTAAAGCAGCAAAAAATAATCGATTCCCTTGAGTTTAGCATAACGTATACGTATACGTATACGTTATACTAAACTCAATTTTATTCTTATATTCATGGTAAAGGTATTAAGGTATTGACGCTTCTCGCAAGAATGAACAAAGGCCCAGTCGTTTATAATTAGAAGGAGATGTGCTAGAATAAAGGTATCTCAAAGAGGAGCGATAATAAAATGCAGGACGAAGTTTTGCTTCGATATATTATTGATCAAATCAAGGACATTAAAGGTATAAATGCCATTGTACTGGGAGGATCATACGCGAGTAATTCACAGCGACCTGACTCTGACATTGATATCGGCATATACTATTCTGAAGCGAATCCTCTCGACATAAGAACTATACGTTTAGTGGCACAGACTCTTAATGATTTTGCTGATCCTACCGTAACCAAACCAGGAGGATGGGGCACCTGGGTCAATGGGGAGCCTGGCTAACTGTACAAGGACAACGCGTTGATTTTCTATATCGCAACCTGGACTTTGTAACTAAGACCATTGAAGATTGCCTGAATGGCAAGATCTTATCCGATTATTGGCAACAACCTGCCTATGGTTTTCATAGTTTTATGTATTGCGCAGAAACATTTATCTGCCAACCGTTCTATGAAACTTACCCAAATATGGACAAGCCATATTTAGCGTTCACTTCCTGCTTCATCCAGGGCAGTTTCACTTGCTCTCACGAGCAAGCCAGCGCTGCCCTGTCCACAGGCTTCACTTCCGGCAGAACTTGCCGTACTCTTCTTCGTTATCCTGCCGCCTTGAGGGCGAGATTTATTGCAGCATTCAAGTCGCGATCGATCACGTAGCCGCACTCCTTACATTGGAAGAGGCGGTCGGACAGCGTCAGGTCTTCATCGATCCACCCACACCACGAACAGGTTTTGCTCGACGGCTCCCATCGAGACACCGTGTAGATCAGTGAGCCCGCCTGCTTCGCTTTATAGTCCAGTTGCTGGCGAAACTCGGCAAATCCCACATCCACTATAGCTCTGCTCAGTTTCCGATTTTTTACCATGCCGCTCACCTGCAAATCCTCCAGTACGATACACGTCGGGCGCTCCTGATCTGGCTTGGTTTTCGCGACAATCAGCGAGGTCACCTGATGCAACGTGTCTTTGCGCAGGTTGGCAATATGGGCATGCAACCGGGCGAGTTTGCGCGCCGCTTTCTGTCGATGTTTGCTGCCCGGCTGTTTACGCGCATGTTGACGGCAGAGCCGTTTGAGGTGTTTGAGATGCGAGCCGAGCGCTTTCGGATTCCGAAACACCCGACCATCCGAGAGCGTCGCCATCGCTTTGATCCCTACGTCGATCCCGATCGTCTCTCCGAGCGCAATCCCAGGCTCGGCATGTTCCTCCTCCACCTGCACCGACACATACCAGCGTCCGGCCCGTTCCGACACGGTGGCCGAGAGAATGTGCACCCCTTTGGTGGGAAGATAGCCCTGTTCTTTGAGACGGAGCTTGCCTAAGCGTGGCAATTGCACCCAGTCTTTGCCGATATGAATGGTGCCAGTCAAGCGGAAACTGCCAATGCCGCGTTTTTTCGACTTGAAGCGCGGAAAGCCGAGCTTGCCACGAAACGTCCCCTGCTTCTTCTTTTGGCAGCGCTTCCAGAAGTTGCGAAACGCTTTCTCCAGATCACGCAAACTTTCTTGAGGCGCGGCTTTGCTGACCTCATACATCCAGTGGAGTTCTGTTTGTTTGAGGGCATTGAGTTCTTTATGCAGGCTCATCGCGTTGGGCGCTTTCCGACCGGCCTCCCGCTCTTCTTGATAGCGGCGCAGGCCCCAATTGTATGCATAGCGGGCAGCACCCGCATGCTTCAGGCAGGCGGTACGTTGCGCATTATTCAGCTTGAGTTCAGTTTTATAGCCACGGACGATGAGCGCCATACGTCCTCTTCCTCCATCTGCTTCTCACTACAGGCTTTCATCTGTGCCGCCCAGTGTTTAACCTTGTGGGCCTTCGTTCGCCAGCACGTGCTTCCTCTGGCTCAATTTCATGGCTGTATTTTACCATGAAGTGTCTATATCTCCCCATAAAATAAGAAATTAGTTATTACCCCTCTATGATCCAGACCAATTGATTGCATCTTTAAAGGCTCGCCTGACTCAATATCCGCCACAACTCAAGAAAGCAATTATTAGAAATTTTCTCTGGCAGGCCAGATTTACAGGAAACGAGCGAGAAAGCCCCCGTCCATTCATGGCGGGGATGAATCGCTGTTCCTTATTTGGGGCTTGGGCGGCATGGGTTGGTACGTTGGATCATCCCATGCCAGATAGGTGTCTAACGCTCGTCTGATGATTTCCGCCATGGGTAAATCTTCCTCTATGCTTCTCTTCTCCAGTTGTTTCTTCTGCCGTTCTGTGATGTAGATATTTGTTCGTTCTTTCCTCATTATGCTTCCTCTTCTTGTTTGACATACTACCCTATTAGGGTGTATAATATAGCACAGAAATAAGGAAAGGACAAGGGCGCCATGCTGATCTACGAATACAAGCTCGATGGCAACAAAACCCAATATGTTGCCATTGATGAAGCTATTCGTGTCGTGCAATTCATTCGTAACAAATGCCTCCGTCTGTGGATGGATGACCATGCGAGCAAGAATGACTTGCAGAAATATTGCGCCGTCCTTGCCAAAGAATTCCCCTTTGCCAACACCCTCAACTCACAAGCCAGACAGGCCAGTGCTGATCGGGCCTGGAATGCCATTCAACGTTTCTATGACAACTGCAAAGCCAAGAAACCAGGGAAGAAGGGCTACCCCAGGTTTCAGCACGATAACCGCTCTGTTGAGTACAAACAAACGGGATGGAAGTTGGAACCGGATGGCAGGCACATCACCTTCACCGATGGCTGTGGGATCGGTCGTCTCCGCTTAGTGGGGACGCGCGATATTGAAACCTTTCCGGTCAAGCAGATCAAGCGCGTGCGTCTCATTCGTTGTGCCGATGGCTACTATGTCCAGTTTGGGGTGCAGACGGACCGCGTGATTGAACATGAGATGACCGGGGCTATCGTGGGCATTGATGTGGGGTTGAAAGCCTACTATACCGACTCCGATAGCAATACGGTGGAGAACCCACGGCATTATCGTAAGGCAGAAGCTCGCTTGAAACGTTTGCAACGCCGCTTATCGCGCAAGAAGAAGGGGTCAAAGAACCGCCTGAAGGCACGCCAACAGGTCGCCAGAGCGCATTTGAAAGTCCAGAGGCAGCGTGAAGATTTCGCCCGCAAAGAGGCGAACACGCTTGTGACATCTCACGATCTCATTGCCTACGAAGACTTGAAGATTGCCAATATGGTGCGCAATCGCCACCTTGCCAAGAGTATCAGTGATGCCGGATGGGGGCAATTCCTTTCCTGGGTCAACTACTACGGAGCTTTGCACGCGATCCCCGTCATCAAGGTTGCGCCCCACTTCACGAGTCAGAACTGTAGTGGATGTGGCACGCTCGTCAAGAAAAGCCTGAGCGTGCGCACACACATCTGTCCTACCTGCGGGTTGGTGATGGACCGCGACCATAATGCCGCCCGCAACATTTTGAACAAGGCTCTCAGTACCGTCGGGCAGACGGGAACTGATGCACCACAGAGTGCATGAAACGCTTCTGGACATCGGACCTCCACTCTCTGGTAGCAATACCTCTGAGCGCGTCGGATGGGTGAAAGAAGAATCCCCGCGCATTTATGCCGGGGAGTGTCAAAGCCTTTTCTATTAAGCCAGCCAACTTTTTAGAGCGCATCAATACTCTATTAGGTTCAACTGGTGTCACCAGTCAGCAACTACAGGACTCAATCGCCAGCACAGAAGATTTGTATAAGCAGGTAGCTTTGTTAGGAGATAAGATCCTTACGCAAACTGAATAGACGATAATACATCATAGTCAGCTCGCGTAAAGATGCAGCATGTGAGTTATTTATATTCCACGCAATGATGTTCCGGGCCACGCAGCTAATGGCAGATGGGTCTCATTTTCGATCTCCAATAACCGATTATACTTGGCCAGACGCTCGCCATGAGTAATCGAACCAATTTTTATCTGATCGCCAGCCCAACCTACCGCCAGATCCGCCAGCCAATCATCTTCAGTCTCGCCACTTCTGGCACTAATTGTAACCCTCCATTGAGCTAAGCGAGCCAACTGGCAAGCCCGGGCAGCCTCACTAAGGGTGCCGATCTGATTAACTTTTAGCAATAGAGCATTCGCCGCCTGATTAGCAATAGCGCGCTGGATACGAGCCGGATTTGTACATAAAAAATCATCCCCGAGCACAAGAGCCTGCGGCGAAATACGTGTATATAAAGCCGGCCAATTATCCCAATCATCTTCCGCCAGCCCATCCTCTATACTCACCAACGGATACCGCCTTAACCAGCTGGCCAGACGCTCTATCAGCGCAGAACTTGTAAGCTGCTCATGATCCAAATTATACACACCATCCTGATAAAAATGACTCGACGCCACATCAATCGCTAGCGCCACATCATGTCCCGCTCGATAACCCGCCAACTCTATCGCTTCCACTGCATCCGCCAGCATCGTCTCTGTATTCGGAAATGGCGGAGCCAGCCCACCCTCATCAGCCGTCAGGCTACGAGTACCGTACTTTTTCAAGGTAAGTTCAGCCGCAGACTGATAAACAGCAAAAGTTACAGCCAGCGCCTCATCCATAGTTTGAGCAGAAGCTGGCACAAGCAGAACATCTTGAATATCCACCTGTCCGCCAGCATGTTTACCACCACTGAAAAGATTGATCGTCGGCCTGGGTAGCGTACTCAGCTCTAATCCCTGCATAGTGGCGAAATGTTGATAAAGTGGTCGACCCTGTTCCAAAGCCACCGCGCGCGAAAAAGCCAGCGAAACAGCCAGAATTGCATTTGCTCCCAGCCGAGATTTATTCGTAGTCGCATCCAGAGCAAGCAAAAGCGCATCAAGTTCATGCTGATCATCGATCGAGCGATCTACCAGCGCGGCATTGATTTCACTATTGATATTAGCCACAGCCTTACGGCAACCAAATCCTCGATAGCGCGCAGGATCATTATCGCGTAATTCATGAGCCTCAGCAGCCCCGGTTGAAGCACCTGATGGAACCGAAACAACGCCAACCGCGCCACTATTTAAAGTACAGCGCGCCTTCACCGTTGGACGCCCTCGGCTATCGAGAATTTCCCAGGCACTAAGCTGTTTAATTATCGTCATTGTGATTAATCCTCTCTATAAATTGAGAAATAAGTTCGGGAATAGTAGCCGGGTAAGTATCAATAAAACTCAAAATAACCTGACATTGATGTTGCCGCTCCGCTGAAGAAAAATATTCCAACAAAGAACGCCCCGCCACACGAGCCAGCATACAGGCCAATGTATGGCGCACTGCTCGCTCTTCCATACGCGCAAACCAGGGAACATCTCCTAAGGAGTTCTTATAGTTTTGCCAATAAATAGAGGCGGCCTGCGCAAACTCCTGACGCTGTTCTGTAAGATGATGAGCTTTGCTCAACAGGTGGGTGAGTGAAAAGCCAATATCGAAGGCAGGATCACCATAATGAATGACTTCATGATCCAATAAAATAAGTTGATCGGCATAAATCAAAACATTTTTGGGACTGTAATCACCATGGACCAGGGTCAGTTGATTGGCACGAGTTGCCTGGACCAACGTATCAATGAAGGTGGCAGCCTCTGGTACCTGTGAGGCGGTATAAAGATAATAAGGTTCAATGCGCAAAGATTCGAAAAAGGAAGTATCAGCGAACACACGTGCCACTTCCTCGCGCTGCTCATAGGCATTACGATGGATACTGCCCAGCAAATGACCAAACTGGGCAACATGCCGGTCTTGTACCTGGCCAGCTAATAAAAGAGTTTTCCAATTAATATGAGGTTGGGGAACAGCCTGCATAGCCAGTAAATGTTGGGTATGATCCTCAAAAATAAAAGGCGTGATCGTACCAGCGGGAGCCAGCCGTGAAAGCCAGCGAATGCCGAGGGCTTCACGATGAATACGCTCAGGACTACTAAACCAATCAGTAGCCACACGCAATTTCGAGAGAGCCTGCTTGACGACCCAGCTCTCTCCAGCAGAACGTTGTACAAGCACCGTCCGATTAGAAATACCGCCAGCCAGCACCTGGATTATAGGATCCTCATCGGGTCCAATGCGATTATGCTGCTGCAAATAGTTTTTGAGCATAGCTGGCTGTTCAATATCCAGAGCCACATTGGTATCTTCCTGCATCGATGCCCTCCTTGCAGTAAGCTTTGATTGGTAGGTGAATAACAAGATAAGATGTATTGAGCGCAGGACAAGCGAGGTAAAAGCTGTATTGCCTATAGTCTGAAAAGACCATTCACATCGCTTTCTAGAGTGAGCATCCACCCTGGAAGCGATGTGAATGGTCTACAATCAGCCATTTTTCTGTGTTATGTTTTGCTCAGCCTGACGATACTGCCAATCATGTTTGAAAAGATCAAAGAAGACATCCTTACGCGGATGTTCAACAATGAAATCCTCATTCAGCTTGATGCCCAGTCCCGGACCCTGAGGAAGAGGGAAACAACCATCAACAGGATCAACCTCAGGCATTCCTGTCACAACATCTTTGACCCAGGCATCAGCAAAATCATTAAAGTGCTCCTGAATTTTAAAATTGGGAGTGCTGGCAGCTAAATGTAAAGCGGCAGCCGTCCCGACAGGTCCGCACACATTATGGGGAGCGATAAGCATATAATAAGCATCGGCCCAGGCCGCAATTTTCTTCGTAGCGAGAAGTCCGCCCGAATGGGTAATATCGGCCTGAATAATGTCTGCCGCCTGCAATTCAAACAATTCACGGAACTCATAAGGCGTATGCAAGCGCTCACCAGTAGCAATAGGGATACCAAGCGGACTCACCGCATCGCTAACCTTCTTTAGAACCGCCAGATTCTCAGGAGGGACAGGTTCTTCAAACCAGCCTGGATTAAAAGGAGCTAATTCACGGATCAGCGCCGTTGCCGTTGAAGCACTAAAGCGCCCATGCATCTCTACAAAAATATCCACCTCATCTCCAACCGCCGCACGCACCGCTTCAATCAGCGAGATGGCCTGCTGTTTTTCAGCACGACTTAATTCATAAAAACCAGCCCCAAACGGATCTACCTTAAGTGCACGATAGCCGCGTGCCACCACCCTTTTTGCCGCAGCATGAAATTCCTCAGGAGAGCGCTCCACCGTATACCATCCGTTGGCATAGGCCGGAATACGTTCGCGTACTTCTCCGCCCAGCAATTGATAGATTGGAACATTGAGCGCCTGGCCCATAATATCCCAACACGCAATCTCAATCGTAGCGATCGCTGACATCATAATTTCGCTGGCCCGCGCAAAATCGCGCCGAAACATACGTTGGGTGAGATCCTCGATCTTGAATGGGTCCGAGCCTAAAATATGGTGTTGGGTCGCCTCTTTAAGGTAGCCCAGCAGCGACTCTGTATGATTAACCATCCGGACCTCACCGACACCGCTCAGTCCCTCATCCGTCTCAACAACCACATAGGTCAGATTACGCCATGGTGTACCAAGGACAAGCGGGCGCACTGCACTAATCTTCATCACAGCTTCCTTTCTAGTGTATGTTTATCCTACCTTGAGGATAATCTTGGTAGCCGCCACACTACCCGCGACCAATTCGGCAAATGCATTGGCACCCTCTGACAAAGGGCGTTCCTCCAACCACTCCTCTTCCGCCTGGAGCAGTCCCTGCCGCAGATAATCAAAAGCACGATCAAAATCAACAGGTGTATAGCTAAAGCTGCCACTGATCGTTATCTCTTGCCGGACAAGGTAATTGGCTTCCAAAGGAGAAGACTCATGATGGAGCCCAATAAAGACCACCTGGCCACCAGGGACCACCGCCTGGACCGCCTGGGAACGGGTAATATTCAAGCCCACGGCGTCAATTACGGTATCCACACCGCCAGGGAAGAGTTGCTGGATAGTAGCGACCACATCTTGCTCACCGACATTGATGGTTGCCTGAGCACCCCAACGCCTGGCAATTTCCAGACGTGAAGGAGACATATCACTGATCACAACCTGTTGAATACCTTGCGCTTTAGCGGCAGCCAAACAGAAAAGACCAATAGGGCCAGCGCCCAGAATTAATAAACTCTGCTCAGGTTGAACATGGGCCAGGGAAACCGCGCGGACAGAACAGGCCAATGGCTCGGTCAGGGCGGCCATTGAGGTGGACATAGTATCTGGCAAAGGATAACAGAGATGAGCAGGGACAGCTACATAACCAGCGAAAGCACCAGGTCGATGAATACCAATAATCTGCCTGCTGCGACAGAGATTGGGCCGATTGGCCCGGCAACGATCACAATGGCCACAGGTAATCAAAGGATTAAAGGTAACGCGTGTCCCTACCTGTGCCGAAGCACCATTGTGGAAGGCACCTTCATTCACCTGTACCACCTGCCCGGCGGCCTCATGTCCCATAACCAGAGGTGGTTTACGCAGACTATTTTCACCCAGATAACCGCTTAACTCTGAACCACAGATACCAGCCGCAGCCACCTTGATCAACACCTCACCAGCCTGGGGTTCAGGTATCTGGGCTGAGCGCATCTCCATCATCCGTGGTCCAAGCCAGGTCAACGTTTCCATATATTGCGTATTGCTCATCAAGCTCATCCTTTCAGTCGATACTGCTATATATGTGTCTAAAACATGCAGATGTTAACGCAAAACATTAGTCAATCTACCCAGATTACCCACCTCAATAGTTACCTCATCACCAGCTTTCAGCCACGAATATTCAGGATGGCCCGAAATCACACCTTCTGGCGTACCAGTGACAATCGTATCTCCAGGTTCTAAAGTAATGTATTGGCTAAGATAGCTAATGATATAAGGAACCGAGAAAATCATATCCGCAGTACTAGAATCCTGGCGTTTCTCCCCATTCAGCCAGAGCTGGATACTGAGTTTTTGCGGATCACCCACTTCATCCGCGGTTACCAGGTAAGGGCCAATAGGCAAAAACTTATCGACAGTTTTCCCCAGCATCCACTGAGAGGTACGAAACTGTAGATCACGCGCACTCAAATCGTGTCCATTGCAATAGCCAAGCACATAATCCAGGGCTTGCTGCTCTGAAACGGCGTGGGCGCGCCGTCCAATCACCAGCGCCAGTTCAGCCTCATAATCATATTGAGTAGCGTTAGAAGGGAGTGGAATCTCCTCCCCAGAACCAGCCAATGTATTGGCATATTTAGGAAATAACACAGGAGACTCAGGCACAGGCATATTTGACTCAGCAGCATGGCGCCGATAGTTTAAGCCCACACAGATGATCTTGCCATAACGCGAAGCGCTAGGACCATATTGAATATGCTCTTCAGCCAGCAGCCAATCACCATTTTTTCCCTGAGCCGCTGCTTCCAACTGGCGTAAACCCTGTAAATCGACTGCTTCCCCGCTACAAAGTTCCTCAAAAGTAACGGGAATTTGCTGATTATCCAGGGAAGTACCCAATGCCGCCCGGGCCGCCTCCACATCGATAATGCCCCGGTCGGTCCTGATACCCAGCTTTAAACCTGCAGGTGAATGAAAGGTTAACAGACGCATGAATAACATCTCCTTTTTAACGACTAAGAGTTACACAGTGAGCCAGGGTAACAACATTGGCCGAACATGTCAGCTCAATGTTGTTCCTCAATGAGGCGCTGCTCAATATGTTCGAGGTGAGTAAGCATCGCGCTCTGGGCCGCCAGAGGATCATGAGCTTTTAAGGCGGAAATGATCGCCTGGTGATCCTGAATAGTCTGAGCAAAGACACCCGGCAAGGTCGAAGTACGCTGACGGCTGGCCCGCCCAAGGCTACGGATACTGACCATAAAGCGCTTTAGCAGAGGATTGCGCGCTGCCTGCACGATAATCTCATGCAGATCCAGGTCGGCCTGAAGATATGTTTCTGGATCGCCAGGGCCGACCTTTGAGCGCTCAATGCAGGCCTCAAGCTGCGTAATTTCATCCTCAGTAATATTTTGTGCCGCCAGAGCGCAGATACCAGGCTCCAGAATTTTTCTGGTCTCAAAGAGCTGTAAATAGGTAGAGTCATCTAAAGAAAAGACGAAATCGAGATGCTCAACCAGAGTAGCAGGCTCCAGAGAAGTAACGTAAGCGCCCGATCCATGACGTAACTCAATAACATGCATAATTGATAGTGTACGTAATGCCTCGCGGAGTGAAGGGCGGCTTACCTGCATCATCATAGCCAATTCCCTCTCGGGCGGCAGTTTATCGCCTGGTCGCAGCTTCTTTTCTTGAATCATCGCTAAAAGATGACTAACAATATCTTCTGCTACAGCAGACTTTGGAATAACTTGAAATGATGACATCGCGTATCCTATCCATCAGAACGGCTAAAATTGGTAAGATGACTTGTCCAAAACTTACCACGAGAAAAACTTATTGTCAAGTAATGAGGAGGCAAAAGAAAAGGAAAGCAGGAGGGCAAGCAGCCCTCCTGAGCTTAAAGAGTGGTGATGCGAATGGTTCCGAGGCGTAAAATGACCTCACTGCAGGTTAGATGGATGGGACCGTTTGAAAGTGTATTAGTTTTTGTGCTGATAGCGTTACTAATAGATTGGCCATCAATAAAAAGGCTCACCTCAGCCCCCATTATCTCAATGCGAAAGGTATGCCACTGGGTACCTGGCTCATAATCCGAGGGATCAAAACTACCCCGTTCCATGGAGCCAAATGGGTCAATATAGGCCTGAACGTGTGGATGGCTACCGTGGGGGCGCATACTTGTTGACAATAGCTCAAGGATACCAGCCCGATAGCCATCTTTGCCGGGTTGTCTGTCGGCACCAATGATTACATTTCCACCATCGGCCGCCACATGTACAATTTGTAGCGGCACCTCAATGGCATAATTGGAGATAGCTGGTTGATAGGGGATCGTTAGAGACAAATTATTTAGCGGCTCGGTCTGTAGATTTTTACCCAATAATTTCCAACCAGGAGATGCTTGCCAATGGTCCAGGCCAAGCGACCAGTTAGACGCATAAAGCAGTGTATTTGAAGGTTCAGGCGTAGTAGCGGGTGTGAGAGACAGCTGATCTGGTTTGATGACACTTGTACTTCCCGTAGACTCACACGCAGTAAATAGTAAAGGCAGTAAGGTAAGCAGAGATATGCTAATTAGCAGCGTGAGGTATTTTGCAATATAGCGCATGAAGACCTACTTTCCTGTGATTGTCTGCTCAGAGACAGACTGAATTGTTCGAAAAACCAGATACATTGCACAGCACAAAAATATTGCAGAAGGCTCCCACTATATACGATATGGAACTGATGAACTTCTCATCAAAGATACTGAAAAGGCAATAAACATGAGGATATAAGGAAATGTACCAGAATTGTGATATCCAGATTGATATCATATTGGTACAATATGATATAATTTAAAATGTACAAGGGCTTGATATCCTGCTTCGGGAAAGAAGAATTTGTATTAGCTATTAAGTATGTGTACTGTTCTCCTGAGCAACCTGGCCACAAGGTTTGGTGGCGTAATATCATGCATGCAAAGCTGCATCCATGAACTGCGATGAGGAGGGATGTTGTTATGTATCTTTACGATAGGCTTCAGATATGTCTTTTGTCCCTGCATAACCGCTATCCAGGACACATTGTGGAGTTTGATGCCAGCATATTTGAGCAGCAAGATTTTTGTGAGCAATACTGGACCGCTGAAGAAGTGATTGAAATTTTGCAGAACCACGATCCTCATTTGTTACAAGCAATGGCATATATGGTCATTGATGCGCACGAGAGTAACATCTATTTAGGCGAATACACACAGGGTAAACGCGTTTTGCAGCTTCACTGTCATGGACGTATTCCCAAGCATACCGGTGATCTTACTAATTGGAAGAAGCAGAGCATCGATATGGCTGTAGATGCTTAGAAAGCGTCAGACTCCCATCATACACGCCTTCTTACGGTATGAGTTCTCGAAGTACGGGAGCTCAAAGGTGTTTTTATGTGTTGGTGCATCGGGTGCGCACCGCGCATCCGATGCACCAACACATAAAAACCAGCGCGGGTGGGCATGCACCCGTCCGTGTGGGTGCGACCAGGTCCTCATAGCACTGGAAGTCTGATAACTCTGTTACATATCTATTGTACAAGCGCAAAAAGAGGAACGTAGTGGCTACGTTCCTCTTTTTGCGCTTGTAGCATGCTAATCTAATTATACTTGCCTGATTTGCTGCGGCCCGTTATACTGATGGCGCAGATATAATTGACGTTGGGATGTTATTAGCGGGTCGTGGGGTTGATGGGATGGCGAGGGTAGAGGCGGGTTCGGACGGGCCGTGCTGTGAATTAGCAACGCAGGCACAGCGAGCACTAGAAATTCTCCTGCATGAAATAAATGGGGCAGCCGTAGACAGGAGGGATATATTTGAAATAATAGGGTATGGCTCCAACGAGATCTGCATGTCTGCGCGCCAGATCCTGGATGTACTCTACCAGGCGATGATGACACTTATCATCCGGCTGATCATACTTTTATATATGGAGGCACGCCACCTGCAGCCTCATACTATGTTAGATAATCCCCAATACGATAGCCTCGAAATACTCTATCAAGAATTACACAACTGCGCACCACCAGGATGTTATGGAGCCTGGACACGTATAAAAAATCTCTGCACTCTCCTTTATAAGAGCACATGCGCTTTAACACCAGCATATAGTGGACAGCTCTTCAAGCCGGGTGACAAACAAAGCTCCCACGCACTGTCACGCGCTATGGCTATTTTTGATGTATATGAGAAGCTGACCCTTTCCGATCACTGCCTCAAGCATATACTTACAGCATTAAAAACCCACCAGGTTGGCTCAGCTCAAGTCTACATCGATTTTGAGAGTTTAGAGACCGAGGCCATCGGTTTGCTGTATCAAAGTCTGTTGGATTTCCAACTTTGCTGGGATGAACAGGGCCTCTCCCTGGTGCAACGAGAAAGGGCGCGCAAAGGCTCTGGCACCTTTTATACACCTTCTGAACTGGTCAGGATAATGACACAGCGTACCCTGGAACCACTCGCATATATCCGCAACAGAGAAGGAATAAAGATACCCCGAGCACCAGAAGAGATTCTGGCCTTAAAAATTTGTGATCCAGCCTGTGGTTCAGGCTTTTTCTTACTGGCGACATTACGCTATCTGACAACTGCAATGTGTCACGCCTATCTTGTCCATCGCTGTACACCTCTGGTTACAGCAGAACAGAAGGAAAACATCCGCAAACTGGTGGCCGAACATTGTCTTTATGGGGTAGATCTCTGCCCACTAACCGTGGAACTGGCTCGCATCAGCCTATGGATTGAAACTGGCGTGCAGGTGCCATTAACTTTGCTGGATCAGCATATCAAAGCCGGCAATGCCCTGGTAGGTACCTGGTCCCATCTCTATAAAGAATATCCTTTGATGGCCTGGTCGCGTGAGAGTGCAGATGATAACCACACTAACGGCGTCTATCATCCTGCGCGTAAATGGTCTGCGGACCTGCTAAAGATGCGCACCGCTGTCATCAAACCTCAGTTCAAGCAACTTTTAGCCCATCCACTTGAGCATACTGATTCTTCAATTTCAGGGCATACAACGAATGAGGAACGAAAACGTCTATTCGATCGCTGGTGTGCAATCTGGTTCTGGCCATATGATCAATTACAGTCTATTCCTACTCCCGCTACATTTTCTCAAGTGACCCCAGCTACAGAGCAACTCAGCGCCAGACTGGCTGAAGAAATAGGCTTTTTCCATTGGGAACTGGCGTTTCCAGAAGTATTTGGGTCCCAGCAATGGGGTTTTGACGCCATCCTGACCAATCCTCCCTGGGAGATGTTGAAGCCCTGTTCGCGCGAGTTTTTTCAGCACTATGAGCCTAACTACATAAACTATGGCAAGCAAGAAGCACTGGCTGTACAGAGGCGGCTATTTGAGCAAGACAAAACGATAGAATACGGCTGGCTTGCCTACCAGGCATATTTCAAAAACATCGCCAACTGGATCAAGCACATAGCATCCCCAACTGGCGATCCAACGGCGGTCCAGCCGGATACTTTTGTACTGAGTTCCGGCCTCTTAGAGGAGCCATTACAGACGAACAAGTACAGCGAACCAACACAAAACCAGGGGGCAGAAGATAACACACAACCGCTATTTAGTTATCAAGGTACGGCGGATTTAAATAATTACAAGCTGTTTTTAGAACTGGCCCATTTTCTACTGAAACGCCACGGCCAGCTGGGCGTGCTGGTCCCCGCCGCCATTTATACCGATCAAGGGACCGTCGCACTGAGAAGGCTTTTTTTAGAGCAGTGTGACTGGCGACTCTTGTTTGGATTTATAAACCGACGCCACATCTTTGCTATTCATCGCTCCTTTAAATTCGCCGTACTAGTATTGGAAAAAGGAAGCCGCACAGAACAACTAGAGCTAGCCTTTAATCAAGAAAAACTAT
The DNA here is from genome assembly GCF_003967555.1 of Dictyobacter kobayashii. Lineage (GTDB taxonomy): Bacteria > Chloroflexota > Ktedonobacteria > Ktedonobacterales > Ktedonobacteraceae > Dictyobacter > Dictyobacter kobayashii. The sequence continues at coordinate 1,587,899 of NZ_BIFS01000002.1, forward strand.
CAGCCTTAGAAGATGGCCAACCACTATTGTCGCTACCACGCCAGCAAATCGCCACATTTAGTCCAGCTTCACAGACCATTATTGAGCTGCAAAGCCACCAGGATCTGGCGATCTTGGAGAAGGTATACGCGCACGGAGTACTGTTAGGGGAGCAAACAGAGCAGAGCTGGCGGTTGCAGTACGCACGTGAATTCGATATGACCAATGATTCTCATCTTTTCGCGCCCATCGAAGACTGGCAGTCTGGCGGCTATCTGCCTGATATATTTGGCCATGCTTTGAATGGGCTGGCTACATATTGCTCGCCATAACAACTTGTGACTGGCTGTGGCACGCATGGTTAGGTCACGCGTTGTAGTGGTAGCTGGCAGAAGGCTGGTGTCGCAGAACGTGGAAAAGCGGTGCAGCGCCATATGGAAAAACTTCCCTGGGAGAAACGGAAATATGGCTTGCTATTATTTCTTCAACTCTGCCGTGAGAGTATCGCGGGGTCCTGGAGCATTCCCTGACTGCCGATGGATCGATGAGAAGGCGGCCCCTGGGAACTCGGAAGTGCTTCGGATACGGTGGACAGAAATGAGCACAGAGATGGTGTGGATGGTAATAGAAGGGAGTCGTCTATGCGTGTGAGCTTCTGACATCACTGGCCCCGGCTCGAGGCATGTGCTGGGTCAATGTATGCCAGGTCGATCATGTCAAGATGCGACTTGGTTGACCCTGCGGGGCAATGGTAACCACGGGTGATTGAGCAAGCCGCGAGTGACAACGATAACATTATGCGGTCGGATAGACTGTAGCTGCTCGTTATTAACTCGAAGGCTTTTTGAGCGGCGACACGCTGATCTATTGGGTCTCCGACGGGGGTACTAATGGTGCGTGGATGTTCATTTATGCTATAGAGCGATTCGACTGGCCTTTAGATATCTATACAATCTGATTTTGAATCAGAAGAGACGCACTCACTAGTCTCCTGTGCTTCTACAGGCTTAGTAATCAAAGCGCAGTCTGCATTCTCAGTTACAGTGCGAGTTTGCGGCCCAAAAGGTTCGGGCGCCTGCGACAGAGACTCTCCATTAAGCGCAACCCTGAGAGTGCTTTCCCAATGTATCGGCGGGACATTAAGTGGTTGGAATAGATTAACGGGCTAGAGGTGAGAGGTGTATGACGTATTGCGAGAATTAGTCCTACGTTTCTCCGAGTGGCGCATCGTGCACTCTGGGCCACCCGGTCACGGGTGCAATGAACGCTTACGGCTACAGGTAGTTGGCTGCTCGGATATGACATCATCGCTGGGTTTCAGTTTTCAGTCTTTTTCCAGCAAAGTTTAGTCGTGGCCGGGGTGTGTTCGTCGTTCCTGGTGCGTCGTCACAAATATTGGCCTGGAAGGCTTCTGCGCATGATCGATATAGAGAACCAGGCTAACTTGCAGTCGATAAGACAACTACGCTACAAGAGGCGAGTAGTAAAATACTTGTGTTGATAGATCGTTATGTAGCGGCATGATAGTTTTAGGGTGGACGGGAACTTTAGAACAGCGCGTAGAATATCGGCATGTGTTACGCCTCTCGTCTTATAGAATCAAGTCTCAACTGGGGACACGCTGGACACAATCTTGTCTTTCATCCTCTGACTCTGAGCAAAACTCGGGCTGTCACGCTAAAGAATTTGTTAGGGCGAGAGTTGTGGTGTGCGAGTGGTTGTAAGCTTCGTTGTAGTGCAGGCTCGAAATTCTCGATCCATTTTTTTGAAGTAGTTATTTCCAGTTCCTGTGTAATAAAGCGTTCTGGAGAATGTCGGCAGAGATTTCTGGATGTTATGGTCGTAGTGGAGTGACTGATATGGCTCATATAGGAACAATAGCGAGACGATTGGGTACATCTTGTTGCGATTCGCGATACAATAAATTTATCTAGAGAGTACGATATGAGCAATATCTTCTCACCTTCTGACGAAGTACTTGAAGATGATGGTTATAAGAGCAGACACAGCATAGTTCAGATGCTCGAGGTTCGGTATATAGTGAGGTACAGGCGAATACGTGATATGAGCATATAAGTATTGTCGATACCACGAGGAATCTTCACTACTTAGGAACATGTTCCTGTGGTACTATGATGTAATGGGTGGACCAGAAGGTGTGACAAGATAGTACGCTAGACTATTCAGTGAGTTAGCTGGGCGCTGGACATCGGAAGGTCAGAAGATTCCTGCTTGTCGGAATGTGGCACTCGCATACACCGCAAAGATCTCACAGAATAAATTGATTGAACGACACAAGTAAATTTGCACGAGAACTACGACTTCGTAGGCAATGAAGATACCGATATCGGGCTTTTCACTCTAATTCATAACTAATTTGGTATGATATAATCGCGTTCCTGTGAGTAACGCACATATCCTGTAGGCAGGTGCACTCTCTCTACGAAGGACGAGGTGGAGCTGGTTCGAAATTGGCAGAGACCTAATCCATGCACTATATCTCATACTCAGTAGAGAGAACACCCACATTATTTAGAACTGACTTTTAACAATATAGTTGGTCTTGCGTGAGAATGTAGCCTGTGACCTGCTGGGCGTTTGAGAGCAAGTGATACTACACGTCTACGGGGGATGAATGGTAATCAGCCCACTTCTGCTTATGTGCGATGAGACGGCGTTATCTCAATAAGGTGTCTAGAAATGGGCAATCGCTCGGGCTGGCTTTCAAATTGCTGACAAGATATTTCATATAGTAAGAGATGGACAGGCACTGCTACCAGACAGCGATAAAGAGCGAGCCCGTGCTGGGGCTGAGCTGTTGGGTTTACCGCTACTCGAAGAACGATAAATGGAGAAAATCATCTATGCAGAAAACGATAGGAATTGAACAGCTGACTATTCGCCTGGCCAGGCGTGAGGATGTAGCAGCGATTGTGCATATGCTAGCCGATGATATGTTGGGACAGCAACGAGAACTTGATCAAGATCCATTACCCAGGCGTATTATGCTGCATTTGAGCAGATTGACAGCGATTCAAACAATGAATTGATTGTTGTGGAGATCGCTGGAGAGGTCATTGGCACACTTCAATTTACCATTATTCCTTCGCTCAGCTTTCAGGGAAGCACACGTGCCCAGATTGAAGCTGTCCGTGTTGATCAGCGTTATCGAAGTCATGGCATTGGTCGCTATTTATTTGAATGGGCAATTGAGCGTGCGCGCCAGCAGGGTTGCCGCCTGGTACAATTGACTACTAATGCCAGCCGTGCCGATGCGCACCGGTTCTATGAACGGCTTGGTTTTGTGAGCTCCCATATAGGTATGAAGCTGGATCTAGCCCAGCCAGCAGCTGTCAAGCAAGCAGAATAGAGTAGCAAAGCTTATAAACAAGGCGCCCGTACTCAAGCAGTGAATACGGGCGTCTTGCACTAAAGTTGTACTTACAGATAGCTGGCCATAAAACAGGATCAGTGGGTTACACTGACATTATCGAAGGTGCTGTTCTCTAACAGGCCATCACTGTGTGAGGTAACGGCCAGGCCGATATACACATTGTTGGCCATCGTAATGGTTTGCGTATCTACCTGGGACCAGTTTGATCCATCGCTGGATGTGTAGGTTGTGAATGTATTACCTGAACGTACAAGTTTAACCCATGAAGGGACATTACCGGAATTAATAGGATTCCAGCTACTTGAACCACCAGTGCTGCTACGCGCTTCAGTAACTGAACCACAGCAAGCAGTTAAGGCAACCAGGTCAAAAGCGGAGTCAGTCTGTAGTTTTTCACGGATCATGACGCCGCCTGGCATAACCATTAGGCGAATCTTCACTGGCACCCGCGCCACAATCGTACCATCCCCATTCAAACTCTGGTATACAAACTGGAAGTCGTCAGCATTCCCACCAATATCGCTCCCGGAGCCGCTTACTGAGAACACATTGTTCGCATAGGACGCACTACCTGCCGCTTGTCGAGGCCGATATTCCTGCATTGCCAGGTGAAGTAAAGAGCGCAGAGGTAGGTTTCCCGTAGCTAGAGTTGGCGTATTGCCCGGCGTAGGTGTGGGTGTTGGCGTTGTCGCCGGAGTAGGAGTCGGTGTAGGTGTGCCGCCACTACCACTACCACTATCGCTGAGCTGGGCAGTACCAAACAGACTTGGATTGTCCCAATCGTTATTGCTATCGGCATTCCAGAAGATCTTGCTATTTGTGGAACCCTGGACAATCGCAACGTCCAGACCTACCAGATTACCTTTTGCCGCAGATTGACCGAGGATCGACCAGGGAATCGCCACTTCCTGGGTATAGTTACCTGTACCATCCCCTTGTGCATAGGATGGGAACGTGGCTGGATTAACCTGTTTACCATTCTGATAAATGCTCATCTTATATGAGCCTTGATCGAGCGCGATCTGCCAATCATTGGCATCATAAGTGGTCGCCTTATCGTTCTTGCCATCGACATAGATCTCCACGCCGTCGCTGTTATTCGTATAGTTGCTATCGTTGACCTTCACCAGCACATAGAGATTATTTGTATCCCAGGCAGTCTGGAAACTGCCCGCGAAACCGTTCTGAGGTGATCCCTCAGTTTTGGTCAACGTATAGCTGGGCGCACTACCCCAAACCGCATCGCTACCCTGCCCATCGATAGTAACCGGCGACGTGGTCTGGGTCGCTAGCGCGCCGGTAAAGCTACCCAGCGTAATCTTTGCTGCCTGACTGGTAACCTGTCCATAGGCATTTTTGACTGTCACCGTATAGGTAGCCCCATCATCTCCACTGGACGATACAAAGTTATAAATTGGCCCCACCGCATTATCGATGTTGGTGCCATTGCGCTGCCACTGATAGGTAAACGGAGCACTGCCAGCGGCCTGAACGCTTAAATTAACCTGCTGGCCCGCACTCACCGTCTGACTCTGAGGCTGGGTAGCAATAGTAGGCGCGGCCTGCGCATCATCACCACTGAAAGTACCCGAAAGGGTAGTAATGCTATTAGCAGGCAAGGTCACACTATTGGTCACCGTACCAGCACTAACTACCTGCTCAGTAGCAGAAGTGCGGTAAGCTGTAAACTGGGTCGGGATATTCGTCCCCTGGAAATTTAAATTAAGGGTCTTATCCGATGTACTGGTATTGAGCAATACCGTGGTCATAGTATGGTTGGCAGAGTCATTAAAGGCTACAGAAAGAACATTTGGATCATTGGACGAAGAATCTACCATCACGGCACCGGGGCGTATAAAGTGATAGTACTGCTCGGAAACCGCTGAACGCATGGTCGGCGACTGATTATCTTTGTTTAGCAGACCCTCTTTTTCATCGTCCGAGTCACTATTCAACCACCAGACCCAGGCACTGAGGTGTCCATACTTCAGGGCGCTATACATATCGCGACCCAATTGCAAGGCGGCACTCCAGGTAGTCGTATCGTAGCCAGAAGTCTCAGTCATCCAGTTTGACAGGTTGTAAGGCGCGGATGTGTTATAAAGGTTTTTCCAGAAAGTGTCGGTATCGGCATTGGGATCGACACCATTGGATGAGTAGCCGTGCACCGCAAAAGTATTGAAGTATGGGCGAGCGGCAGTATTTTGTTCGGCACTCGAAAGATAAGAGGAGAGCATACCAGGATTAGAGACATCCTCAGGATAGAAAATCTTTGAAGGGATGCCAGCCTGCTTTAAGCCGGGTCCAACCACGGCCATCAATTTAGCCAGGTCTGGACCCGTATAGTAACAGGAGTCATAGCTCAGTGCCAGCTCAGGTTCATTCTGTAAACTAATCGCGTAAGGATAGACACCAGACAATGTTTGGAAATCATTCACATAATGTACAATGAAATCCGTAAAATCTTGCCGGTTCTGATCGCTATCGATCAAACGGTTAGTCGAGGAGTCAGTGCCAGAAGTGCTATTATTCTGCTTCATCCAGGCTGGCGGACTCCACAAAGACAGAATAATCTTGACTGGTGGCAAGCCTAAGGCGTTGGCCTTGGATTCCAGCGCTTTGACATAATCTGTTTCGGTCTTCATCACACTAGAGTCATATTGTCCCTTAGTGGGCTCGTAGGTGTTGTTGATAGCCTCACGATTCATCGTAGCGCCGAGATCGCGCAGATAATAGGTCAAGAAATTGTCGTCCCAACGATCTTGTTCAGGTGTGCCAAAGTAATCAGGATACTTATTACCGAAGGTGCCGAAGCCCTCGATCTGTTGAAATTGGATGTTTTTGTTGACTGTAATAGATGGGCATCTGCGTGCGCGACTCCTGCGATGCGCAATACACCAAGAAGCGTCATCAGTAAGCCAACGATGGCTAGCAGTGAACCGATGCGCACAAAACGGCTAGCCTTAGCCGTATTCTGTGAGTCCTTCAAAGCCTGCTTGAAAAACATAGCTTGCTCCTTAGTAAAAGAAGAATGCTCTTTTCCGCTGTGAAAAGGCTGAATGTTAATCAATATCTGATCCGAGACAGATATTGATTATTAAGTTTTACGTGATCCTGAGTTTTAGTGTCTGGTATTTACCTCCTTGTGTATTGTGTTGCATAAGGACGATAGGTCAACATGATGACATCTTTCAAGGATTTATGCCTGTCGAAAGATATGTCGGAGTTGCCTCGTACTCATGTCTGAACTAAAGGATGATTTTCGTGCACCTCTCTCTGTGCTAGTACAAGTATAAAGGGCAATTTAAGAAATTGTCAAGGCAGCGGACTTTTGTAATCTATTGTGTGTCTATAGATGACAAATTGTATAATGATGGGAGAGAATTGTGATATAAGCCTTTATTGAAGTTGGCGCGGTGGTGGTCAGGGGAAAATAAGAGCGGTTGGAAAAGGGTGTTAAGCTTGACAATAAGATATATGTTTTCTATAATTGTGCTAGCACAGTGAAGCTTGAAAAATATATATTCGTTAAAGAACGCGTAGAGAATGTGAAAGGCCAGTGAAAGTGGAACTCAAACGAGCATTGCGTGAGGATACTAAGACAGAAGAACTAAGCAAAAAATTGCGTCAGCTCGCGTATGAAAAAGGTCCCGGCGCGAAACTGCCTACTGTACGCAGCTTATGTGATATGTTGGGGACAACCCGGGTTACTGTAGGAGAAGTGCTAGATTTACTGGAAGCTGAAAACATCCTCTATCGCAAAGATCGCCAGGGAATTTTCGTCTCTCCTAAAATTCATTCCAAACACCTATGTATTTTGTTCGACTCCTCCAACCTCAATGGCCCTACCATCTCCCCTTTCTGGTCTTTATTGTGGGTGCGACTTGAACAAGAGGCCCAGCATCGTGCCGCACTAAGGGATGAAACGTATGCTATCCATGTTGTCTCCTCGCTACAGAATGCGCAAAGTTCAGTAGAGGATTCTATTCTCAAGCTCATTCAACGTGGCGAGGCGCACGGCATTCTGGCGATTGGCCTTAACACCCTGGCTCGCCCATGGATCGAACAACTGCCGGTACCATATGTAACCTTTGCCGGGCCGGGGCGTTGGATTGTGCAACTGGATGGATCAGATGTAGGCCAGAAAGCCGCGCACGTATTGGTAAAACAGGGTTGTAAACAGATTGGTTTCTGGACTTATAATACGCCATTAGAATCCTCGAACGAGTTCAACGGCTTTCGCCAGGCGCTGGCCGAGCATAACGCAACTTTCTATCCAGAGCTGGTGCAGCAGCCCCATCTCATCTCACCGGCTGTGCCGAGCTTGCAAGAACAGGGTTACTTACTGGCACTGAACGCATACGGTCCACTTAATCGCATGAAACCCGATGGCATATTTATCGCGGACGATATGATGACTGATGGTGCCCTGATTGCTTTTGAAGAGCTTGGCGTAAAGGTTGGAAGCGATGTGCATATCGTAACCCATGGTAACGTAGGCTCACCAGTCCTGTATGGACGGGCCAGGAATATGACGATCTTCGATTACGACGCTAACGATATTGTCCACGCGATGTACTACCTGCTTGATACGTTACTGATCGGACAAGAACCATCCGAAGAGGTCATCTGGATCAAGTCCAGCCAACGTTTAAGCAGGTAGTCAGGCATAAGCAAGACTTAAAATTAAGCGAACGAACTATCACGTTCAGGCAAAAATGTGATTATGGTCTGGTTGGTTGGCTGGAGGCTACTGCTGAGTATGGACCAGCAACTCCTGCCAGATTATAACCTTTAATGCGGTACCAGACAGTTCCTTTGGGCGTTGTCGTGTCTGTCCACGGAGTATCATTATCGGTCGCACACTGATCACAGATCACTTTCCATGGACCATTGGTACCAGTGGTTGAACGCTCCACTGTATATTTATAGCTAATAGCAGCGCCACGCCAGCTAATTTTATGGTCAGTAAGCGCGGTAATCTGGGGTGCACCAGGTGCAGGCAGCGGTTGAGTTGTCTGCTTGCTCAGTTTATAAGCATGAGCCTGTAAGGCCTGGACCCGCGTACGTTGATCAGCAGTATCACCTGGATAGTGGAGGGTATAGCCATCACTGTGTTGCGTATAGCCGTAGGTATCGGTATGCGAGAAGAGCGACCAGTAGAGATCACCAGAGATATTAGGATTCTGCTCAATAATTGGTAGAAAGCTACTCAGCTCATCGCCACCCCTGGTCCCGGTCCAATCATACTCCCCAACAACAAATACTTTCTTCTGATAGGCCGCGACCTGGGCATCCGCTTCAAGCAGGCTGGTTGAGAGAGGATAGAAGTGTTGGGTGAACATATCTACGCTGCTCAACTTCATCGCTGCCGCATTAACGGTCTGCGAACCATCCATGACCAGGTGATGTTTATCAGTACTTTTAATAAAATCGGCAATAGTTTTGGTCCAACTGGCGGGAGGAGAGATTTCATTACCGGTCTCCCAGGCCAGGATGGTTGGATCATCCTTATAAGCAATCCCTGTGTAGCTGTTGACGTGGTTGAGCAGGTGGGCCACATATTGCTCAAAATCGGCAATGACAGTTTTATCGCTGAAGAACAGCGTTTCCGCGCCGACATTGCGCCATTCGGTGAAGGTATGTTTACCACCATGATAGTAGCGCCAGTTATCCACTAACGGAATGATCAAGCGCAGATGATGGGTGTGCGCGGCCTGGATTGCATAATCGATGTGTTGTAAGGCTGTGTCATTAAATGTGCCCGGTGTTGGTTCCACACAAAGCGCACAGCCCACCGAGATACCCAGACTATGGGCACGCACAACTGTAGCTCCCATTGTCCGGGCTGTTGTGAGTGCATCATCTACGCGAAAATGGCTTGGATAGATAACTCCATGCTCATCGGTATCTAAGCCCAGCCAATAAATATTGGGTCCCGCAAAGCGGAAAGGTTGACCATGCAATAGCAATTGCGAACCAGAACGGGTCACAAATTCTGATTGCGTTTGGGCTAATGGGATTGGTGCGGAGGATGTAGTAGTAGGAGGTTTAGGATTAGCATTCTTCCAGAGATAGAGTGGGATCGCAATGATCGCGATCAGCAAGACAAATATCAGCCCTAAGAAAATAGAGCGCTTCTGGTTTTTTTTCTGCACGGTTTTCCTCCCTGAAAACACCGGTTACTGGACAAAATGGGTTGCACCCAGTTTATCATAACCTGAATGCTGTCCGGAAGCGCCTGCCATTGTTGTTTAAGCTCCCTGAGGAAGCCCCCAGATGATGTTGCTGGCAATCTGTAGTGGCACAATGCCATCATTGTAGGTGGCGAATAAAATTTCTCTGGCCTCTTGATCAAAGGCGGTTGCTTGCTCTAAGCCCATGCGCTCTTTTGAGAAGCCGCTACGGGAATGATATGAGGCGATATAGTCGTCGATGGATTGAGGGAAAGGCACAAACTGCGTTTGCCGGGTACCGACTGTTTTGAAGAGCCCATGTTTTTCCAGGACGGCCATCATATCATAAGGCTCATAATCGTTATTGGTAGTATAACGCGGAATAATCTTGCTTAACAGCGACCAGTGGTCGGGCTGTGTGACATGTTCAACGACGGCGAGGTAGCCACCTGCAACCAATAATTGCTGAAAGCGCGGCAGCACAGTCTCCCATTCCATCCAATGCAGGCTCTCGCCTGCCGTAATCAGGCTATAAGGTGGTTCCAGGGCGACATCTTCAATGCGTCCATGCAGCCAGTGTAGTTGTGGATGATCTCCATTTGGTTGGTTCCGCCCTTCAGTCAACATCGGCTGTGAAAAATCAACGGCATCCACCTGGTCCACATAAGCTACCAGGTTGCGCGCAATGTTGCCGATACCGCAGCCCACATCCAGGACTCGTTTAGGCTCTCCTTTGCTCAATCCAGCCAGGATTTCAAAGGTTTCAGCGGGATAGGGAGGTCGAAAGCGGTACGTCTCGGCGATACTCTGATCTTTAAATGACTCCGCATGTTTATGAGCAAAGTACTTTGATTTCTGGATCATAAAAGTAACTTCTTTCTATAGAGAGAATTTTATGTAGGAGGCAAGCACTGCCTGGCTACAAAGTTATGGATATTTTTTGTTTGCGACTATCAAAACGATGCTACTGGCTATACAGCCCAGGGCCAGAAACAAGGCTATAAGTGGAAGCGGGCTTCTGCTGGTAGCGCCAGCACTTGCGCAAAGCAGGATGCACCCTATAACCAATAGTAATATTGGAGTGGCCTTCTTCATGTAAATGCCTTTCGGAATTTTGATAGCTATTTATATATGAATATACGTTAAACATTATAAAAAGTTAAATCGTAAATTTTGTGTTATCTATTAGGAAGCTTGTCATTCCTATGCGGACGTGCGTTGGCGCGTCTGAATCTGTTTTAGTAACTGTTGTAGAAAATGTGCATCACGCATTTTCTACAACAGTTACTAAAACAAAAACAACCCGATCTCTCTTGCAGCAATACAATTGCAAGAGAGATCGGGTTGCTATTAAGAGAGGCTGGGCCAGGAGTTAGCTGGCCAGTTTTTTCAGGTCGATGCCAAGTGTACGGGCCATGTCACGCAGTCCGTTGTAGCTGCTATCGGTATCATTGATAAAGCCACCAGCGATCAGGGCATTCAAGGCATTTTTATCTTTGATGTCGAGCAGTGCGGCGCGGATAGCATCTTTGTCGCTCTGGCTCAATTCTTTACGTACCGCAATGGGCCCTCAGGCAGAGGATCACTCTGTTTGATGATAACGACATCATCGCGTTTGAATTTGCCTTTAGAGACCAGGTCGTCGAACGTGTCACTGGCAACGGCGCCGGCATCGGCTTTGCCGCTGATCACACTCATTACCGAGACATCATGGGAACCGGCATAGAAGCTCTTCATGTCTTTGTCGGGATCGATATGGTTCTGTGCGAAAATATAACGTGGTACAAGGTTACCGCTGGTCGAACCGGGATCAACAAAGGAGAAGCGCTTGCCCTTCAAGTCGCTCAGGGTTTTGATTCCCGTCTTTTTGGTGGTGATAATATAGCTATAGTAGTGATCGGCCCCACCGGTGGTCAACTGGCGCAGGATAACCTGAGCATTGTACTTGTCAGCGGCCAGGATGTAGCTCAATGGACCATACAGGGCGACATCTACTTTTTTGCTGCTCATAGCTTCGATGGTGGCATTATAGCTTGTGCCAACAAACAATTTGACCGGCTTACAGACCTCTTTTGAGAGGGCATCAGCGAAAGGCTTGGTCTGATCCATTACCTGGGTAGCATTCTCAGCAGGAATAAGACCAAAGTTGATCTGATCTAAGCTAATCGGGTGGGCGCACCTGGTATTGGCAGAGGTATTCGCGGTCGAATTCGCATTACCACCGCAGGCTGCCATCACAAACATAACCATCAACATCAGTGGCAAGAAACGAAAAACCTTCTTACCATTCTTCGAAAGAGACATAAAAACTCCTTTTAAATCCATACAATAAAAAGAAATGGACGTTATATATGGCTGTTTACAGCACTACATAATTTTCGCGCGGACGAAATCACTGATACGGTCCAGTAGCATCACTGTCAGGACCAGCGAGATCAATATCACCGAAACGTTGGAGTATTGAAACAGGGAAAGGTTCGAGTTTAGAATGAAACCCAGGCCTCCACCACCACAAATGCGACGACAGTCGAATCGCGGGTATTGGATTCCCAGTAGTAGATTGAGTTACTGGCCAGCAGCGGGAAGGCCTGGGGAAAGACGCCCCAGCGAAAACGCTTCAGGCCATTAGCACCGACCGCACTGAGTGCTTCAATCGGCTGCTGTTTTACCGACTCAATCGCCTCAGCATAGAGCTTGGTAAGCACCGAGATCGAATGGATGCCCAGACCAAAAGCTCCTGCCACAGGTCCCAGGCCCAGGATCGTCACGAAGATCATGGCCAGCACCAGGGCCGGCACGGCGCGGATAGTATTGACCACCAGGCGCACGATATTGTAAATAACGGGATGGGGCGTGGTGTTGCGCGCCGCCAGGATACTTAAAGGCAAAGCGCCGACCACACCGATAATGGTTGCCAGCACCGCTGTCTGCACCGTCAGCAAGAGTGGCTCCGTCACATTGGCGAAATAAGACCAATTAGGAGGAACCATCTCTTTAAAGAGGCGGCTTCCATTATCACTGGTAAAGATGTCATGGAAGGTGCCCAGGCCAAAGCCATCAATGCTCAATCCCCACCAGAGGAAGAGGATCAACAGTCCAATGCCTGCAATCTTGCTACCCACGAATGCCAGGCATACTAGCAGCGCAATCAATACGATTAACAGCAGTCCATTGATATCCAGGCCATCAAAAGCGTACTTGAAGGTGCCAAGATCGATGATTTTGAAGGCGAAGAAGGCCGCGACCAGGACCAGCACCACGAGCGAGACCCAGGTGGTTCGATTGCGCCAGGCCTGTTTATGCTTGAGTGCTCCAGGCACAATCGCCACCGCACCTGCAAGGATAATCACAACTGAAAGCAGAATATTGACATCAAAAGTGAGTGTCCATTGAAATGGCAAACTTCCAAAATCTATCACACGCGTAAAGAGCAGTCCGGATGCCAGCAACAGGACAATGCCTGGAAGCGCAAGCGGCCAGTGTATGGCTCCCAATGGCCGACGCAAATCAGGTTCGGACGGCTGAAAGATATGTTTACGCGTGCCTTTGTGAGGAGGCGTACCAACCGGAGCGGTTGTCTCTGCTTCTCTAATAGACACTACTCTCTCCTTTTTATACGGACATGTGGACATACTTATGTAAGTATGACAGCACGAATTAGCCTTAGATGGTATGTATTGAGATAGCTAGTCATCGACTATGAGGGCTCAAGCATAGCGAGATGTGGTTTCCACAAGCTCATTGCGGTAGATCTCGCGCAGCGTTGCGGAGTCAAGTTGATCAGGTGTACCGTCGAAGAGAATCTGGCCTCCGGCGATACCAATGATGCGATCTGCGAAATGCCTGGCTGTCTCCATATCATGGATATTAACCAGGGTGGGCACACCCTCCTCTTTAGCGACTTTACGCAGATCTCCCATTACGCTCCAGGAAAGTTCCGGGTCCAGACTGGCAACTGGCTCATCGGCCAGCAAGATTAATGGTTCCTGCGCCAGGGCACGAGCAATGGCCACCCGTTGCTTTTCGCCGCCCGAAAGATTATCGGCGCGATAATTAGCTCGATGCGACATATTGACACGTTGTAAACACGAAAGGGCTTTTTCGCGGTGTTCACGTCCAAAGTAACCAAAGAGTGCCTGTAGATCATTGACATAGCCGAGGCGACCGGTTAACACATTCTGAAAGACACTCAGCCGACCTACCAGGTTGAATTCCTGAAAAATAAAACCAATTTTACGCCGCAGGAGCATTTTCTGGTTATCGCTCAGACTGGCAACATTTGTACCCTGCACCCTGATACTGCCCTGCGAAATGGGAACGAGGCCATTGATACAGCGTAAGAGGGTAGATTTGCCAGCACCACTGCGCCCGATAATACAGATAAACTCTCCTGCCTGCACTGAAAAGCTCACATTGGAGAGCGCCTCGTAACCATTCGGGTACACTTTAGAGAGGTCCTGTACTGCCAATAAAGCCTGCTCACTCAAAGTATCCACCTGTCTTACTAGTCAAAATACTATAAAGGAATATCTACCATACTTATCAATGTGTTGATCTCTAAGTATCCTTTTTTGTGTTTCGCTGCGTAAAGCTTTACGCACTTCATTTATAGCGCAGAAAAGGACTCAAGTCAATAAACACAAGAATAAAATTCTGTTAAATCACTGTAATATGCGCTCAATGTTGTGGCGCGAAAAACCCGGACCGGTTGACATACCTTTGCCGCCAATGCCAGTGACGATATGGATGGTGTTATCAATAGTATGGGTATATACCGGCAGCTCTGGATGGATCATATAGTAGCCATTCCACATGCGCTGGATACGCCAGTCAGGTAAGGAAAGCATATTCTGGGCATATTGCAGGAGCAGCTCATTAATATGCCAGCTGGTATATTCATAGGTATCCCGGCCCACGTCCTCAATGGCCAGATACTCATGAGAATCGCCCAGAATTACAGAGCCATCCTGTGCCTGCTTGGCCAGCATATGAATACCATATTTTTGTAGCTCGGCATCAACTTCCTGCTGCTCCAGCAAACGATAAGAGGGGCAAGAAGCAAAAGCTGGATAGCGCTTAATAGAGTGTCCTGAGAGAATCGAATGTGGCAAGACCACCTGTGGCTGAGGGACAGTACTCATCATCTGTAACTTACAGAGCTTCAGCCCACTGGCACTAAAGACCTCAGGGAAGAGCGTCTGGTACTGCGTACCGCTACACACAAAGACCTGATCGGCACTAAAGCGGTTGCCCTGTGCGTCTTTAACCAGGCAGCCTTGTGGAGAAGAGGTGACCTCAACTACCTGTGTCTGGGGTAGATATTCAATATTGGTAGCTCGCGTCGCATAATCAATGACCCTTTGAACCAGGACCAGCGGCTCAAGCGTACAATCTTCCCAGGAGTAGAGGGCACCCGTGCAATAACTATGCTGCACAAACGGATAGCGGCGCTGCACTTCTTCAGGTTCGATAAATATACAATGATATGTTTCGGCGAACTTTTCCGCGAACTCTTTGAGCACAATGCGCTCAGTCTCCGTTGAAGCCAGGTATAAGCTACCTTTTTGCTCAACGCTGATATCGTGTTCCTGTTGAATAGTCTGATAGATAGCGCGGCTATCCAGCGTGAATTGTGCCCATTGGCTATCAGTCTCAACGATTGTCTGCATCTGCATACCAAAATTGCGCGTAGATGCATCGCTGGGAACTGGATTGCGTTCGAGCAGCAATACCTTATAGCCTTTCTGGGCCGCGAAATAAGCGTGAAAGGTACCCAGAACACCAGCACCAATAACAATGATATCCGCCTGCCGTATATGTGTTGATAAACCCATGTCTACTTTAATCTCTTCCTACTTAAAACAATGAAGGCAGATCGGCAACACTGGCAATGAGTCGTGTATGACGATAGCGTCCCAGGGTGGCGGCGGTATGAGCTCCACTCAGCACCCCGATAACCTCGCCACAGCCAGCATTTGAACCCTCATCCAGGTCAGCAGGTGAATCGCCCAGCTTCATAACCTGGCGCACATCCTGTACATCCAGCTGTTCCATAGCGCGGAAAATCATGAAAGGAGCTGGTCGACCACGCGACACATCGCTGGAGAAGACCGCATAATCCACATAGCGTCCCAGCCAGTTGAGGCGATCCAGAATGATGCCACCAATCACCGAGTCAAAGCCAGTATCCAGCGCAACTTTGATACCACGCTCCCTCAGGAAAGCAAACGTTGCTTCGGCACCAGGAATAGGCGCCACATGTTGAGAATAAGCTTCTTTCATGTGGGTAACGAAGGTATCCAACGCCGCCCGGGCCAAAGTATGTGAAGCCTCAGAAGGGCCAGACAGGCGACGAGCCGCCAGCAACTCAAAAACCTCAAGTTTATTCATGCCCATCAGCTCATTGAGTTCTTCTGGTGTACCTGGTAGATCATGGATACGCGCCGCCTCTACCAGGCAGGTGAGCACCCGATTACCGCTATCGTCCACCGTAGTCCCAGCCATATCAAAAACCACCAGTTGAATTGGTCCCATCAGTATCTCCATTATCTTTTAATTTGCGTAAAGCTTTACGCACTATTTGTACCGTATTTATAGTGGGCGAGTCAACGGCATTTATGTTAAATCTTAGCAAAAGAAATGTTAAGCAAGGTTATAATTTTTTAACATAAGGAAATAGGCTCAATGGGTACTACACTCAACAATTAAAGATGTGTTATAATCCCTCCCATGACTTCGAGGAATGAGAAAGAGAAGCAACAACATCTGGTATTGGCGACCGAACCAGGTGCAGCACTGAATGTGAAGCAGCCAGAGCAGGCAGTGGCCCAATTGGAGCACTATTTCAGTGAGTCTGTGGGTATCCCTGTCAGCGTGATGTTGAGCGAAAATTATGAAGATATATTAGCAGGTATGGAAGCGGGAACAATCGATGTTGCCCGGCTGGGACCTTATGCCTTTGCCCTGGCGCAGGCCCGTTTTGGCGCACGCGCACTGGTCAATTCGATTGATATTGCCTCCGCGGAGAATATGCCATCGATTCCCTACCGCAGCCTGATTTTTACGCGTGCGGATAGCGGGATCACCCACCTGATGCAGCTGAAAGGTCAGGCATTCGGCTTTGTTGATCCACGCTCAGCCTCGGGCTACCTGGTTGCTACATTCCTCCTGCAGCAGGCCGGATTGGATGTCAAAGCTGATCTCAACGCAACGTTTTTATTCAGCCACCAAGCGGTCGCAGAATCGGTCGGCAAAGGTGAAGTCATAGCAGGAGCAATCGCAGAAGAAGAGTTTCTTCATTACAAAAAAGAGCATGGCCTGCCTCCTATCCGACTGCTGGCCACCTCACCTCTGTTATCCCGTGGACCACTGGCCATGCGCCCTGGTCTACCACCACACCTGGAACGTAATCTCCTCAATGCCCTGGAAAATCTGCATCATAGCGATGTTGCCGAGGGAGTAAACTGATTAAAATGGAGGAGCAGCGTTTTGTGGCCGCCGTACAGCGTGAGCATACCCTGAAAAGGATAGCCGAACTGGCAGGCGTCAGTTATGCTACCGTTTCACGGGCGATCAATGGTCGAGACCGCATTGCTCCAGCCACTACCGCCCGCATCTTGCAGCTGGTAGAAGAATTAGGTTATCGTCCCAATGCCAACGCTCGCAGTCTACATAAACCAAACGGAGATCTAATCGGCCTCATCTTGCCCTCTTTAAACTATCCAGCCCTCGATGACATTATTGCAGGTATCCAGGCCACGCTGGCGCAGGCACAGATGCAGCTACTGATTTGCCCGGTCGGAAAAGAGAAAGCCACGGGAGCGGTAAGGCAGCATGCATATTTTGAGATGTTATCAAATAGTCGTTTTGAAGGTATGTTGTTGACCCAATGGAGCGCCCTTGATCCAGAGGCGATGGACCTGCTAGTACGTAGTCGGCGCCCTTATGCATTGCTAGAACAGGATTTATTAGGGTCTGGTCTACGTTTTGCTTATAACTGGTTGCGACAACAAGGGTATCAACGCCTGATATTAGTGACGGGTACCAACTCTTTATTAGAGCCAACCCTAAGCGCGCGCATGTGGCGTCAGCTGGCGGCCAGAAATATTGATCTCCCCGACCCCGGCAACGATAAGACTGGTTGGCTTGAATTGTTGCAGGCGACTGATTATTCCGCTACCGCTTTCTTCTGTACCGATGATGAGACCGCGCTTTCGGTACAAAGCTTTTTAAAAGAACGGCAATTAGATTGGCCCGTCCAGGGGCTTGGAGCGACTCCGATTGCACAAATGGCTGGCTTGAGCAGTCTTGCCTTTGATGGATTGGCACTGGGGAAGGTTGTCGCCAGGCGGCTACTAAAGTTACTTAATATTTATATACCAGAGGAAGTTATTGATATTACATTCAGGGTGCAATGCAATCTTCACACTATTGATGCCGCTAGCTAGCGGAGTTAGTACTACTGATTGGAAGACACAAAAAAGGACTGCGCCATCCATCCATAGAAATGCACAATCCTCAAGATTGCAAAATCCATCCATAGAAATGCACAATCTTATTGTTCTGCACTTATAACCATGTAAGGGACCCTCACACTATCGTGCAGTCACTACATCCATGTAGAAAACTCAGAGAGCGCTTAAGCCTTTTTCCTCACCTGGCCAGATACAGAGTGACGAGGCAAAACGTGGTGAATGTCCATGCTACAGGTACTTCTCCCAAAAGTCCCATATAGCATGCTTATGACAGCTCAACCATATGTCCTGACCTCGTAAAATAGATAGATATCTTTCATCCTTGAAGATAACGGTAAAATTGACCTCATACCCAATCGTATCTACCATCAATGCTTACCGCTCTATCGCAAAATAGATGCTTGTAGTAGAGGTTTGATACAATACAAAGTATTAATAGTCGCTTTTCCCTAAGAAAAATATATACTAAAAATAACATAATGTCAATATGGTTGAGAGCATTTTTGAGCACTTTAAGGTAATAGTAATAAGTTATGCTTATAGTGTTCGAGGGTTACTAAGAATAGTTCAAAGAAGTAGCAATTCTGAGCATGTGAGCAATCATCTGTGAGCTGGAAAAGCTCTACTATATATAAGAATGTAAAAATCTCAGCGCGATGGGATAAAGCGTTTCCGGTCGCTGTGTATTCAACTGGTGGATGAGATCAGGCCAGCCAGGCGCTTTCATCCCAGAGTGGAAGCGGAATGATTTGTCCAGGCTGATTGGCGGCATGGCTGCTGAGTAGATGCGAAATGGTGACGCCGACCAGGCGCACACGTTTGGGCTCTCCTTTTAGTTGTTCGTGCACAATAGGGGTGAGGAGCGAGACCATCGTATTGGCATCCTGGACAGCCTGAGGGACGGTAACGCGGCGGGTGAGCAGCTGAAAATTATTCCAGCGTAGTTTGAGAACGACCGTCTTGCCGCATAGATCCAGCTCTTTCAGGCGGCGCTCAACCTGTTCCGCCATCTGGCGCATAATCTGGATCACGCGCTCAGGATCACTGATATCCTCGACCAGCGTGGTCTCTTTTCCTACTGATTTACGGATACGCGACGGCTGAACCGGACGATCATCTTCTCCGCGCACATAATGGTATAAGATACTGCCTTGCTTGTGCAGAAGTCGTTGCAGCTCTTCTTCCGTGAGACGCTTCAGATCGGCCCCGGTTTCAATGTCTAATTCATGCAGGCGAGCGGCCGTAACTTTGCCTACTCCAAAGAATTTATCGATTGGAATGTGTTCCAAAAAATCAGCAGCCCGTTCAGGAGGAACCACCGTCAGACCATCGGGTTTACGATAATCAGAGGCCAGCTTCGCAATAAATTTATTGAAAGAGACACCAGCCGAGGCAGTGAGCCGGGTTTCAGCATAGATCTGTTGTTTAATGGAGCGTGCAATCAGCGTTGCTGAGGCAATAGCCTGACGATTAGTGGTGACATCCAGGAATGCCTCATCCAGAGAGAGTGGCTCGACCAGCTCTGTATAGCTGCGGAAGATATGCATAATCTGGGCAGAGACCGCGCGATAGACATCGAAGCGCGGCGGAATAAAGATAGCGTGCGGGCAGCGCTGATAAGCTTTTTGGGCTGACATAGCAGAGTGGATACCATATTTGCGGGCCTCATAAGAGCAAGTGGCCACCACCCCACGGCGCTGGGGATCACCTCCGACCACAATCGGTTTGCCACGTAGCTCGGGACGATCCCGCTGTTCAATGGAAGCATAGAAAGCATCCATATCGACATGGATAATCTTTCGCGTTGGCTGCATCGTCCGTCTCTTACATCCTTTTCCAGGCAGGTTGGTCTAACATATTCTGGCTATCACAACTGATCTCATCATATCACCTGTGGTATAGCTTTGCTATGTGACATGTTTGAGCTCCAAGGCTTTTTCATGTTCCTCTTTGGCGCCTGCGGCGCCGGGTTGGAAGTGTGGAGTGTGTGATGGGCGGCTGCGGCCGCCCACCATACACTCCACACAGGAAAGAATGTCCATCGTATCGCTCGCCAGTGGAGAGAGAGAAGGGAGCGTTAACGATGTTTTTGTTTGGCCGAGCGCTTTAATTGCTCATCGTATTTACTGCGTATTACCGGGTTCTGGGGATCGAGGTCTAGCGCCTGTTGATAAGCCTCAAGCGCTTCTTCATGACGACCAAGGCGACGCAGAATGGTGCCTCGATCTCCATGGGCCTGAGCCAGAGAGGGATTGTACTGGATCGCCTGCTCATAGGTTTCCAGGGCCTCGGCATATCTCTTCAGACTATAGAGAATTTTGCCTTTATTGATATAAGCTGTGGCATCGCCTGGAGCCATTCGAATCACCTGCTCAAAGACAGCCAGCGCCTCATCGTAACGATAGAGTTTACGCAACGTAATACCCTGATGATAATAAAAAAGCACGTTTTCCTGATCCCATTGGATAGCCTGTGCATAGATGGTAAGGGCCGCCTCATACTGTTTAAGTTCGTGCAGCACCTCTCCATGTTCCTCTAATAAGGCAAGATAGCTGAAACGTAGACTATCTATATCTGGCTGCTGCCTCAACCAGGCCGAAGTAGTCTGTAGAGCGTGCGCGATCTGCTCACGATTACCATATTGCTTCACAATAGTCAGGTAAGTAATCCAGACGGTATTTTGCTCTGGATGCTGTTCAAGCCAATCAGATAAAGAGTTTAAAGCGTTATTACGCTGCTCTTCAGTGCCATGTTGTTCAAGCAACTTAAGATAAGCGGTCCAGACATGAATACAATCCAGGTGCAATGTCAACCAATGGGCGGTCTGGATGATCTGAGACTCAATGGTTTCAGTTGTGCCATAATGTTCAACCAGGCGCAGATAGGCTGCGCGCACAAAGATATCATCTTTATGGGTTTCCAGCCAGCGTGCCGTAAAATCGAGGGCCAGCGAGATCTGGTGTTCATTGCCTTAATATTTAAGGAGTTTTAAATAGACGGCCGGAATATTGGAAGGCTCGTTAGTAGATTCTGACAGCAGATAATTGGTAATAATGCTCAAGGCACGCAAGATCTGCGGCGTAGAGCCGCAATACTCCACCAGATCCAGATAGGTTTCCAGCACAAAGGCATCCAGACGTTTATTGTCCAGCCAGGAGGTCGTTAGATCGAGTGCGGTCAGCATCTGCTCACGAGCGCCATAGCGTTTAGTCAGACTCAGATACATGGTGAGCAGATAGGCATCCGGTGTCTCATTTGCCAGCCAGTCAGTAGTAAAGCGCAACGCCTGCTGGATCTGTTCAGGATGGCCATGATATTTGATCTGTTGTAAATAAATGGTGAGGAGATAAGGATTGGCGCTATGATGCATAAGCCAGCCATTGACGAAATCGAGCGCCTGCTGAAGTTGTGCTGAAGAGCCATGGCGGCCGAGCAAATTCAGGTAAGCCGAGAGCAGATAAGCACTGATATCAGCACCTTTAATCATCTGAGAAGTATAGTTGAGGGCCCACTGAATAAGCTCTGGATCTCCCTGCTTGCCTACAAAATTCAGATAATGAACCAGTAGATTATCATCAGGTTTATTATCTTGTAGCCAACCTCTTAGCAGCACTGCAATCTCATCAATCTGTTCCTTCGTGCCTGTATGTCCGATCATATCAATTAAGTACGTGAGGGCGCCATGACTTTGCTGCAATAAAGGGAGCCAGTCAGACAAAGTGTGTAAAAAGGTGATGATTTGTTCTGGGGTACCGGCACGATCCAGTAGTTTGATATAGGTAGTAAGAATATGGGCATTTTTTTTATGGCCAGCCAGCCACTCTGCCAGCACATTGATCAGCGACCTGAGTTGTGGTAGGGACGCATATTGTTCAGCCAGCTCAAGATATGTTTTGACTTCTACACTTTGGCGTTTAGGGGTCAGCCAGTTAATGGCCTGCTCGATTGCCAGCGTCGTATGCTGTGTAGTACCTCGACGTTGTACCAATCCCATATAAGCCATGCGCACTCCTGAATCCTGCAGATGGACAGCCGGTAGAGTGGTAGTCGCCACAAGCGCCGTATCCACCTGTTGTACGCTGCCATAGCGCTCAACTAATTTCAAATAGGTAGCCCTGAGCCGAGACTCATCGGGATGAATGGCCAGCCAACCAATAGTCGTATTGATCTCCTCCAGAATAGTATGGCGCTGCCCATAGCGATAGAGCAATTTGAGATAGGCATTGCGCACATAGGGATCCTGTGGATGGGCGACCAGCCAGTTTTTAGTCTGTTCAAGTGTTTCAACGATATCTTCTGGTGACCCCATTGTCCAATCAGGTTTAAATAGAGCGCGCGTGTATTAATACTTTGTGGATTCATTTGCAGCCAGGCTCTGGTTGAGCACATAGCTGTTTGTACCTGTTCTGCGGTCCCATATTGCTCAACTATTTTCAGATAAGTAGCGCGGATAGAACTGGTCTGAGGATTGGCAGTGAGCCAGACAGCGGTTTCATCGATGGCCTGCGCGACCTGTGCTGAATGGGCATAATGACTGATCAGTTCTAGATAGATAGTACGGACCGAGTGGTTTTGAGGATTAGCTGCCAGACTGTCTTGTGTCAGCTCGATAGCGGCCATAATTTGTTCTTCCGTTGCATACCGGCGCATAAGATCCAGATATGTGCGTAGAACATTGGAGTCAGGGATATTCATAATAGCTTGAAACTCGGTAACATTGAAGGCAGCACTGATCAACTCTTTGTTACCACGCCGCTCTAGCGATTTCAAATATACCTGGCGCACATAGCAATCCTGGGGTTGAGCGTTAGCCAATGCGCTGTATCTGTAAGCAGGGCAGTCGTTTGTTCATGGGTGCCACAATGCTCTACAAATTTAAAATACGCCTGGCGAATATTCGGATTTAAGGGATGTTCTAGCAGCCAGTCAGCTGTTGCCTCAATCAAGCGGCTAATCTGTTCCGCTGTACCACAACGTTCGACCAAGGACAGATACGCCTGGCGCACATGTACATCTTCGGGATGGGATGAGAGCCAATCAAAGGTCTGCTCAATTAAATGCGCAATATCGGCAGCCGTACCTGCACGCTCTACCAATCCCAGATATGTCTGGCGCACCTGGGTATCGTCAGGATTATCCAGCAACCATTGTCCGGTTGCTTGCAATAGATCCGCCAACTGTTCCGCCGTACCCCAGTGTTCAATAAACTTAAGATAAATCTGCCGTACATTGACATTTTGCGGATTAGCATTTAACCATTGGGCCGTCTCTTGAATAAGATGCGAGATATCGGTCAAGGTGCCCTGGCGTTCAATAAAGCCGATATAAGCATGGCGCACATTTGTATCTTGTGGATTGGCGGCCAGCCAGGCCGTCACCTTACCCGGCAGGGCTGATTTCTGCTCAGCGCTACCTTTTTGCTCAGTCTGCTTGATGGCGGCTACCCAATCTAACTCGGTCTCGGGAAATCGATAGAGTCCTTGCTGCATTATCTGCTCTGCCTTATTAATATCGCCCACCATAGTATAAAGTTGGGCCCAATTCATTAACTCTGCATTGCCGCATGTAGTGATTAGCGCCTGCAGTTTTTGTTCATGTTCGAACAGCATCTGGTGAATAAAAGGAAGAGACGTTTCGCGGGCCACATATTCCAGTAAGCGCTGAAGAAATGTACGCTGTTCACGTCTGTCAATGCTAGTGGCATCGATATAAGTTCTGATTAGTTGATAAAGATCTGAATGATAAAAGCGGATGGCGGTCCGGGCCACCAGGGGGCTGATAGTGCGAATGAGGGTAGGGAAATTGATGTCGCGAAAGACCAGGTTGCGATTGACCGGATTATTGAGAGCAGCATCGATTGTGTTGTTTGGACTCAACTGTGCCAGCAGTGACTCAGGGATAGCGAGCTCATATTGACCTGCAAAATATATGTACTCACAGAACTGGTATATCTGTTGATGAGAGCTTTGCAGCATTGACAAACTCTCATGCACAATAGATGTAAAATCATCTTCAGACATTGGTCCAACCATGGGTGATAAGTGTTCCGGCGGCAACAAGGTCCTGGGCTGATTAAGGGGTGATTTTATAGTCGAATTGCTGTCCTCATTCATAATTTTGATACTTTCTTTTGCTATACCTAGCTATAAAAAAGCACGCTGTCATGCTTTCGCAACAGGCCCCTTATGGATGATAAATTAGTGATGTTTAATATACTAGAAATTCATAGATAATACAATAAAAATAAAAAGAAGAAATACTTTTATTGATATTTACACAAGGAATACGAGTGATCAGGGGAGGATGAGAAGGCCAGAAGCAGGCGACACCTTAATCAATTGAGATGTCGCCAATTGTGGGATCTGGAAAATAGAAGTACTAGTCAGCGATAACCGGCAACTTACGTAGATATTGGGTATCGGTCAATTCTTTGAGCATGAATGCTGCCAGATCGGTGCGGCGAGTGGCTAGATCTTTAGGGGTGGGGCGCAGAGAGATACGATACTCATCGGTACGAGGATAATCTGATAGTCGGGCTGGTCGCACCACGATCCAATCCAGGTTGGTCTTACTGATTTCGCGCTGCATTAATTTCATATCGGCCAGCAGTTTTCTCATGAAGAGCGGAATAATAACCGAGCCATAAAGCCCTGGAGGAGTATAGTTATCGTCAGCGGCAGCAGCGGTAACGCATACCAGGCGCCGAATGCCATTTTTTTGCATTGCCTGTAAAATATTTTTAATGCCCTGTGAATATAATCCCTCGGGCTTATAAGCACCGAACAGGGTGCGCTTGCGTGGCCCTACTGTAGAGAGCACGGCGTTTTTGCCCTGTACCGCTGCCTCTACCGAAGCCGGATCGAGAATATCAGCTTTGACAACCTGTAAACGTTCATGTTGGATGGGGAAATTAGCCGGGTTGCGCACCGCGGCAGTGACATCATGTCCCGCTTCGAGCGCCTGCTCTACCAGAGCCCTACCAGTTCGTCCTGAGGCTCCAAAGATTACCAGTTTCATACTGTCATCCTTCTTTCTAAAAATAGCTGTGTGATTGTTTTGATGGTGTCCACTATATGGATTCTGTATTCGTTGTCTAATCTATTATATTCGACCTTGCACATATTTATAGTGCTATGATTGCTTTGGTATGCATCGCGGCATGCTTCATTATACATGATAGCGCATGATAGCGGCGTTTTTTTGTTTTTCTGGGCGTTGAAATCAATGTTTAGCGGAAATATATGTGCATAGCGTGCTGCGTCTCTCAGCGTTCCATAAAGAGGCCTTTTATTTTAGAAAAAGTGTTACATTTGTCGTTCTGAGGGCGTGTTGAGATGTGGTTAGAAAATTATATGAAAATTTACTTGCCCGGTGAACGATGTGAGATAAACAACCTTGCAGGATGTTCCCATTAGCTACATCTATGTAGATGGCTGGTACAGAACGAAAGAGAGGTTGAAGTATGAGTAATGACAATAAAGCGGCACAATTTGCCCTGACATTAGAAAGAATTGGACGTCGTGCGCTGCATAGTTGCGAAGCTTTGCCTGACGATGTTTTGCTTTGGTCTCCTCCTTTTTCCAATGACAACTCACCCCTGCTAATCGCCATTGATCTGGCTAGAGATATTGAGAACTGGGTGCTTATCCCTGTTGGTGGGAGATTGCCTTTACTGGATCAATCACTTGAGGCCAGGCCAATTGAGTCATTTATCGCACTTGCGACATGTTACAGTCAGTGGATCAAGAGTGTGCATACTATTTTAGATACTATTCCCAACTCTTTTCTGGACCTGCTGGTGGAAGCACAATCCTTACAAGAGAAGGTCCATGGTAAGCGTCGCCCAACAGTTCATACCTGCCTCCTGACAGCCGTAGAGAAGAGCGCCTGCCATCTTGGTCGGTTAGAAGCTCTCTGCCAGGCTGTATCCTGGAGCAGTTTCCCATTAGAACGAACAAACTTGAGGCATATAAAGAGTATAAAAAAGGCACCTATAAGCATCCAGGGATCATAATGCGCATCCGAGAAGCCCTAAACGCAATCCAAGCCAGGAAAACATGCACCCTATCACCTGTATTCAGGGAAAGGGCGCATGTTTTAGTTCTCCTGGATTACTAATGACGTGGTTTATCGCCTGGATACCTGTTTAAATTTGAATTGGTTGCACTTGAAGATGAATGCTTGGCACCGGCAGACCTGGTTGATCGTGGCTCCTCAAAAGTTTCGACTGGTAAGATTAGAGGCTCATAGTCCATCTCCTCTAGCGTGCTCTCATACTTATACCTCCTGGTCCGAGTAGTACCACTGGCCGAAAGATTTTTTTCGGTTGGAGGCATACTGGTAGAGGGTTTCTGCATAGATGAGGATGATGGGCCTTGAGCACCAAGATTAGCTTTGTTGCCAGACGCTATATTAGAGCTCGCACTGTTCGTTGTTGATGAAGAAGACGTACTAAAGGGTCTTGGGCGCTCCGGCATGGCGCTGCTCCCGCTGTTAGAAGACTGTGTACCTGGTATAGAGGTGGAACTAGGTGGTGATGATGGAGTACGAGGCTGAGTGATATCAGGTGACGGTGAAGTCGTACGTGGCGGCGGTGGTGTTGTTCCCACTGCAAAAGATGGAGCACTCGTATCCCTGGGCTTTTCAAAAGCACCAGTTGGCAGCGTGATAGGTTCATTATCTGCCACGCCGGATTTTCCAGCCATGCGGCTATAGCTACTACTATATGTTCCAGTCGCATTCAAAGGCAGATTAGAACTCGATGCTTTATCTTGCAATTGTTTAATGCGCACCTTAACTTTATTGCGTAACTCTTCGCCACGCATAGGGGCAATCAGCAGCCCGGCCGCTGCTCCGATCAACATACCCTGAAGAAACTTGCCCATATTGTGCTCGCCTTTCTATACAAACATGTATACACGAGTAGCCAGAAGACAATGATGTGAACAAATCCTATCAAACACACGTTTTGTTGAGAGCAGGAGTTTCAGCGTATATCGGTGTGTATCATTTAAGCCCATACACTAAAACTCCAAAGCTCACCTGATAGAAGATTAGCTAAATTGCTGTTCACCCAGTTGCACCTTAACCGCCATTTGCTGATCTCCCCGGTAAATGCGCAACGACAAAGTCTGGCCAGGTTGTTTATTGATCAGGATATCCTGCAGCATCGCTGTATCCTGGATAGGCTGATTATCGGCCTCCACGATGATATCGCCCCTTCTTAGTCCAGCCTGAGCGGCGGCACTATCGGGTCTCACATTAACAATGAGTGCACCATGATTAACCGGCAATTGGGCCTGATCCGCAATATCGGAATCGACCGTGATCACATTTACACCCATATCCGCGCGGCCAGATTGAACGACGTGACCTGAGTTGATTAATTGTGGAGCAATAAATTTAACGCGATTGGATGGAATCGCAAAACCTACGCCACTGGCGGGTGTTTTAAACTCTGGATCAATTGGCGCCAGAGTTGGAATACCCACCAACTCTTTCTGCATATTTACCAGAGCGCCGCCACTATTACCAGGATTAATGGCCGCATCAGTCTGAATAGCATTGATAATCAGATTGTTCGGACCTTCGGACACATTGCGACCTGTCGCGCTCACAATACCGCTGGTCACGGTCTGGGTAATGCCCAAAGGATTACCGATGGCCAGCACAGGTTGTCCTACCTGCAAGCGGGACGAATCCCCGATTTTCGCCACAGACATATGTTTGGGCGGATCAATCTTTATGACGGCCAGATCATCATTTGGATCAGTGCCAGCCACGGTTGCAGGTAACCTGGTATTATCATAGAGCACAACCTGATAGTTCTGGCCACCCGATACAACATGATTATTGGTTACAATATAGCCACGTGGATCAATGATGACGCCCGATCCCAGGCTACCTCCGCGCTCAGTTTCAACATTAATCTGCACTACCGAGCTACGGAAACCAGATGCCACCTGGGTAATTGATTGGCCGGCGGCTGGATTGAAAATCGCCCCGGCTGGATGGGTGATGGCACTGGTTGCCAGCCAGCCACCAATCGCGCCCATCAACAATGCTAGCAACGGAAGACCAATATACAGCAGTCTGTTGTTTGGCTGTGTACGCTGCGGATAACGCGGACCACCCGGGAACTGTCCTTGCGTTTGTGCCTGATATGCATATTGATCAGGTGGTGGAGGGGTACCAGGCGGCATATTTGTCGCGTGAGGTACCGAAGCACCAGGATAGTTAGGAGTATAGCCGGGCGGCCTGGTGGAAGGTGCATTGCCTGGCGTATAGTCGGGTGACATATTGGAAGACGCATTGCCGGTTGCATAGCCTGTTCGTGGCTGGTTATCCGGAGGTATATCTGGCGGATAGTATGTGCGATTTGGTGGTTCATTGTAGGGGGATGGTTTCTCCCCGTTTGAGGCATCTGTGGATGGATAAGATGCTCTCGGCTTGTCGGCTGAATATGCTGATGACGTGCCAGTTGGATTCACCTCAGGTGGCACACCATCAGTTGAATAAGGTGTTGGCCTATCGGTGGATGAGTAAAAGGTCGGTGTGCGCTCAGGAGTCGTATTCGAATGATAGATATCGGATTTTTCGTCGAGCGGTACATAGCCAGCCGGTTGTTCCGTTGACCCTTGATAAGAAGGCGGCTGTGGAGCTGATGTATCGCCAGGTGTACGACCAGCAGCCGAGCCAGCCAGGAAGGGTGGCGTATAAGACTTCCGGGCTTTCTGCGTTTCAGTACGCTCGGCAAGCTGCTCCGAAGATGGATCAGGTGTGTGTTGCGGTTTATTAGATGATTCCGAAGGATCTGGTTTCTGATCGGGATGTGACATTTAAGAATCCTCCTCCATCATGACTGGATGGGAAGCACAAGATTAACGACAAATCCACGACACCAACTATAGCGTGTAGAAGATTGTTTGTACTCCTCCAAAAGATGGATTGGTCGAAGTCCATCATAACGTATGTCACGGTGCCATATCTCAGCCTTCGTAGTAGGATTGTTTTTCAAGGGAGTATTTGCGCGTTCGAGCGGCGTTTCCGTTTTGCTTTTCATAGCATGCATGCTATGTGCATGATATAGTATGGATATTGCAAATCAAATTCTACTCTGAACGACAAGGATAACTATGGCACAAAAGCATACTCTATCTTCTGCGCCTGGCGCAATTGCTCTGCTGGGATCTGGTGAATATCTACCCGTGATGAACGATACTGATACCTACTTACTTAGCACTCTAGGCGGTGCGCAGCAGACACATATCGCACTCCTGCCCACTGCCAGTGGACTTGAAGTTGGTCGACCCGAGTACTGGAATGCGCTGGGTCTTGAGCATTTTAAGCAACTGGGTGTCAACGATATCCGGCTATCTTCAATTATTGATCATGCGGGCAGTGATGATCCTGAGCAAGTAGCTTTATTGGAAGGCGCAAATTTTTATTATTTTTCGGGTGGCAATCCACGTCATATTTTGGAAAGTATTCATGATACAGCCGCCTGGGAAGTGATTTTTGCTGCCTACCAGCGCGGTGCTATTCTGGCGGGTTGCAGCGCCGGAGCCATGGCGCTTGGCTCGGTATTAATCTCGCCACGTGACGTCTATGCAGGCCAGGCCCCCAACTGGTTGCCCGCGCTTGGAATCGTACCGGGCGTGGCTGTTTTTCCACATTTTGATCGTATGCATGGCAACGAGATCTGGGCCCAGGGTTTTAAACGCATGCTGGCAACGCTGCCAGAAGGCCACCGAGGTCTGGGTATTGACGAAGATACCGCGCTTGTAAGAATGCCGCTTGAGCAGAGCGGAAGTGCCGCCAGCTGGAAAGTCATGGGTATTCGTACCGTTACCCTCTTCAATCGTGATGGTAGCGAACAGGTCTTTCAGCCGGGCGAGATTGTCACCAGCCTATAGCAGGGAAGCGGTCAACGAGGCCCGCCTCCATTAGAAATAGTGCGATAACTCTGAGAATGTCTGTAAGGTAAGATGTTTACCTGGTCCGACAGTCTCGATCTCTTGCAGTTCAATTGTCCAGGTATGAGGATGAGGAATGTAGACCGTATTCAGATTGGCTGCGCGGGCCGAATTAATATCTGAACGTGGCGAATTCCCAATCATCCAGGTACTGGCAGGCTGCAATTGTAGCTCCTGCACCAGTTTCCTATAGGCTAATGGATGTTTCTCTGGCACAACAATCGTATGTTCAAAGTAACCGGCCAGCCCTGAACGCTCAATTTTCAGTTGCTGCTCCTCTGCATGACCCTTCGTCAGTAGAATAAGCTGATGGCGATGAGTCAGATCAATCAATGTCTTTTCCACGCCGGGCATAATCTCCATCGGGTGGCTGGCGAGCTGCTGGCCAAAACGACGAATTTGCGCAATATCTTCTATATTCACCTCCCGTTCGGCCAATTGTTGATAGACAGCGATCAAGCTACGGGTGAAATTGGCGAAGCCATAGCCTATGTTGAGTTGCACTTCATTCAGGACAGCCTCTATTTCCGCAGGTTGGAGAGATGAATGGTTCAAGAAGTGAATAAAATCGCTGGTTGCTTGTTCGAAGTATATGTTATTTTCCCATAACGTATCATCGGCATCAATGCAAAGTGTGTACGGCATAATAAGGTTTTCCATTGTATATGTATGTAAAATTGCTTGGAAGGATTGGTTTTCTGCTTGAGGTCGTCTGGTACTCTTACATATAGAACTGTATCAAAGTATGGGTATTTATGCAAGAGTTTCGCTGATTGGTCAGGGCTATTTCATGTTCGTCTGTGGCGCCTGCGGCGCCGGGTTGGGGGTGTGGAGTGTGTGGTGGGCGGTCGCGGCCACCCATCACACACTCCACACAGGAAAGAAGGTCCATCGTATCGCTTGCTCGTGATCTCCCTGCAATCCCTGGGACGAACAATACAAAGCCCTGCTGATTGGGGGGAGAACAAGCAATTCCTGGGCCTGCTAGTTTGTTTTACTATAATAGGAGGGCACTTTATTGCGGCGAGACTCTGAATAGACAGGGTATTTAATGTTCGTCCGGAGAATGTACATCTTTCAGGTATGGAGTGTGTGGAGTGGGCGGCTGCGGCCGCCCCACTCCATACCCCCAACCCGGCGCCACAGACGAACATGAAATAGCCCTGCTGAACAGATGGCTATGGTTTTGGTTACAAGCGATGCAGGTGTATACTGGATGTATTGTAATACGAAAAATGGGAATGTATTGTGCACGAGGTGCCGAGTTAGCGAGAGTTTGTGATGGTGTACAGAGAAGAGATTACAGCACGCTACAAAGGAATTACCATCTGGGTAGAAAAAATATCTGAAGTAGAATACGATGGCGTCTTCAGATGGAATGGGCGCATCATCAAAACCGATCCTGCCTATGAATATTCGCCCTCCGCGCCCGAGGCGATTGAGAGTGCTAAAGGAGTGATAGATATCCTGATAGAATTGCGCCGCGAGGGTATCAGTGTTGCAGAGGAGGAGGAGAATGAGAGAGATGAGTAAAGTGTTGTATAGATGAATATGGATTTTCTGGCTATGCCATGTGCAGGCGAACTGAATAAGCAGCCTGTACCTGGCCGCTAGCTAAGAGATTTTATGACTCTTGCGCTGAATTGATTGGATTCAATGGCAGAGTAAACCAGAAGGTTGAACCTTTTCCCAGCGTACTCTCTACCCCAACCTCCCCTGATGGCGCTGAATTATAGTCTGACAAATATAGAGTCCCAGGCCAAGTCCTTGTTTACTATCCACAGTTGTAGCGGATGCCTTTAATTGATAGAAGCGGCGCCAGATCTGTTTCTGTGCTTCTTTGCTTAGTCCCGGCCCTTCATCCTGGACCCAGACTTTTACATACTGATTGGTATGTTCCAGGCCAATACGGATCGGGCGGCCAGCATCAGAATATTTAAGAGCATTAGTGACATAATTACTTATAACCTGACTGATACGATCGGGGTCCGCCTGCACATAGACACTTTCTTCAGGTGGGATCAACAATTGGAGAGAACGCCGGGGGTAGTCGCCTGTAGATCCGCGATAGTTTCCTGAATAATCTTGACCAGATCGCAACGCTGCAAGTTTAATTCTAGTTTATCGACAGCGATACGCGAAATATCAAGCAGATCGCTCACCAGGCGGGTCTGTATATCAATCTGACGTAAAGCGTGGGCCAGGTCCTCGCCATTTTTACGTTGTATTTCTGCTATCTCAGGATTATGCGCCTCGGGCAAGGCCTCAACACGCTTCATACGCCGTTGAATAAGTTGTAAAGAGCCCTTAACGATAGTAAGTGGGGTACGCAACTCATGGCTAGCAATACTCAAGAAGACATCCTTCTGCTTCTCCACTTCCTTACGGGCACTGATGTCCAGCACAATCGCCACACCGAGCGTAGAGGAACTTTTTAGCTGCGCAATCGCCATCATAACCGGGATCTGCTTCCCCTTCTTATTGCGAATCGCGATCTCAAAAGGTTTACTGATGCCAGTAGAAAGAAACTCCTCAATAGCCTGAGCCTGGCGAGGAAGATATTCCTGGGTTGTGATGGCAGTCCATTGCAGATGTTGACGCTCAATCTCTTCCGCCGTATAGCCTGTGATCGCCAGGTAAGCTTGATTGGCCTCATAAATATTGCCATAGATATCGGCGACCAGCACGCCAATAATATTTGATTCCACAAAGCGGCGGAACTTGAGCTCACTCTCACGCAGGGCACGATCAATGCGTTTACGCTCAGTGATATCCTGGTAGTAGACTGAAAGGCCCTCAGGTGTAGGATAGGCATGGACTTCAAACCATTTTTTCTGTGGCAGTGAAAAGGCCTCAAAGTGGTTAGCCTGCTGAGTTGTGAGAGCCTCACGGAACTTACGAGTAAAGAAAGGATCAGCGAAGGCCGGAGTGACAGCGGAGATAGGTTGACCGAGCAACTCATCTAGCTTTTTACCAAGAAGTTTTTCGGCATGAGGATTAACATAAGTGTAGCGCCAATCGTTATCAATGGTGAAAAAGGCGTCACTGATACTTTCCAGGATAGAGGTCATCTTACTGGCCGCGGCCAACTGCTGGGCTTCCGCCTGTTTCAAGGCCGTAATATCCATCACCGCCGCAATCATACGCAGCGGGAAGCCCTGATCATCATAGAGCCAGCGGCCTCGGAGTGTCAGCCAATGAATTGAATGGTCTGGATAGAGATGGCGATACTCCACGCTATACTCAGTTTTCGCCGCCAACGCCTCCTGAATAGCATGATCACGCTGGCTTAAATCCTCTGGAAGAATAGCCCCATCAACTGCTCATAACTAACCGTATTCTGAGAAGGAAAGCCAAACAGGATTTTGCACTGATCATTGAGGGTCAGATGGTTAGTGCGGATATCCCAATCCCATAAACCGATGTTAGCGGCGCCTACCGCCAGGCGCATCTGCTCCTCACTCATATGTTGATAATGCTTTTGCTCAGTAATATCTTTACCATAAGAAATAATCTGATCCAGCTTATTCCCTTGAGCATCCCGCACCGGCACAAAATGGAGCCGAATCAATCGATACATCCCATCGTACCTGCGCATCCGGGCTTCAATTTCCGTGGCCTGATGGGACTGGATCGCTTGCTCAAATGCAGATTGCGCGCCCGCACGGTCCGCTGGATGGACGCAATCCAACCAACCCTGATACTGTGCTGAAAACTTATCGCCGACAAACGTCTTCCAGTTAGAGCAATCTGTCGCGTGAAAATCGCCAGCTGGAGTTAATAGCCAGTAAATATCAGCGCTATCGTGAGCCAGGGCTAGAAAGAGATCGGTATTATTATTGGGTGTATACACTGATTGTTCCGATGGCGTGAGATCCTGGGTTTTTGACGAACGATGGTCAGATTCCATTGGCTGAACCTCCACACAAAAAATGCTCCTCTGTGTATATACTATTATATACCTCGTCATAGACTCTACAGAGGAAAACAGCGAGCAGGCCATATCAGTCCAAACAGACTTCTACCACTAACGGCATTTTAAAAACAAGCACAAACGTGTCTAATGTATATGGAGTGGAGAGGCAGTTGAGACTGTCTCTCCACTCCATATATGAGAAATGGGCAAGCGAAGGTCACAGCCCATAGCGCTAGCTAGGATTTGACTTTATAGATTGTTACATCGTTGGTCTGATAAACAATCTGCATAAACGAGGCAAAGCGTGTCAGATTCGCTTTGGGGTAGGTACTACGCTCCAATGCTCCAACATAGATGTACTGAACATGATAGCGAGCCATCGTGCTCAGCACATTTTGCTGATTAGGATCAGAATAGATCTGGCTTACCTCATCCTTGCGACTATTAAAGTCGGCTGCATTAGCATCACTACGATTAAACCATTGTACCCGCCACTGATATTCGTGTCCAACCCAGCCCATAATAGTGGGAAGTCCAGTTAAAGCTGAGACACGAGCATAGCCAGTATAATCATCGCCCACGGCCTCCACGATAACCGGCGTGCCTGAGATATGCGAGTTTAGCCAGCGAATCGCATCATAGTCGCCGGAGAAGGCGGGATCGTTTTGCAGATAGTTCAAGCCATCCAGACTATTAGTACGGAACATACCAGTCTGGCGCGTGGTGGGATCGAAGCGCACAAAGCGATAGTAGGGAGCGACAATGGGATAGATGGAACCCGCCAGCACCAGTACCAGCAAGACCGCGCTCCAGACGATCTTACCGCCTGTCAAAACGTAGCGCACTGAACTTTTGATGCGCTCGTTAATATGGAAATTCTCCTGTAGATAGTAGAAGCCAGCCCCACAGGCGATGGAGAGTAAGATCCAGGCCTGGAAGTAGAATTTGAAGACACTATTCATACGTGGATTGCTATCCACAAAGACATCGCGCAAGAAAACGACTTCACAACCCGCGATCAAGGCGAAGGCCACAGCACCCAGTAAAAGCGCAAAGGCATGCGCGCGATCATCTATCTTTTGTAGGATTATGACACAGGCCGTAATGGTAATACCCAACGTAATGAATAGCGTCACATTGGGAGGACTAATAAACTGGCAGGCCAGGCCAATGGCGATAAACCCCAGGCCCGTCATCGTACCAATAAAGGTCCAGGAAAGATAGCTACCTGCCTGGCCCTCTTCATCACCTGCCGCGTTTGTTTCTGCTTCCGAAGCGGGAGGCGTGAATTTAAAATTACGAGTGACGATATCACTAAAGAGCAAAGAGAGGAAGACAAAGGCAAACAGCGCATAGATCAGCAATTCATCACGCAGAGATGAGCGTTCTTGTAAAGAGGCAATACCGATGCCCTGGGATGGGGAAATGAAGCTGAGGTGAAAGGGCAAGAATAGTAGAATGGCCAGAGCCGCCAATGCTAACGAGGCCACAATAATATCGAGGGCCAGCTTCCAACTCCAACGCCGTCCATGTTGGAGCCATTGCTGAATGCCAATACACACAATAGCCAGGCCCATATATGTTGGCAGATCCCAACCATTCATCACGAAGAGCCCGCCCAGGGATAGGGCACTGACCCCCAGGGTTAACGGTAGACGCCAGCCCCGGCCATAGATGAAGATGCCCTCGCCCTTCTGTTCCAGCAGCAGATTTAAGGCCAGGCCAATCGCCATAATGGTAAAGGCCAGTGAAAGCACATGGGCATGAAAATCGGAGAGCAAGAAGCTAAAGGCAGGAAACTCATTAATCGTACGTGGAATGATACGTGAGGGATTAAACCAGTCATAGCCATTTGGGCCGGTGCGATCGTGAAGCCACTGAAAGGCCGAGGCAAGATTGCCCATCATCAAAGCCATGAAAACCGTGATCAAGCCAAAGGGGATACCAACGCGTAAAGCATTCGAGGTGGCATAAATGGGCTTCTCTGGCTGCTCAAGCGAAGGCTCACTCTCCATATGTTTTTGCCGCCGCAGTTGATGCGACCAGGAGATTAGATTGCTCGTCACGCCAAACAGGCTAACGGCGGTCAGACCATACAACATGCTGATGCCTGTGTTAAAGGCCACCGAGGGAATCTGGCCCAGTAGTTTAGCAAGCATGGCAATATTGTAGTGAGCATAGTAATAGTAGTTGATCGAATAACCGGCATACCACATATCGGAGGGTGGAAAATGCTGACTGCGCATAATTGAAGCCAGAAAACCTTCATCCATAAACATCTCATAAGAGTGGATATCAGGCCCATAGGAACGCAGCCAGCCTAACACTGCAACCATAACCAGGAAAACCACCTCGGTTGCAATAATATATGTGAGATTGGAGCGCATCATACGTAAGATGGTCTGGCGTGTACGCAGGAAGCCAATAATATTCAATGCCAGTAGTAATAAAACCACCGCTAGAATAAAGATTCTATCGAAAGGTAGAACCTGTATCACCATCAAGGGCCACCAGACGCAAAAGGAGGTCACGAAGACCGCCAGGGCTTTGCTCCAGGCCCAACCCCGATCGGGGATATTGCGAAAAACCGTTACCGTGAGTGGTAGAAAGATAATGCCAAGAACTTCTACCAGTGCCCACATCTGAAATAACTCAAACATATATACTCATCTCTACAAAAGAATGTGCGTCCTGATTACGGACTTAGCTGTTCTATGATCTGTAAACCGGTTTATGATTTGCTTTGGGATGTTCTCTGCTTTATATAAACTTTATCATATTCTGTTGTTCTTTGGATGAGGCAATGTTTGAAGTAGGGCTTTTGGCTATCTTATATTTCTAAAAAATGAATTTTCATTTTTTAGAAATATAAGATAGCTCTTTTTTTATTATTAACGCCTATTGTTGGTGTTTAGGATATTCGGCCAGTACCAGTGTATTGCCATATAAATCTTTGGTAGTGGCTTGAATGCCCCAGCCACTATTGGTCGGTGGTTGGGTGAACTCCAGGCCACGACCCAATAGTTCCTCATAGGTTTGCTGACAATTATCTACGGCAAAGACTAGCGTTGGATTCTGGCCTACCTGGGCCTCTTTGCGAGCGCGTTCTTCGCCTTCGAACCAATCAATTCCTTGCAAAACAATTTGTAGAGACTGATCGCCGCGAGGTGCAATCGTGATCCAGCGCCCATGCTCTCCGTAGGGAATATCCATGCGTTTTTCCAGGCCCAGTTTCTCCGTATAGAAGCGGAGCGCCTCATACTGGTCATGTACGATCAGGGTAATGACACTGACATGTTCAATCATGTTTCTCTTCTCCTAAAATAGTTGTTGTAATAACTTACCCACGTCACGCTATATGTAAGGCAGTGTGAGCATGTTATTGAGATAACATGCTATCCGCTTTCTATATTCTCGCCTTATAACAAAAAAACGGAAATATAATTTCAAGCATTTCAAGCTAATGGTACACATATTGTGGAGTGGGGTGGTGGGCGGCCGCAGCCGCCCACCACCCCACACACCCAACCCGGCGCCAAAGAGAAACCTAAAAAAGCCCTGATTGGTAACATTTTTATTTGGTATATAACGAGCAATGTTGATATACTATAGTAGGTGCTGAGTTTGATAATAACTAAAGCCTGAATGGATGGCCTGGTTATTTTTTATCAAACGAGCATAAGAACAGTCTTTTTAGTAGGTAGGTGAAGACGTTGTTGCCTGCATTTACCAGTACACTGTTGTTGAGAAGGGCGTAGAAAGATACGCTCTTTAGAAAGAGGGTTATAATGGCCAGATACATTTTAGCATTGGACCAGGGCACAACCAGTTCACGCGCAATTCTTTTTGATCATGGTGGATCAATTGTCAGTGTGGCGCAGCAAGAATTTCCCCAGATCTACCCGGCTCCTGGATTGGTAGAACACGATCCCGAAGCGATCTGGTCCAGCCAGTTGGCCGTGGCACAAGAAGTCATGCAAAAAGCCAACGCCTCGGCTGCTGATATCGCAGCTTTAGGTATCACTAATCAGCGCGAAACCGCTCTGGTGTGGGAGAAAGCCACTGGAAAGCCAGTATTTAATGCTATTGTATGGCAGAGCCGCTTAACCGCTCAGATCTGTGACGAACTTACGGCTAAAGGCTTCGACAAAGAGATCCGCGAACGGACAGGCCTGGTAACCGATGCTTATTTCTCAGGCACTAAAGTTAAATGGATTCTCGACAATGTCGCAGGAGCCCGCGAGAAGGCCGAGCGCGGCGAACTGCTATTTGGTACAGTCGATACCTTCTTACTGTGGCGTCTCTCCAAGGGTCGCATCCATGTGACCGACTATACCAACGCATCGCGCACACTGCTCTTTAATATTCACACTGGCGAATGGGATGATGTGCTGCTCAATGAGTTAGGCGTGCCACGCTCCATGTTACCAACCGTCATGCCATCCAGCGCTGTCTATGGGGAGACCGATCCCGAGTTCTTTGGTGGTCCGATCAAAATGGCCGGCATTGCTGGAGATCAGCAGGCCGCGACCTTTGGTCAGGCCTGTTACGAAGTTGGTATGGCCAAGAACACCTATGGCACTGGTAGCTTTATGCTAATGAATACCGGTTCCAAAGCTGTGCCTTCGAAAAATGGTCTGCTAACCACCATCGCCTGGGGACTGGGAGATCCAGCGCATGCAGAAATCACCTATGCTCTGGAAGGTAGCATCTTTATCACCGGGGCGGCTGTACAATGGCTACGCGACGGTTTAAGAGCCATACAAAGCAGTGTTGAAGTTGAAGCTCTGGCTGCAACCGAAAAAGATAATGGCGGAGTCTATCTCGTACCAGCTTTTGTTGGTCTGGGCGCACCTCATTGGGACCCGTATGCCCGTGGCACAATTGTTGGCCTGACACGTGGTTCATCGATTGGTCATATCGCACGCGCAACCCTGGAATCCATGTGCTATCAGACACGCGATGTACTGGAAGCTATGGTCGCCGACAGCGGCACCCATCTTAAAGCCCTGCGTGTAGACGGTGGCGCAGTCGCCAACAATCTGCTCATGCAGTTCCAGGCAGATATCCTGGGCGTACCGGTCCAGAGACCACAGGTGGCTGAAACCACTGCGCTCGGCGCCGCCTATCTAGCAGGTCTGGCCGTTGGCTTCTGGGCCAGCATGCAGGAAGTAGCTGAATACTGGGCTATTGATCGCACCTTTGAGCCCCAGATGAGCGAAGATCAGCGCGACCACAACTATACGAATTGGAAACGCGCGGTTGAGCGCTCCCTGCGCTGGGAAAAATAAGTAACCAAAAACAGGAGCTGGTGATTGCAATTCAATCACCAGCTCCTGTTTTTGGTTATGCTATGCTATTGATTTTCAGCTTGAAGATGATCTTTAAAGCCTACTCCAAAGGCAGTTGGGGTTCCATTGTAATCGCTAATCAAGGATGGGAATGAGCTACAATCGTAAGTATCCCAGGCCCAACCCAGGTAGCCGACACCATTTTGATCAGCCCAGTTCATAGCAGTATCGACAAAACCATGCTGACAATCATTTTCACCAAGTTCACCGAAGACCACCGGAACCTTAGCGGCTACCGGGCCAATAATCTGATCGTAGCAGGTGGGATCTTTACAGCCAGAGAAGTTATAGATGTGGGCTGAAGCCATCAGATTATGCTGTGGATCAGCAGGCATAGCATCCAGCCAGCCACCGACCCAGTTGGCATAGCCAATGCCTGATAGCATAATGACATTTTGCGCACCCGTAGAGCGGACCGCATCGACCAGGCTCTGCATACCAGCTACCACAAAATCGACATCGCTACATGGAGCGGTTGAAGGAGCGGTACTCCCATGTGTCCAACAGTCCCAATTACTCACATAAGGCTCATTAAAAAGATCGAAGATGACAGATCTGTCGTACTTAAAGATACTGGCAACCGACTTCCAGAAAGCCACAGAATGATCCGCGTCGGTCATCGCTTTCTGTCCAATCGCGATCGTGGTGCCTGGAGCCGTCCAATGCAGATCCAGAATAGGGATGATGCCGCGCGAATTGAGCAAGAGCACGTACTTAACAATAGCTATCTGGTAATTGATACCACCATAAGCAGGCTGTACACCATTAATACCCAGCCAACAATCTTCATTCAGCGGAACGCGGACCGCATTAACATGCCAGCTGGCGATGGCATCAACCGAAGCAGCATCGGACGGCCCATCGAAGATCCCAGCATTATTGATGCACTTATACTCGGTTCCCGAACGGTTAACACCCAGCAGCCGCAAGGATTGTCCCTGAGCATTGACGAGTTGATTGCCCTGTACATGCAAATTAAAAATATCGCGTACAGTACTGGTGGGGGTAATTGACTTTGCCTGAGCAACATTACTTAACCCTGGCAGTGCACTGAACAGCAGTGTGCACAATAAGAGAAAGGTCCCGCGAAAAAGAGTTTTTCTCATCGTTCAATTCATCCTCAATGACGATACTTAATCCATTACAAATAGGGTTGCGAGCAGCAGTGCTGCGGATAGTGAATATCCGGTAAACACCAGTATTTTTATGAAAAATAATTAGTGAATATCCGGTTATTATGGCTACTGCTTTAAAGATTAAAGTCAAATATTTCAATTGTCAAGGTTTTTTTGTTTGTATATGATTTTTATAGCATATAAGGGGCAAATTTTTATCGTGAGAGGGTAGTTGTAGATAGGTACAGCGGAAATATGCTTAGATCTGTTTTTATAGCGAAATAATCCGGTTAAAATAACAAATATTTTCGTAATGCAACCGACGTTTGGATGGGGGAGCAGAGGGATGGATAGCCATAATATGGGGGACACAAAAACATAAATAGAGGGCCATCCTCATTAAGAGGGCCCTCCATTTATGTAAACCCATTAAGGGTGACTAGACATTAATCTTATGTCCGTTGAGCTGTCTGCGTATAGAAGTTATACGCGGCGGCGTGTGCTACCAGTAACAGCGCGCAGGATAGCGATGAAGACACAAGCGCCGATGAAAGCGATGATGGTTGTGCCAATGAAACCGTATGAACCCAGACCAACCAGGCTAGCCAGGAAACCACCAACCAGAGCGCCTACGAGACCAACGATGATGTCGCCAACGATACCGTAGCCACCGCCACGCATGACCAGACCAGCCAGTGCACCAGCGATTAGACCGACCAGCAGCCACCAGACGAGTCCACCAAGGTCAATAGCAGCAATTGCAAGTGTTGTAGCAGCAAACATGTTTCGTATCTCCTTCTTTAATTCCGGAAACTAATTTAGCGTTATTTAAAGATTATTCAGGTTTGGAGAACTTTATTTCGTTTCTCCGTTCTGAGTATTATACGGTTACAGAAATGGAAAGGGATACACATTTTTGGCGTATAAGGGGATATTAATCATTTCCTAAATTTGCTTTAAGTTTTCTAATCTAGTTGGGGTGTTTGCTGATAATACCTTAAGTGATTTTTTGTGTGCGGGCGCTGACGCGCCCACATCTTTGTATCGTGTTGTGCAGAAATTGTGCAATGCACAATTTCTGCACAACACGATACAAAAGGAAATAAGTGTGATAAAAAGGATCGTAGGTGCGTAAAAAGAGGATGATAAAAAGGGCTGTCGAGGTGACCCGGCCTCGGCAGCCCTTTATGTTAGGGGAAGGGTGTTTGTGCTATTCTTTTTGTGCTCCTGGGGTTGGATTTTGGACACGGGCAAGCTGCGCTTTGGCGGACTTGATGATATTTTCTGGGGTAAATTCAAAGTGTTGTAGTACCATATCCAGAGGTGCTGAGGTGCCAAAGGATTTCATGCCCATGACGGTTCCATTCATGCCTACATAGTGGGCCCAGCCAATTGTGGAGCCTGCTTCTACTGAGACGCGCGCGGTTACGTTAGGAGGCAAAACACTGTCTTTATATTCCTGGCTCTGGGCTTCGTAGAGTTCCCAGGATGGCATGCTGACAACACGAGCTTTGATGCCTTCAGCGATCAATTGCTCGTAGGCTTTGACGCAGAGTTGGACCTCGCTACCAGTTGCCAGTAAGAGTACATCTGGTTTACCCCCAGGCGCATCAGCCAGCACATAGGCTCCCTTTGCTACGCCAGCCGCAGATCCATATTTGGTGCGATCAAAGGTGGGCAATTCCTGTCGTGAGAGCACCAGCACGACCGGCTCGTGGTGCAGAGGCATAATAACCTTCCAGGCCTCAACCACTTCGTTGGCATCGGCGGGACGGATAGTAATCATGCCAGGCATGGCCCGTAGCGAAGCCAGTTGTTCGATTGGCTGGTGCGTGGGCCCATCCTGACCCACGCTGATCGAGTCATGGGTAAAGATGTAGATGACTGGAATCTCCATGATCGCGCTCAAGCGAATGGCGGCACGACAATAATCGGTAAAGATGAAGAAGCCAGCGGCATAGGGACGTAACTTAGAGAGTGACATACCATTAACGATGGCGCACATCGCATGTTCGCGCACCCCAAAATGGAAGTTGCGGCCCCCATAATTATCCGCCTCGAAATCGCCCGCACCTTCAAAAGTTAAGCGCGTATTGGTGGAAGGCGCCAGGTCAGCGGCCCCGCCAAGCAACCAGGGAACATTTTTCGCGATCGCATTCAACACCTGTCCTGAAGACTTACGAGACGCAATACCCACCGGATCAGGTGGAAACGTAGGTAGATCCTTATCCCAGCCAGCCGGTAACTGGCGATGCTGCATCTTATCTAGATTATCTGCCAGTTCAGGATAGCTCTTCTTATATTCATCAAAGAGATGATACCAATCCTGCTCCAACTGATTGCCACGTTTCCCTATCTCTTCCTTAAAATGCTCATAGACACCCTCGGGCACCAGAAACTTAGCATCTGGTGGCCAACCATAGCGCATCTTGGTCAACCTGATCTCTTCCTCGCCAAGCGGTTCGCCATGGGCAGCGCTGGTATCCTGTTTATGGGGAGCCCCATAGCCAATGTGGCTATCCACAATAATCATCGTTGGACGATCATCGGTTGCTTTAAAGACATCGAAGGCCCGTGAAAGCATCTCCAGATCATTGGCATCCCCCACACGCGTCACATTCCAGCCATATGAGAGGAAGCGCGTGGCCACATCATCGCTAAAAGTCAGTGAGGTGTTACCTTCAATCGTAATATGGTTATTATCATAAATCCAGCACAGGTTTGAAAGTTTCAAATGCCCGGCCAGGGAGGCCGCCTCACTACTAATACCCTCCATCAAGCAGCCATCTCCACAAATGGCATAGACATCAAAATTAAACAGTTCAAAGTTGGGGCGATTAAAGTATTGGGCCTGCCACTTACTGGCAATCGCCATCCCTACACTATTTGAGACGCCTTGTCCCAGAGGACCCGTGGTAGTCTCGACACCTGAGGTCCAACGGTATTCAGGATGGCCCGGACACTTACTATTCAATTCACGGAAATGTTTGATATCATCGAGTGTCACCGCGGGCACACCGAGCCGCTCATAGCGTGGATTCACCGCCTTCACGCCCACCAGGTGCAGCAAACTATAGAGCAGCATCGAAGCATGACCATTTGACAGCACAAAACGATCTCGATTGGGCCAGATCGGGTCCTCTGGTGAGTAGCGTAAATATTTTTGCCACAGGCAATAAGCGACAGGAGCTAAGGCCATTGGTGTACCTGGATGTCCAGATTTGGCGGCCTGCACCGCATCCATTGAAAGGGTACGGATCGTATTGATGCACAATTGATCGATGTTCGTCTTCGTTGTGGTTGTCATAATTCTCTTTCTCCGTATTATGCATGGGTTACTAACCAGAGAAGTGCCTTAGACAGTATCATGAACGAAGGCGTCACTTAACTTCCCCCAAAGGATGGAATATGAGGGTGGATTTCCTGGCTGAGAGAAAGAGCTGCCTGGCTATCCGGTGAACTGAAAAGAGCGCAGCATAGGCATGAAATACTTACTACTATACTGCTCGAATAAGCCCGGGTCCCCATCGGCATGCAGCACAAAGTAAGGAATACGCTGGGGTGCGACCGCATTTTTTGCCACCCACCCCATTATTTCCATCGGCTTGCCTGTCACCAGATTTGTGGTCAATGCCTTCCCCTGCTGCCAGACGACGCCATTGATCGTAATCGTCGCGGCGACCGGCAGCAGATGGCTATGCATAT
This sequence comes from Dictyobacter kobayashii, assembly GCF_003967555.1. Taxonomy (GTDB): domain Bacteria; phylum Chloroflexota; class Ktedonobacteria; order Ktedonobacterales; family Ktedonobacteraceae; genus Dictyobacter; species Dictyobacter kobayashii. Next base: position 1,631,984 of record NZ_BIFS01000002.1, read on the forward strand.
CGCTGGTTAATAGATGATTCAGGATGGTCGCGGCCGATGTTTGATCCTGGCTGGGATAAACATGAAAGATGTAGCCATTAGTGGGCTCAATAAAAGAATCTCCTACATAGCCACCTGTATTGGTGGTATTGGCACTGAATTTCCAGCTATCCGGGTAAATAATCGTATAGCCATCCCCGGTATGTGGCATAAAGCCATCCGTAATCGAAATGGACCGCGTCAAGGTCGTTTGCGCTTTATTTGAGACATGGTGGGTGGAAGGTGTTCCGCAAGCTGTAAGATCAACGGAAAAGGCGCATACCCACAATGTAGAGAGGACCAGGTAGTGTACCATCTTTTGCATAGCATCTGAACTCCAAGGAAATAGCCTGACGACATATGATATATGGGAGATGCAAGTTGAAAATGAACTATGTGTGCTTTGCCAAAACTAAAATCTTACCTACCTATTATCGACACAGGCAGTGAAAAACAAGAACGTTGTTCAGAGCTATTCTATTATAATTGAATGGTGCAACCTTATTGTGGCACACGCCTTTGCGGACGTGCGCATGCGCGCCCGAGCTGTTTTTATAAGGAGATGTCACCAGTGCGCCCGCGCACTGGTGACATCTCCTTATAAAAAATATTCGAGCACCGAAGGTGCGAAAACGTAGGTACAGGGATCGAGAAAGGCATAAAAATGCAAGCATGCTCAATAAAAATTGTTGCTTGTATGATAGTAATGAGAGTGCACAGTCGGATATGGTAAGCTGTGGTTATAGCTACATTTATACTATGACTGATGCTGTACAGAGCTATGTTAAAGTTTGAGAGGGACACAATCATGGAAAATCCACGCATTGTCGCGATTGAATGGGGTCCATTGGAGGGAAAGCGTCCCAGAATGGTGGGGAGTAATGCACGCCTGGATGCTCATGGGAGCAATGTACGTGTACCATTGGTACGCCTGACCACTGAAGATGGCACAAGTGGTTTTGGGCTCGCCCATACCGATGAAGAGAAGGCGGCAGGCTTACTTGGCCGCCGCTTTAATGATGTATTTGACGCAAAGCATGGAACAGCCATTCCCTGGCAAAGCTTTGATTATGCACTGTGGGATCTGGCCGGACAGCGCCGAAAGCAGCCAGTGTATATAATGGCAGCAGGACTGACAGGTGTAAAGGTTACCGAGCCCTTACGCGTTCCCTGCTATGATACCTCGCTCTATATGGACGACCTGCACGCTGCTGATAATGTCGAAGGAGCCCAATTGATTGCCCGCGAGGCGCGTGAAGGTTACGAGCGCGGCCACCGTGCGTTTAAAATCAAGATTGGACGTGGCGCACGGCATATGCCGCTGGAACAAGGTATCCAGCGCGATATCGCTATTGTGCACGCGGTGCGTAAAGAGATTGGACCTGATCTACCAATTATGTTGGATGCCAACAACGGCTACAATTTAAATATTATCAAGCACATTTTACAGGAGACGGCGCAGGATAATATCTTCTGGATCGAAGAACCCTTCCACGAAGACGCCATTTTATATGAGGACTTGCGGGAATGGTTTGAAGCTCGCCAACTGCCAACCTTGATCAGTGATGGAGAGGGAAGCGCCGATCCACATTTGCTGGAATGGGCGCGTATCGGCTTGATCGACGTAATCCAGTATGACCTGTTCAGCCATGGTTTCACCTCCTGGTTGGCCACTGCCAGCCAGCTAGATCGCTGGGGAGCGCGCGTAGCACCCCATCACTATGGAACGCATTATGGAAACTATGTAGGGGCCCACCTGGCTGGAGCCTTGCAGAACTTTCTCTATCTCGAATGGGATGAAGCCACCACCCCTGGTCTGGACGCACCCGGGTATAGTCTCCAGGAAGGCCTGGTACATGTCCCCCACACGCCAGGTTTTGGCCTGACTCTAGATGATGCGCTTTTTAGCCAGGCCAGAGATGAAGCTGGCTTCGCCTTGCGCTTATAAGTTAACGACCATGAGGGCGCGCGGTTACTAGCAAGGCAAACAGGCAGAGTAAAGTACAGCTACTGACGAGCAGCAGGGCTACTAACCAGCGCGCTGATTAGTAGCCCTGCCGTTATCGGTGCGATATAAATTGCTAGCTTTTGGTATGGTAGTGAGGGTGCTCATGATCATGATCGGGCCAGTGCTGGTGTTTATGGCTGTGCATCACTCCCGGGGCGGGTAGCTCCTCAACTGGATGGGTGTGGGAGCCCTCTAGATGGTGGGGGTGATCGTGGCCGAGCCAACGTTGCGCTGGTTGATAATTAGCGGTCAGCAAGCTCTGGCCATGATGCCAGCGCGTACGGAAGATATCGTAATTCTTTTTACTTTTTGTGCGTTGCTCTTCCTCGCTCAGGCTGTACCATTCGCGATGGGGATGTTTAATGACAAGATCCTGCAATTGTGGGATAGTTACTACGCGGTAGCCTGATGTTTTAAACATAAAGCTATAATAGACATCGGCCAGGCGATAGAAGCGGAATTTCTCGTTAAGCCAGCCTACCTCATGCAGCAACGCGCGGCGGAAAGCCATGCAGTAGCCTTCAATAGCATCCACATCGGGACCGGCGGCCTCGGCAAATTCTTTGAGGTCCGTGGTTACTAACCCATAAGGGCCGGCCAGACCTACATTGGGATCATCCAGTGTATTACGCAGGAGCGACCAGATCTCCTGGTCTTTGAGCTCGATAGAGGTGTCCAACAAGACGATATACTTGCCACGACTGGCCCGTAACGTAGCATTTCTGCCCGCGCCAAAGCCCATATTATGATCCACAAAAAGCACCTTGATCGACACAGCGTTATCCTGATCCCCTGGCGAGTGCTGCTGGCGTGCCAGTTGCTGCAGATAGGTCAGGGTATCATCGGTTGAGCCATTCTCAACTACCAGAATCTCCAGTTTCTGATCGCCTGCATGGCAACAGATACTCTGAATACAGCGCTCCAGATCCGCGCGATTATTATGGGCCAGCAGGTTGATCGAAAAATCGTAGAGATCAGCTTTGAGGCTGTCATCAGCTACATCGCGGGCACTGGAGAGAACATGAAACTCATCTTCCAGGCGGCGCGGCACGACCAGGGTACCAGCGCGGCTATCGCGTGTAGCATAGCCGGACTGATTGATTTGCTGGCGTAGTTGATCAGCCCGGGTATAATCATTGTGCTGGCGCAACTGCTCGCGCTGCAAGACCGTAGCTTTCACCTTGTCAGGCACGGTTGAGAGGGAGAATTGTGGATCGCAGGCCTGGCGAGGAGCAGCACTAAATAAATAGTTATAGAGATCAAAACCCAGGATGCGATCAAAATCCAGCAACAGGCCAATTTTCGCTGTAGGATCATCCTGCGTTGAACGTAGCAGCTGCCAGATAATCGCCATTGCCCGCGGCATATTCAAATCATCCTCAACTGCCTGCAAAAACTCATCATCCCAATGGGTATGCGTAGGACGCACATGATCGCGCAGCTGGCCCTGATCGGCCCGCAAAAATAATTGATAGGCCAGATTGCGCAAGCGTAGCAAGGCGACCTGAGAGGACTGTAGCGCACGGAAAGTAAAGTTCAAACGGCTCCGATAGAGCGCCGTAGTATAGAACATACGCAGTGCCAGTGGATCAAATCCCCGCTGCTCAATCTCTGTACGAATATAGGCATTGCCGGTCGACTTCGCCATTTTCTGGCCATCGGCCAGCAGATGTTGAGCATGAATCCAATAATTGACGAAAGGACCGCCCGAGTAGCCCTCACTCTGCGCAATCTCATCCTCATGGTGCGGGAAAATGTTATCCACACCGCCGGTATGGATATCAAAATGTTCACCCAGATATTTCATCGACATCGCGCTACACTCGATATGCCAGCCCGGAAAACCACGTCCCCAGGGGCTATCCCAGGCCATTTCGCGCCCCTCTTCAGCCAACTTCCAGAGCGCGAAATCCTCCTGATGGCGACGATTAGGATCGATGGCCTCATTATTGACCGCCACCATATTCTCCACCTCATTGCCCGAGAGCTTCCCATAATCCGCAAACTTCTGCGTATCGTAGTAAACATTGCCCCCGGCCGCGTAAGCCATTCCTTTTTCCAGCAGACGCTGAATGATCATAATCATTTCAGAAACATGCTGCGTGGCCCGTGGAAAGATATGGGCGGGCAAAATATGCAGGCTGGCCTCATCATCTAAAAAGGACTCGGTATAGAAGTGCGCGATCTGGGCCGATGTCTTCCCCTCTTTACGAGCCTGGGCAATGATCTTATCCTCGCCTCGATCCAACATTTCCTGGCGCATATGCCCGACATCGGTAATATTTTTCACATGCAGCACCTGGTAGCCACGATACTCAAATGCGCGGCGCAGCCAGTCGGCCATAGTAAAGGTACGAAGATTGCCAATATGGATATTGCGATAGACAGTTGGACCGCAGGAGTACATCTTTATAATACCGGGTTCAAGAGGAACGATCTCTTCAATTTGTCTGGTCAGGGTGTTATAAATTTTCATAACCATCTATCTTGTCGTCCTTTACATTGAAAAATGGGCTACTATGTGGGTAATTGATGATATGAAAGAAGGTGCAATACTTTATATTATGATTGTGGTTCAGTTATTGTCAAGGCATAGCATATTCAACCGATCATAGCATCTTTAATTGATAAGAGGTGCTATGATCGGAAAATGGGTAGCCTGTCTGACAATTATGTAAGGGTGGCTGGCGGACTAAATGCCGGAATGATTATGTACCGCTTTTCCGACTCGCCTGTATCTGTTCCAGGGCGTGCTGTTCTGCCTCTGTGAGATTAAGTGTATCGTAATGATCGCTGCGCACACTATCAGTATATTCACGGATCTCCGCCTTCGGAAAATCCAATACCGACAGCGTTTGCTGCACAATTTCCAGGCCGCCCTCCAATTCTGGTTGAATCACGAAGGTGGCTCCCCGGGCCACAAGGCGATGTAGGCCTTGCTGGGTGGTCGCCCTCACAATAATTGGTACCCCAGGCGATAGGCGGCGAATATGGGTAACGGCGATCTCGGCCGCCGTCTCATCCGGGATCGTCACCACGACCGCGCGTGCTTTATCAACCTGAGCATGGGCCAGGATATTAGAATTGGCCACATCGCCATAGAGAGTGGGGATATGCTTCTTGTCCAGTGCATTGATGCGTTGCACATTGAGCTCAACCACCAGGCGCGGGATATGGAGCAGACCAAGCACACGGATAATGTGTTCGCCGACCCGTCCAAATCCGACAATCACTACATGATCGCCATAGGTAGCATCGCTAGAGATAAGCTCTGGTTGCTGCTCCATGCGTGACCAGAGTGTGGGAGCCTTACGCAGTAGTTTCTCCGTCAGAGGTAAGGTCTGAAACACGAAAGGATTGACGATGATCGAGACAATCGCGCTGGCCAGAAGGACCGAATACTGCTCGCTGGTTAGCAACTCTAAAGCCATCCCTGTCTCGCCCAGAATAAAGGCGAATTCACCGATCTGACCGCGTCCCGCCGCCATTACCAGCGTAGTACGTGCCGGCCACTTTAAACCAATACCCAGCAGCAAGGTCAGCACAGATTTACCCACAATAATAATCAGCGCCAGGACTGCGATCTCCCATAAATGTCCGAGCAAGTGGAGCGGATTGACCAGCATCCCAATTGAGACAAAGAAAAGCACCGTAAAGGTCTCGCGGAAAGGCAGAATCTCATTCTCTACCTGCTGACTTAAAGTGGATTCATTGATCACCGCACCAGCCAGGAACGCGCCCAGCGCAAGAGAGACGCCAAAGAAGGCCGAGGCCCCAGTGCCGTTCCCAGGGTGACCAGCATAGTGGCGACAATAAATAGTTCGCGTGAACCAGTAAAAGAGAGTCGGCGTAGAACGGCAGGAATCAAGCGCGTACCAGCGATCAGCATAATGGTAGCAAAAGCTGCCGCCTTCAAAAGGGCGAGTCCAATTGTCTGCCAGACAGGTCCCGAGGCATGGGATGATAGGGTAGGAATGAGCACCAGAATCAGCACCGTAATCAAATCTTCCAGTACCAGCCAACCGATAACGGCCTTGCCCTCCGAGGTATTGAGTAGTCCCTGGTCCATTAAATTGCGCAACATCACCACCGTACTGGTAGCGATCGGGACCGCCAGGCCAATCAAGAGGGCACTCGGGAACGACCAGCCCCAGCGTGAGATTACCAGCGTCACCAGTGGTGCCAGGATAACCAGTTGGAGCAAGGCACCGGGAAACGCGATACGGCGCACCGCCCATAAATCACGGAGCGAGAAATGCAAGCCAACGCCAAACATGAGAAAGACGATCCCCAGTTCTGCCAATTGGTGAATTGTTTTTGTGTCCCCGGTATAACCCGGGGTAAAAGGGCCGATCACCACACCACCCAACAAATAACCAACCATGGTTGGCATTTTTAAGTAGCGAGCAATCATCCCACCAGCGAACGCAGCGATCAAAGCAACCGTAATATTCACCAGAATTGGCAAGTCTTGCATTAAATTTGCTCCTTCTCTATCTATGCTAGCAGTTCAATATGCGGAGATGCTATCTTAGTCAAAAAATGACTGTTGCAGGTGTGAAAGCTACAAGAGGAATATACAAGGATCTGTGGTTTTTATTGACAAAAAGCAAAGTAATGAGGCTATGTAAGTATAGTATAGCACATGATTAACCTGACAGGTGCAAATGAAGCTTTCGAGCCCGCCAGTATGATAATTACAGCAAAAGAGCGAAATTGTTTATTACACTAGAAAATGCCTTCATCTCCACATCGAATTATGCTGCCAAAAACGTGTAATTTGTATACCTGATTTTGTATACCTGATATAGATAAGATAGCCCAATGGAGGTCTAGCATGCAGAAGCGCGTTGGCAATGTGCGCTGGTGGATGGCGATCCTACTCGGTGTTGGAGTAGTGATTAACTATTTAGATCGCGTTAACCTCTCAGTAACCACCGTAAGTTTGCAAAAAGAGTTTCACCTCAGTGACGCACAGATTGGTTATGTTCTATCATCCTTTTTGATCTCCTATGCTGTGTTACAGCTACCTGTTGGCGCCTGGCTGGATCGTTTTGGCGTCAAATGGCTGATCCGTATTGGCTCAATTATCTGGACGATTGCTACATTTTTAACTGCCGTGGTGAGTGGATTTGGACTGATTCTACTTTGTCGTCTATTGCTCGGTATTGGTGAAGCCCCGGCCTTCCCCGGATCATCTAAAGCCACTGGATACTGGTTCCCGGTCAAAGAACGCGGCCTGGCCACCTCGGCATTTGATGCCGCGGCCAAATTCTCATCCGTAATTGGCGCTCCTTTGATTGCCTTTGTCGTCACCGCTTATGGCTGGCGAGCAGCTTTTTATGTAACAGCCTTGATCAGTTTAGTCTATGGTATTATCTTCTGGCTGCTCTATCGAGACCCCAGCGATTCCAGGCAATTATCGGCCGAAGAAGCCGGCTATATCAAAGAGGGTGGAGCGCAAGAAGAGAAGATCGTACCAGCAGCAGGTGGTTGGGCCACTTTCTGGTATCTCTTTAAACAGAAGAAGGTCTGGGGATTAGCCCTGGGTTTTGCGGCCTATAATTATTCCTTCTATCTATTCCTGACCTGGCTGCCCGGCTATCTCCAGAAAACGCTTCATATGTCGGTCCTGACCAGTGGATGGTATACGGTAATTCCCTGGTTTATCGCCACTTTGACCGATATCTTTATTGGTGGTGTCCTGGTAGATAGACTGATTGCGCAGGGGCACGATAATACCAGGGTGAGGCGTACCGTTGTTACTATCGGCATGTTGCTAGGCCTGGCCGTTATCGGGGCTGCATTCACCACTGATGCTACTGTTGCCACGATCTGGATCAGCATCGCGCTGGGTGGCCTGGCCTTTGCGGCCCCTGTCGCCTGGAGTATCCCATCCCTGATCGCGCCCAAAGGAACGGTTGGCTCTGTGGGTAGTATTATGAATCTGCTGGGAAATCTAGCCGGTATCGCCGCACCCATCGTTGCCGGCTATATCCTTCAAGCCACCAAATCCTTTGCCGCCAATTTCCTGGTGGCTGGTGCCATCCTTATCCTTGGTATCATCTCCTTCCTGTTTTTGCTGGGACGGATCGAACAGATTCCCGAACCTGAGAACCTGGTAGAAAAAGTCAATGTAGCGACCGGCGCTGATGACAGGAGCCGCGTAGGTTAACGCTTTAAACGTGTAAATGGTCGAAAAATCTGGACACTTACCCGCGAGCGTCCAGATTTTTCGACCATTTACTATTGCTTGACAATATTTTGCTGCGCATGCACTTAATAGAGTGTATGCAAAGTTATAAGCGAGAGAAAAGTCTGATTTCTTTTATGTAGTTATGTATATGTTGCTCTATTGATGAAAGGCAATGCTAATGACGACGCCACATAAATGGAGGCTGGAGGATTGGTGGTCCACGAAAAGTCTGGGTGAGGTTACGCTCTCACCTGATGGTAGACGCGTGGCCTTTGTAATAAGCAGGCAGGATAAAGAGAAAAACGACACCTTCAATACCATTTTTCTGCTGCTGTTGGACGAAAACGGCGAAGCGTTAGCCGAACCACGGCAATTGACCAGCGGACTCAAAAGCGACAGCCATCCCATCTGGTCTCCGGATAGCAGAAAGCTTCTCTTCAAATCTAATCGTGAGGATGGAAGTCAACTGTGGTTGATTGATACTGACGGTGGAGAGGCTCGCAAGCTGACCAACCTGCTGTATGGTGTAGGGGAAGCCGCCTGGTCGCCAGATGGGAAGCAGATTGCGTTTACGGCTCCCACTGTTTCTGATGTTGAGGATGATATATTATTGGGCCGTAAGTCGCTGGACGAGGAAAGTAAAAAAAAGCAGGCCGAGCAACAACGTTTACGTCTACGTACCATCAATAAGCTCTGGTATCGGTTGGATGGGGTTGGACTATTTGATCGTGTCAGCCACTTATTTGTGATGCCCGCCCCTGAAACGAGCGTTTCCAACGTGGATGCGGCCCATATTCGCCGCCTGACTTCAGGTGATCATACATATTTCCAGCCGCAGTGGACCCCCGATAGCCAGGAAATTAGTATTTTACGCCAGTTAGGGGAGCAAGAGGAAGCCTTTACTCCAGACCTCTGGATAATCAATGTAGAGAGTACTGAAGCGCGCCGTTTGACCGAAGGCAACCTGGAAATCTCAACCTATGCCTGGGCTCCCGACAGCCGGGCTGCTGTTGTGGTAGCAGCGGAAACACGGCCATTCAGCGACCTGAAGCTGGCCCGCCTCTATCTGGTGACACGCCAGGGCAATGTAGGCGATCGCACCCTATGTATCAGTCCAGATTTTGCCTACGATGCCAATATTACAGTATCCAGCACCTATGGCGTTCCTGGTCCTTACCGTCCTCAATGGAGTAATGATGGACAAAGCATTTATTTCCTGGCCTCACAGTCTGGATGTGCACATATCTACCGGCTAGATGTGGTCTGGCGCTCAATTGCACAAATCAGCAGTGGGACAGAAATTATCCGCTACCTGGCGCTCCTCCCCGATGGACAGAGGCTCTTGTACGCGCAAGAGACGGCAGAGCACCCATGGGAACTTTATTGCGTGTCACTCCCAGCTGAACAAGGCAGTGGGGAAGCCAAACGTTTAACCCATCTCTACGATCAATGGGTCGCTGAGAGACACTGGGGACAGGCTGAACGCGTGACTTATACGGGAGCGCAGGGCGACGAGATTGAAGGGTGGTTGATACAACCCGTAGGGGCACGTCCAGGTGTGCGCTATCCATTAATCGTACGCATCCATGGTGGACCGAACAGCGCTTATGGCATTGGCAATATTCTGGATCCTTTGAGTCAATCTCTGGCAGCACAGGGATACGCTATCTTCTTCTGTAATCCGCATGGAAGCACTAGTTATGGAGAGAAATTCTTGCAGTCAGGATTAGGAGATTGGGGCGGAATGGATTTTCAGGATATCATGCTGGGGGTTGATGAATGTATCCGGCGTGGTAGTGTTGATCCCGAGCGGCTGGGGGTAATGGGAAGCAGTTATGGCGGCTACATGACCATGTTTATTGTTGGTCATAGCGATCGTTTCAAGGCAGCCGTGCCAACGGCCAGCGTCTCCAACTTACAGAGCTTTGTGGGTACATCAGATCTAGGTTTCTGGCTAAGCTGGCAATCTAAGGGTTATCCATGGGACATTGAGAGACAGGATTACTATCGAGAGCGCTCACCGATCTCTTCCGTCACCAATGTCACAACCCCAACCTTGATTATCCACGGTGAGGACGATTTGCGTTGTCCCATCGAGCAATCCGAACAATTTTACGTGGCCCTGAAGACGATTGGTAAAGCGCCAGTCGAATTTATACGCATGCCAGCCAGCTGGCATGGTGGATCTGAAAAGCCCAGCCAGTATCCTCTAGCCTGGGAAAAAACAATCGAATGGTTTAATACTTACCTCGGTGGTCAGCCAGAGGACTAATGGCATACTATTTCAATAGCAATCGTAAACGCCGCTTGGACGCGGCTAGCTCCGCTGCCACTGGCTCAGCCATTCAACTTGAGCAGCAGCGAGCAAACAAGAGCGCCTGTCAGGCAGCTACGCTCATACGATTGAATGGCATGACATTAAACATCAAACAGACAGCATGCTGCCGGCAAAGCCTGTATGCTGTCTGTTTGATGTTTAATCGTCATAGCGGGAGAGCAAGATATTACGCTCACGAATAATTTGCCGCACTCCAGGATCACAGAGCATACGGAGATCCATCTCTCTTGCCCGGGCGACCACACCCAGCGGATTATCTCTACTGCCAACCTGGCGCATCTCTTCATTATCGTAAGCTGGATGTGTGATTAATAAATAATTGCCTGTGGTCAGGGTTTGTAAACGGATCTGCAATTCAGTGGCTGAGCTGCAGAAAAGGGGTTTGAGTGGTATGCTTTCATGCCAGACCAGGCCTTCTTGCATCGCCCATACGCGCAAGGCCTCGGAAAAATTTCGCTGCTCAGTCTCGTTAAATAGCCAGCCTATGCCCATATGTTCGTCGATATAGCGGATATCCAGGCCCAACTTACGAGCATAACGCAACTGGGTCCGCGCTTCATACATCAATTCATCCATCACCACCCCGCGCTCAAAAATTTCATGGGTTGTACGTAAGAAACAGCCATGCCGATCCAGCAGAGATGGAACCTTTTCTGGGGAGAGAGAGGGCCCCAGCGCGGCACATCCCACTCAGAGGTTAACGTGATATGTAAGCCCAGGCAGAGGCCCGGCTCTCCCTTAGCCAGCTCTATAGCCTCATGTAAATAAGGTGCGGGCATCATAATAGAAGCATTGCGTAAAATTCCATGTTTATAGGCATTTATAATAGCCTGATTGCCTGCCTGAAAAGCTCCCATATCGTCACCTCGTGTGATCAGATGTATTCCTTTGCGATCCAGCATTAAAATCTCCTATTCATATCAAGAAAAAAATAGTTTATAATGGCAGGGCATCAATAGACTCATGTTTTTCTGTTCTAAAACAGAGCGTAATGTGAAACCCTGATTTTGTCAAGCTTTTTTCATAAATGCAGCATAAAAGCAGTGTTTTCGGCAAATAGTTTTATTATAGGTAAGCTCGATGACTGTTCATGGTGCGTATAATATGGGCGCGAAGCTTGACATGCCTGAGTATTATAATTATTATTGTTTTAGAACAGAGAAGGATTTGAGCGAGAAAAAGAGAAAACAGTATGGAGCTAGAAAAAATTATTAAAAATGCTGATTCGATCCAGGTGGTCACACCGAAGCAGCTGCGCCAGGCTACAACGAAAAGGGCGAATGCCAAAGTTGAACTGGTGCGCCAGAAATTGCATGCTCTGGCTTTAGAGATAGGGGCTGGAAGCCAGTTACCGACCATTCGTGAGCTCTGCATATTGTTTCAAACATCTAGTGCAACCTTGACTGCCGCACTAGATTTATTAGAGAGCGAAAGGATGTTAAGCCGTAAGGAACGCCAGGGTATCTTTGTCACTGACAGTATTGATCGACGTACCATCCATATCATCTTTAATGTCTCAATGATGACAAATGTTGGTCAATCGCCTTTCTGGTCATTATTGTGGGTCCAACTTCTACAAGAGGCGGAGCAAAACGCGGCCTTCAAGAGTGAGCAGTATCAATTTCATTTTTTGTGCCTCCAGCCTGGCCAATCTTTACCAGATGAATATATTGCCCTGTTAAACTCATCGCAGGCCGATGGCTGTCTGCTCGTAGGACTAAATACGCGCACTGAAGATTATCAGCCGCTGATATCGATTCCACATGTTGTTTTTGCTGGTGGTGGGGATGTGATGGTGCAGGTTGACTACAAAGAGGGGGCACGCCTGGCTATTCAGGCGTTGGCCCAGCAAGGCTGTAGGAAGATCGCCTGTTGGGCTGCTGTTCCCAATGGTCCACCCTCAGACTTCGCGCAATCGCTCCTGACTCAGTTCAAGGAGGTAGTTACCGAGCAACAATTACCGCTCTATCCCGAGTTTTTCCGTACCGCTAATTTACCGCCTACCACTATTCGAACTATGATTTATCAGGAGCAAGGCTATTTGCTGGCGCGAGAAATGTTCGCAACTTTTAATGAGCACAGGCCTGATGGACTATATATTTCTGATGATATGATGACTTCTGGAGCCCTGGTTGCTCTGGAAGAGTTAGGTATCCAGGTGGGAGAAGACATTAAAGTTGTGACATATAGCAATGCCGGGTCCCCAATTTTATTTGGCCGCACCAAGTATATGGCCAGGGTCGAAGTGGATGCGGCTGATATAGTACGGGGCATGTATGCTTCGTTGGATACTGCCATCAGCAAAGGCTTTGGATCTGGCGATATAGTGGTTAATATTCGGCCACGCCTGTATTTGTGACAGAGTGTCAGCTTCTCATGTTTATGGGGAGTATATCGCTCCTGTGTGGGCGTGCGCTACGCGTCCGCACTTGTTTTCTCATGTTGGTGTAAAAAGCGCGCATTGCGCGCTTTTTACACCAACATGAGAAATTCTGCACGAGCTTCTTAAGCATGAAAAATTATAATTTGTTTGTGATATGATGTGAAAAATATAAATATCACATTTTTCACATCATATCACAAACAAGTGTAGGGTGCGGGAGCGCCCGAGCTTTTTTACACTACATAAGAAAACTTCTTGAGCGCCTTTGGTGCTCTACTTAGTGATTGAATAAATTAAAGCTCGCTAATGACCAGGGCTTGCTGATGTTGTTGCTGGTATATTGGTTGCCACGGGATAGCGAGCTTTTGCCAGTGTAGTCCTGTATCCGTTGAGGCGTAAAGTCCCTGATTGGTTAAAGTATAGAAATGGCCAGCGTGGTCAGGATGGCTGACCAGAACCGGGATCACCGTACCGCGTGGCTCAGGTAATCCTGTACCGACAGGCTGCCAGGGAGCATCACCCTGTTTGCGATAAATGAACGAGAGCGCCTGTGAGCGTCCATGATGGGCTTCGCCAGGTCCTGGTGCGGCGGAGATGAGAATCGTATCAGGATCAGCAGCATCTACTGCCACACTCCAGAGATAAGGTGCTCTAATCCTGCATCGGGATATCTCCAGGTGGTGCCAGCATCCAGGCTCTCGTTATAGCCATGGGTCGCGCGGCCATGCATCCTGCCAAAGCCATCGCCGGCGGCCGAATAAAGGCGATCGGGTGCCTGGCGATGCATCACCAGCGTATGTGTGTCCAATGGACCCCCTGGCTGACGATCCTCCCATGTCTGACCGCCATCAAAACTACGGATCAGCGCGCCAGCCTCAACCGCAACGAAGAGGCGACCGGCAACCAATGGATCAGGAGTAATCCATCGCACATGGTTAGTGTATGGACGAGGTGGAAAGCTCCAATCCGGCGCGGAAGGCAAATCACGCAGCTTTTTTAAATCCTGCCAACTCTTCCCACCATCCTCAGAGCGATAAAGGGAAGCCGGTTCAGTGCCCGCATAGACCACTCCGTAAGGTCCCGCCTGTTCGGTTGAACTGACCGCCACAGACGTAATTTGTGCATGAGGAATACCATTATCATGGAATACATCCAGCGCTCCACCGACATCACCAATAGGTTGCCAGGAAGTGCCAGCATCCAGGCTTCTCCAAAGACCACGACCAAAGGTACCGCAATAAAGCCGCTCTGGTTGAAACGGATCAAAGGCCAGACATGTTGGCTGCATGCCAACCAGCGTTGTTTCAGCCTGCCACTCTCCATGTTTTTCCCGCAGCACCAGCAATTCTTTTTCCATTACCAGATACATATTCATTATATGCACTCATCCTTTCAATTGTTCCAGGCTTTAAGCGACATAAGTCTTATCTAAGCGGCATTACATGTACAAACACGTTCCTTTATTTACGGCTATGCAAACTAATTTATTCCTATGCCTATTATAGAGAAGCATGTCGACTGGTCATTTGGGCAGTGGATAAGTGCCTTTTATCCTATCTGATAGTTCAATCCAGCTTACAAGGCGCATGTTATAATCTGATCTGTTATAAATTTAGTGGCCATAAACGTGTTCATATTCAGGATATCGAAAGGTGACAATGTGAAGGCGCGCGGTTTTATTTTAACGTTATTGACCTCTTGTATGTTTGGCTTAGGTGCCGTATTGGGGAAGATGGCAGCCACCGCTATGCATCCGTTACTCGTTTCTTTTTTGGATCTAGCTGTCGGCGGTCTATTGTTAGGTATGATTCTGATGGCGGCCAGAATACCGCTCCGGTTACAGTTAGGAAAGGCGGACTGGCTCCAGCTACTGCTTTTCTCAGCCATCGGTACCGCACTACCCCTGGTATGCATTGTGACAGGGTTAGCCCAGACGAGCGCGATCAAAGGTGGTTTCTTGCTGCAGATGCAGGGACTGGTCACCGTCATCTGCGCCATTATCTTTCTACATGAGCGACTGGTCTGGAAACATTTTGGCGGCATATTGTTGCTGCTAATTGGAAGTTTATTCGTAATTCTAAAACATTTGGATGCCGCACAATGGGAAGCCTTTAATTGGGGAGATCTGCTGATTGTACTGGGTGCCGCAGGGCTTGGCTATGGTATGATTCCTGCCAAAAAACTTTCAGTTAAAACACATAGCCTACCATTGAATTTCTGGCGACTCCTGCTAGGTGCAATTGTGTTGTTACCTTTTCTATTTATACAGCCACATACCTTCACTTTTGCGATTACCCCTACATTACTGTGGGTTCTGCCTGTCTACATCATCACCAACTTCTGTATTGGCTATATAACACTGCAAGAAGGATTACGGTTTTTGAAAGCCTGGGAAGCCGCAGCAATGATGCAGACAATACCAATTTTTTCAACTGCCGCTGCCATGATTTTATTACATGACTCCATTAGCTGGTTGCAAATAATTGGTGGCATCATCATCCTGGGAGGTGGTATGATCCTGGCCCTGGGCAGTGAAGCGAGCAACTGATTTCAGCGTAGATGAAAATAGATGTCTCTTCGCCGGTTAGTAGAGCGTGCTTATCGTAGATCGCTTGCTGTTTTTATAGCACTTCTTGAGGAGGCAAGGTACACGATGGGATTTCTAGAAAAACCGGTTGAGCGCAAGGTACACGATATTAAATCTGACTTTCTTGACAGTTTCGATGAAGTTGAAGAGCATAGCTATGATCTGGCGGCCCTTATTTTGCGCCTGTTTGTGGGCGGATTATTTGTTGGCCATGGCGCGCAGAAACTGTTTGGATCCTTTGGAGGCTACGGACTGGAAGGAACCGCTGGCTGGCTAGAGTCTCTTGGTTTAAAGCCAGGCAAGCTATGGGCTTTTAGCGCTGGTATTGGCGAGTTGGGCGGCGGAGCCCTCACCATGCTTGGATTGGCCAATCCTCTGGGTCCCATCGCGATCATTTCATCCATGTGTATGGCCATCGCCAAAGGACATTGGGGCAAACCTATCTGGGCCACAGCAGGTGGTGCAGAGTTACCCGCCACGGATCTTGTGATTGCTCTGGCCCTGGCAATAGCTGGACCTGGAAATTGGTCAATGGACAATGAGCTGGATATTGAAGTGCCTGAAGAGCTGACAGCCCTGGCTATCGTAGCCGCCGTAGGAATGGTCATCTATGGGATTAATAGCAAGCCCGATTCAGCCCAGGTCGTAGCCGCTTAAGAACGGCAACGATTGAAGAAAGTGCGGCTCAAATGAGCGCAATGATATGGTGGAATCTTTTCGCAAAAGATTCCACCATATCATTGCGCTGGTTGCTATGACTTGATCTTTGATAGAGGTGTTAGCGAAGCGATTAAGCGCCTTTTTGAGCTACAACTATAAGTCCAAATCCCAGGGACACATAATCGGTACCAAGCATATCTATCAGCATGGTCTTATACTCGGCATCGAAGGTGGGCTCATCCACAATACCTGAATTGATTAAATAAGGTTTGATCAAGGGATACAAGACCTCAATATCTTTAGTCGTGCTGTAATGCAATTCGGCTCCATGGGATGAATCATTAATGAATGGGAACCTGCGAATCTTTTGAAAGCCAGCATCCTGTAAAAGTTTGCCGAGCATGTACGCAACCCCAATGCTGCGTCCATTGACCGAGAAGGAGCGTTTTTGCTGCTGTAACGCCTGATAGAGATAGCCATTCAAACGATCCAGAGAAGCACTACTAGAAGAGCTGGTTTCCATTTCTGTCAGGCGAATGATTCCTCCCGGTTTAAGTAAGCGCAGGCATTCAAGTAAGAGCAGAGGCCAGCTGGCGCGATCCATAAAGCCTGCGATGAAGCGTGCATTAATTAGATCGAACGATGCCTCCTGAAACTCCAAAGGCTGGCGTACATCCATGACTTCAAAAGAAATATTTTCAAGGCCCCTGGTTCTCGCTTCTGCGAATGCGTAACGCATCATATTGGGATTAACGTCGACACCTATTACGCCGAGATGTTTATAGGTGTAGGCTACTTCAAGGGCCCATCCTCCCGGACCACAACCTAGATCCAGGACGTTTTCCATCTGTGATAAATCCAAACCTTCGGGAAAGAGGCCGCCCTGGGCGCGATTAAATAAAATATCTTGTTCTATGAGACGTGCCGTCTCAGCCCCTTCTTCAATATCGATGAGATACGTATTCTGAGTAGTATCTGCGGACCACATAACAATGAAGCCTTTCTGCCTTCTCAGCCTTCCTGTCTCTACAAACATATGCAGTAAAAGCATATGTTCTTCACACCGGATCATGAGTTTTTAAGCTCATAATTTATAAAGTTTAATATGTGATATAGGAGATGTCAATAAATTATGCTTAAATACAATTGGACGTATTTTCAAGTCACATAAGATTTAATAGAAGCTTAATGAGGGACATTTCGCGCTCCAGCAGAAGAAAAATAATAGTTATGCGCAAATCTGTGGTTCTTTTGACTATGCAAGCAAGGTCTGAATATAGGGTATGATACAAAAGAATGGTGCGATAAATGCTTATCTATCCAATTTTGGGGTATGTATGACACATATCCGTGGGTTAGATGGCTTAGCTAGAGAATGATAACAACGTCGCCCAGGCGTTTGTTTCTCGAGAAAGGCAGCTGGCTATGCAGAAGTCAACAGTTGGTATTGGGGTAATTGGAGTGGGGGGCATCAGTGGTTATGTTCATCTACCGGGACTAAAAGCGTGTCCCCAGGCCCGCATAGTGGCATTATGTGATACGAATGAATTATTGCTCAAACAGCGGGCAACTGAATATGGGGTTGAACATCTCTATACTCAATACCAGAATTTGCTCGCTAGAGCTGATATTGATGCAGTGGTGATCGCCACGCCGACTGTTATGCATGCGCCTATTGCATTGGCCGCCATCGCAGCTGGCAAGCATGTGCTGGTTGAAAAGCAGCTAGCCATGAACTATACCGAAGCTGTACAGATGTACCAGGCAGCAAAGGAGGCTGGTGTACATACCATGACCGCCTTTACCTATCGCTTTGTACCAGGCATGCGTTATCTAAAGCACCTTTTGCTCAATGGTGAAATCGGTACTCCACGTCATGTACGCGTGGCACGCTTACAGGAGTTCCGAGACACCAGTCTTGGCTGGCGCCAGCAACGCGCACTGGCCGGATCAGGAGAAATAGGAGACATGGGAGCTCATCGCATCGATTTCTGCCTGGACCTGATTGGTCCAATCGAGCGTGTGACGGGTTTAAAACGTACTTTTGTGCCTCAGCGCGTCGGTGCAGATGGACAACTCATTTCAGCAGATGTAGAGGACTGTGCAGTTTTTCTGGCAGAGTTTAGCGGTGAGCAAGGAACTATTGCTTCATTTGATCTAAGTAAAGTAGCTAAAGGACGCGGTATTGGTGGCCAGGGACTCGATGAATTCGAGGTTTATGGCACCGAAGGCACCCTTGTTTATCATCTCCATCATCCCCATGAGATCTTATATGGTCGTCCTGGCGGCAAGTTAGAGACCGTACAGGTCCCGGGTGAATTTTTGACCTATCCGGGTTCGCCCCGCCAACCTTTCGCCGGAGATCCTACCACGACCTTTCGCTATGATCAAGATTTTGCCTTTGTCCAAGCGATCCTGCAAAACAATACCGCAGATATCCCTACTTTTTATGATGGTATGCGTTGCCAGGCAGTTATAGATGCAGTATTAGCTGCCACCGAGAGCCGACAATGGGTTGACGTCGCATCCAGTCAGACTAAATAATAGCGAGCATAATAACAAACAGGGAGACCGCAAGCTCGTATATGTGTAGCTTGCGGTCTCCCTGTTTGTTATTCACCGTATCCCATTTATAATGGGAAGCTTAATTGTTAGCAGTTTCGCGACAAAAGTTCTTGTTACTGATTATAAATTCTTGACGTGATAGCAATGTTATGTGCGTGCCGACGACAGGCTCAACCAGTTTATGAGCTTAACAGTAATTGCAATGTAGAGCGTAAGGCTAAGACAATCAATAGAGGAGCTGCTGCGTATGGCTCAAAACAAACTTGATACTCCCGAATATAAGTACATGCAACAGCGATCTATAGTACGGCGACCAGATACTTTCCCTTTTCTGCTATTATTAGCCACTCTGGTCGTAATTGTAATTGCTGATCTAACTTTTAGCAGTCGTCACTTCTGGTTATATACAGTTATTTATAACCATCTACATCCTGTCAAGCACTCAATTATTCCGGGCGCTGTTGGCGAAGCCATGCCGCTCAACCTGATCAAGTCCTTACCGCTCGCCCAGGCATTTACAGGACTCTTTACCATCATTTTTATACTTTATTTTTTTTCTCTACGCCTGTTGCCAGCGAAAGTCGGGCACCGCTTTATCATCGGCTCAACCATTGTGCTGGGTATTGGCTATATCTTGCTACCTATAGTGACCTCACAGGATGTTTTTTCTTATATCGCCTACGCACGAATGGCAGTATTCTATCATCTCAATCCCATGGTTGTGCCGCCAACTGCTATAAAGCCCGATTTTGTCTATGGCTTTCTCTACTGGATACATCAGCCCTCAGTCTATGGGCCAACCTGGTTAGCTATAACCGCAGGTTTGCAGTTACTGGCAACCGCCATCGGTTTTAAATATGTGCTCTCGATGGAGTTACTGTTACGCATATTTGGGTTGTTGATGCACCTGGGCTCTACCCAACTCGTCTGGCTTTTGACCGGACGTCTGCAGAAGCTGAAGTCCGGTGTGGATAACTCCACCTGGCAGAAACGGAGGGTGTGTAGTACGCTAGCCTTTGCCTGGAATCCCTTTCTACTATTAGAGGCTTGTGTTAATGCGCATAACGATGCAACGATTCTCTTTTTACTCTTATTCGCACTCTGGTTTCTCTTTCCTCGGACAGAAAGTAGCAGAGTACCATTTCTAGTTGCCATCACGCTATTGGCCTTGATCGCCTGCCTCAAGATATCCTATATCGTACTGATGCCGGGTATTTTATTGTTCCTCTTGCTGCAAGCTCCAGAGGTAAGAAGTCTGGGTAGACGTCTATTCGATGTTGGAGTGGCGTTGTTACTATACATCGGACTAATTGTCGCGATTCATGCGCCTTTCTGGGATCACGGTGCCTTACTTAAGGTTTTCGCGATGACGCCCTCGGCTTCCCGCAACATTAATAGTGTTTATGAGTTGCTTGTGCATGCCTATGCCCAGATAAGGGGAATTCCACTAGCACATGGTATTGATCGTGGTTCTCAGCTTGAAATTTTATCCCATATATTGAGTACAGGGCTCTTTGTATTTGTCTATGTCGCAACCTGCGTGCGCTCATTTTTGCGACCACAATATATCAACACCTGGCCAGCGCTGGTAGCATGGTTAGCCTTTACGTGGTTACTCTATTGTGTGATCGGTTCCCCCTGGTACTGGCCATGGTATGCCATCATCCTCTTTGGCCTCTTCGCGCTGCTTGAAGTGACGCAAGAAGAAGCGCCATCTGGTCGCACACCGGTTCGCTTAGTCTTTGGAGCATGGGATGTAACCCTGTTCAGCAGATGCCTCTCCGTCAGTATGGTTGGTTTATATGCGCTATGGATTTTTTACAATCTGCTGCCAAATCTGCAACCAACTTACTTAACCAGCCTATGGGTATGGGGAATTCCATTTTTAATTATAGGCATCAGTTATGCTCGCGGCCGCCTCAAGCAAAAAACACTCTATGCTGAGCCATCTTTATAGGCTATTCTTGCGTTAACATAAAAGGTTATGATCAATAATTTTGAGGCCCGGTTCCGTCGTAGTAATCGTAGAATATTATGTTGCCATCTGAAAAGGCTACAGCCAATGAATGCTCAGGTGAGGCCGTAATAGAATTTAAAGCTGCCAGGGTATCATCTCCATTTTTGATCAATCGAGGACCTGCCTCCTGCGGTTTCCAATAATAAATATCCCCATTCGCCAGGGCGATAAAGATAGCGGATACTGATGATCTATAGGCGAAATCAGCAATATTTTCAGGGAATATATGGGTATAGCTTATAGCCCTATGTGTATCCTCCAGATACACACTATTGTTTGAAATTAGCGTGATTGGGTAAGGGCTATTTGTTTGCCAACCAACCATATTCCCTGAAATACTGTTGTCTGCTGACCAACCTGGAAGTACTGTTTGATCTTTTGTCTGCCAGATGTTGTACCGGGCTGATGCAATAGGTGAAACAAGCTGTGCTCCATCGGGGGACCAGGCCAATTGATTGGTGGCATAATTTATGCCAGATGGATTGGTTGGTTGTTTATCCGGATAATGGCCTATGTCCATAACACTCATCTTATTGGGATCAAACTGAAGCAAACGCGTTGTGAAGGTGTAATCGCTCACTGCAAGGCGATACTCTTGAGGCGACCAGGCTATAGTATAAATAGTTGTATCTGTGTCAATCCATTGTGGTTCACCACTAAAAACCAACTTCGGACTGGAAAACTGCACACTATGATTAGTTGAGGTCCTGCTGTCTGTGATTTCCACAATATAAACTGCTTTTCTAGTACTGCAGGCAAGGTATTTTCCATCATAGGACCATGAAAGATCCATAATCGAATCAGTTGCGATAGATATACTGGCCAGGACGGAAGTGGTGACAGAATCTAGAAGTCGAACCACCCCATGGATATTACCTGCAGCAACGAGACCAGCATTGTGATTGGGAGCATAGCGAACAACATTTATTTCTCCCGGGTCCTGGTAATGACCTGCCGCAATAAACCGTTCCTCAAGTTGTTGAGGTCCTGGACCTGCATGTTGATCATTATAGACGACTGCGCTGGGATAGTGATTGAACAGGTAGCCTCCTATGCCACGAAGTGAGAGGCTTAATACACCTAGCGCCAGCATGCCTTGTAAAACTTTGCGCCGGCCCGTTGTTTTTGCAACAGGTGGTGCGGGGCGTTGAATTTGTTGCTGCCTGCTGCCGGTCCCGGTATTGCTGACAGGTGGTGTAATAGGTTTGCTGTACCGCCTGGTGGGTTGTTGTTGGCTCAGAATATCTTGTAGTTCAGCACGAACCTCTTTTATGCTGGTGGGGCGTTGCGCTACATGTAGTGAGACCATACTTTGAATTAGCGCATCCAGCTGGCCCAATCCATCTGTGCCATAGAGGCGTAACGGTGCAAAACGAAAAGGATTTTCAGCGGGATCGATACCTGTGAGTAGTTGATGCAGCAAGGCGCCCAGACTATAAATATCGGCGGCCGGCGTTGTTTGCGCTTTACCATATTGCTCAGGTGCGGCATAGCCGGGAGAACCAAAGATCATGTTTGGCCTGGCCAGGTTTAAAATGGCGGGCAATACCAAAGTCAATCACATAGAGTTTACCTTCTGGCGTACGCATAATATTACCAGGTTTGAGATCCCGAAAAATAACTGGTGGCTGATGTGTATGGAGGTAATCTAATATCGAGCAGAGCTGCATAGCAATATCAAGTACCTCATGGAATGGCAGGGTGCGGGTTTGCTCTGGAACAGTTGGATGGAGTATATAGGTCTCCAGCGTTTCGCCCGCGATAAAACTCATTACCAGGTACCAATTTTCCGCGTCTGTAAAGTGGTCCAGGATAGCTGGTAGATGGGGATGAGAGAGGCGCGACAGGATTTGCACCTCGCGATTGAAACCATCGGTAGCCTCAATGACTTCCTGCGCAGTCAAGCCACGAAGCATAATCTGTTTGAGCGCGACGCTCTGATTTTTTTTGTGCGTATCCAGGGCTTTATAGACCGCACCGAAACCACCAATGCCAGCTTTGTAGAGCAGCTGGTAGCGATCATGGAGTAACGCCTCCGGCTCAGCATCAAGCTCCTGCTGATCTAATTGATGATCGCACGCGAAGCAATGAGTGGCCGCGACATCATTTGCGGCTCCGCAGTGCAGGCAGTAGAGCAATGAGGAATCCATACCAACGTCCTTGTTAATGATAAATACCAGCTAAACAGCCATTTACAAGAGGAAAATAAAGAATTATGGCCAACATATATATAGACGTACTATAGCACAGATTTGCACCCGCAGAGATAAAGATGGTTATTGATAGGGGAAGAGGAAGAGGATTGAATGCTAGAGGTTTGTTGATTGATTGACTGTAAGTAGATATCTATACAGACGCTCTATAGTATGCATGACATAGATAGAGCGCCTGTATAAAGATAAGTTAGCCACAGGGGATGGTGATTCCGAAAGATATTTATGCCACCGGAGCCACGGATGTTACAGGCACAACTTCTAAGAGCGCGCAACGTCCCCGCATCTTGGTTGACAGTTTGTCTGACTGCTCTTCGGTGCAGATCAAGCTATAAACACGATAAAGCTGGTCTGTGTAAGAAGTAAAACTACCAATAATATCCTTGAAGCACTGCTCTAAATATTCGATTTCCTTGTGGATTTTGCAGTTAGAGTCGTCAATAGGTACAATCAACTGCATCTGATAGTGTGTCATGGTTTTAAGCTCTCCTCCAGCGTAGTGGCCGGGTAGATTACAAGCTGTGTGATGTCTGTAGATAGAGTGGAGTAGTCTGCTCACCGTTGGGTGGAATTTACTACTCAGGGATGTTGCAGATAGCAACCAGCAAGGTCCTATTCAGCGCCATCGTGATAACGTGGGCGAATAGATAATTAAGGAGGAGAGATAAGCAGATGATGGTCTTGCTAGTAACTGAGTCCAGGCGCTTATGCGTACAAATAGTGGCCATAACCAGATCTGTATTCCCCTCGGCAAGGTATTGTTGCTATAAACCTCATTCTATGTACAAAAAGGCTGAAAGAAAAATCGCGAAAGCTTCCCGTCTGTGGGCTGCTTTATCACATCTTGCTTCTCGATAGAAGAGGCACCTATGCCGAAGTGGTGTGGCCAAAAACTACTTTGCTGCCTGGCACTTTGTGAGTGAATGTCTTTTATTCTTCGTTGATTGTTCGACGTTGGTTTATTGTACCCAACATATTGGTAGTACGTATGGGGGCGACTCAAGGTTGTATCCCCATCGTTTCATTGTCTGTATAGAATAACACGTCTCGCTTCGTTGTTCAAGATCTAAATGTACAAATTCAGGGCTGTCCAGTATTCCTCTTTGGCGCCTGCGGCGCCGGGGTGGGAGTGTGGAGTGTGGAGTGTGTGCTGAGCGGCCGCGGCCGCTCAGCACACACTCCACACAGGAAAGAATGTCCATCGTATAGAGATGCCCAAATCTACAGGCAATATAAAAAGTGGGCAACAAAAAACACCCGTGTGGGCGGGTGAGACGGCGACTTCCTATTTTCCCACGCAGTTGCCCACGCAGTATCATCGGGGATGAAGAGCTTAACTTCCGTGTTCGGGATGGGAACGGGTGTGCCCTCTTCTCTACAGTCACCAGCTCGCCTGCACATACAGGTGTTCTCGACTTGAGGAATAATACTACAGCTCAAAGTCTTTGTCAACCCCTTAAAGGCGCTATTTTTAATCTCTTTGCTTCTCCTCTTTAATATTCATGTGTAGGATGTACGTCTATGAATTTTAAATTTGGAGGAACCGATTAGCGAAATTTTCGTTTAGCAAATCAGCGCTAAATAATGCTTGACAAAATCCTATACCCTGTGGCATAATCATTGAGCTGTCGAAATGAGACAATCACCTGGTCTATACTTAAAGAACAAGTGCTCCTGTCCCTTCGTAACCATTGTGCCACGTTAAAGTGGTTCCTCTGAAATCAGAGCACCTCCTAAATTGAGTAGTTTGATTTTTTATTCTTTAAAAAACCACAGGGCTCTTTAGGCTGGCTGCAATAATGATATCCTGATCAACTGGATAACGAGATTTCGGAAGCAAGCAAAATTCCTCTGGAAAAGGCTTGACAAGTCACAATGGATATGCGATACTACAGCACACGAGACAAGCAAGCGTAAAAACAATTGATGCTTGTCGAAACACGAAACAATCGTTTCGCACGGTACCTTGACAACTGAAGAGTGGAAAGCAGAACAGCAACTGGAACTCAGTGAATACACAAACCAGTTCCTGTCAATTCGGTCCCATGGACGTGTCCATGGTGACCACAATAATCTGCGAAATAAAGCCAATGTTATCATGACTTGGCCATGATCGCACTTCACATGCAATAAATAGTTGCTCGCTGAGTGACTATGATATAAAAATTGGATGGCGAGTTTGATCCTGGCTCAGGATAAACGCTGGCGGCGTGCCTAACACATGCAAGTCGAACGCCCTTAGCAATAAGGGAGTGGCGGACGGGTGAGGAACACGTGGGTTATCTACCCCCAGGTGAGGAATACCGGCGAGAAATCGCCGACAATACCGCATAGGCTCGGCAACGAGCAAAGCCCGCAAGGGCGCCTGAGGACGAGCCTGCGCTCGATTAGTTGGTTGGTGGGGTAATGGCCTACCAAGACTGCGATCGATAGCTGGTCTGAGAGGACGATCAGCCACACTGGGATTGAGAACGGCCCAGACTCCTACGGGGGGCAGCAGTGAGGAATTTTCGTCAATGGGGGCAACCCTGAACGAGCAACGCCGCGTGCAGGAAGAAGGTTTTCGGATCGTAAACTGCTTTTCTCTGGGACGAGAACGGACGGTACCAGAGGAATCAGCCCCGGCTAACTACGTGCCAGCAGCCGCGGTAATACGTAGGGGGCAAGCGTTGTCCGGATTTATTGGGCGTAAAGCGCACGCAGGCGGTCAGGTAAGTTTGTGGTGACAGTCGTCGGCTCAACCGACGAAGTACTGCGGAAACTGTCTGACTTGAGGGCTTCAGAGGGACACGGAATTCCGGGTGGAGTGGTGAAATGCGTAGATATCCGGAGGAACACCGATGGCGAAGGCAGTGTCCTGGGAAGTACCTGACGCTCAGGTGCGAAAGCTAGGGGAGCGAACAGGATTAGATACCCTGGTAGTCCTAGCCGTAAACGATGACCACTAGACGTTGGGGTATCGACCCCTTCAGTGTCGTAGTTACACAGTATGTCCGCTGGAGTACCGATTACGTGTACACAGCTAGACATAAGTCGGACGCAAGATTAAAACTCAAAGGAATTGACGGGGACCCGCACAAGCAGCGGAGCGTGTGGTTTAATTCGATGCAACGCGAAGAACCTTACCAAGGCTTGACATGGATTTGCACCAGCCGTAACGGGCTGTCCCTTCGGGGCGGATCCACAGGTGCTGCATGGCTGTCGTCAGCTCGTGTCGTGAGATGTTGGGTTAAGTCCCGCAACGAGCGCAACCCCTGTCGTTAGTTGAATTTTTCTAGCGAAACTGCCGTTTTAAAACGGAGGAAGGCGGGGATGACGTCAAGTCAGCACGGCCCTTACGCTTTGGGCGACACACACGCTACAATGGTCAGGACAAAGAGTTGCGAACCCGCGAGGGGGAGCCAATCTCGTCAAACCTGGCCTCAGTTCAGATTGGAGGCTGCAACCCGCCTCCATGAAGTTGGAGTTGCTAGTAACCGTAGGTCAGCACACTACGGTGAATACGTTCCCGGGTCTTGTACACACCGCCCGTCACACCACGAAAGTTGGCAACACTTGAAGCCGCTGGGCTAACTCGCAAGAGGGGCAAGCGTCGAGGGTGGGGTCAGTGATTGGGGTGAAGTCGTAACAAGGTAGCCGTACCGGAAGGTGCGGCTGGATCACCTCCTTTCTAGGGAGCTTGGATGAGGTCTTTCAACGAAAGACGTTTTATACTCATCCCACTTCCAGGTCGACCAGGAATCGGTACGTGTTCACGCCAGATGGTTGGACTGGTTTCCACTCTTGAGCTGTTGGGGTACAGCGTCCCCTTCTACGGAAGGATGACGACCAACAGTGCACCTGAACAACTGAAGATAGTATTCCTTCAATTTTGCTGAGCGATTTATAGGTCAGCCAGAGTTGAAGCAGAGGATCGATTTTTTCGATTAAGAAAAAGTCAAAGCATTCCAGAGACATGATGTAGATCTGAACGAAGAGAACAAGCTACACAGAGTACGAGGTGGATGCCTTGGCGCTGAAGACCGAAGAAGGACGCGGAGACCGGCGAAACGTTCGGGGGGAGCTGCATACAAGCGATGAACCCCGAGATTCCGAATGAGGCAACTCCTCCAGAGTGATGTCTGGAGACCGCCTGCTGAACACATAGGCAGTGACGGGGGGCAGTGGGTGAACTGAAACATCTCAGTAACCCGACGAAAAGAAATCAACCGAGATTCCCGTAGTAGTGGCGAGCGAACCGGGACCAGCCCAAACCAACCATCCCTTGGGACGGTTGGGGTTGTAGGACCGATAACAAACAACTTTTGCTTACTTGAACACGTTGGAAAGCGTGACCAGAGCGGGTGAGAGTCCCGTAAAGGACGAGCGAGAGGAGTGGATCGGTATCCTGAGTACCACGAGGCACGTGAAACCTTGTGGGAAGCTGGGGGGACCACCCTCCAAGGCTACACATCTTCAGCGACCGATAGCGAACAAGTACCGTGAGGGAAAGGTGAAAAGCACCCGAGAGGGGGATGAAAGAGACCCTGAAACCACGTACTCACCAGCAGTCAGAGGCCACTGTTCCAGGAGGAACCAAGGGCTGATGGCGTGCCTTTTGTAGAATGATCCGGCGAGTGCATCGTCGTAGCCTGGTTAACCAACGCTAAAGTTGGGGAGCCCCAGGGCAACCGAGTCTGAAGAGGGCGAACGTTGCGGCGATGCGACCCGAAACCGTGTGAGCTATCCATGAGCAGAGTGAAGCGGATGTGACAGTCCGTCGAGGCTCGAACCCACCAGTGTTGCAAAACTGGGGGATGACTTGTGGATAGGGGAGAAATTCCAATCGAACACGGAGATAGCTGGTTCTCCCCGAAATGTATTGAGGTACAGCTGTATGAAACACTATCCTGGAGGTAGAGCACTGAATGGGCTAGGGGCCTCGTGCAGGTTACCAAACCCAACCAAACTTCGAATGCCAGGACAGCATGCATGCAAGTGAGACGGCGGGGGCTAAGCTTCGTCGTCAAAAGGGAAACAGCCCAGACCATCGGCTAAGGTCTCTAAATCCGCGCTTAGTGTCAAAGGGAGTCAGTACGCCCAAACAGCCAGGATGTTGGCTTAGAAGCAGCCACCATTTAAAGAGTGCGTAATAGCTCACTGGTCGAGTGTAGTGGCACCGACAACGTATCGAGGCTCAAGCGAGGTACCGAAGCCATGGAATCCGTCGCAAGATGGATTGGTAGGGGAGCGTTCTGCGGGCAGAGAAGCCAGACCGTAAGGACTGGTGGAGCGCGCAGAAGTGAGAATGCCGGAATGAGTAGCGTCATGTCTGTGATAACCAGACACACCGAATGCCTGAGGGTTCCTGGGCACCGTCAATCGTCCCAGGGTAAGTCGGGTCCTAAGCCGAGGACGTCATAGTCGTAGGCGATGGCAAGCAGGTCAGAGATTCCTGCACCGGAGTAGCTCGTTATGAGCAATGGGGGGACGCGGTAAGGAAGGTGAGCCCATCGAATGGACAGGATGGGTCTGTGCGGTGAAGTGCGAAGCCGAGGCAAATCCCGGTTTCCTGTGCATGACACGTGCAGCGAGCGGACGTCAGTCCGCGGAAGTCATCGGCCCTAAGCCGCCAAGAAAAGCCTCTCGCCAGAGTATACTCCGCCCGTACCGCAAACCGACACAGGTAGGCAGGGGGAACTCTCCCCAGGTGATCGAGCGACCCTCTGTTAAGGAACTCGGCAAATTGACCCCGTACCTTCGGAAGAAGGGGTACCCTAGTAGCGATGTCCTTCGGGATGGCGTGAGGGGGTTGCAAGAAATTGGCTCAACCGACTGTTTACCAAAAACACAGGTCTCTGCGAACGCGAAAGCGGAAGTATAGGGGCTGACTCCTGCCCAGTGCCGGAAGGTTACGAGGAGCGGTGATCGTAGCTGCGAATCTAAGCCCGGTGAACGGCGGCCGTAACTATAACGGTCCTAAGGTAGCGAAATTCCTTGTCGGGTAAGTTCCGACCCGCACGAAAGGAGTAACGAGTTGAGCACTGTCTCGACAGAGGACTCGGCGAAATTGAAGTACCCGTGAAGATACGGGTTACCCACGACAGGACAAAAAGACCCCGTGGAGCTTTACTACACCTTGACCTCGAAACGAGGCAGAGCGTGCGTAGCATAGGTGGGAGTTGGAGAACCTATCCTTGTGGGGGTAGGGGAGACAGCAGTGAAATACCACTCTCGTTGTGTTTTGTTTCTCACACGTCACCGTGAGCCGGGACGTGGACAGGATCAGGCGGGTAGTTTGACTGGGGCGGTCGCCTCCCAAAGAGTAACGGAGGCGCCCAAAGGTTCCCTCAGGGTGGATGGACATCACCCGTAAGAGTGCAAAGGCAGAAGGGAGCTTGACTGCAAGACGGACAGGTCGAGCAGGGACGAAAGTCGGGCTTAGTGATCCCACATTCCCGAGTGGAAGGAGTGTGGCTCAACGGATAAAAGCTACCCCGGGGATAACAGGCTTATCTTGCCCAAGAGTTCACATCGACGGCAAGGTTTGGCACCTCGATGTCGGCTCGTCGCATCCTGGGGCTGGAGTAGGTCCCAAGGGTTGGGCTGTTCGCCCATGAAAGCGGCACGCGAGCTGGGTTCAGAACGTCGCGAGACAGTTCGGTCTCTATCCGTCGTGGGCGTAGGAGAATTGAGGGGCGTCATCTCCAGTACGAGAGGACCGAGATGGCTCAACCGCTGGTGTGCCAGTTGGCCTGCCCGGGCCAGAGCTGGATAGCTATGTTGAGAAGGGATAAGCGCTGAAGGCATCTAAGCGCGAAGCCGCACCCAAGACAAGTTCTCCCATCCTATTCGTAGGATCAAGATCCCAGGAAGACGACCTGGTAGATAGACGACACGTGGACGCCTGGTAACAGGTGCAGCGAAGTCGCCCTAATGATCGTACGGCTTGTTTCACCTACTCGTTGGTATCTTCATCGTGGCATTCTGAGGATGCGAGTCCGCTGCTTCCGCACAGGCTGATCTGGCGCTCGGCAAAATTGAGGGAATACTATTTTCTAGTTGTTTTATGGGGACATAGCTTAGTTGGTAGAGCGTCGCCTTTGCACGGCGAAGGTCAGGAGTTCGAATCTCCTTGTCTCCACCACCCGAATAGAGCTGAGTGTAGTTTTACAGGCTACATTCAGCTCTATTTTTTATTATGTCGGCTCGGAATATTTTAAGCCGTGACGTGGTTTTCTTTTATACAAGGCGGTCCCCAATCTAAGGAATGCGTCATAGGGAGGTTATTTTTATTATGCTATCTATTCCCGCGTGGATGCACACATGCTTAAATTTTCGCAGTCGTGTGTACTTATATTGTCTGCACTCAGCTTTCTTTTAAATCTACCAATCCTGGTCCTTATTACCGGTCTGGCTCTGGCGCTTAGTGCTATCGCACCTGCTGCCAGCCCTTTCAGATTTATTTATCGTCAGCTAGTGGTTCGTGCTGGTTGGCTTAAGCCACGCATGGTAGAAGATGATCCTGCACCTCACCGCTTCGCTCAGGGAGTGGGCGCTACTTTCTTGCTGGCTGCCAGTATTGTCTTGTTTTTAACCTCTGCTACGACGCTGGGCTGGGTTTTAACTATTATTGTATTTATACTGGCCGCGATAAATGTCTTTGTTGGCTTCTGCGCTGGCTGTTTTGTCTATTATTATCTTGGACGCTGGGGACTAATGCCACGCGTGCGCTATGAGGGTGGTTTCCGCTGGAGGGGCATCTAAGTTATGTCTGATTTCTCACTCCGGCTGGTTATATTATTGTTGGTCTGCCTTCTTGTAAGCATCGCTGTTTGGGCTGGTCGCATGCTGGTTGCACGACGCCGCCAGCAAGCACTGGCGGCAGCACCATTAACTGTACCCTCCTCACAGTCTGAAGACCAGCATCAGGTGCGTATTTTAGCGTTTAGTAGTGAAGATTGTCGCCAATGCCATACATTGCAGCAACCGGCTCTAGATCGCTTGCTCAAACAACACGGTGAACATGTTGCTGTAATCAATGTTGACGCCACTACTCAGCATGATTTAACCGAGCGCTACAAAGTTCTGACCGTGCCCACCACTGTCGTACTTGACGCCCAGGGCAATGCACATGCTGTCAACTACGGCTTCGCTAATACTCAACGTCTACAGGAGCAGGTAAATACAATCTTAAATCTGGCTGTTTCTTAATTTGTTTGTGGAAATACAAGCTTTCGAGCATAGATATTACGAAAATATCTATGCTCGTTTTTTATTCTGGTGGCCAGGACCTTTGGCTTATGACTCACAAATTTTCATCTACACTTAATCATATTCTTTCATACTAGAAGCGGACAGTGTAATGGACATTATCCATCCAATTTAGCTTACAATGCATAGAAAGAGTTTTTCTGTATGAACATGGCCCATATACATCTCCTGGTGAATCATTTCCCCATCATTGGTTCAATCTTTATCAGTATTATGTTTCTCATCGCCCTGGTGTTCAAAAATGTCTTCCTGCAAAAGGTTTCTCTCTGGTTTCTGGTAGTCGTGGCTCTTTTCACTGCCGTGGCTTATCTATCCGGAGATGGTGCGAGAAATGTTTTAGAAAGTGTTACCCATGTACCGGATTCTATGGTGCACGATCACGAATCGATGGCGCGTATCGGTCTGATCTTGATGTTTTTTGCTGGTGCTATTTCATTATTTGGAGTAGTTTTCTACAGTCATAAGCCAACCTTACCTCGTTATCTCCAGATTACAGTTATGGCTATCCTGGTCGTGAGTGTAATTGTATTTATATATGTAGGTTACCTGGGTGGGCAGATCAGCCATCCCGAAATTCGTTCTTTCTTAAACCTGCCTCAACAATTAATCAGGATCTAAGTGTACAAAATAGCGATCCGGCGTAGCAATAGCATAAATTGCACGACAGCATAGATACAAAGCTTAAACACTACTACGCCGGGATCTTTGTCTAATCGGTAGTTAGCCCAGGATTAGCGACCCGGGTCGGGGACCCGATAGGATTTGGTGACGGGACTCCTTTTTGCTCGACAATTTTTGTGCTGATTGTGCGCATCAATGAAAGTAAGCGCGCAAAGTTGTTTTCTCCCAAAGATTGCCAGGGTGTTAGCGCCAGATCATCTGTGAGCTGCTCAATGCGGCTACGACCATGCTGGCCTTCATTTGTCAGAGCTCCAGAGTCGTCTAACCAGCCACGCTGTGTCAGTCGCTCTTGTGCAGCGCTCCACTCGTCATCGCTCCAACCACGATTGGGCTGGATGGTCTCTCTGGCCACGCGTCCGGTTGCTGTAAGTGTTAGATGAGCCTCGCAGCCATCGATCTTTTCTGTAAGCAAGGCGGCCACATGGCCATCGCCCGAAATTCGCGTAGCAGGGTAGTAGCATGCCAGAGGACCAGGTGCGGCTGGTCGGGCCACGGCAACGCGGCGTGGCCCGCAAAGAGAGGACGGCCAGCAACTGTACAGGCTTCTGCCGCAGTCCTGGCAATTTCCGCCGCCTCTGTCAGCTCAAATGAGGTAATAGTCTCACCCAATAAGCGGCGCAGGGCAGCATCCGCAGCACCCAGGCGCGCAGACAGGATCTGTTCTGGTGTTGAGAGGCGCCATGCGTCAGGTATCGCTCGCGCAACCATGGCAGGATGGAAATTATAAAATGTAGCCGTGACAACCGAGGCTGGCACAGGTCCCATTGCCGCCGCCCGCGACGCGAAATAGCCCATCCAATAGCCCTTCAAGCCTGCAGCACTATAGGCCGCACGCGCTTCAGGCGCAAAATAGATCATAGCATGATAGGGCTCCAGCATTGTCCAGGCTACACGCGAAGGATGCTTATCTGGCTCTGATAATTTGGTCAACATTGTACCCATACAATTCTCCTGCTTTACTATAAAAAGTGAAATCGTTATAACTATGCAGCTATCTTTCTCAATGAAAGTATACAATCCTGTTTTGGTATTTAGATAGTCATTGCTCACTTGCAGTTTAAGGTATATAAAGTAGCTCTCCCATCATCAGGGAGAGCTGCTATGAGCATGACTTGCAGACTTTTTCTGCACCACTATATACAATTTTTTGAGCGTCGCAGGCACGAGCGACATGTTTTTAAAGCATTCTCAATGAGGAATGATTATTTATCCCAGGGTGTGTGAGTGCGACCGATTGAGGACAGGCCCGCATGCAAGTTATTGGCGTCACTCAGCATTAAGTATCCTACAAAGGTCGGTGTATTTTCTCCACGTACTGACTTGAGTACGATCTCATTCCAGCCCGAGCGCAATGGCATTTTGGCATAGGTTTCGTTGTTGCCTCCATAGTTAGGCCTTACCAGTGGATAGCGGAATGACTCCAGGGCCCACTGGCTATTAACCCACAGTTTAGATGGACAATTGGTAGCCGCTCCAATCCAGGCTTCAATCGTATTTCCAGGATTCCAGATATAGGTACGTGTGTAGAGCACACCCGCATTGGAAAAGATATCCTGCAATGGCAATTCATTGTCCCGCGCGTATAAATCGCGCCATTGACCGGGACGGCCCTCACGGGTCAGAATCAGATCTGTGTTGCTGATCTTTTCTGGCTCAAGCACCTGGTCAAATAGCTCACGATCCGATAGCCCATTGGCAGGATAGAGTTCTGAATGCAGGTAACGATAGGACCCAAGTAAGACGACTGGAATGGCTGGTTGGATCGGGCGCTCCTGAGGGATGATAACCAGGAACAGTGGATTGGTGTTCTCGACTGCTGCGGTGGTTGGAACTGGAATGGTTAGCTTAACGTCCGCTTTTGAGCTGGCCGGGATTGCTACATCACCAGACTGTGTCGCGGTTTCCCAGCCGTGGTGGCCATAGAGTTCATAGCGGACAACCTGTTCTTTTGGATGTGGATTTGTAAGCTGAACCAGCAGTTCTTTGTTTTCTCCAGGGATCACCGCCGGTGTATTGATATAGTCTACTATGACGCCCAGGGCGCTATTAGGATATTCGATGTGGGTTGCACTGGCATTCCATAAAGCATGGATACTCTCATCAGCATAGAGATCTTCTATCTCCACATTTAATATAGAGTCACCGTTGAGCACTCCATGGGCAGTCAATACACGTTTAGCTTGAATACAGACACGCTCGGTCAGTTCAGCCAGATTGGCGGGAATCGGATTGCGGCCGACCAATGTGTAGTTGAGTCCTCCCCAGGATTCATTGGTTGAAATATTTTCGCCCAGCGGCTCGGTCCATTTTTGAGGTAACGCTGCCCCACCGGCGACAATACCCAGATAACTGCCAAGGGTAGCTCCGGTACAGTCGGTATCATACCCACAATTGACCGCTTTACATATGGCATCGCCAAAATCAGTACCATATAGCCAACCAATGACCTGGAAACCTATATTGATAGGTGAATACTGGGCATTATAATGTGGGGTAGCCTCAAGCACACGTCTGCGCGCCGACTTCCAATCCACATCATCTGTATAGGCCTGGCGAGCCGCAGTGATAGCTTTCGCCGTCTGGCTCCAGGGTGGAACATACGAGGCGCCGATATCCAATAATTGTATCGGATTAGAGACCACAAAGGCCGCCGACTCAATGGCGGCATTAAATAGCTCACCGAAAACGCTCTCACCCCCTGCATGATCCACAATCGAATCTTCATAAGCATATTTAGCCGCGATTTTAGGCATACCTGGAGCGATGCAGGCCCAGATTTCGGAGCGGATCGGGCTACCCATGCAGTCTTTAAACCAGTTATTATAATAGCCGGAAACCGGTGGCAAAAGGCCCAGGCGCAAATTAGTCTTGTTCAAGCCATATTCATCCCAGTTGTACCCGATGTGATCCAGCCAGTATTGTGCCAGGTCAGCGGCCCGCAATTGAGGCCCGATCTCCTCTAACGCTTTGAGCCAGATAAGCTGCATCTCCAGATCATCATTAGGAATGCCACCCTCTTTCAGCTCGGGATACCACCAGACATCGAATGGCTCCGGTTCTCCATAAGCCTTTTCGAGGGCGCCCCCAGCGTGCCACCACAATTTTTGCCCAGCCAACAACCATACACCTTATTACGAAAAGCTTCACTATTAAGATCTAGCATCGTAGCGACCTCTTTCTATTGCGGAATAATACAATAATGAAAATAAACGAAACTTGTTGTTTGTTTGCCTGTTCAATCATCATTTGATGCGTTCTCAAGTAATTGTTTGAGCCGCTGAAACATCTGCACATGTGATTGACTGGCTTGCTTATATGTTGTGCCCATGAGCAATGCTGGCGCCTGTATTTTGATATACTCACTGACCCGCGTACCATCCCCCTCAACTGAGCATTTGGTGGTATTAAAGAGATAGACGGCTGGAAATTGCGCCGCGGTAGAATTAAGATCTCCATTCGCCGTTATCTGCATAGTAACGCTATAGGTAACCGAAATGGTGAATGGTCCCAATGGAATACGATCGCGCACGCGGTAGTGGCTAACTAAACTCCCATCGGCGTGCGTGATGGGGGTCTCCACAAGTTGGATATCAACAATCAGTGGATGTATTTGCCGATGGTTATGCAATGAAGTTAGAAATGTCTTTACCTTTTCTGGTGGAGCAGCAATGTAGATATCTTGTTCAAAGATCTTTTGAGCCATTTTCTGTCCTTTGAGTTTCTGGTCGTATTGTTAAGTATTTATAATATTATATATTTCTTCTCTCGTATGTGAATCTTTTTTGCCACATTGGGACTTCAATCATAGGTAAATACGGGCAATCATGATGTTTGCATTGCTTCTATTATAGGCATATGCTATATTTCCGATATGGTTTCTGCGCTATGGCAAGTATATATTTGATCCAGAGAGGGGTGGTTGGAAGAGCATACTCCAATGCGTTTTCTACTTTGTTAGATGCATATGCAATAGATATATTTTATTTCTCTTGGAGAGGAGTCAGGGTCTATGAGAGATTCCAGACAGGGAGGGCCGCGTAAGTCCCCTCGTCGTGAGGGACCGATAGCATTGATTATTGGGGTGATTGCGATTGTATTGCTCTATTTATATGCCAATCATCTGATA
This sequence comes from Dictyobacter kobayashii, assembly GCF_003967555.1. Lineage (GTDB taxonomy): Bacteria > Chloroflexota > Ktedonobacteria > Ktedonobacterales > Ktedonobacteraceae > Dictyobacter > Dictyobacter kobayashii. The sequence continues at coordinate 1,668,029 of NZ_BIFS01000002.1, forward strand.
ACTATTCCAGGGTCGATACAGATATCGACCGGACCACAGTTCGCGTCGGCTGCGGCTGGCAGCCAGACCAGCGTAATCTGCGAGGTTATTTCGACTTCAGGCAATACCTCATTGGAAGGCTATGTGCTCGAGCAAGCCAATGATGGTTCCTATCAGCGCACCAGCAATATTGTGCATATTGTTTGGGCTGCCAACCAAAAAGTAACTCTGGGGCGCAATCAAGATATACAACAAGGTGCGGTGGTGCAGGCCAATGGACATGTGGATGCGGCAAAAATATTGCATGCTGACCAATTGACGGTTATCACCAATTTTGTGATCGTAAAGTAGCGCTGTTACTTACCATGGCAACTATATATAAGCCGCTTTATAGAGTGATGGGCTACTGCTTCTTGTCAACAGTAGCCCATCACTCTATAAGATCTATTGGCGTGATCAGCCTGGCATCAAGCTCCTGTTGTGCTGTTCTGCCTGGTTTCTATGCGTTCTCCAAAATGGCTGGTCTCCGTCAGGGTAAAAGTGGCGCGCGCATGAATGTCCTGTGCTGATGAGCCGATCAGAACTTCAAACTCACCGGCTTCGGCGACCCATTGGTGGGCCAGGTCATCATAATAGGCCAGAGCTGCGCGTTCCAGTTCAAAAGTGACGGTCTGGCTCTCACCAGGTTCCAGGTGTAGCTTGGCAAAAGCTTTAAGTTCTTTTTCCGGTCGCTGCAGGGTTGATTTGAGATCCCGAACATAGAGCTGCACCACCTCCTTGCCCGCGCGCTGGCCTGTATTTGTAATCCGAATGGCAGCTTGCAGGGTATCATTGGGCTTTAAACTCTGCGTGTTGAGCTGGATAGAGGGATTATAACTAAAAGTGGTATAGGAGAGTCCAAAGCCAAAGGGGAAGAGGGGTGCAACCTTCTTCTTATCATAATAGCGATACCCAACGAACAGGCCTTCGCCATAATGTACGCGCCCATTCTCACCTGGATAGTTGATGTAGGCAGGATTATCCTCAATCCGCTGCGGGAAGGTCTGGGGGAGCTTCCCTGACGGATTAACCGTGCCAAAGAGCACATCCGCGATGGCATTGCCACATTCCTGGCCAGGATACCAGCACTGCAGGACGCCCGGGACTTTGTCGAGCCAGGGCATGGTGATCGGCGAGCCGGTATTTAGCACGACAATGGTATTTTTATTGGCCTCGGCGACCTTCTCGATCAACTCTACCTGTTCGGCCATTAGATCCATATTGGGCCGATCAAAGCCTTCACTCTCCCACTCTCCATTTAGACCAGCGAAGACCAGCGCAACATCTGAATTGGCTGCCAGTGCCACCGCGCGTTCCAGCGCATTAGTCGACACCGGAGCCATCAGACCCACACGCACAGCCGCAAGAGAGATTGCGGCAACGCCTTTCGTATATTCAATCGCCAACTGATAGTCTTGCCCGGCTGTAAGCTCGATTGAGGCGATTACTTCCTGGCTACCCATACCGAAGTAGGTTTGGCCCGGGAGTTGGTGATCCCAGTTATTGATTAATTCTTTGCTGTCGATATATAGTTTGCTCAAGCCTGCACTGGCCAGGCTAAACTGATGTGTCCCTGATTTTTGAGGCCGGATATGAGCTGTGAAGCGCGCTGAAAAGTTGAGTGGATCAATGTTATCGGCAACCACGCCAAACCAGACCTTCTCGGAGCTTGCGCTGTGATCCGTCTCGTTTGCTTTAGCGGTGAAGTTATGCCCCTGAAAATATTCGATAGCGAAACCCGGCGTAGTATCTCCATCGTGCGAGCTAAACAGTTGCTGGTCGATTAGAGGGAGTAAGTTGTGGCTGGCGAAGTTCGTCTCATCATTAATTGAGAGTTGATCACCCACGCGCTCCACGATAGCATCATATGGTGAGATTGAATAATGAGCATTGACGAGGGCGCTACCGCCGCCCATCATTCGTGCCGTCCTGGCATTGGGTCCAATGATCGCGATTGACTGTAGCTTTTCGGGTTGTAAAGGTAAAATGTCCCGCTCATTCTTGAGCAGCACACAACCCTCGGCCCCGGCCTCACGGATCAAGGCGCGATGTTCTGGTAGATCGAGAGCTTGCTCTGGACCATCTTCATGAACCTCAAACAGACCCACTTTAATGAACAGGTGCAATAGACGCGAAACGCTATCATCGATGGTGCTCTCGGCCACCTCACCGTTTTTAACCGCCTGGAGCAGCTTTTCACCGCGCCAGATAGCGGGCCCGGGCATCTCCAGGTCCAGGCCAGCGTTGATCGATGGAACTGTACTCTGGGTGCCGAACCAATCGGACATCACTACACCATCGAAGCCCCATTCCTTTTTCAAAATATCAGTCAGGGTATAGGGATTCTCACTGGCATAAGTTCCATTGATCTTGTTGTATGAGGCCATTGCCAGCCAGCTACCAGCTTCTTGAATGGCGGCCTTAAATGGAGGCAGGTAAATCTCACGCAAGGCACGCTCGCCAACCTCTGAGCTAATACTGTTGCGCTGGAATTCGGAGTCGTTGCACACAAAATGTTTGACGGTTGCGCCCACATCCTCGCTCTGCACGCCCTTAATATAGCCCACCGCCATCCTGGCCGATAGATAGGGATCTTCTGAGTAGCATTCAAAGTTACGGCCATTTAGCGGAGAACGATGGATATTCACCGTAGGAGCCAGTAAAACGCGAGCCCCTTTGGATTTAGCCTCCTGGCCCAGTGCCTGCCCAATGCGTTCAATCAATGCAGGATTCCAGGTGGCTGCCAGCGAGATGCCAGCTGGAAAACAGGCTGAGGTGACGCCGGCATCGTCTCTCTGGATGGGATTGCTCTCACCGCGAGCCCCATTTGGCCCATCGGATACTTTGAGTGAGGGAATACCCAGGCGCTCAATCGGGATGGTATTCCACATCGAGGCACCAGCTAGCAATGAGACTTTTTCTTCCAGTGTCATTTTACCGAGCAGGTCTTCTACCTTCGCATGCATAAGACAACTCCCTTCGTTCTGTGCGCATCGTAGCGTTTGGTGGTGGTGGAGAAAAATATATTGGTGGTATATGTCAGGCAATGCAAATGCGCCATCGCATAATGTATAAAGCCTGACGTTTCCCAATATTATAACTAACCCGGGCTACAAGTTGCAAAGCTGTAAAACGATACTTAGAATAGAGGGATTAATATGTTAATACTGGATAGAAACTTTCTCAATAAAATTGGCTTTCCCAAATGCATGGAAAAGCCTGACCCCCGAGAAAGATATATTGCTTAATCGTATTGTGGATCTTTCCAGTTCTCTGGTATATCTATTTTTGCCTCGACATTTGCATGTTCTGCTAGTAGGAAGAGCAAATTGCTACCACTTAATAATTCGATAGGTTTTCCTTCTGCAAACTCAAAAGAGGCTTTCCCATAACCACTGGTTGTTACAAGAATTCCTTTCGAGGCTCCTTCATTCTGGAGTGTCCCGTAAAGATCTCGAACGGCACTTACACCTACTGTGTTTTTATAGCGTTTCGCTTGAATAACTACTTTCCCGCCGAAAATTGGGCGAGGATCGTAGGCAACGCAATCTACTCCTCCATCACGCGAAGCCTGCGTCTGGCGAGTCTCCAAACCCATTTTTTGGAAGAGATTTGTGATCAATGATTCAAACTCATTAGGAGTCAACTCCATGAGATTTGGTCTTTGATCTAATCCTGATAGTACATCAATTTCTTCAATGTAGCGGGGATCTACCATATCGAATTCCAATACTGGCCGCACTGGAGCCAGTTCTGTAGGGCTCTTCGATATAGACGCATTTAATACTTGAAGACATGCTTGTGGATCTACCTTGCTTAAATCTAACCTGTCAAATATATCATGGCTTGTACGGACTGTAGTCAGGCATGTTCTTACAGGCAGCCCTGTTCCTTTATTAATACTCTCTACGTAACCATTAAATACAATAGTATCAACGCAATGCCCGCGATCGGCTTTAAATAACTCATAGAGCGTACGAAGGGTGGTTTGAGCGATAATTGAATTGTATAAAGTTTTCCTTTGCGGTAAAGGACGTATGGTGTTTGTAATTTCGTCCTTTGTTTTTACATACTTAAAAATTCCAGCTTCAGGAATTATCTCAAAATTGGGGAAATCGTACTCAACTACTAATTGAGTTGACTCAGGGACATAGGCTACCTTTGCATGTTGAGGAAATTTATCTGGATAATTACTGGTAGCCAAAACCATTGTAAAATAATTGACTATTGCAGATGGTACACGTGCATCAAAATCGCGTCGGAAATTATCTATTTCTGTATGTTGATTTTTTATTTTTTGTAGCTCATCATTATAATGTTGTTCAAAGGCATTTCTCATCTCAGCCAACTTTTTTTGTCGCATTTGTTCTCTGGCAGCATGTTCTGAAACATGCCTATTATATAACTCTTGTGCCTTGATGACTTCCTGAGCATACTTTTCTTTAGCTCCGGGAAAAATTTTTTGGAGCCCTGATAGTTCAGGGGGACGATAGTTCTGTGGTACCGGCGGCTGTTCTGGAATCGCCAATTGGCCCGGGTTAAAGGTTGGTAAGTTTAATGGCTGTTTCAATGTTTCCCACATAATAAAGCTATCAATTTTAAGCGCATCTGCTAGAAGATTATTAAAACTTGCAATCACTTGTTCAAGTTGCTCATTTTGGAGATTGACCTGAGCTATTCTGGATTCGGTATAAAGTCTGGCTCGCTCTTTTTGATCTGCTTTTTGGGCATTTTCATAAGCTTTTCTCGCTTTTTCTGCTGCCTTCGCTGCTTGTGTCTGTGTCAGTTGCTGGGCTTTCTGTTTGCGAGCCGCCTCTTTTTGGATGCGTGCCCTCGTATTGATCAGACTATTTTTCCTCGCCATCCCTTCATTACTCCTTTAATTAGAATGGATACATTTGTATGATTTTAGTGGTAATAAATATAAAAGTGTAGGTGGTGTAATCAATAATAACAAATTGAATATTTGCTGACAAGGCCAAAAGGTAAGAAATCGATCGATAGTCATGAAAGATTTCTCACCCTGCACGAGATAAATATCATGGAGTGTCTACTAATTGTTGCAAAAAACGTTGTGTGTTTTGAAAAAGCTACTGGCTTTTTTATTCCTGGCGGGATTGGCTACGCTGGACGTCGAAGCCATCGGGATAGCGTTGGCGTAGCTTGTCGACGTTGGCCTGCATAACGTCATCCAGGGTCAGGCCGACGGTTTCGCAGAGCAGGGTCATATATCAGAGCAGGTCGCCGAGCTCTTTTTTGAGGTTGGGGATGTCCAGTTCGTGGGAATGATAGAGCACTTTTTTCAGCAGATCGACAACTTCACCCGATTCGCCAGCAATGCCCAGCGCGGTCAGGATGAGTAGCTCTCGACGATCTTCTATATCACAGGTACGATGTACCTCTTGTGTGTAAGTTGCAATGTCCATAGTGATTCCTTCTACCTTTCTTGTTTTACTGTCGAACTTTAGCTAACTTCTGAAAGGGGTTTTACGGCGCGAATGGATAACCCAGAAGTAATTCCTCGATTCTCTCATACATTGAGAGAATCGGGGAATTGGCTGAAGGAAGAGTCTACACTCTTGCTTCATCGCTTCTCAAGAGATCAGACAAAAGACTTGCAATGGGTGTGGATGATCCCACCTGTTGTGCAGTCGTTTTGAAGAGATCAACATCCTTCATCGGGACCTTATTCTGCCTGAAAGGCGCGGCTTTGGTGTCCTCGACAATCCTCTTGCCATGCCTCTGATAGATGGGAGTGGGGAATAACGTGGGTGCCGTCGTCAGCATATCGAGTACTGCTTTTGGATCAACTCCATTGTTCTCGGCTATCGAGAGTGCTTCTCTCAGAGATTGTCCTGCTGAAACAATCAGGAAGTTGCCCACAAGTTTGACAAGCGTTGCCGCGCCGACCTCTTCGCCAAAATCAACGATGCCCTGTCCCCCTATCGCCCTCAGGAGTGGTCGGACGCGTTCTTTGGCTATTTGTGGACCTGCAAAAGGAATCCAGAGCTGTTGGGCGACAGCGGCCTCAGATCCTCCAAAGATGGGAGCCTCAACATAGACACTGCCATGTTGTGCATGCATTGCCGCAAGCTTCTTTGCCATTGCAGGCGATATCGTGCTCGTCGCAAGATGGATACCACCTGATCCCAATTGTTCTAAAAAACCATCACTCGTAACTATGCTTTCCACAGACGCATCACCCCACAAATTGGTCACAACAATTCCTCCGCTCGTCACAGCGTCAACTGGTCGGCTCACTTGTTGCGCACCCTGAGCAACCAGAGGTTCCGCTTTGCTCGCCGTGCGATTGTACACCCGGAGAGCATACCCGGCATTGAGTAGATTGCTCGCCAGTGGCAGACCCAGATTGCCAAGTCCAATAAATCCAATCGTTTCACTCATATTTCTCAATCCTCCTGAATGAGTTAGCTCCAAACATGACGTTAACGTTATGTTTGGAGCAAAAAAAAGCCTGATTACTGTTCTCTTTTCTCAAGCCAGCGCTCGAAGCGTTCGATATTGGCCTGTAAGTCAGCACGAAATTGCTGTAACGCACCGATCTTCCGGTCTGCATCAGCCAGATGCTGACGCAGGATGGCGAGAACTTTCTGTTTTGGTTGTATTCCACCAGGGTCGGTAAAATAGAGGTCGATAACGTCACGTATTTCATCCAGGCTGAGTCCAAGCTTCTTTAGCTGGTCAATTTTGCGCAGGCGGGCAAGCGTCTCCTCGGTGTAATAGTGCTGACCGTGGCCTTCACGCTCACCTGGAGGGATTAGTCCAATGCTCTCGTAATAGCGAACGGTGCGCGCAGTTACCTTTGCTCGTTCCGTCAAATCACCTATGCGCATGCGGCCATTCATCGCTCACCCCCTCAAATGTTACGTTAACGTCATGTTGATATGGTATATCTTGAGCGAGGCATTGTCAAGGGGCTTTCTGCCCAGGGTCTCCTCCATCCTTGCGGAGAAAACGCGTCTGAAATTCAGACACCATTGCTCAACAAAATCCGCATGCGAAGATGGTGCCGATTACGATGTTGAGTATCTTGAATTCTGGCAGATCGGATGGCACGATGATCCCTTCCGGTTGCTCACCTTCTGCGCATGATTGAACTGCTATAATATACTGAGACGGCATCCTTGTTCTCGTTTTGATCTGGGGTTGTTCTTCTTACCACATCTAACGAAGGATAAGCTGATGGTTTGTTTTCTCACTATTTTTTCCTACTTTCCCCCGGAAAGATGGGGAGACTCATGATTTAGAGAACGGGAGGCAAGCAATGGAAGGTGTCAAAAATTATTTAATCGATATGGATGGTGTTCTTCTGTGGGGCTCGTCGCTGATTCCGGGCGCCGCTGATTTTATTCATAGATTACAGGACAAGGGTATCCCTTTCTTAATCTTTACGAATAATTCCCTGTACACTCCTCGTGACCTTCAGATGCGACTCTCTTATATGGGATTGAATGTGTCGGCTGATTCTATTTTTACTTCCGCTTTAGCAACGGCGCAGTTTTTGCATTCCCAACGTCCAGGTGGTAGCGCCTTTACTATTGGCGAATCTGGCTTAACAACGGCACTCCATGATATTGGCTATATTTTGACTACCCAGGAGCCCGAATATGTGGTGGTGGGCGAGACTACGATGTATAGCTTTCAACGTATCTCTCAGGCCTGCCGTTTTATCAATGATGGTGCGCGCTTCATCGCTACCAATCCAGATGTGATGGGGCCTGGTGAAGGTGGTTTTGTGCCAGCGACAGGTGCAGTCGCTGCTTTGATCAGTGCCGCAACCGGCGTGAAGCCATATTTTGTCGGCAAGCCTAATCCATTGATGATGCGCATGGCCCTGCGCAAGTTAAATGCCCATTCAGAAGAATCGGCCATGATCGGAGATCGCATGGATACCGACATTGTGTCCGGCACTGAAAGCGGGCTACGAACCATCCTGGTGCTATCGGGCGTCACAAAGCGCGAACAGGTGGAGCGCTTCCCTTATCGTCCCACCTGGATCCTGAACTCGGTGGCTGATGTTGAGGTTTAAACCTCAACATCACTGCTTATTGAGTGACATAGATACTTGACCAATCCTCTGGCGCAATCATGCCCATGGCGTTTACATTCAGACCATGCAATTTTGCCTTGACCACATAGTAATCATAGGACTGATAAAGCGGTAGCCAGGCTACATCATTAACAAGATCTTGTTCCGCATTTCTGTACATACTTATGCGTTGCGCTTGATTTTGCGTGACATCAGCTCTGGCTAACGATCTCTGTATCTCCTGTTGATGTGCCGCAGCCTTACTTTGATTCTGGCCATATGCATATGTATTCTGGGCAGCACCCTGACCGAATTGGAGCGTTGTCCAATCGCTGGCATCTGGATAATCCGCAATCCAGCCTATGCGCCACATCTGGATATTTCTGGCATCATTTGAATTACTCACCTTATTATAGAAAGTACTTGCAGGCATTGCTTGTAGTTTGATATTAAGGCCCAGATTTGTTTTCCACATCGCTTGCATGGCTGTTATCTCATTTTGCACTGCCACTGATGAGCTTTTATAATAGGTTAATGTCACACTGGGAAATGCCTGCATCGAAGAAATGCCCTCTTCTTGCATACCCTCTTGTAGCAGTTTTTTTGCCAGTACGGGATCGCCTGCCGTGGTTGTGACGCCCGCCGGTCCTGATAGGGATGTGTTCGCGCTCGGGTCCCCTTGCGGTATGATGTGGTTAGTAGGCAAGACCGTATTGTTTCTAATCTTCTGGCTGATGAGATCTTTATTGATTGCCAGTGCAAATGCCTGGCGAATTTTAATGTTGTCAAATGGTTTGGTCAGATAATTCATCGCATAATAAGTGGTTGATAGTTGTAGTGATTGATGAAAATCTGTGTTCTGATCAACCTTGTCTATCATTGATGCTGGGATATTGTCGACAAAATCCACCTGAGCTACCCGGTAAGAATCGTAGGCAGTATTAGTATCGACATAGGATGTAAACGAGATTTTAGTGAGTGTTGGTTTACTGCCGTAGTAAAAAGGGTTGGGTACGAGCTCTATTTTTTGTTTTGTCCCTGGAGAGAATTCGAAAGGTCCAGAGCTACCTCCTTCGCTCAAATGGTCGGTGAAGCTCTGACTATATTTGTCGATCAGCGATTTTTCCACCACCGATGCACAGGGACAGGTCAGCGTATCCAGGAAGTAGGCAATGTTTTTCGATAGTTTGATGACAAGCGTATTGTCGTCGGGCGTCAGAATGCTCTGCCCGATCAATGTCTTGATCTTTCCTGAGACACGCTGGTCTGCGCCCTGAATATATTGTAGATTGTAAGGCGCTGTACCATATTTTAGAGCCGGGTCCAGGGCACGATCCAGACTATAGGCTACATCTGTGGCTGTCAAGGACGCGCCATCGCTAAATTTGAGGTTGGGACGTAGATGAAAAGTCCATGTGTAACCATCGGAACTGGTTTCCCATGATTGCGCAAGTTGAGGCACGATTTCCATTCTATCGTTGAATGAGACCAGCCCGGCTGAAGTCATACTAACTATCTGCATTGATTGTGTATATTGAACTGTTGCGGGGTCCAATGGCTCTTGTGTTGCGCTATTCATGGCGATGTTTAACACCTGCTGATCAGCAGGAACTCTATCTAGCATAACTGGTGGTCCAGTATTAATCTCTACATGCTGCCAGAGTGAAAAATGGGGGAATGTCGATAACGCTACATTCCCAAAGCCAGTAACGAGGAGTAGTATAGTTGCTATCGCTACTACTTTTAGCCAGGCGGGAAGTTTCTTGGGTTGGCTAGCTGGATTTTTGACATTTGCTGCATTGGAAGGCACATAGTATGGAGTTGACGGTGGGGGTGGAGGTGGCGGTGGTATCACCGGAGATTGGGCGGTAAGCCAGGTATCGCCTACGGTGGAGCTGATTTTTTCCAGGCGGCGTTTGACTTCAGTGATGGAGGTCGGACGTTGCGCGGGATCTTTAGCGAGCATATTGGCCAGTAGTGCAGAAAGCTCGGCTGGTAGTGTCACCGGCTTTTTCGTTGGAGCCGTTGCCACATCCGCGTCCAGAGGATCTTGTCCGGTGAGTAGTGCTTGCAGTGTAGCGCCCAGGCTATAGATATCAGAGCGCTCGGTGGTCTGGGCCGAACCATATTGCTCGGGTGCGGCATAGCCAGGCGAGCCAAGGGTCTGTGTATCGCGCCGCTGGCCAGGTCTGAACTGGCGGGCGATCCCAAAATCGATCAAATAAATATGGCCTGTCCTGGTACGCATAATATTATCTGGTTTGATGTCGCGAAAAATAATTGGTGGCTGGCGTGAGTGCAGATACGAGAGCACATCGCAGACCTGCAGGGCGATAGAGAGTCCCTCTTGTAGCGAGAGCAAACCGGCGGGCAATTGTTGGCGATAATCTTCCAGCGTCTGGCCATCAATAAACTCGGCCACGATATACCAGTGCTCAGGGTCCATAAAATTAGCGTATACTTCCGGTAACGAAGGATGCTTGAGTAAGGTGCCAAAGCGTATTTCACGATGATAGGTATCGGTGGCATCGATAATCTCTTGTGGCTTCAACTTTTTAAGTGTGATTTCCTTGATCGCCACGATGCGTTTGGTGTGTAGATCTTCAGCTTTATAGACAGTGGCAAAGCCGCCCTTACCTACGCGATCAATCAGGCGATAGCGACCCTCAAGGATTGTGATGGTTTGCATCTGTGTCGGCTCATCAAAATCCTGACTATGCAGCAACGCATTTCCGCAGGCAAAGCAGATAGTATCTGTCTCGGTATTGGCAGCTCCACAGATCGCACAGTAGAGCACATTCATGAATTTCAATGGATGTATTCCTCGCTCTTCATTTTTCTCATTTGCGCTTATCACAGGATGCCCAGGCGGGTAACAGCATTAGCATAAAATCATATTCATAAATGTAGGGTAAAAAAGGCCTTTATTAATTAGACGTTCGTTGTTGACTATTTTATCCCTCAGGATTGGCGGTTTAGCACGAAAAAGCCTGACTCCTTCCACAATTCAGTGAGAAAGAGTCAGGCTTTACTGGCTGAAGTTACTACGAGGCTTGCGCCAACTGGGCTTCGGCCACAACAGCAGGGTTATTACTGGCCAGCGGGCGCTTGGTGAAAAAGAGTATGCCTGTCGTAACCGCTGTTCCTGCAACAATGGCGATGAGATAGGGCAGTAGATTGGTGACTGCACCTGGGATAAAGAGGACGAAGATGCCGCCGTGTGGGACCTGTAAATTGCAGGCAAAGAGCATTGAGAGGGCTCCCGCGATGGCTGACCCAATCATGGTTGCTGGGATAACACGGAAAGGATCACGGGCGGCAAAAGGGATCGCTCCTTCGGTAATGAAGGCTATGCCCAGGACTGCCGCCGCCTTGCCGGCGTCTCGCTCTTCAACGGTAAAGCGATTTTTGAACAGATAGGTTGCCAGTGCCAGTCCAAGAGGTGGGGTCATGCCAGCCGCCATCACGGCCGCCATAGGGGCATCTACATGGCTGCTCAGGAGTCCGACTGAGAATGTATAGGCAGATTTATTGATTGGTCCACCCATATCGATAGCCATCATGCCACCGAGCAGGAGTCCCAGCAGTAAGGCGTTGGTACCCTGCATTGTTCGCAACCAGTTGGTGAGGGCTGTAAGTATAAAGCTAACCGGCGTGCCAATCACAAAGACCATCAACAGGCCGACAATGCCGGTGCTGATCAAAGGTAACACCAGAACTGGTTTTAAGCCAGCCAGATTTTTGGGTAGATTGATCCATTTGTTGAGATACAAGGTGATATAGCCGGCCAGGAAGCCTGCGATGAGGCCACCTAAGAAGCCCGCGCCAATCGAGTTGGAGAGCACACCGCCAATCATACCAGGAGCCAGACCAGGTCGATCTGCGATCGAGTAGGCGATATAGCCGGCCAGAATGGGAACGATCAGACTGAATGCGCCGGTACCCCCACCGATCTGGTTTAGTGCCCAGCCCAGGGTGCCTGTATATTTGGCGGCATCTATGCCACCAATGGCGAAGGAAAGTGCGATCAGCAGTCCACCCGCTACCACAAAGGGCAGCATATATGAGACACCGGTCATCAAATGTTTATAGATACCTGAACTGGCGGCAGATCTTTTGCTTTTAGCGTCCTGGATCTGTGAAAGATAGTCTTGCTGGGGTGCGCTGGCAGCTGCAGCACTGGTCTGGGGACCACTGGCGGCCTGGGCCAGGGCTGCTTTAATGAGGCCGGGTCCGTTTTGCAAGGCATCATGGGTGGAGGTTTCATAGACTGTTTTGCCCGCAAAGCGGCCTTTGTCTACTTTGGCATCGGCGGCGATGACCACCACGTTCGCCTTGCGAATATCATCTGGCGTTAGCGTGTTCTGGGCACCGACCGAACCCTGCGTCTCCACTTTAATCTGGTGTCCCAGCGTTTCCGCTGCCCGTTCCAATGCCTCGGCGGCCATAAAAGTATGGGCAATACCTGTCGGACACGAGGTAATGGCTACGATGCGAGCCTGCTCGATGGGTTGCGCGGCCGTGGGCTGAGCCACCGCTGCGGCGGCAGGTTGTTGGGCCAGGGCCGTTTCAACCACTTGCTGACTCTGGCGAATCGCTTTGTTGGTCGTGGTTTCATAAATTGATTTCCCTGCAAAGCGGCTCTGATCCACCTTTGCATCAGCGGCAATAATAACGACATCGGCGGACTGGATGTCTGACCCTGTCAGCGTGTTTTGGGCACCGACCGAGCCCTGTGTCTCCACTTTAATTGTGTGCCCGAGGGCCTCCGCGCCACGCTGCAGTGCTTCGGCGGCCATAAAAGTATGGGCAATGCCTGTGGGACAAGATGTGATAGCCACAATCTTTGCCATAGTGATACTCCTTCGCACGGGATAAGACCATGCTTCTCTGCATATATTAAATACAATCTCTATCCAAAGCGTTGCTTAAGCGTATTGAGATATTGTGTTAGCGGTTACTCACCTACGACGCCGAAGGTTGGTTGGAGGGTGCGAACTTGCACCTGTTGTGCATACTCTCTAAGAATGTGTTGAGCAGGTAGATGCGGACCAATCCGCGTGATCGTGCCCGCCGAAAAGGCGGTTGCCAGTCGGGCACACTCGGTCAACGGCAAGCCTTCGCTCAGGCCCGCAATTAAGCCCGCTACCATGGCATCGCCCGCTCCAACAGTACTTTTCACGTTCACCGCTAGTGGCTCCGCGATCAGGGTAGTATGTTGATCGACAAACATGGCACCATGCTCTCCCATCGAAACAACCACTAACTGTGTGGTATCTCGTAATAGTTGCCTGGCTCCTTGTTCAATACTTAGTTCATCATGCAAAGGGCGCTCTACCAGCTGTTGAAGCTCATCAATATTGGGCTTGATAATCGTTGGCCCTACCTGTACGCCTGCGCGTAGGGCTGCCTGGCTGGAATCCAACACGATATTTTTGCCCTGTTGTTTTAACTGCTCAATGACCGTTGCATAGAAAGTAATGGGCACTCCGGGTGGGAGATGGCCAGCCAGCACAAACCAATCGCAGGTTTTGGCCAGCTGCTGAATCCGAGTATGGAGCTGCTCAATCTCGCTTGCCGAGGGCTGAAGACCCGGCATATTGATATCGGTTGTCTGTTGCTGAGCCTCATCGATCACTTTAATACCGGTGCGCGTCTGACCTGGCAAGCGGATGAAGGCATCTTCGATCCGTTTCTGCGCAAAGAGCTGCTCAAAGATGGCCGCATTGTCGCGGCCCAGAAAGCCCGTCACCGCGCTGGCATGACCATAATCAGCTAGAAATGAGGCGACATTGACCCCTTTACCGCCAGCATCTAATTGCATCTCCTGCCCACGATTAACGGTATTGGTCTGAAAATGGTCTGCCCGTACCGTTAAATCAATAGCTGGATTGAGCGTGATTGTAGCAATTTTACTCATAGACTGCGTACCTCGCTGCTGGTGCGACATTGTAGGGCCCGCCGGGCAAGATCCTGCATTGCTTGTAAAGATGAGCTACGGATATGGGCCTTAATTGACGCGATACTGGGAATGCTGACACTCAATTCTTTAACTCCCAGGCCGGTTAAGATGCTCGCTCCCAGATTATCTGAGGCCAGGCCGCCGCATACGCCGACCCATTTGCCCTCTTGACTGGCTGCCTGTACCGTTTGTGAGACCATTTGTAAGACGGCTGGATGCAGGCTATCAGCTTGCTTAGCCAGCTGTGGATGTCCACGATCCATCGCCATTACATATTGCGTCAGATCATTGGTTCCGATGGAGAAGAAAGCGATTTCTCGTGCCAGGTGCCGGGCCAGCATGACCGCTGATGGCACTTCGACCATAATCCCGATTGGTATAGCTGGAGCGTCGAGTTCTTGCCGTACCTGCTCGGTGATCGCAAAGGCTTTCTCCCAATCTTCCATGGTTGCTATCATGGGAAACATAATGCTAGCCGAGCCGTAAGCGGCGGCGCGATAGATGGCACGTAGTTGAGGAATAAAGAGTTCGGGATGCTCAAAACAGAGCCGCACACCACGAATACCCAGGAAAGGATTGTCTTCTTTAGGTAGACGTAGATAGCTGACCTCTTTTATCGCCGCCAATGTCCAGGGTACGAATAATAACTTGCTGCCCCTGCATTGTCTGTAGGATTTCGCGGTAGACCGCAAATTGCTCGTCTTCGCTTGGGGCGCTATCACGCTCAAGGTAAAGGAATTCGGTACGTAATAGTCCAACCCCTTCAGCTCCCGCCTCGGCTGCTTTCTGCGCATCCCGCACATTGCCAATATTTGCCGCTACCTCCACCCGATGTTGATCGGTAGTAATCGCAGGCGCAAAGCGCTCTGTGCGCGCCAGTTCTTCTTTTTGTTGTGCTTGTGTCTGCAGTTCCCGAACTCGTTGGATATCAGCGTCACCAGGTTGTAGATAAAGTTTGCCAGCGGAACCATTGAGAATACAGGCGTTTCCATTGGCGATATTCAAGATCTCTTTGCCAGCACCTACAATAGCCGGTATACCAAGCGAACGAGCGATAATCGCTGTGTGCGAGGTAGGACCACCACTGGCCGTACAGAAGCCGAGCACTGCCTGAGGATCAAGTGTCGCGGTATCCGATGGAGCCAGGTCGTCTGCGATCAGGATAACCGGGGTGCCATCGAGCTGGAGCTTTTGGGGTCCCGTTCCTGATAACTGCTGTTGCACGCGTTGCCCGACATCTCTAAGGTCGGCGGCACGTCCAGCCAGCACCGGATCGCTCAATTGCTGCAGCGCATCGACGCGCTCCTGAATAACCTGTTGCCACGACCAGGCGGCACTATGGCCTTGATAGACCAGGGCGATAGTTTGTTGAATGATGTTTGCATCGGCGAGGAATTCACGGTGGGCTTCAAATATTGCGGCCTGGCTGGCTCCTGAGCGGGCGCTTACATCCGCGTGTAGCTGTTCAAGCTCCTGCTGTGCTACATCCAATGCCTGCTGAAATTTTTCGCCTTCTTCAATTGGATCACCAGCAGAGTCAGCGATATTAGCAACGCGATGGACATATGTCTTCACTGGTCCAAACGCGATGCCGGGGCTGCGGAGATACCGCTGAAGGTGGCATTGGCAGTTTGAGGCGTCCAGGCTGCCTGGGCATCGGGCTGAGTAGTGGGCTGGGCCTCAGCTTCTTCTTCGCCTAGATTCTGCTCAAGGGCTTCCTGGAGTGATTGCAAGGCTGTCCTGGCATCGGCCCCCTGGGCTGAAACACGGATCTGCATCCCATGTTCAACACCTAGCTGGAGCAGCGAAAGCAGGCGCTTGCCGTCGCCGACACGTTCCCCGTTGCGGACCCGAATATCGGCCTTAAAGCGCTTTGCCAGATTAACAAACATGGCGGCTGGACGTGCATGTAAGCCGGTCTTATTGCTTACTATAGCATCAAAGAATTGCTCATAGTCTTCTGGCGTGCTGGTGGCGCTGGTGGACTCGGTGGCCCGCTCGCCAGTCAAAGCTTGAATTATATCTTGAGGATTAGTGGTCTGAGCCAGGAGCGCGACCTGTTTCTCATCACTCAGCACACGCGTCAGGCGGCGTAGCACTTCAATATGTTCATCTGATTTGGCCGCGATTCCCACAACCAAACGAGCAGTTTCACCTGGATTCCAGGTCACGCCTGCTGGAACTTGAAGCACGGCAACCCCGGTGCGCTGGATAAAGTCACGATGCTCATTTAAACCATGAGGAATAGCGATACCATTTCCCAGATAGGTATTGGCAACCTCTTCACGTTTTTTCATACTTGCGACATAGTCGGGAAAGATATTGCCGCTATTGATAAGAAGCTGTCCTACAAGATTGATTGCCTCTTGCTTGTCACGCGGACTGGCATGCAAGCTGATCTGTTGCTCATTGATCTCAATCATGCTAGCTCTCCCAGAGTCCTATAACTGAATGGTCTCGCTAAGATGGTCAACAATGACCGACCTTCGACTCTTGTAATCGATTACATCGATGAAGAAATTGTAATCGATTACAATGGCTTTTGTCAAGGAATTTTCGGGCTAATTTGGCTTAATTTGTTTTTGATTATGGTATAATATTTGCAATCGATTACAAATCGTGGCTCAAATTAAATTCTTTTGATCGATTTGAGGGAGTGGGCAATGGCGAGTATTAAAGAAGTTGCTGAGGCTGCTGGTGTTTCTACTGCCACGGTCTCGCGGGTGTTGTCAAATGGGCAGCATGTGCGCCCTGAAGTGCGCCAGCGGGTGATGGCGGCGGTTGAAAAACTACAATATCGGCCCAATCTGGTGGCGCGCAGCCTGCGTTCTCAGCAATCAAATACTATTGGTTTGATCGTATCCGATATTCGTAATCCTTTCTTTACTTCGATCAGCCGGGCGGTTGAGGATCTTGCTTATGCGCAAGGTTTTACGGTTCTGCTCTGTAATACCGATGAGGATGCCAATAAAGAAGCTATCTATCTGCAATTGATGCGGGATACCAATGTGGCGGGCGTGATTTTTTCTCCTACGCTCCAGACCGCCGCCAAACTCTCTCAACAGAGCCTCGATTTTCCTATAGTTATTGTGGATCGTACTATTGCTGATTTTGAGGCCGACACCGTATTGCTGGATAATGTGGAGGCGGCCTGGCGCTTGACGACCCACTTAATCCAGAATGGTTTTGAGAAGATCGGGGCCATCTTCGGTGAAACCAGTTCTACTGGATTGCAGCGGCAGCAGGGATATGAGCAGGCCTTGCAGGAGCATGGCTTGCCTGTGTTGCCTGAGTATATCAGACACACACAGCCACGAGTGGAGGCTGGTTATATGGCTGCGACCGCCCTGTTGAATTTGCCCAATCCTCCCGATGCCTTATTGACTAGCAATAGTCTGACGATGGAAGGTGCCTTGCAGGCAATCCGTTCCGCCAATCTTTCGATACCCGAAGATATCGCGCTGGTGGGTTTTGATGAGACCCCCTGGACCATATTAGTGCAGCCCTCGATCACGATTATTGCCCAGCCTACCTATGAGATTGGCAAGACTGCTGCTGAGTTGCTGCTGCAGCGCATTGCTGAGCCCGCGCGTCCTGCGCGCCAGATCATTCTGCGCGGGCAACTAAATGTACGAGAGTCCAGCGTCCCGCTACACGATAGAGTTATAAAGTCAGTCGAAGCCAGCGGCTAAGCTTGCATAAGTTAGCCACTGACTTCGATACTGTCCCACGCCTATCCAATGCTCTCGTTAAAGAACTTATAGGGGAAACGCCCAGGATGGTTTGGCCGGGAATAACGTGTTGAAGAGAACCTCGTTATTGACCCAGGCATCGGGATAGGACTGGCGCAGTTCTGCCAGACTGCGATAGCCGAGCAGGGCCTTAAAAAAGACTAATGGTGGGAAGCCACCATCGGCATTATAATTCAGGACGGTTGAACGCCAGTTTTCAACTGTCACCAGACGCCCCTCTTTAAAGTCCAGGCGCAAGCCCCCACGATAGAAATCCAGTTTTAGCTCACCCGTAAATCCTTCTACGGGCGAGTTAAGTAAGCGTTTTTCCAATGCGGGCGCGATATGGCGTATAAAGCGCGGTAGATCCGCGATACGAATGTACCAGGCATAAGCTGGTATAGTGATGGTCGCCAGGCTGCCCAGCGCCTCATAAACTGGATGTTTCTGCCCCAGATAAAATCTGATCTCGCTGAAAGCCTCCGTGTCAGGTTTTCTAGTTGGTAGCTGCTGACCGTAGGCTTGCAGGGCTCGTAAAAGGACTGGCAGCATCGCCTGCAGATTGAGATGCGGTCTGGTATACAGGTTCCAGACATTCACGCCACGGCCACCACGCGTGGATAAGGTTGAGAACCAGCCCTGTATCTGTCCCTGTGCATCAACTATAACCCGAGTCGATGAAGATGCGCTATGGTCGGGTCCTTCCACTAACCAACGCATATAGCCCTGATCAATATGTGTTGATACTGCGGATGTAGACCGATCGCGCTGCTCATAGATCGCTTGCAACAGTGGAAGATCTTCTCCGGTTGCTTCGCGCAGGGTGTAGAGCTCGGCCTCGCCTTCTTTGGCTTTGGGGATCGAAGGTAGATAGACGCCTTTCCCACTATCCAGATCCAGGGCGTATTCATAGCCAAACTGGCGGTAAAAGTAGTAGATGCCGGTGATGGCATCCAGTAGTCGGCCCTCGGCTGCGCTGCGAGCATGGACGAATTCGAACAGGATACGAATCAGGCCACGATTGCGATAGGCTGGATCGCTAAACACAACTTCGGGGCGTCCCATTTTGAAAGGGATATCCTCGTAGTACCATTCCATACGCTGCAGGCAGATGCCTGCAATGACCGGATTACCCTCTTTATTGCGGTCCTCGACAATCGCATAGTCGCCAGGTCCCATAATGGGTATCTGACCGCTCATAAATACTTTAACCGCATTGACCAGCCTCTCATTCAAAGGATCTTCCTCTTTGTCACGAAAAACTAGCCCGGCGGCCTGGGCAATATTTTCGGTATCGGCTGCTGTTGACCAGCGTGCTATCAGGCCGTCGCCTAGATCGCGTATATAGTCAGCTGCTGCGATATCGATGGTAATCGACATGGTTGCCTTCCTCATTTCTATGAAACTAGTCAAAGTCATTTTCAAGCGAAAACATACTGCTGAGAAGTAGGGCCAGGAATTGCAACCCATGGATTTGTGCCAGATAACAAAAAGCCGTGGGTGCGCCTCGCGCTGGTGCCCACGGTCGGAGGATGTGTTCGCTACCTACAATACCAGGTAGAAGAAGAGTAAGCTGCACATGTATCCGAAAGTGGGCAGACTGCCCCTATGGTCCGGAGAACTGTGTCAACTGGGGTGATTGAAGCGTTGTGCGTGGACACGATTATCTCAGGAAGGCCCGGACCAGACAGTAGCCACAATAAATTTGTGTTCTGTTTCATCACTTGCCCTCCTTTCTGTAGATCATGTGTAAAGACGTTAGCACAACCACTACAACTATAGTGGATAGATTGGCCTTTGTCAAGTTATGGCTTTTCAGCACAGAAATAATATAAAAAAAGATACTGCGCATAAAACATAAAAAAATTCTATGGCAGTATGTGAGGTCGGTTCCTGGGATGAGATGGAAACGCTAGACTTCTTTCAAGGAGCGATAGCTACGGGTCAAATCTTCTTTTTGTAGCTCTTTATTGATCATGACGCCGATCTCGGCCCCATCGGCCACGGCCCCGCTCACCCAGCGTGTTTGATAGACATCTCCCGCCAGGTAGATGCCTGGAGCGATGGGTTCTTGATATCGTTCTGGCATGGGGCAGTTGAGCATATCAAGTAGTTCCAGGCGCCTCAGGTGTTTGGTCTGCAAGAAAAGCGCCTTACGCGGCAATACTGAACCATTGGCGAAGACAATTCTTTCAAACTGCTGTTCAGTGCCTTCTAGTCGTGTAATCGGATCTTCGTAAATCTTTATTTCGTGGTGGTTTAGAAATGCCTGTTCCCTGGCATCAATCTGGCTGGGGCCATTCGTGCATACTACGATATCCCGGCTCCATTGTAGCAATTGTAGCGCTAGAGCCTCGCCCGCGGGTCCATTGCCAAGGACAGCCAGTGGCTGATCGCGTACCTCCCAGCCATCGCAGTAAGGACAGGAAAAGACGCCCGCGCCATAGTAGCGCTGAAACCCCTCAATGGGAGGAAGAACATCCTTCATACCTGTTGCCAGGAGCAGGGTACGCGCTGTGTGCACTGATTCATCTGAGAGGGTAACTGTAAAAAGATTCTGTTCTCGTTTGGCATCCAGCACTGTTGTTACGCGGAATTCTATGTTTGGGTACTGCTGTAATTGTTCTCTACCAAGACGCCGAAATTCAGTGGGTGCCATGCCATCGCGCGTTAGAAATCCATGCATCGCGTGGGAGACGGCATTGCGAGGCTGCGCATTATCACAAATAAGGACGGATCGACGACTACGTCCCAACATTAGAGCAGCACTCATGCCAGCAGGACCAGCACCAACAATAATTACATCAAGCATGTATGAGGCCTCCATCTTTTTGTAGATAGGAATATATTGCATGTGATGAATATTTCACAGTATATACGTTTATTATTTTCCTATCCCTTTATCTATATTGTATTGAAGCCGCCAAATACATGTTGTGAATATAGGTTAGTGTTTGAGCCTGCTGCTTAGTTGAGATAACCTGGTACCTGAATATGGCCGATTTGCAGACCCTCGGGACGGGCTGTAAAGGAACTTCCGACGAGGGGGGAAAATTGCTCTAACCAGTTACGGCTTAATGTTTCGGCATGTTCCTGATTACGGGCGTAGACGAAATAATATTCATCGACCAGCGTTCCTTGTTCAGTAGATTGTTGATGGGTAGCCCGAATAATCCATAAAACGAGTGCCTCTTCGGTCAGCACAATATCGACATTCTCCAGGGTAAAAATTTGGCCCTGAGACTGATAAAGCTCGGTCAGGGCCTGCAAAATTTTTTCCGCATTGCTCTTGATGATTGGTTGGCGGGTTAAGGCATGATAGATAACTATTGGTCCTACCTCTGCGCTTGTTGCTAGTGCTGCAATGTCAAAGAAGTATTTGCCACGTACCTGAGCCAGCGTAGGCTTGACCTTTTTCCGTGTTGTCATTTTTTCTTCCTCTCTGAACTTCCAATTGACTCGGATTATCTGTAGCATTTTAGGCTATAAACTACCTATTATAATTTATAAATGCGTCCTATATTTGTTTCTAAATGTTAGTGGCATGTTTTCCTAATGATGAGATTTGTATCAGCACTTATGGTAGGCAGCTTACGTGAAATATTCATCATATTTTAATAGCTACAGATGAATATTCAGGAAGTGTAGCGTTCATTTATGACAATAGCAAGGAACAGGGTGTTACACGTATGTAACACAATGTAACGATCAGGTTAGCATGAGGTTTCTATGGATGAAAATGCTTTTGGGAAGTTAGTGCGGATGTATCGGCTGCAGCGTGGTTGGAAGCAAGAAGAGTTAGCCGATCGCTGGGGATTTTCGCGCGAATACGTTTCTCAGATTGAACGTGGCAAACGGAAATTGGATAAGCAGGAGCAGGTTTCGCGACTGGCCGATATTCTGGGTATTCCCGAGGAGAGATTAGCTTCAGCTGGTAAGTCTATGCCGTTCCGCAAGCTGAAGACGTCTTCATTATCTGAGGGGGATGATCTGTTGCTACAGGCGTTGATTGAGCCTGCTCAGAATACGGTAAAGATGTCACGCCTGCTCTGGGAGAGCAACGGTGGTATGGTGGTAGATGTGGAAGGAAGTTTACGGGCTTTGGCTCAACGCCTGGATGATGCCCTCAGCTTGTACAGGGGACAATTTACCCGACCAACGTTGCGCATGCTGGCCCACACCCATGAGATGTTGGGAAGATGCTCGATTGAGCGTACCGCGACTCAAGAGGCGCTCTCGCATTTTCAAGTGATGTATGATATTGCTGAAGAGTTGGGCGATCCTGAATTAAAGACTCTTGCTCTGATCAATCAGGCTGAAATGTTTCGCCGTCGCAGCTGGTGGGAAGCTTCTTTCAGACGTATGGAGGCCGCGGAAAAGCAAGCGCAACAATATCCGATCTCTAAATACCTTCAGGGAGTGTTGTGGAAGGCATATGCTATTAATCACTTCGTCTATGGACATGAGCAGGGCTTCTTACGTGCTATCGACCATGCCACCGAGATTGCTGAAGATATCGATGTCGATCTCGACGCGGTCAGCCAGGAATTTGATAAGGTAGATGTACTGCAGGTTAGGGCACAGGGCTACACCCAGCTCTGGCAACCAGAAAAAGCCTTAGAGATTTATCCGATGACTGATATGCTGCGCCCTTTTAGATCGGTACGAGATCAATGTTCGTACAGTATTATCAAGGCCCAGGCATATTGTTATGTTGGGGATATCGATACTGGTATAGATTATGCCTTAGATGGCTTAAGGTCCGCAGAAATTTGCCAATCTACCCGTTATGTCATACGCTTACAGCAGATGTCTGATCGCCTGGGTACTACTGCGATTGGCAAAGATCGAAGAATGCAAGAATTGCGAGGAATGATTTTTGAGACGCTACAAAAAATGACGCTCTGAGTATGGCGTTATTTAGAAAAGGAGCATCATCATCGTTATCCATTCCGTTTTTCTCCAGCCAAAACCAGAAGCAACGGTAGAGGAGCTACATGCAGCTATTGAGCAGGTTAAAGCGCTCAAGTACAAGATTCCTGGCATCGTGGATATTCGAGCAGGTGAAAATACCAATCTGAATAACCAGGGATATAGCTATGGCTTTATTATGATCTTTATCGATGAGGAGCACTTGAAAGCCTACTTTCCGCATCCAGACCATCGCGCGGTGGGTGCTGAGCTGCGGCGCCTCTCAGTCCATCTGCTGAATTTTGATCTCCCTGATTAAACAAATAAAGCGGGGAGGTGCAGGAGGGGCGGCGAGCCCATCCTGCCGGGGTGTGGGGTGTTCCCCACCAAATCTTTCCCCTCTCCTCTCGCCGCAGGCGAGTGAGTTGAGCTTTGTTTATACCACTTTTAAAAGTGAAGATCATATAATCAGGATCGGCCAGATAGAGATAGAGAGGAGTGAACAGGTTGCTCTCTTATTTTCCTTTTGATCATGAGCATTTTACGATGGCCATGGGTGTACAGGCGCTTGGTGCTGGCTGTTTGATTGAGATTGATACCGACCATTATCAAGCAGAGATGGCTTTAAAGCATCAGCTTCTGGCTGACGATCCTGTCTACTATGCGCAAGCGCTACCTCGCACTGAGGAGCTGCAATGGGAAGTATTGGAGTTGCTGTTACCGCATATGGCTGACAGCTATCCGCAATGGTTTACATTGAGGATAGAGCAGGATGGCTGGCATTGGCACAATCATTTGTTGGATGAATATCAGGAATTTCATCCAGGGAATGGTGGGAGCTTGCCGCAGGCGCCATTAGAGTGGCTGGGCCGCCAGGTGCAGGAAGATCTGTTGCTCCTGGATGGGAGTGCGACGGCTGGCTTCCCTTTAGTGGCCGGGCTATTGTGTTTTCCCAATTCGTGGTGCCTGGATGAAAAGCTAGGGCAATCCTTTCTGGCGATCCACGATCCCGTGCCCCTGTTTGCTGAACAGATTGGACGTTCTTCACACCTGCTTTTGCAGCGCTTGAAAGCTGGCCGCTCCGTCTGGCGGCTGAACTGGGCCTTCCGCAGTACGGCCCGGCTCGATATCACTCCACGCGCTACCCATGAGGTGCAGCAATCCTATGCAGGATTGACGCCGACCACAATTGGAGAGCAGTGCTTTTTACGGGTTGAGCGCCAGACCCTGACACGGCTACCCCGCACCGGTGGCATCCTCTTTACTGTTCATACCTATCAAACTCCCATTGCTGAGGTTGCCGCAGATCCAATGGCAGCCCATAGGATGGCCAGGGTATTAGCTACCACACCAGCCGAGATGCTGGCTTATAAGGGACTCACACCTTTTGTTGAGCCGCTTCTTACTTACCTTCATACGTGCCATACGCAGTCTGATTAGGCGGATTTACCGGCTGTAACGGTTGGCGTGGTCCTTGCAGCAGCCATTGTAGGACGCCGATGTGGAAGGCCAGTTTGGCTAGAAAAATAAAGGGTGCATAGAGTAGAACGCGGGGATACTCAGAAATATTGGTGCGGATGATGAGGATGGTAATGCTGAGTGCGATTGGAACTAATAGCAAGGCATAGGCCAGGGGATGTCGTACCAGTGTCAGCACCTGGTTGCGCCTGTTCATACCTGGATGTAACAACTTGATATATAAGCCAGATTCACGTCCAAAGAAATAGCTATAACGCATCAAGATCTTGAAACTATTGCGGCGGTGATTGTGTTTCACTTTAATGGCTGGCTGGTATACCGTGCGATAGCCCAGCTTGATTAAGCGATAGCAAAAATCGATATCTTCACAGACGCGCAACGTCTCATTAAAGCCTTGCACGGCTGCATAGACCTGGCTCCGGACGCCCAGACTGGCTGAACAAAGCTGCATTTCGCTTCTTTGGCTATTCTGACAGAAAGCAAAACTACTAAAATCCAGGCAACGCGCAAAAAAAGCATCGGATTTACCGGCTATCTGTCCTCCAACCGCCCCGATCTGAGGATTTTGCAGCTCGCGCACATTCTGCTCTATCCAGTCTGGCTCTGGCTCACAATCATCATCCAGAAAGAGCAAATAGTCGCCCCGTGCCATACGAGCCCCCTGATTGCGTTTCTGACCGGGATACATATCTGTCACGGCATTAACAATATGGGTGGACCATTGCTGTTCCAGAGCTCTAGAGGGTTGCCCAACCACAATAATTTCAATCAACTCGTGCGGATATGTCTGCTGGTTGAGCTTTTCTAGCACTGTTTCAATCAGCTCTGCCCGACTATAAGGGATGATAACACTTACAGAAGCCGCCTCCATCAGATATTCACCTCTTCCAACTTTATTGCGCCGAATATGCTGCACGGCTTATTTCATTACTCGTATATCATATAAATTATATAAAGCGGGCCAAATATGGGATTGATGATCCGGAGCTTTTTGATGTTTCTCTTTGGCGCCTGCGGCGCCGGGTTGGGAGTGTGGAGTATGTGGTGGACGGCTGCGGCCGCCCACCACACACCTGAAAGAAGGTCCATCGTATCGCTTGCTCGTGATCTCTGGACGAACAGTAAAAAAACGGTTGATAATCTGGCATGATCATGAAAAGAAATTAGGATGATAGCACTGATTGTAGTAGCAAAGAAGTGCTATAGGTATGATATGATTCAGGGCGTGGTGGTATAATTTAAACTAATGCCCTGTGTGCGTTGCTTTCTTATGAGGGATGTGGTGGAGACGGAGGTTGTTTGAGCGGGTTGATGTGTGAATTGGTGCCGGGTGGGAGGTGTGCTGCATGAAAGAGTTGTTTTCGTCACAATCTCATTCAGGGCAGCCGAAGCAAAATGATAGCAATGCAAAAGAGCAGGGTAGCCTGGAAAATGTTCCTGCCAAACTGGCAACGGCTGCGCATTCCTCTCTGGCCGCTCACCAGAAGTCTTTCTCTATCTTTGATATGGATACCTTAATTCTTCCTGTTATCCCGCAAGAAAAGTCGCCTGACTATGCCCTGGTCCTCTCGAATATGCGGACGCTCAAGTTTCCATCGATGCCTGAAGTACAATCCTCCTGTACTCATATTTCAACTGCTGATGCTCAAGATACTGCTTTAGCGCTAGCAGAGAGGGCAACCTTACCAATGATTGTGCTGAAAGGCATTGCCGGTCAGCAAGGTAATGTGGCACCGGTGATGCATTCGGAGATTTCAGGCGCGGCCAGCGGGGCGGCTATCATTGGAATTGGCAATATTGTTGGTAGCATCCTTAAGTTTGGGAGTAACTATTTATTACAAGTGGGCTTCGGAGCAACCCTCTACGGCCTCTATTCAATCTGCCTGGCGATGGTACAACTGGTCGCCTCACTCTGCAATCTGGGCTTGAGCGACACAGTGATCCGCTACACGGCAATCTATCAGAGCCGGCAGCAGATACGTTCATTGCAGGGACTTCTCCGTTTCTGTACGATGATAGCCGCGATTATGGGGCTTACAGGCTCATGTTGCATCTTGCTATTTTCGACTGTGTTCGCGGTCTCCAAGCATGAACCCGCACTGGCTCCGTTGCTGCGTTTGATGTCCCCGCTGGTATTTCTCTTCTGCCTGCAGGCCGTATGGTTGGGATCTCTCCAGGGCTTAAAGTTATTTAAATGGCGCGTCATTGCTGAACGTCTGGTAGTGCCATGTGTTCTTTTACTGCTTGCCATGCTTTTTTTCTGGCTGGCACCCAGTCTGTATACGATTGCCCTGGCAACTATTTTGAGTATGGTGGCTGGCACCCTGGCCTGCGCCTACTTCCTATATCGTGCTGTAATGAGGCCTAAACGCGGACGTCTGCAGTATGATGTTCAAGAATGGCTCAGTTTTGCCGTGTTTAATTTTTTGACCTCGATTACCGAAGTTGTGCTTGAATCAATCGATACACTCTTATTAGTAGTTCTGGTGGTGTCTGATACGCAGATCGGACAATATAATGCCGCGATAAAAATTAGCGATTTTATCGCCATGCCTTTGTTTTCATTAAATACAATGTTTGCTCCTACAATTGCTGAACTGCATAGTCAGGGTGAAGCGCAGAAATTAGAGACCATGTATCAGGTGGTCAACAAATGGATCATTATGCTCAGTCTGCCTATTTTTTGTATTGCGACCCTTTTCTCACAACCTCTATTACAATTATCAGGCAAGAGTTTTTTCGCGGCCTGGCCCCTGCTGGTGGTGTCTGCCATAGGGAGCATGATCAACGCCTCTACAGGCAGTGTGGGCTATGTATTGTTGATGACTGGCCACCAGCGTATTTCGTTTATAAATTCCCTGATCTCGGTGAGTTTGAATATCCTTCTTGGCCTGTTACTGATCCCTCACTTTGGAGCTATGGGGACCGCTATTGGGACCACGGTGACGCTGGCAATTATCAATATTCTGCGCTATATACAGATTCGTAGCTTGCTCAAGTTTTATCCCTATAACTGGCATATCTTGAAGCCTATGGGAGCCGGCCTGTTCAGTACGTTGCTGGTAGGAGGGCTACTCTTCCTTTTAGCTGATGCTGTTCTACCTGTCCGGCTGTTACTGATTCCTCTCTTCATACTTTGCTATGCTGGCTGCCTCTACCTCTTCAAAATTGGTCCTGAGGATGCTATTGTGTTGGATGCTTTTCGCCGTAAGTTTACGCGTAGCAGACATAAAGTTTGCTAGTATTTATTGCCTGCTCCTTCAGTTTTGTATTGCTGCAAGCATAATCAAGGGGACCAGGTGGGATTATGATGGATGAAGTCTTGCAGTGTTTTGTAGCCGGGTAAATTACCAGTTGGCTGGGTCAGGCTCATGCCGTCATTGCCCTGATCGATGGTGTACCAGAAAATATGGCGGATGATATGCGAAGCCATCGCCATTTGCGCCGTTTTAAGCAGGTAATTGGCCTGAGTCTGGGGTGAGATGATACAGTGGACGTCCTGGGCAACGCCACTGGTATTCCAGCCGATCTCAGTAGCCCAGATAGGTTTCTGCCCATCGCCATACTGACTCATGACATAGTGGATAAGCTGCCACTCTTTATCGAAGGAGGGCCGTTCACCTGCAGTGCTAGCAGGATCATTGGCACAGACATAGTAGTGAAAATTGGCGAAGTCAAAGGATGAGCCAAGATCATGCTGGTAGAGCCATTGCATATAATCCTGGATATGCGGCGTATTGACCCACCAGATAGCGGCCATGCCTACCAGGGCCCCTGGAGAAGCCGCCTTGACGGCGCTATAGGTTGCCTTCAGGATTGGACCATAGAAGTATGGTTGGCGGCAACTGATCGATTCATTCCAGTTTCCTGTCCACAGGCTATCGAATTCTTCATTGCCTATTTCATAGCTCTCAATATAGCCATGGCCATTTTTCCCGTTGTAACGTTGGGCTACCGCACGTCCATAGGCCGCCATCTCGGTTGCGCCGGGGAAGAGGAGTCGGCTGGCACAGGTCTGGCGTAACGCCCATCTAGGAGCTGTCTGTAGCGGGAAGCTCATATGTATATGACTGGTGTTTGCCAGCGCGACCGCATTGTCTAACTGTTGCCAGTTGTAGTGACCTGGTTGTGGCTCGATCGAGCTCCAGTTTTGCTGATAGCGTACCCAATTGATGTTGAGCTGTTGTAAATCCTTAACGGTCTGCTGGCGTAAGGTATTGTATACCGTCATACCATAGGGCCGATCCCGATCGGAGATCGATAATTTGTGGGTGCCAGGTTGGAAATAATAAAGCAAAAAAATGCTTATCAGCACGCTAAGCACCAATGTTACCATCAGGATCTTCAGCACCTTGGCCGGGCGACGAAAGGACGAAATTGACTTTTTATTCATACACCAGTCCTTGTCGCTGTCTGTCGATAACTATCTATTGCCTCATGATAGACTGCTAATGTTTTTTTTGCGCAGGTTGCGTGGTGGAAGGCCTGCGCCTGCTGTTTCCCTTGTTGAATCAAGCGGCGACGTAGCTCTTCATTGGTGAGAATATGCTGGATCGCGTCCGCCAGTGGCTGGGCGCTGGCACAATTGGCGCGCAGAACCGCATCGCCCGCGATCTCCACGCTGGCGGCTTCATAGCTAGCGACTACTGGAGTCCCACATGCCATCGCTTCCAGCGTGGGCATGCCCTGACCTTCATGTTTGGAGGGGAAAACCAGGGCACTGGCCCCGGCATAGAGCGCTCCCATGGCATCATCCTCGACCCAACCAGCCTGGTGTATGCGCTCTCGATATGGTGAATGCTCGATAAGCTGTACCGCGGCCTCACTACCATAGCCGAGTCCACCTGTTAAGACCAGGTGGAGATCTGCGAAGCGGCCAGCCAGTAGATCGAAGGCCTCTAGCAGTCGCTCTACATTCTTGCGTGGCATGATACGCCCTACATGCAAGAGATAGCGTTGCCCGTAGCGCTGGCGCATCTGCTTAATCGCTTCCTCTGAAATATGGCATTCGCTGACCTCTGGACGGAGCGCATGATGGATCAGGCGAATGCGCTCGCTAGGAATTGACCAGCAGGTGGTTAGCTCGTTATATGTTTGTTCTGAGATGGCGATGATGCGCTGCGACTTACGCACGCCAGAGCGCAATAGATATTTGTGGTAGAGGCGTGGATACCAGGACGATTGCTCTGGCACTTTTAAGAAGGCCAGATCATGAATGGTGGTAACCAGGGGGCCCTGCCAGCCAAGAGGGGCTGCAAAAGCAGGCGTATGTAAGAGGTCCGGTTTTACTTGTTGGAGAATATGCGGCCCGAGTACTTGATGCTGGATCAGGATGCCACGCCGTGAGGGTAGGGCGGCAGGGTGAAGTTGGATATTTGGGAACTGTGCCAGGGCCCAATATGCTTCGGGTCGTCCTGTCACAATAATATATTCGTTGTGTTGATCTACACGCGCCAGGCCATGGAGCAGGGCGCGCGTAGCGAGCAGCATACCTCCCGGCTCATATTCGGCTGTGATTAAATCAATTGCTATCCGCATTAACATTCTCCTTAACTTCCTCTATCCGACGTTCAGGACGCCAGCGGCTCATTTGTCCTACGCAACCTAGCGCCAGGCCTGCTATCAGGCAGAGAAAGGTGGCAGTTTCAACATTATCAAAAGGCACATCCAGGCAACCGGTGATCAATGTCGCACAGACCAATAGTATGGTTGCCAGGAGCGGTATGCGAAAGTTTTGCGGCGCTTTGCGGTAGGCCTGGCCACAAATTATCAGCAGACTTAATAAAAAGAGCAGGCCTGTCATAAGCCAGGGAAGTCCACCCTCTAGTGCCCATTCCAGATATTGGTTATGTACGCTGATACCATGGGAGTTGAGTTGAGTAGCCTGACTGATGGTCAGGCGTTGATAGTAATAGTGAAATTGTTCCAGCCCGATACCAATGATTGGATGAGCCTGGATAAGTTTAAAGGCCTCGTGCCATAAAAAGACACGGTTGGTGGTTGAAGTTGAGGCATGGGTAAAATGGGCGATTATCGTTCCAGGGAATGCTAGCAGGCTGCCGATCACCACAATTGCAAAGCTCCAGAAGAGTTTATAGCGGCGTGTCAGTAGCAAAGCTATACAAAGCATTGCTCCCAGTGCCATCAGCGCGCTACGAGTCCCTGAACCCACAACGACGGCCAGTGTGGCAAACGTCATCAGCGCACCTAGCAAGCGCTCATGTGGTCGTTTAGCATGGAGCCAGCAAGCCAGTGAGAGCGCAAAGAGTCCCGTCATATAGATACCCAGTGTCGCGGCACCGTCAAATGGTCCAACCAGGCGTCCTTTATCTCCTGTCGTAGCCGGGTCCTGGTCAGGCACGATAAATGTTGGCAAATGGGTACCCAGGGCCTGGCCCAGGCAGATCAGATAGATGGGTAGATTGCTCAACAGGGCCAGCTTAAAAAAAGCTGATAGATCGGTGATCATGGGATACAGGAAGGTACCGCAAAAGAAGGCCAGCAGGATAATTGCCAGATCGTAAACTCTCTTGTTGGCCCCGAAGACGGTGGCGTTAGTACTGAATTCAGGAACATGTATAAATGAGATCAAAGCGATGCTAAAAAAGAGCAGGGCTATTACATGGGGAAATTGCAATCTAATGCCTGGACGCAGCAATAAGATTATACTCAGACAAAGTAAGAGGGTTAACTCGCTTAGTCGAAGAGTATGGCCCGGGGTGGGCAACTGCAAGGAGGGCAAGCCCTCGCTCAAAAAGACCAGGAAGATTGCCACTCCAGGTCGCTTTACCGCTAAGCCGACAATGGCGATTGCGGCCAGACCCAGGCCCGCAAGTAGGGGAGAGGCCAGTATAGAGCAACTTACCGCTATAAATACAAGCAAGCCTACAAAGCAAGCGCCCAGCAGTACATATTGCCTGGTTATTGGTGTGGAGACCAGTGCTTTGATCGCACTGGCCCCATATCCTGATGATTGTCTTAGCATTGAAACCTGTCTACTGCGTTCCATTCCCCTACCCTTTATATTGACCTGGCTGCTGGGTAGAGTATGTAGCGGGTAATAGCTGTCCCATGTCACGGGCTGGAGGATCCAGTAGGATTTGTGGCTGGGATTTATGGCGGTTAGATGTGATGGGTCTCTCGGAAAGGAGCAGACGCTGATTATTAATGGCGATCCTGGCCCAGGGAGCGGTCACATACCGTTTTTTCCTGTCGCCATGTTCGTCCTGTTCAAGCCAGTCATGCTTGTATTTTTGCGGCGAAACATAGATGTAAGGCATATGCTGTGGCCGCCGCCGATTGACGATAACCCCTTGCAGTGGGGCATGGAGCCGCCGCAGCATATGCGCCCATTTTTGTAGTTGTCGTGCCTGTTCCCTGCCAGCCTCAACAATCAGCAAAGCCGCGTCAGCACATGAAGCCAGGGTCGTCGTGTTAGAATCCTCGGTTAGAGGAGCCGCATCAATGATAATAATATCGATCAAACTACTGGCCTGTCCTTCTAGATCCTGTGTAGGTTGAACCAGACAATTGATGAGCAAGGATAAAATGGGTGCGCGCAGGATATTTCCCTTAACCGCTGGCAGCGGGCCGGTTGGTAAAAACCAGAGATTAGGGATCGAGGTTTGATGCTGATGCAACCAGGATTGTATTTTATTATTGGGTCCTTCTTGAAAGAGCATGTTCTCGGTCATCACAGTAGTAAGCCCATAGATATTGGGATGTTTAAAGATGCGGTGCAGGGAGCCGCGTTGCAGGTTGCCATCGATCAACATGACGCGTAGCCCGGTGTGGGCCAGTGTGATCGCTAGATTAACCGCCGTAGTTGAATTACCTGCCCTGGCTTGTATGCTTGTTACCAACACGGTATGCTTTTCGGCGCATTTCATAATCAAATTGGTACTGATGGTGCCAAATGCTTGTTCAATCACATCATTATTTATAATTGGAAGCTCATTGCGCATCTTCTGCTCAGCCATTCTGATATAGGGAACACTGCCCAGGGCTGGCAGCTCGGCCAGTTGTTCTACGTCTTCCGCCGTTTTAATCGTGGTATTGCTCCAATCGAGTAGTAAGATAAATACCAGGGAGAGCACCAGGCTTAGAGCGCCAGCGACTACTGTATTGAGCAAGGTGTGGGGACTGCTGGGTGAACTGGGAACATTAGCTGATTGAACCACTTTCAGACCGGTAGGGATTTGTAATAATTGCTGTTGAAGCTGGGTATAATTGGTCAGCAAAGAATTATAAGTAATCTGATCGCCGTTAATAACATCGTTCTGGTGAGAAATACTTTCTGCGGTTGCCTGGGATGCTTGCAGGATCGAAAGTTGCTGTTGATCATTATCAACCGTTTTTTTTGCATCCCTTACATTTTTTGCCAGCCGGATAGAGACATTTTTCACTTGCTGTAGTGCAAGATTATTTTGGGCCTGGATAAAGACATCAACTATGGTATTAGCAATCAAACTTGCCCGAACAGGATCTTTATCTGTAACGCGTACTTGAATAATCGGTGTATTATCCAGGGGCGAGTCACTTACCTGGTCAGCCAGCTGTTGTGCTGACACCTCATGCAGCCTGTTCGCAGCAGCTTGTAATACATCGGGGCGCGTAATCAGTAGCGCATCACTTTGAGCGAGAGCCTGATCAACAAAAATACTGCCGTTATTCGTGCTTGTATCATGAACCTGTATTAGTGCAGAGGTTTCATAAATTGGATGTGCTATAACATTGAGGATATATGTTACTGCCGTACAGCATACCACCGCCAATACCAGTAACCAGAGCCAGCGGCGCAACAGTGCCCCATAATGGCCTATGCTTGTTCCAATAGACATTCCGCTTCCACCTTTCCACCTCCATCGCCTCTTCGCAACTTTTGTTATCTTTGAGACGCCAAAATTACCCACGAACACAACATACAACGTTTCCACAAAATTATAGTAACTCGCTAACCATCAATCCTATTTCTCTCCAAGTAGAAAAAATTATATTTTGATAATCTTATATGTATTAATTCTTTTGATAAAATTTAACCATAAAATACAATAATTAACTGCAATACAACAAATTAACAACTTGCCGCATACATAGCTGGCACTATAATGTGGTGCTGTAGGTATCAGGGAGATGTTGTTAGAAGGGGAAAAATCAGCCACATGAAAATTCTTTTTATCACTCCTTATCCCCCGTCCCGCATACGCGTGCGTGCTTATGGTTTTGTGCAGCAACTGTGTCGGGAACACGAAGTAACTATTTTGACCCAGAGCTCGAATGCGCAAGAATGGCGTGATTGCCTGGCTCTGCAACAGCAAGGGTTTGAGGTGATAGTAGTATCCGAGCCGCGTAGCTATGCGCTAGCGCGTAGTGGATTGGCGCTGGCAAGTTCGACCCCTCTACAGGTAGCATATGCCCGCTCAGGATGTTTTTTACACCAGGCGCAACTTTTATGCGCGCGCAAGCACTTTGACATCATCCATGTTGAGCATCTACGTGGAATTGCATCTATGGACGCACTGGTCCAGGATCATCCATTGGTATGGGATGCCGTGGATTGTATCAGTGAGCTATGGAGGCAGACAGCTCGCTCCGGTCCCAGCCTGGCACTGCGCACCGTGGCGCTGCTAGAGTATAAGCGCACAAAGCGTTATGAGCGCCAGCTTCAGCAGAAGATCGCGCATATTGTAACGACCTCAGAAAGTGATCGGCAGTCACTTTTTGCGCTTGCCCGATCCGCGCGCTTAAAAGAGGAGCCCAACCCAGAACGTATCACGGTCGTTCCGTGTGGAGTGGATCTGGATTATTTTGCGCCGAGCGACCAGCGTTATCGGCCCTATAATATTGTATTTTCGGGTAAGATGAGCTACCACGCCAATGTGGCCGCTGCGCAATATCTTTATCATAAAATCATGCCTTTAATCTGGCGTGTCGAGCCTGCCGCTACCTTAACGATTGTTGGCAGTCACCCTCCCCAATCAATTCAGCGCCTACGCCTGGACCAGCGGGTAGAGATTACTGGTTATGTAGATGATATCCGCCCATATATCAAGCGTGCGCATATTATGCTCAGCCCAATGGTGTACAGCGTTGGTATCCAGAATAAAGTCCTGGAGACGATGGCTCTGGGCACTCCGGCCGTGATTTCAGCCCACTCCGCGCAAGCCTTAAGTGCTCGACCGGGACATGATATGTTTAGCGCCACATCAGCTCAAGAATTTGCCACGGCGGCATTGCACCTGATGCGTGATGCCGCGTTGCGGGAAAAGATAAGTCAACAGGCGCGCCAATATGTGGAGCAGCGGCACCGCTGGTCTGATGTGACACAACAGTTAGTGCATATTTATCAGCGTGCCATCTCTGGGGAAGCTCAAAAAGAGATGATCACAGTGCCTGACCCGGTCGCATCCGACCAATTGTAGGCACCACGAAGGATTAACGAATGGGTAGTTATACCCACCAACACGATAGACGCAATCAAGGAGAATTGATCAGTGAGCGATGATACAAAGCGACTTAAGATCGCGTTACTAACAGCGCTAGATGCTCAGGATCGCCGTTCCTGGTCCGGCACCTTCTATTCGATTGCGCAGGCTTTGCAGAAATATTGTGGCGACATCACTTATATTGGTCCAATGAATGCCGCCAACGAGATGTTGTTTGGGCGTATGACCCACGTCGCCTCCCGTTTCCTCCTGGGGAAGAACTTTTTATTTCGCCACTCGCGCGCGGTATCGAAACGCTATGCTAGCCTGGCTTCTGAACGCCTGGCCGCCAGACCTTTTGACATCATTGTGTCATTGAGTGGCGCAACGGAAATTGCATTTTTAAAGACAACTCTTCCGATTGTCCTGGTTGAAGATGCAAATTTTCCACTGTTACGCGGCTATCACCAACACTTTTCCGCTTTATTAGAATGTTCGGCCAGCCAGGTCAATGATATTCAGGCACGCGGCATTCGTAATGCGGACCTGATATTGTATGCCACTTATTGGGCGGCTAAAGCAGCCATTGAATATTATGAGGCGGAGCCGCAAAAGGTGAGGGTGATACCATTTGGAGCAAATCTAGAACATATTCCGGCTAGAGAGCTGGCGCTGGCCCGGCGCAAAGGGCGTCGCTGCGAATTACTATTTGTCGGGGTCAATTGGGAACGTAAAGGCGGCGATATCGCCTTTGAGACCCTTTGTGAGTTGGAAAAGCTAGGCATCGAGGCCTCATTAACGACCTGTGGCTGTATCCCTCCACGTTGGATCAAGCATCCACGGCTCACGATCATACCATTTTTAGATAAGAATGATCCCGAGCAATTTAAGCGCTTAGAAGCTTTATATCTTAATTCGACCTTTTTGCTCCTACCAACCAGGAATGAATGTTTTGGCATTGCTCTCTGTGAGGCCAACGCTTTTGGCTTACCCGTTATGACGACCCACACTGGCGGTGTGCCAGAAGTAGTGAGCAATGGTGAAAATGGTTTCACACTCCCTTACTCTGCGCGAGGTAAAGAATATGCGGCGATGATTGCGCATGTCTATCGCGACGAAAAACTTTACCAGCATATGATCCAGCAGAGTCGCGCGGCTTTTGAAGAGCGCCTGAACTGGGATGTGTGGGGGAAGGCGGCAAGGGAGGCCATATCACTGATGATGCTACAGCGCAACGATGCTCGGCTATTTGTTGAGCCTCAGCCCCTTTCTCATTGAAAACTCTTTTACTACAAATTTTTAATTATTGAGGACAGAATGAATCAGACAGAGAAACACATTATTGTAGAGGCGCAGACTCCGGCATCAGTTCCATATCTTTATGGGATGAGCCCTGACATTATTTATGTTCCTTCGCCATTTTTTGATATGGTGAAGCGCGGCATAGATTGTACCGCTGCCTTAGTGGGCCTTTTGCTGCTGTCCCCCCTCTTTTTATTGATTGCCTTGCGCATTAAAATGCACGATGGAGGGCCTGTTTTGCATTTTCGTGAGATTGTCGGTCGCGATGGCAAGCATTTTTTCGCCCTCAAGTTTCGTACCATGATCCTGGATGCGGATGACTATTTACAGCGTCATCCCGATCTGCTGCAACTGTATCAGAAAAACATGAAGCTGACACTTGATCCCAGGGTGACCGCGGTCGGGCATTTTTTACGCAAATCTAGCCTGGATGAATTGCCTCAATTAGTCAATGTCCTGCTAGGGCAAATGTCACTGGTGGGGCCACGCATCATTCATCCAAGCGAGCTGGCTCGCTATCGGGAGTATGCCCATAAGCGGCTCTCGGTCAGGCCTGGAATTACAGGTCTCTGGCAGGTGTGTGGCCGGCAGCACTCCTCATATGAGGAACGCATCGCCCTGGACATGCAGTATATCGATACCCGTTCTCTGCTACTTGATCTATCCATTCTGCTCAAAACATGCAAAGTCATAATCGTACATACTGGGGCCTGAAGGATGACAGTGGCAAAGATGCACATTACCAGTAAGAATGAGTCTTACTCCCATCATCATGGGGAGCGTGCCGCCCTTATGCGGACGTGCGCTGACGCGCCCGAGCATTTTTTCTTATGTGGTGTAGAAAGTGCGCACAGCGCACTTTCTACACCACATAAGAGGACTTCTTGAGCGCCAAAGGCGCTCAAACTCAGGCGTGAAGATCGCGGAGATCATGAGGATAAGAAACATTCTAAACATTGAGAGGATTTTCTATGCCAAATGCACTAATTACGGGCATTACAGGTCAGGATGGGAGCTATTTAGCCGAGCTTTTATTGCAAAAAGGCTATCGCGTCTATGGTATTGTTCGCCGGGCCAGTACTTTTAATAGTGAGCGCATTAGCCATTTGCTGAATGATATCGAGTTTATTGATGCCGATTTGTTGGACCAGGCATCCTTGATTCATGCCGTTCGTCATTCACGTGCCGATGAAATCTACAATCTGGCAGCGATGTCATTTGTGGGGACCTCATTTTTACAACCAGTCGCCACCGGCGAATATACCGCGCTCAGTGCTGCCCGCATGTTAGAGGCCGTTCGCTTTGTGGATCGGCCGGTGCGTTTCTATCAGGCCTCAACCTCTGAAATGTTTGGTAAGGCCCAGACCATACCCCAGAACGAGCACACACCTTTTTATCCCCGCAGCCCTTATGGGGTCGCCAAGCTATATGCTCATTGGATGACCGTCAACTTTCGCGAGAGCTATGACCTGTTTGCCTGCTCAGGAATTTTGTTTAACCATGAATCTCCGCGCCGGGGACTGGAATTTGTCACGCGCAAGATCTCGCATGCGGTGGCGCGCATTCACCTGGGTTTACAGGACAAACTGAAGCTGGG
Source organism: Dictyobacter kobayashii (assembly GCF_003967555.1). Classification (GTDB taxonomy): domain Bacteria; phylum Chloroflexota; class Ktedonobacteria; order Ktedonobacterales; family Ktedonobacteraceae; genus Dictyobacter; species Dictyobacter kobayashii. The sequence goes on from NZ_BIFS01000002.1 coordinate 1,705,503, forward strand.
AAATCTGGAAGCAAAGCGAGATTGGGGTTTTGCCGGGGATTATGTCCAGGCGATGTGGTTGATGCTACAGCAGGAAGAGCCTGATGATTATGTGATTGCTACCGGAGTATCGCATAGTGTGCGCGAGTTTGTGGATGCCGCCTTTGATTACATTGGCATCGATGATTGGTCACCTTATGTGGAGATTGAGCCGCAGCTATTCCGGCCCGCTGAGGTGGATCAGTTACTAGGGGACGCTAGCAAAGCCCATGAGAAACTTGGTTGGGCCTCGGTGACATCTTTTGAAGATATTGTTCGCAGCATGGTAGAGCATGATATTCGTCAACTGACCCAGGCGGAGGCCATCATAAAAAACGCGAGCTATCTACTTACCGCCCAACCCTGCTAGATCGATTCAAGATACCCTGAAAAACCTTCCAGTAACGGAAAGAGAGTATTTGAACGATGACCAAGCCAGCTTGCATCCTTATCACCGGTATTTCCGGTTTTGTGGGAGGCTATCTCGCTCAAGAGTGCCTGCGCTGTTATCCGGACGCTAGAATTTATGGCCTGTATCGCCGTGCCGCGCGCCAGGTACCTGAGTTGGCCGGCATTCACTCTATAGTTGGAGACATTTTATCGTTAAAAAGCATGCAACATGTCATTGACAGCGTGCAGCCAGACCTGATTTTTCACCTGGCTGCACAATCATCGGTTGCCTCTTCCTGGTCTGATCCGGTTGGCACACTCCAGGTCAATGCTGAGGGGGCGGTACATATGTTTGAGGCTGTGCGTCTGGCTGGCATCATGGCGCGTATCGTTGTCGTTGGTTCAAGTGAGCAGTATGGCAGTGTGCCGCTCGAAGCTAATCCGATCAAAGAAGATCAACCATTTCGACCAATCAATCCTTATGCCGTCGCCAAAGCGGCGCAGGATTTTTACGCATATCAGTATTTTGCCGCTTATCGGTTGCCTACTTTGCGGGTACGGCCCTTTAATCATTTTGGCCCTCGTCAGCTACCTGTATTTGTGGTGGCCAGCCTGGCACGGCAGATCGCTTTGATCGAAGCTGGCAAAGTTGAACCGATCCTGACCGTTGGCAATCTGCGAGCCAGGCGTGACTTCTTGCCGGTTGAAGACGTGGTCAAAGCTTACCTGGCTGTCGCGGAACAGGGTCAGTTAGGAGAAGCCTATAATGTTGGTTCGGGGATCGCCCACTCAATTGGAGACATACTAAATATATTGTTGCAGCACGCAAACTGCCCTATTCGTATCCGCGAAGATCCCAATCGCCTGCGACCGCTAGATCAACCAATCACCATGGCTGACATCTCACAAATTCAAACCCATACCAACTGGCAACCAGAGTTGGATTTTCAGCAGGCACTCAAACAAACACTTGACTACTGGCGTTCCATTGTCTAAGAGCTAACAAGGAGCGCCCCGAACAAAATAGAAAGATATATAAAGGGATGACCATTACAAATTATTTCACAGAAGTTTCTGACATGTTGCAGGCGATCTCACATGAACAATTGGAACGCATCTTTGTTATCCTGGAGCAGGCCTATCGGCGCAATAAGCGCATCCTGATCATGGGCAATGGGGGGAGCGCAGCTACCGCCTCGCATTTCGCGCTCGATCTGGCCAAAAACACTATCTTCCCCAATTCTCCCAGACTCAAGGCTATCTCTTTGACCGATCATGTGCCGTTGATTACAGCCTGGAGCAACGATACGGCTTACGAGGATATTTTTTCCGAGCAACTGGTCAGCCTGTTGGAAGACGGCGATGTCGTTATGGGTATTAGCACCAGTGGCAACTCTAAAAATGTCATTAACGCGATCTGCTATGCTCATCACGCCGGGGCTACGACCGTCGCATTGCTAGGAGCCCGGGGCGGCAAGTTAAAAGAACTGGTCGATGCCTATATCTTAGCGCCAGGCCAGAATATCGAGCAGGAGGAAGATGCTCATATGATCCTGACCCATATGATGACGCGCCATATGCGCTCTTTTATACTGACAGGCGAGTCCGCCCGGGCCAGAGCGGTGGCTACAACCCCTAAAACACATTTATACTCGCGTTAGCTTTCTATATTTGATTGAGGAGACGGAGAACACTTATTATGACGGTAGTCTTTCTGGATCGCGATGGTGTTATCAATGAAAATAGAATGGATTATGTCAAAAGCTGGCATGAGTTTCATTTTCTCCCCGGAGCTTGTGAGGCGATCGCCCTTCTTACGTCTGCTGGTCATCAGGTAGTTATCTGTACCAATCAAGCAGGCATCGCCACTGGATCTCTAACCATCGAATTAGTTGAAGCTATACATAGACGTATGCTTTGCGCCATTGTGCAGGCCGGGGGACGCGTGGCAGGTGTTTATTATTGCCCTCATAGCAAGCAGGCAGGGTGTACCTGTCGCAAACCAGGGCCAGGATTGTTGCTGAGGGCCAGTCAGGAATTGCAACTGGACCTGCAAGGCGCCGTTTTTGTGGGCGATGGACTTACTGATATCCAGGCCGCGCTGGCGGCGGGTGTAACTCCCATCCTGGTGTTGACCGGCCGTGGCAAAGAGCAGTTGCGGCTGGCGGCTGATGTTATTACTACCCCTTTTTTGGTGGTTGAAGATCTCAGCGCGGCTGCGAAAATTATTATGCAGGGAGGAATATGTGTTAATTGCTAGAGCGCCGATGCGTATCAGCTTTGGTGGTGGTGGAACTGACCTGGAGGCCTATTATGCCAGATACGGGGGCGCCGTTATCAGCACCGCCATTAATAAATACTTTTATGTTGTTGTGACCGCTGAAGAGGGCGAAGACCTCCAGCTAATCTCAGCGGATTACCGTTCACTTTTCCGGCATACCCCCTATACCGATCTGGTCTGGGATGGGGATCTGGCATTGCCGAGGGCGGTACTGCATCATTTCGGCATTCGTGCTGGCCTTAATCTGTTTATCGCCAGTGAGGTGCCTCCAGGGACTGGTCTGGGCTCTTCAAGTGCGGCGGCGGTAGCTCTGGTACGAGCATTTGCTACTTTGACTGATCAGCCGATGGGCAGGCAGCAGATTGCCGAGATTGCCTCGGCTATTGAGATCGATAAAATGGGCATGCCTATTGGCAAGCAGGATCAATATGCGGCGGCTTTCGGTGGCTTGAATAAAATGACTTTTACCAGCGCGGGTGTCACTGTCGAACCTGTACGGCTTGCTTTATCCACACAAAAGACCCTGGAACAACGCCTGCTGCTCTTTTTTACTGGCAGTTCACGAGAGTCTACTTCTATCTTGAAGCACCAGCGGAAATCTACCGAAGAACAAAATGAGCATGTGCTACAGGCCCTGCATAATATCAAAGGGGTTGTCACCGAGGTGGAGCATTGTCTGACCAGTGGCGACCTGGATGGCTTTGGGCAGGTGCTTGATTATTCCTGGCAGGAAAAGCGTCGCCTGGCCCCTAATCTCTCCTCACCATTTATCGATGAGTGCTATACGCTGGCGCGCCAGCATGGGGTGTTGGGTGGAAAGATTACTGGTGCCGGTGGCGGCGGTTTCCTCTTGCTCTATTGCCCCGAAGAGGCCCAGAACATTGTAACCATGATGCTGGAAGAGCGCGGTTTGAAGAGAATGAATTTCCATTTTGACCATCAAGGAGCAACGGTACTCCTCAATGTCACCGATTTTCGGCATCTTACCTATGCTACTGGCGCTGAACCCCAAGGTTCAAGGCTGTATTAAGAAAATCGTTGCGTTTCTCTTTGATGCTTTCGATCCAGGCGGTGTTTTCTTGATACCAATTGATAGTCTGCCTGATGCCTTCCGTGAAAGAGATATGGGACTGCCAGCCCAACTGCAGTCTGATCCGGGTCGTATCCACCGCATGTCGTCGCACATGTCCCAGACGATCCTGTACAAAGCTAATCTGCTCATCAGATTTTTCCAGGATTTTCAGCACTGTCAGCGCATTTTGTAGGGTAGAGCGTTCTTCCTGTGCACCAATATTGAATATCTCACCGGCTACCCGGATTGCGGGTTGATGCAGGATGAACGCCAGCGCCTCCACATGATCACAAACATGAATCCAGTCGCGCGAATGTTGCCCATCACCATAAATGGGCAGTGGACGGCCCTCAAGCGCATTCATGATGAAGAGGGGCAATTGTTTTTCTGGATATTGATACGGTCCATAATTGTTGCTACAGCGTGTGATTGTGACGGGCAGTCCATAGCTAGCCCAATACGAGAAGGCGAGCATATCAGCCCCGGCTTTACTGGCTGCATAAGGCGATAGTGGCCGCAAAGTATCTGTCTCCAGTGAAGGACGGCTTACCCCCTCTGGCGAGCAGGCGTTACCATAAACTTCATCGGTCGAGATATAGAGAAAGTGCTGGATATCTTTTTTACGCGCCGCCTCCAGGAGCGTATAGGTACCCTGTACATTGGTAGCGATAAAGTCTTGAGCATTTAAGAGCGAGCGATCAACATGGGTTTCTGCGGCAAAGTGCACGATAGCGTCGCAGCCTGTCAATGCATGTTCGACGACTTCTGCATCACAGATATCGCCCTGTATAAATGACAGATGAGGAGTTGCAGCAATGGGTGGAAGATTAGCGACATTTCCAGCATAGGTCAATTTGTCTAATACCACAACCCCATCATCTGGATAAGCAGTTAATATATGGCGCACAAAATTACTACCAATAAAACCGGCTCCTCCGGTAACAAGAATACGCATTGATGCTCCTAACACAATCTGTCTGCCACACAGAAAAAAAATCAAGATATATATCATATCTTATGATTACTTTGAATATCTCTTCAATAGTCGATCAGATAAATAGCAATAACTATACCTGTCCTTTTTGACTAAAAAAGACCACTTTAAGTATCTCTATAGTATCTATCATAACGTGATATAGAGTAGGAAGGAGTGTATAAAAATATGACTGAAACAATTGGTTTTATTGGCCTGGGTAATATGGGCAGCCCCATGGCTATTAATTTGCTGAAGGCTGGTTATAACATGCGTGTCTATAACCGTGATTTGAGCAAAACTCAGACTCTGGTTGATGCTGGCGCCAAACGCGGTGTGCGTCCAAGTGATGTAGTCGAGCATGGAGGTATTGTGATCACCATGCTCGCGAACGATGAGGCATTAGAGGCTGTAACATTGGGCATAGATGGAATATTGACCCATTTGAGTCCAGGTGGGATACACATCTCGATGAGTACGGTATCGCCTGATCTGGCGCGTAAAATGCAAAAGCTACATGAGCAGCAAGGCTGTCATTATGTAGCCGCCCCTGTCTTTGGTCGCCCTGAGGCTGCGGCCGCGCGCCAGCTCTGGATCGCGGAAGCTGGCCATCCTGAGGCCAAAAAACGCGTGCGCCCGATATTGGATGCACTGGGACAGGGCATCTTTGATTTTGGCGAGGAAGCTGCCAACGCCAATGTTGTTAAGATCAGTGGGAACTTCTTACTGGCCTCAGCTATGGAAGCGATGGGCGAAGCATTTACGCTGGGGGAAAAGAATGGGGTTGAGCGCACCAAAATGTATGAGCTTTTCACCCAGACCCTCTTTGCATGTCCCGCCTATAAAAGCTATGGCAAGAGGATTGCCGAAAAAAACTTCGAACCAGTTGGTTTTACGATGCAGCTGGCCTTGAAAGATATCAATCTGGTATTGGATTCCGCCAAAGAAGTGGTCTCCCCCATGCCGCTCGCCAGCCATTTATCCAATCGGTTGCTTTCTGGCATCGCCAGGGGGCGCAGTGATCGCGATTGGTCAGAACTGAGTCGCGGTGTTTTAGATGATGCTGGTATCGAGTAAGTAAAAACTATGGAGCAACCCGCTCATAGGTGGGGTTGCTCACTATTGTTTTATGTTTATATGCCCGGTGTACTGGCCATAAAGACCGTTGGTCCTATTATTTTGCCATAAATCCTTATGTGAATGAGAATAGTTAAGATAGACTCTGCTAAAACAACTTGTAATAAAGGGGTTATGATGGAAGATAAGTCTCAGGACACGGTTACTTTTGCCTTACCAGAAGGAGCTTTGCCCATTCAGATTGTGCTAGATGAACTGAAGTCACTTTACCCACATGCTCGCTATGATCTCGATTTCTCGACTCCCCTCGACTTATTGGTCGCTACCCTGTTAGCGGCCCAGTGTACAGACGAACGGGTCAACGCAGTTACCAAAGATCTTTTCCAAAAGTATCGGCGCGCTGAAGATTATGTCGCCGTCAGTCAGGAAGAACTGGAACAGGACGTGCGACCAACGGGTTTTTATCGTCAAAAAGCCAAACAGATCCGTGCTGCTTGCCAGTACCTCATAACCAACCTCAATGGGGAAGTACCACGAACGCTGGCTGAACTGGTCAAAATTCCTGGTGTGGGACGGAAAACCGCTAATGTTATCCTGGGCAGTGCTTTTGGGGTTACGGAAGGCTTTATTGTTGATACTCATGTCGGGCGCCTGGTCAAGCGTTTCGGCTGGACCCAACAAAGTGATGCTGTCAAAGCGGAGCGTGAGTTGATGCGCCTCATTCCACAGCAAGAATGGCTCGGCCTGGCCCACCGTATTATTTATCATGGACGCGCTGTTTGCGTGGCTCGCTCACCACGTTGTGCCCAATGTACACTGGCTGTTTCTTGCCCCTCAGCTACCAACCGCTAACGTTTACAGGCGGCTACCATTCAGCTCATACCAGATGCTACATAAAGAAGATCTGGTATGGGCTTTAGCTCTTATCTTTTTTATGACCTCATATGTATAGCTGTATCTGTTTACGTAAAGATCTCAAATACTTCAATTTAAAGACAAACCATAGCTATTTGTGTGTTTTCGGCTCTCTCTTTGAGCTTTCTGAGCCCTGAATTTTCTGTCTTTTTATTCCATGCTGTATCTTTATATGTCATTATATGGCCTGAACTAAAAAAGTGTACGCAAAAAATATGATTTACAGGTTGAATGGTTTGTTTTATAGTGTTGTTAAAGTCAATATTTCATAGAAAGAATTATGATATTGCTCCTGGTTTGGGGAAAAGGGAGAGGTCCACGGCATTATCCTGGCCGGATAGGGTCGTGGGTCGGGGTGGTAAGGGATGAAGTTGCTGACTACTTATCTAGTGCTGGTGTATACGCGCTGTCTGCCTATCTGCCCCAGGCCGCTGCAGCGATTGATCTACGTTATTGACAGGCGAGCTTGTGATCCGGATGCCGAAAAGTATTTCAGGCGTGTCCGGGATCTAGCGATTGCGTGGCCGCTACTCCTGCGCAATGCATGTGGCCTCTTTTTGTTGTATGCTAGCCTGCTCGGGGTGAGCGCCTATGGGTTTGCCTTCAGCTTGCACGGTGGACCCGGACTGGAGCGATACTTTTTTCCAGCCCTGGCTGTGATGTTTTTCTGTTCTGCCTGGCGCTTGATCTGGCCCGCGACTAGCCGTGCTGAGCGCATTGTCCTGCTCTGTTTGCTGGGCAGTAGTTGCTATCTCCTGAAAATTATGATCAGCCCCCTTCACTTCTCATTTGCTGATGAAATTTTGCACTGGAATACTACGAATGCATTACTCAAGACTGGTCAGCTCTTTCAGGATCATCGGCCCATACCAGTTAGCCCGTATTATGCTGGCCTCGAAATAGTTACAGCCGCGTTTTCCTCGCTCAGCGGCTTGAGCTCTTTTACTTCCGGTCTGGTCGTGATCGGTTGCAGCCGCCTGGTGCTTATTTTGTCCCTTTTCTTGTTGAATGAGCAATTGTTTAAGTCCAGCCGGATCGCCAGCCTGGCCACACTATTTTATATGGCTAATCCACACTTTTTTTTCTTTGATGCGCAGTATGGGAGTGAGTCATTGGCATTGCCCCTGATCACTCTGATACTCTGGCTGCTGGAGTCTCACCAGATCCTAAGTGCGGCGGGTCTGGAGCCGAGTAAAATCAGCCGTTCTAACGTGGCGTTGTTAGTTTCCTATCGTAAAGATCTGAGGCAGCGCCTGACCGGTATTGTCGTGTTAACGATCCTGCTACTGCTCGGTCTGACGTTTACCCATTACGCCAGCGACTTTTTCCTAATCATATTTCTCTTCATCTGGACCTTAGAATATAGTTGGCAACACCCTGGTGCCATATGGCGTTCTAGCCTGTTATATATAGTCTTAATCGCTATTATTCTGGCCTTGATTAATGCATTTCTGGTTATGAATCCAGTGCGGGGCGGCTTATTTAGTCTTAGCGGTGGAACTGCACACAGGCTTGTCGTTATAGTGCAGGGAGCCGGCAAAACACAACCTTTGTTTGTCGGGTATTCAGGTCGGCTGCCACCGCCCTGGCTGCGTTTTCTCCCCTTCGCCGCGCAGTTCTTGATAATGGGCTGTTTTCCTTTTGGTTTGTTCTGCCTGCTCAAGCGCCACAACCAGCAGGCGCTCGGACGCGCGTTTGGCTGGGCCGCTTTATGCTATCTTTTAAGCCAGATGCTTCATTTTATTGGTTCAAGTTCAGAGCTAACAGATCAGGCGATGGCTTTTCTCTTTATCCCTGTGGCTTCATTGCTGGCGCTGGCTACTGTTCAGTTACTGCCGATTCATCGGCTGAGCAAGTTGCAAATAACCGGCATGGCTGCTTTGATAATGCTTATCCTGCTGGGCGGGGCGCTATCTGAGTGGATCAACCCGATTTTGCAGGGGCATTTTTAAGCTTGAAGAACTTGCAACTTATGGCAGAGGAGCGTTGAGCCATGCGTCTTAAAAACCTGGATGTGTTATTGCTTTTAGTGGTAGTGGTGGCCAATGTTTTTGATGTCTGGCTGGTTACGCCGCTGCCTGCCATTGGAGGTGTACTGGCACTGCCATTGGTTTTTATCTGCCCCGGTTATGTGCTGGCAGAACTTATGTTTAAGCAGCAGCAACTGGATCTACCTCAGCGTTTGCTGCTGAGTATTGGTGGCAGCCTGGCTCTAGATATAATGGGAGGCCTGCTCTTAAATAGCTTACCGGGAGGCCTTAAAGCCCATTCCTGGATATTATGGCTGTGTTTAGTGAGCTTGCTTGGCTCAGGACTACTTATGCATATCCGGCGTGATCAAAGCGCCTCCGAGTATCCAGAATTGCATCCAGGTGGCATACTGGCCTATCTTTTCTGTGCTGGCCTGGCCCTGTTAGCGATTGTAATGATCATGCGTTACAATATCCACACCATGGCCGGCTTACATGTTTCCCCCTGATCGTGTTTACCCGGTAGAGAATAATTGTTTTCCGAATTATGCCCTCGAACAATTTCATGCGCACCTTTGGAATGTCAGCGGCAGATTTTTGACGCCATAGACAAAAGAACTGCTAACATGTTCGAGCGGGACATCCGAGACGCGTTGGAGGTCCTTAAAGCGCGCCAGCAGAATCTCAAGGGCAATCCTGGTCTCCAGGCGTGCCAATGATGAGCCAATACAGAAATGGATGCCATGCCCAAATCCAAGGTGGCGATTGGGGCTGCGATGGATATCAAAGACCTCTGGATTGATGAATTGAGTCTCATCCCGATTGGCTGAACCTAGAATCGGCGATACAATCTCACCGGCCTTAATGTGGTGCCCCCCGAACTGGGTATCGACTGTGGTTGCTCGGCGTAGACGCTGAATCGGTGTGCGATAGCGAATCACCTCCTCAATCGCGTCTGGAATAAGCTCGGGTTGTGCCCGTAACTCTTCAAAAACCGCGGGATGTTCAGTAAAGGTAAGCAGCGCGTTGCCGATCAAATTAGTTGAAGTTTCGTGACCGGCTACAAACAGCAGGCGGCAGAAGCTTAAAATCTCTGCATCGGTCAAATAAGTCCCTTCGATATGGGTGCTTACCAGGGCACTGATTAGATCATCCTGCGCCTGTTGCCGACGTTGGTCGACGATCTGCTGAAAGTAGGTATTCATCTCAATGACCGCCTGCTTCTTCGCCTGGCGCGCCGGGCTCACAATAATATCCGACCACAGCTTGAATTGTTTTTGATCTCGGGTAGGAACGCCTAATAATTCAGCAATAACTATAATTGGCAGAGGATTGGCCAGGTCACTGACAATGTCCATCTGACCCTGGTGCGCCACTTTATCTAGATGCGAATGTACAATTTCTCTAATGCGAGGGGCCAGATTGGCGATGGTACGAGGTGTGAAGGCTTGATTGATCAAAGAGCGCAGTTGGCGATGGCGGGGCGGATCGGTCCAAAGTAGCGTTCTGACCGTTGGCTGTGTCCTGGCAGCGGGCCGGCTACGAATAGATTGCTCTGAAGAGAAGAGCAATGGATCATTGATTACGCGTTGCACATCGCTATAGCGTGCAATAAACCAGCTATGAAATTCACGCGAATAGTAGACAGGATATTGTTCTCGCATTACCCGGTACCAGGGAAATGGATTGAGCGGGTCTGCTAGTATATGTGCAGTTAAGGATGCTTGCGATGCGGGTGGTTGCATAATGCTGCTTTCTTCCCTCTGGTAACAATATAGTGTGCCCGGCAGCAAATATTCTGCAACGCTGATGGGGCCAACCTATAGTGTAGCCGATCCAGGTGGTGAAAAGCAAAGTCGTATTCCCTTTATAACAGAGGATACGACTTTGTCGGCTAAGGCTTCTGGCTAAGATAGTGAGTCTAGCCTAGATCTTGTTCGAGCAGCCCGGCCAAATTTTCCAGCGCGGCGTCTGCATCTTCTCCATTCGTTTGGAGCAGTACCTGATCGCCTTTCAGGGCGCCCAGAGAAATGACCGAGAGAATAGATTTTCCATTGACTGTCTTGTCATTTTTTGAAAGTGAGATCTGGCTCTGAAAACTTTTTGCCTTTTGTACAAACATCGCAGCCGGGCGAGCATGTAAACCAGATTTGCTGCCCAGCGTGACCGTTCGTGCCGTCATAATATCTTCCTTTTTTATTAACGCAGCCATGTTTTGAGCACATAAAAGCCTGCCCAATCGAGCTAAGCTAGCGACTGAGCAGGCAGAAAGCCTTATACTTCCAGGACAAAGAGTACATCGCGACCAGCTTTTACTGCTCCGCTGGCTCGACTTACGATGGTACCGCCACCACTAGAGACCACAGGACTCAGCACAACCTTGCCTTCACCTTCGATTGTGGCGCGATTGAAGCGTACAATCGGGGTTCCAGCTTCTACATGTTGTCCTTCGGTCGCGATATTCTCAAAACCGGTACCATTCAGCTCGATTGTATCGAGGCCGATATGGACAATCAGCTCAACATCGCCAGCGACGATACCAAAGGCATGGCCACCAGGAAACAACTTTACCAGGTCTCCACTGATTGGAGCAAGCGCAAGCGCCCCAGATGGATCAATGGCTACGCCATCTCCTGCCATTTTCTGAGCGAATACTTCGTCAGGAACTTTCTCAAGTTCAACCACCGTACCATCAATTGGTGCGAGCACGTTAATCTTTGTCATAGTATATATTTACTTTCTAGTTAGACCTACACTTCAACATTATCCTCTTTACGGATACGATTGATGCGACTGGCAATGCGATCAGACTGTGTTCCCATTACGACCTGAACAATTTTGCCCTTTTTAATGACTCCGGAGGAGCCCAGGCTTTTCAGGCGTGGCTCGTCGATCTTATCTGCCTGGTTCACGAAGATACGTAGCCGTGTGATACATCCTTCCAGGCTCTCGATATTTTCTTTGCCACCCAGGGCGCTCAATACCTCACGAGCCAGGATCGTATCTTTGTCTTCTTCCACCTCAGTAGCGGCAGTGGCTTCCGTGTTCTTGCTGGCAGCAGGTCTGCGCTGCGACTCAGGCAAGATCCAATCAGCGGCCAGGCCAGTCGACTCCTCGCCACGTCCCGGTGTGCCCAGATTGAAGCGCACGATGAAGAAGCTAAAGACAAAGTAGTAGATGACCCCATAAATCACGCCAACCAGCAGCAGCAACCAGGGATTGCTGGTGTTCGACTTATTGAAGTTCAGTACAAGGTCGATCAGGCCAGCCGAGAAGCCGAAGCCGATCTTGATTTGCAGCAGATAACAGACGGCCAGTGCAGTACCTGTCAGGATAGCATGGACCACAAAGAGTACAGGTGCCACAAAGAGGAAAGCGAATTCGATAGGCTCGGTAATACCGGTCAGGAAAGATGTGAAGGCCGCCGAAAGCAGGATACCAGCGGCTACCTTTGGATATTTGGCATGGCGGATCATCGCTAAACAAGCCGCAGGGAGACCAAACATCATCATCGGGAAGAAGCCTGCCATGTAATATCCGGCAGAGGTATCACCAGCGAAGTAGCGGTTAAGATCACCGTGCACAATTGTTCCATCTGGACCTTTGAAGCTACCCAGTTGAAACCAGAAGTAAGAATTCAACACATGGTGTAGACCAGTTGGGATCAGCAGGCGGTTCAAGAAACCATAGATACCGGCACCCAGCGGGCCCAGCGAAAAGATGACCGCGCCAAATGCATTAATGCCACCATTGATCGGAGGCCATATAATGCCGAAAATAAGACCGAGTACAAGGGCTGCGAAGGCAGTAATAATAGGGACAAAGCGGCGACCACCGAAGAAGCCCAGATAGTCTGGCAAACGAATATCATGGAAGCGTTTATATAAGCCAGACGAAACCAGGCCAATCAAGATACCAGATAACACGCCCATCGATATGCTTGGATCTGGTGACAAAGTGCCATCGGCGGCTTTGACCTGAGGGATAATATTATTGAAGACCGCCGTAAAGACCAGGAAGCCAACCAGGGCCGCCAGGGCTGCAGAACCTTCCCCGCCTGAAAGGCCAACCGCAATACCAACCGCGAAAATAATAGGCAGGTTAGAGAAAATAGCATCTCCGGCCTTTGCCATCCAATCCCAGTGGATAATTCCCCAGTGGAACTGGCCTAGCATATCAGCTTGTCCCAGGCGTAACAGCAACGCTGCTGCTGGTAGAACGGCGATTGGAAGCATGAGTGAACGGCCTACACTCTGAAGTGCCCCAAGTACGCGATCCCGGTGCTGGTCGACGATGTATTGACTGAACTCATCGCAAGTTCTCCTCTACTAAAGAGCTACCAAAGGTTGCCCTTTGAAAATTGGGTGCAGCTATTTCGGCATGCGTCAATGCCGTCTACTTTAACTGCACGATGCGAGAACAAGTAAGGGTAGCGGAAAGTAAAAAGGAAGCTTAGCGCAGAGAGGTAATCTCTCTCCCTTTATTTCCGCAGGTACGAATATGAAATCTACCATTTAGAACTCATCAGGACATGTGGTTGACTTGACATAATTTTATCGCGTTTGAAGGCGGTAAGATGTGATAAGAAATAAATATTCAGCTCATCCATTTGGGAGCCGCAATGACATTCTCTGTCAAACAAGTTCTAAATAGCTCATGCAAATACTATAAAATCTTCCCCCTCAAATGTCAAGATGTCTAGACCACTAGATCACATGAATAAATCGTTTACGCTGCATATTATAGTTATTTTAACTATAGTGAGCTGGGAGGGAAGAGAAGTAGATTTGAGGGAGTGTTTTTGTCAGACGCCCACGGGCGTCTGACAAAAACATTAATCTTAACCTTTGACCGCGCCGGCTGTAAGTCCTGAGACGATACGGCGTTGTAGGAAGAGGACAATGATGACCAGGGGAATGGTCACGATAATGGCCGCGGCGGCCAGCTGTCCATATGCCACTACGTGCTCGGAATTGAAGCGCGTGATACCAACTGTAACTGGCTGTGCACTTTCGTCGCTCGTCAGGTTCAAGCCAAACAGGAAGTCATTCCAGACCGCAATGAATGAAAGGATCGCAGACGAGAAAATGCCTGGTGCGGTCAAGGGCATAATGACGTACCAGAGTGCTTTCAAGCGCGATGCTCCATCGATACGAGCGGCTTCTTCCAGATCCGGAGGCAGATCGCGGAAGAAAGAGGTCAGGAACCACACTACCAATGGAATATTCAACACCAGGTCCGAGATGATCAAGGCCCAGTAGGTGTTATACAGGTAGAGAGGACCTGTGAACAAGACGAACAGTGGTCCAATCAAGGCAATAAATGGAAACATCTGCACCGATAGCACTGTTGCCAGCACGATTGGTTTGCCACGGAACTTCATGCGACCCAGCGCATACGCACAGAGGATACCAAACAGCAAGGCCAGCACTGTGGTGACTGCTGCGATGATGGTACTGTTTCTCAGCGTTGGCAAGAAAAAGGTCGAATTGGTCAATACCTGGACATAGTTACTGAAATCAAATTGCTGCGGAAAAATGGTTGGTGGTGACTGATTAATCTCGAGACCATTTTTCACCGACGTTGCAAAAGTCCAGTAAAGTGGGGCCAGTGAAATAAACACAATGACCACCACCGCAATATAGCGGCCCACCTTACCCGCGGTCTCCATGCGTTTCTTGGCTGCTATGCGGGCGCGTGCCTGTACTATATGTTGTTGTGTCTCTGTTTTTTGCTCTGCTACTGCCATAGTCTTTTCCCTTCTCGTAAATTTATTGTTGCTCTTATGCAGAGCTTTTTAATCCACTTGCTTCAATGTATTGCCCATCAAGAAAACATAAATGATAAACATAAATGATACTGATGACAATACCGAAGAGAAAGACAATGACCGCGGCTGCCACGCCAGGTGTAAAATCGCTCGCTGTTCCACCAAACATAAAGTAGTTGGCATAGGTTGACATTGATTGTACTGAACGCTTGCCAAAGACATAGAACAGATCGAAGACGCGGAAGGCGTCCAGGGTACGGAACATTAAAGCGATAACCATAGGAGCGCGCAACAGCGGCAGGGTAATGCGCCAGAAGGATTGCCAGCGGGTACTACCATCTACGCCTGATGCCTCATAGAGTTCCATTGGGATTACCTGTAAGCCAGCCAGAATAAGCAAGGCCATAAATGGTGTTGTTTTCCAGACATCGGTAATCAACGCTGCGATAATGACGCCCGAGGTACTACCAATCAAAGTATCACCTGGTTTGAGCAGATGGGCCCATTGCAGGATAAAGGTAATAATACCGGTCTGGTCATTGTACATCAGGAACCACATCTGGGCCGAAACGACCGTTGGGAAGGCCCAGGGAACCAGAATAGCCGCACGCACCAGGCCACGACCTGGAAAGGTTTTATTGATCAGCAGGGCGATACAGAGTCCAAAGACGGTTTCGAGTGCTACGCTGACCACTGTGAAGATCACTGTATTGATAATCGAAGTCCGGAATTCGGGATCGGCCAGCACTCTGGCGAAGTTTGCCAGGCCAACAACCGCGGGTGCAGGAATAAATGGATTATCCAAAATGCTGATGCGCAGTGAATCCAGCATCGGATAAACTGCGACGACGAGGATGAGCAGAATGGTTGGAAACACCAGCAGATATGGCATGATTCCACTGCCATCTTTGTTACGTCCTCGTCGTGTTGGTGTTTTCTTGGTGCTTACTTCAGCTGTTTGTGTTGTCATAGTTCTCTTTCGCTTTACTTCAAAAAAGATAATAGAGGCCGTAGAACATCATTGATAGCATGTGCCCGATATCTTTGAGTCAGTGGTTAGAGGTCGAGTCCGGTTGATGAACCTGTAATGGAGTCTGGGCATGCCCAGACTCCATTGCCATCATTCATCAGAAGAACTACTTGGATGACACCACAGTTTGTAAGTCAGATGCAAGCTGCTTCAAGGCATCGGCAGGGGTTGCCTGCTTTTTCAGTGCCTGGTAGACGTTGCGCTGAATAGCATCAGAAACATCTACATATTTAGGCGAAACAGGGCGAGGCAGCGCATTTTGCAGGATGGGTTTTAGCTTACCAAACAGAGGCTGTTTGGATAATACATCCGGATCATCATAGATGCTCTGCAGGGTGACGGTGTAGCTTGCGCCAATGGCACCCTTCTTTTGAGCCTCAGGGCTCAGGGTATACTTAATGAATTCCCAGGAAGCATCCTGCTGCTGTGAGTATGCGTTGATGGCGATATTCCAACCACCGATAGCGGAGTGGCCAACAGACTCGCTACCACCATGTGGGAGGGAAGAGATATCAAATTTATTGGGAATCTTGGATTCCTGTGGGTTATTACTCTTCACGTAGGCATATGGCCAGTTACGCATGAAGGCCGCATTTCCCTGCTCCCAGGCTGCCAGCGACAGATCCTCTGTATAAGTGGTGGTGGCTGCAGGTGAAATGGTACCAACCCAGCTGGTCATCAGGGTCAGAGCTTGCAGAGCCTGTGGGCTGTTCACGGTTACCTTGGTAGCATCATTGGCATCCAGTACGGAACCGCCGAAGCCATAGAGTACCTCAACGAAGTCACAAACCAGTCCTTCGTATTGTGAACCCTGCCAGACATAGCCATATTTCACCTTGGAGGGTGAAACGCTTTTCGCTGAATTGGTCAGATCGTCCCAGGTAGAGGGAGGGGTCGGTACCAGATCTTTGCGATAATACAGCAGACCCAGGTCAGTACGGAAAGGAGCGGCCCACAGCTTGCCATTGTAGGTACAACCTTTGATTGGACCCTGTAAATATTTTGCACGCTCGGCGGCCGGCCATTTGCTATCATCGATAGGCACTGTCCATTGCTGCTGGGCAAACTGGGCTGGATATACAATATCGAGCGAGATAATATCGTTGGTATGGCTGCGTGCACGGAACATATTGTTGTATTTGGTCAACATGTCCTGTGTATTGGTTGGACCATTCAGCCAGGTAACGTGAATACCCTTTTGTTTGCCAATGCTGCTGTTAAATGTATCGACGATGTCTTTATAAGTATTTGTGGTGTCGTTATCGCTTTGCCAGACGATGTTGGTTGCAGCGCCATTACCACCAGTGCTGTTCGAGCTACCTCCACAGGCCTCTAACAGTGATACTGCGGCAGAACTGCTCAGTCCTATTACGGCTGCTCGCTGCATAAAGCTACGGCGAGTCAGACGGCCAGAGCGCATTTTATTAACCATTTCGTCGAGAGCTTGACGTTGCTCATGAATCATAATTAAGGAATCCTCCCTTGGATAGAATTAAACCTCGTATAAAAGCGGGCTTGATTTTTTACCTCTAACAGAAGAAAACACAGAAAAATTGCTTGAGGTTACAATTTTTGGCCTTTTTTACACAGAATATTTAATCTCCACAATTTTTTACTTTATTTATTGTTGAGATTAAGCGGAAAATTCAGCTATGCTCGTTAGTTGATGAGCCTATAGTTTGTTGGTAAACCTTTTATGCGAAAAAAAAGAGTTTAGTTGATGTGTGATTGTACCGAATCTCGAACAACTAGATGGACATCCAGGATGTGGCTCATGTGTATTGCGTCGGGATTGCTAACGCGGGATATTAATGTTTGTACACCTAGCGCACCCATTGCTTCTTTGTGCACATGCATTGTGGTAAGGGGAGGTGTGAGATGCTCTGCCAGATCAATATCGTCAAAGCCCATAATTGAAATATCTTGTGGTATATGTATGCCCAGGCCGCGTAACGTTTTAATGGCTTTACTGGCAACTGGATCATTAGTGCAAAATATGGCGGTGGGTGGCTCAGGTAATTCGATCAGGTGTGTACATATTTCTGCTATATCATGATAGCGTTGATAAATAATAGTGTTGTCAATAGCTATTCCCGCCGCAAGTAGCGCATCTTGATAGCCCTTTTGACGCCATGTAAATGAATGAATAGTATTAGCTGGATATGAATCTGTGCTGTATTCATTGATATAGGCGATGCGCCGATGGCCCTGTTGAATAAGATAGTGGGTGGCCTGTTTGGCCCCTTCATAATTATCAGATAAGATCGTATCGACCTTTTGGGTTAATCCTGACACGTAATTATCTATCAGGACCAGCGGCGTATTAACTTTCTGAATAGCCTGGACGGTGTTGATCTCCGAAGGACCAACCAGGAGAATTCCGTCAGCTTCCATTTCATGAATTTGCGCCTGTAGAATATAGGGAGAATCCTGGTGGGCTACCGTTTGATAGATGAGCTGGGTACTTGATTTGCGCGCCTCTATTTCCGCACCATGTAAAACCTGAGCCCAGAACGGATCGCTGAGGGCTGGCCGGTCATTAAATTCGCTGTAGCAGAGGAGGAAGCAGATTTTTTTGAGCTGTATATCTTTCTGCTTTGTTGGAGAGTGGCGGCTGGCTGCTTTGAAATAACCCAACTCTGCCGCAACCTGTAAAACACGTTGCCTGACTTCGTCATTGATATTGTGATGATTATTAAGTACCCTGGATACTGTTGCAATCGATACTTCTGCGCTCAGCGCAATATCTTTTACTGTTACCGAACGTGCCACCTATTCATCTCCCCCATGAAAATTTACAGAAAAAATACTCTTCTATTGATTGATACCATGTCGCTGACAAATTGTCAATGAATGCTCACCTATCCCTCAGTGTTTTGTAATGTTCGTCCAGAGATCACGAGCAAGCGATACGATGAACCTTCTTTCAGGTGTGGAGTGTATGGTGGGTGCCCGCAAGCTTGATATCCCCCACCTGCCACAGCTCAGAGGGGTCTTGCAGGTGTGGAGTGTGTGGTGGGTGCCCGCAGCTTGATATCCCCCACTTGCCACGGCTCAGAGGAGCCTTGCAGGTGTGGAGTGTATGGTGGGTGCCCGCAGCTTGATATCCCCCACTTGCCACGGCTCAGAGGGGCCTTGCAGGTGTGGAGTGTATGGTGGGTGCCCGCAAGCTTGATATCCCCCACCTGCCACAGCTCAGAGGGGTCTTGCAGGTGCGGAGTGTATGGTGGGTGCCCGCAGCTTGATATCCCCCACTTGCCACGGCTCAGAGGGGCCTTGCAGGTGTGGAGTGTGTGGTGGACGGCCGCAGCCGTCCACCACACACTCCACACTCCCAACCCGGCGCCGCAGGCGCCAAAGAGGAACATGAAAAGCCCTGAAAAAAACATGTTGAGCTTTACTAAGACCTTATCCGAAAACCAGTGATACAATACAGACAAAAAACGATGAGGTGAACAACGATGGTACGAACACGACCGTGGGAAGTCAGCGATGAACTGTGGGAACGCGTACGCCCCCTGATCCCAGAACGGCCGCCGCATCCCAAAGGCGGAAGGCCTGCAGCCGATGATCGCAAGATGTTTGCCGCCATCGTCTATGTGTTGCGAACCGGCATTCAATGGAACGCCCTGCCTCGTGAGTTGGGAGCATCCAGCACCGTCTATGACCGCTTCCGCGAGTGGGAAGCCCAAGGCGTCTTTGAGCGCTTGTGGCAGGCTGGCCTGCAACACTATGACGACTTGGTCGGCATCAGCTGGGACTGGCAGAGCGCCGACAGCTCGACCGTGAAAGCCCCTTTCGCCAGAGCCGCCGTCGGCCCCGCTCCCACCGATCGCGGCAAACAGGGAACCAAACGGAGCATTCTGTGTGATCGCCGTGGCTTGCCCCTGGCGCTGTGCATTGATGGGGCCAACCGCCATGATAGCAAGCTGCTTTTCTCCACCCTGGATGCTCTCGTCGCTGAACAACCAGAACCCACCGTGGAGCATCCTCAAAACCTGTGCTTGGATGCGGCGTATGATCATGAGGCAATCTATGGTGAGCTCTATGAACGAGGCTATGAACCACACGTGCGGCTCAACCGGAAGTACCACACGTGGTATCAGCCTCCCCAGGAAGAAGCCAACAGCCTGGAACCAGGAAAAACGCCGCGTCGATGGGTGGTCGAGCGCTTTTTCTCCTGGCTCAATCGGTGGCGCCGCTTGCTGGTCCGCTGGGAAAAGCTTGGTCAAACGTATCAAGCGTTCTTGCAGCTGGCTTGCGGACTCATTTGTTTTCAGTATGCTTCTCATCATTAGGTTTTCGGATAAGATCTAAGCTACTATTTTTCTGAAAATAACGCGTTTTACAACGCAAATTATTTACAGAAAAATAGTATTGACTTTTACAATAAAATCATTATGCTTAACTATATGCTTTACGATATCTTCGCTGTGTTCATTGATTGGAATGCGGGATGTATGTTTACTAAAGTAGCGTAGCTTATGTAAACTCGCCAGGCTTTTTGTTAGCTGATCGTTGAAGATGCGCTAAACGACGAAGGTAGGTTTTAAGATGCATGTAAATTACCCTTTTCATTCATCAGGTTAACGTCCTCATTTTCCCCCAACCCTTACTGTCATAGTGCGTGATTTTGTGGAAGCAATCAGAGAAACGATGTTTCTGATTGTAGTAGCTTTCTATGACTTTTGTTGCCTTTCAGTATACAAGGAGGTTGACTGAACGTGAGTACATCTGATGTCGAGGTTGCCAATGTAACATCCACGCCAACCACGAGTTCTCACAAGCAACTGCAACGGCGTAGCCGCAAGAATAGTCTTGAGGCACGCGAGGCGCGATCTTTCTGGCTATTGATCTCGCCCTGGGTGATTGGCTTTATTTTCTTTACCGGCGGTCCTGTTATTGCGTCGTTTATCTTGAGCTTCACTGATTACACTGGAACATCGACGGTGCCAAACTTTATCGGGTTGCAAAACTATGTGACCCTCTTTTCCGACTCGATTTTCTTGAAGTCGTTGGCCGTTACAGTGTATTACGTCGTGCTATCGGTGCCGCTGGCGCTCATTGGCTCACTCATGCTCGCGCTATTGCTCAATCAACGTGTGCGTTTCCTCGGTGTATTCCGAACCATCTATTACATCCCCACCGTCATTTCTGGTGTAGCCGTTTCCCTGCTCTGGCAGTGGATCTTCAATCCCGATCTGGGTATCGCCAACTATGTATTGAATTCCCTGCACCTGCCATCGAGCCTCTGGTTTCAGGATGAGAGCACTGTAATCCCTTCTTTTGTGATCATGAGCCTCTGGGGATTAGGCGGCCCGATGATCGTGTTCCTGGCGTCCCTCCAAAACATTCCTTCAGAACTTTATGAAGCGGCCGCCCTGGATGGTTCCAACGGCTGGAATAAGTTCCGCCATATTACTGTGCCAATGATCAGTCCAGCGATCTTGCTGAATCTGGTGACCGGTGTAATTGGCGCCTTCCAGGTCTTTGTCCAGGGGTATGTGATTACGCAGGGAGGCCCGAACTATGCTTCCGAATTTTACGTACTCTATCTTTTCAACAACGCATTCCAGTACTTTAAGTTTGGCTATGCAGCCAGTCAGGCGTGGATTCTGTTTGTTATTATCCTGGCGTTGACCATCGCATTGTTGCAGGCCAGCCGCCGCCTGGTGTACTACGAAGCTTAGTTAAAGAGGGAGTAACAGATATGTCATTGCAAGTAACGCAGGTAGATACCGCCAGGAAAAATGCTCTGTTGCGCAAGCGCATAAACCGGATCATTATCTATGCCTTGCTCATTTTCTTTGCCATCATCTTCTTGATACCGATTGGTTGGATGCTCTCAACGGCCCTGAAATCGCTGGCCGATGTCAGTGCATTTCCGCCTATTATCATTCCCAATCCACCTCTCTGGTCGAATTTTGTAACGGCCTTGACTACGGTACCTGTCTTCCAATATATGGGGAACTCGGCGGCTTACTGTCTGTTAACCATTATTGGGGACATCCTCTCCTCTTCACTGGTGGCCTATGCTTTTGCTCATGTGCGCTTTAAATATCGTGAGTTCGTTTTTATCTGCGTGCTGGCAACGATGATGATTCCGTACGAGGTGATGATCATCCCTCAATTTCTGCTGTTCCGTTCACTGGGATGGATTGATACCTACCTACCATTGATTGTGCCGACCTTCTTTGGCAGCCCTTACTTGATCTTTTTGTTGCGCCAGGCTTTCCGTGGCATCTCGCGTGATGTGGTGGAGGCCGCCAAACTGGATGGTGCCAGTCATCTGGTAATCTGGTGGCAGATCATACTCCCGCTGGCCAAACCAGCCCTGGCGGCTGTAGCTATCTTCTCCTTCATGTTCCACTGGAACGATCTGATGGGTCCGTTGATCTACCTGAATACCAATGAGTCTTATCCGATTAGCCTTGGTCTGTCCCAGTATACGGCTGCTTATGGTTCTACCCAATGGAACATGTTGATGGCCGCCTCACTGGTAGCGGTGATTCCCTGTATCATCGTCTTTTTCTTCTCACAGCGCTACATTATTCAAGGAATTGTGGTAGCCCGGCCGAGTTTGGAGAAGCTACAGTAAATGCGTATGTACATGGATTGCAAAGTAGGCAATTACGGAAATAGAAAATTCCGATTGAGCGAGGTGGCCAATGCTTAAAAGGTTGAGCAGAACGCTGATACTGGGTGCGTTCCTATGCCTGATTATCCTGGTTAATACAGGCTGTAGTGTTCTGGGTATCAATGCCAAAACATTTTCCGGCCAGACTACCGTAACCTGGCTAGTGCGGACCGACCCTAATATTAATCCCTGGGAGTACAAGGTTGTGGATGAGTTTGAGGCTTCTCATCCCACTATTCACATTAAGATGGTTCTGGTTCCCTCAGGCGCCAATTTTGATCAGAAGCTAGTAACCATGCAGGTAGGCTGGGAGCCGGCCGATATCTTTTCGATCTGGGGCAATAATAGCTGGGCCGATGAGGTGTATCGTGGCTTTGCTGCCGATTTAACCCCCTATATTAAAGCTAGCAACTTTTCGTTCGATGGTATGGATCAGAAGTTGCTGGATCAATATAGCGTCAATGGCCATGTGTATGCCATTCCGTTTTCGACGGGTGGCAGCTACGTTTTCTATAATGTTGATATGTTCAAGCAGGCTCACCTGCCGATGCCACCAACCAGTTGGGATGATCCTGGCTGGACCTGGGATGCGATGCTGAAAGATGCCCAGGCGATGACGGTCCATAGTAGTTCCTTGAATAATCGTCGCTATGGTATGAGCGATGATCTCTGGCCTGAGGATGCTAATCCAATGCTGTTTGGTGGTGATTACTTCCAGCAGTCTACTTATCAAAATGGCGTGGTGGCGGCAACCAATGCTACCAGCCCGGCGGTTGTACAATCGGTGCAGTGGAAGCGTGATCTGATGTACAAATATCAGGTTGCCCCTTTGCCGGCCGATGCCAGTCTCCTTAACGGTTTCTTGAGCGGCAAAGTTGGTATGTCTATGACTGGAGTCTGGGGCCTGTGGGCCAATAAACCCGCCACCTTCCATTGGGCCATTGCGCCTCTACCACACTTTAGTAGCAACACCAAAGATGTCCTGTTTACCGATCCCTGGATGCTGGCAAAAGATTCCAAGCATCCGAAGGAAGCCTGGACGTTTCTGCAGTGGTTGAGCGATCCTGCGCATGGTGCCAAATCCTATATGGAGGTTTCAGGCGCGATGTCTCCCTGGTCACAGCTCCTGCCAGAATGGGCCGCCAACACCCATAAAATTATGCCCAGCCTTTCCACAGATCAACTGATGCAGCTCGGCCAGGGTTCTTTGAACCATGGACAAGAATCAATCAATCACCTGGCGATTAGCTATAACCAGTTTGATAGCGTGATTTCTAATGTGCTCTCTCCGGTCTATAATACCGGCAAGGTTGATCCCACCTCAGCCCTGAATGATGTTCAGAAGCAGTTACAAGAAACCATTCACCAGGTAGTCCTTTAAAGCCCCTATCTTGATGTTTGTTGTTCTGCTTTTTTTATGGGCTGCTGGCTATTTTCTTGATAGCCAGCAGCCCATACGTTGTGTTCAGGCTTCGGGGGGCTGGTAGGTAAACATTTTCTTATAGTAAGTGCCCCCGGTAGCTGCGAGTCATCTACCGGGGGCACTCTGAACACTATGGGTGCTCGGGGATTCTGGGGATTCTAAGCAACAGGTCGGCTAGTTACGGCTAGCTTTGTTGTCGTCCCAGCTCTGCTGCCAATCGCGGTTCACTTCGTTGATGGTGCGATAGTGCAGGTTAGGGAGCTGGTTCAACTGACGGCATGTCTGCTCATCAGCACCCTGTTTGCGAGCATGGTTAACGAGCTCTTCGCGCTGAACTGGGAATTTCAAACCTTGCAGGTACTGATCAATATTTACTGATTCTGCTTTAGCCATGATTAAAAATCTCCTTGGCGTTCAGTCTTTTTATTAAGAACTGAACAAATTTTTTGGTAGACATAAGTCTTAATGAACTGAACCAGTTTCACCAATGAAACTGTCCATTGAGTTGACAGGGATAAACATGGATATTGGACTATTACAGTCTTTATTGGTTTTTGTTTAATCCTTGTCAGTTTCTCCATTAATAATGTTCGGCGGCACTATTATTTCCTAAAGGGGTAAAGACCAGTCATTATTTTTATTGCACCACAATAAAAATACATATTTATATCTATTGACGCCATATCTCAAAAAGCGTTAGTGTTGTAGGAGTGCGCCTGATTCTCATGATAGCCGCAATCTTTACATCTGAGGTACGTGCCTTCGGCGCTCAAGAAGTTCCTGGTATGGTGCAAAAAAGTGCGCCGAGCGCACTTTTTTTGCACCATACCAAGATAACAGGCACATTGTTAGGAGTTTATCAGACTCCCATCACCACCGCGTCCTTCGCGTATGAGCTTTCACGCCAGGGACTGGCTCATACAAATTTTCTTATGTGGTGCAAAAAGTGCGCTCGGCGCACTTTTTGCACCACATAAGAAAAAAAGCTCGGGCGCGCCAGCGCATGTCCGCACAGGAGCGATATGCTTCCCATGATAATGGGAGCCTGACACATTTTAGGATATTACGGGTTCAAAATCTGATATAGCAGGCGTTTATAGAGTGATTAGTGTTGGGATATATATAGTTGAGGGAAAGGGTATACATGTCAACCAGGCCTTCTCCATATCGTGAGCGTGCATTAAAGCATTATTCGCAGCAGAATCAAGAAGCAGTGGTGCCGCGACTGATTTCTTTGCGCACAGCGGCTGTGTTATGGATTGTGCTGGCTGTGCTGCTAATTGCCGTGGTTGTTTCCTGGTTTGGGCAGATTCCTATGTTCACTACAGCTTCAGGTATTGTGCTGGGGCAGAAAACCGCTCATGAAGCTCAGGGTGTGTACATTTTTATACCGGCTAACCAGTTGAATACTATACAGGCGGGCATGCCTGTGCGCGTCCAGGTTGGCCTTAATGGGCCTGATTTTACGACAACTGTAGAGAGTGTCGACAAGAAAGTGATGACGCCCACGGATGCGCGCCAGCAATTTAATCTGGGCAGTAGCGGCTGGGGAGTGATTGAGGAGCCATCAGTTGTGGTTACGGTCAAAAATAGTTCGGCAAATTTGTTGAAGTCGTTCGCGGGCAGCGTGATAAATGCCCAGATACAGATAGGGACCCGTCCTGTGCTGTCATTAATTCCTGGCATTAGTCAATTTGTGGGGGGTAATAAGTGAGCAATAAACCTGAGGATCTGGATGCCTCGATTTTGCAATCTGGCAAGCGCCGATCTGCCTACCTGGCGGACCTCCAGGCTCCAAATCAGCCGCTTGCGCCTGAAGTAAAGGATTTAATGGACCATCGTGAAAAAACGATGTTGACCCAGACATTTTTCCTGCAAGCGGCTATGGCCCGTGAGCAAGCTCAGGAACAGGCTGCCGCTCCTATTCCCCCTCCCCAACAGGCCCAGGTTCCTCCTACCCCGGCTCCTCCCACACCCCCTAAAGGGGCTGCTACAACTACATCGACTAAAAAGTATAAGCATAGACGTCGCGTTCCTCCCTTGCAGCAGATGGAAGCAGTTGAGTGTGGGGCCGCCTGCCTGGCTATGATCTTGAGCTATTATAAGCGTAAGACCACGGTTGCCGAGATGCGGGAATTTTGTGGTGTGGGCCGTGATGGCCTGAATGCGTTGGCGCTGGTAAAGTCTGCACGTGCCTATGGATTGAAAGTACGGGCGATCTCTTTACAGGAGAACAATTTCAGCAATGTGAAGCTTCCTGCGATCGTCCACTGGGAATTCAATCACTTCTTGATTGTTGAACGTTGGAGCCCCGAGTCGGTCCAATTGGTTGATCCTGCCAGCGGGCGGCGGAGCGTGACTGGAGAAGAGTTCGACCGCAGTTTTACAGGCATTGTAATTAAGCTGGAGCCGGGACCTGACTTTTCAACTGAGACTTCACAGCTCAATCGTATAAATTTGCGCTCGTATGTGGCGCGCTACCTGGGCCTGGCGCCAGGGGCAATGGGACAGATTTTGCTGGCCTCGTTGCTACTACAGGCTTTTGGCCTGGTGGTGCCGATCTTTACTGAGATTGTGGTGGATCAGATTCTACCTTTGAGGCTACGTGATGGCTTAACATTGGTGAGTATTGGCCTGTTATTGATCATCATTTCACAGACTGTGACAACCCTCCTGAGAGCCACCGTGTTGTCTTATCTCCAGGCCCGGCTGGATATGGAAATGATGCTCAATTTTTTTGATCATCTGCTTAAATTACCCTTGCGCTTCTTTCAACAGCGCTCCAGCGGTGATATTATCTCGCGCCTGAGCAGTAATCTGGTTATTCGCGATGCAATCGGTAATCAGCTCATCTCAACCGCCCTGGATGGTGTTTTTGTGCTCGTCTACTTTATTATCCTGCTGGCGGCCTCGCCGTTTATCGCCTTGATCGTGATCGCTATTGGCACGCTGCAGGGTGTACTACTATTATGGACTGCCCGTCCTGTACGCGAACTGGCGCGGCGCGAGCTGATTGCCAGCGGCAAAGCTCAGGGCTATTTCTCAGAGGTGCTCAAAGGGATAGTCTCGTTAAAGGCGGCGGGCGCTGAGCAGCGAGCTCGCAATACCTGGTCTAACTTCTTTTTTGAACAAATGAATGTGGCCACGCGGCGCAACTACATCTCCTCGCTCATCTCAACCGGTATGGGATCTCTTTCTTCACTGGCCCCGTTCTTGTTGCTCTGGGTAGGTACGATTCAGGTGCTCAATAATCAATTGTCAGTTGGTACCATGCTAGCCCTCAATGCGCTGGCCATCGCCTTCTTGACACCGTTGTCATCCTTGATTAGCAGTGCTCAGACCTTGCAGTATGTCCAGGCTCATCTGGAGCGCATCTCGGATGTAATGGATGCTACACCGGAGCAGGATGCGACCACGGTCAAGTTACCTCCCCGTTTGTTAGGTAGCGTGCGCCTGGAGAATGTATCGTTCCAGTATGATCCAAACTCGCCGCCGATTTTGAAAAACATCTATGTGAATATCGCGGCTGGCCAGAAAATAGCCCTGGTGGGTAAATCGGGTTCGGGTAAGACGACGCTGGGTAAGTTGATGCTTGGCCTGTATCTACCGACCAGTGGCGAGATCTTCTATGATAATATTCCGCTCAGCGTGATGAATTATCAGGCAGTGCGGGCGCAATTTGGTGTGGTGATGCAGGAGGCGAACATTTTCAGCGGCTCGGTCCGCCAAAATATCGCCTTTAACGATCCTACTATGGGTATGGAGCGGGTAATTAAAGCTGCGCAGATTGCCTCCTTGCACGATGATGTCATGCTTATGCCAATGGAGTACGAGACCTTTGTATCGGAAGGTGGTAGCGCCATGTCGGGTGGCCAGCGCCAGCGTATTGCCCTCGCCCGTGCGATCGCTACCGCCCCGGCCATCTTAATGCTGGATGAAGCGACCAGCAGCCTGGATGTCGTTACCGAGGCTACCGTTGAGCGTAACCTGCGTAAGTTTGCCTGCACCCAGATCATCATTGCCCATCGCTTAAGCACTATCCGCAACGCTAACCAGATCCTGGTGTTGGATCAAGGTAAGATCATTGAGCGCGGCTCCCACCGCGAGCTCTTAAAACTGGGCGGCTTCTATTCTAAATTGATTCAAAGTCAGCTAGAGAGCGGCGAAATCAAGAGTGACTAGTTCTGTTCTGTTTTCTACTAAAAAGTTCTAGCATGGTGGATATTAATGTGGTTTGCGCTGATCCCTACCATTCTAGAGCTTTTTATATTATTATTAATTTAGGACCTATGTACTTCTAAGTCATGTGCACTCCTTGAATGCGTAAAATCTATAAGAGCTGCTTCGATAGTCCCCTGGTTTTATCCAGCAAGCTAGAGAGGATCAGTGCGATGAAATATCCTT
Source organism: Dictyobacter kobayashii (assembly GCF_003967555.1). Taxonomy (GTDB): domain Bacteria; phylum Chloroflexota; class Ktedonobacteria; order Ktedonobacterales; family Ktedonobacteraceae; genus Dictyobacter; species Dictyobacter kobayashii. The sequence continues at coordinate 1,733,463 of NZ_BIFS01000002.1, forward strand.
TTCGTGGCTTCTCCTCACCCCTGGGAGCAAGAAACTCTAAATCTTTCGGTGGACCACCTGATGAACTCGATCGATGGATAGTACGCTACCGGTTTGGCATGTTTAAAGCCTTGCATAGGATGAGACAACGTCCATGGCGCCTGGTAGGTATTCTACTGATTATATGTATGTTAGCTACCGTCTGGTTTATCCCAATGCCAGATGAAACGGAGGCCGTACAGACTGTCCACACGCGTGAGGCTACCTTGATGACTGGCCTGCAAAAGATATGCGATCATCCTCAGCAGGTGTTCCAGCATTTTAATTATCCGCTCGCGAAAGTACCGACTCAGAGTATTTTATCGTTGCTCCCAAAGCCGGCGGCTGTGCCATTGCTGAAGCAAGGTGATATGACCTATGATCCCGTCCAGAATATTTTATGCACCGTCGGGGGCAGGGTATTTATGTACGTTATGTGCAACCAGCCAAAAAATGAGCATAGCTCGCTTTCATGTGCGTAGTTTTTTGTTCGGTTTGGAAAATACGCTTTCGTGAGATATTCTATGGCAAGAAGAGTAGCAAAGAAATCGCATTGATTGAGAGGATTTAATGGAACCATTAAGCTATAGTGAGTTACGTGAGCAGGTGGTCCAGGCGGCCCAGCGCCTCGCACAAACGGGTGTGCTTTCTCGTAGTGGCCATGGCAATATGAGTGTACGTTTGCCTGGCAAGGATCTTATGTTGATCACTTCGACCAGCCATATTGCTCATTTGTTGCCGGAACAACTGGTGGCAGTGACCTTTGATGGCGAAGTCGTGGAGGGTGAACTGGACCCAGTGACGCGTGAGATCATCGGAATGCATGCCTGCGTCTATCGTGAGCGTCAGGATGTACATGCCGTTATTCATACTCATTCGCCCCGGGTTACCAGTTTCGCGCTGGCCAATCAGCCATTGCCCTGTGTCTATGAGGCATTTCTACGTTTTGGGATTGTTGAAGATATTCCTGTCGCGGATTGGGCGCCTCGCGGATCTCAGGAATCGATTACTAATATTGTCGCGCAGCTACGCGCCCATCCTCTGGTCCCTGCGGTCTTGTTGGGAAATCACGGGCTGTTATCTTTTAGTCGCGATATCCTGGCTGCGGCTCAATTGATCGTGATCATGGAGGAGGCAGCCGAGATGACGCTGGATGCACGTTCAATTGGTGGTGAAAAGCCATTTCCCGCCGATGCGCTGGAGCGAGAGCGTCAGCATATGCAACGCTTTGGCTCACTCTCCTAGCAGGTTGCTTGTGTTGAAAAACTGACCTAGTCAGTGATTGGTGTGAGCAGGCGCTCGGTATTACCACTAAGCACGGCCGCTTTCTGTGCTTCGGTTAGATTTAAATGGAGCAGTATTTCATCGACGCGACGACGGGTTGTAATTGGCATAATGGGCCAGTCGCTGCCGATAATAAGATGCTCAGGACCCAAAAGATCTAGCGCGAAGCGTAAGGTGGAAAGATCGAAACCCATCGTATCAATATACAGGTTTTTGCGTGCCGCTCCTGGTGCTGAACCCTTCCAGCCGTCGTCGCGCGTATATTCCTGTTCGGCCAGACCCGCGAAGATAAGGGCCGCCACACCAATCATGGGCAGTACGATTCTCAGTCTGGGATATTTATCCAATATGCCACTGCGCAGCAGGGTCAGGATACTGGCAGCGTTCTCGGTGCCTCTGGCCAGCAGCGTGCCAGTATGGCCCCAGGTGCGCCAGTCGCTCTGTGAGTCCAGCCGGGCTAACGGGATGGATAAAAATTGTTATGCCCAGCTCGTGTGCTATTTCAAACACCGGACGCGTCTCCGGGGCATCCAGGTAGCGACCACCCTGCGAACAATCGATACAGATACCCGTTAGCTGCAATTCCTGGACCGCCCGCATCACTTCACGGGCCGCCGCTTTACCCTGGAAGGCATCGATGGTGGCCAACCCCAGTAAGCGTTCTGGATAGCGTGCAATCAACGTGGCTATCTGATCATTGATGCGCTCCATCATAATCAATGGCAGCTGCTCGACCGGCGAAACGATCGTACTGGAAGGGGCGCTGATCACCTTGGCATCAATGCCTGCCACGTCCATGATTGCCAGTTGATCCTCTATATTGGTGAGGAGCGGCCACGCACGTGCAATGCCACTGGTTCCTTGTGGCGTGGGTAGAGGGAGCCAACCTTCGTCATAATAATGACTATGAAAGTCGATCAGACGAGGTGGAACCTGTGAATTCATATACGATTCCTTATTTCTGATAGTCTTTTACAAAATTGTTCTTCTGTTATAGCATGCTTTCTCCTTCATTTCAATAGATATTTTTATGCATTGCTATGTGCTTTTCTGCTATCTTTTGTTCCCCGTGTCTATTATCGTGGGAACCATTGCTGGTGCCTGTTCTATTCCTCAGTTTTTTTGAGAGTTTATGGGAAATTTTTGAACAAAAATTGAGCTTTTTTTTGTTACCCTATATATGGGTAGATAATATTTCTCCTCTACCCCACCTGCAGAGGGAGGCAGGGGGTAAGCCCCAATACCGTTAAGATACGAAGAATTTGAGCTCAAACATGGTGATTGCTAGCGGACGACAAGCCCTCCCTCCCTTTCCCATACGACCAGGCAACAAGAAAAGAGATGTCATAGGTTCGGGCCTCAGCGCCCGATTGCCGCCCCGGTAGGGCGGCCCGGTATCTCAAGCACCCCGTGGTATTTGCCCTTCCTTCACGCGGTGCCCACACACGGACCATGCGTTTGGGCACCGCGTGGGTCGAGGGATCGGTGACGAGAGACCGAGCGGTGAGGAGACCGGGCCACCCTACCGGGGTGGCAATCGGCCGCTGAGGGCCGAACCTATGAGCATCGTCTTTCTTGTCGCTTTTTCGTACAGGAAGGGAAAAGGGGGGGCAAGCTCCCATCCCATGTTTGAGCTCAAATTCTTCTTAACTAAATGGTATTGGGGTAAGCCCGGATGCAAGGGGCGGCGAACCCCTTGACTGGGGGCCTGGGGTGTGCCCCAACTTCTCCATCTTCCCGGTGGCACCTATGAGCGGTCAGGCGGTCTGGCGGGGATGCAAGGGGCGGCGAGCCCCTTGACTGGGGGCCTGGGGGCTGTGCCCCCAACTTCTCCTTCCTTTCCAATGCCGCCGCAGGCGGCATTGGAAGAGACTATTTTAGGGGATAGATTGGGAATTTCGGGCATGATTTGTAGCAAGAGTCATCGCAAAAGCGTATAATAGTAACACTTAAATAGATAAGATAGATGTTGCTCGCTTGGAAGATAGCTGAATTGTAAATCAACAAACTTTGGTCTGGTTTTGCTTTTTGGAAAGAAGAACACCTATGCAAAACGTGGAAAGTATCCCTCAACTGCGCGGAAGAAAGCCGGTGAGCTGGCAGGGGATATTATGGGAGAGTGTATTTGGTTTTTTTGGGACTTTAGGTGTGACCGCATTGATTGCGGCTTTTCATCTCTACCCACGCATTCCAAATATTTCGATCATCTATCTGCTGGTGATCCTGGCGTTGGCCAGTATCTTTGGGCGCTATGCCTCTCTCCTGGCCTCGTTTGTGGCTTTCTTTTCGTTCGACTTTTTTTTGGTACCGCCTCTCTACCTCTTTACCATTAATCGCTGGGAAGAGTGGGTGGCCCTCTTTGTATTTTTAATTACAGCCTTGTTGACCAGTCAGTTGACGATTGTGCTGCGTCAACGTTCGGCTCTGGCCCGGCAACGCGAGAGCGAAGCTCGTATCCTCTATGAACTGATTCGCCTGACCAATTCTCATGAATCCCTCGATGATCAGTTGGAGATTGTTGCTCTGGCTGTGACCAGGGTGTTTGCCTCCTGGGGCGTGAGCCACTGCGCTTTGCTATTACCGGATGAGCAGGGGGCGCTAAAGCAGTTGATGACCTCAGGGCCTGGTGGCTTTGAGTTGGATTATGAGGAGCGTTTGCTGGCTGTTACATCGATGCTCCAGGGCCGTATGATGGAGCGGCGCCAGACTTCTCAGCCCTATAAACAGGATGCCGACCTGAATATTCGTTATTATCAAGGCGTGCCACCAATTTCGACGCTGCGCCTGATTCCTTTGAAGGCCGATGATCGCTCATTTGGTGTACTTTGCCTGCGGATTACCAATCCGGCGCCCTGGTTTGCCAATCAGGAGAGTATGGATGAAGACCTGATGCGTGCCGGTTCCCAGGTCTCTTTCTTCTGGACATTCTGCGAGCAGGTGTCCTCACTACTTGAGCGCGTACACCTGCGTTCAGTTGTTTATCATGTTGATTAATCAGCGTTTACTGCGATGTGACTGTGAGACGACCAGGCTCTGGTGCGCTGGTAATTCAGGCGGCCATTGTTCCTGGATGAACTGTATGACTGCTGGCATGAAAATCTCTGGACTCTCTAGCCAGGGATAATGTCCTACGGCTGGAATGCTCAAGAGGCGACTGTCAGGCAGCGTTTTTACCCACTCCTGTGATGAAGAGAGGGGCACGAGATCTTCCTCTCCATGAATGACGAGGGTTGGGATTGTCAGTGTGACGATCCTGGCGCGCCAATCCCAGTCGCCGATGGAGCGGGCAAAGGTATCGAAGAAGGCAGAGATCGCATCCGGCCATTCGTTGGGTGAGACCCAGGGATCGCTTTTCATGCGCGCCAGGGCCTGGGGCTTGCCCATCTGACGTGGAAGGCGCGTGGCTTTGATATATTCGCGGTTATACGTGCCGGGATCTTTTTTGTCAACGCCTTTTTTTAGCATCTCTTCTAAGCGTTTGATGGCCCGAGGGTCCAGGCGCTTATCTGGATCTAGCTTCCGGCTATCTTCATATTTGCAGCAGCGTAGCGCCATTGGCGCCACCAGAATCAGGCATTTGACCCGGGTTGGATACTGCAGGCTGTAGAGCGCGGTAGTGCCACCCAGATAGGACCATCCTAGCAGCGAGCAGTGTTGTACATTGAAGTGTTGCCGTATGGCTTCCAGGTCATCAATGTCTTGCTGCATGCCGATTTTGCTGCGATCCAGGATGGCATCGGATTTACCGCGACCGCGTTGATCATAAAAGATAAGGGTATACTCTTGCGCCAGGGCGGTGAGATCGGCGGCCAGCCAGCTAGCGGCCGGGATGATCAGGGTCTGGGGTTTATTGCCAATAACTTTATAATACAGGCGCACACCATCCTCAAGCGCCAGGTATCCTTCAGGGCTTCTCTTTTCAATCGCAGGTATTCTCTTTTCGATAGCAGGTAAAGAGGGAACGGTATCCATTGCCGTAATTTGCATGATTGCTTGCTGCTGTTGCTTACTCATGCTCTGCTGGACGCTAAGTTTTTCTTTGGCTACTTTGGGCAGCGTGAGCCGCCTGGCTGTTTTCTCTACTTTGAGCCTGGGTCGCGCTGGCTGTTTTTGCGGTTCCTCTACAACCGTGCTGGCTGATTGATTATGGTAATAATCAAACGGGAGCTCACGGGGATTATACTTGTGTTTGTTGATAATGCAGCCCAGGACCCGGCTCTCTGACTGCCCTAATAACATCTGGACGCGCTGGATGTTTTTCTTGCTGGCTTTCTTAATATCGACTACCACTAAAACACCATCGACTTTTGGTAAAAGAATGGTCGTATCCGAGAGACCTAACAACGGTGGGGTATCAAAAATAATGGTCTCGCACTCGCACTGCTTCAGGGCTGCCATAAATTGATCCATGGCCTTTGAATCCAGGAGTTCAGATGGATTAGGAGGGAGGGGGCCGCTCGGCATTACGAGCAGGTCAGGTATATTGCCTGCATGCATGTAATCTTTGAGCACGCCATTTTTGCCTGTACTGATCTCCTCTAGTATGGCGGTGGAGGTTTTAGGAGACGTATGTTCTGTCGCATAGTGCTGGATGGCGTCGCTGAAGCCATTTTGATCCGGCTGCAGGTGGAATTTTTGCGCCAGCGTGGGACGGCGCAGGTCAGCATCAATTAGCAGGGTTCGCTTGTTGGCACGCGCCATAAAAATGGCCAGATTGGCGGCGATCGTGCTTTTACCATCCTGGGGCGTGGCGCTGATGACCAGTATGGTGCGGATAGGTTGATGGACCTGGTAGAGACCAATATTGGCACGCAATAGACGATAGGCCTCACTATTGGCATCCTTATTATCAGGTATATATAACTCGCTTTGCTTTTGTCCCTTTTTCTTGCTGACCGACTCATTCCAGATCGTGGTGAGCAGCGGCCAGTCCACTAATTGAGCTAGCTCGTCCTCACTATATATATGACCATCAAATAACTCAAGTATGAAGGTGAGCAGCAGGCCGAACAATAGGCCGCTGACTGAGCCCAGTAAGGTATTGAAGCGCACATTCGGTTGGGCCGGTTGGTTGGCTGGTTGAGCCATTTGAGCAACATGTAAGAAGGTAACGCCCTGGGCCTCAGTCAACTCAATCTGTGCCAGGAGCGATTGCAACTGACTATAATGCAGATGTAGATCCTCGGCCTGGGTATCCAGTGAGCGCGCGTCGATCTCCTTTGTTTTGTCGTCCGCCAGTTTGGCGCGCTGGTTCTCTATATCATTGAGCTGGGCACGCGTCTGTTTCAGATCATTCTGGATCTGTTGCAGCGATACCATTTTATTCTGTTGGATTAGCTCGACCTGTTGTCTGATCGAGGTGCTGGCGATGTCGTTGGCGATGGTCGCGGCTCGTCTGGGATCGGCATCCAACACATCAATGTTGAAGAGCTGGGTACCAGCTTTGGGGGTGATTTTGATCTCGCTGGCTAGCTGTTCGGGGTAAGATGTGGATAATGGGATGCCACTTCACGTAACACGGGCACGCTGCCAGCCAGCTGGGCCTGTGTTTGCACCAATTGATCGCTGGCCAGGAGACTATTGATGTCTATCTGATTGCTAGTTGAATGAAGCACAATCTGGATAATCGCGGTAGATTGATAGCGTGGAATGATCAGTTTACTGCCTGCATATGCTCCCAGTCCCACGGCCAGGAAACACAAAACAATCAATTGCCAGCGCTTCTTTAACGCATGTATGTACTGATTAATTGTCATGAAACTATCCTTTCCGTGTGTTTTTAGATTTTATACAGCATTTACCTTATATAGATGATCATACTTTTCTGATCTGCTCGGTGTGCGAATTATGTGAAAATGGTAAGGGTGTCTGGGGATCATAGAGATCAGCTATATCTGGCAATTCGGCATAGAGTTGATTCAGGTTGGCAGCGGCACTTAACCAGCTGTAGTGGTCGATGACGAATTTTCGACCATGCTCTCCCAGGGCCCGGGCCAGAAATGGATGATTGAGTAAGGTTATGACCGCTTCAGCATAGGCCTGGGGCCTTCCGCAACCAGCAGGTGTTGGCCGTGTGATGTACCTAGCGCCCGGCTGCAGCGAGGGGTGGTCACGACGGGTGTCTCCATCGCCAGGGCCTCGAGTATTTTGAACTGTGGACCAGTCGGGACCAGTAGAGGAGCCAGGGCCACGGCGGCACTATCCAGGTATGAGCGTGTATCTGGTACATAGCCAGTAACGGTAATGCGCTTGTCTGCCTCCAGCGCTTTGACCTCTATTGGAGGATTGGGACCGACGATAGTCAGACAGGTTTCGGGCTTTGCTTGCCAGATCAAGGGCAGTATGCGCGCGCAGAAGTGCAGGATGGCCTGTGCGTTGGAACAGTTATCTAGCCTGGCACAGAAGATCAGCGAGTTCGTATGCCTGGGTCGGCTGCGTCCTGGTTTGAAGTAATCAGTATCCACGCAATTGCTAACCACCTTGATGTTGTGCGGATGTTCCATCAGGAGGCCAAGGCGATCTCGGTCTGAGGCGCTGGCGATAATGATCTGTTCAAATTGTGCCAGCCTGGAGGCTTCAAACTGGCGCATTTTTTGCATCTCGCGCTGGATAAACCAGCGTTTGAGAGGATCGTGGGTGGTATCCAGTTTTTGTTGTAAGAGCCATGAGGCACAATTGACAGCGTCATAGACTATGGGTATCTGTATCTCTTCTCGCAATGCATTCAGGGCTGGAACCAGTGTGATTACTTCTGCGTGGATGAGGTCGATATGCTGCCTTTGAACAACTTCTTTGAGACATTGGATCAAGGTAGCCGAGCGCAAGGCAGCGATGCTCAGCGGTATCCGCGTGACGAGGGCACGCAGGCGATTGGCCTGGCTCTGCCATTTTGTATGAGGAACCAGGTCAATAGAGGCACAATAAGGTTCTACCTCTTTTAACAATGCCATGTCGTATTTATCTACTAATAGTGAAACCAGGGCGATATCATGTTTTTTTGAAAGCGCCTTGAGCAGGTTGAATGAGCGTGCACGCATGCGTGATGGCACCTGCGGAGTGACAAATAAGATGCGCATGATAATCAGTCCTTAGCTATATAATGAAGATGCTTTCTTTGTTTCTTATACTTATGATTATTGTACAGCTGACCTAAATAGCAGATTTGTAGTATTTGAGCTATGACAGGCATTTTTTAGGATTATGCAGCTGCTTCTTTGGAGTATCCAGGAGTGGAGCCTGGTCAGGGGGTGTTCCGGCTTTTTCCCATTGGGGTATGTTTAGCACGATACCTAGCAGAAACCAGTGATAAGAGGCAATAATCTGGGCGCTCGTCCCATTTGTGTCTGCTGCGGATGGCAGAAATGAGTTGCCTGAGAAGCTTAGAATAAGCAAGGCAGTGTAGTACCCCAGATAAGATACGGTGATAGCTTTGCTCGCGCCTGTCATCGCTTGTTTGAAGCGCTGCAGGGCAATATAGCCGATCGCTATGACCATCCACACAAGGCAGAGTAGTCCCTGAACACCCATTTCTGCCAGTACCTCCACATATTGATTGTGTGTCTCGCTTCCCATTGCTATTCCATATAGATTGGTAAAAAACTGGTAATTGCCTGCTCCAATACCTATCCATGGCTGGTGCCGCCAGATATCAATGGCCTCTTGCCACTTGAAGAGTTGGCCCACGTTATATGCCTGGTCTGGAATAATAAAGTTCAGGATGGCTGGTATCCAGAGTAGCAATAGGATGGCCAGGATGAGTGGAAGCACGCCGATATTGCGAGTGCGTAAGCCTAGCATAGTCAGGGTTGAGACCGACAAGATAATCCAGGCTGTGCGATCGAAGGAGAGCAGCGTGGCCAGGATAACGATAAGTGTTAAGAGCCACCAGTAGAAGGCTGTTGTGCGCTGGCGCGCATAAAGGGCCTGTCCCATGGCAACACAGACGAAGAAGACAAGTTGCATGCCTGGCAGCGGAGGAAGTAGCCCCAGTATAGGAGTACTGGTAGGGCTTAAAATCATCAACTGGCTATAACTGCTAAATGGTGCTGCCTGGATGGTGGCCAGCGCATAGATGATACCCAGTACTGCGCAGACGATAACGATCCATTTTACATCACGGGCGCGCCGAATAGAATGTGGTATCACGATTAATACCACGGGCAGCCCAAAGAGTAAGAGCATCTCGATAATGTTCACCAGCGTCCATGAGGCGTGGCTATGGCGGAAGATATCGGTTACGCCTGGATCAGGTTTGAGGCGCGCATAGATAATGGAGGTCAGGCCAAAAACGACAAGACTGATTGCTGGCAACAGGATATGTGCCGGCAGCAATCGTGCGTCGGGCCTTATTTTCGTACTGACACTCACACTGCGTAACAAACCCACCACGCCGAACAGCACAAATATAATATTGCCTATAAATAGCGGGGAAGAGAGTCCAACTATCGTAAGCGGAAACGCTATGCTTGGGGCTGCAACCAATAGGTACAACAGCATTAGCCAGTTGTAATATTGGCGTTTGTTGTTTTTTTTCATCCCTTTATATCTGACATATATTTCAGACATAGGGTGTCAAGTGCGTACACACCTATCATATGTATGATAGCTAGTTGTCCAAATGTTACTCAGAGTAGCCGCTATTAACTTTTTCTTTTTTCGTAACTATTAAGGTCTGATAGATGCCTACGGCATTCACCAGCTTTACTTGTAGCGTTGCGGAAAATCTTGCTCTGCTTCGCAGGGCAATAGCACAATTATATTTTGAAACTATACCTATATATCGAAACTTGAAGCACGAGAGTTGCGTATATGTAGGAGTCGGGCATTTTTGTCAAAAACCTGGATATCATCAGCAAGCGATACGATGTACATTCTTTCCTGTGTGGAGAGAGTGTGGTGGGCGGCCGCAGCCTCCTCTCTCCTGCAAATATGGAGATGACGAGCAAGCGAGAAGAGGCCCATTCTTTCATGTGTGGAGTGTATGTAGTGGGCGGCCGCGGCCGCCCACTACATACACTCCACACTCCCAACCCGGCGCTGCAGGCGCCCAAGAGGAACATGAAAAAGCCCTGTATCATCAGGCATATGCTGGTGATAAAACGCAATTTCTTCTATAATAGAGCTAGACAAAATTATTATGCCTATCTATATCATCTGAATAAAAGCATGTTCGATATACTTGGGATGCCGCGCTGCTTTTGTTAGTGAGGAGTACTTCATGCAGCCTTATAAACAGCCTCCGGAGGGAGGAAAAGTCTCATTTCTATATGGCCTCATCTTTGGGGTGGGCATGTTTGTGTTGGGTGCCATTTTTATCTGTATTAAGACATTTTTATTTCCCCAAAGCTTGTTGATCTCTTATTCTCTTACTGGATTGGCTCTGCTTATTGATGTGGGCCTCTTCTTTCTGGTCGGTACACTGGCCGCCAGAAAGACTGGTAAAGTGAGCACCGCGACGCTGGCCGGCGTATGGACAGGGGTTATTGATGGAGTCCTCTATGCCATCTTTAGTGTAATCCTCTTATCTACCGTTACATTAGACCAATCGGTGAGTGCTTATCAGCAAGCGACCTCAAGCAGTGGTGGTACACACTTATCGCCCCAAGCGGCACACTCGTTTTTGCTTGTGAGTGGTATCTTTGGTGTGGTAATGGGTCTGATCTTTACCATTGCTTTTGGTGCTGGTATTGGTGCTCTTGGAGGCTTATTGGGTCGTAGCCTGGCTCGCAAGTCTGGCAATCCCTATCTGGCAGGTCCAATGCCATATGGCCAGCCCCCCTATGGTCAACCCTATCCGGGGCAACCGTATCCTGGACAGCCCCCTTATGGACAACCGTATCCTGGACAGCCCCCTTATGGACAACCCTATCCTGGTCAGCCGTATCCTGGACAACCACCCTATGGCCAGCCTTATCCTGCTCAGCCACCCTATGGTCAGCCGTATTCTGGACAACCTCACGCTGGACAGCCCTATCCTGCTCAGCCCTATCCTGGACAACCTCCGTATAGGCAGCCTGTGCCAGAGCGACCTGCCGATCCTCAGTCACGTTCTGAGGCTGAGCCTAAACCAGTTTATGCAGCCGGACCGCAAGACGAGCCGACACGTAAGGCGGAAAACGTGCCATCGTCAGCCAATGGCTATCCTGAGTCCGAGGCGCCTAGAGCTACTTCATCGGATGAGAATCTTCCCTATCGCCCAAGTTAGCTTTTGCTCTAATATTATTAGTCCCCTCCATATTCTTTGTGAATATGGAGGGTTTTTTTGTGGTTGTATCTAGATGGTTGAAGAGGATGATTAGTAGTAGAATTGGCGGGACGCTGCAAACCTGGACCTCTTTGAACAAGTTTGGCAGCGGGAGGTTGAGCGCAATATTTTATTGATGGACGCTGTATGTGGCGTCGATCTGAGCGAATGAGAAAATGTGCTTGAAATCATTTTTCATACTGATAATGTTCCAGTCATGCAAGGTTGCGGCCTGGAGTGCCCGCTCCGCCCCACGCTCATAAGCGAATTCGCGCTCGCTATCATCGTGATGGATTAACAAAGGTAAATGTGGACGCGACTGATGCTCGGTATACAGGAGCATATCCAGATCTCCATTTGAATTACCGACCGCCAGGATCGGTTGTTGACCGATATGTACATGGATATTGACTACTTTACCGGTCCCCTCATTAAATGGCTCCAGCATACTCTTCTGCCTGACGAGCATCGGCTGGTCATGGTAGGTTTCCAGCTTGACCATGACCGCGCTACCGATCACATGGCTGCGAGGAATTCCATACATCTTCTCGGCGATCTCACGCACAAAATCTGTTTCGCCGCCGGTAACCAGGTAGACCTGGAACTCGTGCTGGCGCAGGTAGCCAATGAGCTCCATCATAGGAGCATAGGCCATCTCGGTAAAGGGACGCTGATAGTGTGGGTGCAATGTCTCTTCAAAGAAGGTGCGCACCTTCTGTACATATTCCTCCTGGGGTAGATCGGCGACCGCCTGCAGGACCAGTTTGCCTACTTCCTGGATGCTTAAAGCCTGGAAATAGGCGCGATCATTCTCTAAAAAAGCTTTAAATGGCTGCACCTCGCGTAGCTCGGGGTGGCGTTCTGCCTGTTCGTGAAAATACTTAATAATGAAGATCTCTTGCGTATATGATGGTTTCTCACACCACAGGGTACCGTCATTATCAAAGGCAGCAATACGTTCGGCTACCGGTACATAGGTCGAGCTGCTTTTGTCGGTGACCTGTTGTACAAATTTGAGGATGGCCCGTTTGGTCGGACCATCCTGCCAGGATGCCAATGGCTCAGCGTGTGTGGATGTATCTGTATCTATATTTATATTATATGCGTGATCTGTCATATGGAACTCCTGAAATAGTATAGCTGCCAATCTCTTTCTTATAGTTTAAAGACGGCCAAAACATATTGACCTTAAACCCAACCTTCTCCTAACAGTGTACCCCCTATCAAGGTAATATGAAAAGGGAGAGGTGATCGTGTAGGTGCAGTTGGGGCTCGCTGCCCTGCTGCACCTACACGATTTATGATAAAAAATTGTTTCGGGTGCGTGAGCTCATGCACACAAATAAGCCACAAGATCCCTATGATACTTGCTAACTGGCAAGAAGATTGTCTATACTATCATGTGTAGTGTTGTATGATGTTATTCCATACAATGAGAAAATATATGCAAAACATTAGTATGATTCCTCTGCCGTGGCGTAACTACATCCTGCAGCTTCCAGTGCTGGCGGAGACGGTGCAGTGGGAACTTTTACGCAAATGGGGGCTCTCCGAAGTATGGCGGATGACGACGCGCAATGGGGCAACCTGGATCGCGAAGCGCAGTCGGGGATCGATGGCGGGTGAGTTGCCGATTTACCAGGATGTTTTGCTGCCGCTACATGCACCCCGCCCACAACTCCATTCCTATTGGTTGGGGGCGTCTGACCAGCTGTTTATCTTAGAGGATGTTGGCCTTAATACGCTGGAGCAGCAGCCTCTGACGGACCATTTTTTGGAGGCTGCGCGTGTACTGGCCCGCTTGCGCTGCGCCGCCCTGGTACAGTTGCAAGGTATGGATGCAAAGTTGTTAGAGCACTATTGTATGCCAGCGGATTATTATCTCCAGGCGCTTGATTATCTACTGCAGCATGAAGAACTGGAGGAGTCCAAGAAGGTGGTGTTGCTGACCGTGAAGCGTTGGCTGCCCGATAAATTGCAGGAACTCTATACCCAGCTTCCTCTGACCCTTTGCCATAACGACTATCATGTGAAAAATCTGGTGATTAGCGACGATACTATTGTCCCGGTTGATTGGGCGATGGCTTATTTGAGCCCTTATCTGGGTGATCTATATAGCCTGGTACATGGGGCAGCTTTTCGCAAGATCGAAACCAGGCTGATGCTGGATGCCTATGAAACAGAGGTTAAGCGTTGGGCCGCCACCTATCCCAGCGTGGGCCTCATGCTAAGCCGTCCACTCGATTGGCAAATTGCCCTCGGTGCCGTCTGTATCCTGATTACCAGCATTCGCTGGACCCTGACCGAGGCCATGTACGAGCTCCCCGAATCCAAAAAATGGATACCTGCTATGATCCGCAATATTGATCAATATGCGCAAGCAATGTCATAGCCAACCAGGTAATGTCATAGCCAACAATAATAATCGCGTAATTATTATTGTTGGCTATGATATTCAGAAGAGCAAAAGTGCCCGCCAGGGCCGCATGTACATGTTATTTTAATGGGACATAGGGGGCGCTGGGACGGGTGCGGGCTCGCTTTGTTGCTCGAAGGCTTTGCTGAGCTGGTAGGGACCGAAGGTGACTGGGGTGATGGCCGGTACCAGTTCGCTGGCGAAGGGCGCGCGTGGCCAGGGCTGGCGCGCCAGCTGGTCCAATTGTTGCAGGCGTGTGTTGGCCGAGGGAATGACGGCTGATTTTTGCGTGGACCGCACGCCATTCAGGGCCTGCAAGGTGCTGAGCGCAACCATGGTGGCCATGGGATCGCCTGTGAAGTAACAGGCGATGCAATCGGAGTCCAGGTAAAGGGTATGCATTTTTTTGCCGAAGCTGCGATTTATGAATATAAACACGAGTAGCATGGCAAAAATGAGTAGCGGTAAAAGTAATAAATCTAGCTGTACTCCGCTTATCAGCAAGAGAATTGGTACAAGAATTATTAGTGCCAGGCCCATAAGCACGCTGAAGCGGTGCCAGTAGCGCCAGGTGAGTACCTTTTTCTTTGCCAGGGCCAGTTCAATGCAGAACATAGCATCCTGCTGACGCCAATCAGTGTATTGCAGTATCCAGTCGCCAATAATCAGGGTGGGCCTTTGGCGGCCCATGATAAGAATATTGGTGCCGAGTGCGTCTGGTTGGATTAAGACCTCCCGAAATTCTATACCTGCCAGACGTGACCAGGCGGTGATACGAGGCTGTAGATGGGCCCACCTGGTTTGTTCGATTGGTTGTAAGAAGCGAGTTGCTTTGAGCAGTTTGCGACCAAAAAACACTCGTATACATGCGATGGCGATCACAAAAATAAGTATGACAATGAAGGCAGGAATAAACTGACCTGTCGCGGTCGCGATCAGTCCTGTAACCTCGGCAAAAATGATCAGGGGTAAGGCGGCGTTAAGGATAAAAAACAGTCGCTGCCGGGTAAATTCCTGCCGCGACAGGGTGGAAATATGGAAAAATTCAACGGCCCTGGCATCCACAAAAATGTTGGTGAGTAGTATGGCAATATTGCCACCAATCGAGAGGCCTAGCAGCGGTGAGAAAAAGATGACTAAAAAAACAATCAGGTAGAGGTTAGCCAGTGTTAGAGAATCACTATCATTAATGACTACTATTGGTCCGTGTATAAATAGATCGGGTAATTGCAGGAAGCCAATCCCAAGTAGTCCCATGCCAAGAATTAACACCAATGTATTTAAGATATTGCTCTGGCGAAAAGCCGCATTGCGCCTGGCTATAAAGCTTAAAAAATCATTGATTGGTTGGGTGTCGTGTCGTGGAGCTGTCAGGGTCTCTTTCCAGACCTGCTGGCTACGTATAAAGCCGATCATGCCAATAGAAAGATTTATGATTATGAATATAGCCTGGAGGCCAAGAAAAAAAAACAGTTCAAATAGCATCCGATCACCTCATATGCAGACAAGCACTTGTCTGCTCTTTTTTTGTAATCTAAAGGCTTCTTTTGCTCAGGAATGAGAGCTCTTACTAAGATACGCGTAACCAATATTTCTGTCAAGGAATCTTTTATACTGAAAGGACCTATTCTTCTTAAATTCTTGGTAAGAGCGATAAAGGCTGCTTTTGCACAATCCATATAGTGTATTATTGATTTGATCAGGGTGTTCAAAAAGAGGTACACTATACACGTCGATGATTTTGCGTGAAGGAAGGCAGCCATCTAATGCAGGACCGATTGCAAGAGCTCCAGGCTTTACTCTATAAAGAAATACCTATCACCAGGCATTTTCACCTGACGGCGGGCGCTTATAATGAGCGTATGCTGCGCCTGGATGCCCCGCTGGCAGAGAACGTCAACCATGCAGGCACCGCCTTTGGTGGCAGCCTGAGCGCGTTGTTGACCCTGGCTGGCTGGAGTATGATCTGGTTTATGTTGCAGGAGCTTGATTTGCAGGGCGAGATCATAATTCAAGATAGCAGTTGTCG
This sequence comes from Dictyobacter kobayashii, assembly GCF_003967555.1. GTDB lineage: Bacteria > Chloroflexota > Ktedonobacteria > Ktedonobacterales > Ktedonobacteraceae > Dictyobacter > Dictyobacter kobayashii. The sequence goes on from NZ_BIFS01000002.1 coordinate 1,749,453, forward strand.
CTACCTCACCCCCGTGAAAAAGGACTTTTCGGCCTATTGTTACCGTCCCACCAACGAACAACTGGGACGCTTCGAGAAGATGTTGCGCACCCACCAGAAGGGGCGCCTGGAATTGAAGGCTGAGATCATTGAGGGTGACACCCTGGCCGTTTCCTTCGTAGGACGCTATGTCGTGCTGCTGGAAGAGAAATAAGAGCTGAGGTGTCTTTTTAACAGTGCGAGAAAGAAATGTAGTAGTGGGTCACAGCCCTATTAAAAAGACCCTCGAACTATGAACCCCCGCCACCACTTTTTTTTGTATACCAAAATTATCTCCCTTTCTTTTCTTTTCTCCTTTCTTTCCCTTCGGGCGTGCGCTGGCGTGCCCGTACTGTTTTACATATGTGCATGCAGAAAGTGTGCATCCGCGCACTTTCTGCATGCACATATGTAAAAAAAGTTATGCTCGTGTTAGCAAATAAGATACAAGTTCCTTGCACTCCCGGCAACCTGTACATAGTTTTTGATACCTAATAATTCATTATGTTATGATGCAAAAAGAGGATATCGCACATACATCTGCACCTTCCAGGCCCGCAATTCATTATGTTATGGTGCAAAAGGCGCAGAGCGCCTTTTGCACCATAACATAATGAATTGCGGGCGCGCCAGCGCACGCCCGCACGGCAACGACATATTCCCATGGACATGGGAATAAAACATCCCATACATTGCCCTCATCTTTTCATACTATTTTAATGGCATAATGAAGTTTTATTTATCATCATATATACTGTTTCCTGTGTATTATTTGATGTACCAGGGGATTGTTCGTCTTTGTAGTGATCATCTTTTTGCTGGATTGTCATCTTTCCAGGGAGCATGGCAGGTTGCTGGTTGGGATGGTTAAGGTCTGGCGGATGCGGGTGGTGAGCGTTGAGCGGATTCTGGAAAGCTGGCGAAAGCGATGTCAGCCGGGGAATTAAAATATAAGGTTTTTGAAACTAGAAGACCTTAGCTATAGGACTTTCGGGCGGTGAACTCAGGAGTATGTGCGATGAATAATAAGGTTACTTATCACCAGCAGGTCAGTTATTGTGGCAAGCCGCGCTGTAAGCGTTGCCGAGAAGGGGTCGGGCATGGCCCATATTGGTATGCTTACCAGACGGTAGATGGGCGTACGAGCCGTACCTATATTGGAAAGCGCTTGCCGGCTGAGGCGGAAGCGACGATGCTGGGAAATCAACCGCCATCTCCTGCGCAGACAAATGAGAAGGATCAAGCGGTCATTCGTATTTATACCCTGGGGCAGTTCCGCCTGGAGCGGCGCGATCCGCGCGATCCGTTGGATTGGCAGACGGTGACCGATGCTTCGTGGCAACATCAACGGGTGCGGGCCTTGCTGGGCTGCCTGGTGAGTGTGGGAGGACGCAAACTGGGGCGTGAGCAGATCACGGAGGCGCTCTGGCCGGATCTGGATATTGAGACCGCTGGTAGTCGCCTGGATCGCGCTGTGTATAGCCTGCGCCAGGTCTTTGAGCCGGGTCGCAATCGTCCGGCGACTTCTCCGCTGCTGTTGACCGAGCGTGAAGTCTTAACGCTGGCGGATTCCTCACAGATCTGGGTGGATGCCGATGTCTTTGAGCAATTGTTGGCCAGGGCGCATGAGATCAGGGATGGGGAGGACCTTGGGGCAAAGGAGAAGCTGCTGAAAGAGGCTGCTAGCCTGTATGGTGGTGAGTTTTTGCCCGAAGATCGGCGCAATGAGTGGACGCGTGGCCGTCGTGAGTCTTTGCAGCGTAGCTGGATTGGTCTGCTGCTAGAACTGGCCGATCTGATGATCGATCGGGATGCCCTGGTGCATGCGATTGATCCGTTGGATAAATTGATTTCGGTAGATCCTACCAATGAGGCTGGTGTGCAGCGCTTGATGGTGGTATTGGAGAAGCTGGGCCGTCGCGGTGAGGCGCTACGTGCTTATAAGAAGCTGGCGACGGTGCTGCATCAGGAATACAATATCGCGCCCCTGCCGGATACGCGCAAGCTCTATGATGATCTGCGGCGCGGCCGTAATGAGGCTCGGGCCAATGAGGCTGCGGTAGCCGAGAATGCCAAACGCGAGGCGAACAATAGTAGTAATCCGGGAGTCGTGGTTGAGACGCCGGCGGTGCAGATTGGCCGTAGCCATCAGAGTCCGCTGGTTGGTCGCCAGCAGGAGCTAGAGCGGCTGCATGAGCTACTGGCGACGACTGAGCAGACGGCACGTTTTCGCCTGGGCGCCCAGCGCCGCTCGACCGTGGCTACGCTGGACCCCAATCGCCGCCCGCAGTGTGTGCTCCTGATGGGCGATGTCGGTATCGGCAAGACACGTCTGGCGGAAGAGTTGGGCCGCGAAGCCAAAAAGAGAAGCTGGGCCGTGGCATGGAGCCGCGTCTATGCCCAGGAGGGTACTATCCCCTATCGCCTGTGGACCGAAGTGCTGCGTAAAGCTATGGATCAAGGGGTCTGGCAGCGCCAGGAGGTCAAGCGGCGGCCGCTGGTCTTCCAGCCGCTGGGTACTTTGCTGCCAGAAATCAATGAGCTCCTCTCGACGGTCAACTTCCCTTCCTCGCTCTCTCCTGAGCAAGAACAGCTGCGCCTCTGGAGGCGGCCCGTGAACTGCTCACCCTGATCAGCGAGAGCACCCCGCTGCTGATCACCCTGGACGACCTACAGTGGGCGGATAGCAGTAGCTGTGAGCTGCTTGCCTACCTGGCTCGCCGCACCTATGGCTATCCTATCGCCATCGTTGGCACCTGCCGCGAGAACGAACTGGAGCAGAATAGCCCGCTGCGCCCGCTGCTCACCGATCTGCGCCGTGAGAATGCCGTCGAAACCATCTCCCTGGAACTCTTGAGTGAGGCACATATCACCTCGCTCGTCTCCCAGGTCTCGCACGCCCCCGAGCCTATGGTCGAGAAAATCACCAGTCGCGCTGGCGGCAACCCCTTCTTCGCCGAAGAGCTGGCCCGCAGCGTCGTCGAAAGCCTGCCCACCCCCGAAGCCCTCACAAGGGCCAGCAATGACAACCTGCCCGATACCATCAACGCCGTGCTAGCGCTGCGCCTTGCCCGCCTGAGCGACAAATGCCAGCAACTACTCGGCAAAGCCGCCGTCCTCGGAGGCTCCTTCGAATTCCAGGTCATCAGCGAAATGGAATCGCAGCTCCCCAACCACGAAGACATCGTCCTCGACCTGCTTGAAGAAGCCCTCACCTCCGGCATGCTCACCGAAGAAGGCACCGGCACCAAAATCACCTACCACTTCTGGCACCCCCTGCTACAAAACTATCTCTATGACCGCCTATCAGCAGCCAGACGTGCTAGCCAGCATAGGAGAGCCGCCGAAGTCTTTCGAAAAATGTACCAAAATAACGAAGAAAAAGGTGCAGCTACTATTACTAATCATCTTGTAAAAGGCGGGGCGGATAGTCAAATTATTGCTCAATATGCTGAACTAGCTGGGAATAATGCCTCAGTTCTTTCTTCATATCGTGAAGCTGAAAAATATTATCGTATTGCTTTTGATAATTTGGGGATTAATTATCCAGATTGGCAGCGTGTGTCTTTTCTTTTAGAGCGCCTTGGTGAATGTACAAGAATTAATGGTGAGTTTGAAGAAGCACGTCATTATTTTACTCAAGCATTAGAGATTCATTTTAATCATCGTAATATTAGCTCAGTTGAAAGCAAACAAGAAGCACAGGTACAAGCTATGCTTTTATGGGAGATTGGAGTAACTTGGTATAGCCAGGGAGAAACTGTACAATGTAGAGATTATATGGAGCGTGCATCTCAATTGTTGATAGATGCTGATCTTATGACTGGCATAGTATGGGCAAAAATAAAATTACAGCAAAGTTATGTGCTTTGGAGAGAAGGTAATTATAACCAAACTAAAGAGACTGCAAATACAGCTTTGAATATGTTATATGAAGTACTTGACAACCAAGAAATAGAAACAAAAAATCGATCTTATTTATCTCTATCTAAGAGGGCTTTAGAGCAGAATTCTGTCGACGTGGTGAGAATTTATACTTTATTATGTAACGTTGAGGCGTCCAGTGGCCATGTTAAAGAAGCACTGCTCTATCTTAATAAAGCTCTTTCTATTGCAGAGCGTTATAATTCTCAGAGGGAAATTGCTATCATCAGCTGTAATATGGGTGATTTATATTTAAGAACTGCTGATTATTCACAAGCTCAAGCAGCTTTTCGCCGATCTTTAAGTATTGCTGAAATTATAGGCGATTTGCTCTTGGAAATGTTTAATAAATTAAATATGGGGATTGTTGATACGCGAACAGGAAATCTGTCTGAAGCAGTAAAAGAAATTGAAGAAGTTGCAGATTTAAATAAAAAAATAAATGATCAATCATTAGTTTGCATCATTTATAATTATCTAGCATTGGCCTTTCTTGAAAAGGGCAATATCAAATCATCCAAAGAAGCGCTCTATCTGGCATTACTCAATGGAAGAAAAACTCGTATGGTAATTTATACAGGTTTATCGTTGGTAATATTAGGTTATCTTCGACTTGTACAGTCTAGAAGATCAAAAATAGAAAAACAAATCGATGAAAATTGTATTGAAAATAAAAAAACGCTTATAAAAGCAAAGAAAACCTTTAAACATGTGTTGGAATTAGAAGGAATAGAAGCAGAAACAAAGATAGAAAGTAGATTAGGATTATCTGAAGCTCTTTTGCAGCTTGGCGATATTGAAGGTGCATATATTCAGGCTTGTCAAGCTTTAGAAGAAGCAAATTTTTTTGAATTAAATTGGTTGATTGCTCGTTCTCAGCATGCTCTTGGAAATGTTTTTGCAATAAAGAAAGAGCATTATGAAGCCATTGAATGTTATGAGTCAGCGTTAAAATTTATTAGTAAAAGTAGTATGCGACTATATCACGGAAGAATATTGCGAGATTATGGCCTATTTTTGTTAAGACTATATAGAATAAGCGAGATTGAATTCCATAAAGGGAGGGAGTATTTAAATGAGTCTGCTCGGATATTTGAATCCAGTGATGCGGAATTGGATTTAGAGGAGTCTAATCATTATATGACAACATATTGTCTCGAAGCAGGAAAAAATCCTGGGAATACAAAGTGACTCGTGGAGATACTTACAAAGCAGTATAGCAGTGTGCACTTTGATTTTTAGACAAATTGAGGAGCGATATGCATATCGCTCCTTATATGATTCTTATTTCAGGTAATGCAACATCCAAAAATTTTGTGATGTCCACCTCATTTTGGTATCCCTACCCCAAATTTGTATGACCACCTTCTACCTTTGAAACCCTCAACCAATTAAGGTGTTCTTCTTGTCTTTTTGATAGAGAGGCAATACTGAGGATCATGGATAATATTGACCATGTTTCTTCATAGAGTCGTGTATATTTTAATCACAAGATGATGTAGACGCTGTTTAGAAAGCAAAACTTATGAGCGTGTTTCTAACAGAGCAATTTATAAGGATTTACACACTCATATAGTTTTTTATTGAGCTACTAAACAGAAACTTTGACAAGGAAGGGAAAAAACATGATGCTTGCAATTCGTAACAAACAGATGATGACTTTTATTGCTCTAATCGTGTTAACTTTACTTTTAATTGCCTTCATTATAGTTAGTGTCGCTCACATTAATATTGGACAAGCACTCCATATTATTCCAAGTGTTGCTTTTCCATACTTCTAAGAGAGATTAATATTCGCTCACATACGTAATACCGGACAAGCGGTCTTATTGTTAAGACGATTTGCGGTCATCATGTATTAAGTTGAAAGGAGCGTTTCAGATGTCTCATTTTGATTAGCAAGAAGTATAAATACATAGCCATAGATGAAGCGGCCCGCCGTGATCGATTGATCTAGAAGGTGGGCCTCTTACTGTTTTGGTGGATGGGGTAGATTGGGCTCGTTGTTTGTCGTCGACGAGCAGGAGTAACAGGGTGTCAATTTCGTGGTTGTGGTCGCGGTTGGCGAGGATCTCTACACGCAAAACTTCAGCTGGCAGGGCGAGGAGCATTTAAATTGGCCCAACTCCGGGACGCCAAATGCTTACATCATGACGTGAAAGCTCCCGAAACACGAAAAAGTGGCCATCATAACGCCAACGTCCCCTTAACACGAAACGAAACCCTGTAGGCGGCATAGGATTACGGCCTTATCACCCAGGCAACGCGAAAAAACCAGCAGTAATCCGGCCTTGGGCATGCCGCCCAGTTGGCGTATCACCCGTTCCTAAGAAACGTGTATGAAATGGTTTCGTGAGCGAATAATATAATATGGTAGCCAGCGTCTCGTACTATGGTAGCCGGCATTTCGTACGCGAAGTAAGCGGCATGCACAAGGCCGCACTGCTGAGTTTTCGTGTGGGTAGGGTTGAATGGGTCGCAGTGCTATGCCGCCTACGGGGTATCGTTTCGTGTTGGGGGGGCGTTGCCGTTATGGTGGGTATCGTTTCGTGTTGGGGGGCGTTGCCGTTATGGTGGGTATCGCTTCGTGTTTCGGGGGCCTTTTCGCAATTGCGGGGGCGTTTTTGTGTTGATTGTGGTATCAGGATAGCTATTTTGCGTGGATGCGGATCTTGAGCCCGCATCCATGCGTTAGCCGTTTAAGGTCGGGGGCCGTGGGCGCTTTTTTCGAGCAGCGGCGAAGATGGTGGGACCTGGTAGTGGGAGACGTCAGCGTAGAGTTCGATGGTGGGTACACCGTCCTCGATGACGACTTTGCTGAGCGAGGTTGGATGGATCACAGGTGGGTCCCAGAAGTGTGTCAGGGGTCGCTGCCCGAAGTCGTTTAGGATGGTTTTGAGGGTTACCGCGTGGGTGACGAGCAGGATGGTTTGGCCTGTATGGAGGTTGACCAGCTCTTCGACTTTGGGGAGCACACGTTGACGCACCTGGGCGAAGGTCTCGCCACCATTGTGGGCCTGGTAAAGCTGGGGCGCATTCCAGAAGGCAAAGAACTCATCCGGCTCTTGCTGCTCCAACTCAGTGGTCAGATGGCCCTCCCACGTGCCCAAACCAATCTCTTTTAGATCCTCGCTGGCGATGACAGATTGGTTACGAGAGCCACGAACAATCTCCGCCGTCCGATAGGCACGCATGCTGGAACTGGCATAGATGGCCGCGAAATCTACCGTGAGCAAGGCATCATGTAGCCACGTTGCTTGCCGCACACCCATATCGGTTAGCGGCGCATCCGCATGGCCCTGCATCCTATGTTCAGCGTTCCACTGAGTCTGACCATGCCGGGTTATATAAAGAATGGTTCTGTTGTTAGACATACCTTTAATTATTTCCTTTAGTGCACATAGAAAAACACCGGATCTCACCCCCGGTGCTGCAATAATCCTCTTCAATATAACACATGATTGGAGCTGTATGTCGCCGGGATGGGTAACCCAGGCCTGCCTGATGGGCACATAGAATGGCCTGGGTGCGATAGATAGAATTTACAGCGGATGATTGATCCGCAATTCTTGTTGAATAAATGCATGAATCGTTTGTATGGCTGCCCGATGGGATGTAGGGAGGGCTGGTAGGGCATCGTCGAGCATACGTTGGAGCAATTCGGCGTACAGGCTATTCATGTTCGCAGCGCTATATGGATAGAGATATCTGCTCCAATCCGTGGCTGCCGGCTCTTTATCTAATGCCTGATACTCCAGGATGCCCAGTTTTGGCTCTGCCTTTCCGGTCACTTGCTGGTGTATTTGTAGAAGGTAACGATCGACCTGAGAGCGATAAAATTTATAGGCGCTAAAATGCTTGCCGCGCTGGCGATATTTGGCATAGCGTAACGCGCCCAGATAATAATTATAAAGGGTCCGTGCTGGTTCTTCTAATCTGGGGGCTAGAAAATCAGTAGGATTATAAAGTAGCGGTAAACTGGTTTGATAAACACTGTGATAGCCATCAAAGGGTACTGTTGCTACAGGACTTAAAATAGTCACATCTAACTTCTGGTAGAGTGGATAATTCTTAAACAGCAGTGTATAAGCTGCTTCCCCGGATTCGATGCGGAGAGGATACTGTAGCAGAATATCACCTACCGGGACCAGTATTTGTTGAAGTTCCTCAATAGTTTGCTGGACATCCGCCGACACAACATGTAGATCTACATCTGAATACTGATCATAATTGCCATGACAGAAAGAACCAAAAGCCAGAATTTCCTGTACCTCTAAACGCTGACTGAATGCATTTACCGTATCTGTAAAAAGTTTATGCACATAATCCATGTTGCAGGTCCTCTTCTTCGCTTCATAAATAGCATACACAAAATAATTTCTCAGCCTGATTCTGATATATGCTATCACCTGGCTGCCTCATGCTGTTCGTGCCTGCGGCCCCTGACTGTTCGCGCTTGCAGCGCTCATCATATCTTTTATATGTTGTTGCAAAAGATGCGCAAACGCGCACCTTTTGCAACAACATATAAAAGATAGATTGGGGCGTCAGCGCCTCCTGGCTGGCCAGCCATTCCATGCATATTTCCGCACCACATCATAAGAACAGCTCAGGCGTGGTACGTGTGCGCGCAACATGATCTTTTTATTCATTCATTGAATAAATGCAAATTATTCAATGAATGAATAAAAAGAGGACCAGGAGTAATTTTTATGCCTGAACAAAAACTGAATAATTTTTGCATAGAAATTCACCCTTAAAAGGATTGATAAGCGAGGATATAAAGATGTATAAAGATATCCATAGAAGCATTTATGGAATTTCATGGAGATAGCCATTTTTCATGAACGGAACCCCGCCAATGCTGTGGCTGGTTCAATGAACGAACCGCAAATACACATGAATATCTGGAAGAATAGTTATCAGCTATCCCGATGACGGGTTATCCTGATAATGCGAAAGGAATCGTTTTGATGAGGAGATCAACAAACCGCCTTACACGTTTGCTGGTAGCGGGTATGGTCGTATTTACCGCCGTACTTTCACTACTCTTTTTGCTCCCCGCTGCCAGAACCTCTACTGCCCATGCCTCGATCAGCGGATTTGTAACGCGCTCTGGTTCGCATTTGCAGTTAAATGGTAGTAATTTTCGTTTCGCGGGCACCAATATTTACTGGCTGGGGCTCGATGAAAACGTTGGTGGGGTAAACTATCCCACGCAATTTCGTGTCGATGATGCACTGGCCACCGCGCAAGAGATGGGAGCCAACGTCGTACGTTCCCACACATTGGGCATCTCTACTGGTTGTAGCCTCTGCGTCGAACCCTCGCTGGGCGTATTCAATCAAACCGCTTTACAGCATATGGATTACGCCATCAAAGCGGCAGGTGACCATGGCATTCGGTTAATTATCCCCTTCACTGATAATTATCATTACTTTCATGGTGGAAAGCACAACTTCACTGACTGGCGTGGTATCTCGGACGAGAATCAATTTTATACGAACAGCACCGTCATCGGAGACTTCGAGCAATATATCAGCACCTTATTGAATCATGTTAATACCTATACCGGAGTTGCCTGGAAGGACGATCCCACCGTCATGGCCTGGGAGACAGGTAATGAGATTATCCCTCCTGATAACTGGACCGAAACCATTGCTTCTTATATCAAAAGTGTTGATCACAATCACCTCGTACTTGATGGTCATAGCGGGCCAGCCAGTTCAGAATATTCCCTGCCCGACGTTGACATGTATACCATGCACTATTATCCAATGAGCGTCTCCTGGCTGCAATCGTACGCCCAGGCTGTAAGCGCTGCTGGCAAAGTATTCTACGTTGGCGAATACGGCTGGAATAGTGGCGATCCCCTCAACACCTTCCTGAGTGATATAGAGAACAGCAATACCGCCGGTGACACCTTCTGGTCCCTTTTCCCGCATGCCGACACATCTGGATATGTACAGCACAACGATGGTTATACCCTGCATTATCCTGGTGATGATTCAAATATGCGCTCGGCGGCCCAACTCCTGCGCACCCACGCATACAAGATGCAAGGGCGCTCCGTGCCGCCCGATGGCACTCCTCCGGCTCCGTTGATTACCAGTGTGTCGGGAAACCAGATTGCCTGGCGTGGTTCTGCCGGTGGCGATACCTATTCAATCGAACGTGCGAGCAGCAGCAATGGTCCCTGGACCGTCGTCTGTAATCGCTGTGTGACAGATAACAACGCACCCTGGACCGACTCATCGCAGCCTGGTAGTGGCCCAATCTTTTATCGAGCGCGCGCCTACAATCTCTCTGGTGGAGCGGGTAGCTACTCGTTGATATGGCAGGTTGGCGTCGGCAACATCTCCGGTGGTGGCGGCGGATCTGGCACGACCGTTGTTGATAACCTCAACGATTTTAGCAATATTGCCGCCCATTCAGCCAATCTAACCTTTGATGGGACCAATACCCAATACTTTAATAACGACCAGTCGCGCCTGACGCGTAGCGCCACCTCAGCCGAGTGGGCGGTCTGGCAATTAAGTGGCATGACCTCGTTCCAGGCCGATACCTACTTCTGGCCCGGCCAGACAGGGGTGAGCGACTTCCAATTCTTTGTCTCGGCAGATAATAAGACCTATACTGCAATTAGCCCGCAGGTTAGCAATCTGGGTGGAAACTGGACACACATCCAGTACACACTGAGCGTGCCCAATGGAACGAACTATGTGAAGGTGGTCTTTCCTACCAATGCCACTAATGCATGGGATCCTCAGATCGCGCAGGTAACCTATACCGGAAGTGGCACCACTGGTACGCCGACACCAACCCCGACCAGCACGCCAACCAATACACCCACGCCGACACCAACCAATACGCCGACACCCACGCCAACGCCAACCAGTACACCGATTGCTGGAGGTAGCTGTAGCGTTGCTTATAGTATCACCAATCAGTGGTCAGGTGGTTTTAACGGCAATGTAAACATTACAAATACAGGTTCAACTACCATCAACAACTGGACCCTGGTCTTCTCGTTCCCGAGCGGCCAACAGGTGACCAGCGGCTGGAATGGCACCTTTAGCCAGCAAGGAGCGCAGGTGACGGTAACAAATGCCAGCTATAACAGCTCGATTGCTGCGGGGGCATCGACCAGTATTGGCTTTAGCGCTTCCTTTACTAACAACAATAATAATCCCACAGCCTTTACACTCAACGGATCATCCTGCACAGTATCGTAATCCCGCGCCCAACATATGAGGTCTAGGAACTCATAGTAAAGGCGGGTTGGACAGCGATGAAGGTATTGCCAACTATTGAAGTATCTCAATACCTTCGTCGCTTGTACAGTATAATGTTTCATTTTCCTGGTAAGGAGAAATGATGAAAGATAGAAAATCTATTCGCTTCGTCGTCAGTACCCTGGCTATCTGGCTAACCTGTTGCCTGGTAGGTGTTTTATTTGTAAGCCTCCAGGTCACACATGCCGCAGCGGCATACTGCCAGGCAACTTATGCCGTGACCAATCAGTGGTCAGGTGGTTTTAACGCAAATATTACTATTCAGAATACCAGCGCCAGCGCATGGACGAACTGGACCCTCAGTTTTGCATTTCCAGCTAGCAACCAGACTGTCACGCAGGGGTGGAACGGCACTTTTACCCAGTCCGGACAGCAGGTAAAGGTCGTGAATGCCAGCTATAATGGGAACGTTGCGGTGAATGGGACAGTTGTACCAGGTTTCTCCGCGAACTCAGATGCCAGTAATCCCATCCCCACCTCTTTTAGCGTCAACGGCAATCCCTGTAATGGAGGCAGCGGAGCGACCCCAACGCCCACACCTGGCATAACACCAACACCTGGAACGACACCAACACCAACGCCAACGCCCACACCGGGACCTGGTTCTTTTGTGCCGGTCGTTACACCCACATCATTGACGCTCACTGGAAGCCATACTGGCAACGCTACCTGGTTCTCCGCGCTGGGCTCCCCTTATGGTGGATGTGGTGTGCCCCAGGCTAACCTGGACTCGCAGAATTTCGTCGCCATGAATGTGCAGACTACACCGGGAGATTACAACACATATCTCACTCGTCCTATCGGGGCGCAAGATGCCAGTAAGATTGGCATGTTTAGCAACGGACTTAATTGTGGACGCTGGGTACGTGTAACCATTGGCGATTTCTGTACTGGCATCAACGATGGTGCCCAGAATATGCCTTTCTGTCGTAATGGAAATTGGATCACGGATAAGTATAATGGTGCGACACTCGACATGCTGGTGGCCGATAGTTGTCAGGACGGAAACGCCTGGTGTCGTGACGATCCCAATCACCTGGACCTGGCACAGAACTCGCTGAATCAGTTTGCCCTCAACGGGCAACCGGTTGGTGACATGTATCCCAATTCCTGGAAAAATCGACAGATTAACTGGCAATTCATTCCGGCGCCCAACTACAGCGGGGATATCCAGATTGGATTTTTGCAGGGTGCCAGTCCATACTGGTCTGCCATCTCAATCAATCACCTGGCTAATGGCATTCACGGTGTGGAATATTATCAGAACGGCTCCTGGGTCAATGCATCCATGGATAGTGATCTGGGGCAGGATTATATCATACTCCCAACCAGCTCGGGTGGGAATAATTACCAGATCAAAGTCTTTGATGCTTCGAACCAGCCCATTAATAATGGTCGCATCTATAACTTCTCGTATCCCAGTAGCTGCGGCTCATCGTGCTCATCCGCATTGGTCACCGTTCCATATACCACCACGCAACCTTAGCACGGCAGTGTACAGTTCGAGCAGATAGACACTATACTGACGCTGACCTTTTGATCGATGGTGAGCTGACAGGAAACCAGGAGTTTTCTGTCAGCTCACCATTATTTTTGCCCCTGGTACAGGGGAACTGTCCGGGCCTGGAATGTAGATTGGGGGTGGTTATGGGCGAATAATATCCATGATAGCTGTTTAAAACTTATGGTACAATAGATATAAGTGGATACCGCGCTTGCACAAAAGGATTTGCATATATGCTCTTACCACAAAAAAGTAGCCCCTCGTTGAGGGTCAGTGAGACTGGCCAGACCATGACCGATGAGGGCATAACCCCTAAAGTTGCTGCTCGCCGTGGTTTACTCCTTTTCTTTCTTCTCCTGCTTATCTGTTCCGGGCTCGCGGTCTGGTTCGCCCTGGCTACGCAGAGTGTGATTAGTAGCTTCTTCCTGATGTGGTCACCAGGTTGCGCGGCCATACTGACGCGCTTGATTCTGGGCGAAGGTTGGCGCGATGTCTCTTTCCATTTTGGTGGTCGCCGAACCTGGATCGCGATTGCGGTCGCTATACTGGCGCCGCTGGCTGTAGCGCTGGTGGCCTATGGCCTGGCCTGGTCAACCGGGTTGGCACAGCTCATTCCTTTTCGACCATCTGTGAGCCTCGGTTTTGCCATCACGCTGTTTGGAGCCCATGCCGCCTGGCCGCTCACCCTGCTATTGATCGTTGCCTTTTTTGCGGCCGAGCTTGTCAACGCAACTGGCGAAGAGATCGGCTGGCGCGGCTACATGCTGACCCGCTTGATCGACGCCGGAGTACCACAGCCTGTTCTGGTGAGTGGACTCATCTGGTCCCTATGGCACTGGCCGCTGATCTTTCTGACCGCGCCCGTGATGGGATGGCCCGTCGTACTCTCCGCCTGTATTTTCCTGGTCACCATCACCAGCCTGGGTTGCCTGGAAGCGCGTTTACGCCTACAAACCGGCAGCCTCTGGCCGTCTGTCGTTCTCCATGCTGCCTGGAACAGCTTTATTGTCGAGATCTTCAATTCTCTAAATCGTGATGGCGACACCTCCCACTGGACAAGCGAGTCCGGCATTCTGGTTGCGGCCCTAATGGTCGTGCTGGCCTGGCTCTTTCTCAGAGGTAATTGGAAAAGGCGGCGCTACGTAGAATAAGCTACCTTGCTGCATCCTTATCAGCGCCTATCTTTATAGCATATAAGCGGCTTTTAATTATTATTCATGACATGGATGTATTTAAATGGCTTAAAAGGTCGCTAAAAATGACGATATTTTTGATCACAGGACGAGTAATTTAGTATATAATTTGTTTTGGTATGTATGAGTATATCGATATGTGTTTTTAGAATAAGAGAATGTAGAATAAGTTTTTCAACTGCAATTTTGGGGCCTATGTCCTTTAGGGGGAAAGCGGGGTGCAGGGGCGGCAGCCCCTGACGGAGCGCGAGGTGTCCTCGCCACCCACCCTCTCCGTCCTTCCCCCGGAAGGACGGAGAACCCAATTTTTTGCAGGCTACTGTTTAGTTAAATGACATGACTAAAAATCAGGAGGCAGGTTCAATATGAAGAATAAAATCTTGCGTCTTCTGCTAACCGCTTTTTTTGCGGTCTCTATTGCTAGCGTCTTTTTGCTGGCTGATAATGCAACTACACAGGCCCAAACTAATGCTGTGAATCCTGGAGGAGGCAATGTAGGAACACTGACACCTACCGCGACCTGTACTACGAATACAGGTAGTCACCAACAACCGACCGACACACAAGGCAATCACCAGCAACCGACCGACACGCATGGCAATCACCATCAACCTGTACCGGCTGGCGCTGGCGCTGGCGTTGGAAACGCTGGCGGCAATGTCAGTGGTCAGAGTAGCGTAGGAAGTGCCGGAGGGAACGTCAGCGGTCAGGGTGGTGTAGGAAGTGCTGGCGGCGGGAATAACGGTCAGGGTGGCGTTGGAAATCCTGGCAGGAGTGTTAGTGGCCAGAGTAATTGTGGTGCTGGTATTAAGGTTGACAGGCCAGTGCCAACCCAGTGTGGTGGCGAGAGCTGTAATGGCCTGGACCCCACCCAACTTAAATGTAATCTGGCTGGTATTACCACAAAGACTCTCACGGTGACCGATTATGAAGGATATGTGATCGGCACTGTTGCCAATGTACATTCCAGCAGCTGTAATGCTAACTGGACCGAAGCAACTATCACCTCTACACGTGCCACTGGTGTTGCTATCATGGACATCACCAAGAACGCGCAGCAGCAGACGGAATATACCTGTTTCCCTGGAACAGACTATAGTGTCAATCAGAATGTGAACTGTCCTTCTAGCACAAGTAACGCTGCATATTATAATGGTAGCACCGGCTGGCCCGCCGTTTCGAATATGCTGGCAGGCCCTAATGTCATTAATGCTTGCGCCTTCTTTACTGACCTGGACCAGGTGCGCTATCAAGCATGTATTAACAATCAATAGCTAATAAGCGATATTGCACGTGGAAGATGGACGTCATCGTTTCTGAGCTCCACTGCCTTCTAAACGACATGGATGAGGACCTTATATTGAGCGACCTGGCAACGCTTATGGCTAGTTGGCCAGAAATTGCTGATATAGGCGCAGCAATTTCTGGCTCTCTTTCTCCCAGCAGAGATCCTGTTGGGCTGCCTGGAGAGCGTTGGCGCGCATGCGGGCCAGCTCATCGGGCTGGCTGAGCATAGTATTGATGGCCATCCCAACATCAGCCGGGTCCATTGAACGCACAATATTGCCTACATCATAGGTGGTCAGGATCTCACGCACCGCTTCAAGAGGGGATGAGAGTACTGGCAGACCGGCCTGAATATATTCAAAGAGCTTGTTAGGCAGGCACGTACGCATATTACGCGTGTAATCCAATGGGATAATGGTCAGGCCGATATCCGCCGATGCCGTCCAGCTGAGTAAATCTTTATAAGGAACGGGCGGGATAATTTTGATATGCTCATGCACCTGTTGCAGCGTAATGAGTTGCGCCAGTTCCATGCGCGTCGTACCAATATTTTGTCCCATAATGACAATGACATTCTCTGGTTCCAGATAGGCGGCTGCCCGCACCAGGCGCTCCAGTCCACGGTCAGGTTGTATGTTTCCCTGATACAGGGCGATGCGTGAATTTTTAGGTAGATTCAGGTGTTGACGTAACTTATTTGTTTTCACGGTAGTATGATAAATGGGTACATTACGTAACAGGATAATTTGTTGAATGCGATAGCCGCTGTAATTCCTGCACAATCGGAGGTGATACTGTGATCACAGCCGCGCAACGCGGCAATATATATTTTAAGCAACATTTCATAAGGGCATAAAAGACGCGCCGACTCTTCTTCATCGCCGCCAGAGGCATATCCTGCAGTGGCAGCTCGTAGGCCTCAAAAATCAGCGGCTTACGTCGTACCAGGGCAGCCACGTAGCAGGCGGGTAAGGCAGTTAATTCGCAGGCATGATAGATGTCCGCCGACAATTTCAACAAGGCGATAGTGCTACGAATGAATACAGTAAGAGCTTTAAACCAGCCATGTTGCTCAAAGCGTGTACGCTTAAATTGTTGATTAACAGCGATATGCTGAATTTGATAAGTATATGGCTCAAGTAGTGGTTGGTGATTTGTCGTAGCGACATCCACCACCGTCACCTGGCAGCCCGCAGCAGCCAGGGTGCCAGCATTGCGTTGCAGGCGTACATCGGAATGAATATCCCTGACCACATGCACACATACATGCAGCGAAGCTGGAAGCTGCAAATCCTCCACATAACTTTTCTCATTTGCAGGAAAAATCATCTTCATCGGTCTGTTCCTTTCCCGCCTGCGGCGAGGGGGATTGTTCGCATTTTATAAGCTCTCAAAGAATGTGCCAGACTCTTATCTTACCGGGACGCTTGAGCGCTCTCACACAGGCGTCCGCATGCGCGGCCGCGCTGGCTTTCTATGTTGGTGCAACAGGAGCGCGGATGCGTCCCTGTTGCACCAACATAGAAACGGCTTTTTGAGCACCGCAGGTGCGAAAACTCGTGCAGGCCGCGGGCGATGATCATGAGAGTCTGACACTCTCAGAGAGGATATGTACGTCATGACCTCGCCTCTAATTTAACGTATACGTACACGTATACGTTAAATTAGATAGCGTTATAAGCGTGTGGATAGTAGCGTAAAAGCGCTTGAGTGCTCTTACCGGCCACATAGTCTGATATATATGTTTAATGGTGCAGGATCGTTTCAGGTAATAATTTTTGTAGCTGTACATTAAGTTGATGGGTTAATTGCGTATAGTCAAAGTGAGACTTTACATAAGTCCGGCCATTGCGACCCAGTTGCTCGACCACTTCGGGGTGGGTATAGAGATAATAGACTGCTGATGCCAGTGCTTCGGCGTTTTCTGGTTCGCAATAAAGGGCGGCCTGTGCCTGTTGCACGGCAACCTGGCGCGCTTCACCGTTGAGAGCCAGTATTAACGGGCGCCCACTGGCCATGGCCTCGAACATCTTCATCGGTAACATACCTTCAAAGATGGGAAGTTTGCGTGTATGGGCCAGGCAGACATCGCTGGCTGCGAGCACAGTCGGCATCAGCTCATGTGGAAGGGGATCGAGAAAATGCACATTTGACAGTGCTTTATGACGGGCCTGGCTCAGGAGGGCAGCCTTTTCTGCTCCATCGCCAACCAGCACAAAGCGAATGGCCGGATAGCCACGCAAGCGGTCCGCCGCCTCCAGTATGGTACTGAGACCATGGGTCAGGCCATGCGTACCGGCGTAAAGGATAATAAAGGCCTGCGGCCACCCTAATTCCTGGCGTGCCATAGTCTGAGAGGAAGGAGAGAAACGCGCTGTATCGACGCCATTGGGAATGAGAAAGATTTTTTCTGGTGCCAATCCCCACTGAATAAGTTTAGAGCGCATATCCGCAGTCACCGCCCATACCAGTCTGGCTTTTCGATAGGTTGACCACTCCAGCCAGCGGGCCAGCTTAATCAAAAAGGGATTGCGTACAGCGCCGAGCTGGATGGCTGATTCGGGCCAGAGATCCGCTACCCAGAAGATCAGCGGTATGCGGTAGCGCCAGTTTAGCAGGTGGGCCGCGATCACATTGAACAAGGGCGGAGATTCAACGATAATCAGATCCGGTATGCCAAGAACTTTGAGGCTAAGCAAAGCTGCCAGGCAACCAAAGGACAGATAGGAGCTGATGCGCTTAAAGAAGCCGCGATTTGGACTGACATAGCTCCACGTACGAATGATCTCTACCCCATCGATATTTTCGGTTTGAAGCAGGCGTCCGCGATATTGTTGTGGCACGATACCAGTGGGATAGCTAGGAAATGTCGTCAGGATAGTAACTTTGTGTCCGTAATTGCTGAGGCGTTTAGCTGTCTCTCCCACACATACCGCTGCCGCCGCCTTTTCGGGATAGTAATAACGTGAGATAAAAAGAATATGCATTCCACCACCACCTTTTACAACCATAAGTGTCGCTGTGTTCCATCTCTTATAACGCATGAGCTAGTGGAATTTATGATATGAGTAGCGCTAATAGCTAGATGGAGCTAACAACAGCATAGGAAGAAAAGGTGGTGAGTCGGGGATGGAGCTTTGAATTCCCCCGACTCCTGTCTGGAAGCTATATTATTGTTGGATGGGTGGCGCGAGGAGAAGTACGGATGGAACTTGTGTGGGGGCCGCCAGGCGCAGGAACGCATAACCAATGCCAGCCAGGCCCGTCAGCAATCCCGGCGTTTCGAGTCCCCATGGCACACCAGTGATCCAACCTTGCTCAGCTATACTTTGCAAGAGCATCGCAGCCAGGCGCTGAATATCTGCTTGATATTTATCTGTGGCCAGTAGTTGATCAGCAGAGAGTAAGATATCCAGATTGCCTAGATCGCCATGGCAGAGGGAATGGTTCGCGCCAAAGCCATGCGCCAGCGTCGTTTCCAGGGCCGCCTCTATTTCTTTGTACATGGAGTTGGTGGGATAGGATGCCAGCGAACCCAGGCGCGCAAGGGCGATACCAGCGGCCCCATGGCACCAGGAGACCATATACGCTGGTTCTCCCTCATTGCTATTGGGTTGTTCAGTGTTGGTTCTGGTATTTTTTCTGCTGTTGCGCAGGTCATGCCAATTTTGTTGCTGCGATGAATAATGGGCCGTTTCATACTCTACCGCAGCCAGGGCTGCAGTCAGGAAGCGCTGCTCACTACTGATCGCATAGAGTTGAAACAGGCTCAACGCAATCCCTGCATTACCATATGCAAAACCTGTCAGGGGCACCTGCTTATCATCAGTGCTCCAACCTGCCCATCAGGGTGGAACGCATGTGTTTGAGTAGATGTTCACCGCACTCAATCGAGGCCTGTAAAATGGCCTGGGTCGGTTTGACTTTATAGAGTGCCAGCAACGTTAACAGACAGCCAGCTGTCCCACTATTGACATCAAATGCAGTCTCTTGCGCAATGATAGGTGATAGTTGTTGAACAAGGTACTCCGCCTCTACATATAACTGGTCATCTTCCCACAATGTACCTAACTGGGCGAGTAGATAGATGAACGAGCTCAGACCAATAAAGGCCCCCAGTCCGTATAGATCTATTTGTGCTGCATGGCTATGAATTTTCCGGCGTGTGGTCTCGAACGCTTTGCGGGCCAGGGTGGTATATTGCTCGCTGCCAGTTTGCTTTCCAAGGTAGGCCAGGAAGAGAGTAATACCGGCCGTTCCATTGTATAGATCCGCATCGGTAAACACCACCTGCCATTCCTGTTCGCCCGCCTCAATCAACTCCAGCCACTCGACCATCTCGGCACTATGCAGGGCGGTCGCAATTAAACGATCCCCAATTGCGCGCGCCTGTGATAAGTACTGCTCCACCGTTGCATCCTGTGTGGTAGCATGCAGGCGCACCGAACGCACTACCTGCTGATCCAACACTGGTGCAAGGCTGGCAAAAGCCGCCTGGATTAGCCATTCCTGTTGTGACAAGTTCTTATCATCCATAGAGTGAATATGGCGGATAGCCACATCCATGCCAGTTTCTTCAAAGAAATCCGCAATAACCTCACCGTGACTGCTGATAAGATCGTGGAGGCTGGTCGAGTTGTAAAAAGAGGAATATCCGCCCTCAACAGATCCTGGTGTTCCAGTGGGATAACGCGGGCCAGGTGAGCATCTTGCTCAATATTGATCCACAAACGATCAAAGAAACGATCTCTATCCAGTGCGTCGCGCAGGATATCGGGATGGAAACTATTACTGACCAGGATACCATAGTAGCCAGTAGCCCGGACCAGGCAGCGTATCTCATCATTGGCAAAGCGTGGTAGTACCTTATTGAGCAATTCCTGCCGATGTTGTCTCAACAATTGATAGACAGTGCGAAAGCCAGTAAGAATTGAGCTATGGAACGCATGGGTATCAACTTCTTGATCACTCAAGGTTGGACGATGATCTCCTAATTTAACCTCTACATGTTCAAGCCGCATCTGCATCGTATCGGTACCTACATCCGCCCAACGTGTCACCGGTGTTGGCGTCAATTGTCCAGCGGCCCCACCCAGTCCACTGATATCGATCCCTTCATTGTGGTCATTGCCCCAGATACGCTGAGGCAGCAGACCGATACGTAGCACCGAATAATCCAATGCTCGCACGGCTGGTGCTTGCTTCTGCCACTCTATCTCATTGCGCATATAGGGATGAAACAGAGCTTCGAGATCAATCAGAATGGGATATTCACCGGCTGCGATGATATTTTCTGCATGAAAATCGGTGGCGGCCAGTGCATGTAGCAGAGCCAGGTAACCTCCCTGGCGCTCATAAAAGCGCTGCACCTGTTCTGGTGAAGTACAGGATTGTGGTGCAATAAACTCGACCCATCCATGAGAAGCCTTCTGTACAGATTTAATCGTGCGGAAACCAGGCTGGTAACCATGTTCATTCAGCCAGCTCAATAGCTCTTGAAAATGAGCATCGACCGCCAATGAGCGCGGCTTATAGACCAGGTGGAAGCCCGAGCTCCATACCAGTATCGCGACACTACGACCTTTACGATGTGTGTCCCCCTGTCCCGAGCGTACCTCAACCAGCCATCCCAGATTATCCGGCGTATTCAACGTGGCTTGAATTTCTGGCCAATCATCGCAGAGTCGTGTCAGCAGCTCTAGCTCATAATCCACCCACATATCGATGGCTTCAACCAGCAGCCGGGCCAACACCACATATTCTTCAAGCAGCTGGAGCATGTTCTGTGGCTGACTGAGTTGCTGGATAAAATGCTGAAAACGCTGTTCCGCCGTCTCACCTTGCAAACGTCCCTGCATGCGCGCCACGTGCATCTCCAGGACCAGTGCCTTCACCATCTTTGGTAGCAAACGATCTGGCATATGTGCCAGGAGGAGAGGAAGCACGTTATCGGAATCGAATGGGAGGTAGTTATACATCTGAGATAATTCCTGGATACCTTTTTGTAGACGTATCAGCCCATCATTGATCAAAGGTTCAATGGTATCCAGAAATGCCCGGTATTGTTTGGTCTTTGTTTGAGCTTGAAGGCTTGTAAGAGCGATTGTTCTGGTCTGTAACGTTTAAATGTATCAATCAGCGTGGCTAGCCAGGGTAAAGAAGTTGCTTTAGCCAGGCGCGCCTGGAGAGCTTCAGGTGTTTCGGCTAATAAGTTTAGTAGATCTTCTTCTGTAAGGGTAGCGCTGGCCAGGCGCTGGGAAAAGTAGTCTGCTCTGGAGAAAGGCGACTGTTCCTGCCAGCGCTGGAAGCGTTTGCGAGCCATTTCGCTTTGCGACCCTGCTGTCGCTGTCGACACGTCCTGGCTATTGTCAGGCAACAAAATCGCGCGCTCAGTTAAACTCAAAGCTCGATACCACACAGCACTATAACTATCTTGCTGCTCATTGGTCTGCAAAATTTGTTTCATGATAATTTCTATTCCCATCAAAAAATTCGGACAATATCGCTTGAGATGAGCTCCTATTATGCATAGGTGTAACTCTATGGATATAGAGTTTTTAATTGGAGTCGGTTCCTGGCAAATAGCTGGTGGGTGCCGCACCACCACAGAGTGCAGTGCGACACCTGATCAAAATGTTGACCTTGCAAAACTGTATTTGTTTTGCTTTACTGCCTGGCTGTTCGTAAGTAGGCAGTAAGACGTGTCAATTAATGGCTAGCAAACGCTGCAGGAGACGTATCCTGTGTCACAGCAGCTTGCGCCTGAATATGGGGTAGATGCGCCACTATCATAGACATATGAGAGATGCCAGCTGCCTCCCTGATAGCCAGTTGAAGGAGCGCTTGGCTGAGGGTAGCCGACGCTGCCAGTGCTGGTGCCACTGCCGCTTGTGCAGCAACTGCCGAGGTTCACATTGATGCCACAACTGCTAGAAACATTACCACCGATGCTGAAAGCACCAGTTACGCTGGCCAGGTCATTATCTGTTAATTCCAGGGCACCAACAGGATTCTCAGGAAGCTGAGCGAGCTCCTCGCTGGTGAGGGTTCCCCGATACTGGGCATCTTTCCAGGCGCGTGCAATGTCGATATTCATAATATGTTGTGTCCTTCCGTTCTAAAAATTCTTGTTTACAGGTATCTTGCTTGCGTAGCCTTTAAAATGATGACGGGCACTTGCAAGCTATAAAGGTGCAACTCACACATTGCATTTTGTTGGCAGAATGAGTGAATAACGATTATTGGTAGCAACCACTACCACTGTGTTCGTTATCACCGAATGATGATAACCTTGCTGTGTCTAAAACAGAGTATCTCTTCTCTTCTTAAGACCACTGTTTGATACATTTGTGTTTCCTGAGAAGCAATTATTTAATTGCTTCTCAGGTTCGCACCGGCACCGCCAGAGCTTAAGCAAGCAATCGAGAAGTAAAAGATTCCGTTATTAGCAGACCTCGCAGCCACCGACGAATGGGTAGCCGTAGCCACCAACGAATGGGTAGCCGTAGCCGCAGCCCTCGCCAATGAATGGATAGCCATAACCAAAGCCGCCCTCAAAGCCGCCATAGCCATAGCCATAGCCATGATGGAAATGATGGAAGTCTGGTCCGAAGAAGGCTCCGTTAACATTTTCCAGATCAGAGTCATTCAACTCTATCGCGTTTGTTGTGTTTTCTGTGTTCATGATGTGTTGTATCCTTTCTCTCTGCATGTTGCAAAGACTGAATTTATCGGTACCGTACAAAATTTACTAAGAGATACTTGAAGCCAAACTAGCGATTCGCGATTACTTTAATAAGAGTTTCTTTATCGCTAAATACTGCTTCTCGTATTGAACTCCGTTTTCTAATTCGCGATCTCGGTACCTAAATGCATTATAAAAATCCATAAAACAAGCATACAGAGAAAACAAAGCTAAAATTTAAAGAAAATTAACAATGTTGTTTGTATGTAATATTATGTCTAGTCATAATGAAGAAGATTTTAATACTTATTACGAGCATTATTTATTGCTAAGACAGTTTCGACTGCTAATATGAACTTATTTATGTTCAGTTATATTTTATTTTATGAATATCGCTGAAATCCGTAAAATGAACAAAATTTACTAAATAGTAACTATAATTGTTATACAAGCGTTATTTGTATGAACGCTTATACTATATAGAGCGGCTAGTTTATAGAGTATGGAATAGTGGTGGATTGTAGATATGTCGACATCTTCGCAAATCTTCAGGGATGAGGCCATAAAGCATTATAAGAGGAGGAAAGACAAAACAACCCTACCTCGTTTTATGGCTTTTCCGGTAACGTTCTTATTATGGGGCTTGTTCGGGTTGGCCCTGCTGGTGGGTGGTATTGCCTGGAGCGATCAGATCCCTATCTATGCGAGCGCGCCAGGAATTATCCTGGACCAGCATAGCACGGCCGCAGCTGATCAACACGATACGGTGGCTGCGCTTTTTTTTGCGGCCGGTCAATTTTCAAAGGTCAAGGTAGGTCAGCGGGCAGTGGTGCATATTGGTGCATCTAAAGAAGAGCTTGCCAGCCAAATCATCAAGATTGAGCCTGCGGTTGTCAGTCCAAATACGATTTATCAACGCTATGGATTTGTAGCGCAGGTTGTCACTCAGCCATCGATTGTGGTGCTGATACAACTAAAAAATATTCCAACTGCCACCTATGCAGGCAGTATGATCGTGGCCAATGTGCAGACAGGGTCGCAACGTATCATTTCGATGTTGCCGGGTCTGGGTAATATTGTGGGGGGTAGATTATGGATGCCAGCGAACAAAAGACACAGGTTCTAGCCAAAGAAGGGGGAAAAGAAAAAAAAGAAGCTGCATATTCAAGACGCTCGATTGTCAATAAAATATTGAAGAAGCGCGTTCCTGTTATGTTACAGATGAGCGAGGTTGAGTGTGGTCTGGCCTGTCTGGCTATGGTTCTGAGTTATCATGGTCGCCAGACGACCATTTCTGAGTTACGTACAAGCTATGGTGCCAGCCGAGATGGTGTCTCGGCGCTAAGCCTGGTCAAAGCGGCCCGCAACATGGGTATGATCTCGCGGGCGCTCGCGTTACAAAAGAACGATTTTAAAGATGTTGCCCTGCCTGCTATTATACATTGGGAGTTTAACCACTTCATTATTGTGGAGCGTTGGACTCCTGAGCAGGTGACGGTGGTTGATCCTGCCAATGGTCGCAGGCAGATGACCGCAGAGGAATTCAATGGGGCTTTACCGGTATCGTGTTGATGCTGGAGCCTGGCATGAATTTTCATCGCCGCAAAATTACCTCATCGCTTTCTTTAAAAATGTATGCAATTCAGGCTATCCAGCAGGCTCCAGGGCGCTGGTGCAGGTTATCCTGGCCTCTATCTTGCTGCAGGCTATTGGTCTGATTCCCCCCATTTTAACGCAAACGGTAATTGATAAAATTATCCCTTTTCATCTCACCAGCGCCATGACGTTGTTAGGTGCTGGCATGCTTATGATGCTCTTCTCGCAGGGTTTCATTACGCTGCTAAGAGAGTGGTTACTCATTTATGTGCGGGCCCGTATTGATACACACATGATGCTTAGTTTTTTTGAACACTTATTACTTCTACCTTATAGTTTTTTCCAGCAGCGTTCCACTGGAGACCTGCTGACGCGTATGGGCAGTAATACCATAATTCGGGATACGCTTAGTGGTCAGGTGATCTCAACCTTTCTGGATGGGAGTATGGTTATTCTCTACCTGGCTATTCTGCTATTAGAGGCACCTACCTTTGGCTTGTTGGCGCTTGTCATCGGATTCCTACAAGTGATCCTGATTTTGTGCGTTTACCGTACAATTGCCAGCCTGGCGGCCCAGGAACTGACTGCACAGGGCAAATCACAGGGCTATATGGCTGAGGCCCTGGCGGGTATTGCCACCTTGAAAGCGGCCGGCGCCGAATATAGTGCCCATGATCGCTGGACCAATTTATTCTTTGATCAACTAAATATCTCTACCCGTAGAAGCTATATATCAACTATTGCCAGTACTATATTACTGCTCTTACGAGGCTTTGCCCCCATGGCCCTCCTCTGGGTTGGAGCTACCCAGGTGCTCAATGGGACGCTCTCTGTGGGTACCATGTTAGCCTTAAGCTCGCTGGCGACCTCGTTCCTCTCGCCTCTGTCATCCCTGGTAAGTAGTGGGCAGCAGCTGCAAATCGTACAGGCGCACCTTGAACGCCTGGGTGACATCATGACTGCTGAGCCAGAACAACATGCTCAGATTGTGAAATCGCCTCCTAAACTGGCTGGCTATATTCGACTGGAGAACGTTGGCTTTCGCTATTCTCCTGAGACTCCTCGGGTACTGCACAACATTAACCTCCAGATTGAGGCAGGTCAGAAAGTCGCTATTGTCGGGCGTACCGGATCAGGCAAAAGCACGCTGGGAAAACTCCTGCTGGGTCTGTATATTCCAGGCGAGGGTCAGATTTATTATGATGGGATTCCATTGCAGGCATTGCAATATCAGGAAGTACGAAGGCAATTTGGGGTGGTCCTGCAAGAATCGGCCATCTTTAGCGGGACCGTCATGGAAAATATTCTGTTTAACAATCCACACATGGACAAGGACTATGCGGTGCGCGCCGCACAGATGGCCTCTATCCATGATGATATCGTCAGGATGCCACTGGGCTATGAAACTCCTGTCGCTGAGGGCGGAAGCGCCTTATCGGGCGGCCAGCGTCAGCGCCTCTCTCTGGCGCGCGCTATTGCTCACAATCCAGCCATCCTTTTGTTGGATGAAGCGACCAGTAATCTGGATGTGGTGACCGAACAGATGGTGGCCCAGAATCTGGAGGCATTGCCCTGTACCCAGATTATTATTGCGCATCGCCTGAGCACAATTCGCAACGCTGATCTGATCCTGGTGATGGATCAGGGGACTATTGTGGAGAGTGGTTCGCATCAGGATTTGTTGTTGAAAAATGGTTTTTATACCAATCTTATTAAGCAGCAGATGGAGAAGAAGTCGCCGCGTCCTCTTTTGCGGAAGTTTTGATTTTTCTTTTTTGTTGGGTACGTGCGCATGCGCGCCCGATCTGAAGAATTTAAAAGGCTGGTTGAACGGGCGCCCGGCGCCCGTTCAACCAGCCCCTCAAATTAAGGGATGAGGCAAGAGTGCAACCAGCCCCTCAAATTAAGGGATGAGGCAAGAGTGCAACCAGCCCCTCAAATTAAGGGATGGGGCAAGAGTGCAACCAGCCCCTTAAAAGGCGCTCAAGAAGTTTTCTGATGTAGTGCAAAAATTGCGCTTTGCGCAATTTTTGCACTACATCAGAAAAAAAGCGCGGGCGCGCCAGCGCACGTCCGTACAAGGACGGCACGCTTCCCATGATAATGGGAGTAAGGCACATTCTTAAATTCTAATCAAACATGTTGTGTGTTCTGCTTGGCGGGCTGGTTGTTTGAGGCCTGTTCTTTTTTCAGGCGGTGTTTGTATTGTAGGTTAGTGACCCAGCGATATAAAAAGATCAATAAGAATAGCCATAAGGTTCCTGAGAGGTAGCCACCAAGTACGTCGCTGAGCCAGTGTTCGCCTTCCAGTACGCGTGAGTAGCCAATGCCTAGAATGGCCATGGCGGCGAAAATCTGGAATGGTAACAAGATCCAGTGATAACGCCATTCACGCACCTGTTTGGTGAAAGTAATGTATAAGAGCGAGCCATAGAAGACGACGTCATGCTCGGTATGGCCGGATGGGAAACTATTATATGTCAGGGGTGTATAGACGTGAATCAGCTTGGGGCTTGGGCGCGGCCGTACTACCAGGTCGGCGATTAAGATGTTGATACTGTTGCCAACGCCAATAGTCAATAGAAAGAAAAAGGCGTCCTTCCACCAGCGAATAGCTAAAAAGAAGATGAATACAACTGTAGTCTCAACGATTGAAGGTGGAATATCATTGGCCGTACTGAAGAAAGTCAATAATGAAAGCATCCAGGGCCAATAATGAATAGACTGAACCGCACGTGAGAAGGCTACTTCTCCCGGTAATGGTCCCTTATGCAAATGCAGATAATAGGCAGCCGATAGCAGGACACATAGGCCAATAATCCAAAGGATTCTTTCAATGATACGCCGAATATGGGTATCATGCCGATCCTCGCCGCTAGCCGTCCTTTCTGCAAGATGGGGGTCGGTCCCTGTTTGTCCGACCGTGTTGATCGCATCGGGCATATGGTTCCTCCATATTTCTCAAAATGATGTTAATTATTGTTGTACACGTCTGTCCGATTGAGTGAGATGCAAAAAACGCTTATCGTAGCAGAAAATAATGTTTTTTTTGCGGCCTTCATGGATATTTTGACAGTTTAATACAGGAATTTTATGTAAAAAATGAGGATATAGAAAATGGAATTGTGTTGCCAGAGATTGTATGATGTGGATGTGGAGTTAGAAAATACTTATTTGTGTAAGATCACAGAAATGTGTTATAAAAAGTGATTCAAGCTATATTGTTTAAATAGAGAGGCTCCAGTATGTATATCTGAGTTTCTCCATCCTTCCGAGAGAAGGACGGAGAGCCCGCAAATGCTATGGTTCTTTTGGGTGATAAATGCATATTTCTTTTGTTTCTGACTCACCATAGATTAAAGTATATTGTACGTGTTTTTCCATTGCCATAAAGAACAGCTTATCTCTTTGATCTAATGGATGGATGTCATCGAACATTTCACTGTACATTGAATGTAAGAAAAAGAAAGGTTTTGCATCATGGTCTATCGTGAGGATGACTCATACTATCTTTCATCATTGAACGATGGTACTATGATGGATATTGCTATGCCAGGGGTAAAAGAAGATACTGATAGTGCTATCGTGCACAGTATGCAAGGCGCTCTCTATTATTACTTGCATGTCTATCGTGACGCTATTGATGAATTCACTTCTGCGATAGAGATATATATGCAGCGTCCAGAAGAGCAAGATAAACTGATCGATTTATATCGACAGCGAGCTGAAGCTTATCGTAAACTTGATGAGCATGCCAATGTGGTCGCGGATTACACGCACGCATTGAAGTTAGATCCGCAGCGGGCGCATTTTTATTGTAGCCGAGGCGTTGCGTACAAGATGCTTGAGCAATATGAGCAGGCGCTGGCCGACTATACCACAGCTATGCAGGTAGCCCCTACGCTGGCTGAACCCTACTATTGCCGTGGAATTTTGTATAGCGTGGTTTTTAAAGAGCCAGAAAAAGCTATCACGGATTATAGTCAGGCCTTAGAGCGGGAACCTGCCTTTGCGCAAGCATATATGAATCGTGGCCATGACTATCTTTCTTTGCAGTTATACGAACAGGCATTGGCAGATTATAGCCAGGTCATCCATTTGCAGCCTCAACTGGCTGTTGCTTACTATGAGCGAGGGGCCGTATATAAATCTTTAGGACAACAAGAGCAGGCAGCAGAAGATTATCAACGGGCTCTCGAACTTGATCCCGCGCTAGAAAAGCTGAAGAATTATCTATAGGATTGAAGGGATTGGATCAAATGGTTCAAGCTGCTTGATCCAATCCCTTCAATGCCGGGCAGGCGTGGCGTTATTGCTAGTTTTGATACAGGACCAGGCAAGCGATACCAGGAACTTCAATCTGCCCGGTCATTTGTTGTAGACCTTGCTCGCTAATTTGATCCTCTGAGACGGCCAGATTCCAGATGCCCTCAGGCAATGAGAACGAGACTGCGGCATTGGTAGGATTATAAATGACCAGGATATGCTGCCAACTGTCTTGATTAGCGTGCGGTCCAAGCTGGAACATAACTGTATTCGCTGGACCATCCAGGAAGGACAGATGACTATCAATGGCAGCAGTTGTTGTCATGCGGAATGCTGGATGATTCTTGCGTAACTTGATCAGTCCTGCGTAGTATTCAAACACATCCTTATATTTGGCCTTACGGGACCAATCGAACTGGTTGACGGCATCACCTGCATTGTAGCTATTATCGTTGCCCTCTTTTGTGCGCAAAAACTCTTCACCACCTTGAAAAAATGGTACACCCTGGGAGGTCATCAGGATCGCCTGTACCAACTTATCCATTTTGATGCGCTCGGCTTCGCTGACTTGAGCATTGCTGGCGCTGATTTTATCCCACAGGGTCAGGTTGTCATGGCTAGAAGCATAATTGATTGTCTCGCTCGGGGCAGCTGTGAAATCATGGACACTTCCCGTTACAGCTTGTTTAATCTCATCAACTTGATCGCTAGCGCCGGTCGCAAAGCCCTGCATATCATGCGCGAAAACATTTCCAATCAAGGCATTGCGCATATGATCATTGAAGACTCCAAGGTTGCGATTGCACTGTTGTCCCTTGGTGAACAACTGCTGGCTAGATAGGGCTGAAGAGCCTCCAATCCAGGGTTCTCCATAGATCAAGAGCCCGGGATGGATCGCATGCAGATCTTTTTCAATTTTTTGCATGGTATCCACACCCAGCAGAGCCATCAGATCAAAGCGGAATCCATCGACATGATATTCTTTGACCCAATAAACAAGCGAGTCGCGAATAAACTTTTGCACCATTGGGCGTTCGCTGGCGACTTCATTACCACAGCCCGATCCATTAGTGTAGTGTCCCAGTGCATCAGTGCGATAATAGTATTGGGGCACGATCTTATCGAAGTCGGAATCGCCAGTCGAGAAGGTATGGTTATAAACCACATCCATAACCACGCCGATCTGATTGTGATGCACACTTTGAATCATCTGCTTGAACTCACTGATTCTGGCTGGACCATGAGGCGTGGTGGCGTAGGCTCCCTCAGGCACATTGTAGTTGCGAGGATCATAGCCCCAATTATACTGATCGGGTTTTTGCTCATCAACACTGGCAAACTCGTAGGCAGGCAGTACCTGGATATGGGTAACGCCCAGCTCTTGTAAGCTCTCCATACCGGTCGATATTTGATCGGGGCTGCTGGTATTATGTTCGGTAAAGGCCAGGAACTTTCCTTTATGTTTCATGCCAGAGTTAAGGTTAATCGAGAAGTCCCGGACATGCACCTCATAAATGACGGCATCGACTGGATTGGCTAATTTCTGATAGCTATCCGACTCCCAATTGGTTGGCTGTGTTTTTGCCAGATCTACAATCATGGCCCGAGTCGCATTGACCGCCAGGGCGCGCGCATAGGGGTCCAGCGCGGTCTGCGTTTTTCCTTGCACTGTTACCAGGTAGAGATAGTACCAGTTTTCCAGGGATTGCTCTACACTGACTTGCCAGGTGCCGTTTTCTGCTTGATGCATGGCTACTTGCTGGCTGATACCACCTGTCTCACTCTCAAAAAGGAGCAACTGAACATCAGCGGCGGTCGGAGCCCAGAGGCGGAAGCCGGTGGACTGTGGTGTCAATATATAACCCAGATCATCTCCCGCATAGAAAAAGCGCTCTGCATCCAGAATCGAGCGAGGCACGATCGGTGTTTCCGCATAGCCACTCAATTGCAGCTCCAGAGTATGAGAGACATCTGGTATGCTATCCAGGGTGATGGCAATTAAATTCGTAGCGGTATCATTCACGGTTGGCAAGGCGACATTAGGATTATTAATGGTGTCGTATATCTCAGCATGCTGCGTGATATTGTCATAGGGCACATAAGAGAACGTAACCTCGGTATTATCTTTTGGAACCGTCAAGGTAATATTTTCATAAGGGATGACATCGCTCCAGCCATTGTTAAAGGCGATCTTATAATGATAGGTTCCGGCTGGCAATAAGGCTGTATATTGATAGAGATTAGGATTTATTTCCTGCAAGCGTGTATGATCGTCGTCAGTATTCCAATCGTTGGGGGCGCCCAATAAATGCTGTAGATCTCCTACTATCGTAGCATGAAAGGTATGAGCATTTTTAATCGCTGTGACGCCAATGCGTTGTCCTGTAGTGACATCGGTAACAGTCACATCCTGGATTGCATATGGAAGAGTAATCCCGACTGAAAGCGCGGCTAACACAGTTGTATCGCCATCTAAAAAGGCATTAGTTATTGATGCCAGGGTTTCATCTGAGGTCTTCAATGTGGTATCTCTTTTCCTGAGTTTAGACAAGTATCCTGTACAAGCTTGATTATACCTCTACTTTTACATCGCTCATAGTCACCGATTTCCAGCCGGTACGGATGTGTATCCGCCCCATAGTTATCTTCTGCTAAGAGAACGATCCGTATGGCCTTTTTTGCCTCTTCTATTAATGAGTATACTCATGCATAAAAATGCGAGATAACTAGAGTAAAAAAAGATCTCACCAGGTATTGACAAATCGCTGGTCGTGGTTTATTATATTTACGTTCAAAGAGCGCAATATTCCTCGATAGCTCAATGGTAGAGCAATCGGCTGTTAACCGATTGGTTATAGGTTCGAATCCTATTCGAGGAGCCAACAATAAGAGGACCACTACTTTCAGTGGTCCTCTTATTTTGTCTCTTGCCAGCCGGGCACGCTTAGCGCGCGCCCTCATCCTGGATACACCAGGCATTGATGATCTGTTCTACTTTCTGCTGGCCGCTCAAAAAATGTTCCACCGGAATGCTCTCATTTGGTTGATGGGCCTGTTCCAGCGCGCCTGGGCCGCAGATATAAGAGTTAATGCCGAGCTGCTGAAATTGGCCGGCATCTGTCCCATAGGGAGCCCATGTTCAACGGCTTTATCAAAGACGCGGCCGAGTAAGCTACTGAGAGGGGTATGCATTGGTGATTTCATCGGCGGGGTCGCATGCAGATTCTCAATGGTCACATCACAATCAGGTGAGAATGCACGCATCTTGCTGGCAACTTCACGCTCGATGCGCTCCTTTAGCGTACCGATAATTTCCTCTGAGGTCTCGCCAGGAGAGACACGCAAGCTCATCTTCATACGACAGGTATCGGCGATCATATTGCCAGCCAGGCCACCATTGATGATACCGTAGTTAAAGGCTGAGGGAGGGCATTCGGGGAAGAGCATGATATTTTCTTGCGTGATGCGTTGCTCTAGCTGGGCATCGATCTCCGAAATAATACGGATCACATCACCCATTTTTTCGATGGCATTCAAGCCCTTCTTAGGCACGCTACTATGGCCGCCTTTCCCACGTACCACCAGATCAAAGGTCGCATATCCTTTATGGGCTGGATAAATTTCAAAATCGGTTGGCTCTCCGATCAGCGCTACCTCTGGCATCGGAATGGTTTCCTTAAAAAACTGCGGCAGAATTTTTACCAGCCTGCCCGAGCCCTGACCCGCCACCTCTTCATCATAGGTAAAAATAAATAGCAAGGGACGTTTAAAGTCCTGTGATTGCTGCAGGACCTGTTTGGCAGCCACCAGGGCCTGGGCCATAAAGATCTTCATGTCGGCCGTGCCCCGCCCATAGATACGCTGGCCATCCGTCTGCATCACCAGTGGATCTGTTTTCCAGCCAGGCTGGCCATCGAATGGGACAACATCAATATGTCCCGAGATCATTAACCCGCCAGGCTCGCTGGGTCCGAACCACGCCAGGACTGAAGCCTTTTTGACTCCATCAATGTCATCTATAATAACTTTAACTGTAAAGCCAATCTCTTTTAAATAGTTTTCCAGGTAATGGACTGCTTCCAGGTTACTATGTGCGCTGACCGTGTCAAAACTAATCAACTGACGAGAAACTTCCCATAACTCGCTGCTTTGAATGTCGTTATTACTCACGTATGTCTTCCGTCCTTTTAACAATTTACGGACCACGTCCCTTGTAATAGTAACACATAGGTATATACCTGCGAACTGAAACGATCAGCCTGGGGACAGGCTATTCATCATCAATATGACACCTATTGTCATATTGGTGTGTTACATTTATGACAGAGTATCTTGCTCCCACTATCATGGGAAGTGTGTCGTTCTCGTACGGATGTGCGCTGCCGCGCCCGAACCTTTTTGCCTGGGTGGTGTAAACAGTGCGCCCGGCGCACTGTTTACACCACCCAGGCAAAAATCTATATGAGCTTTCGCACCTTTGGTGCTTAAGAAGTCATCTTAAGTGGTGCAAAATTGCGCCCGGCGCAATTTTGCACCACTTAAAAAAAAACGTGCGGGCGCGCCAGCGGCCGCCCGCACACGGGCGACACACTTCCCATGCTAATGGGAGGCGGATACATGCTGAGAGAAATAGATATAATATTATGCTTGCCCAGGGAGGAGAAGAGGGATGCGTGCAGATCGTTTGCTTTCTATTATGTTGCTCTTGCAGGTGCATCGGCGTATGACTGCGCGTGAACTGGCGCAACGCCTGGAGGTCTCTGAACGTACCATTCATCGCGATATGGAGGCTTTAAGTTGCGCGGGTATACCAGTGGTCGCCGAGCGTGGTACCGGCGGTGGCTGGAGCTTAATTGAAGAGTATCGTACCAATCTGACTGGTTTGAATGAGCATGAGATCCAGACCCTTTTTCTGGCTAGACCTTCGCATGTATTAAGTGACCTTGGTCTGCATAAGGCATCTGAGGCGGCCTTGCTTAAATTGCTGGCTGCCTTGCCCGCTGTTCGCCGACAGGACGCTGAATATGTAAGCCAGCGTATCCATATCGATACATCTGGCTGGCATAATCGCGAGGAGGCTATTCCTGCACTTCCTACCTTGCAGCAAGCTATCTGGCAGGAGCGCAAAATATGTTTCACTTATTTACGCGGAGAGACGCTGGTAGAGCGCGTGGTTGATCCTCTGGGCCTGGTAGCTAAAGGCAGTACCTGGTACCTGGTAGCTGCTGTTGAAGGGCAACTGCGCAGTTATCGCGTCTCACGTATCCAGAGCGCTCGTATGCTGGAAGATAGCTACGTGCGCCCGCTTGATTTTGACCTGGCCGCTTACTGGGCACAGTCCTCCAGAGATTTCACCTCTTCTTTACGCTGGTACCTGGCTACTATACAAGCGGCCCCGGACGCTGTAGCACGTATTTATGGATCGAGCAGGTTATTTCGCATTGAGCAGATCGATGTTAACGCGAGCACGGGCTGGATCACCTTCCAATTGGGCTTCGATACACCCTATGAGGCATGTGCCTATATCATGAGCTTTGGTGACCAGGTAGAAGTGTTAGAGCCAGCCGAATTACGGGCAGAGATTACCCAACTGGCTGCTTGTGTGCTGGAGCATTATAGTGGGAAAAATTCTGTCTGATAATCAAATAAAAGAAGTATACCATCTTCCAGCCGACCACCTCATACAATTGCCAGCATGCTAAAATTTGTCAATACAACTGTAACTTCTTATATCTAAAGAGGCCAGTATCGATACTCAAATGAAAACACTGCATATTCGTATCAGAAAAAAATGAAATCGTCGACATTACAGAAACAGTAAAGATATCCAGCGAGTTAAGAACGAACACTGTACACTGTATATACAATTGCCAGCATGCTAAAATTTGGTCAATACAACTGTAACTTCTTATATCTAAAGAGGCCAGTATCGATACTCAAATGAAAACACTGCATATTCGTACTCAGAAAAAGATGAAATCGTCGACATTACAGAAACAGTAGAAGAGTATATCCAGCGAGTTAAGAACGAAAGCGGGATCTGTACACTTTTTGTAGCTCATACTACCTGTGCCATTACGACTGCTGACCTCGATCCTGGTACAGACCTGGATTTTCTCGATGCCTTGAGAGCCATTCTGCCCGATCTCAATTATCGCCATCCACATGATCCTGAGCATGCACCAGATCACATTCTGTCTTCTCTAATTGGGCCCTCGCTGGTCATACCGTATGCTAATCGCCGCCTGCTCCTGGGCGTCTGGCAGCGCATCATCCTGGTCGAGTTGGATGGACCTCGCCAGAGGACCGTGCAAATCTCCTGTTTTTAATCACAGCTAAAGACAACAGTTATAGGGCCCTTGAGGCCCTTTTGTTGTTTCTAATAGCTTGTATGAATTGATAGTAAGGAAGCTAAATGAATGAACAGAGTGTGATGGCGTTGGTGGCAGAGGTGCTCGGTAGCGTGCCGCTGGTAGCCAAACATATGACCTTTGGACATAGTAGCATCACTTATGATGTTGCACTGCCTGAGCGCCATGTCATAGTACGCACCCATGCCAATCCTGCTGTCTTTGCCTATACCGAGCAGAATATCAATGCGCTGGCACAGCTAGGGTTGCCGGTGCCGGAGTTAATTGCCAGCGATTTAACTATGGCGCGTTATCCTTTCGCTTATATGATCTTTAAAAAGATCGCGGGACGAGATTTGCGCTATGAGCTTTCCTCTATGACCCATGCTCAGATGACGCAACTGGCGACCCAGATTGTAGCCTTTCAACGCAAAGTAATAGCCTTACCAGCCGGAAGCGGCTATGGTTATGTGGCACTGGGCGGCCATGGACCTTATCAATCATGGTATCAACTGATCGAGGATACGGTGACCAGACCGCTGAGCGTGGTGCGCCAGGGTCCGCTTGGAGAGAAGGTGCCAGATCCATGGCAGAAGATAGCCCGGTTTGAAACGTATCTACGCCACGTTCCCCCCACTTGTTTTTTAGATGACCTCACGATTAAAAATGTGTTGGTGCAGGATGGAGAGTTGCAAGGTATTGTAGATTTTGACTGCGTCTGTTATGGAGATCCTTTATTTACCATTAGTCTAACCCAGACCGGTATTGTCAGTGATGTCGGCGAGCACGGCCTTTTTTATATAGAAGAGCTTTGTCGCTTGTGGAATGTAACTGAGCAACAGCGCCAGATTATTAACTTCTATTCAGCCATCCATACCATCGATTTTTTGCAATTTGACTTTGAAGATACCGGTGAGTCCCACACTGGCTGGATGAACCGAATGCTGCAAGCGCTTCAGCGCTGGCTAGATGTATAGCAGCGACCTCAGAATATCCCCAACCATTACAGTTTATTTATTTGCCGCCTCGAGGCGGCAAATAAATAAACTGTAACCCCCATCACCAGAGACAATAGTTCCTATTTTTTGTGTTTTATTATAAGATAGTAGTAAAATTGTTTTATTGGATATGAAGATCTCCATAGCGTTTTATATACCAGGCAAGATAGTATTTTGTTTGCCAGCTACATGCTACCAGGGCTTTTTACTGTTCGTCCAGGGATCACGAGCAAGCGATACGATGTCCATTCTTTCAGGGGTGGAGTGTGTTTGTGCCACAAGCGCCAAAGAGGAAAATAAAAAAGCCCTGACATGCTACATCCAAATATTGATGATTTTGGAAAAGTATGATATTTTCAGAAGTTAAAGCGTATATAAAATGGCTAGCCTATAGCCATTTGCCTGACCAGTTATTTCTCCATCAAAAGTAGGAATCGAGTCATGAACCACCCGCTTAAAAGCGGGGGCTTGCAAACGGACGAAAGGATGTTTGCAAGCCGGACATGACCAGACTCAGGCTTGAAATACAGCCTACGTTAGGAGCGAAATGAGGTACGTTGGAATGCGAGGCCAGTTCCAACCTCTACGGCGGATAATTAAACAGAGGTAGATGGTTAACTCAGTGTTGTCCGCGTCAAACCGCTCTATAACATTGTCGAGGCCATATTCACCCTGGAAACAGGAGGCTCTCAAAGGAGCAAGCAATCATGTCAAAAATATTCCTGGTTGATCCCGAGAAGAAACCACTTGATCCGATTCACCCAGGGCATGCACGTTTCTTGTTGAAGCGGGGGAAAGCAGCCGTGTGGAAAAGATTCCCGTTTACGCTCATCCTCAAAGCCGAGAGTGTCGCGCATCCCTATGTGCAACCACTCAGAGTCAAACTTGATCCTGGCAGCCGTACGACGGGTATTGCCATCGTCAATGATGCCAGTGGTGAGGTGGTCTTTGCCGCGGAACTTGCCCACCGTGGACACAACATCAAGGCAGCCCTGGATGATCGCCGCGCCGTTCGCAGATCAAGGCGGCAACGAAAAACACGCTACAGAAAGCCCCGATGGTCCAATCGAAAGAACAAAAAGCAGGGCTGCATCTCACCATCGTTAGAAAGCCGAATAGCCAATGTGCTGACCTGGGTTCGTCGCCTCTCGCGGTATGCGCCTATCTCAGCGATTAGTATGGAGTTGGTGCGCTTTGATCTGCAACAGATGGAGAACCCTGAAGTGTCGGGTGTTGAGTACCAACAAGGCACCCTGGCAGGCTATGAGGTGCATGAATATCTTCTGGAGAAGTGGGACCGTCAATGTGCTTATTGCGGGGCGAAAGACCTTCCTTTGCAAATAGAACACATTCACCCCGCGCCAATGGTGGCACGAACAGAGTCAGCAACCTTTGTCTCGCGTGTGAGAAGTGCAACACAACCAAAGGGACGCAGGATATCGCGGTGTTTCTCAAGAAAAAGCCTGATGTGTTGAAACGCATCCAGGCCCAGGCAAAAAAGCCACTCAAGGATGCGGCGGCGGTCAACTCCACGCGCTGGGCACTCTACGAGCGACTCAAGGCAACAGGTTTGCCGATTGAGTGTGGATCGGGAGGGTTGACAAAGTTCAACCGAACAACGAGAGAACTGCCAAAGACGCACTGGTTAGATGCCGCCAACGTGGGGAAAAGGACACCTGAACGATTGCACGTCACAGGGATGGTTCCACTTCTCATCACGGCCACTGGTCATGGGAAGCGTCAAATGTGCGGTACAGACAAATATGGTTTCCCTTCTCGACATCGCCAAAGGCAAAAGCAGTACTTTGGGTACCAAACGGGAGATATGGTCAGAGCAGTGGTCACGTCAGGGAAGAAAGTGGGAGCATATGTTGGTCGGGTGTTGGTACGAGCTACTGGCTCATTCGATATCCGAACGAAGCAAGGCCGGGTACAGGGGATTAGCTATCGCTTTTGCACTCCGATTCATCGTTGCGATGGCTATAGCTATCAAAAAGGAACGGGCCATTCTTCCCCGGTCTAAAGACACGGGGCTTCCTGGCCCGGTCAATGTGATAGTAGTAAAGCGTGTGTCATAATACAAAAGAATAGCACTGATCTGTACACAAAGTACTCATCATTCTTCTGTATATATTGAGTCGGGCAAGTATAAGAAGCGTGGAATCTACTAGAGGAGATTGTGGCATGACACAGCATAGCAAGATCACCTATCATCAGCAAGTGACTTATTGTGGAAAGCCACGTTGCCGCAGGTGCCGGGAAGGGATCGGGCATGGTCCATATTGGTATGCTTACCAGACGGTAAATGGGCAGACCACGCGGACCTATATTGGCAAGAATTTGCCACAAGAGGTACAGCTATGTCTGGATACCCCATCAACTACTACAGGAGATAGTGCCATGGCCTTAAATTTCTCCCCGCTCTCCTCTCGTTCAAACCGAACAGAACTGGCCGCAGATGCAGAGAATGTGGTGCTACGGATCTCCACATTAGGGCAATTTCGCCTGGAAGAGAAGGTGCTACCGGGGCGCAGTAAGCATAAAGGACGTGACTGGCATGTGATTGATGATGCGGCCTGGCAGCAGCGTTCCGTGCGTGCACTATTATCCTACCTGCTTTGTTGCCCCGGTCGCCGGACCACGCGATCCAGGCCATCGTGGCCCTCTGGCCAAATGATGATATCAACACTGCCAGCAGCACCCTCAATAAGACCCTGAATATCCTGCGTAAAGTGCTGGGACATCCATCGGTGAAACCTGGTCAGACACAATCCAGCGATGCGGTGGAACGTTTTTTGACAGATGGCGATTGGTTTGGCTTAGCTGGCCAGGAGCGGATCTGGATCGATGTCGATGAATTTGAACGGCTGGTTGAGCAGGTTGATCAGGAAGGAAATAAGCTACCGGAGTACGAAAAAAATCTCCAGGATGCGATTGCACTATATAGTGGTGATTTCCTACCTGAAGAGCGGGTCGCGGAATGGGCGGTCAGGCGGCGCCAGATATTAAGACAAAAATGGGTCGAGTTGCTTTTAAAGCTGTCAAGCCTTTATGCAAGCAGTAATGATTATGTCAAGGCTATTAATATCTTGAATAATCTGTTGCTAAAGGACCCGACCAATGAACTGGCGATCCAACAGTTGCTGGTTGCTTTGATGAACTTAAAGCGTCGTGGCGAGGCGATCCAGGCCTACCAGCACTTTGAGAAGACGCTGCAGCGCGACTACAATGCTGTGCCATCGGCCGAAACGCGTGCGCTCCACGATGCGATACGTTCAGGTGAAGGATTAACTGGTAGCGCTTTCTCCTCAAAAGCCATGGCCACGCGAAATTCAGAAAAGGCCCCCGCCACCGTTAAGAAAACCGAGCGCCACTCATCCAATTCCGGTCAATCCAGTCATGCACGTCATATGCTCCCGGTATCGATTCCAAGTGAGCCAATCGGGCGTATCCATCAAGGAAGTTTAATCGGGCGCGATAACGAGCTACACGCTATGCGTAAGCTACTGCAGAATGCTCACCTGCAACTGGTCGGCTCACGCCGCATTGGTGGTATCCCGTTGGATACCCAGCGCCAACCTCAGTTTCTCTTGCTGAATGGTGACCTGGGTATTGGCAAGACGCGTCTGGCCGAGGAACTGGGGCGTGAGGCCCAGCGTGACGGCTGGAACGTTATCTGGAATCGTATTTATCAATTAGAGAGCGTAATTCCTTATCGTGTTTGGATCGAGGCCCTGCGCAATATATTGACTAAGAATCCCAGTATTACCTCTTTACTCAGTCTGGAAACGCTGCGCGCCCTCTCTACGCTGAGCGGATTACTTGATGTACTACCCGCAGATATTACGAGCAATCTGCCAGCCCATATGCTGGTT
Source organism: Dictyobacter kobayashii (assembly GCF_003967555.1). Lineage (GTDB taxonomy): Bacteria > Chloroflexota > Ktedonobacteria > Ktedonobacterales > Ktedonobacteraceae > Dictyobacter > Dictyobacter kobayashii. The sequence goes on from NZ_BIFS01000002.1 coordinate 1,789,443, forward strand.
CCTGAGCAGGCCAAATACGCATTGTATAATGCTGTCAGCGAGCTGCTCAAGCAAACGAGTGAGATTGGACCGGTTCTAATTGTCCTGGATGATATTCAATGGGCTGATGTCAGCAGCTATGAATTGCTGGGGCACCTGGCGCGCCAGCTCACAGGTTATCCAATCGCCTTTTTTGCTACCTGCCGGGAATCTGAGGTCCCTCGTGAAGCCACCCATCCCCTGCGCAAGATGATCCTGGAAATGCAGCGCGAACATACCATCCTGCCATTGGATATCAAGCCGCTCTCCCCCGAACAGATCAAACTACTGGTTACCAGCCTCTCACCTCTTCCCGAGGAAGCCGTAACCCATATTCAAACCTACGCAGCGGGCAATCCCTTTTTCGCTGAACAATTAGCCTGTTCAGATGCCGCTGACCTGCCAGTCACGATTAGTGGGGCCCTGGGCGATCGTATGAAGTTGCTCAAGCCCGAGTGCCGTGAATTATTGCGCCATGCTGCTGTGCTGGGTGGTGCCTTTGAGTTGCCGACTATTTGTATGCTAGAGACCGGCTCTGATACAGATGAAGACGATATGATTCTCCCTTTACTGGAAGAGGCCTTAAAATTCGGGGTGATTACCGATGAGGGAAGTGGTACCCGCATCTCCTATCATTTCTGGCATCCCTTATTGGTGTCCTATCTCTATGGTGACCTGTCTTCTATGCGCCGCGCCCGGCTGCATCAACGGGTAGCCGATATTATTCTCCAGATGAACAAGGGACGCGAAGAGAATGTGGCGGCGACCGTAACCATGCACCTGGAAAAAGCGGGTGCCGACGCGGCCAGGATCGCCTATTACGCTGAGTTAGCCGGCAACGATGCCTATATCGTATCGGCTTACGCTGATGCCGCAACCCATTACCAGACCGCGGTACACTACTTGAAGAAGGTCCAATCCACCGATGTATTGCCCCAATTGATTTCATTGCTTGAGCGGCTGGCGGAATGTACCATGAATGGGGGTGGCGATTATGAAAAAGCATGTAATATTTTCCACGAGGTACTCGAACTACGTAGTCGCCATATGACATCCCAGGATGCCCAATCTGAAGTATTGCTACAGGCTTTGCTCTGGGATCAGATTAGCTGGACCTGGCGTTATCGGGGAGATCTACAGCAGGCCTGGAATTGTTGGAGTCAGGGTGAGAAATTATTGAACGGCGTTAATATTGTCGGCGGCCCGGTCTGGGCGCGGCTATATTATACTCGGAGTAATCTCTATCAATTGGAGGGTTTATATGAGCAGGCATTGCATAGTGCTCAGGAAGCCCTCTCCCTGTTAGAGAGCGGCCAGAAGCAAAGTCCTGCCGCTGGTCCTTCAGATCGCAAGATGTGCAAGACGTTGATCCAACGTATTATCGAGGGTTATCCAGACCTGCTGGGTCGGCTGCAGCGGCATATGGGTTCTATCGCGGTTGCCATGGGACAGTTAAGTCAGGCCCTGGCTTATCAGAATAAGGCGCTGGCCTTTTTTGAGCAGAATGAGGAGCTGCGACAGATCGCCCATGTATCCTCAAATATTGGGTTCATTCATCTTAAAATGGCGCACTATTCGCAGGCCCAGGCTGCATTACGGCGAGCGCAACTGCGGGCTAAAGATATTGGGGATCGACCGCTGCTATCGCTGGTGTCAAGCAATCTGGGCGAATTAGATGCGGCATTGGGGAATCTGGAAGAGGCCGAAAAAGAATATGCATTTGCCCTGCAGTCGAGTAGTGTGCTGGGTGATCGGGAATATACCAGCAAATGGAACGCCAGCCTGGCTGGTATCTTACAGGCGCGTGGAGAATGGGCTGAGGCCGCCAGGTGTATTCGTAGTGCCTTCTCTATCGCCCGTTCGATGCAGAATGCCCCGTCGATAGGGCAGGCATTGGTGGCCCTGGCTAATTTCCGGCTTGCGCAAGCGCTGACTTTACAAACAGATGAACAAAAATGTGTACGCTTGCTAGGTCATGCACAGAAAAATATTGAACGCGCATTAGCGCTGGAAGTCGATGCTGAGACGCGCTTGAAAGGACAGCTGGTGTCAGCCCAGATTCTATTGAAGCGTGGTAAACAGGATGAGGCCAGGAGAGCGTTTGAGCATATCATGGAAGAGGCGCGACGCACTGAGCATCTGCAAATTATGGAGAAAGCCGGTCAACTGCTTGCGCAAGCGTAGGGGCAAGCGAAGACGACATACGATACTATCTGTTACTGGAATACTCACAAATAAATAGCTTCAACGTGTTACAGTAACAGCTTTAATAAAAAATATCGATGCTTAGCGATGTATTAGCTTGCTCAATTATAATTATCTTTGATAAGCCCGGGCCACAATAGCGGTAATATTATCAATACCCCCTGGGCATTAGCGTATTCGACCAGGCGATAAACACTCTCCTGCGGGCCAAACTGCTCTACGATACTGGTAAGTTCATGGTCATTGATCATGCCACAGAGTCCATCACTGCAGAGTACCAGGGCATCGCCCTCTTCAACATGCTCAACGAAGATATCTACCTCAACTTCTGGAAAGGGTCCAAGGGAACGGGTAATAATATTGCGCATAGAATGCATCTCCGCCTCTTCGGGAGTCATTTGTCCCAGGCGAACCTGCTCGGCGACCCATGAATGATCCAGGGATATCTGACGAACCTGGCCTCGGCGAACCAGATAGGCGCGACTATCACCTACATTCGCTATATACGCTGTTTCTCCACGTAGAACTGCCACCACACAGGTAGTCCCCATTCCACTATGTTGTGCATTTTCAGTGGCGCGTTGATAAATAGTAGCATTTGCATACTGGATGGCGCGGGTCAAACTAGCGGCCACATCGATATCGGCATCCTGATAATAGAGAGTGCAGACAGTATCAACAGCAATCTCGCTGGCCACTTCTCCCGCGGCATGACCACCCATGCCATCGGCCACAATAAATAAGGCACCCTTCTGTTCTAGAAGCTGCTGATCTTTAGGGATAATATAAGCAACGCTATCTTCATTATGCTGGCGTTTGCGCCCAACATCTGTGCGTTGCGCTACATTCAATCCCAATGGTCGTGTTTTATATCCACGTTTCTGTGCCGCCGACACTGCTGGCGCGGTAGATGATTTAAAAAAAAGTTGTCGAACACGCGAGGCCACGCCCTGGCGCTGTTCCTTTTGTTGCGATGTGGATAGGTCATGAATGGTATGTGAAGGAAATATCTCCATTATGCTTCTCCATTTCCAATCATTAAGGATATATATGCTAGATTCTGCTATTATGTCTACCTTAGAGCGCTTGCGATCATTCTGCTCGCTTAATGAGAAGAATATCACAACTACCACAATTCACAAACTTTGAGGCGGATGTCCTATCAAAAGATAAGTGATATGTCCTATAGCCTGTAGCTGATCTGTATCTACAGCGGATATATACGTAAAAAAAGATTACCGAGAAAACAGCCTCTTTGTCAAGTAAATTCGCTTCTTATAGTACTATGCTCACTTCTCAGAAGAGATCTACATAAAGCTTCTTTTTACAAGTATACTCTTTAATCCAAGTTGAGTTTTTTCGATCTACCATAGAACTATAAAAGGTTCTTAACTGTTCCCTTTGCGTATGCCCGGGATATCCTCTGTCATGTATAGTGAACATGTATATAAAGTAGTTATATTGTATTTTACAGTATAAAGTGGCAAATTTGTACAAATTTGCCATCATAAAGTACTAATCGGTGAAGGAGGGTAGGGGCGGGGTACATGTTTTCTGGCTACGTAATTAAATGGTGTAGTCCAAAAAACACGTACTTTTTAGCTGCTTATCGAAGCATGGACCATATTATCATTAAATGCTATATTTGCCTCTTTTTTCTTAAACCAATGATGATAGCAATGATGCCCACAATTACCAGTAGTGCTTCGATAATCAGGGGGCCAGACAATAATGTGAGCATCAGAGGCAAGCTGAGTTGGACCTGTGGGTGCGCTGGTTTATAAGCAAAGTAGATAAAAAGTACACCTATGATAAACAGGAATGCACTTCCGACAAGGGCAAAGATGCCCCAGCTTAAAAAGGTTGTACCTTGCGAGGCCATACGCTGTGAGAGCATTCTTTGCGAATACTGTGCCCTGCGCTTTTTTTTGCTCATCGCTCTTTCTCCTGTTGTCGCACCCTATAAAACCATCTTGTACTTTGCCTGCTTTCTACAGCCGGATTGTTTTACCGGTGTCAGTGCAGCAGAACAGATTATAATAAGTCTATCAACAGCTCAGATGATTAAAGAATTATATATATTATGTCACTATTCAGGTACCGTGTATCTTCGATAGCTTCGAGATCGCAGGGAGATCACGAGCAAGGGATAAGATGTTCATGCTTTCTGGTGTGTTTGTGTCTGGTAGGCGGCCGTAGCCGCCCACCAGACACAAACACACTCTCAACCCGGCGCCTCAGGCGCCAAAGAGGAATATGAAAAAGCCCTGCTGCTGGGATAGTTAAAGGGGAGCGTTTTTAAGATGCAAGGTATCAAGGATGGGAGATAATGGCATAAAATTATTGCCGTCGACAGGGTTTTTATGTTATGGATGAGATAAGACGTCCAAAAAATCGGCAATGCCATAACTGAAAATAGTTAGCGCGGCGTCCAAATTTGCAATGGCTTTCTAGTCCCGCACTGCTAGCAGGCACAGGCAATTTGTAGAAGAATCCGCCTCATTCTATAGCCGCATTTAGGTATACTTTTGGCAGGGTGTGTGATTGAGAACTTGAGAAGTATATCGAAATTACCTGAACAGCTCGCTTGATGAGCGTGGCTGTTTTCTCGTAAGCTACTACACGGTAAACCGCTTCCTACCGCCTTATGTTTTTTGAGCTCTCGCTTCCCAGTCTGGCCGCGCTCTAGCTGGATTGGAAAAGTCCATGCACCCCCAGATTTCGTTTTAATATGTTTGCGAGGTGCCCTGGTGAAAAAATTAAAGGTGCTGGCCGGAATCGCTTTTGTGCTAAATACCTTTCTGTTTGGTTCCTACTATTCGGTGGCCAAGGAGATGCTGGGACGGATTGATCCTATTGTCTTCACTTTTTTCACGATGATGACCCTGGTACCTCCGGCAATTTGTATATTGATTTTCTCGCGACACCATATTACGCGTAACGCTGTCAAAAGCGGTTTCTTGCTAGGCACCTGTCTATGTCTTGGATTGTTTTCTCTGGCGGTGGCGCTCAAATATAATAGTGCTACCGGCACCGCTTTCTTTCCCTCACTGAATGGCTTGCTGGCCGCTATCTTTACCTGGTTATTCCTGCGCCAGCCGATCACGAAAGCGACCTGGTTTGCGGGCGTTGTCTCGGTCAGTGGGGCTGCGCTCTTGATGGTAAATGCTTCTATGGGTGGTGCGCGTGGTGCCTTGATCGCGTTTATCGGTGGATTACTCTGCACCTTCTACGTATTCCTGGCCGACCATGAGCAGAAGGATCAAGCGGCCTACTGGCCCCTCTTCGGCATTGAGCTATTGACCATGGCACTGTGGGCCAATCTGCTGGCCCTTCTGTTTGGAGACTGGGATATCGTACATTTTGCGCTCCCCTGGGATATGGGGGTTGTATTTTATATCGGCCTGGGTACCATCTTCCTGCCAACCCTGTTTACAGTTTTATTGCAGAAATATATCTCGCCGGTAACGGTCTCTTTTATTTATATCCTGGAGCCGATTTTCGGTGCCCTGGTAGCCTATCTCTATTTGCATGAAGTACTGCCATTGGATGGCTATCTGGGCGGACTGCTGGTGGTTACTGGCGTGCTTATTCATACCTGGGGAAGTGTTGAGCGACCACGTGCCCAGGCACAAACATGGACAAGACAGCAACTGCAGCAGTCCTGGTTTCAATCCTTTATCTACCCACTCATCTGTTGCAGTCTAGGTGCCTGTATCGCCTTCAAAGTCGGCGGCTTCCCGCCGGGAGTCTGGCTTGACCTTTATCGAAACTGGTCACAGTTGCCGGCGCTGTTACAGGGTGCACAGCACATGGAAACGCTTTTGTTGCTGGCCCAATCAGTTTCCTGGCTGGTAGCCTGGTTGGCACTGATTGTGCTGGGCATACTGGTCTTTTATCGAGTGGGTAGTAAATTGTTTACCACCATGAACCCGGTTGTTGAACGAGACGTACGCACGCTAAGGCAGATGGGTTATACACAGCAGACGCAGGAGTTCGTAGCTGTACCACTGGCTAATGAAGAGCTGCCGCAACGCCCACTTCACCGTCCGGTGCGGCTGGCACGCATTGAGCCAGCCGATGATCAGATATATGAAGCTCCAACCCATGTCCCCGGACGACGTACTATCGTAGCGCGACAACAGACATATCAAGATGTACAGCGCTGGCCCTGGGGGGCGAGCATGGAGCCATGGAAGCGAGGGAACGATGAAGAAAAATGACTCTGGCGATTTCAGTGTGCTCTATGTAGAGCCAACTGATGAAAAGACAACGCTGTTTCCCGTGATTGCCGGGCAGAAGAAACCAGTGGTATTGATGCTGGCCGAACAGGCACAAGCCTTTCAGCGTCCAGATGACTTTACGACCTTAAAACATATCAAGCGCCAGTATAGTCTTACCATCGTTTTTGTGATTGCACACAGTGCCCAGATGGCTCAACTGGCCTCTAGAAATGGTTTTCCAGTCTATCAATCGATGGAAGACCTGGTTCAAGCGGTCAGTGCTGGTCAATTATCGCGCCAACGCTCCCTGGCCCGGCCCACTATTCCATTGGAGACAAAAGCAGGAGTAGAAATAACCAGCAGGAACACAGCGCCATTAAGAGCAAAAGAGCAACCCATAGGTCCGGGACTGGCGCCCGATTTTTCTTCTATGCCTGAAAACCAAAGACCCATAGGCTCAAGTACAGCGCCCGATTTTTACACCAAAACCGAGCATCAACAATCCATAGGCTCAAGTCCGGCGCCCGGTTTTCACGCTATGCACGAGACAGCCATGAAGGTACAGATGCAACAGGCACAGAAGCAGTCAGTGTCACAGCCGCTGCCTCATATTAAACCTAAGCAGCGGCGCTCTCGACGCTTGCCCACAGTGCTGGCCGTGATTACTATGGCCCTGATACTGGCAATTATTGGCTCATTTCTGTTTTTCTCGCAATCGTTCCAGTCGCTGGCTTCGCAGCCAGCGGCCCTGGTCGACATCGGACGCCTGACCTTTGTGAGTAGCGGCCAGGTCAATGAGAGTAGCAGCCAGGGTATTGCTGATCAAGTAATATTGGATGCCCACAACCTGCCCGATCCGGCACCGGGGAAAAAATATTATGCCTGGTTATTAGGGGATAAAAATCAAAGCGATCCTACTTCGGTTGGCCTGGGAGCACTGACTATTAATAATGGGAATACACACCTGTTTTATGCCGGAGACGCCCAGCACTCGAATCTTTTATTAATTACTAGCCGCGTCCTGATTACTGAGGAAGATGCCACAATGCCGCCACTTTCTCCTTCGGTAGATATGCATAGCTGGCGTTATTATGGAGAATTTTCTAGTACGCCGATTAAAGCTGCGGACAATATAAATAATTATAGCTACCTGGACCACCTGCGCCATTTGCTGGCTTCTGATCCGACCCTGGAGGAGCTTGAGTTGCCCGGTGGACTGAATAACTGGTTATATAACAATACTGGTAAACTTGTGGAATGGACCACCAGCATGCGTGAAACCTGGCAGGACACCAAAGATAGCGGGTTTATCCGTCGTCAGACGCTACGGGTGCTGGCTTATTTAGATGGGACCACCTTCCTTAATAAGGATCTTCCACCTAAATCACCATTGCTGGTCGACGAGCGGCTGGCACGTATCGGCCTGATAAATGTGGCTGGCCCCAATCAGCAGCCGCCGAGCTATCTGGACCATATTAATCATCATTTGAGTGGCCTGTTGCAGGCTGATAGCTCTTCAGCAACGCTGCGTAAGCAGATAAACGATCTTACCACAGCGATAAGCAATATCAATTTCTGGTTGGGGCAGGTGCGGCAAAACGCACAACAGATTGTTAAGCTGAACGATAAACAGCTGCTACAGCCAATGACGCTCACGTTGATTAATAACATGATTGATAACACCAATCATGCCTTTGCCGGTCAACTCGACCCATCGACCAATCAGATGCGCGAAGGAGTAATCTGGTTACACGACCATATGCAGGCACTGGCGACCATCAATCTGACCGCCGTTAAGCCAGACGCCAGCGGATTGGTACCACAGATAGTACCAGGCAACATGCATCCCAGAGCATTTGTACTGAATGGGGCGAAAAGATGATGGAATGCCAGAAATCATATAGAATCACAACTTTAGAATATTCATTGATTGCATAATGATAGAGAGGAATAGGCGCATGAACAAACGTTTGTTGGTTATTACGCTAATCATTATGCTCGTTATTAGCGGTCTGGTAGTGGGACTCTTTTCAGGCCCGATCCAGCAGGCCCTGACAGCGCCAATGACCAATGCGAATGCGATGGGAAAAAATGCCAACCCGAACAATGGTCCACAGCAGGCCAGGGCGACGAAAGTCCCGCAGCCCGGAAAGACACAGCCCGCGCTCGCTCCTACGCAGGTTAATATTCTGGCCCAGGATACATTTCAGCGTACGAATCAATCGTTCTGGGGGCAGGCCTCGGATGGGCGTAAGTGGCAGGGCGACGCCAATACCTTACAGGCTTTCTCGATTACCGGCTCTACCGGGCAGATTGCCAATGGCCGGGGTAGCGTGAATGCCGTACTGGGGCCAGCGAATAACAATGTCAATGTAGTTGCCAGTGGAGCAGTCAATCAATTCGGCAATGGGGTCAATATGGGTGTTGTGTTGCGTTGGACCGATGCACAAAACTGGTATAAAGCCTTGATCGATGGGGAGCATTTGAGCATTTTAAAAAGGGTCAATGGAACATCTTCCCAGGTACGGACGGTCCCTTTTCAAGCGCAAAATGGCCGAGTCTATAATATTCGTTTCCAGGCTATCGGGGCTATGCTCTTTACGAAAGTATGGCGCAGCGATTTGCCCGAGCCTGCGCACTGGATGATTACAATCTCAGACCCTGATTTGACGAATGGGCAAGCCGGTTTACGTATGGTACTGCAGCCAACAACAGTGATAAGCATTACCTCGTTTCTGGCGACACCTGCCACCATGGGAAATGACCTATAGAGGAATGGCATGACGTAATGGATCTAAAGCAGAAAGTCTGGATGGGATATGATGAGCGAGAATCTGAAAGAGGCATATACACATAATCGCTGGGTTAAGATTGGAACGTTTGCTGGCCTGTGTGTCAGTGGCCTTCTGCTGGCATTGTGTTCAGGAGGCTTTCCACCATGGGCATGGCGCTTCCTGTTCCAGGTTTTACCACAGCTTCCTATACTCTGGCAGGCACGCGGGGCGGTCGTCTTGCTGCCATTGATTGGACTCTGCTTGCTTTCGCTAGCGCTGCTCATCTTGTGGTTGGTGCTTGTGCTATCAGGAATAAAGGTGTTCAGGCACATATGGAATGATTTCAATACCCGCCAATCTTTCGAAGATGATCTACGAGAGGCTGAATTGCTGGCCGAGCAAGCAGTGCAACAAGAAGATTTTATGGAAGATGAGCTACCTCCAACTCCGCCAGTACGGTCCAGGGCTACCGCGGTGCTAAATCGGGCACCGATAGCGCCACCACAGGCGCCCTCTCGGCCAGCCCGGCAGGTGGAGCGGCCGCAAACGCGCGCTATGCCAGTGCCGATCGCCCGCCAATCGGCCTATACTGCTGTACCGCAGGCCGTAGGAGACGTGCGCTTCCCTGGCCTGACCTATCCAACTCCGGTGTTGCGTCAGACTGGTCGTGAGCCGTCTGTACCTGTCAATAATCGGCGTACAACCGATCTACAGCGGCCAGCGCAACGTGCCATGCCAGATTTAGATCGCCCAGTTGCTCAACCAGCGCATACTGTGCGCCAGCAACTACGGATCGTACCGCCAGCGACACTGGAAGAGATGCCTGATACCGAGGAAGATGTCGATATCGATCAGGCCTTTACCGAGCTATTAGAGCGGCAAAAAAGGGAGCGCCAGGCACTACAGTTTGAACGGCAAACGGATGAAGACGATCTGGAAGTGGATCTCTGGGAGACGCGGCCAGGCGACTTCGATGAAGATATTGATATTGAGCTGTATGATACTGCTCAGGGCCTGGATGATACTTTGCCCGCCCCAACATCTCATAAGGCGCAACAGCATACGGAGCTTGCTGCGGGCGATAGTTTTGATTTTGATCAACAAGTGTATCCATCCCCTCATGAGCCTGCTCATGAGACCGGGACAGATGCTGTCAGTACTGAAGCTGCCGCTCCCCGCTTTATAGTTGGCATTGGCCTGGACCCTGGCCTGACGCGTAAGGATGCGCCGAACGAGGATAGTATCTTTGCTATTCAAGGTATGCGCGTCACGGATGAGGGATCAAAGCCGGCTGGCCTCTTTATGGTAGCGGATGGTATGGGTGGGCACGCTAATGGACGTGAGGCCAGCCGGACCACTATCCATACTATCAGTGATGTTATTGTGCCCGCCTTGTTGCGCGATGTCAGTGGTAGTGATGCCAGGGCAGAAAAAACATTGTTCCAGGATATGCTCAAGGATGGCGTGCACCGGGCCAATATCGCCTTATATCGACGGAACCGGGAGATGCCACGTATGATGGGCACCACCCTGACCGCCGCATTAGTCGTTGATAGGACGGCGTATATCGCTAACGTTGGGGATAGTCGTACCTACCTCTATCGGCCTGGGGAAGGTTTGTCCCAGATTACCCATGATCATTCGGTCGTTGCCCGCCTGGTTGATGATGGTGTAATCACGCGAGAAGAGATTTATACCCATCCTCAGCGCAATCAGATCTATCGCTGTCTGGGAGAGCATGCCTCGGTTGAGATAGACTCGTTTGCGGTTCCCTTGCAGGTTAATGACGTACTATTACTCTGTTCCGATGGTCTCTGGGAAATGGTACGCGATCAGGCGTTGGAGCGCATTATCGCCTCTTCCGCACACAATCCTTCCCAATTGAGCGCGCTTCTGATTCAGGCTGCCCTCAATCATGGCGGAGCCGACAATGTTAGTGTCGTAGTGGTGGGTTTAGCCAGCGGAGAAGATGCCAGCAACTGGATGCTCTGATCCAGGACAACCAGTTTATCCATTGATAAGCACAATCTGACGGACATATCAATAGTAACTCTGCAGAGTTACTATTGATATGTTCTTTTTTTTGCTAATTTCTTGACAAGAATATTTTTACGTGACATTATGCAACAAAGAGTTAAGAATGATGCTAAATGTATGTTAAGCCGCCCGGTAGTTTGAAAGAGAGTTCAACAGTTAAAGAAGGATACGATGGTATTGTTGACTACGGAACGTTTAAAATTGCGCGAGTTCGAGCTGACAGATTGGCAGGATGTCTATGCCTATGAAGCTGATCCTGAAGTGAAGAAGTGGTTGGCTTATTCTGCATCATCTCCAGGTGAATGCCAGAGTAATTTGGATTTTTTGGTTGAGCATCAGCATGAACAAAATCGTCTTATCTTCCAGCTGGCGATTGTACTGGAGAGCGAGCAGCGCTTGATAGGGACTTGTAGTTTACAGATAACCAATCGGGCGGTTGGCGAAGCCGAGCTGGGATATGCATTACATAGCGCTTATTGGGGTCGGGGCTATATGTCTGAGGCGGTCCTTGCACTGCTCGACTATGGTTTCAAAACATTAAAATTTCGACGCATCTTTGGTGCCTGTGTACCAGACAACCTGTCCTCGATTGGTGTCATGCAAAAAGTTGGTATGCAAAAAGAAGGTTGGCTGCGTGAAAACAGAATCATCCAGGGGCGGCTATCTGACTCGCTCATTTTTTCAATTTTAGCAAGGGAGTGGCAAGCAATATAATATTAACTAGAATTATAGGATTCTTATAAAGTAATCAGGCTCATATGGCATATTGAGTAATACATGATATAATTAAATTACGGTGTTAATAAAATAAATTAAATTATGCTTAATATGTAATCTTTTTGCGTTTTATGTGTTTGAAGGGAGTATTCATGTCTCAGTCCAATCCGGCTTCTGGATTAGATGATCTTGCGCAGCGTTTCCGACTCTTTGCCAGCAGAGAGAGCGAGGTTAATTTTTCGCCCCTTTATACCGTGTTGGCGCGCAATATAGCAGCAGATCCAGACATGCTTATGTTAGCCAGGTTTGCCCGGCCCGATCAGCCGGTTGCTAATTTATTTCTGGCGGCCGTTCACTATTTATTACTCAGTGGTATTCAGCATCCACTGGCAGCTTTTTATCCCAGTTTAACGACCCTGCCCGAAATATCGATAGGTGTCTATCCGGTCTTTCGCAACTTTTGTCGAGAGCATACAGAGCAAATAATTGATATTATTAGTAGTCGGGGCGTGCAGACCAATGAGGTCTGTCGTTGTGCCTGTCTGTTGCCGATGTTTGAAATTGCTGCGCAACTGGGACGCAAACGGCCGCTAGCCATCATTGAGATTGGTACCAGTGCGGGCCTCAATCTTTTGTGGGATCAGTATAGCTATCGTTATAGTGATGTGTTTTCCTCCGGTACGCGTACCTCCGCTTTGCAGCTCGATTGCGACCTGCAAGGCTCCAGAATCCCCCCATTCCCGGCAGAGCTGCCGAATGTTACATTGAGAGTAGGTTTAGATCTGCATCCTATCAATATCAGTGATCCGGACGCAGTTCTCTGGTTGCGTGCGCTCATCTGGCCTGAACATAGCGAGCGGGTCGTACGACTGCAGCGGGCCCTTGAAATAGCCAGGCAACAACGGCCCCTGATTATGGCCGGTGATGCCCTGAAATTACTACCAGTCATCATGACCAACGTACCAGCCGACACCACGCTCTGTGTTTTTCATTCATTCACGCTTAATCAGTTTTCAGACGAGGGGCGGAAGCAACTCTCCAATATCCTGGTCAATGCCAGCAAGAGTCGAGAAATCTTCCGTATTTCCTATGAATCTCAGTCTGAAAGTGAAGACCCTGTGCTTGAGCTTTATCTCTATTTACAAAGTTTAGAGACCAAACAGGTGCTGGCGCGCGCCTCAGCCCATGGTAGCTGGTTGGAGTGGTTGGCCTAGCGAGCAATAGCGAAGAAAGCGCTGCCAGACATCGTCTGCTTTTTGGACCTCCATACGAGAACTGGATTCTATCGCAGTAAAACAACATCAAGACATTCTCGACCATGGTGATTTTTTGGCCTGATTGTATTGCAAGGTTGTGATATTGTTGATATTGAAAGATCATATTAGTTCTATGTGGAGGTTTACCGATGCCAGAGTCTGAGCAGGACCGTATACCCGGTCGCTATGGCTTTGATGAAATTGCTGCAAATCAGCTAGAAGCCTGGCCTAATTCTTATCCCGAACGTGACTATGTCACGCATTTTGAGATCCCCGAGTTCACTTGTTTGTGTCCTCGCTCGGGTTTCCCGGATTTCGCTACTATTATTATTGATTATGTACCCGACAAACATGTGGTTGAATTGAAGAGCTTGAAGTTGTATATTAATACGTATCGCAATCGCCAGATTAGCCATGAAGCATCGAGCAATGCTATATTGGATGACCTGGTGGAACTATTGGCACCTCGCTGGATGCGTGTAGTAGGAGACTTTACTGTACGCGGCAATATTAAAACGGTTATTACTACTGAATACGCCAACCCCGATTACCAGGGTCCACGTCCAGAGCTCAAACGTTTCTTACCTGCTATCGGCTAATTCTATTCTGCACAATTTACCTGGCTCTGAAAGGGAGTATATCATGCCTAAAAGCAACCGAGCAGTATTGATTGTTAGCGGTGGAATGGACAGCTGCGTGTTGGCACATTATTATGCCGCAGCCGGATTTCACCTGCACCTGCTTTCATTCAATTATGGACAAAAACATGTTAAAGAATTAAACTACGCGGAGCGCTATATAGCTGATCTGCGTGCGCGCTACAATCAGCTGGAGATCGCGCACGATACCGTTGATCTGCCGATCGCGCGACTCCTGAGCAACTCAGACTCAGCCCTGATCAATCCAGAGCGTAAAATGCCACACGGCCACTACACTGACGATAGCATGAAGGCGACGGTTGTTCCCTATCGTAATCCAAATATGCTCCTACAGGCTGCCACGGTGGCCTGGAACGAGCATGCGAGCGTTGTTGCCTATGCTGCCCACCAGGGAGACTATGCGCAATATCCCGACTGCCGCAAAATTTTTGTGGATGCGTTTAACAACCTGCTGGCCATTTCAATGGAGGGCAGAAGATAGAGGTTGAGTCCCCATTTATGCGTTTCTCGAAGGCGCAGATCGCCCGCCTGGGCGCGAATCTGAATGTGCCATTTGAACTGACCTGGAGTTGTTACGAAGGTGGCAACGAAGGACTGGGGGACCAGCATTGCGGCGTTTGCGGCACCTGTGTGGAGAGATACGAAGCCTTCAAGGTTGCGGGTGTGCCGGATCCCACTGTCTATGCCAACGATCCAGAGCAATATCTGCATATCCCTGGCCAGGCCAACGCATAACACGAGTAGAAAGAAACGATGCGAGGAAATCTGATGACTAAATATGCCATTATCACGAAAGAATTTGCCTTTGAGGCTGCCCATCATCTTCCCAATCATCGTGGCAAGTGCCGCCGTCCACATGGACACTCCTATCGCCTCCAGATTTCCTTGCGTGGACCCATCTTACAGGCGCCGGGCGAGTCCAGTGATGGAATGGTGATGGACTTTGATGATCTCAAGAGCATCGTCAATGCCACGATTATTGAGAACCTCTCGGATTCTGCCCCACGGGGTGATGCTGCGCAGGTGGTGGAAAAAGGGGGATGGACCATAACGATCTAAATGCTCTGACTGGTATTCGTACCACCGCAGAGAATCTGGTGCATTGGATCTGGGATGCCCTGGTAGCTGGTGGTGTACCCGATCCGTTGCTTTACCGCATCCGATTATGGGAAACAGAAAAAGGATATGTGGAGATTACGCATGCTGAGCGCGAGGAGGTGTAGGGGATGACGCAAACAGCACAGAACATTGGCGTAGGAACCAGGACGGTCCAGGTGTCTGAAATCTTTGGACCCACGATCCAGGGTGAAGGGGCACTGATAGGCAAACCAACGGTTTTCGTCCGTACAGGTGGATGCGATTATCGTTGTGCCTGGTGTGATAGTCTCTATGCCGTCTTGCCAGAACATAAAGCTGAATGGAATCCCATGGAGACCCGGCAAATCTTTGCTGAGATCGCACGGCTTTCTGGCGACACACCTGTTCTGGTGACGCTCTCAGGTGGTAATCCTGCCATTCAACCGCTTGAAGCCCTTATCGATCTTGGGCACGAGCATGGCTACACATTTGCCATTGAGACTCAAGGCAGTGTAGCACAGCCCTGGTTCTCCAAATTGGACTACCTGACGCTCTCGCCTAAGCCGCCTAGCAGTAAACAAGTGACTCGTTGGGAGCGGCTAGATCGTAGTATATTGTGTGCAACAAATAATAAGCACGGACATGAAATACAAATCAACCTCAAAATTGTTATCTTTGATGAGGAAGATTACGCATATGCCAGATATGTTGCCGAGCGTTATCCAACCTTACCAATGTACCTGCAAGCAGGTAATCACACGCCACCGCAACAAGCGAAAGAGATTGACATATCCGGCATCTTGAATCGTATGGATTGGCTCATCCAGCGCACAATTGCGGATCGCTGGTATGGAGTAACAGTGCTCCCACAGCTACACACACTTTTGTGGGGAAACAAGCGTGGCGTATAATTCCTAATTCCCATGGGGCAACGCAGCAAATGCACTGAAATGAGGATAGATAAATTATGGTATTGCACTTAGATCGGGATCACTCAATGAACAATGGTCATGCTCAACATAATGGGCATAGGGAAGATGCCCATGTGTTGGATCAGGAACAAGAGCAGATTATTGTTCCTGCTGAGCAGCCAGTGGCGCCAAAGGTTGATTATCCCCGCTTGCTTGAGCTAGGGCGCGAATTGCTTGTAGCACTGGGCGAAAATCCTGATCGCGAAGGATTGGCCGGTACTCCTCGTCGCTGGGCCGACTGGTGGCGTGAGTTTATTGAATATGATCCAGGAAAGACTGAAACCACTTTCAGTTCAGTCGCAACTGATCAAATCGTCTGTGTATCAGGCATGCGTGTTTTCTCGCTGTGTGAGCACCATCTGCTGCCAATGTGGTGTGATGTCGCCATTGGCTACATTCCTGCTGATAAAGTGCTGGGTCTATCAAAATTTGCCCGTATTGCCCACCAGTTCGCGCATCAGCTGCAGATTCAGGAGCGCCTGGGCCAGCAGATCGCCGATGAGGTCAGCCGCATTACTGGTACAGACCACGTTGCCGTCGTCATCAAAGGTGAGCATCTCTGCATGTCTGCCCGGGGCATCCGCACCCCAGGTGTGATGTCCTCATCAGTTATGCGCGGCACATTTCGCACTGACCGTGATTTGCGTATGGAATTTATGCAAATGATCCAGTCTTAACCATGTCTTGCAGGGAGGCGGACTTCTAACTGTCTTCCTGTAATTGCTATAGATACGTTGCTGGGAATGAAGCGGACCGCCAATCCTAAGGAAAGATTGGCGGTCCGCTTTTTTTATTTAAATGTCGCCGTATGCCAGTCCTTTATCTGTAACCAAGCGCTCCCGGCGCTCGTGTGAAGTGTGAAAGTTGCTAGTGTGGTTGAGAGGCGGCTGCGGCCGCCTCTCAACCACACTAGCAACTGAGGAATATGTATCGACCTAAACTATAAGTTATCGTGTGGATGTGAGGATGGGGCCGCAGGTGCTCGCAACAATAAAAACAACACATATATATGTATTAATAATTAAAATAACTTAAGCATTTTTTATAGCAATTTAAAATATAATATGTCATAATGTACTACATGCGTATCAGAATGGGTGGAATATGTCGTCGATGTAGTTTTGTAGGAGCAATGTATGCATAGAAGTACTCAAAAACGTAGTGCTTTCCTCTTTTCATGTTTAGTGGTTTTAGGTTTACTCGTCTCAGCGTGTGGAACCAACGCGCAACCGGTGAGGAAAGCATCAAATGTAATCGCGCCAGCGGACCAACAAGTGTTTCGCTGGGGTATACTGGGAAGCACCGATTTTGCGACCCTGGACCCCGCTTTGACCACGGATGCCAGCGACTCAATGGCCATTCAAACAATCTTTACTGGCCTGGTCCAGTTTAATGATAAAGGCGACATCAAACCTCAACTGGCATCTTCCTATCAAGTTTCTTCTGATGGTCTGACATACACCTTTACTTTAAAGCCTGGTCTGAAGTTCAGTGATGGAAAACCATTGACAGCCAGCGACGTTGCTTATAGTATCAACCGGACCCTTGAGCCGTCTCTACAATCACCTGTAAGCTCGTATCTCAGCCTGATCAAGGACTCGGATGCGATGGTGAATGGTAAGATCAAAACCATTATCAATGATAGCCTGATCGTTAAAGATCCCCAGACAATCTCCATTGTGATCAGAAAGCCGGTGGCCTATTTTTTACAGTCTCTAGCCTATCCCACATCGTATGTGGTCGAAAGGAGCATTGTTGAAAAGTATGGTAAAAGTTGGACCGATCACCTGAATGAAGGTGGTGGGGCGGGACCCTTTAAAGTAGAGAAATATAGCCATACAGTTGGCCTGGATCTGGTCCCTAATCCTGAGTATTATGGCGCACAACCGAAGCTTAAAAGGCTTGAGATTCACATGACGGGCCAGCCTGAAGCCGCCTATAATTCATATATAAGTGGACAATTGGATTATACAGGGATTCCCAGTGGCATGCTGGATGAGGCCTTGAAGCGCCCAGATCATGAGCATGTACCGATATTGGCGCTACGTATGATTCAGATGAATTATCTTACAAAGCCGTTTGACAATTTAAAGATACGCCAGGCCTTTTCTCTATCCCTTAACCGCGACCTACTGGCCAGGACGCTACTCCGTGGTTTAGTCATACCTTCTAACCGTTTTATTCCTGAAGGAATGTATGGGGCCAACCCCGGGCCTGTCAACGGCCCAGATGGTACCCCTACCACCGCTGGCAATCCTAATCTGGCCAGAAAATTACTGGCAGAAGGACTGAAAGAAGAGGGATATAAGAGTGCCGATGCCATACCAGCTATTACTTTTACCGAAGCGAACGCGAGTGGTTCCCTCAAACGCGCCAATGCCTTGATAGATCAATGGAAAACGGTTCTGGGAGTCAACATCAAGGTCAATGCGGTAGATCCGCAAACCTACAGCAAGCTTCTGCATGACAACACCGGAAAAACCGGCTTACAGATGTGGGATTATGCCTGGCAGGCCGATTTCCCAGATCCCCATGACTGGCTGAACATTTTCTTTGGCAAAGGCGAACTGCAAAATAATATGAATTATGGGCAGAACAACTCAGCGCTGGCCAAAGATCAACAAGCATTACAGGATGAGCTACAGAAAGCCGACTATATCCTGGACAAAGATGCGCGTGCTCGAACCTATAACGTACTTGAGCAGAAATTATCCACCGAAGCGGCCTGGATCTCAATGTACCAAACCGCCGCAGATATCATGCTCAGCCCGCGTGTTCACGGCTACGCCGACAATTCACTAGGCATTATCGACCCCGAAGATTGGGGGAACATCTACATCTTAAAGTAGACTCTTTCCTTCAGCAAATTCATTTATGGTGTGGTAGAGAAAATGCGCGTTGCGCATTTTCTCTACCACACCATAACAAGAAAGGTGCGGGCGCGTCAGCGCACGCCCGCAAAGAAAAAAATGCTACGATTTCTTCTAAAACGCCTCCTTGGACTACTCTTTGTCCTGCTAGGCGTTTCTTTTATTACCTTCATCATTGGTTATTTTTCGCCAATCGATCCAGTATTGCAACTATTGGGTCAGCATTATACACCCGAGAGCTATGTGCGCCTACGTCATGAATATGGCCTGGACCAGCCATGGTATATACAATACGCCCACTATGTCATCAACCTGCTCCATTTCGATTTTGGGCGCTCCATTCACAATCAGAGCCGACGTGTGATAGATATCCTCAAAGATGGTATCCCCATCTCAGCAGAAATCGCCACCTGGGGACTACTGATCACGCTTTTACTGGGGATACCAGCAGGCATTCTCTCCGCGGTGAAAGCGAATACCTGGATTGATACGACAAATATGGTGTTCGCTTTGATCCTTTATGCCTTGCCCGGTTTTATTATTGCTATCTTTGCCCAATTGCTGATAGTCTGGCTGAATGTCAACTGGGATCTTGGCTGGCCCGTCACCAACTGGGGCAATCCCTGGCAATATAGCTGGAGCGACATTCAATACAAGTTAGTGCCCGTGCTCGTTTATGGAGCGGCCGGCTATGCTTACTATGCTCGCCTGGCGCGTACCAGTATGCTTGAAGTGCTGCGCCAGGACTACATTCGGACGGCGCGGGCCAAGGGTTTATATGAGAGTGTTATCATCTATCGCCATGCTCTACGTAACGCGTTGTTGCCTTTGATTACGGTGCTTGGCCTCTCAATTGGCCTGTTGATCACGGGCGCTTTTTTTATTGAGCGCATCTTTAATATTCAAGGCATAGGGTTGACGACTATCAATGCTGTGACCCAGGGGGATTACCCTGTTATTCAAGCAACCGCCTTGTTGGCGGCCCTGGGGGTGGTCGTGGGCAATATGATTTCAGACATTCTTTATACCATTGTTGATCCACGTATCAAGCTATCCTAAAGAGGTGGGCGCATGGATATGCAAGATTTCGATCCGCGAGTACAACCGATTGCCAACGGAGTTCAGACTCTGCGACCTGACGAAGAGAATAAGGATGACAATTGGCAACGCATAAGACCGCGCTGGCAACGAGGCTTAAAGATCTTTCTACGCGATCGCCGGGCGCTCGCCAGCACAATTATCTTGCTGCTATTGATTGTGCTGGCCCTGATCGGTCCATTTATTTATCAAAGAGTGGGGATAGAGATTCAGAGCGATCTAGCGGGCCGCATTGGGCCAACACGCTATCATGTCTATTATCATGAAGAGCTATCCCGACAGGATCAACTGCCCTCCCCGGCCTACTGGTTGGGGACCGACAGTGTTGGGCGCGATATCCTGGCGCGCCTGATGCAAGGATTGTTGATCTCGCTCACCGTAGCGGTCACGGTCGAGGTTGTAGATATCGGCCTGGGATTGTGCGTCGGGCTGCTGGCAGGTTATTATGGAGGTTGGATTGATCAGTTCTTAGCGCGTTTTACCGATATCATGTTTGCATTTCCCTCATTGTTATTTGCACTCCTTCTGGTGGGTGTGTTTGGCCCTAATGCTAACGATTTCTTTGCTAGCTTTCCCTTGTTTGGGGATCCTGGTAACTCCCGCTTGCTGATCGTGTCACTGGCGCTGGCCTTGACTGCCTGGCCTTTAATGGCCCGCTATGTACGTGGTCAGACCCTCCATTTAAAAGAACAACAATTTATGGAGGCTGCTCGTACGGTCGGTTCATCTGACTGGTGTATCATCACCCGCCATATCATTCCCAACCTCTTTAGCTTGATATTTATCGCCTCAACCCTCAATATCGCAGGTACCATCATTGGTGAGGCCGGTTTGAGCTTGCTCGGGGTTGGAGTTCAGGACCCCGGATCGAGTCTGGGCCTGATGATCGCGGACGCCCTTGAGGTGACACAATCTCATCCCTGGGAAGTTTTTGTTCCTACCGCTGTCCTGACGATTATTGTGCTGGCCATTTCTTTTATTGGTGATGGCCTGCGGGATGCCTTTGATCCACACCACTAAAGGGACTTCTATCCCAAAACATGAGGGAAGGCTGTTTGTTTCTATATACTACAGATTGGCATACGGAACCACCCGGGGCCCATGGCGCAGGTGGACGCAGGGGAAGCGCCGCCGAGGGCGACAAGTGATTGTTGAAGTTCACAGCTACGGAATTTGGGACGGCTGTGCCCATCTGATTGAAGTGCATATCGTATAATTTGTGTGTGCCAGATTATTTCGCTGTGTCTTTTACTATTGGAGGCCATATTGATTGTCTAAGCAGGAATATTTTTCAAGCATGGCTGAGGAGGCGGCCTATCTACAACCGCCTCCTGGACGGCGCTATGTGCGATCATTTTTGTTTTCGCGCCGTGTAAATGCGCCTTTAGTGCAGGTACATCTATTGGTGCGTATCCTTCTAGTTATCTGTCTATCGGCGGCTCAGCTTCGGACTATGAATACAGCCCACCCAGATATTGTGGGCGCGATTGTGTTATGGGTACCCAGTATCTCAATCTTCTTGTTAAGTGGGATGCATGGGAAGGTGGCCCGTATCTATATACTCTTGATTTTGCCAACAGTCTTTAGCCTCTTTCTTTCATGGACGCTGCTCAATCCAGTGCCGGGAAGCATTGTTTTTGTGCAACGCCAGGTCTATCCAGGCTTTTTGACGCTTAGCCTGGCGTTCTGGCAGGTATTATGGATTGGAATCGTGGTTGGCTACTACAGGTGGAAGCGTGGCATCGTGAATGGTATTTTGCTGGCCAGCGTGGCGGCTATCGCTATCTCTTATCTATTGCCATTGCCGACCTGGACCATCGCGCGCGTACCATTTTTTCATCCGTTGACGCTCTATATCAGTGAGCAGGGCCTCTTGCTTGCCCTGACCAAAGTCATTAGCTACTCAGGCATGATGTTTTCCACTATTGCACTGGTTGTGACCAGCCGCGATATCGAACTGATGGGCGCCATGCGCCAATTGCGTATCCCTCGGCCAATCATCTTCTTTTTAAGTACCGTCTTCCGCGCCTTAAATCTGGCTTTAACCGATTATGAGACGATCTACCAGGCGCAGATTGCGCGGGCGGTGAATGCACAGCCTCGTAGTTTCTTGCGGCGTCTACGCGATCTGGCCAGTATCGCGGTACCCATGGTAGCGATGATGATTCGACGCTCCAGCGAAATTGGAGATGCCCTGCTGGCCCGTGGTTATACCCTGGGTCAGAAGGATAGCGATTTTTACGAGACAAGTCCCTGGCGTCCGCTAGACTGGTCGCTATTGGTGGCCTGTCTCGTCCTGTTGTACCTGGCTGTAGGCCCCTACCCTGGTCTGACGGCATTATTTCAGAGATGGGGATAAACGATGGTGGCACAAGAGTTTAGCGATCGGCAGTTTGCCAACATGCAGGCAGGAACTCAGACTATGAGTACTACGGAAGCCAGCCAGAATGCTGTAAATGTCACCGGACTCTGGTGGCGTTATCCTACCTTTAGCGAGAAAGCGGGCACGTGGAACCTGCGTAATGTTACCTTACAGGTCAAGCAAGGAGAGTGTTTTGGCATCACTGGCCCGAGCGGGGCCGGAAAGACCACGCTCTGCCGGGCGTTGATGGGGTTGATCCCACATACGGCTCGCCTGACCAAAGAACAACTGCCTCATCACTTTCGTGGCCAGATCGAGATTTTGCAAGCGCCTGTGACCCATGAGACCGCTACTTCACATAAAATTGGCATGGTCCTACAAGATCCTGAGAACCAATTTTTGCGTATGAGCTTGCTGCATGAACTTGCCTTAGGCCTGCAAATTCAAAGTGTGCCCCAGGATGAAATTGTGCAGCGTATCTATGAGGCCCTGGAGTGGGTAGGCCTCCAAAAGCTCTGGCATGGAGCACTCTACCTGCATCCATCAGATCTTTCGGGAGGCCAGAAGCAGCGCGTGGCTATCGCGGCCTTCCTGGCCTTGCGGCCCGAAGTGTTGATTCTAGACGAGCCAACCAGCGACCTGGACCCAGTAGGCAAGCGAGAAGTGATCGAAACGATTGCCCGCTTGCGCCAGGATTACAATATGACCGTGATCCTGGTTGAGCAAGATCCTGAAATTCTGGCCACCTTCTGTGATCGCATCGCCCTGCTGCACGAAGGACGCATTGAACTGGTGGCGACCCCCGCGGACTTCTATCATGAGCGGAGCATCTTGGAGCGTTGTGGGGCCTCGGTTGGTGAACTGGCACGCATCTCCTGGCAGACTGGCTATACTTTTCAGGGACGACCTCCGCTGAACTTTACCGAGGCGGTAGAGGCGTTTAAGCCCGCCATCCAGCAGCAACAGCCAGTAGAGGTAGTGGTTCCTGTGCTTTCAACTGAGCGCGAGGTAGTGGTAGAGGCAAAGAAGATAGTTTACAACTATGGGGATGGCTCACTGGCATTGAAGGGTGTGGATCTCACGCTCTATCGCGGTGAAATGCTGGCACTGCTAGGTCCAAATGGTAGTGGTAAAACAACCTTCGCCAAGATTCTAGCCGGCATCTATCGCTCCACGCGTGGGCAGCTACGCGTCTTTGGACAGGATGCTACAGCGCGTAAAGTGCGTGCCCGGCTGCCCAGTTCAGTCGGTTATGTCTTTCAGAATCCTGATCACCAGCTCTTCTGCCGCAAGGTGAGCGATGAGATCGAATATGGCTTGAAGAATCTAGGCATCGCTGCCAAACAGCGCCACCGCATAGTGTCGGAAACACTAGATGCGGTTGGCCTTACCGACTATGCCGCTGAAGATCCTCTTTTCTTAAGCAAAGGGCAACGCCAGCGCCTGGCTGTCGCGGCGGTATTAGCGATGGGACCCGATATCCTGGTGGTAGATGAGCCCACGACGGGCCAGGATTACCGCTCGATCACAGGGATCATGCGCCTGCTCTGTGATTTGCAACAAAGAGGAAAAACGATCCTGGTCATCACCCATGACATGACCCTGGTTGCTGAGTATTGCCAGCGGGTGGTGGCCTTCCGCGATGGAGACCTGGCCTTTACTGGCGCGCCCGCTGCGCTCTTTGGCAACGACGAGATGCTGCAACGCACCGGCCTACGTCCACCGGCAGCGGCAGCCCTCAGCAGCCAACTACGCCAACTCCAGCCTGCCCTACCACCGCTACTCACTGTTGAACAGTGGAAAGAGGTCCTGGCCTAATAAAAATATCCCCTCTCTGTTGTTTCCAGAAGAGGGGATATCATCGTTAGGAGAGGTCAGTGAGTGATGTCTCCATCGTTCACTCTTGCAGAGACTGGCACTGATGCAACTCCATTATCTATGATTAATGTTTTTTGTATGCAATAAATAGATGGAAAAGCATGGCCCCTCAATTAATAAGCTCTAGCAATGTCTCTATTGGACTTGGTCTCTTCTCCATCCATAACTAGCATACGTTGTGGATATCACAAAGTCTTCTCAGACGATGATTTTTTGCTCACGATTCGCTCAAAAATTTTGATATTTGCGTGCCAGATTGGCGCCGCTCAAAAATTGCACTGCCCGCACTCAGCACGGTCTCATAGTAATGAGCACTATGGGGACAGAAATCAGCGAGCTTGAAGTGCCTGGTAATAATTTTTTGGGGATCATGCGGCTCGGTGAGATAGACCTGTGCTGTGACGGTCTCTATTTGTGCGCGCAATAAATGCTCGAAATCGGTAAACTCCACATAGGCGATGCCAGCTACCTCTTCTCTTTGCAAGACCAGATTTGTGATGGGGACTGGTATTTGATAGAAGAACAGATGGCAGAACTCACGATCCTGAAACTGTTGAATCAGAATTGGATCGGGAACGATCCCGGCCGGAACAAGATCTGCAAGCGCCAGGTCCAGGCCTAACTCCTCTTGAATCTCCCGCACACCATCCGCGGCTGTCTCAGTGGCCAGCAGGTGTCCAGCGGCCGTAATATCCAGCCGATCAGGAAAATCTTTCTTTTGCGAAGCACGTTGCTGAAAGAGTATATAGCGTTTGCTTGCTACTTCCTGCAAGAACCAGCAATGGAAGGTTTCATGCCAGTATCCCTGTGCATGAACCTCGGCCCGTGTGCGTACACCAATACGTTCCATAGTAGGACTAAAAATTGCCAGCTGTTCAGTCTCCATTATAATTTATCTCTATCCTCCCTTAAGCCGTTGAAGCAGATTCTAGCACCATGCGCAGGCCATGTTGTGGGCGCATGGTGATGCGTGGCTGAATGGTAACGCGGAAACCCGGCTCAAGGCGTGGCGTATAGCTCTGCAGGATCGTGGCCAGCAGTAAGCGTGCCTCCAATTGCGCAAAAGGCATCCCGATACACGTATGTGTTCCCAGGCCGAAGGGGAAGTATGCGCCCTGGGGTGGTTTTGGTTGTTCCGCATACCAGCGTTCGGGTCGAAATACCTCGGGATCTCCCCAGATATCGGCGAGATTGTGCGTCACCCATTGGCTGAGCAGCACAATCGTTCCGGCCGGAAAATGATGGCCGTCCAGGGTAAAGTCAGCAATGGCCTCGCGTCCCATGCGCCAGGCTGGTGGATAGATGCGCCAGGACTCATTGACGACGCCCTCCAGGTAGGGCAGGTTGGGGAGATCGGCCAATGTTGGTGTACGGCCAGCGAGTACCGTTTGCAATTCTGCCTTGAGCTTGCTATAGATATCTGGGTGCTGGCTTAGCAGATAGAATGTCCAGGAAAGGGTATTCTGCGCGGTCTCATGGCCGGCAGCCACGAAGGTCAGGACGTGATCATGGATCTGCTGGTCACTCATAGTAATACCTTTGTCGTCTGCCGCTAATAGCATGGAAAGCACATCCCCCACATCCCCACCGCTGGCCCGGCGCTCCTGAATCAAGCGGGCCACAAAGGTCTTGATTAGCTGCTCACCCTGTACGCTTTTTCCATAAGCTGTAAAGGGCAGATTGATGCAGCGCAAGCGCTCGAACACGCTCACGGCAGGGCGTGGAGCATCAATGACATCTGTAAAGGCCCGACCCAGGCGCGCTGCTTCTGCATGTGAATCGATATTGAACAGTGTCTTGAGGATGATGCGCAGCGTCAGCCGTTGAATCTCTTGCGCCATATCAACCACGGTCCCAACTTGCCAGCCAGCCACCATTTCCTGTGTGAACTGGATCATAGTATCAGCATAATTATCGACGCGATGGCGGTGGAACGCGGGTTGCACCAGGCGGCGCTGCTGACGGTGAAAATCTCCGTCAATGGTCAGCAAGCCATCGCCCAGAAATTGTTTCAGACCTGCCGCTTCTCCCGCGACCGGCTTCTTAAAATTTTGCGCCTGCTCGATCAAGAAATAGCGCACATGTTCTGGCCTGAAGCAGATCACCAGTGGTTGGGGACTACTCATGATGGTGGCCATGCTGCCATACGTTTTTTCAAGCTCACGAAAGAAGCGCAGTGGATCATTGATCAGCGGGACTGTGTTGCCCAGCAGTGGCAGCCCTGTAGGGCCAGGAGGCAAGGTAGCAATTGTAGCATCCATAATTTTTTATCCATGCAAAGGTATTTATTAGCCGAGAAACAACGAGCAACTCCACTATACAAAACGTGAAAATAGCTTGTCAAGGCAGATGGATCAGGCCTTCTCCGGTACATCCTGCTTGAGTATTGGAAAACCCAGCGTGGGTAGGGGGTTCTGGCGCAGTAAGGGGAGCTGGATTTGTACGGTGGTGCCCTTTTCGATCTGGCTGAGGATCTCCAGTTTGCCATTGTGGGCATGCACGATACCGCGCACAATCGAGAGTCCCAGGCCATTGCCACCCTGCTCGCGGGAGCGTGCCTTATCTACTCGATAGAAGCGTGTGCCCAGGCGGGGAAGATGTTCTGCTGCGATGCCGATGCCGGTATCTTTGATCTCTACATATACAGAGTTGTCTGCCAGCGACAATTGTATCAGCACCTGACCGTTCAGCTTATTATATTTAATGGCATTGTCTAGCAGAATGAGGAGTGCCTGTTCGATCTGGAATCTATCTCCAAGTACCAGTGCATTGGGAATCGTTGCCACTTCGAGTGCTAGCTGTTGGTCGCGCATCATGGGCCGAATCCGCTGGGTGAGCGAGCCAATTACTTCTGCCAGATCTATTACCTCTTGCTCAAGATGGTATTGTTCAGCATCCATGCGCGCCAGCGTTAGCATATTGTTGGCCAGCGTCGTCATATATGAGGCCTCGCTCACAATATCTTCTAATAGCTCCACATCATCGGGCTCTAATCGGTTACGGCTGCGTAAAAGGAACTCGGCATCGGCCCGCAAGAGGGACAGAGGGGTGCGCAACTCGTGTGAGGCGTTGGCAATGAAATCCTGCTGGCGCTTGAATGCCAGCACCGCCGGAGCAATGGCGCGGTTCGCCAGTGTGATGCTGACCAGTGGGGCGCAGATCAAAACCAGTAGTACAATGCCAACAATAAAGGTGATTAGCACAAGTATCTGTGGACTGGAGGTATAGGTGCCCATTTGAATAGTCCCCAATATGCCATGTCCTTGAGGGGCTGTGACTGTGAGGGCGTGGCGATACAGGATGGTAAGACCATCGGCTGTAGGGATCGAGTCATCACTATTTCTATCTCCATGGTTAACCGTGGGAAAGAGTGGATACTTAAGAAACTTTTGCGCAACCGAGTTGCCGGCAACTTTGAGTAGTTTGCCATGGGCATCATAACAGGCGACCATGTATTTTGTGGCATCAATTGAGATTGGACATGTTTGTTGTGGATGAGCTTGCCAGCGCTGGGCCATGTGTTCGCTTTGCGCTGAGAGATCGGACTGGGTGGTATAGGCGAAAAGTCGTGGCACCGAGAACGAAAGCAGTACGACGATAACGAGCAACATCCCTCCCAGCACACAACTAGACCAGAGCACAAATTGAAAGCGTAGCCTGGCGAACAGCGCCAGTTCTGGGTCGCGATATTGATATTTTTTAGCTCTCTGTTTTGAGATAAATATGAGTGGAAGGAGGTGCCACGGCGGCTTTGTGTGTTGCATCTCTTAGCCTTCTATTTTATAGCCAATGCCACGTACAGTTTTAATCAGCGCCTTTGGAGAACCTTGATCGATCTTATCGCGCAAATAATGGATGTAGATATCAACTACGTTTGATAAGGTATCCATATCGTAACGCCAGACACGATCAATAATCTGTGTGCGCGTCAATACCTGCCCGGGATGGCGCATCAAATATTCCAGCAAGGCGAACTCTTTAGCGGTCAGATCAATAATACGGCCTCCCCGGCGCGCCTCATGGCGGAGCAAATTCAAGCTCAAATCTGCCACATATAGCTCAGTAGAGGCATCGATACTACGCTCGCGGCGGCGCAGCAAAGCGTTGACGCGTGCCAGAAATTCCTCCATGGCAAAGGGTTTTACCAGATAGTCATCGGCACCTGTGTTCAACCCTTTGACGCGATCTTCCAGGCTTCCGCGCGCCGTCAGCATCAAGATGGGAGAGGTTACATCCATTGCCCGTACCTGGCGGCAAATCTCCAGCCCATCGAAGACGGGTAGCATCAGATCCAGTGTAATCAGATCATATGTATTGCTGGCGGCCAGATCGAGTCCGACCGCTCCATCCTGGGCCAGATCTACCGTATGGCGTTCTTCAGTCAGGACACGACGTAACATACGAGCCATCTTAGGCTCATCCTCTACCACGAGAATGTGCATCACCATTCCTCTTTCTAAATGGGGAGTAATATCTATGGTTAAGTATATATTATAAGCAATCGCCTGGAAATAGAATGATAATGCATATCCTATCAATAGCAGTTATGAACGTAATAATTGCTGCGTGACTGGAAGGTCCGCGCGCATCAGCCAGACATAGCCATCTTCCAGACCTGGTTCAGCTTGTAAGGCTCCCCGGGTGGATGGTGGTGTGCCAACGATGCGATATTGAATACCCTCTTGTTGGTGGAAAGTGGAGACAATGGTGAAATCACCCTCGGGCTTTAGCTGGTTACCCGGCATTGTGAGTAGCCAGACGTGTCCCCGGGCCTGTTGAATCAGCTCGCTAATAGTACCCTGGAAAATGACGCGCCCACTTTTCATGACGGCTAGATTTCTACATGTCTGGCCGATATCCTCAACGATATGGGTGGAAAGTAGCACGGTACGGTTGCCGCCCATATCGGAGAGTAGATTGCGAAAGCGAATGCGTTCTTCGGGATCAAGGCCAGCTGTGGGCTCGTCGACGATCAGGAACTGGGGATCGTTGAGTAATGCTTGCGCGATGCCTACGCGGCGTTTCATGCCACCTGAAAAGGTTTTGATCTTGCGCCCGGCGACCTGCTGGAGGGCTACTAACTCTAATAATTCATCTACGCGGGCCTGGCGCGCGCGGCGGTTAGCGAGTCCTTTCAAAATAGCCACATAATCCAGGAACTCACGCGCACTCAGGTCGGGATACATTCCCAATTCTTGTGGTAGATAGCCCAGCAGATGTTTGATCTCGGTCCGACCGCGTTCAGTGGTTCCGTCCAGTGCACCAATTTGAATATTTCCACTGCTTGGATGCAGAATTCCGGCGAGTATGCGCATCAAGGTTGTTTTACCGGCGCCGTTGGGGCCTAGCAGGCCAAACATGCCGTTGGGGATGGTCAGGTCTAGTCCTTTGAGTGCCTGTACGCCGCCGCGATACGTTTTGGTTACATCTTGAATAATAATTTGCATTCGAAAAATCCTTTTTGTTTTTGCTAGAAATTTGTTTATGCATGCTGGTCTTTTTGTTCGTTGTGGGTAGCATAAGGCATGAGGATTATAAGTTTGTGTGAAATTTATGAGAAATTTCTAATAAAAAGGCGCGCGCGCGCGCGCGCCTTTTTATTGGTTGCTCCTTTAGGATATTAGAGGAGGAGACAGCTTCTCATGCTCATTTACATGCCCATGTAAATGAGTGATGTGGCGGAGTTAGTTGAAGTTTTCTAGTACGATTTTGCCGATGGTGTTGCCGGATTCGAGTTTTTGGTGGGCGGTGCGTAGGTTGGCGGCGTTGATGGGGGTCAGGCGTTCGGTGAGCGTGGTTTGGATTTTGCCGCTACCGATTAGTTCGGCCAGGGTATCGAGGATGTGATGTTGCTCGATCATGTCGCTGGTGTGGAACATTGAGCGCGTGAACATAAATTCCCAGACGAATGTGGCGCTTTTGTGTTGTAGCGCACTGAGATTCAATGGTCCTTCGGTTTCTACGATTGAACAGATTTTTCCCTGGGGGGCGATGGTTTCAACAATATTATCCCAGTGTTTATCGGTGCTGTTCAGGCAGAAGATATAATCAACTGTTTCTAGTCCCAGTGCTTTCAATTGCCCTGCAAAAGGTTGATGGTGATTGATGGTGTAGTCGGCACCATGGTCTTTAGCCCATTTGATTGTTTCGGGTCGGGATGCGGTACCAATTACTTTGAGGCCAGCGAAGTGAGCCAGTTGTGTGGCAATGGAGCCGACTCCACCCGAGGCTCCGATAATCAGGATACTTTTATTAGCATTGGGGGTTGCATCTTTGTTGATTTCCAGGCGATCGAACAGTCCTTCCCAGGCTGTCAGGCCGGTGAGTGGAAGGGCGGCCGCCTGCGCGAAGTTCAGGCTTTTGGGTTTATGCCCAACAATAGTCTCCTCGACCAGATGAAACTGGCTATAGCCACCTGGACGGGTAACGCTGCCTGCATAATAGACTTCATCGCCCGGTTTAAATAACTGGCACTCGGGGCCGACCTGCTCAACAATTCCAGCCGCATCCCAACCGAGAATCTTCGGCGTCTTCTCTTGCTGTGGCTTAGGAGCTCGTATCTTGGTGTCAACCGGATTGACGGAGATTGCTTGCACCCTCACCAGAAGATCACGCCCGGTAGCGGTCGGTTTGTCGATTTCAACATCCACTAAACTCTCAGGATCCTCAATTGGCAGATAGCGATATAATCCAATTGCCTTCATAAAAACCATCCTTTTTTATACTATGGCTTGCTTATTTGTGTTTGTTTGCGAAACCGCTCTATTAAATTCTTTATAAGCACGTTTAATAAAGCCATAGCGTCTCAATACAGTTCATCAAGACGTTTATTGATTGTGGCCTGGCCGCGTAACCTGTTTAACCAAACTTCTTTATATGTGCGATGAAATGGAGTGTCCAGATGGTACGCAAGGCGAATCAATTTATGCCGATCCATGAACAGGATCCTTTTGCCTGGTTTCGTGAGATGCGTGCTGAGCATCCAGTCCATTATGATGCTGAGACTGAACGCTGGTATGTATTTCGCTATCGAGATGTTGAGCGGGTACTTACGGATTACAATCAGTTTTCTTCGGAGTGGGCACACAGAAGATAGCAGAGGATACACCTAATCAGCGCAATGGTATTAGCTTCTTGACGATGGACCCGCCGCGCCATAATCAGTTGCGCAATATTGTGGCCCAGGTCTTCACGCCCAAAGCAATTACGCAGCTCTCGGGGCGTATCCAGGAGATTGCGCAGAATTTATTGAATGACATGAAGCAGAAGGGGGCGTGCGATTTTGTGCAGGATTTCTCTTATCCGTTTCCTGTCACTGTAATTGCGGAGTTGATCGGCATACCGCCAAGTGATCGTGATCTCTATCGACGCTGGGCTGATAGCATTGGCAATGGGAATGAGCCTGATGAAGAGATAGAGAAGGCACGAGCCCAGGCCCTGGATGAGATGTCGGAGTACTTTTCTGGTATGTTGCGCCAGCGGCGCTTGCAGCCGAGGGCAGATTTAATGAGCAAATTGCTGGCGGCTGAAGTTGATGGTGTGCATCTCCCAGAGGAAGAACTGATCTCGTTCTGTATTCTGCTCTTGTTTGCGGGCCACGAAACAACCAAGAACCTCCTGGCGCTGGCGATTATGTGTTTTGACGAATATCCTGGCATGATAGAGCAGTTACAGCGACGGCCTGAGCTGATGCCCGGGGCCATCGAGGAGGTATTACGTTATCGCGCCATCCTGTGGGGAATGTTTCGGCTGGCCAAAAACGACGTGCAGCTGGGTGATCAACTCATTCATGCTGGCGATATGGTGTTTGCCTGGATGGCCGCGGCCAACCGTGATCCTGAGCGTTTCACTGATCCCGAGCGTTTTGATATTGAGCGTGAGCCAATCAAGCACCTCGCCTTTGGCCATGGGGTTCATACCTGTCTGGGGGCGCCACTCACGCGCCTGGAATCAGCTATTGCCTTACCCATGATCCTGGAGCAGCTGCCCAATTTGCATGTTGTCCCTGGCACCGTCACCGAGCCAACCACCCTGACCTTCTTTCGCCGGGTCAACAACCTACCAGTGACGTTTACTCCGACTGGCAGTGCGCATCTAGTCAGCCCTGGCATATAAAACTACGGGCGGCCCATTACTTTTTTGAGAAATAATGGACCGCCCATTAAGTGCTACTTATAATTGAATGCGTAAAGTGACAATCTCAAAAGGCTTGAAATTAATTTCGACAGTATTGTCCTGTGGCTGCAAATGTTGTTCAACCTCTTCCAGCAGATTGGTACTGCTGACCGCCTTGAGCGGGGTATTGATGGTCACAGCTGTATGGGTGCCAGCACCTGATGATTCGTATAGTCGTACAACTATATCATTATTCTCTTCTGCCTTTTTGATCGTTTCGACGACAACATTTTCTGCCGCTACCTGGACAAAAGAGCTCGCTGTTGGCTGTCCTTGCTGAGGCTGACCCTGTGCATACTGGAGTGGGACATTAAGCTCATAGCCAGCGCGTACCACATTGCCGGTGATATGATTGCCGGCATGAGGATAGAGCGCATAGGTGAAGTCATGTTCCGCCCGGTCTGCGACTGGATCGGGATGTGAAGGGCTGCGCAGTAAATTGAGGTCCAGTATGTTCTGGGTGATTTTATGACCATACTTGCAGTCATTCAATAGCGCTACGCCATAATCCCACTGTGAGAGATCGACCCATTTGTGGGCGCAGACCTCATAGCGGGCCATATCCCAGCTGGTATTGCGGTGTGTTGGACGTTTGATGGAGCCAAACTGGATGTCGCAGGTGGCCTCAGAGGCATTAATGGCCAGCGGGAAGCTGGTACGCAACATTTTATGGCTCTCCTGCCAATCCACGTGCGTCACAAAATCCAGGCGTGGACTACCAGCTGTCAGGATAATACGCTGCTGTAAGCTTGATTCGCCAAAGCTATAATGCTGCTCGGCGATGGCTTGCGGGCCCTCAGCGCGGACCGTTACTTTTTCCAGTTTGAAATAGCGTGGCTTCTGCTCATCATACTGGATTGGGAAGTCCCAGGCGTCACCCTCATCATGATAGACCGCTAACCGGTTCGCATAAGTGCCTGGTTCCAGCACCTCGCGTTGTAGCTCTTTATCAAAGATGGACTGGATGCTACCATCAGGCGCGAAATGTACGCGCAACTTATCGTTCTGCAGTACTTCATTGCTGGCTGCCATCTGGCCGGTGGTATCCTCGCGGCCGCTATTGGCGGCCTGTTCCAGGGCGGTATAGCCTAGAGCAGGAACGGTGACATGGTGCCATTGCCCATTGATTTGCAGCCACTCTTGCCGTTCCCATGACAGCGAGTTAAAGAGTGTAACTGAGGCCGTTTCTGTTTTCGTGAGCAAGGCCGCCCGGGCCTGCTGGGACAGTTCCTGCACCTGCTGGATCAACTCTTCATAACGGGCCAGTGACTCATCATAGACGCGAGTGATGGAGGAGCCTGGCAGAATATCATGGAACTGATAGAGCAGGACCTCTTTCCAGATTGTATCCAGCTCTGCCGTGGGATACGTGTAATCAGGCGTGCGCGCTGCCAGCACGGCCACGAACTCCAGGTCACGTAGGGCCAGCTCTATCTTACGATTAAAGCGTTTATTGCGCGCCTGTGTAGTGTAAGTACCCTGGTGTTTCTCCAAATAGAGCTCACCAACCCAGGTCTTGTATTCATCCGCATCAGCAGCGATACGCTCAAAAAAGGTCTCGATCGGCTCTTGTTTGACTGGAACCAGGCCGGCCAGATTCTTTTCGCGGGCCAGGCGCTCCAGATGCTCGGTACCGGGGCCACCACCACCATCCCCAATACCAAACAGCAGGGTACTATACTCAGAGATAGCCTTATCGGCAAAGTTTTTTTCCGCAGCAATTAAAGCGCGTGGGGCAGCGGAACTATTATAGGTACCTTCGGGCGGCATGTGGGCCAGGACACGTGAGCCATCGATGCCCTGCCAGAAGAAGGTATGGTGTGGAAAAACATTGAAGGTATTCCAGGATAGTTTAATGGTCAGGAAATAATCGACCCGGGCTCTCTTCAGGATCTGAGGGAGCGCCCCCGAATAACCAAAGACATCGGGCAGCCAGAGCATCTTTGGCTCGGTCCCAAATTCCTCGCGGAAGAAGCGTTTGCCATAGAGGATCTGGCGAATCAAGGCCTCGCCGCCCGATATATTGGTATCGGGCTCGACCCACATCGCTCCCTGCGTTTCCCAGCGGCCAGCCGCGACCTGGGGAGCAATCTTTTTGTAGAGCTGTGGATAGTACTCTTTCATCCACTGATAGAGCTGCGGCTGGCTGGCACCGAAGATATAATCGGGATAGCGATCCAGCATAGCCAGCGCGGTCGAGAAGGTACGCGCCCCTTTGCGAATGGTTTCCCGCAGCGGCCAGAGCCAGGCCAGATCGATATGGGCATGACCAATCGCGCTCAAATGCAATGAAGGCGTGCCACCAGTTTTTGCCAGTTCCGCAGCCAGATGTTCCCGGGCCAGCCTGGTCTCCTCTGGCGTATAATCCACCAGCTCGTTGGCTGCCTTAGAGAGCGCAAAGAGAATCCGCTGATGCCGGGCACTATCTGCTGGCAGCTGGTTCATCAGCTCATGGAGAACCTCAAAATCATAATAGAGCTGATATATTTCCTCATGAAAGAGCGCCACATGGGCCTCTTTTAATGTGCCACTATCTTGATATTTGCCAAACAGATCATTGCAGCCAGCATCAGCCCAGAGATCG
This sequence comes from Dictyobacter kobayashii, assembly GCF_003967555.1. GTDB lineage: Bacteria > Chloroflexota > Ktedonobacteria > Ktedonobacterales > Ktedonobacteraceae > Dictyobacter > Dictyobacter kobayashii. Next base: position 1,824,347 of record NZ_BIFS01000002.1, read on the forward strand.
ATGTTTTCGCCTCCCTGTGCACTATTGGTCAAAGGAAACACACGCTTACCCGGCCGGCCCAGGCTCAGATCGAATTCAGAGCTCACAGTGGTCAGGCCCTGAATTGGACAGCCTTTAGAATCTACCACATAGGCCTCGCCACTGAGGTCAATTAGCAATACCACTGCTTTGCCCGCAGCCTGTTCGGGCACCCGACCAGTAAAATGGAACCAGGCGCAATCCCATAGTTTGCCCCAGCTCTGACCCAGGGAAATGGTTTCATGTCGGCCAGCCTGACGTTCTGCAAAAGCGACCGGTTCAGGAGTAATCCATGCCTCAGTATGCAGTTCAATGAGAGGTGTATAAATCACCTTCTCAATGTTATGTAGGGTTGCTGCCAATGAACGATGGGTTTTTATATGATGATAAGGCAAAGCATTTCTCTTTCTTTGCAACTACACAAATAAACGCTGATAAACAATTATTCGCGAACTCGTCATTGGAAAACATTGTAACACCGGGTTAGCATAAATGTTAGCCTGCCTCGATATTTGGTCGCGAATTTATAGTGTGTGTCGTAAAAGTGGATAAGGCAGCAACATTGTAGTGAGGGGCATGTGTTGCGCTGGAAAGAGGAAGAGAAGGGAAATACATGTATTCCCCTTCTCTTCTATATATCATTTTGTTTGTAAACTACACTATTGATGTCGTATATTCTCAGGCGGCCTGTTGCATGCTAGCAATAATAGAGGAGAGTTCTTGCAGGAGCCGATTTAGTTCAGCCTCATCAACGTCTTGAGGGTGAAGCCGGCTTAAGGCCTCGAAACGTTGGGAGATTTTACACAGACGGCGAAAATTTTTGGGCGCGAGATCAGGATGTTCCTCCAGATAGACATACTGACTACGAATAAGCTGCTGTGCGCGTTTGAGCGATCCCGTAATTTTAGAGTTCTGTGGATTCATGAAGCGTAAATGTGCCATAGCTTTTTTCTCCTCCTCTATATATTCTCAGGAAGAGCATTAAAAGCGGTAATTTTGAAGTATGGAGCTACGCTAACGAAGAGTGTCGTCTGCAACTTCCATACCCAGATTTCCAGACCACAAAGCAGCATGAGGGCCAATCCTCATGCTGCTTTGACTCTTTGAATTGATACTATTAGCGGTGAGCATACCTCCACTGTAGGTAGAGCCAGGCCAGTCCGATGGCGGCAAAGCCAGAGCCGATGAGGAGGGCAATACTGAGCAGGCCCTGGCCTGGGGTTGGATTGAGTTTGAGGAAGACCCACTGGAAGTGAAAGAAGGCTTCCTGCGCTCAGGGTCCGGTGGCATTAAGCATAGTTCCGACCAGGGTTGGGATGTGGAAACGCGGACTCATGAGATTGGCCCAGAACCAGTAGAGGATGAAAAGTAGCTGGTAGATCGGTACCTTGATAAAGGTGGGTAAGGCGGTTGAGAAGCCAGCGGCAAACAGGATGCCTGGTAAGAGGACAGCTAAGAAGGCTTCCAGGGCCAATGGGATCAACTGCGGGTCAGGGGCCTGACTGAAGATATAACCAATACCCAGGCTATAAATGAGTAAGGCTGGCAGAAGAGTGGCCAGGGTACTGCCGATATATTTACCCAGCAGGCGAGCTCCAAGTGGGCCAGGGAAGGTATCCAGGATTTCATTGACATGCAATGTGTAGTCGCGGGCAATGCGGTCCGCCAGCATCAGGCCACAGCCAATAGGGAAAAACCAGGCGGCAAACTGGGCCAGGTAAAGTACGGCATCTCGCGGTTGTGGCGCTACCCAGACCGGAGTTGGATGATCGGGACCGTGACTATAGTAGCCATGCAGTAAGTCAGGACCCGCAAAGGCATACCACAATATGAAGATGAATGCGCTCATCAATAGTAGCACCAGCCAGACGGCACGGCGACGTATTTGCATGGAAAATTCGTAGCGTAAGGTTCCGCCGATCACAGAAATACTATTCATTATGAGTTATCCTCTCCATAAAAACGCCATTCACTATGGCCGAGATACCACCATGAGACAATAAAGAGTAGTAAGGCTGTTGCTAACAGTTCGAGCCGATTAGTTAACCAGAAGTTGGCAGTGGGTGTATATAAAGTGGCGAACAGAAACCATGGTTGCGTCCAGGCCTGGGCGGCAAAGTAGCCGTGAAAGGCCAGTTCAATCAACCACAAAAAGCCCAGTACCGCTCCACAGGTAGCGCGATTGCGTAAAAGCAGGGCCAGTATGGTGCCGCTAGCGCCAAACCAGATGGTTGGGGCAAGCCAGGTTAATTGTGAGGCGAGCAGATCTTTGGGCAAAACCCAGGGCAGGATGGCATGCAGTAGCAGCGTGGCCAGGCATTCAACCAGCATGGTCCACACGACAATCAAGAAGAAGCGTAAGAACATCGTAACCCGATAACGGACAGGTAACGTCAACTGCAACTCGAGCGCGGGGTCCTGGATCGCCATGGTTGCCATCAGCAATCCCAGTGTTAGAGGGCCGCAGGCCTCCAGGCCCGCGATAAGCATAGCGGCTGTGAAATCCCGGTTGACGTGCCCAACAAACATCATCATGGCCAATAAGGCAAAGGCAAGCATAATAGCAACAGGAATAATAAAGAGTAACCAGCCTAAGATACGTACCTCGCCACGTACGTGATCAAGAAACTTCATAATGGGTGAAAACTCCTTCAACTTTTAAGCAGAATGTTTTTTCTCGGTTGAAGTAAGCATAAGTTGGCAGCATTATAGTTTTATTGGAGAATCATGAGAAACTTCTCATGATTCTCCAATAAAACTATAATGCTGTTGAGGGAGGTGAGCTTTCTTGGGTGCGTGCGCTTCGCGCCCGAGTTTTTTTCTTCTGTGGTGCAAATTTTGCGCACTGCGCAAAATTTGCACCACAGAAGATTTACTTATTAATCGGTGGGGGCATTGTATTTGTTTGATGATTTGTCGGGCATGCGGTTATATACCTCTAGCCAGTTGGTGGCAATCTGGATCTGTGCATCTTTGAGGGATAGTTTCCCGCTACAGACCTGGTCGCTTAAATAGTTTTCTACTTTATCCTTCTCGTGATATCCAGGTACAGGTGTGGCGCTTTCGGGCCATAGATTCGAGATATCATTGGTGCCGCCCAACTTCAGGCTGACCAGGTGATCGATCTGATACTGTCCCGGACTGCGTTTGGTGATGCCATACGAAGCATAGATCAGATTTTTTGTACTGACCGCTACATTGCGTACAGATGATGCATAGCCAGGTGTGCAGACCTGTTCGCGGGTCAAATTCGCGAAAATATTGCCAGGGGTACACTCTTTATCCTGTATTGGCCCTTGCGCCTGGCAGCCAGTGGTTTTGGTCTGGTGGCCCCAATCAGGGGCAGCCTCATTAAAAGCGCCTGAGGCGCCAGCTGACGCGTTCTGCTGCCCTCCTGATGTCTGGTGGCCACCAAAGACCCCTATATCAATAGGAATATTGCACGAACTGAAAAAAATGACAAGAAGAGTGAACAGCCCTACCCACATGATACCTTTCCTCATAATTCGACTTCTCCTTATGTCTGATCCTTCAGATGTGGTGTTCCGCTGGAACTTAATCTGACTGTGCCACGAGCCAGGTACCATCAAATTTCTGTGCCTGTAGATCAGGCAGCTTGATCCAGTAGTAAAGCATACCAGAGCCGGGCCAGTTCATGCCAATCCTCTCATCACTATCTACCTGCAATAAGAGTTGCCAGGCATTCGCCTCTTTGGTCAATTCAGCGACTTTTGGATCATCGATATCGGTGACCCCATTAGTCATCATCTGGCATTGAAGGCGCATATCATCCTGAAGCGTCTCAGGATGTCCCAGCATTTGATTGTGAGGCAACGTTTTGTCGCCGGTATCGGTAAAGCGAGCGTACACAGCATCGTATTTGGCCTGATCGTCATTATTCCATGTCAGATCAGCAACCTCCAGTTGTGGTTGTTGAGCCATTGTCAGTGTGGATGCAAAGCTAACGGTACAGGTCTTAAAGCGAGCCTGGGCAGGTAGCGCTTTGGGTATAGTTGCTCGCTGTAAATGTTGTACATCGCTGCTGTAGAAGACACGCCAGCCACCCGCATCCTGTGGATTCTCTCCATACGTCTCTTGCCCGGCGTCGTAGAAAAACCAGAGCATTCCCTGCTCGGGTAATACATGATTGGCATCATAAGGTGCGGCATCCGAGAGCAGAATTTGTGCCACAAAAGATTGTGGAATGTCTTTCCACACCGGCCACTGCTGTCCTGCTGGCAGATCTGGAACGCCACCCACCTTAGATATACCCACCGGCAGTTTCGCCTCCGACTGAGCATCTTTGACAGGTGTAGTCTTGAGCTTGATGGCGGGGTTAATCAAGACCTTAATATACGGCGACAAACGTACCAGGCTTGCTTTTTTTAAAGCAGTCTGAACCGTACCAATTTTCATATATCTCCATCCTCTATCACATACTATTATTCATCACATCATATGGATGAACATAATCTAGCTTATTCCCTGAAAATCGGGAAGGCGTAGGGCTATATTTTTTCAGGGAACTCACTTTTAGTACGAGACATCAGAGTCTTTTGAGGCAACTTTTGCTGCTTAATTGGAGGTCAAGTCATGCAGATTTTGCGCTAACAGTAAACTTTGTTGTGTAGCTGAATATGGCTGTTGAGCGTTGTGTTGAACAGAGTTCTATATTCAAGCAAACAGCAGCAAAGGAAAAAACACATGAAAACACTGATTATCATTCCAACATATAATGAAGCCGAAAATTTGCCATCTTTATTAAGTGGTATTTTTGCTTACGTGCCAGAGACGGAGGTGCTGGTCGTGGATGATAATTCGCCAGATGGTACGGGCCAATTGGTGGAGGAGATGAAAAAACAGGATGGGCGTATTCATATTATGCACCGACCTGGAAAGTTAGGGCTGGGCACGGCCTATATAGCTGGTTTTAAGTATGCGATTGCCCATAAATATGATGCTGCCTTTGAAATGGATGCTGATTTTTCTCATGACCCACAACACTTGCCCGCCTTTTTGAGTGCTATCAATAATGCTGATCTTGTTATCGGTTCACGTTATATTCCGGGGGAAGTATGCCCAACTGGTCATTTATTCGTCGTTTGATCAGTGGTAGCGGTAATATTTTTGCCCGTAGTATTCTGCGGCTACCCGTGCGTGACTGTACCGGTGGTTTTCGCTGTTACCGGCGCCAGGTTTTAGAAAGCATCGATCTGGATACGGTGCAGTCACATGGTTATGCCTTCCAGGTAGAGATGACGTACCGCGTGTTGAATAAAGGCTTTACCGTGGTTGAGACGCCCATCACTTTTGTCGATCGCCGGCTGGGTCAATCCAAGATGTCACGCAGTATTGTACTCGAGGCCTTCATCTATGTCTTAAAAACCCGTGCTAGCAAGGTATCGGTCCCCAAATCACAACCGAAAGTCAGATATGTTCATCGTATCATGCCGCCACCGCCGCTCCCACAGCGCGTAGAAAATCAGTGGCCCCCGTATGCGGAGAAAGCAGCAGATCCTAAGCCAGAGGATGTAGGCGCTGTCACAAACGCTCAGAGGAAAAACACCTTTGCCATTCCACCACGCCCTACACGGCACCCATAAATAATCTATGACTATGCATATGGACAACGTGGCAGGCTGTCCATATGCATTTTACAAAGCTTATAGGCGCGGCAAAACGTTGTTGGCGAAAGCACGCAGACCTTCAATATCTTCAAAGTCGAACCATTGCAGCATAATTTCTTCGGCTCCCACCTGCGTATAAGCCTGGAGCTGCTGCACGATCTGATCCGGGGTACCAATGATAGACTTGTTGGCAGCCACAAGCTTACTGACCAATTCTTCGGTTGTCAGACCATTAAACTCCGGGTCCTGGCGAAACTGACCCAACTTATGCTCCAACTCATTGGTATCGCGAGCAAAGATCAGGCCATGCATTACCGTGCGCTTGACCGCGGATGGTTGGCGTCCCTCCTGCTGCAGTAGCGTATCCAGGATTTGCGAGCGCTCCTTGAAATCGGCCGGCGTCAGAAAGACGGCATTCCAGATATCGGCATAGCGGGCGGCCAGTGGCAGGGTACGCTTCACACCATTGCCACCAATTAAGATGCGCGGTCCGCCGGTCCGTTGTGGGCGTGGCAGCAGTGTCGCGCCATGCAGCTGAAAGAAATGGCCCTCAAAAGTGACCGGCTCATCGCTGCGGAACAGACGTGTTACAACCTCCAGAGCCTCTTCCAGGCGTGCCATACGTGTCTTTACATCGCCCAGTTCGTGGCCAAAAAGATGGTGTTCACGCTCCTGCCAGCCAGCTCCTAAGCCCAGGATCATACGGCCATTGCTTAAATCATCAATGGCTGCGGCCTGGCGGGCCAGCAAGGTGGGTTCGCGGAAAGAGACTGGCGCCACCAGGGGACCAAAATGGATATTTTTTGTCCGATCAGCCAGGTAGCCCAGGGAGATAATCATTTCCAGTGAGTCTAAATCGGGTGGATTGGGATTGGTAAAATGGTCGGAGCGAAATAGGCCGGCGAAGCCAAGCTGATCGACTTCGGCCGCGAGTTGTTTCCAGTAAGGCCAATTCAGACCATTCTGGCCCTCGATCATGATCGAGATTTCTACCATTGTCTACAAACCTCGGTTCTTTGATTATAGTGATGACTATACATTGTATGCAACAATAATTGCAAATAAAATAATCCGCCCCTTTCAATTGAAAGGGGCGGGCCTGGCATAGCCAGATAAGGAGAGAGCTTAGCGTAGGGCATCACGCACGGTCAGGCCGAAGCGCTCAACAATGGGGGTCAGGGTTGAGAGCAGAATTGAGCTGATGACCAGCACAACTATCATGTTGGTGCCCGACCAGGTGAACCAGCTAAGGACAAACGCGTTGGCGGGCTCCTGTCCCGTCAGTAGCAGCACAAGGTTGCCATAGAGGCCGCCGACGATATTGTTGGGAATAACGGCGCAGATCAGGAAAAAGATAAAGCCGCGTCTGGTGAAGACATCCTTGCCGACCGGGCTGACACCGAAGCGATAGGCAAAGAAGCGATAGAGCAGCATCGGGATACAGAGCTGGATAAAGTCAGCGGCACCAAATGGGATCGCTACCAGCACCGGCAGACCAGTTAGCAGGCCTGCTCCTACAAAGTTACCGATATAGGCAATGACAAAGGCCCAGCCACCAAACCAGAGGGCGAAGGGGATACCAAAGCCAATAGCGATAAAGATTGTGCTAACACCAAGGGCCGGGCTCGGCAACGTCACCACCGCAAGCCAGGATAAGACAGTATAGACCGCCGTCGCTACAGCTATCGCGACCAGTTGAGATAGACCGGGCCAGCCAGTAAAGCGAAACGTATAGCGGATGCTGGTTGATTCGCTTCCCTCAATTGCTGGTGGCTCGTCGGGATAATTGCGGTTGACCTCAACATTCTCTGGCTGCTTCAATGAATCTTCCATCTGGAAAGTCCTCCCTTAAAAAATAGAGTAGAGATAACCTGAAATTATGAAAATACAGGTGCCTGTTAAAAATAACTACAGTCCTTAATCTTTCTGAAGGATTAAGTGACGTAATTTATCAAGTTGGGCCAGAATCTCATTGGTATGGGCGACAAGTGTTTGTGATGTTGGCGCGTGCGCCAGGGCAAAGCGACATTGATCGCGGATCTCTTGTCGCAGGGCTGCTTCATCAACATTCAGCAGTTTTCCCTGTTCTACCACGATCTCACCGTTGACAATGACACTATCAATCGCCGTACCATGCTCGCAATAAATTAAATGTAAATATGGATCACGCAAAGGCACAAAAGCATCTGCATCCAGGTCAAGCAATATAAGATCGGCCAGTTGCTGCTCCTCGATGCGTCCAAGTTCTGAGCTAAGTCCTAGTGCGGTCGCACCTCCATGGGTGGCGGCCTGTAATATATCATCTGGCTGTGGCCATTTATGATAATCTATATGCGGTAGATTATGCATTAAACCGGTTTGTTTGAGCACATCAAACATATTTTGTCTATCATTGCTGGCCGAGCCATCGCTGCCCAGGGCTACCGTCACACCTTGATCAAGGGCATCCGATAATGGGAAGCGGCCGCTGCCCAGACGCAAATTACTGATTGGATTATGGACCACAGTCGCGCCGCTACGGGCCAGTATGTTAAGATCGCCCGGCTCCAGCCAGATTGTATGGGCCAGCGACGTTCCGGGCCGTAACATCCCCATCTGTTCCAGGTAGCGAATGCCACCCTGACCAAGCGCCTCACGAATAACCGCCGCCTGCAATTCAGTCTCAACCGCATGTAAATGCATCCCTGTCTGGTAGCGCTCGGAAAGGTTAAGACAGGCTTCCAATAAACCCGGACTGCACCAATGGATACCACTGGGGCCAGTAAAACAGCGCAAACGGCCATTGGCGCTATCATCCCAATCAGTGATAAACTGTTCCAGTACCTCCAGTTGGGTCGCGATAGGCTCCCAGTCTCTAAACCGATCTGTAAAAGGGTGAGATGGAAAGCGCAGACCATATCTCAAGCCAGCCTCCAGCACCAGATCACGATCTTCGATAGATGGCGCTACCGCAGCCCGGATACCCGCATCATGATATGCATGCATTGTAGCATCCAGATACTTACCGGCCACGCCTGCACTGGTCCAAAGGTGGTCCAGGACGGCGGTCGTGCCAGTTTTCAACATCTCTAACGCACCCAGCAGCGTGCTCAGATACACCAGATGTGGCGACCATTCAAGCGCATCGCCGAATAAAGGTACCAGCCACAATTCCAATGGTAGCGAAGGAGAGGTCGCTTTAAGCAGATTCTCCAAAGAGTGCGTATGGGCGTTAATCAGTCCCGGTAGTACTAAACGATTCTTACCTGTAATGACTCTTTCGACCCGCATTGGATTAAATGATAGCGTCCCGCTGGGACCAACGGCGACGATATAGCGGTCCACGATCAGAATATCCTGATCATGGAGCAATTTACCGGGTTCATCTGGTGCCAGGAGGGTACAGCCACGAATCAACAGCTGGCGTAGATTGGCCCGCTGTTGTTCATCCTCATAAATATTATGTGGTTGTACCCTGGTAATCGTCTGCATACAAAAACTCCTCTGCATTCCCTGTTTGACCACAAACATGCATACTGTAATAACGTATGTAGGGAGTAGAAAAAACAGGAGATCGAGCTTCAAGATCAAGCCGAGCGTAGTTGGTCGGCGCGTTCATAACAGTCAAGCGCTTCCTGATGGCGTCCCAGCGCATCCAATGCGGTGCCACGGTTGATCCAGATCTGTGGATCGTTCGGATTGATATGCATGGCCTGTTCATAGGCCATTAAGGCTTCTTTATAGCGTTCCAGGGCAAAGTAAGTATCGCCTAGCGCCAGCCAGAGTTGTGCCTTGCCCCACGTTACTTCGACCGCCCGGTGATAAGCCTTCAATGCCTCATCGTATTCACGCATCGTAAATAATTTATCGCCGCGTTTCTCCCAGTCCTCAGGCGTCAATGGCGTAGCGGGAGTAAGCGGAGTCGCTGGCAGGGCTGGCGTCAGCGGTCCAGAGGCAAACGCGGGTATAGGCGTTAATGGATTGCTATTGCGCCGTGAGTAAGCCATATCAGAGCCCGTGCTTGACGATGCACTGGAAGGCGCTGAAAGACGTCTATGTGGTCCCACCGGGGCTGTTTGAACTGCTGGGCTAACTGCGGCTGGGCCGGCCTACCCGTTAGCGCTACTAGATCCTGGATCAACAACTGCAAGGAAGGATAGCGCCGTTCCGGTTTAGGATGGATGGCCCGATTTAAAACTGGCAACAATGGCTCATAATCCTGTTTTTGCAAGGTTTGCGGCAATAATTGCTGGCAGAGCATGGCAAACATATATTGATCGCTGGCAGGATTCGCTGCCTTCCAATAAGCCTGCACATTGCCTTGTTGACTTGCCTGGGCCGCTGCATACAGTTCAGGTGGTAGATAAGGTGCGGGAGGTGGCTGCAGGCGTGCCAGGCCAAAATCAGCTACCCAGACCCGCTCATAGCTAGAAAATAGGATATTGCCGGGGACCAGCGCACCATGGGCGATGCCCCGTGCATGGGCAGTTGCCAGCGCAGAGCCGATTTGTTGCAACACATGTATCACCAGGGCACGCGGCGAACTGCCATGTTCGTAAAGCGCCTGCTGATTTTCACCCTTTTGCAGGTAGTTTACAAAGTGGCTGAGCGTGCCCGGGATATACTGACAAAGTGTCAGCAGATACATACTGGTCGAGTCAGATGGCCACTCGTAGTGAGCGCCGCTTCCGCCATCTAACTGCTCGGGTGACCAGGTACTGCAACTAAAAACCGACAGGATGGAGCTATGACGCAAAGCCGTCGTCACACGCACCTCGCGCCGAGCCGCCTCCCATAGTTCTGGATTCGCCATAAAAGCTGGAAACAACTTGATCGCCACTGGTTGTCCAGAGCGCTGATGAATCGCCTGATAGGCATGGCCGCTTCTTCCAATCCCCAGAAGTTTTTGGACCTCATAGATCCCCAGCGTAGTATGAGCCGCCAGTGCGTCACATACACGGCAGACGACCTCCTCGGGCTGTAGAGCGTGCGAGGGATGTCCCAGACAAAACAGAGCCTTAGATCCAGCCTGCGGCTCGTATTGCATATTGTGTTCCATCTCATTCGGCCTCTCTTCTGAGTTATGGAAATATTAGCGCCACACATGAACTAGAGGGGAGAAGGAGCTCACATTGCCTATAATTGAGCACAATATGTTAAACCTTCCCCCATTCCGTTATTCGTCCAAAGGTAAATGTTCTAAGTGATGATGTGGTTGATAGAGATGTTGACTCAGCTCGCTGTGCCCGTTTGAGCTCAAGACATGTGAATGATCCTGACGTGGCGGGAGCAGTGAACGGATCTCATGGGCCGCATCGGTGATCGGTCGCTGAGGCGACAGCGCTGGTTTATGGTGATTGCCGCTCTCTTCACTCTGGCTTGAGCGCTCATTGCGCAGATTGATCTGGGAGACCTGGTTACTGATATTGTGCTGTTGCTCTGCTAGCAGATCTACCTCACGAATAACGCGGTCCAGCACCATACGCTCAAAGCTTGCATTCACCTGTGTTTTAAAGAGATTAGAATGCTTGATTTCATTTAGAGCTTCATGGATACGACGGGTAAGTTTGCTAATCGAGTCCATTGAGCCACCGACCCGGCGCCACTGACTCTCCTGACGACGCTGGATATGGGCCAGGCCCAGATAGACTGAGCGCAGTTCGGCCGCGCCCTGAGGCATTGGCTGATTAGGTGCCCATGGAGGCAGCCCCTGCCCAAGTCGATCAACCCCTTCTTGCAAGACACGACACTCCTGGGCCAGTTGATCGTATTTGGCGCCCCGTTGTGAAAGAGCACTGATACGGTCCAACATCAGATTTAAACTGATGGCGATCGGCAGCAGTGGACCACTGACTGTTGGGGCGCGGGCCACCATATCTCCGCGAGCCACGCGGGCATGTACATCGCGCAGGGCCGCGATCCCCTGTTCCATGATCTGCTTTTCCTGGGCTGAACGTGTCGCCTCATCAGCCTCACGTCGCGTCACCTGTAGTTCACGTCTGGAAATCACCAGCTCGCCGCGCATCTGCATCGTCAGCCGGTTATTTTCCAACAGTGTCATAGCCTGGCGGGCAATCACGATCAAGATCAGCAGCAGGGCCACTATATCGGCCTGTATCAATGTTGTGCCACCGCGCCGTGCGATATTGGTCAACAGGATGGCACAGGTGCCCAACACCAGAATAAAGGGCGCGATCGTTTGTGCCGTCATACTCAATTGTGTCAGCCGGGTCGGAGCCAGGTTTGAGCTGCCCGTCATGCGTATATTTTTTAAGCGCTCATCCTGTTCCTGTTCACGGGCGATACTGCGTGGATATTCAACGGCCGCCAATCCAATCAAAGAGAGGCTCAAGGGCCAGAGCACATCTTGCAAGGTACCAGTATTAAAGCTGCCTGAAAGACTATAGAAGGCCAGCAAACTATCCGTGACCGCCAGAAAGAAGAGTCCCATACACAGGAGAATAAAGACTGGTTGTTGGGCGCGATGGGCCAGCGGACTGAACATCAAGAAGGCGCCAATCGCAACCAGGAACAGGTCTCCAGTTGGAAAGTAGATAGAAAGGATAGAGGCTCCCGCGCTTGGAGACTGCGTAAGGCCCGCGATCAAAGGACTCAAAAGGAAGAACCAGGACAGGGCCAGCGCTGTTCCGATCACCGCCAGCGCATCCAGTAGTAAGCGCACCCGGCCGACCGAAGCCTTATTACGCCGGGTCAGGAAAAGCGTTCCTAGCAGAAAGAAAGGATACGAGGCCACAAAACCAATATCATAGAGACCAGGAAATGGCACATCGGCGCTATTCATCCGTATATCATAGCTGGTCCAGATAGCCTGCCCACTCGCATAAAGAGCAATCCCGCAGGCCAGCAAGGCCCAGGCCATAAACGCCCGGCGAGCCGCCTGCGCCTCATTATGAATATTAGCTAGCTCATTGGGGCACGCCGGGCAGCCTTGCTCTCAAGCAACTGGCGGCGCAATTGATTAGAGACCCGATAGAGTCGTAAAGCAATACGCGTACAAAAGAAGAGACCGATACCCTCGCCAACGAACTGGAAGATATCCGAAGCGCTCTTCAAAGAAAAGCTCTTCCCGGGAATCTGACCAAACAAGACCATACAGACCAGGAATAGTGAGAAAGCAGCTGAAAAAATCAGCACAATCCAGGTCCACTATGTTCAGCCCAGAAATCGCGAGCCAATGCTTCACCGTGAAAGAAAGAGGTATCTTTCTCTTTCGCCCTCTGTTGGCCAGCGCCAGGGAGCTGACCCTGCTCAAACGCTGACTCACCACTTTGCATCATAGGGTTGGGAAGCTGTGAACCCGGTGATCCACCCAGGTAGCCCGAAAATTGAGATGCTTCATTGTATGCCATAAACGATCCTCTCAGACTACATGTACACTATCCATTGCAGCCAATGCTGCAAGCTTAATTGCTCGGACGCAGCCAGTGATCCAGGCCAACGTACTGGCCGGCGCGACTCAGTATCAAGCCCAGGAAGGCCAGTAAAAAAACGACCAGCACACCCACATCGAGTGAACCCTGTCCAAAGAAACCAGCAAACATGCCAGTGCCCATGCAGCCCAGCAATGTCAGGAACATGCCGACCAGGCAAGAAAGGTTGGTAAGCAGTCCACAAATAAGACAGATGCCCAGACAAAGTTCTAACAGCAGCGTACCGACGACAAATGCCTGTGTATGCAGCTGCGCGACATGTAGCCACCAGGCGAACCAGTTGGCGGCAATCGGCGTATGGGCACCAACGGCACGGGATAGGATTAAGAGATACGTATCAGCGAAGGACGCGTGCCACTTAAACCAGACATCTCCCAGACAAAAGCCACCACAAAGTACGCGCAATAGCGCAACAATGCGCAGACGCCATAGCGCCATTGGCTGCTTACTGGCCGTTTTGCCAATAACGCGTGGCCTTGTCGTATAAGGCCTGGGAGGCAGCTCAGTAGCATGAGACTGGAACGACAACCGCTTGTCTGCTGTCTGATCGTCCCGTTCTAACTGTAAAACTGATTTATTCTTCACCAAGATGACTCCTCTTGCATGCCGCTCTCACATGCATCAGAGTTACAAACCTAAGAAACATATTGCTACAAGTACAAAATCTATGATGAGTATAGAGCGTTAAGCTTTCGACCATCTCCTAGAATTCTTCCAAAGTCTTTTATATGGTCTTAATACCTGCCCACAAACCAATGGCAAATGCACAATGAATTAAGGAGGGAGGAATCCGAATTGAAGTGGGAGGAACAATATAAAAAAACCTGGCAAAGTAAATTGTTACTCGCCGGGACAATGAATGACTATATATATGAAGATATGCACGCACACATGCCTACAGTTGGCAGGCAAAAACGGAGGAAACCCAGAATAATGTCATGACAAAGTAGTTAAAATGTATGGTACAAGACATTGAAATGAAGACACAAAAATTGTACCGTCTTATACCAGTCTTACCAAATCCGCTTCAACGAGGGGAATACAGAAGATGTCTTTTCCAGGAAATTGACCTCAAAAGTACATGCGTACCGACGCGCCATGATTCGTCTTAAAACGTCTTGTTCGGATATATCGCTCAGCCTTGCAAAAAGCTTTCCTTTCTACTATAATGAGTGCGTACTCAGTCATTATTCGATTGGTGAGAGTGTATGGCAAGACCCAAAAGTCTAGAGAAACGCGACGCTATCCTTGCGGCAGCAGTTCAGCTGATCGCCGAGCAAGGTTTGAGTGTCCCTACGTCCAAAATCGCCAAAGTAGCCGGAGTCTCTGAAGGATCACTATTTACTTACTTTGAGACCAAGGAGACACTGTTCAATGAATTGTATTTGGAATTGAAGGCTGAAGTGCGAGCAAATATGCTTGACGCGTATCCTGCCCATGCAAGCTTAGGGGTCCGTGCTCGTTGGGTTTGGGACATGTATGTTCGGTTCGGCATTGCTCATCCTGATAAATACAAAGTCATCACCCAATTGAGCGTTTCGGATTCCATCTGGGAACAGACTAAAAGCCTGAGTCTGGAAGGATACGAAGCTCTTCATGCGATGATTCAAGAGACGTTTGCCTGTGGCGCTCTTAAAGATCAGCCCTATGAATTTGGTACGGCCTTACTCCTTTCTCTCATGAATATGACCATTGAGTTCATTGCACTCCATCCTTCAGAGGCAGACCGTTTTTGGGATGCTGGCTTTACCGCTTTCTGGAATGCGGTGACAGGACCCTAAAAATTTATTTTCTTAAATGAGTGCCTAAACACTTATTTATTTTCTTAAATGAGTGTCAAACGTTGTCTGCCTAGGAGATTGTGCCAGGGCAAATGGGGCGTGTATGTGATCAATCACGGCTCTCCGCACTCCTGGTACAACCGTAAACACGCATATTTTCTTCAGGAGATTTTTATGACCACACCCAATTCACTCATCACAACCAGATTTAATGCCACAAGCACCGCTGCGGACGTCGTGGCCGGTCTCGACCTCACCAGTGTTCGTGCCATCGTCACCGGAGCCTCGTCCGGCATCGGCCTTGAGACCGCTCGGGCACTCGCTAGTGCTGGCGCGGAAGTAACACTCGCGGTCCGCAATACCGCCGCTGGTGTAAAGGCTGCCGAGGACATTGCGAAGTCAACCAGGAATGAGCGTGTGCGCGTCATCGCTCTGGATCTTGCCAATCAAGCCTCAGTAGCCAACTTTGTCCAGAGCTGGAAGGGACCGCTGCATCTGCTGATCAACAATGCAGGGGCCATTCCGAGCACTCTGTCCCGGACTGTGGAAGGCTGGGAACTGCAGTTCGCCACCAATTACCTTGGCCACTTCACTCTGAGCCTTGGATTGCATGACGCTCTCACCGTTGGTGCCCGCGAACGGGGCGAGGCACGCATCGTCTCGGTCAGTTCCACAGCACATATGAGATCACCCGTCGTGTTCGACGACATTCACTTTGAACGACGCGAGTACGACCCGCAGGCGGCCTACGCACAGTCCAAGACAGCCAACTCGTTATTTGCGGTCGAATCCACGCGCCGCTGGGCCGCCGACGGCATCGTCACCAACACTGCCAACCCCGGCGGTATCGCCACCGGATTGCAAAGAGACTTCACACAGAAACAAAAAGATTACCTGGTCGCCGCCGAGGCCGCGGGAGTTTTCGTCTACAAGACTGTCGAGCAAGGTGCCGCTACTACCCTCGTTGCGGCAGTTGCCCCGAATTCGCCCACACCGGCGGACACTATCTTACCGACGGCCAGGAGGCCCACACGGTGCCCAACGACGCCGACTTGTTCAAAAACAGTGACGGTGTCAAGCAGTGGGCGATTGAGCCGGACATCGCACAGAAACTGTGGACGCTCTCGCTCGAACTCATCGGCCAACCCGCCGCGTAAGGCGAATCGAATCCGCTTAACTGGGAGCGTGGAAAATCGCAGCCCGAATCGGTGTGTGAACACCTCGAACCCTCAATGGCGTACTCTTGCAATCTTCTCTTTTATCTCAAGAAGGGGAAATGTATGCTTGCATCTCTTTCTTCTACAATTCCAGGCTGGCGATGATGTGAGACAAAAATCTGAGGCTATTCACCATCTTGTGGCTCCAGAGCCAATCACGATCTTCCAGAGTTGTAAATTCATACAGTGACTCGTAGAGGGGCTACAGATTTTTCCCTTTCACTTCGGTCGAGAGATTAGCGTCATCTGCCTCTATTGGCTAGGCCGATAGCTATCCCAACGACGAAGATAGTGGTTCCTATGGCAGTTCCTATACCGGGATTGTGGAGTGCTACTGCAATGGCTGCTCCCAATCCCACTCCCAGTGCACTGGCAAGGCCCAGAATCGGGAGAAATAGCCTGGATCTATTTGGAGAAGTGTGATTGTCCATGAAGACACCTTCTTTTCTGTTGAACTTTCCTCTATTGAAGAAATAACTCACCCCATCTTACCATCTTCGCTCCCTGTTTGCCATTGGATTCTCTGCCATTTGAGCAGGAGAGAGGCAGTTCGTCTCTTTTGAATGTACAAAAACGGGTGACCATTCTCGGCCTCTGGAACGGATTGCGACCAGTCGATGATGCTTCCACTCATGATTCAGGGCAAAAAACGTCCAGGTTTCAGGTCATTTACCAGATAGGTAATGAGATGCAAGCTAGCTAGTAGCAAAAATGAAAAAAAGACCGCTAGCAAGCAAATAATCACATCTTTTATCATGAGAGATCTCTCTGTATATGAGATCGAACCAGTGTATTGAAGTCCAAAGAGGTTATCGAGTACTGGAGCACCCTCTGACCCAACGCGTGCTAGCTCATTTCCCAACAGTCTGCGTTCCGCATCATTGTCGTCCGGCATCACATATGCAACGCTTAGTGGAGACCGCCATAACTGTGGATTACGGTTGACTGAGTTCCTATTTTTCTCGTCGTAAAGGAATAGGTTTCCGTGATTTTGCGTTTTACCTCTGATGACCAACTCATCCTAGGGGTTGCGATTGATGATGAGGGTGCCAAACCAGAGAACGAAAAGAGAGCGAAGGAACTTTTCGTCCAATTAGTGGAAGAGTATGCCTGCCATATGGGAATCATTTTGGTTGAACAGTCCCCGCCCCAGAGTGAAATGAGCTTTTATGCTAGCGCGAAGAAACCGCTCACGGTCTTTTTTAACACCTTTCCTGAGAAGCTAGTACCCTAGCTCCCAAAACCTCTCATTTTAGCGGCACCATATATACCTCATCCTTACAGAAAACGCAACAATGCAAACGATTATCTTACATCAACCGTAAACACCAATATATCGCTTAAAAAGAGCATAGTAAGATTCATTCTCATAACTAAATATCAAAGACAGCCGTGTCTAAAAAAGCAGATGGCTTTTTAATACATGCTTTGCCCTTTCAAATATTTCGCACACAATGCAAAAAAGTTATTTATTCTTTATTGATTGCAAGTTGCTGAATGATTTTCTGCCATACCTGTGCATGTCCCTGTGCTAGCTGCTCTCCCAGTCCTGTGGGATCTCCCTGTGCATCCAACAATTTGATGACTGCATCTAAGAATGCAACAAACTCTTTCATATCTTGTTTACTAGCCTGGAATTTCATCTGTACAACCATTTCTCTCCACCAGGGCAAGTGTTCTCGTTTTGGCCCAAGTACCGCTACTGTATTTGTGATGAAGTGGGTAATGTTGTCATTTCCCTCTGATACATCGTCATTCTCTCTTCGGCCATCTGTTGCAATGCCTGCCTGGATCTCGGTCAACACGGACGCATACGGATGATCGGCTGGTAATACAGGCATTTGGCCATCTAATACCATGAGCAAGGAGTTAAACAATTCAACCTCTGCTTGCCACTCGGGACCTTTGAGTTGAATTTCTCGTAATCCATCTTCGAGCACCTTTCGATATTGAGGTTGCTGCTCTGGCTCAGTAGTCATTACCGCAATAGTAGCAGTTATAAGTGTTTCTATTATTTTAGCAGGTGAGGCCTTTGTTGAAGGATGAGACTTGTTGAGAGACATTCCGCTTTTCATATATTGCAATAAGAGTGAGAGTTGCTTGTGGTTTTGTCTTGCAATATCTTGTGGGAGATCGGCTTGCTCCAATATCTGCAGTGCTTGTTGTAAAGTAGAGATGGCTCTTTCTTTGTGTTCCAGGACTTGATAGAGCACTATTGCTATGTTAATGAGTGTGATGATTTCACCTGGGCGATCTCCGACTTCGCGCCTGAGAGGCAAAGCCTGCTCATACAGCTGCAAGGCATGAGCAGGCTCGTCTAAATTGGTATAGACGCTGGCCATAGTATTGAGTGTAGTGGCCTCGCCAGCGCGATTGCCGACCGCTCGCATGAGCGGTAAAGCTTGTTTAAGGAGTTGCAAGGCACTACTATGGTCGCCGATATTGCTGTAGACGAGAGCCATGCTAGAGAGAATACCAGCCTCACCATTATGATGGCTGATTGCTCGCATGAGAAGCAAAGCCTCTTCATATAGTTGTAAGGCACGAGCAGGCTCGCCGATAGTAATATAGACATTTGCCATGTTAGCGAGAGTGACAGCTTCGCCAGCGCGATCGCCGACCTCGCGTCGGATAGGCAAAGCCTGCTCATACAGCTGCAAGGCGTGAGCGGACTCGCCTATACTGATGTAGGCGCTAGCCATGTTAGTGAGAGTGGCGGCCTCTCCAGGGCGATCTCCGATTTCTTGCCTGAGAGGCAGTGCCTGTTCATATAGTTGTAACGCCCGTACAGGATTGCCTATTTTCGTGTAGACGAGGGCCATGTTGTTAAGCGTAGCAGCCTCGCCATGATGAACACCTGTTTTGCGTGTAATAGGCAGAATCTGCTCATATAACTGTAAGGCCTGAGTAGGTTTTCCAATATCAGCATAGATGCTTGCCATGTTGTTGAGCGTGGCAACCTCACCAACACGATCGCTGTTCTCGCGTGTGAGAGTCAGAGATTGCTCGTATAACTGCAAGGCACGTGTGGGTTCACCAATATGTCTATAGACGCTGGCCATGTTGTTGAGCGCGGCGGCTTCTACCGTGCGATCGCCGACCTCGCGCATGAGAGACAGAGCCTGTTCATACAACTGCAAGGCACGAGCAGGCTCGCCTATAGTGGCATAGATGCTCGCTATGTTAGCGATCGCAGTGGCTCCGCCAGCGCGATCGCCGATCTCGTGCATGAGAGATAGAGCCTGTGCATATAACTGCAAGGCCCGAGTGGGCTCACCGATATCCTCGTAGACGTTGGCCATGTTGTTAAGAATGTAGGCCTCACTATCGCGATTTCCAACTTTGTGCGTGAGAAGCAAAGCCTGTTCGAGAAGTTGCAAGGCTTGGACAGGATCGCCAATATTGCTATAGACATTGGCCATGCTGGTGAGAATGGCAGCTTCGCTAGCGCGATCACTTGTTTCGCGTATGAGAGGCAGGGCCTGTCCAAAGAGTTGCAAGGCGCGTTCAGGTTCACCGATATGGTTATAAATGCCGCCCATAATCTGGAATGCCTGGACAACCCACTCTTTGTCGCGGCCTTGTAATTCGTCCAGAGCTTCTTCTAAGAGCTTGAGGCTGCGTTGTGGTGTTGTTCTGAGGCGGTGCAAGATCGACGCCCACCGTATTTTGTACTGAGCCTGCTCTGTTCCTTTGAGATAGCCCATGGCACGTTCAAAATCCATTTCGGCTTTCTCAACGAGCGTCATTCCACGTGATGTTCGACCCATTTCATTGGATATAAAATCAAGCAGCATACTATATACTCGACCAAAGCGAAGGAGTAAGCCCTGGCGGTTGCCTGGATACTGCACCTGTTGTTCGATATATGGGCGAGTAGTAGGCAAGAGATAATAGAAATCGAGTATCCAATTATCGGTTGCTATCCTCTGTGTGGTGAGTAGCCCACGTAGCCGTAAATTGTGGAGGTGCGTACGCAGCTTTGATGGTGTGTCCTCTGTTTCTTTTGTCTCTGGGTCAAGAATGGCGACCACCGTTTCTGGTATAAAAGGAGCATGAAAGATCCAGAGACTGCCGAGCACATTCCTTAGTTCATCAGTCAGATAGCGTATACTTGTTTCAAGGCAGGCATAGAGTTTTCGGTGGCGATGTTCCAATCCAAGGTATGTGTTTTCTGCGTTGATGAGTTGCTCTTCACAGTGTTGGACGAAGGCTGCGAGGGGGATCGCACTGAAGTTAAAAGCTCCACCGAGTAGCCGCAGGCTTAAGGGATGCCCCTCGACTCTTTGGCTGAGTTCATTCGCGAGAATCGTATCCATGGCCTCTCGCCGCTGGGGGCTGCTCTGGATGAACAACTGTGCTCCTTCTTCTGACGTGAGGCCTCCAATTTCGTGTTCAATCTCACTAGGCCAACCTAGTACGATACGAGAAGTAATGAGCAGACTAACTGAAGGACTGGGAAGTTGCTGCAGCAATTGCGCTAGATGTTGTGCGCCTACATTGTTGGCTTCAATGGCCTCAATGAGGGTTTCCGCGTTATCGAGTACGATCAAGACACGTCTGGTGCTCAGACAGTTGAAGAGTAGATGTTCAATCTCGTTGGGATGTGCAATATCCTGGGTATTAATGCCCAGGAAGCGAGCTAGCTCAGCGGCGAAGAAGGCCCGATCAAATAGTTTCTCCAACGTGGTACTCCAGATGCCATCAGGCCAGGCCCAGGCAAAGCGTTCGACCGCCTCGCGTGCCAGTGCTGTCTTACCCTGTCCTCCTCCACCATGAATGTTGATGATGCGTGGACGCTTGTCGCCAGTAAGCAGCGTACCAAGTCGTCGCAGATCTGAGACACGCCCCTGGAAGATTCCTTCTGCTCGTGGTAATGCGTTTACGTCTAGTGGTGGCTGATGATCTTTCACTGTGGGAGTGCCTGGTTGAGGTTCAACGCCATGGGCAGACTCTGTGAGAGAGGTATAAAGAACTGGAACGCCAACCACCCATGGGTGTGTAGTCTCACTGGCAAGGGTTAGTCGAGCCTGGAACAGCGCTTCTTCGACCGGGGTGCCACGTGCCAACTCGTCGTAAAATGCGCGTGCGAACAGGCGAGCATCCTTATCGTAGATGCTTAGTCGCATGCCCAAAGCATAAGGAATGCGCTGGCGTACCAGGGTTGCTGCAAGGTTACTAAACATAGTGTCGCCAGGACTGGCCGTAACGCATGCGTTGAGTGTGACCAGAAACGTAGTGCCACGCAGCCGCATGGCTATCTCCTTTGATTTGACCAGATCCAGGTCCCCGTTTTCTTTCTCGAAGCAGAGCACCGCCCCATCGTCCATCTGTCCACCATGACCCATAAAGTGGACGACCCTCTGGCGCTGTCCTGCGACGGCGTTGCGCAGTTGACGAATGGTTGGAGGACGGACCCTCTCCAGCGTCAGAGCTGAGGGGAGTGCTTGCACGCTTTCGCGCAAATTCATCCATTCCGCATCGATAGCCAATGGTTCAACTTGATCACTGAGTGGATTGGAGGGTACTGCCACGATATGTAAACCAGCCTTCATCGTCGGCGCTGGTTGACGTTGCTCGGCAGGCAGACCACGAACGAACTGGCATTCCTGTACGAGAAAGCCATCAGGTCCATAGAGATACTCCCAAGGGATTGCATCTACGTCGTCATCTGCTGCAATAAGCATAATCCGTTCGGGAGATTTCTCAAGTGCTTGCCGCGTCCTGCTTTCAACCGCAAAAAGGGCTGCATACAACATTTGCCCGTATCCTATAGGATCAGCTATAAGCCGTTCGTGTTCCTTTCCTGATACCAACTGTAAAGGCCGCACATCGAATACATGAGAATCCTGGCCATCACAAGTCACATGTATCTGTGTCTCATCCTGGTGAGCGAGGAGAAGTTCCATCAGATTTCTGTACTCCTCTATTATCTATCTGTCTTATTGTCTCAATTCCGACAAAGCGTCACAAAGAAATTGCGTCTAAAGAAATAAACGAATTAAATGGAGAGAAATATAATATATAGCAACCCATGCATGCAAGATAAAGCCAAAAACAAGCTACTCATTTTGAATCATGAACTGACTACTTAATTCTATAGTTGTGAAGCATTCTAATGATTTAATTTCTAATAATATTAATTGTTAATCATTGAATTTTACATTCTTTGATTGTCGAAGGATGGTAGGGTGGTCTCCATGGCTGTGAGTCGCTCCAGCACTCGACCTGAAAGGTGTTGTTTTTGTAGTGAGTCTTCGTAGTTAGGCTTTGTAGTTTGGGATGATTATATTGATTTATTCTCATCCTGTGGGGGAGCAATCATGCATCCCGAGATGGTTGAGAACATCTATAAAGAGCTTCCCTGGGCAAAGCGTGACCTTCCTTTCGATGCGACGGTTTCTCTCTCCCAACTTCCCCCATCTTTCACGCACTCGCTTGTTGATACCCGGCTCATCGATTTTCTTGAGATGGTGCGGGCTCAAGATGAGCAAATCTTGGAGCAGATCTCGCCAGACCTTGTGATACACTTATATTCGGCAATGGGCATGAAAACGCGTGTCTTGTTTTAGAACTATTTCTCATCTATACTTGCCCTAAATAGCTATGAAGGAAAGAAAAGATGCAACAGTCTGATAAACCACACATTCAAAACGATGCCGTTGTCGCAACTCTGCTTACGGCAAGTGCTACTACTGGCTGGTTTGACTGGATTCATGGGGAACTCTGGTTGTTTTCTGATGGCTTGCTCCGTATTCCACTGGATCTTGAAACAACGAAGAGACACGCGATAGGGCCAACTATCAATGAACAGCAACGACCGCAGCGATCTTTTGACCAGACCACTCTCCAAACACTCTTGACCTCGCAGAAAAATGTGTGGGTCCCGCGTGAAGCTATTCAAAAAGCATACTTACATCACGGGATCATCACAGATCGGCTTCGTTTGAACGTCGGGGACCAACGTTTTGTCAAGTTCCTTTGGTTCCCCTGGGATGGGGCACGGCAACTTCTCCAATCTACTTTAGCAGACTGGCTTGGGAGCGAATTGGTCATCGACTGATTAATCGCATGCTTTTTTGGTGACATGAAGAATACGTTGGCGAAGGAAACGAGCAGCCAATTTACAGATGATTGATGGAGAAAGTGAGATGTGGGTCGGTTATGTGGCCCATGAAACCGGCTTTGCTGATCAATCGCACTTCACCCGGCAGTTTAAGCGATAGCTTCCTGGTGACCCCAGGAAGCTATCGCAAAACAACAAGATTATTCTAGTTGTCCAGCTTGATAAGAAGCAACCGACCGGAAGTGGCCTGCAGGTGGAGCGGGAGAATCCCTTGATATTCGGGCGAGTTGTACCAGCGTTCGAAATGCTCTCGATCCTCAAACTCCAGGATAACCATCCCCTGCGACTGCCAATTTCCTTCAATCATCTCATATTCCGCCCTTCCTGCTATCAGAGGTTTTACTCCATACTTTTTAAGAATGTGTCTTACTCCCATCAGCATGGGAACGGTGGAGCAAGCCTGGTCAACATGCCGACGCTCGCTGAGAGCGCGATGAAGGCCTCGGAGCTTTCTGGCAAGCCCTCGTGATCGCGACACAGACGGCGCCAGCGCGTGATCCAGGCGAAGCTGCGCTCGATGACCCAGCGCCGAGGGAGAGGATGAAAGCCTTTGGGAAACAACTGATCCCAATCGACGTTCTCTCCTTCGAGCACTAAGATGCCGCGTTTGGGTTCACGGAGCGCCTTGACCGTCTGCATGATCCAGCCCAGGTGTACCTTGAGCCAGGTAATGAAGTGGCCGCCATAGTGACTGTCTCCCCACACCAGCAGCATGCGGGGAAAGCGTGTTTTCAGTGACAAGAGCAAGGGCTGGCTTCCTTGCTGATCGGACCAATCGGCTCCGGTCACTTTGATGCCCATGAGATTGCCCAAGCTATCGACGAGGGCGTGACGTTTGCGCCCCCAGATTTTTTTTCCCCGCATCGTAGCCCTTGTTGGACCCGCGAACGGCACTGGTTTTGATGGATTGGCTATCAATCACCGCCGCAGACGGCTGAGGGTCATGCCCCTGTTGCGTGCGCATCTGCCCGCGCAAAGCATCGAGCACCTGAGTCCACACGCCTTGTTGTCGCCAGAGACGAAAATAATGGTACACCGTCTGCCAGGCGGGAAAGTCATGGGGCAACGACCGCCACGGGCAGCCGCTACGCAAGACGTAGAGGATGGCATCCACAATGGTGCGCCGTTCGTGAAGCGAAAAGGCGGCGTCCGGTTTGATCGCTGGGATCAAGGGTTCCAAGAGTTTCCATTGCTCATCAGTGAGATTGGAGGGATACGCTCGATACAGCCGTGTCTTAAACATGGCAACCTGCTCCTTTCCCGTCACTCTGCCGTACGTTGTGCTTCTTTCCTGTATCATCCCACAGGATCATCCATCCTCCAAACTCGTCCACACGAAACTTCTCTTTTTTCGTCTTTCTCCTCATTTGCTGTTTTGTCTATCCCATCAGTGAGGGTCCTTGCGTCCGATCACGATGGGAGTCAGACACATTCTAAGAATGTGTCTTATTCTCATGATCTCCGCGCTCTTCACACCTGAGTTTGAGCGCCAAAGGCGCTCAAGAAATTTTCTTATGTGGTGCAAAAAGTGCGCTGGGCGCACTTTTTGCACCACATAAGAAAAAAAAGCTAAATCACGAAGTCTGTCGTGACATTCTTGTTTTGGCTATAAACTAAGGCGCGACGGTGATGTCCTGTACTTCGGTATCGGGATCGGCCTTCTTGCTGTGTGCGCTCAGGCGCAAGCTGAACAGGAAGGTCACAAGCGCCAGCAGGCACGCGGCAGCACCAATCCAGCTAAGGTGACTAACCGGAACCACATGCAATGCGAGACCACCGATAGCCGCCCCACCGGCAATCCCCAGGTAGAGGGCCGAATTGTTGAGCGCGAGGATGACGTTGGCGTGCTCTGGCGCGATGCTCAGCAGGCGATGCTGCTGCGGGATAAAGACAAGCCCAACCAGGGCGCCCCATAGAAAGAGTATCAGATAGCTCCCGATGAATGTGGTAGTGACCAGCGCCAGCGTTGCCTCGATGATGATCAATGCAATCAGACTGATCAGCAGTGGACGTTGTGCTCCAAAGCGGTCGGCCAGTTGTCCACTTGACCAGCTGCCAACAACGAGCCCGAGGCCGAAGGCCACGAACAGGCTACTGGTGTCGCTGATGCGCAGGTTATGCTGTAAGATCACGGCCACATAGGTATAGATAAGATAGATCCCGATATTCCAGCATAGTGCTGCTAGCAGGGCCATCACGATGACAGGCTGACTGATGGGAGCCAGGCGCGCACGCAACGAGAGCCGTGCAGGAGCCGCCATCTGCGGTAGCTTAAAGACGAGCAGGGCCAGAAAAGCTATCCCCGACAGCAGCACGATCAGCCCAAAGGAGAAGCGCCAACCCAGATGCTCCCCGACCCACGTTCCCAATGGGACGCCGAGCGCCGTAGCTACCGTTGTCCCCATGACGATCAGCGCCAACGCCTGCCCTCGCTTTTCGGGCGGTGCCAGGGCTATACCGACCGTATAAGCAAGCGGGGCATAGGTCGCAGCGAAGCAGCCAGTCAGGATACGAGTTACTAGCAGCAGGGCAAAATTTGGCGCGATGGCCGAACCCAGATTCGACAGGCAGAAGAGGCCAAGCGCAACGATCAACACTCGTGTCGGCGACCAGCGTGCGGTCAGCACAGCCACCAGCGGTGCACCCAGACCATAGACCAGCGAGAAGGCCGTGACCAGCTGTCCGGCTAGCCCTTCTTGCACCCCGGTCTCGTGTGCAATAACGGGAAGCACACCTGCGATGACAAAGGCATCCGTCCCCAATGCAAACATCCCCAGCGCCAGCAGAAAGATACGCGGATTGATCCCGGCTGCGGGTGTTCCCGCAGAGGATTTGGCATGTATCGACATAGTGAAAAAGAGTTCCTTTCATGAAGAGCGTAGATCTCTCATCCTGAGTTTTGCTATCGCTACAAAGCTCTTGTTGGCAGAACTGCTTGTTCTGCAAGACTTTACCCAAAAAAAGTGGTGAGACACAGCAGGAGTATCTCGATAATTTTTTATGAGAGTGTTTGGATATTGCGGCTGACGGAGGGTGGGACGCCGAAAGAGCGCTGCCAGAGGCGGCGGAAGTGGCGCGCGTCCTCAAAGCCGCATTTGTGTGCGACCTCTTCGATGCTCAGGTCAGGATCGTGCAGAAGCGTGGTGGCCAGCTCAATCTGGAGGCGCTGATGATACTGCACAGGAGTCAGGCCAGTAGCCTCTTTGAAGCAGCGTGTGAGGCTGCGTACGCTGAGATGAGCAATGTCAGCAAGCGTCTGAAGTGAGACCGATCCTGCGATGTGGCTGATCAGGTAGTCCTGAACCTGATGCACGGCGGGGTCCAGATGTGTGCGGTACTGCAGATAGATGCTGTCCTGCGACTGCGAACCGTTGCGCCGCAGATAGACGACGAGATAGCGCGCGACCTGGGCAGTGAAGAGGGGGCCGTGCCGCTGCTCAAGGAGTGAGAGCGCCATGTCGATGCCCGAAGCGATACCAGCGCTGGTGGTGACGCGGTTGTCATGCACGAAGAGGGCGTTGTCGAGGACACGTGCACGCGGATAGCGCTCCTGCAAAGCGGCGAGAGTGATCCAATGCGTGGTGCAACGGCGACCATCGAGCAGGCCGGCCTCGCCCAGCGCGAAGGCACCAGTGCAGATGGAGGCAATGGAACTGCCGCCATCATAGACCTGACGCAGCCAACGGATGATCGTTGGCTCCCATTGCCCTCTTCTCGCCTCCTCGCTGCCGAGCTGCAGACCGGGCACGATCACCAGATCGCCAGGCTGGACAGGTTCGAGCGGCTGCAGGTGGGCGAAGACAAGCCCCTGTGCGCTACACACTTCCGGCCGATGGGCGCAGAAGATCAGCCTGTAAGGCATGCCCAATTGCGCCGCTGCGTGAAAGACCTGTGCTGGCCCTGCCAGGTCCAACAGGTTGACCTGTGGCAGCACCAGAAAGAACACGCGCTGTTCCTGTGTCTCCAGCACGCCCGCCTGTTGAATAGTTGTCAGAAACGATGCTAAAACCGTCATGGCTTTCCCTTTGCCCTTTTGTATCTCTTTTCTCAGGTGGATGGTTAGTCTAGATTCAACCATCTACCTGCTGATACTATAGCTTATAGCGAAAGGGGTTCCAATGGTCGATTATGCCAGAAAGCGGACGGATCTGGCCATCTCTTTCATTTCGTTGGCATTTCTGCCGCTTGCTCCTACGCGCATTGTCTCGATCATGGCTACGGCGATCTTGGGGTTTCCCTAGTACTTGGGCAATACCCTCTGAGTTAACCAGGATAATTCTACTACTCCACCAGTTTCATGTTAGGATGAGCCAGGAATACTCTAGTATGTAACTGGTAGCGATGCTGACAGTTTCAGTGGCGTGCTACAGACGCAACTTGAGCCAGATAGCCTTTCTCCTGCCATTAGCCGTGTCTGTGGCTATTTTCAACGGCGCAACCTGCCTTTTCTGTGGTTCGTGGGGCCATCTTCTCGTTCAGCCAATTTGGGACAGGTCTTAGAAGATCACGGATACATCCATGCCGAAACGGAGCCTATTATGGCCGTTGATCTGCTCCGAATGAATGAGGATCTCTCAATGTCATCTCGGTTGGCCATTCACCTTGTTCGCATACAAATGGGCTAAAAACCATCTTGCTACCTTTTCCCATGCTTGTTTCCAATCTGTCTCTATGAGGTTATGAGAGGAGTTAGGATATTCAATGTAGCGTAGCCGTTTCGGGGCTTGAGTATAGTATGGCTCCAGTCGATGATGTAATGCTTGTGCAAATGCAGGCAGCACATTGGTATCGTTGCCTGCCACCTGCGAGAGCAACGCTGTAGGAAAGAAGCGGTCAAGATGGAGATGGGGACTCTCTGCCAAGGGAAGCCTCCACTCTGGTGACCCAACTACAGAAGCTGCTACCTGAATGCGCTTATCTATAACAACAGCAGCATAGGTCACAAACCCTCCAAAGGAATGGCCAGCAATTCCAATCCTCTCAGGATGTGCCCATCCACGCTCAATGAGGGCATCAAGAATGAATGGGACCTCCTGGGCCGTCTCACGAACGACTGAAAGGAAAGCTGCTTCGAGTTGCATATTCCCGATGAGATGGGGCGCAATAGGCGGGAAGCGCTCATGAAAGTCAGGATAGCGCCGCTCTCCGTGTCCTATACCATCAATACCGACGACAAGAAAGCCCGCTTCTGCAAGAAGTTGTAATACTGTCGGATAGCCGTCTTTGGATTCCCCAAAACCATGATAAAAGAGAATGGTCCCCATCTGCGCTCTTTCTTCTGGAATGTCACGAAACATTACGAGAGCAGGAGCGGAAGCAAGACTAAGATGGAATGTTTTCATGTCCATGTGAATGATCGTACTCCGTTTCAGAAAAATATAGAAAAAGAAACAGGAATGGTGAGGGCGTGCAAACGAAAGGCAGCGATTGGAAATTGCTTGAAATGAGGAAAATAAATAAAGAAGATTGCTAGATGTCTTTATCATATCATCTATACGTTTTTGGGGCAAGAGCGAATGTTTACCGGCTCTTCGACCTTTGGAGGGAAAGCGGCGTGCAGGGCTGCTGAGGGCATGACGGCCCTCGCAATGATCCTCTCTCCAAACCACCCGGAAGGATGGAGAGCCTGAGACACTTCCCAAATTGTCGTTGTCCCCCAATTTGCATTCACTTCTATATGATTCCAGCTTACATGTCTTCTATCGGTAACATGTTGTCAGAGAGATCGCCTACCCAACTACTATCATAGTTAGAAGTTCCAGGAGCAACTTGAATCTTTTTTCAGAGCGATTTATAAACCGAACAAACGCCAGGGGGATAGACTCGCCATCACGGCCCCTCAATGTGCCATAATGCAAATATGAAAGAACCTGCAATATTGTATCTTTTGGTAGGGCTTCCAGGGGCTGGCAAGACAACAAAAGCCAGGCAATTAGAAGTTGAAGCCTCCGCCTTGCGGTTGACTCCTGATGAGTGGATGAAGACATTATTTGGAAGAAACGATCCGGCAACAAGAGATGTCTTGGAAGGTCGTTTGATCTGGATAGCTCTGCGTGCACTTCAGCTTCATACTAACGTCATCCTGGATTTCGGATTTTGGAGCAAAGATGAACGGTCGTCTATGAGATGGATCGCCAGGCAGATAGGAGCGAAAAGCCAGGTGATTTATTTGCCTATTGACCCAGAAACGCAACGGAAGCGTATCCAAAGCCGCTATGTAGAGAGGCCGGACCAGACATGGCAGATGAGCGAAGAGGAACTGATGAAATGGCGTGCGTTCTTTAACGAAAACGAACCGGATGAAGATGAGCTGAATGGTACCATTCTGGAAGAAGCCCCTCCTGGATATGCGTCCTGGTCTGCCTGGGCGGCCTCGCGCTGGCCGTCGTTCCCCGATGAATATGCATGAGCATTTGAAATGCTCTACGATGAGAGCCTGGTCGGGATGTGCGGCGTATTGCTGATCATGATGGCCAAAAGAGCAAGATAGGAGAAGTTTTTGCGCAGGTTTGACGGTAGAATGTCTTGCATGCAATGAGGGGGCGAAAGACCTTTGTACGCAAGACTGACAGGCCCGGCGTTAGCTTTCTGCTGACGAAATCTAATGTACCAGATAACTAGCAAGCATGCTATGATCGGGGCCGCATCAATTCAGCCTTTGTCGCTCTCCTTTGTAAAGCCCATCCTGGCGATTCTCACACATGAGCAGGAAGAGGCGATCAGCTTCGGCCCGCTCTATGAACGGGCCAACGTGAGCTGTTAGATTGTGTTAGCAGAAAGCTAACGCCGGGCCGCTACGAATGCCAACATGATTGATATGATAGAATATATGTTTCAATTCCGAGGAGGAGCTTATGAGCCAGAATGCCATAAAGCGTCTTTATCTGATGCTGGTTGGGTCCATGCCGGAATACCAGATTCCGATTGTGTGCTATCTGGTGCAAACGGGTGACGGCAAGAATATTCTGATTGACAGTGGCCTACCGGAGATTATGCCTGAAGGAGAATCGGACTTCGAGAATGGGCAGGACGTTATCGAGCAGTTGGCGAGCATTGGCTTACAACCGGACGATATTGATACAGTCATTTCGACGCATTATGATATCGACCATGCCGGAAGACACGCGGCATTCACGAAGGCGCAATATGTTGTTCAGCGTGTGCATCATTTGGATGCGGCGAGCAACCCACGTTTTGCTGCCAATCGGCCCCAATGGGATCAGCCAATGGAGCGTATCCGGCTGGTGGACGGGGACACGGAACTGCTGCCAGGGCTGGAGCTGATTGAGACGAGCGGGCATGTGCCGGGACATCAATCGGTGCTGGTGCGGCTGCCCAAAACCGGGGCGATTTTATTGCCGATTGACGCTGTACCCTTCGGCAAGGGCTTTACCCGTGACGAGCAGGGCGACGGTAGCAACCAGGACGCCGAAGCGATCCGCGCCAGTACGATTAAATTGCTTGATCTGGTCGAACGGGAGCATATCGGGCTTGTGATTTTCGGTCATGACAAGGAGCAGTGGGAAGGGCTGAAAAAGCTGCCGGAATATTACGAGTGAAGCTAGCACTCGCCTTGCCCAGTAGCATAGAAGTGAGAGAGATTGAGATAACCGATGGGGTGTTCACCATTACTGCTGTTTCAACCCAGAAAACCCCTGCTTTCTGCTCTGCGGCACCCCCGCTGTACATGTGCAAAGTCGGTATACCCGTCAGGTCGCTGACCTCCCTTGCGGAGGTCAATTCGTGCGTTTGCGCGTTCTCGTGCGTAAATGTTTTTGCAAAGAGCCCACTTGTCAGAGGAAATTCTTCGCAGAGCGTTTGACTCCTTTTGTGGCACCCTGGGCACGTGCGACGGCACGTCTCTTCCAGATCGTACAGACGCTTGGCCTGGCTACCAGGGGCAGGCCTGGTATGCGAGTGACCGATCGCCTGAGTATCCAGACCAGTAAAACGACCATTCTTCGATGTATTATGGTGCCGCCTTCAGAGCCAATTGGGAAGGTTTCATCCCCTGGCATCGATGATTTCTCATTTCGACGTAGACGCACATTCGGGACGATTCTTGTGGATCTGCAAACGCATCAGGTACTCGACTCCTCCCAGATCGCACGGTTGATACTTTAGCCGCCTGGATGGCAGGCAGACGGACGAAAAAGCCGGAGCAATCTCGCTCAATGCTACCACAAATCAGACCTGGGCACGTGATACTTGTATATTGATACTATCAACGACGTAAGAAAGGATCTGATCATTATGATTTTGAATGATACCGTACGGCAAGCATTGGCTGCGGGCCATCTCGCTCACCTTGTGACCCTGAACAAGGATGGCAGTCCTCAAGTCTCTATCGTCTGGGTTGGCCTTGAGGGCGATGAAATTGTCTGTGCTCACTTCAATCTCTACCAAAAATTGAAGAATATTCAGCGCGATGCCCGGGTCGCACTCTCAATGGTGACGGGGGGAAAAACGAATGGACTGGATAATTATCTCGTGATCAATGGTCGTGCCAGAATTACCGAGGGTGGTGCCCCCGAATTGCTGAACCAACTGGCCCAGATCTATATCGCCCCAGGCACAACGTTCGCTCCTGATGGAGCGCCACAGGGATATATTACCCGCATTACTGCTGAACGTATTTATGGCATTGGACCATGGAGTGAGTGATAGAGCGCTCGCACTTACCATTACCAGCATGAGACTGCGTCATTCAGCTCATTTCTTCTCGACTTAACAGCCTCAAAAAAGTTCTCAGATGTTTATTCGTGAAACACCTGAGAACTTTTTTTATTGCCCAACTTCTGCATACGTATCTATTTTTTATTGATGATGAGTTTGTATACGCTGTTGGTCAGTATTGCTGATCTCGATACACAGGGAAAGTGCTCGTTGAGCACAAGAGCTATCCACGCTTGCCTCCTTAACATTACTGGTCGTTGGCTGAAAAACATATGTATTATACTGCCTTTATGTGTGTTCTTGCAGTGGCGACCGGCCTTGCCCGAGTTGTTCCTACCGTTATAGAATTAAGAGAAAACAGCCCAGGTTCAAGAGGTTTGTGCTAAAGTGATAGAAAACATGGAGAAGTGGTTTGCTTAGCATGGATAACGTTCGGATAATTGATACATACACATATATGAGATATGAGTATTGTTTCCAGTAAATAATCTATTCCTTCACAATACCTTGTTTGATATGCTGCTCAATCTGGGCCTGTAAACCGTCCAGATCTTCAAGTGCACTACCCAGGGTGAGTGATTTACGATTACTCCGGCCGAGTATAATCTGTCTGCTGCGGCCACCTGAGAATTTGACGACATAATTCACCTCATTCCACCGTGTTACCTCAACTCCCTTAGGACGAATTACGAGCAGGCCTTTACTGCAGACTAAAACAGAGATAGGAAGCCCGCTTTTGTATAACGATTTTAACGCAATAGCATATCCACTGAACAGAAGACCGATGAACCAGGGAAGAAAGATACTAGTTGATGCATAGTAAACAAAGCTTTCCCAGGGAGGGATAAACCACCGATACAAAAAAATAAAGAGTCCGATAAAACCAACAGCAATACCCAGAATAGCCCCAGCAATACTCATAATGAGAATCCATTTATACATAGATAATGCTAATGGCCGCATCTTGTAGAGGTGCAAAGGGAACCCAACTTGAGCGTCTTCTGCAAAACGGTATGCTTCTTCTGGAAGCTCGCAAATCTCAGTAGAGTGAGTGCGTTGTTCGATCCGCAATTTTCTATTCACCAAAGCTTTGAAGCCAAACATGTCGTCCTTATGATCTCTTTTCGCGTTTTTGTATAGCTCTACTATATCATAACGGGAAATGATGAAGTACATAAAAAGGTGAGAAGGGGCGCCGACACATGACTATGCGGTAGGAAGAGCAATTCTATCTTAGAGGGTAAGTTCATCCAGCGCGCGATAGAATTGCAGCTTGACTTGATCAGGTGAAGCAAGCCCGTATTCTGTAAAAAGCAACGAGACCCATTGTTCGCCAAAGTTGCGTGCAAGGCTGCGCGCGGCCAGGGCGAGATCGTTATAGCGGTCAGCAATTCCCGCGCGCCCCAATCAATCAAGCCGCTTACCTGGCTGAGCTGCCGATCCAAGAGAATATTTGGCAGGCAGTAATCCCCGTGAGTAAAGACCAGGTCCTCGTCGAAAGAGCTGTGTTGCAACGCCAGCTCGTACACCTCTTGAGCGCTCAACCCCTGAAATTCAACATTGAACTGCGTTGCATCAATCATTCCCTGTGCAAGATACTGATGAGCCAGTTCAAGCTGTTTCTCCCGGCGCTTATCAAAGGGACAGGTGCTGATATCTACACTATGGACCATATGCAGGCCCTCTGCCAGCCGCCTGACGACCTCCGGCACGCTGCCACACAGCGTCTGATCACAGGAGACAATCCCGCTCAGTTCGGATATCAAGAGAAACTCATACTTCTCATCGTGCCCATAATAGTGTACTTCAGGGACAGGCAAACGCTCGGCAAGCCATTGCAAGCGTGCCGCTTCGGCTGCAAGCACACTCTGTTCCTGATAGAGGCCGATGGTATAGGGCAAGATTTTGAGATAGCGTTGACCGACGCGGTAGATGTGGGTGCCTGACGCCCCCCAATCATCGGCTTCCCAGGCAGCATCGCCAAGCATCTCTTTTAACTCATTGGGTGTATGTGGCAGCCAACTGTGCTCGCTAGCGGCTATGAATGGTCTCTCAAGCATAGATCCCTCCTCTTTGAAAGAGACTTTACCTGAAGCTGGACAGGCTGTCAAATCCAGTCTCGTGAGACGTTACATTTCTCAACTGATGTAGGACACATGAGCTTATAAATAGCAGTATCATAATAATGAGACGTACGAAGTGGATAGCCGCATTAATTGGAGCCATATCTATTGGATGGAAGATATCAATGATCTCTATGAAGATCAGCGCAAAAGTAAGGACACAAACTAGAATACAGCCAATCAAATTGGCATAATAGCTGCCAGGGAACACCTTCTGTTGAGGTTGCATGGTTTATTTCTCTTCTTTCAAGTGCGTATTGATTTATTGGATCAAATCCTTCTCGTGCTAGGACCTGTTTGCATAATCATATCCTGTGAGAAATCCATTGGAATGTAAGCCGTGCTATACGTTGTACTCTATAACAAGATCTTTGAACTGAGCAAATCGACCTTTGTGAAGGATCTGAAAGAGTCTATTGCACACCATATGAGGAACTCCTATTTTTGTTTGATTGAGGAGCGCTAAAGTGCCCTATATTTCGTCAACCTATCTGCTCAGATCTCCCATTGTGCCTCCCACCATTTCCAAGATGGCACGTGAACATCACCTTGGCCGCTGGCGCACCATCTATCGAAATCGATGTGAGATGTCGAATTTCATTCTTATCGCTTTTATTTCGCTTCCTGTGGGCGGTGGGTTATTGTACCTTTCTCTTTATATATTGGCACAACTCTATCAAGGCATGATGACAGATAGAGGGATTACCACAATAGGATGCCTTTTTCTTGTAATAGGTATTTTAATGTTCTTGTTTATTGGCCTGGGCATCTATCGGATGTATGAAAGCATTGTCTATGGCTGGTTTGTGTACGTCTATGACAAAGGTTGTATTATCCAAAAACGCAAAGAGGCAGCACAACTTTTTTCATGGAACGAGATCGAAGCCATCTGGCTGGTATTCGCGCGTGGTCGTCGGAGCAGTTCATCAATGAGCGAGAACTGCACAATCCAGCGTGAAGACGGCTACAAGGTCATGCTTACTCGGCACGGAGGCGATCTAAACAAGGTCACGACGGTAATCAATGAGCATCTCTGTGAACGTCTCTTGCCCCAATTGCTTGCTCAATACGAAACGGGCCAGCGTGTGTTATTTGGCCCATGCGGCGTTCATCAGGAAGGTCTTACTCTGGGTGAGAAAGACGACAAGTGGCTTTCCTGGTCACACTTCGCCCGTTTTGAGATTAAAGAAACGTTTTTGTTGATCTATGAGCAAGAACAAAAGCTCCCTTGGGCGAGCTTGCCCACGGTTGCGCTTCCTAATCTCCTCGTCCTTATAGCACTGGTCGATCTGGTGCGCAACAATTCCTCAAACAAATTCTCTGATCGAGAAATCGATAACAGGAAGAACCAGGCGAATAATCGTACTATCGACGCTATGCTTCCCCCAATCGATTTGGCCTGTGGTATCGCTCTGTTGTTGCAAAATTTCCAGGATACGTTGCCAAATGCCAGCTTTGACCCACAATAAAGCGACTGGCGATGGTACTCTACGAGCCATCATAATCGAGCAGATCTCTCCAAGGTGCACCAGTTCACAAGATCCACTGGATTCCATTGAACGCTAATAGGCAGTTTTTGGCGAGTGATCAATCAGCGTGAAGGGTGGACAGTTAAACCATTGAATGTTCGAGAACCCGCTCCATCTCACCCTTCATTCAGCACTGCTTTGTAAATTGACCCGGGTTTTATCAGAACCTACGGAAAGCGGGCATAAACTGCCCGCTTTCCATGATAATCTACGAGAAAAGAAGCAAAAAGGAGCACATTCTATGGCTGAAGACAACTTTACAGTATCTTAGAATGATGACAAATATGCCTATTTGGTCATCCGTTTAGACGGCCAGCCGCCTGTGTCAAGGCCGGTGTCATGACGAGCCGATTTGGAATTGGTCGCCCCAATCAAACGAACGGTAAAAAACAAACGTTGAGAACGTCAGCGATGAAAACGCCGACCAAACCGCGCCGGAATCCAGGCGATCCCAACGCCGACATCGTGAACGCCGGTTGACTACACGCCGGTGGGCAAATCGCCGGCGGCATGTCGTGCTGTGTCTGACAAGGTTGAGGGGGTTCGGCTCTCTGTTCGGCGCTCCTTCATGCGGTAACTGCTCCCATTGATGGCGATGACCTCTGCATGATGCAGGAGCCGGTCAAGCAAAGCCGTCGCCAGTACCTCATCCCCCAGTAACGCTCCCCAGCCAGTAAAGCTGGTATTGGACGTCAGGATAATGGAGCCGTGCTCATAGCGGGCTGCCACCAACTCAAAGAAGTGATGAGCCTGTTCGGCGGTGAGCCTGGTGTAGCCCACCTCATCAATGATGAGCAAACTGGGCGCAATGTAGCGCCGCAGGCGCTGACGCATGAGACCAGGATGCGAGGCACTCTCCAGGGACTGAGCCAGTTCCGCCAGCGTCGTAAACAGGACGCTGTGTCCCTCTGCCAGTGCCCGATTGGCTAGAGCCAGGCTCAAATGCGTCTTGCCCGTTCCCGGAGGGCCGAGAAAGATCACATTGGTGCAGGTCCGCACAAAGGACAGATCGGCCAACTCCCGGATGCGCCGCTCGGAGAGCGAGGGTTGGAACGAAAAATCGAAACCCTCCACCGTTTTTTTGCTGGGAATGCGTGCAGCCTTGAGACGGCGAGCTGTGGCTTTTTGCTCGCGGCCATCCAGCTCTGCGCCCAAGGCTCGCTCCACCATGGTTTCATACGTCCATTGTTCTCGCCGGGCCGTTTCCAGTAACTGGGGTAACGCCGTTTGCAGGTGGGTCAAGTTCAGTTGCTTGTACGCGGTGATTGACTTCATGCTCCCACCTCCGCTCCGGCCGACACGCCACAATACTGGTCATACTCGGCCAGGGCCCGGCTTTGCACCTGTGGTGCCTGCTGTTGGTGGCCTAAGGGTGCTCCTGCTCGTCGGATCGCCGAGGCTGAGGGAATACCCGTCCATTGCTCTGGATGCGGCACACTCTCTTGTGAGCGAGGACGCTTCTCGATGGCGAACACCTCTTGGCCCTGCGACCAAACCGTGAGCACACCCTTGCGTTCACGAACCTGCACTGTGGTTCCGGCCAGATGCAGCGTGCCTGGCAACCCGTAGAGCACGCCATCGTAGGAGACATAGCCATCCCAGGTGACTTTGCGTTCTTCGGTGGCAAAGCGCTCCCAGGCAAAGGCTTGAGGCAAGGGCTGGAGCTTCTCCACCTCCAAACGATCGACCGGGCGAGCATGAGTCGTGCGGTGCACGCGGGAATTGATGCGCTCACACCAGCGATGGGCCTGGCGATTGAGATCATCGAGATCGGTGAAAGTCACCCCGGCCCAAAAGCTCTGCTTCACATAACTCACGGTGCGCTCGACCTTGCCTTTCGTCTGTGGGGTGTAAGGCTTGCAGACGCGGGCGGTGACCCCAATGGAGACCATGAAGTCAGCAAAGCGAGGATTCCAACGAGGTTTGTTCTCCTGCATTTCGAGCAACACGCTTTTCATGCGGTCAGTCAGCGCAGACCGGGTCAGGCCTCCGAAGTATTCAAACGCCTCCATCAAGCAGCGAATGAGCGTTGGAGTATCGCAGCGCTTCACAAAGGTCACAAAGCGCATGCGCGAATAGCCCAACACCGCGGTAAAGCCATAGAATTTATGGATGATGCCTTCCTGTTCATACGTGAACTCGCCCCAATCAAATTGGACCTGGTGGCCTGGCTCGGTTTCATAGCGTTGCACGGGCGCATGTCCTGCCACCACCGGGCGGAGGGGATGGACGAACTCCTTCAAGATGCTGATCCCGCCGGTGTACCCCATCGGCTGTAATCGTGCGTAGATCACTTCACAATTGATGCAATGATCTTCCATCACCCAACGCGTAATCTGTTCTTTGAATGGATCAAGCTTTGAAGGCCGAGGCGGGCGTGGTTTCGGGATCACCGCTTCTGGATGGGCAAGATATTTGCGCACAGTGGTCCGCGAAATCTCCAATTTCTGGGCAATTTCCTGAACCGTCTTCCCTTGTTGATGTAAATCGTGTATTGTATTCACGGTCTGACTCCTGAGCATGTCGGTCTCCTGAGGTTGTGTTTTTGATTTTCCTCAGAATACCGCCTTCTTGGGGTCGGTCAATTCTATTCCGGCTCGAGTATACACCGTCTTTAATACCTGGGGAGAACTGCAGCTCCCCCTACTCCTCGCCCCAATTGCGAAAGGTCGGAGCTACTTTTGCGCAAAATGTTATAACTACCATTCACATCTGCGTGAATGACTTGTCCATCCTTTGCCCGATACCAACTGCGGGCAATGCGCTTGCCCGAAAACACAGCAGGGTTTGTCTGATCTGCGCGGTACGTGGGGATCGGATCGCGGTCAAGGAAACTGGCCTTGCTGGTATAGCTCTCTTCGGCAAGAATGACCCTGATCCCGACCAATTTGGCTTTGTAGGTTAATTGATCGATAAAACGAGCATGTGGGATCTGTACAAAGGATTGATTGTTGCGTTTGCCCATGCTCACTTCCTGCTTCCAGAGCGGATTTTTGCCAATGACAAGCGTTCCAATGCTCTCCTCTACCAACAGATCGATGATGCGACGGCTTGCCGTATGCAGATAGTGCTCCACACGGCGATTGCGCTTCGTCGTTCTGCGATCCAGTTGGCGCGAGGTCAAACGTTTCTCTCGGCTTAAACGGCTTTGGGCTTGGGCGCGTTGTTTGTTGTATCCTTGATTGAGGCTTTTGATCGGTTTGCCGCTGAGCACACGGGAACAAAACCAGGCTTATTGCTGGTGAGGGCGGCCAGGACATTGACTCCAACATCGATGGCTGCCACCAGGGCAGGGTCGACATCGGCCTGCCCCTGCTCTTCTTGCTGTTCATACACCACTTCAATCATGTATCCATCAGAACAGGGCACAACCCGTACTTGAGCAATTTGCCAGAATTCGGCGACGCAGGTGTCAATCTCGATGGGCAATCCTGAAGGGATGAGCTTGGCGGTTTTCTTGAACGCACGCTTGCCGAGTGCCTGCTTGTCGTAGATGAGGATATTACGGCCCTTGATCTTGTCTTTGTATTTGGGCAGCGTTGGGCGTCCAGTGAAGCGGGAGGGATCTTCCTGGTACGCTTTCTTCGCTTCAAAGAAAGAGATCCAGTTCTTATGAGGTAAGATCAAAATGGAATTGGCCACCTTGGCGGGAAGGGCCTTGTAGCATTCCATGCCCTTGACCCGATGAAACACCTCGACATACGACAGATACTTGTCTTCCTGAGTGTAGGTCTGCCGTATCTGATAGTTGGCCTGATTGTACAGGTTTTTCGAAGCGAACGCAGCAGTATAGAGAACCGCAAAGCGAGGATCATCTTGTTTGACCAGGTGTCGCTCAACCAGGTGCATCCTCTGCCTCCAATTCTTTCACAATCTTTTCGGTTTTCCGTTTCGCTCGACGTTGCCCATACAACCGGGCCATGAAGCTATAGAGAATGCTTGTCAGATCCGCCAGCAGGTCCTCCTGATTGTTTTCCGCCACATTGACCACTTCAAAGCCCCTGCCTTGCAATTCCAAGAGCGTCTCGAGATACCGGAACCCGAAGCGCGTTGCACGATCCTTCTGCTCCACCACAATCGTCGTCATCGTCACATCTCGCAACAGGGCCAGAAACTTCGGTCGAGCATCATTGACCCCGGAAGCAATTTCTGTGACGACCGTGGTGATCTGATAGCCTTTGGCCGCACAATAGGTTTCGAGTCGTTCGACTTGCCGTTCCAGATTGGGCTGGTGCTCCCGTGAAGAGACTCGCGCGTAAATCGCAACTCGCCGAGCGCGGCTTGCTCTTCTGGTTTCCCCTCTTCGACGATGATGGTTCCGGTTTCGGCCTGGTACCCTTTGATCTGCCCAGCTTTCCACCATCTGAGGGCTGTACGATAACTGATCCCTTGTGC
Organism: Dictyobacter kobayashii; assembly: GCF_003967555.1. Lineage (GTDB taxonomy): Bacteria > Chloroflexota > Ktedonobacteria > Ktedonobacterales > Ktedonobacteraceae > Dictyobacter > Dictyobacter kobayashii. Next base: position 1,864,269 of record NZ_BIFS01000002.1, read on the forward strand.
CTTCGCGTACTGGCTCAACTTCATGTTTATGAGTCTAGTGCAGGTTCAAGAAACCACTTGTGCAGGAAGGACAGACCGTTGCACCTTCATTCCAGCCCGAGCTAGAAGGGAAAAGAGCAACAAAAGAGGCTCCTGGTTTTCGAGGCTTGCCAAAGCATTTTCTCGTGTTGCCACTCCTCTCCAGACGCACTCACGGGAGCTTGGAAAGATCGATCAGTGAGAGCGTTGCCGAGGTATAGTTGGTCAGCAAAAGGGTCTGTCCATCCAGAGCCAACTCTCTGGGGAAACTTCCGACTGCGATCGTCCCGAGCAAAGCAGGATGCCCTGCGAGCGCTTGCTTCACATTGATAAGGGTCAGCGTTTGAGGAGAGCGGTTTCCGGCGAAGCGGTTGGAGTCCGCCACGATGAGCTCCGTATCCTGGCGAATCAAGGCTAGCCCCACCGGAGCAGGGCCGACGGCCAGGGAAGCAATGAAGGCATGTGCTGGGTCTGATCTGAGGAGGGAGGTGTTGAAAGCAAGGAGCGCGTTGCTGCCTCTGGCAGTAACCCAGGCCACATCTCCCGAGGCGGAGAGCGCCACCCGAACCGGGCTACATCCCGCCAGAACGCGTCCAACGACCGCATGAGAGGGATCATGCTCTGCGCGAGCGACATCCACGACGGTCAGGGTTCCGGGAAACTGAGAGGCAGTCCTCGATTCCGACAGGTTCTGGGTACTGAATTCGGTGGTCACATAGAGAAAGTGATTATCTGGTGAGAGCGCCAGGCCGACTGGGGCCAGGTCGAGAGGAACCCGTCCAATGGAGGCATGAGAAGAGACCCCCTTGTTTGCACCTGTTGAAAATCGATGATGCTCAGTGTTTGTCCCGTCTCATCCGTGGCAAAGACATAGTGGTCATCTCGTGAGAGAGCCACTTCGACCGTTCCCGGATTGTTCCCATCGGAGATCAGGTGCAGGAGCGCACCAGAAGTGCCCGCTTCGACCCTGGCTGCATCGAGCACCGCCACTCCTTTGCCATCGGCAACGATGAGCTGCTGCTCGTCGCTTGTGAGAGCCAGGCCCGCAGGAGTACCGGGAAGAGGAATGATCTGGGCGAGTTTGAGAGATGGCCCTCCTGGAGGAGCACCGCAATGCCGTTGTCCTGCGCCACAGAACTCTGCAGCGACACAAAAATCCAGCGTCCGTTGTTGGTCGCGATGCTGGCAAACGGGGAACCGGGCAGAGCGAACATGGTCTGCAAACCGGCTCGCGCGATCAGAGGAGCAGAGACAGCGGGCTGCCCGGTGCATGTGGGTGTGGGGGCTGCTGTTTGAGCAGTGACAGAGGGGCTGGCGGGAGAGCAGGCCGAGAGATTCCAGCAGATAAGCAGGCTCATCAGCAAAGAGGAGAGCAGCATCCGCTCTTCAGAGAGGAGCAGGCGTGCGCTGTCAGCGCCGACGCAAATGTGAGCCGATCCTGGCGCGTTTTGACTCAATGACCCAGGGAGTGTAGCAGGCTTCTCACCTGGTATAAAGGCCGCTGCGCTTTACCTTGACACCAGGTGAGAAGCCTGCTCAGATAAATGAGAAGCCATTGAAACGAAAAAAATAATCATTTCTTTCTTTGTTCAAAAAAGCACGCATTTGAGCTCGACACCGGCTCACATTTGCGTCGGCGCTAATAGCGCCGTGTGGCACTCTGGATAATCCTTCTATCCTCATGTCCTTGAACCTCCTTCTGGGAAAGAATATCCGATCATCACGTGTGCTGCGGGAAAAGGTATCCTGCTTTTGCCAGCATCCTTCTCGTTCGAGAGGCCCAGCTGGCTTTTCAGGAAGGTGCTCTTCTCCCTTTATACGGAATGACGCGACTTTTGTTGCAGCAGCTCGACTTGTTCACAGCCAAAATAATCAGATACGCGCTGTCTGAGCTCACTTGCCGTCAGCAGTCGAGCAGGTTCGACAATCGCACGTTTACCATGCACCCACTTTGGCTCAATCCGGTTGAGCCAAGGACTCTTGATGGGCAACCAGCACGGAATGATGCGTACTCCTGTTTTGCCAGTTTGAGCTTCTTGCAACACTGTCTGATTGTGCTCGCGCAGCCAGGTCTTGACCTGTTTACTTACATGCCAGGACGCGTTATCCCAAATGAGCACCAGGACACGCTTGCTTTGCGCCTGGGCCTGCTCACACAGCCACTCCAGAAAATCAGTGGTCACCTGGCTGACCGGGCGCCCCTCGACAAAGCGTAAGTACATGCGACCAGTGTTGGCGGAAAGCATCCCATAACAAGCGAGCGCTTTGGGGTCGGGATCGGTTTTCTCTTTCTTCAGTTCCTGCAAGCGCAACGGCTCACCTTGCTCAGTCCAACTGTGCAGATTGGGCTGGCTCACGCGACTCCACCACACCTCATCCTGATAGCCGACAACCCATCCCTGGCGCTCGGCCAGCGCAATGAGGGCGTCACGTCGTTTTTTTTCTTCAGATAATCTGGGTCGGGGCTGGTAATCCCACGACTTGCGCAACGAGCTGATTGACGGGACGAAATCGTCACACCATCCCTGGTCAACACAAGAGTGCTGGAGCACTCTTCAGAAAAATTGAGTCATTGGCTCTCAGCTCAATCTCTCCGGCTGGAAAGAGCAAGCCAGGAGAAGTTTTTTTCGGTCCAGGGTGGTACACTGTTTCTCGAAGCAAAAGAGAAGCAGAAGGTAGTCCACCTGAGAGGAACCAGTATGAGAACAGTCATTTCCAAAGATGGCACCTCCATCGCGTTCGATCAGTCAGGCCAGGGACCAGCGCTCATCCTGGTGATTGGTGCGATGGGGACTCGCCTGGATGAAGCAGGGCTGGCGAGAGCACTGGCACCACATTTCACCGTGTTCGCCTACGACCGGCGTGGCCGAGGCGACAGCGGGGACAGAGCACCTTACGCAGTTGAGCGCGAGGTCGAGGACATCGACGCCTTAATCGCCGAGGCTGGCGGATCGGCGTGCGTCTTTGGTGGGTCCTCCGGCGCAGTTCTGGCCCTGGAGGCTGCGCGCCTGCTCGGAGGCAAGATCGAGAAGCTGGCGCTGTACGAACCCCCGTTCATTGTCGACCAGAGCCGTCCCCCGATCCCGCAGGATTACGTCGAGCATCTTAATGCCCTGCTCGCAGCAGACCGTCGGGGCGAGGCGATTGAGTATTTCCTGATCGATGCGATGCGCGTTCCTGCTGAACTCGTTGCCCAGATGCGAAATGGGCCAATGCTGCCACAGTTAGAGGCGATAGCGCATACGCTCCCCTACGACGGCACTATCATGGGCGAGACCATGAGCGGCAATCCCGCGACCCTCAGGAAATGGGCCTCTGTTACCGTGCCCACACTGGTCATGGTCGGAGGAGCGAGCCCGGCGTTTTTCCACCACGGAACGCAAACGCTCGTGGGCATCCTGCCCAATGCTCAGCCCCGTCTCCTGGCAGGTCAGGACCACGGCCCGGCTGACGACGTCCTTGCTCCTGCGTTGAAAGCGTTCTTCCTAAGTTGAGCAGCTCCAATGGAGCCCGGCGCCAGTCGTTGCTCACTCATCCATCAAAACCCTCGGCTTGCATGCTTTCCAGTGACGCTCTCGGCCAGGCGAAGGAAGGTGGCAAACCCCTCTGGAACGCCGAATAGTGTGATGGTGATCTGGCCAGTGGCTTGGCTGCGCGCATTGCGAGCCAGACGCGCTTTCCAGCAGAGACGAGTGTGTGCTCGCTCGGCACGAGAAAGGACCACTTCCGCAGTGGGAGGTGAAGCGACCGGATCTTGCGGGGGGATATTCACCTCGATCAGTTGGTGGCGCACGAGCCGCAGACAGGCACGCCGGTGCTCTCTGCGGCTCCAATCTCGCCAGAGGAGCGGTGCGGGACCAACGGCAAGCGGATGCAGCAGCACGCTGACCTGGCGCGGCTTCTTCGTGGCATGCCCCTGCCATTGACACTGTTCGCGCAGGGGGCAAGGACGACAACTCCGGATGCTGGCTGCATACACCACACGCATGCTGCCATCGACTTCTCGACGCTGTTCCTGGACACGAAGCTCCTGGCTTGCTGGACACCGGAGGGTCCGTCTGGTTGGAGGGTGAAATCGTGGCCTGAGAAGTGTCCAGCCTTCCATGCTGAACCCACTTCTGGAGGGGCATAGCCAGAGGCAGGAGCTGCGTGCGGTGGAAGTGGTGGAAGAGCAGGAGCAAACTCGGTCGTGCGCAGTGGCTCTGGCTTGAGATGATGGCCCAGTTCGAGTCTCAGGTTCCAGGTCCACTGCGAGATCACTTGCCAGCATTCTTGTCCCCAGGCCGAATGACTGCACCACCTGTCGGGATCCTGCTCGATGTCTTCATCTGAGAGGATCGGTTCAAAGGCGCCACGATGCAGGTACAACTCGACCACATCGCAGGCCGTGAAGGCATGTTGTGGCAGGTTCGTGAAGAACAGTTCGTAGACCACCCTGCGCGGGTCACCCTAATGGGACTCTTCTTTTTCCCCGCGGGATGCGTAGCCACGACCACGCGGTAGGGCACGCCCTCGGGTCCCACCGGTATCTGGGGGTAATCGTAGAGGCTGCGAACCATCTGGCTTTCGGGACGCTGTTGAAGCTGATCGGGGGGCAAGTGCAGACGCGCCTGAACGAGCGGATGGTCGAGCAGGCTGTAGTCTTTGCCACGAGTCACAAAGGCGAAGCCTGCGAGATCAGTCAGCACGGCCCCGTTCCCATATTGGCCGTCGAGGCGCAGCAGCGTGTGTTCTTGCGGGAGCTGATACGCCGTGAGATACCGGCGGATGGCGGCGAGGCCCTGGCGCAGTTCTGTTCGATACAGCCCATTGCCTCGGTTTCCGAAACTGCCGAGCCATTGGTAGCTATGGGCCTGAGATACCGTTGTCCGTGTCCTGACCACCTCTCCACGCTTGCGGCCCGATAGCCAGGAGCGTAGACGTCATTCAACCGGCGAAAGGGTGGGGGAAGGTCATCAGTCTGCGGTAAGGCTCGTTGCCGAGCCGCTTCCCGTGTGCCATCAATGTCGAAGACGGTCCAGGAATGACCTGTTCGATCTAGCAGGCTTCCGGTTTGTTGGTCGGGCGTAAGGGGCCGACTGAGCAGATCCTCCAAAAAGAGGGCGCGCAGCGCTTCGACGGGGGCCTCTGTCAATGCCGATAAAAACCGGGACAGCGCCGAACGAGAGGGCAACCGATCCCGCTCAAACAGGGCCATGAACGGAACGGCAAACGGCTGAAGTCGCTCGTAGAACTCCTCCAGGGTACGTTCGCCACTGATGACATAGCCGAAGAGCACGGCAAGAAAGTCGATCACCTCATAGTGCCCAAAACGCTTCCGCGCAAAGTGCACCTGCTCGTTGACCTTGTCCAGGACACCGTGCTTGCGAAGATAACGACTGATCAGCACTGCCTCGCCAAACCAGCAAGGCATTGCGAGGTTGGACTCCGAAGTCGTCTGGATTTTCACCGAGCCATTGGCAATACTTGTCATACCGACCTCCTTGGTGAGAATCATTGGCTGTTTTCTCTTCAAGGAGGCACATTTCTACGCCGATATGCTACAAGTTACATCTCGTTGCGCAATCCGTGGGTAATCCAGTGCTTCGCGCGTTGCCATCCCACCCCCAGCCGCAGGAGCGCCTGGCGGATCGTCTCGATGCTCACCAGGCTTTCCGTGAGCCCTTGCTCGAAGCAGACCTCCGCTGCTAAAGCCAGCGTCCACACGCTGGTCTTTTTCCCATAGATGCGCGGCGATTGATGCAAGGTGGCACGTAACGCTTCACATTTGGCTTGATCAAATTGGGCTTGCACCGTTTTTGGTCGAGAAGATTCCTGCTTGAGGCAATCGACGCCTTTCTCCTCAAAGGCATGGATGGCGTTGCGCACCGTTTGCGTGGCACAACCCAGATTCTGAGCAATGACTTTGGGACGCTGCTTTCGATTGGAGGCGAGCAAGATCTGACTGCGGCGCAGGGTAAATGCGTCGGATGAGCGCAGTCCAGCTTCCAACCCTGCCTGCTCTGCTGGACCCAAGGCTCGAACATACATCGGGGGTTTCATGACTTCATTCGAGCAGAGTTTTCTCCCTTACACAACAGCTCTCCGGAACCCGCACTAGCACAAAACGATCTTGTTGTCACTATTTGTCATGGTTCTTAGTAACTAGTCTGCTACACTCACGACGTACTATACTATCTGGAAAGAGTATCAGGAGCACGTCAAAGGGGCGATCGCGCCGCTTACCGCTGAACAGCTTGCTCTGCGTGCCGCGCCTCACCTGCGCTCCGTTGGTGAGAACGCCATACACATCATCGGTACCCGTATCGGTTGGTTCATTCAAACCCTAGGAGAAGAGTTTGGCGGGGAGATGAGTGCGTACCTGAAGCGAAACGGGGTTGCGTTGCGACAGGGGGCACCCGTGCCAACCGCAGCCGAACTGGCTCAAGGTCTGGACCTTACCTGGCAACTCATCGCGGATTGTCTGGCTCGCTGGAGTCCCCCCGACATGCAACAAACCTTCCCCGATGAGTTGGACGGCAAACAGGTCTACCTGTCGCGCGCCTGGGTCGTCGGGCATGTGATGGAGCATGATATGCATCACGGCGGCGAACTCTCGTTCACCCTCGGCATGCATGGGGTTCCAGCTGATTTCCCTGGCTAGAGCCTCTGCATGGATAGGTGAGTGAAATCTTTCACGCGGATCATATAGTGTTTAGATAAATTTTATCCAAACACTATATGATCCGTTACTAGACAAACACGAAAAACAGTATCTTAAAAATGATGTTTCTTTTATGCTACGAGGGGAAACCACAACCAATGAATTGGCCTTCTGATCCAATAGCGGTAGCTATTGCAAACAATGCTCCCCAACCCGCATTAGTTGTAACAAGTCCGTTTCCTAATGCGGCAAAAAATGCTAAGCCAGCAGCATCCGCTGGAAGTGTATCTATCACAGCTGCAAGTAAGCTAATTGGCAGCACCAACAGATCTGACAAAGATAATAACCATAAAAAGCACATTAGGGGTGACAGTACTTTCCACTCGGATCAATATTATTGACAGGATTATTGCCAGCATACATAGCCTTGAGCGTCTCCTGCAGGGTCCCTCCCGCCGACGGAGGTTGCTGGGTCCAGCGTCTTCTTATTTATTAAGCAATCCAGCATAAATAATTACAATCAGACCGCAAACAGCAAAAAATACAACAACTACAATGAGGTAAATCAATAAATATTGAGGCAAAAAGCCTAATACGACAATTGCGAAGAGCATGACTGTAATGAGAAGTAGCATTCTTCCAAAAAAACCTATAAGTGTAGAATCTTTATACCAAATACTTTTTTTCATTCTACGAATTTTGTTTTTTTTTGAGGTAAAGGAAAAGAGAAATACTTGTCCATAAAAAAAGCAAAAAATCGATGCATGGGGTAGCAAAAAGCACATTTTTCATACGGTATTTCCTCTTTCTCACTAGTGATCGTCAAATAACGTAACTCATATCTACTTTTCAGGCAAACTGCTCGCTTGCTATGTTTGTCATATCTCGAAGATAAGCACAAAAAGCAAACTGTAAGCCTCGAATCGAACATGGGTCTGTATATCAATACTATTGAATGAAGAGATGCCATAAACTAGTTTCCGAGAGCTTCTAGATACATCACCAAAAAATGATATGAGTTAAGGAAAACGAGAAGTTATTCGACGATCAACACTCGGTAGGTCTTTTTCTCTTATGTATAAGAGGAAAAGATCATAACTATATACGGAACAAGAGGCTATTATACAAGCCGGCAATATTATCGAATGAACAATGCGAATGTTGCAACTATCGTGGGAAGCTCCACCATGGATTGTTTTCCAGGTTATTTGATACTTCAATACCAACGAGTGCACAGCCTACAATTACACCTAATGCAATCCCAAAAGCTGCGATCCCAAGCCAAAAAGCTATTGATGATAGGACAGGGGCAACGGCAGCTTCAACTGAACCCGTAGTAGCTGTTGCTGCGAGTCTTCCTCCCATACTTCCAAGAAGCGTAGCAAGAGCTCCACCTAATATTCCTCCCACTACACCAGCTGCCCCCGATAGACAGTCATAGGTTGCTGACCACCATGATTGATTGCCACCTCGATCCACTTCATTGACAGGATTATTATCAGCATACACATACGGGTTGGCCTTGAGCGTTTCCTGCAAGGTACCACCAATGGGCGTACGCTGGGTCCAGCGGCCGAAGATGGGATCGTAGTACCGGATGCCGAACTTGGTCAGCCCGGTGGTGCTGTCGTAGGAGCCTCCGGCATACTGCCAGGGGTTGACCACCCCGCTCTGCACGTTGCTGCCAGTGACGCTGCTGAGGGGATCGTCGTCGTAGCTAGCCACCAGGTTACCCGCGCTGTCGGTCATACCTACGATCGAGCTAAGGGTGTCAAAGAAAGAATGAAAAGGATCTAAAAATGAAAAACAATATTCTTTTGAAGCCATTGGTATTATTTGCGAACAAAGGTGCCGATTATTTTGCCAGTATATTTATAATATCTACCTCCACACTAAAAGCCACATCATCAAAGAAGTTTCCAATGGACTCATGGCTTTTTTGCTTGTCTTTTCCACACAATAATAAGGAAGAACTGCAAAGCTAATATCAAAAGAAAGATAATAAAAGAAATTTCAAAAAAGTAAAGGCTATCTCTCCTTGTTATGAGTACATTTGTTTGTATAAGCAAAGCTGCAACAAAATACGAAAAAATATAGATTACCGGTCCAAAAATATAAATTAAAAAGTTTTTAATGCTTTTCTGCTCTATTATTATATTCCTAAAGTATATTTGAAATGCACATAGAGCAATAAGAGTAATGCAAAAACCAATCACAATAAATGTCATGAGAATGATGCTCCTTTTTACATGTGTCCTTTTCTGAGGAAAATTTCTTAAAATATACACAACCTAAAGTATGCTAATTTTAAGATACTTCAGGTTGTGCTTTTGTTAAATTACTTTATATGTCCACTCAGAATACCTGCAATTATTCCACCTACTAATCCTTCAGCAAGGCTTCCTGCAGCACCTCCAGCAAGTCCTGCTAAAGTTATCTCTCCAATGCCACTCGTAAATAGAGCGCCTACTACAAGAGCTCCAACAAAAGCTCCGATAGTTCCACCAAATCCAACTGCAGCATATATCCCTACATCAGTCCAGGAATGAATTCCCCGGACAGAAAACCACCTAGCACTGCTCCTACAGCACCTGCAAAGCCAACAAATCCTAAAATCGCCAAACCTATTAGAATAGGATTTTTGCCACTAGGATCTACCTCGTTGACAGGATTATTATCGGCATACTCATATGGGTTGGCCTTCAGCGTTTCCTGCAGGGTACCACCAATGGGCGTACGCTGGGTCCAGCGGCCGAAGATGGGATCGTAGTACCGGATGCCGAACTTGGTCAGGCCGGTGTTGCTGTCGTAGTAGCCTCCGGCATACTGCCAGGGGTTGACGATTCCACTCTGGACGTTGCTGCCGGAAATGCTACCGAGGGGATCATAGTCGTAGCTGGCCACCAGATTGCCCGCACTATCGGTCATGCCCACAATCGAGCCTTGCCCGTTGAAGAGATAGTAGTAGACCTTGCCCGCCGAGGTGCGCTCGCTGTTGAGCAGACCGCAACTGCAACGGACGTACTCATAATTCGCGCTCCCTACCTTCTTGCTGCTCAGGCCCAGGCCACTGTAGACCGCGGTGTTGCCGGTGTTGGTGACCCGATCCGTCTGATTGGTATCATTATAACCATAGGTGTAGTTGGCCGAGGAGCCGGTCGCCGTCCCACTTCCACTGATGTCCTGGTTGGCTGTGTTGTTGGTATGTGTCTGGGCCAGCGTGAGTGCCAGCTCCCTCATGCCTCATTGGTGATCGGCATCAGATTGCCGTCAGCATCATAGATATAGATGGCAAGGCCTCATATAATTAAGATTATGCTTTTATCCTACTGTTTAAGTACGGCCCTGCTAGCGATTTTATTCTCTTTGCTTTCTTCTAATTCCTAAGGTATCTACATGATAATCAAGCCTTTGACCATTTTAGACTATAAAAAACTGTTAAGCAAATTGAACAAAAAAGAGAATACAGAGAATAATATCCACTCTTATGAATGCTAAAAAACCTAATGTAACGGTAGAAGCAACTAAAAACAAAATTGATATAGGTAACATCCTTTTGCGCTGATTCATCTATTCTTCCTCTCATTATCATTTGAAATTTGGGGATAACAACTCAAATTCTTACCTGCTTAAAAGATGAATGCAACAGAACCATAATTATTCATATGCTCTGTTACATTCATCTTTTCTATCTGCAGCTTGTTGCCCTTTATTCTCTTCGCAACCATTCCAAATATCGCATTGTTATGTTTTATCATTTAGACAATTCTAAAACATGCTTAAATGATAAAACAATTTGTTTACTGAAACAAGGAAAAATTATCTGGAATGATAAATGCAAGGGTAGGAGGGAGGCTTAACAGATAAATAGGGGAAGTACTAACTGCTAAGGTTGAAGTGTTACTCAAATCTGTTTCTGGCTTAAGAAAAGCTCCCACAACAGGTAAATCTGTAATAAGCTGGGTACATCCTGCTCCTAACGAAAAATTTCGTACCCAACCACCTAAGTAATCATGTTCCTTTATATCACTTAAGTGACAGGCTGCCTGACCATTAGGATCAATCTCATTGACAGGGTCATTATCTGCATACACATAGGGGTTGGCTTTCAACGTTTCCTGCAGGGTACCACCAACGGGGGCGCGCTGCGTCCAGCGACCGAAGATGGGATCGTAGTACCGGATGCCGAACTTGGTCAGCCCGGTGTTGCTGTCGTAGTAGCCGCCGGCATACTGCCAGGGGTTGACGATTCCGCTCTGGACGTTGCTGCCGGAAATGCTGCCGAGGGGATCATCGTCGTAGCTGGCCACCAGGTTACCCGCACTATCGGTCATGCCCACGATCGAGCCCTGCCCGTTGAACAGGTAGTAGTAGACCTTGCTCGCCGAGGGGATGGGCCAGATTGCATTGCAGAGATGCCATTCATCTCTGCATTCTGGAACAGCCTGTGAAGCCAAATTAAATTTTCACTGCGGGATGTGGGTTTCTAATGTTTTTTGCAGGATTATTATTGTACTTTATAATTTACTGCGTTTATATTTAAGGTAATACATACAAAATATAATTAATAATATTATGAAAAGTATAACCCATATTATCCATTTATTTGTAGATGGATAATATGCAGAAACCAGAGAGAAACATACAAATAACCAAGTACAAACTACTATAAACTGAGAAATCAGAATTATGTTTCCAGAAAGATGAAACCATCTACTGATTCCAAAGATCACAAAAAAAAGGATGGCACATATAATGGTAACAAAAATAAACGGTGCCCCAAATGCTTCTAGCATAGAGTTGCCTTTCAATTATAATTAAAGCAGGGAGATCAACTGTAAATTAACTCGTATAATTACAATTAATCTCCACAATGCTCAAAACATCGGTCCTCTTTTAGAACACAAAATTCCCTATTTTGATTTTAATAATATCTTCTTGTGGCATTGATGGCCAACCACATTCAGGAGCAACCGCATTCCAACCGTTAAGAATCACACGATAATTAACATAAGCGGCGGCGAGTATAGCGACTCCAGCAAGTCCTAGGCCTACCACTGGTACTGTGAGACCCAACATTGCCAGACCAGTACCTATGCCAGTTGAAAGTATAACACTACCCACCGTGCCTAATCCTTGATTTAGAAGTGTACCTCCACAATCTTGTCGTCCAGTAACATCAAATCTGTTAACTGGATCATTTGATGCGTAGGTATACGGATTGGCCTTCAGCGTCTCCTGCAGGGTACCGCCGATGGGGGTACGCTGGGTCCAGCGGCCGAAGATAGGATCGTAGGAGCGAATCCCGAACTTGAGCAGCCCAGTGGTGCTGTCCGCGTAGCCGCCAGCATACTGCCAGGGGTTGTTGACGCCGGGTTGGATGACGCTGCCAGCTATATTCCCAAAGGGATCGTAGTCGTAGCTGGCGGCCATGTTGCCGGCGCTATCGGTCATGCCCACGATCGAGCCAAGGACGCCGAAGAAGTAGGAGGAGGCCTTTTCTGCCAGGGAACGATCTCGCAAAATCATTTTGAGTTCATCCATTGTGTAGTGTGGCTGTACCTAATTACTTTACGTAATATCATTCAATGGAAATTCATTATTCCTGCTTTTTAAACAGAGCAATAAAGAGCCAAATTCCAAAGAAGGCCATTAAGAACAAGAAAAAAGCCCATCCATAATAAGATAGGCTATCTCCTCGCATTCCACTTTTTATAAAAGATATTCCACCAAAAACAGTAATGATTATTTCAATTGCTAATAAGATGAGTAGCACTTTATTTTTCACTTATTTCTCTTTCTTCTTATTTTACTTTGCGTTTTATATAGACACTGAATAAATCAATACCTATATAAAACGCATGCTAATAGTTTCAAGTTTAATTTTCAGAATTAAGGAGCTGGTATCAATGCTTTTGCACCTTGATACAAAAATCCTGGAAGGACACCAAGGCTAAATCCAACGGTTCCTGAAAGAGATAGGCTATTCACACCTAAGGTGAGTTCAGCTAGGGGGCCAAAACCACCAGTTAACAAACCAACAAGAACCGTAGCAGCACCAAGTCCTGCACCAACTAGAGCCTGTCTTCGAACCTCATTTACGCTTACATGAGGATTTTCCATTACAGCTACGGCCGCACCTGCTGCGGCACCAGCAAATGCGCCTACAGCTACTAATGCAATTCCTACAAGTAGAGGGTTATCACCGCCTATATCGGTTTCATTGACAGGATTATTATCAGCATACTCATACGGGTTGGCCTTGAGTGTCTCCTGCAGCGTCCCGCCAACGGGCGTGCGCTGGGTCCAGCGGCCGAAGATGGGATCGTAGGGGCAGATGTCGAACTTAGTCAGAATAACTATATTGTAGCAATAACCACAGATGGAAACTCGGAGTCGGCAATATTTCGTTATAGCCTTATCTAGCCTACATATCTAACCATCATGTTACCTCTGCTATTAGGCATAGTAATCATCAAGTCATGATCACCGAAAAGGAAGGCTACAACAAATATTGTCTGCTCAAATTTGCTCACTATTAAGCAATTCACGACTTAGTAGACATAGCTAACAAAAGAGATTATGCTGTATTTTACTTTTTTCTATTTATGATAATGGTCGCAACAAGTAATGAAGTGATAGTAAGCAAAATTGCTAAAACTATAACAAACTTTGAAACTGGAGGATTATACTGGTTTAAAATCAATCCGATCCCCAATATTACTCCATTAACAATTATAATTAAAGCAATAGCTGTAGAACTTCCTAAATTGTCTTGTCTTTTTTTTAGCCGATTGAAGAAAAAAAACGAAAAGACAATGAGAAATACTATCATAGCAGTAATGAATAGAGCAGTATTCATACGAAACCTTTCAATAAAGGGTATTAAAAGTACACATGAAATACTCTCAATACCCTCTTTAAAACTACAATTCCTGTGTTAAAATTTAATTTAAGTGCAATCTTTTTGTAACTGCGACTCAATATACCATATTGCAACAGCTACACCACCAACAATCGCTAATCCAGCGATTAATCCTCCGAAGAAACTCACCCCGGCTCCCAAAGCAGCAAGTGCACCAGCACCTGCTGCTAAATCGAATGGAGCAGAAAGAAGTCCAACAACCGATGGAGCGAGAGCCATTACTATCTGTGCAACAGATATGCTACCAACCAATCCATTCACAAGAGAAGAACCCAAACAACTACCTAGAGTAGGTTGTTTGCCATTACCATCAGTCTTATTGACAGGATTATTATCCGCATACTCATAGGGGTTGGCCTTCAGCGTCTCCTGCAGGGTGCCACCAACGGGGGTACGCTGGGTCCAGCGGCCGAAGATGGGATCGTAGGAGCGGATGCCGAACTTGGTGAGGCCGGTGGTGCTGTCGTAGTAGCCTCCGGCATACTGCCAGGGGTTGACCACGCCGCTCTGGACGTTGCTGCCGGAAATGCTGCCGAGGGGATCGTAATCGTAGCTGGCCACCAGGTTACCCGCGCTGTCAGTCATGCCCACGATTGAGCCCTGTCCGTTGAAGAGATAGTAGTAGACCTTGCCCGCCGAGGTGCGCTCGCTGTTAAGCAGACCGCAGCTACAACGGACGTACTCGTAGGTCGTGCCTCCTGTCTTTTCCGTGCTCAGGCCCAGGCCGGTGTAGACCGTGCTGGTCCCATTGTTGGTGGTGCGCTCCGTCTGGCCGATGCCCGTGTAGCCGTAGCTGTAGCTCTTCGTCGAGCCTGACGCCGTGCCGCTGCCACTCACATCCTGGTTCGCGTTGTTATAGCTGTGCGTCTGGGCGTAGGAGAGCGCTCCACGACCATCGCTGCCATTGCTGATCGACGTCAGATTCCCATCGGCATCATACGCATAGGTGGCACTGCCCGAAGTCGGTTGGCCTGCATAGCTGCCGGTGCTGGTCGCCCCCGTCGGCTCGTTGTCCGCGTTATAGTTACTATACGTTGCCACGTTGCTGGAAGCTCCAGTATACTGCCTGGTCTTCAAGTTCCCGTTGGCGTCGTAGCTCAGGGACCAGTGCTGCACTCCGTTGTTGACATCCGTCAACTGATTGAGCGTGTCGTACTGGTAGTTCCAGGTCGCGTACTGGGTATAGTTGTTGGCGCTGTGGATCACCGCGCTCTTCATCACCTCCGTAGACCCATTGGAGGAGCCATAGTTGTAGGTGTAACCCGTGTAGTTCGTGGTGATACTGGACGTGCCGCACTGGCTCCCGTTCATCTTGCCGCCCTGGTTGCTCACCTGGCGGCCAGCCGCGTCGTAGCTCATGAGCATGCCGGTACCGTTGGGGTAGATAATGCAGTTCTTGCGGTTCGCGTTATCGTACCCGTAGTTGGTGACGGCGCTTCCTGGATCGGTCAACGTCGTCATCAGGTTGACTTCGTTGTAGCCGTATTTGGTCAGACCGGTGCCATCATTCAGACTGGTCAGATTCCCGATATTGTCAAAGGTACTGACGATGTTGGGACCACCCGGGATCTGCTTGTTGGTCTGCCGATTGAGCACGTCATAGGTGAACGAGGTGGTTCCGGTGGGATCGCTCTGGGTCAGCGTGTTGCCATCATCGTCGTAGCTATACGTGAACGTGCGGGCCGAGCCGGTTCCCTGGTTGTAGATGGTGCTGAGCACGCGATCGAAGACGTCATAGGTATAGGTCGTCGTGTTGCCGTTGCCGTCGGTCTCCGTGCTCAAACGACTCAGGGCGTCGTAGGTCATCGTCGTCTTGCCCATGGGAGCAGGCGGCGTGACCGAGGTCAGATTCCCCTGACCGTCGTAACCGTAGAGGGTGGTATTGCCATTGGCATCCTCACTCCCAGACGGCGTGCCATCCTGGTTGTAGGAATACTGCAGCTTGCTGCCATTGCTCTTGCTCCCGGTCGTATCGGCCTGAGACAGCAGGTTGCCATAATTGTCGTAGTTATTCGTCTTCACATTGCTCTGCGCATCCGTTGAGGTGGTGGGCAGATACTGCACATTCTGTTGCTGGCCGCCCGAGAGCGGTGAATAGCTGTATTTGGTCGTGGCCCCGGTAGGATCTTTAACCTGCGAGACCATGTTGTTGCTACTATTATACTGGAAGCTGGTTGGTCCATCGGATGTGATCGCATCCTGGTAGGTATTAACGTTGTAGGAGGTGGCGTCAAAGGTGCTGCTGGTGCTATGGCCCAGCGCGTCTTTGGTCGAGGTCACCTGCAGGTTGGCCTGGTACGTATAGGTGGTGGAATGGCTGTTCACGTCTTTCACCACGGTATTGCCGCTGTTATACGTAAAGGTCATCTGCTTGTTGTTGGCATCGGTGATGGTGGCCACCTGGCCGTTTGAGCCATAGGTGATCGTCGTCGTGCGCCCCAGCGGGTCCTTGATGGTGAGCAGCTCCGAGTTCCCGTCATAGGTAAAGATGGTCTGCTTGTTGTTGGCATCGGTGATACTGGTCAGGTTCGACTGAGCATCGTACCCATAGGTGATGGTGCGCGTCTTGCCGCCAACCACGGTATTGTCGACCACCTTCGTCACCTGGTGGTTGCTGTTCTGGGTGGCGCTCACGGTGCGTCCCTGCGTGTCGGTCGCTCCGGTCCAGTCGCCGTTGTCCAGGTAGCTATATTCGAGCTGGTTGTTATTCTTGTCCAGCACCTCGTAGCGCGTGCCCCACTGGTTGAACAGCCAGCGCTCGCCGGTCTGGTGGAACTGCAGGGTGTAGACTCCCCCATTCAGGGGCAACAGCG
Organism: Dictyobacter kobayashii; assembly: GCF_003967555.1. Lineage (GTDB taxonomy): Bacteria > Chloroflexota > Ktedonobacteria > Ktedonobacterales > Ktedonobacteraceae > Dictyobacter > Dictyobacter kobayashii. Next base: position 1,880,668 of record NZ_BIFS01000002.1, read on the forward strand.
TCGCGTTCAGGCTGGGAGCATCTTTGAAACCGCCTTTGCCATCGGGGGCGAAGTAGGCCTTGAGGCCCGTTGGCAGATTTAGCGTGATGGCGCCGGTGGTGGAGAGATCATCCAGGTACAGGGAAGCTCCACGACCGGTAGTGAAGTTCCAGTTGGTGCCGTGATCGGCCAGCCACCAGTTAGACTGGCTGTTGTAGTAGCCGCCGATCGTGTTGTTGAGCCCCCGGCCCGAGATCTGCAGCTCCACCGTGTGTAGGACCAGGTTGCCGTTGGCGACGTTGACCTTCAGATCCAGGTGATCGGAAAGGGATTTGTCGATAAACGTGTAGAGCGACGAGTCGCCCAGGCCGTTGAGTGGTGTGCCGCTGCTGACCGGTGAGGCGGCAGGCGTCGCCATTTTTGCTTGTGTTTTCGGTTTGAATGGAGAGATGTGCGAACTGGTATCGTGGACGTTCGTGGGAACCGGTACGTTCCGCGTCGGGTTGCGCACCCCGCTATAGGTCGCGGGCAGACTGGTCTGCGGGAGCGCCTCGTTCGCGGTCGCCGCATAGGCCGAGGGAACGGATGCGACCACGGTGGTCAAGATCGCCCCTGTCGCCAGGCTAAGGACCAGCAAGAGCCGCCAGAGCGATGACCAGAATGGTTGAATATTTTTGGCGTGCGAAAGATCATTTGTCGCGGGTGGGGGGGTAATTCAGGCAAAAAGGGCACTGAAAAACGATCCATAGAGTGAAATCCTTTTCTCGTTACACTTATTCAAAAAAATAGCAGCAGAGGGGAGTGCCTCTATCCTCTCAGCACACACGTTGTCGAAATACGGCGCTGCATCTCACTGGCACCAGGGCACACAATGAGCTGGCATGCGTACCGCGGTGGAGGCATGCTGCTCCCTGGCTGGTCTCCATTCCTTTTGGACGACCAGCGGCTCCTGGATACCGACGTGAATGGTCGACATCCTGTCATTCGCGCAGCAGGGACATTTTTCATAAAACATGCAAAATAAAAGGTGATAAAATATGAAAGCACCAGAACCAAATCAAGAGAAAGAGTCATAGATTGTCTTTCACTTATTACTGCTTTCTCAAATATAAGGTAAAAAAAGGTACATGTCAATATATAGAAGTAATTCTCTAATAATTCTTATCTTACTCTAATATACATAAATAGGTGAGGGCACAATCAGAAGCTCAGTGACCGCAATGAAGGAGAAAAGAGGGTATGAAAAAGATAAGAACAGACAGTCACCAGAAAAACGAATGGCTGCCATGTCATGTGTGGTAAACGCATTTCAACGGAAAAACTGTCTGCTTTGGTACGACAGAAAGGATACCGTCATTGAGCACATTTGAGCTGATACGTGATGTAGCATGCTAATTGCATATCATGTCCAACTTTTGTGTCCGAGGCGGCTACAACGTTTGGTAAATCACAAAGGGCCTCCCTCTGGAAGAGGCAACGAAGTCAAAATTGTCTGAACCATTTGATAATTGGGAAGGAGCAGAAATCTTTGGTTGGAATATGAAGTTTCTCTACGCCTGGAAATAGGAGAGCTAAAAGTACCCAAAAACAAGCGACGGGCTGTGCTCTTAAGACCAAGAGCATCAGCCTGCTGAATCGTTCCTTATTGGAAGGATTTGCGACAAAGGAGATGTTGTTTAACTTCACGAAATCCGGCACGTTCGTAAAGGGTTCTCGCTCCCTGTTTGTTTTCGGCGTCTGTAAAGATACGCACTTTTGCGATTCCCTTGTTCTTAAATGCATGCAACGTTTCTAGAAGGAGGGCGTAAGCGATACCTTTGCGCTTCCAGGCACGTGCAGTCGAAACTTCTCGCACGTTCCCAATGCCGTTATTCACTTCACCCAAAACAATGGAAATGGGCTGATCTCTATACCAGGCAATGCGCCATAATTCAGGATCAAACGCTTCTCGGTAGACATTGCGCTTCAACCAGTCCTGAAAGTCTTCTTCACTTTCGGGGGTATCTTGCATATCGGCTTCCTGGCTCCTGGTGCCAATTCTGGCATCTTTTTCCACCTGATAGAGAGCACGATAATCTTCTGCGAGAGCAGGTCGTATCTCAACGCCTTCGGGTAGATCTGAACGCTGTTGCTCTGGAAAAGTTCTCAACTTCATATCCGATAAAGTAACTGAGGCGTGATATCCCGCGCGATCAATGAGGTGGCGAGCTTCTTTTTCTGTACTGGAAACGTTTGTCGCGAACATCCAACGATACTGAGGCGCTTCTGTCTCCGCTAACTCTCGAATACGCCCCTGAGCCCAGAGAAGGAGCGTTGTGCCAATTCCTTTCCCACGCCATTGAGGCAAGATCCAACCAAGATGAAGAAAGACATAGATCTGATTCCCCTCTTCCCAACGCCAGAACACATGTGCATAACCAATCACTTGATCGTCAAGTGTCGCAATCAGCATATCTGGCGTATTCACTCCCTGATGTAGATACATCGCTGAAAGTTCTTGCAAGTCAGGTGTATGTTCTCTAGGCGACTCCTCATCTATTTGATCCCACTCTCGACATCCCTCATGTACTGCAACCAACGCTGGAATATCTTCTTCTCCTCGAAACCGACGAAAAGCAAGGCCATGGAGATCAGGAATATGAGATACATATCCATCATTACGCATAAAAATCTCTTCTCCAATGCATATGTTTACTCTTATAATAGCATATGCTGCTGCCCCTATATAGTACTTCATCATGGCTGTTGCGCGAAGATATGCACTGTTTTTTTAGGATGTTACGTTCTTGACGCAGGATTTCATTCTCGCGTTCGAGGCGACGCAGTTTTTCTTCAAGTTCTTTCAGATGCTATTTTTTTGGAAATGCTTGATTGTTCAGGGATGTCAGCTTCCGGACAGCGATCCGGTTGTAATCGCGCCGGCACGCTCGTAATTCACGATAATGATGCCATTTGGGGAGACTTTGCTATCCGTTACCTTGAACGCCGCTGGAATGGTGCCATCGACAAACAACCGTTTTCCACTGCCCAACGTCAGCGGGTAGATCTTGAGCCAGAACTCATCGACCAAATCATGCTTCATGAGCGTCTGAACGAGATGTGCACTTCCGTAAACGTGCAAGTCCGGCCCTTCCTGCTGCTTGAGTTGGCTGACTTTTTCCGCAATGTCTCCGCCTAAAAACACGGAGGGCTGCCATTCGCTAGAAGTCATGGTATTCGAGGCAACGTATTTGGTCGCTGTAATGGCGCCCGGCCATATGTCGGCATGCTTCGGCCAGTAGGGTTCCCAAATTTCAAAGGTTTTGCGCCCCAACAACAGATCAAACGGCATACTCATCTGCTTCTTCATGACGGCTCCAAGAACATCGTCGGAATATGGAGCTTGCCACCCGCCATACGCGAAGCCACCACTGGTATCTTCATCTGGCGCGCCTCCGGCTTGTATGACACCATCAAGAGTGATGAATTCGAGTACAATAACTTTTCTCATGACCGGGTTCCTCCAACATCTGGCGACCATTGGTGCTGATCACGTGTGTTCATCGGTGTTTCCTTTTACATTAAACTACCTGCAAGTCCCTCTTGCATTCGGCATGACTGATGGAGAGCGTAGATTTTCTTGCAAGTTGCACGTCTATCTATTCTATTGGCAGATCAAGAAAAAATCTTCTCCCATCTTGCTCAAATTCTCAGCCCGACGCTTGCCTGGGAAAGATCAGCCGACGCGCCTGACCTGGCTTGACGAAAGCCTCGCATGGGTACTGACGAAGTCGCTGTCCTACGAAATTTACAACATGTGCATGCAACAGGCCGCTGACTTTCGCCTTTTTACGGCAGTCTGCGAACTCGATTCCCATGTTTCGCATCGCTTTCCTACCATTCACCTAAAAATCGTCGAACATTTGTTACGAAACTCTACCAGAATATCATATAATGAAAATTATCCAGTAATGGGATGGTGGCGTATCAGGCAACCAGTTCTCTTGTCTCGTGAGAGCAAGAGGAAGCTCTTTGATTGATCCTAAACCAACTCATCTGTTCCATTCGAGATACGCGGAGTTGTCAAGTGGCCTGGAACCCTGAATGGGATGATAGAACTCTTGCCTGCCACGCATACAAAAACGCATGCAAAAAGGAAATCTCTTCGCCACATGAAAGATCTCTCAACCAAATCTGCACGCCTCTCCATCGGATTGTCATTCTACAGTTTTGCTCTTGTTGGCTTGAGCGTTGGTATCGGCGGCGTCATTCTCAAAAGCCTGAGCATGTATTATCATGTGGGTGATGCCGTGCTGGGTACCTTGTTTTTTGTCTTATACTTGAGCTATTCCCTCTCCTCTTTTTTCTGTGGCCCGCTGGCCGAACGATTGGGCTTGCGCTGGCTTTTGATCATAGGCACCGCCCTCTTTCTTTTCAGTATGGTGGGCTTTATTCTTCAAGTCCCTTTCGCGCTGCTGGAGATTTCCTACGTTTGTATGGGCCTGGGTACTGGCATCATTGAGACTGGCTTCAATATTTTTATCAGTGCGCTTCCTCAGCGCACGTCGCTCCTCAACTATTTGCATGCCTTCTTTGTGGTGGGCACCATCTTTGGCCCGCTGCTAGCGACAGGCATTCTCGCCCTGCATTGGGGATGGAACATCATCTATGTGGTGCTGGCCTCTCTCGTCCTGCTGCAACTCGGCGGCACTGTGTTCTTCCTGGGTGTTCCTGCCGCTGAAAAAGGCCCTTCTCAAGAACAGGCTTCGACTCAACGCCCTGCCTTTCGGGGAGTGCTCACTCGGCGCCTGGTCTGGCTTAGCGCACTTTTTCTGCTGGTGTATTCAGGCGTGGAAATCTGTGCCGGTAGTTGGGGATACACCTATCTTGTGGATACCCATGCGTTCGGGTCTCTCGCGGCAGGCTGGATTATCAGTGGCTTTGGCCTTGGCCTGACACTAGGGCGTTTCCTGATCCAACCGCTGGCTGAACGCAAAAGGGTCAGCGTGACCACACTCATGTACATATTGATCGGTGGTGCGATCTTAAGCCTGCTGATCACGTGGTTGATACCGTTTGGCATTCTGACAGGCATTGGCTTCTGTCTTCTCGGCCTCAGCTTAGCCCCCGTTTATCCAATGACCATCGCTCTCGTCCCCAAACTCGTCCCAGAGCGCCTCGTCCCCAGCGCAATAGGTGTACTTGTGAGTGTGAGCATCAGCGGTCTCTCTGTCTTGCCCTGGCTTGCGGGAATTCTTGCTCAGTTTCAAGGCATCTGGACGCTCATGCCGTATCTGCTTCTCCTTGTCCTCATTCTGCTTGCCTTCTGGAGCTATCTGGCCCGAGAAATCGGCGTATTAGCAGTTACACAGAAAGAGCTGATCATCGCCTCAAAGGAGGATGCCTATAAATAAACTTAGAGGGCATGAAGCAAACACCAGATCAACTATGGACTGGCGTGAACAGTTGATCTGGTGCCAACTGCTGCACCCCGACAACGAAGTGCATGATATCCAGAATCGATCCAGCTACGGTCAGTTCCACGGGAGAATGCGACGATGGCCGTATCGGGGTGCCTAAGCTTGCTGCTTCACTGGCCCAGGCAGATGTGGCCCATGCCGCGTAGGGAACGAAGGTTGCCGCTCCCCGCCTGGCCGGACGGCGGCGAGCATTCCCGCTATTGATCGGGGTGACGGCAATCTTCTCGGCATAGGCCGCCACGAGCTTGCTCGCATCCACGGTCAAGACCACCTGCGGGCGGGGACCACAGGCGGCTCGCTGTCGATTGAGTCGCGCCGGGTCGAGCCAGAAGAAGACGCGGGCATTGATAAGAGCGTACCATTCGGATGGGGAGATGCCGATCAAGCAACTTGCCAGTGCCGTCGAAGGCATGGGACGCTGATCCCGTAGTTGAACGCCATTCGGTAGTTCGGTATGCGTCAATCGCTGGTGCTTTTCTAATCGTTCCCGGTCCTCTCCGAGGATGCCTGCGAGGCCCAGAAGGGTGCTGGCGCTGTGCAAGCCGTCGCGCTGGATCGCAGGCCAATTGGCGGCTTCAGCCATATGGTAGAGAGAGGTAAGCTGAATCATTTCTCTGTATTGTCTTTCTGGCCTCAAGATAATTTTTCTTGCAGAGCAACGTCGTGTGATTCTAAGCGTGATCGAATCTCCTGTTCATGCGTTTCTCCCCAGGTCGCGATGGCTGCGATCACTGGTTCGAGCGTCTTGCCAAAGATGGAGAGCGTGTACTCGACTTTGGGAGGAACAACAGGATATACCTTTCGCGTAATCAGCCCATCCGCTTCCAATTCACGTAACTGCTGTGTGAGCATCTTATCGGTAATATCGGGTAACATCCTTTTAAACTGACCAAACCGCATAGTCTGGTAGCGATACAATTTCCATAAAATACGTGGCTTCCACTTTCCAGCCATTAATGCCAATCCAGCATCGACTGGACATTGAAAGAAGCGATCTTCTAGCTGTGTTCCCATACTTTCCTCCAGGATAGTATCTACCTTTTTTGTGCGTTCTTGTGTTAAAGATAGCGCACTGGTATGCTTGCGTCAAGCCGGCTGATAATCGGCTATCACAGGAACGCGAGGGAATCATTCGTCCTTGCCGTCCTGAAAGGATTGAGAGGAATGTCAAAAGAAACACAGGCCAAAACGTTGAGAGAGCTGGACACGAGTGCGAGACACGCTAGTAAAATTGGATTTTGGGCAGCTCTAGTCGCGCTCATTGGGGCAATTGGTTATATCGTGAGCGTCCCCCTGCAGATTTTCAAGGTGGTGACTCCTTTGCAGGACTCAATCATCGCCTTTGTGTTTTCGCTCATTATCGCGACCCCATTCCTGATTGCTATGCTCGCCCTCCACTATACAGTTCCAGCGGAGAAGAAGTTCTGGACCCATGCAGCGGTCGCCTTTGCCGTCATTTATACAACATACAATACGCTCAATTACGTTGTCCAACTCACAACAGTGATACCGGCAGGCTTCTCCTGGACCTTTGACAATCAGCAGGGGACTGTAGGTGCTCTGAGCCTTCTCAATCAAACGCCCCATTCGCTCTTTTGGGACGTAGATGGATTGGGTTATGTTTTTTTGAATCTGGCGACCCTGTTTGCGTTTCCCGTCTTTAAGAAATATGGTTTACAACACTGGATGAGGGCGTTTTTCCTCGCCAACGGTTTAATCACACCACTGTTTGTCATATCCTATTTCTCCCCGACCTTCTCTGTGCCTATATTGCTCTTAGGGGGGATACCGTGGGCGATTACCGTTCCAGGGTGCCTGTTATTACTGGCGATATTCTTTAGAAGAAATTATGCATTCCACCAAATAAAGCAAGGCTAATAGGTGGTAAACGGTAGGTAGCCTTCCAGAATGACTGTTTGTTTTCCGGTCGCTGCGAACAGCGAAGCACCACCTGCGATGCCGGCACGCTCAACTATCTCTGGGGCTTGCAGTCTAGTCTCGAAAGCCTCCTGGGTATCATAGGCGAACCTGGTTACAAAGCGTTCTTGAGAGGTATCTACCAGACGTTAGCTACGAACCTTCCGGGGGACGCGAGCAGCTTTGTCCCAAAGGGTTATTAGTCGATCACGTAGGCGTAGTAGAGGAGGTCTTTGAGTTTTTCCTGGATGTCGTGGAGGCGGCCTTCTGAGATGTTGGGAAAGAAAGGGAGGGCCCCTATGCGATCATTATCCTGGGTATGTATTTTGTTGCCGGGATAGATGCTGTAGGCGCTACTGACAAACGGTGGTGGTATGGTTCCTCTCGATCGGAGTGTGGTGGATGTGGGTGCGGATCGCTTATACTGGATACTATTGTAGTATTTATGCATGGTATCCATATCATCTGGATTAGGTACGAAAGTGTTCGTGCCACGGCGTTTCCAGCGATATTTGGCGTCGAAGATTAAGACGCGGTTTGTGGTTCTCCTCCTTTATATACCTCGATGGCCATGTCTGGTGTGAGATGACCTCCATTGATTGTCGTGGAGACGATAGCCGGGAGCTTGAGGCCCCGCTCGGCTATGTTGTGATAATAGGGTTCATATTTGATTTCTATACGGGCGTCGCCTTTTTCCAGGACGATGCTGGCGGTGTTGGTTTTGACGCTGAAGTGGAAGAGGTTTTCGGTGATTTCAAATGTGCTATTGGCGGTCATCTGGTAGCCCTCTTTTTCCATGATATCGGTGACCAGGCGTGTGACACCAAAAATGCTCCACATTTCATAGAGGGCGCTGACCCTTCTGAGGGAGATGGCAGTGATATATTTTTCGGTCTCGATTGTGGTCTGGAGGCGCTGCTGAAATTGTAGATAGAGACGATAAAAGCGGCTATAGGCGGGATCTTTTTGTAGGACCTGGGTAGCCTGTCCGGGTATGCCGAGCGGTTGGGCCGCTTGCAAAAATAGCTCATTGGTCCAATACAGGCAGCTCTGCCTCATCTCTTTGCATTTCTCGATAGCCTGGCCTAGCCTGCCCATGAGTTGCTGGTCTTCTTTATTATGGTAACGGTTATAGGTGTCTTTAACTTTTTCTTTCTCTTGCTCGGCTCGCTCTTGTATGCTACCAAGTTTAGGGAGCAGTTGTTGTTTGATAAAGTGTTTAAGCAGTCGGTTCTCGTAGCTATCATAGCTCAGGTATGAGCGCCGGGTCATCCATTCGTGGGGGATGGATCGCGCTGCCTGGCCGTTGCGCGCAGGTATGGGTACTCTCGCCCCTGCTACAGGCTGCATTTCGGGTGAGAAGCGTCTGAGCTGTTGCAGTTTCTGTTGTACAAGTTCGGTATGCAGGGTGGTGTGTGGTGCCAGGCGAATACGCAATATAATGTCGCGCATCTCTCCGATAATCCTGCGTACCTGCTGGTAGTCATGCAGGGCCGAGGTCTCTCGGGTATGGGATGTATAGTTGGCGCGTTCCAGGGCCGGGGAATTGAGATGAAAGAGCAGGTCGATCGCGGTCCGGCTGAGCTCTTCTTTCATATATTCGTAGGCCTTTTGTGTGAATTTGTGGGGAAAAACACGCAGCCAGGTCTCTTGATCTGGCTGTCCAGGTGCTTTAGCGGTCACTTTATACAGTCCCGCATAATGGGTTGGATTAAATTTCCACAGACCATAATGTTCGCTCTCCACTTTTTCATCATCCAGGTAGAGCGAGACATCCTCAGGAGCATACGGAGTGACCTTGATGGTGTAGTCTCCGTATTCTTTTAGTTCGAAGTGCTGGTTTTCTTCTTCGGGACGAAAAAATATCAGGCGTCCCTGGATTGAGAGCCAGCTGTTAGCGCCAGAAACTGGTGTAGCCATCGCGTTGTAACCTGTATTTCATTTCATCCAGACGATTTGCGGTACGGGTAAGACCGTTGTTGTGGGCAAAGGTATGGAGTTCGTCTATGTTTTTCTTGATGGTTTCGGTGCCGCGTACACGGGGGAGGATGCGCTGCTTGACCTGGAGGTCAAAGGCGACGATTGGCTCTAGCAGATCCTTACTGTTTGCTATGTAGCGCTCAATGTCGTGCAGGATACGGAAACCCAGGCCCAGGTCGGCGCGGTTGAGTATTTTACTGATCTCGATCAGCTGTGGCCGAAAGGTGGTATCTCGTTGGGTGCTGACATAACTTTGCCAGGTATAGGCTGAGATGTTGAGTGGCGAGGGCGGGATCTCAGCTGGCAGGGGTGCTTTCTCCAGGTCAACGCTGAAGAACTCCAGTGTGTTGGCCCGGTCGATAACTTTGTCGCTGATGGACTTTGTGGTTTCGTCAACATTGATGGTTCCAGTAAAAAAGAGATTGGTGGGTAATTGGAGGGTTGGCTGCAAGCTTCCTTTTTCTTCCAATCGCTGGTATATATTGTCTCCCATCAAGCGCACGGTACGCTCTTCGGGATCATCCTCTTCCATGGCGCTCAAAAATTGTGAGAAGTAGTGTTCGACATGGGCCAGGTTCATTTCGTCGAGGCAGAGGAAATACAAGTTACCTGAGTCCTGGTTGGCTTTGAGGATAAAGTCTGCTGCTTGCTCTGTGATGTATTGGCCACTGATGGTATCAAAATAGCCGAGTAGGGCCTGGTCGCTATACCAGTTGGGACTGACGGGCAGGCGCAGATACTGTTTTTTATGGCCCAGTGCCTCGGCGTAGAGCTGCGAGAGCTTGGATTTTCCCGTGCCTGAGAGTCCAGCCAGTATAGCAAAAGGCCTGGTCTTCAGACAGATATGATAATTGTCGAGCGTTTCGCGTTCAAAGTAATAGCCTCGTTCTGCAATATAAGCTGCAATTGCATTGAGTAGTGATCTTTCTTCCATCCTGCCTCCACCCATCATTGTCTTTGTCACAAACGTAAGGTCGCTTTCTGTCAATTGTTGTGTGCTGTTCTGGACAGCATAGCGCTGAAGGGAAGGGATTGTGGCAATGTCAGCCAGCTTTATCGTTTGGTTGTAAATCTCATCTCGCTTCAGTGTGAGCGCACCTGTGCCACGGTTCTGTGCCTCGACAGTATAAACGACCGGCAAAATGGTTTTTTCTACCTGATCTTGAACCAGTAGGATACTATCTCCAACCTGCAGGTGCGTGGCATGCTGATTCAGCAGGAGGCGTGACTGCTGTGCTGAGATGTGTCTGGGGATGGAGGGTGAAGAGAGAAATAAGAGATAGGATTTACTCATATCCCAGCTTTCTATGAAATTGAATATATGGAATTATAAGCAAAATGAGCAACCTGATAGGTTTCAATATTGTTTTCTCACTTTACTGTAATTACAGGGAAAAGTCAAGTAAAAAGTGTCTTTTTGACTCAACTTGTATTTGTTGACAATGCTGAAAGTGCTAGTTATAATGCGTAAACATTGTTGTGTTTCCTCAACGAGGTTTTGCGATGAATATTTTTGATCTACGTCGACAACTTATTGATGATTATTCTTCCTATATTAAAAGCTTTATTCAAATTAGAACTCCCCGCATTCGTGAATATGTACAAAATGAATTGTTTCATAACAGTATGCTCTGGCCTGATCCATTGATTCAGTTGAATCCAGTCTTTGAACCGGGCCATACGATTGATGAGTTGGTGGCTGAAGGGATTTTGCATCCGGCCTGTGCTCGTATCTTTCGCCGTGGCAAGGATGAGGAGCATCCTCAAGGTGAGCCTTTGCGCCTGCATACGCATCAGGATGAGGCGATTCGGGTGGCCCGCGAGGGGCAGAGCTATGTTTTGACGACTGGTACAGGTTCGGGTAAAAGCCTTTCCTATATTATTCCTATCGTGGATTATGTGCTGCGCCATCCTGAGCAGCCGGGCATTAAGGCCATTGTGGTCTATCCGATGAATGCGCTGGCCAATAGTCAGCTTGGTGAGCTAAATAAGTATATCCAATTCAATTTCCCTGACTCTGCTCGTGAGGTGACGTTTCGGCGCTATACCGGCCAGGAGCGACAGAGTGAGCGCGAGGAGATTATTGCGCATCCCCCCGATATTTTGTTGACCAATTATGTGATGCTGGAACTGGTGTTGACGCGTTTACGCGAGCGGCGCCTGATGCAGAATGCACAGTTGCGCTTCCTGGTCCTGGATGAGCTGCATACGTATCGTGGTCGTCAGGGGGCCGATGTGGCGCTGCTGGTGCGCCGGGTGCGGGATCGGCTGACCGCCAGGGGGGCAGAGTTGCAGTGTATTGGTACCTCGGCTACGCTGGCGGGTGCGGGCACCTATGCGCAGCAGCGGCAGGAAGTTTCGACGATGGCTTCGCGTATCTTTGGCTGTGAGGTCCAGCCCGATCATGTGATCGGTGAGACCCTGGTGCGCGTTACTGATGAGGTTGATGAGGCTTCCCCTGCTTTTCAGCGTGCGCTCACGCAACGGGTGGCGCACTATCAACAGTCGCAGCCGCAGAACTATAGCGAGTTCCAGCATGATCCGCTCTCGATCTGGATTGAGAGCACCTTTGGGGTGCAGCGGCAAACGGATGGACGGTTGGGTCGTAAGAAGCCGCTGCGTATTACCGGGACAGGAGAGTCCGAGAGTGCGGCTGCCTTGCTGCAACGGGCAACGGGCGAGTCTGAGCAGCAATGTATCGAGGCCATCACCCAGGGCTTGTTGTCTGGAAATGAGAAGATCCGCAGCCCTTTGACCGGACGGGCTCCGTTTGCTTTCCGTCTGCATCAGTTTATCAGTAAAGGTGATACGGTCTATAGTACGCTGGAGCTCGATCCCGCTCGCCATATTACGTTGCAGCGGCAACAATTCGCGCCTGGTGGACGCGAGCGGGTCCTTTTCCCCCTGGTTTTCTGCCGCGCCTGTGGTCAGGAGTATTACTCGGTGCGCTGGCAGGATGAGCATTCGTTTATCGAGCGCGATGTGCAGGATCAGTTGCGCTATACCGGCGATGGGATCGTCAGCGATAAAAATTCGCTGGTTGGTATTCCTGGTTTCTTGTATTTCTCGCAGAATGACCAGGAGCAATGGCCGGCTGACTCCGATGGTATTCTGGCCAGGGTGCCCGGTGAGTGGAAAGAGATCCGCAATGGTAAGGAGCGTTTGATCTCTTCTTCCATGCGCAAGAATGTGCCACAACCCTATTATGTCAATCCTGCGGGGCAGGTACTGGAAACTGATGACGACGAGGGGATGCTCTGCCATTTTGTGCCGGCCCCGTTCCGTTTCTGTCTGCATTGTGGCGTTTCCTATAGCACTTATATCGACAATGACTTTGAGAAGCTGACCGAGTTGAGCTCGGAGGGGCGCAGTACCGCGACGACGATCCTGAGTTTGTCGGCGATCCGGCATTTGCGTGAGGCGCAGGAGCACGGCGATGCTTTACAGATGGCCGCCAAGATGTTGAGCTTTACCGATAATCGCCAGGATGCCTCTTTGCAGGCCGGTCACTTCAATGATTTTGTTGAGATCGGTCAGCTGCGCTCGGCCTTGTATTGTGCCGTCAAGAAGGCTGGGGCCGCTGGTATTCAGCATGATACTTTGACGCAGAAGGTTTTTGATGCGCTACAATTGAGCCCTGATAAGTATGCGGTCAATCCTGAGGCTAAATATAGCGCAAAGATTAAGACCGAGCAGGCGTTGCGCAATATCCTGGGTTATCGGCTCTATCTGGATCTGCGGCGCGGCTGGCGTATCACTTCTCCCAATCTGGAACAGTGTGGCTTGTTGCGCATTGAATATCAGGATCTACGCGAGGTCTGTGAGGATCAGGAGCTGTGGCAGCAATATCATGAGGTGCTGCGGACAATTCCGGTACAGGCTCGTTATCGGCTCTGCCGTACGCTGCTGGATCATATGCGGCGCGAACTGGCGATCCGGGTGGATTATCTGGATGATACCCGGCAGTCCGAGTTTAAGCAGCAGAGTAGCCAACACCTGATTACTCCGTGGGGGTTGGATGAAAATGAGGAACTGCTGTATGCGACCCGTTTGTATCCTCGCTCGCGTGGCAAAGAGGATGATCGCAGTGAGCGCTACCTCTCTGGCTTGAGTAGCTATGGCCGCTATGTGCGCGCGATTCTGCGTGGCTTTGATCTTTCCCTCAAAGCAGACGAGACGCAGAAAGTGATCAGGGATCTGCTCTCGGCCTTGTCAACGGCGGATCTGGTTGAGGAGGTGCGACCGCCCCGCCCGAAAGGAAAAGGCAAAAATGGGGAGCCGGAGACAGAAGATACTTCGGTTGGTGGTTACCAGCTCGCGGCGTCCTCGATTATCTGGTATGCCGGCGATGGGACTGAGCCCTATCATGATCCTTTGCGCACGCCGAACCTCCCGGATTTGCCGGAGAAACGTGTCAATCAATTTTTCTTGCAATTTTATCAGGATAATGCGGACGACCTCCAGCGGATGGAGGATCTGCATGCGGCCGAGCACACGGCTCAGGTACCGGCGGAACGGCGCGAGGAGCGCGAGAATGCGTTTCGCGCCAATGAGCTGCCGATCCTCTATTGTTCACCGACGATGGAACTGGGTGTGGATATCGCCGAGCTCAATGTGGTGAATATGCGCAATGTGCCGCCGACACCAGCCAATTACGCGCAGCGCAGTGGGCGTGCCGGGCGCAGTGGACAGCCCGCCCTGGTCTTCTCCTATTGTTCTACCGGTAGCTCGCACGATCAATATTTCTTTCAACACCCCGGCAATATGGTCAGTGGCGCGGTCAGCCCGCCGCGACTGGATTTAACGAATGAGGATCTGTTGCGCGCCCATGTGTATGCGATCTGGTTGGCGGAAACCAATCTCTCGCTCGGTGAGTCGCTGAAGGATTTGTTGGATGTGGAGGGGGATGAGCCGAGTTTGGAGTTGCAGCCGCTGATTCTGCATGCCCTGCGTGATCTTCCAGCGCGCCAGCGGGCCATTTTGCATGCTCGCCGGGTCTTGCAGACCCTGGCCAATGATTTGACCGAGGAGACTGCTCCCTGGTTTACCCCTGATTGGGTGCAGGTGCAATTGGATACGATCGAGCAGAGCTTTGATGCCGCTGCCGATCGCTGGCGTGGACTGTATCGTGCGGCCCAGGCGCAGCGCGATACACAAAATGGTATTATCCGTGATGCCTCACGTAGTGAAGAGGATAAGCAAAAAGCCAAACGTCTGCGCTCAGAGGCAGAGGCTCAGTTGGAGCTGCTGACGGCCAGTAGTTCTTCCGAGCGTATTGAGTTCTCGGAGTTCTATAGCTATCGCTACTTTGCCAGCGAGGGCTTTTTGCCTGGTTATAATTTCCCGCGCCTGCCGCTCTCGGCCTATATTCCGGCGCGTCGGGCTAAACAGCGGGATGAGTATCTTTCGCGCCCCCGTTTCCTGGCGATCTCGGAGTTCGCTCCGCGGGCGATCGTCTACCACGAAGGGTCGCGCTATATTATCAATCGCTCCATCCTCTCGGTGCGTGAGGATCGCTCGGGGGTGCTGACCAGCTCTATCAAGCAGTGTGAGCGCTGTGGCTATCTTCATCCACTGGATACGACCCGCTCGGTAGATGTCTGTGCGCGCTGTAAGCATGACAAGCTTTCGACGTTGACCACCCTCTACAGATTGCAGAATGTTTCGACCCGGCGCCGGGACAAGATTAATTCTGATGAGGAGGAGCGCCAGCGGCAGGGCTATGATATTCGCACCGGTGTACGTTTCCCTAATCGCCGTGATGGCAAGCCCTCGTTTTTTGTGGCCTATGTCGAGGATGAACAGGGTGAGCGCATCGCTAGATTAACCTATGGGCAGGCTGCTTCCTTGTGGCGCATCAACCTTGGCCCGGCGCGCCGCAAAGATAAAGATGTGCATGGTTTTGTACTGGATACCGAGCGCGGTTATTGGGGCAAGGATGATGAGTCGGCGGATGATCCAGGCGATGCGATGTCGGGCAGTCGGCTGCGTGTGATTCCCTACGTTGAGGATACCCGTAACTGTCTGCTATTTGAGCCGCTGGTCTCGTTGAATGCTACCCAGCTGATCTCGCTGCAGGCGGCCTTGAAGAATGCCATCCAGGTGCGTTTCCAGCTTGAGGATAATGAGCTGGCGGCTGAGCCGCTACCGGATGCGAAAAAACGGAGCATGATTTTGTTCTATGAGGCTTCGGAGGGTGGTGCGGGTGTCTTGCGCCAGTTGATCGATGCTCCGTTAGCGGTGGCCGAGGTGGCCGCAGTCGCGCTAGGTCTGTGCCATTTTGATCCGCAGACTGGCGTGGACTATGGCAAGGCTGATCGGGCTTTGGAGGAGTGTGTTGCCGCCTGCTATCACTGTCTGATGACCTATGCCAATCAGAAGGATCATCGCTTCCTGGATCGGCAATCAATCAAGCCGTACCTGCAACGCCTGACTGGCAGTACGCCCGCGATTGAGGCTAGTGAGCTGATTACGGTCGAGGCCGGGCTTTCGGCGCTTGAGCAGGAGTGGCTGACGCAGGCGCAAGCGCGCCAGTTTGTGTCGCCTGACCAGCATCATTGCGCGGTCCCCAATACATCGACGTGTCCCGATTTCTTGTATACCCAGGATGGCCGTGCCCTGGCGGTCTATGTGGATGGGGATGAGCCGCAGCGCGGGGAGCGCGATGGCGAGCTGATTGAGAAATTAGAGAACGCGGGTTATATGGTGGTGCGCTTTGGCGCGCGTGAGCAATGGGATGCTGTGTTCGCGGAGTACGCGGATCTATTCAGGAGGGATGCATGATGTACGCGGTTGGTTCGCTGGTCAAGGCGCGGGGACGTGAGTGGGTGGTCTTGCCGGAGTCTGATGAGGAGATGCTGATTGTGCGACCGCTTGGTGGGACGGATGAGGAGGTTGCGGGGATCTTTTTGCCGCTAGAGGGAGCGTCTGTTGTGCCCGCTCAGTTTGAGTTGCCTGATCCGACGCAGTGGGGGGATTATCGTTCCTGCCGCCTGCTGCGCGATGCGGTGCGTCTGGGCTTCCGGTCGAGTGCCGGACCTTTTCGCTCGTTCGCGCATATCGCTGTGGAGCCTCGCCCCTATCAGCTGGTCCCGTTGCTGATGGCGTTGCGCCTGGACCCGGTGCGCTTGTTGATTGCTGATGATGTGGGTATCGGTAAGACCGTCGAGGCTGGCCTGATTGCGCGTGAGCTGCTGGATCGGCGTGAGGTTGATCGCCTGGCGGTCTTGTGTCCACCACACCTGGCGGAACAGTGGCAGGCAGAGTTGCAGGAGAAGTTTCATATCGATGCGGTCCTGGTGCTATCCAGTACGGCGGCGCAGTTGGAGCGCCACTGCCGTCAGGATGAGTCGCTGTTCCAGCATTATCCCTTTGTGATTATTTCGATTGATTTTATTAAGGCCGATAAGCGGCGCGCCGAGTTTGTGGATGCCTGCCCTGACCTGGTGATTGTGGATGAGGCCCATACCTGTGCCTTTTCCAATGAGGCCCGTGGTGGGCGGCACCAGCGCTATCAGTTGCTGACCAGTCTGGCTGCGCGTAAAGAGCGCCACTTGATCCTGGTGACGGCGACCCCGCATAGTGGTGATGAGGAGGCCTTCCGTTCTTTATTGACCTTGTTGGATGAGGATTTTAAGCAGCTCCCGGACAATCTGAGCGGGCGGCAGAATGAGAAGTATCGCCAGCAGCTGGCGGAGCATTTTGTGCAGCGCCGCCGTGCTGATATCCAGGCGTTTCTGAAACAGGAGACGCAGCTAGAGACGCCGTTTCCTGGCCGTGATGACGCTGAGAAGCATTATATTTTGACGCCAGAGTATCGTCGCCTGGTTGATCGCATTATGAGCTATGCGCGCGAGACGGTGCAGGATACCAGTGGGGGACGTGGACATCAGCGGGTGCGCTGGTGGTCGGTGCTGGCGCTCTTGCGCTCGATGGCCTCAAGTCCGGCTGCGGCCGCTACGACCCTGCGCAATCGCGCCCAGGTCGCGGGGGCTGAGAGTGAGTCGGAGGCCGATGCCATTGGACGGCGTACCGTGCTGGATCTGACGGATAGCGATACGACCGAGGGTATCGACATTACGCCGGGCAGTGATTTTGATGATGATGATGCTACTGGCGGGAGTGAGAAGAAGACGCGGCAGCGCCTGCTGGCGATGGCCCGCGAAGCTGAGTCGCTGCAGGGTGCGAAGGATGCCAAGCTGCAGCAGGCCATGGCGCTGATCGGGCAGATGGTTAAGGATGGTTATCAGCCGATCGTCTTCTGCCGCTTTATTCCGACGGCCGACTATGTGGCGCAGGAGCTACGCAAGTTTCTGCCTAAAACGGTTGAGATCGCGGCAGTGACCGGGGTCCTGCCCCCAACCGAGCGTGAGCAGCGCGTGGAGCAATTAGCGCAATCTCCCCAACGTGTCCTGGTCTGTACTGACTGCTTGAGTGAGGGTATCAACCTGCAGGAATATTTTAACGCCGTCTTTCACTATGATCTGTCCTGGAATCCGACGCGACATGAGCAGCGTGAGGGGCGCGTGGATCGCTTTGGGCAGGCGCATCCGAAGGTGCGGGTGCTGACCTACTACGGCAAGAACAATATTGTGGATAGCATCGTGCTCGATGTGCTGATCAATAAACATCGCAAGATTCGCAGTACGCTGGGGATCTCGGTGCCGGTGCCGCTGAATACTGAGCAGGTGGTTGAGGCGCTGTTTGAGAGCGTCTTGACCCATGAGGAGGATCTGTCGGAGCAGCAGCAGTTGCCGGGCTTTGAGAATCCGATCCACACGCAGCGCGATGAACTGTTTAAACGCTGGGATGTGGAGGCGGAGCGCGAGCAGGTGTCTCGCTCGTTGTTTGCCCATCACAGTCTGAAGACGGATGAGGTGCGGCAGGAGCTGGAGGCGGTGCGCTCGGCGATCGGTATCGCGACCGATGTCTCGAAGTTTACCAGCGAGGTGTTGCAGGCCTATCGTGCCTTTGTCAGTACCTCGGCTAATGGCGAGATCGTGGATTATCGCCTGAAGGATGTGCCGTTGCCGGTTAAGGATGCGCTTGGCGCGCAACGCTATGCGCTCAAAGGGGAGGATAAGCATCTCCTGGTCAGCTTTAGCCGTCCCGGCTTGCCCGAAACCGTGTATTTAACGCGTACCCATCCCTGGTTGAGGGCCTGGCAGGTTATGTGATGGATACCTCGCTGGATAGCGTGCCAGATGAGAAGAATCCCGCTCTGGCGCGCCGTAGTGGGGTGATCAAGACCAGGCAGGTTCAAACGCGGACGACGCTGTTGCTGGTGCGTATGCGCTTCCATATTACGACTCCGCAACGTCCCGGGAGTGACGCGCAGCCGCTGCTGGCCGAGGATTGCCGGATTTTTGCCTTTGAAGGCATGCCCGCCAGTGCCCGCTGGCTGGACAATGAGCAGGCGATCGAGGCCCTGCTCTCTGCTACATCAGAAGCCAATCTTGCGGCTGTCCAGATTCAACATTTCTTGAAGCAGGTGCTCAATGGCTATCAAGAACATCTGGCTCCGCATTTGCGGGAGCTGGCCTTTGAGCGGGGCGCGATCTTAAAGGATGCGCATCGGCGCGTGCGTCGTGCCTCATCCTTGAGTGTGCGCAATGTCGCGGTTGAGCCGCAGTTGCCCCCCGATGTGCTGGGTGTCTATGTCTATCTGCCAATGCAAGGCTAAACTTTAGAGAGGATGCGGTTAGTCTATGCGTAATCGTCAGCGTTCAACGTTTCCTACTGTGACCAGTGAAGGGGCCTTGTTGCCCATTGATGTCTTGCAGCGCATCGCCCGGTTTGATCCTGATCTGCCCGGGCTGCGGGCGGAGGATTATTATCATGATGGCGAGAAGCTGAATGAGGTTATCAGCGCCTCGTGGTCGAAGGTCTTGCGGGCCTGGCAGAAATTCCAGTACTCCACGATGAATCTTGGGGAGAGTCAGAGTGGGACTACCCAGACGCGTGAGCACTGGTTGTTGCCGCTCTTTTCTGAGCTGGGTTATGGACGCTTATTTGGCGTCAAGGCTCTGGAGGTGGGTGAGAATAGCTATCCGATCTCGCATGGTTGGCAGCATCTGCCGATCCACCTGGTGAGCTTTAAGGTGGATCTGGATCAGTTGAGTCGGGGGACTACGACGGCTGCTGGTGGTTCGGGGAGCGCCAGGCGCAGCCCATATAGTATGGTGCAGGAGCTGTTGAACCGTTCCACGGAGCATCTCTGGGGGATGGTCTCGAATGGCTTGCAGCTGCGCGTTCTGCGCAAGAATGTGAGCCTGACGCGTCTCTCCTATGTCGAGTTTGATCTGGAGACTATGCTGCGCGGCGAGCTCTATGCCGACTTTGTCCTGCTCTGGTTGCTCTGTCATCAGTCGCGGGTCGAGGCCGAGCGCCCCAGCGATTGCTGGCTGGAGAAGTGGTCCCGCCTGGCCCAGGACCAGGGGATGCGTATCCTCAACAAGTTGCGCGATGGGGTGGAGACGGCGATTAATACGCTGGGTGCTGGCTACCTGGCCCATCCAGCCAATAACGTGCTGCGCCAGAAGTTGCGCGATGGTACCTTGCAGCCGCAGGAATATTATCGGCAGGTGCTGCGCTTTGTCTACCGTATGATCGTGCTCTTTGTGGCTGAGGATCGTGATGTGCTGTTTGCTCCCGATGCCGATGAGCAGGCGCGCGAACGCTATACCCGCTACTACTCGACGGCCCGTCTGCGTCGTTATGCCGAGCAGCGCCTGGGCACCCGCCATGCCGATCTCTACCAGGTGCTCTGGCTGGTGATGGAGCAGATTGGTGGTGAAGCTGGCTCAGTGGGTTGTCCCGGCCTGGGTCTGCCCGCCCTCAATGGCTTCCTTTTCTCCTCCAAGTCAGCCATCGACCTGGTCGGCTGCCAGCTGGCGAACCATGACCTCTTGAAGGCTGTCCGTTCGCTCTCGCTGACCTATGATAACAATGTGCCGCGCCACGTTGACTACAAAAACATCGGCTCCGAAGAGCTGGGTAGCGTCTATGAGTCCTTACTCGAACTGCATCCTGAACTCGACATCGAAGCGGGCACCTTTGCATTAACGACCGCCAGTGGTAACGATCGCAAGACCACAGGTAGCTACTATACCCCACCAGCCTGATTGATTGCCTGCTCGATTCGGCCCTTGATCCTGTGTTGGAAGAGGCCTGCCAGGGTAAAAACAAAGAGGAGGCGAAAAAAGCCATCCTCGACCTCAAGGTCTGTGATCCCGCCTGTGGCAGTGGCCACTTCCTGATCGCCGCCGCGCACCGCATCGCTCGCCGGCTGGCCGCCGCCCTCACCGATAGCGAAGAGCCCGATGCAGCCGCGCGCCGCGCCGCCCTGCGTGATGTGGTCGGCCATTGTATCTATGGCGTCGATATTAACCCCATGGCCGTCGAGCTCTGCAAAGTCAACCTGTGGATGGAGGCCATCGAGCCCGGCAAGCCGCTCTCCTTCCTGGATGCTCATATCCAGTGCGGTAACAGCCTGCTTGGCACTACCCCTGCCCTCCTGCGCAACGGCATCCCTGACAGTGCCTTTAATCCCATTGAGGGCGATGACAAAAAAATCTGTAGCGAGTTCAAAAAGAAAAACAAGCAGTTTCGTGAGTCCGGCCAGCTCTCGCTCTTTGACGAAGCAGGTGAGGTGCCCTGGGAGCGCCTGGGCAACCTGGTCGCCAGCATGTTGCAGATGGAAGAGATGGATGATGATACCGTGGAGGCCATCCATCGCAAAGAAGAGCAATACAACAGCCTGCTCACCTCTAGCAACTACGAAAACGGCAAACTGCTCGCCGATGCCTGGTGCGCCGCCTTTGTCTGGAAAAAGAACAGCGAGTTCGCTTACCCCATTACCCAGGAAATCTTTCGCCAGCTTGAGCAAAGCCCCTACAACATCGTCGGCTGGATGAAAGACGAGATCAAGCGCCTTGCCGACCAATACCAGTTCTTCCACTGGCATCTTGCCTTTCCTAAAGTCTTCCGTCTCCCTACCAAAGGCGAGATCCCCGAAAACGAACAAACCGGCTGGTCCGGCGGCTTCGATGTCGTGCTTGGCAACCCACCATGGGAACGCATCAAAATCCAGGAAAAAGAATGGTTCGCCGCGCGCAAACCCTCGATTGCTAACGCTGCTAATGCAGCGCACCGCAAACGTTTGATCGATAGATTGCAATATGATGATCCCGAGCTGTACAAAACATTTTATGAAGATCAGCGCAAAGCAACTGGTGAAAGCCATATTGTCCGTGACAGTGGACGTTATCCCCTCTGTGGTCGTGGGGATGTTAATACCTACACCATCTTTGCAGAAAATATGCACCATGTCATTAGCCCAACAGGCAGACTTGGCTGTGTTGTTCCTTCCGGTATTGCAACAGATAACACAACACAGTTTTTCTTTAGAGATCTTGTTGATACCATGTCACTTGTAAGCCTCTTCTCTTTTATCAATGAAGCAAAATTATTTCCGGGGATAGATCATCGTGTTGGTTTTGCACTGCTAACTATTTCTGGCAACAATAGAAAAGTAACCGAAGCTGATTTTGCTTTTGGCATATATCGTACGGATGATTTACAACAGGAAGATCGCCATTTCTCGCTTTCGGCTAGGGACATTGAGCTACTTAATCCAAACACCCGAACCTGCCCGATCTTCCGCTCAAAGCGCGACAAAGAGATCACAACTGCAATTTATGAACATGT
The DNA here is from genome assembly GCF_003967555.1 of Dictyobacter kobayashii. Taxonomy (GTDB): domain Bacteria; phylum Chloroflexota; class Ktedonobacteria; order Ktedonobacterales; family Ktedonobacteraceae; genus Dictyobacter; species Dictyobacter kobayashii. The sequence goes on from NZ_BIFS01000002.1 coordinate 1,902,711, forward strand.
CCCTGTGCTGATAAAGGAAGGGCCACCAGAAGAGAACCCATGGAATGTTAAATTTCATAGGATGTTTGATATGGCCAATGATTCTCACCTTTTCCGTTCACGTGAGCAGCTAGAAAAGGATGAGTGGATCTTAGCTGGGAATATATTTGAGAAAAATAAAGAACGTTATTTACCATTGTATGAGGGTAAAATGATCTGGCAATTAGATCATCGCTTTGGAACCTATGAAGGACAAACGCAGGCTCAAGCAAATCAAGGTAAACTTCCCGAGTTGGGAGATCAGCATAAAGATCCTTATTTATATTCTCTCCCTCAATACTGGATTCATGAATCGCATTATCCTACTTCAATAGCTAGAGATAGTAATGCATTTAATGTATTCCGAGATATTACTAATGCAACAGTGCTTAGAACTGCTATCTTTTCAATTGTTCCATTTGCTTCTTGTGGACATACTCTACCTATTATTACTTTAAACACCAAAGCTAGCGTTGACTTATTATTGTTTAATAGTTGCTGCTGCTCTTTTGTTTTCGACTATGTAGGAAGACAAAAACTTGGTGGAACTCATATGACATTTTTTATTTTAGAACAACTTCCAGTTCTTCTACCTCAACTATATAAATATGCGTGTGGATGGAACAAAACTCAAACTGCAGAAGATTGGATCACTCCACGTATGTTAGAGCTTACATACACAGCATGGGATCTCGAAGCCTTTGCCAAAGATTGTGGTTATAGCGGGCCTCCTTTCCAATGGGATGAAGAGCGGCGCTTTCTGTTGCGTTGTGAGCTTGATGCTGCTTATTTCCACCTTTATGGTATCCAGCGCGATGATGTGGATTACATTATGGAAACTTTCCCGATTGTGAAGCGCAAAGATGAGAAGCAATATGGAGATTATCGCACAAAGCAGGTGATTTTGGAGATCTATGACGAAATGCAGCGAGCGATCGAGTCGGGGGAGCCATATCAGACGCGGCTCGATCCTCCGCCAGCTGATCCTGCTGTGGCACATCCGCCTCGGACCGGGGTTGAGGTGTAGTGCTTAATTTGATCAGAGTATTGAAGGTTAGCTGGTGATCCTGGCTGGTTTGTGGTTATTCTTTTGTTTGTGTGTTTAAAGATTGAGGAAACGATGGTTTTGCAGATTGATGGCAGTCATGTGCTGGAGTTGGACGAGCGCGTTGCTCAAGATGTAATGCGGCACTATAAAGACCTGGAAGATAGCGGGAAATTGCCATCCAGGCAAGAACTGGCGACCTATTATCGCACTTTCCGCAACAAGTTTGGGCCAGAGCAACTGGCCTCGTTGGATGGGGAAACGTTATTAAATACCATGCACAGTCATGGCACGACTGATAGCCTGGTCTACTGGATAGAATTCAAGAATGATGATGAGTTGCCCGCTATCTTTGGGAGTATCTCAGGAGGGAGCGCCTATAAATTTGGCCTCTTTCGTAGAAAAGAAAGTGGGGTATGGATCACCGGAACTCCTCAGGCACCTAAAGAAATTTCTGTGGAAGAAGCAATCGTGCTGGCCCGGCAACATCGCGATGACCTTATACGCGGCTGTGAATTGCTGGATCATCTACCAGAGCATGCAGACTTAGCCGCATACGAGCGGCTACAGCAAGACATGTCGCGTCTCGCTTCAAGTGTATACAATTCAGCCTGGGGTCATAAATATTTCAGCCTGCTCTATCCCGACAAAATAGATGACTTCCACAGTCCTGAGTATGCTCGCTTCCATTTGATCAAACTTTTGCTTGCTCCGCCTGCTACTGATGGCCGATATATCACGGCAGCTTATTATGTTGCTATCGCTCACCAGCTACAAATACCAGTGCATAACCTCACCAAAGTATTGAATGAGCGTGATGGGAGAAACTTACATAATTACTGGCGTATTGGGACCTCAGGTTATGATGATGGTGCACCGAAAGAAGGCTGGCCTGCCATGCGTGACGGTAACTGTTGTGCGATTGGTTGGTCTCCTGTCGGTGATCTTTCATCTTTAACCAAAGATGACGCGGGCGTACAGGCATTGGTACAAAAACTTCAAGCCAGTTATCCTGATAGGACTTCTGCGGTCATTGGTAAATTCCGTCGCCAACTTTTTGATTTCCGACATAATATTGCGATTGGTGATCTCATTCTGGCTTGTGATGGTGTTACTGTCCTGGGTATTGGACAGGTGATTGGTACATATGAGTATGCTGCTGGAGAAAAATTCCCACATCGGCTGCCCGTAGAATGGCTTTCCATAGAAGAATGGAAGCTGTCAATGCAAAATGGGAGCTTTGAAGGAAAATTGATTAGCGTCTATAAAATGAAGCAGCCCGAGAATCTTATCAATGCAGAAAAGTACATTCTGGAAGAAGATAAATCAGATGGTAATCCTCCATCTCCTAAACCTCCAATTACTGGCAATCAACCACCGGAGCCACCTAAGCCACTGCCGTTGCTCACTGGTTTGATGGCGCGTATCCAGGCAACGCTGGCACGTAAGGGGCAGGTGATCTTGTATGGTCCTCCGGGAACGGGCAAGACGTATTGGGCGGAGAGCACTGCGCGTGAACTGGCGGCGCGCTCATGTTTTAAGCTGCCCTTTGCGGACCTGACGCCGGAGCAAAAACTGACGATCATTGGTGATAGCCAGGAGCTGGCTGGGCATGTACGCATCTGCTGCTTTCATCCAGCCTATGGCTATGAAGATTTCCTGGAGGGTTTCCGGCCCGATACCGCCAATGGGCAGATGCAGTTTGCGCCTCGCGCCGGCCTTTTCAAGCAGCTCTGTCATGATGCCGCCCAGCAACCAAAAGAAAATTTCTACCTGATCATCGATGAGATCAATCGCGGCGACATCCCCAGAATCTTTGGCGAGCTCCTGCTGGTCCTGGAAAAAGATAAGCGCGGCAAGTCGATCCTTTTGCCGCTGACCAGGCAGCAATTTCAGGTCCCACCAAACGTCTTTATCCTGGGAACCATGAATACCGCCGATCGCTCAATTGCCCTGTTGGATACCGCCCTGCGCCGGCGCTTTGGCTTCATTGAGCTGTTGCCAGATAGTAGCGCCCTCAAAAAAGCCGAAGTCAGCGGTATCCCATTGGGACTCTGGCTAGAGGCCCTGAACAGCCGTATCTGCCAGCACGTTGGCCGCGATGCGCGCAACCTCCAGATTGGTCATGCCTACCTGATGGAAAAGGGACTGCCCATCGAAGACCTGGCCATCCTGGCCCGCGTAATCCAGGATGATATCTTGCCGCTGCTAGAAGAATACTGCTATGAAGATTACGCTCGCTTGGAAAAGATTATGGGGTCTGGACTCATTGATGCCAAAGCTCAGGTCGTCCGGCATGAGTTGTTTGAGCCTGCCCAGCAGGACGGCCTGGTCCAGGCCCTGCTCGCTCCCTCGCCCGAAATTCTCACCTCGGCCCAGGCCATCGCCATCGAGGAGCAACAGGCCGCCCTCAACGAGGCCGAAGAGAACGATGCGAGTCTTGAAAACCTGGAAGATGGCGAAGCTGAGCAGAACGATGGGCAAGCACAATGAGTATAGAGCTTAATATGCAAGAGTGGCAACGGGCAACCATTGTCACTCATCCCCAACTCGCTGGCCTCGCCTTACCGCAGGACGATCAGACCCAGCAACTGATCCAGGAACTCGCCTCCTCCGGCCGGCTAACCATCATCCAGCACCACCGAGGGATAGACATCGAGGCCTCATCCTTCATTGGGCGCATCCGCCTGGGAGAGCTCTCGCTCACCATCCGTCCCAAAGTCAAAGGACTCCCCTTCTTGCGGCTCATGCAATACGCCTATGGTCTGCATCCACTCGACCTTTTCTCGGCCACCTCATTTGATACCGAAGCCAACTCATTTCAAGAGCTCCTGTTCCAACAACTGCTGGCAGAAACAAACGAGCTCGTCTTACACGGCCTGCAGAAACAATATGTGCAACGCCACGAAGCCCTGAGCAGCCCCAGAGGCCGCATCTCCTTTAGCGCTATTGCCAATCAAGGCGGGATGGTGCAATCTACCCTTCCCTGTACCCACTATCTCCGCCTGGAAGACAGCTTGATTAACCGCGTGCTCAAGCAAGGTGTGCGCCTGGCCGCGCAACTCACAGCACATGATGCCCTACGAATGAAATTGCAGCGCCTTGAACGCTATCACCTGCCCAACATCTCTTCGCTCACCTTAAATGCCCAGACCCTCAAGCAGGTCCACCGCGCCATGACACGCCAGACCATGCCCTACCTGCCAGTGCTCACCTTGATTGAAATACTGCTGGCCGCGAGCGGTATCAGCGTCGCAGGCCAACCGCAAGACATAGCGCTGCCCGGTTTCCTCTTTGACATGAACCTTTTCTTCCAGAACCTCCTCTATCGCTTCCTATCAGAGAACCTTCCGGATTACGAAGTACAGGAGCAATATGTGCTGGACACCGTTATGGGCTATGTAGAAAATCCCCGGAAACGCCAGGCTCCCCAGCTTCGCCCTGATTATGTTGTCAAACAAAAAGGCAAAGCAGTCGCCATCCTGGACGCCAAATATCGCGACCTGTGGCAAAACACCTTGCCGCCCCACATGCTCTATCAGCTCATCATGTACGCCCTGGGCCAGGACAACTGTGATCGCGCCACCATTCTCTACCCAACTATGGGGCCGAGTGCCAGCGTAGCCAGCATCGAGGTCCGCATGCCCCTCTATGCACGTGGCAGCGCCTACGTCATCCTGCGCCCCGTCGATCTCCTACACCTGGATCAACTCATCCTGCAAGCCCGAGAGAAAAAGAACGACCGCGACCCCACCCGTTTCGCCCACCAACTCATCCAGGACTAAAGCACCAGGAGCCGGAATCACGCACCATATGTGAAAGAGAAAGGCTGCGTCAAGGATGTGAATCGGGAGCAGGGCGCAAGAATGCGTGTCAGTCTCGATCGTGAGAGTCCCCCTACAAGGCCGTGTACACCCAACGAACCAGTTGTGAACGCATCAACAGCCAGGCCAAAGCCCTTGGAATTGAGCGACCCAGAGTCCATCATCATCGCTCTGTCGCTAACCTCAACACATTGACCTCTGTGATTATCAATGAACGCGCTCTCAGTCGAGCCAAATCCATCAATGAAGGACTTTTACAAATAAGTTAGTTGCACCCTTCGAATGGGTTGCATAAGCCATTTAGACCACAGTCATGTGAGTGCAAGCGCGCGAGTATTCACAAGTTTCAATCCCGAATGGGAGGGTCGGCTGTATTCTCACAATCGAATTCCCCCTAATAATGAAGCATTTATGGAACGTGCTCGTTGAAGTGCATTGCCATTAATGATGAGATAGGTCAGCGTGTTCATGGTGCGGACAGAAGCGCCATTGCGCATTTTTGGCCGCTCAATTCCAAGGGCTTTGGCCTGGCTGTTGATGCAGGAACGATTTTCGGATACAGAGCAGCAATCAATGCTTCATGTGGCTTTTTTAATCAAATAAAGATATATTTAGCTTCCATGCCACATTTATCGAGGAAAAATCGTCAACATATTCGCATGATTTTTCTTCTAACGTTTCAATGTTTTGAAATCCATTCATATACACAAAATTCTCAAGCTGAGACTCATGTATATCTAGATCATTCGAGGCGAGTAACTTTTTTGTTATTTCATACTTTCTTAACCAGAACCGTAAATCCTGGTGATCAGCATTCAAAAACTTTGAAGGCCTTCTTGCGCCTCGTGATGCCTCAATATACGAGCCTATAATGACAAAAGCTCGCAGTTCTGGTGAAGAGGATGGAATCTCTATCGCTAAATGAGTCCCGACTAAAAGATTATTCTTTTGAAAGACATTGAATTTCTGCATGGAAAATAATACTCCTCAGCTACTCTATCAAAAGCGGTCGTGATATTACACTGTAGCCTGATGCTGACGAATGCGTTGGGCAAACGAGTCGAGAGATCGTGCGAGCGTTGTTGGTTCTTTGAACGGAAGGAGGTGGGTGTTGTCCACCCACTGGAGAGAATATGCCGGGTAGAGGCGCGCGAGTTGTTCGCTGCCAGCCCGCCACAGCGCATTGTTGCGCTCAGCACGCGCTCCCTTTTCCCCGGCAGATTTCGTTGCCAGAACCAGTTCGACAGGACAATCAAGCTGGTCGTAGGCCGAAAGGAGCTGTTCGCGGTGCGTATTCACCTCAATGGTCATGGCTGCAAACTCTGAAGGAGTGAGTCGATATCCCATGCCAACCAGAGACAGGAGGCGTGGCCCAAACTTCATTGCGGGCGTATCGAGGCGGCGCTTGACATCCTCAGGATCAGCCACAAGATTGACCGGGACAGCACCGTCAATGAGAAACAGCCCTGCCACTCTGCCTGGATGAGCTGCTGCATACCAGACAGCCAGGTCGGCCCCCAGAGACCAGCCAACCACAAGCGGTCGATCGCCAGCAACCTGATCCATGATGACCTCGGCATCGCTCAAGAAGCCCTTGAAAGAGACATCAGACGAGCGCGTTGTTTTGCCATGATTGCGAAAATCGAAGGTGACAAACCGATACGGTTCACGAAGTTCGTGGATGAGTCGCTTCCAACTCACCTGGGTCGCTCCTCCTCCGTTGAAGAACAGCAACGTTTGTCCCTGTCCTGTCTCGCTGACCGCGAGTTGGACCTCTCCGTTTGATATCTTGTAGTGTTTTTTCTTTATGCTCATGATATCGTGTGGACCTTTCTCTTACCCAAAGAAACCCTGGAAGAGCGCCTGTAATCCAAAGTCAAACTCCTGATCAGCATTCCACTGGACAATCTCGGGCAACAGCATGTGGAGCCTGGGATATTGTTCTGCCGGAAGGTGTTGCCAGACCATTGGACCATTTGGCCCTGGCTCCAGACCCGCGACCGCTTGCGTTCCTATGCCGATCAATGTGTGCCCAACAATAAAACCGACCAGGCACTGGAGTGCATAGATAGACTGAACGCCGGTGATCTGTGCCTCATGAAATGTTTCAAGAAGACGGTCTAACATCATAAGAGAGGCTGATGTGCGTAGCGGACTCGTTGCGATGAGCGGAAGCACGCGTGGATGAGCGCGAAGAACGTCCCGAAAGGCGTGCGCAATTGTCCATAATTGCTCACGTGGCGTGGCATGGGGATACACAGGTAATGGAGCCTGAACAAGGAGCAGTTCGATCACCCCATCAAAGACGGTTCGCTTACTCTCAACATGGTTGTAGAGTGACATCGCCTCAACCCCGAGCGCCGCTCCGAGCTTGCGCATACTAAAGCCTTCCAGGCCCTCTTGATCAATCAAGTGCAGGGCTGCTTCCAACACTCTTTGTCGTGTCAGTGGCTCACCAGATTTCGCCATAATCTTCCTCTACTCTATACTTACACTGTAAGCTTACAGTGTAAGTATAGAGTAGAGGAAGGAAGAATGTCAAGAGATCCTTTTCGGGGCTCCTTTGATTTCCTTATGAGCGTGTCTCTTTTACTGAGTACTTTACACTCATCATCACAAGAGCGTATTGGCGAAAAACGGCGCGCAATTCAGGAGGATGATGGATGATGAATGGGATACCCAGACCAGCAAGCAAGCGTGCCATCCAGGGAAGGTCTTCCACCTCACTGCGGATGAGTACTCCATTGTTTTGTTCTTTATCAATATATAGAACACATCGTCCAGAAGGGCGATGTGTTCCCGTTCTTTTCCTGCTATACTGGTAAATCCATCTCTCAAGAGTTTTGTTCCGTTTCATGCTTTTAAACAAGAATGAACTACAAAGGACAAGCCTGAGCATCTGTGTAGTCCTTAAGGGTGATGGCCGTCTGCTTCTGAATAGCTCTGGCTATCAGGCCTTTCCAGGGCAGGTAGGGTAACATCCGCATATTCAGATTGCGCAGCCAGATCATGGACTGCGTTGGTGGTAGAAACCACTTGCCACCATCCGCCGCCGCCTTCTGGTTCTTCTCAACATATCCCCGCATTTCTTCCTCGTAGCGAGCAAAGGCTGTCTGATAATCGCCCGACGCCGCAGCCAGTTCTCCAGCGAGTACGTAGGCACCTACCAGCGCCAGGTTTGTGCCCTGGCCAGAGAGCGGCGAGGGACAATAGCCAGCATCCCCAACCAACGCGATCCTTCCCTTTGACCAGCGTTCCATCTGGATCAAGCTGATTGAGTCAAAGTAGAAGTCGGGGGCTTCATCCATCGCTTTCAGCAGGCGGGGAATTTCCCATCCCTCACCCGCGAACACCCTGGCCAGGATCTTTTTCTGCTCTCCACTGTTCTGCCGGTCATACTGAAGCGGCGGCGAAGCGAAGAAGAACATTGCCTTGACCTCGCTATTCTGATGCGCAGTATACATCCCCGCAAGTTTTCCTGGCATATTGTAGACAAGCTGCCAGCGATCAAGTTGTAAATGATTAGCAGCAGTAAAGATCGAGACGTAGTAGCCCAGGTGACGAATGAACGCTGACTCAGCACCGAACGAAAGCTGGCGCACAGTGGAGTGGAGTCCATCGGCTCCCAGCACAAGGTCGAAGGTGCGCGGCTGGCCCTTCTCGAATGTGACCTGGACACCCTCGTCACTCTCGGAGAGAGAGGTGATCGTATCATGAAAGATGTACTCGGTGGTATCTCTGGTAGCTTCGTACAGGATCTGTACCAGGTCGCCGCGCAAGATCTCGAACTCACTAACCAGGCCCTCGCCGCCGAAAAGCTCGACGCCCATTGTTGCCTGCGGTCTGTTGGAGCTGTCAACGAACGACATCCCGCGCTGATTGGTACGCCCCCGCTGAACCGCTGGCATGATGCCCATACGTTCAGCCACAGCGCGCGAACCTCCACGGATGTCAATCGCGTTACCGCCCGAACGCGGCGCGGGTGCTCGCTCTACTATCGTAGGCTTGAAGCCATAGCGGCTCAGCCAGTAGGCCAGGGCCGGCCCCGCGATACTCGCACCTGAAATGAGAATAGTGCGGTTTTCCAAATTGTTATTTTTCATAATTTTTAATCCTTTGATTATTATATATAGCTTTTGTATTCGTAACTACTCAGTACCTTGAGAAAAGCTGGACAAAGCTGATAAACTAAGAGCATGACAGAAGAAGAAGTGAGAAATCTTCAGAAAGCCTACCGAGAGCTCAAAGAGCAAGCAGAGGCATTCAAAGAGCAAGCAGAGCAGAAAGATCGCAGGATCGAAGAGCTCGAAGGATTGCTCATAGGTGCCTTGTTGCGCATTGAAGAGCTTGAACGGCGATTGGGAAAAGATAGTCATAATAGTAGTAAACCTCCTTCCAGTGATGGATTGGGTCGCAAACCTGGCAAACAGCGGCGCAAAAGCGGCAAGACTTCCGGTGGACAAGCCGGTCACCACGGTCATACCCTGATGCAAGCATTGACTCCTGATAGCGTCGTGCTTCATCGTCCAACGCACTGTGAAGCATGTCAGTACCCTCTTGAGCAGGAGGCAGCTATCACCAACGAACGCCGTCAAGTCCACGATCTGCCCACGTGGCGTTTGCTGGTCGAGGAGCATTGCCGACAAGCAATCTGCTGCCCCTATTGCCAGCATGTGACGCAGGCGTCTTTTCCGGCAGGCGTCGATGCTGCTGTCCAGTATGGCCCGCAGGTCCAAGCCTTGGCGGTCTATCTTTCCCACTTTCAACTGGTGCCACTGCAACGCACCTGTGAAGCTCTTGCTGATCTGTGCGGGTGTCAGTTGTCCGAAGGCACGCTGGTCCGTTGGATTGCTCAGGCAGCCAAGACCCTTGAGTCGAGCATCGAGCGGATCAAAACCTTACTGCTGGCCAGCCCCTTGCAACATGCTGACGAAACGGGGATGCGTGTCAAAGGCATCTTGCATTGGATGCATCTCAATGCGACTCCCTGGCTCACCCTGTACTCCTGGCATCGCAAACGAGGGCATCAGGCTCTGGAGCAGATTGGGATCTGGCCACACTATCAGGGCCGCTCCATGCATGATCGCTGGTCCAGCTATGATCGCTACCTCTGTACCCATAGCCTCTGCGGAGCCCACCTGCTACGCGACTGCCTGTATGTCGCCGAACAGGAGAAGCAGCCTTGGGGACAAGCCATGTTCGATCTGTTGCTGGCGATGAAGCAAGCCGCTGATCGCTGGCGCCTCCAAGGAGCGAGCGCCGTCCCCACCCCCGAACGGGAGCAGTGGCTTGCCCAGTATTTTGCCATTCTGGCCGCTGGCTTTGCCACGCATGCCGCTCAAGCCCCTCCCCCAGGAAGTCTGCAGCCCAAACGACAAGGACGCAAAAAACAGGAAGCCTCCAAGAATCTGCTCGATGCGCTCTTAAAGCGAGCTGATCAAGTGTTGGGTTTTCTGGAGGACCTGTCTGTGCCTTTTACCAACAATCTCGCCGAACGAGATTTACGCATGGTGAAAGTGCAGCAAAAGATTTCCGGAACCTTCCGCAGTGACGATGGAGCTACGGCTTTTTGCATCATTCGCAGCTATCTTTCAACCATGCGCAAGCAGGGGCGCTCAATGCTTGCTGCCATTGCTGCGGTTTTTGCTGGTTCTCCTTTCCCCATTGCATGGGCTACTGAGTAGTTACTTGTATTCATTTAATGTCCGCCCGAAATCGGTGGAACTGCCGGTAATGAACCAGACGCGAGATGAAGAAGAATCTGCCGATGTAGTATGTGTCTGAAACATTGTTTTCCCTCTGTTCTACGCATTGGCAGTACGTCCTCTGGCTGGCAATGTTTTTATGAGTGTACTGCTGCTTTTATGGTTTTTATTTAGACGTGCTTTTACGTCACTGCCCTGAGTATAGCTGGCAAAGAGGTAGCCGCGCGCCACCCGACCGGGTTGTTGTCAGAGTGGTTGTGAACGGGTGAGATTAGAGGAGTTTCAGACGCCGGGCTACTTCACCGGCTTCCACGCGGTTGTTGACGTCGAGTTTGCGGTAAAGGTTTTTGAGGTGGCCTTTGACAGTGTTGATGGAGATGATCAGCTCCTCGGCGATCTCCAGGTTGCTGCGTCCGGCAACGAGGAGAGTAAGCACGCGCAGCTCTTGCGCAGAGAGTGGTTCGAGCAGCGGGCTGTCTGGGCTGCTGGCCTGGGGAGAAAATGGGTGAGCGAAGGCGTGGAGAATGCTCTGAACGTAGGCGCGTAGCGGTTTCTCTGTGAGGGAAGGCAGGAGCTTGCGCAGGAGGATGGCCAGGGGCTCGCCTTCGTCCAGGAAAAGGCGCAGAAAGCCCTCCCTACGCGCCTGTGAGAGGGCAAGCACGAGTTGCTGGTAGCTCTCCTGACTCCGTTTGAGGTCGGCATAGGTGAGCGCGCTGAGCACCAGAATTTCCAGCACTCTTAATATATGTTTCCCCTCTTGCGCGTGGGTAAACAGTTGCTCAAGCAGAGGCAAGGCGGTTTCGGCCTCGCCTTGAGCCATGAGCAGGCGCGCACGCAGTAGCTGCATCGCCTGCTGTTGTGTTGAAGACAGGTCTTTTTCATAGTCGGTGAGTGTATCCAGGGTGCGCCTGGCGGCAAGCAAGTCTTTGTCGCGAATCTGCGCGCGCGTTTGCCAGATGAGCACATCTGGAACGAGTGGGAGCGTGTGTGGCGCGGCCTGCAAGTGTATAAGCAGCGCGGTGAGCGCGTTTTGTTCCTCCGTCCTCTTCCCGTGTGCGCGCAGGAGAAGAAGCCTTAAGAGCTCTAGCTGTGTGTATCCAGCCTCCTCCCCTGCCGGGAAAGCCCCTGATAGTGATGGTGAGAGGCCTCGTAGGCCAGTTGATCCGCCTTTTCCAGCTCGTTCCACTCATAGGCAAGACGGATAAACCCACAGGCGAGCTGCGTGAGAAAAATCGCCTCGCCAGCTTTATCCGACCAGGGCGGTTCGGCCTGTGTTTGCTGGTAATAGGAGTCTGCCTGGTGGAGGTCGGCCATTTCGAGGTAAACGTCGCCCAGCAGCCGCCCGATGACGCGAGTGAAGACCCGATCTTTAACATGCAGGCTGAGCGTGTAGCCTTCATGCAGATACTGGCGGGCGGTGTGAAAGACGCCTGTTTGCATGGCCTCCATGCCCAGCGTGAGCAGACAGCCACAGTGCCATTCGATCCACTCCACTGGCCGCTGGTGGTATACCTGCTCCGCGCTGGCTGGCGGCAAGAGTTGGAGGGCCTGACGTGCGTAGACAACGGCAGGCGCGATAAAACCGTGAACAATGGTGAAGGTGGCACGGAAGGCAGAAAGAACACCTACCTGCAACAGATATCCTTGCGAGCGCCATCCCTCTTCTGCCATCTGAAGCAGTTCTTCGGCTGGCTCGATGCGCCAGACGGAGCCAGGGTTGTCGGTGGAGAAGATACGCGCCTGGGCAAAGAGGAAACAGAGTGTCGGGCGGGAATGCAAGAGGAATTTCGGCATCTGCTCCAACCAGCGGCACATGGTATGGTGTTCAGTAAAATATGTATGCTCATTAAGTCTTTCAATCAGCAGCGCCGCTCGCTCGAATTCTTGAGCGGAGAGAGCAGTTTCAATAGCCTCGCTCAGCAGAGCGTGTTCTTCATACCAGAGACTGGCCTGAGCGGCCAGACAGCGCAACGTTTCCGCCCCCAGGCGGCGGGTCGCTTCAGCCCGCATAGCCTCGGCGAACAGGGCATGATAGCGATACCACCCGTCCGCGCTATCCAGCGCTTCCAGAAAGAAGCCAGAGTGTTCAACCCTGTCCAGCCACTCTGCACTATCCTGCCGCCTCATCACTACGTCGCAGAGTGAGGAGGTCAGACGACTAAACAGGCTGGTTTGGAGCAGGAAGAGTTGAAGAGGCTCAGGCTGGGCAGCAAGCACCTCGCTGATAAAAAACTCCTGAATAGACCGACGAGAAGGGTTGTTCGCTGAACCCACGTGTAGTTGTCCGAGCGAGTCTTCAATCATCTGGGGCGTCCGCAGGCTCTGCGAGTTCAACGCGAACAGGCGCAAGCCAGCAGCCCAGCCCTCCAGATAAGTATGGAGCTTCTGGATAGTCTCTTCCGAAAACGGGCAGGGGATATGTTGCTGGAGAAAAGCGGTTGTCTCCTCCAATGAGAAGCTCAGCTGATTCGAGTGGATTTCCTGGAGATCGCCTCTCGCCCGCCAGCGCACCAGCGGCAGCGGCGGCGTACTACGCGTCAGCATCACGATATGGAATTCCGCTGGCAGATGCTCAATGAAGAAGGTTAGCGTCTCATGGATACGCGAGTGCTCGATGACATGATAATCCTCCAGGATCAGTACCCCTTCCGGGACCGAGCCGGTCAGATCGTTCAGCAGGGAGGCCAGGGCTGCCTCTAGCTGCGCTGGTGCAAATGGCGACTGGGACTGCTGGGAGAGTTGCACAAGCGCAGCCTGACCAATGTGCCCATAGATAGCCGGGATAGCCGCAATGAGTGATGACCAGAAGCGGATCGGATCATTATCGCCGCTATCTAGCGAGAGCCAGGCGACAAGCAAAGGATTGCGCTGTGTGGCATTTTGCGCCTCGCGCCGGGCAATCCACTGGGCGACAAGCGTAGTCTTCCCCGAGCCTGCCGGGGCCTGCACCAGCGTCAGCTTTTGTCGCTGTCCTTCGTCAAGTCGTTCCAACAAAGGCATACGCTCGACGAGCCTGACCGGCAGCCGAGGAGGGTGCAGTTTGCTTTCAAGCAGCGTCACAGCAGACTTAGGATGGACCATTTGACGCGGCTGGCGCGAAAGGGGTTCCAAATGCCGCTTCGCAAGCATCAGGGCAACTTCATTGAGCCTCTCAAGCGTTAGATCTTCTGACTTTCCCAGATACGCGCGATACAGCATCCCCTGGCGCTTGAGATAAGCCTTCCAGTACCATCCACCGCGATGATTTCCAGCATGTTCCTTGCGTGCTGTATAGGAGCCATCGAGAGAACGAAAGGAGAAGAGAGTAGAGGTCTCTTCCTGTAACCACGCGAACCAGCGCGCCGATCCAACGACAATAGAGATCTCCTGCTCATCCTCGTAAAAATGCAGGGTGGCATCGCGTATTGTAGGGGTTGTGTGTGCCATATAGCAGCCAGGCTTTCATTTTCACAGCATAAAAGTTCCCTAAACAAAAGTTCCCTAACAGTATAGCACATAGTACTCTTTCGAGTGATCCTGGCCCGCTTTGACGGCTCTGCTCCTAAGTTGACAATATACAACGTATTGTACATAATTGTGGGCCTACATTTGATTTTGCGGATGGTCCTAAAAACGGAATGGATGTTTCTGGTGTGATACCTGGTAATCTATTCTCGAACATTCAGCAAAAAGTCGAGCACCTATGCGGTATGTATTGCTTGGCTTTTTACTATTTGAAAGGTACTATACGTTTATGTTTAAAACACAATTTCCCGAAATGGATCAACTCATTAAGGAGCTCGCTTCGGCACTACAAGCTACGCTTGGCGACCGGCTAAGCGGTCTGTATTTATTCGGCTCGCTTGTTGGCGGCGACTTTGACCCTAAAACAAGTGACATGGATCTCCTTGCGATGGTCAAGAAAGACATAACAGAAGCAGAATTGGCCAATCTTCGTCAAATGCACGAAACCTTTAGGCGCGCTCACCCGGAGTGGGTTGATCGTATCGAGGTAGCGTATGTTGGTGTATCAGCTATGCGGGAATTTAAAACCGGTACAGTTAAAATCGCACGAATCAGCCCTGGAGAGCCGCTACATTACCGTGACATGGATATTCAGTGGCTTATGGACTGGTATATAGTTCAGGAGCAAGGCCTTGTTATAGTGGGTCCACCTGCTAAGGCCTTTATTCCTCATATCACGAGCCAAGAGTTTATTGCTTCTCTTAAAGATAGTCTTTTGTCGTGGCTGGCAATGGCTAAAGAGGCGCGCCACAAAGGATACCAGTCATACATCATCCTTTCTATGTGTCGCAGCCTGTATGCGATTAAGTTCGGCAAGCAGATTTCAAAGTTTAAGGGTGCTGAGTGGGCAATGCGCGAATACTCGGCCTGGGCTGATCTTATACAGAAGGCTGTAGAGTGGCATGGATCGTCGGATAAGTCGGATAATCTGGCATCCCAAACAGAGACGGTCAAATTTGTGGTATTTGCATTGAGTCAGTTGGGATACCGTGTTTAATTTCCTCTGTCGCCCCAGAGATGATATTATGACCACCAGATGGCCTGTAAGCGCCATTTTAACGAGAAAGTACGACGTGCTATATAATTGAGGCTGAGCTTGAGGCGAAATGTCTCTAGAAACTGTTGTAGTTTTTTGAGTGCCAAACATTTTTTGCGACAAACGAAGAAATCATTGAGAAGAGTGCAGCGAACGCCCAGTAGGGGTAACTCTTGCAGGATACCTCGTCACATGAAGCTTTGAAAGGGGTGCGCACTCGAATTGGGCAAAAAACTAGTCTTCCGCGTTCGCCTCTGGTCCTGGAAAAATATTTGCAAAGAGAGGGAATTTTTCCTATGCGTGAGTCGGATTTGCTCGTGACCAAGTTTACCGTCCCGCCCATTCGTTCCGAACTGCTTGCCCGCGAGCGCTTGCTTGACGTCCTCAATCAGAGTTGTTCGCATCCCTTGACCCTGCTTTCGGCCTCTGCTGGCTTTGGCAAAACAACGCTGCTTTCAGCCTGGGCAACCCAGCGTAGCAGTCAGGTGGCCTGGATCTCACTTGATCCACAGGATAATGACCCAACACGCTTCTGGATGTATGTGATTGCAGCGCTCCGGAAGGTGGATCTCTCTGTCGGCGCACCCGCGGAAGCCATGCTCCACGCCTCACAGCCCCCATTGTTCCTAGGTGCGCTTACCTCTCTCGTCAACGAATTAGCGGACCTTTCACATGATATCTTCCTGATTTTGGATGACTATCATCTGATTCGCGAACAGGCACTGCACGATTCGCTGCTGTTTGTCCTTGAGCATCTTCCTCGTAATCTGCATGTGCTGCTATCCAGCCGCGCTGATCCCGCACTTCCGTTGGCTCGCCTGCGCGCGCGGAGGCAGGTGATAGAGATTCGCGAGGCAGATTTGCGCCTGAGGAATGAGGAAGCCGCCAGCTTTCTGAGGCAAGTGATGGGTCTAACGCTCACGGAAGAAGAGATTGGCCACCTGGAAACACGTACTGAAGGATGGATTACCGGCCTGCAGCTCGCAGCGCTCTCGCTGCGCAGATATACTGATGTGTCTGCTTTTCTCCAGACGTTTACTGGCAGCCATCGCTTTATCCTGGATTATGTGCAGAGCGAGATCCTTGAGCCATTGCCAGAGAAGCAACAACGCTTCTTACTATACGCCTCGGTCCTCACCAGACTCAATGCCGAAATCTGCCAGATATTGACCGGAGAACCAGCCAGTCAGCGCATGCTGGAAGATCTGGAACGGGCCAATCTCTTCCTACTGCCGCTTGATGAAGAGCGGCGCTGGTATCGTTTTCATGCCCTCTTTCGCGAAGTGCTGTTGGCGCGTTTACAGGCCACGCAACCGGAGCAGATCACGCTCCTGCATCGGGAGGCTGCCCTCTGGTACCAGCGTCAAGGGTGGCTGCATGAGGCAATCCCCATGCCCTGGCGACGCGCGAGTATCCCTTTGTGGCAACGATGTTGGAGGAATGTGTTGAACGCCTTTCACTGCAAGGGGAGTTACAAACACTGCTCACCTGGATCAAGCAGATACCAATGGAGGTGTTGCATGCGTATCCTCGCCTGGCCACGACCTATCTGCTGGTCTTCAATCTACTTTTCCCCTTTTCTCAACAGGAGCAAGAGGAACGGGTGTATCTCCGTCAGCTCCAGGAAGGCGTGGAGGTATTGCTCCAGCGTGAGACTCTCCCAGAAGCCGAAAGGGACCAGTTGCGCCAGCGGGTGATGATTCTGGATGCGTGGAAATTGGCGAAAAAGGCCCTCTCTGCCGGTGATATGGTGCAACTGAACACGATTGCTGGACATTTGCACCCCCCTGAACTGAATGATGAAACGTTGTGGCAACAATTTGGACTGGCCCCGTTCGCGATCACCTGGCGTATGGCAGGAAACTTTCCTCCCATGATCTCCGCCATTCAGAAGCTCAGACAGCGAGCGCGGCTGGAGCAGGATCACTCCCAGGAAGTCCACATGCTTTGGGGGCTGATTGCCGCGCAGATTGCATTGGGCCAGTTGCAGGAGGCAAGCACGTGCTGCCAGGAACTCCAGCAACTCATCACGAGTCTGCATATTCCCGCTCCTCTGGTGGCATATCCATCTCTCTTCCAGGCGCAGCTCGCGTATGCTCGGAATCAGTTAGAGGTCGCGCAACGTGCCGCGTTGGAAGCCATCCAAAAAGCAGCCCCATTCCAGTACATGGATATTCTCATGGGGGCCTATGAGGTGCTGGTGCACGCCAGCATAGCCAGGGGCGAGTTGTCTAAAGCTCTCCAGGTATTGAACGAGATGGAGGGAGTAAATCAAGCCGCCGATATCCCGCTTTTCCAACCCTGGATCGAAGGTTTGCGATCCAGCCTCTGGCTGGCTCAGGGCAATCTGGCCAGCGCGGCAGACTGGGCCGAGCATACTCCCTACCGCCAGGAGGCCCTTACTGGAAGTGTCTACAGCCGCGAAGGCACCTATCTGACGCTGGTGCACGTGGACCTGGCACAGCAAAAGTATCAGCAGGCCTTACAATTGCTCGCTGCGCTTCTGGAAAGTGCCGAACAGGTTTCCCGCGTGGGGAGCATGGTCTCGGTCCTGGCGTTGCAGGTCGCCGCGCTCCAGGTATTGGGGTCCACGCAAGAGGCGTTGCTAGTGCTCGCGCGCCTGCTTCCCCTGGCAGAGCCAGAAGGATACCTGCGCCCCTTTCTCGATGCAGGTGAACCCATGCAACAGGTCTTGCAGGCATGGTTTTGTCAGGAGCAGGAGGCCGTTGCTCCACGCCTTTCTACCTATGCCCAGACGATCTTCAAGGCTTTTGCCAGTGAACAACGTCAGAGCGAGATGGAGACCAGCGCTTCCCTGATCTCTTCAGGACACCCACACGCTCTTTCTCCATCTACGGAGCCAGGGCTAGAGCCTCTCACCCCACGTGAGCAGGAAGTATTGTGCTTACTCGCCGAGGGTGCGACCAATCAGGAGATCGCTGAACGCCTGGTGATCTCTCTCACCACCGTCAAGAAACACGTCAGTAGCCTCTTTCTGAAGCTGGCCGCAGAGAATAGAACCCACGCTGTCGCACGCGCACGAGAGCTTGCTTTACTCTAATCTCTCCCTAGCAGATGGGACAGCACCTGGATCACAGAAGAAGCCCAAGTCGAAAGCAATTTCTGTGATCCAGGTGTACTTCTGGCTCCTTCCCAGTATCTCGCGAATATGGTACTCGATAGTGTACTTTTGGCCCCTCTCTCCCGCGCCGTAATACAGTATGCTTCTTGCAGAGAAAACAAGTCGTTCGAACGGAGCGTAAGCGTTATGAGGTATATCATTCGGGTCAAGGGCCACCTGGACCCTTTCTGGCAGGAGTGGTTTGAGCACCTCTCAATTACCCATGAGAGCGGTGGTATCACCAGACTTTCAGGTCCCATCCCTGACCGGGCGGCGCTCTACGGCATCCTTCTCAAAATGTGCGACCTGGGATTAACCCTGCTCTCGCTTGAGGCACATGAGGCGGCTGAAGCGCCAGAATAGGGTATACTCGCAACATTCTGCAACAACAAACGGAAAGGATATCATCAGATGAGTACGATAGTGAACACCCCAACAAGCAACCAGCGCGTATCCTTGACCACAGGCTCTGTCATCTCTGCCGACGGTACCACCATTGGTTACCATCAGCTCGGCCACGGTCCCGCCCTGATCATGCTACACGGCGCGAATACATCAGGTCTGGACTTCACCCAGCTCGCCGAACCGCTGGCTGATCTCTTCACGGTCTATCTGCCTGACCGCCGTGGCCGTGGCCTGAGCGGCCTGTTCAGCAAGAACTACAGCATTCAGGAAGAGGTCGCGGATCTGACCGCGCTGGTCAACAAAACAGGAGCGCGACTACTCTATGGCGTCAGCGCAGGTGGCATGATCTGTCTCCTGGCATCGCTCAGCCTACCTGGTATCCAGAAATTAGCCCTCTATGAGCCAGCGCTGCTGATGGATGGCACAGCGCACACGTCCTGGCTGCCGCGCTTTGACCAGGAGAT
This sequence comes from Dictyobacter kobayashii, assembly GCF_003967555.1. GTDB lineage: Bacteria > Chloroflexota > Ktedonobacteria > Ktedonobacterales > Ktedonobacteraceae > Dictyobacter > Dictyobacter kobayashii. The sequence goes on from NZ_BIFS01000002.1 coordinate 1,921,833, forward strand.
GGCCGAAGGCAAGGTGGCTGCCGCGCTCGTCACCAGCATGAAGGGGTTGGAACTGGGCGGGCCGGTCATGAACGCCATGCCCAACTGGCTACTGGAGGCACTCACGAACGCGACCATGAAAGGGGAGGACAAGAAAGCTGGACCCGACGCTATCACCATGAGAAAGCTCGCTCCCACCCTGCACTATGACGGGCTGCTGCTCGCTGAGATGAGCGGGCAACTGGATCGTTTCCGTGCGATGAATGCCGAGGTGCTGTTGCTAGGTGGAAGCAAGGGACTGCCTTTCTTGAAGCCTTCCCTTGCGGCCCTGGAACAGATATTGCCACACGTTGCGGGACGCATAGAGTTTCCTGGACTGGAACACGGTGGATCGAATAACCCCAGCCAGACCAATCGCGGCAGCAAGCCGGAACTGGTCGCACAGGAACTGCGCCAGTTCTTCACCAGAGCATAGCATGTGCCACTCACCTGGCCAATTCATTGCGCAACCTGGTCAGATGCTGCTCCATACTCGAAAGTGTGAGAGCTGCACTCTCTGGCTCAACCAACCAGGATAAATGTCCTCATTCACTCTTTGTAGAAGGAAAAATAGATGGATACCGCGACATTCTCCTCTGTATCGACACCAGAACATACACTGGGAGCGAAACCTGTATCCCGCCCTGTGCTTTTGAGTATCATGATCGCCCTTTTGCTCACCGCATTCCTGGAAGCGCTGGATAACCTGATCGTGACGCCCGCGCTCCCCCGCATGGTCAGCAGCCTGCATGGCTTCGACCAGTATACCTGGGTTGTGACCGCGTACTTGCTGGCCACAACAGCAGTGGTGCCTCTGGCAGGCAAGCTCTCGGATCAATTTGGTCGCAAAGGCTTCTTGCTCAGCGGGATCGTTCTCTTTCTGCTGGGTTCGGGACTGGCTGGCGCTTCCCAGACGATGAGCCAGTTGATCCTCTTTCGGGCCATGCAAGGACTTGGCACCGGCATTGGCATCGGGCTGGTGGCCGCGGTCATTGGGGATCTCTTTCCCCCGGAACAGCGGGCCAGCAAACAGGGCTTGATCGGCATCGTCTTTGGCATCTCTCAACTGTGTGGACCAACATTGGGTGGCTGGATTACTGATCATGGCCCGCTGCTCTCCGGCTTTGTGACCGAGGCCACTCGCTGGCGCTGGCTCTTCTATCTCAATCTACCTGTCGGTCTGCTAGCGCTGATCCTACTCGGCATCTTCCTGCCTGCACGACCTACCGACCAGGCAACCCGGCGTTCTGCTCTAGAGCGTATTGACTGGTCCGGAGCGATCCTGCTGGTGGCTGCGACGTGTAGCCTCTTGCTTGGTCTGAGCCTGGGGAGTGGGCAGGGTCGAGCGTGGTCATCATGGCCCGTGATCGTTCTTTTGGCTGCCTCGGCGCTCTTCTACGCGCTTTTTCTGGGAAGCGAAAGCAAGGCCACTGAACCTGTTCTCCCGCTGGCGCTGTTTCGTCAGCCGATCTTTGCGGTTGACGCGCTTCAGACACTCATCCAGGGCATGATCCTGATTGGGATATTCATCCCGCTCTCGCTTTTCCTGCAAAGCGTGCTGGCGCTTTCGCCGACTGGTACCGGTGGCCTGCTTACCACGCTCTCGGTCAGCTTGACACTTGGCGCGGCACTCGCGGGGATCAGCATCTCTCTGCGCAAGCGCTACCAGTTGACGGCCATCGTGGGCGCGGCGATCATGACGCTGGGACTTCTTCTGCTAACTCTCCTGGCGCAACAGGGCAATCTCCTGCTGCTTGGACTTGCACTGGTCCTGGTCGGCCTTGGCGCGGGCTCCTTCTTCACCATCCAGATGGTTGCGGCGCAGAACGCGATTCCGCAGACACAGCTTGGGGTGGGAACCGGCATCATTCGCTACCTGGCTCAGTTGGGGATGACCCTGGGAGCGGCCCTGATGGGCGTCGTCGTGAATGGAGCATCAGCCACCACCCGGCCTGCGCTTTCCGGCGTGCTCCAGCATGGCTTCTGGGTTGTGCTGATCCTCAGTGTACTGCTCCTATTGAGCACCTTCTTGCTGAGGGACGCTCCGGCAAGACTGGCGTCTACGAGCACACCAACGTAGGAGAGGGGTCGCTCACGCTGGTGCTCAACAGGTAACATGGAACAAACTAATCATGGGGCCTGTGGCCTTATTCCAGGCCAGGATCGCTTCGGGTGTAGGAAGAAGTTCTACCTGGCACTGTTTCCGCTTAAAGTAATCAGCGGCCTCCTCCGAAAGTCGGACGTTTCCCTCCTGTCCGGTACCGATGAGCAACTGTTTGACCGCTGGCTCATATACATGTTTGGCTTCTGCGAGTGAAAGGATGTGCGAGGTGCCATAGACCGCCTTCGATAACTTTTTCTTCCGCTTCTCTATCTGGCCACCCAGCCTGATCATCACATCATGTTCGAAGAGGGTACCCTCAATGGTAATAGAACCAAAGCTCGTCTGGTCAATATTAGGCTTCATAGGGCCGTTCCTCCCTATTCGGATAACGAATCGTGTTGAAGATGATGAGAACTCATGATCTATAACCTACGCTCTGAGAGACAACAATCATCTTACTATATCCTTCCAAGGGTGACCATGTGCGGATGGGTATGGAGCGTTGCTATGAGGGCTCCAGGCCGCCTGATGCTCTATCCGGGCGGATGCTATCACGGAAGCGTCCGGCCTATGGGCGAACCCGCATCATCAGTAGCCAGGAGACGAGAAGAACAATCGACCATGTCCAGAAGGGCGAGCCATGTCCCAACACATTGTAGAATGTTCCTGCCCACAACGGGCCGATGACGCTCATCAGGTTGTTCAGCGTGGTGTTAACCCCGGCGAGCTGTCCCTGCTCATGTTGTTGTACTCGATTAGCCATCAACGCTCCCAGCGTCGGCCAGAGGAATCCGGCAAGGGCAGTGCTGAGCACAATCAGCGGATACTGCATCCAGAACGAGGGTGCGAGGTACGTCAAAAAAAAGAGTGGCATCTGCACGAGCAGGCTGGCGCTGATCACTCCCTTTTCTCCATAGCGCTTCACCAGGCCTCCGACCAGGATTCCTTGCACCAGGACGCTGGCTATTCCTGATAGCACAAGGAGAATAGCCAGCTCAAGCGGATGGACGGCGTAGGTGTCGATGACAAATACAGCGTGAGGAAGAGATTTAGAAATAGTCCTGGAATCCGGCTACCAGAACATCTGTCAGGCGCTGAGCAAGCGTACCATCGGGGTCCAGGTCAGGATCGAAGACAGTGACCTCTAAACCCACCGCCAGGTTGGACGTGAGCAGGTTACGCAGCAGGCTGACAAGCTCCTGCTCAGTCAGGCCACCGGCAGTTGGTGTATCGACGGCTGGCATAACGGTTGGATCAAGCACGTCAGCATCGAGATGAATCCAATAGCCCGCGACAGAGCATTGCTGAAGCGTCTCTAGTGCCAGGCGAGCAATCCGCGCGGCCCCTTCCTGTTGAAGCCGCGTGACATCGATGGTGGTTATGCCAGCCTCTCGTACTTCCGCCAGGTTTTCATCGTCGGGGCGAAAGCCGATGGCGACGACATCGCTATCCTCTACAAGCGGCCCGCGCCCCTCAAGGTTGGTGAGCGAGGCCGCGCCCCTGCCCATGGCCAGGGCTAAATCCTCACCTGCCGCTGATCCGACCGCCTCGGCATTGCCTGGATGGCGGAAGTCAAGGTGTCCATCAATGAAGACTAGCCCATAGCGCCCTCTCCGGCGCAGGGCAAGCATTCCGCCAAGCAGGATGCTACAATCTCCACCAAGCACGAGGGGGAACGCGCCCGCACTGATGTGCTGCTGGATACGATCAGCCAGGCGTGGAGAATAGGAGGCAAGCCCCTGGGCATTGCGTACAGTCTTGCCATCCCAGTCGGGAAGATAGCGCGGTGGGACCACGACGCCGCCATCGCTTGCACCAAGCTGGGGGACAAGACCCTTGTCCCGCAACGCTCCAGCGAGCTTATAGACACCTGGCACGAGGCCCGGTTCAGGTGGACGCAATCCCAGGTTTGAGGGCGCGTCGAGAACAACGATAGGTTTGGGCATGACAGCATCCTTTCTTGTCAACAATAGTGTCATTGGCAGGTTTTTAGTTTAAACAACGTTACCACGAAAAGGACGGAAGAAGGCTCGCAACTCCTCGGCCAGTAAGGCTGGTTCCTCCAACGCGGCAAAGTGACCGCCACTTGGCATCTGTGTCCAGCGATGCACGCGTAACGTGCGCTCTGCCCACTCGCGCGGTGGCTGACTGATCTCTTTGGGGAAGCATGCGATCCCGGCGGGGACCTCGATATGTTGTCCAGGTTTCAGGGGCGACAGGGCATGGGTGTTTTCGTAGTAGATGCGAATCGAGGAAGAGATGGTTTCAGTCGCCCAGTAGAGCATAATATTGGTGAGCAGTTCATCCTTGCTGAAGCGCCGCTCAACCTCGCCCTCACAATCGCTCCACGCGCGAAACTTTTCCACAATCCATGCTGCCAGCCCGACAGGTGAATCGTTCAGAGCATATGCTAGCGTCTGAGGTTTTGTGGCATGCAGTTTCGAGTATGCACCCTCGTTCATGGACCACTGCTCGATCTCGCGCAGGTATTGCTTCTCCGCGTCCGATAGCTCGGTTGGATCTATGGGGATGGTGGAAGTGCCCAGGTAGTTCAGGTGCATGCCAATGAGTCGCTCCGGGTATTTCAGCGCGAGGCGTTGCGTCACACCAGCACCGATGTCTCCACCCGCAGCTGCGAAGCGTACATAACCCAGCACATCCTTCATCAGGCTCGCCCACAACTCAGCGACCTGGATGTTTGATATGCCGCGAGTACCGGGGCGGTCGGAGAAGCCGAAACCCGGTAGAGAGGGCACAATCACGTCGAAGGCATCAGCGGGATCGCTACCATGTGCCGCCGGGTTGGTCAGCAGGGGCAGCAGTTTATACATCTCAAAGAATGAGCCGGGCCAGCCGTGGGTGATGATCAGCGGCAGAGGCTTGGGACCGTGTCCCCGCTCATAAATAAAATGAATGCTCAGGCCACTTATATCAGCACGAAAGTGCGCCCACTGGTTGAGCTGCGCTTCCTGCACCCGCCAGTCAAACTCGTACTGCCAGTAGTTTACAAGCGAGCGCAAATACTTCCGGTTCGCACCATAGTCCCAGCCCGCGTTCTCAATCTCATCGGGCCAGCGAGTATGCTCCAGACGCATCTTGAGATCATCAAGGACTGCCTGTGGAATAGCGATCCTGAATGGGTATTTCTGCATAGTGCACCCTCCCTTGACAGATAGGTGTAACCTCTTATTATGAAATAACCAGTTACATTGTACAATCCTGAGTGGTAACTTGTCAAATTCAATTAGAAGGTTACATATGAGTGTGCATGAAATGGTCAGCACTGTCTTTGAATTCACTGGCGGAAATCTGTGCCTGGACTTCGCCAATACCCTCGGCGGGGCACGTGGGAGCGGAACGCGAGAGCATTTACTAACCTATCACGACCTTGTAAGCTGGAGCTTGCAGGCAGGGATCATCACAGCAGACCAGGCTGCCTTGCTGCAAAGCGAAACCGGGCGAGAGCCAGGCGAGGCTGAGGTAGTGCTTGCTCGTGCTCACAAGCTCAGAGAAGCTATCTACGGTCTCTTCTCCTCGCTCACCAGGGGAGACCAACCGGATGGATCAGATCTCTTCACTCTTAACACCGAACTGGGGTGGGCGCTTGTGGGAGGGCACTTGATCGCTCACCCTGATGGTTTCACCTGGCAGTGGCCCGCTGAGCAGCAGGGGTTTTCTCGCATGCTCAGTAGCCTTGCACGCTCGGCTGCCACGCTGCTCACAGCGCCAGAATGCCAGTTTGTCCGAGAGTGCGCCAGCCCCACCTGTAACTGGCTCTTTCTCGATAACACAAAAAACCATCGCCGCCGCTGGTGTAGTCCAACCGGCTGCGGGAATCTCGCCAAAGTCCGCAGGCATCGTCAAAGACGACGTGAGCAAGAGAGGGGATAAGACTTTTCATTCTTATCTCCTCCCTTCTACTATGACTTTTACATTGGTCCCTGGTAGTCGGGGTAGCCGAAGCGAAAGAGAACGGATGTGCCGCTGGCAGCCAGACCGCCAGCGGCACATCCGTTCTTGCTTCCACCAGGGGGTGATAGTCCAATGATAGGAGGGCCCAAAGGTGGAGAAGGCTCAACTCTCACTGGCGACCATTGCCGCGGTTGTCAGTTGGGAGAGTGGAGCTAATGTGTTTAGTATTTTCGAGCGAGAAAGCCGTCGGTATTGCCCGCGGTATCGACATAGAAGCCGACCAGGTCTGCGTTGTCATTGAGGCCATTGATGGTGGTGGTGCCAATTCCATTGGGGTCGTCGATGGTCTGCCACTGAGGATGATGCAAGGGATTGGATAACAGGAAACCGTGCATCACGGCTGTGGTGCCTGAGCCGACCGTGTACGTTCCGACGATCTGGTCGGAGGAGTTGACGCCCAGGAAGGTCGTGTTGGTGATGTTTGAAACGCCGACTGCATTAAACAGTTTGATACTGGTGCCTCGCAACAGGAAACCGTGCATGACGCCAGCATTATCTGTTACGGTCCCGACGATGTCGCCATTGTTATTAATGCCGGTTGCCATCAAACTCACCGCATTCGGGATGCCCATAGTTGGGATCTCGGTGAATGTGCCTTGATTCACATCGAGCTTGTAGCCATGATTATTGCCAGCATTGTCTGTATAGAAGCCAACAGCTACCTTTTTCTGGTTAATGCCGAGCAACTGATTGACCTGTACGCCATTGAAGGTGCCTGTATTAGGGTCTCTGAAGGATGTGAAGGTTCCATTTTGATCGACAAAACCGAAATTGTTGCCATTGCCATCGACCCAGAAGCCAGCAGTGACACCGTCGTTATTAATAGCTGTGACCTGGGTTTGGACGGAACCAGGGAAGTTCTCGTTAGTATAGTTGTTCTGTCCATATGGCTTGGAAAGGGTGTAGCCTTTATTAGGGTGGAGGGTACCATTGACGACCAGGCCGCTACCGAAGTAGCCAGCGATCACGCCGTGTTTGTTGATGCCGAGCAACTGATTAAAGGTTGGGTCGTTCTGGTTGTTCAAGGTCAAAAACTGATAAGTCTGGTGTGACTGATATCCTGGGTGAGAAGAGGAGGCATTCAGCACATTACTGAGGAATGATGTAGAGCCGAGCAATGTTGCTGACGGGGTATTCAATGTACCGCCACTGCAGGCAGTCATTACAAGTAGGAAAAAGCCAATGAGCGCAGTAGCGACAAACAGTCGGGTAGTCTTTTGATGCCGATGAAACATGGTTTATCTCCTTTGCCGAAACGAACTTTTCAGGTGCTTACATACGCAAGCACCCCCGTTTTCTATAAAGTCGTGTGGTATCGAAGGAGTCGATTTTCGATATTAAAGCAGCTTTTAGTAATTTTTTTATTTTTCCCCATCTCAACCCCACATATAAAGTATACTCTGGCATTTGCATAAAAAATATTATAATCATCATGTTTAGAGAGTGAAATACGTCATACGGCTTTGCCTGCAGGGGAGCGACAAAATCTTCAATAGAGATGCATACCAGCGGACCTTTGACAACGATCCAGGATCTTCATATAATTAACTGTATGGTTAATGATTCATCAGAGCAACTCAATACCGTCTTTTTTGCACTCGCTGACCCCACACGGCGGGCAATTTTGGAACGCCTGGCGCATGGAGAAGCTTCTGGAACGGAACTGGCACAGCCATTCTCCATCTCCGTTCCGGCGATCTCCAAGCATTTACGTGTGCTAGAAAACGCAGATCTTATCCTGCACCGGAAGGACGGGCGAACGCACCGCTTTCGCCTGGCTGCCAGTCCCATGAAAGAGGCGGCCGCCTGGCTTGAGCACTACAGACAATTCTGGGAAGTGCAATTTGATTCTCTGGAAAACTACCTGCTAACTACGTCGGAGGAGGAGTAAGTCGCTGATGATTCCTCCCCTGCTCCCTGACACCATCAGGACGCTAATCTCAAGTGTCTGACCTGTCGGCTCGAAATTGGTATGGGAGAGATCTGGTAATTTCTATGTATATTTATACGTGGAGGAACAGCTAAGATCGAGCTCAGCGCGACAGATATTGTGATAGGCTTGATTGGGAATGACCACTCCGGGAAACGGCCATCAAGTTTCAGGCTAGATGGACCTCAAGTCCTAACTCGCGCAGGTTCTGGACTGTCGAAAGCGGCGTTTGGTCGTCGGTTACGATGGTGTGCACGGCCGTGATAGGGGCAACAACACCTGTGGCAACCTTATCGAATTTGTTATGGTCGGCGACAAGGATGACCTTGCGTGCGCACTGAATGATGACACGATCAGTGTTTGTTTCCAGTGGATCGACATTGGTTAAGCCATCCTGCAGGCTAATGGCGCGCATTGAGATGATGGCTTTATCGGCGCGTAAATCCTTGAGGGTCTGTTCGACAATATGACCGATCATGGAGAGTTCTGAATGCCGGATCACGCCACCGGTTATGATTAAGGTAATGTTTTCATTGCCGGCGAGTTGATGGGCTACATTAAGTGCATTAGTGATGACAGTCAGGTTCTTCTTGTTGTAAAGATGGCGTGCAACCTCAAGGGTGGTTGTGCCGGAGCCAAGAAATATAGTCTCGCCATCCTGAATCAACGACGCGGCCATCTGCCCGATGCGGCGTTTTTCATCGATATTTTCGGTCACGCGTTGTAAGATCGGTGGCTCCGTAGTCGTCGAGGTGGCCACACTTACGCCGCCATGCTCACGGCGCACCCGGCCTATCGACTCCAGCTTTTTAAGGTCGCGACGAATGGTGGGCTCACTTACGCCCAACTGTTCGCTCAATTCTGTCACACGGATATGCTGACGTTCCTGGAGGATAAGCTCAATTTGTTGGAGTCTCTCAGTCGTTAGTTGCATCTCTGCACCCATTTCAATACTCTTCTTTCCACCAGTTGTAGTTCTCCTCTCAAAGACTCCACTACTCGCTTACAAATAATCCTCACGTATCTATGTGAAGAGCATACAAAGAGATGCTTATATATAGCCATCTCGATACTGATCGTTTTAATGATCGCATTTGATTGTGATTATAGGGTAGAAAATAACTTTATGTCAAGGTTATGATTAAAATTGATTGAATTTGTGCAAGAGGCTTGACAATCAGGAATTTAAATGGTATTTTCGAAAATAAATGATCAATAATTGTTCTTTTATGATTGAATTTGATCGATATTTATTTTCGGGTTATCGAAGGGATCGCAATTACCGGTACAAAAGGATAAAGAGTATCTTAATTTGGATCTGGCTGTTACAAGAAAGGAAATCTTGATGAAACCTGTCACACTGCTAATTATTGGCGCTGGTAGTAGAGGAAAGACGTATGCTGGATATGCTCAACAACATCCTGACCAGGCACAGGTGGTAGGTGTGGCGGATCCACGTGATTATTACCGCACGCACCTGGCCGCAGAGCATCATATTGCGCCGGAAAATGTTGTTGCCGATTGGCAGCAGCTGGCTGAGCGACCTAAATTTGCTGACGCGGTCGTGATTGCCACACCGGATGTGTTGCATAGGGACCCCGCCGTTGCCTTCGCCAATCAAGGCTATGACATTCTACTGGAGAAGCCTCTGGCGCCCGATGCGGATAGTTGCCGCAGCATCGTTGAGGCGGTGCAGGTGAACAAGAGCATCTTTGCAGTGGGACATGTAATGCGCTACACGGCCTATACGCAGCGTTTAAAAGCCCTGCTCATGTCAGGTTTGATCGGCGATATCGTGAGCGTTCAGCACCTGGAACCAGTTGGCTACTGGCATTATGCGCACTCATTTGTGCGTGGTAACTGGAGCAACGAATCCAGGTCTTCATTTATGCTGCTGGCAAAGTCCTGCCACGATATCGATTGGCTACGCTATATCATAGGCCAGCGCTGTGTGCAGGTCTCCTCCTTTGGCTCCTTGCTGCACTTTAGAAAAGAACAGAAGCCAGCTGCCGCCGGGGATGCGAAACGTTGTCTGGACTGCGCGTACGAGAATCAATGTCCCTATTCAGCGAAGCGCTTTTACCTCAAACGCTTACAAGGAGGAAGTCAAAGCTGGCCTTTAGATGTTATTACGACCGATTTCTCTGAAGCAGGTGTATTGGAGGCACTACGCAACGGTCCCTATGGACGCTGTGTCTATGAGAGCGATAACGATGTGGTCGATCACCAGGTGGTCAATTTAGAGTATGAGAATGGCGCGACCGCCTCGTTTACCATGATCGCCACCAGCGAGACCCGCGATCGCGAGACGATCATTTTCGGTACTCGAGGCGAGATACGCGGCAATGGACATAAGATTGTGCACTATGATTTTTTGACCGAAGAGACCCGTGAATATGAGATTGAGCGTTTGGATGAGGCGAGTGGACATGGTGGAGGTGATTATAAATTGATGCAAAGTTTTGTGGCGGCCGTTGACCAGCGTGATCCCAGCAAGATCCTTTCTGGCTCGGCGGAATCGTTAGAGACCCACCTGACCGTTTTCGCTGCTGAGCAGGCGCGCCGCGAAAAGCGTGGTGTTGCAGTATAGAACGTAGCGGGGAAGATATATGCAGCAAGTACAGCGGGTTAACGAAGCGCGTGAGCCCGATGCATTGATGATTGGCGTGGATGTAGGGGGAACCAAGATTGCTGCCGGTATCGTGGATACGAATGGTCAGGTCGAGGGTCGTATACAGATTCCGACCGATACCAGCGATGTTGAGCATACCTTGCAATCTATCGCATGCGCGATCAGGTCCACGCTTGAGGCGGCCGGGACTCCACTCGCGCGCGTCAAAGCTGTTGGGCTGGGTATTCCCGGTATGGTTGATCCAGAGCAGGGGGTATGCCTGCTCTCGGTCAACCTGGGCTGGCAAAATGTAGCGGTTCAGCGCTGGCTTGAGCAGGAGCTTGGTGTTCCTTGCGCTATCGATAACGATGTTAGCGCCGCGACGCTGGGCGAGAGCATTTATGGCGCTGGAAAAGGGTTGCAGAACATGGTGTACCTTAGCCTGGGGACGGGCGTGGCAGCCAGAGCGATTATTGATGGCTGGCTCTATCGTGGGGCGCATGGTATGGCGGGCGAGATCGGGCATCTGGTGGTGATGCCCGATGGTCCTGTTTGCCGCTGTGGGGCGCGCGGTTGCCTGGAAGCACTCGCCGCCGGGCCCGCCCTGGCGTTGGCCGCCCAGAATGCTATCGCGGAAGGGAAGGCAACGCAGCTACAAACCTATCAACGACAACATGAGATCATCCGCTCCGAGCATATCTTTGCGGCGGCCAGCGCTAATGACGCGCTGTCACTACAAATTTTGCGCGAGGCGGGCGAGCATATTGCATATGGCATCTACCTGCTGGTGATGACCTTTGATCCGCAACTTGTCGTCATTGGCGGTGGCCTGGCCATCGAGCAAAGCCCATTGCTGATAGCCATACAGGCCAGGATTGCTCACCTGTTAGGGCAATCTCCAGTTGGTCGGGCGATGCTCAGTACCGAGGCGATCCAGGTTACTAACATGCAACGCGACGCTGCAATTGTAGGTGCAGCAGCGTTGGTCGCGCAAGACAAAAGGAAGAAACAAGGAGCTTGTGCTTATGAGCAATATAGAACAATTAATTACTTCTATCCCCGGTGGCTATGAATCACATACACTGCATGAAATTTTGACCCAATCCACAGCCTGGATGGCGGCATTGGAGGTGATAGCGGCAAAGAAGGATGTCATCCAGGCGCTCTGGAAGGCAGATCAGTTCTCTGAGGTACTGGTCACAGGCTGTGGTTCAACATATTATCTCTCGCAAGCTGTGGCGCCCCTCTTGCAACAACAGCTTGGGGTACGTGCCCACGCAGTGCCAGCCTCTGAATTGTTATTTTTTCCTACCACCGTTGTGCTACCTGGCAGTAACCCGTTGTTGTTGGCGATCTCGCGCTCAGGCCACACGACTGAGACCATACGCGCTACACAGGCATTTAAGAAACAGTACAACGGACCGGTGATCACTATTGGGTGCTATCCCGAGGCGGAACTGGTGGGCTTGAGCGACCTGGCGCTGATAATAGATGAAGGGCAGGAACAGAGTGTGGTACAGACGCGCTCCTTCAGTGCCATGCTGGTCGCTGCTCAGGCCGCCATTGCCCTGGCCCACGAGCCCCAATTCGAGCACATGCAAACATTGCCGCTCCTGGGAGAGCAACTAATCGCTGCATATCATGACCTGGCGCAACGTCTGGGTGGGGACAAACAGATTGAACGCTTCTATTTTCTAGGTTCTGGTTTGCAATATGGCCTGGCCTCTGAAGTGAACTTGAAGATGAAAGAGATGTCCCTCTCCGTCTCCGAAGCCTTTCATTTTATGGAGTTCCGCCACGGACCAATGTCGATGGTTAACGAGCATACGCTGGTGGTGGGTTTACTGTCAGATGAGGCTCGGGACCACGAGCTCACCGTGCTGCGCGAGATGCGTGCCCTGGGTGGTCAGACACTGGCCCTCTCTGAACAAGATGTGCCCACAACAGATGTCGATTTCGCGGTGAGCTTTAATTCTGGATTGCTGGCAGCGAATCGCGGTGTCCTGTATCTGCCGTTCTTGCAACTGATGGGGTACTACCGGGCACGTGCGAACGGCCAGACACCTGACTCCCCGCATAATCTGACCGCTGTCGTTGTGCTGGATGGGGAGAAATAACGCATGATCGTTACTGTCGTTCCTAATCCCGCTCTGGACAAGACAATGGTATTGCCGGATTTTACCATTGGGAAGATACATCGCGCCAAAGAGGTGATGACCCTGGCCGGAGGAAAAGGCTTTAACTTTGCCAGGGCGCTACGAACACTTGGTGTGCAGACGACAGTAGTTGGTCCAATTGGAGGCCATGCGGGACAGCAGTTGCTTGCTCTGGCCGCGCAAGAGGGTTTGATCGTTGATGCGCAGAAAGTGGAGGCAGAGCTTCGTACCTGTCTGACAATTGTTGATCCTGCAGCGGACTATAGATTGACAGAGATCTATGAGCAGGGAGTGGCTGTGACACCTGATGAATGGTATGCGCTTGTGCATCGTGTTGGCCTGCTACTCTCAAAGGCGCAGTTTCTGGTAATTAACGGGAGCTTCCCACCGGGAACACCAGAGGATGGTTTGGTCGCGCTATTGCAGCAAGCAAAGATGCATAGCGTCCCTGTCTTGTTGGATACGCATGGCGCTCAGCTTCCTGCAGCGCTAGCCTTGGAACCAGCGCTCCTAAAGATTAACCAGTTTGAAGCTGCGGAAGCGACCGGGCTACGTATCGATACGCCAGGAGCAGCCTTAGAGGCCGCCGCAGCATTACAGAGACTTGGAGCGCAAGCGGTCGTAATCACGCTAGGCAAAGCCGGTGTAGTTGGCCGTTCACACGCTAAGCAGAGCTTTGGCTGGTCTTGTCCCAGCGTTCCCGCTATCTGTTCCACTGGTAGTGGCGATAGCCTGCTAGCAGGCATCGTCGCTGACCTCGTCCGTGGGCAGCCACTGGCGCAAGCTGCTCGCCTTGGAGCTGCCGCCGGCGTTGCCAACACCTTACAGCTTGGAGCCGGACGTTTTACACAGCAGCAAATCGCCAAAATCCTGCCCCAAATCCGAAGCATCTCTGAATAGACACCAATTTTTTGGCTTGAAGAAAGAAGGATAAAAAAACAATGGTGCAGATCAGTCGTGGTAAATTTGAGAACATCAAAGCCTGCGCCAATGACAAAGGCATCATTGCCGCCGTCGCTATGGATCAGCGCGGCTCTCTCAAGAAGAGTATCAATAGCTTAAAGGAAGGATATGGAACAGCAGCCACCATCTCGACGTTTAAGAGCAAGGTAGTACAGGTACTGACACGTTACGCAAGCGCTGTTCTCCTGGACCCCGAATATGGTTTAGCGGCCTTGGGTGAACGAGCTTCGGGTTGTGGAGCGCTGCTCTCCTATGAAGTGACCGGCTACGATGCGAACGCAGTGGGGCGTCTTCCTCGCTTGCTTCCGCAATGGAGCGCACGGCGACTGATAGAGGCTGGCACAAACGTCGTCAAGATTTTACTCTATTATAATCCCGCCGACGAAGCCTGGATCAATGATATCAAGCGCGCATTTGTCGAGCGCGTGGGTGATGAATGCAAAGCCCTGGATATCCCTTTTTTCCTCGAACCGCTTGCCTATGACAATGTCTATCAGGAGAAGAGCCTCGAGTTCGCGCGTCTGAAGCCAGGTTATGTACGGTCCATTATGGAGGAGTTTTCGCAACCCCGCTACGGTATTGATATGCTCAAGGTTGAGGTTCCCATCAACTGCACCTATCTGGTCGGGAGCCTGGCGTACAAAGGTAGCGAGGTGGCTTATGAACGTACAGCCGCGATAGAGCATTTTCAGGCCGCCGCCGCTGCTGTGAAGATCCCCTTTATCTATTTAAGCGGCGGCGTCGATGATGCCGTGTTCCGCGAGACACTGGAACTGGCCGCAGAAGCGAACGTACCGTTTAGCGGCGTTCTTTGTGGCCGTGCCACCTGGAAGGGAGGTATTCCTGTCTTTGTGCATGATGGTGAGTCCGCGCTAGAAGAGTGGTTGCTGGACCAGGGCGTGCGGAACATCCAATCCCTTGATAATGTGCTGGCCGTGTGCGCGCAGCCCTGGTACACCATCTATGGAGGCATAGATGCTATTGAGGTGATAGATAAATAAGCACACTAGAAAAAGCACTCTATGGGTGCGTGGATTTATAGAGGATCATTTAAGGTGAGACCGATGGCGCGACCCGGTTGGATACGTAGGCCACTTCTCGTTGGCCTGACCGGGCCGCGCCTGGCTAGATGCTTATATTTCTACGCGACCAGATTACGTGGCACAACTTCTAATAACCGGCGGTCTGTTCAAAGGCGTTGGCGATGACCCTGTAGCCAGCCGCTTTCGCGTGAATATCCTTGAATATGCTACACATCCATGTATAGCTACAAATATTAGGATTGGGGGTTGCAGTACCGCCGAAAGGAGTAAACACATCGACGACGGTCGCATAGCCGCTGGCATCCGCTGCCAGGTGCTGGTTGATCTCCAGCGCATATGGCACCATCGTCGGGCAGATATTCTGATAGGGATCGTAATAGTTCATCAGAAACAAGTCACCACTACGCTGTCCGTGCACTGTCATGGCGGCGGCCAGCTTCGGCAAGATAACCTGCCTCAGATTTGTATCCATTCGCGCCAGATCGCTATTCCACGTCGAGCTGAGCGTACAAGTCGATGTGTTGATATCAGGACGCATGTCGTTGGCCCCGATATCCAGCGTTACCGGGCTTACGCGGCCCGCCAGGAATTTGAGATACAAGACTGCGGCATTCAGTTGAGAACCGATGTAGGGGAATTTGCGCAGAAATGATACTGAGCAATCTCCATAAATCATCGATGTCGTGGTCTCACCAGGGCAAGCCATATTTGCATACCCTGTCGTACCATGGCTCTTGAGATTCGCGTAAAAGTCGTCAGCATAGCCATGACTGAAGTCTAAATCGGGCTGAAATCCATAAGCGAGAGAATCACCAACTGCCAGATAATTGGCTTTGGGGCCAACGAGGGCTGGCTGTGTCGTAGCATGGGTGGCGGCAAATGCTGAGGGGGTTGGGAGTAAAAGCAGGCTTAATACGAAAACGGCTGGCGCAACGATGCGGATAAGAGGCTTCATCATGCCTTTGAGCATATTTTCCTCCTTGAAAAGATATACCGATCTGGCACTTAAATGAAGATTATACAAGTGGCAATAACTCTAGAGAGAAGAGAAATGTACGCATCCACTTCATAGTATAAACGTAAAAGAGTAGAATTACAAGTTTATAACGTATCTAAAAATACAAAAGAGTATAATTATAATTTTTATTATACATAACCATAGGCTTATATTATACTGTAGTAATGTATATTTAAGTAATTTAATTTAAATAAGATGTAAATAATTATAAGCATAATTAAACTACCAAAATATGTTATATTTGATATTTCATTCATGTCAGTTCTCAGGCATGCGGCGTTTGATGTGTTCGACGCGAGAAGCATTATGCTCGGTGTGGGATCTGGTGAAGCTGGCTTCATGCTTCCATTGAAGCCAGGTCATGTTCCTATGAGAGCAAGGTGGAAGAAGTTTTTTTGAGCGAATTTTTGTATACTGTTTCTACTTGCAAAATGCAAATAGAAACCGGAAAACAGCTATACTGTGGTCTGGTGAATAAAAGGAGCCTTCACATGTCTGAATTGCAAACCTTGTTGGCTGGTCTTGCGTTTGGTGAGTCGCCACGATGGCATGAGGGCCGTTTGTGGTTCTCTAACTGGGGTACCCAGGAGGTCAGGGCCGTCGATCTGGAGGGCAAGAGCGAAGTCATGCTTCGTGTTCCGACCACCATTCCCTTTTGCATCGACTGGTTGCCCGATGGTCGCCTGCTCGTTGTCTCAGGGCGCGAAGGACTTCTTTTGCGCAGGGAGCCCGACAGGGAGTTGGTGACCCATGCCGACCTGCGCGAGCTTGCTGGCACCTGGAACGAGATCGTTGTAGATGGTCGCGGCAACATCTACATCAATGGCGGCGACTTTGATGCTCCCGGCATCATTGCGCTGGTCACACCCGATGGATCGGTGCGCCAGGTGGCTGACGACATCGCATTCCCCAATGGGATGGCCGTAACACCCGATAACGTGACGCTAATCGTCGCTGAGTCTCACGGAAACCGACTCACGGCCTTCGATATTGATGACGACGGCAGCCTGTCGAATCGGCGCGTCTGGGCTGCGCTCGAAGGAGCAGCCCCGGACGGCATCTGTCTCGACGCTAAAGGAGCCGTTTGGTACGGAGATGTCCCGAACAAGTGTTGCGTGCGTGTGAGAGAAGGTGGAGAGGTCTTGCAGACGATCCATCTCGACCGTGGCTGCTTTGCGTGCATGCTTGGAGGAGAAAATAAGCAAACGCTATTCATGCTGGCAGCCGAGTGGCGTGGTTTTGAGCACATGGCAGACCAGGCACGCACGGGTCAGGTCCTCATCACCCATGTGTCCATACCAGGTATCGGATGGCCTTAGACGAAGAGCGGAGCGGTGCGACCTCACTAGAATGAAGCAATTCTAGGGAAAGCTCATGATGGGGCCTCCTGCCGCACAGACGGCGAGATGTCAGATGAACGGCTCTCCGGTTTCCCAGAGGAAGTGGGAGACAAGGACCACTGCCCTGCCTCTCACTTCCTCCAAGGATAGAGAGTCCTATAGTCAGTCAATGGTCACAGTTGTGTCCACAATATCGCGCTGGCGATATTCAATAATTGGACCATTGAGGGTTACGGTCTCTGTGAGCCGGATATCGGTTGAGGATGCTCCAATCCTAAAGGTGAATGCTCCTGGCTCGGTGACAAAGTGCATCTGTGGATTGTAGAAGGCGAGCCGAGAAGGATGAATTGTAAAAGCGAGGCTGCGTGTTTGTCCGGGTGCGAGCGTGATACGGGCAAAGCCAAGCAAGAGGTTGTCTGGACGGGCAACCGAAGCTACCTGGTCACGGCCATAGAGCTGGACAATTTCATCTCCTATCACCTCTCCCGTGTTGCGTACTTTGAAGGCAATTTTAATTGGCTCAGTGATATCTTTCGCCTCTATACTCAGGTCGCTGTAGGCAAATGTTGTATAGCTCAATCCATGGCCAAAGGCAAACAATGGCGTAGTTGGCGAGTCTATATAATCGTTGAAGAACATCGCGCGATCCCCGCCAGCGCGGTGCCCTACGTGAGTGGGAATCTGACCAACCGAGCGTGGCATGCTGACAGGTAGACGCCCACTGGGATTAACTTTTCCGAGCAATACATCTGCCAGGCCGTTGCCTCCCTCTTCACCAGCTGGGAAAAGTTGCAGTAAGGCATTGGCCTTATCAGCCACCGAGGCAAGCGTATGGATGCGTCCACTGAGCACTACTACTATGAGTGGAGTCCCGCTGGCAGCCAGTGCATTGATGAGCTCCGGTTGAACGCCAGTAAGAGCAAGGTTTGTAGCATCATTGGCCTCGCCAGATGTGACAGGTCGTAAGAGTCCACTACGTCCGGCCACCACTACTACGGCCACATCCGCCGCGCTGGCGGCTTCTACGGCCTGCGCAAAACCAGAGCTATCATCGCCTAGAATATCGCAGCCTCTGGCATAGTGAAGCTCAACGTCCTGCCCCAGAGCGGCACGCAGGCCAGCCAGGGGTGTAACATGTGGCGTAAAATATGGACCTGGTGCATAGTCCCCACCAGCCTGCGGAACCGTGAGCCCGGTGGCCTCCGTATTTTGTGGAGCGGCATAGATGATCTCTAAATGAGACGGATAGTGATAATCGCCCTGCAAGAGCCGCTCATCGTCGGCCCCAGGACCGATGACCGCGACGCGTTTGATGGTAGGCGAGAGTGGCAGCACTCCATCATTCGTTAGTAGAATGGTTGATTGAGCTACCACCTGGCGGGCCAGGCTACGCTGGTCGGGCGTTTGAAAGACAGCGCTGGCGCTGCTTGTGTCAACATAAGGATGTTCGAAAAGTCCAAGCTGGAACTTGAGCTGCAGGACACGGCGAACGGCGGTATTAACAACCTCCTGTGACAAACGTCCTGCTTCAACCTCAGCCTTGAGTGGCTCCCCATAACAATCAATGGCGGGCAGTTCCATATCTAGTCCTGCCAGCAGGGCGAGGCGAGCCGCTTCCCCACGCGTAGCCGCGACCCGGTGATAATTCATCAACATATCCACCGAAGCATAGTCCGCAACTACAGGACCAATAAAACCGAGCTCTGTGCGCAGCAAATCGGTCAGGATGGCGGGGCTACCAGCGCAGGGCAGACCATCTACCGAAGCATACGAGTTCATAATCGTGGCGATACCCGTATTTCTAATCACCGTTGCAAATGGCTCGGCATAGACCTCGCGCAGTTCGCGTGGCCCCATCTGGACTGGACCCCAGTTGCGCCCACCTTCGGACATCGCATAGCCAAGGAAGTGTTTACCAGTAGCGGCAACCCCATGCGCGAGATCCTGGCCCTGTAGACCCTGGACATAGGCCGTCCCTATGGCACCTATCAATATTGGGTCCTCGCCGTAGGTCTCTTCGACGCGCCCCCAGCGAGGATCACGAGCCACATCCAGCACCGGTGCCAGGGCATGCCTGGCACCCACAGCCAACATTTGAGCACGAATAACTTCAGCCACCTGCTTAACCAGATCCGGATTCCAGGTCGCCGCCAGGCCAATACCCTGTGGAAAAACCGTAGCATCACGGTGGCAGAAGCCGCCCGTTGCTTCCTCATGAACGATAATTGGAATCCCCAGCCTTGTACGCTCAAGCGCAATTTTTTGCAGCTCATTCATAAAGGCTGCGCTTTCCTGTGGATGTAGCCCGGTGGCCGCGCCAATGCGTGTAACCTGTCCAATGCCATGCGGCATCTTCTCCGCGGCCACCTCAGGATCAAAGGTGCCTGAGCTCACAAAAGCCGTACTCCAATAGCAGCCAAGCTGGGCCAGCTTTTCATCCAGCGTCATCAGTGCCAGCAGATCTTCGACCCGCTGCTCAATAGAGGCCTGCGGATCTCGATATAATGGAATGGTTGCCATAGTATATATTTTCTTTCTATCTATCCATCCTTGAGGGAGAGAAACCTATCTCTCCTCTTTCCCGGCTTGCTTTACTTGCTAAACCCTGCCACCAGGCCACCGAGAAGCTGACGACGCCCAAAGATATAGAGTAGAATGATTGGCGTAGCCGAAAGGAAGACCGCCGCCAGAATCGCGGGCACATTTGTTGTATATTGACCCTGAAAACTCCATAATGCCAGCGGCAAGACACGTACGCTGGCACTCTGGGTTAATACCAGCGGAAACAGAAAACCATTCCAGACCTGGATCGTTTCGTATATGACCACCGTGATCAAAGCGGGTCGCGACAAGGGCACTACCAGACTACGTAAAATGCGGAAATGGCCAGCCCCATCCAGTAACATCGATTCATGTAATTCTTTTGGGATATCGCGGATATACGTTACGAGTACCAGGATCGATAGTGGGATACCAAAGGCGACACTGGGCAGGATCAGCGCGAACAGCGTATCGTATAGATGCAGATCGGTAATCATGGCGTAGATCGGAATAATGGTCGCCTGCAAAGGGATAGCCAGGCCCACCAGAAACAGGCTAAAGACTGCCTGGGTATAGCCATTGTGAATTCTTGAAATCGCATATGAAGCAAAGAGCGCGACAACCACAATTAAGAGTACACTTAACACGGTCACGAAAGCAGTATTCGCAAAATAGAGACCAAAATCGTTCGAAAGGATATCCCCATAATTAGCCAGGGTCGGATGTGTGGGAGGCAGCCAAGGGGTATCTGTAAAGAAGTCAGCCAGTGGTCGCAGGCTGGTCATGAACATATAGAGCACTGGATAGAACGAGATGATGAGCCAGATCACGCCGAAAAGAATGGGGATGATCTCCCACAGATTGCCTGCAGAGCGCGTCTGTTTTTTCAATTGCTGCCTATTCGCCGCAGCCTTTTCGGGAAGTATGTCTACACCCATAGAAGTACCTTACTTTCCATTGTAACATTGCGCTGGTCTACAATCCTTCCAGCTGGCTTGACATCTTTGTAAAACCGGTAAAACGCAGCAGTATAAACGACAGGACGATACCGAAGAGTGCCAGGAGCACAGCCAGTACACTGCCATAGCCGACCGATTCATTAGGGAAGGCCGTAATATACATCTGCAGCGGTAAGACACGAGTCGCATAACCAGGTCCGCCACCGGTAGTCACCCAGAAAAGATCGAAGTAGGTAAGTGAACCAGTGAAGATCAGGGTGGTAGATGTGATAACGGTATATTTCAACTGAGGCAGCGTAATAGCGAAGAAGTTTTGGAGACGTCCCGCACCATCGATATTGGCGGCCTCATACAATTCCTTAGGGATCTGACGAGCGCCACCCAGATAGAGTAAAGCGTGAAAAGGAATAAACTGCCAGCAAATGATGGCCATAACAACGAAAAACGCCAGGTTGGGATCACCCAGCCAGCCTCTGGCCAGAAAAGACAGGCCAATCGTCTTCAACAAAGTATCCAGCAAGCCAAAGTTAGGGTCCAGAATTGAGAGCCAGGTGAGGCCAATCGCCACAGCCGAGAAGAGGAGCGGGATAAAATAGACAACGCTAAGTACCGCACGGTAGCGCTGTTGTCCGGCCATGAAAACACCCAGTACGAGGCTTAGCGGAGTTTGTACCACCCAGCTAACAATCATCACCTCGATTGTCAATAGAAGCGCATGACCGGTGACCGAGTCTGAAAAGAGCGCGATCCAGTTTTTTAGACCGACCCAGGTAGCTGGTGAAAGGCCATTCCAGTTGGTGAAGCTCAAGTAGAGTGCGATAAACATTGGCACAATCGCAAAGAGAAGGTAGAATGCCAGTGCGGGCAGTGTCCATAGTACAGCCACCCAACCGGATCGTCTTGAAACTTTAGATGTGTTCGATGAGGTGCTTGAAACCTTTATTGATGCGCTCATAAGCGCTCTCCTATCTGTCGAATTTGCATTTTCACCTCTTTAATGCGAAGAGGTGAAAATGCAAAACAAGGGTGAGGGATAGCATCCTTTAGCGTATACAACGCCAGCTGGTTGCTAGCCTATGAAGCACTCAAGGTCTTATTCATGTTGTCAGAGAACTGCTGAGGAGTAATCTGCTTCAAGAACAGTTGATCGAGGTTCGTGAGCAGTACCTGTGCTGGTTGTGGCAGCAGTGCCTGGTCCCAGGACAGTTGGAAGTGGGGCGATTTCTGCACCATCTGATAGTTATATTGCAGCCAATCACCATTGGGGCGCTGGCCAGCTGCGACTCGATGCCCTGAATTGGTGGGACATCGCCAACGGCAATAAACTGCTTGACCTCTTCGTCGGCCAGGACCGCATCCTTAAGATAAGTGATACAGCTCTGAGGTGATTTAGCCGTTTTCGAGATCGAGTAGAAATTGCACGGATTGCCATAGACGTTGCCGATGTTTCCTTTGCCTCCCTCAACAGCTGGGAAAGGGAACCAGCCGAGCTTACCGTTCTTAATGAAATCAGGGCTGTTCGTCTGTACCACCGGAAAATTCCAACTGCCCTGTAACATCATGGCGGCTTTACCAGTATAGAGCAACGCAGTATCCTGGTTGGTATCAGCAATGGTTGAAGCAAAAGAAGAACCAAACGCCCCCATGGTTACCAGCTGCTGAATCGCGGTATTGGCCTTAATGAAGGCATCCTGTGACCAGGAATTGGACTGATTGGACAGGACGTTATTAAAGGCCTCTGGCCCCCGATACGATCGGTGAGGTATTCCGAATACATCAGATATGGCCATTTGCTGCCACCGGCCAGCGCTATCGGAATTACATTGTGCTGTTTCAATGTATTGACCGCATTCAGCAACTCATTCCAGGTCTGAGGTGCATTGATCTTGTACTGTTTAAAGATGTCCTTATTATAGAAGAACAATACTGGCTGTACACCACTGGTGGGAACACCATAGAGTTTGCCATTGAAGGTAGCTCCTGAGAGGACTGAAGGAATAATGCGGTTCTTCCAGGCGGGATCGGAATTGAAATCGTTGGTCATATCATACACATCGTTGGCATCGATATAGCTTTTGAGGATGCCACCGCCCCAACCGAAGAAGATGTCCGGTGGATTATGTGCGCCCATGGCGACCTGGAGCTTTTGTTTGTAAGGATCATTCTGGAAGAAATTGAGCGTAGCGTGAATTTTAGCGTGTGAGGTGTTAAAATCATTAGTGATGGTCTGGACGACCTTTTGCTCACTACCGGTACGAATATCCCAGACTGTAATACCGTTAGAGCTACTACTGCCACCGCCTGTAGTCGTCGATTGACTACTACCAACGCCAAAGCATCCTGCCAGCGATGTTGCCAGCGCAGCTCCACCTGTAACTTCGAGAAAAGTGCGACGTGATATCTTTGTTTGCATTGCTCTGCTTCTCCGGCATCTCTGCCTACCAGACCTGTAGATCATGCCTGGTATTTATAATCAAATAATATCAAATCAAGAATATATCCATTATTCCTGGTCACTACTCTTACAAAGAGCTCTCATTGCTCTTCAACTGTAAGTCTTAGGAAATGCTTCCGCTGCTCCTTTCTAGAATAGAAGTGGGTAGATGAAAAAGGGATCGTTAATTCTCTATAATCTCTAAATGCCTGCATGAATTGCGCACAACCAGGTTGGTTGTCAGCTCAACACGCATGCTATCAAGTGGTTCTCCGGCGATCAGGCGTAGTAGCATTGTGGTGGCAACTCGTCCCATTTCCATTAATGGTTGGCGCACCGTCGTCAAGGTATGTAACAATGGACGCGGTCGAGACATCATCAAAACCAATAACGCTGATATCATCAGGAATGCGAAGGCCGCGCTCATTCGCGGCACGGTAAACGCCGATT
This sequence comes from Dictyobacter kobayashii, assembly GCF_003967555.1. Taxonomy (GTDB): domain Bacteria; phylum Chloroflexota; class Ktedonobacteria; order Ktedonobacterales; family Ktedonobacteraceae; genus Dictyobacter; species Dictyobacter kobayashii. The sequence continues at coordinate 1,945,372 of NZ_BIFS01000002.1, forward strand.
GCCTGTTCATCGCAGCCAGCAAAGATAGCGGTTGGTAGCTCTGGCAGATCAAATAGTACATTGGCCTGTTCATAGCCACTCTCTGGAATAAATTTACCAGGACGAATAAAGGCTGGATTTACCGCTAGCCCGACATTTTCTAGCGCTGATCGATAGCCCGCGATGCGATCCTGACTACAGCGGAGGGTAGAAGGACCAGCAATCACAGCGATCCGACGATGGCCGAGTGAAATAAGATATTCTGTAGCAGTACGCCCACCAAGCCAGTTGGTAGCCCCTACAGAAGGCACATCTGGTCCCAATTCACCACCATGATCGACCACAACAAAAGGAATATTACGATGGCGTAATGGATCGAAGTGTTGTGGCGCACCATGTGCAAGCACCAGAATCGCACCATCGGATGAGCCATCCTGGATTTTATCTAGCAAATGATGCTCAACCTGCAAAGAATGATGGGTTGACGAAATTGCTAAGCGGAGCTCTGAACGTGCGAGTACCTCTTCTACACCGCGCGCAATTTCAAATATATACATGCTATCGAGGGCGGGGACCAGCATGTCAACAATATTGCTACGCTCCTTCCGTAAAAGATCTTTTGTACGACTATGGACAAAGCCATGCTCTTCCAGCAACTGTTCTACACGTTTACGAGTTTCGGGCGCCACATCTGGTCGATGATGTAAGACACGCGATACTGTAGGAATAGAAACTCCTGCTTTCGCAGCAATTTCTGCAATCGTGCTACGCTTCGATAAAGGTTGTTTCATTATCGGAAAATACCTAGCTTCTTTTATCGGAATAATACTAAGTATTCCCGTAAAATTTCTATTTGTCAAGGGTAAATGGCTAACGAAAAAAAAGAGAGGATACGCATATGATATGCTCTCCTGGATCTAAGCCCATGAAACTGTGGCTATCAAGGATATGGCAGTAACATACGCGATACTACTTTAATATTTTTGATCGGAAATTTATCGGTAAAAAATATTAATTTTCCTAACATAACTTGTCTTCTACCAGTCTTATATTTTACTTTGCAAGACATTGTTAAACGAATTTTATACAATCTTTATATAATTTGGGATAGACAAAGAACATTTTATATGCTAAGCTGAGAAAGATTTCAACTCCCTTGAATAGAATGCTTATGCGTTCCCTTTATAGTTAAAGACCAGCACCTGATATAGAATGCTGTAAAAAGTACTCCTGATTAAACCAATTATCCACAAAAATCTGATAAAGCAGACTGAAAATGCAAGCTGATTAAAGAAATGGACGCATGATGGTGGAAACACAGATTCTCATGCCCGATACAATCTTTTCAACGGTATCATTAACGCCAGCGGTCCAGATGCCAGTAGCGCACCTGGTCATTCCTTCTGAAAAGAGACAGCTGAACCTGCACGAGGTGCTGGCCCAGCTTGTAAATACAATTACTCTCCCTCTGCTCCTACCCGAAATGCTGCAGTTACTGACGGAACTAATTGTACAGGCGCTGGAGATCGACCAGTGCTTGATCATGTTACGCGGCCAGGCCAATGATGTTTTGCGCATATGCACCAGCCATCCTGATGTACGGAATAGTGACATTCAGGTACAGAATTTACGTATTAGTGTAACGCAATGGGAACATTTACGCACATTTTCTTTGCAAGGACAATTACCAGTGCTCACTGATCGTGAGGCCGTTCTACTCAATCCTTTGCAAACGAGCTCGTATCAGAATTTTGTCTGCATTCCACTATGTGTAGGCAATGAATACCTGGGATTACTCTATTGTTATACCAGGCAGCGACTGTGCTTAAGTAGCGATGATCAGCTACTTCTTAACACCATTGCCCAGCAGACGGCACTGGCTATCAAGCATCGCCGTTACGTTGAGGAAGATGTAGTTGCGCAACAAAATCTGGTGAAAGTATTTATTGAGGATCTGTTAGCCGGAAAACCAGAGAACGAGCCCTCATTGCAACGGCGAGCGTATATACTGGGATTTGATACTGCGAAGCCCCATGTCGTGGCTCTGGTAGAATTATCGGAAGCCAGTGAAGGGCCTGAGGATAAAAGAACAGCAGGGCAGGCACGCATGGCGCATTATCATGCAGCCATAACGCGCATCAAGCAAGGCCTGCAAGCATCTTATCCAGGTATATTAATCGACGAACGGGAAGCGAGCCTGTTCTGTCTCCTGCCACTTGAGCGGGTTGGTGATGTGGCATGGCTAAATACCCAGCTAGAGCCACTGATCCAGACCATCTGGCAGGAATATGCTGTCTATATGTCTGTGGGTATAGGAGCATGTTGCCAGGTTATCGGTGACTATCCAAAAAGTTACGCCGAGGCTCGCGAGGCGGTTCAAATTGGAGCCTGTTTCAAGACAACACTGCGTTGTACCCACTTTGCTGAACTGGGTGCATATCGCTATCTCTATCCATTTGTCCAGACACAAAGCCCCAATGATCAATATCAAGACTGCATTGTGGCAGTCCTGAGATATGACCAGCGTAAAAAGGCCAATCTCTTAGATACCCTCGAAGTTTATCTTGAATGTGGCGGCAACATTGCCAGAACCTCTTGCATACTTGAGGTGCATCGCAACACGCTACTGCAGCGCCTTAGCCGTATGCAAAAGCTCTGCCCACTGGATCTAGAACATATGCCATATCGCCTTCCGTTATTGATGGCACTCAAAAGTTATCGTCTACGCGCCTATCAGCTGCGTAACGACGAGCCTGTGGATGACTAACTTTTTGCGACCTTAGCAAATTTAGATTTCAGGATGTTTATGTCGCGGCATTTGCATCAAGATGTAGCCGGTCTCCAGGATTGAAGAGATCTCAATGCCAAATGAGCGTGTCTTCAAACGTGTGCGTGAGAGCACATTGCGCACCGGGCGCATCTCTTGATCCCAGACGCCCGCCTCCTGCGCTTCTTGCAGACGCTTGCGGCTGCGGGCAATGGCCGTCTCCGACACACGTCCACTATTGAAACTCGCCAGGAGGACCTCATAAGGACAATAGTAAGGATAGGCTTCGAGCAAAGGAAGAAGCACGCAGCTTTCACTGGTCGTGAATTGCTGCTCCATCAACATATGTGGTCGCTCATCTTTACAAACAAGATGCGAAAGAGTTCCGAGAGTCGTGTTGAGGGCAAGGGTATGGCCTGCTGGTAGTAAGCCTTGCAATGAAAAATGTAAGACCTCTTCACTGTTTTCCTGCAAGTAACTGACAGGTGTTTTCACCTTACGCAGGGAAACTTTTTGCATAGTGGCGCTCCTTGTCTGGCTAACGCAATAGGTTAAGGGATAAAAATACGCGCTATTGGTCAGGCTACTAAGACGACGCTGGCTTGACATGCTCTTTCACCACAAACTTCTGTGTTACTCCTCCACTAATTTTGTAATGGCACCTTGATATTTTGGGATGTCCATAAGACATAATCAAAGTACCAGTAGAATTAATACAAGGTTGGATCTGCCGTTCAGGGCAATGTACGTTGGAAAAGTCACAAGAGTTGTTTGAAATATGCTTGTAGTATATTGAACGTAACCTGATAAGGATTTTCTCCCAAAAAATGCTGGCACCCAGAAAGCAATAAAAATACTGTATATAATAAACATACACGGAATATATGTAAAAAGCAATGGCTTGACGAATATGTTTTGCCTGCAATCAGGCGCATTTGGATGGTGAAAATATCTTTGTTGTTCATGTAATTAACTTTTTATATATGTGTTATTTTTTGTATAAAAATAATAATACATTAGGTGATATTTTTCATTGCAAAAACTGGTTTTTATATGCATAAGGTGTAACTCTGTGTTGATTGGCTGGCTATTTGGTTGTTTCTACGCGTTGCCAGATATCCTGATAGGAGCGGTGTTTGAGGTGTAATTCGGTCCAGACACAGAGCCAGAGGTGTACGCGCGCCATGAACAGACACCAGGTCCACCAGCGTTCATGCCTCGATTGTGGATAAGCGAGTGATGAACGAAATCCAGCCAATGCCTCACGTTTCAATGAACGCATATGCTCAGGAGGGCGGACATATTTTTTATTATCAGCCAGTAGCGGTTGTGGTGTCTGGGCGGCGCCAGCACTGCTGCGTACCTTCTGCAATAACCAATCCTGATAGGTGGTAGGATAGCGTACGGCTACCCTGGCTTTAGGGGCGTAATCGATTGTGTAGCCTTGCTGCCAGATTAATTGAGAGATAAAAGCGTCGTCGGCCAGCGTTTCCTGGGGAAGAGGCGAGAGTAATGCACTGCGTGCCGCGTATAGATAGCCTGAGCAATCCAGATACTGTTGTTGTTGTGAGCACCGCATACGCATATAATGGGCTCCCGCATCAGTTAGCAGATGCGACCAATAATCGAGCATAGAAGAACGGGAATTGGCTGAGATCGGTCGGCCTGTTACCGCGCCGCAATTTGGATTGCTAAAAGGAACCAGCAAGGCTGCAATAGCCTCTTCTTGAATTACGACATCTCCATCTGTAAACACACAAACGTGCCCCTGGATCTGGGAGAGTGCCAGATTCAGGGCGGCTGGCTTTCCCTTACCCTGATCGACCAGGCGTTGTACCTGTGGATAACATTCCGTGAATATCTGTACCACCCTGGCCGTTTCCTCATCCGGGCAGACTACCAGCATTTCATAATCCTCTGGCCAATCCTGCTCTATCAGTGCTTTAATGGCGACCCCAACGGTTCTTGGCTCTTTATAAGCGGTAAGAATGCAACTGATCATGATTTCCCCCCGGTTTAGGCGGTGCACCTGGAATTGTGTCCTGGTCTGGATTTTTACAAGCCATCAATTAGAATATTTTCGTAACTACTCAGTAGCCCATGCAATGGGGAAAGGAGAACCAGCAAAAACCGCAGCAATGGCAGCAAGCATTGAGCGCCCCTGCTTGCGCATGGTTGAAAGATAGCTGCGAATGATGCAAAAAGCCGTAGCTCCATCGTCACTGCGGAAGGTTCCGGAAATCTTTTGCTGCACTTTCACCATGCGTAAATCTCGTTCGGCGAGATTGTTGGTAAAAGGCACAGACAGGTCCTCCAGAAAACCCAACACTTGATCAGCTCGCTTTAAGAGCGCATCGAGCAGATTCTTGGAGGCTTCCTGTTTTTTGCGTCCTTGTCGTTTGGGCTGCAGACTTCCTGGGGGAGGGGCTTGAGCGGCATGCGTGGCAAAGCCAGCGGCCAGAATGGCAAAATACTGGGCAAGCCACTGCTCCCGTTCGGGGGTGGGGACGGCGCTCGCTCCTTGGAGGCGCCAGCGATCAGCGGCTTGCTTCATCGCCAGCAACAGATCGAACATGGCTTGTCCCCAAGGCTGCTTCTCCTGTTCGGCGACATACAGGCAGTCGCGTAGCAGGTGGGCTCCGCAGAGGCTATGGGTACAGAGGTAGCGATCATAGCTGGACCAGCGATCATGCATGGAGCGGCCCTGATAGTGTGGCCAGATCCCAATCTGCTCCAGAGCCTGATGCCCTCGTTTGCGATGCCAGGAGTACAGGGTGAGCCAGGGAGTCGCATTGAGATGCATCCAATGCAAGATGCCTTTGACACGCATCCCCGTTTCGTCAGCATGTTGCAAGGGGCTGGCCAGCAGTAAGGTTTTGATCCGCTCGATGCTCGACTCAAGGGTCTTGGCTGCCTGAGCAATCCAACGGACCAGCGTGCCTTCGGACAACTGACACCCGCACAGATCAGCAAGAGCTTCACAGGTGCGTTGCAGTGGCACCAGTTGAAAGTGGGAAAGATAGACCGCCAAGGCTTGGACCTGCGGGCCATACTGGACAGCAGCATCGACGCCTGCCGGAAAAGACGCCTGCGTCACATGCTGGCAATAGGGGCAGCAGATTGCTTGTCGGCAATGCTCCTCGACCAGCAAACGCCACGTGGGCAGATCGTGGACTTGACGGCGTTCGTTGGTGATAGCTGCCTCCTGCTCAAGAGGGTACTGACATGCTTCACAGTGCGTTGGACGATGAAGCACGACGCTATCAGGAGTCAATGCTTGCATCAGGGTATGACCGTGGTGACCGGCTTGTCCACCGGAAGTCTTGCCGCTTTTGCGCCGCTGTTTGCCAGGTTTGCGACCCAATCCATCACTGGAAGGAGGTTTACTACTATTATGACTATCTTTTCCCAATCGCCGTTCAAGCTCTTCAATGCGCAACAAGGCACCTATGAGCAATCCTTCGAGCTCTTCGATCCTGCGATCTTTCTGCTCTGCTTGCTCTTTGAATGCCTCTGCTTGCTCTTTGAGCTCTCGGTAGGCTTTCTGAAGATTTCTCACTTCTTCTTCTGTCATGCTCTTAGTTTATCAGCTTTGTCCAGCTTTTCTCAAGGTACTGAGTAGTTACATATTTTCAATAACCAAATACGCGCTTTACTCTACTTGAGTCTTTTAACATGGTCAAGCAAATAGGACTTCCTTCCAATGCCCGCTATCCTCAGAAATTTAGCATGTAGAATATACATTTTTCTCAACCTTGTTTCTCTTTCAATACCAGATCTGTACAATACACATACATTAGCAACGAAAATAAGTAGAGGAGACAGATGAAAAATCAATAGCATCAAAAAAAAATAGAACATAAACATGCGTCTGCTTATTCTAGAAATGTATTTACTCGCAATCACTCTTTGTGTTACCATATATGCGTTCTGTATGAGTATTTTTCCTGCTTTTTACGTTATATAGGCATGTATGCAATCTTGCCTTTATGTTTGTTCCTGTATTTTTTACTGGGGGGAGTAAAAACAGTGAATATTGGAGTTCTTGATGATAATCCAGCCATTCTCGCTTTTTTATCCACTACTTTGAGAATGGATGGTCACACCGTTGTGACCCATACCACGGGGACATCTATGCTGGAAGCAATCTTTCCAGCCGCCACTACTTCTATGCAGGCAGCACCATACGACCTGGTTGTATTAGATCTACTCTTACCCGGTACAATGACCGGTGCTGATGTATTCTTTGCTATCCGTAAGGAATTTGAGTCCTGGCAACTGCCGGTTATTATTATTACCGCAGTGAGTGGGCCGACGCTGGAACAATTCCGACGCATCTTACCAGATGATGTGCCATTGTTACGCAAACCCTTTGCCCCACGTACACTGCGTCAATTGATTAGCCAGCTCACCGACCAGTAATCTCTGCCCATGGCTTGAATTAAGCCATCGCGCCCGTTGTTGTTTTGCCCAGGCGCTGCTCTTCTAAATCTAATTCTCGTTCTATCGCACGCAACACCTCATCATCAATGGTATTGCGATCCCGCAAGTCGATAATGGCTATGCGCTCGGCCGTAAGGATTTCGCGTTGCAGGCGAGTATTAATATTGAGATGCTTATGCAATGCATCCGCTTTTTCACCTTGCTCAAAGGTAGTGATATGTCGTAGTTTTTGTTGATAGTAATTGTATAGAGAAGCATGAAATTCCCTGGGCACCCAGTGCTCATTTTTCAACTCATCCAGACGCGCTATGGCTGCCTCAGTAGCGGCCCGGCGTGCCTGGAGCCGTTCTTCATCAACCTCATTACCACCGCTTAAACCAAGCAATCGAATCAACGGTGTCAGTGTCAGGCCTTGTCCAACCAGCGTGACCAGGATGACTCCAAAGGCCAGAAAAATAATCAGGTCGCGTTGAGGAAAAAGAATTCCATTATGAAGTGTGAGCGGAAGAGCCAGGGCTGCCGCCAGAGAGACGCCACCCCGCAGGCCGGTCCAGCCAATAATAGTGGTCGAACGCCATTTTGGTTCTAGCTCACTAAGGCGTACCCGTGGATTGAGCACTGGCGGCAGATAGGAAGAGGCAAACACAAGCAACAAACGGACCAGAATGGCTGTGATGCTTACCAGTAGCACACTCCACAGTAATGTCGGAATTTGATGCGAGCTAAAGTTTTTCAGTATGTCACGCAACTCAAGTCCAATCAGCAGAAAGACGAGTCCGTTAAACTGAAAAACCAATGTATTCCATACCGCCATGGCGGGTAAGCGAGTACTAGAGGTAAAGAAACGGGATGAATGGCGACTCAAATAGAGTCCAGCCGCAAGCGTGGCCAGTACACCAGAACCACCCAGCGCTTCAGCCAATAGATAGGCCGCAAACGGTGTGATGAGGGTAATGGTGATTTCAATGGTTGGCTCATCCAGTAAACGGTGCAGCTTAACCAGTGGCCAGGCCAGCAATAAGCCCAGAAGCAGGCTCCCCACGCCGACCAGGACAAATTCAAGTCCCGCCTGCCAGAGTGAGAATGTAGCGGTCACTACACTGGCTACCGCAAATTTGTAAATGACCAGTCCCGTGGCATCATTGACCATACTTTCACCCTCTAGAATTGTTACGATCCTGCGTGGCAGGCCGAGGCTCTGGGCGGTCGCACTGGCAGCAACGGCGTCTGTGGGCGAGATAATCGCGCCAAGCACAAAAGCGACTGGCCACGGTAGACCAATCAGGAAATGGGACACCACAGCTACCAGGATAGTGGTGGCCAGGACCAGGCCAATAGAGAGTAGCAGAATGGGGCGCAGATTTGTACGGAACTCACGCCACGAGGTCTGCCAGGCTGAAGAGTAAATCAAAGGTGGTAAGAAAACGAACAGAATCCAATCCGGATCAACGCGAATGGCTGGCAGTCCTGGGATGAAGGCCATTAATAGTCCACCAATGACAAGCATGATCGCGTAGGGAATATGCAGCCGAATAGCGATGATGGCCAGGATAACAATGGCTATAAAGAGGAAAAAAATCAGGGTGATTGTCTCAGGCATGCCGGTAGCGTCCTTCCTTCACCTGCGCTAGCAGCGCAGGTGGGTCGTGCGACTAACTTCAATAATTACATAGTTGAAGTAATAATAAAATCGCCGACCAGACTTCCCGGCACACCTGTGTTTCTTAGTTACTTACAAAATATAACTAGTAATTAATTCTATCACCTCCGTTAAATAATATCCAGTCAATAAAGCGGAAATCAGGGCTATTTAATGTTTCTCTTTGGCGCCTGCGGCGTCAGGTTGGGGGTGTGGAGTGTGTGGTGGGCGGCCGCGGGCGGCCGCCCACCACACACTCCACACCTGAAAGATGTATATCTCTGGACGAACATTAAATGGCCCTGAGCGGAAATGCCCTTGCAATAAATATATCTATCCAAAATGAGGTTGTGGTAACAGATTACATTCTATTGCCACAGTTTTCCAAACAGATGATGGTACGATATTGTTCTATTTGTTCCAGCATGCTTCCTATAGTATGTCTACTGGGATATTATAACCAGGAGCATATCCCAGCTGGGTGACAAGCGGTTGATATTGACTGTAGGAGGCTACAAGTTTCGGTGAGCCCCAGTTGGCCTGCGAGAGCGAACGTAGAATCGCTCCAATGCCAGCTGCAACCTGATTTTCAGTTTGCTCTTCTGGATGGTCACACCAGACGTGCAATTTGGCTCCTATTTTTTTTAAGTGCGAGGGCTCCACACGGATGTGGCCCTGAAAAACACGTTGCTCAAACTGCTCGTAGACTTGATCGGGACCAGTTGGGAAGTGAGGGCCAAGTACATAATACAGTAGATCAGCATTGCAGTTCATGATGGGGATTTGTTGCTCTATCAGTTCCTGCGGAGATAGACCAGCATTCAGCCAATGTTCATAAACCATATCTTTTGCGATGGTGATCGCTGTACCGCCATACAATCCATCATTCCAGACACGCGTAACCTTACCATGCGATTTTATGATGTCATTAGCCCAGTTAACAAAGCCTAGATAGGTATCCCGTTCAGTTGCAGCAGGACCATAATGAGTACGAGCATACTCCAATAATTGAGGATAATTGCTATAATCCTCGTGCATCAAATACTCATCAGCTCCGATATGCCAGTAAGGGCCAGGAAAAAGAGGAATAAACTCATCCAGGAGATCTTTTATTAAGCTGTATGCTTGTTCATTGCCCAGATCAATATCACCCGGCTTACGTTTCCCTGTAACATCCACCAGTTGCAATTCCGGATGATGTGCCAGGATCGTGTCCATGTGCCCTGGCATATCGATCTCAGGTACAATGGTTACATGGTAGCGCCGGGCTAACTCCAGTAATTGCTGAATTTCCGCCCTGGTATAGTGCTGTGGAGACATCACCTCCGGATGACGCTCGCTCTCTAAACGGAATCCATAGTTGTCAGAAAGGTGGAGATGGAAGTAATTGAATTTGAGGTAGGCCAGATCACGTATATAACTTTCTAGCCAGTGTAGTGAAAAATATTTACGACCAACGTCAACCATCAGGCTCCGTTCAGGATACTCAGGCCAATCGCGGGCAGTGCCAGCAGGTAAAGAGTAGCTCTGTCTTAATAACTGGAGCACAGTGCGCGTTCCATAGAAAATTCCATGATCTTCCGGTGCCAGAATGTGTAGCGACGCCGCTACCTCCAGTACATACCCTTCGTGACCCAGCGCTGTGTCCTGGGAGAGCGATAGCCAGATATCTCCGTCGCGAGCTGAACTCTCACTGACTACAGGGATAGAAAAGCCTGTCAGTTGCTTTAAATCTGCAGCAAATACATCTCCAATCTCCTTTAATTGTGTGGCATATGTCTCGTTCAGCACGATACGAGCATGTTCACTAAAAGTATATGTTCCTGTAGCAGTAGTCCATTCTTGCAATGCAGGGATGGTCTGTGGACGTCCCTTGAGGTTTGCTATATTATCAGCAGCGCTGCGTGGTGTGGGTGAATTCGTCATAAATCCTCCTTGAAGCTGGCGGTTGGGGAGTCTTATTTAATGCCCATGTGGCAAAAAAAGAAAAGCATGAAAAAAGCGTAACTTTTTTTGCTTTTGTTGTCAAGTCATCTAGACCACTATGAATCTATCTCATTGCCGCCCATGAGCGGCAATGAGATAGGGGGGTGCAGGAGGGGCTTGGCGCCCTCCTGCACCCCCCCCAAATATTAATTGTTAGCCATGATCGGGCAGCGATGAGAAGGGGAGGGATGGAGCGGGGATGCTCCACGGCTCCGACAGGTGTACTAGTCAGGCCGCCTCCCAGGGTCGTGGGGCGCTGGCACCGTCTGCTTTGGTTGAAATTAGAGGTAGCGTTTAAACCAGTCAAGGGTTCTTTGTGTATAGTCCAGGATATGTTTTCGTTCAGTGAGTCCGTGTCCTTCTCGTGGATAGGTGACGAGCTCGGTTGGTACCTTCTGTTCTTGTAGGGCACGGTAAAAGGCATAGGCCTGATTAAGTGGCACACAGGCATCTTTATCACCATGCACAATTAAGGTTGGGGTTTGTACCTGGCTGGCGTAGGTGATTGGTGAGCGTTCACGATAAACATTGGCATGGGTGAGCGGATTGGCTGGCTGATCGATCTGACCCAGGAAGCGCATATCCCAATCCTGGATATTTGTCTGGGCATGGAAACTATGGAAATCACTGATACCCGCACCCATCACGGCCGCTTTAAAACGTTGGGTTTGCGTCACCGTCCAGGCTGTCATAAAGCCGCCGTAGCTCCAGCCCATGATGCCAATGCGTTGAGCATCGACAAGGTTTCGATTGACAAGATACTCGACCCCTTTGAGTATATCCTGCAGGTCTTTGCCGCCCATATCACCAATGACGGCATCAGCGAAGGCGACACCACTGCCCATACTGCCACGAATATTGGGACGGAGCACTACATAGCCAGCGGCGGCCAATGCCTGTGTCCGATATGAGTCCCAGTCCTCTTGCCAGACTCCTGATGGACCCCCATGAACATTGACCACCAGCGGTGGCAGGCTGGGGTCGCTGGTCTTTTTAGGCCAGGTCACCAGGGCTTCAATCGACCAACCATCAACGCTCTCATAGCGAATCTTTTCAGTTGTAGCCACAGCTAAGGTTTCCTCAGCAATAGGATTCAATTGTGAGCGGCGCTGCCAGGTGATCGATGGTGTCTGCTGGTCCTCAATGGGAAAATCGCCCAACCAGACATCGTTTGGATGGTTTTCTGAATGCGTAGCTGCGATATGGCGCAGATCTGCTGTGGTAGAGAGGTGTGGCCAGCCACGTTCCCCGAGCAAAAAGTTATCCGAGACCGTTGTGAATGTACCGTTGGCCTCTTCGAGCAACGCTACTCGCGTAGTTAGCCCAGCCCAACCAGCACAGAGTATGCGCTGACCATCAGGATGCCATTGAAGCCATGTCGGGCTCCAATCGATGCCAGGGGTCAGGTTGCGCACCTGGCCATCTGTTAAAGAATGGATAAAGATATCGCCACCACCGCGATCTGGATCGCTCCATTCTCCTGAAACGTAAGCCAGGCGCGTGCCATCTGGAGACCATGTGAGCGCGAAGGCCTGTCGCTTCAACTGACTGACCTGGTGAATCGCGCCACCATTAGCTGCTACCAGGCCAATCTGGCCGCGATACCAATCTGTTTCATCCGGCCCTGTAGCATAATACACGGCAAAGTGCTGACTATCAGGCGACCAGGTATAGTGCCAGATTGTCTGACCATTAGGCGTAACTGGTTCAGCAATATCATAATCAGGCCTTACCGTCCACAGGCGTGTATGGCGTCCCTGACCGTTGTATTGGACCTGCGGATCTTGTGGTGGCGGATCACCTTCGATTGAACAAAAGGCGATGTGTTTGCCATCTGGAGACCAGGAAACATTGCTAATTCCATTGGGAGGGCACAGACCTGGCGCTCTTCACCAGTCTGTACGTCTTTTAAATAAAGCTGAGGATGATTACCTTTTTCGCTATCAACTTTTGAAGCAAAGGCAAGTGTACGGCTATCGGGTGACCAGGCGGGAGCACTATCTTTGCGCGATCCCTTTGTCATGGGCTGTGGAACTCCTCCAGTTGTGTCCACCATCCATAGGCGGTTCCGATATTTATCTTGTTCAGGTAACCATTCGCCAACCAGGAAGGCAATTTTGGTCCCATCCGGCGAGATCACTGCATTAGAAGCCGCACGGACACTAAAAACGGTCTCAGGGGTGATGTCCTGTCTTTGCACTGATATCTTTGGCGTTGATTGATTATTATTGTGAGAGATATTCATACGGCTCAATTCTCGTTTTCTTTATGTTCATCTAAACTACAGTAGTGGGCTAGCAGCGAACGCAAAAAAATAGGGTTCAAGACAATGTTCGTCTCTCCTTTAAATCATGGCATACTTTAGTATATCTTCTTCTTTGCCTTTTGTGTATGCATGATAAATCTAAAGCAGGGCTTTTTCATGTTCCTCTTTGGCGCCTGCGGCGCCGGGCTGGGAGGGTGGAGTGTGTATGGTGGGCGGCCGCGGCCGCCCACCATACACACTCCACACCTGAAAGAAGGCCCATCGTATCGCTTGCCTATGATCTCTAGATGAACATGAAAAAGCCCTGAATCTAAAGGCTCTGATATAAAAGCGCACCTTAATAAAGAAAACATTTTATAAAATTTTGACCTTTCCATCACATATTCCATACAACTTGCTTCTATAATGAAGTTAATGCTGCAGAGGAAATTGACAGTACCAGTAAGCATGAAGGCCTGATTTGTGGACATCTGTATGATACTCTGATCTCTGCAGGAGTATGGCATCCGTACAGCATGGATCGCGCTAGCGCTGCATCCTTACTGGTACTGCATATTCTCTTGTTCTGTAAACCTAACTCTCTGCCATCTCTGCAGTATTTTTTCTTTTCCCCAGGATATTCCACATCTGCTGTTGCGCTGATTGCCTTCCTATTGTTATTATTCCAGGGTTGGAAAATAAACTTGGATGATTGAGATTAAAACACGATGGCTACAAAGCAAACAGCAGATGTTATTGTTATTGGGGTGGAGTAATAGGTTGCTCGATTGCTTATTTTTTACGCAAAGCTAATAGAGATGTGGTGCTTTTTGAGCGCGAAAATATCGGGCAACAGGCCTCTAGTGCAGCGGCAGGACTCCTCGCCCCGCTTGGCCCTATCCCTGGTCCTGGTTCATTCGCGGATCTGCTCCTCGCCAGTTTTCAACAATTTCCCGCCTTAGTTGTGGAACTAGAAAATATCACTGGTTTACAGCTGGGCTATGAACAGACTGGAACGTTACGTGTTGCCCGCAATCCCAGGCGTTTGGCGCGCCTCAAGCAGCGTTTTGAGACCTGGCAAGCCTTCGGGTTGCCGCTCTCCTGGTTAGATGGGGATGAGGCTCGGCTGCAAGAGCCATGGCTTGCCCCAAACGTGTGTAGTGCTGTCTATGTTCCCGAAGAAGCGCAAATAAATGCAGCGCAGTTGGTCCAGGCATTTGCGCTCGCGGCAAGTAAGCTAGGGGCGCAGCTTCATACACAGACGCCTGTTACCACTTTGTTGCACGAAGATAAGAAAATAGTGGGTATCATGACCGCGCAGGGAGATATCGTCACTTGCAATCATCTGGTCTTAACGATGGGAGCCTGGTCGACCCACTTAACGTCGTCAATCGGCATTGATCTCCCTGTACGCCCCATACAAGGACAGATGATCGCTTTGCCACAGCTTCAACCAGCCCTGCAACACATTATTTTTGGCGAATCGATCTATGTCATCCCCAGGAGCACCGAAATCCTGGTAGGAGCCACCAAAGCAGATATTGGTTTTGAGATACAAGTGACGGACGAAGGAGCTGATCAACTGCACCAGAAGGCCCGGCGGCTCATACCATCCTTAGCCACCCAATCCATAGAACGTAGCTGGGCCGGTATCCGCCCTGGCACTCCCGATAGCCACCCGATCCTGGGTCCCGCGGCTGGCTGGGAAAATCTCGTGCTAGCCAGTGGACATAATAGTGTTGGTATCCTGCTCAGCCCTTTAACAGGTAGCAGCATAGCCGATTATATTGTGACAGGTCAGCTATCCACCCTGCTACAACCGTTTCAAAGCGAGCGTTTTCAGAAGCTAAGTGTGCATGAGGTGCAAGAAGAATAAAGTCGAATATGACTTTTGGGGTATTTAAAAAAGAGATACTGGAAATGCTTGACAGGAGAATGGTGCTATGGCATAATCAGCGAGCTGTCGAAAAAGAAACAATCACCTGACCTCTTGTAGGGCGGGTGCGCCTGTCCTTTTGCATCAGTTGTGCCACGGTAAAGTGGCTCCTCCGAGATCATGTATCTCCCATTTCTATACTCAACGAATCGTTGTGTCCGTGGGAGTGCCAGCCCTTTTTTGCGGCGTACGCCCTGGCTTACCAGGCGTGTGGACGTGAGAAACGAGATTTCGGAGCCGATTGAAAATTGCTCGGAAAAACGCTTGACAAAGCACAACGAATATGCGATACTACAGCACATGAGACAAGCGAACGAAAAAAAGATCAACGCTTGTTGAAACGCGAAACAACTGTTTCGCATGGTACCTTGACAACTGAAGAGTGGAAAGCAGAACAGCAACTGGAACTCAGTGAATACACAAACCAGTTCCTGTCAATTCGGTCCCATGGACGTGTCCATGGTGACCACAATAATCTGCGAAATAAAGCCAATGTTATCATGACTTGGCCATGATCGCACTTCACATGCAATAAATAGTTGCTCGCTGAGTGACTATGATATAAAAATTGGATGGCGAGTTTGATCCTGGCTCAGGATAAACGCTGGCGGCGTGCCTAACACATGCAAGTCGAACGCCCTTAGCAATAAGGGAGTGGCGGACGGGTGAGGAACACGTGGGTTATCTACCCTTAGGTGAGGAATACCGGCGAGAAATCGCCGACAATACCGCATAGGCTCGGCAACGAGCAAAGCCCGCAAGGGCGCCTGAGGACGAGCCTGCGCTCGATTAGTTGGTTGGTGGGGTAATGGCCTACCAAGACTGCGATCGATAGCTGGTCTGAGAGGACGATCAGCCACACTGGGATTGAGAACGGCCCAGACTCCTACGGGGGCAGCAGTGAGGAATTTTCGTCAATGGGGGCAACCCTGAACGAGCAACGCCGCGTGCAGGAAGAAGGTTTTCGGATCGTAAACTGCTTTTCTCTGGGACGAGAACGGACGGTACCAGAGGAATCAGCCCCGGCTAACTACGTGCCAGCAGCCGCGGTAATACGTAGGGGGCAAGCGTTGTCCGGATTTATTGGGCGTAAAGCGCACGCAGGCGGTCAGGTAAGTCTGTAGTGACAGTCGTCGGCTCAACCGACGAAGTACTATGGAAACTGTCTGACTTGAGGGCTTCAGAGGGACACGGAATTCCGGGTGGAGTGGTGAAATGCGTAGATATCCGGAGGAACACCGATGGCGAAGGCAGTGTCCTGGGAAGTACCTGACGCTCAGGTGCGAAAGCTAGGGGAGCGAACAGGATTAGATACCCTGGTAGTCCTAGCCGTAAACGATGACCACTAGACGTTGGGGGTATCGACCCCTTCAGTGTCGTAGTTAACACAGTAAGTGGTCCGCCTGGGGAGTACGGTCGCAAGATTAAAACTCAAAGGAATTGACGGGGACCCGCACAAGCAGCGGAGCGTGTGGTTTAATTCGATGCAACGCGAAGAACCTTACCAAGGCTTGACATGGATTTGCACCAGCCGTAACGGGCTGTCCCTTCGGGGCGGATCCACAGGTGCTGCATGGCTGTCGTCAGCTCGTGTCGTGAGATGTTGGGTTAAGTCCCGCAACGAGCGCAACCCCTGTCGTTAGTTGAATTTTTCTAGCGAAACTGCCGTTTTAAAACGGAGGAAGGCGGGGATGACGTCAAGTCAGCACGGCCCTTACGCTTTGGGCGACACACACGCTACAATGGTCAGGACAAAGAGTTGCGAACCCGCGAGGGGAGCTAATCTCGTCAAACCTGGCCTCAGTTCAGATTGGAGGCTGCAACCCGCCTCCATGAAGTTGGAGTTGCTAGTAACCGTAGGTCAGCACACTACGGTGAATACGTTCCCGGGTCTTGTACACACCGCCCGTCACACCACGAAAGTTGGCAACACTTGAAGCCGCTGGGCTAACTCGCAAGAGAGGCAAGCGTCGAGGGTGGGGTCAGTGATTGGGGTGAAGTCGTAACAAGGTAGCCGTACCGGAAGGTGCGGCTGGATCACCTCCTTTCTAGGGAGCTTGGATGAGCGTCATGGATTCCATGACATCTCAGTCTCATCCCACTTCCAGGTCGACCAGGAATCGGTACGTGTTCACGCCAGATGGTTGGGCTGGTTTCCACTCTTGAGCTGTTGGGGTACAACAACCGCAACACGCAAATCAACGCACCAGGGGGTGCAGGGGGACGGCAGTCCACTGCCGGGGTGTGGGGTGTCCCCACGAACCTCTCCTCTCGCGCGTGCCGCCGCAGGCGGCGATGCGTGTGGCGCATGCCACCAATAGTGCACCTGAACAACTGAAAATAGTATTCCTTCAATTTTGCTGAGCGATTTATAGGTCAGCCAGAGTTGAAGCAGAGGATCGATTTTTTCGATAAATGAGAAAAAGTCAAAGCATTCCAGAGACATGATGTAGATCTGAACGAAGAGAACAAGCTACACAGAGTACGAGGTGGATGCCTTGGCGCTGAAGACCGAAGAAGGACGCGGAGACCGGCGAAACGTTCGGGGGAGCTGCATACAAGCGATGAACCCCGAGATTCCGAATGAGGCAACTCCTCCAGAGTGATGTCTGGAGACCGCCTGCTGAACACATAGGCAGTGACGGGGGCAGTGGGTGAACTGAAACATCTCAGTAACCCGACGAAAA
Source organism: Dictyobacter kobayashii (assembly GCF_003967555.1). Taxonomy (GTDB): domain Bacteria; phylum Chloroflexota; class Ktedonobacteria; order Ktedonobacterales; family Ktedonobacteraceae; genus Dictyobacter; species Dictyobacter kobayashii. The sequence goes on from NZ_BIFS01000002.1 coordinate 1,963,054, forward strand.
GAAATCAACCGAGATTCCCGTAGTAGTGGCGAGCGAACCGGGACCAGCCCAAACCAACCATCCCTTGGGACGGTTGGGGTTGTAGGACCGATAACAAACAACTTTTGCTTACTTGAACACGTTGGAAAGCGTGACCAGAGCGGGTGAGAGTCCCGTAAAGGACGAGCGAGAGGAGTGGATCGGTATCCTGAGTACCACGAGGCACGTGAAACCTTGTGGGAAGCTGGGGGACCACCCTCCAAGGCTACACATCTTCAGCGACCGATAGCGAACAAGTACCGTGAGGGAAAGGTGAAAAGCACCCGAGAGGGGGATGAAAGAGACCCTGAAACCACGTACTCACCAGCAGTCAGAGGCCACTGTTCCAGGAGGAACCAAGGGCTGATGGCGTGCCTTTTGTAGAATGATCCGGCGAGTGCATCGTCGTAGCCTGGTTAACCAACGCTAAAGTTGGGGAGCCATAGGGCAACCGAGTCTGAAGAGGGCGAACGTTGCGGCGATGCGACCCGAAACCGTGTGAGCTATCCATGAGCAGAGTGAAGCGGATGTGACAGTCCGTCGAGGCTCGAACCCACCAGTGTTGCAAAACTGGGGGATGACTTGTGGATAGGGGAGAAATTCCAATCGAACACGGAGATAGCTGGTTCTCCCCGAAATGTATTGAGGTACAGCTGTATGAAACACTATCCTGGAGGTAGAGCACTGAATGGGCTAGGGCCTCGTGCAGGTTACCAAACCCAACCAAACTTCGAATGCCAGGACAGCATGCATGCAAGTGAGACGGCGGGGGCTAAGCTTCGTCGTCAAAAGGGAAACAGCCCAGACCATCGGCTAAGGTCTCTAAATCCGCGCTTAGTGTCAAAGGGAGTCAGTACGCCCAAACAGCCAGGATGTTGGCTTAGAAGCAGCCACCATTTAAAGAGTGCGTAATAGCTCACTGGTCGAGTGTAGTGGCACCGACAACGTATCGAGGCTCAAGCGAGGTACCGAAGCCATGGAACCTTTCTATTGAAAGGTTGGTAGGGGAGCGTTCTGCGGGCAGAGAAGCCAGACCGTAAGGACTGGTGGAGCGTGCAGAAGTGAGAATGCCGGAATGAGTAGCGTCATGTCTGTGATAACCAGACACACCGAATGCCTGAGGGTTCCTGGGCACCGTCAATCGTCCCAGGGTAAGTCGGGTCCTAAGCCGAGGACGTCATAGTCGTAGGCGATGGCAAGCAGGTCAGAGATTCCTGCACCGGAGTAGCTCGTTATGAGCAATGGGGGGACGCGGTAAGGAAGGTGAGCCCATCGAATGGACAGGATGGGTCTGTGCGGTGAAGTGCGAAGCCGAGGCAAATCCCGGTTTCCTGTGCATGACACGTGCAGCGAGCGGACGTCAGTCCGCGGAAGTCATCGGCCCCTAGGCCGCCAAGAAAAGCCTCTCGCCAGAGTGTACTCCGCCCGTACCGCAAACCGACACAGGTAGGCAGGGGGAACTCTCCCCAGGTGATCGAGCGACCCTCTGTTAAGGAACTCGGCAAATTGACCCCGTACCTTCGGAAGAAGGGGTGCCCTAGTAGCTTTCAGGCTTGCCTGGGGGTGAGGGGGTTGCAAGAAATTGGCTCAACCGACTGTTTACCAAAAACACAGGTCTCTGCGAACGCGAAAGCGGAAGTATAGGGCTGACTCCTGCCCAGTGCCGGAAGGTTACGAGGAGCGGTGATCGTAGCTGCGAATCTAAGCCCCGGTGAACGGCGGCCGTAACTATAACGGTCCTAAGGTAGCGAAATTCCTTGTCGGGTAAGTTCCGACCCGCACGAAAGGAGTAACGAGTTGAGCACTGTCTCGACAGAGGACTCGGCGAAATTGAAGTACCCGTGAAGATACGGGTTACCCACGACAGGACAAAAAGACCCCGTGGAGCTTTACTACACCTTGACCTCGAAACGAGGCAGAGCGTGCGTAGCATAGGTGGGAGTCGGAGAACCTATCCTTGTGGGGTAGGGGAGACAGCAGTGAAATACCACTCTCGTTGTGTTTTGTTTCTCACACGTCACCGTGAGCCGGGACGTGGACAGGATCAGGCGGGTAGTTTGACTGGGGCGGTCGCCTCCCAAAGAGTAACGGAGGCGCCCAAAGGTTCCCTCAGGGTGGATGGACATCACCCGTAAGAGTGCAAAGGCAGAAGGGAGCTTGACTGCAAGACGGACAGGTCGAGCAGGGACGAAAGTCGGGCTTAGTGATCCCACATTCCCGAGTGGAAGGAGTGTGGCTCAACGGATAAAAGCTACCCCGGGGATAACAGGCTTATCTTGCCCAAGAGTTCACATCGACGGCAAGGTTTGGCACCTCGATGTCGGCTCGTCGCATCCTGGGGCTGGAGTAGGTCCCAAGGGTTGGGCTGTTCGCCCATGAAAGCGGCACGCGAGCTGGGTTCAGAACGTCGCGAGACAGTTCGGTCTCTATCCGTCGTGGCGTAGGAGAATTGAGGGGCGTCATCTCCAGTACGAGAGGACCGAGATGGCTCAACCGCTGGTGTGCCAGTTGGCCTGCCCGGGCCAGAGCTGGATAGCTATGTTGAGAAGGGATAAGCGCTGAAGGCATCTAAGCGCGAAGCCGCACCCAAGACGAGTTCTCCCATCCTATTCGTAGGATCAAGATCCCAGGAAGACGACCTGGTAGATAGACGACACGTGGACGCCTGGTAACAGGTGCAGCGAAGTCGCCCTAATGATCGTACGGCTTGTTTCACCCCATCGTTGAGTATCTTCATCGTGGCATTCTGAGGATGCGAGTCCGCTGCTTCAGCGCAGGCTGATCTGGCGCTCGGCAAAATTGAGGGAATACTATTTCCAGTGGTTCGGTCAAAAAACATTGTAAGGATTTGCTCACAAGCAGATCCTTTTTTGTGTCTCTTGCAATTGTTCTATTTGAATAGTTCCTCTCTGTCAAATGCAACAATATCTCTTCTGAGCATCTCCTAAAAAATGTATTTTATATACATATTCCGTTTGAATAAAGTTTTATTACGAGGAAACATGACTGCGCAGCAGAGCTATGTGACTGGTTAAATATATCTCAAGATTATCTACTTTTTCTGCTTTGTGTTGCGTTTTAAATTATTTCTCTGTGAATCAAGAGAGTCATATCCATACTTCTCATTACTCTGGGAGTAGTGAATCTACATAGAATGTATGATCAGTAATAAAGCTATGAGGATAGAAAATTCATGACACTGGAAAGGATTTCTGCATGAAGCGGTCTCGAGTCAGCCGCAAAGCAGCGCTTATCATCGGCCTGATTTGTACCCCTCTGGGCGTGCTTTTTTATCTTTTGAAACAGTATTTGGGTCCACACACGAACTTTTTAGTCCAAGGTGTTGTTGCCGGACTGTGTGCTGGCTGTTTGGTGGGAGGGATTTTTACCCTTGCCACAGTCCTTTTTCGGCCCCGAGACGCGAGTTGATTCCCTGATTAGTACAGATATAGTGTGCGAAAAATAATTAAGATGATTTTGATGTGTATTCAGTCTGATAAAGGGAGATGCATAAAGCGAAAACTCTTCGCGTTATACAGTCAAAGGAGTAGAAGTGGATCAAGGAGTTATCTTCAGTGGTGCACACATGCGCACAGCGCATTTTTTGCACCACTGAAGATAAAAGGTGCGCACACATGCGCACTTTCTGCACCAGCATGCTTTTTAAACATGCTCATGGCTATGAACATGTTCATCATCATGACTATGAGGTTGCCCAACATATGGAGCATGAGCATCAATGATGCTGCGCCGTTGTTGGGATGGGACGTTCATCTGCTGTTCAAGCCACGCAATAATCGTATCCAGCCCTACATCTTCTTTGAGATTGCTGAAGACGAATGGTCGTTCACCGCGTTTAATGTGAGCATCTCTCTCCATAACTTCTAACGAGGCTCCGACGTAGGGTGCCAGATCGATTTTGTTGATGATCAGTAGATCCGAGCGCATAATGCCAGGACCGCCTTTGCGCGGTATCTTGTCCCCTCCAGATACGTCGATCACGTAGATCGCCACATCGACCAGTTCAGGGCTGAAGGCGGCGGCCAGATTATCTCCACCACTCTCGACAAAGATCAGCTCAAGGCCCGGCAAGCTTTCTTCCAGATCGGCAATCGCTTCAAGATTCATTGAAGCATCTTCACGAATGGCCGCATGTGGGCAGCCACCTGTTTCTACGCCTCGAACACGCTCCTGTGGCAACGTACCCTGACGCAACAGAAACTCAGCGTCTTCCCGTGTGTAGATGTCATTTGTAACTACAGCCAGATTGTAACGCGGCCAGAGCTTCTTGCTCAGCCGATCTACCAGGGCTGTTTTGCCACAGCCAACGGGGCCAGCAATACCAACGCGAAAAGCGCGTACAAAGTTTTCATTTCTCATGTGTTACTCTTCTCTATAATTAGTATTCCACAACATTGGAATCCTGTAGTGTAGTCCCGCTCTTACTAAAATAAGAAATAGCGCTGTGCCAGAGGGAGAACTTCCGCCGGTTCGCAGGTGAGAAGTTCGCCATCTGCGCGGACTTCATAGGTTTCTGGGTCAACTTCAATATTTGGCATGGCTGCATTGTGAATCATACTTGTTTTCCCTATGTTGCGACAATTCTCAACGGCCACCGCCTGTTTTTGTAGTCCAATCTTGCCCGGAAGACCAGCCTCCAGCGCCACTTTTGAGACAAAGGTCAGGCTGGTAGCAGCCGTCGCCTGGCCAAAGGAACCAAACATCGGACGGTAGAGCACTGGTTGAGGTGTAGGAATAGACGCGTTGGCATCTCCCATGGCACTCCATGAGATGAAGCCACCTTTAACGATCATTTCTGGTTTGACACCAAACATAGCGGGCTTCCAGAGCACAATATCCGCCAGCTTCCCTGGCTCAATTGAGCCAATATGCTGTGCCACTCCATGGGTGATGGCGGGATTGATCGTATATTTTGCCACATAGCGTTTCACGCGGAAATTATCATTGCGATCGGAATCCGGCGCCAGTGGTCCTCGCTGTACTTTCATCTTGTGGGCCGTTTGCCAGGTGCGTGTCACCACTTCGCCAATGCGCCCCATGGCCTGCGAATCACTTGAGATCATACTGAAAACGCCAAGGTCGTGCAGTATATCTTCCGCAGCTATGGTTTCGGGCCGGATACGGCTCTCGGCAAAGGCCACATCTTCAGGAACCAGCGGGTTCAGATGATGACAGACCATGAGCATGTCTAAATGCTCGGCCAATGTGTTTTTAGTAAAGGGCATGGTTGGATTGGTTGAGGAGGGGAGAATATTGGGGTAAGAAGCGATACGAATAATATCGGGGCGTGTCCGCCGCCAGCGCCCTCGGTATGGTAGGTGTGGATCGCTCTCTGGCCAATGGCCGCGATAGTATCCTCTACGAAGCCTGCTTCATTGATTGTGTCAGTGTGGATCGCTACCTGGACATCGTATTGATCGGCGACTTTAAGGCATGTATCGATGGCGGCTGGCGTGGTACCCCAATCTTCATGCAATTTGAGTCCGCAGGCACCGGCAAGCACCTGCTCTTCCAGTGGCTCGCGGGTAGAAGTATTGCCCTTACCAAGAAATCCAAAGTTGACGGGCCAGTTCTCTACCGCCTGTAGCATGCGCGCCAGATTCCAGGCTCCAGGTGTACACGTGGTCGCGTTGGTCCCGGTAGCTGGACCTGTACCGCCACCGATCATAGTAGTGATGCCATTGGACATGGCTTCATAGATCTGTTGTGGGGCGATAAAGTGGATATGTGAATCGATGCCGCCAGCCGTTACGATCATATTCTCGCCGGCGATAACTTCGGTGCCGGAACCGACGATCAACTCGGGATCAACCCCATCCATTGCATCCGGGTTACCAGCTTTACCGACCTTGACGATGCGGCCATCTTTAATACCAATATCGCCCTTAACGATACCCCAATGATCGATAATCAATGCATTTGTAATGACCAGATCAAGGGCACCATGAGGACCTTCACGTGTGGCCCGGCTGCTCTGTCCCATACCATCACGAATGACCTTACCGCCACCAAAGGTAATTTCATCGCCATAAACGGTAAAGTCTTTCTCGACCTCAATGATCAAATCTGTATCTGCCAGGCGTACGCGATCGCCGGTAGTGGGACCATAGAGATCAGCGTACATCTGGCGGGGGATGCGCAAACTCATATGTAATTTACCCTTCTGTCTGCTACTTGATTATGACTTATAATCCTAAGTTCATGCATGGCCTTTTTCGATGTCCAGTTCTCCGTTTACCTTTCCATTATGGCCATAGATAATACGTGCGCCCCCAAAGTTGACCAGGTTGACCTCTTTTTCTTCCCCAGGCTCAAAGCGTACAGCGGTACCGGAAGCGATATTTAAGCGCATCCCATAGGCCTGCTGGCGCTCAAATTCCAGTGCCTTATTGACCTCATAGAAATGATAGTGGCTGCCTACCTGCACTGGACGGTCACCCAGATTCTTCACCAGCAGGGTAGTAGATCTCCTGCCAGCATTGATTTCTATGTCTCCTCTTGCTTCATCGAGCAGATATTCACCTGGCTTCATCGCTTCCTCCGTGTTTGCTTATTTGATTGGATCATGAATCGTGACCAGTTTGGTACCATCCGGGAAGGTGGCTTCAACCTGAACTTCGGGATCATTTCAGGAATGCCATCCATGACATCGGCCCGTTTAAGGATGGTGGCTCCAAAGCTCATTATCTCGGCAACACTTTTACCATCCCGGGCGGCTTCCATGATCTCTGCTGTAATGATAGCGATCGCTTCTGGATAATTGAGCTTAAGTCCTCGTGCCTGGCGTTTACGCGCCAGCTCCGCGGCTACAAAGATCAGTAATTTTTCTTGTTCACGCTGTGTAAGTAACAATTTAATCTCCTTTGCTGGCTGTCCCTGATTGCCAGGGAGGTGTCAAGCACTAATTGATCTTACGGGCGGGATGGCGTTTCTCCCATAGAGAGCCTGGGTGGCCATGCGCCAGAAGGTTAACAAACCTGCTGCCAGGGTAGTATTTTGTTTACTAAGGGCACGTATCACGAGTCCATGGGCTGTCAGGGCGCTGACCCCCCAGCGTATTTCGTCGGGCTGCGTGAGCTGTTGAGCAGCTATATTGAGCTCATTTTCGAGGCGTAGCCAGCTTGTTTGATCCAAGCCAACCTTGCAAATATAGAAGCTACAGAAATAATTGTAGGGACCAAGCCTGGCCAGGGAAGAGAGCTTCTGCCGTCGTGGCTCCAGTTTAATCTGTTCAAGGGCAACTGGTTTACCATCTGCAACGATTTCGCACTTTATCTGCAGTAGATCGTAAGCGAAGAGCTCGCCGCGTGCGGCGCGGCCCGGTGCTATCGTTTCCCAGTAGATCAGCCCGGCTCCTTGTGCTAGCTGTATATGGGTGTCTTGTTGATAGCGGGCACCAGCAAAAGGGATTAATGGATCTGGGACGTATTCTAGTAACCCGTTTTCTGCTACCTGTATCCTGGTAAGCTGGTTGGCTGGTAGTGTCTCTGGATTACTGCGATAGAGCCGTGTTGCACTGGTTGAAGTTAGTTGCGCGTAGGCGCCGGGACCAATATTAACGTTGAGCTCTAATTGGTCGCCTCCCAGTACGCCACCTGAAATATTATGTAGATGGACAAGCGCACCGCCTGCCTCTAAAGGGAAGGCACGAATTACTTTGAGGGAGGACGTTGTTCGCTATGCTGAAGCTGCGTGCGTTGGGTCGCTTCATCACGGGCAAAGTCGAGGCGCAATGCTCCTTGCACAGATCTTTTTTGCATAAATGTTGTCTGAATGATGGTTCACTCGACTTTCTAGTTTTATCCCATGCGTATGTAACTTGTACCTATGAAGTCGGTCGGCTGCCGCCAGGGTGCGTATAGTCTGGCCAGTTGTTTGTAGATTGTGCTTTCTAATTCAATTGTATCATCCGGCAATGATGGCAATGCTGAAGCATCTAATCATTATGTATATAACAACCATAAGCAGAAACACTATGCGCAGATCATTCTGTGGAGCCTGTTGGCGCGGCAACGCGTGCACAGGTAGAGAATGCATGTTGTGGCTCAACGTCGAGCGTGGCTGGCTATAGGCTTAGCTGATAAAGAGTCGTGTGTGAAGCTGTGGATGTCGCATGCTGCCGACATCCACCAATGGCGTAAACATGCTGAGCTCTGTAGGATGTTGAGCCGCAGTGATACTGCGTTCAGCGCTCTCTATGAGTGTCGTTTTTAGGCGCCATAACATGCCACTGGCCTGAGTTTGTCCCAGGGGAAGTAGTCGTTGGCAGGCGGAAACCAGGCCAGCCAATGACTGTTGAAGATGGGCCAGCACCGTTGTGCTTTCATCGATCCCTAGTGTAGCGCCGACGAGGCCAAAGGCGATACTATAATGGATATCGCTTTGTTGTTCGCGGGCAATCGCTAATGCCTGGCGTAGACCTGTTGTATCTTCCAATGCTATGACCAGTTGTAGAAAGCGCCGTCCCAGCGTGGCGCTGGCTACGCGGCTCTCGCGCGCTGTTTTGAGTGCGCTCAAGCGTTGATTGAGGGTTAGCCATGTTGTTGTGTCTAATCCTGCATCCACACCCTCTATCAAGCGATGACCCAGCCGGCAGAATGTGCCCTCTAATACCCCCATTTCGGTCAGATAATCGCGCAAGAAAGCTTCCAGTTGTTCCACACTTAAATTATCCTCGATGGTAAGTGTTTCCAGGCCGAATGAGTGGGCGGTCGAGCCTATTGGTAATGCGCTATCCGCCAGTTGGAGCAATCTTAAAAATGGCAGGTTGTCGACGTACATATGACCCCATTGAAATTTTCGAAGAACAATGTTTCTCAGGCTACATTTGAATGAAAAGGTGAAACCGCTAGTAGTTTACCCCAGCATAGTAGAAATTACAATTGACATGATAACGTTTGTGGATAGAGCTGCTCAATTGCCACTTGTGTATGCCCATTAACTGTACAATTAGTACAACGAGGAAATATTGTGGAAACGGACGTGTGGATTTCGAATGGGTTCAATAAAAAAACTGCTCACTTCACGTAGCTAAAGCTTTACGCATTTATGCCGTCCGTTTCACAGCAAGAACTATACGCCACTGGTCGAAATATGTAAATACTTAAAAATAATGATTCTCGCAAAATGCATGAGCAATACAAATACACAGCACAAAAAAATCCTGAGGATAGAGAGCTATCCTCAGGATTTTTGTTTATAAGCTGTATTTAAGCGTTAGGTTTAAGGATAACTTTAATACAGTTATCTTCTTTGTGCTTGAAAATGTCGTAGGCATGAGGCGCATCCTCCAGCGTCATGCGATGGGTGATCACAAATGAAGGATCAATCTCCCCCTCTTGAATGCGGTTGAGGAGTGGACGCAGGTATCTATGCACATGTGTCTGGCCCATTTTAAAGGTTAAACCCTTGGCAAAGGCCGCTCCAAACGGCACTTTGTCCAGGTAGCCACCATAGACTCCTGGTAGTGAGACTGTGCCACCTTTGCGGCAGGCCTGAATGGCCTGGCGCAGTACATGTGGTCGGTCAGTGCCAAGGTGGACCTGTTGCTTAATTTTGTCCATTGTGGCTCCAATACTGGTTCCATGGGCCTCTAGACCGACCGCATCAATACATGCATCTGGACCACGCCCACCAGTTGCTTGTTTAAGCAACTCGACCACATCTTGTCCTTCATAATTAATCACTTCGGCTTTACTCTGCTCTTTTGCCATCTGTAAACGCTCAGGGAAGCGATCAATGGCGATGACCCGTTCGGCTCCTAGCAGATAAGCACTCTGGATGGCGAACTGGCCTACTGGACCACATCCCCAGACCGCGACAGTGTCTCCGGGCTGGATCTGGCAATTCTCGGCGGCCATATAGCCAGTGGGAAAGATGTCTGATAAGAAGAGTGCCTGCTCGTCGGTCAGATTGTCTGGAACCTTGATTGGACCTACATCGGCGAACGGTACACGGACGTATTGGGCCTGTCCTCCGGCGTAGCCGCCATAGATATGCGAGTAGCCAAAGAGGCCAGCGGCAGAATGACCATAGAGGCTTTCTGCCAGCCAGGCATTAGGATTAGAATTGTCGCATAGGGACCACATTTGCCGTTCGCAGAAGAAGCAGTGACCGCAAGCGATTGTGAATGGCACAACTACTCGATCACCTTTTTTTAGATTATCCACACCCTTACCAACTTCAACCACCTCGCCCATAAATTCGTGTCCCAGGATGTCACCCTTTTTCATAGTTGGAATATAACCATCATAGAGGTGAATATCAGAGCCACAGATGGCTGTGCTTGAGATTTTAATGATTGCGTCGCGTGGATTGAGTATCTCCGGATCGGGCACAGTCTCGACACGTACATCATGAGCACCATACCAGCATACTGCCTTCATATTTCTCCTCGTTACTTTCTACCTTTTCCGGTCGGCTGGCCCTTTACCGTAGGAATCTCGCCTGTTTCCATTAATTCTTTGAAACGTCTGAGTATTTCCGCTGCTTCGTACTCGGCTGCTGAACTTGTGATGTGACTTGCTAGTTTGTTCAGTGGATCTGTCTGGAAAAAATCAAGTTCAAGGGTAGCAATGGTTCCTCGTCCCCCGGCAGCTGGATGGAAGTATACTTTGCCTGCATTGGCGGTAGTTGGTTGACCGTGTACATGCCAGGCGATCAATTGATCTGGCTTATCTTCCAATATTTCCGCATTCCACTCGCTATTGGCACTTGCCGTCCAATGGGAAGTTCTTTCGCCCGTCTGGTTGACGGTTTTAATTCCGGGCATGTAGAGCGGGGCCATTTCAATATCACGCCAGAATGTATAGAGATCCTGGGCACTGCGATTAATTGTTTGTGAGCGGCTAACCCTGATACCTCGATTTCCAGGAATGGTACTGACATTAGCTGATAGCTGTTGACCGCCTGTATTGATGTTCAGAGCTTTATACAGCACACTACGTCCCGTAGCTCCGCGATAGAGCAGCCCACCACCGATTATTGCTAATCCCGCTCCCAACCAATCTCGCCGCATAATACCATAGGTAGAAAGCGCTCCCCCACCGATAGCAGAGGTCCAGCGTTCTATTTGTCCCATGTTAGTAGACGAATTTGTTAATTGATCTATTTTGTTTGGAGTATCTGATCTCTCTTCTCTTATGGATTGGATTGAAGCCATACTCTCCCTCTTTTTTTTGCTGAGTAATCAATTCGATTTAACATATGGGTAGTACGGGACCCATTAATTTTTGGTTTCGTTAGTTTCCACTTTTTTATTGCTCTTATGAGTATTGTGCTTTATTGAGAATATGGGTTCAGTACATAATCGCGTTATCCATTAGAAGCCCCCTCCCTCATCTACAAAGTCAACTGTCTTCCTCCTGTTCTGGTCGCTTGTGATGGTCGATATGAGCTCGGCCAGACAGATTTTTTAACTATTCATTTATATTCTTGTTACAGAAATTACTTTTTTGCTCAATATATATAATAAGTGTAGGGGAATTGTTCTTGCACCTCAGAAATGAGAGACAAAGTTGTTTCAATAGAGCAAGGATTTGTGTCCTCGAATGTAGAGATGTGGAGGAGGGATGTGATGAATACTCGGAACGGTAGTGGTAGGGATGAGGATGAGGCCTTTCGTTTTGGTCCACAATTAATGAACAATGATCCTTCGATATCACGTTCACAAAGTCGTTGGGGTCAACATGTATTATTGTATGTGGTTGCTATGGTAGCTGCCCTGGGTGGACTCTTGTTTGGTTATGATACGGCAGTCATTTCTGGCGCTATGCTGTTTCTACGTGTCAGTTTTGCTTTAAATGCCTGGATGCAAGAGATTACCGTCAGTATTGCTTTGCTGGGTGCCGCTATTGGAGCTCTTAGTGGTGGTAAACTGAGCGACATGCTTGGCCGACGCACTACATTGCGTATTACCGCTGGCGTGTTTACCCTGGGAACTTTATGTACCGCGCTTTCTGTTAATTGGATGATGTTTCTGGGATTGCGTTTGATAGTAGGTTTAAGTATTGGAGCAACGGCCAGTATTGTACCTGTATACATTTCAGAAATCGCCCCTTTCCGTCTGCGTGGTGTACTGGTAACGTTTAATCAACTGGCGTTGACGATTGGGATTGCTGCGGCATATTGGGTGGACCTGGCTTTTGCCAGCGCACATATGGGGTGGCCCCCGATGTATGCTGTTACCGCTATCCCTGGTCTGGCTCTGTTGATTGGTATGTTGTTTACCCTCGAATCACCACGCTGGCTGGCCAGTAAAGGGCGCTGGTCAGAATCCGCATTAGTGTTAGGTAGACTCTGTACTTTTGAAGAGGCAACTCAGGAATGGCAAACCATGCGTACATCTTTTGCTGGACACTCAAATCATGGTTCATTACATGAGTTATTGCGTCCAGGAATACGAGTCGCCTTATTGGTTGGGGTAAGCCTGGCGATTTTTCAGCAGGTAGTTGGTATTAATACAGTCATTTACTATGCACCAACCATTTTTGAGTATGCAGGCTTTACCTCGGCTTCCAGTGCTATCCTGGCTACCAGTATTGTTGGCGTTGTGAATGTATTGACGACGATTGTAGCGGGTATCCTCATTGATCGCGTTGGCAGACGCGCACTGCTCATCGGTGGCACCATTGGTATGGCGACTACTTTATTAGCATTAGGCCTCATCTTTGCCATCGGACCCAGACAGTCAGGATATCTTATTCTAACGGTATTATTGGGCTATGTGATTGCTTTTGCTGTCAGCCTGGGGCCTGTCTTCTGGGTGCTGTGTGCTGAAATTTTTCCCACCCATCTACGTGCTACCGGAGCCAGCATTGCCACCTTTGCCAACTGGAGTGCCAATTTGCTGGTAAGCCTGACATTCCTCTCGCTGATTAATCTGATTGGAAAAAGCTTCACCTTCTGGCTCTACGCCTTAATGAGTTTACTGGCATTAGCTTTCTGTATTCTTTTTGTACCAGAAACCAGGAATAAAAGTTTGGAGCAGATCGAAGCCTACTGGGTTAATGGGCGTAGATGGGAGAAGAAAGAGAAAGCATCCTCGCCTGCCGAATCTATTGCTTCAATAAAGGCTCGTATGTAATTGGTGTTGATTAACCACAAATACACGCCATATCTTCATGCGTTAACATTTAATGTCCGTCTTAACATGGGCAAGTTAAAAAAATGATATCTCTTGCATCACGGGTTGACAATCTTGTTCCCGAAAGAGGCCTTGCAAGAGATATCACTGTATTTATTACCCTATTTTTGGCCGATCCTCAACTTTTCATTGAGATATGAAGAAATAGAGTCTTATGCTCCCTGGAAGAAATCGGCGTTGATTTTGATGTAGCTCTTCCACTCAGCAGGTACCGCAGATTCTTCGAAAATGGCTGTGACCGGGCAGGCTGGCTCACATGCACCGCAGTCGATGCATTCGTCTGGATTGATGTAGAGCTGCTCGTGCTCATCGTAGCCCTCGTCGCTGGGTCCGGGATGGATGCAATCAACTGGACAAACATCCACACAGGAGGCATCTTTGGTGCCAATACAAGGCTGGGTGATTACGTAGGCCATAGTGAATAATCCTTTCAAGATTAACAATTAGGGAAGAATGAACCCTTCTCCTTATTATTGTACAATTCATGGCTGCTGTAAATGTTCTAGGAGGTTTTTTTCTAAATTCTATTCTGCTCGACTATTTTGATGGCCTGTAATGGCTGAACTGTCGTGCCTTGCAGAAAGGTAGGCCCATTGATCCAGTGGCTCATCTACATATAATGGTAGTTTGTGTCGGGGAGCAGAAAATATAAAAGTAAGCCTTTTATAAAGGCGATAGTGTCTGGAATTCTATAGGCTTATGTGAATTGCCAGAATGTTTGCCAGAACTGAGAGATGAAGTAAATAGATAAAATTTCCTAATATATATTGGAATGTCTTGATTTGTTACTTGTATTGATGGTATTGTCGTAGTATTCAATGGAAGTATATGAAGAAGCCCTTTTCAGCGTTTTGAGTTTTCGCTGATCTTTTATGCCGCATATAATTTAAATGGATGGTGAATATGGTCTGTGCATATTGTAGTTCTTGGAGAGAAGAGAATCTTGCTCCATGCCGAAATTGTGGTGCCCCTTCGCCTTTAAAACGAATGAATACAACCCATACTATTTATGCCAATTCTGGTGCTTCAGCTTTTTCTAATGATCAAGAGCTATATACAGTTCCTCAACTCTCCTTTGAGGATGTGTTGCCGACCGCGCAGCCGAATAATATCATGGCTTCACCATCACAATCTTTTCCTGTGACGGATAATATATCTTCTATAAATGGACAGGCCATTTCCTCTGAAGTACCTCAGCTAGACTTTCCGGTGGCTCAATTGCCTGTTACTCCTTCTAATCTTGAGCAGGAATTGCAGCCTTCAAGTAGTAATAGCACACAGCAGTCTTTGTTGCCCGCCCTTTATCAGCCTCCAGTTTATAATCAGTTGCAAGAGCGACAATCGACCGTATCGTTGCAGCTTGTGCCAGAAGAGGCTGTTAAGAGTTTATTGCCTGTCCAGCCTGTAGAGCAAGAGCTTGTGCGTATTCCTCCCATGTATGTAGCTCCTCGACCGCTCCATCCCCGTAAGAAAGTCATCAGTGGACTCACCAGTGTATTAATTGTGGCGCTATTGCTTTGTGCTGGTAGTTTGTATTATGCTCAGTCACGTGGCATATTTAACTTTATTACTGGCGCGGCTAACGTAAATAATATTAACGCTACGCCAGAAGCTCCCTTGCCTGATCCTTCTAAAGATCAACTGCTCGGACCCGCGGCGGATATCATACCTGCCGCCACTACCACGTCTCGTTATGATCCTACAACCCTGGAGCCTGCTTTTGGAATTCAGATCTTCCGTATCAATCAGCCGGTCTATCTGACTTACACTGTACAACCGGCCAAAGATGATGGGCGTGTCCTGGTGAAGTGGTATACCAATAATCATTTCTTCTATCAGCAACAAAGTGCGATGGTTATCATCAAACAATTGAAGGCCAATGAGACCAGAAATGGATTGTTTGAAATGCGCTTCGTTCATCCAGCGGAATGTAAGGCTGAATTATGGTGGAATAATAAGCTAGCCAAAACGCTTTATTTTGTGGTGCGCTGATCCTAATGTCAGACAAAGCGAGAAGAAAAACGCAAATTGTTTTTCCTCCCGCTTGTAATAGCGTTTAATAGATGTGCGTTATAGTTATACCATCAGGCTAACGGCTCTGGGCGTTTAGCTCTGCGCACCTTTGGTGAGATGCAGAACAATGTTGCGACTAGTGTCAACACTAGCCAGCCTATAATGACTGTTGGCCGGGGTCCATAGATTTCCAATAGCCATCCCATGAGGAATTGTCCCAGAGGGTTACTGATGCTGGTAAACATGCGGCAAGCACTGATGACCCTGCCTCGCAATTCATCCGGAATAATAGCCAGACGATAGCTAAAATATGCAACATCTTCAAATGGATCGACAAAGGATAGGCCGGCTTCGATGATCCCTAGTATGAATGGATTGCCAGCTAGCAGGTAGCAGGGCCAGAGCAAGGCAAAAAGCCAGCGTACCAGCATAATGGTCTGACCTACTTTTAGAAATTTTTGTGCCAGTGGGGCCAGTAGTGAGCCCGTGATCGCGCCCAAACCACCAATGACAAAGATTGTACTGATTAAAGAAGTGGAGGCATGTTGTTGTCGGGCCAGCACAATAACGATGAGGGTACTGCTGGGGTTTATCAAGGCCGCAATAGCATTTAAGCTATTAACGGCCCGGAGCACTGGCTGTTTCCAGGCCCATAGTATCCCCTCTTTAATTTCGACCAGTAAATGGCGCGGTAGCCTGTTGCGCTGTGCTTGAAATGGAGTCCTGATAGCGCTAAGCGTAATGATGGAGACTATATATGATATGGCATCAGCCAGGAATGGAAAGAATGGTCCTGCCGTGAAAAGAGGGCCAGCGATCGCGGGACCTAACAGGATAGTTGTACCTTCTATAACTTCCTGTTGAGCCATGGCGGCAGGGATTTGCTCTTGCGTTATAACCTGGCTGAGCCCGGAAGCCTGGGCAACACCGAAAAAGACGAGTAGTGTTCCCTCAATGAAGGCTGTGATATAAAGTTGCCAGATGGTCAGGCTATGAAACACCATTGTGATGGGAATACTGATCAAACTGCAGGCGCGGCCAATATCGCAGAGTAGCATCACATGTTTGCGATTATAACGATCTACCCATGCGCCAGCGAGCAGAAAAAAGAGCATATTTGGCAATACACGGATGGTTCCGGCGGTGGCAGCGGCCAGCGGTGAATTAGTGATATAGAGGACAAGGAGCGGAAAGGCGGTCTGCGATATCCCACCACCAATATCTGAAATTGTTTGACCACTCCACAGTAAAAGATAGTCGCGATTTCGCCAGAGCGAACGGACCTTTGGGGTCGAATTTGCTGTGCCTGGTGCTTTTGTAGGCATAGAGAGACCTTTCATGGCAATCTGAAGCATGTTTTTCGCATAGGCATTATGAAAGGTCTCGCAATCGTGCCAGCCGATATCTAGCAGGTACTATTGAATGCGTCGATGAAGGATGTTGTGCGCAAGAATATACACCTTCGCCAGGTAAAATTATCTGGATTACGAGATCACAGACATATGCCCGGCTAAAAGCAGCATAATTGAACGAAGTAGAAAAGTGGAATAGATGAAGGGGCACTATCTCTTATAGACACATCATAAAATGTGCCTTAATAAAGATAATAGGAATCGAGCACCTTCATAAGCCACGTAAACCGGTGCCGGGCTTACGCGGCCAGGGTGCTTGTGTTGCGATTCCTATTACGATGGATGAGCCATCCTCGAGTATGGATACTCAGATATAGGGAGTAGATAGATAGATTGCTCATGGTTGTATGTTAACATATAAGTACTAATATCGTCAATGCAGTATTTTGAGATTTTTCTTGTGCACTACATAAATTTCTGTTGGGAAATCTTTTTGCGGCATTTTTATCAGTCTGATTTTGTACCCTCTTTGTGACTATGCAAAGCTATTGTCAATGCTGTTCCAGATTCAGGGATTTCCCCGAAGCTTTTCGGGGATTTTTCGGTTATACTCCTCTTAATAGAGACACTTATAGAGGAAGGTTTTGTTTTATGAGTTCTACATCATCTTTCAGCAGTGAGAAGGGTACTGTTGAGCCTTTGCCCCAACTGATGCAGAGTCTCTCTGTCGTACTGCCTGCCCACAATGAAGAGCAGGTAATTGCAACGACTGTGACATATATACTGGAAACTTTGAGCCCGTGGGTACGCAACTTCGAGATTGTGGTGGTCAATGATGGCAGTAAGGATCGTACGGGCGAGATCCTTCAAGGCCTGGCACAGCAAGACAAGCGCGTACGTGTTATTACCCATCCCGTAAATCAAGGTTATGGTGCGGCGCTGGTAAGTGGTTTCGAGGCCGCGAATAAAGACCTTACCTTCTTTATGGATTCTGATGGGCAATTTGATATTCGCGAAATCAGTCTGTTCTTCCCATTTATCGGTCAGTATGATGCCGTTCTAGGTTATCGCATTGATCGTCAGGATTCCTGGATGCGCAAATTAAATGCCTGGGGCTGGAAGCAACTGGTGCACTTGATCCTGGGTGTGCGCGTTCGTGATATTGACTGCGCCTTTAAACTCTACAACACGGATTTCATTCACCATAACAACTTTGAGACGCGCGGCGCTATGATCAATGCAGAAATATTGTACAAATTGAAACGGTCTGGCTATAGCTTTAAAGAAATTGGTGTACATCATTTACCCAGGCGTACCGGCCAGGCTACCGGTGCCAATCCTAAAGTCATTTTACGAGCCTTTAGAGAGCTATTCTATTATGCTCGTAAATGGCGCCTGGAAGAAAATGCCGGTATCAAGTAAGTAATATATGCTCTATATGTGAATTAACACCAGGCAGGCGAATACCTGCCTGGTGTATTTTTGTGCGGCCGGATGTATGAGGGTGGAATATTATTTTATTTTTAGCAAGAGGTACGTCTGTGTTAATAGGATAGCTTTGAATGCTCATTGTATTGTTATGCTAAACTAGACGGGTAAGCGGCTGTGACACCTGATGAGGAGCTATAAATGGGACTCGTTGTAGATAATATAAGTAAGTCTTTTGGACAATTTCAGGCTGTAAAGAATTTGTCTATGGAAGTCAGGGAGGGAGCATTGTTTGGACTGCTTGGCTCGAATGGCGCTGGCAAGACCACAACAATGCGGATGGTGCTGGATATCTTTCGTCCAGATAACGGACGGATTACCTGGAACGATCGCGATGTGCGCGAAATTCCACGCCGCGAATTGGGATATTTACCCGAAGAACGCGGTCTCTATTCAAAGATGAGTGTAGAGGAGCAATTGCTTTTCCTGGCCCAGTTGAATGGTCTGTCCAAAAAAGATGCGAAGAGAGAACTGGATGAATGGCTGGATCGCTTCCAGATTAATGCAAATCGTAAAAAGAAAATAGAAGACCTTTCCAAAGGAAATCAGCAGAAAATCCAATTCCTGGCTACTATTCTACATAATCCCTCTATTCTTATCATGGACGAACCCTTCAGTGGACTTGATCCTGTGAATGCTATCGTGTTGAAGGATGCCTTCTTAGAGATGCATCGGCGTGGTAAAACAATCATTTTTTCGACCCACCAGCTGGACCAGGTCGAGGAGATGTGTGAAGATATTGTGATTATTAATAAAGGGGAAACAGTGGTCAAGGGAAGTGTACGCGAGGTGCGGAGACAGCATGGACGTAATATCGTACGCTTAAAATTAGAAAATGATCCCGAAGCACTGTGGCTGGATGGCCTGGATGGCGTCCAGGTGACCAAGCGGCGCCAGGATTATATTGAGATGCAGATTCGATCAGATCTGAATCCTAATGTGATTCTCGAAGCAGCCCTGCAACACTCTGGTCAAATTAATCGTTTTGAATTAGCCGAACCTTCACTAACCGATATCTTTATTGAGCGCGTAGGCAAAATTGCCCTGCCTGATGCTCCTGCAACAGTTGCATAAAACATAAAAAAGAGGATATATGTCAAATAAGACAGCACTTCCCCTGTACGTGAAGTTGAGCCATCGGTACATCAGGCTGAGATTGTGAGATCCAGTGGGGATACGCGCAGCAATTCATTGCGCAACATAGGTCTGATTGTTCGTCGTGAATATAAAAATCGTGTCACCCAGCGCAGTTATATTATTACTACCATACTGTTCGTGTTATTCTCCCTGGTTGCTTCATGTGTGCCTACCGTCATCCAGTTTTTCGCGGCTCGTTCGAATTCTCAATCCCATATCACAATTGTTAATAATGCTGGCACCACTGCTGATTTAAGTGGAGATCGCCTGCTGCAATACTTCAATAGCAATCTCAATGGATCGACCAGCAATGGAGCCCAGATACCCGGCCAACAGGCTAGCCAGTCCAAGGGAACGCCACATTTTGCTTTACGTGTCGATACATCTACTCCAATCAGTCAGTTGCAAAAGGATGTGAAGGACGGCAAGTTGGATGTCCTGCTGGTACTGGACCGTACTGCCAATAAAGATGTGCGCTTCACTTACTATACTGCCTCCGCCAGCCTTAGCGATACAGATCTGACCCAGATACAGACTACAGCTGGACAATTGAGTGTGCTGGATAAATCGTCCCGCCTGGGTTTGAGTCCCACGCAAACCCAGAATTTGCTGGCTCCGCCCGTTTTCAATGTGGTCTATACCCAGAAGGGGAGCGGCAATGATTCACTGATATCATTGGCGGGCGGTTATTTTCTGGGTGTGATTGGAACTGTATTGATCTTTATGGCAGTCTACCTGTATGGTATGTGGGTGGCTGGTGGTGTCGCCGATGAAAAAGGCAACCGCATCATGGAGATTCTGGTAAATGCCGCCACGCCGTTCCAGTTACTATGGGGCAAAATCATTGGCATTGGGGCTGCCGGGTTGACGCAGATGGTGTGCCTGGTTGGAGCAGGTATTATCGGTTTGCTGTTGCAGGGACCCTTGAGTGCGGTCTTGCAGACTGGTGGAACGCTGTTTAATCTCAGCTACATCCACACTTCGACCACCCTGCTATTGTTATTGCTGGTCTACTTTATCCTGGGCTTTTTACTCTATTCCACCCTGTTCGCTGCCCTGGGTGCCCTGGTCAAGCGGCAGGATGAGGTACAGAATGCCGTTGGACCATTAACCGCTCTCTGTATGGTTGGTTATATGGCCAGCTTTATTGGTGGCTCTGTGGCACCTGGAGCCACCTGGTTTAAAATTATGTCGTTTGTTCCTTTCTGGACTCCGACAATGATGATGATGCGGGTGGCCACAAATACTGTTAGCAGTTGGGAGATTGCCCTCAGTATAGGCATTTTGCTGGTGTCAATTGTCATTTGTGCCTGGATCTCTGCGCGCATTTATCGGATCGGCATTTTGATGTACGGCCAGAAACCAGGCCTGCGCCAGATCGTCAGGTTGTTGCGCCAGTAGCCTCTGTCAGAAGCAGATCATTTGAGAGGAAAAGGGCAAATAGCTGGTGGCCTCCTTTTCCTCTCTTCTCTAGTTAACTTTATGGGCATTTTCTAGTTTCTCATGGCCGGTGGCTTCAATCTCGCTATATGTTTCAAAGCCACATTTTGAACAGCGATAGGGCTGTCTATCTAGAGGACCACTGAAAAGTAAGTATAAGCAATATACAATCGCCACAAAACCGACACTATAAATAGTGGCTTGTTCCACGGTAAACTCCTTTCGTACGTGACAATATCTAAGAGCTTCAACAAACCATGCCCTGTCGTCATGTCTTTATTTATTGTATTCCTCCTAAAAATAGGTATATCTTGCTGCGCTATACGTTCGGACCTGCCAATTCTGAGGTCGCGGGCCATCGTTCTAATCGCTATTACTATTTTTTGGAGCAGGGCTTTTTACTGTTCGTCCAGAAATGACGAGTAAGCGAGAAGAGGTCCATTCTTTCATACGTGGAGTGTGGAGTGTGTGTTGGGCGGCTGCACTCTCCTCCCACCTGCAAACACGGAGAGCACGAGCAAGCGACACGCTGGACCTTCTTTCAGGTGAGGAGAGTGTGGTGGGCAGCCGCAGCCTCCTCCCATCTACAAACACGGAGAGCACGAGCAAGCGACACGCTGGACCTTCTTTCAGGTGAGGAGAGTGTGGTGGGCAGCCGCAGCCGCCCACCACACTCTCCTCCCTTCCAACCCGGCGCCGCAGGCGCCATAGAGGAACATAAAAAAGCCCTGTTTTTTGAGCGTGCGCCTTGCGCATATCCTATAAAATAGGTATGCTGACAGTTATATCATTATTTCAATGTTATAGGAGTGGAAACAACTTTATATGAATATGGATAAAGATGGACAGACTATATCTTTAACGCAACAACTGGCTCAATGGGCTGATATATTGCGTGGGCAGGCGGCCGCCGGTTTGCATTATGCTTCAAATATCTATGAGGAAGAGCGTTATCAAAAAATTCAGACTGTGGCTCTAGAATTGTTTGCCTGTGCGACTGGACAAGAGCTAACGGCTGTCGAACCATTGAGGAAGACTCTTTTTGCTCGTTCCTCTCCTATTCCTTCCTGCGATGCAGGCGTAATCGACGCTGAAGGGCGCATTTTATTGATTCGCCGGGCTGATAATGGGTTATGGGCCATGCCTGGTGGTGGGATTGATGTGGGTGAGACTCCCGCCCAGGCTGCGGTGCGCGAGGTGTTAGAAGAAACAGGTGTGACTTGCGAGCCTGTGGCCTTGATTGCTATTCATGATTCGCGTTTTTGTGGCACTGAGTATCCCAGCAGCTCTATCAAATAAATTTTTTGTGCCGTCCACGATTAGATGTTCCCGTGGTATCTCCTCCTTCATTTGCGCATGAGACGTTGGATATTCAATGGTTTCCAGAAAACGCCTTGCCAGCAGAGCTGGACCCGGGTCACGTAACGCGTATTCCCGAGGCGTTTCGAGTCTGGCATGGAGATATGAAAGCGTATTTTGATGCACTCAGCTAATTAGTTTTGTGCGATACTGGTAGACGATACTGTTAAAGAAGAAGCTTTTTAGTAAGGAGAGTTTTATGCCATATTCTCAACCTACTCCTACACTGCCTGTTCGTACTTTGGGGAAAACTGGTTTAGAAGTGCCAGTGTTGTGTGTAGGGTGTGCCCCTCTGGGGGATATGCCTGATACTTTCGCATATTCTGTCTCTGAAGAGCGTGCCCTG
This sequence comes from Dictyobacter kobayashii, assembly GCF_003967555.1. GTDB lineage: Bacteria > Chloroflexota > Ktedonobacteria > Ktedonobacterales > Ktedonobacteraceae > Dictyobacter > Dictyobacter kobayashii. The sequence goes on from NZ_BIFS01000002.1 coordinate 1,985,372, forward strand.
CAGACGATTCGCGCCATTTTCAAGAGCCCGATTACTTTTCTGGATACAGCGGCATCCTATGGCGATGGTGAAAGTGAGCGCCGCATTGGCATTGTATTGAAAGAATTGGGCGGTGTGCCTGCTGGCTATTTGTTGGCGACTAAAGCTGATCGCGACCTGCAGACAGGTGATTTTAGTGGTGATCAGATGCGTAGGAGTGTTGAGCGTAGCCTGCGCTTGCTGGGCTTAGATCGGCTACCACTGCTCTATTTACACGATCCAGAGCACACTACATTTGAAAAGGCGATGGCCCCCAATGGACCCGTTGAAGTGTTGCAACGCTGTAAAGAAGAGGGTCTAATTGAGCATCTGGGGGTAGCTGGCGGCCCGATTGATTTGATGACGCGCTTCGTTGAAACTGATATCTTTGAGGCGGCCATCTCACATAATCGCTATACCTTGCTCAATACAGATGCAGATGCTTTCTGGGATGTTTGCCAGCAGCATAGAGTGGGGGCAGTGAATGCCGCTCCTTATGGGAGTGGTATACTGGCCAAGGGACCGCGAGCCTATCCACGTTATGAATATGGTGCAGCCTCTCAAACATACTTAGAGCAGGCCATAAAGCTGGAAGATGCCTGTCAGCGCTATCAAATACCCCTGGCGGCAGTGGCCCTGCAATTCTCCCTGCGCGATCCTCGCATTCATTCCACCGTGATTGGTATGACACGTCCAGAGCGTCTGGATGAAACAGTGAAGCTGGCCCAGACGCCCATTCCCGAAGAGTTATGGAATGAGATAGAGTCTATCCGTTTGTCTTAGAACGTCTCAGACTTCTATGCTCTTCGTGTTCTCGTTTTTCCATAAAGGACATAGACCTTTATATGGTGCAAGAAATGCGCGATTCGCACTTTTTGCACCATATAAGACTAGCTCGGGCGCGTCGGTGCACGTCCGTCAGGAGTCACATCAGACCCCTATAGTTTTCCCTTTAGAAAGATAATCTCATGACAGATACATTTATTTATCCAACGCTGATCGGGCACATGGATACCTTGCTCCGTTTTTACGAGATGGAACAGACGCAACAGCCAACCGTGGCCATGCCAGCTGATGAAATACCGTTTGTGCAGAGTTTCTTTTCGCGTAGCCAGGATGGTGACATCGACTATCCACGGGCGCAAGATGGAGGTATGAGTGGGGCATTCTTTGCCGTCTATGTTCCCACTCCGAAAGCCGCTGCTGATTGTTGCTCTACCCCTGCGGCGGTTGATGTCCCTCCTGAGCGCTGGTATGAGCGCTATATCAGGCCCGCGATTGGCTATGAATATGCACAGCAGGCGACCTGGCAGATTATCTCATCTCTTTACCGTTTGGAGGCTGGTTCTCAAGGTCGCTTAAAGGTTGTACGTAGCGTTGCTGAACTGGAAATGTGTCTGGAGCAAAAGATAATAGCGGCCATTTTGCATATCGAAGGCGCAGAAATGATTGATCCGCAACTTACTACGCTAGATGTGTTATATCAAGCTGGTCTGCGCTCGCTCGGCCCGGTCTGGAGCCGCCCTAATGTCTTTGGCTATGGGGTACCTCTGGTGGTCGGCCACTCTCCTGATACGGGTCCAGGTTTAACGGATGCAGGTAAGGCCCTGGTGCGTGCCTGTAATCAACTAGGGATCATGCTGGATCTCTCTCATCTCAATGAGCAGGGGTTCTGGGATGTCGCCAAGCTCTCGCAGGCACCGCTGGTAGCGACCCATTCCAATGCTTATGCCATCTGCCCATCGGCACGCAATCTGACCGATAAGCAACTGGATGCTATTAAGGCCTCCGATGGCCTGGTGGGTATCAACTTCAATGTCTATGATATCCGTCCTGATGGGAAAGGCAACGTGGAGACCTCACTGGAAGATCTTATTCGTCATGTCGATTATCTGGTAGAACATCTGGGGATTGAACGGGTGGCGATTGGTACTGATTATGATGGAGCAACTATGCCGAAAGAACTCCACGATATCACTGGCTTACCCAAACTTTATGCGGCCCTGGCTGCTCGTGGCTATGATGAACGCTCGTTACGGCTGATGGCCTCGGAAAACTGGCTACGTATTTTTCGGCAAACCTGGCACTGATAATAAAGAATATTGTCACGACCTTGAAGTAGATGTATCAGGGGTGGTCAACAGTAATGGCTACCTCTGCTAATATCCGCTCCGATTGCTTCATGCCAAAACAGAGTATATTAAGTATATAGTCAAATGTGTGACAATCTTCAATCAAGATGACCTAAGGCTATTGTGTATGCTGATGCCTTTTGGTAGAGAATGGCTCAAGAATTAGTTGTGCATGACCAGGCCAGTTCTCTCCAGATCGTTTAAGAGCTCCAGTATTTTTTCTGGATTTTTTCCCATCAATGAAATCAGTTCGTGGGTGGTGCGTTGACCATCAATTAACATATATAAACGTCGATGTTCGCGAGTTAACCCTACCTGTTCCATATAAGCCAGCACATTGCCGTTTGTTGGAACACGGTATGGTTTTTGTAAGACAGTCGGCGTTGGTGTATTGGATAGTGGGCGTGATATTCTTGGTAGTGGATTTGTGGTTGACACTGGCTGATTCCTGCTATTGGGATTGCTGGGTGATAACTGTGACGCTGTAAGGCCATTGAATGAAGGTGGATTGGATTGCTGGGGGACGCATTTGCCACAATAAATGCGAAGCGGCACGTTGTCCACGTGCTAAGCCAACTAAAAGCGGTCGGGCCAGTATAAATACCGGTCTGAGCTTCAGTAATTTGTCCATTTATAAAAACAATGGTGCCCTCTTCAAACGCTTGACCTTCACCACGTTCGACCGTGAGTGTACCACTTCTGTGTGCAATCTGGATAAGTTGAATAATATCTGCCAGATTATTTGTTGTAGTTTCTCGCTGTTGAGGCATAGCTACACCACTCTACTCGTCAATGAGTTCTAATTTCAGTACACAGCTTAGCATTAAGTAAAAATATTTATCTATCGTTGCTGTGCGGACTGATTGTTTTTAACGCCATGTCATGAAAATTAAATAGCAGGATTATTATACCTATATCCTTCAGCTTTTACAATACATTTATGAATAGCATGTTTTGATGCAGTTGTTAGAAGATTATTTTTTTAGTAGTAGTATAATTCGTTTTAGGTGGATTTTTTAGTATTTTTAACCTGTCCCATCTGTTATTTAGTATAAAGCAAATACATTTTTTCAGGCATATTATTTATTTTTGTCAGAATTATTGTTGTGGTTTTTGCTATGCTGCCTGTATCAAGCTGCCAATGTTGTCGGGTAGAGGAAAATAAGTAGAGGTTATATTTTTTAAATTAAAAATATTGATTTAAAATACGTGCACTTGATAAGTATTTTATACATAAAGTAACAATACTACGTGAAGTTTGATGGAGGTAGTATTGTTACTTTATATGGATGATTTTTTTGCCTACGTATATATAAAATCAATTACGATCAATCATTTGGCGTAATAAGTTCTCGCAGCTGTCTCTCAATATTGCCCTTGGCTATTGGTGAAAGTAGAGGATCTCTGAGTGTTTTTTCCAGGCGCTCTTTTTGTTCTGCGCGAAAGCGCAGATTAGCTTCTCGCTTCTTCTTTATTTTCATTAGTCTGGCCAGGACCTGATTATCTAGTTCATCAAAATTTTCCATAAAACACCTCTGTTAAAGTATAACACGGACGCTTCCTTTCGCGAAAGGAAGCGTCCCTTAATGTTTCTCTTTGGCGCCGCAGGCGCCGGGTTGGGGGTGTGGAGTATGTGGAGTGGGCGGCCGCGGCCGCCCACTCCACATACTCCACACCTGAAAGATGTACACTCTCTGGACGAACATGAAATAGCCCTGCCGCACCTGTGAGGACGTGCGCTGGGGCGCCCGAACCTGTTTTATGGTGTAGTGTAAGAGCGTGCTCATACTTTTTTGGTGGGCTATTGAGTTACTGTATGGTAACTCAAGTCGTCGTACTTGGTATCCTGGTCAAGATGCGCTCAATTTCAGCTTGTAATTGAGTAGGATTTGGGCCAGTGATGCGTTCAACCACGGTGCCTTTGTGAAAAACGATCAATGTAGGGATAGCCTGAATACCTAGACTTTTGGCTGCCTCGGGTTCGTCGTCAATATTCATTCTGGCAAAACGCAATTTGCCTTGATATTGATCGCTCAAACGTTCAAAGATGGGTGCGATTGCACGACAGGGACCACACCAGGGTGCCCAGAAATCTATGATGACGGGCTGATCAGGCTGGCTGATGAACTTCTGGAATGCTATATCATTGACGGTAAAAAGATTGGAGTGTATCGCCATGGCAGGCCCTCCTGCTTGAAACATATTGTCTATACAACTTTTAGCGACGATCTTTTTTCTCTGCTGCCCGCCCCAATTGGAGTCAGGTACTGCATGTATTTTCGTTGATGAGAACAATAGGCTAGTAACTGATTGTATTGGCGCGTGTTTTCATTTCTCTGCGCTTTGTTATGCTATCCAAAGGCTTCAGGACTGGTTTATCAGTATTGACGCCGAGAACTGGTTGTTGCATGCTGAAGGGGAACATAGATTAAAAGGATTGCAAAAATAGAAATCTGTCTCACCGAAGAGCTTTTTGTTAATCTCTAAACGTTCAATAAGTAGTGTCGTAATACTGTTGATAAATACATAGGCATTCGTTATTTTGCATATGTTCTAAAGCAGAGGAGTCACCTTGCGAGATATTGGTTTATTATATCGGAAGTTTCATTCATATGGCCTTATTGCAGCTGCAATTATCGCAATTGCTCTGGCTTTACGTGTCATTCTTGTCTTGTTACATTGGCCTGCCACCAATAGTGACGAAGGAATCATGGCCATCATTGCCAATGATATTGCTTATCATGGAAAATCGCCACTGATGTTTTATGGTCAGGATTATATGGGGGTTATCGAGGCATATTTAGGAGCCTTCTTTTATCACCTAACCGGGGGGCCATCCATTACTGCTCTAAGGCTGGGCGTTATTTTGCTTATGGGACTCTTCTTTATTATTATGTATCGTCTCACCAGCCTGATCTATAATCCCAAACTGGCCTTGATGACACTGGCATTTCTTGGCGTCATTACCCTTTCCTATGTGGGTCGCCTGGTTTTAGGCACCGGTGGATCTGCTGAGACGCTGGTATTTGGCTCTCTTTCTTTCCTGGTAGCCGCATATCTTTCATATACTTATAAGCGCCAGGTTCCTATCAAGACCAGACTTTTGCGTCTGCTGGGCTATCTGCTCTTTGGCATTATTGTAGGACTTGGCATCTGGAGCGATATGGTCGGGCTGGCTCTGTATGCGATGGCTACGCTTCTATTGCTCGTTTTTTGCTGGCGCGAGATCTTTATCTGGGGCGGTTGGCTGGTAGGACTCTTAGGAGGTGCCATTGGCCTGCTACCAACGATCATCTATTCACTACAAATCGGCAAAAGCCCGATCGATGACTTGTTGGGAAAAGCTGAAAGCGCTCCTCTCAGTGCGACCCCAGAGCAATTGAGCCTCTGGCATAAGATTGTTGAAACGTTTCAGGTAAGCTTGCCGACCGCGACGGCCTCTCCTTTCTGCCCGGTGATTGAATATCCTTTTATGGGGGATAACACACGTCGATCTTTGGGCTGTGGCATTATTCAATCTAGTTGGAGTATTGGCTACGTCCTGTTGATTATCGCGTCTATTACGATTACGATCATCGCTCTTCGCTATCTCAGGAAAAATCGCGAAGGTGTAAGTGAGGCCGAGCAGCATCAGAAGCAGGTCACTTATGTAACACGACTCTGTATGCTTGGTTCTGCCATCCTGGCCCTCCTGATCTATATCAACAGTGCTGGTCCTGTTAATCAGCCAGGCTATCATGCGCGCTATATTATTAGCCTGCTGGTAGCCACTCCTGCTATTCTGGCGCCTCTTTACGATGCGGCACGGCATCTCCGGCAAGAACTCAAATGGGCCCGGCTGCGGTTCTATGGTAGCCGCGCTATTTTAGTCGCTCTGGCTGTTATTTTTATTGCTGGAACATGGATTGCTTTTACTGAAGTTCCAAAGGCCCAGGCGGCCAGTGCTCGACGCGAGCATCTCATCAGTCAATTGACGGCATTGCACGTGTCCTACCTCTACACAGACTACTGGACCTGCTATAGCCTGGTGGTTGCTACCATGAATACCAGCCATCCGATCACCTGTGCCGTTATCGACGACCAACTGAGCAACAAACATAACCGCATCAAAAGCTTTGAGACTGCCGTTGATCACTCCAAGCGGCCCCCTTTTATGTGCGCGACTGATCTGAGTCTTACAACCAAAGACACATATAATTGCTTGCCGGCGGCAACGGCCCTGGTCAAAAAGACGAACGATAAAATAGGGCGCTATTTTGTGCGCCACGTGCTGGATGGCTATATACTTTATAGACCTGAACCTAGATCCTAAAACCAGGCCGGTATCATCGGCGAGGCGAACATGACCCACGCAAGCGGTGGGGGGAGCCGTTCCCACCAAAAACGGCTCCCCTTGCAGGGAGAAACCGTGAAAAGAACCAGAAAAAAGGAAGCACGATTGAAAAAAGGGCAGATAGATTCCCCTCATACCTGGCCAGGAAGAGGAAGTAAAGAGACGGCAACCCCCGGGTGAATTGATATTTCTAGCCCACCAGGATAGATGTCATACCTTTTCAGAAGAGATGGCAGGAAGAGTGAACCAGAATGTGGATCCACTGTCAGGTGCGCTCTCAACTCCCACCTGCCCCCCTTGTTGCTCAATCAGCGCTTGACTAATGTAGAGGCCGAGACCCAGGCTCACACCAGTTCCATTGTGATTTTTGCTATCCTCCACGCGATGAAATTGCTTCCAAATAAGTTGTTGCTGCGACTTTGAGATGCCTGATCCCTGGTCGCTTACTGACACCCGTATCATTGTCTCTTCTGGCTCCAGGTGCACTTTCACTGGCGTATCCTCTGGAGAATATTTGAGCGCATTTGAGAGATAATTGTTGACCACCTGCCCCACACGATCAGCATCTGCCAGCACAAATGCTTGCAGGAGTGCGGTTTCCCATTGAATGAGGCGTGTGGGTGTAAGGATGCGCTGATCTTCAAGTACTTCATTCACAATTGGTACCAGATTACATGGTTTTCTGCGCATGTTTAGTTGCTGGGTTTGAATACGGGAGACATCAATAAGGTCATTGACTAAGCGATTTTGCATATTGACCTGACGATCAGCACGAGCGAGAGAATGCTGGATAGTTGTCAGTTCATAACGTGTGACTTCATCAATGGCTATCTGTTCTTGAAGGCGCGTGAGATGAAGTTGTGATAATTGGAGATTTCCTTTGATGGACGTGAGGGGAGTTTTGAGCTCATGACTGATCATACCCACAAATGCGTTCATCTGCTGTGCTGTTTTCTGTAAAGCTAGCTCACGCACTATTGCTTCAATATGTTCCTGTACAAGGAGGGCTCGTTCGGTCTCGTCTCGATTCATCTCTACAATTACCGCTGGTTGACGAGGTCCCATATGCACAAGCACCTGTCTGCTTGCGATGGTCATACTGGTGCCCGTGCGGTGGATATGTGTAATCTGCCCTTCCCATTGGCCTTCCTGGTGTAGTGAATGCTCAATCGTTTCCCGTGCTTCTTGAAATTGGGTTTGTAGGAGCATGTGAATCTTTTTTCCCCGTGCTTCTTCCTCACTCCATCCATACAATGTTGCCGCTCCCTGATTCCAGGCCACAATGCGATCATCTAGACGAATGATGATCGCATTGTGTGCCTGGGCAATACGGTCTATCTGCTCCTGAATGTGATGGGAGTTGAAAAATTGACCATCATGTTCGACGGTGTGGTAATCATCGACGTAATTTGAATTTACCGCCGCTTCTATCTGTACATTTTCTTCCATACAGTTACCTCGAGCAGTTTTTCATGAGTATCCTCCTCCTAGCCAAGAGCAGGTGTTTGCTCTTTGATTTTATATCCCTGTTCATCCATACGTGGCCCGAAAAACTCGAGCCGGTAGGTGCCGCTCGGGCATAAGACCTCGTGATAGTAGCAGAAGTTGGGAGCAACTATCTGGACCGTGTTCCCGTGCTTTATCTCTTGCAGGGGCGTACTCACAAAACCATTCAGGGCTTCCTCACGGTCTGGATACTCCGTAACGCTACCCGTGGCGTCGACGATCGTGTAATGTGTTGTAAAGGGAAATTGCACGTAAGGTCGGAAGAAGGTGATAGGCTGATCATGGTGGTTGAAGAGCACTGTTGTATCGGTAGGGAACCAGGTTTTCCAGGTTTCGTTTGAGAAGATGCCTTGCCTGACATTAAGGTAACATACCGCGCACTCGGTTCTAGAGTTGGCCTCTGGCGGGTATGGCGTGTTGCCATAAATGATGGTGCGCATATTTTTATTTGGACGCCAGATGCCAGGCGTCTCCTGTAGATGTTCCCAGGTATGTTCGCCATAGAGCAAAACAGGTTTTCCCTGCTGATAGGCCGCTTTGGCTTCTTCCTGCGTAATCTCTTGCCAGGTTGAGATTGGAACACAGAAGTTGCTGCTCTTCTTTAGCGGCAACTTCTCAGGCAATAGTGATTTCCATGACTGTGATGAGAGGGGAATATCGATATCAATGAGTTGTTGCATAGCCTCAGTAAGATTGGCTATCGAAAGTTTCTTCCCATTGAGCAATTGAGCATGGTAGGTTCTTTCAAGCAACCATTGTTCGCTCAGTTGTACCGAAAAGGGGATGCTGTCATGGTCATCAACTGTGTTTTCCCGCTTCGTAAGTGTTGTCATAATGTTTATTATCCTTTCAAGCTTGTGACCTCAGATGTGGCCTCTTTAGCTGGGGAACCTCCATCATCTAGCCACCGCTGTTGTGCCTCTGTCTCCGCAACGATATTCGGGAAGCTAGTATCGGGAAGATATGTTTTGCCGCGGTGTTGCCGCGTGGCCAATATTGGGGTGGGAGGAACACCCGGCCTCCCTTGTTCTTGATCATAATATTCGTAGACCATCTGATCGCTACGTACTGGATGTGGATGCTGCCCTACTGGGGGAGCCATCGCTATTGGTCCGGGACGAGATGTTGGCCAGGTCGGATAGATAACTGGACGTGTATCAGGGACGGATGGCAAGGGTATCTCTATAGGAGAATGATCATTGTTTTTATGGGAGCCTTTTGTGGCATTGCCCGCTTCCGCTTGAGCTATCTCCAGCGTCGCCGCTATCTCTTGTTCGAGCGCTTGTTTATTGAGTCCTGTATCTTTGATCTGATTTGACGACAGGATTGTTTGCTGTGAGGTTGCCATAGGGGTCACCTTTCTTTATGAAGCAGGGACATGCTTACCGAGCTTCTTCCTTGCAATGTAAATATTTTTTTGCAAAGCGACACATGGCGTATATGTTTTCCGATGACATCATTTATTTTTGAAGAGAGAGATACAAGCGGAGAGAGCGGCCGAAGCCATCTCGGACGACATGGTCCGAGGGTGAAGAGGTTGTTCTGGCGCCTGTTCATACAAGAGACATGACTGAAAGGGCGGGGCTCATAAAAAGGTTTATGAGATACTCTTAGTATACACTATTTTATAAGTAAATACAAATATTTGTGAAATTTCATGGAGCCATACAATAAATTATTTTTTATACTATTGAAGCTCAGGAATTGGTTAAAAAATGGCTTAATAAAAAGTCAACTGTTTGCAGTTTTTTTCGATGAATATTGTTATGCTGTAAAAAATAATGTATACTTAATAAGTAGCGTCAGTGCTACGATAAATTAAACTCTGGAAGAGCATTTAAAACTTATCTCTGCCATGGGTGCGCGATACTCACATGTATTTCGTGTCTTTCTTCATATGAGTGCGTGATCGTACGGCGCACTGATATAGCCGTGCTTGCCACTGATTTTTTACGTTTTGGGCAAGCTGTATGCACAGAAGGAGAGCAGTATGTCGCCGCTTTTAATCCTGTTAGTATTCCTGTTAATCTTTCTAGGTATTTATGCCTTTATGACCTATCGCCGTGATAGTGAAAAACGAGCGAGAGATAAAAGGCGCAACGAGTTCCACGATCGAGTCTAGTATGCACTCTATCATGGATCGTAGGTGCGGCCGTATATATTGTCATGCCCGCCTCGGTTAATACTGCTTCTTCTTTCCAATCCTTATACCATTGTCTGGTAAAGCGGATATCACCCCCTCTCAGACACCCCGAAATAAAAGCAACCAGAAAAGAGCATCGTATAAGTTCGAGGCTTGCCCACGCTGTGTCCAAAAGGGACCCTGGCTTTTGATGGCTTTGGTGGTGAAAGAAGTTGTCGCGAAATCAAAGCATTGGCGGTCAGGTCGTGTGTTACAATGGGTGAAGTTTACCATAACAGTAAGGAGTATGTTGTGCTTCACCAGATTCGTTGGACGATCCCCAAAATTTCACAGCGCTTGAAGTTGATTGAGCCGCTGGTGTATCGTCGGCGACAGGCATTGCCGCCGTTCCGTTTTCAGGCCTTGACGAGCCCACAGGAGACGCCTCCAGTTGGAGTTGAGGTTGATGATCGTGAGTGGAAGACCATTGAGCCCTATTCCTACTGGGGCGAGTGGCGCCAGAATTTTGTGTTACGAACGACCTTTCAGTTGCCCGAGGCGTGGAAGCAAGGCGCTCCTATCGCGTTGTATCTACCGATCGGTGATGCGGGCGACTTTATCCATCCTGAGGTGCTGGCCTATATCGATGGTGTGTCGTATGCCGCCAGTGATCGCTACCACCATGAGTTTCTGCTGCGCCCGCAATGGCAGGATGGGCAACAGCACACGTTAGCCTTACATGGCTGGACCGGCCTGGGTGGCGAGAAAGGCACGCAGCTGTTAATGAAGCCGGCCGAGGTGGTGCAGATCGATCAGCCGACGCGTGATTTTATTGCCACGGCCCGTGTGGCGCTGGGTGCGGCCCAGGTTCTGACCGAAGCAACCCCCGCGCGTGGCAAGCTACTTTATGCCCTCGATCGTGCCTTTACGATCCTGGATACCCGCGAGCCCTTTGGTGAGGCTTTCTATGCCAGTGTGGCTGAGGCGCATGCCGCCCTCAAAGAGGGAGTCGCGCAGGCGGGCGCTCCGTTGGATGTTGAGGTGGTGGGCACCGGTCATGCGCATATCGATGTGGCCTGGCTCTGGACACTGGGTCAGACCCGGCGCAAAGCGTCACGGACCTTCCACACGGTGCAGCGCCTGATGGAGCAATTTCCCGAGTATCATTTTACGCAGAGCCAGCCGCAGCTCTATGATTACATTCGCCAGGATCATCCTGAGCTGTTTGAAGAGATCAAGCAGCGCGTGGCCGAGGGCCGCTGGGAGCTGACCGGCGGTATGTGGGTGGAGGCTGATTGTAACCTGAGTGGTCCCGAGTCGCTGGCCCGCCAGTTCTTGCTGGGTCGCTCCTTCTTTAAAGAACATTTCGGCGACCATGCCGATACCCCGGTGCTCTGGCTGCCCGATGTCTTTGGCTATGCCTGGGCCTTGCCGCAGTTGATCAAGCAGGCGGGGCTGGACTACTTCTTCACCATCAAAATTGGTTGGAGCCAATATAATCGCCTGCCTTATGATAGTTTCTGGTGGCAGGGCATCGATGGCACGCGTGTGCTGACCCACTTCAGCCCGACCCCCGAGAAGGGGAGCGCCTTTGCCAGTACTTACAACGCGATGGCGACCCCCGAGGATGTGCTGGGCACCTGGACCAATTTCCGCCAGAAGGATCTGGGCCACGATAATGTGACGCCGCCCGTCCTGACCGCCTTTGGCCATGGTGATGGTGGTGGTGGCCCGACCCGTGAGATGTTGGAGAACCTGCGCGAGATGGCTGAGTTCCCGGCGTTACCGCGCACCCGGCAGGGCCATGTGGATGCCTTCTTCCGCCAGCTGGAGGAGACCTCTGGCGCGCAGTTGCCAACCTGGAATGGCGAGCTCTATCTGGAGTTCCACCGTGGCACCTATACCACCCAGAGCCGCAACAAGCGCGCAAACCGCAAAAGTGAGTTCCTGTTGCACGATGCCGAGTTCCTGGCCACACAGGCTAGCCTGTTGAACAGCGGCTATAGTTATCCTGTGGACGCTATTCAGCGTGCCTGGCAGTTGATCTGTCTCAACCAGTTCCACGATATTATCCCGGGCAGTAGCATCCACGATGTCTATGTTGAGTCGGCCCAGCAGTACAAAGAGATTACGGAACTGGGCAGCGGTGTTCGTGATAAGGCCTTCCAGGCCATTGCCGAACAGCTTGGCGGCGATCTCTTGCTGGCCAATCCGATCTCCTTTGAGCGCAGTGACCTGGCTTACTGGCCACAAACATTGCCAGCGGGACACCATCTGCAAGAGAGCAAGACCGGCGAGATTATTTCTACGCAGGCGAGTGAGCAGGGGACCTGGATCGATGCCGGAACGGTTGCGCAGTTTAGTATCACCAACTTGCAGATTGCTGAAGGAGAACAGAAACAGCCCACGACCGAACTGAGCGTGACCCCCGAGGTGCTGGAGAACAAGCATATCCGTATCGAGCTCAATAGCGATGGCGACATTACCCGCGTCTACGACAAAGTTCATGCGCGCGAAGTCCTGCCCGAGGGAGCCATCGCCAACCAGTTCCAGGCCTTTGAGGATCGCCCAATGAACTGGGATGCCTGGGATGTGGATATCTTCTATGATGACAAACAGTGGTTGGCCGAGCCTGCTACCTCGATCCGCGTGGTTGAGAGTGGTCCACTGCGCGCCACCCTGGAAATCCAGCGCCGCATCCTGCACAGCGACTACACCCAGCGCATCTCGCTCAGCTACAACAGCCCGCGCCTGGACATCGACACCCAGATCGACTGGCGTGAGCGCCACATCCTGCTCAAAGTCGCTTTCCCGGTCGACATTCTGAGTCCGGTGGCCACCTACGAGATCCAATGGGGCAACGTCCAGCGTCCAACCCACCGCAACACCAGCTGGGATTGGGCCAGATTTGAAACGTGTGCGCAAAAATTCGTCGATCTGAGCGAGGGTGATTATGGCGTGAGCTTGCTCAATGACTGTAAATATGGTCATGACATCAAAGACAATGTCATTCGTATCAGCCTATTGCGCAGCCCGACCATGCCCGATCCCGAGGCAGACCAGGGCGAGCAACGCTTTACCTATAGTCTACTGCCGCACACGGGCAATTGGAGTGAGAAGACCATCAGTGCTGCCTATGCATTGAATGATCCCTTGCTTGTCTATACGCCAGAGCGCTCGACGAGTGTGTCTGCTGAACAGCGGCAACTCCCAGCTCTCTTCAGTGTAGATAAACCCAATATCATCATCGAGACGGTCAAGCGTGCTGAGGATGGCAATGGGATTATTGTACGTCTGTACGAGAGCCAGCGCCGCCGTGGTCCTGTCACCCTGAGTGCTGGTTTTGAACTGGCCGAAGTCTGGCACACCAATCTGCTCGAAGAAAATGGCGAGCAACTGCAGAGCCAGGGTAATCAGGTTACCTTCTCGATCAAACCCTACGAGATTGTCACCTTGCGCCTGGTGCAGGCATAGGCCTCAGTCTAATCTGATAACCTTGAAACGACGCCTCATCCAATGTCTGGAAGGGGTGTCGTTTTGTGCTTCAGGCAATTTTTGAAATTTCTTGATATTCAGGCGAAACAAGTGATCCAATATATTTTCCCTGGCGTATTCCAACGTCAGTTTCAGGGCAGGGACTCATCACGACCTCGAGGAAGAACGCGCAACAGTTAACTGCGATCGTTTTTATGCCGCTTAATCAACGTACCAGGCTCCATAGCGGCGATCCAGCCACGCTCCAACTTGGCACAACCGGTATTACTTTACATGGCTCAGTGAAGCAAATCGCATCCGAGGCTATTGGTCCGGATGAGGCACGCGCTCGCTTTCATTTACAGGGCCCCCTGGCTCAGATTGTCCTCACTCCTTCTGTGACTGTCATGGTGCAGATCGAAGCTACCCCCACTGCTCATACATATGCCGGCAGTTACTGTATGACGAGCGTACAGACTGGCACGCAGAGTGTGCTTTCACTCTTACCCGGGTTTGATCACATTCTTTCGTCGTAGTAAGAAGGAGTTGTCTATGCGAGATGCACAACCTGACGACAGACATACAGAAAAGGTGTCCGCTCAGACATTGCCAGAGCAGCAACCAGCAATGCGCATTCAGCAAGATAGTGAGAGCGCTAACGCCCACATGCTATCACTTCCGCCAACTGTCCCCAGGCGACCAGGATCTGATCCTCAGGTAAATTCAGTCCAGAACATAGGCGATGCCGGGGAACTGGGGATGCCGACACAGCATATGGGCGCCATCAAAGGTATGGCCGAACTCATTCGCTTAGCGCAACTGATACAGGAGGAGGAACGGCGTACAGACCGACAAGCAGATCAGAGCGCCAGTTCATCTTCAGCGGCCAAACATGGTAACAAGCAACCCTTACAGCGTAAAAAGAAGAGCTGGCGCCGGGTTCCTGAGATGCGGCAGATGAGCGAAGTCGAGTGTGGCGCCGCCTGCCTGGCCATGATCCTGAATTATCATGGCTGTGCTACAATCATTTCGGAGGTACAGGAGCGCTGCGGCGTCGGACGTGATGGTTTGAGCGCCCTGGCTATTCTTGAATCGGCCCATCAATATGGATTGCGTTCACGACCCGTTTCTATCAAAGATATTGCAAATTTCCGTTTTGTCATGCTACCCGCAATCGTTCATTGGGAGTTTAATCACTTCATCGTTGTTGAGCGCTGGTCCAATCAATATGTAGATGTGGTCGATCCAGCCGTTGGACGGCGGCGCCTGACAGCAGAGGAGTTTGCCGATGGTTTTACTGGCGTTGTGTTGATGCTGGAGCCGGGGCCACAATTTGAACGCCGTACAGCCAGGCAAACCCTCTCACTCACGACCTATACGCGTTCGCTCTTGCGTCTACGAGGCACCATCGTACAAATATTATTGGCCTCATTGTTGCTCCAGCTGTTTGGCCTGGGCACGCCACTGTTAACACGCGCCATTGTGGATAACATCATTCCAATGCAAGCCGTCAATTTACTGACCTTTCTGGGTGTGGGAATGATTATTCTGATTCTCACACAAGGCATCACGATGTTCTTGCGCTCCTCACTGCTCATCTATCTGCAAACACGCATTGACGCGCAGATGATGCTCAATTTCTTTGAACATATGCTGAGCTTGCCCTATCGCTTCTTTCAGCTCCGTCTCAGTGGTGACCTGCTTTCGCGCGTCAATAGCAATATTGTTATCCGTGATCTACTCTCCAATCAACTGGTCTCGACCTTGCTCGATGGCAGTACCGTGATCGTCTATATGGTCATCCTGTTCTCTCAATCGCCTCTGATCGCAGGGATCGCATTGGTGATTGGCCTCATTGAAGTTGCATTACTCGGGCTGAGCGCACCCGCTATTCGTAGAATGACACAGAAAGATCTGGCGGCTCAGGGAAAGACGCAGGGTTATCTCAACGAGGCCCTGTCTGGTATTGCAACCCTGAAAGCCGCGGGAGCTGAACAGCGCGCGCTTGATCGCTGGACCAACCTGTTCTTTGATGAGATGAATATCTCTATGCGCCTCAAATATCTTACCTCTATCATCAGTGCGCTGATGAATGTGCTCCAACTGCTAGCCCCACTTGTACTCCTCTGGGTTGGCGCGCTACAGGTGATTCACGGCATGATGTCGGTTGGTAGTATGCTGGCCCTCAATGTGCTGGCGGCCTCTTTTCTAACACCATTCAGTTCGCTCGCCACTACCAGTAGTAGTTTGCAGATTGTACGTGCTCACTTTGAGCGTATCTCTGATGTTGTGAGTGCGGAGATCGAGCAGAATCCACAGCAGGTGTCGCAGCCGCCGCGTTTGACCGGACACATTGTGGTAAAAGATGTCAGCTTCCAGTACGATGCGCAAACACCCATGGCTGTACGCGATATCACGGTCTCTATCCAACCTGGTCAAAAGGTGGCGCTCGTTGGCAAAACCGGTTCCGGCAAGAGCACGCTTGGTAAATTACTGATCGGGCTGATAACGCCCACGCAAGGGGATATTCTTTTCGATGGCCTATCCCTCCGAACCTTGAATTACCGTGCGTTGCGCAGTCAAATCGGGACGGTGTTGCAGGAAGCTTTTATCTTTAGTGGCTCGGTCCGTGAAAATATCGCGCTCAATGATCCAGAAATGGACATGGAACGTGTTGTGCTGGCCGCACAGGCAGCCGACCTTCATGAGGATATCGAGAAGATGCCGATGCAGTATGAGACGCTGGTATCAGAAGGTGGGAGTGCTTTCTCTGGTGGACAACGCCAACGCCTGGCCCTGGCCCGTGCTCTGGCCACCCGGCCTGGCATTCTCCTTTTGGACGAAGCGACCAGTGCATTAGATGTCGCGACGGAGCGCACGGTGGAAAAGAATATCAGTGCGCTCTCCTGTACACAGATCATCATTGCTCATCGTTTGAGCACTATTCGTCACGCGGACCTGATACTCGTGTTGGATGAAGGTCGCATCGTAGAACAGGGCTCACACGCGACATTGTTAGGCCATAATGGTTACTATGCCAGACTTATTCAAGCGCAAATGGAAGATGGCACCATCACGGCTGGATAACCATCCATACCCCCCAAAAGTCCTGTAAAAAGAAACTGATCAATTGACAGCCAAAACACTGCTCTGTATACTCAATTATTAGTACAGCCGGTATGCATTGTAGATAGCAAGGATATTTCGATATATCATCAATAAGCTGTTGGCGAATTTTCCACATAGCATTCACTTCCAGCGAAAAAAAGCAAACGAATCTCTTGTATTTAACATGTGTATACATCCGGAATTCGGGTTATGTAGACAGGCTATGGATAGTTTTATTGTTTAGCCTGAATCATTTTGTATGAAGGGAGTACGATGGTCTTCAGTTCTTACTTCAAGCGTTTCGGCCTTGCTGCGTTCGGCCTGGCTCTGTGTCTGATTGCATTGTTGGCCACACTGGGTGGCGTACATGCTGCTCCGGGTCCATTTCAGGTCAAAGTGCTGGTTATTACTATGTTTTCGTCTGAGACTCAGCCCTGGTTAGCGCACGAGAGCCTGCCTCTCGATTATAAGACTACTGGCGCTTTTAGCGATATGCATTGTAATAGTAACGGCCTCTGTGTTACGACCACTGGTGAAGAGAAAGTAAATGCTGCCGCCAGTATGATGGCGATCTTGCGCGATCCGCAATTTTCGTTCCAGAATACCTATTTTATGACTGCCGGCATCGGTGGTGCGTCTCCTTCTACCAATACACTAGGTTCCGCGGCCTGGGCACGCTGGGTTGTTGACTGGGATCAAGGCCATCATCTCCTGCCAAATACAGTTACCAATACGCCTTATGGCTACTTGCAGAATAATAAGGCAGGCACCGGTGTCTATCATCTCAATGAAACTCTAACCAATCTGGCGGTGAGCGTCACTTCTAAATTGCAGCTGCAGGATAGTGCCCAGGCACAGGCGGCCCGGCAGAAATATCCAAATCAGGCCAATCAGCATCCTTCAGTACTGGCTTGCGATACTATGGCGGGTGACGATTATTGGGCCGGCCAGCAACTCTCAAATGAAGCGCAGTATATTACAGGTCAGTTGACAAATAATCAAGGAAAATATTGCACCACGGAACAAGAAGATACCGCTGTGGCTGCGGTTCTGCAGCGTACAGGTCATCTGGATCACTACCTGAACCTGCGTACAGCCAGCAATTTTGATCAGCCAGCGGCCGGCCAGACCATTCAGGATCTGCTGGCAACCTTCCCGGGTTCAAGCATCGCCTTCTCGAACGCTTACCTGGTTGGTTCAACCATGGCCCACTACCTGCTCACATATAATGGGGCATAACCCATGGAGATTATCCGCATAAAGTTTGCTTAAGCAGTAAAACTGAGACACCTTTTTTGTAGAGAGGTGTCTCAGTTTTCTTATTGTGCTCTCGATAACTGCTGATCAGTTCATGGCCGGGCTTGTTTATAGGCTCAAGCCAGTGACATTGGTGACGTTGCCCATATCGACTGTACATAGAGGCCCAACGTTGGCTACATATTCGGGATCGGATGTGGATAATTTGTAGATGAACTCGACATATTCCGCCGTGCCATCATTGGCGTACCAGATCAGGTCATAGCTACCCTGGGGGATACCCTGGAAGTCAAAGTTTCCGTTCGCCTGGATGTCGGTTTTGTATGGGGCATTGTTCCATTTGTCAAACAAGCTACCCTGCGGCATGTTCCCACGTAGACCCTGTACCAGCGCGATTTGTGAATAAGGGCGTGCCGGCGTGGTATTGGTAAAGTGCCCTTTGACATCTTGGGGCACGCTCAACTCTTGTTTGGCCTTCTGACCCTCCGGGGTGTCGGCATAGCTCTTAGCTAATTGCTGATAATACGTGATTGAGTTTGTACAAGAAGTAGCGCGTGTGGTTTCACCCTGACCCAGGATAGCTTTGGATAAATCCCTATGTACCTGTGTGGCTATGGCAGGATATGGATAAGTCGAGACGATTTGATTGAACGAGTCTACCGCGCCATTATAGTCTTTATTGTGTAGTTGCGTTTCGCCTTGCCCCAGGAATGCCTTTGACATATTTGTACGTGTATCATTAGTCTCTTTGGCACCTGGAAATGCAGTAAGAATTTTGTTGAAGCTATCAATCGCTGAACTATAATTCCCGGCCAGCAAATGGCTATTGCCTATCTGATAGTAAGAGGTGGCGTCCAGAGGCTGAGCACGGTTTTTGCAACTGTCATTACAATACTGCAGGCCTAACGTTGTATCCAATATCTGGGTCGCATCTGTATAGTTTTGCGATTGCATACTTTGCTGGGCCATGGTAATACGTGTGTCTATGCTACCTGTCTGGGCACGCACTACCTGTTGTTGTACATCCTCTCCGGGTGGTGTGTTGTTGCCAGGGTTGCTAAAGTGGTCGATAACATATGCAAATTTCGGTAAGGCCTCATCATAATGATGATTTTTACTGAGATCCAATCCCATGAAGTATAGGTGCGGGCAATATCAGTACCATTTGGTGCCTGTTCACCGGAGAATGCATATTCATTAATGGCCTGTTGCCATTTTTGCTGGCTTTCCAGCGCTTGTCCCTGCCATTGATGGAGGCTCGCTTGAGCAAATCGGGCCCAGCCAGAGAAAATCAAGAGCACCAGTAAGAAGACTGTAGAGACAATGCGGCGTTTTTTGCTGGTTGGTACGATAGCGCGCAGGCGCGTACGTACCAACCATCCTACCGCGACAAGCACGCCAATGATCAATGCAGCAACTGAGGCCTGGGAGGCTCCCTCAGCCCAGTCGCTGCCCAGAAAATACAATCCTATCAACAGTGCTATAGTTAGCACAATCCCACCAATGAACAGCCATAGTGGTAACGGCGCGCTTTGTTTCTTAGGCTGTCTGGGCCTGGGTTGATGGCCGATATACGGTCCTTGTTGATAGTTTACTCCGGATTGATAGTTGGGTGGTGGATATATAGGTCCAGATTGGTAATTGGCCCCGGACTGATAGCTGGGTGGTGGGGGATAGCCAGCGCTGGATGGATAATTAGGTCCCGCTGGATAATAGTTGGGCGGTGGAGGATAACTAGCGCCGGATGGATAATTGGGTGGTGGTGGCGCATTCGGAATAGTTGAAGCGTTGGTCGGGTCAGGTTGAATATGCGATGGATTGTCAGTCACTGTGTTTTTTTGCGCAGGAGCATTGCTAGCGAGTGGCTCTAACTTTTGGGTTGGTTCTGGTGGCGTTGGGGACAATGGTGTTCCAGTTACTGTCTGGTCGTCGTTGTTGTCATTTGCTGGTACAGAAGGTGATGAATATGTGTTTTCTGGTTCATTTGAGGGCAGTGTTTTTTCAGTATCCTCCTCTTGAGCGGAGGCCTGGGAGAAAGGTTGGTCGTGGTAAGATGAGTCCATTCTTGTATGGGACCTCCATGTGCTATACAACTGCTATGAACTTTGGTGCTATCTGTATCTTCTTTCCGCGCATGTTATAAAAGGAGAAATATAGATCGCTTTTATATTTCCTAAGTAATAGAGACGCAAAAATGAGCTGAAAGTAGATAAATACTATTCGATATATTAACGTATTTAAACAGAAATGTAAATGCTCTGCCTGTTTTATTGGCAGGGCTATTTAATGTTTTTCTTTGGCGCCTGCGGCGCCGGATTGGGGGTGTGGAGTGGACGGCCACAGCCACACACTCCACACCTGAAAGATGTACATTCTCTGGACGAACATTGAATAGCCCTGTTATTGGATTATTGGAACCACAACTTGACTATTTGCGCCAGAACATGTAAACTCTAGGAGATATAACTGTTTGCATGGCTTGGAACAGACTACTCGCCGATCCTGTTCCCTGATAAAGACGCTAAAGAGCTCTGAGCAATCCTCTGTAGATTAATCTCTTCCTGCACGCCAGTTCTACTTGATATCAGTTAGCAGCATTGCTTCCGTTTCCTACGGCCTGCTCCTGGTACTCCCTATGGCGTTGTGCTTTTAGGGAACTATACAGCGTCCATAGATGACGCTTTGGCCGAAAGGATTTTTAATGCCATCTTTTTCTGATTTTACTTTGCAATCTACAACTCGTGCGGTGTTAGCGAATATGGAGATTACCCAGCCCTCCCCTATTCAGGCTGGTGCTATTCCGGTCTTGCTGGCTGGAAAAGATCTCGTGGGACAATCGGCTACCGGCTCTGGTAAAACATTAGCTTATAGCATTCCTCTGGTTGAGAGACTTAGCCGGGACAAACGTGTCGTACAGGCTCTGGTGCTGGTACCAACCCGTGAGCTGGCTGTTCAGGTCAATAGTGTATTAAACAAACTGGCCGTGGCACGTCGACTTACAACAGCGCTGCTGGTCGGTGGCCGACCTTATAATCCTCAGATATCTGCGCTTCGTTATGGCGCTCAGATCGTTGTTGGTACGCCAGGACGTATCAAGGATCATCTGGAACGCGGTACCCTGGTATTAAACCAGTTGAGAATCTGTGTTTTGGATGAGGCGGATCAGATGTTGGATAGCGGTTTCGCACCTGAGATTGAAGATATCCTGACCACTACGCCTGAGAATCGTCAAATGGCCCTCTTTTCTGCCACTATGCCAGAATGGGTAGCTAAAATACAAGAGAAATTCCTGAAAGATCCTGTGACGGTTGCGATCCAACCGACTGTAGGAGCTGAAAGTACCATTGAGCAGATTGCCTATCAGATCCCGCAGGAAAAGAAAATGGCGGCACTCTGCACGCTCTTAAATTCCACCGAAGGTGAGAGCAGCCTGATCTTTGGCAAGACCAAATATGGGGTTGAAAAATTGGGCAAGCAGCTCAGCAACCTGGGTTTTGCCGTGGGTACACTCCATGGTAACAAAAGCCAGCGGGCTCGTGAAGAGGTGCTGTCAGCTTTCCGTCATGGACGGGTCCACACTCTGCTGGCTACTAATGTAGCCGCGCGTGGACTGGATATCCAGGGGATTTACCAGGTTATCAACTATGAATTGCCTGAATCCAGTGAGCTTTTTACCCATCGTATTGGCCGTACGGGGCGCATGGGGCGTCAGGGTAAGGCTATTACGCTGCTGGCACCATCTGATGTGCCAAAGTGGCGCCGTATGTCTCGTAATCTCGGCCAGGCCGTCTCGTTGCAGCAACTGGCTATTAGTGATGATGCGCTGGTCGCCAAACCGCTTCCCGCACCTGTTATTGTGGCAGAGCCAAAACCAGAGCTGCGTCCAGAGTCACGGCCAATGCGTGGTCGCAATCGTCCTGCGCCTATTCAGGGCGGGGCAGAAATGTACCACAGATGAAATTTGAGAATGCCGCACCTGCTGATACGAAAAGGCGCGCTAAAAAGAACTTCAACAATGTAGCTCCTGCCTGGCAGCCAGAAGAAATTGCTGTACCGGAGCGTTCCTATGCCAGCAACGAGAGATATGGTGGTAGAAGGTCAACTGGTAAGCCATCTAACTTCAGCAAAACCAGGGGTAAGCGCCAGGAATATGCTCCTCTCGAGACCGAGGCACAGTACCATGGTCAGGAGACGCGCAGAAAATCCAGCGGCCGAACACGGCGTGTAGCTGTTCCCAATCGTTCGGGTCGCCGCTAACTGTTGAATTACAAATTACACTCCAGGCTCTTTAAATAAAACAATAAAAAGTCACCTCTTCTTGAGTACAGGAAGAGGTGACTTTTTATTGTTTTATCGTCATCTAGTGTAAGATGATGAATGCGAGTCGCTCTCTGCCATATCCTGACCAGGCTTCTTTTCCACTGCTTCTCGACCTCTCAGGGGTTTGTCTTCCAGGAAGAAGACCAGGATGAGCCCTCCCAGCATAAAGCTCAAGCTGAGGATAAACGTGTTATGAATGCCTTGCGCCAGGCCGATCTTGACGGCGTTTAGCAGTAGCTGATAGGTCGCCATGCCCTGTGCACCTAGGACCGAGAATTGTTTGCTGACCAGGCTTTGTGTTTCTGGCGACAGTAGGATATTTGGATTATCGAATATTGTGATAATATGTGTCGGAAGGGCCTGCCGTGTCGCTGCCGGTATGGCGTTATGGAAGGCGGGTTGATAGGTTGTGGTCATGATTGATCCCATTGCGGCCAGCGCTACCGTGCTGCCAATCTGACGGAAGAAGGTCAAAGCGGAGGTGGACTGCCCGATTTTGTCTGGTATCGCATTTTGCACGATCAGGGTATAAAATGATACCCCAAACCCCATCCCAAAGCCTATCACCACCATGGCGAGCCAGAGATCGCTGGCATTGGAATGAATATTTAAACGTAGTAGCATGGCCGCTCCACATACACTGATGGCCATGCCGATGATCGCGATCAGTTTATATTTGCCCTGTCGCGAAACTATCTGCCCCGAAACAATGCTGCTACAGACAAGCGTGAGCATCAACGGAGAGAGTAAGAGTCCACTATTGGTGGCTGAGATACCTAGAATGCCCTGGGCGAAGAGTGGGAGAAAGAAGATACTGCCGAACAGGGACATATTGGTGGTCATGGTGATCAGTACGCTGATCACAAAGATTTTGTTGCGAAACAGGCTGGGATCGATGATTGGTTGTTTGTCTGTCCGTTCTTTGTGGGTTTCTACGATGACGAATGCGGCCAGCGCCAGGCCTGCGAGGGCCAGCAGGCCGAGGACCTGCGGCGAGAGCCAGGAATATGTGCTGCCAGCCCAGGTGAAGCCGAGCATTAATGGGACCGTTCCAATTATAAGGAGCGTCGCTCCCAGGTAGTCGATCGAGACATTTTTTCCTTTGCCACTTAAAGATGGCATCAGGAAGATCAGGACCACGAGAGCCAGCAGGCCAATGGGAAGATTGACATAAAATACCCAGCGCCAGTTGCTGTTCTCAGTGATCCAGCCTCCTACGGCTGGTCCTATCACTGAAGAGAGACCGAAGACGGCGCCGGTAACTCCTTGCCATTTACCGCGTTCGCGGGGTGTGAAGAGATCTCCTACCACGGCCATCGCGATTGGCAATAAGGCCGCTGCTCCTAAGCCTTGAAATGCTCGAAAGCCGATCAGCGCATTCATGCTTGGAGACATTCCACATAGGGCAGAGCCGGTCAGAAAGAGGATGATGCCGGCCAGGAAGATTGATTTGCGCCCATACATATCTGATAGCTTGCCATAGATTGGCACCATTATGGTTGAGGTGAGCAGGTAGGCTGTCGTAACCCAGGTGTAGCGGTCAAAGCCTCGCAGCTCGGATATGATGTGGGGCATCGCTGTCGACACGATGGTCTGGTCTAGTGAGGCTAAGAGCATGATGAGCAGAACACCTACCATGGTTAAGATCGTTTCGCGCCTGCTATAGTTACGCTGTTGGCCCTCTAGTCCAGAAGCGTGCTTATTCGTTGTAGAGTTTTCTGTCTGTGCAATAGATTCCATTGACCACCCCTCGACAAAATTTCGCTATAAATTTCTATTTGCGGATATTTAGCCCACCTGGCAGCTATGCTGTTGAAATATCACTATAAACAATCGGCCGCTGTATCTGGCTCTATCAGGTTGAATTTTTACCCCCAAACATGTTACTCTGGGGCTGGAAAAGCTTTTCACAGCTTTATATTCTGGAAGCGAGGTTGCGGTTTTTTTATGGAGAATCATTTTCCTGCGACAATTTCACCATATTTTCAATTGGAACAGGTGGCAGAAGGTATCTATGCGGCAATCGTCAAAGAGGGGGCCGGTGCCTGGGGAAACGCAGGCATTGTGGATCTGGGAGGGCAGACGCTTGTTTTTGATACATTCAATACGCCTCAAGCTGCGCAGAATTTGCGTGCTATAGCTGAGCAGATTACCGGGCATGCAGTAACTTATGTCGTTAATAGCCATCATCATAGCGACCATATTTCAGGCAATCAGGTATTTGAGGGCGCGACAATCTTTGCTACCGATACTACCTTTGATTTGATGCGCACCAAGGGGCGGCCCGTTTTGAGCGTATGCGTACCCAACCTATGCCGTTAGAGAAAATGGAGGCTGCTTTAGCTCAAGAGCAAGATCCCCGCTTGCGCCGTGATCTGACTGCTTACCTTAACGAGATGCGCCAGGTGGCAAACGCCCTGCCAATCCTGACATTGCGCTTGCCGGATGTCACTTTTGAGCAGCGCCTGGTCTTTGCCGGCTCAAAGCGGGCCGCAGTTTTGCTGACTTTCGGCGGCGGCCACAGTCCCAGCGACGCCTTTTTGTATTTTCCCGAAGAAGGGCTGGCGTTTATGAGCGACCTGATCCAGGTAGATTTTCATCCTGCCATGCATGATGGAGATCCAGGTGAATGGCTACAGATTCTGGCACGTGTTGAAGCGTTGCAACTGAACACCATTGTTCCTGGCCATGGTCCTGTCTGTAGCGGACAGGCGATTGGACAGCTCGCGCAGTATATTCAAGTATTGGCGCAAATGGTTGAAGATGCTGGCTCACTTGAAGAACTATTGGTTCAGGACATGCCAGCCTTCTGCGCTTCCTGGCAGGCGGCTCCTATATTTAAAGAAAATCTGGAATTCTTATACCAGCGGGCGCATAACCTGTAATTTTGCGGTTGCTCAGCAGGTTATACGCTCGCTGGCCTATGGCTTACTGGATGGTATGGGGGGCTGTGGCCTTATTTTCACTACGTATGGTGTGTCCCGCCTGCGCCAGGATCTGGATGGCTAGATTAAGGTTCTCCTCCTGAACCAGCACATGTCCAGTATCATAGGTGGTGGCGGTAAAAACGCTGAGTCCTGCTTCCGCCAGAGGGGCCAGGACTGAGGACATGATGCCCGCCGTGTCTGGTGTAAATGGCCCCTCGATACGCAGGCAGCGCCAGCCTTTGGTATAAATAACTTCGTCCGGGATATTCTCCTGTGGACAAATGATCGAGAGTTCCTCATCTGTTTTGGTAATGGCTACAAAATTTCCATTTAACATCTCAGTTGAGATCCGAGTTGTAGGATCTAAACGGCAGATGGCCAGCGTATCTGGTTGAAGCGTGAGAATAAGCCGTTTGTTTGTCATGATGACCTGTTACCTCTTCTTCTCGTAAGGCATCTTTAGCTTTAAGCTTCAACTTTGAAGTTGTTTTTTTCTCTTACACCCTTGTAGTGTGCCATATTCTTTACGGTTTCTCAATAGCAGATCGGGGTTATGACTTCTTAATCGTACGCGGAGAGTATATTGTTTAGCTATACATTTTTGCGATGGCATGGGCGGTTGAAGCTACGGTGGCGCGTACTTGTTGAGGTTCCAGGACGGTGGCGTCTGCCCCTAATCCGAGCGCGTAGGAGATCGCGTCATCAAGAGATTCGACATTGACCTGCACGATGGCACTGCCATCAGGCTCTTCTTTCAAAATACTGACATCGCCATGCAGGGGACTATAGCGAGCATTGGCGGTCACGCGAAGTTTCAGGCTAATGGGTGGTTGTTGTTTTTCTATCTGTTTGCGTGCTTCACGCCAATAAGCATGCAAGTCAAAATCTGGTCGTGGGACAATACTTTCTGTACGTACATAAACTTGCTCGATATCAATGACACGGAACGTATGAAATGACTGACAGCATTGGCAAAATGCGACCAGGTACCAGCGTCCTATGCGCGCATGACGCCGGCTAAGTCCTTTAAATACTAATCCATAAGGTTCAATGCGGCGCCACAAAATACCGGCACTTGCGAACCTATCGCAACTACTACCGGGATAAAGGATATCCAGTTGATATGAACCCAGCACAGCGGCCCGCACTGTTTCCAGGTGGGTCGGTTCCGTTGTCGCATTGCACCATGCGGATGTGTCAACCAGAATATGTTCACGTGCCGTTCTGACATCCGCCTGATATTCTTCTGGCAGTACAGCCTCCAGCTTAACCAGGGCGCGATGCAGATCTGTATCTCCGGCAAAAAGGTTATAGTTACCAGCGATATCGGCACTTAAAATCAGCGAAATAGCCTCTTCGCGTGTAAAGATAGCTGACTCTAAATGATAGTCCTCTGGTAAATAATAGCCTCCCCCTGGCCCATACTCCATCGAAACTGGTACGTGCGCGAGAGATAGTGTAATGATGTCTCGATAGATAGTGCGTATTGAGACGCCCAAAATGTCGGAGAGACGCTTTGCCGTCATTTTTCCTCGTGCCTGCAGCAATAGTGTGATTGCCACAAGTCGTTCAGTCTTTTGCATATCTTTTATTATGTGCTACTCATCCATAAAAAACAAGAGGGGGTTGTGCTTGACAAAAACGTGTTTTTGTCAAGCGGATCTGTTATCTGCCTGGTCCGCCGCAGGCGTCCAATAGGAAGTGAAGAGTTTGTCAGGGGACACCCCTGAAACCCCGGCCAAGGGCTGCCGCCCTTAGCGATCCCGCTCGCGCAAGCCCGGGCTGAAGTGGTCGGGGACCCCATACTAGGCTTGCTGCCTTAGCGATCCCGCTCGCGCAAGCCCGGGCTGAAGTGGTCGGGGACCCCATACTAGGCTTGCTGCCCTTAGCGATCCCGCTCGCGCAAGCCCGGGCTGAAGTGGTCGGGGACCCCATACTAGGCTTGCTGCCCTTAGCGATCCCGCTCGCGCAAGCCCGGGCTGAAGTGGTCAGGGAAGGGGCCGGCCAGCAGAGGTGGCAGCCTCTATAGCGGGGAGGTGCAGGAGGGGTCGGGCAGGCCCTCCTGCCGGGGTCTGACTTTTTATCACATTTTTAGTCGTTGAATCGTGGAAGCAGAAAAACCACGGTTCTTGGTGCACATGCCATTGGAACGACCAAGAACGAAAAGAAAGGAGAAGGTGATGTTGTCTCCAGCAATCTTGTTGTCGTCTCAGCAGTGGGCTCAAGCCACCTTTGGCTCGGTCCAACTGGGCGATCCACGTCGTGTGCAGCGTGCCGTCGATCTTGCGTTCCACCTTGCGCAGCATCCACAAGCGTCTCTGCCCGGTGTGTTGAGCCCGGCGGGCTTGGAAGCGGCCTATCGATTTGTGCATTCGTCGCATACCTCGTATGAACATCTGGTTGCTCCCCACCTGCAACACACACGGCAAGCATGCCACCAGCAGGCACAGGTCTTGTTGATTCAGGATACCACAGAGATGGATTACCAGGCTCATCCTACGACGCGTGGACTGGGGCCCATTGGCAACGGAACGCATCACGGCTTTCTGTTGCAAAGCGTCCTGGCTGTTGTACCTCAGCACGATCAGTTGTTGGGATTGGCTCATCAAGAACCCTTTTTGCGCCAGCCAGCCCCTGAGAAAGAGAGCAAGCAACAACGCTGGAAACGCGAACGGGAATCGGAGGTATGGGAGCGCAGTGTGCGCATCCTGGGCTCGCCTCCTGCTGGCAGTCAATGGATTCATATGGGCGACCGCTACAGTGACATCTTTGCGTTCATGCGCCAATGTCGAGAGCAGGGGTGTGATTTTCTCGTCCGGGCCTATGAAGATCGCTGTATTGATCTGTTGGTGGAACAAGGAGAGACACCGGTGCCCCCACGATCGCATCATCATCGTAGCCCCACGCTGCATTTGCTGGAGGTGGTCAAGCAGATGCCCATTCGGTCGAGCATGTGGCTGGAACTCAAGAGTAGCCAGAAACACCCGGCCCGCAAGGCCCTTTTGGCCGTGAGTTGGCAGCCCGTGCGTCTGTTGCCTCCCCGCACACGGGAAGCCAACCAGTGGCGTCCGCTGGTGATCTGGGTCATCCGTGTGTGGGAACCTGATCCCCAGAAGGGGTTGAAGCCTTGGACTGGATCTTGTTGACCTCGGTCCCCACCCACACGGCAACTCAAGCCCAAGAGCGGGTCGAGTGGTATCGCAGGCGTTGGATTGTTGAGGACTATCACCAAGGTCTCAAGACGGGATGCCATATGGAAGAACGAGAGATTCGGGATTACGAGGGGTTGCGAACGTTGCTGGGCATCATTGCCCCATTGCCGTGCGCTTGTTGCAATTGCGTGTGCTTTCGCGTCAATGTCCTGACGAGCTGGCACGGGCAGTGATACCCACTGATATTGTCCTGGTGGTGGCTCATTTGAGTGGGCATCCAGCAAAAACCATGACGGTGCAGCAATGCTGGCATGGCATTGCACGTCATGGTGGCTACTTGGGTCGCAAAGGCGATGGCCCACCTGGATGGAAAACCTTGTGGTTGGGGTGGATGTATATCCAGAACGTGTTGCAGGGAATGCAACTCGCTTCCCTCCTTTCGAATCAACTAGATTTGTGATAAAAAGTCAGGCCGGGGTGCGGGGTGTCCCCAACAATCTCCCCTCCCAGCGGCCGAAGACGGGGAAAGCGGGGAAGCAAGGGGCGGCGAGCCCCTTGACTGGAGGTTGAGGGGCCGTGCCCTCAACCTCACCTTTTTTTACGCGTAGGGGAAAGTGGGGAGGTGCAGGAGGGGTCGGCCAGTCCCTCTTGCTGGGGTTTGGGTGTCCCCAACAAACTCCCCTCCCAGCCGCCGACGGTGGGGAAAGCGGGGCGGCGAGCCCCTTGACTGGGGGGTTGGGGGCTGTGCCCCCAATCTCTTCCTCTCCTCTCTCCTTGCCGCCTTCGGCGGCAAGGAGAGAGCCCCAAAAAAAGAAAAATAGTGCAGAATCAGCATTTTTCCGGGAATAAATTTTTATTCCCGGAAAAAGAATAAAACCCAATTACCGAAATTTCCAAAAAAGAAGTACAATGACTGACAAACATATGTCAGCCATTTCCTTTTAGACTTTGAAGAGATGATACTAACCTGTCACATCCATCGATGTATGTGATTTATCGTCAAGCACTACTTGTGCGATATCTTCCATGCGACCGGTGCTAAGTGGCAGCGTAATAGGTCATTTTTGTTTTATGGGCATAGCCAGAAATGCCCCGACGTGCGATGAGTATGTGTATGGGGAATCTTTGTGATAAGGCACGTCAAGAAAGGATTTATCTGGAATGCAGGTAACACAGGCCAATCAGCAATCTTCTTCATCTTCTAGTAAGACTCAATTAAAAGAAAATTGGCGCATTTATATGCGCATCATTAAGCTGTTGCGCCCCCATTGGGGTCAGGCAATTGCGACGGTAATCTGTATTGCGCTGGCAACAGGTTTTTCGTTGATGGTGCCCTGGCTGTTGGAATGGGTCGTCGATGTAGGTATTCGTAGTGGGCGTTTTCAAGACCTGCTCTGGATCGCTCTGGCGATTCTGGTCACCAGCGGGTTGCGTGGCCTTTTCTCGTACGGGCAGGGTTACTTCTCGCAGGCTATCTCGTCGTTGGTAGCCTATGATTTGCGTAATATGCTCTACGATCATTTACAGCACCTCAGTTTTTCATTTCACGATGATTCTGAAACCGGTCAGCTGATGTCGCGCATGACAGCTGACATTGAAGCTGTACGTAACTTTTTCCCTATGGGGCTGATGCGTGCGCTGGTAGCAGTGGTTACTTTTGTCTCTGTGACAGTTTTATTATTGCGACTTGATGTATATCTGGCTCTTATTACGTTAATTTCAGTCCCCATCATGCTAGTCCTCTCAGCCCAGGTTGTCAAGCGTTTGCGACCTTTGTGGTTGTCCGTGCAAAATGGCGTAGGCGATTTAAGCACAATTATGCAGGAAAGTTTGAGTGGGGTGCGGGTCGTGAAGTCTTTTGCTCGTGAAGAGTATGAGATTGAGAAATATGGTACCAAGAACCTGGAACTGCGCGAGCTCAATATGAGCGCGATGCGTCTCTCGGCCTGGAATCAGCCTTTGCTGGTCCTTTCACTCAACGTGGTGACGGTACTGGTGTTGTGGGTTGGTGGTATTGCCGTCATTAACCGTACGTTGAGCCTGGGTACGCTGGTAGCAGTAACGAATTATATCTTGCTTCTAGGTGCGCCGGTACGTACATTTGGTTTTATGATTAACTGGTGGGTGCGTGGTCTGTCGGGTGGGACGCGCATTTTTAGTGTTCTGGATACTCCTTCTGATATTACTGATGCACCTAATGCTAAAATCTTGCAAAAAGTGGCGGGCCATGTGCGCTATGAGAATGTATCCTTTGCGTATAGTAATGGCGTTGAAGTTTTGCATGATCTTACCATCGATGCTGAGCCTGGTCAGACCATCGCTATTCTGGGTCCGACTGGTAGTGGCAAGAGCTCTATGTTGCATTTGTTACCACGTTTTTATGATACCAAAGATGGACGGGTACTGGTCGATGGCTCAGATGTCCGCGATGTCACATTGGCCTCGTTACGGCGCAACATTGGCCTGGTGTTGCAAGATGTCTTTTTGTTCAACGCAACGATCCGCGAAAACATTGCCTATGGTGTGTCGGCTGCGACTGATGAGCAGATTATTGAAGCCGCTAAAGCGGCCCGTATCCATGATTTCATTCTGGCATTGCCCGATGGTTATGATACCTGGGTTGGTGAGCGTGGTGTTACCTTGTCTGGTGGTCAGAAACAACGTGTAGCGATTGCCCGCACACTCTTGTTGGACCCCAGCATTCTGGTGTTGGATGACTCTACATCCAGTGTGGATATGGAGACAGAATACCTGATTCAGCAGGCGCTAGAGGAAGTGATGCGCGGGCGCACTACCTTTGTGGTGGCTTCCCGTTTGCGTACCATTAAGAATGCTGATCAGATTCTGGTGTTAGATCGCGGTAGTATTGTTGAGCGTGGTACCCATGACACATTGTTGAAGCGCAATGGCCCTTATGCCCGACTCTATGATTTACAACTGCGTGAACAGGAAGAGTTTGAGGCTCAGATGCTGGAAGCTGCTCCTCCTGATCTTGACCTGCAGACGGAGGTGTTACAGTGATTAAGATGAAGGCAAAAGAGGATAAGGCGGCCTCCTACGCTTCGTATAAACGCTCCCATACCTGGATTGAGAATAGCCTGGCCCATTCTGATGAAGATGAGGGCCTGGGTTTTGACTGGAAGCTGGTCAGTATGTTCTTCCCCTATATTGGGAAGTACAAGACGCCGGCAATCTGGAGCATGGTCTTGATGCTCGTTTATACCTTGCTCAACCTGCTCAATCCCTTGTTGATCGGGATCGCGATCGACAATTACATTACACATAATGATCTGGTTGGCCTGGGCGGGCTGAGTATCGTGTTCCTGGTTGTCAATATCGCGATGTGGCAGGCGCAATACTGGCAGGTCTGGTCCATGTCCTGGGCAGGTCAGCAGATCTTGTTCTTGCTGAGCGCGGATATGTTCACCCATCTGCAGCGTCTCTCATTAAGCTTCTATGACCATACACAGATTGGTCGTGTCATGTCGCGCTTACAGAGTGACATTGATGTGCTGGAGGCGATGCTGAGCTCTGGCTTGCTTTCAATGTTGGGTTCGGTAATCTCGCTGGTAGGTATTATCGTCTTGATGTTGATCATGAGCCCGTTACTGGCTTTGTTAACCTTTGTCGTGTTGCCGATTATGTTTATTATCGCGGCCTTCTGGCAGAAGCATGCGCAGAACTCGTTCCGGCGCACGCGTGCCTCGATCTCGCTGGTCAACTCGACGCTTCAGGAGAATATCTCCGGTATGCGGGTAATTCAGAGCCTGGTGCGTGAGGACCGCAACCGCTCAGAATTCGATGATTTAAATGCCTATAACCGGGATACCAACCTTGAGTCCAGTAAGATTGCGGCTCTAGTACTACCTCTGGTTGAGGTAGTGGCGGCCCTGGCCATCTGTCTGGCGGTTGTCTATGGTGGTTACCTGGTCTCCAAGGGTCAATTGCTGGTTGGTACACTGGTGGCCTTTGTGTTGTATATTAACCGCTTCTTTGATCCTATCCGTGATCTGAGCCAGCAATATACGCAGCTACAACGTTCAGGTGTGGCGGCTGAGCGCATTTTCCAGATTCTGAATATGAAGGTTGAGGTTCAAGATAAGCCAGATGCTCAAGAGCTACCAGAAATCAAGGGCGATGTTGATTTCCACGATGTCGTCTTCGGTTATAATCCTGAGCGTCCAGTGCTTAGAGGTCTGAACTGGCATATCCAATCTGGTCAGACGGTGGCTATCGTTGGCCAACCGGCGCTGGTAAGAGTACCATTATTAGTTTATTGACGCGTTTCTATGATATCCAGGGCGGCTCGATTACTATCGATGGCTATGATCTGCGCGATGTGACGCAAAAATCACTGCGCCGTCAGGTTGGTGTCGTACCGCAGGAGCCATTCCTGTTTACGGGAACCATTGGGGATAACATTCGCTATGGACGCCTGAATGCTACGGATGAAGAGGTGATGGAGGCCGCTAAAATTGTCGGTGCACATGAACTGATTATCCAGTTGCCCGATGGTTATAACACGCCTATTCGTGAACGTGGCCGTAACTTGAGTATGGGACAGCGCCAGCTCATCTCATTTGCGCGCGCGTTGCTGGCCGATCCCCATATCCTGATCCTGGATGAGGCTACCGCTAATATTGATACCTTCACTGAGGCGATTGTTCAGCAGGGACTGAAAAAGCTGCTGCATGGTCGGACTGCCTTTGTGATTGCTCACCGTCTCTCAACAATTAAAGATGCAGACTGTATCGTTGTGTTGCAGTCAGGCCAGATTGTTGAGCAAGGGACCCACAGTGAACTGTTGCAGAGTGAAGGTGAGTATGCATCGTTGTATGCGATGGGTTTCCGCCACGCTGCGGCTGCGGCTGCGGCTGCCAGTGCATAGGCATTTTGTATACAGGCGCTTTAGCGCCAGCACCTTATTGTTTTATTATGTGTTGTAGAAAATGTGCAGCGCACATTTTCTACAACACATAATAAAAAGAGTCGGGCGCGGCAGCGCACGCCCGCACAGTTACTAATGGGTTGGCAGAACATGTGTCGTGGCACATGTTCTGCCAGCCCATTAGTATTTTTTGGACCCCCTCTACAAACGCTGCAGCTTGTCTCAATGATTTTAACAAAAACCAATCTAAAAACGTGGGTGAACATAGGCATGAACGCCAGTGTTAAGGGACAAACCTCCTGCCAGAGAGCCATGGAGTCAGCTAAGCAGGCGCGGAAATTCCGCGCAATTTCCGCGCAAAAAGGCCTTTTTTCCGCGAACTTTATGGCTGGCTTTGTGTATCATATCCCTGTGTTCTGTGATGAGAACCATGTTCATATACTTCTTCTCCACTCCTTCGCATGCAAGGGACGTACCATCTACAAGGATAGTAAACGTAAATGGGAATGCGGTTGGTAGGTAGGGTTGGCTTAATATGTATGAGCATGCGCTTCCTGGGCGTGCCCCGATGCTCCACAGGCACGATGCAACTTACATATCGAGGAGTTAATCATTTTATGCGTTCTGGCAAAAAAATCACGACGATGATGCTGCCGACTCTCCTTTGTTTGTTTGGTGTCCTGCTAGCTGCTTGCGGTGGTGGTTCTGTGCCAGGAAGTGGTTCGGGCAGCGTAAACAAGACAAAGGCTCCTGACAATCAACAGGTGTATCGCTGGGCATTCCGCCTTCCTGACATCGCTTCTTTCGATCCAGGCATCGCGACCGACAACACATCTATTCAGGCTATCAACATGGCCTTTACTGGTCTGGTACAGTTAGATAACCAGCTCAATATTAAGCCTCAGTTGGCCCAGTCCTATGATATCTCGGACAAAGGTTTGACCTATACTTTCCATCTGCGACCTGATTTGAAGTTCAGTGATGGTACCAAACTGGATGCTAACGATGTGGCTTATAGCATCGACCGTGCTCTTTCCCCTGATATTAACAATCAGTCTGGTGTCGCTTTGACCTATCTAGGCCTGATTAAAAATGCCCCTGAGCGGACCGAAGGGAAAGTACCATCTGTCATTGGCACTGGTGTGATTGTAAAGGATCCCAATACCGTTGTAATTAAGCTGAATAAAGCGACGGGATACTTCCTGGGAGCTCTGACTTACCCAACCAGCTTTGTGGTTGAGAAAAGTGTCATCGACAAATATGGTAGCAAATGGACTGATCACCTGGCTGACAATGGTGGTCAGGGTGGTGATGGTCCCTTCAAAGTAAAAGAATATAGCCATTCAACTGGTATCAAATTTGTGCCAAACGATAATTACTATGGCAAAAAACCACAACTGAAAGAAGTTGATTATCTGCCTTTTAAAGATCGTCAGACAAGTTATAATTCCTATCTGGCTGACCAGGTAGATATCACTGATATCCCTTGCCACAGTATCGTCAGTCGAAGACTCGCCCTGATTTCAATCAGAATGATGCTCTGACAGTTTTCTATATTGGTATGAACTACAAAGTAAAACCTTTGGACAATATCAATATTCGTCAGGCTCTATCCCTGGCTCTGGACCGAGAGACCATTGTAAAGGCCGCTTACCAGGGTGCTTATACCCCAACCTGCCATATCGTTCCTAAAGGCCAGTATGGCTATGATGAGAATTTGAACTGCCCGGCTGGTGCTGATGTCCATGGCGACAAGCAGAAAGCTGTTCAACTGTTCGAAAAAGGTTTGCAAGAAGAGGGTCTGACACGTCAGACATTCCCTCAGATTACATTGACCTATCCGAATCAGTCGCAAGAATCTGCTAACGAGGTTGCTACCGAAGTACAGATGTGGAAGAGTGTGCTGGGTATCACTATCAATACTACTTCCATTAGCCAGAATAGCCTCTATACCGCTCAGGCACAGACACAGGGTAAAGATGGTCCATTGCAGATGTGGCTGGCTGGCTGGGGTGCTGACTTCCCAGATCCAGAGGACTGGATTACCTTGCAGTTCGGTGCTGGTGCACCAAACAACGCCTATAACTATGGCGACAACAATAGCAGCAATGTTGCAAGCCAGAAAGATCTGCAGAATCAGATGCTGGCCGCTGACGTCATGTCTGACAAAGCAGCTCGTTTGAAGGCTTACAACAAGATTGAGCAGCAGCTGGTCAACGATGTGGCCTGGTTGCCGATCTATCAGCGCCCTGACTTCCGCTTGATCAAATCATATGTGATCGGGATGAAGTTCTCGTCTGCATCAATCATTGCCCCGGATGATTGGGGAAATGTTTATATCGCGCAGCACTAAACACTGATTGCCTTACGAAAGAGGGTCGTCCTCGCAAGCAAGTCAACAGAAGTAAGGGATAGCGATACCCGTATCGCTATCCCTGCTTGACTAACAGGAGGGCAAGGAGTTTTGTATGATTCAATTTTTGTTGAAGAGGTTAATAGGCCTGATCTTTGTGGTAATCGGAGTTACCTTCATTACCTTTACTATGGGTTATTTTGCTCCTGATGACCCCATTAAGCAGTTGTTGGGACAGCACTATACTCAGGAAGCTTATCTACAGCTTAAACACGCATATCGCCTGGATCTACCTTTTTTTCAGCAATATTATAATTTCTTGATTGGATTATTCCATCTGGACTTTGGTTATTCTTTCCAATCCAAGGGCCGACCGGTCTGGGATATCTTAAAAGATGGCATCCCTGTCTCTATTGAACTGGGTATCTGGGCCCTGGTAGTACAACTGGCGCTGGGTATTCCACTGGGCATCTATTCAGCTTTAAAAGCTCGTACCTGGATAGATACCACTAATATGCTGGTGATGTTGATCATTTATGCATTGCCATCCTTTGTACTGGCTACCTTTGCGCAGGTGGCGTTGGTCTATCTGGATACTTCGATTCCAGGCCTGAACTGGCCAGTCTCTAACTGGGGTACACCCTGGCAGTATTCCTGGCCCGATATTCAATATAAGCTGGTGCCAATCCTTATTTATGGAGCAGCCGGTTTTGCTTATTATGCTCGACTGGCCCGTACAAGTATGCTAGAAGTGCTCAGCCAGGACTACATTCGCACCGCGCGTGCCAAGGGCCTGCTTGAGCGTGCAATCACCTTACGCCATGCGTTCCGTAATGCTTTGATCCCACTGGTCACGGTGGTCAGTGTTTCGTTAGGTTTCCTGGTTTCTGGTGCTTTCTTCATTGAGCATGTCTTCAACATCCCTGGTATTGCTGAGACAACCTTGTCTTCGGTTGGCGCAAGCGATTATCCGGTTATCCAGGCAACCACCGTTGTGCTTGCGATTACTGTTGTGCTTGGCAACCTGGTTTCTGACCTTTTGTATACCGTTGTTGACCCCAGAATTAAGTCAGAATAGGAGGACGTGTAGATGAAGGATCGTACAGAGCGAGGACCGAATTCTCCACAATATGCCCCTGGCGCCAGGTCATTCACTAAGCCTAGACTTGAGCCAGGTGTGATGGCTCCCGATAATACTGTGAAGCCATTGGAGCCAGAAATGGAGCCCATTGCTGCTGCTACCGAGGGTGGGCCACAGGAGCCACGTAAACAACATGCTACACCTTTCCAGGAGTCATTCCGCCGCTTCCGACGCGATAAGAAGGCCATGATTAGCCTGGGTGTGATTATATTCTTGATTGTGCTGGCGATTATTGGCCCACCGATCTATCAGCATATCGGCGGTACCTATAATAGCACGACGAATGGCCTGATCGGACCTGATCAGTATCACTCTTTTGCGCATGCTGAGGTTGATCGTGTGACTGAAGGGCCCTCTGCCCAATATTGGTTGGGAACCGATGGACTGGGACGCGATATTCTGGCCCGCATTATGCAGGGTGTGTTGATCTCGATCTCGGTAGCTGTATTGGTTGAGGTGGTGGACATTCTGCTGGGTATCCTGGTAGGTGTGCTGGCCGGCTATTATGGTGGCTGGATCGACTTCTTACTGGCTCGCTTTACCGATATTATGTTCGCTTTTCCAGGCCTGCTCTTCTTGATCCTTATTTCTGGTATCATGGGCCCCTGGGCTGATAAAAATTTGAACCATATACCAGTATTGGGGCTAATGGAAATGCTCGTCTGCTCCTGGTCTCGCTGGCCCTGGCCTTTACGATCTGGCCATTGATGGCCCGTTACGTCCGTGGTCAGACCTTGCAGTTGAAGCAGCAGCAGTATGTTGAGGCCGCCAAAACGTTGGGTAGCTCAGACTTCCAGATTATCCTGCGTCACATCATTCCTAACCTGTTTAGTATTGTTGTGATTGCTTCGACCTTGAACATTTCAAATACCATCATCTCTGAGGCTGGTATTAGCTTCCTTGGTCTGGGCGTACAAACTCCAGGTTCAAGTATTGGTCTGATGGTCTCCGATGGTTCACAGTACATTCGCACAAACGCCTGGATTGCGATTGTTCCTTGTATTGTGCTGGCAATTATCGTGCTGGCCTTCTCATTCCTGGGCGATGGTGTACGCGATGCTTTTGATCCACGCGCTAAAGACTAGTAGTGGTACTCACAGCAATCTACAAAAAGGGACTTGCATACAAGGCAAGTCCCTTTTTTTACTGCTCCCTTCCTTTGAAGGCCAGGATGTGATAGAGTATGGAGGTATAGCAGGAGCTATGGTTGGATGATGGTTGCGTTGGGTGTTCTTCACCAGGCTTGGATGCTGGGTTGACGGTTTGTGTGGGATGCACCTCTTTTCTTCTGATACACCTGGAAACTACAAAGTAGTTAATATTGTTTTGGATATCAATTTTTAATCGCAAAAGTATTTATATGAATATGGGGCAGTAACGGTCTTGAAAACTCCGATGGATGCTATTCAATTTGGCAAGTGGATGAGTGAGCGGCGGCGTAAGCGTGGCTGGTCAAGTCAGCGGGCATTGGTAGAAATGGTACGCCAGGACCCCTCCTTGAAGGAGGCGCGCATCTCTGAGGATTTTGTGGCGCGCCTGGAGGCTGGTCGGCTGGCTTATCCATTCAGGGGACGTGTACGCCAGCAGTTATTTGCGCTGGCCTGGTTGCTCTGCACAACTCCGCGTGAGGTGCAGGCCTATCTTCAGGCGGCCTCTCTACGCGAGTTGAGTACTGAGGAAACTGAATTGGTGCAGCGTCTTTATGACCATGTCTCTGTGCAGTCGACGAACTCCATCGAACTGTTGCCCGCCCGTCCACAACGTCTGCTGGGTCGAGAGCCGTTGGTGCAGGAGTTATTGAGCCAGTTGTGCACGCTTAAACATGGTGTTTGTTCCCTGACGGGTATGCCCGGGGTTGGGAAGAGCGCCCTGGCCTCTGAAGTCGTGCATCGCCTGGCCTCTGGAGGCCATCAGCATAGCTTCCATCATGGCATTATTACCCTCTCCTGTAAAGGTCGGCGTGGCACTCAGGGCCTGCTATCCTTGCTGCATGAGATCATTGATATCCTTTCTCCTTCCCAGGAATCCAGGGTGCAGGGACAGTCAGATGCTTCCATGATCTTTTTACTTGATCGTGTCGAGACCCATCTGGCCAGCGTGATCGATCAGGTGCGTATGCTGCTGATGGATAAAAATATTCTGTTCTTGCTGGATGATCTGGACGCGCAATTTCCTTTGCGTTCCGCCCTCGATGCCTTGCTAGGGAGCTCGCAGCATAGCGCGCTGCACTCAACCATGCAACATCGCAATGCTGCACGGCACGTGGTACTTACTACCAGCCGCCATATTCCGTCCCCGGCTTTGATCAATTATCATCATCATGTACAGCCATTATTACATACTGACGCCTGTGAGCTTTTTAATTCATTGATAGGCTCTGCTGCTGGTTTTGTTTATCCTCAGCAGGAACAAGCGGTTGCGCGGATCTTCCGTGCGCTTGGCTATCTTCCTCTGGCCATCGAACTGGTCGCTAATGCTGTAGCAGTAAGAGGAATTCCTGTAGATTTGCTGGCGCCCAACCTGGCTTTTGATCCATTCCACCCGTTGCTGGATAGTACAGGTGAGCTTTT
The DNA here is from genome assembly GCF_003967555.1 of Dictyobacter kobayashii. Taxonomy (GTDB): domain Bacteria; phylum Chloroflexota; class Ktedonobacteria; order Ktedonobacterales; family Ktedonobacteraceae; genus Dictyobacter; species Dictyobacter kobayashii. The sequence goes on from NZ_BIFS01000002.1 coordinate 2,024,673, forward strand.
TGAGCTTTTTGAGCAGGCGTTTAGCAATATTGGCCATGAGCAGCATGAGCATTTTGCGTTGCTGACTTTGTTAGGTCCACAGGCCTTTAGCCTGGAAGACGCAGCGGCGCTGTTCTGGCGTGAACGATGGGAAGAAGAAAACACAACTGCCTCACGTGTATCGTTACCCCCGCCAGGACGTCGTATTACTACGGCCTTGGAACCCTCGCGCACCTTTACCAGAGATAAAAATCCTCTCCAGGAGCGTGTGCGGTTAGATAAAGAGTTGGATAATACTTATGTGCCTTTTCAGACGCTGACTTCGACGGCGCTGGAGCTTGGCTACCTGGTGAATGATTCACTGCTGGAATGTGTGGCTAGCGAAAGGCAAGAGCAGCAGGATAGTAAGCAGCAGTATATATTGCATCCAATCTTGTATGCCTATGCGCGCAGCTGTGCCCAGCAACTACCCCAGGCGTATCTGGATGCGGTCTGGAGTAATTTTCAGGCGTATGTGGCCCACACAAGCAGGCAGCGCCTCTTATACTAGAGAGGCCGCCTGCTTGTATGAACGATTAGCCGTTAAGGTAAAAAAACGTCTAGGCCGGTTGCTCACTGGTCGAAAATTCGACATCATTATCTGTTTTTATAAACTCGATACCACGTGCCTCACGCCCCAGTGCCGTTAGAATCATCACCGCCACGAAGGCTCCCAATGAGAAAATTCCTAGTGCGGCCGTATAATTAGGAATTTTATTTTGTCCCATATTAGCTGCCAGGAGTGCCTGCGCGAAAATGATCTGGGCGGCAAACAGGTTTCCCAATTGATAAGCAAAGCCTGGGAATGTGCCGCGTACATCATTGGGCGAAAGCTCATTTAGATGCACCGGTACGACTCCCCACGCTCCCTGTACCATAAACTGTAGCAGGAAGGCGCCAATTGGTAATGTGTAGAGCAGGCTGATATTAGGAAGCTTTAGCCAGCCGGACCAGAGTGGTATCATGATGATACCCAGGCAACAGGCGACAATGATCGCTCTGCGCCTCCCCCAGCGTTGCGAGTAATAGCCAAACAGGGTTCCACCAATAATCGCCCCGACATTAGCGATTGCTGTAATAATGGTTGTCCCGGTCACTCCAATCTTAAGCTGTGCCTGCAAGAAGGTTGGATAGTTATCCTGCGTACCATGTGAGAGACAGTTGAATGCTGTCATTAATATAATCACATAGATAAACAGAAATGGACGACTGCTAATTGCTTGCCAGATACTTTGCCAGGGACTGATGCCCGCCGCACGGTGGCGTTGTTGTTGTTGTTCCCAGACCGGAGATTCAGGTACGTTGCTTCTAATAAAGACGACCAGCAAGGCTGGCAGCACGCCGATCACAAACAATGTACGCCAGTTTGCCAGTGGAGCCGGGAAGAAGTTGAACACCAGCGCGTAGACCAGCGCGGCAATCAGAGCGATAAGATTCATGTGTGGAGTGTGTGTGGTGGGCGGCCGCAGCCTCCTCCCTCCTGAAAACAGGGAGATCACGAGCAAGCGATACTATGGACCTTCTTTCCTATGTGGAGTGTATGGTGGGCGGCCGCAGCCGCCCACCATACACTCCACACTCCCAACCCGGCGCCGCAGGCGCCACAGAGGAAAATTTAAAAGCCCTGAATACTGTTGAAGGTAGTGGGTTTATACGTTGTAATATGCTAGAATGCAAAGGAAGGTTTCTCACAAGAATAGTGATATGCTTCGGCTTAAACTGGCATACTTACGAACCGGGAAGCCCTTTAGCGATCCCTTTTCAGAGGAGCACCCTGATATGCGACATAGACTGGATGCCGCCATTTCATCTAGCGCCGAAATACAACACTTGAATAAACTGGAGACTCTGCTTGAGGCTATTCCTGATGGGGTGGTAAAAGTTGATACAGCCGGTCGCTTGCAAAGTACTAATGAGGCTGCTCAGCGGCTCCTGGTCCGCATTGCCTCTGATGCATCAGAGGCAAAAGATATACTGAGGCCAGTGCGAGCAACCTCGCTACGCGCCCGTGATATTCAGGGGCATTTATTGACGGCCGATACCACTCCCATCACTCGCATGCTACGCGGTGAAACCCTGTCCGGCCAGCATGCTCCCATCATTCATTTCCCTACCAGGGACGGCCAGGAGTTATATTTACAGATTAGTGGGGCGCCGCTCCAGAATGAATTTGCTCAGACGGTGGGAGCGGTCGCTATTCTGCGTGATATGACCGAATATATGCAGCGTCGTCGCTATCTTGAAGAAATGTTGCTCCAGGGAGCGATTGAGCAGAGGCGTTTACGCGCTCGTGAGGAGCGTGCTCGTCATATTTCGGCCCTGGTTGCGGATTCTTCCTATTCGTATCAGTTACGTGTGGATGGCGATATTAAGCGGGAGTGGACAACTGATACTTTTAGCCGTATCACTGGATATATGCCTGAAGAAATTGATCGGCTGGGGTGGTTGAATCCGGTTCTCTATCATGTCGATGACCAGCCGGCAGTACAGGCCCGTAGAGAGGCATTATTAGCGGGTGCTTCGGATGTACGCGAATGGCGTTTTATCACCAGGAATGGAGAGATGCGCTGGCTACGTGACTCTTGCCATCCGGCCAGGGATCAGGTCAGTGGCTTTTTCCATGTCTATGGAGCTGTTCATGATATCACCAGCCATAAAGAGGCTGAGGAACAGATCTATCAACTAAGCCAGCAGTTATCTGTCACTTTTGCGGCAATTACTGATGGTGTCGTTGTCTATGATCGCGATGGACGCATATTACAAGTGAATCAGGCCGCGCGCGAGCTGGGAGCCTTTGATCTCATTGCTAATTTTTCAACTTTGCCCCTGGCAGAACGTATCCAGCTTGTACAGATGCGTTCAGATCAGCAGGCACTACCTTTAGAGCGGGCGCCATTCTATCGCGTGCTGCATGGTGAAATTCTTAGGGGGCCGCAGGTCGAAGATATTTTTATTACTGCTCTGGATGGCCGTCAACTCTGCCTCAATGTAAGTGGTGCCCCTATCCGGAACCTGGCGGATGAGATCATTGGGGCGGTCTTGATATTTCGTGATATGACGGTCCGGCGACGGCAAGAGTTGCGCACCCAGCACGCGCTGGATGCTTTGCTGGCGATGGCTGAAGCGCTGGTTCATTCGACCGAGCAGGTAACTTTTCCCGATAATATGGCCGATCAGGCAGCGTATATTTCAAGGCAAGAAGCTGTCCAGCATTTGCTCTCGCTGACCCGTGATCTTCTAGGGGCACGGGCGGCCTGTATTGTCACCATGGAGCCAGAGGCGCACCGCCTGGCCCCGGTGGCTGTCATGGGGCTGCCAGGTGAGCAAGAAGAGCGTTTCTGGGCGGATATGTCTCGCGCGCATCTGCATGATTATTTTCAACCTGAACTCTGTGAGCTACTTTTGGCCGGTGAGCCCGTTTTATTAGATATGGCAGAGTTACCAGGGATAAACATGCCTACTTATGGTATGCTCCAGATGCTGGTTGCTCCATTACACATCGGCGAACAATGCCTGGGTTTGCTGGCGGTGGACGCTCCTTCAGTTGAGCAGGAATATCCTCTCCATGAAGCGCTGGTCCTGTTAAAAGTAATTGGTAAATTGACGGCCCTGGTTATTGAGCGTGAACGCTTGATCCATGAGCGCATCATTGCTCAGGCGCGTGCGTTAGCTGAGAGCGAGGCGAATCGTCAGAAAGACGAATTTTTGCGCCTGGCCAGCCATGAATTACGCACACCTTTAGCAACTATCCGGGCCAGCCTTCAGTTTACGCGGCGAAAACTAAACCATTTGCAAGAGCAAACAGCACAGGAAGATCCGCTGGAGCGTTTAGAGGAGATGCTCAATCGCGGCGAGCGCCAGGTCGCGGTTGAAAGTCGCTTGATTGGAGATTTGCTGGACGTTTCTCGTATACAAGAAGACCGGCTTGAGTTACAATCTAAATTATGCAATCTGTTAGACGTAGTACGTAATGTCGTCGCTGATCTACAGGCTGGTAATATGCTGCGCACCATCCGGGTGATAGTGCCAGAGGGCGAAGATATGATCCCTGTCGTTGCTGACGTGGAACGTATTGGACAGGTACTCACAAATTATTTAAACAATGCGATTAAATATTCACCTGTCGATAAAGCCATCAAAGTATATTTCGAGCTAGAAGAAACGGTTGTGCGGGTTGCTGTCTGCGATGATGGTCCAGGCCTGGCACAGGAAGTTCAAACAAAGGTGTGGGAGCGTTTTTATCAGGTACCTAATCGTATCGTTTATAGTGGATCATCTGGCCTGGGCTTAGGGCTCTATATTTGCCAGAAGATCATTCGCCAGCATTATGGGCAGGTTGGCGTCAAAAGTAGTCCGGGTCAGGGAGCCACTTTCTGGTTTACTTTACCCCTGGCCCTGTCATGAACTATGGGCACATATGAGAACATACCCAACCAGGGAAATACGAACAACCAGCTTAGCAGAAAAGAGAGGAATATGGATCGTAGCACACAGGCACCCTTGCTGTTGATCGAAGACAACGACGAGGACGTAGAACTCATAGAGTGGGCCTTAAAGAAACTTTCGATTACTATTCCTCTAGTTCGGTGTGCGGATGGAGAGGAGGCCCTGGATTACCTGTATCATCGCAATAACTACAGTGATCCTCAGCAATCCCCCATCCCCGCCCTGATTCTGTTAGATTTACAACTGGTAGCTGTAGATGGGCTTGAAGTTCTGCAGGAGATTAAGCAAGACGAACGTTTGCGTATGATACCAGTTATTGTCTGGACGTCATCTTCCGACGAGCACGATATAGAAATCAGCTTTAAACAAGGAGCCAGCAGCTATATACTGAAACCCATGAGCGTTCAGCGCTTGCTTGCTATCATTGAAATGCTCAATCAATACTGGTTTGGAGTGGCCACCCTACCAGAAAAAACCGTTCTAATGCCCGAGTAAATGAATACCCCTCGTTTTGATGTGTGAGCAGCTAGCCATCCGCAGACAGTACTAATGGCGTCGCAAACAAGTAGTTGGTCTGGTTAGTCATCCCAACCCTCGTTTGAGATACTAACAGCGTCGCAAACAAGTAGTTGGTCTGGTTAGTCATCCCAACCCTCGTTTGTGGTATTAATGGCGTCGCAAACAAGCAGATAGAGCAGCAAGTCATCCCAACCCTTGTTTGAGGTGTGCATTGTGGGCGGCCGCCCGTAGGCAGTACTAATGGCGTCGCAAACAAGCAGATGGAGAAGCGAGTCATCCCAACCCTCGTTTGAAGCACCAACGGCGTCGCAAACAAGCAGATGGAGAAGCGAGTCATCCCAACCCTCGTTTGAAGCACCAACGGCATCACAAACAAGCAGATGGGGCAGCGAGTCATCCCAACCCTCGTTTGAAGCACCAATGGCGTCGCAAACAAGCAGATGGGGCAGCGAGTTATCCCAACCCTCGTTTGAGGTGTGCATTGTGGGCGGCCGCAGCCGCCCACAATGCACACCTCAAACCCCAACCCGGCGCCGCAGGCGCCAAAAGGCCCTCGCGGCAGCGCAAAAGGGGTTGTAATGCTATGGGTTGTATGATATATAAAAAGAATAAATTAAGAGCTTGAAAAGAATGGGCGTGGGCACCCACCTCTTACCTAAGATGTGACGCACTCACAACGACACGGGTCAACTTTTCTGCGTGAATGGGAGCAACAAGCTTGCAATCTTTGTTTACTCTGCCTTTTTTTTTACGTCACTCACCGCTTCGTGTACGTATGGCTATCTTTCTAAGTTGTTGCATTGCCATTTTTATTGTGATTTCATTTGTTCTATTTGATGCCTCCGATACCAGGATCGTGACTATCTGTGCTATTCCTGTTGCGGTCGCGTCTTGCATGTTTCGCATACGGGTTGCCTTCCTCTGTGCGTTGATCATCCTCCTGATCACCGCAGGCCTCTTGACCATGCAACTGCACACCTTTCTCTGGCCCGCTCGTATTATTGAAGGTTTTCTATTTGGAGCGCTGGTCCTTGGGGTGGAACTGATCTGTTTCAGTTTCCTGGCTTCCTCAGTGAATTTGTCTGAAGCGGCAAAAAGACAATCCCTGCGTGCCGAGCAACAATTGAGTTTGGCATATGAGCAGCAACAGCAGCTAGAAGAATTGCGCGATCAGTTTCTGATGAATGTCAGCCATGAATTACGGACCCCGCTTACCGAGGTGAAGGGTTACATCAATCTGTTATTGGAATATGGTAATAAGATTGATGAGGAGACGCAGAGCTCGTTTTTGCAGAGTGCCTCTTATGGCTGTGATGAGCTTGAGTTAATCATTGGTAATGTACTGGATATGTCGCGTATTGGCAAAGACCTGAAGCCGTTACGGATGCAGGAGTTGCTCCTGGCTGTGACGCTGCATGAAATATGTGAACATGTCTATCTACAGGATCACACGCTACACCTGGATATTCCAGCTGATCTGACCGTGATGGCGGATCGGCAGCAGTTGCGCCAGGTGTTACGTAATCTGATTTCAAACGCTTGTAAGTATTCTCCTGCTCACACTTCGGTTGTTGTAAGCGCCGGTGCCTGGGAAGATGATATGGTTCGCCTCTGTGTGCAGGATGCCGGGGCTGGTATTGTGGCTGCTGATGTTCCCCAGCTCTTCCAGAAATTTTCGCGCCTGAAGCGAGATATCGCCAGTTCAGTGCGTGGTACCGGCCTGGGACTGTATATCAGCAAGCAATTTGTTGAGGGCATGGGGGGACGTATCTGGGTGGTGAGTGAGGGCGTTCCAGGGAAAGGGAGTTGTTTCTGTTTTACGCTGCGCCAGGGTGCAGCTACCAGGGTAGATGGAGTATGAAGTAGACTATGCCACAAAATCATTATGAGCTCGTAGCTTTGATTCCGGCCCCTCCCACGGCTGTGTATGCTGTGCTGGCCGATTATCGCCATGGGCATGCGCAGATTGTGCCGAAGCAGTATATACGTCAATTAGCGGTCGAGTCGGTGGTCAGGGAGCAGGGACCGTAATCAGTTATCGGGTACATGCCTATGGGATCGAACGTGGCGCTCGCGCCATTATTAGTGAGCCTGAGCCGGGCAGGGTACTGGTTGAACGTGAAACCACATCGTCCCTCGTTACAACCTTTGCTGTGACCCCTGCCATGAATGGTGAGCAAGCGCATGTTCAGATCGCTGCTCATTGGGAGCCTGCGCCAACATTGTGGGGCAAGCTGCAGCAAGCCTTCTATCCGAACGTGCTGAAAAATGTGTTCACTCAAGAGCTTAATGCCCTGGCTAAAGTGGTTGCTAAAGCTCGGCATTCTGGTGCGAGATCCTGAATCCAGTTTAGCGCCAGCGATAGGATAGGGTTACTCAGGAGCGTACAAAGCTCCAACTGAGCATCTCGCCATGGGAAAATGGCATCACACCATGGAATGGTCGTGGATCTTCATCAAAAACCATCGGCAAAAATTGATGGTCGCTAGGCCACAGCGGTAGCGTTGGAATCGCTGTGCGTTCCACCCACTCCAGTGTCCCCTCATCATTGCCTGCATGAGCCTCCCCGTGCCAGCCATCAATAATAAAGATAAAGCCAAACCAGTCCTGCCCCTGTTTGCCAAAGCCGGGCCAGGAGATAGTGCCGCGCAATAGCATATGATCGACGATGAGTCCTGATTCTTCCTCGATCTCGCGCTTCATGCAGGACATAATATCTTCATTTGCATTCAATTTTCCGCCCAGGCCATTATATTTGCCATAGTGGAGATCATCGGGGCGCTTATTGCGATGGATCATCAAAACATGTGATCCATCTGGCGACAAGATATACCCTAGCGTTGCTACAATTGAGGCCATAGTATCTTTAAACTCCAGTCTTTCTTATAACGATTTTATCCCTGTTTATTCTTTCCATTCATCTCAGCATCGCCAGGATGTAAGCCTAGCAGGGGGAGTAGATCAGCGAAGGTACGAACGGTCAGATCAGCAACTTCGGGTGAGATCTGTTCCGGCCACTGGCGCGGGGCATGGTGAATCCAGACCGTTTTCATGCCTACCTGGTGGGCGCCCCAGATATCAAACTCGGGGTTGTCACCCACAAACAGAATCTCGCTGGTTGGTTTTTGCAGACATTGGGCGGCCGCCAGAAAGATCGAGGGATCAGGTTTCTGGGCTCCAAATTCTTTGGAGACAAAAATGCAGTCTGTGAATGCATCGATACCTAAGGTCTGGATCTTGCGTTTCTGCTGCTGCGCTTCGCCGTTGGTGACGATACCAAAGGGAATTTGTTGCGCCTGTAATTTCTGCAGCAGGTACAAAATCTCATCTTCCAACACGATATGTCCAATCACATCGCGTTGATATTCAGCAATGAGTTGCTCATGTGACCCACTTACCTGTGGATAATTGCGTTGGACACGCGTAAAGTACTCATCGCGTGGTGTATAACCGTGATTATCGATTTCAACCAGGTAATCGACCATCCCCTCTAATTCAGCTTTTTGAGCCGGATCGTGATACCGTTGTGCAAACTCTCTGGCCCAACCATAAAATGCCTTGCTTCGATGATGAAGGGTATCGTCTAGATCGAATAAAAGTGCGCTTGTCTGGAGGGGAAGTAAAGTTTTCTTAGTCTGTAAATCTGACACGTTTCTCTTCTCCATTACCATGGAAGGCTGTTCTGTCATCTATGGGCATAGTACTTATGCCCAACAATAATCTTCATCATAACACAATATTTGCCCTCCCATAAATCACTTTTGGCGCCTGCGGCGCCGGGTTGAGAGTATGGAGTATGTGTAGTGGGCGGCCGCCCACTACACATACTCCATACAGGAAAGAATTGGCATCGTGTCGCTTGCTGGTGATCTCTCTGTTTGCAGGAGGGAGGAGGCTGCGGCCGCCCACCACCCACACTCCACACATGAAAGAATGGACATCGTATCGCTTGCTCGTCATCTCCCTGCGATCTCTGGTCGAACAGTAAAAAGCCCTGATACCCTAACGCTTTTTTTCTTTTGGCTTCTCGAGGTGACAAAAGAAAAAAGCTTCAGGATATGTTAAAATAGTTCAAAATGATCCTTGCTTTGGTTGCTGCAGAACTCATATTTTATTCTGTATATGCTGGATAGTATTCTCGAAGAAAGAGGGCTTGTCTATGACCGTTTCAGTTAGAGTTTCTTCGGAGTCTGGTGCTACCCATCCATCACTAACATTTGTTCGCTATACTGTGCCACATGAAGGGCATGCCTATTATAATGATGATACCATCTTATTAGATCGACAACGTGGGTTAGCCGCGGTCTTTGATGGGGTTGGTTCAAGTGCCGGTCAGGTGGCTTCACGCCTGGCGGCACGTATCATGCGACGCTCCTGGAAGAAAGCTCACGCCGAAGCGCGCATCATCCCTTTTTCGACTCCTCTAAATCTGGAAGATACATTGCTGCATATGTTTAATGCCGCTCATGAACAGATTATTCTAGAAGGAGAGCGGCGTGCTGAGAGCATGCAAGAATATGCCAGCTATCCCGCAACTACCGCCGCCTTAACCCTCTTTTCCTATAATGAAGATAGCAGTACTTACCATATGTTTTATGCCCACGTTGGAGACAGCCGTATTTATCTCTGGCGCCCAGATCAGGATTTTCAGCGTTTGACGGATGATGATGGATATCTCTCTTTAAAAATATTGGATGGCTCAATTACTCCTGAGGATGCTTTGCGCATTGATCAGGCTAGCAATGTCAGTGAATTAAATCGTCTTGAGAAAAGTTATTTTGATAAACGTAATGGCATTACCCAGGCGTTGGGACACGATAAGGAGCTGGCTGTGCATATTGGACATATAGATATTCAGCCCGGCGATCGAGTCCTGCTGTGTTCAGATGGTATCCACGATAACCTGACCGATCAGACATTAGCTCACTTGCTGCAAACAGAGAAACGCACCGCCGTAGCGAGAAAAATCGTGCAACAGGCGATTGCCAGTTCGCGCCAGACCGTTTCGGAAAATATGCGTGCGAAAAGTGATGATATGAGCGCAGTGGTCATCACCTGTGCCTCCGCCTCCTGAAACGCGTGCTATACTACTTATATATGCGTATAGACATCGACTATTTGATCGATGTCTATGTTTATGTTTTCGTGTATACTCTTCATGTGTCTATTATAAAGGCACAACTTTTTGCTACCTGATGTAGTGTGGGGAGAATAGATTGGATACTTCGAGCTACAATAGTCAAATTCGGCAGTTACGCATTCTGGCAGAGGCGGCACTGACGCAATACGATATTGGAAGTGCTCGCCTGACGATGTTATCTCATGGGAAGCATGCAGTGTTTCGGGTGACCACATATTCCAGGCCAGGTCAACAGGCAGTTGAATCGGCTACGCGCGCAGAAGATGGACGTTTTGCTTTACATCTATGTCAGAAAGATGGTTTTGATCGGGCGCTATGGAACTCTGAATTGCAGTGGTTGGCTGCTTTAAAGCGTGATACAGATTTACTGGTGCCTGAACCTGTGGCCACGCGCGATGGTGCGTTGATGCAGGAGGTGCAGATTGAGGATATTGATCAGGAATGTATCTGTTTGCTCTTGCGCTGGCTGCCTGGCCGTTCTGTAGATTGGGGCCTTTCTCCTACTTTGTTCGAGCGTGTCGGCATCTTCCTGGCCCGTCTACATCAATATGCTAAGCAATTTATACCCCCCGAGGGTTTTGTGCGTCCTCGCTGGGACTGGCAGCAAGTATTCGGGGATGAGACGGTGCTGGACCCCGATTTCGCGGCAACGCGTTGTGATGGTCTGATTGGTGGCCGTGAGTATCGTATTTTTTCTGAGGTCGCTGAACGGGCGCGGGATGAGTTTGCAGTTATCCCTACCAGTCCTGAATACTATGGCTTGATCCATGGGAATTTTCGGCAGGACTGCTATCTCTTTTATAAGGGAGAGGTAGGCGCGATCGGCTTTCATAAATGTGGTTGGAATTATTATCTGGCCGATCTTTCGATTACGCTGGAGGGTGTCGCTGGACGCAACGATGAAGAGGCCCTGGAACAGGCTTTATTGCGCGGCTATGAACGGGTGCGCGCTCTTCCAGATCACTATGAAGAGTGGTTGCGCATCTTTAAAGCTACACGCCTGTTAGAGCATATCAACTCTCTCTTCCGCTCTAACGATCTGGCCTTACGTGCGAGCGCTCCTTCTCAACTGACCCTGGCGCTTGAATGGTTGGGGGTATTTGTGCATTCATCCTTTGCCGGTCGTTCATTCCCTGGTAAGGCATGAGGCTGACCAATCTAGCCAGCCTGTATACCTGTGGTCTAGAACTGACTGTGGTTAAGCGTTGGGGTTAATAAAATTGAGGATCTTACGCCGTATCTCTTCTGGCGTCAGTCCATTGGCGATATCGTGTTGTTCAATGCTGCCATAGTGTATAGGAATGGCGTAGGGAACACCGATCGCTTCCAGACGAATAGGCATGTGCTTGAGGGTTGCGCTAATGTCTGCGGCCAATCCTCCCGCGTAGTAGGTCTCAACCAGGATGATATTTTCCAGTGCATATCTACGCAGTGTCTCACCATCAAATGGCGCCACCGTTGTGCAATAGAGTACGGTGACATCTAGCTCGTTGACTGCTGGCAAGACCTGCCTGAGCGCTGGCCCTACCGCTATGATGGTCGCTGTACTACCCTCCTGGACGACCGTTAGCTTGCCAAATTCTACTGGCTGATCTGCCGGGTTTTCTTGCTCACTGAGCCGATAATAAGTGGGCGAGCCATTGGCATAGGCTGTGCGGAAGAGCTGATCAAACTCAGTGGCGGTTCCTGGCACCACAATCTGCATGCCAGGCAGGCTGCGCAATATCTGAACATCTTCGGCCCCATGGTGGGTCATGCCTTCGGTGCTATAGTCATAAGAGGCTCCGATACTGATAAAGTTGCCCTGCAGGCGCTGATAGCAAAAGTCGGTTTTAATTTGTTCGAAAGGTCGCTCAACCAGGAATGGCGCAATGGAATGCAGGACAGGGATAAAGCCTTCCAGGGCGACACCAGCGCCTGTGCCAACCAGGGTTTGTTCTAGGATGCCTAGATTATGGACACGCCGGGGATATTGTTGTTGAAGCCTCCCAAAGGCATCAACGCTGATATCTGCCAGCAGTATCATCAGGCGTGGATCTTTTTCGATCAGCTCAGTGAGGGTGTATTGCATTTGCGTACGCATGTTGCGTGTGGTGGTGGTCATAGCTCAGGCTCCTTTGCGCTCGGCAATTTCCGCGATGATGGCGGTTGGTCGTGAAGTAGCAGGTTGTGTTAGGGCAGCGTAAATTTGCTCATGGTCGCGACCATTGATGGTCGTGGCGTCCCAACCAAAGGTCGCAAACTTATCTTCCAGATCCCCAAGGTCCAGAGAACTGGAGCGATTATTAATCACAATACAGGTAAGCTGACCGAGCTGTTTTTGAGCGGCCAGTAACACAGCTTCCCAGATACTGCCCTCGTTGCATTCGCCATCTCCCACCAGGGCGAAGACGCGCCGGTCGCTATTCTTCGCTTGCAAGGCCAGGGACACACCGATCGCCATCGGTAAGCCATGTCCCAGTGATCCGGTGGATACCTCGATGCCGGGCACCTGGTGGCGATCAGGATGGGCGCCTAATATACCTTCCCAGCTTTTGAAGCGTGCCAGCTCTGAAGTTGGAAAGAAGCCCCTGGCTGCCAGGATTGCATAGAGTGCGACCGGACCATGACCTTTGCTTAAAATAAAGCGATCTCGTTCTTCACTGCGAGGCTGTTGCGGATCATAGCGCATAACGCGATCATAAAGTACCCAGAGTATATCTAGTGTCGAGTGCGCGCTGGCATTATGTTTCTCGTCACCAGTGGCCAGCGTCATCAATTTTTTGATAGCGGTCAAATCTGTTGTCATAGCTTTTGCATCCTTATATCTGATACTTTGAAGATGCATATAGTATAAGGCCTTTGCGCTTAGACACGCATTGTCTCAACGTTCAGCTTAGACCTGTACCTTAGTACAATGCTTGCCTGTTAATAATACCTGGTCACGCCCAGTGCTAAAATAGATGATGGAGAGGAGAATGCGAGGATATGGATAATACAGATTCTGAGGAGAGGGAAGCACTACTTACTGGCTTGATTGACCAGCTACAGCACCAGCAGCGTGCTCAACGCCTGGCGGCGGCGGACCAATTGGGTCAATTAGGAGATCAGCGGGCGATTGCCCCTTTAGCAGACCTGTTCGAGGACGCCGATCCCGCGCTACGGCTTCAGGCTGTGCTGGCCCTGCGCCAGATTGGCGGCCCTCAGGTAGTGAATGCTCTGGCCAGCGCGCTTACCAATACACTGCCCCAGGTGCGCCGGGCTGCCATTGTCGTCCTGGGCAAAATTGGGACCGAACGATGTGTCACACTGTTGCTGGCTGTCCTGCAGGATGTCGATGAGCGTGTCCGCAATTCTGCTGTGCTGACCCTGGGTGAAACAGGTGCTACCCAGGCTCTGCCCGCTTTATTGCAGCTACAAGCTCATGGTCAGCCGGTTGTGGATGCGACCTACCTGGCTCATGCCATACAGCGTCTCCAGCCACAACCTCATTAGTGTATATTTCAGAGATTTTTCATGTTCGTCCAGAGATCACGAGCAAGTGATACGAGGCCCATTCTTTCCTACGTAGTGTATGTGTGATGGGCACCGCAGCCGCCTGTCACCTGCAAACAGGGAGATCACGAGCAAGTGATACGAGGCCCATTCTTTCCTGTGTGGAGTATGTGTGGTGGGCGGCCGCCCATCACACATACTCCACACTCCCAACCCGGCGCCGCAGGCGCCAAAGAGGAAAAGTAAAAAGCCCTGTGTATATTTGTGGATCTATTGACAGCAATATCAATGATCAAGTATATTTTATATGTGAGTTGCTAATTAGCTAATTAGCTAATTGGAGCAGCAAGAGGAAATATGTCACCGATTAACGTTAATGAAGAACCTTTACGGCGTCGTATTCAAATTGTTCTATCACCAGTGGCTGAAATGTTTAATAGCCTGCACGTATTAGCTGAGCCTGAGCATCACCTTTCTAATCAGGCCTGGAGCGCCGAGATGATGGAGAAAATGGACCCTGAACTCAAGCGTGATATTGCTTATTTTGGACAATATTTCGAGCAGTGGTTAACTATTGCTGACTTGATGAGCCTGGTCCAGGAACCCGCACTCTCTCTGGAGGCATTTCTGGCTTTTCTATCCACCCTTAATCCAGCTGACGTGGTTAAGGTTGCACTTTATGGTCTGGTAGATGAGGTGACAGCGGCGGATCATCCACCACTTATTCCACAGAATGAGGTTGTGCAGGCCGTTCATAAGCAGGCTATGCAAGCCCCGGGTGAGTTTGTGGCTCGGCTCTCGCGAACGCTACGTCGCTACTGGGAGGATATATTTGGTGCCGAATGGGAACGTCGTTATCCTTTATTAGACCAATATCGTGCCCAGTACGCTATGCGCCTGGATACGACTGACCCTCCTCAATGGCTTACCACACTACACAGCCGGATTAGCTATAATCGCGAATTGGAGCGGCTGACCTTTCATAAAAGTCAGGATCTCCATTTCACGCTGGCCGATCTGGACCGTATTCTTTGTTTTCCGTCGAGTTTTACCGCTCCACACTTGATGGTTGGATTTACGCAAAAAGAGCTGTTTATTTATATCAATGTACCATTGACGATGGAACGCCCTGAGCGCGTGCCTGCTGAATTATTGGGGGTCGCCAAAGCCCTGGCTGATGAGACGCGTCTGCGAATTTTCAAGCTGGTATTACGCCGTCCCCATTATACGCAGGAGATAGCGGCCTTGATCAAGTTGGCTGAGCCAACCGTCTCCAAGCATCTCAAGGTGTTAAAGTCAGCCCACCTGGTTCATAGTTATAAAGAAGGTTCTTTTGTACTTTATGCTGGTTCACTGGATGCGATCGACCGCCTGCCCGCTGTTATGCGCGATTTTATTCGCTCATAATGGTCTTTGTTCTGGCATTACAGAATAATCAATGCTGGTGGGGTAGAGGACTCCAGAGACCCGAACTGCAAGGAGGTAGTAATGGTCTATTTCTGGCGCTCAAGTTATGCCACCTTTGTGCGTAACTGGACGGTTGTCTTTCATGCGTATCCCTGGAGTTTCTTTATCAGCGGCGTCTTTAGCGGTATCTGTAGTGCCCTGCTGGCCTTCTTCGCCTATCATCTACTGGCTGACAATCACATTGGGCAAGATTTTACGCGCTACACCGGTACCGCTGATTATATGAGTTATCTTATCCTTGGAGCAAGCATCCTATCTTTTTCCATCCGTATCCTGCTGGGTATTAGTCGGAGTTTGATTACCGAGCGCCGGGAAGGGACGCTGGAGAGTCTGCTGCTAGCTCCATCTCCACGTCTGTACTACTTTACTGGTATTACAGGGCAATGGATTGTGAATTGTGTTTTAGAAACGGCCTTCTTGATGTTGCTGGTCTGGCCGCTGGGACTCAATATGAGTCACTGTAATCTTGTGACGTTAGTGGTCGCTTTTCCTGTGGCGGTGCTGGCGCTTTTTGGGGTGTCTGTGCTACTAGGGGCCTGTATGCTGGCCACTGGCGATACATACGTATTACAAAACACGCTTTTTGCTGCACTGACACTCCTCTGTGGCTTTGTTTTTCCGATTGCTTATCTGCCTCAACCTCTACAATGGGTCGCGCAGGCATTGCCTGTGACTGGAGCGGTTCAACTATTACGTGAAGCACTACTCAATGGCTTTACATTGACCGCTGTTGTCCCTGATCTGTTGCGTACTGTTGCTCTAGGACTTGGTTATGCATTGCTTGGAATGTTGCTTATGCGTTGGGCTGAGCGTCGTGCTTTAGAAGGAGCTTACTAATGACACAAGGAATTGTTGCTACTCAATTGACGAAGATTTATCGCTCACGTAAAAAACAACAATGGTGGCGCTCAGTGGCAGAAGAAAAGGTGGCTGTGCGCGATCTAAATTTCCAAATACCAGCGGGGCAGGTGACAGGATTACTTGGCTTAAATGGAGCGGGCAAAACTACAACCATCAAGATGCTGAGTACTTTGTTAGCTCCTACTGCCGGAAAGATCGAGATCGATGGCCTGGACATCGATCAACACCTGACGACTGTACGGCGGCGCGTTAATATGATTGCGGGTGGTGAGCGCATGGTGTACTGGCGTTTGACCGGTCGCGAAAATCTCTGGTATTTCGCCCAGTTATATGATGTAGAGCCGCGTGGACTGAAGCAAAGTATTGATGAGCTCTTACAGATGGTAGGCCTGACGGATGCAGCTGATACCGTAGTTGAGCGCTATTCAAAAGGCATGAAGCAGCGCCTGCAGATTGCCCGTGGCTTGATCAATGATCCCAGCTATCTATTCCTGGATGAGCCGACGATTGGCCTCGATGCCCCATTGCTCGTGATCTGCGTCAAATGGTGCGCACAACAGCCCGGGATGGAAAGGGAGTTTTATTGACCTCGCATTATCTGCAAGAGGTTGAAGAGCTTTGCAGCTATATCTACGTTATTAATCAGGGCCAGCTGGTTGCTGAGGGAAGTCCCGATGAGTTGAAGAAACTGACCCGGCAAGATCGTATTATACGGCTGCTTGTACCAGAATTATTGCCATCAGTTGACGAAGCATTACGTCATGTGGTTGTGCAGACTGGTGCCCGTTATGATAGCGAGCAACACGAGCAGGGTATTTTGCTCACAGTGCGACATCCCGAAGATATCAGTGGACAGGTTACGTCAGCAGTTGTGGGGCAGGGGGGCTCGTTGCTGAAACTAGAAGTTGTGGAACCTAGCCTGGAGGATGCTATGCTGACCCTATCTAGTAGCCTGGAGCCGAGCGGGGAGGTTGCTCATGTCGGTTAAATTGATGAGGGAGGAGCAAGCAGCAAGTTCGCTGGCTATACATGGGCGGCGTTTATGGCGTGTTGTGGTAGCGGAAATGTTGAAACAGCACCGTGCTCTGTTTGGTAGTAAGATGATCTACTTTTCGATGCTTGTCTGGCCTGCTTTTGAACTAGCTACAGCCTATTACACCTTTCTACCATTTGTTCATGCTCCAGGCTTACGCAGCCATTGGCCAATCGCGGTGGATGCGCGCAGCATCATCCTTTTCTTCGTGACTGGTATGTTAGGCTATACCTTTTTCTGGTCACTGGTCCAATCTTCCTGGCAATTTTCCTGGGAACGCTATAACGGTACGTTAGAGATGTTGTTTTTAACGCCAGCTAATCGGCTGGTTCTCTTGCTGGCCAATGGGACGGCGGCCTTGCTTCAGAGCATCTGGCTCTTTTTTACCTTCAGCATAGCGTTGATAACAATTATTGGTGGAATGCAGCTGGCATATCCGGCCATGCTAGGCGTGGCCTTCCTGGCCTTGCTCATTCCAGCTATGGCCTGGGCCGTCTTCCTCAATAGCTGCTGTATCTTTGCGCGTGATGGTAGCTTCTTTTACACGATCCTGGAACCCACAATGGCCTTCTTATCAGGCGTGCGCATTCCACTGTTCGCTTATCCCTTCTGGTTACGGATCATGAGTTTTGTCTTGCCGTTAACCACCAGCTTGAGTGTACTGCGTGCTGTGATGCTGGAGCGAGCCACCCTGGTAGCGCTCTGGCCGCAACTGCTGTTTCTTATAGCTTTTTCTCTGGCTCTATTTGTGGCCGCGCACTGGCTTCTCAAACGTGGAGAAGCACATGCGCGTCACACTGGTAGCCTGACTCTCTTTTAATCACTTCGGTGGCCAGAATGGACCGTTATATCTGTGCATGGCCTGGCTTGCATGGCGTGCGCATCATCACAGATATTTTGGACAGCTATATCCAATAGTTCCTGTTCAATAGCAGGCCACAAGCGCCGCTCCGCTTCTGGCCGGGTCAGGGGATGGGAATAGCTACTGCTCTCAATTATTAATCGGGTTGCTCGGGCATTAAATTGATCCAGGATCGCCTCCTGTACATCCGAGGGGGCATAATGCCCAGCGCCACCTGGTCAAAGTCATAGAAATCGGCAGCTTCAAACGAGAGCATGAAGAGATCCGCATAATTGTGGATCAAGCTCATGTGGGTCTCACTGAAATGCTGTGGTTTAGGACTGATCAGTGTCAGACAACCCGCGACCTGATTGGCACGGATGAGTGGATAGGCGACGACACTTTCAGCCAGCTTGTCATAGTGGATAGGATACCAGAGATTTTTTATATTCTGCTTGTGGATGACAAGTGGGCGTTTGACCTGTACCGCGTAACCAATCTGTGACTCCAGTCCAAAGAAGCGCACATTATTGTCGATCGCATGCCAGGGAGGATTGCCACGTCCATCAAGGATGCGCAAACTGCGTACTTTTTGGCCGGGGCAACTCGGCTGCGTACACTGATTGGCGAAGATTACCATCCCGTTTTGTTGCGCATCCAGGTGGGAGAGCATCTGTTGCAAGACTAAGGCGCGGATCGTGGTTGCGCGCAAGTTTGTTGTCAGTTGATTATAGGCCTCAAGTATTTTTGCATAAAAGACCGCAGGGATCTCTTGAGGCATTTCTTCGATGATTGCGACCTCGGTACGAAATTCAGGGAATTCTTCGGCGATCATTTCAATCAGGCGTTCGCGTTGATTGGGTAGTGCATCCAATAAGGCATAGAGATGTTTCAGCCTCGGATTGGATGTTCCGGCCGCCCAGCGTGTCAGGCTGATTTGATTGATCCCTAATGTACGCGCAATGCGCTGTCTTTCAGTCGGGTCTGCAATGACCGTTTCTAAAAATGTACGCCACCCTGGCGATTCATATGTTTTACTCAATTGCTACTCGTCTAACTAGCACTAGCAAGTGTGTAATGACTTGTTTGCTATATTACGCCAGAAAAGTAGCCTTCGTCAATAAGTCATGGTAAAATTTAAGGTTATCTATTTTTCTAATCAGGTTGATATTACGTAGATTGCTCTTATTATGTTTTTTGTTGTTCGCGCTCGGCTACTTTTCTATACATATAGACGTTGCGTAGTAGCAGAAAATGCGGATTAAAATCTGGTGTGTATTACTGTGCTACAATAATTTGTATATGGCTGATAGAGTAAAGACCTGGCTTGGTGCGGCAGTGTGGGTGGGTGTCTCTGGTCAGCTTATGAATTGTTTGTTGATTATAGTGAAGATATGAAAGAGCACATATGAGTTACGAGTCACAACTACAGTCCCTCTTTAATGTAAAAGGTCAGACTGCTGTTATTACTGGTGGAAGTGGTGGACTTGGAAGTGCGATGGCATTTGCATTGGCGCAAGCAGGTGTGAACGTGGCTATTTTGAGCCAGCATGAGGAGTCGGCACGTAAGGTTGCTGAGGAGATTCAGGCACAGGGTGGGAGCGCGTTAGGCCTGGCCTGTGATGTTGTTGAGCGTCCCGCTCTAGAGCAGGCTCTTGAACAGATCACTAGCGCGTTTGGTCCGGTAGATATTCTGGTTAATGGAGCGGGCGGCAACCAACCCGCGGCTACGACATCAGCAGATCTTTCATTTTTTAATCTGGATAACGAAGCCATTGATCGCGTCTTCGATCTCAATTTTGCTGGCACCGTGAAGTGTTGCCAGGTTTTTGGACGCGGCATGGCCGAGCGTAAGCAGGGCTGTATTATCAATATCTCCTCGATGAATTACCTGCGCCCATTGACGCGCATTCCGGCCTATAGCGCGGCCAAAGCTGCGGTCACAAACTTTACGCAGTGGTTGGCAGTACATATGGCCCAGGAATACAGCCCGGCGATTCGAGTGAATGCGATCGCCCCCGGCTTTTTCTTGACGCACCAGAATCGCTTTCTGCTAACTGACAAAGAGACCGGTGCATACACTCCCCGTGGTGAGTCTATTCTGGCCCACACGCCGATGCATCGCATGGGTGAGGCCGGAGACCTGGTTGGCACCCTGCTCTGGTTGGCCAGCCCGGCGGCAGCCTTTGTTACAGGTATTGTTGTACCTGTAGATGGGGGGTTCTCTGCTTTCAGTGGAGTCTAATCAACATTACTGAAGAAAATAAAGGGGGCTTGAGATGCCCCCTTCGGGGTAGTCTATCTCCCCATGTTGAACTAGAAGTTTTCTTTTGAGTTTAACACTTTACGAAATAATACTCTTGCGCCGCCACGCCCATCGTAGTTGGTTGTCACAGGTAAGCCATTGCGCTCAGCATCTCCAGGTTCGATCAAAAATCCCATGCGTTGATGAAAGGCAATCGAGCCAGTATTCTGGGGCGATGTCACGCTATGAACTTCCGAGCAGCCCCATTCACGCATCAACGTAAAAAAGCGTAGATAAAGAAGGCGTCCAATACCATGTCCGCGGTAACGTGGGTCAACCCCTACAAAATGGATATATGCCTGGTTTGGATAGGTTTGTGAGCGAAAACCTATCAGAAAGCCTATGCGTTCCCCATTATCTTCAATCAGAAAGCTACTTTTTTGAAAGTGAAGAAAAAAGAGCCTGGGAAGCATACTGGCCATTGGTCGATTATCCCACCATGCATCGACCACCTGAATAATCGGTACATAATCACTTGTCTCGATCGGACGAATAAGATAACCCATGTACTGCTTTTCCTCCTTGCTAAACTGTGCATAACCATTATACACCTTTTTAGGATCAACAGCCTGTTATATCTTATAAAGATTATATGAGTTTTTGTGAATTCAAGCTCAATTAACTGATCCTGAATGAAAACTATGCTATTTATCCTCAGTCCGATCGCTATATAAGAAGCAATTGGTCCAATGACCATCACCTAGATCGGTACGGCCAGGAAAACGTTCTTTACATATCGGCATGGCATGGGGACAGCGTGTATGAAAACGACATCCGCTGGGTGGATTTAGCAGGCTGGGTATCTCGCCACGTGCGGCAAGTTCAACCGGTGCTGGCGTTGCTTCGGTGTCAGGATTGCTACGGGCTGGATTAGGGGCAGCAGAAATAAGCAATTGTGTATAAGGATGTTTTGGCTGCTGGATGACCGCATCGCTGGGACCCCCTTCAACTAACTGTCCGGCATACATGACCAGGGTCTCTTCGGCAAAGTAGCGGGCGCTGGCGATATCATGGGTGATGAAGAGGAGCGCCAACCTTTCTTCGTCTTTGAGGCTGAGCAGCAAATTTAGAATGTCTAGCCGAATTGAAACATCCAGCATCGAAACTGGCTCATCGGCAAGCAATACCTCTGGCTGAACGGCCAGGGCGCGCGCGATCGCAATACGCTGCCGTTGTCCTCCACTGAGCTGATGAGGATATTTATCAATAAATTGCTCGGCAGGTTCCAGGTTCACACGCCGCAAAAGTGCAAGCAGCATCTCTTCCTCTTCAGCGCGTGTACGAATACGGCGATATACATGTAAAGGGCCTGCCAGATGATGACGGATGGTATGTACCGGATTTAGTGAAGAAAAAGGATCCTGAAAAATAAGTTGCACATGGCGGCGATACTCACGTAACACGCTTGCTCTACGTTTCTTTAGGTTAATGGCTTGCCCGCGAAAGCGTAGCTCGCCTTGTGTTGGATCATACATACGGGCCAGCAAACGCGCAATAGTTGATTTCCCACTACCACTCTCGCCGACTAATGCGGTCGCTTTACCAGGATAGAGGGCGAGCGAGACATCTTCTACCGCGTGCACAAAGGTTGGTTTACTAAACAGATTTGCCTGACGGCCCGAAAAATATTTGCGTATATTTGAAGCTTCTAAGATTGCTTCTGGCTGCTCTCTCTCATTTAGAAACGTTGCTGTTTGATCAACCCGTTGCATTATGATCTCCTTCTCTGTCTTTGTTTTTCTGTCAATGTCTCGTAGGCCTGCTCTATCTCCTTTATATCAGGCGCCTGTTCTCTATAAGCAGGATCATAGAGGTGACAGGCCACTGCCGCAGTCTCTTGCGTCTCTTTTTCTTCAGCCTGATAGGGGCGCAGAGCTGGAATATGCTGTGGGCAGGCTGTAAAGGCCAGTGGACAACGCGTTCTAAAGGCACAGCCAGATGGAATGTTGCGCAGATCAGGAGGTGACCCTGGAATACTATACATTTTGCGTTTGGGGCCAATCAGTGATGGAAATGCATTAAGTAGACCATAGCTATAAGGATGGCGTGGATGGCGATAGATGTCACGGCGCGAACCGGTCTCAACGATGCGACCTGCATACATAATTGATATGGAATCGGCGACTTCTAAGAGCAACGAAAGGTCGTGGGTGATAAAGATAACCGCAAAATTGAGCTGCGTGCGTAGATGGAGAATTTCAGTTAGAATTTCACGCTGTACCACTACATCCAGGGCTGTTGTGGGCTCATCAAGGATGATCAGTTCAGGGTTGAGCGCCAGGGCAATCGCGATAATCGCACGTTGGCGCATGCCTCCACTAAGCTCGTGTGGGTAGCTATATTGACGATCCGCTGAAATACCTACCAGATCCAATAGCTCATTTACACGCTGGCGCCGTGCGCGTTTATCCATTGCTGGACGATGGGTGTGCAATACATCGATGATCTGATCACCTATTGTCAGCACTGGATTTAAGGCATTCATGGCACTTTGAAAGACGACCGAAATCTCATTCCAGCGCAGTTGTTGTAGCTGTTTAGCAGAAGCGTGTAAAACATCCAGTGGCATTGTCGTCGACTGTTGCTGGTTTTTTTGTGGGGTCCCGGCTAACTCTGTGGCAGAACGAGAATAATAGAGTGCTTTCCCCTGAGTGATAATGGCAGGTGGACGCAATAAGCGTGCAATGGCATACGCCAGCGTTGACTTTCCGCTGCCACTCTCACCAGCCAGGCCTAGAATCTCTCCTCGTCGCAGCGTAAAACTTACGTCATTGACGGCATGCACGGTACCATTCTCTGCTTCATAGTCAACGCAAAGATGTTGTACATCCAGTAACTTTGTTGTATCACCAGTATCATGGGCCATTATGGTCTGCTTTCCTTTTCTTGTTCTGTAACTACTTCTAGCGATCCTGTTTGTGCTACATATTGTTGTGCCTTGCGCATGCTTCTCTTGCGCTGTTTACGCAGGCGTGGATCCGCAACCTCATCGATACCGATGTTGATAAAGGTCAATCCAGCCCCTAGTAGCGCGACACAAACCAAACCACCACCAGGCACCCTGGATAAGCGCCTGTCCATTCTGGGCCCAATAGAACATACTTCCCCAGCTGACGCTGCGGATATCTCCTAAGCCGAGAAACTCTAAGCCTGCGGCTGCCAGGACAACTGAAAGCATCGTACTGACAAAACCAGCAGCAATAATAGCGAGCATGTTTGGCAACATCTCTTCGAAGATAATCTTTGCGGTACTGATTCCGCTGGCCTGGGAGGCGCCGATAAAATCGCGTTGACGCATGGAGAGAGATTGTGCCCGAATAACGCGTGCATGGCCAGGCCAGCCTGTGAGCGCGATCACAATCGCGACCGTCAAGGGACCTTTATATGGAATATAAGCGGCCAGAAGTAGAGCGAGCGGAAAACCTGGTAAGACCAGGAATACGTTGGTAATAAACGTCAAAATATCGTCGATAAGGCCACCAAAGTAGCCTGAAGTTAGCCCAACTATAACATATATGAATGTCACAATGATACCTGCTACGAAGCCCCAGAAAACCGAGGAGCGCGTACCGATCATGAGCTGTGCAAAAACATCCTGGCCAGCCTGCGTTGTTCCTAACCAGTGATCAGGTGAAGGAGGTTGCAATATATCTGTTGTCAGTGTATTGGGATCATAGCGAGCAATTAATGGTCCAAAGATGGCCATAATAATAAATAGGCCGACAATGATGCAACCAGTCATCATCTTGGGATTAATGAGCAAGATGCGCCAGAAGCGTAGCAAAAGGTTAGGGCGCACCTGCCCGGGCTTTTTTCCTGGTTGATATCCATTCTGATCTTTATCAGGATCAGTCAAAACCATAAATTGTTCGTCGCCGTTGTCGGGCAGTGGGGTAGCATTAAAAGGAGGTGTTGATGACATAATGTATTATTTCCCCTCCATACGTACTCGTGGATCAAGCGCAGCATACATGAGATCGGCAAGCAGATTGGCGGCCAGGACGGCAAACGAAATAATTAAGAAAACTCCTTGCATCAATGCATAGTCTTTATCGCTGATCGCCTGGATGAAGGTAAAGCCAATTCCGGGATAGGAGAAGACGGTTTCGGTTAATAATTGACCTGAAACGATGAAGCCGAGCGAGAGCGCAAAACTGGTAATGCTGGGTAGGATAGCGTTGCGTGCTGCATAGCTTAACATAACTCGGCCTCGCCTCAGACCTTTGGCACGTGCCATCAGAATATAATCCTCTGACAATGTAGTAATCATCGCGTTGCGCATGGTCAGCATCCAACCAGCTAGCGAGGAAATGATGATTGTTAACGCCGGTAATATCGCGTGTGAAAGTACACTCAAGATAAAATCGAGATCCAGAGATGGCACCAGACCTTCATCATAACCACCATTCAATGGGAACCAGTTGAACGTAAAACCGAAAACATACAGGCAGACAAACGCGAGCCAGAAATAAGGGATGCCTGAGAGCATCATCATCATTGGCGAAATGATCGTATCGACCTTTGTGCCACGTTTCCAGGCGTTCAAAATGCCAAGCAGGGTTCCCAGGATAAAACTGATAAGCAGTGTAAGCAGTCCTAGTAGCAGTGTCCAGGGCATGCGTTGCGCAATAATAGCCGAGACCGCAGTCGGAAAATAGTTTGTTGAAACGCCCAGGTTTCCATGAAAGAGGTTACCAATATACTGAAAATACTGTAACCACAGAGGATCGTGCGAGATACCGAATTGAACTTCCAGGGCTTGAATCATTTCAGGACTCGGATTTTTATCACGAAATCGAGCCAGGATGGCCTGTGCAGGGTTTCCTGGTACCAATCGTGGCAGGAAAAAATTAATGGTCAATGAAACCCAAGCGGTGACGATATAGAAACTGATCCTTCGTAATAAGTAGCGCATCCGCTTGCTCCTTCAAAAAAGCTAACAAAAGATGATTAGCGCGGAACTAATGAAAAAGGTGGAGAAGAACTCCTATGCATCTATGTTCCAGACTAGATGATGGAGTATCTTCTCCTGGTATCGCTAGCAAACGTTAGCGAGGCCGTATGTTAAGCATGATTTGTAAAGGAGAAGCCGCCGTTACATATGGATTTGCCTGTGAGGGCCAACCGCTAAAGCGAGACGAGTTATACTCAAACCAGACCGGAGCGTCAAGCAACGGGATAGTTGGCATTTGCTCAACAAAGATTTTCTCAATTCCTTGTATCGCCTGTTTTTGCGTAGCAGGATCGCTGGTAGTAGCATATTGATTCAGGTATGCATCTGTCTGCGGATCTTCCCAGCGGGCGAAATTTGACTGTGATGATTGACCAAAATGATAGATTGGCATAATTAGATGCCAGAAAATCTTTGGCACTGGGTAAGATGAGGGCAGTTGGATTGGCAACCTGCATATATCCATTTTCTGCCACTTTTGACATCTTTGACCGATCTAGAGCCTGGCTAATAGCCTGCCGTACCGCGACTTGATTGAAGGGCTTTTTCGCGTTATTCGGATAGAACATCAAGGTTGCGTTTGGTGCTAACCAGAAATGATGGTTGGCCGTATCTTTTTGCACATAATTACGGTCCAGGTTAGGCACATAAACCTGTGCCGTATCCAGCTTATTGCTAATGAGCTGAAGTACCAGCGTATCATTCGATTTATAGATAGGATAGTCAATCTCGTTGAAGGCAGGTTTGCCCGCTTGCCAGTAGCTGGTATTTTTTGTTAGCTTCACCAGTTGAGGAGTAAATGGCTGGCCATCATTCCATTTTACATTATCATGCAGGGTAAACACGAGCTGCTTATTATCATTGCTAAATTGATATTTTGTCGCGAGCCAGGGATTCATCGTACCATTCGCAAGATTAGTAAACAATAATGACTCATAGATCAAATCGCTTGGCGGGCCGCCCGATGCTGCCGCATATGGATTAAAATTATTGATATACTCATCGCCGACTTCGCCTACCCACAATGCATCCGTTTTTTTATTTGCATTTGTCCCACCACAAGCATTAAGAATAAAAGAGCAAACAGTAACGTTATAAGCAAAATACTTCCACTTGTCTTACTGCTCAACCCTCCTCGATTTGTCCTTATGAACATATATTAGGATCTCCTGATAAATATAAAATTGCCACACCCTGAAGAAGTGTTTTTTATCATTCATTTATTTTTACGTAGCTGAAATAGAGAAAGAGTCAAGCAGTTATGTATTGGAGTTACATCTATTTTTGGCGTTTTTCACACGGACAACCGCCGATATACATTGGCAGTTGTCCGTGTGAAAAGAGGGATAGGAGAGGAGGCCTCAGTTTGCTCTATGGAGAGTAATTGAGGTGCTTTATATATTTTATTTAGAGGCTAATTGCTTTTCGACTGCGTGGAGCCAGTTAATATGTTGTGGTAAGGCAATTTCAGGATCTTCAATTTCGGGATGCCAGCGCTTCTCCCACTCAACCGAGACATAGCCATCATAGCCATTGGCCTGAAGGCTGGCCAGTTGTTCGCGTACCGGCACCTCGCCCTTGCCCATTAATACCAGTCTCCAGCCTGATTTTTCTGTATCATCGCGGCGAGCATCTTTCACATGCACATGCGCTACCCGTGGCCCCAGGATGCTCCATACCTCTTCGGCCGTCTCTCCCATTCGGTAGGGATGGTGGCTATCCCAGAGGGCGGCGATCGCTGGTGAATTTACCAGTTCCAACACCTGGGCTGCGCGCCTGGCGGAAGAAAAACCGTCGTGGGTCTCTAGCGTAATTGTGACCCCGGACTGCTCGGCCTGAGATGCAACCTGTTGTAGTGATTCAGCCACCCACTGGTTCTCTCGTTCGATATTTTCGCCTGTTCCGGCACCCCCAAAGACGCGCAGAATGGGTACATGCAACTCCTGCGCCAGCTGAATCCAGACCTTCAGGGACTCCACGTTCTTCGCCCGTTCCGCTGGATCACTCAGATTAAAGGTGCAGGAAGTATCGAATGCACAGACCTCTATACCGCGTGAGCGAAAGGTCTCTACGGCCTGCCTGACCTTTTCTGCGTCACGTATGGGTTCAATGACTTCATTATCCAGCAGGCGCAACTCAACGCCACTATAGCCCAGTCGGACCGCGTTGTCAGCGACCTGTTCAGTAGTCCATTGTGGGCAACCAAGGGTACTAAATGCAAATTTCACTGTGTTACCTCTTTCTACATAAAAGAACATTGTAGATAGATAGCATCATCTGCCTCTCTTTCATTATGTCACCAATCACTACTTAATAGTAATGGTTTTCTATGTCATTGTTGGACCCCATACCTGAAAGAATGGACCGCTTCTCGCTTGCTCGTGTTCTCCCTGCGCTCTCGGGACGAACAGGAAAAGCCCTGCGCACGTACGAACTTTTACACAATGCTCATTTGCTGAAAAGTGGTTTTGGTTCGTATTAAAATAAGGTAGCTATGCGCGAGGAACCACTATAATAAAGGATGAATTGATGGATAAAAAAGTAGAAATTGTAGAGCAAAAGCTTCTTCTAGATGACTTCTTTAAAATTGAGGAGGTTCATGTACGTTTCAGGCGCTTCGATGGTAAGATGAGCGAGCCAGTGCGCCGCCTGGTATTGGAGCGTGGGGACGCGGTGGGTGCGCTACTGGTAAATACCGATACGCAGAAGGTATTAATGACGAATCAGTTCCGCTATCCAACCTATCAGAAGGGGCCAGGCTGGTTGCATGAGGTGGTCGCCGGGATGATTGATGAGCATGAACAGCCGGAACAGGCGGTCAGGCGTGAAATTCATGAAGAGATTGGCTACGAGGTGCATGCGTTGACGCCAATTGCCACTTTCTATGTTTCTCCTGGCGGTTCCACCGAGCGTATCTTCCTTTTTTATGCTGAAGTGACCAATGCTGATCGTATCTCTAATGGTGGCGGCCTGGCTTCTGAGCACGAAGATATTGAACTGATCGAAGTCTCCTTTGATGAATTATGGGATGTCCTCAAAAAAGGCGAGATCCGCGATGCAAAGACCCTGATCGCTGTCCAATGGTTACAACAGAGACAGATGAATTCGTAAGGATTCGGTGTAACAAATCTTCTTCAGAAGCGATTATCTATATATCAGGAAAATTTCCGCATGCCACTAAAATTATGCTTCGTTCGCTTTTAGTGGATGATATTAGTAGGGTATAGATTAGATGCATATTTTAGATAAGGTAGTTAAGATGATTACTGTGTGTTAGAAGAAAAGGAATTGTTTTGAGTACAATGACATATACATTTGCGGCTGTGCCAGTCATGTTGCCGGGCAATAACGTGAAGGTGACCTTTCACTACATTCACACCACCCAACTGACAGCTGCTCCAGCCAGCAAGGCTACACCGGGCGCGGTTCACAAGACCACTACCGAGTCCAGCCACGTACCCCTCGCGATTGCTAATACTGCTACAAATGCAACAACTGGCACAGACGGTACTATGACGACCGGAGCTGCCTTCAATCCAACGCTTTTCTTTCTAGGCCTTTTTCTCTTAGCAATTTCTGTTGTCATGATCTGGTATGTAATGAAGCGTGCTAAACAAAACAGAGTTGATATGCGAAATCTTGTTTAAACTAGCAACAAGCAGCCGGCGCACCTTCCTATTTATCGGAAGGTGCGCCGGCTGCTTTTTTGACTGATCTATGCCATCAAGGTCTGGTCGCGATTTGGACCTACACCCACGCTGTGGATGCGTACATTGACAAGTTCGGCCAGGCGATCCAGGTAGTTGCGGGCGTTGCGTGGCAGATCTGCCAGGGTTTTAGCCTGCTCGGTAGATTGTTGCCAACCAGGCAGAACCTCATAGACCGGCTCACATTTTTCGTGGATAACGGGATCTGGCAGATGCTCGATCAGTTCACCTTTGTAGCGATAGCCGGTGCAGACAGGGATCTCGGCCAACGTATCCAGTACGTCCAGCTTCGTGATATTGAGGTCTGTGCAGCCGTTAATCTCGGTGACGTAGCGTGTGACGACGGCATCAAACCAGCCAATGCGGCGCGGGCGACCCGTGGTCGCGCCAAATTCACCGCCCAGGGTACGCAGGTGGGCTCCCATTTCATCATGCAATTCGGTAGGCATTGGTCCGGTACCTACCTGTGTGCTGTATGCCTTGGCCACTCCAATGACGCGGTTGATATAGCGAGGAGGAATGCCTGAGCCCGCTGAAGCGCCGGCCGCAGTGGGGGAAGAACTGGTTACAAATGGATAAGAGCCCCAGTCGATATCTTTCATGGCGCTTAACTGGCCTTCGAGTAGCACGTTTTTGTTTTCCTGCAGCGCAGCCCGCACAATCGGCATCGTATCGACGATACGTGGTTTGAGCTGCTGTCCCCAGGCCAGTGCAGCCTCGATCAATTCCTCAGCGTCAAAGGGTTGTTGACCATAGACATGCGTGAGAATGGCGTTATGCTTTTTGATGACTGCGCTCAGCTTGGCGCGCAGAATATCCTCGTGCAGCAGATCGTGGAAGCGGATGCCGATGCGTCCAACTTTATCGGTGTAGGCAGGTCCAATGCCACGGCCCGTTGTCTCAACGCGATAAGCGCCACGCGCCTCATCTTCCACTTTGTCGAGCAACTTATGATAGGGCATAACCACATGGGCCCGGTCTGAGATGACCAGTTGCTCGACAGAGACGCCTTTGCTGGCGATGGCCTCCATTTCCGCCAGGAGATCCTGTGGATCGATCACGGTACCTGTACCCATAACACAGATACAATTAGCATTAAAAATCCCGCAGGGTACAAGGTGGAGCTTGAATTCACCATAGTTATTTACGACAGTATGGCCTGCGTTGCCACCTCCCTGAAAGCGCATGCACAGATCGGCCTCCTTGCTCAGAAGGTCTACAAGCTTGCCTTTTCCTTCGTCCCCCCATTGTGTTCCTACAACTACGGTTACTGTTCCAGCCATGACGGCTACTCCTCTCCTGGTTGAAATGCTTCACGCATTGGTATGTTCAGATTTGATGGTAGATCGATTGGTTGTGACCCCATGGTCGTGATGGCAACAAGCTGTTCGGCATCTTTGGTAGGCAGCAGGCTGCGACGCAAATTCACCAGGTGGGGACCAAAGGTGGCCTCCAATTCCGGCGAGAGTTGCTCATAGATAGCTGCTAAATAAGCTTCGTCCCGAATAAATTTTTCAACCACGCGCACCATGGTCCGATTTTGTGTAACGACACCGGTTGCTGGCGCATCCAGTGAAGCGACCAGGGCCTCTTCAAAGTCTATTGCCAGTGCGATGACATGACCGCCTACCACTTTTTCGGGACCTTCATGCTGGTAGATCATTGCGTAGTCGGCGCTGGCGCTGCCAAATAAATTAAGAATGACTGTGCAGCCTCGGTCGCGGGCCGCCCGTAAGACATCGGCGAAGCGCTCAAGATCTTCGGCCCACAGGCTGGCGGCGATACGATGCTTGGCTAGTGTGATCAACTCGCGCAAACGCGCCTCAATGCGGCTATACTCATTGAGTTCCCAAAAGTGTCCCACACCATCGGGCTGTTCGAGCGCTGTAAGTTGTTGCTCTAAACTCTGACAGCGTTGCGTGGTCTCCTCCTGGATTCGTTGTAGCAGCCGACCAGGTGGGACAGGCGCGTAGCGGACTGGATCTGCGCTTACAGCTGTAACACGTTCTTTATTTGTTAGAGTTTCAAGTGCTTGATAGGTGTTGGCCCGGGGTAGGCCCGCGCCCTTACTGACTTCATAGCCCGTAGAGAGTGGATGCTGGAGCAAGAAGATATAAATTTGTGCCTCCGCTCCTGTAAACCCGAGATGCTTCATCTCTTCGATGGTCGCTATAGTCACGAGTTCGGCTTCCTTTCTCTTGCAGTAGTAGTAGTAACAACTACTACTATAATGATTGGAGGGCTCCTTGTCAAGGGCTGAGAGTTGATTTTATTGCTGACCAATGATAATCTGTTCGGGTTGTCGAGTAGAAAGGAATTAATTCATGTCTGAAGAACAAGTGGTGCGGGAGACTTCCACCCTCTGTACGTGCGAAAGCCTGGTCCAGGATCTGCGGCGCCTGGGTTTGCAGGCCGGGATGACTGTTATCGTCCATTCGTCGTTGCGCTCATTGGGATGGGTCTGTGGCGGCCCGGTAGCAGTGGTTGAGGCGCTGATGGATGTTGTGACCGAGAGGGGCACGCTGGTAATGCCGACCCAGACCGGCAATTATTCTGATCCGGCTAACTGGCAAAATCCTCCAGTCCCACAACCGTGGTGGGATATTATCTATGAAGCCATGCCAGCCTTTCGGCCTGAAGTCACGCCATCATATGGTATGGGTGTTGTTGTTGAGACATTTCGCACTCATCCTGGTGTGGTACGTAGTAATCATCCTCAGGTATCATTTGCTGCCTGGGGCAAGCATGCGCGTGAGATTACGGCCAATCACAGTCTGGAATATGGGTTGGGTGAACAATCACCGCTGGCTCGTATGTATGAGTTGGCTGGCTGGACATTACTGCTTGGTGTTGGCTATGACCGCAATACCTCTTTCCACCTGGCCGAATATCGTAGTCCTGGTACGAAAGAAGTCACGCTGGGTGCTCCGATCATTGAAAATGGTCAGCGCATCTGGAAGCGTTTCAAGGATATCGATATCGATGCAGATATATTTCCTGCTATTGGTCAGGATTTTGAAGAGACGCAACAGGTCTTGCTTGGCAAGGTTGGGCAGGCCGAGAGCCGTTTATTGCCCCAGCGGCCTGCCATAGATTTCGCGACCGCCTGGTTGAAGCGCCAGCGCGGCTTTTAAGTCCTCGCTGGCACTTATCCCTTAGCGTTGAGCTGCTGCATAGCGCTCCACGACCTCATCAATATTCCCGGCCAGGTAGAACATGTGCTCCGGGATATTGTCGTGTTGACCATCCAGAATCTCTCTGGCTCCGCGCAGCGTTTCTGCCAGCGTCACATAGCGCCCTTCCATATTGGTGAAGACCTGGGCGGTACTGAAGGGTTGGGTGAGGAAGCGCTGCATTTTACGCGCTCGGGTGACCGAGAGCTTATCCTCATCAGTTAGCTCTTCAACGCCCATGATATTGATGATATCCTGTAATTCACGATAGCGTTGCAGCAGGCGCTGCACAGCGCGTGTCACATTATAATGTTCTTCACCAACTATATTGGGGTCCATGATGCGGCTATTTGATGCCAGGGGATCGATGGCTGGAAACAACCCCTGTTCGAACAGCGAACGCTCCAGTACGACGGTAGCATCCAGGTGGGCGAAGGTTGTGACCGGTGCAGGATCTGTGTAGTCGTCAGCCGGCACGAACACAGCCTGGAGCGAGGTAATCGAACCATCCTTTGTGCTGGTAATACGCTCCTGTAGATCGCCCATCTCTTCAGCCAGGTTGGGCTGATAACCAACCGCCGATGGCATGCGGCCCAGCAATGCTGAGACCTCAGCACCTGCCTGTGAGAAGCGGAAGATATTGTCGATGAAGATCAGAACATCTTTGTGTTCTTCATCACGGAAGTATTCCGCCATCGTCAGTCCCGTCAGAGCGACGCGCAGACGTGATCCTGGAGGTTCATTCATCTGTCCATAGACCATGGCGACGCGGTCGATCACTCCTCGCTCGATCATTTCATTATAGAGCTCATTCCCCTCACGTGTGCGCTCACCAACCCCTACAAATACGCTGTTACCATTGTGTTTGCGCGCAATATTGTTGATCAACTCTTGAATGATCACAGTTTTTCCAACCCCTGCCCCGCCAAAGGCACCGATCTTTCCACCTTTTACAAAAGGCTGATATCAGGTCAATGACCTTGATCCCTGTTTCGAGCATCTCCGCCTGTATCGTCTGGTCCTCTAAAATCGGAGCCTCACGATGAATCTGCCATAATGGCGCATCTGTGATGGGTGCGGCGTTATCGACGGGCTGGCCCAGTACATTGAAGACGCGCCCCAATGTTTGCGGACCTACGGGTACCGAGATCGGGCGTCCCCGGTTGATGACTTCGGCTCCCCGCTGCAATCCATCGGTGGCCCCGAGCGCGATACAACGGACCCAGTTATTACCCATATGCTGCTCTACTTCGAAGGCCAGCGCCTGTTCTAAATCTATTGCTGGTTGCTTTAAGCGTAGCTCATCATATATTTTAGGGAGTTGGTCCTGTGGGAATTCGATATCAACTACTGCCCCTAGTACCTGTACGATTTTTCCAGTTGGATATGACGCAACTGTCATATGCTGCCTCCTTCATGGCTTTTCTAACTTTTTTCTTCTGCCCCTAATGTACAGAAAAAAGGAGGCTCGGATATGACTCTTATTACGTAGTTTTGTGGACTTACAGCGCCAGGCTAGCGGGTTGTGAGAGGTAGGCAGAATAACGTAGGCCGATAGGGGGGAACTGGCGTGGATTATGCAAGCAATTTTAGACCAGTTTGTTCTCGACCGCGAAGCGCGTGGCGGCACTGCGCGATGAGACTCCCAGTTTGGCATAGATGGAGCGCAGATGGGTGTTGACGGTACGGGGGCTCAGGACCAGTTTCTGGGCAATAAGGACGTCGGTCAGGCCGTCGGCCAGCAGACGCAGGACGTCCATCTCACGTACAGTCAACCCGGCTGGATAGGTATCCGTGGTGGATTTCTCCTCCTGTGCCTCTAGTTGTTTATTCAGGTGAATATTCGCGATCATGCCAAGGGTCTGTGGTAAGCTCATATTTCGGCCGACGCTCCAATTCTCATGGAAGGCTTTTTCGCCGATATCCTTCTTATAGTTTTTTAGCTGCTGTGCATAGCTGACCTGGTATACCTGTTCAATGGGAGCCGAGATGCCCTCGCGCAGGCTGGCGGCGCTGCCCAGAAACTGAACGGCACGTTCAGGTAGATCCATCAATCTACACAACTGGGCGAAGTCCTCCAGCGCAATGGCCATGCCAAGCATATTTCCAAGCAGGGAGGCATGGTGAAGTGCTTTGCGGATCTCGATGCCGGCCTGTTCGTAGTTGTGACCTGCCAGGGCTACGCAGGCCAGTCCATGGAAAAGAGCTAGCTTGGAGACCTGGTTGCCCATACCAGCCATCAGGCCAAGGCTCTGTTCGTAATATGTTTTGGCGTCTCTATCGTGTCCATTCAAGCGTGCCAGGTCGCCCAGACAGCCGAGGGCGGCGGCCATACCTGCCGGATAATTAATCTCCCTGGTAATGTGCAGGCTTTCTTTGATATATTGGGTCGCCTCTACGATTGCGCCAGTGCTTATGTGCAGCTTGCCCAGTCCCAGCAGCACACTGGCCCTTTCGCGCCTGGTACCCAGTGCCGTAACCAATTCCAGACAGCTAGCTAATGCCTGCTGCGCCCTATTATAATCACCACACTGACGCAAAGTATTGCCAATACTATTCAAGCACACGACCTGTCCCAGGCGATCATTAATCTTTTGATAGAGGAGTTGACCCTTTTGATAGAGAAAGTGGGCGGTGACAAATTTGCTGCGCTGGCTCATTGTGTCGCCGACATGGATTAGAACATCGGCCTGACTGCGTATATCGCCAGCCTGGCGTAAGAGGCGCAGACTCAGCGCATAGCGAACCTGTGCAGCCTTAAAATCACATTGTTGATTGGCAATATTGCCACAGATACTGTAAAGGATGCCGCGACACCATATATCTGATGATCCGCGCAGCGTTTGGAGGCTGTTTTCAGCCAGCTGGCGCGCATCATCGTAGCGTCCCTGGTGCGATTCCAGCAGGGCCAGCGCTCCCTGTGACAGGGCATGGGTACGTGTATCTCCCGTTGATTCGGCCAGCCGCTCGCTCTCTTCCAGGCGTTCACGGGCCAGTTCTAGATGACCATGCAGATGGGCCATGCTCCCAGCGCTATAATAGATGCGCGCTAATAGCTGGCTAGAATATGCATCGGTCGAGATAGCGATAACCTCCTCCAACCAGTTATGACCTTCATTTAAAGAACTGCGCAATTGTAGAAAGCGTCCCAGGCTACTGGCCAGACGCTGGGCGATCTCTACTTCAAGTTGATCGATGACCCAGCGCATGGCGGTCCAGATATTGGCCGCTTCCAGATCAAGTCGGGCCAGCCATTGCTGTTGCTCGCTGCCATAGAGGTATGGTTCACTTTTTTCTACCAGTGCTGTAAAGAATTGCGCATGACGCCTCTGAGCCGCAATCAGTTCTTGTTGCTGTTTAAGACTATCAATAGCATATTCTCTGATAGTCTCTAGCAGCCAGAAACGTGTTTCGGAGCCGTTATCACCCACTACGCGAACCAGGCTTTTATCAACGAGCGAGCTCAGTAAACTTAAGGTATCCTCATCTCCCAGGACATCGGTTGAGCCGATTGCCGTCGCTGCTTCAATGGTCCAGCTGCCGGTAAGAATGCCCAGCTGGCGAAAGAAGTATTTCTCTGCCTCATTCAGCAGGTTGTAGCTCCAATCCAGGGTATTGCGCAGCGTTTGTTGGCGTGGAGAAAGATTGCGCGCCCCACCAACCAGGATGCGTAAACGATTATGCAGCCGTTCTAGCAATTCCTGTGGCGTTAACAGTTTACAGCGTGCCGCCGCTAACTCGATAGCCAGTGGCAAACCATCTAATTGAATACAAATCTCAGTGACGGCATGCAGGTTCTCTTCACCCAGCGCAAAGGTTGGCTTGACGGCTTGCGCACGCTCAATAAAGAGGCGGACTGCATCTGAAGGCTCGCTTAGCGATAGAGTGTGTGGTTGATCTGGTAAGGGGAGATCCAGTGGTAGTACTTCAAATTCATACTCACCATAAATATGCAGGGCCTCGCGGCTGGTTACCAGGATACTCAGATAGGGAGCTGCCGTAAGCAGGTTAGCAATGGCAATATTAGCCTCCATAACGTGTTCAAAATTATCCAGTACCAATAACAGATGTTTATCATGCAGATATGCCTGGAGCTCTTCACCGATAGAGTATTGTCCTGTTTCTTCAATTCCCAGGGTCTGGGCAATCGTTGAGAGCACGAATGTATGTTCGTGGAGGGGGGCCAGTTGCACAAAAAAGACCTCTTCGGCAAAAGAGCTACGCAATTGATAGGCAATTTCAAGTGCCAGGCGTGTCTTCCCTACGCCACCAGGCCCCGTCAGGGTCAACAGGCGGCGCTGCTGATTTTGCAATAATGAGGAAACATGCAGGATATCCGTAGCACGCCCAATGATGGTATTCATCTGTGCCGGTAAATGATGCTCTATATGTGTTCTGTGAGATATATTATCCTGACCCATAGCTTTATCCTTGCAAGCTGTAAAAAGCCATCCTCTACGCCGCTCACTCGCGTCCAGTTGTGCCTTGTACACTGCTTTTCTTCCTATTTTAGCAGATAAAGATAAAATACGCCCATAATTTGTGATGTTGTTGTGATGTGATTTAAGAGAGCTGTGAGTGTATTGTGAGTGATAGGATATATTCTTACTTCAGATGAAACAAGATATTTAATCCACTGGGGGCTCTCTTGGTGTGTTTAATACGGTACTCTTCTTGTTTCATCTCAATTTCTCTCTTGTAAGTTATGTGCTTCAAATTGTTCACAATTTGCACCGGAGTTTATAAATTCAAAAATAACTACAGGTGGCAATGAGGCTATGTAGGATTGGTTTGGATTTATTGAGAATGCCTATCAGCTATAGAGCATTGTGTATAGCTGATAGGCATTTTTTTATTTGTATAACTTTTGTTGGCATAAAAAAACAGATCCGGTAAACATTCAACCGGATCTGTTTTTTTTCTTAGCTTTATGCGCCACGCAATTCTACGTTGAGCTCTAGTTTGACATTGAATTTATCCTGTACACGTTGACGCATCTCTTTGATTAAATTGAGAATATCGCTGGTTGTGGCACCACCATTATTCACAATATAGTTGGCATTGCGATCTGATACCTGCACTTTGCCTTGCGTGAAACCTTTCAGACCGGCCTGTTCGATCAATGAACTGGCCTTCTGACCCTCTGGATCTTTGAAGATAGACCCGGTATGGCGATTGATTGGCTCATATTCTTTGCGCTCGCGTTGATAGAGTTTAAGATTTTCCTCTAATTTTTGTGGCGCTTCGGGGTGGAGACGTATACCCAACGTCATCACTATTTCAGCTGGTTCAATCAGGCCACGTGGGACCGCTAATATGTTACCCTGCTGATCAAATGCACTTTCGTGTCCAGAGCGGAAGCGGCTATAGCGATAGTTTAGATCTAACTCATCTTTGCTATAGCGCCGTGTGATTGGCAATGAGAGCGCGTCACCTTCCAGATTACATCCACGAGCATCTAAAACTTCAATCCACTCCAACACCTCGCTTAGATCATGGTCGTGAGCTCCCGCATTACTGACAAGGCCACCTCCCAGCGTACCTGGAATGCCAATGCCAAACTCAACACCTCCCCAGCCCAGGGGTGCCAGTTCATGCGCAATGCGTGGCCAGCTCGAACCTGAGCCTGCGCTCAATATCGCACTGCCATTGGCCTCCTCTGTGATCTGGTATTCATGCCCAATTACGCGGGCCACAATCCCACGTACACCGGCATCGGTAAAAATAATATTTGAGCCATTGCCAATCAAAAGTAGCGGCCAGTGTTCTTCAGCGCAGAGGCTAACCAGCCCGATCAATTCGTCGCGCGTCTCAACTGTAATCCAGATATCGGCCGGTCCACCAACTCCAAAGGCGCTATGGTGTGCCAATGGTTCGTTTTTACGCACACGCGTATCAAAACGTCTTTGTAATTGATAATGAGCCAGTTCGGTATTAAAGCCTGTCGTATTTTCAAGGTCGAATGGTGGTATGATGTTGTTTGGATCATTATTTGGTGGTGTCATATGTTGCATCTCTAACCCCGCTTATCTTCTCTATATAAACCATATGAATGCGCTATATGGATCAGTTGTCCTGCAACGCGGGCACATTAAAGATCGCGAAATCCCGTCCTGTTCACTACAACCAGGCTACATACTGGTAGTGACTATACAGGTAGATAATTGATTCTGAGATTCTATTGTGCCCGTTGTTGTTTCTCAAAGTGTAGCCCTGCATCATCACAGAGTGATCACCGCTTTCAGATCTTACATCACAGGGAGATCACGACATTTGAGAGGTAAGTGTTACATATATTAGTCGGGCAACATATAAATAAATACACTAAGAGCTGGGATATATGTTATTTGTCTGCTGGGAAAGCTGTGAGGACAAGAAAAAGAACCACCCGGTTATCACACTGGCGGTTCTTTTTCTTTAAATTATTTATACGAGATGGAGAGCCTCAACCTGCTGCTGGGGAGTTGAGGTAATCTTGATATGATGAGTGGAGCAATGAACACAATAGGAATGTAACACCGAACTGTGGGTGCGTTTCAAGGTGCAAGCGTGATGGTTACAAATTGTTCTACCGCAATCCATGCAAGATTGTGTATTCCACCATTTCAATGGGACATTGCATAGAGCGCATGTATGTCCACTACGTACTTGCTTCATCGCTCTCATCTCCTTCAGATAAGACATATCATCTTGATATCTTTTAAGGTCAAGCATGCCAAAGATCGTGCTTTGGATGCTCCTGATTAACATCAATCGGTTGTTCTTTTTATGTATTAGCCCTGGCTAATATCCGACCTCGCTACTAAGATATTAGCACAGGCTAACATATCCGTCAATATTGATTGTAGCGAAAAAACGTTAATCTTTGCAAGAGTATCTTCTTTATCAATGAGATAGATCTTTGTTGAAGCGTAGATAGGTCTGCTCATTTCTAACTACTTCCCCGCCGAGGTAAATCCTGCTCGACGAACGACGCTGCTTGATTGGGCGTTATCTGGAGCCACCAGGGCATACAGGCGTCGATATCCGGCTGTTCTGGCACTCTCGCACAGTGTTATCACTGTATTGGTCATAATACCTCGACTCTGGGTACTGGCCCAATAGCCTATTTCTGCTTCATCGATGTTGTTGGATTTAATGTCAACGGCTGCTACGGCGTGGCCCAA
Organism: Dictyobacter kobayashii; assembly: GCF_003967555.1. Classification (GTDB taxonomy): domain Bacteria; phylum Chloroflexota; class Ktedonobacteria; order Ktedonobacterales; family Ktedonobacteraceae; genus Dictyobacter; species Dictyobacter kobayashii. The sequence continues at coordinate 2,063,774 of NZ_BIFS01000002.1, forward strand.
TGGATCAAGGACCAGGAAGACGAACCAGCTGTTCTTACGCCAGCCTTCCTGGGCCCAGCTTGTAAAGTATGTACTATTCTCCAATCCATATGGCTGTCCTTGCAGGCGTGCGCGAAAGAGCCTGTTATAGATCAATGGTTCGTTGCAGATCGCGATGAGCTCTTGCTGTAGTTCTGGTGTAACTGGAAAGCTGTCATCAATGGAACGCAGACCATAGGCTTGATTATCTGGAAAGTGTAATACGATCCGCTTAAACGGAGTAACAAAGTTTGGGATATTACTACTTGTCATTATATGGATCCCTTCTATTTGTGGTTGAGTATCTGACTATTCTACTCTTCCGTACAAAATATGAGAAGGGTTTTCTATATTGGGGCAGGGCTTTTTTACCGTTCGTCCGGAGATCACGAGCAAGCGATACGATGGACCTTATTTCCGGTGTGGAGGGTGTATGGTGGGCGGCCGCGGCCGCCCACCATACACCCTCCACACTCCCAACCCGGCGCCGCAGGTGCCAAAGAGGAAAAGTAAAAAGCCCTGATATTGGGGGATTATTTAATGAAAAGATCCAGCCAACCTTGTCTGCTGGCCGGCAGACAATATTTTGCCGGAAACATCTCTGTAGAGAGATCGTTTCCGGCAATGTATAGAGCTTAGCCAGTGGCTAGCGACGATCGCGGCGGTCGCAATCACAATATGTGAAAGTGTTAGAACAGGATGGGCAATAGTATTGTAAATTGCCGTCATCATCCGTTTCGGGTATCACCTCTTCAAGATCAGTAAGTAAAATGCCTTCTTCTTGATCATAGGGACATGTCTGATACTTAATGCGCTCTAGATTCATGACTTTCTCCCTTTTGAGTTTTTTCCTCGCCACAATATACGCTTCCGCGAGGTGATATTTTCAACCACATGAGCGAGAAGATCTGCTTCATCGCTTTCAATGGTGACTTTATAGTGAGATTTTGATATCCTCAATTTTTGGTACTAAATTATCCATGAAGTACTATGTTCTATGGGCAAAAAGGAAAATGCGAAATCTAGCTTTTTTATTATCTGCACTGAAGTATCTCTTCTTATGGATAGAATTTGTGTTCCTGTTTTATAATATGTAAGGCGCCCTTTACGCTTGACATAAAAAATTGGTTTATTCTATTTTGTTTTTTGTGATTGAAAATCTATTGCGCGCTTTATAGTAGAAGAAGTGGAATGACCCGCTAAGGCTGCTATGGACGTCTATGTAGTACATTCTACTCATAAATGAGTAGGAAAATATAAAAAAGTCTCAAAAAATGTTAAAGTGATATTAATAAAGAAAATAATAGATGTTCTGTATTGTTTGCCAACGTATGATTTGTTTTTTGCCATTCCTCACATAGTAGCACCAGATGTTGCATTAGAAATAAATTGTCACCTGCGCAGCAGGATACGTAGCGAAGACCTCGTAAATAGTTCCGTGCTGTAAAGAGTAATCGGATGAACGCAGCCGTGTGGGAGTTGAGACGTTTCTACCTTGTTGCTGAGTGGACGGTGCTTGATAACAATATTACCGAGTGTTGCGCTGGACATGATGTACGTATGATTTGATAAATGACGAACAGGCTGCTAATTGTTATCAAAAAGGAAATTGAACAATGATAAAGCATACTCAAAGGTCAGCACCACTTAAAATGGTAAGTGCTTGTATGGCGGGAGTGCAATGCCGCTATGACGGGCGATCAAAAGTGGTTCCACTGCTAAAAGATATGGTGGGACGTGGCGATGCGATTGCTCTCTGCCCTGAGCGATTGGCGGGATTATCTACACCACGGCGGCCTGCAGAAATTATTGGTGGGGATGGTTACGCTGTGCTGGATGGTAAAGCGCGGGTTTACGATGATCTAGGACAGGATTTGACGGGTGCTTTTATCGTTGCTGCTTATAAAACACTACATATACTTCAGGCTGCTGGTATCTGTGAGGTAGTGTTGAAGGAAGGTAGCCCTTCATGTGGTTGTGGCGAAATTTATGATGGTACTTTTTCAGGTACGAAGAAAACAGGGGTAGGGGTCACCACCGCACTCTTGTTACGGTCCGGGATTCGTGTCCATTCTGAAAAGTTACTGCAGGGTGATATCCAGACCGAGCCGCTATTAAGTGGCATCTAAGCCCCACGCTTCTGGCCTTCTGCCGGGCTTCTATTACTAGAACAATAACAGACCGTCTGTCTTACTGGCAGGCGGTCTGTTATAATCCGTTTGCTGGCATATCTGTTTGTTTTGTCGTTGGCTATGTATCTCTGGAGGACACTTGCATCTATGACGCAAACAAAAATTAAAGCTCTGGCTACGGAGGCAAAGGAAGATGAAGTCGCTCACCTGGTTGAAAAGTTGGGCGACCAGCTAGAGTTGCGCACTACTAATAATACACTTGACGAGCTACCGCTATCTGAACTACAGGATGTTGAAGTCATTATGCCATTTATCCACTCCAAAGTTGGCCGGACTGAGATCGATGCTATGCCCAAGCTGAAAATTATCGCTACGCGTTCCACTGGTTTTGATCATATTGACCTGGTCGCGGCCAGGGAGCGCGGGATCACTGTATGCAATGTACCGGGATATGGTGAGACGGCGGTGGCCGAGTATACATTCGCTTTGTTGTTGAGCATCTCGCGCAAGGTTCACCAGGCCAATTCACGTACCAAGCGTGGTGATTATACCCTTGAGGGTTTGCGTGGCTTTGACCTGTATGGAAAGACTATCGGTGTGATTGGCGCTGGCGCCATTGGTTTACGCGTTATTCGGATCGCATCTGGCTTTGGCATGCGCATACTTGTTTTTGATGAAAATCAAAGGAGGCGTAATCGCATTTTATCTGAGGTGCTGGGATTTACTTTTGTTCCCCTCAATGATTTGTTGAGGCAATCGGATGTGGTGACCCTGCATGCACCTGGCCTGCCTTCCACTTACCATATCATTAATCGCGAAGCCTTAGCAAAAATGAAGCGCGGCTCTTACCTGGTGAATACGGCTCGTGGTACGCTGGTGGATACACATGCTGTAGCCTGGGCGCTGGATGAAGGTATTTTAGCCGGTGTGGGCCTGGATACTTTTGAGGGCGAAGAGTTTCTACAGCGCGAAGAAGAGCTAATGGGCCAGCCAGGAGCCGAAGAGAAACTACGGATGCTGGTGCAAAGTAATATGTTGCAACGCCGTCCAAACGTTATCATTACTCCCCACATGGCCTTTAATTCCAATGAAGCCCTGTTGCGTATTCTGGACACCACCATTGAAAACGTCCAGGCATTCCTGGCTGGCGACCCCCAAAACGTTGTTCATTCCTCTTAAATTGAAAACAGATTACCTGTAGCTCTGCCTGATAAATTCACTCATTAGAGAGCTGAATAAGACAATTGTCTCATCTGGCTCTCTAATGAGTGAATTGTTTTTCATATGTCTGGATCATGCACGTCTTCTTAATGTAAAAAATTGCTTTGCATAACTCTATATATAGCCCATAAGTACACAATGGGCCAACTTCTTAAAATGTCTGGTGTTTATCTACCTAGAAAGAAGAATAAGTATAGAGGCATCAAAAAAGCTAGCACAAAAAATTACTCTAAATTTAAATGCTTGTTACGTCCGGATGTTCTTTCCTGGCGAGAGGAGCAAAAGGCTTGTTAAGAATATATTCATTGCCACAACAGTTGAAACAAGTGCCGCTCGACGTATGCTGGCGTCTATGCGCCTTGAGTTTCCTTTTATGCCTGATTGTCATGGCACCAGGAATTTTGTTGCCTGCTCATCAACTATTGCTCTCAATAGTAATTATTGCCGTGGCTTTTCTGGCCTGGATCTGTAGAATCCCTGTATTGTATCTGTGTATAGGCTGGGTTATATTTGCACTACTTCTGTTTATGGTCTGGTTTTTTGACTTGCTCTGGCCTACATCGTTACCCGTCAATATTTTATTTGAATGTGCCTTATTTCTCATCGAAGCTTTTGTGGTTAGCTGTATACGGGCCGCTCTTGAGAGCGTACTCATTGCCCAGCAAAAAGTGCAGCAGGCGGAGCAACAAATGACGCTGGCGGCGGAGCGGCAGCAAAATCTCAATGATCTCAAGGATCAATTTTTGTTGAATGTGAGCCATGAATTGCGTACCCCTCTAACTGAGGTTAAGGGATACCTGGATCTTTTGCGCGAAAATCATACACAATTGGATGTGGTGGCGCGTGCGGAGTTTCTAGATCATGCGGCCCACGGTTGCAGTGAATTGGAGTTGCTGGTAGATAATGTTCTTGAGGCGACTCAACTGGATATCAATACATCTTCATCAGGCCTGTCCATTATTTCTCTGCCAGAAATTGCTCATGCAGTAGTGGACCAATTGGCTGTTCAGCAGCATGAAATACAGATAGATATGCCCGACGACCTGGCCGCCTGGGCCAATTGGCAGCATCTGAGACGCGTGCTACATAATCTGCTTTCAAATGCCATAAAATATTCGCCCGCCCATACGGTGGTGATAGTGAGTGCCACACTGATGTCCGGGCGATTATCCGCCTGTCCTGATATCTGTATTCGTGTGCAAGATATGGGACCGGGCGTACCAGCGGCTGATATGCCAATGCTTTTTCAGAAAGTGATGCGCTTGAAACGTGATATGACTGGTTCTGTGCGTGGTAGCGGCCTGGGACTGTTTATCAGTAAGCAACTGGTTGAAGCCATGGGTGGGAGGATATGGGTAGAAAGTACTGGCATTTCTGGTCAGGGGAGCTGTTTCTGTTTTACTTTGCCTGGTGCCCCCATTACCCTTTTATCTCTACCTTTATAATAGCTATAAATAATGAGAAGAAGACAAAAAAACCGGCTCCCTGGGGCAGGGAAGCCGGTTTATCATATGGCATAGTGTCATTGATGCAAGGAGCTCTTCTCACCCACATTCGGCACCATTATATTTCCTGGTTCAAATTCTTGAAGCTATTAGTAGCCCCACTTCCAACCTTTCATGGTATCTTCAGCGACTGTCCTCCAGCCACGTGCGGCTGCTTCGGATTTGAGCCCTGCCTGTTCGGCTAGCTCGGCATCGCTGATGTTGGGGTTTTTCTTCAAGATCTGGATAATTTTGTCTGTAATTTTGTGCGTTGAAGTTGATTTTTGCTCGGATGTGTTCACTACCAAACCTCCCTTACAATGCGAAATACCTAAGAATAACAACGCTCTACTGGGTTACAAACCGTACCACGTACGCTTTATTGCCCGGTCTATGACATTAGGTGCGTATATTTGAAGGCGCCTATGGTTTTTGCGTAGTGCCTGTGTCTTTTTGTGTGGTACCCCTATTGTACAACTTTTTATTGGTAGTAGCCACCCTTTTCTGATGCTAGGAAAAGAGATCTATAAAATAGGTCTCTTTTTTTCAATTTGCCTTTTTTCGTGACCCTGGGCCGTAATAGTTCGTCGCAATATATGTGGTGGAAGATATGGGAAATCCACCTTGCTTGTTTTGAAGCTATGCCCTATGTTTTATCCATGTGTAATTCGGGTCGGAATGAACCGGCGGAGAAGAGGGGAAGCGTCAATCTATGTTAATAAAAATTTATATGGTTCGCCAAGATATTAGATCAATGTGGTTCTTTAAATAGCAATGTGGTTGCTTGGTGTGCCCTTTTTTGACAAAAGAAGGAATCATCATGAACCTGTTTGGAATCTGGAAACGTCAACCTTTTGGAGCACCCGTAGAAGTTATTCAAGCCGCTTGTGATTTTTATGGTATCTCACCGGAACGTGTCCCAGCTGCAAAAGCCGAAAAGCTAACAGCTCTGTCTAATAACGTCTGGGTAGTAAAATTAAATGACAACGCCAGTGCCGTTGTTGCTTACACCCCAAAGGAAAAAGAGCATACCATTACTGCTCCCTGGTATGGTGAATAAGTAAGCAGCGCACTTATAATAAAGCGACATTCGCCTGGTCGTCGGATCACTCCGATGAGCCAGGTTTTTTAATGTCTGTTTCCTCTCTCTTGCTCTGATTTTTTTCCTCAACTATTTTTCCGCTTGAGTTAAGACGATGTGTATTGTAAAAGTAAGCCCAGAATACACGCTGTTAGGGTGGATGTGATTGTTGGTAGTGCAAGAGGGAGGAGACCGCTATGTTGAAAAGCTGTACATATAAGTTTAGCTATCCCTTTATTTTAGTTGCTTGTGTCCTGATGCTAGTGCTGGGTGCGTGCAGTGGACCCGGTTTTCTGGGTGCCGGTGATGGAGGAAGTGCCGGTAAGATCACGGTGACGCTCTGGTACTGGAATCGTGCCATTGATGATACGTTAATTGCCCAGGTGGAGCAGCATTTCCCACAGGTTCGCTTTAATCCCTTGAAAATTGGTGGTGGCTATGACGCAAAGCTGCGTACGGCTCTGGCGGGCCACGTGAATATCCCCGATATCGTAGGTATTAATTCGAATATTGGCACCTACTTCCCCGATGCTGATCAATTTGTTGATTTGCGTACTCTCGGAGCCAACGAGCTAAGCAAGACCTATCTGCCCTGGAAATGGCAACTGGCGGTAGCCCCCGCTGGACGTGTGATTGCCCTACCAATGGATACAGGTCCTACGGCACTCTTCTATCGGGCCGATCTCTTTAAGCAGGCTGGCCTTCCATCTGATCCTGCTATGGTCTCTGCGCAATTGAAAACCTGGGACGACTATATTCGGGTCGGTGAACAGATGCAGCGCGCGACCAATGGGAAAATTCATATGTTCGACAATATCAATAATGTCTTTGCGCAAATTATTGGTCAGGGTAAACAGCAGTACTTTGATGCTTCCAATCATTATGTTGGCAATCAACCTTTTGTGAAGCGAGCATGGGATTACGCGGCCAGGGTGCACCAGTTAGATCTGAGCGCGAAAGCAACCTCATATTCGACTGATTGGAGTGCCGCCATCAGCAATAACTCTATTGCATCCTTTGTGGGCGCGGTCTGGATGAAGCATCGTTTAAAGGACTCGGCCCAAAGACGGCTGGCCTGTGGCGTATTGCGCCGGCGCCGGGTGGACCGGGGAATAATGGCGGCTCTTTTCTGGCTATTACCAGGGCCTCACCACATCCTCAAGTTGCGTTTGCGATTGCTCGCTGGCTGATGTCTGCCCAGAACCAGGTCACCGCTTATCAAGATACCGGACTTTATCCCTCCGCCATCGCTAGTTTGCATAGCCCTCAGTTGTTGCAGCCCGAACCATTCTTTGGCGGACAGGTGACGACAGAAATCTTTAGCCAGGTGGCGGCCCATATTCAGCCGACACCCAATAGTCCAGATACCGATGTGGTGCAAAATGTACTGCAGCGTGAACTGACCTTGATCGAGATGCAGAATGCTGATCCCGAGTCTGCCTGGGAGACCGCTCAGTTGCAGATACAGAGAGAACTCTCGCATTAGTTTGGGTGCAGAAGGAGTCTAAGGTTATGAGTGTGATCAGTAGGCCTCCCATTATTATCGCGCCACAAGCGCCTGTTCCTGTGCGCATGCCACGTCGGAAGAGCGAGTTACAGCGTACCTGGCCCTTATACCTGTCGGTTGCGCCTTTTTTTCTGTTGTTCTCAGTCTTTGGCTTGTTCCCCCTTGCTTTCTCTCTCTACCTCTCTTTTCAGAAGTGGGATGGTATCGGGCAGATGACGTTTGTGGGCTGGAATCAGTTTGCCTATCTGCTCACCGATAGCTACTTCTGGCAAGCGATTGTGAATACGTTGGAGATCTGGTTGCTGGCCACGGTCCCCATGATTTGTATTTCGGTGGTGCTGGCGTTCTTGCTGGCCTCACCATCGAATAAGCTTAAAAGCTTCTATCATGTAGCCTTTTTTCTGCCTCACATTACCTCGATCGTCGCCATCGCCCTGGTGTTTGGTTCGCTGTTCAGCAATCAGTTCGGCCTCATCAATGCCTTGCTGACAGCGTTGGGATTACAGCGCTTCGCGTGGTTGAGTCAGCCGTGGGGCATGAAGATCGCTATTGCTTCGATGATTCTGTGGCGTACGCTTGGCTATCATGCCTTGATTTTTATGGCTGGCATCCAGAGTATCCCTGCGACTTTATATGAGGCGGCCCAGATCGATGGGGCAAACGCGCGGCAGATCTTTTTCCGCATCACTTTACCATTGCTGCGCCCCGTCATGCTCTTTACCGTGATTACTTCAACTATCAGCGGCATGCAGGTATTCACTGAGCCACAGGTCTTGCTTGGCAATGATGGCGGTCCTGGACGTGAAGGGATGACTATCGTGTTGTATCTCTATCAGCAGGCCTTTGGCAGTTACCATTTCGGCTATGGAGCCGCGATCGGCTGGGGACTGTTTGTATTGATTGCTTTGTTCTCGCTGTTTAACTGGCTATTAATACAGCGACCGGGCGCACGCGCTTAGGAAGGATGGGATATTATGATCGGGTTGCGCATGAAACGAAAATATACCACGCCATTGCATATTCAGACGAAGAAGCTATGGTTGCACCTCATTTTGTTGCTGGTCACAGCCATCTCATTCTTCCCCTTTTATTGGCTGATTGTGATGGCTACCAATCAGACCAGTGACATCTTTGGCTATCCTCCCAAACTGTCTTTTGGTACCCACCTGGGCGAGAATATCGCCAATGTGTTAAAGAGTATCAATTTCTTTGGGGCCTTCGCCAATACCATGTTTATTGCTTTAACTGAGACCACATTGGTCCTCTTCTTCTGCTCATTGGCTGGCTTTACCTTCGCGAAATTCACCTTTAGGGGGCGTAACCTGTTGTTTGTTATATTGTTAGGTACAATGATGATCCCCTCACAACTCTCGGCTGTGCCTTCTTTTGTCTTGATGGCCAGGCTCGGCTGGGTCAGTAGCTTTAAGGCCTTGATTATTCCTGGTATGGTGACCGCTTTTGGTGTGTTCTGGATGCGACAATATGCGGGCTCATCTGTGCCCGGGGAGCTGGTGGATGCTGGCCGTATCGATGGTTGCGGTCACTTACGGCTCTACTGGCATGTCGCGCTACCAATATTGCGTCCGGCCCTGGCCTTTCTTGGCATCTTCACCTTTATTCATGCCTGGAACGATTATATGTGGCCGTTGATTATCCTCAATGACCCGGCGAAATATACCCTGCAGGTAGCGCTTTCCCAACTTGACAATGTGTATGGGTCTGATTATGGTATGGTCATGGCCGGAACCTTAATGGCAACGGTACCGCTGATTATCATCTTTTTAATCGGCAGCCGCCATTTTATCGCCAATATTGCGGCCGGTGCATTGAAAGAGTGAAGCATAAAATAGTCTCGTAAGTTAGAAGGAAATATATAAGCATGGATGCGTCTGTACTGGTAAGGCCAGCCCGGCTGGATGAAGTTACCTATATTATTGAGTTGATTGATCGCGTGCAAAAGCAGCTGGCTGAGGCAGGAAGTTTGCAGGTAATTGGTCCAATTCCGTATGAAATCGCCTCTGAACGTGTCTCAGCTGGAAATGCATTTGTACTGGAATTGGGAGGCCGCCTGGCGGGCAGTGTCTTTGTGCGTCCAGTTACGGCTGAGAGTTGTCCTCACTTGGAGCGGTGGCAATTAATAGATGTTGTGTCAAAGCCCTGGTTCTTGCAAAAACTCGCGCTTGAGCCAGCGTTACAGGGTCAGGGATCAGGCTATCATTTCCTGGCAGGATTGAAGAAGCTGCTTGCCCGGCGCGATCCGGGTGCTACCATTTTTCTGGATTGCTGGGCGGGCAATACCAATCTCAGGAATTTCTATACGCGGGCAGGTTTTTCGCTATATGGAATCTTCCCGGAGCATGATTACTCGCTGGCTGTTTTTACCTCCACTGTTCTATAAACGTGCTCTGTATACTAAGATTGTAATAGATTGTTAGCATTATGCCTGAAAGCGTTACACATTCCTCCTGGTAATATTTCGCATCGTAGTATTTTTTGCTGCTACATTTTATGTCATGGGTGCGTCATTCGTCTTTATTGGTAGAGTAGGTAAAATAGGTAAGATACTTGCAAGCAGTGATTTAAGCATATGGGCACAAAAGCGAGGACGAATCATGAATAAACAACCGCCGAAAGAGTATCAATGTAAACATGGACATGGGAAGGGAATATTGCTGGTAGATATTGAGACTGAAAGCATTCCAAAACTCGATACGCATGGCAACTGGCAATATTATTGTTTGAATGAGCAACATGTTTTTTCTGTCCGCCCTGCTGATATCAAACTCCAGGAAGAGGAAGAACAAAAAGTTACCAGTCTGGTTTAAGCTCTAGCTGCCGTGGCTCACATTTATACAGACTCGATGCACCATAAGGCGCTTTGACCCTATGGTACATTTGCTCTGCCCTCTATTGCTAATCTGCCTTACTTCCAGACATAATGCTCTTCATAAATAATTTCCCTCAGCTCTCTGAACTTATACACATATCCACGACTTTAAGATCCGGTTGTCCGACCTCAGTATCTCGGTTTTGTTCATATTCCTGGTAATTGGCCGCATTCACCGATAAAAACTGGCTTTTGTTTTCCATTCAGTTAAATTTTGGCTTGCGCTTAGCGGATAGCGTTATCTCAAGCAACAGTCATGATGGGAGCGAGAGGCTCTAATCCCTTTTGGGGGAGGGTGAGGGGGCCTGAAACGAAGCCAGCGCATGCATATTGCAAATAAAAATGCTTTTTTTTATTCCTGGCCGTGTAGTTGCCTCTTTGTGCAGGGATACGTGTGGATAAAGCGGCTTTCATTTTCGCTTTTTTTTGAGACTGGTTGCCTCTGCCGTGTGCTGGAAAGTGGTTGGTCAGAGAGACATACTCAGTCCAATAGCTGGGGAGGTCGAATTCTGCGGGGCGCGTGAAGTGCTGATCAGTCAACTCGGCGGCTTGAATATGTGTCACACGCACCACTTGCATTGCCCTGCGCTGGCCCCGACCAGATACCAGGCCCCCCGTTGTGAGACAAGACCGTACGGATCGATAAGGTGTCTGTGATCCCCTTTATAGGTCAGGAGCAGAGTGTAATCTTGCCAGATTGCCTCCTGAATAAGTTCCAGGTGGGAGGCCATTGGTCTGGAATGGGTTGGCCGCGTCGTATCCATATGGATGCGTTGGCGTACCTGGGTGGCATTCTCGCGTGAATGTGCAGGAAGCGCTGCGGAGAGCTTGAGAAGCGCATCTTCGAGCGCCTGGCCCAGTCCAAGGTCGGCCAGTGGGATGGAGATGCTCACCAGGAAGAGTGCGCGTACCTCGGGTGCAGTGAGCCCGGTTAGTTTAGTCTGATAGCCATCAAGCAATTCACAGCCACCGCCCGGCCCACGTTCAGTGTAGAGTGGGATGCCTGCATAACTGAGGGCCTCGATGTCACGGTAGATGGTGCGCTCGGAAACCTCCAGCTGCTCCGCCAGTGCTTGCGCGGTCATGCGTCCCCTGGTCTGCAAGAGCAGGAGAAGAGAGAGAAGACGATCTGCTCGCAATGAATCCCTCCATGACGTGTTGTACGGGAAAAACGCGTGTACGATATTGTCAGTATAGCACAAAATCCTGACACCTTTTGACTGGATTTAGATAATATGTATTTTCCTGGATACACATGGAGCGATTCAGGTTTGGCGAAAAAGGATGTCCTGGCATGTAACGAGCGACACGTACTCATCTTATTTGGGTGGTTGTCTCTTCAATTGGGAATGTCCGATGGAGAACCTGACAAAAGATGTCAGCTTCCTCTCTCTATAATCTTGATAATCCTGGCATGAAAACATGCTGAACAGCAAAGCACAATGATGATGTCGCGGTAAGGCTAAAGAAGGAGCTAGAGAGATGAAAGACGAGATCCTGACATTCTATCGTGAGCAGAGCGTGATAACGCGACCTGGCGAGCAATCTGCCCTCTTCACCGACCTCCCACAGAGCATTGAGGCCCTATGCAAGATCGTTCAAGGTCTGATCATTCACTATCGCTGTGGTGACCTGTATGGTTGCCAGATAATGGCGGAGCGCGAACGTGAGATCGATACGCGTTACGTTGAGCGCATGTTAGAGCGCATTATTGAACTAGACCCGCGTTCCCTGAGTGTAGCGCGAGCATCTCAGCAGCGGCTGGTAGGGTGTTGCCGTGACTTCTCAACGCTGCTCTGCTCTATATTGCGCTATCAGGGTATTCCCGCGCGCATCCGCATGGGTTTCGCGGGCTATATCGATCTTGGTCCAGGCTTCTATACCGATCATGTGGTTGTGGAATACTGGCACGAGGGTGAGGATCGTTGGCGAATGGTTGATCCTCAAATGGATGCACTTTTGATCAAGATGAATGGTATCGACTTCGATGTGCAGGATATACCACCGGGGCGTTTCTTGACCGGCGGCGAGGCCTGGAGACGCTGCCGCGCGGGCGAGGTGGACCCCGAGAGCTTTGGCATACATCCTGATGTCAGGGAGATACGTGGCTGGTGGTTGATACGTGACAAGGCGATACAGGACCTGGCGGCCCTCAACCGGGTTGAGATGCTTTGTTGGGATGCGTGGGGCATGATGTCGGCTAAAGAAATCAGCGATCAGGAGGCGCACCTGCTTGATACCATCGCCGAACTGACCCTGAACAGTGAGGCAGCCTTTGAAGAACTACGACGCTGCTATGCGCAGGAACGTGTGTGCCTGAATGGTCTTGTGTGCGCCAGCAGTCCGGCAGTGGGACCTCATGAAGTCATGCTTACGTTCTAGCGTGGCCACATTGAGTCCTGGTTCCGGTTATTCAATTTGTTGGATATTGCGGGCACTCAGCCCATGTTGACCGGTGACGATTTCGAAGCGAACAGCTACGCCGGGCCTGATGGTGCGATAGCCCCGACCCGGTATGGCTGTGAAATGGAAGAATATATCCGGCTCGGCGTTGTCCGGGGCTATCATGCCCACGCCTGTATCTTTATCAAACCAGCGGATGCTACCCGTGGCGACCGGGAGTCCGCTGGCTCCTGGAGAAGGCGTGCCGTATTCCCATTCTTGCTGTGGGATACGAACCTGGCGTACGGCTGGATCATTATAGGCTTCATAACGATAGTCAGCTCGCTCTTGCATGATGGTGCGCAGATTCTGGCGCAACTCTTCCAGGGTAGGGCGGCCCACAAAGAACCAGCCATTGTAGATGGCCTGGATCTGGAGTGTTTGGCGTAGCACAAAGGTATATGGTTGTGCCCGGTAGGCATACTCACCCTCTGTTTCATCCAGAATATTGATCTGTTTGACCACACTCCTGGACTCATCGGATAAAAAGGGCCAACGCGCATTGAGGCCAGCGCGAAAGGCGTCATTAACGGACGGCGGATCAACGCTAATGGTAGCCAACCTGGCATAGTTGACGGCCAGCTCAGACTGAAATTCTACCATCTGGCGCATCTGTTGTTGATCCCGGGGACAAAAGTAGCCGCGCAGAAAGATAAGGATCAGCGGATAACCATCGGAGAAGCCTAGATGCTGATCCAGGAGGCTTGAACGGGTGAGATGTGAAAGGTGAGTCATTCTGTTTTGCTGATCGGGCAACGCGATATCGGGAAATTGGTCATTCACCTTTAGAAATGTTGTCATCTAAAGCCTCCTCACTTCTAGCGATTATGTTGTGTTGGCTATAACTTGAGAATATGGTCAACTACCTCGCTTAAGTCGTGTCCAATGATGGTAGGCGTGGGAAAGAGTGGATTGAGAACCATGCCGGGTCGGGCGACAAAGGCGGTGGCACAACCAGCGCGTGAGGCTCCTGCAACATCCCAGGCATGCGCTGCGATTAGTAATAGCTCGCTGGTTGGAACCCCAAAGTGGGTTGCGACCATCTGATATGGTTCAGGTGCAGGCTTCAGGCGTTGAACTGTATCAGCCGAAAAGATCTGTTCAAAGTATTGAACCAGACCCGCATTGGTGATCTGGAGGGTGGCTACCTGCTGCGTAGAATTGGTGAGCGTGACCATGTGTAAGCCAGCGTGTTGCAGGCGTTCCAGGCTTTTTGGTACTTCCGAATGGGCGGGCAGCTGGCGCATGGTATCTAGAATAGCGCTACGCTTGTGGGCTGATAGCGTGACCTTCTGTTGCTCTGAAAGCATATCCAGGGCAGAGGCTCCCAGGGTACCAAAATCCTGATAAGGACCAGCGATAGTCGAGACAAAGGCATTCTGTAGCATCTGTGTAAACCAGTTACGGCGCAGGGTGCCATTGCCGAAGGCCTGCTCAAATAGGGGATCCAGCGCATGTAGATCGAGCAGCGTTTCATTGACATCAAAAACACAGATCGGCGCCATTGGTATGTCCTTTCTGCTAAGTTACAAAATCAGAAGAAAAAGCCTCTTTTTCAAGGAATTGATTGAGCGAATGCAGTCGATTCTTAGTTAACGTACGATAGGAAAGCCGTGGTGATCCGTTGGGCGCACCAGTAGTACCGGGCAGGGGGCGTGGTCTAAGACAAAGCGGGCCACGTGTCCGACCGATTTAGGGCCAATGGCAGGGGCCAGGTGTTGAAAAGAACGGGTCCCGATTACAATCAGATCAGCGTTCCAGGCCGCCGCTGTATTGACAATCTCCAGTTCGGGCCGCCCTTGCCGCTGCAACGTTTCGGCTCCAGCCAGACCTCGCTTGCCCTCATAAAAAATATCCTGGGCCGCTGCTATCTCTGCCGCCTCGATACGTTCTTCTTGCTGCCCAGAGGCTCGTAGCGGCCTGAGCAATTGTGAGCGTTTACGTCCAATCTCGTCGCGTGGACCGCTATCAATCACATAGATCAGACCAATCACGGCCTCATGGTTATTAACCAGGGTCGCGATAGCCTGTTGTATCTGCTCGCTATTTGTCCCATCCAGACAGCCAAGAATGCGCATATGATTCCTCCTTATGCTCTTCTTATTGTATTGTATCTGTTATTTAGAGTAACAGCCAGATGGCCAGAGCCCCTACTATGAGCATGATAGGGGTCGCAATGATACCCACTTTAAAGTAATCCAATCCAGAGACATCCAGGTTGCGTTGGCGTAAGATGAGTAGCCAGAGCACGGTTGCCAGCGAGCCCACCGTTGTCAAATTAGGTCCCAGATCGCAACCAAAGATGGTGGCAGCAATAAAGCCATGTTGAACTGCCAGTGAGGAATGTTGAACACTTTGCAGTGAAGAGGTAAGCACAACAGCCATCGGCACATTATTGATCAAGTTCGTACCAAGCGCCGAGCCCAGGGTCCCCACCATTACAGCACCAAAGGGGGTATTTGCGGAGAGGTGGAGTAGGAGTTGACCAAATTGGGTTGTCAATCCGGTACTTTCCAGGGCCTGTACTACGATAAACATGCCGGCAATAAAGCCAAAGATACTCCATGAAAGCTGTTTCCCCAATTTCGGAAAGGTAATTTGTTTCCAGGCGAGCGCGCCCACCAATAGCAGCAGGGCTCCTGCCAGTGTAACCAGCGATAAGGGGAACTGAGTGGCCGCAGCAATAATATAGGCGATGCCAACACATATTAATACACCGCAGGTATAGCGGAAGTAAGCTTTATGGGTAATGACCTCTTCTAAGGCGGGCAAGCGTTTTAGATCAAAATGTCCACCAAGTTGTTTGCGATATAGCAGAAAAAAAATACCTATGTTGATAGCTATAACTAATAGTGAGGGCAGAAATAACAGGCGTAGAAAGGTCCATAGATCCAGTGGAAAGCGCGAGGTTACAATAATATTAATGGGATTGCTGACCGGCAATAAGAAAGAAGCGGTGTCTGCGATAAAGGTACAGGCAAAAAGAAAAGGTAGGATTGGCAGCCTGAGCCTGGTTACCAGGGTATAGACAATAGGCGTTAAAATCAGGGCAGTGGCATCATTGGAGAGAAACATCGAGATCAAACTGCCAAGTAAAAAGGTATTAAAGAAAAGCCGTCGGGCACTGTTGCCTGACAGTCTGGCTGCCTGAAAAGCCAACCAGTCGAAGAGGCCAGCGACCTCGGCCAGTGCAGAGATACTCATCATACCAAGAAAAAAGAAAAAGGTATTCCAGTCCCCAATCAGAGTCGCAAAAGCATTTTGGGGTGTGATCAGTCCCAGGATCAGCAGGAGGGCCGCTCCCGCTAAAGCAACCTGAGCCTCATTTGTTTTCCATGGGCGGATCATGATACCAAGTAATGTGGCGACCGTAATGATTGAAATTAGTATTGTGCGTACCTGGCTTGATATATGTAAGAGGAGCGCCATTTTTTTAATTCCTTAACGATATATTGCTGGATTGTTCTTATTACACGGGGCATTGCTGGAAAAAGATTGAAGCTTGATTGTTGGATTTTGCATCAGAACATTGTACTAAGAAGTTGTGCGAAACACATGGAGAAGAAGCACTACAACGAAAAGGAGCAATCAAATGAAAGCGATCCGTATTCATGGCCATAGCGATCCTGCTGAGCTTGTCTATGAAGACGTTCCCCAACCACAGCCTGGCCCAGGAGAGGTATTGGTGCGCGTCTATGCAGCCGGCGTGATCGCGCCAGAACTGACATGGAGCGAAACCTATGAGACTCGCGCGGGCATCAAACGCACATTGCCGATTCCTGGACATGATCTCTCTGGCGTGGTTGATGCTGTTGGTGCTGGGGTCAATGATATCAATGTTGGGTCCGCGGTCTATGCCCTCACCGCCTTTGATCGCGATGGTTCCGCTGCCGAGTATATGATTGCTTTACCTGAAGAGCTGGCGCCCAGGCCGCGTTCGCTTGATCATGTACAGGCCGCGGCAGTACCGTTGACGGCCCTGACGGCCTGGCAGGCCTTTTTTAAACATGGAGGGTTGGTGGCAGGCCAACGGGTGTTAATCCATGGAGCGGCGGGAGGCGTAGGTGTATTTGCCGTACAACTGGCCCGCTGGGCCGGGGCGTATGTGATCGGGACAGGCTCAGCGCGCAATAGAGATTTCTTGCGCGACCTCGGCGCCAATGAGGTCATTGACTATACCAGCACACGTTTTGAGGACGCGGTGAATGAGGTGGATATGGTGCTTGATATGGTTGGTGGAGACACTCAGGAGCGCTCCTGGCAAGTCCTAAAAAAAGATGGCGTGCTTATCTCTGTTGCCAGCCCTCCATCCGTTGAACAGGCGAAAGCGCATGGCGTGCGCTCCGTCTGGTTTATTGTTGAGCCTGATCGCCAGCAACTGCTCCAGATTGGTCAGTTGATCGATAGCGGGAAGATCCGACCGATTGTTGATACCGTGTTCCCCCTCTCGGAAGGTCGCCAGGCTTACGCGCAAGGAGCAAAAGGGCGCACACGCGGCAAAATTGTTCTGCGGGTAAGAGACGATATATGATTAGGAGGAAAGGTCTGCTGATAGAAACGGAAGCAAGGTAGACCATTTTGACCAATTTTAAAAAAGGCTCGACAGACTCTTGACCTGGAGCACTCCAGGTATTGCATAATGCCTTTATGTCAAGTGATATTGAGATGAAAACGCCTCTCCACTTTACGCTTCAGGAAGTGGTGCAGAGAAGTGGCTTGAGCGAACATACACTCCGCTACTACGAGCGGATTGGCTTACTCGACAGGGTAAAGCGAGACAACAGTAGTGGCCATCGGCGCTATACCGCTGAGGATGTCCGAAATATTGAGACGCTGGCTTGCTTACGAACAACCGGTATGTCGATTGAGGATATGCGGACGTATTTTGCTCTTCTGAAAGATGGAAAAGCTGCTGCCGATCAGCAGCTTGAGCTCTTTGAGGCGCAGAGAAAAGCACTGGAGCAAGAACTGGCCCAGAAGCAAGAGCATCTTCGCTACCTGGAGCATAAGGTCGCGTTTTGGAAAGCGGTCCAGTGTGGCGATGATGCAAAGGCGCAAGAAATAGGCGAGATCGCTACTGGTCTGGCCAGGCAGCTCATTAAGGAAAATAAGACATATTCTGGAAAGGAAAACTCATGAAAGTCGCAATCATTACTGGTGGAAGCCGTGGGCTTGGGAGATCCATGGCGCTGAATATCGCCGCCAAAGGGCAGGATGTTATTCTGACCTACAATAGCAAAAAAGAAGAAGCAGAAGAGGTGGTCGCTGCGATCGAGAAGAGTGGTCGCAAAGCCGTCGCTTTGCAGCTCGATGCATCCGATACAAAGTCTTTTGCAGCTTTTAAAGAAGCGGTGAAGGAGACGCTCAAACAAACGTGGCAAAGGGATAATTTTGACTTCCTCGTCAATAATGCCGGTTTTGGTATTAACGCACCACTCACCGAGACGACCGAAGAGCAATTTGACCAGTTGGTCAACATCCATTTCAAAGGAGTCTTCTTCCTCACACAGACACTCCTTCCTTTGCTGGCCGATGGCGGACGAATCATCAACATCTCATCCGGACTTGCGCGCTTCTCCTTTCCAGGCAATAGTGTCTATGGTGCGGCGAAGGGTGCGGTAGAGGTGCTGACACGTTACATGGCACTTGAGCTTGGTCCGCGCGGTATTGCAGTGAATACAGTCGCTCCTGGTGCCATCGCAACGGACTTTGGAGGCGGCATGGTTCGTGATAACGAAGCAGTCAACCAGCATCTGGCCTCCCAGACCGCGCTTGGTCGCGTTGGTTTAGCAGACGATATTGGTGGTGTCGTCGCGTCTTTACTCTCCGATGAAACCCGCTGGGTCAACGGGCAGAGGATAGAAGTTTCCGGTGGCATCTTCCTCTAGATAAGATAGCATCAGAGTATGCGAAAAAATCCTCATGGATAAAAATAAAGGTCAACCACATTAAGAGCGTGGCCATAGATATAATATCCCAAAGTTTTCCAATAGCTTGAAAACTTTGGGATACTCGTTGGAAACCATCAAGCACTATTCTCACTCTCTGATATAATGCAGTGGCACTTATCGTGAAACGTTTTTAGTTGAGGAGAATTTGATGTCCAACTACCTGGCACTGTACGATTACCGATCTCAAGTGGCAGCCTCTTATCGTGAGCGTAACAGAGCATTATGTGCTGGAGAAGATGCTGCGATCGTTCTACGGCATTTTCGGGAGCGCAAAGATCAGCTTTTCTTGACGCATTCCCAATCCGCTCTGGACGAGGGACAGCGTCGTCAATTTCATGGTTTGCGCTACTTTTCTTATAATCCTACCATGTGTTTTGCAGTGACTATTGATACTAATGTTGAGCCGAGGCAGCAACAAATCGCGATGGATGCCCATGAATCGATGACAATGACCACCGTCGGATTGGTTCGCTTTACAGTTGGTGAGACGCCTGTGGAGCTATCTGTATACTGGTTGAACATATATGGTGGTGGTCTGTTTCTCCCTTTTCGTGATGCAACATATACATCGGAAACATATGGCTCTGGTCGCTACCTCTTCGATACGATTAAGGGCAGTGATCCCGTTCCTTTCACGAATACCCATGATGAAAAACAGATTATCCTCGATTTCAATTATGCGTATAATCCTTCCTGTTCTTATAATGATCGCTGGGTCTGCCCTCTGGCCCCTGCCGAGAACCGCCTTGATGTACTTATTCCAGCGGGGGAGAAAAACTATAAGTGAGAAAGGTTACAGTCAATTCCCACCAATTTGTTTAAATTCTACCATAGGTGACTCATTGCTTGAAGCAAAACGTTATAGTTAACGAGGGACGCATTTTCTCTTCTCCGACCCCCAAATTCGGGGGAACTCCAGATTGGCAAGTAGCTCGATTATGGGGTATAGTAAAGAAAAATAATACTATTGATGTATTGATCTTGTCATTTTGAATAGTGATGCGGGAGCTTGGGGAAGCCAGGCTGAGAGGACAACCGGAAGTTCGTTGTCGACCGAACCTGATCTGGATAATGCCAGCGTAGGAAACGACATTTGCTTGAGTAGCAATCTCGGACGGCACTGGCTGGCAGCTAGTGCCGTTTTTGTTGTCACTATGGCCTTGCGAGACCTATGCCTGGGCTGAAAGGGGTTTTGCTATGTCTGATGAGGTGAAAGTTAGTGGCCCTACACCTGTGGTGGCGGATGAGTTTTTAAAGGTAGAGCGCCGAGGTATGGAGCCTGTGCCCGATGCTGAGCGGCATGGCTCGCCACGCGAATTGGCCCTGGTCTGGACCGGCGCTATGTCCAATTATGTTTCTTTGTTGACTGGCGCGCTGGTTATTGGTGCTCCGGTAGCCGTGGGGTTAGCGGGGGACAATTGGGATTGGTTGATAGTGGGGTGGCGATCGTGGTTGGTGCGGCCCTGGCGGCCCTTATTCATGGCCTTATAAGTGCTACAGGAGCCCGCACGGGTACGCCGCAAATGATTTTCGCCCGTGGGGTCTATGGACATCGGGGCGCATATCTGGGTGCCGCGCTGACCTGGTTGATGGCGATCGGCTGGTTTGCTGTTGACTGTATTATTGGCGGCTGGGCGCTGGTGCAGTTGCTGGGCATTTTTGGCGTCCCGAAGACGACAGAGGTAGCGATGGGGGCGATCACGATCGTGCTGGTTGCATCGATGGTCGTCGCGATTTATGGGCACCAGACGGTGCATGTCTTTGAAAAATATGGTGCTGTGGTTTTTATGGCTTTTTGCGCCCTGCTATTTATTATCTTATGGCCAAAGATCCACTGGAAGCTGCCCACCACTGTGCATGGTTCGCCGCGCTTTGCCGCTATGGTGGTGGGTGGTAGTTTTATTTATGCCCTGGTAGCCTCCTGGATTCCTTTTGCCTCGGACTATTCGCGCTACTTACCACGCTCCGTGTCGTCGCAGCGCATCGCCTGGTGGGCTGGCGCTGGCATTGGTTTTCCGGTCGCGCTATTGGGCATCATCGGCGTGGCACTCTATACCATTGACCCATCTAATCCAGATCTGCTCAGTGTGATTACAGCGGCCAGCCCGGCCTGGTTGACGATCCCATTTCTGCTATTTGTGGTCCTGGGGGAGATCTGGGCGAACTACTTTGATGTGTATACAGCGGGCCTGGTTGCCCTGGCGATGGATATTCCGCTGCGCCGCTGGGTATCGGCCCTGATCTGTGGCCTGGTTGGGGGATATGTGTCTATAGTATCGGCTTCTTCTCCCATTTCAATCGAGCGCGTACCTATACCGAATTGACGACCAGCTTCCTTGGCTTTTACACCGATTTTCTCTTGTTGACCTATCTCTGGGTCCCCTCCTGGGCCGCAGTATTGCTGGTGGATTTCTTTGTGTTCAGGCGTGGCTCATATGCTGCAGAACACCTGACACGTGGGCGTAATGGTTTTTACTGGTATCAAGGAGGCGTGTTCTGGCGTGCTGTAATTGCCTGGTTGGTTGGTTTTGCTGTGACAATCCCATTCATTGGCTCAGCAACTTTACCCTGGCTAAGCACGCCCTGGCAGGGTCCACTGGCCCATCTTTTAGGTGGCATCGACATCAGCGGCCTGATTGGGGCTATTGTCAGCGGGCTACTCTATTATCTATTGGGTCGGGGCTATTTTAGCAACCTGCCAGCGAGTAAAAAAGCTATACATGAAAGCTCAGTCGAGTAGTTGATCCTTGCCTGAAATGGCGCGTAACAGTGTATAAATATATTTATAGTGAGAAGAGGAGTGTAACATGTCTTCTACTATGCAAAGCGTAGCTGGAGGAACTCCACGTGCCCTGACCATTGCTGGTTCTGATTCGGGCGGGGGAGCAGGTATCCAGGCTGATCTAAAGACTTTTGCAGCCCTGGGCGTATATGGAACATCAGCAATTACGGCCGTGACGGCCCAGAATACGCGCGCCGTGCTCAGTGCTTTTGAGCTGCCACTGGAAATGATCGCGGCACAGATAGATGCGGTGATGGACGATATCGGTGCCCTGGCAGCCAAGACCGGTATGTTGGCCAGTCCCGAGATCATCCAACTGGTAGCCGAGCGCGTCCGACATTGGAATTTGCGCCTGGTAGTTGATCCTGTAATGGTGGCGAAAGGAGGCGAACGATTATTGCAGGAGAGGGCTATTGAGACATTGAAGTCGACCCTGCTGCCGCTGGCGGAGGTGGTAACGCCCAATCTACCCGAGGCCGAGGTGCTGGTTGGTCATAGCGTGCGAGGCACTGTGGAGATGCGCGAAGCGGCCCGCGCTATCCATGCGCTGGGTCCACGTTATGTGGTGGTGAAAGGAGGACATAGTGCTGATGCTCCAGTAGATATTTTGTTTGATGGCCAGGAATTTCAGGAGCTGAGGGCTGAACGCGTGCAGACCGCAAATACCCATGGCACTGGCTGTACATTCTCGGCAGCGATCACCGCCTTTATCGCACGTGGTTGGGACGCCGATGAGGCCGTAGTACGCGCCAAGCGCTATGTTACGGGGGCGATCCAGCACGCAGATGCATTACATATTGGACATGGCCATGGCCCGGTCGATCATTTCTGGCTGCTGGATCGTGGTCTGGAGAGGCCTGTTACAGTTGATGATGAAAAAGATGATACCGTCTAGCATTGGTGATAGTCCCAATTTTTTAGTTGTTCTATCTATATTTTTAAACGCCGCAAAGGATGAGAGCGATGAATACTAATGTACCAACGCAAGATCTGGCAGGGCTGCTGACACGTATTCGTGAGCGCAAACCACTTGTCCACCACATTACTAATATGGTGGTAATGAATGATACTGCTAATATAACGCTGGCGATTGGAGCCCTGCCAGTGATGGCCCACGCTCCTGAAGAAGTTGAGGAGATGGTTGGCCTGGCTGGCGCACTGGTGTTAAATATAGGAACATTAACAGTCGAGCAGATAGAGTCGATGCTCCTGGCGGGAAAGCGAGCAAACGAACGAGGTATCCCGATCGTGTTAGATCCAGTAGGTGCGGGGGCAACGCGTTTTCGGACCCAGAATGCTTTACGCCTATTGAGTGAATTGCGGATCGCTGTTTTAAGAGGTAATGCCGCTGAGATTGGTGCTCTGGTTGGCGTGGAGGGCGAGACGCGTGGCGTTGAGTCCATTTCTGCTGGCGCGGCCCCGGCGGTCATCGCGCGTACAGCGTCGAATAATTTTGGTTGTACCGTAGCTATTACAGGCGTGCATGATGTAATTGTGGACGGTGAGCGTACGGCTGAAGTTGCCAATGGGCATCCCTTGCTGGGCTCAATCACGGGTAGCGGTTGTATGGCTACCAGCCTGGTAGGAGCTTTTCTGGCCGTTGAGTCAGATCCCTGGCAGGCTACCATTGCGGCCCTGGTGGCGATGGGGATTGCCGGTGAGGTTGCGGCTCCCATGGCCGGTGGACCTGGTACCTTCCGCTCTCATTTGTTGGATGCCGTGGCGGCTTTAAGCTATGAACAGCTTTGTGAGCAGCAGAGAGTGAGCTTTGTATGAGTGGGAATGTATCTCCCAACCTTGCATTTCATGTCTTAACCGATCGGGAATGGTCGCGGGGCGTAGTGTGTTAGAAGTGGCCTCAGATGCCATTGATGGTGGCGCGACCGCGATCCAGTTGCGCGATAAGAATGTCAGTACTCGTACCCTGGTCGAGGAGGGACGGGCTCTGCGTGAACTTACCCGCAAACGTGGTGTACTTTTAATTGTCAATGATCATATTGATGTTGCCTTAGCGATTGAGGCCGATGGTGCGCACGTAGGACAGGATGATATGCCTGCTGAGCTGGCGCGCAAATTGCTTGGCCCAAACCGTATTCTTGGCATATCCGCTGGCTCGCTGGATGAGGCTGTGGCTGCGATTATGGCAGGCGCAGATTATCTAGGGGTCGGACCTATCTATGCCACACGCGGCAAAGCAGATGCGGGGGAGCCAGTGGGTCTCAGCCTCATCTCAGAAATCGCCAGGCGCTATACAACCCCTCTGGTCGCCATCGGTGGCATCACGGCTGAGAATGCTGGCGAGGTCATACAGGCGGGCGCCACTGGAATAGCGGTTATTACAGCGGTGGTGAATGCTGAAGACGTTTCATTGGCGGCTCATCAATTAGCACGTGCCATAACCGTCTAATCTTAAAAAAATATGAATTTGCATGAGCTACAAGCCGGTCTTGATGTGCTCAAAAGCTAACATTGGCCACCAGTCGACATGTATCCTAATTGTCCTACCATTCGTAAACAGAGAAAGGCACTATTCACAACCGTCACTTTCGTCTTAACATTGACAGTACGTGCCTGAAGCGTCAGTCGCAAGGGCAGGCGCCTCATCATAAACATCCTTAGCAGAACGCCGAGAAGCTTAGAAAATTCTCAGGTTTTGCTAAGGATGTTTTTAATCTCTTAAGTTTATGCTTAGACTACCTTACAGCAGAGCTTATCGACCCCAAAAACGCTTGAATTATAGCGTCAAAAAAACTATGCTTATGGGGACGAAAGAAAGTGAGGTTGTTGAAAATGCAAGTTCGGGAACATACAAAAAATAATTTACAGAATACAGAAATTTCAGACGGAACATTGGTAAAACAAACATTGGCTGGCGATCAGTCCGCGTTTGAAATGCTGGTACGTCGCTATAATACACCAATCTTCAATTTTATCTGCCACCTATTAAATGATTATGACCTGGCCTGTGATGTCTCTCAGCAAGTCTTTACACAGCTTTATATTTCAATGCCTACCTTGCGCACTGGTGAGCCTCTGAAAGCCTGGTTGTTCCAGGTAGCTCGTAATCGCTGTTTAGATGAATTGCGCCGCAAACGCGCCATCCACTTCTCGGAGTTAGAATCTGCTCACGATGAAGAGGATCTGTCGCCATTAGCCATTATTCCTGATGGTGGTCCTTTGCCTGACGAACTGGCTGAGCGCAGCGACTTAAAAGCAAAGCTGCACGAAGCTATTGATGCGCTTCCTCCCAAGTTCCGTATGGTAGTACTATTGCGTTACACTTCTCAGTTAAGCTTTGCCGAAATTGGTAAAACGTTGAGTATGCCGGAAGCCACAGCAAAGACTTACTTCCAGCGCGCTCGTCCGTTGCTGCGCGCTTCAATGGCCCAGCACTGGCAGCCACGGGTTGCACGCTCCGCTTCTTAATTATCTCTGACATTTTTAAGATTTCTAATCTAAAGCTTGGAATTCTGAAACTTCCCTCTTATGTTCATCGTATTAAAACCAGACGATAACAACGATGAACGTAAGAGGGATTTAATTATGAACAACATTTCATTAGACTTTTTAAATAGCGATGTGGTATTGGAAGAGACGGAGCTGGATGAGTTGTTTGTAAATGGGCTACAGGCCAATCCGCCAGAAGATATGGTTGCGCGCATTATGAATGCGGTATCCGTATTGCCTCAGCCCAAACCATTGTCTCAATGGAAGGATTTCGACTTCTTCGTCGCTGACGATACATACGATCAACTTTCTTAGAAACACAGGTAAAAACACACCTGTGTTTTTCTTTGTCCGCTTAAATTTTCTAAGCTGTATTTGTGTGAGGTAGTGGATGTAGTGGCCTGGTAATCCAGGCTTTGAATGGAAGCAGCAAAAATCTGTAGAAGGAACTAAGTGAGCCAGATTGTGTATATAGTTTCATCCTCCGGGTCCCCTTCTTAAAGCCTAAAATCGATCTCCTTTTTCAGCCAGTGTCACCTTCGCTAAGTTTGCTTGTTTTTTTTTGCTCTTTTTCATATTCTCAATTGTGCTGACTTTTCAATGCTTGCCAGACAGCTTATTAGCATGTTTGTCCCCAATTAGTGGTTTATAAAGAGGACTTTAGAGCTATACCTTTGCATGCATCTACCCAAACAATATATAAATTCGTGGATATGTATCGTTCTTATTTTGAGAATGCCGTATTCCTCCATATTTTACCTTAATAGCTCATTCAGTAAAATTTCTGATGGTTATAACGACAAAAAGAAAAGGATAGAGAAAATGAAGGCGCAAATCATTACTGATCGCCAGCAATGGAATGACTTTGTGGCGGCGTCCGAATTATGTAATCTCACCCAGACCTATGAGTGGGGCGAGCTGATGAGTAAGCGCCATTCCGATTCGTTGCACGTTGGGGTGGTGAAGGATGATGGTTCCCTTTGTGCTGTTATGCTTGTGCTCGTATCTACCGTGCCTGCCCTGCGCGTCCCTTATTTTTACGCTCCGCGTGGCCCTATTGTGGAAGATCCTGCTTCGCCAGCCATGACATTATTGCTTAATTTCGTCAAGGCTGAGGCGCATAAGCGTGGCGCCTGTATGTTAAAGGTAGAGCCAGGTGTACCTGACGATGATAGAACCTGGCTGAATGCGCTCCGCCATTATGGCTTTCGCTCCATCCCCTATGCTCATCATTTACGCCATGAGTGGGTGACAGATATCCGTGCCGACGAGCAAGAGTTGATGTCTAAAATGCATAAAAAGACACGACAATATATCCGTACATCCGCACGCACCGGTGTTGTTATTCGTGAAAGCCACGAGCAGTCCGGCATCGACGCTTTTTACCGTATCTATTGTGAGACAGGTGAGCGTAGTGAGTTTATGGTACTCAATAAAGAGTACTACGAGAATTTCTTGCGCCTGTACAAAGATAACGCAGCGCTACTGATTGCTGAATATGATAATCGCATCATCGCGGCCGCGATCGTGGTTCGCCTGGGACGTTGGAGTTGGAATATGTACGAAGCCGCCTCTGATGAATCACGCGAGATGCGCGTCAACTACTTATTGCAATGGCAGCGTATCCTCTGGGCGAAGTCCCATGGCTGCTGGTATTTTAACTCACGTGGCATACCCGATGTGCTCGAAGAGGGCAATGAGCTCTACGGAGTCTATAATTTCAAACGCGGTTTTGGTGGCTATGCCATGCGCTCATTAGAGACGCAGGATCTGGTTTATCGTCCCTTAGTCTACAAGACATATCGGACTTTGCTTGATGGTAAACACTGGTACGAAGAGAGGCAAGCCGAAAAGAAAAAGGCCGAGGAGAAGAAAAAGGCTGCGCAGAAGCAGGCTGTTCGTGAAGCGGCTCAGCAAGCGCTTCCAACTCCAGCCGCTTCAGCTCAGGAGAAAACGTCCGCGCAGAAAGTTCCCGCAGCTGTAACT
Organism: Dictyobacter kobayashii; assembly: GCF_003967555.1. GTDB lineage: Bacteria > Chloroflexota > Ktedonobacteria > Ktedonobacterales > Ktedonobacteraceae > Dictyobacter > Dictyobacter kobayashii. Next base: position 2,090,712 of record NZ_BIFS01000002.1, read on the forward strand.
TCCATGCCTCAGATACCAGAGACACCGCGTCCAGAAGCCGTAGCGAATGCCCAGAAATTACCCCAGGTACCAGAGACGCCCCGCCCTGCAGCTACTGACAGGCCCCGCAAACAGAAAAAAGCCCCCAAACCAGCAGCAGAGCAGCCTCTCGAAGTAGAAAACACCTCTGGCAAATAAACCTTATTGCTGTTCAAGTGCAAAAATGAGATTTTAATGTGCTTGTAGCAATAAGGTTTCGGTATGCTTGTATAGACGGTTTTAATATGTTGGCCACAAATGCGCACAGCGCATTTGTGGCCAACATATTAAAACCGTTCGGGCACGTCAGCGCCCGCACGCAAAAACAAAAAGAAAAAGCCCCGGAAAAACTTCCGGAGCTTCTTCTTTTTGTGGACGTCAATTTAACGGAGTTGTCTAAAAACTTAAATTAACACATCTAATGCTGTCAAAGGTAATCTACCTTATTGACACGTCCACTCACGCCAGCTATAGCCATCGCGCACGAATATGTCGTGGGCAGCAATAATATTGGCCCTGGCATCATAAGGAGACATTCCAGCCTGCGAGGTGGTACCCCACGTACTCGGATACAGGATCTGGAACAGGCCTGCGGCGTGGCTTCCACCAATTGAATAAGCATTGGTGGCACCAGGATTCATCCCTGATTCACACGCGGCAATATGTTTGGCCCCCGCCGCATAGGATCCGAAGATCTCATCAATCATTCCGTTGATGTCGGAGCTTGCAGCAACTGCAGGCGCAGGAGCGGCGGCTGGTGGAGCGGCCGGAACTGGCGTTGGTACGACGGGCGCGGGTGTCGGCACAGCCGGAGCTGGTGTCGGAACGACCGGGGCCGGTGTCGGAGCTGCTGGAGCAACTGGCGCTTTCTTAGAAGCTGTGCGGGCGGCTGTCGCATTGTCAACACAAATCTTCTGGTTGATAAAAATGAGATTTGGATTGGTAATGCTATTAATGGATGCTAGCGTCAACCAGCTAGCAGTGTAGCGTTTGGCGATCTGACTTAATGTGTCACCTGCTACTACTTTATAGGAGTTAGTACAACTGGTAACAGCCTGCGCTGTATGCGTAGTGGCCGTATGTGCCGTAGCCGGTGCTGCGTATGCCATATTAGGAGCTGCTAGACTTACACCCAATGTGGCACCAAGTATACTTAAGGTTCCCATAACTACATTTAAACGATTTTTCTTCGACTGTTTTGATTTCTCCAAACGTAAAAAGTTTTTAAGGTAATGGTTTACTTGCAATATTTCCTCACTTCGAGTAGACAACTTCCGGTCCCGCTACGCGGGGTTCCTCTCCACACGGCTATGCCGCATGGCCTGTTGTTCAGGTCGTCGTAGGAACATTGTTAGAATACCATGAAACGCGTTGATATGTATAGAAATATAGATTTTGATGGCCTTAATTACCTATTAACATAATTAAGGATATATAAATGTCCAGTAAGGTAAGTGTAAAAAAGCCTTTTAGAGCCCAGAATTCCAGATAGAAGCCAGTAATTTTTTCATAGTATTAACTGTTAACAAATTATCCTTTCATTCGATACTACTATTGGATACCTATAAATGTTTTTCTGCTAATAAATATTAGACAGGAGCCTGTGCATGGAGCGCCGCGTTTTTGCCGTTGTACTGATAATAATTCTTTTACTATTCGGGTCTACGTGCTATATTTTTACATTTACTCCTATCAATGCTCAGATTATGGACACTCTGGGTTCATTGAATCCCACTCCCACACCCACGCCAGAGCCTACTCCCACTCCCTTACCAACTCCGGAACCGACGCCAACACCACTTCCGACACCCACGCCGACGCCGCGAGGCATGATGCCGCAATCCCAGGCCTCGGCAATCTATATGGTGGATGGCAATACTAATGCCGTGTTGTCTAACGTCAATGGGACTCAGGTCCTCCCGATGGCCAGTACGGTAAAAATTATGACAGCTATGTTGACAATTGAAGACGTAGGACTCGACCAAAAAGTCACAATTCCACAGGACGCGGTTGATCGTACGGCGGATGGCACTGCCAGTACCGCACAATTGCATGTAGGCGATATCATTAAGGTCAGGGATCTTTTGTATGGCGCATTGTTGCCTTCCGGGGCTGATGCTGCTACCGCCCTGGCCGATTATGTTGGTGGCTCTACCCCCAATTTTGTACAAATGATGAACAGCAAGGCTGCCGTGTTGGGGCTAACCCAGACCCATTTTGTGGACCCCGATGGCCTGACGATCGATGGCGATGTCAGTATGACCAGCGCGGCGGATTTAACGAAGTTAGCTGAATATGCCATGGCGAATAGTACCTTTGCCACTATCGTTCAGCAAACCTCTTATGATCTCGCGCCAACCATGTACCATCGCAAATATCATTGGACGACCACTAATGGCTTGCTCACTGACTATCCTGGTATGCTGGGAGTGAAGACAGGGCATTCCAGTCGCGCTGGCTATTGCCTGGCCTTTGCCGCCGCTCGCGATGGACACTATATAGTAGGGGCGATCTTAAATAGTACCGATGAAGCCCAGCGCAACCTGGATGTGTCGAATTTGCTAGACTGGGGCTTCTCGAAACTCAGCGGCAAATTTTAGCGGAAATTAGTTATAGATAGTAGCATATATGGGCTTACAACTGGATACTTTTAGCCAGCTAAATCGCTCTTAGCACCCTTCACGCCTTGCTTTAGTTGTGAAAAGGTAGAACATATGTGTGATATACTACATTGTGTCTTTTTAATTTGAAGGTACTAATAGTATATTTCTCTAAATGCTGAGAAGCGAGGCTATAAGTATGTCTGCCCGTATCGTGGTGATAAACGATGACGAATCTATTCTTGACTTATTTCGCATGCTCCTTGAAGGCGAAGGCTATGAAGTCTTAACTTCAGTGGAAACGATGGAGAATGTTGAAGATGTTGAGCGACTCAAGCCGGACCTTGTGATTCTCGATCTAAAAATTGGCATGCAGCAAGAAGGGTGGACAATGATGCAGAAACTGCGTATGTACCCGCCCACCAAGGCCGTGCCGATCATTCTCTGTACAGCCGCCTTAAATGAAGTACGTGAGCAGGAATCTGTCTTAGAGGATAAAGGGATACCGGTTGTCTACAAGCCTTTTGATATTGATGAAATTCTAAAAGCCATTCACAGTGTCCTGCCTGATCCCGATAAGAAGGCTTCCTCACACAAAAAGTAGCCTTGCTGCTATAACGCCCGGACAGAAGTTACTCTGCCCGGGCGTTATGCTGCTATGAAGCAATCTGCCGGCTCTAGAAAATTTCAAGCCTTAGAACTTCAAGGCTCCAGCTGAGATGTTCGCGATGAACTGGCGTGCCCCCAGGAAGAAAATGATGATCAATGGTATCGTTGACATCAAAGTACCCGCCATGACCATGCTGTAGTCGGTACCATAGACGCCATTTAACTGTGCCAGGGCGATCTGCAGGGTATAGGTCCTGGGATCATTGAGCACAATCAAAGGCCACAGGTAGTCGTTCCAGGCATTAATGAAGGTAATTACGCCCAGGAAGCCCAGCGCGGCCTGAGCGCTGGCAGGGCAACGCTCCAATAGAGGCGCAGGTGGCTACAGCCATCGATGCGGCCTGCATCAATCAGGTCGGTATGAATGGCTGAAAGCGAATACTGGCGCATCCAGAAGATGCCGAAAGCGGTCACCATGCTAGGAATGATCAAGGGTAAGAAGGTGCCGATCCAGCCCAGGTCAGCCATGATCACAAAGGAAGCGACCAACGAACCTGCGGTTGGAATGATCATCGTGCCCAACAGAATCACGAACAGAATTTTTTTGCCGGGGAACTCAAATTTGGCAAAAGTGAAGCCAGCAATTGAACAGAAGAAGAGCACCAGTACCGTGACGCTAACCGCGATCAGCAATGTATTGCCAAAGTTGGTCAGGAAATCAATATTTTGGAGCACATGTGAAATGTTGACCCATAATTGGTCCCCAAAGATAATTTTGGGTGGAATACGGTAGATATCACTGGTCGTATTGGTCGACATCACGATCATCCAATAAAATGGAAAGACCGATGCCAGCAAGAATATTAACAGGATCAAATGGGTAATGATCCGTTGTGTACGTGTACCATAATCTTTCATCGCATCGACTCCTTCGTCTTAGTTATCACCGCGCTGCACGATTTTCCAGTTTACGAAAGTAAAGGCCAGCAGGATAAAGAACATGATCCAACTGACGGCGGCCCGTAGCCATAGTGGTATGTGGAGAAAGATTGCCAGTATTGATACAGCGACATCGTCAAGCCCTGGTTACCGACGCCACCATTATCTGTGTAGAGAATTTTTGGCTCGGTAAAGAGGGTCAGGCCTCCAATGGTGGAGGAGATGACGGTGAAGAGGATAACCGGTCGTAGCAGTGGGATGGTGATGCGGAAAAAGATGTTGATTGAGTTGGCTCCATCCAGGCGCGCAGCCTCATAGAAATCGGTGGGAATGCTTTGCAGGCCAGCCATATAGACCAGGGAATTATAGCCGACCCAGCGCCAGATGACGAGGAGGGCGATCGCCCATTTCATGGCCCAGAAATCACTGAGCCATTGTACGGCTGGCAGGTGCAGGGCGGTCAACACAGTGTTGAACAGACCGAACTGGGCGCCAAAGAATGAATTGAAGATCAGGGTAATTGCGACAATTGAGGTAATGTTTGGTAGGAAGTAGGCGATCTGGTAAGCAAACTTGGAGCGTGTCCTCTGGTTGAGCAGGAAGGCCATAATCAATGCCAGGAAGAGCATGGGGATGGTTGACATAAACCAGATTTCGAAGGTGTTGAGGATGGCGGTGCCAAATTTGGGATCGTTGAAAGCAAAGGTGAAATTGTTAAAACCGATAAAGGTCATCTTACCAATACCGTCCCATTGCTGGAAGGCCAGGTAGAGCGAGAAGATGGTTGGTACGATGCTAAATACCAGGAAAATGATGAAGTATGGCGCAATTGACAAATACATAGGGAGGTATTTGCGGAAATTGCTTTTGGGCTTAACGACAGTATTTTGCTGCGTGCCGCTTTGGGATACAGCGACTGGACTGACACTACTCATATGTCTTTTTCCTCCTTCTTTGGATCAAAGGCTATGATTACCGTAACAGTTGTCTCTGGATTTCTGTTTGAGCGTCATTCCAGGCCTGATCGGGGCTTTTATTCTGCAGGGCTATCAGGCTCAATTGATCGCTATAAGCTCCCGCGACGATATCGCTGTAAGCATTGAAGTAGAAGCGAGGAATATCTTTCGCTGCCACCGAGAAGACCTGGTTGGTGTCCTGGCCGCCATAAAAATCCTCATTAGAGTTCATACCAGGCTGATCGAAGGTGCTAAGGGTTGAAGGGAATAGCTGGAGTGACTTGTAGGCGGTCAGTTGATTGGTGGGGTTTTCGAGCCATTTTACCACTTCAAACGCTTCTTGTGGATGAGCACTGGCCTTGGTCACAGCGAGGAATGAACCACCCGAGTTGCCATCTCCACCTGGATTGCGTGCAATGCGCCACTGGCCCTTGGTATTGGGCGCGGCATCCTGCAATATCTGCTTCATCCAGACGGCTCCGACAAATGAAGCGATGGTGCCATTGCTGACGCCTGCATTCCATTCCGTGGTCCAGTTCGCAATATTCGCGCTGATACCATCTTGTTTGACCTGATTGGCCAGTGTCCAGGCCTGTTTCACGATATCCTGGGTCCCAATATAGTGATCCGAACGATCAAAATATTGTAGCGCATGTTGGCCGACCGATTGGCTAAAGACGTTGTTGATGTTATCAAACATAAACACTTTGCCATTTGTGGCTTGTTTTAGTTTCAGGCCCGCCTGAATATAATCATCCCAGGTCTTAAGCTGATTGGTAACTGCTTGAGGATCAGTAGGCAAGCCCGCTTTGGCAAAGAGATCCGCGCGATAGAAGAGGGCGGTTGGACCTGTATCCATCGGCAGGGCGATCAGCCTGCCACCTGGGGCGACTCCCAGATTCCATTTCCAGTCCAGGTACTGCGACTTGATGGAGTCCGCGCCCAGGGTACGTAGATCGACAAATTGGTCTTCATCCGGAAAATAGGTGGCGATATTGGAGTTGATGCCGAGTATATCAGGAACACCGTGATGTCCAGCCATGGATGTCCTGACTTTGCTGTCGTAATCGGTAATCTTTTCGGCGTGCAGATCGATATTAGGAAATACTCTCCCTACCTGCTGAATGAGCGAATCATCAATTGAGCGGTTCCAATACCACATGGTGAGCTGAATCTTTTGATTGGGACCTGCCCCGGTGCAGGCGCTCAGCGCAACTGAGAAGAGTGCCAGTAAGCATAAGATACCCCGCAGCGATGTGTTTATCTTACGCGAAGAGCGATTGCTGGTGCGATTCATCATGAACCTCACTTTCTGAAACTTTGACCCATGTAATGGTTTCAAACCTGCCTGAACAGTAGATAACGTTTTCTTTCCACAATAGATAGCCATTGATAGCGGCTATTAGTTTCTATGCCAGCGCAGCGTTAGTTTGACAGGATATACGGTTGTACGATTTACATTTAAGCTGTATGAGCTCTGATTCGAACTGGCGGGGAGCCAGGCTGTGAGAGCTATACGAGTGAGCCGATCATAAGCGAAAAACAGTAGATAGAAACGAGGCTGAAGGGGTAAAAAATTGCACCCTCCTTTCATCAAAGTAGTTTTATAGAAGAAGTGGTCCCGTAGATGCGCCTTGAACAAGCGTTGCCGGGAGCACAACCGAATTTTGTGAATTTGGATGTTTGATTTCATGCAGCAGGAGATTTATTGCTTCTGCTGCCAGGGCCTCGATATCAATTTTAATAGTTGTCAGTGGTGGAGTGGTAAAGCGTGAAATGGCAATGCCATCAAAGCCAATGATGGAGAGATCCCTGGGAATCTGAATATTCAACTCCCAGGCGGCTGTCATCAGACCCATGGCCATCATGTCGTTGGTGGCAAATACCGCTGTGGGTCGATTGGGATGGGTTAATAACTCATAGCCTACGGCTTTGCCTGTTTCCGCATTTGAATGTCCATTCTTCATTAGGTCGGTATCAAGCGTAAGATCGTAGGAAGCCAGGGCCGTTTGCAAGCCTTTTATACGTGACCTATGACATAGTTGACCTTCATCGGTCATGTCAGTGATCACACCAATACGTCGATGTCCAAGGGAGAGGAGGTGTTCACCTGCCAGGCGACCACCTTCGAAGAAATCATAGGAAATAGCTGGAAAAGGGCAAGGCTGCATCTCTTCTTCCAGACAATAAATGATCGGTAAATTTGGCAGTTCCATGGCCTGAATAATGTCAAGCGTAATGGCCGCGGAGAAGATAATTACTCCATCTACACGTCGCAAGGCCAGATCTCGCAGCATCTTTTGCCCCGTCTGATCACCGCTGGAAAATGTAGAGACAAAGACGCGAAAGCCTGCCTGATAGGCCAGGCATTCCATGGCCGCGGTCATTTCAGCAAAGAAAGGATTATCGATAGATGGGAAAACGAGGCCCAATACGCCGGTCCTTCCCTTAATCAAGCTGCGCGCAACCAGATTAGGACTGTAATGAAGTTCCTCGACGTATTGCATAACGCGGGCGCGGGTGGCTGAACTAACCGAGCCTTTGCCTGAAAGTACATTGGAAACGGTCGTCGCTGTCACGCCCGCTGCCCTGGCGATATCGTAAATAGTGGTCATAAAGCTCCTTCATCCTTGTAGAAGCTGCTGCAAGTTAATCGATAAACGTAATTATTAATAATTGTAATTAACATATTTTCCTGTTGAAGTCAATAGAAATTATTATCTCCACATAGACAAAAGCCCTATTGTTGGGTAAAATTGTTAAATTGGATTTACACTTATTAATATTAACTTAATAATTTTGGCTGTTACAGTCGGAGCGTATTTGATTCCCATGCCTATGGAGATCAAATCGTTTCTTTGCGGACATGCGCATGCGCGCCCGAACCTTTTTTCTTCTTTGTTGCAAAAATTGCGCCTGGCGCAATTTTTGCAACAAAGAAGAAATTCTGTATGAGCATCGCGGGTGTGAATGCGTATGGACAGAGTGTGCGAAGAACATAGGGATCAAACACGTTTAGATAAATAATTAGAATGGCGTTTACAATTGCTTTTCGAGAGTGGAGGAGTGACAATGTTACGTATGCCTGCCGTGATTACACGCATAGAGGATTTGCCACCTGCACAGGTGTATCTGGTTGCCGGACCAGCCGCATCTGGCAAAACTACCTTTTCAACGCAATTGGCACATCATCTCAATGCGGCCGTTCTCTCCATGGATCACTATTTTGTGGATGAGGATGCGATCACGATTGAGCATGATGAAATATATGGTGTCGCGCCCCAGTGGGAGAGCCCAGAAGCTTATGATATTCATACCCTGGGACAAAACATTAAAGAATTACTGCAATATGGGGAGACGTTGATTCCGCGCTATAGCTTTGTGGCTAATCGTCGGGTTGGCCATCAAGCCATGCATCTACAGCCCAACCAGAATCTGGTGATTGAAGGCCTCTATCCAATTCGCTGTGAACAATTTTTTCGCGCTTATGCCCAATCCATTGTGAAAATTTTTGTGGTGGCTGACCTGGATATTCGACGCGCTCGGGCACGGGTGAGGGATGTGGAAGAGCGTGGCAAGTCGATCGAGGTCTTTGATGCGCGGCGCCATTTTGTGGAGCTTGGTGAACGGCGCTGGGTACTAAAACAAGAGCGAGACGCTGATTTTGTACTTGAAATCCATAACGGCTTCTCTTATGACGAATTCTTTGGACGTGGCTAGCGAGTTTTAATCTTCATTATTATTTGTTATTTCAATCTGGATCTCCATATAAGTGATGGTTAGCTATAAAGGGAGATCCAGATCTATGCCACATTTCTTATAATCATTGCTAGCCTAAAATAATAGGCAATACTATCCCCAACCCAAGCACAAAGAGCCATAGCGCTGGTGCTGGCGTGCCGCCAGGTCGGAGTAGCCTCTCTTCGCGTGCCGCGAGACGTGGATCTATCAGGAGCCAATCCATGTGACGACGTTGTAAGTAGAGAAAAATCACTCCGGTTAATCCCCCATACAAAATGTGACCAAGCAGCGATGGCAACAGGATGTTCGCTGCCTGCATGGTCCAGGTGATTGGCACCCCTAATAGAAGCGGGAGGATAGTTAAGGGACCAATAAACCACCACGCCAGGCCGTAGAGGGTGCCCCAGATCAGGCTGGCCTGCACATTTGTGGCTTCGTGCTCAAACAATACTCCATAGCTCATGCCAATGATTGTGCTAATTATCATATGGACGATAAAGCCAGGAAATGGTGATGATGCACCTATCAAGCTGGCAAGGCGCGGCAGGACGCCAGTGGCTAGCATGATAAGGCTAAAAAGCAGGCCTCCCGCCAGGCTAGCTAGCGCTCCCCATAATAGCGAGAGCAGTGTGTGGACCCCTGCTCCCTCGATTTCGCGTTTGAGTGGATCAGATGTAATGAAGAGCTTGACCCATAGCCGATCGAGCAAGGCATAGACCAGGCCCAGCCAGATACCATAAACGGCATGACCAATGAATGAGCCAAAGAAGCTTGCACCATAGAGATAGGACCAATGAATTGGTTGGTGGAGCATGGTTGGTAGCAGGGTTAGTGGTCCTAAGAACCACCAGAAGAGACCATAGGCCAGTCCCCAGCAGATACTTGATCCAGGGCTGAGCACATCATGCTGGAAAAGCAGTCCAAAACTGGCTCCAATGACGATGGCAATGGTGTAATGAAGAAGTGTACCGACTGTTAAGGAATGCGAGTTAAAGATACCTGCAATCACTATAAACGCATTATTCTGCACAAACCAGCTACTGAAAGCCCAGCCACCAACCAGTCCGGCCAGTCCACCAACAATAATGGCTCGCAGATAGGTGTGGGTCGTTGGGGAATGGGCCACCTGATGACTATTCCACCAGCCGGTAAGCAGTCCCAGGGGTGCGCCCAGAAGCAGCAGGAATGAGACCAATTCTGGAAAATGCAAGCGTGCCAGGTCGAGCATAGGCATCTGGTTAGTTTCTGCGAGCATGGATCGTACCCCTACCGCTTCGATGAGCCAGAGAAGGAATGCGCAACCCAGACCCCAGATCAAGCCAGAACCTGGATGTAAAATTCGCCGCCCGATCGAAGCTGCGAAGAGCAGCCCGAACAGTCCACCCAGAACAATAAGCAGCCAGGGAGCAATTGATACAGGGGTGGCCCTGAGAATACAGATAGCCCCAGTATCCCAATCACGCTGCTGAGTAGCAGGTTTTGCACAAGTGTGTAGCGCATAGTTTAATGCTATCCTCTCGGCTGGCTGCCTGTTATTGGTGGCACTATCTGTTCTATCTCCATGATAGTAGTTGGCCGCTCATCCAGGTCGATGGTTTGTACGATATCGCGTGGAAAGAAAATCTCGATAATCCAATCGCTTAGAACCCGTATTTTACGTTCCAGTCCGGGGAGCTTAGAGAGATAGATGCCACGCCATAATATCCAGGCAAAAAAGCCTGAGAAGCGTAGACCTTTGATCTCGGCGCAGGCGGTCTGATAGCCTACCACGCACAGGATACCGAGCGCATTAAAGTGAAATGGCTTGAGGGGTTGATAGTGTACACCGGCATGAATATTGTGGGCCAGGGTATAGGCTTCACGCAAGGCAAACTGAGCCGTCGGTGGACACGGTTGATGCGTAACAGCATCGTTGACCAGCGCGCAATCTCCCAAAGCCCATACTCCAGATAAAGCGGGCACTGCCAGGTATTGATCGACGGCAATGGCCCCATGGCTATCATGATCGGCTGCTAATGTTTGTACCAGCGGATGTGGCTTGACTCCTGCCGTCCAGACTAACGTGTTGGTGCCTACCTCTTCATCCTTGTTGAGTATGACGCCTCCAGCATGCGCCCCCGTCAGACGGGTATTCAAGCGCATGGTGACGCCGCGCGCCTCCATCTGTGTCATTGCGTAATCTGCCAGTGAGCGGCTTAGCTCGGGCAGAATGTGGTCACGAGAATGGACCAGCAAGATGCGTATTTCATGTTGTTGAATAGTTGGATAGTAAGGCAGGGCGCTCCGCAGCAGATCGTTGAGGGCTCCTGCCAGTTCGGCGCCTGCGAAGCCCGCCCCGGCGATGACAAAGGTAAGCATGGCCGCGCGTTTGTCTTTATCTGTCTCGCGATCGGCATACTCCAGCATATTGATGGCATGGCCGCGAATACGAATGGCATCTTCAATCGATTTAAAGCTCAAGGCATGCAGACGAATATCTTCGCGTTCTAAAAAATTAGAGATGCTACCAACTGCCAGTACAAGATGATCATACGTGATGGTGTCTGGTTGGGAGAAGGGAGTTTTTGTTGTCAGGGTGAGCTGTTTGTGCTGAGTATCAATCTGCGTAACACAGCCATGTATGACCTGGGTGCGCCTCAGACTTGTGCGTAGCGGATTGCAGATGTGGGAGGGTTCCAGGCTGCCGCCCGCCACTTCCGCCAGCATTGGCGTGAACAGCAGTGCGTTGGTATCACTGATAATCGTAATAGAGACCGTTGGATCAGCCCCGAATGCTTGCTCAAGATGTTGGGCTACTGTCATACCGGCAAAGCCCCCGCCTACAATGACGATACGGGTTGTAATCGCTTGTGTGGGCCGCGACTTCTGTTGTTCTGGACCCAGCAACTGGAAAGCTAGCTGGTTGCCGAGTACAAGCAACAGTCCCAGGCAAGCACCATACAAGACCCAGGCTACCAGTTCCGGAAACAACTGGCGCATTCCCATCGCTGTCCATGGTGGACTATGACCAGTGAGCAATGGGAATAACAGACAATTGAAACAGACCCAGAACAGGATGCCGAGCGCGGCTGCTGTCAACATGCTCTCTATATAGTCAAAAGGATATGCGCGACGAGACACGGCAAATAGGATGCCCAGCGCAGCTCCCAGCAGGACGTATCCTGTTGAGTTTTGGGTTTTGAAGATGACAAAGACAACGCTACTGATAATCCCAACTAATAAGCCAATAGTTATTCTGCGTGTATATTTTTGTCTTAAAAGGGTCATCACTTCACCTTTTCTGCGCAGGCAAGTTCAAGAATACTAACGCTTTACACTAAGCCCCCTAAGATTTATGACGCTGTAACCAGTATAAATGTCCACTTTTTTACCTGTGCGACAGGCCTTTTTAAATTTCCTCTTTGGCGCCTATGGCGCCGGGTTGGGTGTGTGGAGTGTGTGTGGTGGATGGCCGCGGCCGTCCACCACGCACTCCAAACCTGAAAGGATGTCCATCGTATGACTTGCTCGGGATCTCTGGACGAACAGTAAAAATCCCTGCTGTAGCGAGCCAGCAAGATGTCCTGGTTGAGCTAATAGGGCGCTTGCAATACTGTTACCCAATCTGCGTGAGAAACAAATTCTAACTACTTATTCTTTTTTTATTGCATAGGTCGTCTTACTATTTGTGAAAATGTTATTTGGAGATGTTATCACCTCTTTGTAGCTTACGTAGAAAGCTGGCTATGAGTATCAACACGAGTAAACGTATCCAAATTTTCCAGGCGTTGAAATCACGCCCTTTTTTATTTTTCTGGCTTGGACAAACTATTTCTGCTATGGGCAATGATGCGTTTGGGATTGCGCTGGCCTGGGAAGTGCTGATAATTACTGGTTCGGCGGAACAGATGGCTCTGGTGAGGATTGTTGAAGAGCTTCCACGCATCATCTTCTTGCTACTGGGTGGGGTGGCCGCGGACCGGCTTCCGAAGAGACGCGTGATTCTGTGGGCGGATAGCGGTAGGGCATTATTAGTATCGCTGGTGACACTGCTGGCCTGGTTGCATCAGCTGCAGATCTGGCATGTTATGCTGGTCGGTTTGATTTTTGGTACCGTGCGTGGTTTCTTTGGTCCGGCCTATCGAGCACTTTTGCCGCAGCTGGTAGAGTCCAAAGAGCTCTTACCATCGGTAAATGCCATGAATGGTTTAAGCAAGCAAGGCAGTCAGCTGATTGGACCGAGTCTGGGAGCCGCATTGTTTGCGGTTCTAGGACCTATAAGCGCCTTCCTCTTTGACGCCCTGACCTTTGTTTTCTCAGCCTTTTGTATGTTTGTTATGGGCCGGCCAGGGGTGCGGCAGCAGGGCAAGAGTAGTAGCTTGATGGCTGATACAGCAACTCAGAAAACGCCGCTTTTCCAGCATGTTGGGAGGGATATTGTCGATGGGTTGCGCTATGTATGGAGCGTGCCCTGGATCTGGCTGTCGACTGTACTGGTGAGCCTGGCTGGAGCAGGATTAGCCGGACTGGATCAGATTGCTTTGCCCAAGCTCTTAAAAGAGAGCCAGCTGCAACTGAACGGTATTTTGTTGTTCGGGGGCGTTGGCTCGGCCCTGGCCTTAGGTGCGCTGCTCTCGACCATGTTTATTGGACAATTACCGTTTCGCCATCGCGGCATCGTTGCTTATAGTGGTTTGATCTTGCTAGGCCTGGCTTTTTTGTTGTTTGCGCTACCCCCATCCTCCATCCTGATCGCCTTTATTTTCCTGGGAGCAGGCGTGCTGGTTGGTTTTGGAGATGGTCTCTTTGAGATTATGTGGGATATGCAGCTACAGACGCATGTACCAGCAGAAAAGCTAGGCCGCGTCTACAGTATTTACCTATTAGGAGCCAATAGCCTGGTCTCCGTTGGTTTATGGGAAGCCGGTTTTATCAGTGACCATTTTGGAGCCGCCTGGGCATTTATTGGCGGCGGAATTTTAAGTATCGTATTGGCCCTGATCGGTCTATCCCAACGCTCTATCCGCCAGGCATAAATAATAATATTCACCAATCATCAATGATCTGTACGTGTGGGTCTTGTCCTCAATATCGTTGAGATAAGATGAATTTGAGCTCAGAAACATGGGATTGGAGCCTGCCCCTTTTACCCTCCCCACACGAACATGTAACAAGAATGGCGATGCGCATAGGTTCGGCCCTGTAAGTGCGAAGCTTGCCCTCGCTTGCCGCCCCAGCGGCCCAGTATCCCAGCGTTGGGGTGCCTTGCCCAAAAGCAACATCCGTGTTTGGGCACCGCGTGGGCCGAGGTCTCAGAGACAAGCAGCCGCGTGCGAGGATACCGGGCCGCCCTACCGGGGTGGCAATCGGCCACTGAGGGCCGAACCTATAGGATTATTGAGCCTGGCGTTGTAAGCCTGCGAGCTGGCCTGCGGGCACCTCCTGGAAGTCGGGAGCTGTTTCAAGGGCGCGTTCGGCTCCAGCTGGATTGTACAGGGCGATCAAGCGCAATGGTTCCCAGCCTGTGTTTATGGTAGAGTGGTAGACTCCAATTGAGACGTAAATGGTATCGCCGGCTTTAATCGTAAATGGTTCTTCATCGTTAACCATCTGCTCACCTTCGCCTGAGAGCACATAGAGGATCTCTTCAGACTCAGGATGATTGTGGCGTTCGTGGCCTTTACCTGGTAGCAGTATCACTTCGCCGAAGGTCAGACCTGTTCCCAGTGTGTATTCAGGTTTGACCAGCCATTTTATAATGCCCCAATCGAACGTTTGCGTTGGAACACTATGGGGATCAATGGGCTTTTCCATGCTGTTTTTCTCCTGTCTGTATGGCTTTGAAACGGTGTGTATTCTCGGTGATAGCGATCTCTGTTGGCAGGCGCTCCATGCTGGATGCGCCAAAGAAGCCGACCACTCCTCTGGTATGCTGGAGGACGTAAGCGGCGTCTTCTGGTTCTGCGATGGGACCGCCATGGCAGAGGACCATAATGTCTGGATTGACCTTTTTGGCGGCGTCATGCATGGACTGGACACGCGTGACTGCCTCATCGAGCGTGACCGCAGTATGGGCGCCGATCGAACCTTTGGTGGTCAGTCCCATATGGGGCACCAGGATGTCCGCACCTGCTTCGGCCATGGCGCGTGCCTCGTCTGGATTAAAGACATACGGGGCGGTCAATAGATCCAGTTCATGGGCGCTTCGAATCATATCGATTTCCAGGCCAAAGCCCATGCCGGTCTCTTCAATGTTCTGGCGAAATGTACCGTCAAACAGGCCGACGGTCGGAAAGTTTTGCACCCCGGCAAAGCCCATCTCCTTTAGCTGCCGCAAAAAGTAGGGCATCATGCGAAATGGATCGGTACCACATACTCCGGCCAGTACCGGCGTTTTTTTTACAATGGGTAGGACTTCATTGGCCATCTCAACCACGATCGCGTTGGCATCTCCATAGGGTAGCAGTCCGGCCAGTGAGCCACGGCCAGCCATACGATAGCGACCAGAGTTATAAATGATGATCAGGTCTACCCCGCCAGCCTCTACGCACCTGGCAGAGAGGCCTGTGCCCGCCCCGGCCCCTACAATGATACCTCCCTGCTTAAGCGTTTTTTTGAGACCTGCTAATGCTTGCGCTCTATTCACAGCTTCCCTCCTTTATCAGGATGCGGTAGTGGTTCGTTCAGGCCGTTTGAGCCTGGTCTGCACATATTCATCCAGCCGGCTGGCCATGGCGCGGGCGAAACGGGGATCATTCAGATCCATATCAAGTTTATGAACTTCGATATCTTTATTTAAATTGTTGGTTAGATTCTCAATTAATGCTTGATCGGCCTGTGGATCATAGAATGGACCCCCCTCAACATCAATCAGGGAGACGCCGCGCAGTGGAATAAAGACCACCACCGGCCCTTTGGCCTGATTGAGCTTGCGGGCTATAATCCGGCCCAGCTCAGCATTTTCCTCAACCGTGGTGCGCATCAAGGTAACTGTCTCATTATGTTTATAAAGATTGCGCTGTTTGAACTTTTCGGGCACACTATCCAGCGGACCAAAGTTGACCATATCCAGCGCACCCAGGGAGATGATCTGTGGAATGGCGTATGCTCCCGCAGCCTCCAGGCGCTCAGGACCGGCGCTCAACACTCCTCCAACCAGCTCATCGGCCAGTTCCGTGGGGGTGCTATCCAATACACCGGCTAGAAAACCATCTTTGATCAGGGTCTCCATCGACTGGCCGCCGGTGCCAGTGGCGTGAAAGACCAGCACTTCATAGCCATGTTCTTCTAGATATTTGCGCGCTTCATTCACGCAGGGGGTAGTTACCCCAAACATGGTCGCGCCAATTAAAGGCTTGCCGCTGCTGGCCGCTTTAAAACTTTCATAGGCCTGAGCCATACCACTAATGCCAGCGGCCGCATTGGTCAGAATACGCTCGGAGATACGGTTAATGCCCGCGATATCTACCACCGAGTACATCATTGTAATGTCTACAGCCCCTACATATGGGCGTGTATCACCGGCGGCCATGGTAGAGACTACCAGCTTGGGCACACCAATCGGCAGGGCACGCATAACCTGGGACACGATGGCCGAGCCACCGGAGCCTCCCAGGCCAAATACACCATGTACTCGACCCTGCTGAAAGAGATCCAACACGATCCTGGTGGCACCCCGAGCCATGGCGGCTACGGCCGCTCCACGATCGCCAGCGGCCGCAAGTTGGGCCACATCCACACCCGCGGCCTGCGCCACCTGTTCATGGGGAATATCGGGTTGTACTTGAGGAGAACCTTTGACGCCGGCATCAATTAGAATAACCTCATTGCCTAATTGTTGGACGCGCTGGCGTAAGTAATCATATTCCACACCTTTGGTATCCAGCGTTCCAAGTAAGATAACAGTTGCCATGATACTCATCCTTTATCTTCTACAATAAAGCACATCGTTGTGTAGCGAATGCTATAAGCACTGTCATTCTAATAAGTATACCTTATCGTATAATTCAGGTAAGCTGCCTTCCCAATCGGGCCAACTGGCTTTAAAATATACCCTTTTCTTCCGCGCTTTTCGTCTTGTTATATCCACAATATATTGAGGCGAGTATTTCTTGCAGATTTTTCGCTCCCTTAATGGTATACTTTTGGCATTGAGATACGTAACGAGGCGCCCGGTTTATGGAGCAAAAGACATCACAATCCTTTCCACAAATAGATCCATTACATGAACATACTCAATTATTCATTGAGTCAGGGAATAGTGTACATAAAGTAGCAGAACATGAGAATGCTTTACTGGCACACACCACTATTTTAAGCGAGGTTGAGACGCTGCTGGAAGCGATTCCAGATGCTATTTTTCAGTTGGATACACAGGGCTATATTGAGTCATATAATATAGCCGCTCAGAATCTTTGTATACGTGTCCTGCCTGAATTTCCATCAGATTTTGCTACCGTAATGTCTATTTGTCGTCAGCAAGATGGTGATGCGCAAGGGCAACTCTTTACGGGCGAGAGCATGCCGTTTGCGCGTCTGTTGCAGGGTGAGATACTGCTGGGCTCTGTCGCCCCCACTGTAAGTGTAACCGCCCTGGATGGGCAAGAGATGTATTTGCAAATCAGCGGCAAACCATTGCAAGATGAGCAGGGACAACTGAGCGGTATCCTGGTGGTAGTGCGTGATATGACGGCCCCCCATCAATTGCGCCAGGATTTAGAGGAGACGCTGGTCAAGCGTTTACTGGAGCAACGCCGCTTACAGGAGCGCCAGCAGCGTGTGCTACACCTGTCCAGCTCCCTGGCTGAATATGCCTACGTCTATCAGATTACGCCGGATGAGCAGCTGCACCGTGAATGGATCTCTGACACATTTTTGAATTTGATTGAGTACACGGCGGAAGAATTAGATCTGCTGGGCTGGAACGTCATTAAACTCTGCCATCCCGACGATTTGCCCAGAGCAGTGGCGCGTATAGCAGCTATGCATGCGGGGGAGCCCGATGATCAGGAGTGGCGCGTTATTACAAAATCCGGATTGGTGTACTGGCTGCATGATGTTTGCTATTGCATGAAGGATGAGGAAACTGGTTTCACCAGGGTCTATGGGGTGGCAAAAAATATTACGGAGCGCAAAGAGGCAGAACAGCAGATGTGGCAATTGAATCAACAAATGGATGTCACATTTGAGGCTATTGCCGATGGCATAGTAGTGATGGGCCGAGATGGTGAAATTTTGCGCATGAATTCAGCGGCCCGCGACCTGATGCACCTGGTCTCGCTTGATCCAGAGTTCACTGCCCATCCCTTAGCGCAGCGCCTGGCAGCGGTGCGCATGCGGGACAATCAGGGGCAGCCCTTACCTCTGGAGCAGACACCACATTATCGCGTTTTGCATGGCGAGACATTGCAAAACTCTGGCAATGAAGATGTGCAGGTAACGGCCCTGGATGGTCATGGACTGACGATCAATGTTGGTGGGGCCCCTATTCATGCCGCTAATGGACAACTGCTGGGTGCGGTCTTAATTCTGCGCGATGTCACTTTACGCTATCAGCAAGAGCAACGCAAGCAGCAGGCATTGTTCACACTCTTGCAAATGGCTGAAGCGGTGGCGCAATTTCCAGACCAGAGCGATACGGCTGGCAATAATAGCCAGCAGATCTCAGCCGATATGCTGGCCTTAACCCGTGACCTTTTCGAGAGCCAGCTTGGCTGTATCCTGACCATCGAAGCCGAGACCGAGCGTTTTCAGCCTATCGCGGTGAGTGGAGGTAGCGCCAGTGAGCAGGCGAGCATCTATGAACGATTAGCATGTTACCATCTATCTGAGTTTTTTGATCAGGAGCAATTGAGCATGTTGCAGGCCGGAGAGGCCCTGCTGATAGACGTAGAGCAATCGCCAGCCCTGGCTACTATCCTGGCCACCTGTGGCATGAAAACTGTCCTGGTGGCCCCGCTTTATGTCCGCGGCGGTTATCCCGGCCTGATCTGTATTGATGGGAGCGATGTTGAGCGTATCTATCCTTTCCACGAGGCCTTGACCCTGCTAAAAGCGGTTGGCAAGCTTATTGCCCTGGTTATCGAACGTGAGCGCCTGATGCGTGCCAGAACCGCCGCAGAGGCTTATTCGGTCGCTGAACGCGAAGTGAGTCGGCAGAAAGATGAGTTTCTTAGCCTGGCCAGCCACGAACTTCGAACTCCGCTTGCCACGATCAAAGCCTGTATCCAGATCGCCAGGCGTCGCCTGAAGCGTTTTAATGATGCGCAGGAAGCAAAGGATAGCGAGCAGGCAAATGTAGTAGCTCAACAAGTGATTACCATGCTCAATCGAGGGGAGCAGCAGGTTAGCGTCGAGCATCGGCTGATCGATGATCTCCTGGATGTTTCCTATATCCAGGAGCAGCGTTTAGATTTGCAGCCCACCTTATTTAATCTGGCCAAGCTTGTCAAGCAAGTTATTACCGCTATGGCGAGCGAGGAAAATTCACATCCGCTTATTCTGAATGAATCTGTGGCTGAACAATCATTTCCTGTTATTGCCGATAGAAGACGTATTGAACAGGTCTTGATGAATTATATCAGTAACGCCATTAAATACAGTTTCGATGAAGCTCCCATTGAGCTGAAAATCTGTCGTGATGAGCGTATGGTGAGGGTAGAGGTGAGTGACCAGGGACCCGGGGTGGCTCTGGCGGAGCAGATGCGCATCTGGGAACGTTTTTACCAGATACCGGACCGGATTATCTATCAGGGCTCCGCTGGTATGGGGCTGGGGCTATATATCAGTCAGGTAATTATCAGACAGCACCATGGCCAGGTGGGAGTAGATAGTTCGCTACAGTCAGGTTCAACTTTCTGGTTTACTTTGCCACTGACTCACTGACGCACCGAGAGATAAAATATGTGGTATACTACTATACGGAACTATGAGTTGAAATCATTTGCACGTTGCCTGGTGGCAGTCTCAGTGTTCCAGAAGCATTTAATTTTCATCGCCGAAAACTCCTGCTGCTTTTACCCATCAATGTCTTGATGCATCTCACACTGAACAATGTTTCGTTCCTACTACTACTTAGAATGCAATTCTATTCCTATGCACATGTTTAATTTCTGCTATAACTATGTCCACGCGTCTATGCCGAAAGGAGCGTTCGGGGTGTCTGATTACTTGAGAAGTGGCCTGAAAGGGTATGCTGGGGTCGGGTTGGAGGAGAAGCGATAGATGAATCGTATTTATAAATCCTCTAACGCGATTTTTAAACATATCACCCATAATTTAATCCTGGATCGTTCCGCCATCATCAATGGTATACGTGTGACGGCAATTACTGTTATTCCCATTCTATTAGGTCTGCAGTTACATCAATATGATATGGGTGTGATGTGTTTCCTGGGTGGACTTTATGTTGTACTGGCTGATGTCGGTGGACTATATCGTTCGCGGGCTTTTGCGATGGGTTCAGCCACTATAGGTGTGGCTCTGGCGGCATTTGTCGCTACTATTAGTGGAAGTATTTTATGGCTGGCCGTTCCTTTAATGTTCCTGTGTGCATTTTGCTTTGGTATGCTCGGTATCTTTGGCAACACAGGTTCAAAGGTTGGTTTTGTGGTGATCGGCATATTTATTATTGTGCTGGGGCAGCCGGCCAGTTTGGGTGTGGCTGAGGGACGCCTGGCGGCATTTATTGTGGGTGGCTTATGGGCTATGCTGTTGACCCTCTGCCTCTGGCCTCTGCAGCCGCATCAACCAGTCAGACAGGCGATCTCGGATTACTACCAGGCTCTGAGTACATTTCTCTCGCAGGCCTGTGGCAAGATGGCTGAGCAGGGAGATACAACTGCGCGTTGGAATCAAGGTGTGGCACGTGAACGAGCACTCGTCCTGGCTGCCCATGATGTGGCGCACTCAACTATGCTTACTTTTCGTTCGGCCCGCCAGGGAGCGAGCCCGATCGGTCAGCGTTTCTTCCTCTTAACCCTGACTGCTGATCGTCTTTTCGATGCCTCTATTGCGCTGGCTGAAGGGATAGAGATTGCCCGGGCTCAGACGCGCGTGACGCATATTCAAATCTTGCTGGATGAAAGTGTTCAATATGTCGCTCAGGTGGTCTCAAATTTTGCCGATACGGTGAGGGCCGGGCAATCTCTGGATATGGATGTCTTGCAGCAAGATCTTCACTGGTTGGAAGAGCACGAAGTCTCTTTGCGCGAAACCCTGCCGCGTTTGATTGATGACTATGCCGCCCTGGTGAGCATGAGGAACGTAATACGCCTGTTGAAGACAGTCGTTGAAGAGGTACGGGCAGCAGGTGGATATTTATGTGAATTTAATGATGGTGGATCAAGCGCCAGCGCGGTAAAGCAGTCCTCGCCTACCTTCAAAAGCTGGGAGCGGCAATGGCTGGCAAACACAAAAATTCACTGGGAACTGTTCAAAGATAACATGACCACCCGCTCTCTGGTCTATCGACATTCGTTGCGTCTGGCCATATCGACGGCACTTGCTGTCACCATCTATATGTCATTTAATATCACGCATGGCTTCTGGATTCCACTGACCATTCTTTTTATCCTGAAACCAGACTTTGGGGGAACCCGTAAACGCGCCAATCAACGCCTCTTTGGTACGGTCCTTGGTGGCGTCATTGCGGCCCTGGTGGCTGGAGCGATTCATAACGAGCTGGTCTTAATCGGTTTATTAATCTTCATCGGTTTCTATGCTTTCTCTCTGTTGAATGGCGATTATGGCGCCTTTGTCGCATTTCTAACCCTGTTTGTCGTCTTGATGCTGAACATCTCTATGCCTGGTGACTGGGTGGTTGCCTGTATTCGTATTATGAATACCGTACTGGGAGGACTGATCTCCATTGCGGCCGGCTACTTGATATCCCCACAATGGGAACGCGAGCGTCTCCCGGTGCAACTGGCTCGTACGATTGCCGCTAATCGAGAATATTTCCAGTATGTGCTGGCCGCTTATATGGGACAGCCTGGTTCGCACGAGCAGATTCACCAGGCAAGCAAGAAGGCCCACCTGGAGAATGCCAATGCGGCGGCAGCCTTTCAGCGCATGCTGGGTGAGCCCAGGACCAAGCAGGGCGATGTAGAGCGCTTTTATGCCCTGGTAACCTATAACCAGCACTTTAGCGATCGCATCACGACCCTGGCCACTTATCTACACTCGTTGAGTGGCAACAACCACCGCTTGCCGGGCCTGGATAGCTTTACGCAACAGACCGAGCAGGCCCTACAGGCCATCGAGGAAGCCGTCCTGTCGGGACACCATCTCAGCCAATTCGATTCACTAGAAGAGAGCTTGAAATTTGTGCAGGGTTCCTTGCAAACCTTACTGATGCTGCGCACCAATGAACTGGCGGAGCAACAGATTGATACGCCGAACCGCGAAGCCGTCAGAGATTTCCTCCTGATGGGCTCTCAACTGGATCGACTCACCCACGACATCTCCGCTATGTCCCGCATTTAAAAAATAAATTATGTGTCAAAAAAGTGCGCCCTACGCACTTTTTTGACACATAATAAAAACCTCTATTGTTGCGGCGCATAATGCATTTTTTATATAGTTGTGGCCACGGTGTTCTACATCGTGGCCACAACTATATAAAAAATGTCCGGGCGCGTAGCGCACGTACGATATTACTGACAGGCAGCTCTATTTGAAGATAGTTGGCAGCAGCTCTTTAAGTATAAGCGCATTGTCGATGTCAGCCGTAAGCTCTTCGAACCAGGCATGACCACTATCCTCTTTACTGTGGATGCGTGTATAGGTCTCTCCAACCTCAAAGGACTCAACCTCTTCCCAGGGCAACAGATCTTCCTCATCGCTATTGGCACGCACATGGCTGACCCCTTCCTGGTTAATAATCAGGTCACCAAACTCTAGATCTTCGCCCAGGCGATACAGTTCAAGCATGCCAGGATAGCGATAATCGGTATAAGCGCGCTCAATCGCATCACAGAGTTTAGAGCGTTGTTGTACCTTCGGTTCAAGTACCACCACGACATCTTTATCGGTGACAAAGGAGAGATTATCGTGCATAACGTGGTGAGGATGTTTGGGATCTAATGTGCCTCGCAAGAGACTTTCTATGTTATCCCAGCGTAACACATGGCTCTGCTGCCGACCCTCTAAAAAGACGAAACCATCCTCGAAAATATGCACCTGCTCACGATGCCGATAGCTATATTCACGCAGGTTGCGCCATCCTTGTAGGAAGCAGCCAAGCAGAATGATCAAGCTAATGACACCAATGGCCCCAATGGAGCGCAAGGTGGGGGGATCAGCGAGTGTCTGGCTGAGCACGATCTTGCGTACCGCATCGATCAAAAAGAAGAGTCCAATTATACTGATGGCAAACCAGACAATGGCGTTGCTTAGCAACCTGCCCCCATTAATAGTTGATTGTGTAAATGATGAGCATCGCTCGCCTAATGTATAGGCCTTTGCCAATTGCTGTACTTCAGCGTAATAGGGTGAAGATGACTCATTATCGATATTTTGTGTATCTTGCTGTGAATTCACGCTTTTGCCTGGCCTCCGTTCGTATGTCCTTTGCTTTGTCGTATTATACACTATGCGTCCCACTAATGAGTATGCATACAAATGTGTGGTTACAATAGATCAGTTATTGGGAGAAAAGAGTAGGCACTCATAAAAAACGGAAGGATGGCGGCCGGCCGCCATCCTTCCGTTTTTTATGAGTGCCGTAAGCTTACGTTGGGTTGGTCACAAACTGATAACCGATCCCAATTTTGGTCAAAATATAGCTTGGGTGGGTTGGATCGGGCTCAATCTTGCGACGCAGGCGATTCACATTTACCTGTAGCATATGACTTTCGCCTGTATATTCACTGCCCCAGACATGTTCAAGCAAGAGATCCTGGGTTATGACGCGCCCCGCGTTTTGGGCCAGATAAGCCAGAATGCGGTATTCTGTTGGCGTCAGGATAACCTCTTTCTCTTCCATTAGTACTTTTCGCTGCGCATAATCAATGGTCAGCTCGCCAATTTTCGCGATAGTACGTACTGCGTGGGTCTGCTCGTTTGACATAAATTGCGTGCGTCGTAAGACTGCCCGCACACGTGCCAGTAGCTCTTCGATACTAAATGGTTTGGTCAGATAATCGTCCGCCCCCAGGTCGAGTCCCTTGACTTTATCACTGTCCTGCCCACGTGCGGTGACGATGATAATCGGGACCGCCGAGAACTCGCGTACATACTGACAGACGGCGAGGCCATCCATTTTAGGCATCATCACATCCAGAAGAATCAGGTCGGGGTGATTGGCCTCAATCATGGTCAGCGCCTCCTGACCATCACGAGCCGTTATTACCTCGTAGCCATCAAACTCCAGATTGCGGGAGACGAGACGTAATAACTGGGGATCATCATCTGCCGTCAAAATCATTGTTTTTTTTGAAGTCATGGGGTTCAATCCTTTGATAAATGCTGAGTATTGATCGGCAAGAGAATATGCACTGTTGTGCTCACTCCAACCTGACTTTCTATCCACATGCTGCCATGATGAAGCTCAACCAGGTAGCGGCTAATCGTTAAGCCCAGACCCAGCCCATTGACATCACGGGACAGCCCAAATTCGAGGCGTTGGAAGCGCCCGAAAATCTGCTCTAAATTGTCCTCAAGAATGCCTTCGCCATAGTTGCGGATACTGATCGTAATGATGTTTGATATATCTATATCTGCCTGTATAGTGGCAGGAAGGTGTTGCTTTTCCTCCTCTGTGCACAGAGGCGTGATGAGAATATCGATCGCGCTATCGATAGTTGAGTACTTGACTGCATTATCGATGATATTCATAAACACCGTAAGCATATGAGTTTGATCCACCTGCAGAAGGATATCATCGGTGAGTGGCAGACCAGAGCATGAGGTATAATTAACATTAAATTGGCGGTCACTGCCATATTTTGAGATTGCCGTACGTAGAAGATAAGGCAAGCTACTCATCACTGGATTGAGTACCAACGCACCACTTTCAATCATTGCCAGATCCATCAGCCGATCAATGCTATTTGTTAGTCGATCACTACCTTCATCAATAGCCCTGAGAAAATCTATACGTTCATTCTGCTCAATCATCTGGTCATAACGTAAGAGTGTCGTAACATAACCTTTGATAATTGCAAGTGGGCTACGTAATTCATGGCTGAGTGTCGCGAGTAATTCAGTATCCAAGAACTGCGCAGAACCTGAAGCAGGCTGCCTATTCTCTTTATGGTGATCGGTCATGGACATGTCCCTTGCCGTTTTGCTTGCTATTCCTTTTTCTCTCTCGGACATATATTCCTGACATTTTCTATGATAATAATGGATATATCTGCGTGTGAAGATGGGTTTGCTGAATTTATAGATTTGCTTTGACTGCCAATTCGAACGCAGGGTTATTTAATGTATCTCTTTGGCGCCTGCGGCGCCGGGTTAGGGGTGTGGAGTGTGTGTGATGGGCGGCTGCGGCCGCCCATCACACACACTCCACACCTGAAAGATGTACATTCTCTGGACGAACATGAAATAGCCCTGATTCGAAAGCTAAAGGCCTTGTCAGCAATACGCTTGTGCTTTACTATAGATTATAGATTGGAATAATCTAAAGAGGAAGGGCAGGATGTCCATTGACATCACAATGGGATCACAATATTGCCCGAGATCACTCTAATCAATAATCGATGAGCGAACTAAATCAATAAGGACGAGTACAACCAGGTTTTGATAGACGTCTGTACTTTGCTTCTGACAAGAATTGATTGCTTATATATATATTTGTGTGGAAAGAGCGATATTATGGAAAAATTTCGGAAGAAGGTATTATCAGAAGCTGAGCGTTTTGATGCTTTAAGTCGAATCAGTGTGGCTCTGATGAGTGAGCGCAACGAGTCGCGTCTTCTTCATCTTATTGCTCAAACGGCGGTAGATCTCACGGGAGCGGCCTATGCGGCCTTTACGCTGCGACCAGTAAATGAGCAAGGGCTTGCGCTGGTCCCCTCGGAAGGGAATCTTTTTTATCTGGCGGCGGTGGTTGGTGCGACTAAAGAGCAGGAAGAGTTTTTTCGCAAAATTCATCTGGGCGGCGAAGGGCTGCTGGCTCCTATTTTTCGACATGGCATCTCTGTGCGCGTAGCTGATGCTATTAAGTTAGCCGCCGCCCATTCAGCACAATCTGACATCCCCCTATCGCGGGAAGCAGCCAGAGACGCGGCTTTAAAATTTGCTCATGGTAACGTCCCTGTGGAGGAATTGCGTACCGTCGGGGTGCCACGGGTGCATCCTTTGATCTGTAGTTTCCTGGGCGCTCCTCTACTGGACCGCAACCACGAGGTGCGTGGCGGCCTGCTGCTTGGACATCCAGAGCCCGATCAATTTTCAGAGGATGATGAGCGGCTCATGCTGGGATTAGCGGCCCAGGCTGCTGTGGCCCTGGAGAATGCTCGTCTCTATCAAGCCACGCAAATGCGTGCCCGTGAACTGACTGCTATTTTTCAAAGTATCGCCGATGGGATAATCCTGGTTGATCAGCGCGGCACAATTCTGCGCGAGAATGAGCGCGCCCGTCAGCTACGTCAACAACTGTTAGCGTTGCCGCAGGGTGAACAACTGCTGGATCAGATGCTCTATCAGCCAGCTACTATGGCCTTGAATGACCAGGCAAGCGAAGAGAAGACAGTGGCTATCTTTGATGAGTATAATGAGAAGCGCGAATATATTATTAATGCTTCGCCGCTGCATTGGAGTGAACTATATAAAAACTCTGCCCCCTGGGCGATGCTATCCAGCCAGACTCGCCGGAACATGGTTCTGAAGCCGTGGTTGTCTGGCATGATATTACCGAATCCCGGCGCCTCTTGCGCGAACGACAGATTCATGCTGAAACCGAGGCCAGGCGCTCACAACTGCAGATGATTCTAGATGAATTACCGAGTAGCGTATATCTAGTACAAGGTAAGGATGCGCGCCTGGTGATGGCCAACCATGCCTCTAAAACGGTATTTGGGGCCGAGTGGACGCTGAATAAGTCGATGCATGACTTCCTGAATGAAAATCAGATTCGTATTTTTACTGACAATGGTCGGCTCCTCTCAACCGAACAACTGGCTACTTTGCGGGCCGTGCAAAAGGGCGAGACGGTCTATCAACGCCAGGAGATCATTCGACACGCTGACGGGACTACTCTGCCTGTCATCGTGAATGCTATCTCACTTGCCTCTAATAAATTGAGTATGGATAATCTTTCAGGTGCCAATGCCAGTCAATCCGAGCCGTCAGCCATTGTTGTGCACCAGGACGTGACCGCGCTGAAAGAGGCCGAGTATTTAAAAGATGAGTTTATTGGCGTAGCTGCTCATGAGCTGCGTAATCCATTGGCGATTTTACATGGGTGCGCCCAGACCTTGATTGTGCAGACGTTACGTGGCAATGGCCAACCTCTCGATGAGTGGCAGATGGAGGCCATTCAAGATATTGACCAGGCAACCATGCGCCTGGTGGAATTGACCGAAGATCTGCTGGATGTGACACGCTTACATGCTGGTCGCCTGGAACTGCATACAGAGGCAATGGACATAGTGGCACTGGTTCCACGGGTGGTAAAGCGTATTCAAATGACGACAGAGCAACACCAGTTGCTGGTGCACCAGGAGAACGATCATCTGTTAGTGAATGTCGATCGTCGCCGTATTGAGCAGGTTCTTACCAACGTTTTGAATAATGCCATCAAATATACCCCCAGGGGGGAGCTATAAATATCACGCTGACAAAAGATGCTGCCAGGGACCAATGCTTAATCGCGATCAAGGACTCTGGCATCGGTATCCCGGTCCAGCAGCAGGCCCGCATCTTTGGTCGTTTTATGCGCGCGGACAACGTACATGGTATCAGCGGAACAGGCCTGGGCCTCTATCTCTGCCGTGAACTGGTTGAGCGCCATAACGGTCGCATCTGGTTTGAGTCGGTCGAAAATGTGGGCTCAACGTTCTATATCGCATTGCCGCTACTCGACGATGCAGAAGTATAAGCTATGGCCAGGAGCCTCCGAGGGCTAATCTTTCGGAGGCTCCTGGCCGTAGTTACTGGATGATGCGCTTTAGTTGATTGTTTATGGCTGGAAAAATGCCATCTGGATCAAGAAGAGCAGGCCGAAGATATAGACCAGTGGATGGACTTCGCGCCATTTGCCCCGTACCAGCTTTAAGAGTGGATAGAAGATGAAGCCCAGTGCCAGGCCAGTGGCTATGCTGGAGGTCAATGGCATCGATAGGACCACCAGGAAGGCTGGAAAGGCTTCGTCAAAGTCGTCCCATTGGATATGACGGATATTGCTGATCATCAGTGAGCCCACGATAATCAAGGCTGGACCCGTAATCGCGTCGACGCCAGAGATGGCGCTGATGATGGGTGTGAAGAAGGCTGCGATCAGGAAAAGAATAGCAATGACCAGGGCCGTGAGACCTGTGCGGCCGCCAGCTGAGATACCCGCACCCGATTCGATATAGGCCGAGGTTGGACTTGTACCGAAGATTGAACCGATCAGTGTGGCCGCCGAGTCGGCGAACAGTGCCCGGTCGGCCCGTGGCAATACATCCCCTCCATCAGTCCCGCCTGTTTGCCCAGACCCAGGATGGTGCCCGTGGTGTCAAACAGGGTGACCAGCAGGAATGAAAAGACCGCGCCATATAGCCCATAATGGACGATATCGCCGATGGCTGTTACTGGATTGTATGCGACAATGCCGGCTGGCAGCGTTGGTAGCGATACGATGCCTTTGGTGAAGTGAATCTGGCCGGTGAAAAATGCAATCAGCCCGGTCGCCAGCATCCCTATGAAGAGGGCACCAGGAATATTTAAAACCATAAAGATCAATGTGATGACCAGTCCTACAACGGCCAGGATGACCAATGGGGCATGGAGATTTCCTAATGCTACAAAGGTGCTGGGATTTGCTTGCACAAGTCCGGTCAGGCGCAGACCGATGAAGGCGATGAAGAGACCGATACCTGCGCCAATGGCGTGCTTCAAGTTATGAGGAATGGCTTGAATAAGTTTGGAACGCAGTGGCGTCAGGGAGAGAAGCACAAAGAGTATGGCTGAGATAAAGACGGCTGAAAAAGCAACATGGTAATCCATGCCCTTGTGAGCCTGGGCCAAAGAATAGGTGAAGTAAGCATTTAAGCCCATACCTGGCGCGACCGCGATTGGATAATTAGCGAAGAGCGCCATGATCAGGGTGCCCGCCAGCGTAGCGATGATGGTGGCGGTAAAGGCCTGTGCAAATGGAACACCGCCCTGGGAAAGCACCAGGGGGTTGACCACCATTACATAAGCCATGGTCAAGAAAGTTGTGACTCCTGCGACAACTTCCGTCTTCACAGAAGGCCTGTAGCCTTTGATGTTGAACATCTAGTTTCCCTTGTACATGAGTAAGTTCGCGCTGTTAGCGTTGTGCAGAATCTCTCGTCAGTTTGCGCTGGAGACCAATGATGCAGGAGGAGCTTTCTTTGCCGCCACATAACCTCTTCAGCCGATGAAGATATGAAAATCTGCTGCTCCAAACGAAGTAACGGTGAATGTATGCTATGAAATTATACTAGAGTGTATCTGCCCAAACGTACCGCACGTGCTCACTATTGGATTTCTTCTAATAATAGACCCAACAGGCGCATGTCCGGCAAATACGTGTGATAAGCAAGAGGTGCCCTAGAAAAAATTTTTGTGAGGAATGCGTATGTGCTGATTCCACGGAATATTTTTTCATTTCTAACGCTAAAGCCTGGCTGTTCTACAAAAGATGTGTAGTAATGTCGATAAGAATATCGATGACCATTGTATGGTATCGTGAATCTGAGCAAATTGTCAAGTATAATATTGCAACTAATTAATTAATCTTGCATTTATACTGACTAATTTTATCAGCTTCAAGAAATTTAGTTTTTCTTGTATGTTGCGAAACTATAAATCAATGTTCAGCTTGACTGTAAATCTCTTATAGGGTACTAATAAAATGTATCCATAAATATCTAGTGTATGAGCTTTAAACGGACAACAGTCTTTGTATGGGTGTATTATTGCAAAGAAAATGCACAAAGACACAGGAGCAAATGCTACGCGTGAACATGGTTTGTCCGGGCTGATGGGGTTAAGCGCATAGAATGTTTGAGCTTCTGTGTCTTTGTGCATGTGCTTGCTTTAAATGTGGTGGGGTAAAGATACATGACACAACAAAAAAAACGTCCCCTGTTCCGCGAGCATGCGTTACAACATTACATGCAGAGACGCGAAAACGATATCTTGCCACGCATCGTCTCACCACCTGTCTTCCTCTTCGTCTGGTTGCTGTTTGGGATAGTGCTGGCAAGCGGGATTATGGCATGGCTGGAACGTGTCCCTGTCTATGTTAATGGTACAGGTATAGTCGTAGAGAGTGAACACAAAATCAATGCTCAGCAGAGTGAGGTTAATGCCCTGGTCTTTATCCCGGTCAACGCTATTAATCATGTGCGCCCTGGTAGCCACGGCCTGATACAGTTAGGATCAGCAACTGGTGGTTATTTCAACAGCACGGTAACGAGTCTGGAGCCCCTGGTGCTTAGTCCAGAGGCGATCCAGACCCATTATATGCTTAGCTGTAGTGCTGCGCAGCAAATTACTGAGCCCTCGGTGGCGGTACATGTGAAGGTGCTTATGCCAGCCAACGATCATGTCTTTAACGGTACGCTACTTCAGGCGCGCATCCAAATCGGTACACAGCGGGTACTGGCGCTCTTGCCTATCCTTGATAGATTGATAGGAGGTTCCTAAATGCCACGGATGACCCAACATGACGAAGAAACTCAACGTCAAGCCGAGCAGCCAGCTGAGCATTCTACTGGACCAGTGTCGCCGCCATTTGAAGAGCAGTGGACCCCTCCCGCCTTCCTGCCACTCTGGTTACAGCGCATCTGGACATATCTCTATTATGCGGGCCATAAAAAAGTTCCTGTGATCACACAGATGAATGTAGTGGAGTGTGGTGCCGCCTGTCTGGCTATGATCCTTAGTTATTACGGGCGCAAAACCGGGATTGCAGAGATACGCAATCACTATGATGTGGGGCGCGATGGCCTCTCAGCGCGCAGCATTGCCCAGGCGGCCAGAAACTATGGTTTGCGGGTACGAGCAATCTCTATGCAGCGCAGTGATTTCCGTTATGTTAGTTTGCCGGCGATCGTGCACTGGGAATTCAACCACTTCATTGTGGTTGAACGTTGGAGCCCGCAATATGTCGATGTGATTGATCCTGCTCTTGGCCGTAAGCGTCTGACGGCTGAACAATTCAACGATGGCTTTACCGGTATCGTGCTGATGATGGAGCCCAGCACTAATTTCTCACGTGTAAGCGAGCCGCGTTCACTGACATTGAGAAGCTATGGCCGTCAGTACCTGCAGCGCGCGCCAATGATTTTTGTGCAGATCTTGTTAGCCTCGATCCTGTTACAGGGATTTGGCCTGATCATACCACTGCTAACAAAGGTAATTGTTGACCAGATTCTACCGCTGCACCTGACCAATGTGATGCCCATTATCGGTATCGGCATGCTGGTCCTCATCGTGAGCGAATGCTTGATCTTATTATTGCGCTCGTTCCTGCTCATCTATCTACAGAATCGTATCGATACCAAGGTTCTGCCAGACTTTTTTGAGCACTTATTGCATCTGCCGCTAGACTTTTTTCAACAGCGTTCAAGTGGAGATATCCTCACGCGTATCGGCAGTAATACCGTGGTACGTCAGATGATCAGCTCTCAGCTCGTCTCTAGTTTGCTGGATGGTGGTCTGGTACTTGTTTATATGTTCATCCTGTTCTGGCAGTCCTGGTCCTTTGGCGTGTTAGTGCTGGTTATTGGAGGATTGGAAGTGCTTATTATGCTTGCCACCAATAAAACCAATCGCCAGTTCTCTACCCAGGAATTGGAAGCATCCGGTAAAGCCCAGGGTTATGTTACTGAGCTGCTAACCAGCATCGAAACCGTCAAATCATCTGGTTATGAGATGCAGGCTTTTCATCAATGGTCCAACTACTTCTATACACAGCTGAATATCTCTAATCGGCATAGTATCTATTCGACTATCGTCGGTACCTTTATGTCGTTGCTAGAGATTTCGGCCCCGCTCTTCTTGCTCTGGCTAGGTACGGTGCAGGTTCTCAATGGAACAATGCAGTTGGGTACTATGCTGGCCCTGAATGCGTTGGCCGCTACTTTCCTGGCACCTTTAACGGCGCTGGTAGGTAGTGCGATGCAGTTGCAGTTAGTGCGCTCACATATTGATCGTATCGGAGATGTCTATCAGGCTGATGTCGAGCAAGACATCCATGCGGTTCAGCCTCCTCCAACCTTGACGGGACATATCGAGTTGGATCACCTGAGTTTTCGCTATAATCCCCAGTTACCCATGGTGCTTACGGACCTGTCATTGGTGATTGAGCCGGGTCAAAAAATAGCCCTGGTCGGCCAGACAGGCTCGGGTAAGAGCACATTGGGCAAGTTACTCCTGGGTTTATATAATCCAACCAGTGGCGAGATCTATTACGATGGTATCTCATTGCAGACAATGAATTATCAGGCGGTACGCGAGCAAATAGGCGTGGTCATTCAGGAATCGGGTATCTTTAGCGGCTCGATTCGTCAGAATATCGCTTTTGCCCATCCGGATGTGGATATGGATCAGATCATCTGGGCTTCTAAACAGGCTTGCCTGCATGAGGATATTGCCGCGATGCCGATGCGCTACGAAACCTTTGTGGCTGAGGGTGGTAATGCATTATCAGGTGGACAGCGGCAGCGCCTGGCTCTGGCTCGAGCCCTGGTTCATCAGCCGCGCATACTATTGCTGGATGAAGCGACGAGCTCTTTGGACGTTGTGACTGAGCGTGCCGTCGAACAAAACCTGTCCAAACTTGCTTGTACGCAGATTATTATTGCCCACCGTTTAAGCACAGTGCGCAATGCTGATGTTATTCTGGTGCTGGATCAAGGTAGGATTGTGGAATATGGCAATCACGAGCAACTATTAAAGCAGAATGGTTATTATGCCCGCCTGGTACGCAATCAAATCGAACAACAGCGTGCCCTCTAAGGGTGATTCTGACTCCCATCATCATAAAAGCGTGTCGCTCTTGTGCGGACGTGCGCATGCGCGCCCGCACAATTATTATAATGTGGTGTATAAAATGCAAAAAGCGCATTTTATACACCACATTATAATAATTGTGTTGAGTATCGCAGGTGTGAAAACACATGGACAGAGCGCGTGCTGGCGCGCCCGATTTGGTTTTATAGTGAGTTGCAGAAAATGCTCTGAGCACCTGGAATATTGTTATAGTGAGTTGCAGAAAATGCTCTGAGCACCTGGAATATTGTTATAGTGAGTTGCAGAAAATGCTCTGAGCACCTGGAATATTGTTATAGTGAGTTGCAGAAAATGCTCTGAGAGCATTTTCTGCAACTCACTATAACAATATTTTGAGCACCGAAGGTGCTCAAAATCAGGTGTAAAGATCACGGAGATCATCAGGATATGGTAATATCTAGATAAATATGTAACCTCTAGCTTACCTATCCTAACTAAGGAGAGTTTATTCATGGGTGGTCAGGAATCCACATTTTCTCCTCAAGAAGAGACCGCAAAGCAGGCGCAGTCGGAAGAGATTTATCAGCCGCGAACGATCAACGATGATGTTCGTGAACAAGCCACTACACCTGAGCAGCTCTGGCAACCCCCCTGGTTGCCAGTCCAGAAGCATATGATAGCATGTATGAAGATGGCTATGCCGGTTCCAATGCGTCGATGGGCGAGAAACTACGTCCCCGGCAATTTAATCTTACTGAAAAATGGTGGTACTTATTTGTCGGAGTGGTGATCGGCGTCCTTTTTTCTGCCTCTTTCGCTACCAGTGTTAAGGGACTTATTCCTCTTGTTTTGCTCGTTATTGCGGGCGTATTCATCTGGATCTTTACAGGCAAACAAGCGATGGCTGAAGAGCCGGTCAGATCCTTTTCGGTGCAGGGTATGGCTAGCCTGGCCATTCATAATCCAATTGGTTCACTACATATCCATCGTGGTGAGGCCAATAGTATAGTGGTCAGAGCCACTAAAAAGACCCAGGGGCGTTTTGCGCGCCTGGACGATCTTAAACTGGTCTATGTCCAGGAAGGCAATCGGCTAATCATCAAGACAGAGAATAACGCGCAGCGCTCTGGCGCTTCAATATTATCCGGTATTGATCTAGATATTACCGTCCCTTATAATTGTGACATGCGGATTGAGCAGAGTATTGGATCAATCGAACTGGATGGCATTGATGGCCAATTACAGGTCAAAATGAATATCGGCTCGATCAATGCTAGCAATGTCATATTGCGCCGCAACAGTAATATCTCTACTAATATTGGCACTTTTGAATTCAACGGCGAGTTAGATCCCGCTGGCACATATGAATGTCATAGCAACATTGGTAGTGTGCAGATGACCCTGCCTGCTGCAGCAGCCTTTGAGGTGCATGCCCACTCCAATATTGGTTCATTTGAGAATCAGTTCGCCAGCAATGTCCAGGGTGTGGCGCCGCGCGCCAGGTTGAATGCCCACACTAACATCGGCTCGGTTGAAATTTATAAACGCCAGTAGATTAACAGTTAGAAAGAAGAAGCAGGGATGGCTATCTATTTTTATAGTGTGCGTGAAGAGCCGTATGGTTGTTTCTCAAATTTTTCCAGGCATGGTTTTAAACTGGATGACGTCTGGTGGCCTACCAGCGAACATTACTTCCAGGCACAAAAGTTCGCGGGCACCTCTCATGAAGAAGCGGTACGCAAAGCCGATAGCCCAAAGCTAGCTGCAGAGATGGGACGTGATCGCCGTCGCCCTCTACGCTCTGACTGGGAACGCATTAAAGATGATGTGATGCGGCGGGCCGTGCTGCGCAAGTTTGAGAGCCATGACGACCTGCGTGCATTGCTACTGGCCACCGGTGACGAAGAAATTATCGAAGACGCGCCTGGCGATTATTATTGGGGTATAGGCCGGGATGGCAGCGGCAAGAACATGCTCGGACTTATCTTAATGGAGGTCCGCTCCCTGCTACGTCAATAGCATCTCATGCTTTTATTGTAGTTTGCAGAAAATAGCAGCGCATATTTCCTGCAAACTACAATAAAACAAGTTCGGGAGCGCTGTGCACGTATGCACACTCTATCTATCTATGGTAGATAAGAAAGATAGTACAGCGCTGGTGAAAACCTCCGAGAGCATAATGGTGTAGTGGTTGGTATCGGGGATTTCCACTACACGGCTCCCTTTGATGATACCTCGCACGCGCTCTGTCTCCTCTGTGGTCAGGATGATACCCCGGTCGGGTGCGAGCGTGCCCAATGCTGCACGCGTGATGAGTGTTGGCGCCTGGATGCGCGGTAAAAGGGCATCGGCATTGATGCTCATGTTGACCGTTATCTCTTCATCAATGGCGGCTTTGGGAACGCGCGAAGTCACGGTGCTGTCAGCGTGAATTTCGGCGTCGTAACGATAATACGCCTCCCAGAAGGGATTCCACTGATGGATAGGTGTTTGCCGCCGTTCTTCTATATAAGCATCCAGCGAGGGATACACCTGCCCCAGTCGTTGCAGCGAGGCCCCGATAGCTTGCAACGTATCCGGTGGGATGCGTCCGCCCGCGTCCACCAGTACCAGCCGATCCAGGCGCCCGGGATGGACAGCGGCAAAGAAATACCCGATCTGAGCGCCGAGTGAATGGCCGATGAAATGGACAACCGGCAGGTTCAGCGCATCACAGAGCGAGAGTAGATCATTGACATGATAGGGAATGCCATAACCATGCAACGGCTTCTCGCTCAAGCCACGTCCGCGCAAATCCGGGGCGATAGCATACCATCCCTGGCCGGCGAGATCAGGTCCAAGCTGTGCCCATTCCTGGCTGCTGGCAGTCAGACCATGAACCAGCAAGACGGTCCGCTCGGTCGCGTGCGGGGGGGGGGGGGGGGGGCGGGCGGGGGGGGGGGGGGGGGGGGCCGGGGGGGGGGGGGGGAGGGGGGGGGGGGGGGGGGCGGGGGGGGGGGGGGGGGGGGGGGAGGGGGGGGCGAAGGGGGGGGGGGGGGGGGGGGGGGGGGGGGGGGGCGAGGGGGGGGGTGGGGGGGGGGGGCGGGGGGGGGGGCAAAACTTGGGGGGGGGGGGGGGGGGGGGGGGGGGGGGTGGGCGGGGGGGGGGGGCGGGGGGTGGGGGGGGGGGGGGGGGGGGAGGGCGGGGGGGGGGGGGGCGGGGGGGGCGCGCGGGGGGGGGGGGGGGGGCGGGGGGGGCGGGGGGGGGGGGGGTGGGGGGGGGGCGGGGGGCGGGGGGGTGGCGGGAGGGGGGGGGGGGCGGGGCGGGGGGGGGCGGGGGGGGGCGGGTGGGGGGGCGGGGGGGGGGTGGGGGGGGGTGGGGTGGGGGGGTGGGGGGGCGGCGCGGGGCGGAGTGGGGGGGGGGCGGGGGCGCGTGATCTCCCCATGTCTGATAATGTAAGTTGATACCATTGATCTCCAACAGGTGCGTTGCCATAGAAATATTCTCTTTCATTTTCGAATGTGAAGGGTAAAATTGAGTCCAAGGCCCGATATATTCATTTAAGAATAGAGAAAGCAAACGAAAGCAACAAGAGCAGCGAAACCCCGTAGGTAATACCCATAGGTGCGACCCTCTGCGGTCGCTTGCCGCCCTCCGCAGAGCTGGCGGCCCAGTATCCCAGCGCTTGAGTGCCTTATGGTATCATCCCTTCCCCCCACGCGGTGCCCAAAAGCACGGTTCGCTTTTGGGCACCGCATGGCGATGGTACCGGGCCTCACTACCGGTGAGTCAAGCGACCACAGAGGGTCGCACCTACAGGGTCAAACCTATGCGAATCGCTTTTCTGGTTGCTTGCTCGCGCATGCTTTTAGGGTTTAATTGCTGAAGCGCATGAAGAAATTGTACAGGGCCAGATTGGCGCTGGGACCTGCGGGATCGCCCCAGAGCCCAGAGCCACCAGACCAGGCATGCCCCATGCCATTTACTACCCAATACTCCTCAATCTCCTGCCCGCTGTTATTGTTCCAGGTATAGGTGGTATAGGAGTGACCTCCCGACACCTGTCCATGGGTGGTGGTCGCCGGATTGGAGAAGCTCGCATTATAGCTGCCCCCGGAGGCATCATGATCTGTCTCCATCCACTGTTGGATAACCTGGTCGCCATTGACCGGCCAAACGACAGGATCAACCGAACCCTGGATATCGATGGTTGGGACAACCCGGGCATAGCGGCCCATCGTTTGATAGGCCAGATCGCCCTGGAGCACGGGGGGAGGACCACCGGTGACCGAAGCACCCAGGGAGAAGGCGGTGACGGCCTGATATTCTACGCCAGAATGCACCCCGATCGCTGTATACAGATCTGGATAGGCTGCCCCCATATTCACCGCCATTGCTCCTCCTGACGAAATCCCCGTCAGGTAGACGCGATGCTTGTTAATCGTCCAGCGTGAGGAACTGTTCTCCACCGTCTGGGTGATGCCGGCGATCTCCCCGGTTTCGTCCAGGCCTCGATACTGGTTACTGGGCGAGAAAAAGTTCCAGCACAAAGATGGGTTGGCGAAGATTTCCTGTTGGAGATAGGCGACCACAAACTGTTTCTGATCCGCCAGCGTATCCATGCCGGTGTCTGCTGCCATCGTTGATGAATCTACCGTGCAACCAGATAATACGACAATCAGGGGGACCGACGTTCCTACTTGATAATTTGCTGGTGTATACACATCATAGGTATACAGTCCGGCGGAGCCAAAATAACTAAATTGTTGCAATTTCCCTGCGGTGGCCGCGTGCGCGACTGAGGATTGTTGGAAAAGCAACAGACAACCTACAAAAACAGCCAGAGAGCACCATCGGGTCAAAAGTTTGAACATCTGTGTTCGCTCCTTTTTCTGTTTGGACAACATCATTTATGACATAGTCGCAGCGTTTTCTCACCGGCTCACAAGCCAGGAGGGACACTACTCCGGTAAAGTGGCAAATAAGTTACTTTTCCATGCTGTGTCTGTTATTGTTGTGCCTGGCGCAAC
Source organism: Dictyobacter kobayashii (assembly GCF_003967555.1). GTDB lineage: Bacteria > Chloroflexota > Ktedonobacteria > Ktedonobacterales > Ktedonobacteraceae > Dictyobacter > Dictyobacter kobayashii. The sequence goes on from NZ_BIFS01000002.1 coordinate 2,128,701, forward strand.
TCGCTTTTGAGAATCTTGCCCGTGGCGGTCATGGGTAGCGAGCTGCGGAACTCGATCTGGCGCGGGTACTTATAATCGGCCATAGTTTGTTTGGACCAGGCGATCAGTTCAGCCTCTGTGATGGTTGTGCCCGACTTGAGGATGACAAAGGCCTTGATCTCTTCACCATGACGTTCATGCGGTATACCGATGACGGTAGCTATACTCACGGCCGGGTGCGTCATCAGTACTTCTTCGATTTCACGTGGATAAACATTGAAGCCACCACGAATAATCATATCTTTCACCCGATCAGCAATGTAGAAGTAGCCATCTTCATCGCGTCGCCCAATGTCACCCGTATGGAACCAGCCATTACGCATGGCCTCAGCGGTTGCCTCGGCGCGCTTATAATAGCCCTTCATAATGTTGTGGCCCCTGATTACGACCTCGCCCAGTTCGTTCACCCCGACCTCCTGCTCATTCCGATCCACCATGCGTACTTCGACTCCCCAGACGGGCAGCCCGATTGAGCCGGGTTTGATGGGCCGGTCGAGGCGATTAAAAGTAGCCACCGGACTGGTTTCGGAGAGGCCATAGCCTTCCAGGATGGCGACCTGGAACTTTTCGTTAAAGGCGCGCATTACCTCCACTGGCATGGCCGCCCCGCCAGAGATCGACACCCGCAGGTTGCGAGCGATTTTCTGCAAATCATAGGCGTTGGCTCCTGGATAGTTGAGCATCGCCCAGTACATAGTTGGCACCCCGGCGAAAATGGTGACATCCTCATCTTCCATCAGGCGTAGTGCGCTTTCGGACTAAAGCGGGGCAGGAGCACCAGGGTCGCCCGGTTGTAGATACCTGCGTTCATTTGCACACTCTGCCCAAAAGAGTGGAACAGTGGTAATGCAATCAGATGTATATCGTGGTTGGCTTTGGGATACATCGTCTCAGAAAGGCGGGCGTTGAGGAGCATATTTATATGGGTCAATTCTGCTCCCTTGGGTTTGCCCGTGGTGCCGCTGGTATAGAGAATAACGGCTGTCGCATCTGGGCTTGTCGCAACCGTGTCGAAGGTCGTTGGCTGGCCCTGCATGAACTCGCCCAATGTTGCCACGCCTGCAATGGGTGATGGAGCATTTAAATCATTGGTCATCAATATGAAGTGTGTGCAGCTGTCCACCTCCTGGAAGGCGGTAAACCCCATCTGCCCGATGGGAAGATCGGGGCTCCCTTCCTGGCAGAAATAAGCCTTCGCCTCACCGTCCGCAAGATGATAGGCGATTTCACGTGACTTGAGCAGCACATTCATGGGTAGAACTACCGCTCCAGCTTTGAGGATGCCATAGTAGGCAATGACAAAAGATGGCAGATTCTGGCAACTGAGCGCAACAGTATCCCCCTGACGGATCCCTGCCTGGACCAATCCATTGGCCACCTGGTTGGCTGCGGCCTGCAAGGCGGCATACGATAATCTGCTTCCTTCGTAAATAATGGCAGCTCGCTCAGGCACTTCGCGTGCACTATCATCGAGCAGGACCGCAAGATTGAGCATACATTCTCTCCTTTGAGTGAAGTCGTAGAAGTAGTATAACTGCTCTGGTGTTGAGAAAAGCGTTTATCTGCCAGGCATTATGATCAGACGATCGTTTTTTTGATCGCTTCCCCTGCAATTCTCTTGCCTTTGCGTCTCTTGATAACTATACTATCTCTACCACCACTGGTTGTGTTCTGTCCAGAAGAGCACCCTGCTGTTGCCAACCGCCTCTCTTCGATGGACAAGTGTATTCTGCAACGTGTATGTGCAAAGGAGCAATTAATGAGCGACTTGAAGATTGCGTTGCTCGGGACTCCGAATGTAGAGCACCTCGGCCATCGATTGGCGTTCCATGATCGTAAAACGCTGGCTCTCCTTATCTATCTTGCCACGGAACCTGGCATACATCACCGTCAAAAGCTAGCTCGCCTGTTATGGTCGGAGAGAGATGCGGCCCATGGAAGGACCGCGCTGCGCGTTGCCTTACTTCACTTACGTCAGGCACTGGAAGAGGGAATGTCACCACAACATGAATCACATCTGCTCATCAACTATGATACCCTTGGGCTTAATCTAAATTCTAGCATTGAGCTTGACCTGCACCTGTTTGAGGCCGCCTGGAACTTGATCCAGCAACTCCCCGCGCCCGAAGCGATGCAAGGCGAGGCTCGCAGGACCGTGATTGCCCATCTGCAGCAGGCAGTGGCCTTGTATCGTGGTGGTTTCCTGGAGGATTTTGTGTTGCGCGATGCGGTCGATTTCGATCACTGGGTTGGGGTGCAACGTCAATCCTGGTTCACGCGTATTGAGCAGGTACTGGACTGGCTCTCTCAACTCCAACATGCAGAAGGGCAGATCGAGCAAGCGATCGAAACTGCCGAACGATGGCGCACCTGCGATCCACTCAATGAAGCTGTCTATTTACGCCTGATGCAACTACATTTCTCTCTGGGCAATCGTGTCGCAGCCTTGAAAAGCTACGAAACCTGCCAGCAAATTCTGCACACGGAACTCGCCGTCAGGCCATCCTCCAAATTGCAGGCCCTGGCGGATATTATCCGCAATACCTCGCCTGTATCCCGGTAAAGGGTCAGGCCAAAGACAATGCGCGTATCTTGGCTGTACAAACCTTCCTCGAAATTCCTTTAGTGGGTCGAGGAGCGACTTTAAGCCGACTCATCACTTTATATGAGAAAGCTGTTGCCGGGCAGCCACAAATTATCATGCTGGAAGGCGAAGCAGGAGCGGGTAAATCCCGCCTGGCCACTGCGTTTCTCGACTGGGCAAAGGTGCAAGGAGCAGCCATACTTGAAGGAAAAGCCTATGAAACCTACCAGCGCCTGGCCTATCAACCTCTGCTCGATTGCTTCAGTCCTTTTAGTGAGCCAGAACAGGATCTGCGCCAGTTGCTTAGCGATACCTGGATAGCGGAGCTGAGCCGCCTCCTGCCCGAGCTGCGCGAGCACTATCCCAATCTGCCACCCCCGACCACTGACGAGACATTTGCCTCAGCTCGCCTGCTAGAAGCACTGGCCCGCCTGGGGCAAGCGGTTGCTACGCAGCAACCGCTACTTATCTTTATCGATGATATGCAATGGGCTGATGAAGCGACGTTGGATGCGTTCCATTATCTCTGCAGACGCTGGGCGGAACGCGCTACCCCCGTTTTATTGTTGTTCAATCGGCGCACAAGCGCAAAACGGGCGGAAGCACGCCTGATCGAATGGCTTGCCAGCCTGAAAAGTGTTATCCCACTGACACGCATAGAACTGGGGCCACTCTCTCAGCAAGACATTCTGCAGCTAGTTCATTCATTGTCGGAACCCCATGAAGCAGAAACAGCGGATGCGCACGTTTCCCTGGCTAGTGATCCATCCAAGCAGCATACCCGGGCGTCCACAGCCAGCCTCGGTCCAGAACAATTTGCGGCATGGTTGTATGCGGAAACACAGGGGCAGCCCTTCTACCTGGTAGCTCTGCTGGAGGCACTGCTTGAACATGGTGGGTTAGTGCCTCGCTTGCTTAAAGGGAAGGGGTGGATATTTGAGCCGCAAGCTGCTTTGCTTAATGCTGGTACTCTCGGAGGAATATTGCCTGCGGGTGTGCGGGAGATGCTCCAGAATCGCCTGGCTCAGCTTTCTCCAACTGCCCGTGAACTGCTGGTTGCGGGTGCGGTTCTCGACCATGACTTTTCATTCGAGGATCTTTGTTGCCTGGCTCAACTCTCCACTCAAGAGGGGCTTATTGGCCTGGATGAAGCCTTGAATAGCCTGTTCCTGCGCGAATCTCGGCGGCAGCCAGGAGCTTTAAACTCTATCTGCTATGTGTTTGTCCATGACAAGCTTCGCGAACTGGTGTACAGCGAAGCTGGCAAAGAACGTCGGCGCGTCTTCCATGGCCGAGCGCTCAAATTACTGGAAGAAGTGAGCGCGCCGGCTGCGGAACTGGCCTATCACGCCGTGGCCAGCGGGCTACTGAGGCTGCCTTTCGCTGGAGCCTGGCGGCGGGCGATGAAGCTCTGCATGTGTTTGCCATGCGCGACGCCATCGGACATTATGAGCAAGCTCGCCAGCTGATGACTGAGCATAGGCTGCAGGTACCGACTGGCGAGCTTGCACACCTGTTTACGCGCCTTGGCCGGGCCTACGAACATCGCAATGAAGCCAGTGCCGCCCATGCTATTTATCAGACGATGCTGGAAAGCGCGCGCCACAACGCAGATCCAGGCATGGAATGTGCTGCGCTCAATCACCTGGCCGTCCTGGTCAGTGAAGACTTCTCGCAACTGGGAAACGCGCTGGCATTGCTTCAAGCTGCGTTGGTGGTGGCGGAGCGCCATCAGGACCGGCGTGGAATAGCCGAGACGCAATGGAGCATGGCACGAGTCAATTACTATATTTTGAATCTGGATACGAGCCTGACTTATGCGAAGCAGGCCTATGCTCTGGCCTGTGAACTTGAAGAGCAGGATCTGGCCGCGAAAACCTTCAATATTCTGGCTTATACTACGCGGGCCCTGGGACAGTGGGAAGAAGCGGCAGCGTTTGCTGAAGAAGCACGGCAACATTTTGTCGCGCAGGGAGATCGCATGATGGAGGCGGATTGCCTGAGCAGGATCGCGGACGCGCGCATCAATTGCGGGCAACCATATGAGGGGCTCACGGCTGCGCGGCTAGCCTATGCGATCAGCTGTGAGATTGAACACCCCTGGGGACAGGCAAATTGCGGTTACCAGCTCGTGCGCAATCTGCTCGAGATTGGTTCCTACGAAGAAGCACTCACAATTGCGCTCCAGTGCACCGAAATAGCGCGCACATTGACCTTTAATATTATTCTCTTCGTCAACCTGGTCTCACTTGGATTGGCATATCAGGCACTATTGCTGCCTGAGAAGGCGCTCCAGGCGCACCTGGAAGCTTTGGAGACGAGTAAGAAAGTACCCTCATCGCGCTACATTGGCTTGAGCATCTCCCTCCTGTGCGTTGATTATGCCCTGGCCGGAGATTGGGAAACAGCTGCCAGCTATGCCCGGCAGGCCTTAGCGATAAGGAATCCCAGGGAAGTGGTCTGTCCAGAAGTTCCTCGCTGGCCCGAAACCTTCGCGCTAGTGCAGGCAGGCGCCAGTGCGCAAGCGACAGAGGATCTTGAGGCTTTTCAGCAGCTTTTTGGCGGCAACAAGCGCTGTTCCATCTCTTATGCACGTGCGTGTGCTGTCCTTGCTGAAGCACAGGGCGAAAGCGAGCGCGCTCGGCTATGTTTGCAGGAAGCCAGCGCGGCAGCGAAAACCATTGGCCTGCCTGGAGAACTCTGGCAGGCAGAGGCGGCCCTGGCCAGACTGTATATGGCCCGTGCTGAGCACGAACAGGCAACTCTGGCGTTTGCCCGTGCCGCAGCTATTGTCGAGGAGCTGGCCGGAAAGATCACCAACTATGAGTTGCGTTCACAGTTTCTCGCCTCGCCTCAGGTGCAGGCTCTCTTTAAGCGTGTCTCTGATCCTCATGATCACCGCGATCTTCACACCTGAGCTTACGCGCCAACGGCACATAAGAAAAATTTGTACGAGTTCCCACGCGCGGAAGCCCATGTTCTTTTTATTATATAGTACAGAAAAGGTGCATAACACCTTTTCTGTACTATATAATAAAACCTGTGCGGGCGCGCCAGCGCCCGCACAGGAGTGGCCCTTTGCTAAAGGCCTGAAGGTTTGCAGCTACTGAAGAGCTGGAACAGGAATTTCCGCTGTATCTTTCTCTTCGACAGTATTGACGGGCGTGCCGCCTGAGCGGCCGCGAATACTTTCGACGATCACATACAGGGTCGGAACCAGCAGCAAGGTCAGGATGGTGGAGGTTGTTAGACCACCAATCACCACGATTGCCAGCGGCTGTGAGATGAAGCCACCTGAACCACCTACGCCTAGCGCCATTGGCATCAAGGCGAGAATGGTCGCGATCGCCGTCATCAAGATCGGGCGTAAGCGGTGGCGTCCACCTTCGACCACTGCTGACTGCGCATCCATGCCTTGCGTACGGTATTGCCGTACCAGGTCAAGTAACACGATGGCATTGGTGACCACGATACCGACCAGCATCAAGAAGCCGATCAGGGCAGCGGCACCCAACGGGTTTTAGTGATCAGCAGTAAGACGAATGAGCCGGTGGCCGCGAATGGGATTGAGATCAACAGGATGATTGGCTGTAGCAGGCTGCGGAAGGTAGCAACCATAATACAGTAAACCAGCAGGATCGCAACGGCCATGGCCAGCAGCAGGTTCTTAAAGGTGTCTGATTGCTGTGAAGTGACACCACCCAGTGAATAGGAGGCCCGCTCGGCAAGGTCAGTTTAGACAGGTGCTGTTGTACTGTGCTACTTACGGAACCCACATTGGTATCGGTAATCGTGGCCGTGATTGATGCGGTGCGATTGCCATCAATATGGGTGATCTGGGTTGGACCATTGGCATTCTGTACGGTTGCCATGTCTCCCACTTTGGCACTACCCAGGGTGGTTGAATGGTCAGATTACGAATCTGAGCTACCGTGGTGACCGGGTACCGAAGTAGATGTTGACATCGCGCTGGTGCCATCCAGGGTAATTTTAGTCACACCTGTGGTACCACTATAGATTGAGCGCAGATTCTGGGCTACCTGAGCGGCCGTCATACCATATTTCAGTGCTTTTTGTGGATCGACATTGATCTCGATCTGCGGTACTGCATCAGAAAGATTGCTGGCAACGTCGGTCAAACCAGAGATCTTTGCAACCTCGTCTTTTACCTGCTGGGCGCGCTACGCAGGGTTGCATCATCGGATGCTTTGACATCGACTTCCAGGTTGGAGCCACTAAAGCCACCACTACTGGCCGACTCTGTCAGGGTACCAACGTTTTTAATGCTATTAATTTTGTCGCGAAGTGCTTGCTCAAACGCTGTCTGATCAGCACTGGTGTCAGCGGTGAGCGCGAATGTAGCTGTGTTGGAACCACCGCCACCAAAGAAGCTGGAGAGGCCGCCACCTGAACCAACCACGGTCTGCCTGGTCAAGACGTGTGGCAGACTTTGCAGGGCTTGTTCTACCTGTTGAGCTGCGGCATCCGTTTTCTGCAGGCTGGTAGCGGGTGCATGGTAAGTGTGACTGAATAGGTGTTCTGGCCAGATGAACCAAACAGGTTGGTCTGCAAGCGACCAGTCAGGCTGAATGTGCCAACCAGAATTGCCAGTGCGATTACCAACGTAAGCGCACGCTGCCAGGCACGACCGGTCACCCAGCGCACCAGGGCGGTATAGCCACGTTCCAGTAACGACACTTTCTCCGGTTTGCTCTCTTTACCAGCTTTCGGAGATTTCAAGAACCAGTAAGCCAGCACCGGAATAATGGTCAGAGCCACAAACAGTGAGGCTAGCAGCGCGATAGTGACCGCGACCGAGAATGAGCGGAACAGCTCTCCGACAATACCGCCGGTAAAAGCAATTGGCAGGAAGACGCCACTGTGGTCAGGGTTGAAGCGGTGACCGCTCCAGCTACCTCACGGACCGCCGCCGGAATGGCCACATCTTTTTTCTCACCCTGTTGCAAGTGCCGATAGATGTTTTCTAGCACGACAATTGAGTCGTCTACCACGCGCCCGATGGCGATGGTCAGACCACCCAGGGTTAGAATGTTAAGCGTGTAGTTACCGACATAGATACCAATTAATGCAATCACGATCGACAAAGGAATTGAGATCGCCGTTACCAGCGTCGAACGAATCGACAGCAGGAAGATCAGGATCACAATAATGGCGAATACGGCACCGATCAGACCCTCACGTGTCAGGTCCACGATAGACTTGCTAATTGAAGGAGCCTGGTCGGAGATGATTGAAATGTGGGCATTATGTCCCAGTGTGCTTTGCAGGCTGTTAATCTGATCGCGTACCGCATTGGAAATGGTGACGGTATTGCCATTTGAGGTTTTAACGATCGAGAGGCCCAGGCTGGGCTTGCCGTTGGTTCGTGTCAACGAAGTTGAAGGGCGAGTACCTCTTCGACTGTGGCGACATCTTTCAATTTGACCAGTGTGACCTGGGCAGGAGCAGCCGCTGCTGAACCAGCACCAAAACTTGCGCCACCAGTCGCACCGGTTGCTCCTGCGCCACCAGCACCAGGGTAACTACTGGCCCCACCAGCTGCGCCAGCACCGCCAGCACCAGGATAACCACTGGCCCCACCAGCTGCGCCAGCGCCACCAGCGCCAGGATAACCGCTGGTCCCACCAGCTGCGCCACCAGCGCCTGGAATACCCGCGCTGGCTGTGCTATGTGTGCCGACCACGAGATTTTTCAAATCATCTAATGAATTCAGGGTATTACCGACTTTAATGGGCACAGTTTTGCCATCGGCGGTAACATCGCCAGCCGGTATGGTCAGGTTATTGGCCTGCAGTGCACCTGAAACCTGGGTGGAACTGATGCCATTGGCCTTAAGCTTGGCTGGATCGAGGGTAATATTCACAACCTGGTCGCGCACGCCTGTTACATTGACAGTCCCAACGCCATCGATGCGCTCCAGACTTGGTACGACATTCTGTTTGAGCTGCGCGGCCAGGGTCTGCGGGTCAGCATCCGATGTCACTGCCAGTTGCATAATAGGCAGGTCAGCAATGCTGAAGGATTGTACCTGCGGGGTAGTATTGGTAGGAAGGCTCGCCTGGGTCTGTGAGATACGTTGCGATAACGTCTGACGTGCCTTATCGAGGTCGGTACCATAATCAAATGAAACGGAGATAATCGATGTTCCTTCATTTGAGTACGATGTAATGGTCTGCACCCCGGCAATCCCCTGGAAGTTTTGCTCAAGTGGATTGGTTACATCGTGTTCGACAATCGACGGCGAAGCCCCCTGATAGACAGTGACTACCGAGACGGTTGGGAATGAGATTGATGGAAATAGTTCTTGCTTCAGTGATGGAATAGTTAGGCCACCAAAGATCAAAATAGCAATGGTGACCAGGGCAACAATGCTTTTATTTGCCAGGCTAATCCTTGATAAAAAGGACATTACCGTTGCTCCTTTCGGATGGATGTGTGTCTTCCGTAACAGTTGTACTTACTAAACATTCATTAAGTTCATGTTATCTATAATAGATGTGTTTATTAGTTTAACTGGGTATGGTTTTAAGCAGTCTATTTTAAATCTGTGCATTTGTTTTTTTTGCAATACCATCTAATAAACAGCTAACAACCATTTCAGCCATGGCAGCTACATTAACTGGTATGTCGACCTCTTGATCAGAATGAAAATGCCGTTTGAATTGCATTCCCATCATAATCCCCTCGAACATAGACATATATGTTTCCGCCGATACATCCGCTCTAAGCTCTCCATTGTCAATACCCTGCTGAAAAATATTCTGCAGTTGTTGACGGTCCTGACGATTTCTTTTAAACAACTCTCTTTTACTGGCTTATCGCGGCAAAACTCTTCAATGTCTCTCACCAGGGCGAAGAAATTGCTAAATTGGCGCGAAAAAAAGGCTTCTGCCAGTTTGACAAGTTTGGCACGCGTTCCCTCGATCTGGGAAATGCTTTCAAAAGTTTGTTGTGTCCAGTTCTGAACGTATTGCTGGACCATGCTCATGAATAGCTCTTGTTTGCCGCGAGGAAAGTAGTAATAGAGTGCGGCAGCCGTTACCTGTACTTCATCGGCGATATCTTTCATCGATACCCCTTTGAAGCCCTTGGCGAGAAATAGTCGTTCGGCGACTGCCAGAATGCGGCGTTGGGTTTCTGGATCTCGCTCCGTATGGCGCTTGTCTACGTTGGCGCTTTCCTGATCAAAAATCATTAAATTTTTTACCAATAGCTAGGTTACTTAATGAACATTAAATAAGTACATACTGACTATACATGTTGAGCAGAAAAAATGTCAAGGGTATTAGTAACAGTCCTGCATGTTTCTCTTAATTTGCCACTTGATGGTGGCAAATTAAGAGAAACATGCAGGATTGGTCCAATGGAGGTCCAAAGGGTGGTAAGCCTCTGTAACTCCTGTTCAGGGGTTTTTGATGTTCTTCTCTGGCGCCTGCGGCGCCGGGTTGGGAGTGTGGTGGGCGGTGGGCGGCCGCGGCCGCCCACCGCCCACCACAACTCCATACAGGAAAGAATGGAGATTGTATGGCTTGCTGGTGATCTCCCTACAATTTTTTGACGAACATGAAAAAGCCCTGACTCCTGTTCAGGGCTTTTTCATGTTCGTCCAGAGAATATACATCTTTCAGGTGTGGAGTGTGTGGAGTGGGCTGCCGCAGCAGCCCACTCCACACACTCCCAACCCGGCGCCGCAGGCGCCAAAGAGAAACATGAAAAAGCCCTGACTCCTGTTTGCTTGATGTTGCAAAGTGAGCAGAAAAATGAGAAACTGTTTCTTAACGGTCACGCATAATCAGAGACTTTTATCGCTAAGAGAGCCAGCTGCATTTGATTTTTGGGGCAGTAGCACGTCTGCTATAAGTATGATGTCAAAATGTATCAAAACGAGACCCGGTTCGGGAGGAGCAGTTGTTTATGGATAAATGGATTTTATTGCTCGGCGGCTTTCTTGCTTTGCTGCTAATTATTGTGCTCATTAATTTTGTCTATGGCACTTTTGGTGAGGGCAGACGTAAAGGGCGCAAACGAGGGCATAGCTATAACTCTCAACAGAACAACAGGGGCCGCGACCGGGAGTACAGTAGAGACCGCGAACGGGAAGCTGATAAGTACCATGGTCGCGAGCGGGAAGCTGATAAGTACCGTGGTCGTGAGCGGGATTACTCCTATGAGCGCAATGAGCGGAATCGTTCAAACGAGCGAGAGCGTGGCTACGAACGGGATCGCCGGCACGCAAGTACTCAATCTCATCGCTAACATGCCTGTTAGCTGTTACAAAAAGGGAGCCAGCATAATATATGCTCCCTTTTTTTGCCCTGAGCGATCATGCCATACCAGATCAATCAACGCTTTACCAATCTGCTCGTTATCCCCCTCTTATTCTACAAAGAGTGCTGTGCAAGGACTTTTCTCCTAATAAAACCGGATTTGACGCCTTTCCCTTGAGTTGCGATCTCTGGATACGTATAATAAAAAGCGTAGGATGTTATATTTCAGTGCAGACCATTAAAGAATATACATACAATACATTTATGTATTCCTGCACCTGAGTGTAACGAATGAGATCCAGGTAAGCTGTCTCACCAGGGTTCTCGGCAGTATATTACATGATTCACATGCGCTCATCTCGGCAGTCATCGTCATTGAATTTGCACATGTAGCTGCTTGCATGGATTGCCATCGTACGATGCCTGGTCGAACAGTTTGTCTTATTTGAGATGTTGCACAGCACGTTGGGTTTATAGTGTGTAAGTGAGGGGAGGAGTTTGTGGATATCTTTATGCGGCCATCAGACGATGTCGCGGATCAAGATACAGTTTATTTACCTGTGGCCGTTCAACGCAGTCAACTTGAACCTGATACACAGGTAGATGTCACCGCCGTGTTGTTTATACCTTCAAGAAATACTCCACGAGAGATTTGTGCCGTTCCGGCTGTTCCATTGCCATCAGTTCATAGCGAGTCACCTCCAGACGCTGCGGGTACTTTCCAGGTGCTTTGCCAGCAGGATGCTATAATGGATATAGCAAGCACTAATGCTTACCTGTATTCAATGCAGACCTTACGGCCAACAACAAATCTGTTGGATTCACTCATTACTATCGAGCACCTCTGCAAGCTTTTTTTGCTGCAAAGAGGTTCGCTCCCACTGGAAATTTCTTTGCATTGGCTATTATGTCTGGAGTTGATGGCATATGGTCATAGCAGCTTCTGTTACGCATTGACGAGCGATTTAACTGTGCAATCTGCCAATAAAATAGTCCGTATTCCATTTGTTACCAGCCACGCTGGTAGTGAAAATATGATTGTGGTAAGGGGTAAGTAGGGGTGGAACTGATATTTATGAGCGCGCTGGAAAATCCTGGGGGGCTACTATGGGAAGCAGGGGCCTGCCTGCTCGGAATTTTTTGTAGCCTGGTTGGATACTATGGGATCATTAAATGGATACGCTATCGGAAAGCGTCGCGTTATTATCGCGGCCTCTGCGAGTCGCTGCTCCATTTTCAACATGTCTCATCAAGTGAGCAGCAAGCATGAAGCCGCTGGAATATCCATGCCGCTACTGTAAACGATTGACGGCCACTGAATGCCCGGAGTGCAATGTTACTTGTTGCCTGGCCTGTGGTACCAATCTATGTCCCATCTGTGTCAGAATCAAACTGGTATATATTGAGCGTGCACTGGCTGAGCGCGTGGTACCCTGGCAATACGTCGACGTTTTGATGTTGCCTCTCCGCCGCTCATTTTTGCTTCAAACAGAGAGTGTACCTGCGGAGCGCTCCTATCAAGCGACGCATTGTTGAGCTTAATATTGCCACTTTTCAGGTTCAGGGCACAATAATATTGAGGGCTTCGTCTGCGACACGAGCATGAATCGGGGTCTGGCCTCGTATCTCTCCATCCAGAGTTACTTCCGCCCGTTTGCCACAGGAATAGATGGTAATATCCCGGGCCTGGACATGGTGAATGCCAGGGATGTTGGTACGTTCGGCGGCAAGCAGTTCTGGAAATTGCGTATACCAGTCTTCTTGCTCGGCTTTTTGAGCTGTACGCCGTCTAAAGAAATTCAGTATTTTATGTAGCAATTTTTCTAGTCGATTGTCTTCAATCACGATGATATCCAGCAGGCGATCATGTAAATTGACGCCCGGGACGGTAGCCTGTAATGCTCCCCAGAAGACTGGCGAATTGACAATAGTGACCTGTGCTACTTTCCGCCGCATCGTAATCGTTTTGTCGAGGATGCTGGGCTTTCCCACTGGTTGGCCTGCGGCATCATGTTTATAGATGGCCAGGCCCTCGAAGTGCAATTCAACTTCAAGGGGAGTATAACTCTGTAGTGCCTTAGCCACCGCGGCCGCGTAGGTCATATTTCCAAATTTTTTGCGCAGTTGTTTATCGGTCGCAAATTTAGCGAATTTTACATTCAGGCCAATGGTCAGGGCATGCGCGAAATAGCTCTTCGAGCCAGGAGGGATGACCTGAGTATTGTGGTCAGAAATACTATGGGCTCTTGCTCGGCCCGTTGCGCCACGCCAATATCTATACTTATAATCTTGCCGCGCATGATTACTGCGGCCGCCTGCTTGATATCCATCGGGATGCCCACCGTGCGGGCCACATCGTTAGCGGTACCCAATGGTAAAATGCCCAGTGGCAAGCCGCTGGACACAATATGCGAGGTGACCCCACCCACCAGTCCATCGCCACCGGCGGCAATAACCAGTTGGATACCCTGTTCTTGCCAGTCTGGACCCTGGGGAGGCAGACCATCAATAGCGCTAATCGGAATGGTATTTACAATCTCCAGTCCGGCCTGGTGCAACCAGCTAAGGGCTTCAGTCAGTTTGCCCGACCGGCCAGAACTGGGGCTGTGTATGACAATGGCTTTTTGTCGCATTGGCACCTTTTCGCAAGCTCCTATCAATTCTTATTGTTCACTGTAACGCACTATATCCCTATCTATCAAACGTCCAAACTCAAAATAAAGAAGGAGGTGATGCCTTCTAATCAGACATCACCTCCGATTGTTAAAAAGGGTTAGCAGATCGGAACGTCATTGTTCCAGCTAAACACTTAATCGCTCCACACCCAGTCGCGCACCTCGGGCATATCCTGGAGGTTCTGCCGTACATAGGATTCATGTCTCACCAGGATATCTTCGCACTCCGCGATCAACTCGGGTGCCAGGTTTTTGACACGCTGTGCTCGTTTGAGCGCCTCGATACATAGATGGTAGCGGCTCATGCCATTTCTAACCACCATATCGAATGGCGTGGTCGTGGTGCCTTCTTCCATGAAGCCACGCACATGGAAGCGGGATACATTACTGCGTCCATGGATGATTTCGTGGATGGCCCGCTGATAACCATGGAAGGCGAAGACAACGGGTTTATCGACCGTAAAGTGCTCTATAAAGGTAGCTTCGTCCAGTCCGTGAGGATGGAAGAAGGCCGGATAGAGAGACATCAAGTCGACCACATTCACGACGCGTACTTTGAGCTCTGGAATATGTTTGCGCAGCCACCAGGCGGCCGCCACGGTTTCCAGGGTTGGAATATCTCCGGCACAGCCCAGGACAACGTCTGGCTCAAGATTATCCTCGTTGCTGGCCCACTTCCAGGTAGACAGACCACGGCACAATGTTCAACCGCCTCGTCTATCGTCATATATTGCAATTGCGGCTGTTTGTCGATGACGATCAGGTTAACATGGTTTTTACTGCGGAAGCAGCGATCCGAGACCGCCAGCAAGCTATTGGCATCGGGGGCAAGTAGATGCGTGCGATCGAGCCCTTTTTCGAGAGTACAGTATCAATCAGGCCAGGGCCTTGATGGCTGAAACCATTGTGGTCATTGCGCCAGCAGGTCGAGGTCAACAGAATGTTCAGTGACGAGATGGGGGCGCGCCAGGGTAATTTAATGCCCTCTTGCATCCATTTCGCATGTTGCACGGTCATAGAGTCAGACACCATGGCGAATGCCTCATAGGTAGCAAAGAGACCATGCCGTCCAGTGAGCAAGTAGCCCTCCAACCAGCCCTGACAGAGATGCTCGCTCAAGACCTCCATCACGCGGCCGTCAGGAGAGATATGGTCATCTATATCAATGATTTTTCCGACTGAACAGCGATTCTCAACCTCAAAAACATTGCCCAGGCGGTTTGAGTTAGTCTCGTCAGGACAGAAGAGGCGGAAATTTTTCTGGTCGGCATTGCGTGTAAAGATGTCGCGCATATACTTGCCTAGCTGGCGCGTTGATTCTTGATGCTCTGTGCCTGGATGCTTGACATCGAGGGCATAGCCCTTAAACTCGGGCAGATCCAGTTCAACCAGGATCTTTCCACCGTTGGCATGCGGATTAGCGCCCATGCGGCGCTCCCCCTTAGGAGCCAGTTCAGCCAGTTCAGGTAGCAGATGGCCCTCTTCATCGAAGAGCTCCTCTGGCTTGTAGCTGCGCAGCCAATTCTCTAGAATCTTCAGGTGTTCGGGATTGTTCTGCACATCTGAAACAGGGACCTGGTGGGCGCGGAACGTCCCTTCAATCGGTATATTATCGACTACTTTAGGCCCGGTCCAACCTTTCGGGGTACGCAGGATGATCGCTGGCCATTTCGGGCGGCTTGAAAAGCCATTCTGGCGCGCATCTTCCTGACAGGCACGAATTTTCGCATAGCAGATATCGAGTGTCTCCGCGAAAAGCTGGTGGACAGTTTTGGGATCATCCCCTTCAACTACAAAGACCTCATAGCCATGGGCTGAGATCAGCTGGCTGACTTCTTCGTTCTCTTCGCGACCCAGCACCGTTGGACCAGAAATTTTATAACCATTGAGATGCAGGATGGGCAATACCGCGCCATCACGGGCCGGATTAAGAAATTTGACACTCTTCCAGGCACCTTCTAAAGGCCCGGTCTCAGCTTCACCGTCACCCACCACCGCAATGGCCAGCAGATCTGGATTATCAAAAACGGCACCGAATGCATGTGAGAGCACGTAGCCTAGCTCACCACCTTCGTGGATAGATCCAGGTGTGGGGACACTTACATGACTTGGTACGCCACCAGGGGATGAGAATTGACGGAAAAGACGCCGCATACCTTCGCTGTCCGCCGATATTTTTGGATAAACTTCAGAGTAGGTTCCTTCCAGGTAAACATTTGCAATTAGTGCAGGTCCACCATGACCTGGACCCGCCAGATAGATAGCATTGACATCTTTGTCTTTGATCAAGCGGTTTGCATGTACATATATAAGATTAAGACCTGGTGAGGTGCCCCAGTGACCCAGTAAACGAGGCTTAATATGCTCTGGACGCAATGGCTCACGCAGCAACGGATTTTCTTGTAGGTAGATCTGACCGATAGTCAGGTAGTTGCTTGCATTCCAATACCGATGCATTCTGTCAAGTAGATCTGGCTCAAGATATGTCTTGACGCTCTCCACCTGGTTTGCCATGGTATTCCCTCCATATGAAAATAATTGGTTTATTTCCTAATTGCGCTTAATTTTCTTTTTTTCTTATGAGTCTAAGATACTCCTTTCAGATCACATATATATCACTGCCAGACACGAATGTATCACATTGATCTCACAGGCAAGATGGGCCAGGAAATAAACTCAAGTAAGACTTTGCATGTGTTCTCTTTGTACTAATCTGATTGTACAATATTTTTTGCGTAATTTTCCATTTGAAAAACTATACATATTTATGGCCTATAATGGCGTATATTTATTGTTAAGAGAATATTAAATGCACTGGTGTTTTGTTCCCACTTGAGTTGAATCCTTGCTGTGAGCCTGGTCCGGGTGGCTCATAGCGGCAGGGCTTTTTCATGTTCATCCAGAGATCACCGGCAAGCGATCCGATGTCCATGCTTTCCGGTGTAGAGTGTATGTGGTGTGCGGCCGCGGCCTCCTTCCTCCTGCAAACATGGAGAGTACGAGCAAGCGATACAAGGCCCATGCTTTCCGGTGTGGAGTGTATGTGGTGGGCGGCCGCAGCCGCCCACCACATACACTCCACACCCCCAACCCGGCGCCGTAGGCGCCAAAGAGGAAAAGTAAAAAGCCCTGCATAGCAGATGGATAGATTGACTATATTTATGCATAATAATAGATTTTTGCCAGACTTTTGCTGTATAAAGAGATGAGTATATAGTGCAGTTATCTGGACCCAGAATTTTTTGAGATAATCTTGCATAATACTTGAGATATTCATGCTATTCTCACTTGAGCAAGGTAAGATTGCTTCCCTGGCATCATTCTGCAAGAATTTTACTGACCCGGATATGCAAAAAATCTAACTGAGGACATATATATGCAGGCAAATGACATTACGATTGCCAATAATGAGGTGACACAGCCACTGGCCGCTGTTCATAGATATCCACCAGATGTTCCTTCCTGGTGGCAGCGTGTGCTGCTTGGCTTGATCGGGTTGCTGGCCGCGTTCTTGAATTTCTATCATTTAAATTGGATTGGCTATGGCAATTATTATTACGCTGCTGGCGTTAAGAGTATGCTATTGAACTGGCATAATTTCTTTTTTGTCTCTTTTGATCCTGGTGGTTTTGTAACTATTGATAAGCCTCCGCTCGGCTTCTGGCTGCAGGCCTTGAGTGCCTGGATCTTTGGCTTTTCTGGTGTCAGTCTGCTGTTGCCGGAGGCGCTGGCCGGTGTTATCTGTGTGTTTGTACTCCATCATCTGGTGGCGCGCATCTTTGGTCAGTGGGCTGGTCTGCTGGCGGCTC
The DNA here is from genome assembly GCF_003967555.1 of Dictyobacter kobayashii. Taxonomy (GTDB): domain Bacteria; phylum Chloroflexota; class Ktedonobacteria; order Ktedonobacterales; family Ktedonobacteraceae; genus Dictyobacter; species Dictyobacter kobayashii. The sequence goes on from NZ_BIFS01000002.1 coordinate 2,146,096, forward strand.
TGGCCCTGGCCCTGACTCCGCTCAGCGTTGTGACAAGTCGTAATAATACCATCGATATGCTGCTTGTCTGCTGTACATTGTTTGCGGCCTGGGCCCTGATGAAGGCTACCGAGACAGGCCATCTGCGCTGGTTGCTTGCCTGTGCCGTACTGGTTGGGCTCGGTTTCAATATTAAAATGTTGGAAGCGTACCTGGTGTTGCCTGCCTTTGCTTTAACCTATGCTTTGGGAGCGCCACGACGCTGGTGGATACGCCTGCTCCATCTATTGCTGGCGGCCGTGCTCCTTCTGATCGTCTCTTTTTCCTGGATCATGGTCGTTGACACTACCCCGGCCTCTCAACGTCCATATGTGGGTTCTACTAGCGATAACTCAGAATTAAGCCTGTCTCTGGGTTGGAATGGTGTGGCTCGCCTTCTGGGACATATACCAACCAGTAATCCCAAGCCCGCCGCGATTGTCGAAAAAATAATTACAGAGACGCCCGCACAGATAGCGGAGGCCCGGCAAGCAGAGGCCAATGCGCTGGCGGCCAGTGAAACCGGAGGACCTGATCCGTTGCGCCTTTTTAATCGCCAGTTGAGTGTACAGGTTGGCTGGTTCTTGCCGCTGGCCCTCCTGGCTATGGTGGCTATCGTCTGGCAGGCGCGGCCGCAATTCCCCTGGAGCGTAGGCAGCAGTCACTGATACTCTGGGGTGTCTGGTTACTAACAATGTATGCTTTCTTCAGTGTGGCAGCCTTTTTTCACGTCTATTACATGGTCATGCTCGCGCCGGCTATCTGCGCCCTGGCTGGCATCGGTATTGTATTGATGTGGCGGGACTACGTGCGACCGGGGTGGCGTGGCTGGCTTCTTCCCTGTGCCCTGATGTTGACCTCAGCCCTCCAGGGTTTCTTCGTGCACTATTATAGAGGCTGGAATGCCTGGTTAGTACCAACAATTATCGGGATCTGCTTTGCTGTGGCCCTGTTGCTGGCCGCGGCCCGTTTATTCATATTCAGGCGGCCCACCCCTGGCATGCAGCAGGACATACCACGCAGCGGCCGACCGGCCCCCGGCAATCGTTTTTTTATTCTCTTGCCAGTGATGATTATTGGTACCCTGGCCCTCTTGATCGCGCCAACCTTCTGGAGTGGTTACTCGGTCTTTGTGAAACAAGGCTTCCAGGGATCAGCAGGTCCAAGTGTGCATATCAGTACGACCGGCGAATTGACGATTGTGACTCCAGCCCAATTACAAGGCCCTCCATCGCCGATAAATACTGCTTACACGCGCTTAATTAACTATCTCCAAAGCCATCGTCAGAATGCGCGCTTCCTGGTGAGCACACAATTCGCCGGGCCGGCTGAACCGTTGATTCTGGCTACCGATCAGCCCGTGATGGATATTGGTGGGTTTGGTGGAGGCGATACAATTTTGACCAGAACACAGTTGATCGACCTGGTTAACCAGGGCACGATCCACTACTTTTTGTTTAATAATATCCATCGCGTCACGCATAAAGTGGGCAAACGTAAAATCACAACGATCAGCGTTCTGGCTGCCGGAGGCAATGCTGATGATATCAGGTGGGTTGCTACCCATTGCTCGCTCGTCTCTAGCAAATTATGGATGCCGCCGGGCGCGCACAACCCCTTGAGTTCTTTTGGACTTTATAATTGCGCTAAGCATACTTAGAGCTTATCTCACTCCCATCCTCAGAAGAAGCGTGTCGCTCTTGTGCGGACGTGCGCTGACGCGCCCGAATCTTTTTTGCGCCAAAGAGAAAATACTTAAAAAGATAACTAATACACCTGCTTCTTTGGTAAGAGGCAGGTGTATTAGTTATGCTGGCAACTGGAAATTTATCCCCAGCGCTGGCGCAGGCGTGGCAGAATCTCTTTCGCGTAGAGTTTTATGAAACGGGACTGGTCGTCACCTGGATAGTGGAAGATCAGGTGTGTAAAGCCCAGTTCGATGTATGGGCGAATCTGCTCAATGTGTTCCTCAGGATCGGAAGAGACAAGCCAGCGGCGATGAGCCTGGTCGGCAACGCCCTCGGCGCGGCGCTCCATTTCGCGTGCGTCGTGGATCTGGACCTTATCTTCGGCAGGCAGGGCCAGGGCGGACCAGATGCGAGTGTCGGCCAGAGCATGATCGCGATTGGTGTCAAAGGCTACCTTTACTTCGATAGTGCGCTCGATATCATCGGGATTTTTGTTGGCCGCTTTGGCTCCCTCCTCGACGGCTGGCAAGAGCTTATCACGATACAGCTCTTCACCTTTGCCGGATGTGCAGATGAAGCCATCACCGGCACGACCAGCGAATTTTGCAGCGACCGGGCCGCCGGCACCGATATAGATAGGAACGGGCTGCTTTGGCTTATCATAAATGGTGGCATTCTGGGTTTTATAGTATTGGCCCTCGAAATTAACCAGATCTTCTGTCCAGAGCTGTTTGATCAGCGCCACCGCTTCGCGTAAACGTGCCAGGCGCTCTTTTGCCTCTGGCCATTCAGCACCAGTGACGGCGACTTCATTCAAGGATTCGCCTGAACCAACACCCAGGATGACGCGGCCAGGATTGAGGACCGCGAGGGTGCCAAAGGCCTGGGCGATAACGGCGGGTTCATAGCGGAAGGTTGGGGTGAGTACACTTGTGCCCAGCTCAACGTGTGTGGTGCGCTCGCCCACGGCACCCAGCCAGACAAGGGCCTGAGGGGCATGGCCATTGGTATGCCGCCAGGGCTGAAAATGGTCACTGACCCATACGCTATCAAAGCCATTTTGCTCAGCTTCAACAGAGAAGTCGATGAGCTGGCGTGGACCAAATTGCTCGGCCGACGCTTTATATCCAAGTTTTAAGGATGCTTTCCCATGCTATAAATTCCTCTCTATTTTCTGGGTTTTATGAGGGAGTCTTGTTCTCGCAATAGTGCTTCCTCTTGGGCTACGAAGCAATAGTTGTATAGCGTTTCAATAATCCTTGTTCTTGAAGCATATCACCTGGGAAAAATTGTCTCAAATAGAATTGTCCCAGCAAATGTGAAGCCCCGGGTGATGTATTTTATTGTTTACTATTACTTGCTGGTCATGTTATGCTAAAACTACAAATTATCGAGATTTATTCCCATTGAGCTGTAGCTGACGGTTATTTGTAATGTCAATCATCGTCTGAGCAGAGATTATTGTACAGGGTGTATCTGACATGCTAGAACTCCATCCGGAATTAAAGCGCATAACTATTGCAGAGTTACGCGCTTATTTTTTGTTGCCTGCACCAGATCTGGAGCCTGGCGATCTACTGACGCGCTCATTTTTTTACGATACCGTGGCCTTTAAGCTGGTTCGCCGTGGTGAGATCCACTTCTTACTGGATGTATTGCCTTCGGCCAGTGCTCCGCAAATATATGCCATTCTGAGCGCCCTGGATTTCAGATGGGAAGAGGAGCCAGGTGATCAGGCCACCCTTTTTTCGTTATTGGATGATGCTCGCCCACACGTTGTTGCTCGTGCTATCGGGAAACTGCGGCATGTCAAAAATTGGAATAACGCTCTTTGGGCGCGCATTGAACCTCTCCTCTCGCAACCACATATCTCGCCCTGGGTAAAGACTGCGGTGCTGCGCTTTATTAATAATGTCTATGGACCATTTACACGTGAAGAGAGCCTACCTTATTTATTAACTGCCCTGCGGGACCCGGATGCCATCGTACGTTTACATACTCTTTATGAGCTTGAATGGACCTTTTTTTCAAATGAGCAGTTGTATGAGACTGTACAGGCCGCTATCTCTGCCCTGCTGGATGATGCTGAGCCGGAAGTGCGTATCGTAGCGCGGGCTGTGCTACTGAATCTACAGCAGCGCCTGGGCAAGGAGGCAAAGAGAGATTATGCCTGGGATGCCGACCTGCGCACACTTGAGGTGGCGGCCTTAATCGATCTCTTTTCTGAGCCAGAGCCACTATATAGTCTCTATGAATATGACGATCATCCTTATTCTATCTATTATAATAGTATTGCGAGTGTATTAAGTGAGAAGGGTGAAGCAGCTATCCTCTATTTGAAGTCACTCATGCCGATCACTGATATGCGACGGTTGGGTTCGATTCTCGTGGCCTTGAGCGGCAACGGCCTGACCTTAACTGATTTACTGGCCTATACCACTGATGAACGCCCCATAGTGCAGGCCGCCACTTTGCTGGGAATACGGCGGCTGAAGGCGACTCTACCATTGCCAGATATCCAGGCTTATGCCGATCATCCCTCACCGTTAGTACGCAGCGTCGCGTTAAACCTGGCCAGTCACTCGTATCCTCTCCATGCCACTACCCTGGCTCGCAAGGGTCTGCGAGATCCTCATTGTTTTGTGCGGCAACAGGCTGCCAGTGTTCTGGGACACCTGAGTGTACAGGAGGCTACCCATGGTTTGCGTGCATTACTTCATGACGATCCAAACGGCTCGGTACGCCTGAGCGCCCGTTTTAATATGGGGGTCATAGAGCATATGCACCTATCTGGACCAGTATAATATGCCCCCTGCATTAATAGAGCTACATATTTACGCGCAAGCATATTATGTGGGTTCAAGTGGATTGATTATATCTGAAGCGTTTGTTGGCTGCGCACTATCATTATAGGTTTCGTTGTCCGCTGTCTTTACGTCTGGTTCAGTGCACAATGATGTTAGGAAGCCGAGGCAGAGTGTCGCGGTACTCACATGCATCAACATCAATGCAATGACCGCTAGCGGCGTCGTGGCCGGAAATGGTGACATATAGAAGAGCACCAGATCTGGTATCAAAGAGAGCAGCAACACAATCAAGGTGATTTTGCTGAAGGTCGCGAGAGGGTGGGTTGCGAATCTGACCAGTATACTGAATACAAGCACAGCCCCCAGTACTCCTACCAGGGTCCAGAAGGCAATCGGGATGAGGTTAAGTGGAATGAAGGCCCCTGAAATCGGGAAGAGGGCATAGCTGATGGTCCCGATCAATATGTTGCTAATCAGTGCCACCACCAGGGTCAGTAAGCCTACTGCAGGTACGCGCCGCAAGGCAATGTGCTCCTCAATATTAAGATTTGTAGTTGCAGGTAGTGGGTTTGATGACATTGTATAAGCTCCTCTTTAAAAAAAAGCAGCTTCTTTGCTGTGTATTGATATCCAATGTATACCGCTATGATGAATATCAGTGTAACACCGGGTCATCGTCTAATATTGCTGCTCACTGTTATCTACAAAAAGCAAAAAGTAAGCTGAAATTTAGAATGATTTTTATACTGTAATGAGAGTAGTACAGGGTATTTCGAGCATATTTTTAGTCACAAAGAAAGAAGAACTTATAACATGGACGACCGTACGAGTGATAACTATGTTGATAGTAAGTCGAAGTTGGTGGGTGAGCAGCAAGCAGAGGCGCTTATGGTGTCTACCGGGCCAGAGCGCAAGAGCGGCTTTGAGCGCAAGGATGTCAGTGCCGTCGTAGCCGAGCTGGTTGGTTGTTTTGTGTTTATTTTCATGGGAGCTGGCTCAATTGTTGCCAATACCTGGACGCAAGGTGCGATTGGTTTGCTGGGTGTCGCGGCCGCCCATGGTCTGGCCCTGGCAGTGCTGATCACAATTTTTGGCGTCACTTCGGGGGACATTTTAATCCAGCTGTGACGATAGCTTTTCTGATCGCGCGTCGCATCAAACCTGTACTGGGCCTCTGCTATATTCTGGCTCAGCTGGCCGGGGGCATCCTTGGAGCCCTGATGCTGAGTGTGGTCTTTCCTGTTCGGTCTGGAAATCTGCTCAACTGGGTACACCTGGCCTCTCCAATGGTGTAGCGGCGGGGGCGGGTATAGCTGTCGAGGCCCTGTTGACCTTCTTCTTGTTGTTAGCGATCTATGGTACCGCCGTAGATTCTCGCACGCCCAGACTTGGTGGGTTTGGTATCGGACTGGCCGTTCTGGTTGGTATTCTCAGTGGTGGCGTCTTGACTGGAGCGGCCATGAATCCTATGCTTGCCTTTGGACCAGCCCTGGTCAGTGGTGTATGGACCAATCAGTTTGTTTATTGGGTCGGTCCTATTGTGGGGGCTGTACTGGCGGCCTGTGTCTACGAATACCTCATCCTGCCACCTTCGGAAGAAGCGAAGGATGCCCTTGAGCAGGACTATGGAGATGAAGAGAGCGTGGTTCCGCAGCAGGTAAAAGAGCGTAACCTGGCGCGTCGGCAGACTCTATAAGCCCGATAAGTGCTATCTCCATGCTATGTATGGATGGGTTATGCAAGTTATCAGACCCATCCATACATAGCATGGAGATAAAATGACGCTATGGGTGGCTTCAATGTAGCCACAGTAGCAGGGCGATTAGAAGTGAATAGACGGCAATGGTTTCTGCAAAGACCAGTCCCAGCAGAAAATTAGCGCGCACCGCAGGGGCCGCCTCTGGATTGCGCCCCAGGGCTTCATATGCTTTACCATTAGCGAGACCCATCGCGAGTCCCGCACCAATTGCGCAAGGCCAATAGCCAATCCTGCCGCAAGTAGCTGAATATTACCCATGAGTTCCTCTTTCTGCTAATGAAGCTTCGCATTCATTGCTCACTTCTTGTTTATTTCTATATTCCTATTGTAGCCATTAATGCAGACAATGCCTATCGTTCGTTCAGCGGGGGTCGTAATCTCTAAAAGATGTAATGTCGCTCCTCATCCTTTTGATTAACTTCTCATCCAGATGGCTATCATCCATCGATTATTGGTTTAGGCAGGCTTATTTTTGCTACAATTAAAGAGTAGATAAGAAGAAAGAAGAAATATGTTTTAAGGAGGATCAATTGGAGAAACATAAGCAGAAAAAGATCCGCCTGCTGGTTGCCAATAGTCATTGCGTGGTCCTGGAAGGATTGCGTAGTATGTTGTTCGGCAATCCCGATATCGAACTGATTGGATGCGCCACCAGCATCCCAGAAGCGATCCGCCTGGTTGGAGAATGGATACCAGATGTATTGTTGATTGACCCCCATATGCCGGACCAGGATGGTTTACGGGCTATCGAGTTGATACGTGGAGAATGGCCACAGGTCGCCATTGTTGTTTTTACCGCGCACGAGCAGGATGAGCATATGTTGCGCTTGCTCCAGGCTGGCGTCTTCGCCTGTTTAACATTACAGGCCAGGCGCGTATTGTTGATTCACGCTATCCACGCCGCGGCACAGGGACATACCTTATTGCATCCAGCCGCTATCAATTGCTTACTGGCACTGATTCATGCTCCAACTGTAGACGTTGTTCCTCCTGAGAGCGTACCCGTTCCTAAGAAAGTGGGGAGTGAGTTAACCGGGCGCGAACAGGAGATCCTGCAGCGGGTCGCGCACGGGGAGCGCAACAAGGAGATTGCGGCACATCTAGGTATCAGTGAACCAACCGTTAAATCGCACCTGGCAAGTATCTACTATAAATTAGGTGTCGATTCGCGGGCATCGGCCGTGGCAGCCGCCCTTGAGCGTGGTATCCTCTCTCTACAAGGGCGTTTCTTATAGTTTTTTGTGCTGCACATGTGTTGTGTGTGCCTCTTTTATTTTTCGCTTGAAGGGGTAGCCGGGAGCAAGAAATTTTTGAGCGCCTGCTCTTTTTCGCTGCTCCAGGGACCCTCGGTGCGCCAGAGGATGTCTCCCGCCGGGGTAACGATAAGCAGGTAGATGCGTTCCTCATCAGGTAGTTCCAGCGCCTGCTTAAAAGCTTTTTTGTCCAGGTAGAGGGTGATGGTTGCTGCGCGTGCGCCACGATCGGGGATGCCTGAGCGCATGCCACTATCGATCCACCAGCGAAACACCGGGTTTAGCGTCGTAATGGTTGGTAGTTCATAATAGGCCAGATCAGCATATTGTTGTGTTAGCTGCTTCACCAGCGGAGTCCAGGTATCGACTTCGTCTTGTTGTCGCTGCTGGAAGGCGATGATTAAGAGATTCCTGGCCTTTTCTAAATCTTCTGGCAGTGTAAAGGACTGGCCCGCCAGATTTTTCCCACTCACGGTTGGAAACATAATTTTTCCCTCCTGGGTTGATACGTTCAATAGTTGCTATAGATGAGATGATCGTCCAATTGTTTTCGGGGCACACATTTGCTAGTACCCAGGGGGTATTGTGGCTGTTTCAGCGAGCTGAAAAAAAACTCGCCCTTGTTGAGAAAGGCCTTTTGTTGTATAAGAAGTAGTGAGATTTTATTTTGTTTCTTGAAATCCTTGGAAAGAGATATCATTGTGCAAAACCATCCGAACGGCCAGGTCAACGATATAGATACTGAGACGCTTGAACAAGATGATGAGGGAGAGGTTGCTGAAATTGTTCCCCCTCGCAAAACCAATTGGCTCCTCTGGAGCTTGATTGTGCTGGTAATTATTGGCTTTGCTATCTTTGGCGTGACAACTCTACAACATCATCCGCCTCTGCCAAGTGACACCTCTGGAGCTCTGTATCATGTGGTTGCCTCAGCCGCTGTTGCGCTACTCTACTAATGCAGATAAATATGGGAATAGTACAAAAAGACCATTGATATGTGTTCTGCGCACATCAATGGTCTTTTTGCGCCATTTTGGGGTTGTGCAGTCATAAATAGGTAGTTCTGTAGCCCATATTAACCATCCATTTTAGAATAATGATGCGATACACGTCTGTTTAACGACTTGTATTGTAGGCAGGGTGCCTTATTCTCATGAAACGGCGTGTGATTCGTCATGCCTGGTGAGGACACTGAAAAATATGCATCTGTAAATCTTTTTTGTGTGTAGGTACCAGCGTTTGAATGTGTGAGGAAGGTTATGGTCGTTATAGCAGTGGCGCTTATAAGACAAAGAGGACAGCTGTTTTATGTTCCCAATGGAGACTTGTATCAAACATATTAACGAGTTTTGCTTATTTACCTGCCTGGTGGGAGGGGAGGTGCATGGCGGTGAGAGTTGTTTCTCTCGTGTTTGAGTTAGAAGGATAGATTCGTGAAGATTCTCGTTACTGGTGGTACTGGTTTCCTGGGTAGGCGCCTGGTGATGGCGTTGCTCGATCGCGGACACCAGGTGTATATGATGGGTCGCAACTTTTCGCGCGTCCAGGAACTTATGCATGATGGAGCGATACCGGTGGCCTGTGATTTACGCGATCACGAGGCGGTATCAGCTGCCTGTACTGGCATGAATACTGTCTATCACGCGGCTGCCCTGGTGAAGCCATGGGGCAATTGGACAGATTTTTTCGAGATCAATGTAGATGGTACTGCTGCTGTGCTGGAGGGGTGCCGTAAACATAGTGTCAGGCGCTGTATCTATGTATCGACCTCAAGTGTAACCTTTGGGGGTCAGCATCAATTCAACGTTGCAGAGACCAGCCCTTATCCACAGCGTTTCTCGTCGCCGTACCCTCTCTCCAAATATTACGCAGAGAAATTAGTAAATGCTGCGACGGATGTTCAGACAGTCATACTTCGGCCACATACTATTTTTGGCCCTGGCGATCGCTGGTTACCGCGCTTGCTAGAACTGGCGCGTCAACAACGTTTATACCAGATCGGCAATGGACGTAATCGGAGCGACGTAACTTATGTAGATAATGTAGTACATGCCTTGTTGCAGGCGCTCTATGCGCAGAATACCAGCGGCAAAACATATATCATTACCAACGATGAGCATGTGGTGTTGTGGAGCACCCTGCGCGTTGTGCTGCAGCGTCTAAAGCTTCCTGAGACCTTGCGTACAATGCCGCTCCCCTTTGCCTTGATGCTGGCCGCTGCCATGGAGCGTCGTGCCAACTGGACGGGTACTACCCCTATGTGGACACGCTATACCGCCACTATGCTTGCCTGTACGCAGACCTTTGACATCAGTGCTGCCCGCAGAGATTTAGCTTATGAGCCTGTGGTCTCGGTCTCGGAGGGCATCGATCGTACGTTGGATTCCTTGAAGCTGCATCGAAGGTGGACCATCTATTGATGAGCTAAGCCGGATGAAGAGACATGCTGGCTGCAGGACAATCTTGCCAGATATTGCCGCAGCCAGCATGTCTTTTTACTTATAATTTACCTTTAAATGTTAATTGAAGATTTTGAGGCAGACAGGATGTGGAATTTCCAGGCTTTCTCCGGTTGCTGTGAGCTTGCCTGTTTGCTGGTCGATGCGATAACTCACAATGTTGCTGCTATCCTGGTTGGCCACCAGTAGCATGGCACCATCAGGAGTTAAGGCAAAATTACGTGGCCCCTTTCCTTGCGTAGAGACATGCTCAACATACGTCAATTGACCTGTCGTAGGATTGAGCGCAAAGACCACAATGCTATCATGTCCCCGATTTGAGCCGTAGAGAAATTGTCCTGAGGGATGGATCAGGACCTCTGCAGCGGTGTTTACCCCTTGATAATCGGCAGGTAGCGTACCAACCGTCTGGATGGCTGCGAGCGTCTGCAACTCTGGATCATAAGTAAAGGCGATAATTGTCGAGCTTATTTCATTGATCACATAAGCATAGTTATGCTGTGGATGGAATACGAAATGGCGCGGGCCAGAGCCTGGCTTTACTGCTGTCTCACCCTGCAAGATCAGCTGTTTTGCTTCACGATCTATCTCATAGGTAACGATTTTATCCAGCCCAAGATCTGGCACAAAAATGAATTTGCCACTGGGATCAACATTGGTTGAATGAGGATGAGGCGTATCCTGGCGATCAGGATTGATGCTGCTACCATGGTGCTGCACCTCATAGGCACGATTCCCAATGCTTCCATCAGGCTGTATGGGATAGAGGCAGATGCTACCGCCTATATAGTTTGGCAACACCAGAAAGTTCCCTTTATCAGCAATAGCAATATGGCAGGGAGCGCCTCCATTGGTCGACTGTTCATTTATCGGCGTTAACTGGCCTTTATGGGCATCAAGTACATAGGAAACCACAGAGCCGGGCTGCTGCGTCGTTTCGCTCACCGCATAGAGCCGTGTCTGGTCAGCGTTGACAGTTAAAAAAGAAGGGTTAAGCACTCCCCCGGTACTGTGAACATAGGCAAGTTTCCCTGTTTCGCCATCGAGTGTATAGATATAGATGCTCTGGGCACTTCTTTCAGCATAAGATCCAATATAGACTATTGTATGACTCATAACAGACCCACTTTCTCTCTAATCAAAACCGTTGCCGTCAGCACGACAATTATAGTTTTGCTTGCCGTTTTCCGTACAGCTTTGTTACAAACAATCAACTGATCCCTTATCTTTAGTTACACTGTTATTATAAGGCAAGAGATGCAAAAGTTTGTGAATAGATTTTTACTTGACGCTAAAAAAAATGAATGTTACTTTCTAAGGGAAGGTTGAGCTCTGGTGGATGTGCGATATATTTTTATATGGTGCAAAAAATGTGCTATATAAAAATATATCAAGTACCGAATGCCTGTGATGATTGTTGTATTTTGCTAGAAGAAGGTTCGAGTAATGATGCTAACTGCAATTGAGCAAAAAGTTCTAGCTGCTCTGGATGAGGATCGGTTGGTAGAGACCTTTCGTGTGCTATTGCGCATTCCTGATATCACCGGGCAAGAGACTGAAGCGCAGCATTGGTTGGGAAAGCAGATGCTAGAGCTTGGCCTGGATGTAGATATGTGGACCATTGATGTTGCGGAACTGCAGCACCATGCTGCCTTTCCTGGTATGGAAGTTGATCGTAGCCAGCATGAGGCCGTGGGACTGGTGGGGCCTGGCAAAGCAGTGGTGGTCCTGGCAGGCGGCTGATCTTTAATGGTCATATCGACGTAGTTCCTGAGGGTGATCGCGCGCAGTGGTCACATGATCCCTGGGGTGCGGAGCTTGCTGGCGATATTATTTATGGACGTGGTGCCTGTGATATGAAAGGTGGCCTGGTTGCAGCGCTGTATGCTATTAAGGCGATCAAAGACGCCGGTGTCTCGTTGCCAGGTTCATTAATGTTGCAGAGCGTTATTGGTGAGGAAGATGGTGGGCTGGGGACTTTTGCCACCCTGTTGCGTGGCCATACAGGTGACGCAGCCATTATTTGTGAGCCAACCAGCTTGAAGTTAATACCCGCCCAGGCTGGAGCTCTAACCTTCAAGGTGCGCGTAAGTGGGAAGTCTGCCCATGCATGTATGCGCTTGGAAGGTGTCAGTGCTGTAGAGAAATATCTAGAGCTTCATCGCGTGCTGCTCCAACTGGAGAAAGAGCGCAATAGCAACATCACCCATCCACTACTGGGAAAATTTGAAATACCTTATCCGTTGAGTATTGGACGCGTGCAGGCAGGAAACTGGTCTTCGTCCGTTCCAGACGAGCTGGTCTTTGAGGGCGTATCGGGGTAGCGATGGGCGAGAGTTGCCAGGCTGTGCGCGCACAGTTTGAGCAAACCTTGAAGAGCGTGACTGAGGCTGATCCCTGGCTCAAAGAGCATCCCTTAGAGATCGCGTGGACCGGCGGCCAGTTTGAGAGTGGTGAAATCCCCCAGGATCATCCTCTGGTGCAGTGTTGTGGTGCCTGTCTGCAAGATTTGACCGGTCATGCGCCTGCCATTGAGGGAATTACCGCCGGTACCGATCTGCGCCAACTGGTCAATCTTGGCCAGATCCCCTCTTTGCTTTTGGGTCCCGGCGATGTGCGTGTGGCCCATATGCCCGATGAGCATGTGCATATCACAGAGGTCCTGACCGCTGCCAGGGCCTATATTTTGATCGCTTTGCGTTTTTTGCAGGATGATCTAACAATGCAATAACCTTAAAATCTAACAGAAAGAGGGCGAGCTATGCAATTACATCGCCCGCCCTCTTTCTGTTAGATTTTATAATGCCTGAACACCACCAAAGTACAGCGAGGTTCCATCATCCTGGTGGAGAATAGCGCCAGCACGATTGGCTGCAACCTGTACGCGTTGACCTTCCTCTAGCTCAAGTTCGCCTGTTTGTGAGCTCTCGGACACGATTAGCGTGAGCTTCCCATGCTTTAATGGGCACTGTGCCATCAGATAAGGGCTATCCTGTTCCCCATTACGACTCTCTATACTGAGCGCTTCTCGATAGATGGCGCGAATAGCGTCTGTGCTGTGTGATTGTTCGATAGGGAGACCTGACCAGAGGATGCGGCCCTCTCCATGATGATACTCATGGATATGGTTGTGTGCCTTTTTAATGTAGGCAATTTTATCACCACCATAGCCAAACTGATAACTCCGTCCATTTAGTCCCTGCAACTGCTCATAGCGTGAAATAGGCTCAATGGCTTGCAATTTACTATCAAATTCTGCTATCCGGGTTGAAGTATTGAGGTTATGCTGGTCTCGTCCCAGTACACCGCTTACCAGTAGTGTAGTTCCGCGCTCGACAAAGGCGAGCAAGGCCTGCCAGGCTGACTCAGAAAGATGCTGCACGCCTGGGAGTATGATAGTCTGCGGCCGATGTTGCCCGAGCAACTCTTCTAATTGCTGCTCGCCCACCATCTGAGGAATAATGCCTAGATCATAGCCTAGAATACGTATGGTTTGCTGAGAAGCTTCGAGCGCCAGATCCGGGCGTAAGAACCATTGTGAATAGGGAATCACTACCCAGGTTGTGGGTGGTTGTTCTGCTTCGATCATGGACGTGCCGATCTGCTGGATTAAACGTCCAATCTCGCGCACAACCTTCAATTCAGGTTTCGCGCTACCATCGGGGCGTACCAGGCCGATACTGTTCTCATTATCGCTGGTCATATAAGCATTGGTATGCCAGAGCCATTGAATCAGGCCAGCGCCTCGTCCAATGAGGCCCGTGATTAATTTTCGCTCGAGTAGATTGGCGCATTCTTGCTCACTGCGCAATGGCCGCATATCGACATCGCGCACCAGCATAACGCCGATTTCCTGAATGATATTAGGGTGACTGATATGTTTATCCAGCAGCATATCACAGAGCAGGCTATCATTGTTCCACCAGGGATGAGTGGTGCCATAATCGAGGGCCGGGGCATAGAATTGTGGTGAGATGCGTGAATAGGCTTCATCCTGGCCCGCCCCAATTATTGTGGTACAGCCCGCGGCACGGATCGCTTTGACTATCAGCGTGGCCCAACGTGTGAACATATCCTGTGAAAAGAAGGTATAATCCATCACCTTGAGCATATTTCTGGTCCCATTGATGCGTGGATCTGCGACATAGTCGTCAGCCACAGGTAACGAAACCTGGTCCCAGCTAGCGAAATCCTGTGGCGTCTGGCGCCAGCGCTGCTGTAGCTCTGCAATGCTGTAACGTTCCGCCAGCCAGCTTTGAAAAGCTGCCACTTCATAGCGGTCGTAATTAGGCAAGGGACGCTGGCTAAAGATGGTTTTTGGATCGCCAAAACTCGGCTCGTTGATCAGATCCCAGGAGAGCAATTTTACCTGTGCATAACGGCGGGCGAGAATGGTGACAAAATCCGCTTGACCTTGCAATGAACGAGGATCTAACCATGGATTGTTGCCTTCGAAGAGGGGTGGGTAAAAAGAAAAGAAAGTAAAGATAACCTGGATCTGATACTTGCAAGCCGTCATCACAAAAGCATCCAGCGCTCTCAATGCCGCCTCATTTATCCTTCCTGGATCAGCCATCATGTCGCGCCAGCCGGTCCAGATGCCCGTGCGGATTACGTTAATGCCGGCCTGCTTCATCTCAGCGAAGTCGCTATCCCAGCGTGCCGGATTCGGCTGAGCTAGAAACTTGCGTTGGACCTTGCTATCCATATACGTAGTGCCATAGAGAGGAAAAGGCGTCCCTTGTTGATAGAAGTAGTCCCGGCCAGCCTCTAAAAGCAGCCCAGTGCTCTCCTCGACCAGTGCCGTATCCCAGTACCAGAAGCCTGTTTTCTCATGCCATTCCAGCCCTTGTTCATTCTCAAAGCATACCTCTACTGTATAGAGGCCAGGCTCACTGATGGGAGCGGATAAGTGCAAGCTGCTTTCTTGCACATAAGGGGAGCCAGGCAGCTCGGTCTTAAATGTTTGGAGCAGGGTATGATGCGGCGTTAAGACTTTGACCTCAGCGCTTTGGGCCTGGTGTGAGCGCGAGGAAAGGGTGATCGTAGGAATTTCGCCTACAAAATAGCAGGCATTTTGTGGTCGAGCCTGCAACACGGTTGCTCCAGCAGCCGTCAGGGATAAGAAATGTTTTAAAATATTGGAGATCTTTAACCATTCATCAAATGTAGCTGGTTGCCAGGGAGAGATGAGCCAGCGACCACCCTGAAACCGCCCCGATTGCTGGTCGAGCAATGAAGCTACCGCCGCAGTGTGGCCAATTTTTTCTCCGCTAGTTTGTGTATCCAGGTATAGCAAAGACGTTAACAGCGTATCGAATGGACCCGCGGCTCCCATTTCTTCAGGATGATCCGATACCTGTGACAATTTAGGATAAAATGACCAGCACTTACCCACCTGGGTCGCCGTCAATTGCACTGTATGCTGTGGATGGCGTGATATGGCTTCTGCATCCGTCAGGCGCAAATCTGTTTCAGGTAACTGCAATGCAAAAGAGGGCCCCAGGTAGAGTTGTCGCGTATATTCTTCTTGCTCTGCTTCGATCGTTCCATCTGCACGTACTGGCCGCGTGAAAGGCATGCCACCGAATAGGGCTATATTTCCACCCTGTTCTAGAAACTCTATGATGGCCGGCCAGGCATCTTTAGGGAAATATGGACCATGAAATGAGATAAAAAGCTCACAATGTTCCTGCAAGGCAGAACTCAGCGTGGCGGCATCCACAAAGTGTGCCTCTCCTGGAATAAGTTGCGCCAGGGCCTCCGGTGAATACCAATCAGGATATGCAGGATCGGAAAAGACGACGATGTTCTTTTGCCTACAGAGTTGTGTTTGCGCCATAAGATTTCTCTCTAAATACTAAATATGGGTGCTAGAATAGATAACGTTTTTTCTCAACCATATCGTTGTAGGTAAACCCTCTGCTATGTTTGTGGGTCTACCTACTTGATAGTTTCGCACTATTTTACATCAGCAATGCTGACACCACTATCGATATAGCGTTGTCCTAAGGCATAGAGTACAACTGGAACTACCAGTGCAACCAGAGTCGCAGCCATCATCTGTGGATCAACAGATTTGAAGGGATTAGAAAAGAAGAGTAATCCCAGCGGCACCGTGCGGTTTGCATCGCTACTGAGGTAGATCAGTGGGCCCCATGCGTCACGCCAGCTACTTAAGAATGTGAAAATCGCGACTACAATTATTACTGGTCGTGATTGTGGCAGGATCATGTTCCAGAGGATGCGGAAACTTCCGCAGCCATCAATACGTGCGGCCTCATCAATTTCGCGTGGCAGGCCGATAAAGAATTGCCGGAACAGGAAGATGTTAAATGCACTGCCAAAGAGCTGGGAACCATAATTGGCAGATAGGTATCAATCCAGCCCAGATTTCTAAAAATGATGTAGAGTGGGATCGTGTACATCTGGGATGGAATCATCATTGTTGCCAGCAGCAATATGAAGAGTGGTGTACGCCCACGGAAACGGAAACGCGCAAAGCCATACGCTACAATGGCCGATGAAAAGGTCGTAGCTACCACCGCATAGACGGCCAGCCAGACGCTATTGAATATATAGTGGGCGAAATTATATTGGGTAAAGACCTCAACATAGTTGGACCACTGGAACGGATTAGGAATCCATTGAATTGGAATTGCGAAATACTGAAACTCATTCTTCAATGAAGAAGAGACCAGCCAGAGAAAAGGCATCAAAATCAACAGGCTAAGTACGATCAGGACAGCATATGTCCAGATATAACTCAGACGCAGCAGCTGTTGGCCTCGCTGTTGCCGTTTCTGATTAAATGCCCGTGTCGATGTAGAAGTAGTTGGCCTCTCGGCTCTCTGTATCGTACTCATAAGCTTGCCTTTCGTCAGGAAAGATTCTTTTCCTCCTTATTGAAGAGGGACAACATTGTCTTATGATCACCAGACTTTCCTATGCGTGTTTATTAACCCTCTTGCTCGCTATAATGGCTAAAGCGAATTGTCGCAAGTACAAACATCGTCAGGATTAATGTGATGGCAAAGACGGTCACCGACAATGCTGAGGCATAACCATAATCATTGGAGATGAAGGCACGTCGGTAAATGTAGGTTAGAAACACAGCCAGGCTGTTATGATAGCCAAGTGGATTTCCGGTACTGACAGTTCCTTGACTGGAAGCAAAGACCAACGGCGTCTCAAAGACCTGAATATGTCCGATGAGGGTCAGGATCGTATTGAAGACTATAACCGGTGCGAGCAAGGGAACCGTAATCTGCCAGAATGTAGACCATTTTCCGGCTCCATCGATTCTTGCCGCCTCATAGTAGGTCTCAGAGATACCTTTCAGGCCAGCCAGAAAGATCAACATCGTGCCGCCGATGAACCAGAAGTTCACTGCGATCATTGCTACCAGGCCCATCCAGGGACGATTATAGTCGCCCAGCCAGTTGACAGGATCGATGTGAAAGAGGCCAAGAAATACGTTGGCCAGGCCATCTTGTCCGGCCGCGAAAATTGCTTTAAAGAGCTTGGCGATCGCCACACCTACGAGGAGACTGGGAATATACAGGACCGTACGAAAGAAATGGTTACCGGGGAAACTACGATTAAGCAGTAGTGCCAGTCCCAGTCCACCAACAATGCTAATGACCGTTGAGCATGACACGTAGATGACCATATTCAAGCAAGCCTGCAAAAAGATGGGATCACGTGTCAGGATGTCCTGATAATTTTTAAAACCAATCCAGACAGGATCATTGAACAGGTTGAATTTGGTGAAACTGTAATAGAACGTCTGGATAATTGGCCAGAGCCCCAGCATCAGGAAACCAATGAGCCAGGGACTAATATAGAGATAACCCTTTAAACTTTCGTTACGCAACAGTCGCTGCAACATATTTGGTTGTTTGTATGGTTTTGAGGATTGGCGACCGGGCAGCGCTGGTTGATGTTGTGATGTAGATATCATGGGCCAGTTCACTTTCTAAACACTCGTCGATGAATGGAGCCAGTAACAGAACCATTCCCAACATCACCGAGATTTCTCAAAGAGAAGGCCAGGACAAAACAATGAAGAGGAGAAACTTCACAGTGTTCACATATATTGTTTTGCCTGACCGCCTCGATGTGTCATCTTAATAGCAGATTATGCAGACGCGAGGATTGAATTCCCTTGCTGTTCCATCTTGGCTGCTGCCTGTGCAGGCGTTAATTTTCCTGCCATCATATCGGTGATAATATCGCCCAGGGTGGTGGCCAGCTGATCTTTTGTTGTCATCAAGCTAGGCTGGAAGGACTGGAAGGCTGTTTCCATTGTAGGAGCAAACTTAGGCGGCTGCAGATAGCTGCTCAGTTGTGAGAAGGCATTCTTTTCAGCAGGAATATCACTGAATTTCGCAAAGCTGATCTCAGGATTTGTCTGGGTTGCCCACTTCAAGAATTGCCAGGCTGCCTGCTGGTTCTTGCTGCCCTTGTAAACTGCCAGGCTGTTAACGCCACCTGTAATCACTGACTGCTTGATGGTAAAGATCGGCGTAATACCATAGTTGGGATTTTTGGCCATATCGGAGAAGAGCCAGGGTCCGACACGCGCAAAGGCGATTTTACCCGTATCCAGAGCACCGATGTCGAAGGACCAGGGCCATTGGTCAGTTCATTGTAAGGAGGAGCCAGTTTCTCGGTGAACAAGCTCAGATAATCGGTCAGACCTTGAATACCCTCCGGGTTATTCGTGGTGACTTTGGTTGGGTTGACTGGATTGTCGAAGGTTTTGCCACCATTCATGCGAATGAACATATCATAATCCAGAATGTCGGTTGGGTTGATTGCGTACTGGACACCCTTGCCGTTCTGGATCTTGGTCAGCTTTTTGGCCATGGTTTTGAACTCATCGAAGGTCATGGCTTTAACTGGATCAGGGGCGGCGACGCCAGCTGCATCGAGCAATGCCTTATTGTAACCGAGCACAGAGATTGAGGTACCAATAGGTAAAGCGAAGGTTTTGCCACTCCACTGGCTCAATGTCAGGGTTGCCGGACTCAGTGATTTGGTGGCATCAGTATAGTCAGAAAATGTGGTCAGGTCGGCCAATGCGCCGCTATCAAAGTAAGGGGCAGCCATACCACTGGACATACCAATGATATCGTATGCATTACCACCAGCTGTGGTGGTCTTTAATTTATCCCAGTAGTTACCCCAGGGGAGAATTTCGGGTTTAACCTTGATATTGGGATTGGCTTTTTCGAAATCTTTGATCCATGCCTTCATGGAATTGTCTTTTGCGGGGGTATTGCTCCACCATCCAAAGGTGAGGTTGACCGGGCCAGAGCTGCTATTGCTGCCGGAGCCGCCTCCACAGGCTGCTAGCAGGCTTCCGCCTACTCCAGCTGCCATTGCAACTTGACCACTTCGTGTGAGGAACTGTCGTCGTGACATTGAGAAATCCATATGAATCACTCCTTCGTGTAAAATAAAATGGACCCGAATGTAACCAATAACTTGACAGGACGAATTGTCAATCGTAGGTATAAACAACCTTGTTATATAGATAAGGATATTTCCCTGCAAAGAAGGATGAATCCTTGACCCGACGAATTGTTTTAGTGTAAGAGACAGTGTACTGAATCGCGCTCAATCAACTCGACTTCTAGAATACTGGATATGTTGGTATCAAATGGATCATTGCCCAGCTCCAGTAGCCGTTTGACTGCTATCGACCCCATGGCTTCTTTTTTCACGCGTATGGTTGTTAAGGCGGGGGTCAGATGTTCAACCAGCGCAATATCATCAAACCCAAGGACCGACACATCTTCGGGTAGACGATATCCCGCGAGCCTTAATGCTTTCATTGCTCCAATTGCAATTTCATCGTTCGCACAAAACAGTGCTGTAAATGGCGCTCTACGTTCTATCAAGCGTTGACAGGCCTGATAGCCGCCATCGATTCCAGAACTGTCATTATCGATTAAAGCATAATTTACTGGTATACCCGCATCCAGTAAAGCTGTACGATAGCCCGCTCCACGCCGCTCAAATGTATAGATGGTATCTATTGGCCTTGGACCAGGTAAGATCGGGCCACCAATGAAGGCAATCTGCCGATGACCATTATCAATTAAATGATTTACAGCCATGCGTGCGCCCTCAAAATTGTCACTCAACACCGAATTGATAGAAAGACCGGGATATAATTGTCGACCAGCACCATCGGTACTTCGATACTTTTCAATATTTCTACCGTTTCACGTTCGGCAGGACCCACCAGCAAGATGCCGCCCAGCTTCATCTCTTGAATTGTCGAAAGCAATTCCTGGGCAATGGGACCAGCTCTTCAATGGATCTATACGTTACCTTGATACTAGAGCGACGAGCCTCTTGCTCTTGCTCAACACACTTAAAATATGTGTCCAGAATGGATTACTGGTGGTTGCTCCGCTATCAGAGAGGTCCCCATAGAGAAACCCAATCTCCTTGATAGCGCGATTGCCTGTACGTGGTGGCTCAGGATTGACCGGGCGATCATAGCCCAGTTCCGCCGCTGCCCTTAGTACTCGGCCGCGTATCTCTTCCGAGACATTGCTATGATTGTTAAATACACGTGAGACAGTGCCCACTGATACATCCGCTTTACGAGCAACATCTTTCACTGTGACCGAGCCAATCACACATTCCTTCCTCATGCGCTAGTGACAGGTGTCACTACAACACTAATTCATTGTCCATTCAATGAAATCATGTTTGTTTCATTGATGAAATAATACAGCCATTTAATGAGAAAGTCAATATCTTAAGGGTAATAATCAGGAAAATTCTGCAAACATGGTATTATTTGCCCTTATAATTTATGTCATTTTAATGACATATTGGGAAGTAACTGTAAAATTGCCCTCGCATCCCTTCATTGAGCTGAACCTTAACCAAAAGCAACGCTTTTTCAGCTATTCATTGGATATCATTCCTGCATATTTAAAATGGATAGCAGGCATTTTTACTCAGTGAGCGTGCCAGACAAGCTTATAAGACTTAAGCATTATGCTGTCACGCCCTTTTACTAGTATCTATATGACATTCACCAATGAAAAAGTAGCCGTTCATTTGAACGACCAGATTTATATAGAGTGAACGACCAGATTTATGACGACCAGATTTATAGAGAGGGGCAAAAAGTGCGCAACTGCGCACTTTTTGCCCCTCTCTATAAATCTGGTCGGGTGCGTCAGCACACGCCCACAAAAAGCAACATTACTTTCTTCTGAAAGATAGCATTTATGTTCTAAACATGTTATGCTTTTCTCAAGCAATGAAATACGCAGCAATGAATAGAAGAACGTTGGGGAGGTACGGTATGCTATTTCATGAACCAGAAGACATCGAACCTTTTGCGACTCAAAGACATTCACCCCTTCAAGAACTAGATGAAGAAGCTCAACTGTTCAAACAGCAACGCCATCAACTAGAAAAACAGCGCGCCCTCCTGGACCTTGAGCACAAAGAATTAGAACAGCGTCTATCTGAATTAGACATCTCCTACGCTTTAATTGATGCTTTATGGAAGCAGTTGGATATACGCGAAGCTATTCTGGCTTCAGAATACGAGACCGTGTATCGAACCGGTAAAAGGCCAGGCCACCACATTCAACGGCGCTAAATGCCAACACGGTTGAGTTCTTTCTACTGTCATGCCGTTCAATCGTATGAGCGCAGCTGCCTGATAGGTGAACCCGTTTCCTCGCCACTGCTCAAGTTGAATAGCTGAGCCAGTGGCGGCGGAGCTAGCCGCGTCCAGGCGGCGTTTACGATTGCTTTTAAAACATATATTGGCTTTTCTATGCTGGCGCTGATCTATATGTTATTTCAGTACAACATGGAAGTCTCTCAACTTGCCTTTTTTTAGCTCAAGCTGCTATCATACAAATATTCAAGCAAATTTCCATTGGCTGGTAGGATATGGGTGTGCCATATTGTTGTGCTTCTTGACAGGAAGAAAAACGTTGCCCTGGCAGCCGCTTTCTACTTCATCCTGCACAATGGTTGAGCGCGTCATGCAACTTTTTCAAGGCTATATTTACAAAGGGTAAAATATGATTGATTTTAGTCTCTCCCCGTCGTTGCCCGATCTGAAAAAACCAGGATTGAGCAGAAGCTGGATCACAAGGGGGGTGACCTGTAGATGAGTAGCGATTTAGAACGCCGCCTGGTTGATAGTGTCGCCTTACAAGCTTACCTGGCGCAGGCTCTGCCGCTGGCGGATGCGACCATGCCTTTAGTGATTGAGCGCGTCCGGGGTGGCCACTCCAACGAGACCTTCTTTATTACGTCCGGGACACAAGAGTTTGTATTGCGCCGACCACCTTATGGTCCTTTGCTACCCACGGCCCACGATGTGGGGCGCGAATATCGCGTTCTAAGCGCCCTGGCGGATACCACTGTTCCTGTTCCACGTCCCCTACTCTATTGTGATGACATTCAGGTAATTGGTGCCCCTTTTTATCTGATGGAGCGTATCCCGGGAATTGCCATTCGCGATCGACTGCCAGCGGCTTTCGCCAGCAATATCCAGGCGCGTGCCGGCATCGGGGAGGCCTTAATCGATGCACTGGCCGAATTGCACCTGGTGGATTGGCAGGCAGTGGGTTTAGAGGGTTTTGGGAAGCCATATGGCTACCTGGCTCGCCAACTGCGGCGCTGGACGGGTCAGCTGGATGCCTCGCGCACACGCGATATTCCTGATTTAGATGAGGTTACCCTCTGGCTGCAGGAACACTTGCCTGAAAGCTTGCATGCGACCATTGTCCATGGGGATTACCGCCTGGATAATGCGTTGCTGGTCCCTGAGCCGCCCGCTCGTGTGCTGGCGATTGTGGACTGGGAGATGGCGACCCTGGGCGATCCGTTAGCGGATGTTGGTTATCTGCTCTCGTTCTGGCGTGAAGCTGGCGATCCACCTTTTACGCTTGGTGACGCCTCCTGGGAGATTACCGGACAACCTGGTTTCTCGACCCGTGCAGAGCTGGTCCAACGCTATATGGAACGCACGCAGCGCAAAGTCGAGCATATAGACTTCTATGTCGCGTTAGCAATCTGGAAACTAGCCATCTTACTGGAAGGTAGCTATAAGCGCTACCTCTCTGGCACCACGGATGATCCCTTTTTCCCTGTCCTTGAGCGAGGCGTGCCCGCATTAGCGGCACGTGCCCTCTCCGTTTGTAATGGCGAAATGAAATTCTTGTAAAAGTTGCATAGAGTCCAAAGAGAGAAGCAATTTTTGTTTCTCTCTTTTTTGCTGCGTTCATGTGGATGGTTTTGATAACAGAGTTATAGTAACGTTTATGAATATAGAAGGATATTTAAGGATTATGAGGAGTTACATAGCTATATGGGAATCATTATGACAATTTTTCCATTGCTAGAACTGCTGGTGATAGCGTTTGGTATTGCTTTATTGTATGCTCTAATGTATACAGCTTTGCTGGCGTTGCGCAAATATCTAAACTCTTAAGCAGCGGAATGGAAGGCATGATAGTTTTCTGACATTCCTCACCCCATTCTCGCCGCAGGCGAGATGGAGTGAGGAATGTCATCTTATGAGGCATAAAAGTTGCGTACCCAGCGATACTTTTTCAATTTTTTTACTTTTTCGGGTGGCAAGCCTTTACCATCACCGATGGCTGTGTTACGCTCGGCGTTGCGCACAGAACGCATACCAGGAATGATGGTGGATACAGCAGGGTTGCTCAGTACATAGCGCAAGGCGGTCTCTGCAAGCTCATCTGTGGAAATACCGAGGTCGGCAGCCATGCTACGTACGCGATTGTAGACATCAGTTTTGCGCGTGCCCTGGAAATACTGGTTACGAAAATCTTGAGGATCAAAGGTGCTGTCGGGCGTGATTTTGCCGGTCAGGCTACCTTCATCGAGCGGCACACGTACAATGACCCCGATATTGTGTTGCTGGCAGGCTGGGAAAAGCTTATCTTCAGGACTCTGATCGAATACATTGTAGATAACCTGAACCGTATCTACCACGCCAGTCTCAATCAGGCGCAGTGCATTGTCAGGCTGGTGATCATTAATAGAAACGCCAAAGAAGCGGATCTTCCCCTGTTCTTTTAATTGTTGAATCGCTTCAAGCCAATCGCCCTGGCCCACCCAATCGTCATTCCAGACATGAAATTGCTGGATATCCAGTGTATCGGTGCCAAGGTTGCGCAGGCTTTTCTCGCTACATTCGAGGATGTAATCTTTAGGAAAGACCTCCTGGACCGGAACTCCTGGCTGGGCAGGCCACTGCAGGTTTTTCGGTGGTATCTTGGTAGCGACATAAATGCGTTTATCCGCGTTTTTGCGCACCACCTGGCCGACTAACTGTTCACTATGCCCCTCACCATAGGCCAGAGCAGTGTCGATAAAGTTTACACCCAGGTCAATTGCCTTCTGTAGTGCCTTTAGTGACTCCTGGTCGTCCGCTCCTATCCATTGTGATTTGCCGATACCCCAGGCCCCATAGCCTATTTCAGAGACCTTGATATTTGTCCGCCCCAAAGTTCGGTAATGCATGCTCTGCTCCTTGTTCATGACTGCTTGAGTATCATTTCGTGTTCATTCTATGAATGATTGTCGGTAGTCGCAAGCACAACTGTAGCCCTGAAAACTTTGCTTTAAATTTTCTCCTACGTATCAAGATTAGAGCTCGTATAACCTGAGAATAGGAGCCGCTTCTGGTTCGTTCCTATATTGTATACGCTACTGCTTTGTGCATCGTATTGATGGGTATAGGGATACAGAAGGAGATTGTTATGGCTGGTGTTCAATTTGGTTGGTCTATGCCCGTTGGGAATGGGAATATAGATCGCGATGCCTATCTGAGGGCATATGAAAAGGGCCTGGAAATTATCTCAGGTTCGTTCGATTCCGCCTGGTTCTCTGACCATTTGCAATTTGGGGATCAGGACTTTTTAGAGGGTTGGACTGCCCTGACTTATTTGATGGCTAAAAAGCCGGATTTAAAATTTGGACATATCGTCCTTTGCCAACTCTTTCGCAATCCCGCTGTGCTGGCGAAGATGGCTGCTACCTTGCAGTATATGAGTAAAGGGCGTTTTATTTTTGGTATTGGGGCGGGCTGGAATGAGGAAGAATGCGAGGCCTATAATATCTATTTTCCCCCACCGGGGATACGGGTTGAGGAGTTGGAAGAGACCTTGTTGATCACCAAAGCCCTCTGGCAAGAGGATAATGTGACTTTTGAGGGCCAGCATCACCAGGTGAGAAACGCGTATTGCCACCCTAAACCTGACCCTATACCGCCCATTATGGTGGCGAGTTTGCAGCCCAAGATGATGCGTCTTACCGCCCGCCATGCTGATTGGTGGAATATTATGGGCGCCGATATCGATAGCGTTAAAAAACATATCGCCAATTGTGAGCAAGCCTGTGCCGAGGTTGGCCGTGATCCTGCCACGCTGCGTCGAACGCTGCAGGCTAATTGCGTCTGTGCCCCAATGAATCTATCGTGCATGAATTAGCTTCTGGCAAAATCCATAATTCATCACATACCTTTGTTGGCACACCCAGACAGATTATTGATCAGATGCGTCCTTTTATTGATCTTGGCATCGACTATTTTATTCTCTCATGCGAAGGATTCCCTAATTTGATTACACTACAAACACTGGTTAATGATGTTATTCCTCAACTCAGTCATTAAGGTTTAACTATCTGCTAAGTAGAGTAGTGGTTCAGCTTTCATTTTCTGCCTTCTCGCTTGTCGTGGTTTGGTCAGGACTCGCATGTGTGTTGTGATAGGTATAAACAGTAATGGCGAGCTCGTATAATGCCTGGCTGCATTGCTCGTAGAGTGTCCTGGCTTGAGCACTGTGCTCATCAGGAAAGAAGTCGCGCCGTTGCAGTTTGGGGAGCCAGGTCGTGAGCTTATGGAGCGCGCGTTCATTTTCTTCGAGGATATCAAAGCTCCAGTCATTGTTGAGGGCAGGTTGCTCTATCCGGGTTAGAAATTCCTGGCAGGAGCGCATAAACGTCATATATTCCTGGTGTTGTAGGATTTGAAAATGCACAATCAGGCGCTGCTGCATCTCGCTTTTACCGGCCTGCGAGCGGAAAAAAAAGCCGCTACCGCCGTATCTTTCGAGCTCAGTGATGATGGTTATGATGAGTTTTTCGTGTTCAGGCGTATATGGAAGTAGCCAGAGATTCGTTTGAAGTTGTACCGCTCCTATACCTTGTAATCGCCTTGCAAACATAGCGCGCAGCTTGCTCGATGCGGCTGATACCTGTGGAATAAAGAGCAACCATTCCTCCGTACTGTCCATCGTATGCCTCTCTTAGTTATTTGCCTGCCGGGCTGTATTCTGGCTTTGATGCGAGTGAGCTATCATTTGAAAGTATATCACCAATCTCCGCTAGCTCAACAATAAATAGGAGGGCGCCAGGGCTTTTTCATGTTCGTCCAGAGAGCGCAGGGAGATTACCAGCAAGCGATAAGATGTCCATTCTTTCAGGTGAGGGGTGTGTTTGGTGGGCGCCCACCAAACACACCCCTCACTCACAACCCGGCGCCGCAGGCGCCAAAGAGGAACATGAAAAAGCCCTGCGAGGGCGCAACGTTTCAGGGCCATCGTTTATATTCCTATACTCACAGATAATTTAGTAACTTAATCTTAACTGACAGGTTGTGGAAATATAACCTGATTTTATTGCGCATTTCTATATTTGCACGTTATAATTAGACCACAAAGCTTTTCCGTGAAGAAGAAAATCCTTCTATACAAGAGAGGGGAGAGCATTGTTCCCAATAATTATTGCCATTATCATGTGTGGTTGATCTGTTTGAACACTATAAACAGGGTTGCTGGAAGTGGAGTTCTCGTTCATATACCAGGTTTACCTTCATCATTTGTTTACATCCCAGGTTTGTGTTATCGGTATAGCAGACAAATGGTGGAAATGTATCCTGTTTATGCAACCGGGTAGTATTTATAACAGAGAGAACAGTGATGTTCGTAAATCTTTTAGTAAAGTGAAGGGTGGGGTAAATGATAATTAATCAGCAAACGGGTCCATCAATAAAAAGCCAGATGGTATCTTCCATGTATGAATTAGGTGTAGCAACTGGATACGAGTTGCGCCGTAAAATATATGAGACCCGCGTCCTGGTGGCCAGTGATGCACATCTCCCCTATCTCGATCCCTCTTTGCTGGCAATGATGCGCGCTACGATTCGTGAGTTTGGTATTCAATGTGTTTTATGGCTTGGTGATTTATTTGATTGCCATAAATACAACCATTTAACTGTGTCCGATCACCGCATTATATGGAAAGAAGAAAAACAGGTGATTGTTGATTTGCTGCTACTGATTGATGAGGACCTGGAGAAGACAGGGGGCTATCAGATGATCAGTCGTGGCTATCATGATCAACTCTGGCTTAATCGCCATTCCGAAACCGAAGATATGCGTACCCTGATTCGTAATCTTGATCCAGCCATTGCCACCCTTATGCAAGAGGGCCGCATCAGCATCTCGGATCAATCGACGTTAGAGGGTATTCCTAATTCCCAGGGTGAAATGACCTGGCTCTTCACCCATCCTTTGCATTATATATCTGTTCCTTTTCAAAACCCCTGCCGAGCTCTCCAAACGTGAGCGCAAGCATTGCATTTCTAGCCATGCCCACCATTTTGAGGTTGCCAAAAGCACAGAGAATGCCTTCTGGACCGTTGAGGCGGGCGGCATTTTTCTGGATAAGGCCTTTAAAACTGGTCCTCAGAATGAAACAGCCTGGCGTCGTAAGAAGAGCGGTTTCTGGGTAATCATGGAGGGGGCGCACCCCCTCGGTTTCTGTGGCACTTGTGCTTCGGTCTCCGCCATTCCATGTCGCTGCCTGAGCTCTGTGCTGAATGATCAGCCTGCTTGATTAGCGCATGGGCCATTTCGGTCTAATATCAATACCTGCACGTCGATACACTTGCTGGGCATGCTTGTTGGCCTGGGCGATCACCTCATCTTCGCTCAAGGTAACGAGCCGCCCTCCCTGGACAACAATTTTGCCATCAACCAGTACCGTGTCGACCTCGCCGCCTGTCGCGGCATAGACAAGTGTAGAGACTGGATTTGGGTTTGGGGTGGTGTGCAGACGATGCAGGTCCAGTATGACCAGGTCGGCTTTTTTTCCTGTTTCCAGCGAACCTATCTCATGGTCCAGGCCAAGCGCTTTGGCGCCGTTGATGGTGGCCATCTCGAGTACGCTTTCGGCCGGTACTATCAGTGGATCAACGCTGACTGCTTTATGGATAATAGCGGCGAGCTTCATCTCGCGAATCATATCATAATCGTTATTGCTGGGACCACCATCGCAACCCAGGGCTACGTTGACGCCCTGTGCTAAGAGTTGTGGTACTTTGCAAACGCCAGAGGCCAGTTTGCTATTGGAGGAGGGGTTATGGGAGACATGGGTGCCGGTCTCGGCCAGTTTCTGGATGTCAGCGTCGTTGAGCCAGACCATATGGACCAGAACGGAGCGCGGACCCAACAGGCCGACGCTCTCGGCATAGAGGACTGGCGAGAGGCCGAATTTTTCTTGCAGGTAAATTTTGTCTGCCTCCACCTCGGCCAGGTGCATGGTGATGCCCATATTTCTTTGATGGGCCAGCTCGCTCATTTCCCGATAGAGTTCAGAGGTTACACCCCGGGCGTGCGCGGGCCAAACCAGACATGGATGCGATCATTAGCGGCACCCTGCCATCTGCGGTGCATATCCAGTACACCCAGCAGGCTGGTCTCGCGACTTTCGATCATGCCGGGGTGCATCGAGTTTTCCTGCGTAGCGTAGGTTCCTATATCCATGACGATACCAGCCAGGCATGCCCTGATACCGCTCTCCTGGACCGCCTGGGCGATACCGTCAAAGCCATAGCGGTGGGCCAGCATCGACTCCAGGAAGGTGGTCGTGCCCGATTTCAGCATTTCCGCGATACAGAGACGAGCACTGGCGTAGCCATCCTCTGCGCTATAATTGCCCTGCAGCACCCAGACGCGTTCACATAACCATTGGAGCAGTTCCATGTCATCAGCGCAGCCACGCAGCATGGCCTGGGCGAGATGTACATGGGTATCAATCAGTCCAGGAATAATCAGTTTGCCGGCCGCATTCAGTTGCTCTTCGTCTGGATAGCGTACCTCCAGTACAGATGTCTTATCGATGTCAAACAATGCGGTTTTGCTGGATGGCGATGGCACCATCAGTAATAATGTCACGGTGGGCGTTCATGGTCAGAAGAGTGGCGTGTGTGATGAGCATCGTCTACTCCTGCTATGCTGAAAAAACATATCAAGTGCCAATTGAGAGAAAATGTCGGCGTAATCTACACTTATTCTAACATAAAATGCCTGTGCAATACTAGATGCAGAAAATAGATATGTGTATATTATACACTTGACGGACCTATATTAGCTGTATATACTATACACATTGGTAAATGATGTCCAATTTGCTAAAAACAGCTTGCTTCTGTTGCTGACCTGTATTCAGTAGATCAGATATTTTATAAGAAACAACGATGTTTTCATAGAAAATGGTCGTGGTATTATTACTTCAGCCATAGCATTTCTTTGCCGTCGATGCTGCTTATTTCTTCTATTATAAAGGATACACATGACGACGGGACCAAAATTTACACTACAGGAGATCAACGCGCTAGACCATGAAGAGTTCGTGCAGGCGTTGAGCTCGCTATTTGAAGGACCTCCCTGGATTGTATATGAGGCATGGTCAGTTCGGCCATTTACCTCGCTTGACCATTTGTACTCGTCTCTCTGTAACGTGATGTCTGCCTCTTCAATTGAGCAGCAAGTCACCCTCATTCAGTCTCACCCTGATCTGGTAGGGCGCGCAGCTCTGGCGGGCACACTCTCGCCGTCCTCAAGCAGTGAGCAGGCCTCTGCTGGTCTGGATCGTCTCTCCCCTACCGAGATCGCGACCTTTTCCAGCCTGAACCAGGCTTACCGTGAGCGTTTTGGATTCCCATTTGTGATTTGCGCACGTGAAAATAAAAAAGAGAGTATCCTGGCTGGTTTTGAGCAGCGCCTCCACAATTCCCGTAGCCAGGAAATCACGCTTGCCCTGGGTGAAGTAGCCAAAATATGTGCTTTGCGTTTACATGATTTGATCAGCTCATAAACTTTCCGCATGTCCTGTGACGGGCGCCGAAAACGGTCCGCACTGGCTAGATGAAGGATAGAATTCTATGAACACTGAGCTCTCTTTCTCCACAAGCTATGGCAAGCTGCGTATCCCGGTCTACCGTGTGTATGCGTCACCTCTTTTGGGTATAGCTCCGATCCCTGAATCTACATTTGTGAGGCGAGAGAATATTTTGTTTGCCTATGAAATCGATGTAGATGTACTGGGAGAAAATTTTTTGCCTGCTTATACTGAGGGCGATAATTCAAATGTCGTGGCCACCGATAGCATGAAAAATTTTGTTTTGCGGCAGGCGTTAGATTTTACGGGGTCAACAATAGAAGAGTTTTTGGATGTGCTGGGCAGAAGTTTTTTACAGACCTATGTTCAAATGGAACGTTTGCGTTTGAGTGGTCGCGAGCTCTCCTTTGAACAGGTAACCGTACCTGAGCAGGGGGTCGGGATCTTTGTCGATAGTCATGTCCTTTTTAGCCGCTCGCACAGCGACTATGCTGTGGCAATGCTGTCATTCGAGCGTAACGAGGCCGGGACAGCGGTCCTGACTGATCACCATTGTGGCAATGTGGATATGGAACTCTTCAAGGTCACAGGTAGCGCTTTTTCGCGTTTTGTGCGCGATGAATATACTACTTTACAGGAACGCGTTGATCGTCCACTCTTTATTTATTTAGATGTTTACTGGAAATATAGTGATCCCCAGGTATTACTATCTGCGGACCATAGCTATTATGTACCTGCCGAGCAGGTGCACGATCTTTTATGCGTAGTTTTTCACGAGTTTGTGAGTGAATCGATCCAACACCTGGTCCATGAAATGGGCAATCGGCTGTTGGCGCGCTTCCCACAGTTAACGGAGGTATCGTTCGAGGCACAGAATCGAACACGAGATCAGATCGTGGTGTCCAAAACCGATGAAAAGGTTAAGGTCTATAGCGATCCTTTCTCTGCTTATGGTGTGATCAGGCTTACGGTCAGCCGCAAGGTTTGATGGGAGGGGTGGATTAATGGTTGGTCGCCTTACCACACATGTTTTAGATACTATGCAGGGTCGCCCGGCTACTGATGTTCCTATTCAGCTCTGGAAGCTTGATGTGGAGCATACGCAACGCACTCTTTTAAAGGTGATGCGTACGAACAACGATGGACGTACTGCTGAACCATTATTGGAAGGACATGAATTAGTAGTAGGTCGCTATGAACTATTATTTGTTGTGGGCACCTATTTTATGGCGCAGGGCATTCCATTAGCTGATCCATTATTTCTAGATGAGGTACCGATCCGTTTTGGGATCGCAGAAACTGGAGCCCATTATCATATTCCGTTGCTCATCTCTCCCTGGGCATATAGTACATATCGAGGGAGCTAACGATGATAATTCTGGATGCAATTGCACAAACTGTGATGGAGCGTTGTGATATTCTGGCGCACTATAGTGAGGATACTGATCGCCTCACCAGACGTTTTGCGACTTCCCCGATGCGCCAGGTGAATGATATTATGGCGGCCTGGATGCTTGCGGCCGGTATGACCGTGC
Organism: Dictyobacter kobayashii; assembly: GCF_003967555.1. GTDB lineage: Bacteria > Chloroflexota > Ktedonobacteria > Ktedonobacterales > Ktedonobacteraceae > Dictyobacter > Dictyobacter kobayashii. Next base: position 2,177,826 of record NZ_BIFS01000002.1, read on the forward strand.
ACCATGACTGTGTGGGTAATATTATTGGTCGCTACGAGGCTCTGGGTACTGATGCTGGTACCATGCTTTTTGGCTCTCATCTGGATACGGTGTGTGCGGCTGGAAAATATGATGGTACGCTGGGTGTACTGGTGCCTCTGGCCTGCGTTGAGCGCTTGCATGAACAGGGGCGGCACCTACCTTTCGCCATTGAAATCCTTGGTTTCGCGGATGAAGAAGGGCTACGCTATCACACCACCTATCTGGGAAGTCGAGCGGTTGCTGGTATCTTTGATCCAGCTATCCTGCAATTTGTCGATGATAATAATATTAGTATGGCTGATGCAATCCGCCGCTTTGGGGGTCAACCTGACCCGGATCTATTACGCACGGCGCGCTGGCAACGCGATGAATTGCTTGGTTATTGTGAAGTCCATATCGAACAAGGACCGGTGCTGGAGGCGCAGAACCTTCCGGTCGGGATTGTTTCCTCGATCTCTGGCCAGCATCGCTATGCGTTGAGTTTTCGCGGGAATGCGGGCCACGCCGGCACTGTACCTATGGAGATGCGCCATGATGCTCTGTGCGCTGCTGCTGAATATATCTTAGCGGTGGAAACGCTCGCACGCAATACAGTTGGACTGGTAGCCACCGTTGGGCAGCTACAGGTTTTACCTGGAGCCAGTAATGTGATTCCTGGTAGTGTGTCAGCCAGCCTTGATGTGCGCCATCAGGATGATATGGTGCTGGCTGAAGCCTGTAAAAATCTCTATCAGCAAGCAATGAGCATTGGCCAGGAGCGTCGTGTTACGGTGGATTGGCAGTGTATACAGGAGCATAAAACCATTTTTTGTGCCCCTCATCTCTCTTTGTTCCTGGCTCGGGCGATTGAAGAGGAACACTTACCCGTTTATGCTCTCGCCAGCGGGGCTGGCCATGATGCAGTGGCCTTGAGCGAACTCACTGATGTCGCCATGCTATTCGTGCGTTGTAAGGGGGGCGTCAGCCATCACCCGGACGAGTCTATTAAGACAGAGGATGTCGCAGTCTCTATTCGCGTCGTTGAGCACTTTTTAGATCATTTATGTAGCATGGGAGGTTGATGACCATGAAGACATACGATCTTGTGATTCGTGGTGGCACGCTGGTAACGGTCAATGGTATACGCCGGGCGGATGTCGCGGTGGTTGATGAACGTATTGTGGCAATTTCACCCGAACTGAGTGGTGGCGCGCAGGCTGTGATTGATGCCTACAACCTGCATATCTTTCCAGGTGTGATCGATGCTCATGTACACTTTAATGAACCGGGACGTACCTTCTGGGAAGGTATCGCTAGCGGTTCCAGTGCTCTGGCCGCGGGTGGCGCGACCGCTTTTTTCGATATGCCTCTAAATGCTCATCCACCTACAATAGATGCTGCCAGTTTCGCTGAGAAGTTAGCGGCCGCCGAAGCCTCATCCTATGTTGATTTTGGACTGTGGGGTGGCCTGGTGCCGGGGAATATTGAGCAACTGGACGAGTTGGCTGAGCGGGGAGTGGTGGGCTTCAAGGCTTTTATGAGCAATAGCGGCATCGAGGATTTTCAGGCAGTGGATGATGCAACCCTTTACCAGGGTATGCAACGGTCGGCACAGCTAGGCAGATTGGTTGCGGTGCACGCAGAAAATGATCAGCTTACTGCTGCATTGGCTCAGGAGGCGCGCACACAGGGAAGAGTCGGAGTGCAGGATTATCTGGCTTCGCGACCAGTTGTGGCCGAACTGGAAGCTATTGAGCGCGCGATTACCTTTGCCCGCGAGACTGGCTGTGCTTTACATATCGTCCATGTTAGTAGCGGTCGTGGTGTGCGCCTGGTGGCCAGCGCGCGGGCACAAGGAGTTGACGTTAGCTGTGAGACCTGCCCACATTACCTGGTTTTGACTGAAGAGGATATGGTGGAACTGGGGGCGCTAGCCAAGTGTGCTCCACCTCTGCGTGCTGTGGATGAGCAGGCCGCTCTCTGGCAGCATCTATTTTCTGGTACCTTGCCCATGGTTAGCTCGGATCATTCGCCTGCGCCATTTGAAATGAAAGAGCGTCCTGATTTCTTTGAGGCCTGGGGAGGGATCTCTGGTTGTCAGTCCCTGCTTGCGCTATTGTTGACGGAAGGTTATCACCGGCGCCATATGCCTTTATCGCTTATCGCTGCCGCCACCTCAGAATTTGTCGCGCGCCGCTTCCAACTTCCTCCTTATAAGGGTCGGTTAGAAGTGGGAGCTGATGCTGATTTTGCCTTGATTGATTTAAGTGCTACATACCAGCTACAGTCCCATGATCTCTTCTATCGACATGCGCATAGTCCCTATGTTGGGCGCGATTTTCGCGGGCGCGTGGTACGCACCCTGGTTCGTGGTCGAACGGTCTTTCTGGACGGCAAAATTATGGGCCCTCCAGGCGGTCATTTTTTACAGCCCTTTCCGCTTATCCCGAGTCTGGAAAGTATATAGTAGTTAGAGACAATGTATGTGCCGCTAAATTAGAAAGCTGAATGCCTATGTGGCAAACCTATTTGCAACCTACACGCCTCGAAGAAGCTCTGGATTGTATATGGGAGCATAAAGAGCAGGCTCGCATCATTGCTGGTGGAACTGATGTGCTGGTTGAGTTGCAGCGTGCGGTGAAACCAACAACGACCTTGATCGATGTGAGCAAATTGCATGAGCTTAAATATGTGCGCGAGGAGCATGGCGAGATCGTGTTGGGGGCCCTGGCCACCCATAACGATGTGATTATGTCTGAGCTCTGTCGGCGTGACGCTGCTCCCCTGGCGCAAGCGTGCTGGGAGGTCGGGGCGCCGCCTATTCGTACCCGGGCGACGATTGCCGGAAATCTGATTACGGCCTCGCCTGCCAATGATACTATCGCGCCTTTGCTGGCTCTCAATGCTCGTGTTATACTCACGCACTCACATGGGGAACGCAGTATTCCGCTGGAACATTTCTATACTGGTGTGCGCCGAACACTTCTGCAGCCTGGAGAAATGTTGCGAGAGATCCGTTTCCCGTGTATGTCTGAACAGCAACGTGGCCTCTTCATCAAATTAGGTTTGCGCCGGGCTCAGGCCATTTCAGTGATTAATCTGGCCCTGGTCATCACTTTTGATAATGAATATGTCAATGAGGCTCAAATCACCCTGGGCTGTCTTGCCCCTACGGTGGTTCATGCTCGCAGTAGTGAAATATTTCTAGCGGGGAAACGGCTGACCCCGGAGATCTGTCGCGAGGCGGCACTCCTGGCTGCGCGGGATGTCAATCCAATCGGGGATGTGCGCTCTTCCGCGGATTATCGCCTGGAGACCCTTTCAACCCTGCTGGCCGATGGTTTGCAGCGCCTATCTGCTCCACAGGAAACACCGGATTGGATGCGGCAACCTGTCTCGTTGGAGACGCCATGGCTTGAAGAAGCTGATATAGCGCCGTTGGGTGAGCAGATAGAGACAACTATTAATGGGCAAGCCTATCAACTATGTGGGGCACAACAAAAGACCTTATTGAATGCTTTGCGTGAAGATGCTGGCTTAACTGGTGCCAAGGAGGGCTGTGCCGAGGGTGAATGTGGCGCCTGCACCGTCTGGCTGAATGGTCAGGCTGTGATGTCCTGTCTCGTTCCTGCAGCCCAGGCTCATGGTGCCACTGTCACTACTATTGAAGGTCTGGCGCGAGGCGAACAATTGCATCCGCTGCAGCAGGCATTTATCGATCATGCTGCCGTCCAATGCGGCTATTGCATCCCTGGCATGTTGATGTCGGGTGCCAGATTGCTGGCTGAATATCGGCGGCCTTCAATCGAACAGATTCGCACTGCTTTGAGCGGAAATATCTGTCGCTGTACAGGCTATCGCAAAATCTGGGAGGCCGTACAGAGCGTTGGGGAGCAGCAAGGAGACAAAGAGGTATGACTGAATTGATTGGTGCATCCTTACCGCGTCCGGATGCGCTGGGGAAAGTGACGGGAGCTACCTGCTATCCCGCTGACCTGGTGCGGCCGGGTATGCTGCACGCGCAGGTGGTCTTTGCCCATCGTCCCCATGCACGCATCCTCTCTATTAAGACCACGGCAGCCCTGGCGTTTCCCGGCGTGGTGGCTGTATTGACGGCGCAAGATGTCCCTTACAATGCCTTTGGCCTGATTGAGGCTGATCAGCCCGTGCTCTGCCAGGATGTGGTGCGTTTTGAGGGGGATAAAGTTGCGCTGGTGGTGGCCGAGACAAAGCAGGCAGCCAGTACAGCGGCCGCGCTGGTCGCTGTTGACTATGAGGACCTGCCAGCGGTTACGGATACGCAAACCGCCCTGGCCAGCGCTGCCCCCTTAGTTGATGAACGCCGTGGGAGCAATCTGCTCTTCCATTTCCCTTTGCGCAAAGGTGATATCGCTCAAGCCTTTGCTGAGGCCGATGCTGTCGTGGAAGAGACCTTTACCACGACCTGGCAGGAGCATGCTTTTTTGCAGCCCGAGGCCGGTATTGCCTATATTGATGAGCAGGGTCGCCTGGTGTTAGAGGCGGCTGGCCAATGGTTGCACGAAGATCGGCGCCAGCTTGCGCAGATGCTCAAACTGCCTGAGGAGCAGGTGGTTATACGCTATGCTGCCATTGGAGGCGCTTTTGGTGGGCGTGAAGACCTCTCGATGCAGCATGTGTTGGCTCTGGCGGCCTGGAAATTACAACGGCCCGTGGCTCTCGTCTGGAGTCGCGAGGAGTCAATGATCGGACACCATAAACGTCATCCTGTCACTATCTCTTGTCGCTGGGGTGGCAAACGCGATGGTAAGATTACGGCGATTGAAGCTACTGTTGTGGCCGATGGAGGCGCCTATGCCTCAACCAGCGTGGAAGTAGTCAAGGACATTGCGCTCTTTGCCAGCGGCTGTTATGAAATTGAGAATATTGCTGTTGATGGTTATGCAGTCTATACCAATAATATACCCGCCGGCGCTTTTCGTGGCTTTGGCGCTCCACAGGCCCAGTTTGCCAGCGAGCTGATGCTGACGCGCCTGGCCCAGTCTCTGCAGCTAGATCCGGCTGAGCTTCGACGGCGTAATATTTACCGCGAGGGCAGTCTTGAACCTACCCAACAGCCACTTCCAGCAGGTGTTAGCGCCTTGCTGGTCCTGGAACGTTGTCTGGAGGAGGCACGGAGCCGTTGGGGATATGGTGAGCCACAAACCCAGACGACAGGCCATTTGAAGCAAGGAATCGGTATCGCCTGTGGTATCAAGAATGTTGGCTATTCGTTCGGTTTTCCCGAACAGGCGACCGCGACGGTTGAGGTATATGGACAGGCTGAACTGGAGCGTGCCGACGTGCGTATCGGAGCAGCCGATGTCGGGCAAGGATCGCACCTGGTCCTGCGCCAGATCGTCGCTGAAACCTTGCAGTTGCCACTGGATAAAGTGACGATGATCTGCACCGATAGTAGTGAGTCTCCCAACGCTGGCAGCGCCTCAGCCTCCCGTATGACCTTCATGGGTGGGCGTGCCGTGCATGACGCGGCCCATGAAGCGCGCAATAAGTGGAGCTATACTGACGAGTACCAGGCCCAGGCCACCGTTCAATATCGAGCTCCCCATACGACCGCCATTGATCCTGTGACCTATAGCGGCGTTCCTAACTACTGCTATGGCTATGCCGCCCAGGCCGTCAAAGTCGAGGTCAACACCCTTACCGGACAGGTACAGGTGCTGGGCATTATCAGCGTACACGATGTGGGTAAGGCTATTAATATGCAGCAAGTTACCGGGCAGATCGAAGGCTGCCTGGCGCAGGCCCTGGGCTATGCCCTGATTGAAAATTTTCAGATGAAGCAGGGCCGTGTACTCACACCTTACTTTAGCACCTACCTGTTGCCTACCGTGCTGGACATGCCGACCGAGATCGTCCCTATTGTCTTAGAGCTGGCCGATCCGCATGGACCCTATGGAGCGCGTGGCGTCGCTGAAATGCCATTAGTCCCCTTCGCACCAGCGGTAGCCAGTGCCATCCACAACGCCACCGGCGCCTGGCTACACCAATTGCCAATGACCCCCGAACGCGTATTGGCAGCCCTGCACACTCAAACAATACAACCTACTAGCTAAAATTGGCCATATGATCTTTTACATATAAATAAACAGGGCAGAAATTAAAAAAGATAGAAAGCGGGAGGTGCAGGAGGGCCGGCGAGGCCCTTCTGCCGGGGTGCGGGGTGTCCCGCTCACCTCTCCCCAACCTCCCGCCGCAGGCGGGAATGGAAACGATGTTTTATTACCTATTAAATAGGAGTGAATTTTAATGCAGAAGATAAAGATTGTCGCTGGCCCCTTTGAATTTAGTGCTCGAATGGAAGAAGATCTAGCCCCAAAACCTGCGCCGCCTTTCAAAAACTACTGCCATTTCAGAACAAAATCATCCAGGCCCGTTGGAGCGGTGAAGCAGCCTGGATTCCCTGGGCGATCTGGATGTCGGCCTGGGCTTTGAAAACCACACCAGTCATCCAGGGGCGGGCCAGATTCTACTTTATCCAGGGGGATATAGCGAGACTGAGATCCTCTTCCCTTATGGCAGCACCAGTTTTGCCAGCAAAATGGGACAACTGGCAGGCAACCACTTCCTCACCATCGTCTCTGGTGCCGAGCAATTTAACAAGCTCGGACGGTTGATACTGTGGGAAGGAGCCCAGGATATTCTTTTTGAACGGGCAGAATAATTTAAATCTCTATTGACCGGCTTGCATGAGCTAACTCATCGCAAGCTGCCTGCCTGCCTTTCCAAATAACGCCCTTTTTTGATCTTGACAATTTGCCTTTTTCGCATATGATTAAGTCAGCGTTGGCCTTGATGAGAGGGCCTCTGATGGGTATTCAGGTGGACTCTATGACATGCATAGAGACCAGATGTTGTGCTTTGTAGGTGAGGATATGTATAAACCATTAATGTTACTCGGGCTGCTGGCGGAGCGCCCGATGTATGGGCAACAGATCCGCGAGGTTATCGAACTGCATCACGATGCTTTTTCACAGTTCATTAAAAAGCCGACGATGTATTATCATCTGGATCGGCTTGTTAGCGAGGGCCTGCTTGAAGTGCGCAGTGAAGTTGTCGAGGCTCCTGGCCCCGGCCTGGCCTATCAGGATGTCGCCTTACGCGAGCGCGAGGTATACTATCTAACAGATGCCGGGCGTCAACGCTTCGCTTTCCTCCTGCGCGAAGCCTTGCAATCCTACGAACCAGGTCCCAGCGTGATCGATGCCGCCATCTTTTTCCTTGACCAACTGGCACCTCAGGAGGCTGTGAGCCTTCTCCAGGCGCGACGAGAGCGGCTTATACGTGAACGTGCGCAGGTAACAGAGCAGATTGCCGCCATGGGTGAACAGGATCGGGCTCATCTGATTGTTAATGATCACACCTGTACCTCGCTGGATGCTGAGATCGGTTGGTTAGAACGCACGATTGCCCGTTTGTCTCTTCCTCGAACGGTGAGGCCAGAGCTGTAATCATGCCCATCAGTTGCCTGGCCTGCAATGAGTGATCCCTCCACCACGTTTCAACGCGTAAAGTTCCCTCGTTTGTTTTTGGCCCTTGTTATGCTGGAGTTTTTCAGCTATAATTAAGTCAGATTTGACATGATTGAAATGAGCTGATTTTTACATAAAATATAGATGCTTATCCAGCAGACTTTTTTTTGTGAATTGAGTCAACATTTGACTTAATTATAGCGAAGAATCTTTGCGTGGATGATAGATAGGCATGTATGTTTATGCTCGTTCGGCATGTTGTTTTTTTTGTGAATTGAGTCAACATTTGACTTAATAGAAGAAATAGAATTGGAGATCTTTCGATGTCGTTATTACCTTTAGCCATTATTGCAATGACGGTTGCTTTAATCCTCTATACCATTGGAGTATGGAGTGAGCGCATTGCCAAATACCTGAAGGCCTGGCACCTTTTTTTCTTCTGGGGTGGACTCCTGTTTGACTCTGCCGGGACTGAGATGATGCATCTGCTGGCGGGTGGACAATTCGATATCAGCCTGCACAGTATGACTGGAGCTGTCGCGCTCCTCCTTATGGGTATGCATGCTATTTGGGCGACTATCGTCCTGCGGCGTAACCGGAAGCAGGAGATCGAGAATTTTCATCGCTTGAGCCTGGTTGTTTGGATCTTGTGGTTGATCCCTTATGGTACCGGTGTTGTACTGAATAGTGGGCTCTTGCACTAATACTACATTGGGGAAGTTTATAACTACAAGTAGGATAATAGCGCTGCCTGTGGTCATGGTGAGTGTCTATAGGCGGCGTGCTATACTGGTGGCAAATAGAAGCGAAGCGGAGGTCACATCTATTATGCCAGCTATAACGAATAAGCAAGATATTATTGCCTACTTTGAAGAGAAGAAGCAGCGCAAAACAACTGAGGGAGATGCATACATCCAGGCGCTCGATCATCTTCTGGCGCTGCTCAATGAGACAGAAAGTATCTCAGCCATCAAATCGGCGGTGCGCACTTTGCATCGCAACGAATTGAAAGAGATCCAGAATGCTGAAAGCGCTGAGCTACGCATCGAATTGCGTAAAAAGCTTGCTTTATACGACGATTGTTTGATGCAGTTACGCAACCTGCCAGCACAGGCATAAGAGAACACAATCTATAATATTGTTCAGCTAATCTAAACTGGTGGGTTTGCGCGCAATGATATGGTAGATGTGCCAGTGTTTCGCGCTGCCTTCCGTTGTTCTGCCATCGGCATCTTCTTCCTCAAATGTGATGATCCGCAAGCCTTCGAGTTGAGCGAGAGCCTGAGCGCGCGTAAAAAAAGTTAAGTGATTGGTATTTGTATTCCACTCATCGTTGATACCAAAGAATTGCCCAACAACGATGCCGCCTGGTTTAAGGGATTGCTTGAGTCGGTCAAAAACGGTGGTGAATTGCTCCTTTGCTATAAATGGTAGCGCAAAATGGGCATTGATAAGCTCATAAGTTGCGAAAGAGAAGTCCTCGAAGGCGGCTTGTACCAATGTAAGCTTTCCTGTTGATAATGTTGTCAGTGCAGCCAGCGAAGCCTCCTCTTGATCAACGGCTGTTACCCGGAAGCCTCTTTGGAGTAAATAGCGCGTATCACGACCTGCGCCACAACCGAGATCTAGCGCTTCTCCCCCTATATGGTCTAGAAGCGAGATAGCCTGAAGCAGACCTGCTGAAGGAGGCTTATCTTTCGTCAACAGATAAAATTGATCCCAACTTTCTCGCATGATGTTTGTGTTCCATTCATTAAGATTCAGCTCGGATGACCTGGATGCCTAGTTGCCGATATGGCGCCAGCATTCCTTCGTCGGTGGAGGTGTCGGTGACGAGGTAGGTGAGGGCGTTAAGGGGGGCGACGATGTAGGGGGCGGCGGTTCCAAGCTTGGCCGCTTCGGTGACGGCCACGACTTCGGCGGCCTGTTCAATCATAGTGCGCTTGGTATAGACCTCTTCCATGTCTGGCATACTGATACCGATCTCGGGGTGCAGGCTACAGATGCCGAGGAAACAGAGGTCGGCGCGGATCTGTTTGAGTGCTTCAATGACCGGGACGCCGATCATGGCCTGGGCGTCTTTCTTCAATTTTCCACCCAGTACCTGGACCTCGATATTGGGATGCAGGGCCAGGGTGGCGGCGACCGGTATGCTGTTGGTGATGACGGTGGCCTGCCGATTTAAGGGGATCTGGTTGGCGATTTCGTGGACGGTAGTGCCACTATCCATAATAATGACCTGCCCATCATGGATCAGGCTGGCCGCCGTCCTGGCGATGGTAATTTTGGTGCTATTTTCTTCATGCTGGCGTTCTTCGTATGAAGACGAGCGCGCACGTGGTAGCGCACCGCCATGTACTCGTTGCAGGATACCGGCCTCGGCCAGCTCATTCAAATCCCGGCGAATCGTGTCCTCGGACACTTTTAATTGCACCACAAGATCGGTGCCCAGGATTTTTCCTTCTTGATGCAAGCGATTCACGATATAGCGCTGGCGCTCTTCTTTTAGCATTGTCTTTTTCTCCAGTCCGCATGAATACGCATAAATATTGGCCATTATTGCATTATTATGCGGATAAAGCAGGATTTCATAGCAATTTTATGCAGGTTTACTGCTGCTGTCAAGCTCTATACTAATTTGTTTATTATTGCTGCTTAGTCGTTAGGGCCTTGAGATTGTGGTAACTTTCTTTGATAATGGCTGCGGCAGGATGGTTGACACCTAGATGACTACAGATCTCAAATGAGCATTGAAAGTATTGTTCGGTTTCCTGGTAGCGCCCCATGTCATGATAAAGCAGAGCCAGGTAGCTCAGGTTCATGGCCACATTTGGATGGTCCGCCCCCTGGATCTGCTCGTTGATTGTTAGCGCCCTTTGATATAGCTGTTCAGCCTGCTGATATTTCTTCTGATCGCGATACAGCTGAGCTATGCTCGTCAGCCTTCTCGCAGTGATGGGGTGGTTGGGTCCAAGCACCTGTTCACAGATGGCGAGGGCGCGTTGAAACATGGGCTCAGCCAGATCATCTTTGCCTTGTTGATGATAGATTCCGGCGAGATTGTCGAGGCTAAGCGCGGTATCAGGATGATTGTGGCTGATGGCTTCGCGAATTGCCAGGGCCCGTATGGCTAATGGCTCGGCTCGTTCGTACTGAGCCTGGTCGCTATAGAATTCGGCCAGATAATTCAGACTGATCGCGATTAAGGGATTGTTTGGCTCAAGTTTTTTTTCAAGGATGGCCAGGGCTCGTAAATAGAGTGGCTCGGCTTGCGCGTAGTTTTTCTGGTTATGATAGATACGGGCCAGATAATTCAGGCTCTGGGCGGTATCGGGATCGTCGGGCCCGAGGATCTGTTCGCAGAGGGCCAGCGCTCTTTGAGAGTATGAGGCTGCCGCTGTGTAATCTCCCTGGTAGCGGTAAAGCCGCGACAAATGATTGAGAATGATGGCGTTTTCGGTATGTTCAGGGCTAAATGTCTGTTCGTTGATGGTTAACGCTTGCTGGTAAAGTGGCTCGGCTTGTGTATATTTGCCCTGATCACTATACAGGCGGGCCAGGTTGAGCAAGCTGTTGGTAATGTTGTGCGCATTGTGGTGTGCTGTCTGCTCGCTGATCTCCAGCGCACTTTGATAGAGTGGCTCGGCCTGTGTATATTTGCCCTGTCTATGATAGAGTCTGGCAAGATTGTTGATACTGCTAACCGTGCTGCGATGACGAGGACCCAGCATATGTTTTCTGAGTTCCAGGGCTTTCTGTAGATAGGTTTCAGCCTCTGCATAGGTTGCCTGTTCGGCTAAAAATCTGCCTAACCAATTGAGCAGGGTTGCCGCCCCTGAAAACTCTAATTTCCAGCGCTCAATCAAGCGTGCACAGCTTTTAGCATGTGGTAGCAAGGCAAAACAGCGTGGCCAGTTAGCATAATTGATGCGGGGGATGATACGATTGAACGCTCTAATGGCGCGCTCGGCCCATAAACGTTGTGTTTCTGGCTCCATCTCCATCAAGAGAACAGCCTGTACCAGGCGATGAATGGTCAGGGTCTGATTAGGGTTGCGTTGAATGAGGGAATAATTGCGCAATTCGGCCAGGGCATCGTTGAGCGCGATGGGATCTTGCCCGAGTTGCTCTAGATCTGGTCCCAGTTGCCTGGCCCCTTTACTAAGTATGGGTAGTGGAATAGCATCGGGCTCTAAAAACGCGCATAAGTGGAGGATCTCCAGCGCTTTTGGATTTGTATGTTGGACTTTTTCAATTGATAATGACCAGGTCGTCGTCACGGGATCTGGATGATCCAGTACATTTTTGCCGCGCCTTTTGAGTAGCTCGCTCTGGCGTGTCTGATACAGGGATAGATAATCTTGCAAGCTGCAGCTGGTTTCTTCGATATAGGCGCCGGCCTGGTCAAGTGCCAGTGGCAGGCCGCCCGTTTCCTGGACAATTTTGAGGGCCAGCATGCCCTGCCGCGTATCAATGTGTTCAATAGTCTCATCTAACTCGAGTAGCGTGGCCCGCCGCAGCAAAAATAAAGCCCCTCGCTGTCTGCCATCTGTTCAATTTCTACGCGATGGGCTGTCTTGCCCGTAATTTGTGTGCGCGTCGTCAGGAGAATGTGCCCTTGCGGTGCCGTTGGAATTATATCCCGCATTATTGAGAGATCGTCTGCGTTGTCGAGCACCAGTAGCCAATCTTTGTGTGTTTGTAGCCATAGCTTGACTGCTTGTAAGAGCAGCGGTTGATTTTGTTCCTGGCGCTCTGGCAGGTTTAGATATTGGGCAATTTCATCAATACTCGACAGCAATGCCTCACGTGAATCTGCCTGTGTCCATAAAATAGTGCTATATTCGCCCTGATAGCGGTAGGCATACTCAATGGCTGTCTGTGTTTTACCGATGCCGCCCAGGCCGCTGATGGCCTGCGTCGTTTGCATGGTCTGGAATGAGGTATGGAGACGATCCAATACATCATCGCGACCGGTAAAAAAGAGATTGCGCTCATAGGGCAGGTTGTGCAGAATCATTTGCCTGGTCGGTGTCTTCGTGCGTTGTGTGTGTAGCTCATCAATGATGGTGCGCAAGCCGGAGACGACATCGAGAAAGGCTTCATCACGCTGCTCCCAGCTAGTGATTGGTCGGGCATTACGCGGCAAGCATTGCAGGCTCTCGAAAGCGCTGCCCTGCCAATCACAGGGTCGCACAATAACTGGGATCACCCGGGCCTCATGGCGCCGGTGGCGCTCAAGTGCCCGTGCCAACTCAACACTGGTACAATATTCCGAAGCCAGGAAATCAGCGCTGATCAGCAAAAAAATGATCTCAGCCGTTTCCAGATGCAGCGCGATAGTTTTTTCCCATTCATCTCCGGCACGAATGGCATGGTCCTGCCAGCTTGTGATCAGCCCCTGCTGCTTCAAATTGCTGAGATGCTTCTCTAATTCTTTAAGCAAGGCTTTATCTCTATGGGCATAAGAAATAAAGATTTCCAGGGGCTGTGATGGGCTAGCAGGCATGATGATAACTCCTTACATCGACATCGTTTGGTAAAGAGTAGTATACCGTTTTTGCTTCTCCAGTGCAAAAAAGGTGGTAAAAGTACTTTGCCTGCTGTCACTGATTTACCAGCCTGCCGCGATACCTTCGGCGCGTGGATCAGAGCCGCCTTGCATAACGCCAGTTGCTGGATCAAAAATGATGCCCTGAGCATAGCCCATGGTAGGGAGCCACGCATCGCCCACCTGTACCGTGTGGCCCATCTGGCGCAAGGTTTCCAGCGTCGCGGCGGGGAAACGATCTTCTACCAGCAAGGTCTCTTCGATCCCTCCGTATTGCGCGCCATGTATCCAGCGTGGCATCTCGATGGCCTGTTGGATGTTCAGTCCAAAGCGTGCGCTGGCCGTGTAGACCTGTAAGTGTGTTTGTGCCTGGCCATCGCCTCCCATACTACCAAAAACCATGGCCGGTTTACCATCTTTAAGCGCCATTGATGGAATCAGGGTATGCAAAGTGCGTTTATGTGGGGCCAGAGCATTGGCGGCCTGTGGATCAAGCGAGAAGTAGGCGCCGCGATTCTGCAGCACAATGCCCAGTCCATCGACTACCAGGCTGCTGCCAAAGCCCATATAGTTACTTTGGATCAGCGAGACCACATTACCATCTCGATCGGCGGCGCAGAGATAGATTGTGTCTCCCGTAAAGCTACCCGGCGCGCCAGTGTTTTGAGCATGCTGGAGATCAACGAGCGAGCGACGTTGGTCGAGATAAGTGGGATCAACTAGGCGTGCGGGATCAACCCGCATATGCAAAGGATCAGTCAGGTAAGCCGCCCGGTCGGCGAAGGCAATTTTTTTGGCTTCAACGGCTGGATGAACGGTCTGAGGTGCTAGTGGATCGTTGCCCAATGGCAGTTGATCCAGGATACCGAGCATCTGGAGCGCGGTCACACCCTGAGTGTTGGGGGGCATTTCATATATTCGTAGGCCCGCAAATGGCACACTCAGTGGCGTCACCCATTCTGCTCGCTGGGCGGCCAGGTCCTCGCGTGTAATCAACCCTTCTTCACGCTCAAAGAAGGCGGCGATCTCAGCGGCAAGGGTGCCCGTATAAAAGCTGTCCGGGCCTTCCCTAACAATGGTCCTGAGTGTCTGGGCCAGGGTAGGGAAGCGTACAATCTCACCCAGGGGGGAATGGTGCCATCGGGTAGAAAGTGGCGATGCCAGGAAGGATGGACTTCTGGGCGGGTACTCATAACAGTCAAGGCATGCTGTAAGCCTGGTCCGATCGCAAAGCCCTCTTCCGCATAGGAGATTGCCGGAGCCAGAGAGGCAGCCAGGCCGAGACGGCCAAAGCGTTGCGAGGCGGCATCCCAGCCGCTTACACAGCCTGGTACTGTGATGGTGTGGACACCAAAGGTTGGCATCGCCTGATAGCCCAATTCATTGTAGCGCTCGATGCTGGCAGTCCCAGCCGAGTGACCACTCCCGTTTAAGCCATATATTTTTCCGCTGCTGGCTTCATAAACCATCATAAATATATCGCCGCCCAGTCCGCACACAAAGGGATAGACAACTTGTAACATAGCGTTGGCCGCGATGGCGGCATCCATCGCATTGCCGCCTGACTTCAATACATCTAATCCTGCTTCGGAGGCCAGATAATGTGGCGCTGCCACCACACCCCGGCGCGCGAATGTAACCGGTCGATGCTGGGGAAATGATGGTGCTGTGGCTGAATTCGTCATCAAGGAATCTCCTTTTCCTCTTAGCTACAGTGTGACGGGTATCTATATGGTAGGAGCAACTAAACATGAGGTTGTTTTATATTGCCTGCTAGGAGTATAACATTGTTTTGTATCGTATCTATAGCGTTTGTATTCATCTGTAGCTTTTTTTGCGCTGTTTGTTTGAGGATCTGGCTGTTAAAACAGCGCCAGGGGTTTGTGGATGGTAAATGGCTTCCTGCTCGCGCGGAGCAAAAAATATGTGTACGTATACGTATACGTGTAAATTGCTTTATGTGCCATTTATTCTACGTTACTTGCTATTGTTTATCATTTGATTCTTCATAATTGAGGATTGGGCAAAGTTTATAAATAGCGAGCGATGCTATGTGGGGCAGCCTGGCACGCACATACCATCGCTATTGAGTTGCATACAAAAGTATCAGCCACGGATGAATTCCAGCAGGTCATTGGTGAGGTGTTCCTTGTGGGTGATAAAAAGCCCATGCCCGGCATTTGGATATTCCTTATAGGTATTGCCTGGAATTAGCTGTGCGGATCGTCTTCCGGTTATGTCGATGAGCGCGGAGGCGTCGGCAGTACCATGAATGATCAGGGTTGGTACTGTGATTTCTCTCATCTCGGCGCGGAAATCGGTATAAAAGGCAGAGTGCCAGAGCTGTAGTATCGCCATTGGTGAGTTGTACTGGCATTGTTGGGTCATCCATTGGACCAATTCGGTTGAGACCTCATTGCCCAGGTGCATGGCAAAGAATCCTTGTGCTCGATGCGCAAAGTATTTTGCCCGATCCTCACGTAGCGCTTTTGAGGTCTTTTGATGAATTACCTCTGGCACTCCCATTGGATTATCGTCCGTTTGGTGTAAAAAAGGAGCGATCGCCGCTATAAGTCCGATGCGGGCAATGCGCTGTGAACCGTGGCGAGACAGGTAACGTATGACCTCGCAGCCACCTGTGGAGTGCCCGACCAGAGTGACATTGTGCAGATCAAGGTGTGTTATCAGTGCGGCCAGATCATCGGCCAGCGTGTCAAAATCGTATCCATGGCCAACGCGGTCAGAGCGACCATGTCCACGCCGGTCAAGGGTGATGCAACGAAAACCTTGTTCGACCAGTGGTGGAATCTGGTATTCCCACATATCGGAGTTCAAGGCCCAGCTGGAAACAAAAACGATTGGTGCGCCTGTACCCCAATCTTCGTAGAACAAACGTGTTCCATCATGTGATTCGAAATAGGACATTATAATGACCTTTCTGTTTATAAGCATAGCGCACAATTAGTAGAATATTACTTTATGTACTGGCAACGTATAAAAACTGTCGTGATGGAACTGAACTGTTATACAGAGCAGTTCAGTTCCGACGTTCGTTGGCTTATAGGGGATAGCCACGTTCTCCCTGCAAGCCTTTGAGACAGGAGATTTCGCCGCACATATTGTCGATATGACCCAGCACCAGCCGATTCAAGATGGTACCGACCGTCATCTGTCCTAAGCCGAAGCTAGAGAGGTCGATATTGCGGGACAGTTCATCGTCGGTCAGGGTTGCCAGATAGGCGTCGGTGGCTGTATGAACGGCCTGCGCGTATTGCTGCAGTGCCGGTAGATCTACGCGGACCTGGCGGGCCCACTCAAATGTGCTCAGTGGCTGTATCTCGCTTACACCATTCTTTTCCGACCATTCGGAGGCATAAAGAGGTGCCCCGCCTTTGAGGATCGTATTGATGGCTACGTCTTCGCTGGCAATAGCATGGACATAAGTAGCCGCGATCGGATTGGCTGTACCCGGCGGTGTCCAGTGGGCCTGCTCTGGGTGATACCTTCTAATGTGGCATTTAAGAAACCATGGGCCTGTTGAATCTGTTCGCGCAGGAGTGAGGTCGCTTGCATATGTGTTGTTCCTTTCTGGTGGATGGCCGATCTCTCTCAGCCATCTCGCTGCATCTACTGTTCTGATGTGTCTTGTTTCTTAATCTCGAAAGAGAGTATAGCTGAGAAACAGGGAGGCGCACTTCACCTGTGTTCGTGATTGTGCGGGTGATTCCTTGTTTCGTGTTGGGGGATTACAGAACCGTTGGATTGATCACCCAGATCACCCCAACGGTTACGGTTAAGAGAGTAAGTCGAGGCGTTGGGTGATGGCTATCGCTTCGGCACGGCGGCTGACGCCCAGCTTGCGATAAATGCTGCTGACCTGTGTCTTGATTGTATTCGGTGAGACGATCAATGCCCGGGCTATCTCGGCATAGGTCCATCCCTCGACCAGCAGGGACAGTACGCGTTTTTCCTGGGAACTGAGCGGCTCATAAATTTCTGATTTAGATGACGAGGTAATCTGGTACGTCGCAGGCTGGTTGTTGTGTGCTGCAGGATGTCCTGCCTGGCGTATGCGTTCTTCTTGCTTAAAGGCTGCCAGCAAGGTTGAAAGATATGAGAGGCAGGCCGGAGATAGATCTTGCTTCTCCTGGTCGAGCGTATTGCTGAGAAGCCGCAGTATCTGATGCATAGGTTCGCCTGCATCCAGATAAACATGAATATTGCCTGCGGGTTCCGTCAGACGCAGTAGACGAGTTGCTATCTGTGTCGCCTCTCCCTGCTTGCCTGCACCGACTAAGGCTATGACCTGAAGGGCCAGTATACTAGCTACTTTTCCATCCCGCTGGCCAGCTTCAGCACTACGCAGTAATATTTGCAATATCTGCAAAGCTCCCGTGTAGCGTTGTTGCCTGAGGTAGACATGGGTCAGGGCCACATGTTCTTCCCAGAGTGAAAAAGAGGTGCCTATATTGTTGTCGATGCTATTATAATGACTGGCCCAGTCCTCCGCTTTCTTTAGCTCTCCCTGTGCTAGCCAGAGCTGCACCTGGGCGCTTGTCACGTTGGGAGGACAAAGCGCGATCACTTTCTCTTGCGTTAGCCTCTCTACTCCGTGTAGTGCGTTGGCTGCTGTTACCAGATCGTTAGCCGCCAGCGCGAGCAACAACTGGGTATGATACCCTTCGATCTGCAGGGCCAGATTTTGCCAGGTCTGTGCATATTGTAGGACACTCTCAATATGTTGCCGTGCCTCTTCCCGCTGATTCCAGATCCAGTAGATACGTGCAAGGGTGAGGTGTAGGTAGCCACTGATCGATAAGGCCTGTTTCCCCTCACTGGCTAGTAGCTGGAGCATCTCCTGACACGTCTGGTGCGCCAGGTGCAGTTGTCCTGTTTCCCAGTAGACCTGGGCCAGCCATTGGCCTATCCTGAGGAATTCATAGCGTTTATTTTTTACTTTCGCCAGCTGTTGAGCTTTTAGCAGCGTAGGCAGCAGAAAGTCGAAGTCTGCCAGCGAATTCATACACAGGATTACATTCAGGAAGAGCGGGGCCATTTGCCAGATAATATCGTCTTCGAGTGCCAGGGATTGCATTTGCTGGCAAAGCACGTTCAATTGGGCCATATCATTGGCCTGGATGGCCTTGTTTGCGTTGCTCCATAGCTGAAACATACGGATACGATTGCGAAACTGTGACCGTTCTTCTTCTGTGAGTATGATATCCTGTTCGTTCCACAGGATGCGCTCTACCCGCGACAGGGTTTGTTCTACTTGTTTCTGAGCTTCGAGCCGGCTCTCTTCCGGTACCCCAAAGATTTTATGTAGCAGGTGCAGGATAGCGACAAGGACTAGGCGCAGGTGGCTATGTAATACCGAGTCTGGCAGTAGCATAATCCAGTTGTGTACCGTTCTGGCCTCACCCACTAACCACATCTGTTCCGCGCTCTGCTCCATCAAGGTTGCCGCACACGAGAAGTTGGCGGCAGCCAGCGCATGGGTAATCGCTTCCTGAAATGCTCCCTGGGCCGCATACCAGGCCGCCGCGCGCAGGTGAAGTGTAGGTATCAGCTCAGGTTGGGTGGCCCTGAGGTGCGCCAATAGTAGTTCGCGAAAGAGATCATGCAGGCGATACCAGCGTTGCTCCTCATCTAAAGCGATCAGAAAGAGGTTTGCCCGCTCAGTCATCTCTAGCAATGGCTGGCAGTCTGCTTCTTCTGTCACAGCCTGGCATAAAGCCGCATTCAAGCGTGTAAGCACGGAGATCTTGAGCAAAAAGGTTTGCAGGGCCATTGGTTGATAGCTCAGAATCTCTTCTTGCACATAATCTAACAGGTAGCGATGATTGCCTGTGAATGAATGAACGAATGCGGCCGGCTCTTTATGCTGCCTCATTGTCAGGGCCGCTAATTGCAGGCCGGCGATCCAGCCTCCGGTGCGCGTCTCTAGTGTTTCCACTTCTGCCTCTGAGAGTGGCAGGCCCATCCCCTCAATGAGAAATTGAGTGATATCTTCCTGCTGAAAGCGCAATTCTGTATCGCGTAGCTCACAGATCATGTCCTGTATGCGCCAGCGCGCAAGGGGGAGGGGTGGATCGATCCTGGTAGAGATCACCAGGCGCAAGGATGCAGGTAGATGATCCAGAAAATAGAGGAGTGCTTCGTGGATAACCGCCTCTTCAATCAGGTGGTAGTCATCCAGGATGAGTACGATTTTCTGTTTATATGTAGCCAGCTCATTGAGTAGGGTGATTAAAATCAGCGATAAGGGTGGCGGCTGTGGACTGCGTAGTAGCATAAATGCCGTTTCACCAATGCCTGCATGGATGGTACGCAGCGTTGTGATGATCGAGCTCCAGAAGCGGGTTGGATCATTATCCATCTCATCGAGCGAGAGCCAGGCAATGGGCTGAGCTGAATGCCTGGTCCAGCTACTCAAGAGTGTGGTCTTGCCCCAGCCAGCCGAGGCTGAGATCAAGGTTAATGGATGGGTATGGGCGGCTTCCAGGCGTGTGAGCAGGCGCTCGCGCTCGACCAGCGTAGCAGGAGAGCGCGGCGGCGAAAGCTTTGAGGCTAACAAAGGCAGAGCTGGCCGCGCAGCATCTGGAGAGAGTGGTGTCGAAGTCGTAACCTCTTCTTTGTGGACAACATGCTGTGAGGAATCTGGATGCGTGTCACTGTGAGTCAGGAGCTGTGCCTGCTCTTCGAGGCGTGCCAGTGTCAGGCGATTACTTGGACCAAGATAGCGTTTACTGGTATGCCGATTATGGGTGCTATAGGCGTACCAGTAGCCCGTTCCACGCGCCCTGGTTTCTTTGATAGCACTCACATGTCCGAACTGGCCCGCGAACGCGAACGAAGTATGTTGAGAAAGCCAGCCTTGCCATACCTCTTCATCTTCTGCTTTAAAACTCTGCTGGACTTGCCCGTTCGTTTGCAGTTCATAGTGTTGATGCTCTTCTGACCATACGAGCATATGGAGTGATGATCTCGGCATAGATTCCTTGCTGTTGTAAGTTTTGGCTCACGCGCCCAATCCCCCAACATTGATGAGTGTATCACAAGCAGAGATAGGCCTGCAAACCAATTATGAGGTTTGCAGGCCTGGCGAAGAAAAAGGGCATCTGAATCCTTGTTGAGGCAAATCTCTGTGTAGTAGCGCTACTGGTTGTATGCTCCATGCCAGATGTAGTTGAACTCTGCGCTGCTGGCGAGAAGCTCTTGTGCGGTGCCCATTGCTTCTATCTGACCGGCTTTGAGAACGATAATATTGTCGGCTTGTTGTAGAACTGTTTTGCGGTGTGAGATGACCAGGCAGGTGCGCTGTTGTTGCTGTAGCAGGCGCTGCCAGAGGACTTGTTCTGTCTCGACATCAAGCGCGCTGGAGATATCATCAAAGACAAGGAGCTCGCTAGCGCGGACAAGCATACGGGCGGTGGCGGTGCGCTGGACCTGACCGCCCGATAGTTTAACTCCACGTGTGCCAATCATGGTCTGCAGCCCCTGTTCAAAATGAGCGATATCGGGTTCCAGTACCGCTAATTGGAGCGCCTGTGACAGCTCCACGTGCTCGGGAGGCAGGCCGAGCAGGATATTTTCCTCCAGTGTGTCACTGAACAGATGTGGCACCTGGGTGTATAAGTGCTGTGGGGTGGTACAAAGAATTGGGCAGGCTCTGCGACTGATTTCCCATTCCAGGTGATCTCTCCCTCGTCCTTTGGCAGCAGTCCAAGCAGTGTTTGGACGAGCGTGGTCTTGCCCGAGGCGATGCGTCCGGTGATCACGGTAAGTGTGCCACGCCGCACTTGAAAGTTGATATGGGAGATGCCCCGCCCAGTATCCGGATAATGATAGGCCAGATTGTTCACATCCAATACCGTCAATGTGTCCAGCTCTGTCTTAAGCGGTGTACTCAATTCAGGCACGGGCTGTTTAAGATAGAGTGGATCGTTGTTGAGCAGTATCTCTTCACTGGCCCCTTGCAGCAGGGATACCAGTCGTTGATGGGAGACCCGGGCCTGGGTATATTGTGTGATCAGGGTGGCGGCGGAAACGATAAATGTGGTAACGGTCCCCAGGTAAGAGATAAAAATTGCGATATCGCCAGGGCTGAGGTGGCGATAGAGGGCCGCCAGCACCAGAATGAGGCCGGTGCCGATGCCGACCGTATTGCCAAATATGGATTGCAGGGCGCTGAAAAAGACGGTGTCTTTGAGAATCTGGCGCTGGCGGATGTGACTGAGCCGGCTGAAATGTTCAACCGCATAGGTCTCCGCCCCGGCGACCTGGATAGCCTGGACGGCGCTAAAGATCTCACCGATGGCTCCCGTCAGCAATCCGGTCGCTTCCCGGCTGGCCTCACGCAGTCGTTGTTGTCGCTGCCTCATGGTCTGAGCAATGGTGACCACACAGAAGAGTGGTAGAAAGACGCAGAGCGTGATCATGACATCGATATGCAGCAGGATGATGGCCGCCGGTATCATAAAGAGTACTAGCCCTACCATATCGGCGATCTGTCCGAATAGCCTGTCGATGATATCGGTGTCGTCGCGGAAGTAATTAATCGCCTCGCCTGCGGAGCCTGGAATAGCTCTGGCTCCCGGCCTTTGCAGGATATAGCGCAGCAAATTGCGCTGGAGCAGGGCTGTGGTATTGAAGATGCAGGTGAGCATTGGTGGGAGCGCGGCGATCTGCACGCCAGCCCTGATTAGAGCGACCAGTATTAAAGCACATAGCAGTAACCAGGGAATGGTGCTGGCGCGAACGGAGATGTGGGCCAGTGTATCCAGCTCATTAAAAAAGGCCTGTAATACCAGGCCAAACATCAGTCGCCCCATCACGTGGAAACTAATGTTGCCACATAATGAACCGATATAGTTCCAGGAGCGATAGCGGATCAGGCGTCCGATAAACTGATATGTCTTCATGTGGTGGATGCTCCCTCTTCTAGTGTACTTCACTTACAGGCACGTTCAGGTCGGTTACTATGCCGCCGCTTTCCCGGGCTGTGCGCAGCAGGTGTGAAAAATGTGAGTCAGGATTTTGCTCTAGCTCTGCTCGTGGCCCCCACTCGCGAATCCGCCCGTTTTCCAGTAGTAAGATATCGTCAGACCGCTGGATAGTCTTCAAGCGATGGGCGATGACCAGGGCTGTACGACCTGTGAGCAGGGTTTCAACCGCCTGTTCAACCTGGTGCTCGGTGGCCGGATCTAATCTAGATGAGGCCTCGTCCAGAACGACGATGCCGGGATTGGTCAGGAAGACACGCGCAAAAGCCAGCAGCTGGCTTCTCCAGCTGATAGACCTTCGCCCGCGGTTCCCAGTACAGTATCCAGGCCGTCTGGAAGGGTAGCCACCCAACTCGTCAATCCAACCGTTGCCAGCGCTTTCTGGATCTGCTCATCCAGGATGGCGGTGTTGAATAACGTCAGGTTGTCGCGAATAGTAGCATGAAAGAGCTGCACCTCTTGCGTCACCATGCCAATGTGCTGGCGCAACGAGCGTAGTTGTAGGGTGGGTAGCGGCTGCTTATTTAGCCGTATCTCACCATCCTGGGGATCATAGAGGCGAAAGAGCAAGCGGGATAGCGTGCTTTTACCACTCCCTGTGCGGCCGATGATCCCCAATACGCGACCTGGCGCCAGCTGGAAAGAGAGCTGTTGGAGCACTGGCTCATCCGCTACATAACCAAATGAGACATTATCAAAAGTGATGGCGGGCGCACCATTATGCTGCACTGTTTGCGTTCCATCCACCAGCTCTGATAGCGTCTCGCGCAGCTCTTCAATACGCCTGATACAGGCCTCTGCCTGTTGGAGGTCCTGTAGTTGTTGCTGGATCTGTTGGATGGGCTGCGCGAGCTGATCGGTATATGAAAAGATCAGGTAGACGGTCCCAATGGTTATGGCGCCTTGCATCCATAGAACTGTACCGATGGCGAGGGATATTGTTGTCCCGAAAACGAAGAGGAGCAGGCTGATGATGCCCATCATAGAGCCTGCCGTGGTCGATTTACGAAAGGTTGGTGACCATGAGCGCAATAATAGATAGAAGCGACGGAGGACATAACTCATCGCCCCGTTGGCGCGAATGTCCTCCGTACCGCTCAGCCGTTCGCTAAGGAAACCATATAAGGTAGTGATGATCTGGCGGTTTTCTTTCCATAAAGGGATCGCGCGCCGGCGCATCTGCATCAGGATGAGGAGGGCGACGCTGGAGAAGACTACCATTGCCATCCCTTCCCAGGCATTGATGGTAAAAAAGAGGATCAGTATGGCCAGCAGTAGCAACAGGCTGGTTAGCAGGTTGATCACAAATTGTGAAAAGAAGTTGGTCAAGGCATTGACGTCGCCATCAATGCGCTCGATCATCTCGCCGGCCGTACGGGTTTTATGATAATTCAGGTCAAGGGAGAGGCAGTGGGCAACCAGGTCAGTGCGTAACTGATTGGTGGCTGTCCACGCCACATTGGTATTGAGATAGGTATTGGCGACAGAGATGAATTGTTTGGCCAGGGCTATGCCGATGAATAAGAGCCCGGCACCAATCAGTGAATTATTCGCTCCATTATAGATGGCTGTATCAATGAAGTAGCGCAGGATTTGTGGATTAAAGAGCTGGAGACCAATACTGGCCAGTAACGAAACGGTCAATAGCAGTACGCTTTTCCATTGTGGCTTGAGATAAGTTGTTAAGAGCGCCAGATAGCGTGTCTGGAAGATGTGCATCGACTCCTCCTGATGAAGGTGATATGCGACAACGTTCAAGAAATTACACATGATGTGCAGCTCTATTTTAGATGCTAATGCCAGTAGAAAACATCGTCCAAATGAACGATGTGCAGGGGTTGACAATTGTAGTATAATGATGCTGACAGGAAATATGCTGTTTTTGCTCCTCTTGTGAATGCTTTTCTATTATTTGTAGAGTTTGCTCCGATTATGTGACACGACTGCTGTTCGTCTTCCGTGTATAGGATATCTGCGCCAAAGTAAGCATGCGGCTGATCAAAATCAGTTGCACAATGTGCCCAATTGGTTGTTGTTGTGTTATTAAAAAGCCAGCGCCAACGCCGCTTGATCGTGGTTGGCTTTGCCGCCACACCTCAGTTGTTGTTGCAGAAGCATATTGAAGCAACTTCTCAGCCTTCCAGGCGGCTACGCTCATTCAATTGAATGGCATCAAAACATGATGTCTTTCTGTGTAAAGGGGGTAGAATGACTGTACAGCAGCACGGATGTATCTCGCTTCACCTGTCACACGATCGGCCATATATTGAAATTGAAATACGCACAGCTAGTGGTTATATACGCAAAGCGCGTTTTCTGGTCGATACTGGTGGGGGAGCATTGATTTTTACCGAGGCACTGGTGCAAGATTTAGAGCTCCCAATTGAAGATGAGCTTTTAACATTGTTTGGGAAACATATTTTTCGCAGGTTCGGTCCACCACGTTTGTTTGTAGGACCCTGTGAGCTCGACATGACGCAGGTATCAGCATTGATGGCGGTGGGAACCTGTTCGCTTTTTCCTGGCGAAGCGGTAGATGGCATCCTGCCTGGTTTTCTGCTGTCGCGCTATTGTGTCTTGCTAGATTATTCTACTGGTACTTTCTCGCTCTCTCCAAGCTGCTTAACGGCCATGCGCGGCGAGCCAGTCCCCATTTCATTTCATCCGCTTAGCGGTTTCCCATGTGTTGAAGTAACGATTGCAGGTGAGCAGTATGGCTTATTGCTGGATACGGCTGCCTCCTGTACGATGCTGTCTGAAGCTGTGGTAGAGACATGGGCGCGCCAATTTCCTGCCTGGCCGCGTGCTCGTTGTGCGGTGGGAACAGCGAATATGGGAGCACCAGATGAAGAGCATGCCACGATGATGCGGATTCCACGTATGACCGTAGGCTCGGTGTTGCTCAGACATGTCACTGTCGTCTCTCATCCCATCCGCGCATTTGAGATGCGGCGCTTCGATGTTCTGGCTGCGCCTATTGTGGGGGGGCTGGCGGGAAATGTACTCAAGCAATTTCGTATTGAGATAGATTATGCGCATGCCATGTCTTACTGGGAATGGTGTGACGAATCGTACCCATATGATATGGATCTGGTGGGTCTGACATTATCCCTCAACGCTGATAGTACCTATCGTGTAGCCGCGATCTCGGATTGTAACTATGCCTGTGTGCGCCAGTCCGTATGTGTAGGGGATCGGCTCTTGCAGGTAGATGGTTTAAGGGTGACCGGACTGTCTTTGTCCAGAGTGGTGGATGCGTTGCGTGGTAGTCCCGGCCAGCGTTATACGCTCTTGCTAGAGCGCGAAGGCGAGCTACGCAGCGTCTCGGTGGCCACTGCGCGCATCGTCTGATCTCTTTTCTTTACATTTTATTACACATATGGAATCAAACGTTTTGTTTTTGTTTGGAGAGCTTGCATATTATTAGTATAATAAGGGAGCAATCTGAGTTGCAAGACGACTGTGTCTATTTGTATCCTTCTCATAGAAGAGAGAGACTATGTTAACTGACGGTGTGGTTGGAACAAAACAAGGGATTTCCAGGGTTAGAACTCGTATCTTTTTCATGCGTGTAGCCGCAGCTATTATTGATCTGATCATTCTTTCGTGCCTTCAAATCTGGGCGAGTGGTATATTTGGGATTGTCGATCCGACTTCGAGCGCGGACCAGTATTTATTTGATGGTGATGGTATTCCATCAACTATGTCCAGGGCCGCAGTTATCAATCCGGTCTGGCTTTATTTAATCGTTTTTGTGTATTTCTTTGTGCAGGAAGCACTATTTGGAACCACGATTGGGAAATTATTTCTGGGCCTGCAGGTCACTGGCCTTCGTGGAGAGCGCGTCACTTTTCCTGCCTCCCTGGCGCGAAATCTATGGCGTTTTATTGATATGCTGCCTCTTGTTTATCTGGCTGGTTTCTTTTCATGCCTGTTGTCTCCAACCTTTCAACGTATTGGTGATCGTTTTGCCCACACCATGGTGTTACCGATCAAAGCTACTCCAGCCGCATCCTACCCGGGTCCAACTCTGTTGAAGCGCTATGCGGTGCTCTGTATTATTGTTGTTGCCATTGTTGGTTTCTGTCTCAACTACATGTATTATTATCGTCCTCCTCTGGTGGTACAGGGCTGGGTTAATATCAATAACTCATATCAATTTCATCCTCCAAATACTGTACCTCCCTGTGGAAAAGTAAGCTCAAGTTCTGGCGATATTGTCATCAATCGCAATATTCATTTATTGCAAACCAAAGCTCCAACATGGAGTAATAGTGATACAGTGACCTATCCCATCGATTACGCGGATAAAGTTACTTGCAGCGCGAATGTAACCTTACATTGGAATGGTATTCTGGATGGCTGGTCTGTCTCTGGAGTAGAGATTAATAGTTAAATTTATTTTTTATCTAAAGTTGGACGAAACAAGTATAAAGCGGGGCGCCTTAAACTATATTGGTACGCCCCGCTTTATTATTCCTCTTGAGTATTGAGGGGATTGGGTTTTAGCGTGCTGGTTTGATTGAGTGCCAGATCTGTTGTTCAAGCCACTCATATGCGGTGGTCCAGAGGATGCGTAAACCAAAGTAACCCAGGGCCAGGCCGCAGAGCGCGCTGATCCAGCGAAACATCACTGGGCGAATCCAGTGGCGCCCCCAGCGAATGCCGGCACTAATTCCGATGCACCAGAGTACCGCACCAGTGAAGAAGCCCAGGAAGAATATCATAAATTGCATTCCTACGACGCCAGATGCAACAACGCTACTCCCCATGCCTGACCAGAATGCCAGCCCAACCGGGTTGGCCAGCCCAAAAACGACCCCGGTCGCAAAGTGTCCCTTGGTCGTGCTAGAGGTGGGTTCCGATGAGGATGTTGTATGTTGGCGTGCAAAGGCTTCGTAGAGGGCTAGCCAGGCCATACGCAAAAGAAAGCAACCACCAGCAATCCCGAGCACAAGCTGGATTGCCAGATAATGGGCAAAGAAGGTGACCCCGGTCAATGCTAGCAGGGCCCAGAGGGAGTCGCCGATTAAAGAACCCGTTTCGACCAGAAACGTAGTATGAGCTCCATGGGCAATACCACGCCGAATGGCTTCTGTATTGACCGCTCCAGGAGCCGCTGCATACGCAATTCCTAAGCCGATCCCGGTTGTAATAGTACCTAAATCTGTCATAAATGTTCCTTCAGGTAAATATCTATGATTACTACTATGCTAATTCTGAAGAGATAGAGAAATTTGTATCTTAAGGATACCTGGGGTTAGTACCAGATGCAATCCTATCGGTACACATTCTTTGATCAGGGATAATATTTTTACCATGCTACTCATAATTTAAGCTGCTGAACATAAACACAATTTTTGTGATGGATGGGATTTGATACCAACGGCTGTGCTAATTCGTCTCTATATATTGGTAATTACGCGTCGTGTCGCTAAGTGCAAGCGAGCGAAGTTAAAGCCTGTTACTTGAATACATGGACGTATCAGTGATGGTTCTCTGGCTAACATTGTGTTTTGTAGTGCGATGGATAGCACACGAGGTCAGGGGAATGAAACAACAATTTCTGGGTTTCTGGTATCTCTGTAGAGACACCATTGTGGTGCCTCTGCTAAAGTCGGCTTTGTATTATTTTTTTGCTTTATTCCTGATTGGTTTCGCGGTCTTTATGTTTTTACTGATCTGGGGAACTGCTACTACTGAATTCATTCGTGTTATCTCGCATATTCATTAGTATGCCGCAGTTCAATTGTACGGGGATAGCTGCCTGACATGTACATCAGCTTGCTCGCGACTAATCAATGTGAAGAGCTGAATGAGCGGCAGCGCAGCTAGCCGTGCTCAATCTGAGTTGATGATTGCTTTTGATTGTATGCCCATGGGCTATAATTGCCCAGGGTGTGATTATTTATGCTACCTCAACGTGTATACTTTTGTATATACGTTGTTTTTTCTTGAAAAAGCTGAACGTATGTGTTTAAGAGGGAACGACATTGTTCCCACAGGAAAGGCATATGGCTATGGATCGAGAGACCATCCAGGATATAGCGATCAAGACGCTTATTGCCAATAATGGTGCTTCGATGCACGATATTGCCGCGGCCGCTGGCATTGGTCGCACGACGTTGCACCGCTATTTTGCGAGCCGCGAAGAGCTATTGCATGCTCTGCTTGCGGCAGCCTTTGATGATGTTGAGCAGACGCTCGCAAGTTGTCATATTAAGCAGGGTTCAGCATTAGAAGCACTTGAACGCATGGTGACTGCTTTTGTTCCCGTTGGCTATCGCTTCCATTTCCTGGTTGGGTCGTGGCCTTTTGAGGAGGGAGAAGAAGCATTCAAGGCCAGGGAGATCGGCTTGCTCAAACAGTTTGAAGCATTAGTGCAGCGTGGACAGCACGAGGCACATTTCGCAATGATCTACCTACCAGGTGGATCATTGATACCATAACTGCAATGCTCTTTATGGCCTGGGAAAGTATTTCGGACGGTTATACCGCGTTGCGCGATGCGCCTCGCTTTGTTATGGCAACATTGCTGGCAGGTATCGGGACCAAATAGCTATTTGAATGCTCAGGAGGTTGCCATGAGACTATTTTTGGATACTCAAAAGAGGAGATCAAGTCAGGTGGTCCTCGATCTCCTTAACCAGTCCAGTAATGAATTTGCTTGTTACTTTAGCTTGCGACTAAAAAAGCAAGCGGAAACGCATACCCTTAAAAACGTATCCTGTAAATCTTAGCTAAGTGCTGGTGTGATGGTGTCTAGTGGTGGGTTGTCGGTTGTTCCATCATCAATATTGATTTCGACCTCCACATCCTGATTCTGTTTCTCACTATGGCCCCAGATAAAAAGTCCAATTGTCAGCAAGACAATAATAATTAGCGGCACAAACTGCGTCAACTCGTAAGAGGTACGGGTAATGCCTTTGTAATTGCTGATGGTACTGTCAGTTGGGATCAAGATATAGTAACTGGCCAGTGCTGCATAGAACAACGGCAATATGGTGACAATCCAGGCTCCGATTTTTCCACCGGGTACACTATAAACGCGTTTTACATGGGCGTACTTATACTTCAAGATGAGGTATGCTGGGAAAATGAAGAGATACGAGAGTGTGGTGGTGGAAATGGTGAAGCCGAGCACCAGTCCAAACAGTGCGGTGATGTTAGGATCGCTAGAGAAGGCGTTGACTGAGATAGCTCCGGCCATAGCCAGTGTCGAGACGATGCCAGAGAGTATATTAACCACAATGGGGGTGCCATAGCGGCGGCTGAAACGTCCCAGGAACGCGGGGCCATTGCGATCGAGCGCTGAGATCGCCATTGTGCGATCGGCTCCGATGACCCAGGTGCCACCACTGGAAGCCAGTGCGACGACAACACCCAATGCTACCAGTACTCCCAGGGCGAGTGCAATTGGTGCGGGAAGAACGGTTGCCACCAGTTTGAAGGATGCCAGGAAACCAGAGGCATTGGACAACTGATCCTTTGGCAGCGCAAAGGTGATGATGGCAATCGGGACTATATAGGCAATTACGGTGGTAATACCTGCCCTGATGATTGCTCGGGGGACATCGCGCTGCGGATTGTGCATCTCTTCGCTGGCGCCATTTTGCAACTCAAAGCCAACCCAGTTGAAGATCAAGGCTGGCAGGACCGCGCTAAAGACAAAGGGGAGATCGCTCGAAGGGATAAGATCAACCAGTCCGAGGTGCGCGCCTTTGGCATGGCCTCCGAAGAAATAGAAAATGGCCAGCAGGATGAAAATACCAAAGAGGATCAACTTGACGTAAGAACCGATGACGCTCAACCACTTACCTACATGGAGCGAGAGAATTGCACATAGTGTGGTGCCCCAGATAAATAGCAAGGCGACGCCCATTTCACAAATAGCATCAATCGCTGGATTGTTGCCCCAGACAACATTGGGATTGCCAAACCAGAAGGTTTTGATGGCGGTAATCGCTGTTACTGCCAGAGTTCCTCCTACCCACAGTGGATTAGAGATCCAGTATAATGTGGCTGCCAGCGCTCCATAAAAACGACCACCCGCCATCTTGCACCACTCGTAGATACCGCCTTCCTGGGTGAAGGTACTTCCTAGTTCAGCAGCCAGCAGGCCATAGGGAAAGAGAAAAGTAATGGCAGAAATCACGAGCCAGGTGAGCCCTTGTCCTCCATTCGTAGATATGACGCCCAGGGTATCAATACCCAGGATCGCAGCCATCGTATAAAAAATCATATCGAAGAGTCGAAAATCTTTGCGGAGTTTCTTTTTCTCTTGCAGTGTTGCTTCGGTGGTGATTTCACGAAAAATCGTGCCCATAGAACTGGCCTCCTTAACATTAGATGTAATGTTGAGCGATGGTCAAATATGCAGCAGTTTAACGCAAGTATGGTTGTGCCTATGCAGAGTCAGGGCAGATGGAACACGATTACCGATGAGTGCGCGTACTCTCCTCCTTTCCAGGGAAAAGATATGTCTCAAAAGGCTTCATGAATACAGGTGGTTCTTAATAGTATGCGTATTATCTGTTTGTCTGTCAATACATGGAGAGTATTATTTTCATTTATGTTTGGAACGTAAAATGATCGAATATAAGATCTTATGTTTAATTTGTACAATGCCATAAGGCAGGATATCTATACAACAAATTTAGGAGCCACGCAGAGGCTCTAATTCTAGAATCTGCTATTTATATCTGCTATTTATATATGAGAGCAACACGATTTTTATTAGAATCATTATGTCTACTTTTCTGTGTATGTACTGGCTTTGGTTGTATGCATTTGAAGCTCTAGCCGGCAGTTGAGGCAAGATAAGAGCTGTTATAATGTGATTGCGCTTGCCATTTCTGTACTTTTGTAGAGATTTTTGTGTATACTCTTCACATAAAAAAGCTTCATCCATGTTATCTATTGACTTGTATTTTGTTCCCATTTAAAATTTAGGCAATCTGGCGGGTTAGCTATATAATCTCTATCCCTGAATACTGTATTATTTAGCCATTTAATCTTTGCTAGATGTGTAGATATCTACAAGGTGCCGGCCTACATTGCCTCTGTAGCTGGCCTGTTTTCTGTGTTCCTACAATGTTCTCAATTAGCGAAGGTGTGAGTCTCCCATGACTGATATACATCCAGAAACACAAATTGATACGACCGCATTAGCTATCCTCCATCCCCTGGAACCTCTAAGCGCGGAAGAAATTCAGGCGGCGGTCAGACTACTGCGTACCGAGCATAAGCTGGGTGAGCATGTACGCTTTATCTCGGTAAATCTCAATGAGCCGCCAAAAGAGATTGTGCTGAACTTCCAACCCGGCGCTGCCATTGAGCGTGAGGCTTTTATCGTTTTGCTTGATGCAGAGATAGGTGCCTCCTATGAAGCCGTGGTCTCTATTACTGCTCGCCGCGTTGTCTCCTGGAAACAATTGGAGGGCGTGCAGCCAGCTATGCTACCCGATGAATTGGCTGCTACAGAGAAATTGTTGAAAGGGCACCCGGCGTTCCTGGAGGCATTGCGCAGGCACGGCATTACTGATATGAGCCTGGTGATGACCGATACCTGGACGGTTGGTTACTATGAGAGCGAGGAATTGCAGCAGCGGCGCCTTGCCCGTACCATCGTCTATACGCGCGCGCAGGCGGAGGATAATGGCTATGCACGACCTGTAGATGGCCTGGTTGTGCTAACTGATCTGCTCACCAATGAGGTGCTGCGGATAGATGATTATGGCATAACGCCGGTGCCACCAGAATCTGGCAATTATACGCCTGAGGCGATTGGGACTATGCGCAGCGATCTGAAGCCGATTGAGATTACGCAGCCTGAAGGGCCCAGCTTTACGGTCAATGGCCACGAAGTTTCCTGGCAAAAATGGCGTTTCCGCGTTGGTTTCAACACCCGCGAGGGACTTGTGTTGCACACTATTAGCTATGCGGATCAAGGTAGGGAGCGGCCAATTATCTATCGCGCCTCGTTACCTGAGATGGTGGTGCCTTATGGGGACCCGGGTGTGAGCCATTATCGGAAAAATGCGTTTGATGTTGGCGAGTATGGTCTGGGGACACTGGCCAATGCTTTGAAATTGGGCTGTGACTGCCTGGGCTATATTCACTATTTTGATGCCCTGATGACTGATAGCCATGGAGAGGTGCTCGAGTTGCCGAATGCTGTCTGCATGCATGAAGAGGATTATGGCATCTTGTGGAAGCACTACGACTGGCATACCAATCGGACCGAGGTACGGCGTTCACGGCGCCTGGTTATTTCATTTATTGCTACCGTCGACAATTATGAGTATGGCTTTTTCTGGTATCTCTACCAGGACGGAACTATTGAGTTTGAATCTAAATTAACTGGCATTATGAGTACCGGGGCTATTGAAGCTGGTAAAAAGCCCCGCTATGGTCAGCTGGTTGCGCCCCAACTCTATGCACCTGTGCATCAGCATATTTTCAATGTGCGTCTGGATATGATGGTTGATGGCCTCAATAATTCTGTCTATGAAGTTCATACCGAAGCTGAGCCGCTGGGACCTCAGAATCCTCATGGCAATGCTTTCTTTGCTAAATCGACCCTGTTGGCGACCGAGCAGGAGGCCCAGCAACTGATTGATCCCTTCTCCTGCCGTTACTGGAAGATTGTGAATCCCAGTAGCCTCAATGCGCTGGGCGAGCCGGTTGGCTATAAAATTATGCCGGGCGAGAATACCCTGCCGTTTGCTCATCCTGAGTCCAGTGTGATGAAGCGTGCCGGCTTTGCACAGAAACATCTCTGGGTTACGCCTTACAAACAGGATGAGCGCTACCCAGCCGGAGATTATCCTAACCAGCATCCAGGCGGCAATGGTTTGCCACGCTGGACCCAGGCTAATCGCTCGGTGGAGAATACCGATCTTGTGGTCTGGTATACTATGAATCATAATCATATTCCGCGCCCTGAGGATTGGCCTGTTATGCCTGTGGCTTATATTGGTTTTATGCTGAAGCCAGTTGGTTTCTTTGATCGCAGTCCAGCTCTCGATGTACCTCCGAGTGAATCCCACTCTGACCACTGCTGCGAAATGTAGCCGGTTGCCGCGGAGCCGGTGGTTAGCTTGCGCTGGCTCCGCACTACTGCAGCCCCTTTTGTGCTATGACGCTGTTCCTTTCCAGACAGTAAAAAGGTATTTTGGACTGTATATTCCAGTACCACGTGGTATATACAAAAAAGGAAGAACACCCTATGAAGCTACAAGAGGTCCTTTCATTGCCGGTTCTGGCAGGAACGCGCATTGTAGCCGGTCAGTCCGGGCTGGATCGTGATGTACGGTGGGTGCATATCAGTGACCTGCCAGATATGCTTCCGTGGGTGCAGGCAGGACAGCTAGTGCTAACCGCTGGCTATGCATGGCCTCAGAACGAGGACCGGCAGCGTGAACTGGTACATGCCCTGGCCACGCATGGCCTGAGCGCAATTGGCCTGGCCGTGCCCCATTTTTTTGACCATTTTTCTGCCGCTGTTCGTGAGGAAGCCAATCGTGTTCATCTGCCCCTGTTAGAGATTCCCTGGAACGTACCATTTTCACAAATTACTGAAGAGACCCATCGAGCGATCCTGGCTGAACAATATCGTGTCATAGAGCGCTCAGAAGCTATCCATAGAGCGCTCACGCGTTCGGCGCTCGAAGCTGGCAGTTTGCAAGAGTTAGCATTGACGTTGAGTAAACTCATCCAGCGTACCATTATCTTTGTTGATGAGGGTGGTAAAGTATTGGCTACGGCTGCTAATGTCCCAGGTGAGAATATGGTGGAAGATAGTATTGAACGTAGTGGTCGGGTATTGGATTTCTTTGCATATCTGGAACAACAAGGTTATCTGCAAACATTACGTACCAGGAGTGAACCGCTACAGTTGGCCGCCTTTCCTGATCTTGATTTTGTCGAGTGCATCCTGTGTCCTATCCGCTTACAGGAAGAACTGATCGGCCTGGTCTGTGTGTTTGAGGGAGATCGTGAACTGAATGAGTTGGATGTGCGGGCAGCGGAACACGCCGCCATTGTGGCCGCTCTGTATATCGCACATCAGCGTGAACTAACCTCGATTGAAGCCCGCTTTGGTTACACTTTCCTGGATTCTCTGCTCGAAGGTCGCTTCGATTCGCATCCCTACGCCCTGGAACGAGCCCGCTTGCTCGGTTTTGATCCTGAGGGAAGCTATCGGGTTGGACTCTTGATTATTGATGAGCCGCTTCCCTTATCGCGCGAAGGGTTTTTACGCCGTGAGCGTCTGATCGAAAAATTGCGGCAACGTCTGCGTTTCCTCAATGTGTTACCGCTGGTTTCAGCTACGCTCAATCAATGTCCATTTCTTTTGCCAGAAAAATGTGCGGGAGAGCGCGTCTGGAGCGCACTAAAAGAAGATGGTGTCTCACTGGCTTTTGGGCTGCCCTATGTTGGTGTAGCCGGCGTCCAGCGCAGTTATCGGGAAGTTCAATCGGTTATATCATCCATCCCGGCT
This sequence comes from Dictyobacter kobayashii, assembly GCF_003967555.1. Classification (GTDB taxonomy): domain Bacteria; phylum Chloroflexota; class Ktedonobacteria; order Ktedonobacterales; family Ktedonobacteraceae; genus Dictyobacter; species Dictyobacter kobayashii. The sequence goes on from NZ_BIFS01000002.1 coordinate 2,212,398, forward strand.
AATAGTCTGTATTATTATGAAACCTTGCTATTACCCCGTGTTCTGGTAGGCGATCAAGCGGCCCAGCATACCTTCGTGGAAGCACTCCTTGGACGCTTGAAGCAGCAGCGGAATGGACATGTCCTGGTCGAAACGGTCTTGCAGTGGGCGCTCGCTGGTTTTCGTACCGCCGTGGTCGCTGAACAATTGGGCATCCATCCCAAAACCTTGCAGTATCGTCTAACGAAGGCCTCTGAACAGGGTGGGATAGATTTAAATGATCCCAATGTCCGTTTTCGTCTTCAGCTCTCGGCCCATCTGCTCTCTTTGCAAGATCATTTACGTCCATCTTCTTGATGCCATTACTAGAAATTATCCTGGCGGGATAAACATTTCTTGTGAATTTTATCCAAAGTAGCACTAGTTTTCTGGCGTTTTTCAATTTATATTTATCCTATGCAGATAATACATACGCAAGTGTATAGTTAGGACACATGGAAAAAGAGTAAGGATCGTAGCATGCTCAGCAACCAATCGCGCACAAAAGCTCTACAAGAGTTGCGCAAGAATCATGTCCCACGGGGAGTATCGAACGCACATCCAATCTTTGCGGCACGAGCGCAGGGAGCACGTATCTGGGATATTGATGGCAAAGAATATGTGGATTTTGTTGGTGGCATTGGTGTTCTCAATGTAGGCCATAATCATCCTAGAGTCATGCAGGCTGTACAGGCGCAACTGGAACGTTTTACCCATACTTGTTTTCAGGTGGTCATGTACGAGCCTTATGTGCGCCTGGCTGAGCGCTTAAACGCGCTGGCGCCAGGTGATGATCCCAAGAAGACAATCTTTCTGACGACTGGAGCCGAAGCGGTTGAAAATGCCATTAAGATCGCTCGTGTCTCTACGCAGAGGCCTGCTGTTATCTCTTTTACCCATAGTTTTCATGGGCGTACCCTGATGGGTATGAGTCTAACGGGCAAGGCCACTGCATATAAACAGCGTTTTGGTCCGTTCGCTCCTGAGGTATATCATGCGCCGTATCCTTATGAATACCGGGGTTGGAGTAGTGAGCGGGCGCTGGAGGCTTTGCATGAACTTTTTCAGACTGATGTGACGGCGGATCAGGTGGCCGCTGTGATCATTGAGCCTGAATTGGGCGAAGGTGGTTTTGTCGCGGCCCCCGTTGAGTTCTTACGCGAGCTACGGCGAATTACGGCGGAACACGGCATTTTACTGATTGATGATGAGATTCAATCTGGCTTTGGGCGCACTGGAAAATTCTTTGCGATTGAACATAGTGGAGTCGTTCCTGATTTGATTACTGTCGCCAAGAGTCTGGCCGGTGGACTCCCGTTAGCGGGGGTGATCGGTAAGGCAGAGGTGATGGATGCACCAGTAGCAGGTGGATTAGGTGGTACCTATGCTGGCAATCCTGTAGCCTGTGCGGCAGGTCTGGCTGTACTGGACGTTTTTGAGCAGGAGCAGATCCTTTCGCGTTCCATAGAGTTGGGTGCCCGTTTCCGCGAACGTTTTCTCGCATTGCAACAAGAGGTGCCAGCTATCGGAGATGTGCGGGGTCTGGGTATGATGATCGCGCTTGAATTCGTACAGGATCTTCAGACCAAAGAGCCTGCGCCCGCTCTGGTAGATCAAATTATGGTGGATGCGCGCGAGAAAGGTATTCTGCTACTGAAGGCGGGCCTATATGGCAATGTGCTGCGTATCCTGGTGCCGTTGGTGATCGAAGAGGCATTGGTCACCCAGGCGCTGGATACTCTGTGCGATGTGATTCGCTCTGCTGCACAGAAACATTAAATCTGGCCTGGCAGTGTGGTCTGCTGAACTCGTGTCTGGCCTATAGCGTATTTTCTTCTGGTTGCTACAGTGAGAACGCTCACAGAGATATGAGCGTTCTCACTGTAGCAACCGGGGAATATGTATATTGTTTGAGTGTGATGACCTCTTTGAATACCCCGACCTTTCCCTTGAAAGGAGTTAATGATGTCGCTAGTTGATAACCTTCCCGACGATATCGCTGACAAATCTTTGCGACCATATGGCTACAATCAGGTTTTTCGACGTGACCTCAAACGTTTCGCTTCATTTGCTGTCGGCTTCTCCTTTATTTCGATCACCACTGGTATTTTTACGACTTATGGCACCGTTCTTGGTGCAGGCGGTCCCTTAGGTATCTGGACCTGGCCAATCTCTGTGATTGGTCAGCTGTTTGTGGCGCTGGTCTTTGCATCACTAAGCTCTCGTATGCCGATTGCTGGCTATAGCTATCAATGGATGTCGCGCCTGGCCAATCCTAAAATCGGCTGGCTGATTGGCTGGGTAGCCTTTACATTCCTGATAGTTGTTACGGTATCGGTTGACTATGCGATTGCGTCAGTGACATTGCCAGACCTGTTCAATTTTACAGCCACGCCTTTCAATGAATGGCTGATTACCGCCTTTATCTTAGTTATTCAACTGGTCTTAATCCTCTTTTCGACCAAATGGTCTACCCGCATCAATAATACTGCTGTAGGTACTGAAGTAGTGGGTATTGTGGGTCTGACCCTGCTACTGCTCATTGTTGGAATTATCCGGGGCGGTATCCATTTTGACCATTTGTTTAGTATGGGAACGGTCTCAGCCACAGGCTACTTTAACCTGGGAACCCTGACCTCGGTAGGTCCCTTTATGTTCTCATTCCTACTCGGTGCCTATACCATTGTTGGCTTTGAGGCGGCGGCTAATCTGGCAGAGGAGACCCAGGATGCCCACAATGTGGTTCCATTTGCTATGTGGTCGGCGGTTCTCTTGAGTGGCGTGGTTGGTTTTTTCTTCCTGGTAGTGCTTAACCTTACCTCTGGCAATATTGCTGCCCTGACCAGGTCGGGTACGCCGGTGGCTGATATTGTGACCCAGACCCTGGGAACGGTCGTTGGTGATATCTTCCTGGTCCTGGTCACCTTTTCCATCTTTGCCTGTGGTATGGTGGCCTTTATTACGGCTACCCGCCTGGTCTGGGCTATGTCGCGTGATGAGCGTTTCCCAGGCTATCAGCTCTTTCAACGGGTTGATCCCCATACCCATACCCCTCTGGCTTCAACCATCATGTGTGGTGTTTTGATGGAGGTCGTGCTGGCAGTTTTTTCCACCCAGCCAGGGACCCTGACGAATTTGTTTAGTGCCTCCTCGCTGTTGCCGGTTATTATTTATATGGCGACCGTGATTTTGTATATTTTGACCAGGCACAGATTGCCACCAGCGCTGCGTTTTACCCTGGGCGTGTTTGAATGGCCGGTCATTATCCTGGCCCTGGTCTGGTTGTTGTTTGAGCTCTCTATTTTCCGCGATGCTTCATTCAGTACGCCCTGGCTGTATTCTTTGGTGATGGTTGGAATTGGTTTGCTGTATTTTGTATACTTATGGATAGCCAGACCTCAAGTATTACAGGTTGCTTCATTAAATAAAGAAGAGCCAGAGATATCAGGCGCTGAACTCTAAACAAGCTGTAGAGGATACATATATGATGGGTAGAAGCCTTTTCTTGCAGGATGGGCTTCTATCCTGTGCATCATGGAAAGGATCGCTACCATGACCGAGTACAAAATGCTAATCAATGGTGAGTTTGTCACCAGCACTACGGGAAAGGTTGTTGATGACATTAATCCAGCGACGGGCGAAGTGATTGCCCGGGTGCCTGAGAGTTCATTAGAGGATATGGAGAAGGCGGTTGCCGCTGCCCGGGCCGCTTTTGATGATGGACGCTGGTCTGGCCTGACACATGGTGCCCGTTCAACTATTCTGGAGAAACTGGCACAGTTGATCGAAGCCAATCTGGATGAGTTGTCTCGGTTGGAGTCGTTGGATACCGGGAAACCCATTAAACTGGCGCGCGATAGTGATATTCCTTTTGCTGCCGATAATCTCCATTTCTTTGCTGGCGCGGCTCGCCAGTTGTCGGGCGTGGCTAGCAGCGAGTATACGGGTGGTCATACCAGTATTATTCGCCGTGAACCAATCGGGGTCGTGGCCTCTGTGGCACCCTGGAATTACCCTTTGATGATGTTGATATGGAAGATTGGACCCGCCCTGGCCGCTGGCAATACAGTCGTCTTTAAGCCTTCTCCTGAGACGCCGTTGACCGCTTTAAAGTTGGGTGAGCTGGCTGTTGAGGCTGGCATTCCTGCTGGTGTCCTCAATATTATTACCGATGGCCCTGAAGTGGCGCCGAGCCTGGTGTCGCATAAAGACGTCAATATGGTTTCTATTACTGGTAGTACACGCAGTGGTAAATATGTCGTGCAGGCGAGTGCGGAAACCATCAAGCGCGTTCACCTGGAACTGGGTGGAAAAGCTCCCTTTATTGTCTATCCCGATGCCGATCTTGAGGCGGCGACTCAGGGAGCCGTGGTGGGTGGCTTTGTCAATTGTGGCCAGGACTGCACGGCGGCGACGCGCATCTATGTACATGAAAGCATTTACGATGATTTTCTGAGTTCTTTGCTGGCAAAGGTGAAGCAGATTCGGGTTGGCGATCCTTCTAAGGAGAGCACCGATATGGGCTCGCTGATCTCTGCGCGCCAGTTGCAACGGGTCGAGGGTTTTGTTGAGCGTGCTTTACGGGATGGTGCAAATATTCTGATAGGCGGTAAGCGTGCCTCGATTGCAGGTTTGGAGAAAGGTTGTTTCTTTGAGCCTACCGTTATCGCGGAAGATCGCCAGGATGCCGAGATTGTTCAGTCCGAGGTCTTTGGTCCGGTCCTGGTCGTCTCACGCTTTAGTACCGAGGACGAAGTGTTACGCAAGGCTAATGGTGTTGTGTATGGTCTGGCTGCTTCAGTCTGGACCAGAGATATCTATAAAGCTATGCGTGCCAGCCAGGCTCTACAATTTGGTACCGTCTGGATTAATGATCATTTGCCGTTGACCTCTGAAATGCCACACGGTGGTTATAAAGAAAGCGGTATAGGCAAGGATATGTCTCAGTATTCGTTTGAAGAATACACCCAGATCAAACATGTTATGATCGAGCTCGGTGGCCAGGCACGTAAAGACTGGCACTACACAATCTTTGGGGATGCCGAATAGCGCCGGAAAACAATACATTATGAGCAAGAATCGAGCAGCGAGGTAACATTCTATCTTATCTCGCTGTTCGATTCTCAGGGCTTTTTACTGTTCGTCCAGAGAGCGCAAGGAGATCACGAGCAAGCGCTACGATGTCCATTCTTTCCTGTGTGAAGTGTATGGTGGGTGGCCGCGGCCGCCCACCATACACTTCACACTTCCAACTCTGCGCCGCAGGCGCCAAAGAGGAACATGAAAAAGCCCTGTTCGATTCTTGTTTATGTTGAGCTAGCGGTCATTAGATGTGGTAAAGTAGTAGCAGCGGCTGAGGCAGATAATGACTATGGAGGCGAATAAGAGGGTATGCAGCGACAAGAAATCGAGAAATACTTGCAGGAATTGGGCGATGAATTAGAGTTACGTGGATATCAAGCTCCGGTTCGTGTGATGATTGTAGGTGGGGTGGCGATGTTGTTGCTGGCTGCAAACCGAGAATCAACCGAGGATGTAGATGTGGTGCTGATGGATATCGAAGGGGATACTTCAACTAATCCGACGAGCGAGACTAAATCTTTTAAGTCCGCGGTCAATGCGGTGGCTAAAAAATATCATATGAAGCGCACCTGGATTAATGACGATGTGGCTTATTTTATTCGGGATATGGCCCCTAACCCTGAAGCTACACTATGGCATGAGTATAAAAAGCTGCATGTATATTTACCATCGAAGGAATATATTCTGGCACTGAAGTTGATGGTCTATCGTCCAAAAGATATGCTTGATATTGAGGCTCTACTCAAACAGCTCCAGGTGACCACACGTGAGCAAGCACAGGATATTGTGGATCGCTTTATCCCAGATCCTGCGTGGCAGGACCACTATCAATTTCAAGATACGTTGGACGAACTTTTTTAACTTTCTCAGACCCTCTGAAATCTGCATACAGCACGCTTGATCATGATTATTGATCGTCTGCCCCACTGCAAAATTTTGGCTTCTCATGTTACAATAACTGTAGACGATAACACAGGAACAAGGTGGCCAATGAAGACATGTACTGAATTGCAGACGATTGCCGTTTCATATCAAGAGATTTGCGCCGGGCTGAGCCGTGGCTTCCCCTGGGTAATTTCATGAACGATTTTTTTGGGAATTATCCTGATGAGCGGCCAGCGCTATTGCAAGATCCTATTCAAGAGCCTGCGGAGCCAACTGAAGATGAGCACCGCTGGGCCGTTTTTTGTGCTGCCTCTGTTGAATATCTGTGCCAGAAATATGACCTGGAGATACCTGCATGGGTAACGGAGCTGGCTTATGCTCCATTGCCTGAGCCATGGTATCATTCAAAGATGGCCTTTAAGCCAGCTGTCCAGGCTCGGTTAGAGCGTGAAACGCCAGCAGCTTTTACCAGATATAACATTTACTGTGGTAATCGGGTGTTTGTCAATAAATACGAACTAGCCGCCGAGCTACGCGAGCGTCAATCCGCCTGATCTCTACAGGCTGGCGCTCTGCTAACGGTTGCCCTTGCGCTCAACACTTTTCAATTAACGCTTCATAGAAATGAACGCAACAATAATAAAGATCAGTACGTGCAGGGCTTGTCCCCGCTTTTAACCTTTCCGCTCGAAAAAACAACAAAAGAGGATTTTGCAGCTATTTGTTTAGACGCATAACGTTATCATTGTTAATTTTTCGGGTAAGAACGGGGGAAGCGGAGGCAAGCCCCGCACGTACTGATCTTTATTATTGTTGCCTCTTTCTACTCTTCTCTTGCTGTGCCCCATCCTATTAGTTGCTAAAACTTGCATCTCTGTCCATAGCTATGATTGATGGTAAGTTGTGGTAGGCATTTTGTCTGTTAAGATGCCTATTAGATTGAAAATTGGCTATCTTGCGTTATAATTAGCTTGAGCTACATTTCTACCTACCTATATTTGCTTTTGGTAGAAATATCAAACTGACAGAGGGGAAAGCGGAGGCGTGGATAATAAGTCACATGCAATCATAGGTCCAGGTGTGGCACGCGATCAGCTAGAGCCTCTTACCCTTACCAGACCACCCACACTCCTTGATCGCCCAGACAGGCCGACGTCGCTGCGCTCATGGCCTGCTTTACTTCTGGTCATCCTGGTCTGTCTCGTCTTTGGGCTGTTTACTTTCTGCACCCAATTTGTACATCTGCAACTTTCTGCCGGGTCCACCCCTTTTTCTGAGACGTATGTGCCGCCACATATTGTCAGATGGTATATCTCAACGCCGGTCTATTCTGGCTCACATTTCATTTATCTGGCGAACGGCTGGTTACAGGGTCATCTCTATGTAGATAATCCAGGCCGTGGCCAGACGGGGGATTATACATTCTGGAATGGACATTGGTATGTGGCTTTCCCACCGTTGCCGGCGGTCTTTTTGCTGCCTCTGGTCGCTATCTTTCACTATAGCCATCAATTTGAGATGTCGGTGGGAGTCGAGTTCTCGTTTGGCATCGCCAATATTATCCTGATGTTTCTGGTCTTGCGCCGCCTGGTTGAGAAATGTCAGATCCAACTCTCATTCTCCACTGTGGCCTGGCTCCTGGTCTTTTTTGTGTGTGGGACCGAACTACTGTATGTTTCTATGCAGGCCACTGTCTGGTTTCTGGCCCACGTTATTGCGACCACGTTCCTCTTGCTACACATGCTCGAACTGCTGGGTAAGCGCCGTGGCTGGTTGGCGGCGCTGTGGCTTGCCCTGGCCGGCCTATCGCGCAGTACGGCCCTGCTTGCCTTTCCCTGTTACCTGCTCCTGATCTATCTGGAAGAACGACAGCGACCCTGGTTGTTACTCAGGAAATGCAGTGCTTTTTGTGCGGTATTGGGCCTTTTTGTAGGCGGAATGCTGGCCTATAACCTGGCCCGCTTTGGCTCGTGGTTGGATTTCGGTTACATGAGTATGAATGTGAGCCCACGGGTTGCGGGTGGCCTGCATCAATATGGACAGTTCAGTTTACATTTTCTAGCCACCAATTTCCGCTATATGCTTATTCAACCACCACAAATTTTGACTCGCTTACCATACGTGCGCTTCAATCCAATTGGCACCGGTATATTCTGGACCATGCCGGCCCTCTATAGCATTGTCCGCACCTTTTTTGTGCGCCCGCGCAACTATCTGACCTGGAGCTTATTAGCAGGTTGCATCTTGCCCTTAATTGCCCACCTCCTCTACTTCAACACCGGCTGGTTCCAATTTGGCTATCGCTTCTTTGTGGATATCTTGCCCCTGGCTTTTATCCTGGCCGTTATGGGCTTTCATGACCGATTGCGCTGGTACGAGAAAGGTTTGATCTTACTCTCAATCGGCATCAATCTTTGGGGCCTATTTGAGTACACTTACCTCCTACCTCTGCTATATCGCTAAAAATGCATTTTTGATTTTTATGCTTATAACATATTTTATAGTGATGTGCAGCAAGGGTGCTCTATCCTTGCTGCACATCACTATAAAAAGTTCGGGCGCTTCAGCGCACGCACGCAAGTCCGTAGTACAATCCCATGACCCAGGAATCAGTAGAAGTAATTTTAGGCATTTCGCCATCTCCCACACCTATTAGATCGCAAATAGGTGTTTTGCATATAATAAACTTAAGACCATTTTAGTTGTGTGTATTTCTCTGCAGGCAATGTTAGACTGGGAAGGGAAGTGGGAAAGTGGATAATAAATCACAGATCATACGTCCGAGCTATGCTGGTGCTCAGCTAGAGCCTCTTATCCTTACTGAGCATCTGCCACAACTGGATCGGCAAGAAGAAGCGACGTTGCTGCGCTCCTGGCGTGCTTTACTCCTGGTCATTTTAGTCTGTCTCGTCTTTACGCTGATCACTTTTTGCAAGCATTTTGTATATTTGCAGATTGATTATGGGCCGGCTAGTTTTTCTTCCCAGGCTGTATCGCCACATATCGTTGGTGCATATATCTCGTCGCAAGTCTATGGCGGCTTGCATTTCATTTCTCTGGCGAACGGCTGGTTACAAGGTCATCTCTATGTAGATGATCCGAGTCCTGGTGGGGCAGGTGATTATACATTCTGGAATGGACACTGGTATGTGGCATTCCCACCGTTACCGGCGGTCTTTTTCCTGCCTCTGGTCGCTATCTTTCACTATAGCCATCAATTTGAGATGTCGCTGGCGGTCGAATTTACTTTCGGGATTGCGAATATTATTCTGATGTTTCTGGTCTTGCGCCGCCTGGTTGAGAAGTGCCAGATATCGCTCTCATTCTCAAGTGTGGCCTGGTTACTTGTTTTATTTGTGTGTGGGACCGAACTACTCTACGTTTCTATGCAGTTAGGGGGCTGTTTTCTGGCCCACGTTATTGCGACCACGTTCCTCTTGCTACACATGCTCGAACTGCTGGGTAAGCGCCGTGGCTGGTTGGCGGCGCTGTGGCTTGCCCTGGCTGGCCTATCACGTAGTACAGCCCTGCTGGCTTTTCCTTGTTATCTGCTCTTGATCTATCTGGAAGAGCGTCACCAGCCCTGGCTGTTGTTACGGAAGTGCATTGCTTTTTGTGCAGTGCTAGGTGTCGCTGTTAGTGGAATTCTGCTCTATAATCTAGCCCGCTTTGGTTCCTGGCTGGATTTTGGTTACACGAGCATGAATGTGAGTCCACGGCTTGCAGACGGCTTGCATCAATATGGGCAGTTCAGCTTACATTTTCTAGCCATGAATTTTCACTATATGCTCATTCAGCCACCTCAAATCTTATCCCAACTGCCGTATATATTCTTCAATCCAGTTGGCACCGGCATCTTTTGGACTATGCCGGCCCTCTGTAGTTTATTCCGCACCTTTTTTGTGCGTCCACACAATTATCTGACCTGGTGCTTATCTGCTGGTTGTATCTTTCCGGTAATTGCCCATCTCCTCTATTTCAACACGGGCTGGCTTCAGTTTGGCTATCGCTTTTTTGTGGATATTTTGCCTCTGGTTTTTGTGCTGGCCATTATGGGTTTTCATGACCGATTGCGCTGGTACGAGAAAGGTTTGATCTTACTCTCAATCGGCATCAATCTTTGGGGCCTGTTTGAGTACACTTACTTTTCGTCCCTATTATCTTACTGATGGTTTTTAGTTATTAAAATAGTGCTAGATTAGCAAAACTGCGTTGATTTCTGTAGTTCGAAAAGCAGTTTTCATGTTGAGCTGGAAAGATGCTTTACACCTTTCCAGCTCAACATGAAAACTGCCTGGGCGCGTCAGCGCACGCACGCAAGACATGGGAAGCATGCTGCTGCTAACCCAGCAGCAGCATGATCTCTTCTACTGTCAGCTGCCAGGCGTCGGATGTTGGATCAATAAGCACAAAGTGGTCGGCGCCCGCCAGTTCGATCAAGCGTACATGATCTCCGGCTGCCCTGGCCTTTTGTGCATACCCCTGGCTAATCTTGAGCGGCACACGATCATCAGCGCCTCCGTGTATTAATACCTGGGGAATTCCCAGGGGCAACAGGGCGGCTGGCGAGGCTTCTGCATAACGTTCGGGTTTTTTTGTTAGACTGGCCTGGAGCAATTCCTGTACCGCGCCCTGGCCTAGATGGAGTTGCCAGGCCTGTTCCAGATCGACGACCCCTGCCTGGCTGATAGCTCCTTTTAAGCGCAAAGGTGTGCTTGCCGTCCGTAAAGGACTATTGGGAGATAGGCGATGACGGCCCGCCAACCAGAATGCCAGGTGTCCACCAGCTGAGTGCCCTACTGCAACGACACGCTGTAGATCTAGCTTGTAGGTTGGTGCCAGTGTGTTCAGATGATCTGTGGCCGAGGCTACATCCAGCAGTGTCCCGGGCCATGCTCCACCGGGATCGCCAACGCGCCGATATTCGATATTCCAGGCCGCTATGCCGTGTTGCACCAGATTTTTTGCCAGCCCCTGCATCAGCGTCAAATCATAGGCATTACGCCAGAAGCCGCCATGGATCAACTGCACTACCGGATATGGCCCTGATCCTTCAGGTAGATAGAGCTCACCATACTGTAATGGATCAGGGCCATATGCCAGCTTATGAAAAGCGCTGACCGGTCCATGTTTGTGTCGCTTTGAAGGTACATCCATCAGTGATTATCCTTACCTTTTTTATGCGTTATCTTAGTCTCTATTGTATTATCTACAAGGTGTTTTACTCAATTTTTTATATACTATAGATAATTTTTCAGGAGTGTGTAACTATTACTGATTAAAGATGTCTGTGAAAGTATATATAATATCCTCTGCTTGCCTGAAATCAATTTCCTATTAAGTCAGAAATATCTTGCCAGATAACTAAAGAACCGCTATACTTCTTTCGTGTGTATTGAATTCTAATTACTACTATATAAGCCCATCCCCTATGCCAGGGGGATATTTGCACTCAGCCAGATATGGATAGACCAGGAGTTCATCGATGGCGAATGAGCCGCTGCAAACCGTTACCCTTTTTTACTGCTATGCTCAAGAAGATATTGTCCTGCGTGAAGAGTTGGAAAAGCACTTAATGCCGTTGCTGCGTTCTGGCGTAATCAAAAGTTGGAGTGATCGTATGATCAGCGCTGGCCAGCCATGGGAACAAGAGGCGAAGAAGCAGTTACTGGCGGCTGATATTGTGCTTTTATTGGTCAGCCCGGATTTTATGGCCTCGGACTATTGCTATGACAAAGAAATGAAAATAGCAATTCAACGCCATGAGGCTGGCAAAGCGCGGGTGCTACCCATTATTGTACGTCATGCTCATTGGGAAGATGCTCCTTTTAGCCATCTACAAGTTTTGCCTCTCAATGGTAAACCAATCAGCGCGGCCAGATCAGCCTATGAGCGCGATAAAGTATTTGTGGATGTGATTAAAGAGATCCAACGTGTGGTCAAAGAGTTGATCGCCCAGAAATGGTTTACTAAAGGCAATACTCTGCTGAGCGAGAAAGCATATGAACAGGCGCTTTCCGCTTTTGAACAAGTAGCAAAATCATATGAAGAAAGTGTTTATAAGTATGCTGCTTTAATGGGTATTTGCAATGTATTGATTACTCTCAATCGCAACAATGAAGCTTTGGATAGCTGTGAGCGTGCAATCAGGCTAAATGCCGAACAAGGAACGGCTTATTTGCATAAAAGCACTGTATTGTTGCGTTTGCATAAATATCAACTTGCTCTGGACGCGTGCAATCAAGCCTTGTATCAAGGAGTTAAAGATGTTGGGGTATATCGCAATAAGGGCAAGACATTGTATGAGCTCAAACGACCAGTGGAGGCTCTTGAAGCATACGAGCAAGCCTCACGACTTGAACCTCGAAATGCTTATATTCAGCTCGATAAAGGTCAGGTGCTTTTGAAACTGAAACGTTATAAAGAAGCTCTGACTGTTTATGAGCTCGCTGCTCAACTGTCTCCATCGCTAGCCCAGGCACATACGCGTAAAGGAGATATTTTTTTTGAGTTAGAACAATATGGTAAGGCTATTCATGCTTATAGTCAGTCTATCCGCTTAGATGGTGACAATGCATATGCTCGGTCACGGCAAGCTGAAGCTCAACTGCGCCTGAAACACTATCAGGAAGCTGTGAATGCTTATGAGCAGGTGTTGCGTCTACAGCCTAACCATATGCCCCATTATTTGCATAAACTTGAGGCTCTGGCAGGACTACAGAGATATGCCGAGATGTTGCTAACATGTGAGCAAATACTGCAGCGTGAAGCACGTAATAGCCGCGCACTGGCATACAAAGCGCAAGCTCTCCTTGGCCTGGCTCGTTATGAAGAGGCACAAGAGTATTGCCAGCAGGCGATAAATATTAATGCTGATAATGCGATTGCTCATCATGTAAGAGATGCGTTATTGACAGTCAATCAGCAGCAAAGAAGCCTGCTATTGATTGAGCATACTTTGAGTATAAATCCTTATGATGCTATGGCGCTGATTAAAAAGGCTAGCATTTTGTTCCAATTAAGGCAGTATGCGGAAGCTGTTTTGGCCTGTGATGAAGCATTGGCGTTGGATGCACGCAGTCCGTTTGCCTATACTATTAAGCGAGATGCCTTATTTTATCTAGGGCGCTATGAAGAAGCATTGAAATATGCGCAAAAAGTAATTAGCCTTGATCCAAATAATGCCGAAGCTTATCATGAATTAGTAGAAATTTTACGCAAATTAGGGAGAAATGAGGACGCTAAAAAGATTCACGTGGCGGCGAAAACTCGTGGTATCTGGTAAGCAATCAATAATATTAGGGCAATGGAAAAATAGCTGGATACATATCATATACGTATCCAGCTATTTCTATGTCATGCCGTTCAATCGTATGAGCGCAGCTGCCTGACAGGCGCCCCCGTTTGCTCGAAACTTGATTACTTCGAAAAGTTGAGCCAGTGGCAGCGGAGCTAGCCGCGATCGAGCGGCGTTCCCGAGTGCTTTTAAATAGCATGGTGAACATGACAAGGACCATACTATTTACGGTAGCGAAAAATTTTCTTGTGAGAGATAGGGATGGACGGCAGCAATAACTGGATCTGCTGCGAAATGACGTTGCATCTGGTTATCGAGCAGGGCATTATCGAGTGCCGCAAAGATCATAGCCTGGTCCAATACCAGGTAGCGATGTCCGATCTGTCCGGTGGTGGGATTGACACTATCGTAGAAGCCATAAGGGCCGTAGATGCCGGGATAGCGTGAACGCAGTTGTTGGATGTTCTCAAAGGCTTTTTGGGGTGTGACGGTTAAGGCCAGGAATGAAGCATGCGGCGTAACTGCCGTCTCATCGTAAGGGCAACAGGTTTTGTTGGATGCCATATTGCGTGCCCCATAGGCATCATAGTTTCCAGTATCATCTGGAGTGCTGGCAGGAGAGAGGCCCCAGACAGGATAATTCAGGGTCTGGGTGGAGTAGGCTTGTTGGGCCTGTGCATAGAGCCGATCATTGAGTCCAAAGCTATGTGGCCCCCAACTGGTCTCTGGGATGACCAGATTGTTCATCAAGCCTTCGAACATGCTCCCACCCCAGCTGGGTACAAAATTGATGCCATTGGTTGAGTAGTGGCCTTCAAAGACTGTAAATGGCTTGCCGGATTGCGGATCGTTGTAGGTGGCATTATAACCCTGAGGTGTCTGCCCCTGCCAGGTGAAGTCTGCGGGTAATGTGCGCCAGGTGCGCCACCAGACATCGCCGGGCATGCTGTGGGTTCCAATACCGATGTAGGCCGCGATACGCGTTTCCGCATTGAGCACCCCATAATGGAAGTTCGCCGGTCCCTGGTCCGCATTATAACCACCATACATCTGGCCGGCAGTATTGCTCTGATTTTGATCTCCATTATCGTAGAAGATCCCGAAATTCATCGCATTGAGGAGCGCTGTGGCCCTGGGAGCCAGCGTTGGAAAGACCTGTCTGGTGGCAATCAAACCCGTCGCGTACCAGGCGCTATCCACGGTCGAGATAAAGGCCCCGGTCGCTGGTTGGCCCTCCTGGTCGGTACCTCCGGGACCCGAAATGCGATGTCCAGTGGTCGTGTCATACCAACTGAAGAGAAAACCATGCCACTTGCTGAGCTTCTCAACCTCTGTGAGCAAAGCATTGGCGCGTTTAAGTGCATCAACACGATTGATAAGGCCAAGATCTTTGGCGGATACGATGCTCCAAAACGCGACCCCGATATTGGTTGGCGAAGTATATGTTCCTTTGGCCGGGGCACCGTTAAAGCCAATGTTATCCATTGGAAGATGGGTTACAGGATCGGCATCGGCATCAAAAAACTGCCAGGTGCGACGAGCAATATTATAAAGTTCTAATTTTTGTGCAATGGTGAGCTCTTTTTGTTGCGGAGTTGCGCCAGTGGTCCTGGCTGGCGCTGCGGATGCTATGAGCGGGGTCATAATTGTACTCAGACAAAAAATGCCGCACAAAAAGAATCCAAAAAGCAAACGTTTTACCTTCAAGGCAATTCTCCTCTGACTTTGAGGCTCATCCTGTCAAATATCGATTGACTGGTTCCTTAATCAGATACTCAATATAGAGTTGCGGCGACAGGATTGAACTTGCTTGTATTAATAGTTTGAGACTGGATGTGCAAAGAGGGTATAGAGCAATACAGCAATTATATTGTTGTAAATGGGGCAAGTCAAGCTCTGCTTTACCAATGGATCGAAGGTTATGCATTATAGATGAGTAAACTTTACTTTATAAAATGAATGCCCTACCTAAAAAGGCCAAAGAGAATGATAGACCTGCCAGGTAGTATCTGCCTCTAAAAAACTTCCTGGTTCGTAATATATATACAGAATAAGGTTGTGTTATTATTGCTGTTGCGTGCAAGCAATTTGGTCTTATAGAGGTTGAAGATAAATGAAGAAGAGTATTCAATATCTTGCCAGTGTGATTGTGCTGGCCTTCTTATTAGCCGGCTGTAACGTCTCCGTGGGAACTGGAGGTTCTGGTAACGGCTCATTCTCAAGTGGGAGTAATTCAAACGGTAGTAGCTCCAATGGAAGTAGCTCCAATGGAAATAGCTCCAATGGTGGTAATTCTGCCCAGGTGCCAAATATTGGACACCAGACGAAGACTTCAGGTTGCCAGGCTCAGGGAGCTTTACAGGATAAGCAATGTACTCCTGGTGCGATCTTTTCTAATGCAACGACCAGTCAGATTTGCCGGTCCGGTTATTCGAAGTCAGTACGCAATGTACCGGTGAGTGTCAAAGATGAAGTTTATGCGGAGTATGGTATTACCCATCATCGCTCTGGCCAATATGAGGTTGACCATTTGATCAGTTTGGAGCTGGGTGGTTCCAATGACGTTGCCAATCTGTGGCCTGAGGCGGCTTCACCAACGCCTGGATTTCATCAAAAGGACGAGGTAGAAAACTATCTGCACGATCAGGTCTGTAGTGGCAAAATAGATCTGCGTACGGCGCAGAGCGAGATCGCTACCGACTGGCTGAAAGTATATCAGCAGATGGGCTCTCCTTCAGGTGGTTCTGGTTATGGTAACGCATAGTATGTAGCCTGTTCACAGGCAGTTGTAGATCAAATTATCTACAACTGCCTGCCTCAATGCTTACCTGCATATTTGTCTTCGTGTAGCTTTTTGAGGCGCTGATAATCTATATCATTTCTCGCCTGCAGGTAGATACCATAAAAGATGCGTGCCGATTCAGCTTTCTCACTATCCTGTATCTGAGGTAGAATGCGTTTCCTGGCCTCTCTCATTTCTTCTGGCGTGGTCTCTTTTTGTGGATTGGCCTGATATTTGCGACCACTCTGATGGTTGGCATAGCGGCGTGAGCGTGTATAGCCCATTTGCAGAAATTTTCTCGCCATATCCATGCCCACAAAATCTCCATCTTGTTTGTAATTTAAAAATAGTTGGTAGATTCGTTCTGCCGATTGTTGGGCCTCAGCCGGAGTTTTGAAGCGCCAATAAGGTAGGATCTCAGATTTATAAGGTTCAACCAGCAGGACCCCCTGCTCGCCTCTGCCAACCTGGTATAGCTCGGGGTGAGCTCGAAAATCGATATTTTTGAAGTCCTTTGTATAATCAAAGCTCTTACTGCTAGCACGCATGACTGTTACCTCCTCCTACACACTTATCGCATGATGCCTGCTATCAACTACTTAAGACCGTGTTATATATTGGGAACCTGTTTGCTTAAAGATGTATCAACGTGGGGTAGTGGGTAGCGCTAGAAATATTTTCATGAGTCTGTGTTAGCTGCTGGTCCCGCAACAGGGAATTGTAGCTCAACAATAAAATCGCCGGGTTGCCCATATTGTTCATGTCGCAGGTGTAGTTGACGGACCGGGCCTATGGGATGATAGCCATTGTCTTGCATCCAATGGTGCATCGCTACATAGGCCCGACCAAGGGCCAGATCGTTCCCTTTATGGATGGTACTGGCTACGAAGCTACCAGGTAAGGTGCGAATATGGATCTTCTCATTGCCTGGTAAAGCTTGTACCAGCGGGATAGCAACCTCTAAGTCTACCGACATACCCTCGTCGCGCATTTCATGGCGCGAGTGCCATAAAATTAACTCTGGTAATGTATAATGTGCTCCCTGTTGTTCCAGGTAGGCTGTTAATTGATGATACAGGCGCCCCTGCTCATAGCTACCGGGTAGCCTATCGCGGACAGAGGCAACCAGCAAAGGCTCGACATATTTGACCCGTATATCGTAAGTCGGCATCGTTTCCTCCTGCTCAATCTGCCGTAGGCGAGCGGCAATGCGTGTCAGGCGTGCCTGTTCCGTTATGATCACCTGCTGAATATATGTCTGCTTCTGTTCAAACATGGCCCGTAACTGCTCCAATGAAAGATCCTCTTCGAGCAAGCAAGCAATCTGCTCTAAGGGAAAGCCCAGATCCTTAAGCGTCAGAATGCGGTTCAGGCGTGGCAATTGCTCAAGTGTGTAGTACCGATAGCTACTATCTGGATCTAGCATTGTCGGTTTTAGCAGCCCATAGTGATCATAATGGTGCAGCGTCGCAATCGACACCTGACCCAGCCGAGCAAATTCGCCAATTTTAAGCATCATCGTATCTTTTAAATCTCCAAAGTAAGAAATTGCATATGACAAGCAACATCGAAAGTGGGTGCCCCTCTGGAACAATAAAATGCGTTGACATGAAAGCGACAAGAAACATGATTCTCAAAGTTCGGGTCTTGCGCCCGATTTTTGCTTCTCAACCAGGCCTTCAGGTAGAGCATACACTCTCAGGTAAGATGAGAGTCAAGGGTATCTATGATGAGGCAGGACAATCCCCCGTCTGGAGGGATTGTCCTGTTTTTATGTCTAGTGGGGTAAGGGAATGCTTTGCTTGAAATTGAAGAGATTTTTGGGATCATAGGTGGCTTTGACCTGTTGGAGACGGGCCAGGTTTGCACCATAGTATGCCTGCTGCCAGTTGGATAGTGATGGATCAATATAGTTTTGATAGGCGGCCCCCGAGGCGTAGCTGCGCATGGCTTGCCAGGTGTTGTTCAGCCAGGTGCGATTCTGCGCAATGACTGAAGCTGCGGAACCGACATCCCAGTTGGCGTTATACTGAATTGAGAAGAGCATATTGCGGTGCGCAAAAGCTGTGGCATCCGGGGCTACACGATTGATGGCGCCGCCATGCGCGTCCATGCCAATACCGCCTGTACCAGGCGTGGAAGATTTCTGGTACTGCGTGATGGCGTTGACCAGCGCATTGATACCCTGGATGGGCAACGGCTTGGCGATGTAATCTGATTTGGCTGCAAAGGTGTCGCGTTGGATCTGCCCCTGGGGATTCTGGCTGGGCAGGCGACATTGGTCGAGCGTTTTGTTAGAACAGCCAGCCTCATAAAGCATGGTGTCGAGCAGCCCCGCACTGGAGGCATAGCGGGTGGTGGGAGCAATACCCAGTTTATTGATCAGGTTTTGTAGTTGCTGGTTGAGCGCATCCACTCCTCCTACATAGACACCATTGACACGTACCAGCGGATCGCCGTTTTTATCTGTGGTGTTGAGTAGCAGGCAATTAGACCATAATTCATCGGGAGCCTGGGGAGCCCAGTTTTGCCAGGCATTGACCACGGCCGTGGCATCGCTCCAATTCCAGCCAAGTGTGAAGATTGACAGGGAGGCAACGGGATGGGTTTGGAAGGTGAATGAGGTGACGATGCCAAAGTTGCCGCCGCCACCACCACGCAGGGCCCAGAAGAGGCTGGAGTTTTGGCTGGCGTCACAGGTGACAACACGCCCGTCCGCCAGTACAACCTGTGCTGAAACCAGGTTATCACAGGTCAGACCAAACTTGCGTCCGAGTACTCCCACACCGCCTCCCATGGTTAAGCCAGCTACGCCCACGGTAGGGCACGAGCCCGCAGGAATGACACGTCCTTGTTGTGCCAACGTCGAATAGACATCGATCAGCTTGGCACCACTTCCGATGGTTGCATTTCCGCTACCGCTATCCACACTGATCGTATTCATGCGACTGACATCCAGCATGAGGCCCGTGGTAGTTGAGTAGCCTGCATAGGAGTGACCCCCAGAACGCGCAGTCACGGGCAGGTTGAAGCGACTCACAAAGGCCAGACAGTTCTGCACATCTTTCGGTGAGGCACAATAGGCAATACCTGCTGGCTTGATGGAGTCAAATTGTGGATCAAAGAGCTGGTGTGCCGTCGCATATTGTGGACTGTTGGGGCGAATCAGGGTACCATGCAAACTTTTGCCCAACTGCGACCAATCGGCCTCGGTGAGCACAGGAGGCTTGGTAGGTGTGGCTTTGATGGTAGGTACTGAAGAAGGTGTATTGGCCGCGTTAGCGCTAGGCTCTGCCTGGCAGGCACCTAACAATATGGGAAGGCTACCCGCGGCACACAGTGTAAGAAATCCTCGACGGTTTAGCTGTGTTTTCTCTAACCAGGCCGTCTGCTGTGTCTGCTTTTCCATGCTACTATCCTTTTACTGGCACAGAGCACAAATTATGTTCTGTTGGTTATATCTATCATTGGAGGCCGTGCACCATCAGTGTTACAACCTTTTTGCGTAATCGAGTGATGATAATCGCTTAGATATGTATTGATAATAATCTATATTTGACAGCCATTCTATGAATTGTTTCACAATTGCCTGGATTTTGCCGTATAAACTGGTTGCCTGGTTATCAGATAAATTTATCGTACAGGTTAGCCATGCTGCACGTCAACCACCTCACCGTTTATACTACCCTACCCATTGAAGCTGGATGGTGAACTGTGCTATGCTCACGGTAGCTTTTTTTGCTCGAACAATTGTGGTGAGCAAGCACCGATAGATGATAAACAGGGAAAGGATTGCTTAATTATGGCTGATGACGCTAGAATTGCTGAACTGACAGCTCTGCGTGAGAATGAGGTGCGCTGTATTCGCGTACTGGCGGCCTGTCGCCGCTTCGCGGTCAATGTTGGCGGGGCGGCTGGCAACTATGCCACCTTTGCCCAAAACGAAGAAGTTCTCCTACAATCCTTTCACGATATCGAGCTAGCCCATGCCAGCCCCGATGGCCGCTATGATCAACTTTTCGCCCAACGCTGCCAGCGTGCTGGCCTGACTGCCGCCGACGTCCACATGCTACGTACCCGCTGGCAATCCCTGGAAACCGAAGACGATTTTTAACCCCACTGAATAGCAGGCACGCTGGACTACCTCACTCTCAACCCCTCTCATTTGCAGCCGACACAGTAGGAGGCTGCAACACCACATTAAGGGCTACAGCCGCGTCGCAGCTACCCCGCACTACAAAGTTGTACATAGCTATATCTAAACTCCATACATAGCGCTTCCCCAACCTTTTTATAAGGCGCGCAGCATGCCCCAGCCACCCCGCACTACAAAGTTGTACATAGCTATATCTAAATAAACTCCACACATAGCGCTTCCCCAACCCTTTTATAAGACGTGCAGCGTGCCCCAGCCACCCTGTGCTACAAAGTTGTACATAGCTATATCTAAATAAACTTCACACATAGCGCTTCCCCAACCCTTTTATAAGACGTGCAGCGTGCCCCAGCCACCCTGTGCTACAAAGTTGTACATAGCTATATCTAAATAAAATCCACGCACAGCGTTCCCCCAATCCCTTTTAAGATGTGCGGGTGGCCGCAGCCACCCCGCACATCTTAAAAACTCAAGCGAGCGCCGCAGGCGCGAGCGAGACGACCGCCAGGTCAATCTATAAATCTAGCCTCAAGCTTGTCTACTTTAGATAGAGGATCTCCGTATCAGAAAGTGAAGCATACATACCATATCTGGTTACATATAGTGTGCCGATCTATTAATAGAGAAACAAGCAAAACTGCTGTGCCCTCACAGGCACAGTTCTTTTTTAGAAAAGAGATGTATTGTATGAAAGCAATGGTTATTAAAGATTTTGGTGGCCCTGAGGTTTTTGAGTTACGGGAGCTGCCAAAGCCCACCCCTGAGGCTGATGAAGTATTAGTACGGGTCTATGCAACCTCTATTAATCCAGTCGATTATAAGATCCGCCAGGCTGGCTCCTGGGCTGGTGTGAAACCGCCTGCAGTGATTGGTTATGATGTAGCTGGCGTGGTTGAGGCGGTTGGCGCTGCGGTAAAGGATTTTAAGGTGGGCGATGATGTCTATTACACACCTGATATTCCTGGTAAGGGTGGCAGCTATGCCGAGTATCATGTGGCCCGAGAGGCTATCGTGGCGCATAAGCCCAAGAATTTGTCTTATCTTGAGGCAGCCAGTGTGCCGTTGGCTGGTGGAACAGCCTGGGACGCTTTGATTACCAGGGCGCAATTGAAGGTTGGCGAGACCGTGTTGATCCATGGTGGTACGGGTGGCGTGGGTTCATTCGCTATCCAGATCGCGCGTGCCGCTGGCGCCTATGTCTATACCACCTGTAGCGCGAAAAATGCTGAGCTGGCCAGAAAATTGGGCGCGCACAAAGTAATCGATTATAAGACAGAGAATTTTGCCGAGGTCATTACGCGTGAGACGGGTGGCAAAGGCGTAGATGTGGTCTTCGACACCGTGGGTGGAGAGACTGTTGCCAATAGTATTGCCGCCACTAAAATGTATGGCCGCATCGTTAGTGTGGTGGATATTGCGGGCAATACCTATATGGGATTCATGAAAAATATTACCCTGCATTACCTCTTTTTGCAGCGCGAGCGCTACAAATTGGATTATCTGCGCGCGTTGATTGAGCGTGGCCAGATTAAGCCACTTATCGCCAAGGTCTTGCCACTTGAAGAAGTAGCTCAGGCCCATCAGCTATTGGAGCAAGGTGGTCTTGCAGGTAAAGTCGTCTTGCAAGTTGTCAATCAATAAAGCGTATAACTTGTAAAAAATGATATAAAGTGGCCATGCTGATATTATCTGTTTAAAAGATCAGCATCAGCATGGCTATCTTTTTCTATTTTTAGACTAAGAGGGTATCGCAGTAGGGCGATATATCTTGTTAGTAGGTTGTTCTGAAGCGCTCATGGTCGCCCATTGCCTCTTTTAATGAGCGTAATGAGTAGCGCTGATCACCAATCATCACAAATACTCCACGTCCATCCTGGATGTCGGAGATCTGGCGATGAAGCTCTGCGTTTTCCGCCTGCAATGCTTCCATATGCTGTTTCTGGCGAAAAATTTCCTGTGCGAGCTGATCGAATGAATTCATACTGGCTTATCCTTTCTCTATTGTTGGCTTCTCTATTTTGAACGCAGCAAGCATTCAGTCCATAACATTCTGGTACTGCTGTTTTTGTCAAATGAGAGCCGCGTTTTTCCCCCTGTCCCTTTAAAAAGCATAACCTATCTGGCAATAGGACATTTTGTGGCTATTGTGAGGAAACTCAAAGTTATTCTACCAAAAAAGCATTTTCGCGCAAGGTCATAAGTTTGGATGCGTGTTGCGCCTATGTGGACGTGCGCTGGCGCGCCCCGCAGCTGTTTAATAGGGTGTGCAGAAAATGCGTACGGCGCATTTTCTGCACACCCTATTAAACAATGTCGAGCATCGCAGGGGTGAAAGCACATGGAAAAAGTGTGCGAATGATATGGTATTCAGGGCTTTTTGATGTTTGTCCAAAGAGCGTAGGGAGAGCAGGAGCAAGCGATACAATGTCCATTCTTTCCTGTGTGGAGGGTGTGTGGTGAGCGGCCGCAGCCGCTCACCACACACCCTCCACACGCCCACCCCGGCGCCGCAGGCGCCCGAGAGGAACATGAAAAAGCCCTGCATGGGATCAAACACATTCATAAAAGGCATGCTTTTTATGTGTTAATATGGGGATATCAATGAAAAAGGGGAGATCTCTTATGATTCGTGAAGGCCAGAGCAGGCTATATCCAATTGAATTCAATGCCGTCAACTTTACTGATACCTTCTGGGCACCGCGTATCAAACTGGTGCGCGAGCAGACGATTCCTTTTCAGTATGAGCAATGTCAGGAGACCGGGCGTATCGATGCGTTGCGGTTGGACTGGAAACCTGGCCAGGAGCCGGTGCCGCATATTTTCTGGGAGTCTGATGTCGCCAAGTGGTTAGAGGCCGCCAGTTATAGTCTGGCTACCCATCCTGATCTTGAGCTTGATGCGCTGGTTGATCAGGTAGTGGCTTTGCTGGCCGGTGCGCAGCAGCCCGATGGTTATCTCAATGTCTATTTTACGGTGGTCGAACCGGGACGCCGGTGGACCGATCTACGGGATGCCCATGAGTTGTATTGCGCTGGCCATTTGATAGAGGCTGGTGTGGCCCATTTTCAGGCTACCGGTAAGCGCCAGCTGTTGGATGTGGTGCGGCGCTATGCCGATCATATCGCGACCGTGTTTGGGCCTGCGCCGGGTCAGAAACGAGGCTACTGTGGACATGAAGAGATCGAGCTGGCATTGGTCAAGCTCTATCGCACGACTGGTGATGAGAGATATCTACGCCAGAGCCAGTATTTTGTGGATGAGCGAGGTCAACAGCCTTTTTACTTTGAGCAGGAGGCTGAACAGCGTGGGACGCCGGGCTTTTTTGCGACGACCTTTCCCGAGCGCGACCAGGAAAGAGTAAAATATCGCGAATATAATCAGTCGCATCAGCCTGTACGTGAACAAACACAGGTGGTTGGCCATTCGGTGCGAGCTATGTATCTGTATTGCGCGATGGCCGATCTGGCCCGAGAGGTTGGTGATGAGACCCTGGCTCAGGCCTGTGAGCGTCTCTGGCAACATCTGACAACCAGGCGTATGTATCTTACTGGTGGTATCGGCTCTTCGAGTGGCAATGAGGGTTTTACCAGCGATTATGACCTGCCCAATGAGTCCGCTTATGCCGAGACCTGCGCCGCCGTGGGCCTGGTATTCTGGGCGCATCGTATGCTGCACCTGGAATGTGATGGTCGCTATACCGATGTGCTTGAGCGCGCTCTCTATAATGGGGTGCTGAGCGGCATCTCATTGGATGGTAAGAAGTTCTTCTATGTTAATCCACTGGCCAGTTCTGGGGATGCCCATCGCTATGAGTGGTTTGGCTGTGCCTGCTGTCCTCCAAATATTGCTCGCTTGTTATCATCACTGGGACAGTATGTCTATTCGCAGAATGATTCTGAGCTGGTGGTTCATCTTTATGCCAGCGGGCGGGCGCAGTTGCAACTGGGCGCACAGGCTGTGACCGTACAACAGGCTACTAATTATCCCTGGAATGGTGCGGTACAGATTGCGATTGAGGCACTGGCTGAGCCGACGACCTTTAATTTTAAGCTGCGCATTCCTGGTTGGTGCAGCGAAGCAGTGCTACGGGTGAATGGCTCGGCTGTGGATGTTACCGCTACGTTGGACAAGGGTTATGTGAGCATCGAGCGTAGCTGGCAGGCGGGCGATGTGATTGAATTGGAACTGCCCATGGCGGTAACGCGGGTCTATGCTCATCCTGCGGTGAAGGCTGACCAGGGCTGCGTCGCCTTACAGCGTGGCCCGATCGTTTATTGTCTGGAGGCGGTGGATAATACAGCCTTTCCATTGCATGAGCTGGAACTCCCGGTAACCCAGCCGCTACAGGCTACCTTCCAGCCTGACCTCCTGGATGGTGTGGTCACTCTGCATGGCTCGGCACTGGCTGAGAATGCGGCGGATTGGGACGGCCAGCTCTACACCATGCAGCGACCGCGTTTGCAGGAAACGCCAATTACGGCGATCCCCTATTATGCCTGGGATAATCGCCAGCCAGGGGCTATGCGGGTCTGGATTCGTGAGCACCAGGCGTAAGCTTTTTTGCCATTTATTGTGATTTATATAATTAATTGACGCGTAAAAAATGGGGCAGTGCAACAACTTTTGCACTGCCCCATTGAGCTTGTAGGATCCCTGGTCATTAGTAGTGAATGTTGACGGTTGTACCAATCGGAGCCCAGCTATAGAGCCATGCGGCCTGGTCGGTCGTCATAACGACGCAGCCATGGGTTCCAGTCATTTCTCCAAATTGTGGATCAGTATGCGGGACATTGGTGCCAGGCCCAAAGGTGCTTCTCCACCAGGCATCGTGCAGGAAAAAGCCACCTTCTTTAAATTCCAGTGCATAATTGATATGCGTTGGCTCATAATAATAAGGTGAACCAACCGGCCAGGGTGAATAAAAAGTGGTCGGGCTCAGTTTAGTAAAGACATGATAGACGCCTGCTGGTGTAGGTAGATCAGGTTGGCCGCTGGTTATGGCGTAACTGTTGTCCCGGGTGCCATTGTTGCAGAAGGTCGCCCATTGAGTGCTCAGGTTCACATCAACTGTGTACCCTGTGGTTGTGGCACAATCGGCATCGCTCCCCCCACATTGACACTGGGCGCTGGTGCTGGCTTATCGGTCGTGAGCAAACCGCTGTAAATGTACTGGGGCGCACTATTCTGGTCCGAAACACGATACCAGGTTGGACTGGTACTGACCGTTTCGCCATTGATGGTCCCATAAACAGTCACAGTGGCGTTAGCTTCCAGGGTCGCCACAATCGCGCCATTGGTATAAGGTGTGCTGCGTACATTGGTCGCACTCGTCGTATATTCTGTTTTTGGCGCGTCGTTCCAGCTCACTGTTGGGGTTACAGGTGCTGGAGTAGGCGTCGGCTGCACCGCCTTAATCGTCGTCTTTGTGGATTGAACCACTTTGGTTGGCTGCGCGATTGCTATATGCGTTGGCGTGGCCTTTTGTCCATCCGCATATGGTGATGAGATCGGCGTGCTCTTAGCTGTTTGCTGATGGACATTGGAGGTTGCCTGGGCCGCAAATGGCTTTACAAGTACAAACATCGCAGTGCCAATAAGGACCATAATAACAATACCAGATATTAAGAAAGTTTTTAGATAGCTTTTCATGTCCCACCTCATTTTGTATGATTCTTTATTGCTCAGTAGTAGTATAACCAAATTTATAGATGAATTAAATGGCCTACTTCACAATATTGCAGTGGAACGACAAACAATGAGGAAGAGCTGGCACTCCGTCCTTCCCCGGAAGGACAGAGAGGGAGGGTTGCGAGGACTGGCATGCCCCCAGCATGCCTGCCATCGCGCTCTGTCAGGGGCAGCAGCCCCTGTACCTCACTTTCCCCCAAATGATGGAGAGCCGAGGAAGAGCATAGAGTATTGCTGGCAACATAGGTTATAATTTGAACAATAAATACAGCAGCTAGATCTGTTGTCAACGAAGAATCAAATGCGAGGTGGCCTGATCAATGAGTATAAACTATATTGATGCTCTTGAACGTTTATTATTGCTCGACGAAGAGATGATGAATAGACGTTATGAAATATTTCGTCATGTGCAGGGAGAGCGGCGTGTCTTCTATAGTGAGAAGTTGCAGCGCTGGATTTTTACACAATATAGTGATGTCCGGGAAGCATTACGCGATGCTCGTTTATCCTCAGAGCAATTGCCTTCGGTGCTGAAGCAACTTCCTGCTGAGATACGCGATACGTTGGATACAGACAATCCACTGCTTAGACAGGCGAATAAGATTATGATGTCGCGTGATGATCCAGATCACGCTCGCTTGCGTTTGCTGGTCAACAAGGCTTTTACACCGCGCATGATCGAGCATCAGCGCCCATTGATCACGCGTTTGACGCATGATTTATTGGATCAGATGGGACAGCAGGAGCAGCCTGATTTTATCCGTGACCTTGCTATTCCTTTGCCTATTATGGTAATTGCCGCGTTGATCGGCATCCCTTATGAGTCTTTGGGACAGATCAAACAATGGAGCGATGCTGGCGCTGATTTTCTGGGGAAGCCAACCGATACGCTGGAAGTATTTTTCCGTATGGCCGGGGCCGCTATGGAGTTCAATGCTTTTATCCATCCTCACCTGGAGGAGCGGCGGCGGCAGCCCAAGGATGATCTGTTGAGCGCCTTTATTGCCGCTGAATCGCAGGGCGATAAGCTTACTGAAGATGAATTGATCGCCAATATTTATTTATTGCTGGCGGCGGGCAATGAAACAACGACTAACCTGCTTGGTAATGGATTGTATGCTCTGCTCAAACATCCAGACCAGCTAGAACTGTTGCGCCAGCGACCAGCATTAGCCGATACTGCGGTAGAAGAGATTCTGCGCTATGAGAGTCCATCACAGATTACGGGCCGCCACACCAAACGTGAACTGGAAATTGCGGGCCAGCAGATCGGGGCGGACCAGAGTATCATGCTCTTGCTCGGCATGGCCAATCGTGACCCACAAGTCTTTACTGATCCGGACCGCTTTGATATTACGCGCAAAGATAACAAACATATCGCCTTTGGCCTGGGTCCACACTATTGTCTGGGTGCCCCGCTCGCTCGTCTCGAGGCCCAGGTTATTCTCCCCATGGTGCTTGAGCGCTTCCCCGCCATACATCTGACGGATAGCCAGATTCACTGGCGCAAGAATCCCACCTTCCTGGGACCCGAAAACCTACCAGTCGCCCTGTCCTGAGAAGGACCTGGAACTGCCACTCAACTCAATCTATGAAGGGGGTAGTTTATTCCTGGCTCTCGTTCTCCGGCCGGGAGCGTGCCAGGGTTACATAGGTAACGGTATCCCATGAGTTATGGATGCCGATGAATAGAAACAATATCGTAGCGGCGCCAATGACGAACAGTGCCAGCGTGGCATAGTTCAGTAGAGCCACTGCCCCGAAAACGAGGGCTGCGTAGGAGATAAATGGAAAGATCATATGCCACAGCCAGTCTTCCAGTACCGGCTGATAGTTGGTCTGACGGCGTGCCCGCTGGATGATGACGATAATGTATATCACCCCTGCCAGACCGCAGATGCCCAGTAGCAGGCCAGCATTCCAGAGCTCTGGCCAGGGCGCGCTGAGAATCGCGGCGATGAGGAGCGCGGCGCAAAAATGTACGACGGTTGGCGTGGCGTATGCACCCGTTGCCTCACCCGAACCTTGTCCCTCCATTGATACAATTAAGGTAACTACCACAAACATCAATCCGGTCAGCGCCGCGGACGCGGAGCCAACGATAACATAAAAGTTTTGCCAGGCACTTAGTAGCGGCACTGCAGCCTCTTGCACGATAAGTGCTCCCTTCGTTTACCGGGTAGGATTTCTTCAATATTTTTTTTCGAAATGGATGATTTGATAGGACTTCTTCAATTTACGCATCGGCAGTGGTGAAACGCCAATCGAACGCTTAATGATATGTCCGGCTTGCTGGTATTTCATATACGGCAGCGTCGCGGCGCTGCCGTAGTGATCTGCGAGCACGATCAGGCCTGATATTGCTCATCGCTGACCTTTTCCAGCCAGTCGACTGTCTTGCCATTGAGACGTTCCTGCATGGCGATGTGCGTCATTGCCGTGGTTGCCGTAGCGCCGTGCCAATGTTTCTCACCCGGCTCGAACCAGACCACGTCACCCGGCCGTATTTCCTCGATCGGACCACCCCAGCGTTGTACCCGGCCAGCGCCTGCCGTTACGATCAGGGTCTGGCCCAGCGGGTGAGTGTGCCATGCTGTCCGAGCAGCAGGCTCAAATGTGACACTGGCACCGACTGCGCGTGCTGGATCGGGTGCTTCGAACAGAGGGTCAACACGTACCGTGCCGGTAAAATACTCAGCCGGTCCTTTCCCGGACGGTTGTGAGCCACTTCTTTTGATGTCCATTCTCTCAAATCCTCCACTATTGCTACAAACGTACAGAGACCTGTTCTCTGTCTGAAGGTATTATAGACGCTCTGGCACACAGGGTGATAGAAGGATTGTAGAAAATGATTGAATAATTCTGCAAATCTTCCACTGTGTCGGAATGAGTCTTACTTCCCCTCTCCCTGATGAGCAATGGCTATTTAGCGGCCTAAGAAAATTACATGAGTTCATTGTATGATATGATAGGCTATGAAAACTGGTATATGCGGCTTGTCATTGAAGGAGGCGAGGAAGTGGTTTTTAATCAGCGGTATGAGGATGGTGGTGACTCAATACATGGCATACCCATGACGGAAGAAGCGTTTGAGGGTTTGATCACTATAGAGAGTCCTTATCGATATGAACTGATCGATGGTATCGTCTATGACATGACCGGTTCCAGTCCAGAGCATAGTGCTATCGCAGGGAATATTGATGTAGTATTTCATGCTCAGTTGGGGCGAGGGGGACCGTGTCGTACTCATCGAGATCAGTATGTTGCTATCCCTGGAAAGCCTCCTGTTGCACCTGACGTTGTTCTTACTTGCGATAGAGCTGATTGGGATAAGGATAAGCGATTAAAGCCATTTCGCATTCAGTCACCTCTCATTGTTGTTGAGGTCTTATCTCCGACGACCGAGAGATATGATCGTGGAGAGAAGTTTGCACGATACCAGTCTTGTCCAAGCTTAGAAATATACATCTTGGTGAGCCAGAATGAGCGATATGTCGAAGTCTACCGAAAAGCGACAAATTGGAGGCAGGAACGTTTCTCGGAGAATCAGGTTATCAAATTAGATCAACTTGATTTAGAATTGCCCCTCGATGAAATTTATGAAGGCGTTCTCTAGTCTACAGGCACCTGGTTAGTTCATAATCAGGCTCCCCACTGTATGCTCAAGCAGAACACACCTACCGAAACAAAAAGGAGTTCAGCAGTATGATGCTACTGAACTCCTGGGAGATCTTCACGCTCTACCCTCTAGATGGCGCCTGGAACGTTAAACTGCTAGCCTTGCGCATGGCCTCTGTCGCCTCCTCAACGGTGAATAACTTGGTCGTCTTGTACGCTTTGAGGTGTCCTGGGCTCATTGCTGCTAGCGTTACGGCTGTTGCCGTACTGACTCGATTACAAGCAACATATACAAAAAAGCATGAAGAGAGCTAAAAGCTGGTTTATAAATCGGCTCTTAGCTCTCTTTTGTATAGGCATGAGATACAGAATTAGCGCTTTTGTCCATAGGGATAATGGAGCTTCTTTTCGCCCTCCCAGTCTTCGCGCAGGCCTGGTGTGGAGAGGTCCCAGTCTGGTTGGACCTTCTGGAAAACGGCGCGCAGATCCTGGCGCAGGTCTTCGGGTGAGGGGCGGCCCCAGAACCAGTAGCCATTGTAGATCTTGTAGATGCGCAGGCCTGGTTCGAGTACCAACGTATGGGGAATCATGGGGTTGTGGTGGGGATCGGTATACTCCTGGATGTCCAGGTCCTGCTGAATCTTACGTCCTGAGTCCGAAAGAAAGGTCCATTGTGCTCCGACGGCGGCTCGAAATTCGTTGGTCTCTAGAATGTTGTCTGTCGAGATTGTCACAATCTGGGTGTAAGAGACGGCAATTTTGGGATAGAAGTCCGCCAATTCGAGATGTTGTTGGTGATCCTTGGGACAATAATGACCACGGGACAGGATCAAAATCATTGGATCGATGCCCTGTAGCTCACTTAACCGACGGCGTATTTTTGTGTGGTCAGTCAACTCATAATCGGGAAACGTAGCTCCGGGAACAATATCTGCTCGCATCTAGCTTGCTCCTTTTTCTCTCTCGATAAGCTATCTTTCGCAATAAATAGTACAGTAACTGCTGATCCTTACTATTCCTGATAGAGATTGGTATGTGGCACGCCTGTAATAACAGCCTCCATCCTTACTATATTCCTGTTGGGTGTTTCGTGGATTATGATGTGATACTCATAGCGATACGCGGTGATAGAGGCGCACTTGCCAGGAAAAGATGTTTCTGCCATACTACACCAGAATGTATGATAGCCAGAAAATAACGGAATGGAGTAGTTCTGCATGGATGTTTCTGCTATATGTGCGGCCTGGCCGCTTGCGAGTCCCTGTTCTTTGACTCCGCTTACGGGTGGTACCAATAATCATGTCTGGCGTGTAGATGCGGCCGATGGACATAGTTATACCCTGCGTGTGTCTCCCGATGAAACACATGTGCCACGCTTGCGTTATGAGATGACTGTGCTGCAAGCGTTGTCGATCCAGGATCTGCCATTCTTGCTGCCCCTGCCGATCCAGGCCTATAGTGGCGATCTGCTGGTCCCCTTTGAGCTCCAGGATGGGAAGATGGGAGTTGCTACACTGGCTCCGTTTTTGCCGGGTAGCGTCTCGCGCAAGAGTACTCCTGAGAAGGCCAGGGATGCAGGGCGAACCCTGGCTATTCTCGATCGGGCTCTGGCCTCTGTCCCCGATCAATCGACTCCATCTGAGATTCGCACACTCTTGCCGTTCGGTTGCTTAGAACAGCGCAACCCTCTGGTGCCAGACCTGGGAGCGGCCCTGGATGCGTTGCCAGTGGAGCGCCAGCAGATTCAGCAGATACAGGCTATTCTGGCCACCCACCTGGATAGCGTTGATGAGCTTTATACCAGTCTGCCCCAGCAGCTGTTGCACCGGGATCTGGACACTAGCAATTTACTGCTCAATGAACAAGAAGGTGTGACGGCGGTACTGGATTTTGAGTTCGCGGCCCGTGATATCCGCGCACTCGACCTGAGCGTTTCTCTGAGCTGGTGGCCAGTCAGTCACATGGGAACGGGCACCGAATGGGAGATCATCGATCCCCTGGGCCGTGCCTACATGGACATCTTACCCCTGGAAGAAGCTGAGCTTCGAGCTATTCCAGCCATGATGCGTATGCGCCAGTTTGCCTCGTTGCAGCACCGCATCGGTCGCTATCTGTCCGGGCTTGAAACTGCTGAGGCCGTGCAAGATGCTATCAATTTTGGCCTCTGGCGTTTTAACTGGCTCGCAGACCATCAAAACGCCTTAATTGAGCATGCACTCCGCTGGCGCGCTTGAGATTTAGTATGATGGTATTTAAAGGGATAGTTTTTCTACCTGCACACTCTTGGCGTGTCGATTAACGATCCAGAGCGCTCGATAGATATCATCGACTATATCCGTGGTTGGTAAGATTTTTAGCAGCGTGTTTGCACTCTCTTCATCCTGTGCCAGTTGAGCGATCGCGTCAGCAACATGCTGGCGGATATCGCGTTCCACAGTTGGATGTTGAAGTATCTGTAGCAGATCCGGGACAAGGGTCTGTTCGCGTAAGGCGCAGATGACTTTGAGGATGCATTGCCCACGATAGCGTTCCAGGGTCTCGTCCATTAAGAGGTCGATCAGGCAACTGCCGATCTCTTGCTTGTCGATCCGATTATGCTGGGCCAGGCAGGTTAGTGCCTGGACTATATGTGGTAGGAGATCCTGTGGAAGTTGAGGGTCAGCGATCAAGGTCAGTAAATCCTCGTGTACCTTGGCGATCCCTAGCATGCCGAGCGCGGCGACCGCGCTGGCCCACACTTCATAATGGCCGCATTCGTCCTGATAGATTCGTTCAAGTTGTGCGATGACAGCACTGCTGGTTTGCCCTTGTAGGCCCAGGGCAGTGGCTGTATTGATACGGACCAGCGGATGTATTTCAGCATTCTGCAGGATTTGCAGCAGGGGATGCACATCGCCGGTTTGCTGGCAATGGGTGGCAAATGTGCTGGCAATGCTGCCTCGAATACTACTATCAATCTCTTTATCTAAGAGTAATGAGTGGAGATGCTCAAGGGATAGCAGTGAAGCAGGGAAGTTACCCAGTGCCAGAGCCACGCAGCGCCTGACATAAGGATCTTCATCTTTATTATCCAGCACGCGCATCATGGGCGAAAGCGAAACCTTTTTGCCAAAGTTGCCCAGTACCCTGGCGACACTCCCTCTGACATACCAGACAAGATGATCTTCTAGCAACATGCTGTGCAATGTGGCCAGGCATTGATCCTGCCCTAGATTTCCTAGCGAGACGATCAGGCTCTGCAGGACCAGGGCATGTTCCTGTTTATTCTGGCACAGACTGAGTAAATGTGGCAGTATCTGCTCGTCTCCCAGAATGCCTAGCGTGGAGGCGATACTCTGGCGCACAAAGGGGTCATCACGTCCATTGCGTAGAAGTGCGAGTAGATCAGAAATGATCTCTGTATTCCCCAATACACCGAGCGTGCGAGCAATGGTGATACGAATATAGCGTTCCAGTTGTTGTTGGGCCAGAATGTGGACCAGCTCTCTTGCCAGTGAGCGCTCACCAGACTGACCAATGGCCCGGCCAATACTTTCTCGAATCTCTAGCTGTCCCTGGTCAGGACGCGCCAGGATGTTGAGCAGGCGATTATTTACCCTGGCTATATCCATCATCGCCAGCGTGCTTGCTATTCTCTCGCGTGTCAGAATATAGGGCGTGCTCTGCAAGGCATCCAGCAGGCGATTAATGATTTCGTTGCGCAAAGTATGCCTGAGCACGCGTGGCTTTTCAGCCAGGCTGCGGCCCGCCAGAATCAAATATGTCAGAAACATATCGTCCTTGAGCAGAAAATGCTCATCGTGCCCCAGTAAAATGTTGAGCAGGCGACTGGCATCATTGACGCTGCCCACGTAGAGTAAGAGTACCTCTTCCCACCATGGGTGTTGTAGATGCTCTAATAATACATCCAGCCGCTGATTAGTAATAATGTATTGGGTCACAAAGTATTCTTGAAAGGTCAGATGCGAGAAGCCATACCAGCCTCTGGCCTGCTCGCGTAATAATCCATTTTCCATCGCAATCTGTTCCAGGACCTGCTGGCTATGGTCTGCTGGAATATCTACGGTAGGTAAAAACTTGCCAATTATTTCTAGCAATTCTTCAGTAGGGAAGTAGCGTTTATTCTGGTTATGAAAGTGCCAGGCCACTTCTTGTAACAATGGTAGTTGATAGATCAACGGGAAATCTCGTCTCCGCGTAATATCGCGGCTGGCATCCCATTTGGTTTGGAGCACTTCAATACATTGTTTATAGAGATCGGCTCGTCGCTCGGGCAGATGGAGGTGTCCATCATAGACGATGACGATCAACGATAAGAGCAAGGGATTAGAGGCCAGTGATTGCATACGCAGACTGCGTTCCAGGCGCGCATGCAGATCCTGAATCTTCTCTTCTTTCTGTGAAACCTGGCTGGCCGTAAACCATTTGGTGATAAAGTTGTGGCTATCTTCTGGCCGGAAATTGACGATCTCTAATTCATGGAATCCCTGTAGTTTGGGGCGATGCTGGTAGCCAGCTTTACGGACCGCTACGATGATAGGCATATTCACATAGAGGGCGGACAACGTATTGATCGCATCGACCAGCCAGGTATAGGTACCATCGTTCCGTTGGTTATTGACACCTACCCGTGTCTCATCAAGTCCATCCAGTAAGAGCATAATCTGTCCGGATTTCATAAGGGCCTGAAGTTGTTCGCGCGCATCTGCTAATTTGCTAAAATCGCCTAGCTGGGCCAGCAGCAGGTCATAGAGGTCTTTATGTATGCTTGTATCAAATGTATTGATTTGCACATAAATAGGAAAACAAGGTAGATCTAGCAATTCTTTGCGCGCAGATTTAAGCGTGAGATAGCGTAAAAGAGTGGTCTTTCCCGTGCCGGGGTCGCCAACAATAACGCAGCGTTTGTAGCGCCGCAGCGCTTCATCCGGGTCCAGTGCTTCATTAACACGATGTTCCAGGGCTTCTTGATCCGCAACTAACAGGGCATCCGGTTCCGTTGTTTCCTCGGCGTCGCGTAAGATGGGGTCCAGGGTATATAAAAGGGCGCTCTCCAGGTGAATTCGTAAGTTGACGTAAATATCCAGTAAGTCGAGTGGTGTATTCATACCCGCAATCTGAATTTTTGTAATACGAGGATCTGCAATTACATAGTCAATATAATCTTTTAGACGCTTACTTACTTCAATTGCATAATTTTTCTGGCGTCGTGCTTCTTCTACATTAGCAATTTTTGGAGTACGCTTTTTTTCTCTTCCTTGCCAGATTTTATGAAAGAGATAGGCAAATGTGCTTACCAATATAGGAATAAGCGCGGCAAACACGCCCAGCCAGGCATCTAGATGATTCTGTATCAGGTCAAGTAGCGATTGGAGCATTGCATAAATCCTTTTATATAGACAACTTGTGACTTTCTATCCTTTTCTAATGAGACAAATCATCTGTAATGAGGTCTCCCTTCATGTCACATGTCTCATATCTCCATTGTAGCCAGTGCTACCTGCCCGTCTCTGCCTGAATTGTGCCAGTCAGAATTAATTACTATAGTTGTAAAAAATAACTGCTGTGAACACCTAATATAGAGTGGCTATGATTTGGGCACGTGTTGATTTTTCGAGCTGGAAGGTTAGAAGTGGGGCCAAGCCCCACACGTACAGATCGTGTTTCTGGGGCTTTCCCCTCTCGTCTTCGCCTCTGGGTGAGGTGTATTTGTATACCTTGCGCAACCGCGCAAGGTATACAAATACACCTAAAAATTTTTAATGTATTATAGACGTATGTAAGAACATGACTTGATTTACTCTATGATGGAAATTGGCCACTGCAAGAGAGCAATTTATTAAGCGTGTTTTTCGCGCTAAGTGTCCTTTAATAGGACTAAATGAGCAGGATAGACATTTAGTACATGGTGTGTTAGACTTATAGTACTCGTTACTTATCTGCAACCTTGCAAGCGATGCTCTTCTAGCAGTAAAGGAGCAACAATAGTGGATGAAGCATCGGGGCCAATGTCTTCGTCGATTATGGCACGGGTCGCGAAGATTCGGGAGCGTATGTACATTGAAGTATCTACAGGTATACCCGCTAGCAGCAAAACTCTCTTCCTCGCTCTGTGCCAGCGCTATGAGCAGCAACAAAGCTCACAGGACCCAACTCTAACGGATAATGTAGGTCTGGATAATTTATCTGCCCAGTCAATGGCATTTTTACACGATGCCCCAATCGAAGAGGAGATGGTTTCACCAAGAAGTAAGTTCTGGGGTGCCCGCGATGATCATCGGGATGGTCATAAAGATAGAGAAAATCGTTATGGCGATGATGATGATGACGATGATGAACTTGGCCAGTGGGGTGGTGGTCACTACGATCGAAATCGCAATGAGCGGGACCGCAAGTCCAATGACCGCAATGAGCGGGACCGCAATGATCGCAGATCCAATGATCGCGACCGAGATGATCGCGACCGCAGATCCAATGATCGTGACCGAGATGATCGAGATCGCAGATCCAATGATCGCAACCGAGATGATCGCGATGGTAGATCCAATGATCGCAGATCCAATGACCGGGATCGCAATGAACGAGATCGCAGATCCAATGACCGGGATCGCAACGAACGAGATCGCAGATCCAATGATCGAGATCGCAATGAACGAGATCGCAGATCCAATGATCGAGATCGTAATGATCGAAATTCATCTGGCTGGGATTCGTATGATGACTCTGGTCGTGATCGTTATTATCAAGACGATGACAATCGGGGTGGTCAACCTGATTCAAGTGATCCTTACTGGACAGATTGGCATAAGGCCAGGTGAAATAATCCGGGCAGTCATTCACACGATTGAGCGTAGCCGCCTGGGAGGTTGAGAGGGTCCCAAAAGCAAATATGTTGTAATAGCTGAGTTGTTGCAACAGGGTTGACTGTGACTCGGTGACTTTGTTTCTGTTTGTTTTAAAGAATCTTCCCCGGCTAGAAACATATGTAACTAAATTTATAGGGCATTTGATGGATATAATCAATGCCTGTTTTGTATTTGGCAACTTGTAAAGAATCACTACACCTAATGAGGAGCACGTGCTCAGGTGAAAACAAAACTTGTGGTTATTCAGCCATCTCCGCTGTGCAATATCGACTGTCGCTATTGCTATCTTCCTCAGCGCATGTTGAAAAAACGTATTCAGTTTAATACGTTGGAGCGGATTTTCCAGGCGCTTTTCTCCTCTGCTCTGGTTGGTGATGATGTTACCTGTATCTGGCATGCCGGGGAACCACTGGTGCTTCCCATAGAATTTTATCGTGAGGCTTTTCGCCTTCAACAACAATGCAATATCCATAATGTGCATATTACGAATGTATTCCAGACCAATGCGACCTTGATTAACCAGCCATGGTGCGATTTCTTCCAGGAGGCGCTGGTCGAGATTGGGGTGAGCATCGATGGCCCGCAGCGCCTGCACGATGCTCAGCGGGTAGATCTGTTTGGGCGTGGAACCTTTGAGCGTGTGATGCGTGGTATCCGACTGTTGCAAGAAAATGAGATACGTTTTACGACGATCTCTGTCATTAGCGAAGAGACTACCAGGCATCCAGAAGAGTTCTTCGACTTTTTTTCTGAACTGCAACCTGTCAGGCTGGGACTGAATCCCGAGGAAATGGAGGGCAGCCATGGTTCCTCGTCGCTGTATTCTGCTACAGGTTTGCTGCAATATAAAAGTTTTGTGAAACGCCTGATTGAGCTCAATCAACATGCGCAGCAACCTGTATCTATTCGCGAGATCGATTTTATGTTGTATCGTATTCAGTCTGCTCATCCTCATATTTTTGCCGAAACCAATACTCCCGCTACCATACTTAACTTTGATTGTGATGGTAATATCTCAACTTTTTCACCTGAATTATTGACCATCACTCATCCCACCTATCAAGATTTTTTCTTTGGCAATGTCCACACTATTGCTAAACTTGATGACCTCTTTCAGCACCCTAAGTTTTTGTCCATAAATGCTGATATCCAGCGTGGTGTTTCGCGGTGCCAGGCCAGTTGTGATTATTTTCAGGTTTGTGGGGGCGGTGCCCCTTCAAATAAATTACATGAGAATGGTACCTTTGATTCGACTGAGACTCATGCCTGTCGCCTGCAAGTCAAAATGACGATGGATGCCCTGCTCGAACACCTGGAGAAGAAGTATTACCTGGATTCTCCTCCAGATGTTCAGTAAGTGGAACGCCGGTCTGGCGCTCCTATGCACTTATTGGCTAGTCAAAAAATTGTTCTTCGCGGATGACACGCTCAGGGGGCTTCATTTTGCGTAGCCATTCTTTGACCAGCCCGATCGGGATACGAAATTGTGTACCATTAAAACGTTCCTCTACAATATCTTCCACAGCCAGGTGATGCAGGGCGGACAAGACCTTTTCTTGTTCATAGTTAATGCCCTGGGCATCAAATTCGGCTGAGATATCGCTCAGCGAAAAGATGCGTCCTTCCTCTCCTTTTTCCTGAGCCAGGATGGAGAGCAGAATGTGTTCCAGAGGCGATGCTGTCTGATTCCAGATCCAGTTCACACAGCCCGCCTGTTCCTCTAGAATGGTGTCCAGAACGGCATTGACATCATTTATGGTGACATAAGAACGCTTATGTTTGTTACAGTGGCCGATTAAGATCTCGCTGATGACGTGAATGAAGTATGGCAGGTCTCCTGAAAGTTTACGTACCCGTTCCAGGGCCAGCATGTCGTATTCCATAGAGCTCTGTATAGGCTCCGTAATCAACGCAGTCGCATCTGCTGGTTTCAGCTTGGATAAGTTGTGGTAGAGCGCTATATTGAAAAAGACAGACCAGGATTGCTCAGTCGTATGCTTGATCCTGGGGGCGCCGACCAGCAGGAAGTTGAGCCCCTGGCGATGTTGCATCAAGCTACGCAGGTAGTGCAATACATCGCGATTGATGATGCCCTGATCGATTTTTTCTTGCAGCACATCGAACTCATCTAGCAGCAGGACCAGTTTTTCGTTGGGTAATTGTTGAAACACCTCATTTAGAAATGTATCAAAGGTAGCGGTAGGATTGTTCTGGAAGCTCTCGGCTTCGGGCACGGTCACCGTGATCTGCCTGTGCAGTTTCGTCTCCTCGCTGATCCGGGTGGCAAAACCAGCAAAAAGTTGCTCCATGTTTTTGAGTGCCTGGCCCTGTAGATCAATGGGAACCGGCACGAATGGGCTCTTGGTGAGCGCGTTTGTCAATTGATAGATCAAACTGGTTTTGCCCATGCGTCGCTGACCGGAAAGTACAACCACCTTGTTCGCCGTTGTGCTACTCAGTTTTTCACGCAGGGAGTTGATATCATCTTGACGACCATAAAACATTTCGCGGTTGCGAATTGGGGTGCCGCTGGTATAAGGATTAAGAATTTCTTGATAGATGGATGTATGTTGTTGCAGGGTTACGATATCCGCGAAATCTTCGCGTTTACCTCGCTTCTCAGCGTCGTCGTAGGTGATATGGAAACTGAGGCGTGGCGTGGTTGTGTAGGGACGAATAATAAACTCTACCGGTACTGCATTATTTGTGGTCAGTTGGAGTAGATTTCGCCGGTTCGTCCCCACCACCGAGAACTCAGGCCCATCTTCCAGCGTAATGCTAATATTATCGGCGGCACTGACACCTTTATTGCTGATCAAGAGCGAGATGGCTACTTCTTCTTCCAGGCGGATTTTGTCCTTATTGCGAATCTTAGCCTCCAGGCGCGCATTGCCGCGCAAGAGATAGATCTCATCCTTGATAATCTTGTGATGTTTATTGATCAGGATGGAAAGGATAACCAGCTCTGGCAGGCTATATCTAGGGAAGGCCTGCCTCTGGCGAATCTCTTCCTGCTGCAGATCCAGGCGAATCGCATCAACTATGTCAATGGCGGTAATCAGGCTGGTGACGCGGTCACCAACCACTTCACGTCGTTCATAGGCGCGAATAACCTCCGAGACTTCGCGCAGTTCGCGGAAAACTTCCATACTCATACGGATGGTCTCGTAGGCGGGATCATCCGTATCTTCTATCAAAGTTGTATCGGACCACTGGTAGCGGGCCAGGGCGCCAATCTTGTGGGCCTGGTAGATTTGTAGGAATTCGCTGTAGACCTGGTAGAGCTCTTCTCCATATACTGGATCAAACTCGAATAGTGACTGGATAATCTGTACAGTCTCTCTCAGCAGGTCTTCAATTGTTTGTTCATTAAGTTCTGTCAGCAGACGGGCCAGACATTTGAACCAGCTTTTAATGATCGGGGTGTGCGCTGAATATGAGATTTGTTCTAGCACCCTGACCCTGGTGCGGGCCGCTAGCAGGGCCAGACTATCTTGTATGATCTGCTGCGGATGCATATCGAAGTAGCGCGAGAGGGCGCGCCCTGTTTCCTGGCGTACCCATTCCTCTTCATCATTGACTGTTTTTTCGAGCAGTTGGAAGGCCCGTTCGGGATAGTTTCTGACCAGTTTTGCCAGTTGTCGTACAACAGCATGGCGTACCCACATGTCTACGTTGTGCGTAAAGTGCTCCAGGTATTCAAAGCACAGACCATCTTCAATCCGTAAGAGTTCGGTCAGGCTCTCGACGATTGCCAGCCGTATCTCTGGATCAGGATCTGAGGAGAGATGACTTAAAAACAGGCGAGCTTGTTGGGTATTTTCGGCGTGATTATAAGGGACCAGGCAGAGCACTACGATAGAGCGAACCAGTTCTCTCCTGACCTCCAGGGATTCTTCTTTGCGCAAGGCATCCTGGAAACGCTTGAAGTCCTCGGCTCGTCGTTGGTGCTGACCTGCCAGTTTAGCCAGCGCAAACGCCTGAATATATTCATTCTCGTGGTAGGTCAATTGCATGATGGTTTGACGGCGCTTTTCGCTATCTCGGGGGAGCAGTTGTTGCCAGCAGTGTTCGATCTGCTCGATGAGCCGTGGCTGATTGATGATCTGGAGCAATTCTAGTTGATTCTCGGAGGCGATGGCGATCTCTAACTTGCCATCGTCATTGATATCATTGGCGCTAATTTTGCGGATACGATGTGGTTTCTGGTATTTCCACAGGAGATCTCCATTAGCGGTTAACACATAGACATTCCCATCCGAGCTACTGGCAAGCACTTTAAGTGCGCGCTCTTCCGCTTCCTCTGGATCGTCCTTGAGCTTGATATCGCATACTGTAACATCCAGTACACCGCGTTTGGTTCGATAGCGCCATTTTAGATGTCCTTCATGGTCGAGCACATAGACATTGCGGTCTCGTGAGCCAACCACGACTTCGGCCAACCCATTGCGATCGATATCTTTGACGCTAAGTCCTTGAATGCGATCCTGGGTCTGATAGCTCCACTTTAAATTTCCTTCACGATCATGTACATAGACCCCGTTGTCGGTCGATCCGCTGACAATACGATATTCGCCCTCGCTCGACCAGACATGCTCGATAAAATTGATGCCCTGGGGTGTGACAAGGCTCCCTAACTGATGTTCAAAGCTGGCATCCCAGATACATATCCGGTTATTTTCCATACCAATCAGGATTTCCAGTATCTGGCCGGGTTGATCTTTTGACCAGACCAGGCCGATGCTGCGAGCCCAATCTTGTTCTTCAATGGTCTGCTCCCTGATCGTTTCACCCCTGGCATCCAGCAGTACACAGCGTTGATTGCCCAGGACAGCTAGAATGGTATCTAGTTCACCATTCTGGCCGGGAATACACTTGAGCATCCGGACACGATCTTTAAAGTCCTTTTGCCAGATGATATTATGTGTGCCTTGCTCACTATTGATGGCATATATATAACCTTCATCGGTTCCTATTATAATGTCCCGTTTGTGGCTATCCTTAATATGCCCAAACTCTAATGCCCATATATATCCACGCGTGGTTACTGGTTGTGGCCAGTAATACTGCACATTCTGCTGGCGCAATAGAAGAAGGAGCGAGAGGGCATGTTCATACTGCCCTCCTCGTATAAATTCCTGTGCCTTCTCTAATTCCAGGTGTACGTGACGCAGTGGCGGAACTTCACCAACATAATCTTTCAAGACTGCCTTCTCTCTGGGTGACAGTTTTTGCATAATCTCATTCTTGCCCACAATCTGTTCATAGGGCATAACTTCCTTGTATATATCATCGAGTCTTTTGTAGAGATTATTTGAGAATTCTACTTGAATAGCATAAACCCCGCTATCTTCCGTCCCCACGAGGATCTCCATCTGGCCATCAAAATTGATATCAGCTGCCCAGACGCTATAGATGCAACTGCCAAAGTGCCGTTTCCAGAGCAATGAGCCACACTTGTCCAGAATATAAAGGTAACCGTCTTCTGCACCGAGTAGAATCTTCGGCTCGGAACCTTTATGGCCTTCGATCACATGAATCGCGTGTAGACGGTTGTCGAACGCTGCATCGGGTGATGATTTTTGCCATTCTTTGTGTGCTTGCCATTGCCCTGTTGCGTCTTTCTGTAATGTCCAGACAAAGAGATCTTTCCGATTAGAACTGGTGATGATACTGCGTGTCTCCCTATTTATCAGAGATGCGGCAAAAAGAGCTTGAATTTGATATCCAAGCGACACCTTGTCTTGATATCGACCCTCTGCGTCAAGGATATATAAACAGCTGTCACCCGAACCTGCCAGAATTTCTTCCTGTGCATCGCCGTCGATATCGCCTGCATAAACGCTGCGAATCCATCCCTGGGTATAATATGGATCGCTGCATAATTTCCCGGTGGCCCGATCAAGTACATGAATACCTCGGTCCTCTGATCCGATCAGAATATTGTTCGGGGCGTGATCGCTAACATAAATTTGTCGGATCATGCGGCCCGTTGAGTAAAACCAGTCGGGCAAGCTGCGACCATCCTGGTCCAGAGCGTGTACATCTCCATTGCGCATACCCACGATGACGCATGCCTGTTTTTGTAACACTTTGCGTTGCTCGGATATGTCAGAGAGTGGAAGCGCAAAAAGTGCACTGACAGACGTCTTTCTCCAGCGTTTTTCCCACTTTACAGCTCCCATGGGGTGAGTGCCATGACGACACCGTTACGTGCACCCACGAGAATTTCGATATCACCATCATTATCAATATCTGTGGCCTGCACATTGGTGACCCAATCACTGATGCGATAATTCCAGAGAATAGTATTGAGTGCCGCGCTGTCCCAGAGGGCTTCTTGCAATTTATGCAATGGCTCCTGGCGAAAACTATCTGCTTGCTCGGGAAAAGGGCGATGATGAACTGGCTCCTCCCGATTGGATTCACCCTGTTGTGATTGAGAATTGATTACCATGTATTCTGCCTCTGTTCGTACTGTACACCGGTACATATTTATAGTATGAGCATCACCCAAAAGGCATAAATCGCCTAGAGATAAGTATACTCATGTTTTACTGCCAGAGACTGCCTTGATACTGCCAGTTCCCGAAAAAACCTTGTTCCAGGCTTTCGTTGTGTCAGCATTTTGGCACATATATGGCACTATAGCTTATGAGCATGAAAG
Source organism: Dictyobacter kobayashii (assembly GCF_003967555.1). Lineage (GTDB taxonomy): Bacteria > Chloroflexota > Ktedonobacteria > Ktedonobacterales > Ktedonobacteraceae > Dictyobacter > Dictyobacter kobayashii. Next base: position 2,255,457 of record NZ_BIFS01000002.1, read on the forward strand.
GAGATGGCATTTATACACAGGTATACTAACATAAATAATTATTAGATGGACAAGAGAGGTTGATTATGCGAAAATATTTTCAGATGAAGATCGAGCAAAGAGAGAAAGGGTGTGATCTCTGTGAATATCGAATTGAATAACCCATATTATGATTATGATGCTGTTCGAGACCTCTCGATGTTCTTTGGGAGACAGAATGAGTTACGTATGCTTTATAGCGCGATTGAGAAGCGGCAGTGTTTCTCTGTGGTTGGCTCCAGGCATATTGGGAAATCTTCTTTGCTAAAATATCTCTCGCACCCGGAGCTTCGGCAACGTTATGGGCAGGAGATGAGCGATCGTATTTTCATTTTGACTGATTGGCGTGAGTATTTACAAAAGACGCGGGAAGATTTTTTTCGCTCTGTCTGTGATCAAATTATTCATCAGAGTAGCCCTTTGCTAATGCTTCAATCTCCTCCAGCTAATCTGAGTGGGGAAGATCGCTTTAAGCGCTTGCTAGAGGATATTCGCAATGCTGGTTTCCGGCCAGTTTTGTTGATGGATGCCTTTGATAAGGTCACTAAAAATCCTCATTTTGATCCAGATTTTTTTTCGTTCCTGCGTGCCCTGGCTGGCATTTATGATTTGATCTCATATATCACGGCTTCAATTAAACCCCTCTACGATGTCTGCCATTCTGATGCTGTTGCATCGTCGCCTTTTTTCAATATTTTTCAGACTTGTATCCTGAGCTCTTTGACCATTGAGGAGACACGGCAGTTGATTACTGTGCCTGTCCAACGTATTGACCAGCAATTTACGCCCGATGAAGTTGAATGGATTATCGCCCAGGCTGGCCGCCATCCTTTCTTTGTGCAGGTCACCTGCCGTTTCTTGTTTGAAGAAAAACTCCGTCAGCGTGCTGGTGTGGTGGACTTTGCACTGGTGCAGGAGCATATCTATCAAGAACTGGGTCCCCACTTTGATAAAGCCTGGAATGATCTGAACGAGGATCAGCAGCGCAATTTGAGGCTGGAGGTGGCTCAGCAGGGGCTTCCCAGGCGCAAGCTAGCGGAGTTCAGTGAGAGCGTCCTTTTCCGTAAGCGTATCCGTGAGATTGTGCAGATCGATGCGCCTGAAATTACCTTTAAAGATGTGAAAGAGGCACTCGATAATATCGAGGACAATGATTTTCTGGAAAGTTGTCCGTTGGGTGCAACACATTATGTCTCGCTGCATGCCGTGGCCAACCCCGGTCTGAAAAAGGCAATGCATGTACGCGACTTTTTAAAAGCTGGCTTTGAGCGTATGCGAGCCAGTGGGGTGCGTACCGACTCTGCGCCTGAGTGGCGGCTCTATAACATCCTCTGGTTCCACTATTTTAAGTATCATCTGCCAAACTCCAAAACCCTGGCCCGGCTCGGTATCAGTAGCTTGCGGCAATTCTATCGTGAACAGGAAAAAGCTATCCAGGCTCTACTCAACGAGTTACAGGAACTGGAAAATGCCTCAATGAAAGAGGCTTGATGCGCACGCCTGCGGGCGTGCGCATCAAGCCCGAACTGTTTTTTATATACATTGAGGGTATTGGGAGAAATCGTGCGCTACACGATTTCTCCCAATACCCTCAATGTATATGTTTGATTTCTTTGTTTATTAATTCTGTCGATGTATTATTTATTAGCGAATTTTTGCAGGCTGTCGGCGTAGACTTCGGCGGACTCTGTTTGTACGGCTTCCAGAATCTTTTCGGCTACCTGTTCTGGTGTCTCCATTGGCATGGTTCCCTGCCTGCGTTCGGGGTTTTGCTGCATGCTGATGGCATTTTTGTGGAAATCGGTGGCCGTGATACCAGGATAGACCAGTCCGACACTGATGTTATCCTTTGCCAGCTCCTGGCGTGCTGTGAGCGAGATGGAGTTCAGGGCATGTTTGGTTGAGGCATAGGGTCCTACACCCGGCAAAACCATTTTAGTGGTGCCCGAGCTGATGTTAATAATGACCCCACCACCCTGGCTACGCATGATTGGAATTACCGCCTGCATCGCACTGATAACCCCGATAATATTGAGCTCTACGATTGAGCGATACTGCTGGGGATCAGCCTGCTCGATTGGGACGTGCATGCCCTGTCCCGCGTTATTGATCAGGACATCAATCTGTCCATAATGTTGCTGAACCTGCTCGATCATCTGCCGAATAGCCGCTTCATCGCGCATATCAGCAGTCACCGCCAATGATTGTGGTAGTTCAGTGGCCAGTTGCTGCAATTTATCGGTTGAACGTGCCACCAGGGCGACCTTAGCTCCCTTTTGTGCGAATAAATGCGCCGTGGAGAGCCCGATCCCATTTGAGGCACCAGTAATAATGACTACTTTTCCCTCGATATCCATCAAAAAAACTCCTGTTGATTGGTATTTGTCTGGTTCCTATCTGTATTACGATATAGCGTACGATGGGATATAGGTAAAAGGCAATACTTACTTAGAGCGTGTCAAGGTTGCGGCGTAGATGGCTTCTTCCGGCATAGGTTCTCCAAGCTTGAGCGCTCACAAGGGCTTCCATCTATTGGTGCATAGGGTGCGTGTTTGCTCACCCTATGCACCAATAAATAAAACAGGGGCGATCGCGCATGCGGACGCCTGTGCGGGGCGCGTAAGCGCCCCAGGAAAAAGTGTGTCTGACACTCTCTTAAGCCGCAAAGCAGCGCTCAAAGGCCCGCAAGAGTTGTGGCGAGCCTTTGAGTTGTAGCTTGCGCTGCAAGATGGCCAGGATAATATTTTGCTTTTTATCGAGTATTTTGAGCCAGGTGGCGCTATCAACTTTGATCACAAGGTCGGCTTCCCCTTTTAGCCCGTCCTGAATCTGCAGTGTTTTGTGCCGAATTATGATTGTCGTCGTGCGTTTCTCCTGACCTGTGAAGGTGAAGTGATAGGTCACATCCATCTCCGTCGCCTTTTCGCGCTGAAAGACGAGTGGCAAGCCACCCAGGAACCGCGCAATGGATGGGGTGCGTAGACCGTTGTGTACATGTCTGATGGTCTTGTGTGGGAAGCGTCGTTTGACGTATTCCTCGGCATCTGATCCTGGCGTGACATAGATGGGTTCTTCTTTATTCTGTAGCGGCTTTACCACATCCTGGAGATAGGTTTTGCGGTTCTCTAAAAAGGGACCAATAACGTCTTCTCCAGCGGGACACACGGCCATGCAGTAGGCGGCTTTGTAGTTGGCTTTGAAGGAGAGACTTTGCCACATGGAGGCCGATTCGGAGGGTGTTACTTTTTCACGATATTCTACAGCGTTCTTGCTATCTGCTACCTTTTCGACCCAGTCGTTGAAACCACCCATGAACTCGTGATAGTTGTGGGTCATGCAAGCAGAAAAGTTGAAGTGGCCATCACTGCCGATTGCGCCTACTGGGCAGGCGGCGACGCATAGTTTACATTCCAGGCAGGGATTGTAGTCGATCGGTTGACTATAATCATCCAGGGTGGCCTCCATCAAAATAGTATCAAGCAGGATAAAATTGCCAAAACGGGGGTGGATGACGTTGCGGTGGATGCCCATCTGACCCATGCCAGCGGCTACGGCAATGGGTTTATGGGCTACGACCCAGATCCTACCAGGATAACGGTCCATCTCCTGGGGAAAACCTACGGCGGGACAGATTGCTCGGATGTTGCGCTGCTCTAGCGCTGCGACAATTTTTCGGGCCACTTCTTCTAAATCATGGTTGGTATGGTGAAATTCGACGTTGGCGACCGAGCGTGCTGGTGTACGAATGTTTTCTCTATTCATTCTGCGTACCAGGCTGATCAGTGTGCGTGTATGGGGAAACGCTGCCAGGATATGGGGACGCTCACTCTCTAACTCGGATCGCTCAATTTCGACAAAGCCAACATCATCTGCTCCCAGTTCCAGACATAGAGTACGTAGCCAGTTTCTATCTACCGCTGCTGGCGGATGCTCATACTGCTGACGAGCCTGAAATGCCTGTACCGTTGGGTGCTCGGAAAGTGAGGCCATAGTTTTTCTCCTTTGATATAAGGTGTATATACACCTATTTGCTAAAAAATTATTGTGGAAGGGCTTCAAGCGTGAAAAGTTCGGCGAGCAGTGCTGCGAAACGCTCCTCACCCATATGGTTGATAATGGTGGTTTGAGCCTGCTGCCAGAGTGGCCGGGCACGCTCCAGGGCTTCCTGTCCTGTGGTGGTCAATATGACCTGGCGGGTACGACGATCTGTCCCCGCTTCTACTTGAGCCAATCCCTGTTGGGTTAATAATTTTAGTTCCCGTGTCAGAGTAGTACGGTCCATCTTAAGCCAATCGGCCAGGCGACTGATGGTTGCTGTTTTCAGACCCTCGATGGCTGAGAGCAGCGTAAACTGGGTTACATGCAGGCCACTTGGGGCCAGTATCTGTTCATAAAACTGTGTAATAACCCGATCCGCCCGCCGAATATTCGCGCATGCACAATCTTGTACATCCAGCATATCTGTTCCCCTTCTCTATCAATTCCGCAAATTTAGGTGTATACACACTGATTCTAAATTGCTAACCACCGTTTGTCAAGGGGGCTTCTCTGTACGCCAGGGCTATTTCATGTTCGTCCAGCGAATGTACATCTTTCAGGTGTGGAGTGTGTGTAGGTGGGCGGCCGCAGCCGCTCACCTACACACACTCCACACCCCCAATCCGTCGCCGCAGGCGCCAAAGAGAAACATGAAATAGCCCTGGCTGTACGCATGCTCGATGACAAATTGGCGCAATTGGTGAATAGAGTGCGTGCTTGAAGCTAAAACGGTAGCGGGAGTCTGCATAATTAAGCTCATCATAGTGATGCTCTTTTATGCAGACTCTATTTACTGTTATGGGGAATGGTTAGGAGATGTCTGTCAGTTTTTGTTTGGCCTGCTCAACGGTCATGGGGACATTGTAGATGGGTGAGCCAGGCTGCTGCAGGCGTCCACCATCGTGCAGGAAGCCGGTATCCACGGCCGCAAAACCGATATCCTCGATCAGGCGCGCAACGATCTCTTTGGCCTCGCTATCGTCTCCAGCGATGAAGAGAACCAGGCGCTGCTCTGGATTTGTGCTGCTGCCTGTCCTCAGGGTTTCAAAATACATGGTGTTGAAGGCTTTAACCAGACGTGCTCCTGGCATTAGTTTAAGGATCTCCTCGCTGGAGGTACTGTTCCCTAGATCATCCAGGCCGAAGTTCCCATTTTTGTCGACGACATAGGGATTGGTCGCATCCATGACAATTTTATTTTCAAACATTTGTGCCGGGGGCAAACTGTTACGCTTTGTCCAGGGGAGGGCGACCAGGATGGCATCGCCAAACTTGACGGCCTCTTCGGTGGTGGTTGCCTTCGCGTTTGGCCCGATCTCTGAGACCAATCCAGCCAGGGATGCGGGTCCTTTGGAATTGCTGATGGCTACTTTATGGCCTGCCTTCGCAAATAACTTTGCCGCGTTGGCACCGATATTTCCCGATCCGATAATACCTATATTCACTAATTTTTCTCCTTTTTGCGTTCAAGCTCGAAGCTGGCTATGCTCTATTTATCGGAAATCACCCTGATTTCAAATTCAGGTTACTTTACTTATTACACACTATCGGCAGCCGTTTAGTTGTGAGCTATGTTGCTGATGGCTGCTTTTTAGCATCTATGATAGGGAATTTCGGCGCTGGATAATAAGCGCATAGCCAGTTTTCAGCGGACCTTACCAGCCTTCGAGATGCAGAAAATCCGCCTGTGCTTTGCGTCCACGTTTGAGGGAAGGTGAAGGCACATCAGGCGCGGCATACCCGATGGGGATAACTCCAACCGGTGTACAATCCTCAGGAATGTTGAGTAGTTGCTTGAGCCCTGCATTATTTTCTTTGCCTGGAATACCTACAAAGGCGGCTGCCAGTCCCTCGTTGACCACAGCTTGCAACAGGATCATGACAGAACAGCCGATATCCATAAACCAGAAAGGGACTGGCCATTCAATTTCCTGTCCATCATCATCTACTTTGTCTGCTTCCTGGTAACGTTGATGATAGGCGGACTCGCGCGTGCAGGGGATCGCCAGTACGGGGGCTTCTGAAATAAAGGGATGCTGGAATGTGTCTGCATAATCCTCTTCTGTGCAGAAACGGGCGATCTCTTTTTTGAGTTCGGGCCGCGTTACCACTACAAAAGATTGCCCCTGGGTGAAGCCTGCGCTAGGAGCATGCTGGGCCAGCTCAAAGATGCGTGTAATTACTTCAGCTGGAATGGCTTCGGTCTTAAAATGGCGTACCATGCGTCGTTTGTGTACAACTTCTGAGAATTCCATGCTAGCGATATCTTTCTGATTTTCATTCATCAATACGGTGGAGATCATTTTTTAGAGCTCTATCTACTATTATGTGTATTTATAAAGGAATGTCAACTCGCCCATCTTAGTAGCTTGCGTTATCTATAGTAAATATAAAATCTTGGAATGTGTCTTACGGCCATCAGCATGGGAAGCATCTCGCTCCTGTGCGTGCGTGCGCTGACGCGCCCGATTTTTTTCTTGTGTGGTGCAAAAAGTGCGCCTGGCGCACTTTTTGCACCACACAAGAAAAAAATCGGGCGCCGAAGGAGCTCAAGAAGTATTAAAAAAAAGCTCGGGCGCGTCAGCGCAAGAGTGTTACGCATACGATTTGGGTCGGTTACATATGATGTAAAGGGAATGTGGATTTCTTGCCTGGGAGCAAAAAGCTTTAAAACCGACACGTGGCGTTAGCTAACACAGGAGAATACTATGTTCGACCTTGTTTTTGTGACCCTGGATGCTGAGGAATGTTCGCGTTATCGCGATTGGTTTCATGATCCTGAACTGGCGCGACGTATTAATTATCCAGATAGTGATTGGTTCGATTATATTTCTACTTCTCCCCATGTCCATACCTGGATGATCTATGCCGAAGTGGGGCCAGTTGGGGTCATTCAATTTGAAAAGAATAATCGGCAGGCCAGTTTTTCAATTGCTGTCAATCGACGCTTGCGTGGACAGGGTTATGGTAAGCGTATCATGCGGGCCTTCTTGACGCTGCCAGAAGTGCGGGCTGTTTCCTGTGTACATGCAGGGGTTGAGCTGGATAATCTGCAGAGCATGCGTTGCCTGCAGGCGGCTGGTTTTACACTACAAAGTACCATTCCCGATGAACATGGCTTCCTGGAATTTGTCTATCACTTTAATAGGGCGCAGGCTGATGCTGATCAAGCTGAAGCAGAACAGGAGCAGAGCTGAAGCTGCTACACTTCAGCTCTGCTCCTGTTCTGCTTGTCAATGAGAGGTAGCAAAATTTATCGGATGTGTTCCTGGAAGTAGGCCAGGACACGCTGCCAGGCATCTTGGGAGGCGGCGGCATCATAATTTTTGCCCTGGTCGTTGAAGAATGAGTGTTTGGTGTTGGGATAAATTTTGATGTCGTGCTCGATGTTATGTTGTTTCAGCGCGGCATCCAGTTTCTGGCGGGTTTTGCGGTGAAATCTTCACCTGGATAAGAGCCAACGACGGGGCAGCTGCGCGCGACTGCTTCCAAAGGTCGGGGGTTCATGCCGTAGAATGGTGCGATGGCTTTGAGCCGGGTGTCGCTACATGCCCAGGCTATGGCGAAACTGCCCCCCATACAAAAGCCGATGGCTCCTAGATGTTCTGCATCTACTTTCGGTTGCTGGCCTAGATAGGTGAGTGCCTGCTTGAGATTGCGAATACTACCATTATTTAAGGGATTGGCCATGATCTGGCCCATAAAGCGGAACATGCATATCGTCCGATTGCGTCCCGCAAATAGATCAATGGCAAATGCTGCGTAGCCCTCGTCAGCGAAGCGACGTGCGATGTCTTTGATGTTGTCGTTGAGCCCAAATATTTCGTGAATGACGACTACGCCAGGGAATGGGCCTTCTCCTTCGGGATAAGCCAGATAGCCTGAGATTTTTTCTGTTCCTACTGAGAGATCGACTATTTCTTCTGCTGGCACCGGGAACCTCCTCTAAACGCACGGAACTAAGGTTTCAGCGTATATGCATACGATATCACATCATGCTGTATGTTCGTATGGGGTAATGGTGCTCCGGTCCTTGTCAGTTTTAGTAGGTGATCTCGACGGTGGTGCCGATGTCGGCCCAGTTGTAGAGCCAGGACATGGTGCCGTATGGGACGTTGACGCAGCCGTGTGAGCCCGATTCTGTTCCATAGCCGGGAATATAGTGCGGTATATTGGAGCCAGGGCCATAGTCGTTACGCCAGAAGGCGTCGTGAATAAAGTAGCCGGCGCTTAGAAATTCTAGCGCGAATTGAATGCGGGTGGGCGCAAAGTAGTAGGGAGAGCCTGACGGCCAGATTGAATAAAATGTGGTTGGGCTTTCTTTATTGAAGATCTGAAAGGTTCCGATGGGCGTGTCCAGTCCTGGGCGTCCCGTTGTAATGGCGCTGCTGGTGATTTGTTGACCATCCTGGTAGGCGTAGAGCCACTGGTTGGTAATGTTAATGATGATGGCTTTTCCTGTAGCTGGGACGCTGGCTGTGTTCGCCGGGTTCCAATTTGATTGTGTAAGCGCGCTCGTGCTGACGACTCCACTATATACATATTGGGGTGTGCTCTGCTGGTCTGATACGCGATACCAGGTTGAAGTAGTGCCTGGATTTTCACCAATGATACTGCCATAAATGGTCAGGGTGGTGCCTGGTGCTGCGCTGCCAAGCAGGCTTCCATCGCTGTATGGGCTGCTGCGGACATTGGCCCAATCAGTGGCGTAAGCGGTGATTGGCGTGCTATTCCAGTTTACGATAAATGCTCGTTCATCTTTGCCCAGTATGCTCAAGCGATTGGCCAGTATATATGGGTAGATGTTTTTGGTAGCCAACTCTCCGTGTCGGGCCGTCCGTTGATTCTGCTGAGCCTGTAAGTTGTTGTTTGAGCGTAAAGATGAAGATGATCTGGCCGTATTAACATGTGCCGGGAGTTGCATGGCTGGTTCTACCAGGTGTGTTGTGTAGTATTGACGTGCCGCCACCATTCCAACTATTGAGAGCGCAAAAATAAGCAGGACTCCCCATAGCATTAGTGTTTTTAGTTGCTTTTGCATTGATTACCCCCTTTTGCTATATATATCGTCTCTCAAAACACAATAGTTTAAACACTACAACACAGCACAAACCCCGGCTGAGCGTCGGATGCACAAAAAAGAGAGGTGCGGTAGACCTGAAAACAGGCCTGGCACCTCTCAATTCTCCACACGATAAACTTGAATAGTCGCTCAGTTATGGGTATGGATTACCTGCTTATTCTTTTTGGCTGCTAAAAAGTGGAAATAGTCATCTCATCTTTTATAATTATTGTTTGGTAGCCTATTTCATGTATATCAGGCGACGACCATGTGATGGAAGATAACAGGTCAATTGTGGATGGTGGGCGCGGATATAGTCCACAAAGAAGCCTGGCCGACCTACGTTGCCGGCAAACATCTCATAGTGGGTTGGGATGACCGTCTGGATACCTGCGGACGCGGCCAGGTCAGCTGCCTCACGTTCATCCATGTTGCCAACCAGGTTTTGTCGCTCACGGGAGTAGCTACGGCCATTAATGGGGAGCAGCGCCAGGTCAATGGCGAGCGGCTGAAGTTTTTCAACCAGGCCATCAAACACCAGCGTATCACCTGGATGATAGATGCGCACCCCTGCTAGTTCGATCACATAGCCTAGATAGCGATATTGCCCATTGCTGATCTCTTGCCCAAAGCTATAAGCTACTGGCGGAAAGCTCAGTCCATGCAAGGCGGGCAGAGGGATAATCCGCGTTGTGCCAATCGTGAGATCCTCTTCGGGTTGAACTCCCTGCAATTGTTCAGGATCTACACCCGCTTTGAGGACCTGGTCTACGATTGGACTTGGGGCGATAAAACGTGGTCTGGATGGATGCCTGGCCAGAATCTGCAGTGTGGGCACATCCAGGTGGTCAATATGCTCGTGGGTGTAGAGAACCAGGTCCACGGGCGGACATTCTTCGGCTGTGAACGGCGGTGATACCACGCGACCCTCTATGTTGGTCAGGAATGGATCTATCAGGACGGTGGTTGATGCGCTGCGCAGCGCGAAACTTGCCTGCCCCAACCACCACAGAGCGACTGCGCCCTCGGGCAACCGGGTGGAGGTGCTAATCTGCGTGGCCGTGTCGATCGCATTTTTAGTGTGCATGATTTTGATAATCCTCTAAGCAAAAATAGGTGTATATCTCACATTGTAGTATCGATGAAGGTAACAGAAGTATGAATGAACCCTTGAGATTGATCTTTTTATCATATCATCCTTTTAGAGGTAGCTCAATATAAAAAAAGAACGGCCCATCTATACTATAGATGAGTCGTTCAGGCTATTTGGAATACAGCCTAGGCAGGGATCAGAAGATCTGGAGTATCCAGGCTGCCCTGCAGATGTAAGCCCGTCGCATCCTGGCTCATGGATCTATATACGTGGTAGACAGCCCTGTGGCTGTTTGGACCAACGATAGTATAGGGAGAGACCTCATCAATAACCCAATGGTATGGTGCGTGACCGACAGACTCGAGTTTGTGTATCGTGCCAGCGTCTATGCCTGTTTGTCGATAGGTGAGAAACGCATGCTCACCTGATTGATAGGCTGCCCAGAAGCAATTTTCATTCTGGTCGGCGTCCGTGTTGGAGGGTACTGTACCGTTTATGCGTACATCGACCTCTCCACATGTTGTTGCTCGGCGTGCCGCTGAGACGCTTGTGGTGGATGCGAAGCAATACAAGGACAATGTTCCTACACATAGAATAACTAGCCCCACGATCAGGGCTTGTGGATATGCGAGGATTTTAGCTTATTCAGCGTTTTCTCCATGAAGCATTCCTTTCAGTCTGTATTCTCTTATTCATCTATTCTGCCAACAAGTAAGAGTAATACCTTCTTTCATTATACTGATGGGGCAATACATAGAGGTGTTGATTTTTATGTGTAAAAGTTATTTTGATGGCCTTTATATCTTTATTTAGTTGTTTTTTGTTATGTTCGGTTATTTCGCGTGGGTTTGCGGGCGGGCCCATCCGCGCCCGAATATGAGTCATACCGGATTTTTGAAAAATCCGAAAAACGGGTTTCGTGCTCCCAATGCGGGAGGCCCCTGCACCCCCAGTTTTGGAAACTTTTTCAAAAGTTAGGGATGACTCATATTTTGATGGAAGAAAACGAGGAAAATGTGAGGGGATCAGGGAAGGGGATAGAGAACAAGGGATTTGAATGTAAAAAACCTGCAAGCAGGTCTGCTTGCAGGTTGGGGTGGGGCTGCTGAAGCCTGGTGGTTGGTGTTAGCGTAGACGGGCGATGACGCCGTTATGAGCTTTGATGCGGCCATGTCTCAGGATATCAAAACCGTTCTCGTAGGCATATAAGCCGAGGTGTTTGACGTCCATTAATTCTCGATAAGCGAAGTTCATGATGTCCGCAAATAGCGTATAGAAGATTTTGGATTGCAGTTGTGCGCGTGGGGTGGTCATGATGGCGTATCCTCCTGGTTTGAGGAAGCGTCTATGCATATCCAGGGCTAAGGGCTTATATTCATCAGGAAAGTGCTCGATCAGACCAATGCTGACTACGATATCAAATTCCTTGCCATATTTAAGATCTCGAATGTCGGATACTTCAAAATCGATATTCATCTCGTCTCGATACCAGACTTTAGGGGCACCGGTGGCTGGATTTTCACCGAGAAAGGGATAGGCCTCGGGGAATTCGCCGAAGCGGTTGGTGCGGCAATAATCATCATAATCTACCAGCACTGCATGCCCACCAGGGTACATGGCCATCAATTGCATTGCTTCGTAGCCATCGGCGGCCCCCAGGAAGAGAACCTCTGGCTTTTCTACGTCCAACCCCTCAAAAAGGGCACGTTTACCACGGGGGTCCCAGATGGCGTCTTCGACGCGGTGAATCTTATTCCAGATACTGGTATGAATAATATCATCCACGGCTTCGAAGGCTTCATGCAATTGGAGGGTGCTCAGACTTTTCCCTAATGAGCCCAGGGCCTCTTTACGTTTGCTCAGGGCATCTTCATCAAAGAGACTCTGAAAAGAGCGGTTAAACATTTCCCAGGAGGTCTGTGGAGGAAGTTGCTGATCATGCTCTTTTTCCCAGCGTAGCTTTTCTTTCGACCAGCGTTCAACCCGATATGGACGCCCGATTTTTTCCCAGGAGAGCTTACTCCAATCAGAAACCGGATTGGCCTCATAAAAGACATCTTTGCTGTGGGTAGGCCTGAGATCCATACGATATGTTGGCAGTAGACGGGTCGTCCCGATATCTTGATCGGTGTATGGATGGGTTGGTTGAGATGTATGTGTATGTTGATAAACGTCCATCGTAAATCCCTTTCAAAAGCGGCTTCGCTGCCTGGACCCTCAAATATATGGTAGCAATACCAGATCTGCTTGATTGAAGTATGCTCGACTGTCTATCCATTGTCAAGTGGAACGTTTCATATTTCTGAAGCTGAAGAAAATCTACAAAAAAACTAGCATAACTGGATTTATGTCCATATCACTTTGGTTGTGATGCTTTTCTCCTTTGCTGTGACCCCTTTGTGATTCGCCTGCATTATTATCTGTTTTGTAGAGAGCAGGTAACGAGTTAAATCGCAAAAGTTATCTTCACTGCTTGAAAATTCATAATTACAGTACAGGAGAGAAGATATGCTAAATGTCCCAGATAAATCATCTGCAGATGAAAACACACCAATTTCTTTGGGTGCACAACGTTCTACGATAACTACAAACTCTGCCGTTCCACGGCCCCCGACGCGCAGGCGCCGCCAGGGCCCTGAATGGATCTTTTTTGGTTGTGTAATGGTGATGGTTGCGTTGTTGAGCTATGGGATTGGCGCCATGATGACCTTGAATCGTAACGATTCCTCCAGTTCCAGTAGCACCAGCACTTCCAACAGTTCCGGTGCAATGAATATGTCCGATTCCAGCTCTAGTTCATCCGATACCTCCAATGTACCGCTAGCAACGGTAAAATATGGTGACCAGCCAGCTGCTTATAAAATTGATAGTGATGGCGCCAAACATTTTACTTTGACCGCCGAACAGGTGATGTGGGAGGTGACCGCCGGGCATCGTGTGCTGGCCTGGAGTATTAATGGTATGGTTCCCGGACCAAAGATTACCGTTAATGCTGGCGACCATGTACGTGTTACGTTCATCAATCATTTTCCTACCGCGACAGCCGTACACTGGCATGGCCTTGAGGTCCCAACCGCTCAGGATGGCGTGCCAGGTCTTGGGCAGAAGCCGATTGAGCCTGGACAGACCTTTAACTTTGATTTCATGGTCAACAATCAGGATGTCGGTACTCACTGGTATCATAGCCATTATGATGATATGGAGCAGGAGACCAATGGTTTCTACGGCGCGTTTATCGTCAATCCACGTCCTGGTAGCCCGCAGCTTATCAAATCCGATGTTGAATACGATCAGTTTATCGGGCCATGGGCGGCTATTATGTGATCAATGGTAAGGCTTTCCCGGATACGCAGCCGATTGCTGTTAAACATGGTCAGAATGTGCATATACGCTTGATTGGGCCGACTCGAACAGCATCCATCCAATGCATATGCATGGTGGCTCGTTCCAGATTGTGGCTGAAGATGGGCATATGCTACCGCAGCCAATCACTAAAGATACCGTTCAGGTGGCTCCCGGTGAAACCTATGACCTGGTATTCAATGCCTGGGCTCCTCCGGGTAGTGTCTATCCCTTCCATTGCCACATCCTGGCCCACCTGATGAATCCGGGACAGACAGGAGAGGAAATGGGTGGCTTGATCACACTGATCGAGTATGCCAAGTAAGATACATACTCCATAGTGGAGAGCTGAGTAACGTTAAGACAATACAGCTTGCTTCTCTCCTTTCTGGCGACAAGGAAGAGGTTCACCCAATAAGGGTGGGTCTCTTCCTTGTTTTTGTTTATTGCTGTCTATATATCAGGTAGGAGACATGGTAGAATAAAGTCGCTTCTTGCCGTATCGATGCTATGGAATAATGAGAAATAGTAATTGTCTGTGAATTCTTCGTTGTATTATGTATATATTGTGCGTTGTGGTGATGGCACTCTTTATACCGGCTATACCACTAATATTGCGCGTCGCCTGGCTATGCACAATGCGGGCAAGGGAGCGCGCTATACACGTGCCCGTTTGCCTGTTGTCCTGGTGGCTAACTGGGAGTTCGCGTCTAAAAGTGAGGCGCTGCGTATTGAATATGCCTTGAAACGCTGGCCGCGCGTCCAAAAGTTGCGCCTGATTGAGAATCCCACCCTTATTACTCTGTTGATCAGTCCGCAGCCAGAGATCGAGTGACCCTGCTAGGAATTTCTTCCTTTTCCCTTTGCTTTATCTGCTAATACCTCTATAGTAGATTTGGTGTTTCTATATATGCCAATTAAAGAGACAATGGATGGGAATAGGAGAAGCCTTCTGCATGGAATCGTCGGATAGCAAAATTTCTATTGATATGGCGGCGGATGCGCCGCAAACCAATACGTTACCGCCTACAGTTGTACCTGAGACGCCGAGGAGCGAGATAGTGATTCTGGAGGCCTGGTGGCGGAAATGGTGGCATGCGTCTCTGCAGACGTTGCCGATGTATATTGCTCTGCATATTGTTTTTGGACTGACCAGTTGCTTTGCTGTCCTGTTTACGCAGCCAGATTTTACCCGTAAAGGGGTTCCCTTGTATATGGCCTGGCAATCCTGGTTTCGCTGGGACGCGACCCACTTTCGTACTATCGCGACCAGTGGTTATGATTGGCCATGGCGTACGGCTTTTTTTCCCTTCTATCCTCTTTGTGTGAAGGCCTTGATGGTGCTGACCCATTCTTCTGCTCTACGTGGTGAACTGGTGGTATCGAATCTGGCCTGTTTTGTACTCTTTGTGGTATTTTACCAGCTGGTCTGCGAGGACTTCGATGAGGAGCGGGCGCGGCGCGCGATGCTTTATCTCTGGCTCTTCCCTACCTCTTTTTTTCTGGTGGCACCTTATAATGAGTCGCTCTTTATTTGTTTTTCCCTGCTGTGTTTTTATCAGCTACGACACGGCAACTGGTGGCTGGCCGGTCTGTTTGGCTTCTTTGCCAGCCTGACGCGCTCTACAGGCCTTTTCCTCGTGCTTCCTTTCTGTTATGAGTATCTGCGCCAGCGTAAATTTTCCTTTGGATCGATTCGTGTGGATGTAGTGAGTATGATCCTGGTCCCGGCCGGTATTGGCGTGTTTGCGCTCTACTGTTACTATCGCTTTGGCGACCTGCTGGCGTTTTCACATGCCCAGGCTACGTGGGCTCATCATCTGCATGGACCCTGGCATGGCTTGATTGGCTCGATCAAGGCGATTATCATCAGCGATGGTATTTTAAGCTTCCAGTCGCAACGCAACTTGCTGGATCTGGTGCCTTCGTTGTTTATCTTGACGATGATTATTTTGAGCATGGTTGGACCCTGGCGTTTGCCGCGCACACACTGGTCCTATTGTCTGTATGCGGGTGCTGTGTATATCTTTTTACAGCTCTTTCCGGTTGGTGGCACAGGCCTGTTCCCGCTACAATCTCAGGCGCGCTATATGTTGGAGCTATTTCCGGCTTTTATTCTACTGGCGACTCTTGGTAAATATAAGCTCTTCAATCTCTATTATCCTTTGATTGCTGCCAGTATGCTGTTCTTCCTGTTGACCCAGTATCTAACGGGCCACTGGGTTCTCTAAGCAGGCGGGCGCATTTTTTTGCTACTACGGGGAATTCGTGGGTACAATAGTAGAGTGTGAAGCATGCATGACCAGGTTGTTACTATGGAAGGAAAGGTTGGATCAATGCAACTCCCGTCTTTTGTCAAGGATTTCACGCTTCCTCCGTTAGTGTGGCACCAGCAGATGCGTGAGTGGGGCGCGACTATGCGTGCAACTCAGCCCGTCTGGTTTGATGAGCTCAATGATAACTGGCGCATCTTTCGTTATGCTGACCATCTGCGTGTGCAGAATGATTACGCTACGTTTTCTTCGGCGCCAGCCCCTGATGAGGATGGGGGGCGTCTAATAGTATCATTGCCATGGACCCGCCGCGCCATCGGCAACTGCGTTCCCTGGTCACTCAGGCTTTTTCGGCCCGCACCATTGCTCAATTGGCACCACGCATCGAGGAGATCGCGAGTGAGTTGTTGCAGCCTGCATTGGCGCAAGGACGTTTGGATGTGGTTACGCAACTGGCGATTCCGCTACCAATTTTTGTGATTGCCGATATGCTGGGTTTCCCACGCGATAACTGGCAGGCGATCAAGCAGTGGACGGACTCAATGTTGTCTGATGCTTCGCTTGGTGAGGATGATGGACCCGAAGATGTGGAAATGGCGTTGACCCAGGCTCAAGTGATCGGTATGTATGAAATTATGGCGCGTACCATCGATGAGCGGCGTCGACATCCACGGCAAGATATTTTGAGCTTGCTCCTGGCTGCCGAAGTGGATGGTAGGCATCTGAGTGACGATGAGCTTTATGCTTTCTTTATCACTTTGTTGGTGGCAGGCAATATTACAACCACCCAGTTGATTGGAAATGCTATCCTCTGCTTTGACCAATATCCTGCGGCCTGGGAACAACTGCGCCAGGACCCATCGCTGGTGCCGGGCGCGATCGAGGAGGTTCTGCGTTGTCTACCTCCTAATCGTGGTACTGGCGGTGATCGTTCGATCATTGGTGGGCGTATGGCCACCAGCGATGTACAACTGGGTGATCAATTGATTCGCAAAGGGCAGGTTGTGCGCGTTACAACTATCTCGGCCAATTTTGATGAGGCTCAGTTTCCTGATCCTTTGCGCTTTGATATCCTGCGTAACCCCAATCGTCACCTTTCTTTTGGCCATGGCATTCATTTCTGTCTGGGCGCGCCCCTGGCTCGTCTGGAGGCTAAGGTTGTTCTTGAAACCATGTTGCGCCTGATGCCTGACTGGCAGCGTGCAACGGATGTACCATTAAAACAAATTCGCAATAACATTGTCTTTGGAGTGCAAAGCCTGCCGATTATTGTTTGATCGTTGACAGGCGGCAGATAGGCTCTACATATTGTTCATCTTAAACAGTATGTAGAGCCTTATCCATCATGATTAGATAAAGGTGATTACATTGTCTTTTAGCTTTCTATCCCATCTGGAATGTCCTCGTTGTCACACACAGTATGATGCGGATACACAGGCCCATTTCTGTACCTGTGGTTCACCATTACTGGCACGCTATGACCTGGCTGCGGCCAGAGAGCAATTTAGTAAAGAGATGCTGCAACAGCGTGAACCCTCTCTCTGGCGTTATCATGAGCTGTTGCCGGTACGTTCGCCTGAGCATGTCGTGACCCTTGGTGAAGGGATGACCCCGTTGCTGCCTCTGGACCGCCTTGGCAAGAAACTGGATCTGAACCATCTATATGTCAAGGATGAAGGGGTGATCCCAACTGGCTCATTTAAGGCACGTGGCGCGGCGGTCGGGGTGTCGCGAGCCAAAGAACTTGGGGTGCAGGTACTGGCGATGCCAACCAATGGCAATGCCGGTGGAGCCTGGGCCACCTATTCTGCCCGCGCTGGACTCGATGCGTATGTGGTGATGCCTGAGGGTGCGCCATTGATTACCCGTAATGAATGCGCGATCAGCGGTGCCCATCTTTTCCTGGTGAATGGCCTGATCAGTGATGCCGGAGCTATCGTGGGGCGTGCCGTTAAGACCCATGGCTGGTATGATGCTTCCACGCTCAAAGAGCCGTATCGGATTGAAGGCAAAAAGACAATGGGCTATGAACTGGCCGAACAATTCCAGTGGAATGTGCCGGATGTTATCCTGTATCCAACTGGTGGTGGCGTTGGTATTATCGGTATCTACAAGGCGCTGCGTGAATTGCAGGAAATGGGCTGGATCGGTGAGCGGCTGCCACGCCTGGTTGCGGTCCAGGCAACGGGCTGCGCCCCGATCGTCAAAGCCTGGCAGGAAGGGCAGGACGTTTCCGAACTCTGGAAAGGTTCCAGCACGATTGCCTTTGGCATCAATGTACCAAAGGCCCTGGGTGATTTCCTGGTTCTGGACGCTGTACGCAGCACCAATGGCTATGCTTTGGCCGTTGACGATGATGAGCTACTCCATGCCCAGGCTGAGCTGGCCAGCAACGAGGGACTCTTTGTCTGTCCTGAGGGGGCCGCTACGCTGGTTGCCGCACACAAATTACGCGAGCAGGGCTGGATTAAGGCCGATGAGCGTGTCGTCCTTCTCAACACGGGCAGCGGCATCAAATATCCCAACACCGTTCAGGTCTCAGTCCCCTTGCTGCAGCCTCAGGATGAACTGCCCGTGGCTTGATACATCTTTCTGCTAGCTATCTATCTTCTTGCTGACCGGATGGTCTGGCCATACTTTTCTGTACGGCCAAGTACAGCTTGTGAGAGGCTGGCCGTTTGTGCTGGCAAGAGGATAGCGATGGCCAGTAGCGCTAATGAGATAAAGAGTAAGATGCCTGTGATATTGCTTAGCGAGGGCAGGAAGATGAAGGCCTGGCTGATCAGGTTGAGGCCCGCGCAGATGATGAGTATGTAGCTGATGAGGCGTGGGAACGTTCTGGTTTGCAACAGCGCCAGCCCGAATAGTATACAGCCAAAGGTGAGCGGACCACCCGTAAAGAAGAAGTGTCCCCAATGCGTGATGGTGGCAAAGGGGGGAGATGGAATTGAGCCAGGGCTTTGTTGACAATGTCCATGCCGCTGAGCTGCGGAACCTGAACTGAGGGGATATCCGAGCCGCTGGTACTCTGTCCAAATAATCCCGAAATGCCATTTTTGATGGTGTTTAGTCCGTTGGAGGTCGTGTTGGTCACGTTTTGTGCGGTGTTCCCTGCGGTATTGATGGCTGTTGTAATACTTTGCGCCATACCTAAGAGCATCGGCACTAATATTGCATTTACGGCGATGACCCCAATTATAAACACCAATCCCCCAATAAAGAGTAGCCCGGAAGCAAGCATCCCTAGCAGGTTGATATCATCCGATAGCTGCGCATACATATTGAAGCCATAGATAAAAATGAGGGTCCCCAATGCCACCAGGATCATTGGAAGAAACCAGCCGCCCTGCGTCGGATCGTTATTTCCGAGATTTAGTGCCTCACCAGCTAGTGCTAGCAGGCTTCCTAGCAGTAATAAGATTGCTCCGATGCGCAATTTCACTTGACGTAACATGTTATGCCCCTCTGTGTAGAGTCATTGCATCTACTCGTTTGCTTGATCAATAACGCAAAAGCTGTTCTGTCAGCAATTATCTAACGTTGATAATACATGGTTTTTGGGCATCAGGTAATATTTTGTGGATTTTATGACTTCTTTCTGCATGCTTGTGGAAGTACAAAGACCAGTGAAGCTATATTTCACATGTTTGAACGGGACATCTGCTGATATGGTGAAGCTCTCTATCATAGTGATTGGTGATTTTTTTATGGTAAACTTCTTTTTATGATGCAGCAGGCATTGAGCAGGAGTAGTTGGTTGCGACTACTCCTTTATTTCACCTCTTGAATTATGAGTGTAGAAGGATATGGAGGTCTTTTATGGTACGTATTATTCTGGTTGGCCTGGGTGGATGTGGACGTCACTGGGTCAAAAATATCTATCCACAACAGCAAGAGGCACAACTGGTAGCTTATGTTGATGCAAGCCCGGAGTCGTTACTGCGGGCGCGCCAGGACCTGGCCCTTCCGGAGGAGCTTTGTTTTGGTTCTCTGGAGCAGGCCCTGGAACAGGTAGGTTGCGATGCGGTACAGATAGCGACTACGCTGCCAACGCATATTCCGCTGGCGCTTACCGCGTTGCGCGCTGGTAAGCATGTGTTGCTGGAGAAGCCATTTGCCCCTACCCTGGAGGAGGCGCGTGAGGCCATCGCGGTGGCTGAGCAGCAGGGGAAATTGTTAATGATCAATCAAAACTATCGCTATTCTGCTGCCGTCTATCAGGTCAAACAACTGATTCAGGACGCGTATTTTGGTCCGGTGGGTACCGTGGCGGTTGATTTCAGGCGCTATGCCAATGCCGCTCCCCGGGGCAGTAATCGCCATTATGAGCTCTGGCAGCCCCTGCTGGTTGATATGGCGATTCACCATTTTGACCTGATGCGTTTTATCCTGGATCAAGAGCCACAATCTATTTCCTGTCAAACCTGGAATCCTCCGTATAGTAATTTTGTGGAGCCTCCGGCTGGTAGTGCGCTCATTCAGTTTGATGGTGGCGCAGTCGTCAGTTATCGTGGCAGCTGGGTCAGCACGGCACCTGAGACTACCTGGAGCGGTGATTGGCGTCTGGAGTGTCTTGAGGGTGTGATTTCCTGGCGCAGTCGTGGATATGATCAGGCTGATGAGGTGATTATTCAGCCGCGTGGTAAGAAACCATTGGCGCTCAAGGTTGATGCTCTGGCCTTTGAGGATTGGGGTGGCAGTTTGCAGGCCTTTGTCCAGGCTTTACAGACCGGTACAGAGCCGGCCTGTGCCGCACGGCATAATATCCATACCCTGGCCTTTATGCTGGCTGCGGTTGAGTCTTCGACCAGCGGGAAGGTGGTTCAAGTTCAAGCCGGGCCGGAAACGATGTAGTTGTGGCTTAGCACGCGCTTGTTTTTGTCTCGATGGAGAGAGCGAGCTACTATTCTCGTTCTCTCCAATTATTGTATTTGCTTATTGAGCGCTATGCTGGGCCAGGAATTGCTCTACCTCTGAACGAGCTGGAGGGTCCGCGCCCTCGCGTAGACAGTTGAGGGCGGCGGCGGCGGCGGCGAAGCGCAGCATGTTATGTTGTTCTTCGTCACTGATGCCAGCCAGGGCCTCGTGGGTGAGGATCTGTTGGTCGGCCAGGTAGGTCAGCAGGCCGGCGCAAAAGGTATCGCCGGCACCAATGGTATCGGTTACATCGACCTTAAAGCCTGGTAGCTGAAGCGGTATCCCACCTTTGCGCATGGCGATGGCCCCTTCGGCTCCGCGCGTGATCACAACCAGGGCCGGAACCTGCCGGGCAAGCTGCTGGAGGGCGGTTTCAATTGATAGGTTGGGCGTTAGCCAGGCCAGGTCTGCATCACTCAGTTTGAGAAGGTCCGTAAGGCCAATTAGTTTCTGCAGCAGGGCACGGTAGCCTGCTTCGTCATTGACCAGCGAGGGTCGTATATTGGGGTCCAGTGAAAGCAGTGCCTGTCCTTTCATGCGCTCAAAGGTCTTGAGGACCGTTTCGGGGGTGGTGCCACGTAGCAAGCTGACCGATCCGATCTGCAGGATCGCGGTATCCGTAAATAATGTGTCTGGCACGTCGTCCGGCGTCATCAGGGCATCGGCGGTCCCTTCGCCATAAAAATCAAAGGTGGCCTGTCCTGCCTCCATGGCCACAAATGCTAGCGTGCTGTGTGCCTCGGCGGTCGTCAGATAGCGCGTATCGATATTGTTTTGTTCGATATAGGCCCGCAAGCGGCGCCCAAAATAATCATTCCCGATCTTGCTGGCAAAGGCGCTGGGCTGACCCAGGCGTGCTACTCCGACCGCGATATTTAAAGGTGAGCCAGCTGGATAGGCTCTGAACTCATCATTCGGACCTTTCCTGGGAAGTGGTAATAAATCGATCAGACATTCGCCCATACACGTGATGAATCTTCTCATACAGTTGAATCCTTCTAGCAAGAGCATCCTTGCTACCAATAGACATTTTTTTCTTTACTATAACACCGTTGTGCGTGGCTGTGTGGAACAATATGCCAGGCACGCTTATGAGCATAATAATGCTGGCCGCGAAGATACTATTGTTGAGGATCGTTATGGGGTTATGGCTTTTTTTCGGCCAGGGATAAATGGCGTGGTCGATTTGTGAATCGGCATCATTTCTGGTTGTTCTGACTCCAATTCCCTGGATGATAGCCTTTGCCAGCTCATTGGCTGGATTTGTGCCATCGGGAGCAATATAAAGATTGGTGAGAACAATGACTGAGATTTTTGTGCTAGGCTGGTAGGCGGCAAAGCTGCTATAGCCGGGCGTTGAGCCGTTATGGCCTAGCAAGCTTGTAAAATTAGCGATGGCCAGCCCGTAGCGCGCCGAGCCGTTAATTGATAGCCAGTTGAGGCGTTCTTTTTGGAGGATTGGCGTCAATAGAGAACCTGTAGCAAGGGCTTTGACCCAGATTTTTAGATCCTCCAGCTTAGAAATTACACCTCCCGAGGTCCATGAGAATGAATGGTTAAGTTGCGTTACATTCCTGGGTTGGCGATCTAGATCATCAATCCTGATGGCCCCATCGGGGGTTAGATGAGGTCGGACTGATTGTACATTTTTGCCATACATGTAGCCCTGTGAGTATGGTTGGGGCATACCGGGTTGTTGCTGTGTTGGCAGGTATGTATTGTTCATGCCCAGCGGCTGAAAAATTCTTTGTTGTAGCACCGTTTCAACTGGCTTATGTGTGATGCGTTCGATTAGTTGACCCAGGATGATAAAGTTGGTACTTGAATTGTGATATTGCTGGCCAGGAGGTGAATAGGGGGCATGGCGCATACTGATAGAGACTAATTCGCCAGGTGACCAGATCTTGTTGGGATCTTGATCTAATGTTTGTCGGAATGAGCGGTCCTCTACATAGTCAAATAGACCGCTGGTCATATGCAGCAGTTGGCGAATCGTGATTGCCTGTCCATTCTTGATGTTTGGCAGATAGTGTTGAATTGGATCATCGAGTTGGATCTTTTTCTCCTGTACTAATTGTAAAATGACGGTACCTACCATTGTCTTGGTGATACTACCGATACGCATATGATCTTTCACACTTATTGGCGAGTTTGTTTTTAGATTATTGGTACCCAGAGCTGTCTCCCACGTTCCTTTGCCTGGCACATCCACATAAATAATCGCCCGGGCACACGCATCTGTTTTTGTTTCGCGCTAATTAAGGGCCGAAGTTTATCAGCAAATGCTGGTACCGGTGGGCGGTCCGATATCGAGGCTGCCTGTACGCTGGCGCCAATTGGGAAGCTCACAAATATGAGGGTGAGCCAGAGGACGATCAGTAGCTTGCGTATGTGCATGTGCGGCGTTTCCATAGAGCATTTCCTTTGAGTTATATGCGGAGTGCTGCTATCGGAGGCATAAACTCTTAGACACAACAAATAGAGCGGTATCTTTATTATCATGCTCTAACACGTTTGCCGATTTATGTTGGTGACATACTGTAAAGCTATACTACTGGCTGGGTTGAGATGACAGCAAAAACACGATCTGTACGTGCGGTTCTTGCCCCAATACCGTTGAGAGAAGAAAAGCTCAAACATGGTGATTGCGATCGGACGACAAGCCCCCTCCCTTTCCTTGAGCATCCAGGCAACAAGAAAAGCGATGTCATAGGTTCGGGCCTCAGCGCCCGATTGCCGCCCCGGTAGGGCGGCCCGGTCTCCTCGCCGCTCGGTCTCTCGTCACCGACACCTCGACCCACGCGGTGCCCAAACGCATGGTCCGTGTGTGGGCACCGCGTGAAGGAAGGGCAAATACCACGGTGTGCCTCAGCGCTGGGATACCGGGCCGCCCTACCGGGGCGGCAATCGGGCGCTGAGGCCCGAACCTATGACATCGTCTTTCTTGTCGCTTTTTCGTACAGGAAAGGAAAAGGGGGTGCGAGCTCCAATCCCATGTTTGAGCTCAAATTCTTCGTATCTAAACGGCATTGGGGTTTGTCCCGCACGTACATATGGTGTTTATTTTTAATTTATATAAAGCAATTAAATAAGGGTATCGTATTTTTTCTAGTTGGGCATATATTGTGCCAATGATCATGCAATAAGTTTTATATCTGCGAAAATCATTTCTTTCACGAAAAAATAACTCGGGTTTTATAATGTAACTTTGTTATAGACCAGGGTGACGAGTTCGGCGTTGCCTTGTGTTTGGTGGCCGTTGGGTAACGTAAAGGTATCTTCGAGACCGATACGCGTGTCGTAGCCCAGGGAGATGGCGAGGTCTAGCACGGCCCAGGTGGCCGCGTCACTACCATGCAGTAGCCGAGGCTTTTGTATGTGGGCTGCATTGAGGACGTTGATGATAGCTGTTGCATTGGCCAGTGCTGCTTCAGGTTCGCTTTCTGGGGGTTCGATCAGGATACGCAGGCAGTGGTCGGCCAGTCCCAGTTTGTGGAGTAGCTCAACATCCGCCACTGTTGCCAGGCCAGCCTCTATGTTTACGCCAGACGTTGTCAGTGCCTCACAGAGCTCGGCCACTCCTGGTTCAGAGAAGTTGACCGAGGCAAAATCAGGCAGGACTGTCCATTCCTGAACCTGGCGCAGTCTGAGCGCGACGACCGGCTCAATCCAGATGCCAGTGCTGACTCCGACTGGAACACCAGGACAGTAGGTCCGAATGGCAGAAAGTGCGGCCGCGATATCTGCGGCCGCCAGCGATTGGCTTCCATCAGCTCGTCGCGGATGAATATGCAGTGCCCCCGCTCCAGCCGCGACCACAGCTCTTGCGTCCCGCGCCAGTTCATCTGGCGTCAGGGGAAGCGTTGGATGTGCCCCCGCCTCACGGCTCCCATTGAGACAAGCTTTAATCAACAAACTATCATCCCTTTCGTTATCACAAGGTGCACTAACTATTTGAAGGAAACAATTAAGCTAGCAAATTAGTGGTGCTAGGATAGAACAATTGCTATGTCTGGAAAGGCATAGCAATTGTATATTGTGAGAAGATTTATCAGTGGAATCCCACACTATAATGCTATAGCATGCCTTGAACAATTGCGTCCAGTTCTTGCTGGGCGTATTCGATATCACCGGCGAAGATGATGCCCATGGGATGTTTAGCCATGCGGCAGATGATACGGGTGCCGCTGGCCTTGAGTTGTTCGTCTTTGTCGGCGATGCGTTCGCGTAGCTGATGGGGATCGACCTGTTTCGGAATGTAATATTTATCGATGGCCTGGATGCGGTTCTGGATGGTGTTGCGCATGGAGTTGATGGTAGGTGGCTGGCGATTGGCTCCCAGTACGGTCAGGATGGCATCGGTATAGTTGGTCCAGCGGGGATTGCTTTCGGCGATGTAGAGGGCCGATTGTTGTCCTCGGCTCTTCTGTAACTGTTCTTCCAGTGGACTGGGGAGCATGATGTCGATATTGGCGACGCCACGCAAGGTGCTGAAATCATAGCCATAGCGCTGTGCGGTCTGCCTGAGTAGCTGCTCAAAGCAGGCAATGGTCTGATCCTCATATATCTGCTGCATACGCGCGATGGCAGCGTTTTTTGGTTTGTAGTTGCCGGTGCCGATGCATGCCTTACTGCCCTCTTTTTGCAGCTGTCCGTTCCAGCGTAGCGTCTCGATCCGACCATTCATAATGACCACAGACATACCCGGCGAATCGCTAAAGTCAATGTAGCGGCTCATCACCACACGTGTCTCTTTTTCGACATCCATTGTCTCCAGCAGCGTGTATTGCGCGGCCCCCAGCGCCTCCGGCCAGTTGGTATAGCTTTGCGTGAGCTCTGCATCCCCGTTTGGAACCAGGATAATAGAGTTTTTGTAGTTATAGAGCAAGCAACAGCCATAGTTCCCATCTGATTCAGCGGCCCGCAACATGATTCCTGATGGATAATTGGTCAGGCCTGCACGGGCAACCAGTTCTTCAATATAGGCCAGAAAGTCGAGTGCCTCCTGTGGGAGGGTTGCGATGTTGGCGATGCGGTAATCAGGAGTCTGAAAACCAGGTAACTCGTATTCGTCGAGCAGGTGATAGAAATTGGCTTTGTTTTTCAGTAACGTGACCATGGCGCTTGGCAGGCCCCAGGAGATTGCTCCCATCTCTGACTGAATGACGCGTTCTGATTCTGGCACGTTGATATAGGGTACTACCAACGTTGCCTCGGCTGGTAGTTCCTGTTGTTCCTGGCGTAGCTCGGCGCTCGTGGTGGCCTGTATATCTTTGCCAAAGAGCGCGCTCAGATAGGCGACCTGGGTATGGATGGCCTCGTTGTGGGAGGTGACATGGATACGAACCTTTTCGGCATTGAGAGGAATATGGCCGCAACGCTCTCCATAGTGCGCTTCAACCGTGCGAATCATTGCACTGCGCGAGGCACGCAGGATGCCGCTGCCAATATTATGGAACCCAACCCCAATTATAGCTGGTGGTTCCAGCGAGAATACAGAAGTATCGAGTAGCGTCATTGTTGTATTTTTTCTCCTATCTCAATGCACAAAAAACGTGGTCCGTCTCTACAGGCAATGCTTTTAATATAAGCTAGAAATGAGATAAATGCAACAATAAGGGCCAAATGGGATGCGGGCGCAAAAGATGGCGCAACCATGCGGATTCAAGCGGCGTTTCTGTTTGCCGCCTACAGCATAACATAAGAAGGAGGTAAACAGAAAGGCCCTTTTGGTTGTCAGGGAAAAGTAGTTCCTACGCGTTCAATAAACAGTTGAATGAAACGCTCTGCGTCTACGGCGATCGAGGCCTGTACATTGGGTGTCGCAGCCTGAGGACCCTTGAAATAGGCGACCGTTTCTCCTGTTGTCAGTGCCCCTTGTAGTTCAACTTCTACATAGGCAGGCTGCCAGGTGATCAGGTCTGGTTGGAAGACGCTGGCGAGACAGAGGGGATCATGCATGTGGAAATCCGCAACGCCATAGAGTGGTGCGTATACATCGAAATAATGGGCAAACATCTGCCGGATACAGGTTTTGACCGCGCTCTCACCCTGTGAGAGAGCTGTGGCCCGGGCCTGGGTCAATGGCGTGCGATTGGTGGTGTCCAGGCTAACCAGGCGGATCGGCCAGCCGGCCTTGAAGACTACGTGGGCGGCGTGTGGATCGGCATAAATATTAAACTCGGCACTGGGCGTCACGTTGCCAGGCGTAAGCAGGGCACCTCCCATGATCACGACTTCACGGACCGTCTGTGCGATGCTCGGCTCACGATGCAGGGCCAGCGCCAGATTGGTGAGGGGCCCGATGGCGACAATTGTGATCTCACCAGGGTTGTTCATGATTTTCTCGATCATTAGATCAACGGCATGCTGTTTCACTGGCTGTATGCTCGGTGGTGGTAACTGAGCCTTTCCCATGCCATGGTCGCCATGCACATGGGTGGCGTGCAGACGCCTGCTCACCAGTGGCTCGCGACTACCGCGTGCTACTGGAATATCCGTGCGACCAGTGAGGGTTAACAGGGCCAGCGCATTATGGGTGGTATGCTCAACATCGACGTTTCCAGTTACCGTCGTGATGGCCTCCAGTTGTATTTCGGGCGAGGCCAGGGCCAAAAAGAGAGCGAGTGCGTCATCGATACCAGGATCGGTATCCAGAATAATACGGTGCAAGTGTGTCCTCCATTGCGTGCTCAATAATATATCGGCTACGTTGCTAATATACTATCTCAACGCTGTCAAGGGGATTATGTGCATGATAGGTATCGCTGTTTAAATGATCATACACATATCAACTTTGGATGCACACCAGGGCATATCCATGGGAATTTCTGTCAGGTTAGCCAATTTTAGCTTGCGCTGCGTCCCGCGCCTCTACAGCGGCTAGCAGGGCGAAAGAGACATTGTGGTGCTGGGCAAGATGCCTTGCCTCTTCGAAACCTGTCAGCGCTTTGGTTGGATCTTTCTGTGCAAGATGGAGGTAGCCGATGCTGAGTAGTGAGAAGATATAGGGCACCGGTAGCTCCATCTCTTGCGCCAGCAGGGCGGCTTTCTGATAGTACAGGGCGGCTTGATCCATATCGTCTAGTTCCTGGGCCAGGTCACCCATACCCAGATAGGTGAAAGGTAGATCAATCCGTACATTCAACTCTTCCCGCATTGTCATGCTCAGGGCCAGCGAGCTTCTGGCCGCCTCTAAATCTCCCTGCGTCAGCGCGCAGATCCCCAGGTGCAGCAGCACTTCAGCCATCAAAATCTGATGATTATGTTCTTCGGCAAGTGCCAGCGTTTTGACGAAATAGGGTTGCGCCTGCTCATGGTCTCCTGTATTTTGGTAGACCCGGCCGATATTAAATGTGGATTCACAGATGCCCCAGCCGTCATCGATCTGCTGGCGCCGTTCCAGTGCCTCATGGAAATATTGCAGCGCTACTTGAAAATCAGCCTTATCCACACTGGCATTAAGGGCTTGATAATAGAGAGCCTGGCCCGTCCAATCGATGATGCTGGCTAGCAGCTTTTCGTCTGCCATGACTTCGGCTATCGTCCGTGCTTGTGAGAGGGTTGTCAGGGCTATCGTCGCATCGTTTCCCAGGTAGACGATGCATCTGGCTTGCAAGATGCCGGTATGGAATAGGAGATTCCCCCTGGCCTGCAGGCATACCTCATCTTCTTCGGCCATTTGCAGTCCTGTGTTGAGTAGCTGTTGTGCCTGTTTAAGTTTGCCGAGAAAATAATAAGAGGTGGCGATATCACACAGGTTTTGTAGCAAGCACGTATATTGTTCAGTAATAGTTTCCCGGGATCGCTTTTGGTTTGACATAAAAAGACTCCTCACGGTACAACTGTAGGGCGAGGAGTGCAGGTTCTTTTGTGTATATCGTTGTCTGTTATTCTATAATCAAGCTGGATTATGTCATTGCAATGTGACCAATAATGCAAGCTAGTTATAGTGAATCGCAAGTCTATGAACCTGCCTCCTTGCAGTATGTCGGCATAGGTTACTGATTATACCCTTGATCATCAGCATTGATACGCGTATTCTGGCGTGTCCTGGTGCTACCAGCACGGCTGACATCGCCGGGTCCGGCCAATGGAGCTTCCAGTCCATATAAAGCATCTGGATCAGGATCTTCTCCAGCGTTTTCCTTCTCTGGCTGATCATCCTCTAAATTGGAATAGGGGTCCTGATCGTCTACATCGCCAAACTGATCCTGGAGTCCATATTCATCCTTCTCGCTTAGACCAAAGGGTTTTTTGTCCTGGGTGTCGTCAACATTGGGATCGGGACTAAATGTTTCCCGCTCATCCGCATCGCTGTCCTTCGTATAGTTTTTCGAACCGTAAGTATCTTGTTGGCCTCGAATATGGGTTTTAGATTCTGTCTCAAATGTCTGGTTGTTATCTTGCTCTGCCATACTATCCTCCTCAATATTCTATATTAGAAGTTATTCACCAATGCAGGGGTGATAGAGATAGTACGGAAGAGGGCGCTGAAAAGTGTCTGATGGTCTGATCGCTGCCGCATTGTTATGGCCCGCGTGCTGCGGTTTCCTCGCTTTTTGCGGTATGATTAAGGTATTAAGCGGCGATGTATGTAGAGGAGATATTTATGAGAATTGTGATTTCGGATGATTATCAGGATGCTGCACGTAGCCTGGATTGTTTTGCTAAGCTGGCTGATCAGCAGGTGACGATCTATCGAGATACTGTCAGGGATGTTGAGACGCTGGCTACACGTTTCCAGGAGGCTGAGGCCCTGGTATTGATTCGGGAGCGTACAGCGATTACCGATGCATTGTTGGATCGGTTGCCACAGCTCAAGTTGATTAGCCAGACGGGCCGGGGGATTGCCCATATCGATCTGGCTGCCTGTACGCGCCATGGCGTGGCGGTGGCTGCCAGTGGTGGGTCACCTTATTCAACGGCTGAGCTGACCTGGGGCCTGGTTCTGGCCGCGACGCGCCATATCCCGTATGAAGTTGCGCGCCTGCGAGCCGGTCATTGGCAATCCACTTTGGGCGTGGGTCTGCATGGTCGGACCCTGGGTATCTTTGGTTATGGCAATATCGGTCGGCTGGTAGCTAGCTATGGTCGTGCCTTTGGCATGCGCGTGCTGGTATGGGGACGCCAGGGTTCGCTGGAGCGCGCGCGTACGGATGGATTTGAGAGCGCTGCCAGTCAGGAGGATTTGTTTCGTCAGGCGGACGTGTTGAGCTTGCATATCAAGATGATTGCGGAGACGCGCGGGATCGTAAAAGCCTCCGATCTGGCAGTAATGAAGCCTACAGCCTTATTGGTGAATACCAGCCGGGCTGGCCTGATTGAGCCGGGAGCGCTGGAACAGGCATTGCGCGCTGGCCGTCCCGGTTCGGCCGCCGTCGATGTCTACGAGTCCGAACCGGTAACCGACCACCCTTTGTTGCAGATGGATAATGTTGTCTGCACGCCGCATCTGGGCTACGTTGAGAAAGATAGCTATGAGCTTTACTTCGACGCAGCCTTTGACCAGGTAATCGCCTTTGAAGCGGGCCGGCCCGAGAACATTCTTAATCCTGAAGTGCTTACCCATTCCTGAAGCAGGCCAGGGGGTCAGTGCCGCAAAAACTGCTCAAGCAGTTGATTAAAATCGGCAGGTTTTTCCATCACCAATGTATGGCCGACTTGCGGTACAAGCACTAATTGCGTACCTGCTACCTGTTTTTGTATGCGCTGACCAATCGTAAAGATATCAGTGGTGTCCTGGTCTCCCAGAACGACCATGGTGGGAGCCCGAAGCTCTGAGAGGCGATTAAAGGCTGGTGGGTCGAGCTCCTTGATGGGCAGGCTCAAGATGTGTTGCGAGAATGCCTGTTTGACCATGCTCAGCACCCGCTGGCTAACCTCTGGATCGATCTGTTCTGCTGTGCGTTGAGGTCCAATGGTCCACATGGTCAGGAATTCTCGGGCCGCCTGGTCCAGGTCACCCGCCTGCAGGGCGGCCCCCAAAGCCTGGCCGTGCTGTTTGGTCCAGGGATCATCAAATGGATGACCGCTCATACCTGGTGAGACCAGCACCAGCTTGTTGACGCGTTCTGGATAGGCGATGGCCATATCGATGGCGATGCGTGCGCCCCCCGATAGACCTGCCAGGGTAGCTTTGCTGATCTGCAACTTATCGAGGAGCTGGCGCAGGTCCTCATAGTGGATATATGCCTCTTCTGACCAGGCTTTACTCTTGCCCGCCCGGCGTACATCATAGCGCACGACCTGATAGTGCCGGGCTAAAAATTGAAACTGCCCATCCCACATGCGACTATCTAACATCCCACCATGCAACAGGATGATGGGCTCTCCCATACCAGCCATTTCATAATATAGTCTGGCTCTCGGTACCTCAACAAATCCAGTGTTACTATCTTGCTTCTCCATCATTGCTTTTGCTCCTATACAATATCTAAGCTAGTTTTTCTTTGTATAGATAAATGTATCTGAAGCTGCAAAAGCTTACAAGACGTTTCTTTGCTCATTTCCTACGATTTTTTGCGCTGGTAGCTCGTTCAAGATATAGTTGTGCTCATTCGCCTGGCGTAGCTTGAGCGCGCTCTGTCCAAAGGTACTTTGACAGAGATCTGAGAGATGACGGGCGCTCCCCAGGCCGCAGCGCTCCGCAATGGCGTCCAGAGGTAGATGCGTCCCTAGTAGCAGGTGGAGGGCGGCATTCAAGCGCAACTGCCGTAGATAGTAACCCGGTGTAAGGCTGGTTTCGTGTTTGAAGCGACGTGTAAAATGGAATAAACTTAATCCGACCTCCATGGCGATCTGTTTGAGTTGGATATCATCCTTGGTATAGGTGTTTCTCAATCGTGTAAGCGCTGCTGCTATAGGGGCGCTGATACCTTCAGTCGAGGGTATGATCTCTGTGGTGAAGAGTGGATGCTGTGGTTGGTGTCGGGCACGTTGAAACAGGCGCAATGTATCGATGCTAAGCAGGTGTGAGAGGAGCACGAGTAGCTGTTCTCTGGCCATACCCTGGTGCATAGCCTCTTGCACCATCCGGCGCATTGTCGCCTCTATTATTTTTGGCGCGGGCATGATGGCGACATGTGGTATTTGTTCATGTGGCAGTAGTCGTTGCCAGAGCTGGTGGATATATTGTGGAGCGAAAACCATAAAGATAAATTCAAGCTGTCCCGCTGCACGGTGGACATGGAGAATGTCCGGGCTCATCCAGATCAGGGAGCCAGGAGGGGCGGGATAACAGGTGTTGTTGATCAACACATCGGCTTTGCCCTGGCATACTAATAAGAGCATATAGACATCATCCATATGCGATGGTGTGATGCCGTTGCATTCGGTAGGGGGACCGTAGCTGAGCAAACAATCTTGATTGTGCCAGAGCGCAATAGGTAACTTTCTCCATACCTCTAAATAGTCAAGTCGCTGAAACGACACGGCTTTCTCCTGTTAGCTTATCTCAAGGTAGAAATAAACGAGTTGTGTGCCAATGTTATCATGCGTATTAAATCGTATGTGTAGACTCCGACTCAACAATAATACACCATAGGAGTAAAAAATGCAGATCGGTGTTACTTTTCCACAAACGGAAATCGGGGCGGACCCACAGGTTATTCGCGATTATGCCCAGGCTGTCGAGGGTATGGGTTATCAGCATGTGCTCATTTATGATCATGTGCTGGGGGCCGATCCTACCCATCGTCCTGGCTGGACAGGTTATACCCATACTGAAATGTTTCATGAGCCCTTTGTGCTGTTTGGATATCTGGCGGCCCTGACGCAGCTTGAGCTGGTGACCGGCGTTATTATTCTACCCCAGCGTCAGACGGCCCTGGTTGCGAAGCAGGCGGCCGAGGTCGATGTCCTGAGCGGCGGCAAATTCCGACTCGGTATTGGCGTGGGCTGGAATCCGGTGGAGTATGAAGCACTCGGCACGGATTTCAGTACCCGTGGACGCGTGGTCGAGGAGCAGATAGAGCTCTTACGACAACTATGGAGTAAGGAAGTGGTGACCTTTAAGGGGAGATATCATACCGTGACTGAGGCGGGCTTGAGTCCTTTGCCGGTGCACCGCTCGATCCCTGTATGGATAGGGGGCAGTTCTGATAGCGCGCTCCGGCGTGCGGCCCGCATCGCCGATGGTTGGTTTCCGTTGGGCGGCCGGATGATAAGATGCGTGCCATGATGGATCGCCTGTTTGGCTACCTGCAAGAAGCGGGTCGCGATCGCCAGACACTTGGGATCGAGGCTCGTGTCAGCGTGTCCGAAGGTGACCTGGATCAACAGGTACGCGAGACCGAGAAATGGCGTTCCTATGGGGCAACCCATATCTCATTAAATACGATGGGAGCCCACTTTAAATCCCTGGATGAACATCTGCAGGCTCTGCGTCGTTATAAAGAAGCTGTCAAGCAACAATAGGTATGGCGCGAGGGAACAGAGGCGCAGGTCCAGGCTTGGATCTGCGCCTTTCTTTTTTGTCTTGTCGGACGCGTTAATGCTGTGTATAGGGGCGGATATCGATACTGGCCAGGCCAGCAATCTGGTTACAGAGGGTGGCTACCCCCGGCTCAGTTGTTTTTGTGGTCGGATCGGTCCAGCCAGTTGTCGAGACACTGAAATCTCCCAGCTGATCTAGCTGGTTACGCTGGTTCTGGGCCGCTAGCAGACCGGTTTTATTCATCTTGCCGAGCTGGATGACCAGTGTATGCATATTGTCGATCAAGGTATTGAATTTGGCCATATGCACATCGATATCATTGGCCAATTTTATCTGGCTATCACTGGCACCGGGAGCAGCCACGATGCCGGCCAGGTGAAGTCTGACATGCTTGAGATGTCCATGGATATCGGTCAATTGAGTGCACTCCAGCAGCCCGATTTTGCTTTCATTGAGAATGTTTCCTTCCGGGGCCGCCGGTAAGTGACCACTGGCCTGTACCTCGCTGGCCGCACATGGACCATCCATGTAGTACAGCATGTCCGTCAATCTCTGGCGTATGACCACTGGATCCTGCTGTTTCTTTACATCGGTTGCTTCTTTTTGTAATTGTTCTACATCATGTTGAAACCAGAAGTCGATACCATTGCGTAGTCCACGTACGTCCAGTGTATGTTCACCGGCCAGCAGGTGACGCAAATGGTCCAGCTGGCTGAAATGTTCGGCATCCTTTGTATTGGGTTGATCGGGAATATTGCCGGCGTAGCGCCATGTCCTGGTTTGTAACACCGGGCTGATGGCTTGATCGTTGGGCGCGCTTTCCGTAATTACAAAGCCGCTCATGGCCGCTAACAGGTTCTGATGGGTGGGGCTCTTATAATTAAGGGTGCCGGCCCCATTTTTGATGGTCAGGACACCTAACAGCAGCGCATCGTTCTCTGGCTGCTGCTTATCATAAAGCCATGCCCGGTAGACATTGCCTGCCGTCGGTGGGGCCACGTTTGTGACGTGTAGCATGATACCATCATTGATGGTCGGATGATTGCTATCAAGTGCGTTACCGGTATTATAAAAGGACATCTGCCCAACGACTGTATTGGCCGAGCTGGTGGCCCCGGATGGGAATAAGGTGACAAATTTATTCAGTAGCGTGGCACCAATGACAAGAATGATCATTAATGCCACAAAGATGGGCCAGAGATTTCTCCATAGACGATTGGTAGGAGCTGCTACTGGAGCAGGGGCAGGTGCTGCTACTTGAGCCGCTACAGGCAGTGCCGCAGCTTTCTGGGTCACTCCGGTTGTTACTGCATCAGCCACCGCAACGGTTGACATGATTGTTGGCATAGAGGAGGCATCAGGTGCCTCTGGTTGTGCTGATGGTACGGGATCAGGGGGTGGCACAGGTGGCAGGCTATTACCGGTTTTAGTACGAATGCGCTCCGGGATTGGTACATGGAAGGCATTGGCCAGGGCTACGGTCATCGAGGTGGCACTGTTGAAGCGCTCGTCGGGATTTTTGGCCATCGCATGTTTGATAATATAGTCTATATCGGTTGGCAGATTAGGATTGATCAGGCTGGGCGGTGTGGGCTCATCCTGCATATGCTGGCGCATGATCGCATAGGCATTATCGCCTCTGAAGGGCGGGGTGCCGGTGCAGATTTCATAGAGGATAACCCCCAGCGAATAAAGATCACTCTTGATGCTGACTTCCGTCCCCTGTACCTGCTCTGGCGCAATATATAGTGGTGTGCCCATCAAGGCACCCATTTCAGTTGGTCCCTGCGCACCGATGATTTTGACCAGGCCGAAATCACTGAGAATGGGCTCCCCCATAGGATTATGTTCAGTATTGGTGCTATCGAGCAAAATATTTGATGGTTTAATATCGCGGTGCACGATATTTTTTCTGTGGGCATAGTCAAGTGCCTGGCTGATGGAGGCGAAGAGCTCTACAATCTCTTCAGGGGTAGGAAATTGGCTGGCGCGCGAGGTGCTATGGATATATTTATCCAGGGTGGGGCCGTTGACATATTCCATGACCAGGTAAGGTTCGCAGCCCTCTTCCTCCGGACCTGGAATATGTAAGTCAAAAACCTGTACAATATTTGGATGGTGTAGTTGGGCAATCGCCTGCCCTTCGTTAATGAAACGAGTCATCAAACCAGGGGCGACATGCCTGAGGTCCGCGTGAAGGATTTTAACGGCTACAAAACGGCGCAATTCAGGGTGGAGCGCTTTCCAGACCTGAGCCATTCCGCCAGTGCCAATTGGCTCCAGTAGTTCATATTTTCCAAAACAATTTGGCTCTTTGTTCATCTAAGAACCTTCCTTAGGCTGACAGAATGCAGTGCACTTTGTGATGTAAAACAAGCAATTTGCACCACTTTATCATACACGCTGGCAAATAACATGTCAAAGCAGCAGAAAAAATGTCCATGGCTTTTTACTGTTTGTCCAGAGATCGCAGGCAAGCGATACGATGTCCATTATTTCAAGGGTAGAGAGTGTGTGGTCGGCGGCCGCCGACCACACACTCTCTACCCGGCGCCGCAGGCGCCGAAGAGAAACATGAAAAAGCCCTGAAAAAATGTCTGGTCTCTAAATAGCTTTTTCTTTATAGACGTTTAAGGGGCAAGACTTTGGCTGATATATGTAAAAATGAATATAAAAGTGAAAAAGTTGCAGCTACCCAACTGCAACTTTTTCACTTTTATATTCATTAAGTTAGACGTTATGAGGTATAAATTTTGGGCCATGCCTGGCTATAGCAGGGCGAGGGCGATAGATTTAGCCATAGCCTGGCCACGACTTTGTACACCCAGCTTACTGCAAATGTTAAAGACATGTTTTTTGACTGTACCTTCGCTAATAACCAGGCTCTGCGCGATCTCTCGGTTGGAGGCTCCACTGACCAGGAGCTGTAGTACTTCCTGTTCGCGCCTGGTGAGCGGCTCTAAAAGCTCCTTTGTTGGCTGCTCCTCTGGTGGTGTAGGCGTTGGAATTGATAATCTGACTGGCTCCTGTTTCACGGCCGAGATGGCATGCATATTCATTTTAACCTGCTGGAATGTATGACCCAGCTGTTGGCGCCCGACCGCCACTTGTTCGGCTGTCTGTAAAACGAGCAAGCGATGGGTCGTCTGCGCATCCTCAGCCTGTGTGGCGTGGTAGATAGCTGTCTCCAACTGACCTTGTTGTTCATGCCATTGGCTGGCTCGCTGGTGGAGTTGCTGCAGCTGGTGCGGGTAAGTATGCTGCAAAAGGTGCTGTAGCGTCTCCTGTAAAAGTTGCGGATAGCTATACCAGTGGCCGGGTTGCTCTGATACAGACAGGCAGAGATTGGCGCGCTCCAATTGTTCCAGCAGGCTCTGGCTGTCGCTGGCCTGGCGGATCTCATCGCAGAGCGCGCTATTTAAGCGGTTGATGATTGAGGTTTGCAGCAAGAATTGTTGTAGCTCTGGTGTCTGCTGTTGAAAGACCTCCTCGACCAGGTAATCCCTGATGTAGCGATTATGATTGAGGTAGATGTCGACATGCTGCTTATCTTGCATCGAGAGCGAGGCCAGTTGTAGGCCAGCTACCCAGCCCTCGGTACGGGCGGTCAAGGCCGCGCATTCGTTCGCATCCAGTACGATATCCTGTGTCCTTTTGAAGAATGCATCCGTCTCTTCCAGGCTGAAACGTAGCTGCTGGCTACGTATCTCGGTCAAGGCTCCCTGTACCCGCAGGCGCGCCAGTGGTAGTGGTGGACTGGTTCGGCTGGCAATGACCACATGCAGACGCGCGGGCAGATGATCCAGAAAAAAGCTGAACGTTTGCTGGATAGTGCTGTCCTGGATCGCTTGATAATTATCGAGTAGCAGGATGATATCACCTGTCAATTGCTGGCAGGCGTTCAAGAATGTTTTGAGTACGGTATGGATGGTGTGGTCTTCCACGTTGCGCAGTAGCGCCAATGCCTGGTCGGCGATGCCCTGGTGCTGGATGTTCAATGCTGTCAGGATATGGCTCCAGAAAGTACGCGGATCATTATCATGGCTATCGAGCGAGATCCAGGCGGAGGACCAGCCAGGGATCTGCAGCTTGCCGCACCAGTCGCTGAGCAGGGTTGTTTTGCCCCAGCCAGCAGGAGCCGTGATGAGCACAAGCTTACCTCTGACTCCGCTGGTGAGGTATTTAAACAACTGCGGCCGTTCGATTGGTTCTATGGTAGCAGTTGGTAACGTAAATTTTTCGTTCAGGATGACGTGTGAGCTCTGCGGTTGGCTGCCGGGTTTGCGATATTGAGAAGCTGCTGCCTGCTCAGCCCTGGCCGATAGCGTTGTGGCGGCCTGCGTCAGGCGAGCCATGCTCATCTCTGCTGGCCGACCCAGGTAGGTTTTATGCATATGGCCGTCTCGTTTACGATAGGCATACCAGTACCAACCATTGCGTTGTCGCTCATGGCGCGCGGTAAAGCTTCCACTGTGATGTTTAAAGGCAAACGATGTATGCTGCTCACTTACCAACCAGGCATACCAATCGCTGGAGCCTACATGGATGATGGGGCATCATTTCCCATCTGACCAGGCAACCATAAGTATTCGTCGACAACGACCGGAATGACGTTACGAGTCATGGTATACGAACCTCTCTCTGCCTTTTTCTTCATTGAAATAAAAGTGCGTATCCATGACTGTACCTGATTTCAGACTGGATTACATCAGCGAAAGCGTGTATTTTCTGGCTGAGGTTATATTTAACTACCATTTTTTGTCCACGCCAAATAGCTTAGATATGGGATAGCCGGCTATCAGTCGAGATGGTGCTCGATGACATAGCGCGTGGCGGCACTGCGACTGTTCAGGCCTAGTTTATTGTAGATGGCGCTGAGATGGGTCTGGATTGTACGTGGGCTGACCACCAATCTTTTGGCGATCTGACCATTAGTGAAGCCTTGCGCGACGAGCTTGAGGACCTCTTTTTCGCGCCTGGTCAGCATTGATGCACTCTCATCATGCTCCTCCTCTGCCATTGTCCTGGATCTGGTTGGGGATGCTAATTGTGGCTGTTCTGGCAGTGCCAGGATCTGTTCTGGCGTCTGTGCATAGCCAGTGCGCCAATTGGCGGAGAAGCGCTCGGTACCCAGTTGTTGACGTGCCATCAGTAATGCTTCTTGATATGTAGCTCGCTCGATAGGAGGAATGGGGGCGCCAATCTTCTCACGCATGGCGGCTGCGGCCCCCCATAGCTGCGCGGCCCGTTCGGCCTGCTCCTGGCGCACGACAATCTCACCCAGGCGTTCCAGGCAAGAGGGGATAAACCAGCGGTCACCAACACGCATGCAGAGCGATAAGCTCTCCTCGATCAGCGTCTGGGCTTTGCCGATGGCCCCTTGATAGATAGCCAGTAGTCCGAGATCGGCCAGTATATAGGCCCGGCTGGAGCCGCTGCGCATATCGATATTCAGGGTCAGGCACTCCTGAAGCAGATTCTCTGCCTGTCCATAGTTATGTTCGTTGAGGGCCAGCAACCCCATCACATGCATCGCCTCGGCGATATAGCGCAGGTCCCCGATCTCCCTGGCTACGACCATGCTCTCTTCGATCAAATTGCGTGCCTGCCAATGGTTACCCTGATTTAAACTGATCAGGCCCAATTGGGTCAGGCGTGAAGAGAGGGTCCAGCGATCACCATTGGCTCTGGTCAGGACCAGGCTCTCTTCCATGACTGTGTGGGCCGCCGCATAATTGCCTTGATGCGCCTCCAGATGGCCTTGCATGTTGAGCACGGCCGCGATCATGACGCGGTTATTTAGCTGCTTGAATAAGGTCAGACTCTTTTCCAGCGCTTGCTGGGCATCGGAAAAGTTGCCCTGAGAGAACTCGATGCAGCCGAGGGTGAATAATTTGGTGGCGATACCCTCATTATTGCCGGTTTCGCGAAAGATGGTGATGCTCTCTTCCAACAAGATATTGGTTGGGACATACTCCTGTTCGTGAAGAATCGTGCTATCGGTCCGGGCTGCCAGATAATGGGCGAGCGTGTGTTTGCTGCCTAACTCTCGGGAAACGGCCAGGCATTCTTCTAGCAATGAATGCGCGGTACTATAGTTGCCCTGGTAGAGGGTCACGATGGCCAGTGGTAGTAGGGCCAGGGCGATGCCAACCCGATCATTGATCTGACGGTGCAGGCTCAGACATTCGCGCAGCAATGTGTTGGCGCGCACATAATTGCCTTGATGGGCCGCGAGCTGGCCCAGGCCATCGAGGCAATAGGCGATGGTGCGGGTGTCGCCAAGTTGTTGGGCGATGGCCAGCCTCTCCTCAATAAGTGTCTGCGCCTCATGTAGAAAGCCAAGGGCAAAGGCTTCATCGGCCAGGGAGGCCAGTGCATCCGTGATGCCGTAGAGATCCTTTTGCGCGCGCGCCAGGGTCAGACTCTTCTCATACAGTGCATGGGCCTCAGAGGGAGCACTGCGCGCAAAGGTTGTGCCTAGTTTATTTAGTGTCGCTACGATACCTGCTTGATCCCCAAGCTCTTCAAAGAGGGCCAGACACCGTTCCCAGAGTTCGATGCTGCGTGTATAGTGGCCCTGACTATCGGCCAGGGTGGCACAGGCAAAGCAGGCATGAGCCTGGATTGCAACGGCGATCTCAGTGCCAGCGCCCTGCTCAAGTGCTTGTTCCGCCAGCTGATAGCCTTCGCGCTGACGATTACGGATCAACCAGTAGCGCCAGAGGGCGCTGCAGAAACGCAATGCCTGTTCGTGACTGGCGGGATTATGTTGTTCTAGTAGCCAGCGTAAGGCGGCCCTGAGATTATCATAATCCTGTTCTAAGCGATTTAACCATTCGGCCTGCGTGGCCTGGCGCAGTTGAGGCTTCGCTAACTCTGCCTGCGCCAGATAATGGAGCGCGTGAGCCTGGTATGCACTGTCAGCCTCTCCTGCCGCCACGAGGCAATCCTGTCCATACTCACGCACAGTTTCTAACATACTCAAGCGCAGCTCGCCATTGGATTGTTCGCTTTGTTGCAGCAGGCTTTTGTCGATTAGGGAACTGATAATATCGAATGTACTGATATTGTCTGTCGCATCGACTGAATGAAGAGTCGGGCAGACATCTTCGGCAGCTTCCAGGGTGCAGCCACGCACAAAAACGG
The DNA here is from genome assembly GCF_003967555.1 of Dictyobacter kobayashii. Lineage (GTDB taxonomy): Bacteria > Chloroflexota > Ktedonobacteria > Ktedonobacterales > Ktedonobacteraceae > Dictyobacter > Dictyobacter kobayashii. Next base: position 2,295,785 of record NZ_BIFS01000002.1, read on the forward strand.
CCAGGTGGCGAAAGATTTTTTGTTCGTTGGCGTCCAGCAAGTCATAACTCCAGGCCAGGGTGGCGCGCAACGTCTGCTGGCGTGGTGGCAGGTCTCGCGCTCCACTGGTCAGAACTTGTAATCGATGTTCCAGCCGGTTCAGGAGCATTGAGGGTGAGAGGTGTTTGATGCGTGCCGCCGCCAGCTCGATGGCCAGGGGAAGCCCATCGAGGCGCAAGCATATTTCAGCTATGGTGGCCGCGTTGCTGTCTGTGAGGGTGAAATCAGCCTTAACCGCGCTTGCCCGCTGGATGAAGAGCTCGATCGCTGGATAATGTGAAAGGGCCTCGCTATCTGGCAACTGCTGGATATCAGGCAGCGCCAGCGGTGGTATATCCAGCTCATACTCACCGCGCACATGCAGGATCTCTCGACTGGTCACTAGCATTTTTAGCTGGGGACAGGCTGCCAGCAGTTCGGAGAGCAGGGGGGCGGCAGTAATAATCTGCTCAAAATTATCCAGTACCAGTAGCATATGTTTGGCGCCTAGAAAAGCCTTCAGTCGTTCAATCAAGGGTTCTGTGGCTGCCTCCATAAAGCCCAGCTCGCGGGCAATGGTTGGCACAACCAGTGAGGGATCAAAAATGGGGCCGAGCGAAACTATTGAGACGCCACCGGGAAATGTATCGGCGAGTAGCCGGGCCATCTGTAAGGCCAGCCGAGTTTTACCAACTCCCCCTGGACCTGTTATGGTCAACAAACGTACATCTGGACGTTGCAGCAGGGTACAGGCCATTTTAATTTCCTGCTCACGTCCAATCAATGCATCTGGTTGGGCTGGCAGCCGGTAAGTGCTGTCTCCTCCTGGGGTAGGTTCGATTGGCGCTCCCTCACTTGCCGGCTCCTCTTTTAATTGCTCATCCATCAACTTCTGGTTCAGTTCCTTTGCCGTCGCCAGTAGCCGTTCCTGGGTCAGTAGTTCGGACTTCCCCATATAGGCATGGAGTAACTTGCCTTTACGCTTACTGTAAGCCTTCCAATACCAGCCACCGCGCTTATTGCCAGCCTGCTCTTTACGAGCGGTATAGGTACCGCTGGCACTATGAAAAGTAAAGGTCGTTGCCGTCTGCAGCCAATCATACCAGGCAGGAGTGCCAACGGTCAGCACAATTTCCTCTGCCTGGCCCTGGTAGGATAATGTATCAGTGTGTATTGTAGGTGTTGAGCTTGCCATTGCTCCTCATTCCATCCATCTATCTCTCTCAAGAGTTCCCTAACACTGACATGCCTGCCACAAATCACGTTCGGTAACTTTTCATCCTATTAGAATAAATGAAGCACGAACAACCCCAATTGTTGCTTTTGGTTTATTCAATACATCAAAAATATCGGCCCTTATGGCCGCTCTCTCCCTTTGCGCTCGAAAAAATCTCCTGAGTTACCTAACCCCTATAGTATACAATAGAAATAATTTCTCGTGCTATAAGTATAGCCCCCTTTCGCCATTTTATCTGTTCCGCGCTAGTGTTTTGCGCTAAATACCAGGGTCCAGGCGATATGAACTCCAGCTCTTTTATTACTTCGCCAGGTAACCCATTTAGCAGCCATTCTAGCTGTTTCAGGATAAAAAGTAGTAGGAAAATAAACTACTGAAATACTACTTTTGTTCGCTTTAAAAATCTCTTTCTAGCACTACACTTCTCCTATGAAATCGTTTCCGAAACCGTTTACGGTAGCGAAAACGGTAAAGGTTCCGTTTTACCGCCTGCTTCGCTGTTTGGAGCAGACACTTAACCCTGTATTGTGTCAAAGAAGGTTGTACATGGCTGGAAAGATCACTATACAAGATATTGCGCAAATGGCAGGAGTGAGCAAGACCACCGTTTCGCGGGTGCTCAATCATCGGCCCGATGTAAATCCTGAGACCCGTGAGCGCATCTTACACATCATGGACCAGCAGGGCTTTTTTCCTAGTCTCGCGGCTGCAGGTCTGGCTGGTGGTCGTAGCCGTTTGATTGGTGCGCTGGTTTCGGTGGTGCACTGGCCCTTGATACCAGAGATTATGCGTGGTATCGCGGAGGTGATCGATCAGAGTTCCTATGAGCTGGTCCTCTATAGTGTGAACTCGAATGATGATGGGAAGGATTATAGCGAGGTTATTGATCGCATTCTGGCTACCAAGTTGACTGCCGGTTTGCTGGCCATCTATCCTGGTCAGTTTACGCCACACCTGGCAGATTTGTGCCGTGATGGTTTTCCTGTTGTGATGTTCGATGATCAGGTTCATCCCTCCTACTGATATTTCCTGGGTGGGGGCGGATCAACGCCAGGGTGCGTATGAGGCGACGCGCCATTTGCTACAACAAGGGCATAGGCGTATCGCTCATATTCAGGGACCGCATAGGTATCAGGTTTCGCTCGATCGCCATCAGGGCTATTGTGATGCTCTGACTGAGGAGGGCATTGAACTGGACCCCACGCTGGTGGTTGAGGGAGATTTTGCGGCAACTGGTGGAAAGGAGTGTGCTTGCCAGTTGTTAACACGTCCTGATCTACGTCCGACCGCGATTTTTGCCAGTAGCGATTTAAATGGCCTTTGGCGCTTTGTCGGCGGCGGTGGAATGCGGACTACGTGTACCCGAGGATGTGGCAGTGGTTGGCTATGATGATATTTCTCTTTCGGCCCTTTCACAGCCCCCGTTGACCACGGTGCGTCAGCCTTTATATGAAATGGGGAAACGTTCTATCGAATTATTGCTCAACCTGGTCGATCCTCCGGTCGTTAATACCCGACCGTGGAATCATAAATCTGGCTCGCGGCTGCAGGGGAATATCTCAGCGCCAGCACTTCCGACTTCACCTATGCACGTCCGCCTGGCTACCCATCTTGTTGTACGTTCGTCCTGCGGCACTCTTCAGCCTATGCTATGACGCCGCTATGAAACTCTGTTAATCGATATTCTGATGAGCTCTTATTAAGCAATGGAGATTTTATTTCCTGCCCAAGGAGGTTTGCATGATTTCCGCTTTCGTTTCTGGACAACGCTGGCGCCCAAAGAAACTTTGGAGCACCGCGATTGTTTCGACGCTACTGGCACTGATGGTGGTGTTGACCAGTTGTGGAACCAGTGGCGCGCCTGGCCAGTCATCTTCGTCAAAGGGCACCAGCGCCTTGACGGTCAATCCATCTCCGAAAGGTGATAATCCCTCGAATTTTAATCCTTTGCTGGACCCGCAGAATACAGCCTATGGGACGCAAGGTTTCCTGTACGAGACATTGCTCTTTATTAACCGTTATACGGGCGATAAAACTCCCTGGCTGGCTTCTTCCTATCAGCAGTCTAGCGACCTCAGTAGCATAACCTTCACCATTCGCGATGGCGTTAAGTGGAATGATGGTCAGCCCTTAACCAGCGATGATGTGGTCTATACCTTTGATCTGCTGAAACAGTAATCCGGCCCTGGATCGCAGTGCATTATGGACTAATTTTATTCAGGATGTCTCTGCACCAGATGCCAGGACGGTAAAGTTCACTTTGAAGTCCGCTTCTTCTGTTTCGATCTGGTGGATTGCTGGCCAGACCTTTATTGTGCCAAAGCATATCTGGCAGAGCGTTGGGGATCCAACCAAATATACCAATGATAAAAGCCCCTGTTGGCACGGGTCCCTACAAACTGGAATCCTTCAAGCCACAGTTGATCCGCTACCAGAAAAAATACCAGTTACTGGCAGCCTGGTAAGCCACAGATCGATGAGATCCGTGTGCCTGCTATCGTCGATAACTCAACGGCGTCCTTGATGCTGGCTAAAGGCCAACTGGATTGGTTGGGTGTAGCCTGGGACCCCAAACTCGATCCTTCTTACATCCAGAAAGATCCAGTCCACAATCACCATTGGTTCACGTCAAGCAATACCGTAATGCTCTACCTTAACTTGAAGAAGTATCCTTTCAACCTGTTGCCGGTACGGCAGGCTATCAGTCTGGCGATTGACCGCAAGGAATTGCAGGAGAAATCGGCCCCGTATGCTCCTCCCGCTAATCCAACTGGTCTGCTTCTGCAGCCAATAAGAGCAATCTGCTCTCACAGTATGCCGATTCACAGTTTAGTGTCGATGCCGCCAAGGCAGAATCGCTCTTGCAGAGTGCTGGTTTTACCAAAGGTAGCGATGGCATTTACGCCGACAAGAGTGGTAAGAAGATCTCCTTCAATATGATCGATGTCTCTGGTTGGAATGACTGGGTGGGCGACACCCAGCTGATCTCGAAAGATCTAAAGGCGATTGGTATTGATGCCAAAGTTGATACCGTGGGTGGTTTCACCCCCTATATCACCGCTTTACAGACTGGTACCTTTGATGCTGGAATCTCCTGGACCGATCCAGGCCCGACACCATATTATGCCTACTCCGATCTGCTGGATAGCTCTAAATCGGCTCCAATCGGAAAAGCTGCCCCCACCAACTGGGAGCGCTGGGAAGATCCGGCCACCGATAAATTGCTGAAGCAGTATGCCACCTCTGGTGATCCAGCTATGCAGAAGCAGGCCATCGATGGTTTACAGAAGATTATGGTAGAGCAGCTGCCTTCTATCCCGCTGAGTTACAACGCATCCTGGTACGAATATACCACGACGCATGTAACCGGCTGGCCCGATGAGAATAACCCTTACGATTTCGGTGCACCCTTCAACTATCCGGACAATGGCTACATTGTTCTGCAGTTGAAAGCCGCCTGATCGCCTTTCTACCTGGTTCTTCCCCTGGTTCCAGTACTCTGACCGCTGGAATCGGGGGAGGAATCCCTATCACAGATATTCCACTATTAACATAGAACGTGCCTTACTCTCATAGTCATTGCGTCCTTTGCCTATGAGCTTTCGCGCCTGCGGCGCTCATAGAGCATTTCTTCGGTGGTGCAAAAATTGCGCCCGGCGTAATTTTTGCACCACCGAAGAAAGAAGCTTCGGGCGCGCCAGCGCACGTACGTACGTACGGGAGCGACACGCTTCCCATGATGATGGGGTGTAAGACACTATCATAGAAAGAAGAGGAGGGGTGAGATGCGTCGATTACTGAGCCGTCTAGGTTTTTATCTGATCGCACTATGGGCCTCCATTACCTTAAATTTTATTATCCCGCGCCTGATGCCGGGCGATCCCGCCCAGGCCTATCTGGCTAAGATGCAGGGACAACACATTACTCAGCAGACCCTTACCGCGCTACGGGTCCAGTTTGGCCTGAGCAATGATCCAATCTGGATTCAATATGGACAGTACCTGGTTAACCTGTTGCACTGGAACCTGGGTATTTCTCTCTCTAATTTCCCTCAACCGGTGACAGAGGTGATTGCCCAGCACATTCCCTGGACGGTTGGGCTGGTGGGATTATCGGTCATCATTAGTTTCACCTTTGGTTCGCTGCTAGGGATGCTGGTGGCCTGGAAGCGTGGCTCCTGGTTGGATTCGATTGTGCCGCCGATCCTGACCTTTATTTCCGCCATTCCTTACTTCTGGCTGGCCCTGGCCTTTGTGTATGTGCTGAGCTTCATGTGGAGCTGGTTCCCGATGGGTGGCGGTTATGATGAGTTGACCTATGATATCGGGTGGAGTTCTGGTTTTATTATCAGTGTAATAACGCATGGTATCTTGCCCGCCATCACCATTGTACTGGGCTCGCTCTCTAGCTGGGTGCTGGTGATGCGCAACTCCATGGTTACAACCCTCTCGGATGATTATGTATTGATGGCGCAGGCCAAGGGCCTGCCTGAGCGGCGTGTGATGCTCAACTACGCGGCCCGCAATGCGATCCTCCCCAGTATTACCAGTTTCTCAATCTCTCTTGGCTTAATCGTTGGCGGTTCACTTTTAACTGAAATGGTCTTTAATTATCCAGGCATCGGTTTTGCGCTTTATAATGCGGTCTTGAATCTGGATTATAGCTTGATTGAAGGATGCTTCCTGGTTATTGCGATTACTGTACTGGCGGCCAACCTGTTGTCCGATATTGCCTATACTTTTCTAGATCCTCGGGTTCGGCAGGGAAGGGGATAAATAATGGAAATAAGTCATATTGTAGCTGATTCATCTCGTAAGCCCAATGCTTTCTTGCGGGTGCTGGTAGGTATCTTTAAATGGCTCACATCCAATCGTAAGATGACGATCGGTACCTGTATCCTGGCTTTCTTTATCCTGATGGCTATCGCAGCCCCTTTGCTGACGCGTCAGGACCCGGGCTACTTTTCTTCGGATCTGTTTCAACCTCCGTCCGCGGCCATTGGTTGGGAACGACGCAGAAGGGTGAGGATCTCTTCTCCCAGCTGGTCTATGGAGCCCGTATCTCGCTGCTGGTTGGTTTTATCTCGGCCCTGGGCTCTACCTGCCTGCAGATTGTGCTGGGCTTGACCGCCGGTTACTTTGGGGGCCTGACCGATAATATACTCTCATTGTTCATCAATGTTTTTCTGCTCCTGCCAAGCATCCCGCTGGGCGTGGTAATCGCGTCTTTTGCGCCTTTCAAGGGGCCTGAAACGATTACCCTGTTGCTGTTGTTTACCAGCTGGAGCTATGGGGCGCGTGTGCTGCGGGCGCAGACCCTGTCGATGCGCAATCGCGAGTTTGTTGAGGCGGCTCGTGCTTCGGGTGAGTCCTCTCTGCGGATCATCTTTTTTTGAGATCTTGCCCAATGAGATTTCGGTGGTGGCTTCGAGTTTCGTCGGTACTTTTGTGTACACTATTCTGGCTGAGGTTACCTTCGAGTTTCTGGGACTGGGCGATATTACCCGCAGCAGCTGGGGTGTGATGCTCTTCGAGGCCCAGAGTGGCCAGGCACTTTTAGCTGGCGGCTGGTGGTGGTTTATTCCTCCCGGCTTCTGTGTGGCTCTGCTCTGTGCAGGCCTGACCTTCCTGAATTATGGCATCGATGAACTGGCCAACCCTCGTCTGCGTAGCGAGCCAAAACCAAAGGTTGAGCGCGCGAAGAAAGAGGTGCTGGCATGAGTGTAGAGGTTCGTGAGGCAACAACCCTGCTAGATGTACGCAATGTAAGTGTGGACTATTATGCCGCCAATGGCGCTGTCCATGCGGTGCGCGATGTCAATCTGACCTTAAAGCGTGGAGAGATCATGGGCCTGGCGGGTGAGAGTGGTAGTGGAAAATCAACGCTGGCGTATGCGATTGCCCGCTTGCTGCGTCCACCGGCAGTGGTGACCGGTGGCGAGATCCTCTATTATCCCGGGCAGATGTGCAGACCGAGTTTACGGGGGTCTTAGAGCGTACAAAAACCACGCGCCTGGACAAGAATGAAGTGGCAGCTCAAGAGAAGCAGAATGGTGTTGATGTATTAGATCTGACACCGAGCCAGTTGCGGGCGTTCCGCTGGAATGAGCTCTCGATTGTCTTCCAGAGCGCGATGAATGCTTTGAATCCGGTGATGGATATCGGCACCCAGATTATGGATGTGCTGGCCGCCCATCAATCCGGGCGTAGCGAACAGGCCCGGAAACAGCGTGCTGGAGAATTATTGAGGTTGGTCGGCATCTCGCCTGATCGCTTGCGCAGTTATCCACATGAACTCAGTGGCGGCATGCGCCAGCGCGTAGTAATCGCGATCGCCCTGGCATTGAATCCTGAAGTAATCATTATGGATGAGCCAACGACGGCCCTGGATGTAGTAGTGCAGCGAGAAATCCTGGACCTGATCAGTTCATTGTGTAAGGAGACGGGCACGGCCCTGATCTTCATTACGCATGATCTCTCCCTGTTACTTGAACTGGTTGATCGGGTGGCCGTGATGTATGCTGGCAAGCTGGTCGAAGTGGCCTCGCGTAGTGATTTCTATGATCATCCGCGCCATCCTTATAGCTACGGACTAATGAATTCTTTTCCTACGTTGCATGGACCGCGCCATAAGATGTCTGGTATTCCTGGCTCACCGCCCGACCTGCGCAATATCCCGGCTGGCTGCCCGTTCCATGAGCGTTGTCCCTTTGCCTTTGATGCTTGCCGCGAGCAAGTGCCCAGGCTGCGCGTGGCTGTGGCTGGTGAGGATGAGCAGGTGGCGGCCTGTCATCTTTATAATCCTCGGCACCGGCCGACGATACCCGCAGCCAGCGATCTGGCACGCGGTTATGCAGCTCAGTTAGAAGAAGGGAGGAGCGTGCGATGAGTGAGTCGACGCAAGCTATTTTAGAGGCCGAAAATTTACATAAAGAGTTTCCGTTAGGCCAATTCAATCTCTTTGGCGCGAAAAAGGTCGTACATGCCGTTGAGGAGGCTTCGTTCTCCCTCTATCCCGGACGAGCGACTGCCCTGGTAGGGGAGAGCGGCAGTGGTAAAACGACGGTAGCGCGTATGCTGGCCCGCATCTATGACCCTACCTCCGGCACTATTCGTTTCCGTGGCGAACCGATCAAATTCAATGGTAGCCTGGCCGCTCTAAGGACTTATCGACGTCATGTGCAGATGATTTTTCAGGATCCCTTTGCCTCTTTAAATCCGGTCCATTCGGTGCGCTATCATTTAAGTCGTCCTTTACGTGTGCATGGCCATGCGCATAGTGAGCAAGAGGTTACCGAACAGGTCCTGGCCCTGCTGCGCCGTGTTAGCTTGAGTCCTGCCGAGCAGTTTATCGAAAAATATCCACACCAGTTGAGCGGGGGACAGCGGCAGCGCGTGGCGATTGCGCGTGCCCTGGCGGCCCGCCCTGAGATCGTGCTGGCCGATGAGCCAGTTTCGATGCTGGATGTCTCGATTCGATTGGATATCCTCAACTTGCTGGCGCGGCTGAAGGATGAGGAGCGATTGGCTTTCCTGTTCATTACCCATGACATTGCCAGTGCCCGTTACTTTGCTGAAGATACGCTGGTGATGTATGCCGGACAGATGGTAGAGGGGGGCCCAGTGAAGCCGTCATTCAGTCGCCTAAACATCCCTATACCCAGCTCTTGCTCGCGGTTGCGCCCGATCCTGATCGTATCAAGCGCGTGATTAAAGGCTCCTCGGATGTTCCGGCACGCGGCGAGATCCCAAGTTTGATCAAGCCACCCGGTGGTTGTCGTTTCCATCCACGCTGCCCGCATGCGATGCCCATTTGCAGTCAGCAGTCACCGGCCAGAACCGAGGTAGCGCCGGGCCACTGGACCAATTGTTTCTTGTATGATCAGCCTGATACTCAGCCTATCCCTGTGATCCAAACTAGTAGTATTCGCAATACCAGCGCATTGAGAAAAGAAGAGGCCAGATGAGTACTAAATCAGAGCAACAGCTACATGTTAGAAATGATGTCGAGCTAGCTGCGCAATTTCCCAGAGATTTTCTCTGGGGAGCGGCTACTTCGGCATATCAGATTGAAGGCGCGACCGAGGAGGATGGGCGCGGGCTCTCTATCTGGGATCGTTTCGCGGCCACTCCAGGTAAGACGTTTCGGGGGGAGACGGGCCAGGTCGCGGTGGATCATTATCATCGGATGGAAAAAGACGTTGAGCTGATGGCCGAGTTGGGCCTGGGTGCCTATCGTTTTTCAATCTCCTGGCCGCGCATTTTCCCTGATGGCACGGGACGCGTGAATCAGGGTGGCCTGGATTTTTATTCCCGCCTGGTCGATGCTTTATTGGCGAAAAATATTCAACCTGTGGTAACTCTCTTTCATTGGGATCTGCCGGCGGCCCTGCAAGATCAAGGAGGCTGGACCAATCGCGCTACCGCTGATGCTTTTGCCGACTATGCAGCCTGCGTGGTTGAGCATCTGGGAGATCGCGTGAGCTGGTGGATTACCCACAATGAACCCTGGTGTTCGGCCTACCTGGGCCATGGGGTGGGCATTCATGCTCCTGGTATTCAGGATGCGCAATCAGCCGCAACGGCGGCGCATAATATATTACTTTCTCATGGATTAGCGGTACCGCGCATGCGTGCCCTGCTCCCACCTGACGCCAGGATTGGTATCTCTTTGAATCTCTTTCCGGTCTACAAAGTCGACGAGGTGCCTGGCATCTCCGAGCGCGTTGAGCGGGAACTGGATTTTCGCAATCGCTGGTTTTTAGATCCCGTCTTTAAAGGCCACTATCCCTCAGCCCTCTTCTCCTTTTTGCACTGTCAGCCTCCCGAGGTTCAAGCTGGCGATATGGAACTTATTTCTGCACCATTGGATTTCCTGGGTATCAATTACTACAATCCTTTGCGTATAGGGATGGTACGGCTACAAAACGGGCATGGTGGTGTGAAGCATGCCTGCGATGTGCTTGATATGTCGGCCAGTGCGGCCTGCACCGCCATGGGGTGGGAAGTTTATCCTCAGGGCTTAACCGATATTATGAGCTGGTTACGACAGGAGTATGTGGTCCCCGCTATACTGATTACAGAAAATGGCTCGGCTTTTGAGGATAGTTTAGATGCGAAGGAGCAAGTTGCGGACTCGCGTCGGCTTCATTATCTGCGCGAGCATATCAATGCCATCGGTCGCACTATCCAGCAACCAGACAGTATACCCGTGCAAGGCTATTTTGCCTGGTCATTGATGGATAACTATGAGTGGGCCGAAGGATACAGTAAACGTTTTGGTCTGGTGTACGTCGATTATGATACTCAGAAACGTATCATAAAAGACAGTGGTCGTTGGTATGCTTCCTTTTTGACATTGCAAAATTCTCAACAATATGATTAGATAGGAAGCAAGCAAAATTGATTAGTTATAGATCGTTGTCATCCATGTATATTCAAACTGTAGATATCTAATATCTTGTATGTGTAATCCTTTCGCAGCTGATGCAGGGCAAACAATGTTTGAAGCGTCATTGGTGACTTCGATGCAGGGCAAACAATGTTTGAATCGTCATTGGTGACTTCATGGCAATGCATTAGCTGCTGGCACTACATATACAAGGACTCGCAATGCTATTTTACTAGCTATTGAAAAGCAATCGTAAACGCCGCTTGGACGCGGCTAGCTCCGCTGCCACTGGCTCAGCCATCCAACTTGAGCAGTGGCGAGCAAACGGGTGCGCCTGTCAGGCAGCTGCGCTCATACGATTGAACGGCATGCTGTTTTTCTCTTGATAAGGTTTACCATTATGAGTGAAGTAGAAAAATTGCGCGAGAAAATTGCTCTGGAGTGCCAGGCTATGCATCATCTGATGTATGATTTTGCGGCTGTTGCTAAACATGAGATTATTGCTCATCATTATGAAGCTATTGCCAGTTATCAAGGTCAATTGGAGTCGCTGGTGGGCAATGCAGAAGCTTCTACCATTATTGCCGAGACATATATCAATGCCATTGAACCACGCGGTATGTAAGAATAATCTAGATAGGAAATGATCGATGGAATGTCGCATTGGATGCGGCGCATGTTGTATTGCACCATCCATTTCAACATGTATACCTGGTATGCCTGAGGGTAAGCCAGCAGGAGTTCGCTGTGTCAATTTGACCAGTGATAATCGCTGCCAGCTTTTCGGTAAATCTGAACGACCCGCAGTCTGTCTGGCTTTCCGAGCTCAAGAAGATACCTGTGGCCGTTCGTCGCAGGAAGCCCTACAGCTGATTACTAAGCTTGAACGAGCTACCGCCCTCGCCGTTAAGCATGAGAAGAGGATAATGCCCCTCCTCTACTCACTAAAGTCTAGCTCGGCCTGATCAATATAGCACCAGCCCCAATCTTCCCCTTTTTCAAACGAGGCGATGATTGGATGGTTAGTGGCATGAAAGTGTTTGGTCGCGTGCTTGCCTTTGGATGAATCGCAACAACCTACATGGCCACATGTAAGACAGATGCGCAGATGAACCCAGCTCTCGCCCAATTTTAAGCATTCTTCACAGCCGGGAGCACTGGGTACAACTTCCTGAATCTGGTCGATATGGGTACATACTTGTGCCATAATCTTCCCCTTTATAGAGTTAGAGCGACTGCTCTTCTGCCAGGCATACAACCGACACTTCTTTTTGTTGCCCTCTGCGTATACCTGTAGCGGTATGCCTGGACAAAACAATGTTACATGTATTTGTGCTGTTTTTTTGCCAGGATCGCATTACATAGCCGCGCAATGTGATGCCTCTTGTTACTATAACATGTAGCAGAAATCCATGTAAGATGAGCTTAATACTGGTTGGGATTTAAAGTGTACGTTTCTAGTTTTGAGTTCCCATCCGTCCGATATGAGTACTTGTAACTCGATGGCTTAGATGCTGGGAACTGTGTGTGTATGCAGATATTGTAGAATCGCATCGACGGCGGCGTGGACGCCGCCAGTTTCAGCGATGATCCTTTGCATCTGGCGCGTGCGCATGCGAATCTCGGGCTGGTGGGCAATATAGTTCACCGCTCCTCGCAAGCTTTCAGTCGTCACTTGTTTTGGCCCCACTGCTACCCCAGATCCAACTCGACCACTCGACGCGCCGTCAATTCCTGTTCCGGCAGTTGAGGAATGATTATCAAAGGCACTCCATATGAGAGGGCCTCCATGATGCTGTTCATGCCTCCATGGCTGATGAAGATGCTGGATCTGGCCAGGACATCGAGTTGAGGTACATAGGGGTGTACGATAAAATTGTCTGGCACGGGACCTAAATCGGCTGGCGAGCTGTGTTTTCCAAGGGCCATCACGACCTGCCACGGTGTATCAGCAAAGGCGCTCAAACAGGTTTGATAGAAGTTCCGATGCTCGTTAAAGGAAGTTCCCAGCGAAATATAGAGGGTAGGTTGTTTGCGCAAGCGTTCAAGCGGAAAGTCGCTGCCATTATAGCGTGGGAGGATGCATGGACCGACGAATTGGAAGCGGGCATCAAATGTCTCTCCTGCATATTGAAAGGTTCTGGGCAGTGTCACCAGGGTCAAAGGCTCTGCATGGGTAGATATATCAGTGAGATCAAATGCAGGAATAGAATACTCGGCGCAGAGGGTATGTAGCTGAGCATTCAGGTAAGCAAGGCGGGCATTCATCTCTTCAAGTACCGGGGGCGAAGCAGGTGGCGTAAGTATAGAGAAGAGCTTAAAATATGCGTTGGATGCATAGCCCGGCCGTACAATGATCGCTGGCGTATGCAATATCTGGGCCAGCATGCGACCCCAGAGCGCGGTCTGGTCATAGATGATGCCATCGGGCCGCTCTCCATGCAAATCTTCTAAGATTTGTGGCAGTAACGAGCGACACTCCCTAAGCATCTGCTCGCCAGCAGTTAGTAGGTAGCCTGCATCGTTCTGACTGATGGCCATCTCGGCCACCTGGTCAAAATCCAGGTTAGAGATATAACTACGGAAAGTGGCTCCTGTCGCCTCAATTGGCAACCGGAACTCTTCCGTTAGATAATAAGTTACCTGTTCTCCTCGCGTGACAAGCCCCTGGACAATGGCCAGGGTGGGTTGATATTTCCCTGGTGTGGAATATTAAAACAAAGATATGTTGACATCGCGAGAACTCCTTCTGCCAGGCCATCCTAACCCGGTTCCTCTGCTACTTTGGCATACTAGAGTATATATCAACACATCATGTGTCTATTGCGCGTTGTTTCTTCCTTCTTCATAGAGACATAGCATATTATTTTGTTGCTGTCAATATATATGACTGCTTCAATATGACCCCTACCTGAGATCAAGATGGAATGGCTGGCCAGCCTGGGGGCGCTGACGCCCCCAATCTTTTTATGCTATGTTGTTGCAGCACGTGTGCTTTGGTACACGTGCTGCAACAACATAGCATAAATTTTGAGCGCCGCTGGCGCGAACTATCAGTGGAAAAGTTACGAACAGCATGCCTTATGCAGCGTCTGCTAAAAAAAGTATTGGAAGCGTGGGATCACTCACTATGATAATTAGTGGGGAGGAGGCAGACAATTGTAGTCGACAACATAGATAGTATCGATCTTCCAACCATTGCTCCCATCACTAATTAAAGTAAGGTCGGCCGGCTTGTTCATCGGTTCATCAGGAGGATGCCCCCCGTCAGGAGGATGACCCCCATCAGGCGGATGTCCCCCATCAGGCGGATACCCACCATTGGGCGGTGGTGTCCCATCTGGCGGCGGTGGCGGTGGTGTTCCATCTGGTGGTGGACCACCATCATAATGCGGGCACGACAGGGTCAGGTTTAAACCGGCCTGGTGAGTTGCATCAGGGACACTTGCGACGACACAGCGGCTCGTCCCCTGAAAATACTTTTGAAAATCTACCAGCGTATGCTTGCTATGATACCCATGGGAAAACTGGTCATATGCGGTTAGAAAATCCGGTGCCGATGAGTTCATGGCTCTGCAAAAGATCTGGACCACGCCTAGAGGTGTACGCGCGTTCAATACAATGGTGGATGTGGAGGATAGGTTGATGCCTGGGCTAGAGGCTCGTGTAGATAGCTTGAATATATTATTATTCAACAAGAGCACATAAATCAACAAGAGCATGAGAGCTATGGCCGTCGCCAGCGAAGTCGCCAGGAGTTTGCGCTTCGGTTTTCTGTGAGTCGGGATTGATGCCGCTGACATGGCTCCGCGTTGCTTTTTGGAGGCAGGAAGAGAAAGAGGGGTTTTAAGATTACTCATGATATTTTGAAGCTTCAGCTTCACCTCTTCCATGCTCTGCGGCCTTTTGTTTTCATCAAGGTCCAACATCTGGGCGATAAGCGCGCTCAACACTGGTGGAACGCCAGGAACCTGTGACTCAAGGGGCGGAAAGTGAAAGGTTGCCTGAGCGATATCGGCGCCTGTAATCAACTGGTAGAAGATGACGCCCAGACTGTAAATATCGGAACTAGGCACGGTCTGCCGCTTGCCATATTGTTCGGGGGCCGCGTAGCCGGGCGAACCCTGATTGTTTGTATCTTTTGATTGTCCACGCTTAAAAAAACGAGCGATTCCAAAGTCAATCAGATAAATATGTCCATCTGTGGCGCGCATGATATTGGAAGGCTTAAGATCGCGAAAAATGATAGGTGGATGATGGGTATGCAAATAATGCAACACACTACATAGAATGACCCGATCTCAAGTACCTCTCCCAGCGATAATTTGCCTCCCTGTGCTTTGAGATACTCTTCAAGTGTCTGCCCCTTGATATAGCTCATTACCAGGTACCAGCGCTGGTTCTCTTCAAAATGATCGTAGATACTAGGCAGATGAGGATGTTGCAGTCCGGCCAGAATATGCGCCTCGTGCTTGAAATTCTGGGCGGCCTGGATTCTTTCTTGTGGTGAGAGACCCGACTGACTCATTTCTTTGATCGCGACCAGCCGATTCCCAAGTTGCATATCTCTGCCAAGATAAACCGTTCCCATGCCACCTTGCCCGATGGCGAACAGAATACGATAGCGCTGTTTGAGCATTCCTTTAGCTATGGGTAACGCTTGAGGAGGAGGCATGGGGACGATATTACTCTGCGCATCTAACAACGGCTGACTACACATCAGACAACGCGTCTGACCCCTGGGATTAGCAAAACCACAAACACTACAAATAAGCAAAAAAGACGGCATCTCCCTCTCCTCAGAGCACAATATCTTCTTAATTCCATAAAATGGAATGTATTGACCAATTTATCTCAATGTTCAACGAAAGTATACATAAATAGGAAGAGCTACTGCAAGCATATTTTCATGTTCATAGCATGAATGGGTATATTTTCCTTATTTTGCAATACATTATTGATAAGTACTTAGCTCAATTTTGTACATTTCCAGCTAAAAACCAGGGCTTTTTACTGTTCCTCTTGGGTGCCTGCGGCGCCGGGTTGGGGTGTGGCCGCGTTTGCCCACCACACACTCCACACCTGAAAGAAGGTCCATCGTATCGCTGGCTCGTGATCTCCTTGCGATCAACATTAAAAAGCCCTGACTGGAGCAGTCTGAGTTGCTTGTGGCGAGAGCTCTATGGGAGGAATTGTGGGTGCTAATGCATAAAAAAGAACAGCGAGCCTATCATTTTGACAGGCTCGCTGTTCTTTTTTTTCTAAATTCGGACTTTTAATTTAGCTTACAGGGGTTTTTGTTGGCTCGGTAATGGGTGGGGCAGATTTGCGTGTGCGCCCGAGCCCGAAGCCAGCTCCCAATCCAACTATAAGGGCAACGATACCGCTGATAATCGCGGGCCAGGGAGAAGTACCAGTGTTACTGCTGTTGCTGGTGCTTGCGGGTGTAGTCGCAGCTTTAGGGTAGCCGCAGCTTGAGGCTGGGTAGTTGTGCCGCTCGCCGCTGGCCCAACGGTGAAGACGTAGGCACCCTGGTCGGGATCACCATCCTGGGCTGAAACGGTAATCCAGCGTACAACATAGACCCCATTCTTCTCTGGTTTGATATTAACTGACATCCTGGCTGGATTATTCAAATCTACCCTGGCATCGCCCTGGCTGATCAGTTCTCCGCTAGGGCCGTAGACGAAAAGATTGCTATTGGTCGCACCAGGCTTCATATTCTCTGCGGTTGTCACCGTGATCTTGCTGGGGCCTGGGAAATGGTTGAGTTTATTGCTGGATCTGAGGATAACACCTTGGCGTGATTGGGCATGGCAAAGGATGTGCCGCTCAACACAAAGAATAAACTAAGGCTGAGAAGTGTTGCACAAATCAAGCCTAAACGTCGTTGAATTTGACGCATAATAAGTTCTTTGACCTTTCTCTACTAAAGGTAGTGCTACTACAGGTAGCGCTACATGGCGTAATACTTTTAAAAGGATCCTGATCGTCCATCATAAAATATCTATCAAAGAGCATAGGATCTCCATAGATATTTGTCTATTGGGTCAATTACCTATTTTTTTCCTAAGGTATTTTCTTCAGTTTGAAAGGTATACCTTATTTTTTGCTGCTGAAGCATAGCGAAGGTTGCCCCTGCACCTATCAGTAGACCAACCATACCTGACAGGAGTACTGTCAGCCAGGTTGGTATTCCTCTGGCCTGTGATATAGTAGCGCCCGGGTGGGCGGCCGCCATCGTTGTGCCTGGCATATGCCCCATTGCCTCGCCTTTTACCATTCCTTTGAGCATTCGACTGATATTTACGAAGAAGCGGAAGCTCCCACTATCTCGATGCCCTTCGTCGGTGGAGACATTATGCCAGTTGACCAGGTAAATTTCTGATCCATTGGCCTGCATGGGTACCGCCATCGTCTGATGATCCGTGCCATTGAGTTTGGCTGGTGCGGTACTGACCAGCTTATCATTAACGTCGTAGACTTGAATATCGCTCTGATTGGGATCGATCGCTTCTGAAAAGTGTACGGTAATGACTGTGGGTGCCTGGGTGAGCATTGCATTGGCAGCCGGGACGGAACTGACATATTCACCATGTGTGGGTTGCGCTAATGCGTTGCCGGTGCATAGCAGCACGCATAGCATGCTACAAAAAATGCTGATAATGATGAGCTGTCTACCTGATTGCATATTCATAGAATAAAACATCCTCTCTACACCACTTACTAATAAATTGTGCTGTGACTAATCAGGGGAGCATGAACTGTAGAGTCTCCCTAACCACATTTACATCTTCCACCATGACTGACAACTTGAATTGTGGATGATCTCGCTTTCCGATGAATTACCAGAGAGAGCTTTATAAGTTTGTAGCAAGATAAAATAGCTCTCTTTTATCCTTATCGGATGTGCCAGACTATACTAGAATAAACTGCCATAAATGTCCATCAGGAGTTGGCCCTATTTTAATCTCTTGCAGCCTGTCAGGCTTCCATCACTCCTGCGCTGTTTGTGTATGATTTTTCATGTCCCGTGGAGCGCATAAGTGTTTTATAGTGTGGTATAGGCTTATGCATATTCTTCCAGCAGCGACACGCTTCCCGAAACATTCAAATCTCATCTTTTATAATGGTAGATGTATACCGAATGGATTTTATGGTGATACACTGAAATAGAATATCTTTTGGGAGCATTATGAATCATGCGACAGAGCAAATATCGTTATCTCATGCTTTTGCTGGCGATCCTCGTAGTCGGACTTACCTCGGCTTGCGGCAGTTCTAATCAAAATCAAGTACATATGAATGAAACTAACTTTGTGCAAAAATCGATTACCATTCACAAAGGGGAGACTGTAACGCTGGTCAACGATAGCGCCGCAATTCATATCATCCAGAACGGGAGCTGGATGGATGGGATGCAATTACCGAAAAGTGAGCCTGGTGCACCACAGGTTAATGCTAATGTGGATGGTAATGTAAGCGAGGTCATTGGGCCTTTTAATACTGCGGGTACCTTCCACCTCTACTGCACTATCCATCCTGATATGAATCTGACCGTAGTGGTTGATTAAGCATGTGTTTTACTCTCATCCTCATGGGAAGTGTGCAACCCCTGCGCGGACGTGCTTTTTTTTCTTGTGTGGTGCAAAAAAGTGCGTCCCAGCGCACTTTTTTGCACCACACAAGAAAACTTCTTGAGCGCCTTTGAGCGCCAAAGGCGGACGTGAGGATCAGACACACTTTAATGATACATAGGTTACCCACAGTAAAAGTGATGGCAATTAAACTATAATGACGGCTTTGATGATGCCACTAGCGCGATCGAACCAGTGGGGAAATTCATCGATCATGGTTTCTGTGCTGGCTCGATGGGTAATCCAGGCATCCAATTGAATCTGACCCGCTTCGAGATAGGAGATGATCTGCCGGAACTCTTTGCCTGTTGCGTTGCGGCTACTGAGCAGGGTTAGTTCATGGCTATGGAAATAGGGTCATTGAAGGAGACGTCGCCTTGAATGAGGCCGACAAAGATCAGGCGCCCACCATAAGCTACATAGTTGAAGGCGGCGCGCATGGAGTGTGGATTGCCGGTAGCGTCAAAAACGGCTGTGGGAAAGTCATCGCCATAGATTTTTTGCAGCGCGGCCTGGGCATCCTGTCCTCCATTGATGCAGGTAACCTCTGACCATTGTTGGCGGCAGAAATCCAGGCGGCTCTCACTGATATCCATCACCACCACTTGCGCGCCAGCCAGCAGGGCGAACTGCGTTACCGCCAGGCCAATCGGACCTGCTCCTACGACCAGGACTTGCTCGTCGGTTGCTAACCGGGCGCGTTCTACGGCGTGGGCACCAATGGCTAGCGGCTCGACCAGGGCTAACTGTTCAAACGAGAGCGTCCTGGCCGGGTGCAGGTGATCGGCGGGTACCAGTAGATATTCGCTCATACCGCCATCAATATGTACCCCGAGCACGCGAATGTTCATGCAGCAATTGGTTTTTCCTCGCCGACAGGGAGGGCATGTGCCGCAATTGAGATAGGGCTCGACGGCGCAGCGCATACCAACCGTGATCTGTTGTACCTGCTCTCCGACCGCTACCACCTCTACACCCAGTTCATGGCCCAGGATACGCGGATAATTAAAGAAGGGTTGTTCGCCACGAAAAGCATGCAGGTCAGTACCGCATACACCAATGGCCTTAACGCGGACCAGCACCTCATCGGGTCCCGGGGCCTGCGGTTCCACAGTTTGAATTAAGCGCAACTGGCCCGGTGCCTCCAACTGAATAGCTTTCATCTTATTCCCTCATCAATATGATTGAATCGTTTTGGTTTTAGTGGCGTTAGTATATATTGCCAATGCGAGCGACCTGGCGCGGCTCAGTCGGTATGAAAAACCTCTTTCATATTGGCCCACCACTCACCTTCAGCCTTATCCTCAAGCGGCTCCTGCATTGGATCGGTATGGGTCCACCACTCTTTCGTCTTCGGATCTGCGCCCATCTTCTTTTGATCGGCCTCAAAATCATTGCCAATATATTCAAAATACGCAAATAGCAGGTTTCCATGCCGAAAAATAGTGTAGTTGCGCATATTGCAGGCGGTAATAGTCTCTAGCACTTCAGGCCAGACGGCGGCATGGATACGTTCATAGTCTTTGATGCGGTCCGGCTTTACATGGATGATTTGGCCAAAGCGGCGCATAAGCACTCCTTTGCGTTACATGCTCTGCTGAGAGTTCTCGACATTAGAAATCGTTTTCTCTTTTAGAGTAGAAAAAAACCTTTCCGTTGTCAAGGGATCAACCTTTATCTCCAGGGCTTTTTAATTTTTCTCTTTGTCGCCTGCGGCGCCGGGTTGGAGGTGTGGAGTGTGTGGAGTGGGCGGCTGCGGCCGCTCACTCCACACCTGAAAGATATACATTCTCTGGACGAACATTACATAGCCCTGCCTTTATCGGCGCGCAGCGACAAAAAGGGCAGCCACCTGCAAGTGGTGGCTGACCCTTGATTGCTCGCTGTAACATCCAATTTGGAGGAGATGAGGTTATGGATGCTGTAAGGTACGCATGTAAGGCATGATCGCCGAAAGATTGTTTGTGCATATGCGTATTATCCGCACGACTAAGATGAGAAAAGAGTTTTTATCTGGCGCTTCCTTTCGCCAATTATTACATGTTTGAGTGTTATAAAGATGTGTTTAATGATAGAAAGGTGTTGGATGATCATCATTTTGTTCCAGGCGGCGACGGTGTTGGAATTACTCGGCTGTGATGTTCTCCTGGTTACTTATCACACTAATATTTATCGCCAGATGCGCAGCACCTGTAAAGGGTATTTATTGCTATTATTTTGCCTGCTTAAGTTATATTGACCAAGAAGTATGTACCTGGCTTGCATTCATCGTCTCTGCCTCTTTTTCATGACTATTGTGCAAGTAATATGACGTTTTTACCAGTTTTCCTTGCGATGTGGCACAATATAGTTAAGATTGGGTGGCTAAGCTACCAGGATTGGAGACGTGGTGACAACAGCGATGGAACTGGTAAATGGGATGCAGGCACTACGCGTGTCGGCGGGATGGAGCTTTGCGGAGCACGCGCATAACGGGATTGAACTGGTGGGGTCCTTCAAGGCCAGGTGATGTTAGATGCGGCCCAGCACCAATGGCAGATCAAAGCTGGACAGGTGGTCTCGATCCCACCGCTATTGCCACATAGCTGGTGGAGTCGTGAGCAGACATTGTTGAATGTCTTGCACCTGGATTATACGCCGCGTGATCTGGCTCAACGTCTGGTACCAGGCAATTATCCGCGCTTGATTACGCTGGCAAAACCTCAGTTCGCCGAATATGAGGCCCTCTTCCAGCGCTTATTAACGCTGGTGGAGCAGTCTCCCTCAAAACAGGAGCGCCTGCTACGGGCTTACCTGGAAGTATTTGTCCTTACCTTGCTAGAGGGCGATCAAGTGCAAGATCCCGCGACTATTGCCATCTATGAGGTTGCCGCATATATGCAAACCCACCTCGATGAGCCGATATCGATTGCTCGCCTGGCGCAGCAGTTTTTAATGGCTGATGTTACCCTGCGCCGCCATTTCCATGCTGTCTTTGGTCTTTCCCCAAACAATATCTCCTGGATCTGCGTTTAAAAGAAGCACAACGTCTGCTTGCTACTACCGAGCTGACCCTGCAAGAAGTGGCTGCCCAGACCTGTTTCTTTGATCTGGCTCATTTCTCTTCTACCTTTCGTCAACACTATGGTCTCTCTCCTTCCCAATGGCGTGCTCTTCACAAGCAAGCAGAAGATTATTAGCCTGTTGTTCCTGTGCGGGCGGGCGCTGGCGCGCCCACACAATAAAAAATGATGGTTGCCTCACACAATAAAGATAGTGCTTTCTACAATAGATAATAGAATTTCATGCTTTTTAATTATGTGCTGCAAGAATTGCGATTTAGTACCATTCTTGCAGCACATAATTAAAAGGGTTCGGGCGCGTCAGCGCACGCAGTAGGAATAGGGACTGATCGTTTTTTACAAATGAGAGATTGCTTTCTCCTAAGTCAGTGCGGATGTGTATGCGTATACTTATTCGTACATAGGGGCGGCGCTGACGATTAGCACGAACCTGATGGGGTTCGTGAACTCCATGATTATGGGTTGGCTGCTCCAAAGGAGGAATTTGTTGAGTACACAGATGCGCGCCTTATCGCTGATCAGCAATGGCTATCAGCTAGCGCAAACGCCACAACGCCTGGGCTGGTTAGAGCCCACTGATCCTACTTTGCCGATCGAGCAATTACGCCAGCGCTATCGCGCCGCCGGTTATCTCTGGCTGAAAGGCATACTCAATCGTGAGACGGTGCTGACCTTTCGCCGCCGTGTGTTTGAGGCCATGCAGGTCAGTGGACTGCTGGCAAAGGATAGTGATTCTGAAGAGGGGATTTATGCAGGCTGGATTGAGCATAAAGAGCTGGCGCATAAAATTTTTATGGAGGTCCATCGCTGGCCGGAGTATGAAGCTTTTTGTACTGCCCCTGAAATTGTGCGTTTCTATGAGGCCTTTCTAGGGGGCGAAATCTATCTCCATAAACGCAAGCTGATCCGCTACAATGTGCCAGGTGACGCCAGAAGCACCGGGGCGCATTACGACCTGGTCTATCTACGTGGAGGGACCGATCGTCTCTGTAGTAGTTGGATACCTCTTGGCGATACACCTGTTGAGCTTGGTGGCTTGACTTACCTGGAAGGCTCGGACGCCCTGGGACGCAAAATGGAGGCTGAGTTCGCGCTGAAAAATGCCGATCTACCTCCTGAAGAACGTATCAGCGCCTTTAATAAAAATATGCGTGAAGGCTGGCTCACTAATAATTTGCCAGAACTGGCCGAAAGGATTAACAGTCGCTGGCTGATTGCCGATTATGAGATCGGAGACATGGTTATCCACAGCCCCTATATGATCCATGCCGCTACCGTTAACTATGATCCACATGGCTGTATCCGCCTCTCAACCGATATTCGCTACCAGCTTAAAGATGATGACATCGACATGCGCTGGACCAACCACTACTACCCGGAGATATGCTTTAGTTGTTTGTACACCTTGTTTCTTTTTCAATCGTGTCTGCTACAGCAATGGAATAAATGCTAAACTCCATTGCTGTACTTTTGCGTTTTAGGCCCTCTCGAACATAATATATTTTTCGCGTATTAAAATGAAGATGAGGGAAAGTGTCAGACAGTTCTTCACTTTTCTTTTGAATAGATTTGGAAAGGTTGGTTGATATGAGTCAGAATGATGCGCAGAAGCCACAGGCTGAAGATGTACAGGCTGATACCATTACACAGCAAGAAGAGACTGCTACGACTTCCGTTGAGCAACAGTTGGCCCAGGAGCAGCAGAAATGCGCAGAATACCTTGATTTATTGAAGCGTTCGCAGGCCGATTTTATTAATTATAAACGTCGTGCGAGACAGGAGCAGGCTGAGGCCAGAGCAAGTGCCCAGGCGGCATTGTTCGAAAAAATCTTACCGGTCCTGGATGATCTGGGACGTGCAATGAGCTCCATGCCACCAGAACTGGCGAATAACGCGTGGGCCCGGGGTGTGGATCTGGCGGCCCGTCAGTTGATTAATACACTGGAGCAGTTAGGCGTAAAAGCAATCGGCGAACCGGGCGAGACGTTTGACCCCTATAAACATGATGCAATTTTACGTATGGCCAGCAAAGAACATCCCGAAGGCACGATTATTCAGGTGGTGCGTCCAGGTTATATGCTGGGAGATCGTGTGATACGTCCGGCTCAAGTAGTTGTCTCCACATCTTCATCAGATGAAGAAGATGTGGAAAAGTCCTGAGATCATTGTTGTACTGGCACTACATGCAATGTCTGATAGCGTCCATGGCAAATTCTAGCGTGCTGCTGGTATGTTGGCGATCATTTGTATAGATGTACTACAAATTTGCTTGTGGTATCTATATGCGAAGGGAGCAAGAAGCTATGGCAAAAGTGCTCGGTATTGATTTAGGGACAACCAATTCGGTGGTGGCGGTGATTGAGGGTGGCGAACCAACGGTGTTAGAGAATAGTGAAGGAGCTCGCCTGACTCCCTCTGTGGTGGCTATTACCAAAAATGGCGAGCGCCTGGTGGGGCAGATCGCCAAGCGCCAGGCGGTAACTAATGCGGAGAATACCATTTTTTCTATCAAGCGTCTGATGGGCCGTAAGTTTGATGATCCTGAAGTCAAGCGGACGCAAGAGATGGTACCCTATAAAATTACGCGCGCGCCCAACGGGGATGTACGTGTAGTGCTGGCGGGCCGTGAGTATAGCCCGCCGGAAATTTCGGCGATGATCTTACAGAAATTGCGCACCGATGCAGAAACCAGGCTCGGTGAGAAGATCTCGCAGGCTGTGATTACGGTTCCCGCCTACTTTAATGATACCCAGCGCCAGGCCACTAAAGATGCCGGTACTATTGCTGGCCTGGAAGTGTTGCGTATCATCAATGAGCCCACTGCCGCTTCCCTGGCCTATGGGCTGGACAAGAAGCATGATGAGATGATCGCCGTCTATGATCTGGGTGGGGCACCTTCGATATCTCCATTCTGCAATTGGGCGATGGGGTATTTGAAGTGAAGGCGACCAATGGTGATACCCATCTGGGCGGTGATGACTTTGATCAACATATCATTAATTGGCTGGCCGACAAGTTTCGCCAGGAGCAAGGCATCGATCTACGCAATGATCGGATGGCTTTGCAGCGTCTTAAAGAGGCTGCTGAACGGGCCAAGATCGAGCTCTCTACCGTCCAGCAAACGGAGGTAAATCTTCCTTTTATTAGCGCAGATAGTAGTGGTCCTAAACACCTGGTTATGACGCTGACTCGCTCTCAATTGGAGCAGATGGTCGGCGATTTGATTGAGCGTACACGTGTTCCAGTTACCAAGGCTTTGCAGGATGCTGGTATTCAGGCCAGCCAGGTTGATGAAGTGGTGCTGGTGGGTGGACAGACCCGTATGCCTGCCGTGGTTGAGTTGGTGCGCCAGATTTTTGGCAAAGATCCTCATAAAGGGGTCAATCCAGATGAGGTAGTGGCGATCGGTGCCGCGATCCAGGCGGGCGTGTTACAGGGAGATGTTAAGGATGTGCTGTTGTTGGATGTTACGCCCTCTCTCGCTGGGAGTGGAAACGTTGGGCGGGATGATGACGCCTCTGATTGAGCGCAATACCACTATTCCATCGCGCAAGAGTGAGATGTTCAGTACGGCTGCGGACAACCAGCCCGCGGTTGAGATTCATGTGCTACAGGGTGAGCGTAAGTTTGCTCGTGATAATAAGAGTTTGGGGCATTTCCAGCTTGAGGGGATCGCTCCGGCGCCTCGTGGTGTCCCTCAAATTGAGGTTGTGTTTGATATCGATGCGAACGGCATTTTGAGTGTGACTGCTCGCGATAAAGCTACCGGCAAGGAGCAGAAGATTACCATTACGGCCTCTAGCGGACTCTCAAAGGATGAAGTGGAGCGTATGGTGAATGAGGCTGAGCTCCATGCCCAGGAGGATCAGCAGCATAAAGAAGAGATAGAGCTGCGCAATCGCGCTGATAGCGTGGCCTATCAAGCGGAACGAACCCTTAAAGAGGTTGGTGAGAAGATTTCTGCTAGCTTGCGTACCGAGATTGAAGAGAAGATCAAGCGGGTACGGGATGCGCTGGCCGGTAGTGATGTCGTAGAAGTTCGCAGTAGCTCTGAAGAGCTGGAGCATACCATGCAGCGTGTGGGCCACGAGGTCTATAGCCAACCAGGTGCTGCGGCCGAGGCAAGTAGTTCGGCCGGTTCTACACAATCCTCGCCAGAAGATGACTCGGGGACCATTGAAGGCGAATTCCGCGAAGTGTAAAATGGCCGAACGTCGTTCTTTTGGATAGATGCAGGAAGAGAGTGAGATATGCGATGGCTGTTGATTATAAGGATTACTATAAAATCTTAGGGGTTAGCAAGGATGCTGACCAGAAAGAGATTCAACGCGCTTTTCGTCGATTGGCTCGCCAGTATCATCCTGATGTTAATCCTGATAATAAAGAAGCCGAAAATAAATTTAAGGAGATTAATGAGGCCAATGAGGTCCTATCTGATCCTGAGAAGCGGAAAAAGTATGATGAGCTGGGTGCCTACTATCAGCAGTATGGATCGTGGCCGGGACAGGGCCGCGCGGCAGGCGAGGGCGCTCCGGGTGGTTTTGGTGGAGGCAATTATCAATACCGCACTGTGAATGAAGAGGATCTGGAGGATCTGTTTGGTGGCAACGCACCATTCTCGGATTTCTTTGAGACGTACTTTCATTCAGGATTTTCTGGCGCTCAGGCACGCCGATCTCGTGCGGGGACCGCTGGGCAGCGGGCACGTCAGGCGGCACCCGGGCAGGATGTGGAAGCCGAGGTGGAGGTTTCGCTACCCGAGGCCTATCAAGGGTCACAGCGCGTGCTTGAATTAGCCCAGCCAGATGGGAGTACACGTCGCCTTGAGGTGAAAATTCCAGCTGGCGTCGATGAAGGTTCGCGCATTCGGATCGCGAATCAGGGGGCGCAGGGGGCGCCGCGTGGGCATCTCTACTTGCGTGTGCATATGCGCCCTGATCCTCAATATACGCGTGAAGGAAGTACCCTGCGCACCAAATTATCGGTCCCTCTGACCACAGTTATACTTGGTGGAGAGGTCCCGGTTCCCATTCCAGATGGGCGCCGTCTGATGTTGCGTATCCCACCTGGCACCAATGATGGTCGTGCATTCCGTCTACGCAATCAGGGTATGCCAGTAAAGATCGGGCATCCGGAGCAGCGCGGAGATTTTTACGCGGAGGTCCATGTAAACGTACCTACACAACTCACTGATGAGCAGCGGCGTCTCTTTGAAGCCTTTGCTCATTCACTGGGCTCGACTAATTAAGATGTGAGAGGAGATGCACTTATGTCTGACTCACAGTTATCATCGCGAATCACAAAAATCGTGTTGCTCGGTCCGCAGGAATCCTATACCTATAGTGAAAGGGAGATTCTGGATTTTTGCCGTTTAGAGCAACCATTTGTGTTGCATTTAGCCGAGGTAGGTCTGATTGGACGCCTGGATGTTGGCAGTATGGAACACAATTATAGTGAAAAAGATCTGCGCCTATTGCGTCGCGCCTATCGTTTGCAGCGCGACCTGGATATCAATCAGGCTGGCGTTGAGGTTGTTCTGCGCCTGCTCATTCATGTGGATGAGCTGCACCAGGCCCTGGCCCGGTATGTTTCACCTGCGGAGGCTCCATCTGCGGAGGTTCCACCTGAGCCAAAACCAGCTGAATAAATGACGATACGTGAAATAGTATACGCGCCCTTCGTGGGCGCTTTTTTTATTCCCCAGACACAATTTGTAGACATGATAGCCTTGACAGCGCAAATGCTTCCATGTTAAGAATAACAAAACAGATTGAAACTAGATGAAATGCAGCATAACATTACTATGGTTTTATCTGTTTTTCGCGCCCACCAGTTAAATATCGACTAATTAGTAGAAGTAATTCGTAGGTAGACAGACCGGTCGCTATTTCCAATTTACCAGCGGCAAATAGAGAAGGACAACTGCAATGAGGCTTGGTTGTAATACGGTACTGTTCTCTGCGCGTGATCTGCCCGGAGCTTTGGAGCGGGTTGCGTGGTGTGGTTTTACAGAAGTTGAGCTGGCAGCGATTCCTGGAATGTGTGAGCACGTTGTACCGGGACACGATGATCCAGTTCGAGTGAAGGCTCAATTGGAAGAAGTTGGTTTGCGTGCGGTTGCCATTGAGGCGGCCACCAACCTTACTGATCCCAATAATCTGCCACGTTTTATCTCAGTCCTGCGCTTTGCGGCAGCGTTAGGGATTGAAGTTGTGAATACCGGGAGCGGTGGGAAGACCGGCAATGTCGAATCTGAGCAGGCAGCTTACGCGGCCATTCGGCAACTGGCGCCGCTGGCCTCTGATCTAGGCGTGCGCGTTGGTATCAAAGCACATGTTAATCAGGCCATCGATAACACTGCCAGGGCGCTCCAGGCCCTGGATGCACTCCCGATACCTGGCTGGGGCATTAATTTTGATGCCAGCCATCTTTATCGTTTAGGCGATGATGTTGTAGCGTCAGCCAGACTGCTCGGCCCGCGCCTGGCCTCGGTTCATATCCGCGATACCATGGAGAAGATCATCCCCATTGGACCCCTAAAACTCAGATTCCTGGCCGTGGCACCATTGATCTAGCAGGTGTCTTACAGGCATTGCAGCAGGCGCATTATCGTGGTCCGCTCAATCTCGAAGTTATTGGCGGGGCTACGCTAGAAGATTGGCAGGCCAGCGCCATAGCTGCCGAGAGCCATGGCTATCTAGCGCGTATTATGCAGACCTTGGATGTTTGATTGCTAGCTATTCCATCTGGATAAGCGCAATATGTACGTGCGGTCCTGGCGGCCGCTTAATAACTATTGATAGCGCAGCGCTAAATTTTTCGTTCCTCAATGCAAGGTTGCAAGAAAGGGGCAGCATGAGCAAGTTAAAAGTAGCTGTTATCGGACTGGGCCACATTGGAAAGAATCATGCTAATTGGTATAGCAAAAATCCAGATGCCGAAATTGTCGCGTTCTGTGATCTGCTGCCAGAGCGTGTGGATCTGGTGGCGCAGCAGTATGGCGTGAAGGCCTATCATGCGATCGACGAGATGCTGAGCTCTGAAGAGATCGATGCGGTCAGTGTGGCCACGGCTGGTCCTGAAAATGGTGGACATCACTATGAGCCAACCATGCAATGTTTACAGGCTGGTAAGCATGTGCTGGTCGAGAAGCCGATCTCCAATAATATCGAGCATGCCCGTGAGATGGTGCGTTTTGCTAAAGAGCGGGGCCTCCTGCTAGGTGTAGACCTCAACCACCGTTTTACTCCAGCTGCTGATCGGGTCAAGCAGTTGTTGACTGAAGGGGTAATGGGAGAGGTATTATTTATTAACATGGCCCTCTGGATTAATAATCCCAACGAATCTTCTCCCTGGTTTCATTTGCGCGCCCTGCATCCCCATTCGATTGATGTCATGCGAACCTTTGGAGGGCCGGTTCAGCGCGTACAGGCCTTTATGTACAAGGGGCCTGGCCGTAAGATCTGGTCTAATGCTTCGGTGAATATGCAGTTTGCCAGCGGGCTATTGGTCATCTAACCGGTAGTTATGATGCCAGTTCATTCCATCCCATTGAGCGCTGTGAGGTCGGCGGCAGTAAAGGCCGGGCCGTCATCGAGAATGTTTTTCAGCGCATGGAATTTTTTCCGCGTGAGAGCCGTGACAAGCTGGTGTTTGAAAATCCGATCATGGGCGGAGGCATGGGCAATTTCGATGATACTTTTCGCAATCGTATCAATGCGTTTGTGACCCAGGTCTTGCAGGGTGGTCCCTGGATGCTTCCGGTGATGATGGGCTGGCCGCGCAAGAAGTGATTGAGGCCGCCATTCGTTCCTGGGAGCGTGGAACCATCGAGGAGGTGCCCAACGGATGAATATTGTCTTGATTGCACTGGACACCCAACGGGCTGATCATCTGGGTTGTTATGGCTATCCCAAACCGACCAGCCCCTTTATCGATAGCATTGCTGAGCAGGGTGTATTGTTCGAACGTTGCTATGCGCCCAACATTCCGACTCATCCTAGCTTTACCACCATGTTGACGGGCAAAGAGGCCATCACCCATGATATCGTCAACATCGGTGGTGGGGTGCCGATCGCGCATGGGGTGCGTCTCCTGCCAGAGATCCTCAAGGAGCATGGGTATGTGACGGCGGCCGTTGATAGCATGGAGCGCCACTTCCCACGCGGTTTTGATGAATATATTACCTATGCCTGGGATCGCTCGGTACCAACTATCCTGCGCAAGGCCGAGACGGTCACTGAAAAAGCTTTACCAGTGATTGAGCGCCTGCGTGAGCAAGCACAGCCTTTTTTCCTGTTCTTGCACTACTGGGATCCCCATACTCCTTATCTGCCCCCACCTGGATATACCCACAAGTTTTATCCAGCGGGGCGCGATCCTTATGCGCTGGATAACCATAGTATGGATGAAGCCTGGAACTGGGAGCCGTTCCGCTGGTATTTCCATGAATGGATGCCTGGTGTCACCGATGCCGAGTTTGTTATCAATCTCTATGATGGCGAAACCGCCTATATGGATGAGCATCTGCGTCGTATCTTTGCCGCCCTGGAACCTGTGCAGGAGGAGACACTGGTCATTCTGACCGCTGATCATGGTGAGATTCTCAATGAGCAGCAAGGCTACTTCGACCATCACGGCCTCTATGAAGGAAACGTCCATGTGCCTTTGATCTTCTACTGGCCCCAAAAATTGCCGGCTGGTCGTCGTGTGCCCGGCTTTGTACAGAATCTGGATCTGGCCCCGACCTTGCTGGATCTGGTTGGCGTGCCCGATCGCGATGCTATGGAGGGAGTGAGCCTGCTGGCGCCAATCTTTGGGTTGCGCGATAGTAACTATGACGAGCTTTATCTGTCCGAGGCCACCTGGGAGGTCAAGCGCGCTATTCGCAATACGCGCTGGAAATTGATCGATTCCATCGAACCAGATCCGCATGGTCGACCTATGCAGGAGTTGTTTGATCTGCAGCAAGATCCTGAGGAGCAGCATAATCTGCTCGATGAGCAGCCCGAAGTAGCGCGTGAGTTGAAGCGGCGACTGGATGCCTGGGTGGCCCGGCGCTTGCAGGAAACAGGTCGTTCGCTTGATCCTTTGTGTGAGCAGGGCCGCTGTGGGAGGAGAATTGGGACGCCTAAGCCTGGTGAGGTGATTGGAGCAGGGGCTACGCCGCTGTCAGAGCGCACACAGGACATGGCGGCCACTATTCCTTCACCCGAGGCATTGACTGTACCCAATGAATTGCAGGATCAGGACAAAGGGGTTCGCTTGCATGGCTACGTCAAGGATGAATAAACGTATGACTTTTGCAGAGAATTTGCCCAACATTGTGGTGGTGGCGATCGACAGTCTGCGTGCTGACCATCTGGGCTGTTATGGTTATACGCGACCAACTTCGCCGCATATCGATGCTCTGGCCGCTGAGTCCCAGGTTTTTGAGCAGGCGTTTGCCGCTGGCATTCCGACTATGCCTTCTTTCACCACCCTTTACACGGGGCTGCATCCTTATCGCCATGGTATTGTGTCGCATTCGGGTCAGCGTCGCCTCTCTTCCTCGATTCAGATGCTGCCTCAGATGCTGAAGCAGCGAGGCTATATCACGGCGGCCTGTGATAATCTGGCAGTGCAGGGTGAGGGTCGTGGCAGCTGGTTCGCGCGCGGCTATGATTACTATTCGGGTTTTCTCTACAAACCCTTTGGGGATCAGAGTAAGCAGCTGACCGACCGGGCTCTGAGCCTGTTGCAGGAGTACGCCGATCAGCCGCTGTTCTTGTTCCTACATTATTGGGATCCTCACACCCCTTACGCGCCTCTTCCTCCGTATGACACCTTACATTACGAGCCGGGTTCGGGTCCCATCGACCTGGCCGAGGTGCGCAAAATCCAGCCAGCATACTACGATGCCTTTCTGGACGATATGCACCTGCGCCATCCCGATGATTATGCCTATGTTGTGGCCCAGTATGATGGGGAGATCAGTCAGGTAGATGTTGAGGTTGGCCGACTGGTCCACGCCCTTAAGGCGCAGGCATTGTGGGAGAATACCATTTTTGTGCTCCTCTCCGATCACGGGGAATGCTTTGGTGAAGGCAATTTCTATTTCGATCATCATGGCTTGTATGATGCCGTGACTCGTATTGCGCTACTGCTCCACCAGCCCCAACAGCCGGCTGGCCGTATTACTACGATGGTTTCACACCTGGATATCGTGCCGACGCTTGGTGCGCTTGTTGGCCTGGCAGCCTTGCCCTACGCTCTCGATGGCGTGAACCTGTTGCCATTGCTAGCTGGCTCGATGTCCATGCCACATCCCTATCTCGTCTCGGTTGAATCTTCGCGTCAGGCCTCGATTGCCCTGCGCGCCCCCGAATGGAAGGTCATTGTGCCCATTATAGAGGATGTCCAGGGTCAACCCTTGCCAGATTTTTATGGCAGGCCACGTTCACCGGAGCCCTTACTTTTTGATTTGCGTCACGATCCCGCTGAGCAGCAAGATCTCAGCCAGCAAGAGCCCGAGAAGCTGGTTGAAATGCTCGACCTGCTACGCAAATGGCGTATGCGCATGTCAACGATTGCCGGTGAAGCCGATCCCATTCAAGTACAGGGTTTGAGCCTGAACTATGAACGTTTTATGCAACGTTTACTGGCCCGCCAAAAAACATAATACGCAGTTCAAATGCACCCATACTTTTACAATGGGTGCGTTTATTTATTACAATAAATGAATGTAATATAAAAATCAGTCAGGGCTATTTCATGTTTCTCTTTGGCGCCTGCAGCGCCGGGTTGGGGGTGTGGAGTGTGTTTGGTGGGCTGCGGCCGCCGCAGCCCACCAAACACACTCCACACCTGAAAGATGTACATTCTCTGGATAAACATTAGATAGCCCTGAAAATCAGTCAAGGATATTTATATTTATCTTATACTACGTTATAATCTATGTACGTATTTACAAGTTATAATATGCTTAATCTGATTGCATAAACAAAAAAGGATGTTTTGTATGCTAGAAACAGATACTAATTCGACAATTACGCCGGGATACACAATTAATCGTTATGCTGCGGTTGGCAGATCTATTGGGATGCTCTGGCTGCTCTTCGCTGGCACGGTTTTTCCATTTGGCTTTGTGTTTTTCGGTCACATTACGGTCCTGACCTGGATACTTGGTGGTATCGCGCTCTGTGTCTTTGTCCTATTAATGCTACTTAGCTTTGGCCATCTGCGCCTGGCCCGCAAGGTACCAATGGCCGAGAAGACGCCTGAGAACCTCAGCTATGCCCGGCGCCTGCAGCGTTGGTTTATCGGCGCCATCATTTTTGAGATAGTTGGGATCATTCTTTCGGTTACCATCCTTCCCATGTTTCATCATGCGGAACTAGAATTACCTGTTATTCTACTCTTCATTGGTATACACGAGATTCCTATTGCCCGTGTCTTTGGGGTACCAGCCTATCTGTTCATGGGTGTAATCTGGTGCCTGATCATTATTGCTATTCTCATTTTTGTGCCGTCCTCAACGCAGATCAATGGCTATGCCGCCTGGGATTTCCTGCCGACGCTCATCTGTATGCTGGCTGCCTGGATTACGGTGGCCTATCTGAATGTAGAAGGACGTCGTTTAATGCGCAATGCAAGCGCGCAGCCAGCGTTGTAGTGATGATGCCAGGCCAGGATGGCTCATGCTGAGATGGGCCATCCTGGCCTGGCTGTTTTGTTTTAAGCGGTAGTCTGGGCGATTATCTCTTCGTCGCTAACATCACCTTTGACTGAGCGTTGGCCAACGAAGAAGAGTGCAATACCAATGATTAAGGAGATCACGCCGATCCCGCCAATCCAGAGAATCCATTGTTGGTAAGAGATCAAGCTGGTCCAGGGCCCGGTGAAGGTGACGTATACGCCGACCGCACTGGCAAGCAGACCCAGGATCGAGCAGACATAGAAGACCCAGTCAGGTGCCAGGCGGGCCCGTATGAAGTCTTCGTGATACTTGCTGCGAATGATGATTACATCAATGAAGAGGATGACCATTGAGACACACCAGATGACGGTGACGGCGGCCTGCAGGATATCATAGATGACGGTGGAGAGGTCTGCGGGCTTCAGGCCAGTATTCAGGGCATAAGGTGCGATAACAAAAGTAATAATGGTGAAGAAGGCGGCAATAATGCTCTGCGTCAATACCGCTACCCAGGGAACTTTATTGGCATTGACTCTACTGATCACGGCGGGCATGCGGCGGTCGAGGCCAGAGACGAAGAGTAGGCGTCCAAACGAGTAGTTGTAGACGGCTGTGTTGAACAGGAAGAAGCCAATAAAGATGATGTTTACGATCACCCCCAGAAATGGTCCGACGGCCCCAAAGCTGGATTGAACCGCCTGAGCGATCGCGGCCGGACTGCCCTGGGCGCTGACCGGTTTGACGGCGTTCATCACTCCAAATGTGATCAGCAGATAACCTGCGATAACGACGGCTGAGCCCCAGAGTAGGTAGCGTGTGATTGAACGCGGATGGGTGATCTCGACCCCCATATTTAGCGGTACTTCAACGCCGAGCAGTGCCAGAATGACCGTCCCATAGAAGGTCCATGTTGAAGGTACGGGGAGCCAGTTGTGCCCTGCATAATCGACGGGCGCGGGATGGCCGCCGAAAATGGCGAGTAGCCCCGCCAGCCCAACCAGTAGGATGGCGCCGCCGTAGGCAACAAAAATCACATTGACAAAATTCTGGGTGACGCGGAAGCGCAGGATCGAAAGGATGAATGAGAAGACAATGACCAGAAAGATAATCAACCCCTGCTGCCACGGCTCGGTAAGCCAGCTGCTGTTCAACTGCTGGATCAGTGACACCACACCATCGCCGGTGGCGATCATTACCAGGATACCAGGCCACCAGGCGCAGAAGCCTGCGAAAAAACCCATGAAAGGCCCAAAGGCTTTGTTGGTCCAGATATAAATTGAACCCTCATTGGGGAACATCAGGCCGAGCTGGCCGGTAACAATTGCGCCAGGAATCAGAAAGGTGATAAAGCCAAGCGTCCAATATAAATATGCCGAGGGCCCGGCGCCACCAGCCATCACTGCCCCATTGCTGGCAAAGAGCACGATGGCGACAAAAATAGCTACCATGTCAAAAGAATTGAGGACTTTGGGGAGGATGCCGCCAGCTATGCGCTCTGAACGTAAGGTGCCACCAGGTATGTTCTCTACATTAGTCTCCATGGAACGTTAACCCGCCTTTCAGCTATTCAGAAATACTGTACCCAATAAATCGGTGATGCTCAATGATATGTCCTTAGAACATCATTGTTCTGCTGAAATGAGTGAGGTCTTTTTAATTCCCGGTGAGATTGATAATCGCAGGCCTGCTTACTTAATCCAATGATAGCATGCTATGGCTGTGATTTCAATCTAAAACATTTCTTATCTATGAGTGTATCTGAACCTCGCGATATCCGCACTCTTTGTCCATATGCCTTTACACCTGCGGTGCTCAACATCGTTTTATGGTGTGGTGTAGAAAATGCGCGCCGCGCATTTTCTACACCACACCATAAAAAATTGCTCGGGTGCGCCAGCGCACGTCCGCAGAGGAGCAATTATCTGATCCCAGAGCTTTTTAATGCCTGTCCAGGTGTGGAGTGTGTTTGGTGGGCGGCCGCCCACCAAACACACTCCACACTCCCACCCGGCGCCGCAGGCGCCAAAGAGAAACATGAAAAAGCCCTGATCTGACCCTTAGAACAATTGGCAAATGCGTCGATATATCGTACAATAGTAAGTGTCAGGAATTATATGAATTAAGATAGTTCTTGATCCCAGACGTATGAAAGGAGGAAAGGGAAACACCGTAACCATCTAAACACTGTTACTGTAATCTGTTCCACTTTGCCTGTTTTTCCTTTGCTATACAGGTAATGACGCCTGTCTATCATGTAGATGTGAAAAATAGCGCTTGCCCATAGTTTTGTGCAGCGATGTATGTTAAGAAACATTCCAGGAAAGGTGGCAATGCTATGGCTCAGTTTTCGTTGAAGAACGAGCGTGCTGCAGGAGAAGAGGTTGCAACCGCGGTCAATCCTGCTCCTCTTGGGTTGTGTGCTTTTGCTCTGACCACATTCGTGTTGAGTGCCGCCAACGCTAATTTGTTTACCGGGGCCGGTATCGTGATTGGCCTGGCGTTATTCTATGGTGGTCTGGCGCAATTATTGGCTGGCATGTGGGAATTTAGAATGGGGAATACCTTTGGGGCGACTGCATTCACTTCCTTTGGCGCCTTCTGGCTGTCTGTGGCAGCTACGTTACAGCTTAAGTTGATCCCCAATGAGACTGCATTTGGTTTTTTCCTTCTTGGTTGGACAATCTTTACCGGCATTATGTTTATTGGTACCCTGCGTAGCAACTTCGCGTTGATGGGCGTGTTTTTCTTCCTGTTCCTTACCTTCCTGGCGCTGACAATTGGCGCTCTGGGCGGCGGGTCTACCTTTACTGTAATCGGCGGATGGCTTGGTATTATCACCGCGCTGGTCGCCTGGTACACAGCCCTGGCCGGCCTATTGACAACTGTTAAGGCCCCCTTTGGTCTGCCTGTCGGCCCTCGACCCTGAACTTTTAACGTAAATTAAACATCCACCTGGCGCATAACGTGCCGTGCCATGAAAAGTACGCTACCTGGGATGCAAGCAGCCTGGCTAACTACACACTTAAAGCCACCCTTGCTGACATCTCAAGTAGCGTTCTGTACTGGTCGAATTGTCCACTCCACTAGCCAATACCATGTAACTTTCCCCTTAATATGTCTTCATCCTTTCCCCTTAATATGTCTTCATCAGCGTGGCCCAAAGCTCTCAAGCCCTCAGTTAAAGGTGTGCAGGAATGAGGTGGCCGCGGCCACCTCATTCCTGCACACCTTTAACTCAAGCTGCGTGCCGCAGGCGCGCGAGTCGATACTAACAACTCCTAAACAGATTTAATTGTGTAGCGGTACGCAGTAGAAATGTGAGTCTTTCCATAGATACTCCATGCTATGCTAAAGATAGGCAGTGGAAACTTCTCAGTCATCGAAAATTGATAATCTTCGTAGTATTTAATATACCCTGAATTTTGTCACTGGCTGCGCTTTAGAAGTCGGTGAAAATTTGCTTGTATTTTAATCAATCCTTATATATAAATTAAACTTTGTAATATAAACGTATTAACAATAATAATACAAATGCCTGACATATCTTTCTTAATGGCATGCAAAAAAGTCCTATGCGCTTGACAAGCCATAGCAGCCAACTGTAAAACAATAATAAGTAAAGTTTTCCTCAGTACGAATTCTGAAAAAAGTCACTGACGACATGGCTACTGTATTATGCGTTTCACTGGTTTACAACTAAACTCATAATACTTTCTACAATTGTTTTCTACCGTAGGGATGTAATAGCAACAAGGGATGTGGTGGTGGTTAGGGCAGAGGCTGCTCCACAGGGATGTATTTACTGGTGCCGCGTGTAACAACTAGCCAGCAAGGAATAATCAAGAAAGCTATTATGTTATCCAGTATATAGATAGGAGTGGTGATAATGCGACCGTTAATTGGAATACCATGTCGAACAGGGGTGAGGGGCGAGAACGCCGAGAAGCCTGTATATTATAGCAATCAATCATATGTCCATGCGGTCGAGAGTGCGGGTGGGGTCCCTATTATTATTCCCATTATGAATGATTATGAGAGCCTGCGTTCGTTGCTTTCGCGCCTGGATGGTTTACTCCTCTCCGGTGGTATCGATGTACACCCCAGTACATACAAAGAAGAAGCGATAGCCGCTATCAGTGAGACTGATCCGGCATTAGATAAATTAGAGCTCCACCTGGCTCGCTGGGCTTATCAAGAAGATATGCCTACACTTGGCATCTGCCGTGGCATGCAGTTGATGAACGTTGCGCGTGGTGGTACTCTCTACCAGGACCTGGACACTGGCTACGAGAATGGTTTGCAGCATGCAAATTGGCATTTACCTCGTAACCAGACTATCCATAGTGTGAGTATTGATCCTGATAGCAGGATGTACCAGATTTTAGGTAGCGATGAGGTGCTGGTCAATAGCCTGCACCACCAGGCGGTTAAAAAATTAGGTGACGGCGTTGCCGCCAGTGGCCTGGCTGAAGATGGCATCATTGAGCTATTGGAACTGCCTGAGCGCACATTTATGCTGGGAACACAATGCCATCCAGAAGAACTGTATCATGATAATCCCATCTGGGCTCGCTTATTCCGCTCATTTGTGGAAGCCTCAATCGAGAAGATGAGCCTGCAATTGGGTATGGAAGCACCGGTCTGGTCGGCTAGCGCATAATAAAATACTTACTATTGCTCAAAAAATAATAATCTAACACAAAAGGCTCACGGAACGGGTAGACAGAAGCTTTTGCCTATCTCTTCCGCGAGCCTTTTTGTCATGTGCTGCTATTGTTGTATCACAGGCACTTACATAAGGATTTTCAGGGTTTGAGGGTGACTTCGATGGTATCGCCCCAATCGTAATCGGTGGCGTTGCGAAAGGCTTCGCGATTATGTTTAGGAATATGGACTTCGACAATTCCCTGTGTGCTGGAAACGGTGAGGCTGACATCTTTCTTGGATTTGTGGGGTTGGTGAATCAGACGGCCCCAGATGGGCGTGCTGGCTTTGAAGCGGGCCAGGGCGGCATAAGAGAACTTGCTCTCCTCCCAACCGGCTGTCCCGGCTTTGGCCAGGCGCTGAAATGCGGGACGTTCCAGGCGTTGCGGGAAGTGGCACCAATCATCTACCAGGGGACAGGCCATACTATGGGCGCAGGGAGCTACGATATGGGCTTCCAGGCTGAGCAGATATTCGCGCATGGCTTTGATGATGGGGAAGGCAGCCGAAGTGCCAGGTTCTACGAGCAGCAAGATCCCTGAGCAGTGTTGCCAGGCCAGTGTAATAATCTCCTGCCGTAAGGTTTCTGGTAATTCATTGAGCACATGCCCCAGCACGATCAGGTCGTAGGTTTCAATCTGGCCTGGCAGTTTACTACCAATGGTGACTCTATGCCAGTCTGTTTGTTTCAGGGCTGCTCGCTCGCTACTCCTGGCCAGTTGGCGTCCCAGATCAATAAAAGAGGACTCGCGCTCCCAGGCGGTGAGCCGTTGTAAAGAAGGCCATTGTTCTGTTGCCGCCCACAGCGCGGTTCCTGGTCCACTGCCGATATCCAGCATGCTGGTCGGTTGCCAGTCTGGCACACGTGCTTTGACCGAGATCATCGCACCGCTAAGCTGGGCGTAGGCCGCAGGCATAATCAGCGCCGCATAGCCCAGCGCCGCATCAACGCCCCTGGCCAATGCTGTCTCCTGACCCGTGCGCTGCGTTCGGTAGCGTTCACTCAAGGCTTTGGCCGCACTTTTCCACTTGGAGGCGGGTACACTCTGCAAGGCCTTTTCAATGGCGCTCTCTAACTGATCAGGTAAGGATAACAGTGGCATATTTTCTACTAACGTCCCTCTTTAAACATATTCTCTGGCTTTTATTACTCTAGCAGATTAGGATAGGGCGATGCAACCATTTAGTCCTTTTGCCAGTGCTATTTAATGTTTCTCTTTGGCGCCTGCGGCGCCGGGTTGGGGGTGTGGAGTGTGTGGAGCGGGCGGCCGCGGCCGCCCACTCCACACACTCCACACCTGAAAGATGTACATTCTCTGGGCGAACATTACATAGCCCTGTCCTTTTGCATGGCCAGCGCCTGTAGAATCCTTTCAACCGTCTCGGCAGGCGTTTGTTGTGAATTATCGATCCACAATCCCGTGTGGTCCATGCTCGCCCTTAATTCTTGATCCAGGTACTCAGCCCAGGCTCGGCCCTGCGTTTGTTTGGTACGTTGGAAGTCACGCTGCTCAATAATTGTTAGCAGGGAGTCAGTACCACGACATTGATGGGTAGACCCACCATCTCTGCCTGAAACTGCTGCCAGCGCTCTCCCATGATGATATCGTCGAACACTACCGAGAAACCGTTGGCGAAAAATGATCTTCCCAGCATACACATGTGCTTGAGGCGTAGGTGTAGCTGCTCGGCTGCTTCCCCCTCGGGTGGACCCACCTCATCGGCCCACTGCCCTCCCGCAACAATCATGCGCTGTAACGTATCTGCCTCGATATGTACACCTCGCTTAAAGTGTTGGGCTAACGCATGGGCAACGGTAGACTTTCCGGCTGCCATAATGCCTGTGATTAAGATCAAGACGGGTTCTTTTTCAACCGCCATCGCAGACTGTTCCATGTTAATTTCTCTTCTTTAAAAATAAAAAAGATCTCCCCATAGGTGCCGAGAGATCTTTTTGTTTTGTTAATAATTATGTCTAGCGCGTTTGCCACAGTTTAGTCGCCGGGCAATAGCTTTCTGAATATAGTGGCGAGGGCATGTTGTTAACTTTAACATAGCCTTTGTCGAAGATATCGTTATACATCTTCCAGATGCTGGGACCGACTGCATAGGCGCCTTCTCCGCCGTTCTCGCGCATGGCCACGATGGTTAGCGCGGGCATCTGGTCGGCGTTGTGCAGGGTAAATGGGGCCTGCGTGATCATCCAGCCATGGGCTGGTAAGCCACCACCAACCTCGGCGGTACCAGTTTTGCCCGCAATGGCCGATGTATAGCCAAAGTTCTGGCTAAGATGCCAACCGCTGCCACAGGTTGTCACGGCTGCCATCGCCTGTCTGACCTGGTAAGCTGTGTCCTTGCTCACCACGGTATTTAACACCTGCGGATCTATCGTCTGCAGCGGATTTTTAGCCTGGTCGGTAATTTTTGAAACCAGCATGGGGCGCATCAGGACACCGTTATTGGCGACGGTGTTATCCACCATCGACATCTGGAGCGGCGAGACGTTGTCTACGCCCTGCCCGAAGCCGTTGGTTGCCAATTGGAGGGTTGACAAGGGTTGCCCATCGCTATTGAGCACGCTACTTTTCTGCGTTGGCAAATCAAATGGAATATCCTGATCAATGTAGAGCTTTTTGGCGTACTCTAGCCATTTATCCATGCCCGTATTGACCCCGAGCTGCGCAAACACGATATTATCCGAGTTGGCATAGGCGAATTCGGTCGTAATCGGGAAGTGGAAGACGAATTCTCCAACCCCCAGATTATCGCCTACGATCTGGTGCCCGTCGTAGAACAGCGGACCCACCGCCCCTTTCTTGTCCCAGGGATGATCCAATGTGGTGGTACCTGAATCGAGGGCGGCCATCAGGGTGACGGTTTTAAAGGTTGAGCCCGGCGAATAGAGCTCTTTCAATGGTCGCACATACAACGGATGATCGGGATCTTTGTCCATCTGATTGTAGTAATTATAATCTCCATTAGACAGGGTCTGGACCATCTTATTGGGATCGTAGCCTGGTGAACTAACCATGGCCAGGATTTCGCCGGTATGCGGATCTGAAATGACTACTGATCCCTTGTTAGAGGGCGCTGCCTGGTTGATTGAATAGTTCTGCTGATAGAAGGGATCGGTATCGGGATGATAGTTATTGAACTGCTGCACTGCCAGTTGTTGGATGCGTTCGTCGATGGTGAGATAGATGTCGTTCCCAATTGGCGATTTGTGCAGTGTTTTGTTGATTTCGTTATCTAATGCGGTACGGCCTGCATTGCCGGTAAGCACGTCATTATACTGGCCCTCAATACCTGGAATATACGTTCCTGGAGCATAATAGCCAATGATCGCGGCCAGCGACGGATCTGTATAGTGACGGATATAGCCACCACAGACTTTGGCTGGCACTGATTCTGCCAGCAAGACGCCGTTGCGATCGAAGATGCGTCCTCGTACCGGCGCGTTCTCTGCCGAGCAGCGCCGGGGATTGTGAATGGTTGCTGTGACATTATCCGCCTTCACTACCTGCCAGTATACCAATCCACCGCTTAAACCCACGAATAAGATCACAAAGATATAAGTTAAATTTCGTATGCTAGAGCTAATATTCATAAAGGCACCCTTTGCTTATGATACCTGCTGTACGTGTAATATAGATAGATTTTGTCAGTGTATTATTTGTATTCACTGCCAGGAATTGAAGCCCGCTTTGTCTCGATGCCGCAGCATTTTTGTTCTCTTACGCCTCTCTTATTCAGGCCGCTGGCTTTCGCCACTATAAAGAAGGAGGTCTCTCTTTTCGACGCTATCGTTAGATATCAGCTATCAGCATTGCGCCTGACCAAAATTATTTTCTTGTCCATTCCTCCGAAGAAATATACGTTTATATTAAACGCAAGTTGTTAATTTATGACCCCGGTATTTATGAGACGTTGCGCAAGCACAAAAATCTCTTATCGATATTATTGTATGTTTATTGACGGCAGTTTTAGATGATAGATGTGTGCATGTCTATTATGCATCCTGGCTGGATGTGCTCGGAGGGGCATCGATTATTTCTATATAGTCCGGTTTTTTATTGATTATAATCAAAGTATGCCATTCAATCGTCTGAGCACAACTGATGCATTTGTGAGAATGATTGAGCTTGTGGCTGCTGGGCGAGCCGCGCTCAAGCGGCGTTGAGGATGCTTTTAAGCGTTGGTTATGTGTGAATGCCTGCTAGCATTGAAAGGCTATGGTATGCGACAAGATCTACAAGCTCAAGGGGGGCACTACCTGCCTGGGCATCCAGGCCGCCCTCTCAATCTGTTTGTAATATTTTTGCCGCTTCTGCTGATTATGGCTATCTGCGTATCATTTTTTTATACTACAACTGCCACTGGAGAAGCTGCTTTTTTAACGGCTATGCCTGGCACAAAAAATGGCGCGACGCGCCTGGTTGATACCTGGACGATTACCCCTGCCGGACAGCAAACGGTTTTAGGGGATCTGCCTTTGAATGCGGTGCTGGCCCCGGACGGCAAACATTTGTTGGTTTCTAATGGGGGTGCAGGTATTCAGTCATTACAGGTCATCTCTACCAGTAATCATACGCTTGTCCAAACCATCCCTTATATCTCCCCTCACAGCGTCTTTGTGGGATTGGCTTACAGCCCCGATGGGAAGATTGCCTATGCTTCTGGGGGTGGTGAGAATATCGTCCATACCTATACCGTCTCTGCGGATGGACATTTACACGAGGAGGCTGCCATTAGTCTACAGGAGCACCATCTGAATAATTTCCCGACCGGCCTGAGTTTGAGCCCTGATGGCAAGAGGCTGTATGTTGCCGATAATCTGGCCCATACCATGGCAATAGTGGATACAGCCAGTAAAAAGGTATTAAAGCATGTAACTATTGGTCTATATCCTTATACAACGCTGGCGAGTAAAGATGGTAAGCTTATCTATGCCAGTAATTGGGGCGATGCCACTATTTCAGTGGTTAGTACTAAGACTAATGATGAAATTGCCAGTATCCCAGTTGGCCAGCATCCTACCGCGATGGTTTTGAGTCCCCATGATGATTATTTATATGTGGCCGCTGCTAATAGTGATGCGATCTCCATTATAGATACCGATGAGCAGCGGGAAGTGGGACGGATCTCGGTGTCGCCCCGGCCCCATGCCCCTTTGAGTAGTAGCCCGCAGGGCCTGGCGCTTAGCCCGAACGGGAAGACCCTCTATGTGGTGGACGCGGGCAATAACGAGGTGGTTGTGATCAATCTACAGGGTGATAAAGGACAGATCCAGGGCCGTATCCCTACCGCCTGGTATCCTACTTCAGTCAATGTGGATGCGGCGAATTCCACCCTTTATGTTACCAATGGCAAGGGGATA
This sequence comes from Dictyobacter kobayashii, assembly GCF_003967555.1. Taxonomy (GTDB): domain Bacteria; phylum Chloroflexota; class Ktedonobacteria; order Ktedonobacterales; family Ktedonobacteraceae; genus Dictyobacter; species Dictyobacter kobayashii. The sequence continues at coordinate 2,338,887 of NZ_BIFS01000002.1, forward strand.
GGGGCTGGCCCCAATGATAAACGATTATATGCCGATCCGGTTCGTGTGAAACCTCCCATTGTGGACGCGGTAAGTGGTTATAATAATCACTACTGTAATTGCGCCTTCAATGGCTTTACCGGGAGTATGATTAATGGGACCCTCTCTACCATTGAGATCCCTAAAGCAGAGCGCCTGAAGCTCTATACTGACCAGGTTTCGCGTAATGATGGAAAACCTGCTGCCGTACTGAATGAACGTGATGCAAATAATCCAATTCCCCGGCCAGGAGGTACTTCTCCAATCAAACATGTGATTTATGTGATTAAAGAGAATCGCACTTATGATCAAGTTCTGGGGGATGAAAAACCGGCTAATGGGGATGCGCAATTGACGCTCTTTCCACAGAAAATTACACCCAATATACATACACTGGCCAGGCGTTTCGGAGTCTTTGATAATTTTTATGCTGATGCAGAGGTGAGTGCCGATGGCCATAACTGGATCAACTCGGCTAATGCCAACGATTATATTGAGAAGATGTGGCCGCAAAATTATTCACCCGGCATCAATGGCCGCCATCGTCCAGCTGATTTTAGTGGAGACAACGCGATTGGCCTTTCACCGGGTGGCTACATCTGGGATGCGGCCGCCGAAGCGCATATTACATATCGGGATTATGGTGAATTCTACCAATTGCATACGAAGGAGCCGCCTCATCTATTGCCTGCCGCTCAAGCAGCCAGCTGTAAGGGTCCCGTGGCCCATACCTACCTTGGTGAACATATTCCGCCCGGGCAGGTATTGTGTTTCGCGCCCATGCAGGTCACTGGCGAGGTAGTGCCCCGCCTGCTTAATCATTATGATCCTCGTTATAAGCCATTTGACCTGAATTTTATGGATGCTGACCGAGTGAAAGAATGGAAGCGTGAATTTGCCCAGTTTGTGGCCCATAATAATTTGCCACAGTTAGAACTTGTATGGTTGCCCAATGATCATACCGAGGGGACAAGGGCTGGCAAATTGACGCCTCAGGCATATGTGGCCGATAACGATTATGCATTGGGTCAGATGGTGGATGCGGTAAGCCATAGCAAGTATTGGGCCAGTACGGCTATTTTTGTGACAGAGGATGATTCTCAGAATGGACCTGATCATGTAGATGCACATCGCACAGAATCGTTGGTCATCAGTCCCTATACGGCTCGTAGGCAGGTGCATGTGGATCATACGCTCTATGACACTGCGGCCATGTTGCGGACTATTGAGTTGATTCTCGGGTTGCGCCCTTTGAGTCAATATGATGCCAATGCGGTGCCTATGTGGCGTGCGTTTACCAGCCATGCTAATACTACACCCTATACGGTGCGACGTGAGGATATCTCTACTACGGCCACTAATAGCCGCACTGCCTATGGGGCCGCCGCCTCGGAGCGCATGGATTTCTCAATGGAAGATAATATCCCCATGGATCAGCTCAACCAGATTCTCTGGTACGCTATCAAAGGTATACATACCCCTTATCCTGGTATCAGACAGGCCTCTCCCGTTACAGCACCTGATAATGATGGATAATGCGATTTTGTGAAATGATACCGTTAGACGAGAGCGTTGAAATCAGGTAATATATGTGTTACGTAGTCAGCTGATCAATATCATGAATTCAGCTCAACCGCTTTTTAAATATGTGAATATCCTTTGTTGATATAATGGAATGTCTTTAAGGAGAGGAATCTATGAAATCACGACATCACGATGTGCAAGCAAATAATGTTGTTCAAGGACCTGGGGTAGCTACAATGCTATCTATGAAAGAGATTTTGGCGATCACTGTACCGGTTGCTGTGGTTATTAATTCTGTTGCCTGGGCGATTGCTGTCTGTCTGATTGTCCGAGAAAAAGAACGAGCCCGTGTCGAAATTGCGCGCCTTGAAGCCGATGAAAAAGAGCCGCTCCACCTGCTACCTGGTGAATATATCCCTGAAGAGGCTCTACGCGAGCGCTACCGCCAATAGCCGGCTTATAAGCTTTGTATAGCTGCTTTTTGTACTTTGTGGGAGCAGGCAGACGGCTCTCACAGAGTCTTGTTTTTTCTTATGGCGCTTGGATCATATCACTGATGACCATCACCAGGCTAAAGGGAGCTCTACGTGCCAGATGTTATTGAGGAAAAGAAAACTGCGGACCGACGTTTCCAGGACTGGAAACGTCGGGTGCGACTTTTGAAGCGTGAGATCTATGCTCTCTATTTCGCTTATAAAGATCCACGGGTGCCCTGGTATAGCCGCCTGTTTACCGCCTGTGTGATTGGATATGCTCTGAGCCCACTGGACCTGATTCCAGATTTTATTCCAGTTTTGGGCCTGGTTGATGACCTGCTATTGTTGCCGCTAGGTATTTACCTGGCCCTGAAAATGATTCCCGAGCCCGTCTTGCTGGAGAGCCGTCAACGTGCTGATATCCTCCTTGCCGAGGGCAGGCCGGTTAACCGCGTGGCCGCCGCCGTTATCATCGCTATCTGGCTATTATGTGCCCTCTTAGTGTCCTGGTTGATCTATCATTTTTTCTTCCACTAATAAGGCTACAGATCGTTATTATTGTTGTTATTCGAATCATGGTCTGCTTGTGAAGCTAAAGTTCGGGTAAATGGAAGCGAAAGAGGTGCTTCTGGTCGCCCCAGTGGTAGGCATAGAGATAGCTGTTCTGTTGCGCACTGCCGGCAAATTGTCCGTTCCAGCAGAGTCCGCAACCTTCGTCGGCTGTATATTGTAGGGGGGTCGAGAGTACCTGCCAGTGTGCGGTGCCAGGATTCCAGGCCCAGAGCCAGAAGGTGGTGGTTGGTCGCTGGGTGCTGGTTCGTGCTGGGATACCGCTGTTGGGATCAACCCCAAAGGCTAGCAACTGTCCATTATTGGTAATCGCGAGTGCCTGTAGCAATCCCGATTGTTCTGCGTTCGTGCCTGTGACAGGCAGGGCAGGAATGGTTGACCACTGTTGGCCGCTGGTGCTTTGCCATAACTGTAGCCGATAGAGATTTGATGGCAGTTGTTCATGGGCCAGCGCATAGAGCGGCGCTGAGCTACTATGACTTTGTTGTAGGTAGGTCATCACCTGTGGTGGCAGATCGTTTTGCTGTTGCCAGGAGCGCCCGCCATCATGACTGATCCATAATTGAGATGAGGTGGTATTCGCGCCCGCTACGTGGCGTACTATGGTCGTTAGCGTCTCGTCGTGTCCAATCTGGGGCATAAAAAACAGACTGTTCGCTCCAAACGCAGTATCCGAGTGGGACCAGGAGTGTCCATTATCATCAGAGCGTTCGAGCAGGCTGTGTTGCAAAGAGCCCTGCCCACCGCCATAGCTATACCAGAGATAGATATGATGGGCCGTGATGGTGACGCTGCAATCTTCTATTTGCTCATTGGCAAGCGCGCTGGAACTATTTATATTGTGCCAGCTTGTTCCACCATCGATACTCATATAAAGGCTGCCAGCATTAGCAGGCTGTTGACTGGTTGGATCATGCTTGATGAGCAGGGCGATGCGTTGAGGCTGATCTGGCGCGATCGATAGCGAGCAACCAGCCCCAGTTGCGGCGGATAAGTGTAGCTGAGACCAGTGTTGACCTGCATCACGTGTGCGCCAGAGCGTCATCTGCTCTGCTCCGGTTGCATGCGCCTTCATACACGCATATATTGTTTGGGGTTCAATGGGGGATGTGACATAATCACTCAATTGGGTATCAGAGATTGGCAGTGCAATCTTCTCCCACGCCATTGTTGTTACTATCCTTGTGGGTTTAGCCTCTGACTTAGGTGTAGTTGTGGCATCCTGTACCGCAACGTTATTACAGCCAACAAGTAATACTGTACAAAGCAGAGTCAGCGCTTGTAAAATGTGCTGTAGATGCATCCTTGCTGTATTCATAATTCGATCCTTTTTAATCGCACATAAAAGATTCTTTCTCTTTCTATTATTATACAGCATGAGCGCCAGATACAAGCAAAAAAGTTATATGTGGTTAAAAGCTAGCCGAAATGTAGCTAGATGACAACAGCGGTAACCGCATAGATGGTTGGTAGGCCAGTAGCGATCATCTGCCAGTTGTCGCCATTGTCCGCAGATGCGAAGATGTCGCCGCTCATCGTTCCAATGTAGACGCCACAGGGAAATTTGTCATCGCTACACATGCCATGGCGTAGAATCTTCTGGCGCGCCCGGGCACCCCTGGGTAGTCCACTGGTGCAGGCCTCCCAGTTAGCGCCACCATTCTGGCTGCGATAGACCGTAAATTGGTCTCCAAGTGGGTAGCGGTCTTCATCGTTGACGACAAAGGTGAAGAGCGTATCTGGATGCCTGACATCCAGCGTGAGGGGAAAGCCAAATGTCGAGGGGAGACCCTGGCTGATGCTGGTCCAATTAGTGCCTGCGTCAGTGCTGCGGAAGAGTCCACATCGGCTTTGCTGATATAGCGTATCTGGCTGATAGGTATGTTGTAGCAAGCGATGTGTGCTGGTGCAGATAGAGGTCCAGCCCTCTGCTTGAGGTTGTTCCAGCTGATTAATCGCCTGCCAGCTTTCCCCGCCATCCTCTGTTCGCACACTCCCGGCGCCAGAGATGCCCAGCCATAGACGCTCAGGCTGTTCCTTATCCGCTACAATACTATGTACACAGGTCCGACCTCACCGTTTTCCCATTGTTCATGCCGGGCTTTCTCATTCAATGCGGCATTTCGCTGCCAGTGGTTGCCGCTGTCATAGCTGATCCAGAGGTCGGCGGGTCCCGTACCAGCATAGAGCGTCTGTGGTGCCTGAGGACGCCCTGGTTCGATATACCATATTTCGGCCTGGCCGTTTGGGCCGGTCGTGGGAAATGATATGCTCTCCTCAGGCTCTTGCCAGCTGACCCCAAAATCATCACTGTAGCGTAGAAAGGCTACTCTCTGGCGGTTGTCGGCGGCAAACAAGCGATAATGGTTATGAGGGTCAAACATAGCATAGAAGATGCGCGCATCATGGCGTTGCAAGCTGGTTGCTTGTATGTTCCACCGAACCCGATCCTGGGATGTTAGCAAAAAGAGTCCTTGCCGGGTTCCTGCCAGAAGTAGAACGGTGCCTGTTGGATAAGCTGCGGTAACCATAATGTAGCTGCCTCCTGTGCATATGCGCTTGTTGGCCGCCTGGACTTCAGGTCCCATCATTGCGCCAACTTTATGATATGGCTTTACGCCTGCGCGCAGATCGCTTATAAAGAAAATATCCTGTGGGAGCAATGAGCATAACTGCAATTAATCCATATGCTCCAATAGTTACGAGTATACCAGAAAGTGTGGCTTCTTGTGGACTGTTTGGTGCTAGAGGCGGATATAAGCCGGTGATGATGAAGTGGGGCGAGCCTCCCACATGCAACATGGTGATCGTTTGCTGGCCCGGTAGATCTAACATGACAACCTGACCACCAGCCAGGGCCACAAAGCCGAGTTGTCCGTCGTTTGTAATAGCAACCGAGCTGGGGGGCGAGGCAAAGGTCCAGGTACGCTCCGGTTCATGTGGGCGCGCATAGCCGACCGCGACTGGCGAGAGCACATCCAGCTGATCATGCCTGGCATCTGGGACATAAACCTCTCCGGTTGACTCATCAAAATCCATGGGACCATAGGCGCCGCCCGCGATGACAAGCATGCTGTGATAGTTATTAATGTCAATCGCATTGATCGTGCCCTGTCCGGTGGTGACATAAGCGGTTCTGCCAGGAGGGATCGCTACCGCTCGTGGCTCGGCTGTCATGGAAATGCTTTGAATGGTCTGGCCTGTCCGAGCGTTGAAGACAGTGATACCACTGGCTGTGGTTGCCCAGAGTTGTGTGTCCTGTCCATTGTTTAAGTTGATTTGGGGATAAGCCAGGGCCACTCCATTAACCATATCCTGGGCCAAAAATGTCTGCTTGACCCTGCAGTTACCAGTATCCAGGGCTGTTACGCGCCTGCTCCCCTTGCCCGCGACATAGAGACTGGATGTATTGACATCCAGCGCCAGAAACTGTGGTTGGCCGGGGAGGGAGGCTGTACAGATAGCGTTGCCTGTGCTGGCCGCCAGGATCGCCAGCTGCCCTACGGTTGGCCTGGTAACATATAGATAGCGCCCATCGGGACTCAACAGGAGCGCATGCGGATCGCCGGTAGTGGTAATGGTGCGTGAAATTGCTTTCTGGGCCACATCGATGACGCTGATGCCTGTAGCTGAACCTGCCACGTAAGCTAGATTCGGGGCACCCCCATCCGCATAGGCCGGTAAGCGGGAAGGCGGTATAAGCAAGCATAGCAGTAACCCATAGATGACGCATGGCAACCCCACGCCAATATTTTGCGCTAGTAGATTATCAAAGAAAAATCTCGTTACATGCTGTTTCATAAGTGTATCTCTTCACTAAACTGTCCAAATTGAGCATGAGATGCTCTTCTTTTCAGTATAGGAAAGACTACCAAGCGTAACTTGTTCCTTGATGAGGAGCATGAGAACGGATGGCTATCCATAAAATATAATTCATGGATAGCCGTCCGAAACTAATGATGTCGGAGCAGGAGGAATTATCTTTCCTGGATCAGGTCCAGGGCGGCATAGCTGGCGGCAATTATGTCGTGGGTGCTGATGCCAACCTGCTGGTAGAGTTCCTGAATGCTACCGGATTGTCCGAACTGGTCGACTCCCAGGGCAATGCTGGGCACACCATAGATGCCGCTGAGAAAGGCCAGACTGTGGGCGGATGCATCCTGGACCGTGACGATGGGGGCCAGGCGTTCAGAGCGTGGAAAGAGCGTGCGCAGATGTGCCGCGGATGCTGGCTCAGGCTGACCCTGACTCTGGCTGCGCCGTAGATCTGTATACATGCTAAAAATCGCTTTTGGGCTGGTCAGGTGAATGACGTTGGCCGCGACTCCCTCATGTGCCAGCGCTCTGGCCGCTGCCAGTGCTTCTGGCACCATGACGCCCGTGGTGACTATTTGCACCACCTCGTCCTCGCGGGCATCGGTCACTAGTTCGCGCCCCTCATGGAGCCGGTAACCGCCCGCCAGCACCTGCTGGCGCAAGCGATCTTCTCCCAGGCGTTCCAGGGCTACATCCAATAGAGTTTGATCAATTTTCTTGGTGGAAAGGCGCAGGTAGGTTGAATGTCCCTCCGCGCGATCGCAGCAGTCGCGCAACGCTTGCAGGAGCAGCCATTCTACCTCACGACCAAACACCGGCTCATAATAATTGAGTTCTGGCAATTCGATTCCCAGCGAGGCGGTCACGGTGGATTGATGGGCGCCCCCTTCCGGGCTCAAGCTGACCCCCGAAGGTGTACCAACAAAGATCATCTTGCTGTGATTATAGAGTCCATAGATCAAGGCATCCAGGCCGCGACAGATAAAAGGATCATAGACAGTCCCGATCGGGAAGAGCAGTTGCCCCGAATGTTCATAGCTCAGGCCGAGTTGTCCTAGCAGCATGAACAGGTTCGTTTCAGAGATGCCGAGCTCAATATGTTGTCCCTGTGGGTTTGGCTGCCAGCGCAACGCACGTTGAATACCTTCGAGATAGTCAGGGTGCTGCGTTGGGGAGAAGACACCAGTCTTATTGACCCAGCCACTTAAATGGGTAGAGATCGCCACATCGGGGGCAACCGTTACAATGCGTTCTCCGATGCCAGCCAGGTTAGCCAGCTGGGGTAAGATACGTCCCAGTGCCTCCTGGGTAGCGAGCTTTTTAGGATACGAGATATCCAGGCTGTCGGGTATGTTCTGCGGAGGTAGCAGTGGGCCGCTTGCAGCTGCTTTCTGCTGAGCCGTTCGGCGCGCTGTTGACACCAGCGCGCCTCCGCTGTCTCTGGCGCGAAGCCCTCCCATTCTGCTCCCCCGGAAATGTTGAACGCCTGTTGTAGTTGCTGTACCTGTTCATGGCTAAGATGCATCGAGTGATTCATGACATCGCCTGCAAAGGGTAGTCCCCAGCCCTTGATGGTATAAGCAAAGATAATGGTTGGCGCATCCTGGGATTGATCGGCCTGTGCAAAGACCTCCAACAGCGTATTGAGATCATGTCCACCCAGGTTGGCGAGTAGCTCTTTGAGATTTTCATCGGGTGTATCGTGCAGTGCCCGGGCAATCTCTGGCTGTTCAGGTTGATTGAGCCCGTCGGGATGGGTCAGGCGCGCCCGGATGTCCGCTCCCGGACGCCGTAGCAGGCTCTGGTATTCCTCATTGCTCATCTCATCGATACGTTGGCGTAGAGCATTTCCCCCGGTTGGGCAAATACTGCTTCCAACTGGCGTCCATATTTGGCTTCCAGGGTATGCCAGCCAGCGGCGCCAAAGAGATTTTTTAGCTGTGTGGCACGAATGCCGGGCACGACGCGATCCAGACTTTGGCGGTTAAGATCGACAATGATCAATACATTGCCCGCTCCCTGCAACGTCTCATCGATGGCGGCCTCCCAGATATTGCCTCATCCAATTCGGCATCCCCGATCACCGCGATAAAGCGTTGGGAGGTAACCTGCTCGAAGTGTTGTTGTGTGTAGCGCTGAGTTACAGCCGCGAAGGCTGGCGCGACCGCGCCCAGACCGACAGAACCAGTACTAAAATCGACCGGATCTGGATCTTTGGTGCGGCTAGGATAGGCTTGCAGTCCCTTGAATGCGCGAAGTGTCTGTAAATAGTGCTGGTCCAGGTTCCCTAGCAAATATTGGATAGCATGATAGGCCGGGGAAGCATGGGGCTTGATACTGACCCGATCCTCGGCATTTAAGAAATGGAAGTAGAGTGCAGTCAGTATGGTTACCATGGACGCGGACGACGCTTGATGGCCACCTACTTTTATGTCATCTGCGCTGGGACGAGTATTGGCATGATGAACGATAAGCGTCGAGAGCCAGAGCACACGGCGCTGAATGTTGTCGAGAATTTGATATTCGTCAGGTTGTAAAATCGCTTGCCGTGGCTCCGTTGCTGCCGGCGTTACGGACGACGCCTTTGGTTTCTGTTGCGTACTGCGTTTCGTTGCAGGTGTAGAGATCTTCCTCTGCATGCAGAAATTCCTTATATACTATTGCAAAAGCAAAACTATCAAAAAACAATCGATTTACCAAAAACATTGTATCATCAATTCTAAAAATCACCATTTTTAGCGACGAGTTTTCAGTCCAGAGATCGTAGGGAGATCACGAGCCAGCGATACGATGGACCTTCTTTCAGGTGTTGGAGCGTGTGCGGTGGGCGGCCGCCCACCGCACACGCTCCAACACTCCCAACCCGGCGCCGCAGGCGCCAGAGAGGAAAATTTAAAAGCCCTGGTGAGTCTCTATATTTATTATACCAAGTTTATGGCTCTAGCTTGTGAGGATCTTGTGAGGATCTTGTATTTCTTCTGCGTTGATTGGTACTAATTCAAATCGATATATTTAATTACCCATGTACTTCGTGTTATACTTTATAGACGGAAATAACGCACCGTCTTGTCAAACTAATAAAGCTCTTTGTGCTGTTCAATAGCATAGTGGTTCTGGTGCAGAAATATGGGAGGGAGATAGCAGTGGAATTAACGTTTCTTGGAGGAGCATCGGAGGTTGGAGGGTCCAGCACATTGTTGAAAGTAGCGGGCCATTGTTTATTGATTGATGGAGGGATGCGTCCGGCAGCTCGTGATGGTCAATCGCGTTTGCCTGATCTAAGCTTGCTAGATGACAGTCCCCCCGAAGCTATCCTGATTACACATGCGCATATTGATCATACAGGTTCTCTGCCCCTGATCGCCTCGCTTTATCCGCATATTCCTATCTATGCCACAGAGAGCACCTGCGTATTGACAGAGATCTTGCTACGTGATTCTGTACACATTATGGAGCAAGAAGGTTTGAAGCCGGACGGCGAGACCCCCCTGTATACGGTGGAACAGGTGGATGCTTTATTAGGGCGCATTCAGCCTGTCAGTTTCAAGCAACCTTTTGCTCCCCTTGTTACTGCTCCCGATATTCTTGCCTGGTATATGCCTGCGGGCCATATTCTGGGCGCAGGCATGCTCTACTTTGCCACTCCCGAAGGAACGTTGTTGCATACCGGCGATATCTCGGTGACCGATCAACGTACGATTAAGGGGGTGGATATAGCCGCTTTACCCAATGCGGATATTATGATCTGTGAGGGTACCTATGGGAATCGGGCCCATACCAGTCGGCGGGAGGAGGAGCGCAAATTTGCTGAGGCGGTCCAGGAGACGTTGGCGCGTAATGGCCGGGTGCTCTGTCCCGCCTTTGCTGTTGGACGCGCGCAAGAGATTGTCTTGATCTTGAAATCATACCGTGCCAGCGGCCACATTTCGCCTGTGCCGATCTACCTGGATGGTATGGTGCGCTCAGTCTGCGCAGCTTATCAAGGCCAATCCCATGATCTACATCCCAACTTACAGCGCTATTTAAAGAATGCACGCCGTCCATTGTTTGTCGACCCGGGCCTGCATATCTTTGCCGTGCGCAGCCATGAGCGGGCCGAATTGATTACACGTAAAGAGCCAGCCATTATTATAAGTAGCTCAGGCATGCTCTCGGGAGGAGCCTCTCCGCTGTATGGGGCTACCATTGCCACTCGTGAACAGGATGCTTTATTGTTGACGGGCTACCAGGATGAGGAAAGTCCAGGGGCCGCCCTCTTACGTGCTCGTCCCGGCCTCCCACTGCAGATCGGCTCACAGAGCGTGGTGCTGGCCTGTAAGGTTGAGAAATATAATTTATCAGGCCATGCCGATAGCGAGCAGATCAGCCAGGTGGTCATGAAAGTGGCGCCACGCCATCTGGTGCTGGTGCATGGTTCTCCTGAGGCCCTCGCGTCGCTCAAACAGCGCTTCGTTGACATACGTGTCGATGTGCCTGTGGTGGGTAGCAAGCTTAACTTTCAAGCTGTACGGCATCGTGTCCTTGTTCCCTCTATGCCAGATGTGGAAGCGCAAACGGGCCTATTTGATGCCTCGCCGCGCCTGGCCCCAATAGATATCGATGAGCAACCGCAAATACCCTCAATCGAATCGCTCTGGATACTGGCCAAGAAACTAGGTCCGTTGCGTCCCTGGACGATTGTTGAGCTTGGCCAGGCCTACTATGGGGATGCCTATCGGCCAACCCTGCGTCCCCTGATTGAGCATGTCTTTAAAAGTGATACATCCGCTTATTTCAAGCGCAGCCGTATCGGGGCTCAATCTATCTATCAGCCATGCGAAACTGCCCTGGGGCGTTCCATTATTAGCGATGAAGAGTTTGCGGACTGTATCCCTGAGATGTCTCTAGTGCTACCGTCTCGTGTGATCCAGGATGAGATACCCCAGCGTGTACCCGGGGCTGGTGTGGTTGCGATTGTGCAAGGTCAAAAGAACTCCTCACCATACCTGGCGCTAACTCTGGCGCCCGCGCAGAATGGTGGGATTCGTATGATTACCGATGGCTGGAAGGCAGCTGTGCGGCCGCTATCGATGATTCAACTGTTGCCGGATGTGCGACGAACTGAATGGTTAAACGTGCCAGATGAAACTAATAAGATGCGCCTCAAGCAATGGCGCCAGCAACTGGATCAGGCCTGGATTGATCTGTTTGCCTGCTGGCGGCGTTGTCAGCAGTCCTCTTTCTCTTTTACCTCGCTCTGCCAGGATCTAGGGCTGTGCCAGGCCGATGATCGGCTGGCTCTGGGCCTGGAATTATTGAACCATGGCCTGCTGCTCTTTCGTCGCGATGGTGAAATCTGGCATCCCCTGGATGAGCAACGTGTCTACAGCAATGATGGCTTTGCCCATCACCTGCACCTGCTCGAGGCCGGGGCGGGTAGTGAGATCCTGGTGAATGGGCGGCCAGGACGCCTGACCGGCCGCAGTAATTGGCGGCTGTTCGAAGTATATTGGAATGAAATGGACGAGGATGAAAGCGAGCGTATGGCCCGGGTACGTGCCTCGGCCATACGCTTATCGTTATAAGGGATGATATTCGGATTGAGGATGGATAGAAAGGACGGCTTTGTCCGCCAGGTCTCGTTTTTATCTGTCCCCGATGTCTTGCAGCGAGTAGTTAATGTCTATCAACATTAGCCTCTTGCTGTAAAGGTTGCCGGGTGGTCGCTTCTTCTTCGTTTGCCATATCCTGGCGCCGTTCTCTTCTACCCCATAGGTAGAAGAGAACGGTTAACAGGATGATGCTCCCGAGAGCAACCAACTGGGTAACCTCATAGGTCAGGCGTGATACCCCTGAACTCTTGATGGCGTCACTGGCCGGAAAGAGCAAAAAGTAGCTGACTATGATGGTATAAAACATAGAAAGGATACTGACCAACCAGGCGCCAACCACGCCGCCAGGAACGCGGTATGGCCTGTTTGCGGCTGGCTGTTTGTAACGCAAGAGTAAAAGATCTGGGAAAATGAACAGGTAGGCCAGGGTATTGACCGAAACCGTGAAGCCGAGTACCAGCGTAAACAGGGATTGTAGCGTGCCGGCTCCAAAGCTGTTGATCAGGACGGCGAGAATCATGGCGCAGGTTGCGATCAGGCCACTGACGATAATGGCTGTACTGGGTGCGTTCGTGCGCGGATTAAAACGAGCCAGACTTTGTGGTGCCACATGGTCTTTGGCCGCGATGGCATAGGCGCGGTTTGCACTTACCATCCAGGTTGATCCACTGGCTCCCAGGGCAACTATCAGTATAGGTACCAGCAGCCATTTCAATGGCAGGATCAGCGTGTGGGGTAGCACAATCGTCACATTGGCAATGGCCTGTAACAGGCCACTACTGCCAGCTACCTGTGATTTGTTAAGCGCAAAGATGGTCACCACAATTGGAATGACATAAGCCAGGAAAGCCAGTCCACCGGTTGTAAGCATCGAACGTGGCACCGTACGCTGTGGATCATCGACCTCATCGCCCACATTCACCTGAACCTCGAAACCTTGCCATTTGAATAGCATTACCGGGATGATTCCGCTAAGAATGATACCAAGAGAGCTGGAGGGCAAGAGATCCTGCGCACCCATATGGGCTCCACTGGCGTGTCCGCTCATAAAGAAGATCAAGGCCAGTACTACGAATAGTCCGATCAAGAGCAATTTAAAGGCGGCCCCTACGTTAGAGAGTCGCTTATTGATCGAGATGGCAGCAAGGCCGCGCCCATAATACTCCAGATGAAAAGGGCGGCAATCGCGATGGTAATCCATACATCGGCTATTTTGTTGCCCCCAAATAGATAATCGGTACGCCCAAACCAGAATACTTTAATGGCGGTTATGACGGTCACAAACATCGTTCCGCCGATCCATAATGGATTGGCGATCCAGTAGAGCATGGCGGCAATGGCTGCATAAAAGCGGCCTCCGCTCATTTTTCCCCACTCATATACACCGCCTGCTCGCGGAAAGGTACTACCAAGTTCGGCCATTAATAATTGATAAGGGATATAAAAAAGGTCAGTCCGACTAACAAGATCCAAAATAGAGCCTGTCCACCATACGATGCCGCAGCCCCCAATGTATCTATACCCAGCGCGCCAGCAATGGTGTAGAAAACAAGGTCTCTAACATTAAGCTTTCCACGCGCAAGCCTTTTACGTTCATTTGATGTGAATGATGTCTTATCATCCATAGATCACAGTCTCCTTCGCCGCTAGGGATTCATATTCTCTTACTTTTTTACGTATAACTGCACCATATTAGTTACTAATAAATAAGTAGTATGTTTTTAATTATATCACTAATAGCATGTCCAGACGACCGCCATAGATGTCAAATAAACAACATGACCGCCTTCTACCAGATAGTATGAAGGCGGTCATGTTGGGTTTTAGAAGGTAAAAATGTCTGGAGTGAGCCAGGGTATGCTGTGCCTAGCCCATGATGCTGTGGACATAATTCTGGGTTTCAGCTGGGAGTTGAGCCAGCCAGTTTGCGCCACCAGAGTTCATGGCACCTTGTACTGCGCCAGGGCCTGCATTATACGCTGCCAGGGCCTTGGCATAATCTCCACCAAACTGACGATTCAGATCTGCCATCCAATTGGCCGCAGCCTTGAGGGAAGCATCTGGATTGGTAGGATCAAATCCCATGCTAGCGGCAGTTGCTGGCATGAACTGTGCGATACCAATGGCTCCTACAGGCGACTGAGCACCTGGATTGAAGCCGCTCTCCTGCTGGATCTGACGTACAAATGTGTCCGGGTTGATGCCCGCTGCGCTGGCATAACTTCGGGCTGTGTCAATATATGAATGGGCCACAGCCTGATGTCGATGATGGTCATGTTGTATAGTCGATGCGACATTAGGTTGTCGGTAGCTAGCTACTGAGCCAGTTGTTTGAACCTGTGAGAAGTGTGTGGCCGAAAATACTGAGAGAAGCAAAGCACAACATGTAGCGCCAACAGCGATCCCTTTGCGCAGACCTGACGATGGTCGACGTGATGATGCGCGCTGTAATTTCTCGGTGACCAGTGAAGGACGCTCTGACAGCTGATGAGCACGCTGGTATGTATTGGTGAGGTCCGCTGCCGTTACCTTTGGCAATGCCTGAGTAGTAGGTTCCTGTAGGGTTACATTGTGGTTGTTGTTCATTGAAGTTGTACTACCTGTGTTTTTTGAATCTAAGGTTGTGATAGTAGCTGAGCTAGAATGTAAACGCTGAGTCAAAGGTGTTCCTTTCAAAGGGCAAGTGCACACTATTGATTCGTATGGCTGAGCCCTCATTTCTAGGCTATGTGCGAACCAGTCGATCAATTTCGATTCGCACGTTGCAATATTGATGAAGCTCAGTGTAGCACATGCTATACCGTTTGCCAGCTTGAGTATGAAAAATGTAGCCCAAAGGTAATAGCTTCATCGTGTTTCATGCTGTATCTATGCGTTTCAAAATGTGTCATAAATCTGGCTTTATCCCGGAGAGATAGGGCTTCAGGCCAAAAAGCAGCCTATGAAAAAGCGGCAGGCCACAAGTAAATGTGACCTGCCGCTGTCGGACGACGAAGTGATTTAGGAATTGGTATAGGCAAGGAGTGAAACGTCGTCTAGTAAGAATGCGCTAGGTTGGTAACGATTGGTTGTTGCATCGAAGTAGACATAGATCTGCTGCCCGCGGTAGCTAGCCAGGACCGAGCTGAGATCAAATGTATATTGGACCCAACGTCGAGAATTTGCATTACATTTGATTGACAGTAGCCGGATAGTATTGCCATTACTTGTGAGTAGGTTGGCTGTGAACCTGTCATAACAGGCATTGGTATTTGGTTTCTGGCTGGCGGTGTATAGCCAGTAGCTTAAGAGGATTCTGTTGCTATTGGCAGGAACCGTTACAGATTGATAGATGGCATCATAACAGTTCGCATAGCTGCAGAGCAGCGCGCCATAGCGTCCACTATGGGCCGCAATCGGGTTGATCAGTTCATAACCACCAGCAGAAAATTCTTGCCATGGAGCACGACCATTTTCAAAGCCACCATTGACAATCAACTGTTGTGTACCTCCACCACCAGGCGTAGGTGTTGGTGTCGGAATAGAAGTAGGGGGTGGTGTTGGAATAGAAGTAGGGGTCGGCGTTGGACGTGGTGTGCTGGTCGGGGTAGGCGTTGGTATAGAAGTAGATGTTGGCGTTGGAATCGGCGTGCTGGTCGGGGTGGGAGTAGGCGTACCACTACCACCAGCCAGATCGCGGGCAATGTTCCAGGCATTGGGTGTACCAAGGCCAGTAGCCAGATCATAGTTAGGTCCTGCATTGTAATACAGGTTGTTTCCTGTTGTCACATCGTGAAAAGGGGTATAAGTCTGGCTATTATTGTAGAGATTATAGAAAGATTGATGGGCATTGCCCAGTACCGGTTTACCCTGTGAGGCCAGGTACTGATTGATATCAATGGCCGTACTAGCCCACATGGGTGCCGCTCCACTGGTGCCGCCAACTGATAGCCAGCCGGAGCAGTTGGATGCTGAGACTGTACAGTAGATAGCGTAGCCAGTCTGTGGATCGGCATCAGCCGAGACATCAGGAACCATACGGTTCGCATTGGTCAGGTTGGTGCCTGTCTGATAGGCTGGACGGGTGAAGTAGGAACTGATGCCACCGCCGCCACCTGAGTTATTGCTGCCCCAGGCAGATTCACTGCTATATGTTCCGCCAGTACCTACCTGCAGCCTTGTACCACCCACGCCAACCACATTGGGATCGTCGGCGGGCGAGTCGACTGCTAGTGTTGTGCCGCTGCCCCCACCACCATTACAATCATAGGCTCCCGAGTCGCCAGAGGCGGCAAAGAAGGCCTGTCCCTGTGAGGAACCCTGCAGGAAAATGTTGTTCAGGGCGCCGAGCTCTGCATTACCTGTAGATGCTTCACATAAGCCCCAACTGATGGTCGTGACTTTGACGGTATTATCGGTCACGATGCGGCTATAAGTATCGTTGACACCCGAGGTTGAGTTAGGACCAATATAAACTTTTTGGGCGGCGTTAGGAGCGATCGCCGAGACGATCTCCATGTCTAACTCGACCTCAATTGCGCCACTTCCAGGATTGGTGGTGGCCCATCTACCAGGATATTCGAGTAATTGCCTGTACCCAGATTGTAGTAGCTGCGATATTGGTCAATATCTGAGGATTGGTAGCCATCCAATTCAAAGACACCTATGCTCTGACCTGTCCCATTGCTGCCGGCACTGATCAATGAATCTACACTGTAGGCAGTGCGCAATTCAGTTGGCGTATAGCCACCGCCCGGGCCGGTGAGCACACCTATTGGGTGGCGCTTACTTGTCCCGGTGAGCGGCCTGGCCGTGTGATGCATGCCAGTTAGTGGCAGAAGCTGAATGTTATTCAGTCCACCAATGGATTGAATAACGTCGCTTAATGTATCTGGTACCGAGGGATTGTTGGCCGGCGCATAAATGACGCGATTGTGGAAATTATAATCATTCAGAACCACGTTAAAGGCTTTTTCTGTCGCCCCCACGGTGCCAGTTGCATTGACGAATAAGTGATTGGGCGTCACTGACGTAACAGTCAGATTCTGGCTATTCAAGTATTGGACCACAAGATTGACCGTGGCTTGTGTTGGCCCAAACTGGCTGACGAACTGTGATGGTGTAAGGTAGTGATGATAATAAGGTGAACCAGGATTTTCCTGTGCAGCCAGCAAGGCTGTCAGGGTATTGCGATTACGGAGATCCAGGCCAATAGATAACTTTAAGATGTTACTTTTGGCGGTTGGATGTATTGGTGTCAAGCCATTAAGCGCGGGAGGACATGCCCCTGGATAGGTATCGTGTGTGGCTGTTGCACAGCCGCTCGGGTAGAGGTGGCACTGGTCATGAGGACCTGTGCGATCAATGCCAGAAGTACTGCACAGATCATGAGTGCGAAGCGCGGTTGCCATTTCTGGCGCAATGTTTTTCTCAAATGTACCTCCTGGAAAACCAGTGGTGGATATATAAGTAAGAAGCAATGCAACAGTTCTGGGGGCCTCTAGTAAATCTATATCAAGAGAAATGTGTTAGACCTATATTTGATGCTCGAATTATCTTACGCCGCTTATATGTTGATTACTACTTACTTACTCCAGATGTAAAGAATTTTAAATGTTCTACTTGCCATAACCACCCTATAGTAATTATAATGCGTTTAAGAAATCAACAATATGAATAATGATTAGCAGCGTATATGAGACTATATTAAATTACAAAAGTATCATATTTAATATCTTTGATATTAAATATGATATTAAATGTTTTACATGGTATAGACGTGTAAAAATGAGCATGAGCAAGTATATGCTTATGCTTTTGAAGGGGCTATCGAGGAGGGATGAGGCTTCAATTGAGTGCTATAGATAGGAGGAGATGGTGCTCAAAAATTAACCGGGGTCCGAGCTCTATGGCTCTGACTCCGGTTAGCTTAGCATTTGCCTGTCGAAGATGTTTTTTAGTGAACGTGGACGCGTTGGTGGACCTTTTGAACCTCTTCGAACTCAGTGGCCAGGCGCGTATAGAGGTCCTCCCACTGGTCTAGTACTTTGATACGATCGTGGGCGGCGACGATCGTGAGGCTTTCAGCTCCCATACGTTTCTGCAAATCAGGATCTGCCAATAGACGATCCATATGGATGGCCATCTCATCACTATTGCCAGGTTCAAAGAGGAAGCCATTTTGATTATGGTGTACCAGTTCTGGCAGAGCATAGGAGTTGGCCGCGATAACAGGGCGCCCACAGGCCATCGCCTCCATCATGGCCAGACTCTGCAGGTCTGCTTCGGAAGGGATAACGAAAAGCTGGGCTGAACGGCGCAATGGTATCAGATCGGCGTCGCGCACAAAGCCCAGGAAACTGACGCGATCCTGGATCTGCAACTGTTCAACCTGGGCGCGTAAGGCAGCCTCAGCTGGACCGGTACTGACGAGTGCCAGGTGGGCCGGGACCTTGATTTTTGCCATTGCGTCTAACAAGACGTCGATGCGTTTTTCCTCGCTCAAGCGGTTGACGTGGATGATCAGTGGTCGATCAGTTGGTAGCCCCAGCCGCTGAATAACCTCTGGTTCGCATGGACCCGGCGCGTAGCAATTGAGGTCAATGCCATTTGAGATAACCTTTGAAGGGGCATGTAGACCATGTTCGCTCAACAAATCCAGGGCCGTCTGCGTTGGGGAGGTGACATACTGGCAGCGATTATAGAAGTAGACCAGGTAAGAGTAGGTAAGGGCGCTGAGCGGCTTGCCTAACACTGGATCGGTCAAAATGGCGCGGCTAAGCATGTTACTGGGCAGGTAGTGGTTGGTGGCAATGATGGGTTTATGCAAGCCTGGCGCGAGAATCTGGGCGATATTACCCAGTACGATAGGAGAATGTACATGAATAATATCGGGGTTAGCCTGCTTGAGTAGTTTATGAATTGGCGCAAAGGGTAGCAAAGGGATACGTAGATCCTTATAGGTCGGCCACTCAAACGATGAAAAGCGCGAGACATGGACGCCCTCTTCCATGCGTTGGACATCGCGCGTTCCATAGCTAGGCGCGACCACCCAGACTTGATGGCCTCGATTGACAAAATCAACAGCCAGGCCATGGGTGACATTGGGAACGCCTCCCACCATGGGTGGATATTGATCGGTAACGATCATGATGCGCATCTCTTTACTCCCTTTCCCTTACTCGCTTTACTTCTTTTCTTCCTGGCTGACACCGTGGCTAAAACCAGGACTCCCGCTGGTATGGGTGCTCTCAGGGTGCGCTGCGTAGTAGTTCAAATGGCGGCGCATATCATTTAGCAAGAGATCGGCCATATCCCGGCTGAAACCATCTTTGACAACGATACGCATGACTGCCATGTCTTCCAGATTTTTGGGATAGGTATAGGCAGGCACAATCCAGCCGCGATCCCGTAGCCGTTCTGAGAAATCGAAGACGGTAAAATTAGTTGGCTCCTTCAACGTAAAAGCAAACACAGGCAGATCGCTACCATTGCTGAGTAGTTTGAATGGTCCCAATTTAGCGACCTCGGCCGCTAGATACTGGGCGATATCCTGACAGGCCTGCTGAATACGGCGATAACCTACTTTTCCAAGCCGCACAAAATTATAATACTGGGCCACAATTTGACTGCCGGGACGCGAGAAGTTCAAGGCAAAGGTCGGCATCTGACCACCCAGATAGTTCACCGAGAAGATCAGCTCCTCTGGTAAATCACTATGCTTGCGCCAGACGACCCAGCCCACACCTGGATAGACCAGCCCATATTTATGTCCAGAGACATTGATGGATTTGACGCGTGGTACCTGGAAGTCCCATACCACATCTGGTTGAATGAATGGGGCGACCAGACCACCACTGGCGGCATCAACATGGATCGGGATATCCAGCCCCTGCTCGTCGTACAATCGATCTAAAGCCTGGCTGATGGCCTCTACAGGTTCATAGCTACCATCCATCGTACTTCCCATAATAGCCACGACGCCGATAGTGTTTTCGTCACATAATTTGACTGCCTCTTCTGCAGTTAGATGGTAGCGCCCTCCTCCATCGGGACCATGCGTGGTTCGACATCCCAGTAGCGACAGAACTTTTCCCAGCAGATCTGCACGTTAATCCCCATCACTAGATTGGGACGGTCGGTAGATTTTCCAGCGGCTCGCCTGCGCTCGCGCCACTTCCACTTCAATGCCATGCCAGCCAGCATACAGGCTTCACTGGAACCTATTGTTGAACAACCGATCGCGTTCTCCTCTTCCGGCGCATGCCAGAGATTGGCCAGAATATTAACGCAGCGCCGCTCTAACTCAGCCGTTTGAGGATATTCATCCTTATCGATCATATTCTTATCAAACGTATCGGTCATAATCTGCCGCGCCTCTGGCTCCATCCAGGTTGTCACAAATGTCGCCAGATTTTGCCGTGCATTGCCATCCAGAATCAGCTCATCATGTACCAACTGATAAGCTGTTTGTGGCAACATCTCTTCTTCAGGCATCTCATTGCGTGGAACCGCTCTATCCAACGGAACGCGGCTATAGACCGGAGTTAGCGACTGTTCAGCTTCGCTCGCGGTCGTACGATTCGTCTTTTTATGTAACATACCCCAGACTCCTGTAGGAAATAATTATCAGCTCATAGCCATCTCACGGCATTCCCGTGGCTATTATAAAACGCGCCCGTCGCAACGAGCAATTTACTATCCTATAACTCTTCATCTTCCCAAAAGCACTACAAGATCAATACGTTGCTTCCGCCCTATAAGATGAGCCAGCCGCATATACTTCTGCCCGCAACAGCCCCAATGAGAATAGTTGATCTCCGTCCACCGCTTTTCATACCTTTGCTCATCAAAAAACATTCAAGGGGATGCGTCAAAAAACAGGAATTGCTCCAAAAACACTTTTAACAACTTGCATCAAATGTGCGCAGCACATTTGATGCAAGTTGTTAAAAAAGAATCGGCCGCGCCAGCGGACGCACCCATATCAAGAAAATAGGACCTCAAGACCCAAAAAAGGACATTTGTTCTTCCCTATGCTATACTAGCCACAGACAACTTAAACTGTTTGGCAAGAAAAAACGAAAGGATTTTCTATGTTTAGACAAAAAAGCCAGCCACAAACCAACAACAGCATGTCTTTCTCACTAGAAAATCCCACCCAACGCAAAATACTCTTCTGGATCTGGCACAGCCTGATCTTTATCTCCATTATCCTATTAATCCTATTCTGGCAGACTTCAATCTGGCTACTGGGCTGCGGTGGCGACTTTTCCCGCCTGATGGAGAAAATAGAAATATTGCTATTCGTCCTTCTCCTCACCAGTCCATTGACGCGCACACTCAGGCAGCGCCTCTTTCCCAAAAACTCTCCCCCAGAATGTAGCCACCGTGCTCTGTTATCTAGGAGCAGGAACCGCATCAAATCAATCTTATAGTAGCTATAGCGAGGAGGTAATTTGATGTTGAAGATTATGACATTTAATATTCGTGGCGCATCGCATGCCGATGGTCCAAATGCGTGGCCGCTACGGTCAGCTTTAAATGTGCAGACTATCCAGGAGATCGATCCTGCCGTGATCGGTTTTCAGGAGGTTGAGGCTGGCAATCTGGCAGTGTATCAACAACAACTTCCCGGCTATGCCTGCGAATGTGGTCCATCGGCCAGCGCGGAGGAGCCGCATCAATATACCGCTATCTTCTGGAAGCCCGAGCTGGTCAGGCGATTGAGCGCTGGTGGCTTCTGGCTCAGCGAAACGCCGGATGTACTGTCCGCCAGCTGGGAGACGGCCTGTATACGGACCGCAACCTGGGTCCATTTTCAGATGCTGGGCAGTGGCGTGGAACTTATTCATCTAAATACACACCTGGACCATGTTTCTGCGCATGCGCGGCTGGCGGGGAGCGCATTGATCATACAACAGCTACAGCAGATTACCCACGATTATGCACTACCTGTGCTGGTAACTGGCGACTTTAACTGTGATCCAGCTTCGCCTCCCCATCGTTTATGGCTGCAGCACGATTTTAGTGATAGCTACCTGGCGACCGGCCACAAAGACAATCCGCAGACAAATACCTTTCATGCATTTAACTGGTACAAGCCATCCTCCTCGGGGAAGACACGTGGGGATAGTATTTTGCGCATGGATTGGATCCTGGTGCGTGATCCAGCCCAGAAAATTCGCCCACTGACATGCGAGATTGTGCATACGGCCCGGCCACCACTTTATCCAAGCGATCATTTTCCAGTTGTTGCTCAGTTAACAGGTTTGTAAGAGTAGCTACGCGCTTTGTTGGCTGCGTTTCTGTAGATAACTGGCGAAGCCCTGGTGATAACGGGCCTCCCACTCTTCGCGCAGCACACCATAGCCGAGCCCATCGTAATACGTGCCCTTGAAGGTGCGAGCCTTGCGGAAACGTGCCTCCAACTGGTAGCCGAGTTTTTCGGCTAGCCTCATCATGCCCTTATTGCCAGACCAGGTACGCAGATCCAGGCGCGCAATAGTTGGAAGCGTATAGAAGAGGTAATCGCTCCAGAGTCCCAGGGCTTCAAAGCCAATTCCCTGGTTCCAGTAGGTAGGATCAAAGATGACAATGCCGATAGTTGGCCAGTGGGTCTCCTCACTTTCCCAACTCCAGGAGACAATACCTATCAGGTTATCTGTGGCCTGGTCACTGATAACTAATACCGAGCGGATAGTTGGGAAGCTATTGTTCTCGATCTGCGTGCGCATATATGCTATCTGGGCCTCGATCGCCTCAGTAGATGGCAATGGGTAATAGGGACCATCCAGCTCTTTCCATGGCTGTCCAGGCACCATCCAGGTGCTATATTGCTCTAGATCTGCCAGTTGCCAATCGCGTAGATAAATCTGTAAACCAGGAATGCGTATCTGCATATATGCTCGATCTTCTTTCTCTCTCCATCAATAGCTATAGGGACCATACTACGGGTTGTGTATACAGAGGATACACCAACACAAATATAATCTGATCTGTATTTAGTAACACGAATCAAATCAGCCTTTAGCTCTAGTAATAGACCCTTTCTCTAGCTTCGCCCTGTGTAAGATAGGGCTTTTTACCGTTCGTCCAGAGATCACGAGCAAGCGAGACAATGTCCATTCTTTCAGGTGTGGAGTGTGTGCAGTGGGCGGCCGCACAATACCGTTTAGATCTGAACGACATGGATGAGGACAAGCCCCTCTGCCGTTCATTGAGCAACCAGGTAGAAATAAGAACGAATGGTAGAGGTTCGGCCCTGTAGATGCGAGGCTTGCCCTCGCTTGCCACCCCGGTAGGGTGGCCCGGTCTCCTCACCACGCGGTTGCTTGTCTCGGAGACCTCGCGCCACGCGGTGCTCAAACACGGACCCTGCTTTTGGGCACTCCGTGAAGGAAAGGATCATGCCACGAGGCACCCTATCGCTGGGATACGGGGCCGCCGGGCGGCAAGCGACCGCAGAGGGTCGCACCTACCGGGCCGAACCTCTACCATTCGTTCTTCGGGTTGTTTTTTCGTATGGGAAGGGGAAAAAGGGGGCAGACTCCAATCCCATGCTTCTGCACTCAAATTCTTCTTAACTACATGGTATTGGGCGGCCGTGACCGCCCACCACACTCTCCACACCCCCAGCCCGGCGCCGCAGGCGCCAAAATGGTAAAATTTATCTGGTACTTACTGCAATTATCGGCTAGAAAAGTAATGGAAGAGATATATCTCCTCTTATCATTTTTAAGGCCACCAGATCAGATAAAGGCCCTTTAATCATAAGGGATTATCTGTATGGTTGCTGACATAGAAAGTACATATTTTATGGGGTACTGGATCTATCTTGATGAGGCGCAGGTTAATATTCCGCGCGAGCGCCTGGCGCTGGCAAAACAGGCCTTGCAGCATCTGGTTGGCCATTTTCGCTGGGTGAAGGGTCATGCGTATACAAACCAGGCAAACTTTGAAGAGACCCTGCAGAGGTTGCGCTGGCGACCCGTAATGGATCGGCAAGGGAATGTCTACTCATTGGAGTTTAATGGCTGGAAAATTGGCAATGATTACGCTCCATTTGAGGTCCTGGCCCCATTTGTGCAGGCGGATAGTTTTATCCATATTCGTGGGGAAGACGAGCGTACCTGGGGATGGCGTTTTAACGGTTCTCATGTTGAGCTTGAATATGGCTATGATTCTGATTATCCAATCTATCAATCGAGCTTGTTACATATGCCTGAACAGTTGCCAGAGCCGCATCCTCTGACTCCATCGCTACGTGAACAGGTGCGTCTGCTGGTAGAACAGATACTCGAGACTCAAGATGAGCAGCAACGCATAGCGATCTATGAACAACTGTGGCGTATCCATTTTCTGGGCCGGGGTCAGACCTTGATGCGAGCTTTGCTGGTGGAACTTGCCTGCTATCATGAAGATCGCGGTATTGCCCTGCTTGAATGGTGGTTGAGACGTCTGTTGGCACAGCCTGACACCGAGCAGGGAGATCCTGGAGCCCTGGGGCTCTCTATCGTCCTGACTACCTTGCAGGAGCTCCATTTTCTGGAAACATTTGCCTCAGTACCACGATTATTGGAGATTGGGCAGCAGGCAACGCAGCGCTGGGTAAGTTGCATGGTGGCTGCTTTGCACTCTGGCAACCTCTACCTGGTTCGTTATCTGCAATTGCTGGCCCAGAAAGTGCGCTCCCTGCCTGCTCCCTGTTTAGAGATTGCCATTACGCAATTGATCACGTATTGTGAGGACCCCTGGGAAATGTTGCGGCAGGTGGCTGCGAAGTCCCTGGGCCTCCTGGGCTCCGTTGTGCTCCAGCAACGTGTAGAAGCCATACTCAATAGCGACCGTCCAGAAAGGCAAGCGGCGGCCCTGATAATCCTATCCACGCAGCCTGAACGTATCACGCTGGATGTTTTGAAGGCGTTCCTGGAGCATGAACATGTCCCGCTACGCGCCGCCGCTGTGCTCGGGCTGGGCTCGCGACCAGAGTTAGAGGCCCGCACGCTCTTGAAGGCGGCCATCCAGGATTCTTCGCAAGACGTTAAGCTTGCTGTCTGCCAGGCCTCGGTCCAGGTGGGTGGACCGGAAGCCCTGGGACTGCTCATCTCTATCTATGAGCGTGGGTATGGTGATGCTGTTCGCTGTGCGGCCCTGGAAGCTATGGGAAGATTGGGTGAGCACACCTCTATTCGCTATCTGCTGCAAGTGGTGGAGAGTCGTGATTATGAGGAGAAGATGGCTGCCCTATGGGCGCTCTGCCAACCAGGCGTGCGGCCAAACAATGATCAAATACAGCGGCTGCTTGGCGATAAGACCGATCAATCATCCCTGTCACGGGACAACCAACAACTGCGCCATCACCCTCTGGGCCTGCATTTAATGGCGCGCACAATGCAACCAGCCGAGACCTTGCAGCACTATGATAATTGGAGTGTGCAAGTGCGCAGGATGGCGCTACAAATTCAAGGGACTCAAGGACCCGCTGAGCTGTTGCGCCAGCTGCGCGCGTTTTGCGTGGAGGAGGAGCCGCTGAAATGGTTTCAGCTACAAGGCATTTTCCTGGCGCTTGAAACGTTGGGAGCACAAAAAACCGTGGCTGATTTGAACGATATCTACTTACAGAAGGCGCAAGGCTTCTGGCTTCCTGAAGAGTTCGATTGGTATTATATGCAAGATGTTGAGCGGGCCCACCGGGCGCTCAAGGCGTTAAAGCAGGAGTTGCCGATCGCATCCAATGCTGATGTAGTAGCCGAAGAGTTCGTTGCAGATGGTGAGCTGAGCGCCCGCCAGCTCCATGCGCTGGGCAAACTGGGCGCTCAGGCACCCTTTGAGCGTATTAGCGCGGCCCTGACCGATGAGGATGAGATAGTCAGCAATGCGGCTGCTTCGGCCCTCAAAGCATTAAGTGAATATGTGCCGCTAGAGCCGCTGGTACCCCTGCTTGAGCGCAACGATATCCTACATCCTTTGCCTTACCATGTGCGTGATGCCATCATCACGATCCTGGGCCAACGATTATATGAGCCTGCTATTCCATATTTATTCAGGGAACTTAAAGGGGATGCCTCTTATACCGCGAGCCAGGCGTTGCTGGCTCTGGTCGATAATATCTCGGTTGATGAAGTAATGACCCTCTGGCGTAGCGATCATATCAATGAGCGTGCAGCCGCCATTAAGCTGTGTACTGGTATGGGACGCCGGGCTCCAATTTCCATCCTGCTAGAAGCATTGGATGAGCGAGCTCGCTATCTGCAACAGTTGCCAGCTGCTCGTGAACAGGCCGCGAGATGGGGGAAGAAGATAGCGATGAGAGAGCGGATGATACACCGCTTAGCATGGCTCTTATAAGTGAAGACGCTCTGGATGCCCTGGCTACGCTGGGAGAAGAGGCTCCTCTGGATGTCATGCTGACTGCTTTGAACGATTCTTTTACTGGGGTCAGACGAGCTGCTGTACGGGCCTTAAGACAGTTGAAAGGGCACGTCTCGCCATCAGTATTAACCGTAGCTTTGCGCAATGGGGATGGCTATGAGCGTGAATACGTGGTTGAGCAACTTGAACTCTGGAGTGAGCCCTCGGTTATCCCTATACTGCTTTCGTGCCTGGATGATCCTGAGAAAGATGTGCGTGAGCAAGCCGTCAAGGCCATGACCACCCTGTCAGAATATGTCGTGCTGGAAGATATTCTACCTTTTGTCGAAGCCCGCTCGTCTTCCACCCGTAGTGCAGCGCTAGAGCTGCTGGCCCGCTTGAAAAAGCCTGTGCCAATGGATCTATTGCGGCAGGCTTTGATCGACCCTGCGTCTGGGTACGTGTCTCAGCCCTTCATGTTTTAGAAATAGTGATAGAGCAGGTACCACTACCATTGTTGCTTGAGGCGGTCCAGGCTAACTCTTCCATTGAGCGCATGGCGGCTGTGGATGCGCTCGCCCGCCATCCCGATCAGGCAGCCGTGAGCGCCTTGCTGGCTGCTCTGGGAGATAGTGATGAATTTGTGCGCCAGCAAGCGTTGTTCAACCTGTTTATCTATCATCCTGAAGCACTGTCAGAGGTGTTACATGAAGTGGATGAGGTTCTGGCCGGCAATGCGGTGGGACCCGTGCTGGGCTCGATCGAGCGCACAAAAATGGCCCAACTGCTGGGCAGTATAGGCCAATCTTCTCCTTCGACGATCTTGCTCCTGACGGAAGCGTTGCATTGGCCCCACTGGCAGGTACGCCAGGCAGCGGCCCAGGCCCTTGGCAATCTCGAAGGCGATATCCCGTTCGAGACTTTTGAGCTCCTGCTAGTGCTCTGTCATGAGGATGATGCTCGCTCTGTCCGTGAGGCCGCTCGTACAGCTGTGGACATTCTCCTGCTACGTGGCCAGGTTAAGGATGTGGCGTGATCTTATCCTTGTTTTATAATGTCTAAGGTTTGTCTCTGCAAGAAAAAGTCAGGAGAAAACAACATGACCGAAACCAGTGACATTTGGACTGGCACAGCCCTCAGCTATGATCAGGCGCGCCCGACGCCGCCACCGGCTTTGCTCGATCTGCTGACGCAGCTGATTGGTATGCCGCATCCCGCCATGGTGGTGGATTTGGGCAGCGGAACCGGGCTATCCACTGCGATCTGGAGTGAGCGGGCCGAGCTAGTGATTGGGATCGAACCCAATGCCGATATGCGTACTCAGGCTGTCCGCAAAGTCGAAGACCATCCCTACGCAGCACATATCAAGTATCAAGAGGGAGTTGCTCATCAGACTGGCCTGCCCGACGGATGTGCTGATATCGTCACGGCTGCCCAGGCGTTTCATTGGATGGAACCAACTTCGACGCTGGCCGAGATCGCGCGTATCCTGCGGCCTGGTGGGCTCTTCGCTGCCTACGATTATGACTGGCCGCCAGTACAACTGGGAGCTTGAGCAGGTGTACCAGGAGATCGACAACCATTTCGACAAACTTATGGAGGAGCGTGGACTTACCGGGAATCTCCCGAAATGGCCGAAGCATACCCATCTCGATCGCATGCGTGACAGCGGCTACTTCCGCTTCACGCGCGAGCTCTTCCTTCATCATGTCGAGCAAGGAGACGCTGCACGTTTTCTTGAGATGATTCTGACGAATGCATACAGCCACCAGTTCAAGCTGAAAACCATCACTGAACAAGAGATCGGTTTTGATCGTCTCACACGCGCGGCGTTCCAATCTCTCGGGTCCCAACCGATCCCCTGGTATTTTAGTTACCGCGTCCGCATCGGCATCAAGTGAGTGCGGGAATTAGAAGAGTGGCTGGCGTTTTGCCGGTTATCGCAAAAGAGACGGGTGTTACAGAGGGGGTCGCCGGACAACTGGTGACGGTGTTCTCATTAACCTATGGTCTGGGTGCGCCCTTATTGGCGGCACTGGCTGGTCGCTGGTTGCCCAATCGTGTCCTGATTGGTTCACTGGGTCTCTTCTTCCTGGCTAATCTGGCCTCAGCACTGGCTCCATCTTTCCCGCTACTGTTGCTGACGCGTGTGCTGGCAGGCTGTTTCGCTGCCACCTATGCGCCGCTAGCCTATACAGTTGGAATATCGCTGGCTCCTCCCGAAAAGCGTGGGCGAGCACTGGCCCTGGTCGTTATCGGACTCACCGTAGCGACCGCTCTTGGCTCGCCACTGGGAACCTGGGTCGGTGAGCATTTTGGCTGGCGCATGTCTTTCGCGCTGGTGGCATTTCTGGCTGGCGTTGCTGTGCTGGCCCTGCTCATCTGCGGTCTACCTAAGGTTGCCGCACCCGCGCAACTCTCGCTGAAGGCACGTCTGACGCCGATCACACAGCCCCGCGTGGTGTTGGTGCTCCTACCATCGCTCCTGTGGAATCTAGGCGCCTACACCGTCTATACCTATATCGCGCTCCTGCTGCAGCACAACCTGCGTATCACAGATATCAGTGGACTACTGGTCGCCTATGGCCTGGGAGTCGTGGCCGGAAACTGGTCTGGTGGGATGACGGCAGATCGCTTTGGTCCAATCGCCCATTGATCTTTTCCCTGGTAGCGCTTGTGATCATCGAAGTTGTGCTCTCACTGGCGATCTCTACCGTAATCGGGGGGATATTCATGCTCTTCATCTGGGGCATGGCGATCTCGCAGCTCTTCATTCCTCAGCAGCATCGCCTGTTGAGCGTGGCGCCCGAGCACGCCAACGTTATCCTGGCCCTCAACAACTCAACCTTCTATCTAGGCATCGCTGGCGGAGCCGCCCTGGGAGGCCTGGCCCTGCGCTCAGTCCCCGTCACCCAGCTCGGCTTTATCGGTGCCGGTTTTGTCCTGCTGGCCCTGCTCCTGTTTACACTCAGCCTGCGCTTCAGCAAAAACAAAAGCCAGACCCCGCTTGCTGAAAGCAACGAAGTAAAAGAAATGATAGTTGTCCCAGAGTAGAAACACGTCCCGCTTCGAGCAGGGGATAAGAGGAAAATCCCCCGCTCGAAGTGATTTATTGGTCGATGAGCCAGTATTGGGAGCCGTCGGGTTGGCGGCTCATGAAACGGTACTCGTATAATCCTCGGCGCAGGGCGGCCGGGTCCTGGATGGTGGTGTGCTTTTGCAGCAGACTATTGACCTCCTTTTCGTTGTACATGCGGCCCTTTTCAAAGAAGCTGGCCAGGTATTCCAGGATGAGGAGCTTGTCTATTTGTTTGGATGGCGGCCAGGTGTTGATGCGCCCGCTCTGATCGCTAAAGCGCTTGAGTGCCTGGCTGTAGACCGTCTCTGTTTGCTGTTCGGCCGATTGTGCTTTTTCTTCGTCGGTCAGGTGCTGGATGGCTTGCGCGGTGCGAGCCAGGTAGAATGAGCTCAGGCGATAGGTTTTGTTGGCACCCTCACCACGGCGCTCATAGAGATATTTCATGCCGACCAGTTGCTTGAGGTGGCGTGAGACGCTCGATTGGCTGAGATTGAGGGCCGAGATGATCTCCTGGGCCTGCAACTCGCTGTGTCGGGTGAGCAGTTCAATAATGCTCAGGCGCGTCTCGTCCGCCAGGGTTCCCAGCCGGGCTTGTAGTTCGGGACGCGTAATGATCGCGGTGCGCTGTTGGGCCACATCATAGTTGGGCGGCTCACTAAAGAAGATGCGCGTAACCTCTTTCCCACCCCACTCATCACCATCCCAATCGGCTCCATTCCAGACTGTAATGCGCCTGCCTGTATGCCACGACGGGATCAGGATGATTTCTTCGGCGCCGGAGACAGCCAGTGAGACCTCTACTGGCAACTGGCGACCAGTGAATTCATAGAGCGTCTCCTCCAGCGTCTCTTCGCGCCGCAAGCTGTTCGCAAACATCTCGGCCTGCCAGCGTAATATGTTCTGCACGCGTTTCCATTCATTGATAAATGTCGTTTGCCACAACATTTCCAGGTGGGTCAGGATCGTGTTTTGCAGTGCCTGCGGATCTTGCAGGAGGGCGTGGACCTGGTGCTGCAACTCTGGATCGAACGTGTCTTCACCGTATGTTTGCCGTACACTGTCTAAATAGGTATCTACGTCCGTGATCAGGTATTTGGTGTGTGGTGGCGAGGCCGCTGTACTGCGTGAGAAGCGGCGGCGCAATGGCTCCAGGATACGTTTGCGGAGCACATATACATTTACCTCACTCAGGTTGTGCAGGTACGATGGAAAGTTTGGCTCATTCCGTTGCGGTGTCAGGGCATCCTGCAGGCCCGTAAATAAGAGGCGATTGGTCTGCAATTGCTCACTGCTCAATCTGGCTGCTGCCTGTTGTACCCATGGACTGAGACCAGGCAATTGTGAACTCTGGTGTAGTAGTGAAAAGCTATTGAGTGCGTTGCTGACCGGTTCTAGCTCGACGTGTATCTTGCTCTGGCTTGCGGTGCTGCTGAATTCCATTTCATTCGACCTTCCTTCTGTTTGCTTCTCATTATCTTGCAATTATGCGAATATTCGCATAATTGCAAGATAAGCATACCCAAGAAAAAAGGGATTGTCAAGGTAATTGGGGCGGTTGGATTGTTAGATAGAAGTCCCTCTGTAGGAGAGAGGCTACTGTGACGATCAATGGTTGTGTATGAGGTAGCAATGGGCAATCGCATTGGAAACAAAAAGTGTAGTGGCTGATTGGGAATATCATCTCTACCCTGGTTGTTTTCATTGATGAAACATGTATCCTTTCTATCCGCCACCATCCTTACAATTTCCGTTGGTCTTATGGATCTGTTTTTGATTACTCCTGCTATTTTGTGGCTTCATACTGTAATGAAAACAGTATGTGATGTTACCTGGCGGCCTATCACTGGAAATTGAGACGATACTTTAAAATACCTTACCCAGTGTACTCCCTTCTTTGCTTCTATAAGAGACACGTTTCAGTGAAAGGAGAACGGTACGATCCACCTCCAATGATCGCACCATTTGACCCTATGAAGAATACTCGTTCAATTATGCATACAAATGCAGCGCCTGACCCCGAGGATCGGCGGCATGCGTTTCGCTCATTTGTACATTCAAATGCAGAGGCCTTTGATCAACCGATGGTCGAGCGTCCTCCTGTAAATATGCGCCCACCGGCGGCGGTTTCTGATCAAGAACTGGCCGTTCCGGGAGCGGGCATATTGGATATTGTTGAGGATGGCTATGGCTTTTTGCGTTCGGAGCGCTACCTGTCAGGTCCTCAGGATATCTATGTATCGCATTCGCAGATCCGCCGTTTTGGTTTGCGACAAGGTGATTTTGTCGCGGGCCAGGTGCGACCGCCTAAGGAGCGCGAGCAGTATGGTGGCCTGCTGCGGGTAGAGCAGGTCAATGGACGTGGCGCGGAAGCTGTAAGCATGCGACCTCGTTTTGAATCCCTGACTCCAATTTTTCCACAAGAGATGTTTGACCTGGAAAGTGATCCCACCAATTTGTCTGGCCGCTTGATGAACCTGGTTTCCCGATGGGCCGTGGTCAGCGTGGCCTGATTGTGGCTCCTCCTAAAGCCGGTAAGACGATGCTCCTGATGTCAATCGCCAACGCCATCTCGTTTAACTATCCTGATGTCCATTTGTTGACTGCCTTGATTGGTGAGCGTCCAGAAGAGGTCACCGATCTGAGGCGGGCAGTACATGGGGAAGTGATTAGCTCAACTTTTGATGAGCCTGCTTATGCCCATACGCACCTGGCCGAGATGGTGCTGGAGCGTGCCAAGCGCCTGGTTGAAGAGGGCAAAGATGTGGTGGTGCTGCTGGATAGTCTGACGCGTCTGTCGCGAGCCTATAATCTGACCGTCGAGTCGAGTGGTCGCAGCCTGTCTGGTGGCCTGGACCCGAGCGCGATGATTATGCCGAAGCGCTTCTTTGGGGCTGCCCGCAAGCTTGAAGAGGGTGGAAGCCTGACAGTAATCGCAACGGCCTTGATCGAAACCGGGAGCCGCATGGACGATGTGATCTATGAAGAGTTAAAAGGGACCGGCAACATGGAATTGGTCCTGAGCCGTAAACTGGCCGAGCGCCGTCTTTTCCCGGCCATCGATATATCGCTCTCCGGTACGCGCCGTGAAGAATTGCTTTATGACCAGCCGACCTATCAAGCTGTAGTTACTATGCGTCGCATGTTCGCTCAGCTCTCAGATCAGCAAGGCCAGGACGCTATGGAGGCCTTTATCCAGCAATTGGCCAAGTCTAAAAGCAATCGCGAGTTTCTGGCTACCTTGAGCAAGCGGGCTATGTAGTTAGTTGGAAACTTTGCTTGTGTCTGTTAGAGAAAGGCAGCGCCAAATTAATCTTTCTGGTGCTGCCTTTTTTGATAGGTAGTTATTTAAACTGGCGTTGGAATTGTTAGACCTGATTTGAGCTTATGGGTTGACGAAAGAGAGCGGTCCTGCGGCATCAGAGAAGTTGGCCGTGTTGAGAACCTGGATGCCAGCATTTTGCTCACCATTGAAGGGAGTAACGATAGGTGATGTCTGACCAGGCTCACAGCCGCGGACAAATGGAACCTGTGGATCATTGAACCATAGACCCAGGTGGAATTGATGAGTGGCAGGGAAGGTTACTGTTGGGCCTCCTGTGGAGATTGAGAAGGTTTCGCGATTGAAGATGCCCTCGACGGTTACATCGCCATTGCCGTATTTATCGGTCTCCAGGTCGCTCTGATACCAGGCAACTCCAAATGGCTTGTTTGGTATTTCGATAACAAACAGGTCATAGCCAGTATTAGGGACCAGATGTCTGACACTAACATGCATGATGTCGTTCTGTTGACCACGTGTAATACTGACAAAGCCGCTGGCCTGGGGCAGGCATTGGTTGATGTTGGGCGATTGAATCATGCTAAATTGGAAATCAGGCTTTGGAGGTTTGTTGTGGTTACTGGCAGCTTCAGTAGTATGTATTTGCACTAGAGCCATGCTGCCTGCGGTCAGGCTGATCATGAGTGCCAGCACGAAGATGCGGGCCAGCAAAGAATGATGAGGCCATGAATTTTTAAGCGTATATCTTTTCATTGCACTATCCTTAATTTATTATTGGATTAACACAAGAATGTTTCTCTATCGTTATAATATCGGCCCGCGGAAATATGTATATGAATAAGGATATATCGATTGTTGCTTGATTTGACGGTACTGAAAAGAGAGATATTTTATTTAGTAAGGGTGTGGTGGCCATAGGAGATATCAGGAATAGAAGTAGATATACCTCTCGCTTGTATATCTACTTCTTTCTTAATTATGTCCTGTAAAACTGAATTTGTTAATGGAAGCCCTGAGAAATGGTTTGAAATTCTTCATCGGAGAGCTGGATCTGGGCGGCTCTGGCATTTTCTTCAAGGTGCTTGACTGAGCCTGTGCCCGGGATGGGCAGCATGGAGCAGGAGCGCTTGAGTAGCCATGCCAGGGCGATCTGACCCGGTGTGGCGTTGTGTTTGGCGGCGATGCGGGCCAGGTGTCCCTGGTCGCGATTCAAGTCGCCTGTGGCCAGTGGGAACCAGGGGATAAAGCCAATATTCTCTTGCTGGCAGATGTCGACCATATCTTCAGAGGTGCGATCGGTCAGGTTATAGCGATTCTGGACCGTCACGATGGGGGTGAGCTTGCGCGCTTGTTCTAGCTGCTGGGCATTCACATTGGAGAGCCCGATATGGCGAATTTTCCCTTCGGCCTTCATCTTGACGAGTTCTCCTACCGAATCCTGGAAAGGGACCTTTGGATCAGGTGTGTGCAGCTGGTAGAGATCGATACGTTGCAAGCGCAGTCGTTGCAGGCTGCCCTGGAGCGCCTCGCGCAGGTGCTCTGGACGCCCATCGGGCCGCCACTGGTCGGGTCCGGTGCGGATATACCCACCCTTGGTGGCGATGACCAGATGACTGGGATAAGGATAGAGTGCTTCAGCGATCAAGCTTTCGCTTACTGCGGGTCCATAGGAATCGGCGGTATCAATCAGGTTAATGCCCAATTCCAGGGCCCGGCGTAGCACGTTCAGGGCCTCTTGTTTATCTGATGGGGCCCCCCAGATGCCTTTGCCGGTAATTCTCATGGCTCCAAACCCCAGTCGATAGACACGCAGGTCGTCGCCAATAAGAAATGTGCCGCTGGCACTGACTGGAAGTAGATTTGTTTGTTGCATTGCAGATACTCCATGTTGTTGTATAGCTATGCTATGAACGACACCCCTCTTTCCCATCTCCACGCTTCGGTTGAACGTTCCGTTTCTGTTTGCCAAACAGTTCAGCATGGAAATGCTCTCTCCCTAAATCGTTCAAGGC
Organism: Dictyobacter kobayashii; assembly: GCF_003967555.1. Taxonomy (GTDB): domain Bacteria; phylum Chloroflexota; class Ktedonobacteria; order Ktedonobacterales; family Ktedonobacteraceae; genus Dictyobacter; species Dictyobacter kobayashii. The sequence continues at coordinate 2,373,584 of NZ_BIFS01000002.1, forward strand.
AGCAATTTTTCTTTTCTCATAAAAATCTTTTGCGTCTCCTCTTTTAAAATACCAGACACAATCAAACATAATGCTTAATTTGAAGACATCATAGAGATGGCTTTTTTCGTTATTATTTAAGGGGCGATGCCTGGTATATTCCATTACTGTTTGGCTTGCCGCACTGAAATCGAACACATTCTCTCCTGGCTTGAAATGAGACCAGCTATTCCAATCGAAAGATGGGAGAAACGGATCGATCAAAGTGGCCAGGTCATACATAAGAAAGGTGTAATTCGCATCATCAAAATCGATCAATGCTTTAAATTCTCCATTTTGGAAGAGGATATTGGAGAAGTGAAAGTCGCAATGGCAGATCCCCTTTGGTAAGGATCGCGGAAGGATGAGCTGTGAGAGTTCATGTTCAAACCATGCCAGCTTTTCTTTTGCCTGAACGGTGTTGATTTTGTCGGCCTCTTCTCGTGCCAGCTGCTGGCAGAGTGCAAGATCATAATTCCACCTGTATTTAGTGTGGCGTGGTTTATAATTTCTCGTGAGGTTCTGTAATTCAGCAACTTTTTGTATCAGCTGCTTTGTCTGAGCCGCATCAGGATTTTCCAGGTGCTGACCCTCGACAAATTCAAAGATAATGTAAGGCTTCTCGTTATGGGTGCCAACGTATCTTCCCTTGCTATTCTTCAAAGGAGCAGGGCAAGGGTACCTTTTTTTCTTCAGATATTGGGTGAGATCGCTTTCAAATAAAACTGAACCCATAGAACGATTTTCATAATATCTGAACACAAATGTCCCTTGTGTCGTCTGGAGTAAGAAATTCGTTTGCACTGTTCCTGCAGTGATCGGTTTGAAAGCTGTAAAATCTCCCAATGTATAATCTGAGAGAATTTCTATGAACTGCTGCTTTGAAAATTCTGTTTTGACTGCCATACAGGTTATTCTAGCAAATCAAAACCGGAGAAGCAATCAGCCGTTACCCTTTTCCTTACTAGAAGCTTTCTAGTAAGGAGAGGCGTAAAATTTTATGGTTTTCGGCTGCCACCAGCGTCAAAATCTGTGTGGCCTTCTCATCATCGAGAGGAAGAAGATCTCGTAACAGCTGTTTGTTCAAAATAATCTGTTGCTGCTTGTCCTGCTTCTTTTCAAGTTCGTAGGAGTGGCTATTATTATGGGTGCTTTTTGTTGTGAGCATGTTGTTTTCCTTCGCGGTATAAATAAAAATATCCCCATAATATATAGTCGCAATTTCTGCTAATTTGTTACAGCTTTTCGACACCAATTTTCTGTTACGTACGTCTATAATAAAAACCTACATACTTAGTATTTAATCTGATTAGTATTTTGAGGAATAGCATGTCTTCTTTTAAGCAAAGATTTGCCCATCGTGGTTTTGTCCTGGCATTATTATGTATGGCACAATTTATGGTGGTGTTGGACTTTTCAATTGTCAATGTAGCGTTACCTTCAATGCAAAAAGATCTGGCTATCTCTACGCAGAATCTGCAGTGGGTGGTGAGTGCCTATTCTCTGACTTTTGGTGGCTTTCTCTTATTGGGTGGACGAGCCTCCGACCTCTTTGGACGTCGCAGGCTCTTTCTGGCAGGATTGATCGTTTTCTCGCTTGCTTCATTGGTGGGTGGCCTGGCGCAGTCAGGTATCTGGCTGATTGGCGCGCGGGCGGTGCAGGGTCTGGGGCGTCAGTGGTTGCCCCTACCTCGCTTTCCCTGGTTACCTCAACCTTCGCTGAAGGCCCTGAGCGCAATAAAGCCCTGGGTGTGATGGGGGCTGTGGCCTCGACTGGCTTTGCGGTGGGGGCGATCCTGGAGGACTATTGACGGCGGGTCCTGGCTGGCGCTGGGTGATGTTTGTCAATGTGCCGGTCGGCCTGGTAGCCTGTCTGTTGACCCCTTTCTTTATTCCGGAGAGCCAGGTCCCGGAGCGACGGCAGCGATTGGATATCCTGGGCACGATTACCGTGACGGCGGGTATTGTAATCCTGGTGTATACGCTGGCGCGCGGCAATGAACTGGGCTGGCTATCCTGGCAAACCTGGGGCATGCTGATATTGGCCGCGCTCTTGCTGTTCGCTTTTATCCGGATCGAGTTGCGTGCTCAGGACCCTCTGGTGCGCCTGAATATCTTTCGCTTGCGCGTGCTAACCGGAGGAAACCTGGTCAGTTTGTTGCTGCCGGGAACCTTTGGGGCGATCATCTTTATTCTAACCCTTTTTATGCAGCGGGTGCTGAGCTATAACGCTATCCAGACCGGACTGGCCTTTTTGCCGATGGCTGGTGTGTTGCTGATCCTGTCCAATGTGGCTTCGCGGATGTTTTCACGTATTAGCCTCAAGCTGCTATTGGTCTCCAGTATCGTCGTGGTTGGGTGTGGACAATTATTGTTCCTGCTGCTCTCAGCGACGGCAACCTATGTGAATGCGCTCCTGCCCGGTATGCTGGTGGTGGGACTGGGTATGGGCTTTGTCTTTCCCGCTATTACGATTGCGGCAACGACCGGCGTGCCCAACGAAGAGCAAGGGCTGGCCTCTGGCTTACTTAATACCAGCCAGCAGGTTGGTTCAAGTATCGTACTGGCGATCGTGACGTCCGTCTCTACCGCCCAGGCCACCTTTCTGCAGTCACAGGGCATGGGAGGCGCCGAGGCGCTGGCGAACGGCTTTCACGTCGCGATCTTTGCCTGCCTGGCCTTTGTACTCTTAGCGCTGGTGATTGCCATTTTTGTGATGCGTGAGCAAAAGATCAAGGTTGCTCCAGAGGAGGAGCCAGAGCTGACCGAGCGGCCTGTTGCTTCCTATTCCTCACATTGCGAGGTGGCTGAAGAGGATGATGTCAGATTATAGTCTGTGTCTGACTCCCATTAGCATGGGAAGCATATCGCTCCTATGCGGGCGTGCGTGCGCTGGCGCGCCCGAGCTTTTTTTTATTTATGTGGTGCAAAAAAGTGCGCCCAGCGCACTTTTTTGCACCACATAAGATGATTACTTGAGCGCCAAAGGCGCGCAAACTCAGGCGTGAAGATCGTGGAGATCATGAGAGCCTGACATGTTCATGCAGTGTCAGACGCTTATGTTTATGGGAAGCGTGCCGCTCTTGCGCTGGCGCGTCCACGCCTGTTTTACTTATGTAGTGCAAAAAGTGAGCATATTTTACTTCTGTTGGTGCAAAAAGTGAGCATATTTTACTTCTGTTGGTGCAAAAAGTGAGCATATTTTACTTCTGTTGGTGCAAAAAGTGAGCATATTTTACTTCTGTTGGTGCAAAAAGTGAGCATGTTTTACTTCTGTGGTGCAAAAAGTGCGCCCAGCGCACTTTTTGCACCACATAAAACAAAAATGTTGAGCACCTGCGGTGCTCAACATTTTTGTTTTATGCTTTGCTGGCGACGGGCTGCTCAATCGCGTAGAGGCGGAAATGCTGGCCCCATTGATCCAGTTCGCGCTCAAAGTGCATACCGATCTTCTCTGCAATATGGATCGAGACGGCGTTATCAGGTGGAATCAGCGACACGATGCGCGGGAAGCCCAGTTTTTGGAAGCCATAATTCTTCAAGGCCTCGGTTCCCTCCAGTGCCAGGTTGTTCTGCCAGTATGGCCGAGCCAGCACATAAGCCAGTTCCACCTCTTGTTGCCCCTGGACCTCCTGGCTTAACAGGCCGCAATGTCCAATAAAGCTCTGATCGCTCTTGCGAATGGTGGCAAAGAATGAGTGTCCGTAGATCTGATATTCGCGGATATAGCCATTCAGGACGCGTTGTACCTCATCCCGGCTACGTGGGCCGCCAGGAAGCGTGTAACTTCGGGGTCGGTATAGAGTGCGGTCATATCGTCCAGATCATCCAGTGTCAATGGTCGGAACAGCAAATGTTCCGTCTCTAAAATAATCATACTAATCCTCACAATGTCATAAAAAACAAAGATTCCCGCCTCCCACCCCTTGCGTCTTCCTTCATCATTATATGCTTCTGACATGATTATAACAAACACCGTTGTGTGCGGTCCTTTAAAACGATCCGTACGGTAAAATGATACACCTTCCTATAGTTCAATTATCCGTTTTTTTAGTTGCAGGCAGAATTGTACGGCAGATCGGGTGAGCAGAGCGGCGCAACTGTGTTATACTTGAGGCCTACTGGTACCTTTTTGGGGATTGTGTGTTAGGATAGAAAGAAAACAAGGTACAGACCATCAATGCGGATGGCGCAACATTCCCTCAAAGTGATATCCATAGGGAGACATATCACATTCACGATTGCTTTTGATGAAAGCTTTAATGCAACTGCTGGGTAGGAACGAACTCCTACCTGCCTTAAGGAGGCGCAATGCGTTCAGATCAGATCAAGCTCGGCTTCGAGCGCGCTCCTCACCGGGGTTTGCTGCGCGCAACCGGTGTCGTAGGTGAAAATGATTTCAAAAAGCCCTTTATCGCTGTCTGCAATTCCTATATCGATATCGTTCCGGGACACGTTCACTTGCAGGCCTTTGGCAAGCTTGTGAAGGAGGCTATTCGGGCCGCCGGCGGTGTGCCATTCGAGTTCAATACTATTGGAGTGGATGACGGGATCGCTATGGGCCATATCGGCATGAAGTATTCTCTTCCCAGCCGTGAATTGATCGCTGACTGCGTCGAGACTGTGATTGAGGCGCACCGCTTCGATGGTATGGTGTGTATTCCAAACTGCGATAAGATCGTGCCTGGTATGTTGATGGCTGCGATGCGCCTGGATATTCCCACTATTTTTGTCAGTGGTGGCCCGATGGCGGCTGGTAAACTTTCGGATGGCAGTAGCTCTGACTTGATCCGTATTTTTGAAGGCGTGGGCGCTTACCAGGCGGGTAAGATTAACGAGGATCAGTTGCTGGAGTTAGAGCAGCAGAGTTGTCCTTCGTGTGGCTCATGCTCAGGTATGTTTACCGCCAATTCGATGAACTGCCTGATGGAGGCGATGGGCCTGGCCTTGCCGGGCAATGGATCGAAACTAGCGACTTCTGAGGAGCGACGTGAGCTGGCGCGCGCGGCCGGACGGCAGATTTTGGAACTGGTGAAGGCTAATGTGACTCCACGGCAGATTGTGAATGTGGATACCATCGACAACGCCTTTGCGTTAGATATGGCGATGGGTGGCTCAACCAATACTGTGCTGCACACCCTGGCCCTGGCTCGTGAGGCTGGTGTGGATTATTCGCTGGAGCGCATCAACCAGGTGGCGGCTCGTACGCCGCATCTGTGTAAAGTCAGTCCGGCTGGTAAATGGCATATGGAAGACGTGGACCGCGCTGGCGGCATCGGCGCTATCCTCAAAGAGCTCTCGCGCAAGGAAGGTATCCTCAATCTGGATCGCCCAACCGTCACTTTGCGTACCATTGGTGAGAATATCGCCGAGGCCGAGGTGTTGGATCCAGAAGTGATCCATCCGATTGAGGAAGCTTACAGTGAACAGGGCGGCCTGGCAATTCTCTTTGGCAACCTGGCACCCGAGGGGGCCGTGGTAAAAGTGGCTGCCGTGGCACCTGCCATGATGAAGCATACTGGTCCGGCGCGCATCTACAATTCGCAGGAAGAGGCCAGTGCTGGTATCCTCAATAAACATGTGAAAGAGGGCGATGTCGTCGTCATTCGCTACGAGGGACCGCGTGGTGGCCCTGGCATGCAGGAGATGCTGGCTCCGACCGCCAACATCATGGGTATGGGCCTGGGCGAGAAAGTTGCCTTGATCACCGATGGACGCTTCTCTGGTGGTACGCGTGGTGCCTGTATCGGCCACGTCTCTCCGGAAGCGGCCGCTAATGGTCCAATCGCCGCCCTGGTGGATGGGGATATCATCCATATCGATCTGGCCGAGCGCCGCCTGGAAGTGCAGCTTACCCCGGAGCAGATTGAGCAGCGGCTGAGCGAAGTTACCCATGTCAAAGGACGCGTGAAGAGTTCCTGGCTGCGCCGCTATGCCTCTCTGGTTACCTCGGCTAACACGGGCGCCGTCCTGTCGGTACCTGAAATCTAAGAATGTGTCTTACGATCATCATCATGGGAAGCATCTCGCTCCTGTGCGAACGTGCGCTGGCGCGCCCGAGCTTTTTTTCTTGTGTGGTGCAAAAAGTGTGCCTGGCGCACTTTTTGCACCACACAAGAATACTTCTTGAGCGCCAAAGGCGCTCAAACTCAGGCGTGAAGAGCGCGGAGATCATGAGGATAAGACATATTCTAAACTTGATCAAGAAGAAGCCATTTCAACTCTCAAAAGAGGTGCCTCTCCATTCTCCTGGAGAGGTGCCTCTTGTAAGTTAGTATCTGGCTGGTCTGATATATGGGTGTTGCCGGGCGCGAAAATTTTGCCAATCAGGGCCCCGATCAGTCCAAGTAGCGCTCCCAGGCCAAGCCATACCAGCAGTAGCAATAGATCGGTTATCACGATGCCTGTATAGCTGGTTGGATAACCACTGCCAAATTGCAACGTCTGTACCGAGATCTGTATGCCTCCCTGGGCCAGTTGATCCTGAACTTGCTTGATGACTTGCGGCGAGATTTTTATTGGTGCATTGTTCTCTAAGAGAAGAAAAATATATACCCCCATAAATATACCCACAAACAAACCGTTCCAGACGCCGGCTGCGATGCCTGTATCGACACGGCTCGTACTGAGCGTACCGATCAGGCCGGCCAGAAAAGGAGTGCCGAAAAACGCGAACAGAAATACCAGTGCGATCAGCGTACCATTGGGGAAGCTATTATGAAAGTTGGTCCAGAAACCGATACCAAAAATGATCAGACCCGCGATCAGCGCCAGGATAAAACCGGCAGGAAAGGCCCCGCTACGCTCACGCCGGGTGTGCTTCTGATAATACGATTGCTGCATAAATGTCCCTTTCATAATAGATGAGGTTAAAATGCCACAGATGCATGATCAATGAAGGAGGATATAGACGGAGTATACCATATTTGGAACTTTTATTCATGTGTTATAGTGGGGATGATAATAGTTGGGATTCATGAAGATTATTCTAATAAGGAGAACGCATCGATGGATAATTTATCGTCATTGCAACGTTTTAATATTGATGAACTTGCCGCTCAGGTAACTGAACAGTATCAAAATTTTGTGGTCAATGAGGTCAATGATAGTTGTCTACGCCTGGCTGTGTTTACCGGAGAGTATCCCTGGCATCGCCATCCTGATGCCGATGAATTATTTATGGTGTTGGAGGGTGAGTTATTTATTGATTTTGAGGAGCGTGAGACGGTGGCTCTGCGTCCTCATGATATTTTCACTGTTCCAGCTGGCGTGATCCATCGAACGCGGGCCGAGCAACGCACAGTGAATCTCTGCTTTGAGCGTGCCGCCGCAACGACAGAGTTCATTTCTTAGCACATACAGCCCGGGCTTCTTGATACGATTAATATATAGGACGAGCAGATAAGAGGTGGGGAATGGTTCAGACTCAATTGTCCTGGCATACGCCAGAGGAGATATTGGAGATTGGTTTTTCGCGCTCACCAATCGTGATGATCAATGAGGCCCATCATGGGGCTTTGCGCTGTGTGCGGACGCGCCAGGTGGGGGTGCAGCTTTTGCCCACCGCTCAACGGTTGGGTGTGCGTTATCTGGCGATGGAGATGCTTTTTCCCGCCTATGCCGAGGAGGCCAATCGCACTCGGACCCTGCCCGATCTGGATGCGTTGCGCAGTGTGGAACAGGCGAAGCCAGAGCACCAGGCCTGGATGGAACAATTTATGCAGCGCCATGAGATACTGGCCGATGCGGATTATCTGGCCCAACCTGAGATGCGGGAATTTATTCAATCTGCTCTGGATCTGGATTTTACCTTGATCGCCTATGAAGCTGATCTGACCGCGCTGCCGGCTCAGCTTTCTGGAGAGCAAGAGACCAATTGGCGTGAGGAGGCACAGGCACAAAACTTGTTCAATGCGTTCCAGGAATTGCCTATGGACGCTCGCTTACTGGTCTGGTCCGGCAACCATCATCTCACCAAAAATATTATGCGTGGACCCAACCCCTGGCTACCGATGGGCTACCAGTTTAAGAAATTAAGCCATCGGAACGCTTTTGCGATTGACCAGGTGCAGACGGTTAAGTTCCCATTCCCCGATTCTTTTCGCGATAAATTGCGCCGTACCTATATCTCACAATTGCCCGCCGGCAGCTCTACCATGGGTGTGTTAACCAGTGATCTGCCGATGCTTCTACGCCAGCAATTGGGCAGCTCGGGCGTGAATGCCTTCCTGTTTTCATCCCTGAACGAGCTGGAATAAACATAGTCCGAAAAAGCTGCAAGCGCTCCTTTTCTTCTCAGGAAAAGGAGCGCTTGCAGCTTTTTCGGCTTTTTTGTTTTGTTCCCCTGAATGAAACGTATGGATCTGCAATGGCATGCTTTAGCTAATGATAATGGTGACGCCATTGGGGTCCTGGATCGTGGCTGGTTCCAGGCCTGGACGTTTGAGCTCGTAGAAGTCGATGCCATACATATCCGGCTCGACGGGGCGTACGTTGCGGCCAGCCCACAGGTTGGTGCCCAGATGATGATGGTAGCCGTCCCACGAAAGGAAGTAGGCCTGTTGCTCAATGCCAAGCATACGCTCCATTCCAAAGTGTTCTTCATAAAAAGCAAAGGTCTGATCCAGGTCGCTCACATTCAGGTGCATATGGCCCAGGCGCAGGCCAGCGGAGAACCCTTTGAAGTCGTGGGCCTGATTCAGCAGATATGGACCATCCAGTGGCAGGGTATCCATTGAGACCTTACCGTTCTGGATTGGCCATTGGTCGCGTGGCCTGTCGACATAGACCTCGATGCCGTTCCCTTCCGGATCTGTCAGGTAGAGTGCCTGGCTAACCAGGTGGTCGGAGGCACCGCCGAGTGGTACATTATTGTTGCGGTCAAGGACATAGCGTAGAAATGAGCCCAGTTCAGGTTCATCGGGTACCAGGAGGGCGAAGTGGTACAGGCCAGCTGTATGGCGTGGGCGTGGGCGTCCGCCCGCTAATGTGCGCAACTGAAGCACCTCATGTGTGCCCGCTCCGAGTCCAACACTTCCATTTCCTTCTTCGTCTCTCTCATCGCGGACGACCGAAAGGCCCAGACGCTTATAATAATCGATGCTGCGCTGCATGTTTTGTACGCGTAAGCCCACGCGCTTTAAAGGCCAGTTGGCAACCTGCGCATCCTGTTGTTCCGCCTGTGTGTTGATGATAGCCATATGCTGTTATGCTCCAATGTCTGAATAGGTATCGCTGTCTTCACTTACTTATTATCAGTTCGTAACAATAGTATAGCACATTTGTTGCTGGTTGAATAGGTTTTTCCTGCCAGTAGCGCTAGCGATAGCGGGCCATCAACCATTCGTCCTTGAGTTCGCCCTGTGAAATGATGGCCATCTTACGGCATCCCTCAACCACAAAGCCGACTCTTTCATATAACCGTTTGGCCCCTTCATTCTCGGTCAAGACGGATAGCTCGACGCGTTTGAGCATCAACCACTGATCGGCCAGGTCCAGCGCGGCCTGCAGGAGCCGGCTGCCAATACCCTGTCCCTGGTGCTGGCGCTCGACATAAATAAACAAATATCCCGCATGGCGCAACCGACCAGTGCCTACCTCCAATCCTACCAGACCAACCACCTGGCCGGCGAGCTCAGCTACCAGATAGTGTTCATTCGGTCCCAATTCTGCTAGCTTCTTACGCCTTTGCTCCAGGCGCGTACTGGGCAGAGCCATCGTGGTCTCGATCACACCCTCCTGCCGCGAGATCTTCCATAACGCCTCCGCATCCTCCACAAGCACCGGACGAATCAAAACTTCAGCTACTGATGCCATAATAAAACAAATCCTTTCTCAATCCATAATATATTTACAACTGGAATTTATGTTACTACACATCTAAGACGATCCCTGGGTAAAATAATAATGCTATGCATCGAATGAACAGGTGCGTGGCATTATTATTGTTGATTATTCGAGCAGGAACGAAGGAAGCGGAGGCAAGCCCTACACGTACAATTGATGCGTTTTCTCAGGTGATCTTAACCCCGCTAACTGTTTCTATCGTGTACAGTTGTGTACAGGTAAGGATAATGAATTGTGGGCTTATTCGTTTGAAACAGGAGGCATCTGTGAGTATAACAAATCAGCGTGTGGTTATTATCGGGGTAGTTCAGGTATTGGTCTGGCGACGGCGCGCCTGCTGGCTGAGTCCGGGGCGGCCGTGACGATTGCGGGTCGGCAGCAGACGCGGGTAGATGCAGCCCTGGAGCAATTGCATGCATGGCAACTGGATATAGAGGGGGCGGTCGTCGATGCAACATCTACCGAGGCATTGCGGGACTTCTTCTGGCAGGTGGGCTCGATGGATCATCTGGTGCTGAGCCTGAGCGGCGGAGAAGGACAGGGGGAATTTCGGACCTTAGATCTGGCGGCGCTGCGGCGCGGCTTTGAGGCCAAGTTCTGGCCTTGCCTGTTCGCGGCTCAGGCCAGCTTGCATACGCTGCGGGCCGATGGTTCTCTGACCTTCGTGACCGCGGCCTCCGCGCGTACCTCTATCGCAGGGACGGCTGGTCTGGCTGCGATCAATGGCGCTTTAAATGCTACCATTCCTACCCTGGCCCTTGAGCTCAAGCCGTTGCGCGTGAATGCTGTCTCGCCGGGAGTGATTCGAACTGCCTGGTGGGATAAGATGCCTGCCGAGGCCCGCGAGAACTATTTTGCCCACATGGCATCCCACCTACCGGTGCAGCGTGTTGGCCAGGCGGAAGATGTGGCTCAGGCCATTCAATTTTTGATTACCAATAGTTTTATGACGGGTTGTATTATCGATTGCGATGGTGGTGCGCGCATTCACTAAAAACGTGTCATGCCCCCATACAGGCGTGCGCATGCGCGCCCGAAGCTGTTTTATAGAGTGATGCACAAATTGCGCAGGGCGCAATTTGTGCATCACTCTATAAAACAGCTTCGGGCGTTGTAACAATGGAAGTCTGGCGCCCTCTATAAAGATATTTTTATCATATGGTGCAGAAAATGCGCGAACAGAGAGTGTATTGACTTTCCATGTTTTTCGTATTCCCTGTACATGCACTTTGACACCTGTGATAATTAAAAATGCTTTTATTCTCCGATGCAGAAAATGCTTGTAGAATATATTTAATTCCCATATCCAGGTACTTTGGCACTTGTGATGATAAAAATTGTTTTATAACGTGGCACAAAAAATGCGCGTGGAGTATATTTACTTCCATGTCTATGTAATTTGATACTTGATGTGATCAAAATATTTTTTATTCTGTGGTGCAAAAATTGCGCAGGAGCGCAATTTTTGCACCACAGAATAAAAACTGATTCGGGCGCGCATGCGCACGTCCGCACAAAGAACGATTTGCTTCCCATAGATATAGGAAGCAAATCCCCTCCGCCTTATTTAGTTGAGATCGTGGCAATCCATTGTAAAGGTTGCCTGAGTTTGCTTACTGGTTACGGGTAGTTGTAAAACTACTTTTACGGGACTGGTAGGCATCCAGTATATTGAGCCATGGGTTGGTACATCTATAGTGACCAGCCGTTCCTGCTGATATAGAATGTCTGGTAAATTGATTTTCATCGTGACATGCAGTTTGCTGTGCACCGTTGTGAAATGCAATAGCATACTACCTGTGGCAAGATCGGCGCCGCGATTATCGAAGCGCATAAACAGGAGCCCCACTCGATCCTCGCGGTGACAGGAGACCAGGACCAGACTATGATTACTCGAGGGCGTTATAAGATCTCCCTGACATCCACTGAGTATAAAGACCAGCAGGCAGCAACAAGACAAGAAGACGGTGCGTGCTCCTCTGTTTCCGGCAGGAAATAATTGCAGGCCAGATCCTTTTTTCAATAATAGAGCAAGACCGCCGAGCAGTGTGCCCCAGATAATAATGATCAGGAGTGGATCGAAGAGTACATAAATACGCATGTAATCGTAATCTCGATAGCCACCAGTAGTGGTAAGCACAATACCATAGATGCATATCAATATTAAGAGCCCCATTATCTGTACAATGGGTTTTTGGCGATACCTTTTAAAGCAGAATAAAGCGAGCCAGAAGAGGGCAAAGAGAGGAAATAGACCATTGCTAGAATAGAATATGTAGGATGCTTGATGAAGGATGGACAATGGATGAGCAAATATAGCTGTCGTGGTAATGCCGGATTCCTGTGCGTAAGCGGTGAGGGAGCTAAAAAAGAGTGGCACCGTTTTGAGGATGAAGGTCTTGGGATGGTGCAGAATGATGTATTCAGAATATTTAGCTATTGTGCTAAGGTTATCAGCAAAAAATGCGGGTTGACGTCCCATGATGAAATATGGATCATGAATGTTCTTTTTCCCATCGCTATCAAGCATATGGGTAATCGCTACATACTGGGGATTAGATGGATCACTGTGATCTTGCATATTATATTGTAGAACTTTTCCGAGCAGGTTGATATTGGTGATCCAGGTAGTGCCAACGAAGTTATTCTGGGTTGCATTGATAAAGATGTAGCCGCCGACGATGCTATAGAGCACTAGCAGCGCCGCCAGGGCGTGTGGAAGTAAACGGCGCAAGTGGTGTTTCCAACTGGCTAGCAGCAGGATATAGGCAAAAAGAAGTGGTGGCAGGTATAGCCATTCGGGCCGTGTCATAAAGAGAAGCAGCATCCAGAAGGCGATCAACCAGAGCAGACGGCGGCGAAATGTTTTCATAAAGAGCAGTGTCGTTAGTACCAGTGACGTTAATAGCCAGAGCCCCATGCCTTCAGACATTAATGGTTTGACATAGGATAGCAATGTTAAATTGGCCCCTACCAGTAATCCCAATATAAATGCTAGCCATCTACGCTGAAATATCAGTGCAGCCAGTGTATAGATTTCCAATGTGGCCAGTATAAAAAGTATAGCTTGCGCGCTACTGACTGCCTCGATATTGCCCTGTCCCGCGATGGCATAGATTGTTGAAATGAAGAGAGGATAAATTGGAAGGCGCCAGGTATTGACGAGCTGACCTGTATTAGCGATGCGATCGGCTACATACAAATAGCTCCAGGTATCTGGCAGTAACTCTGCCCGAGGATGATTGGCATAAAAAGCAATGACTACTGTGCCAGTCAGAATGGTAAGCAAGATCGTCGGGAGGGCATAGTGAAGGATCGTCTTCTTTTTCATAAATACAAGGTCTTTCTGTATATTGATGAGTAAATATGCTTTTAGGAAAGCATTGTGTGTTTTACACACCAGGATGGTAGAATTAAAAATTTATATATTGAAATGCATATAAAATTCGGTAGTCCAGATAAATATGCAAATTATTTTCCATATTTATAAACGAATAATATCATGTAATGTTTCGAAAAAGAGGACCAGACTCCTATCATATTAGGAATCTGGTCCTCTTTTTCGACATTGGAGATTGTATCTGAGACTTCTTTTGTTGCGAAGTATTGTTTTAGCCTTTGAGGCCGCCGCTAATACCTTTAACGAAGAAGCGCGAAACCAGGGTATAGAGGGCAACCGCAGGCAAGGCATAGAGCATGGCATAAGCGGCCAACTGCCCATAGTTAACCTGGCCATAGCTGCCAAAGAAGGTGTAAATGTTGACCGAGGCAGGCTCTAATTCCTGTGTTTGCAGCAGGATCAAGGCACAAAGAAGTTGGTCCAGGCACCCAGGAAACTCCAGACCGCGACCACCGAGACGCCCGGGCGCAGAGGGGTAGTACTACCCGCATCAAGGCTGTGAAGGTCGAGGCGCCATCGATCCAGGCGGCCTCCTCTAATTCATAAGGCACCGAGTCCAGAAAGTTTTTCATCAACCAGATGCTGAAAGGCAGGGCACTGGCGACAAAGAAGAGGATGACACCCTGCAACGTATCCACCAGATTAAGGGTGACGTACATTGCGTAGAGAGGGGTGACCAGGGCCAGGATCGGCAGGGCGCTGGCAAACAATACGGCCAGCATCAATGTATTCTTAAAACGGAAGCGAAAGCGCGACAGTGGATAGGCTGCCAGGCCCGAAAGGATGACAACCAGTATCATCGTACTGATAGCCATGATGGCGCTATTGGTGAAGGGCGGAATGACCACGCCATTGGTAAGAATCGTGATATAGTTCTCCAGGCTGGGATGATCAGGCCATTTTACCGCCAGAGTTGCTGCTGGATTGATGCTGGCCAGCACCGGCCAGAGCAATGGTACCAGGAAAAAGAGCCCCAGCAGTGTCAGAAAGATATAAATGATCGTAGAAATAATGGTTCGACGAAGCATGCTAACCTCTCTCAACGACTATAAATCCACGCGCAGAATGCGTGTATAGATTAAGGACAAAATTGCACCGGCCGCGATAATCAAGAGTGCAATGGCGCTGCCATAGCCAATCTGATAGAACTGGAAGGCCTGTCGATATTGATAAATGGTCATCAATTCGGTATTGATATTACTGCCTGCGGTCAGCACATAGACCAGGGTGAAGTCCGAGAGGGTAGCCAGCGTAATCAGTAAGAGATCGGTACCGATGGCGCCTCTGATTAAAGGGAGAATGATGTAGCGGAGGGTTGTCCATGAGTTAGCACCATCGATCGATGAGGCTTCCATCAGTTCCTGCGGGATACTTTCGAGTGCCGATGCATAGAGTAACATCGAGAAGGCGGTACCACGCCAGATATTGGCGATGATTACCATCGTCATAGGATATTCCTGCAGCCAGGCGTGCTTGGGAAGTCCAAATGTAGAAAAAATCGTATTGAGTAAGCCAGGGTCCAGCACGCTCTGGGGTCCGCCCGCCAGGAATGCGCTCCAGACAAAGCCCGCAACCACATCTGGAATGACCCAGGCGGCCACGATAATCGCGCCCAGCACCGATTTAAAGACCACATTGCGATGGCGCATGAGCAGGGCAAGCAATAGTCCCAGGCCGGCCTGGCCGATCAGGGCCGAAAACACCAGGTACGTCAGCGATACGCGAAATGCGTTCAAGAATTCGCTATCGCGGAAGATATGTACAAAGTTATCGAGTCCCACAAATTGAGGTGTGGCCGCTCCCACACCTGTCAGGGCCATGTTGGTCAGAGAAACATAGACCGACCAGAATGCTGGCCCCAGCATAAAAACGGCGATGACCAGAAAGGCCGGGGCCATAAACAGCAGGCTAATGCGTAGTTGTCTGTTGCGCTTGCGCTTTATGGTGCGTGTTGAGAGGTCGATTGCCTGCGGCGCTGGCGTTTGAGTGTCCACCTGCATACAAATTCTCCTGCGATGAATGGGGAAGAGCGATAGGCCAGACAATCAGAAGATTGTGGCCCATCGCTGCTACTGTCCTGATGTTCCTTCTCTGTCCTTACGTGCGTGCGCTTGCGCGCCCGAGCCATTTTTTCTTGTGTTGCCGAAGGTGCTCACTGCGCACCTTCGGCAACACAAGAATATAAGTCATTCCTCCTTCAGGCATCCCGTCACGGATGCTTCTCAGTCTTATCGGAGCCTGCTATCGTATCGACCGATTGCGAGAAGGCCGACATGGCATCATCAGCTGATTTACCATTCATGACCTGTTGCATCGCGGAGTCGATCTGGACAGAAATTTTCGGATAAGCCGGGAAACCAGGACGGAACTGGGTGAAATCGACCAGCTGGGTAAAGAATGGGAAGTTAGGTAGCGCGCTATAATCGGACAGACTCACGATGTCCTTACGAGGAGCGATACCGTTGGTCTGCACGTCGTATTTACCTAACAGATCTTTGGCGAAGGCCTCTTGAATGACGGTGAAGGCCTGGTCTTTGTGGGCGGAACGGGAGGCAATCGAATAGGCCCAACCACCAGACAGGGTGACGTACTTGGGGTCTTGACCATACTCAGTAGGCATTTTGGCCAGGCCCATTGTATCTTTCCACTGTGGCCAGGGGGTAGCGCCACCGGTTTCCCAGGTGCCGCCGAGCCATGAGCCGTCGATGTCGATGGCCAGTTTACCCTGCGGGATCAACTGCTGCGAAACGGTGTTACCAGCGGTGGTGCTCAGGGTAATGTCATTGGTGGGTCCCAGTAGATTGGATGGATCGTAAACCTGTTTGACGAAGTTCAGTGCATCTTTGAAACCTGTGCTGGAGGAGACCCATTTGCCGGTCTGGTAATTATAGAGGGTATCCTTGGTTCCGTAGAGCAGCATCTCGAAGCCCTGCATGGTCGATGCCTCGTCCATGGGAACGCCGGAATACAGGTTCATTGGGATAACGCCGGGAACTTTTTTCTTAATGGCATTGGCTGCGGCCAGGATATCTGCCCATGAGTTGGGCTGCCAGGTGGTGGGCAGGCCAGCCTTCTTGAAGATATCTTTATTGTACCAGATGGCGCGTACATCCGTACCATCCATGACACCATAGTTGCTGCCATTGAAGGTTGTGATCTTCTGCATGCTGGGGAACCACTGAGCCTTATAATCAGGCCATTTATTCAGATAGGAGTCCAATGGGCTCAGGTAGCCAGCCGTGACATCTGAACCGACCAGGAAGCTGTCCTCGCGCACGATATCAGGAGCATTATTCGAGCGCAGCATCAGGTCAAGTTTGGTGTAATAGCTGCCTTCATCGGCGATAATGGGCATGAGTTTTACTTTGATATTGGGGTGAGCGGCCTCGATTTTAGCTTTGGCACTCTGCCACCACTGTTGTTCGTAGTAGGGTGGCGGGCCGAACTGCTGATAAGCGACAGTAATGGTAACGGGACCATTGCCGCCGGATGAGGATGATGCGCCTCCGCATGCCTGGAGTAGTGGAACCAGGCAGAACAGCAGGGCTACCAGTGAAAAGAGACGTACGGATCGCGTTGATTTTTTCACAAAGCACTCCTTTGCTCGGAAATAAATGGGTTACCAAGTACGACGATGTTCCTGATAAGTACGCGAGATGTGATGAAGAATTATGTCCATCTACATCAAATGAACACGACAATGTATTTACACATCCTCCCAGTAAAAGTATCTGTCTCCCCCCTTTCCTTGCATGTGTTGAGGTCGGATTTAGCTTTCAACGATGATCGAGATATCGAATTGACCATCATTGATGGCGACCGCCTGCCGAGATGTATTGGAATGCCCGGCTGGGAGGTTCGGGCAAGAAAACTTTCCGCGCATATGATCGATACCACTGGTAGTGGTTGGTTCATCAGATTCGATGACCAGAGAACAGGAGAGGGTGGGGATGAGTGATAGATCCCAATATTGTGTATCCAGGGTAATCCTCACGTCTCCTCCGTTGGTTCTATTTGTGAGTGTGTAGGTTGCTGGTCCCGTGTAACCATAAAACACAATGATAAGAGAGCGTTTTGCATCTACGATGTTGATGGTAAATTCTTTATGGCCGTGTCGTAGCTTTGAAATTGTTGCTGTTGACTGTAGCTGATAGTCTTTTTGACTGCTACCTGAAAATGAGAAACTGGTCCGCGATACAGTTATTGGCGTAGCAAGAGGGGTAGCAGGGGAAGAAACTGTACTGCCTGCAGCTGTCGCACACGAGGAGAAAAACGCGAGAGATGCGACCAGACACAAGCAGAGACGCCATTGTTCCTTCATCGGTGCCGCTCCATTCAAACCTGTGATACGGTTCCTCTGGCCTAAAATACTGTATGGTGGACTTCAATGTCTACTTGCATACATTAGTTTATAGATGAGATAATACACTAGTGTATGTTCATATGTCAAGGGTAATAAAGATCAAATTTTGGCAAACAACACAAATAGCGTGTTTTATTAATTGGGCCATCAGGCTCTGCAGACATGAACGGTATGCTTTCACCCATGCTCAGACAGTATAAAATCAGAGGATTATTGACGCTTCTACACACTATAGTATATACTCTGAACATTAGCAGAAGGAAGAGCTAATTTACTAATCACAAGGAAAGAATCTTTGAGTGCAGTGCAAGAACAAGAGCCACAACTACCCTTGTATCGCCGAATTGCTCAAAGCATCCACCAGGATATAGTGCAGCGTAGCCTGGTGGCTCACACCAAGATATCGTCTGAGGTGGATCTTGCCAGGCAGTTTGGTGTCAGTCATGGGACAATAACGAAGGCGTTAGAGTCGCTGGTGCGCGAAGGCGTACTCTATCGTCAACGACCTCAGGGAACCTTTGTAGCCGAGGTGGCAGACGCGCCTGTATCCGCTTCGGTTGAGAGTTCACCTGCCATTGAAGATAAGCGCGTCCGAGAGACGCCTTCTTTTGCTTTTCATGGGCATACCGCTTTTGTCGGTATTGTAATTCCTCACCTGGGTACTGATTTTCTGGATGGCATGGTGTTGGGGGTGGAGTCGATGACGCGCTCCTTTGGTTATGGCCTGAGTTTTGCTTATTCTGAGGATGATGAAGGCCTGGAGCGCTACCATATCGAGCAATTTTTACGCCAGGGTGTGGCCGGCATGATTATTTATCCTTGTGACCATCGAGTGGTAGAATGTGATGATCACTATATTTCTACTGCCGAAGGGCAAGAGCGTATCGCCCTTTTACAAACTCTCCAGGCCCGGCAAGTCCCCTTCGTGTTAATGGATCGCTATGTGCCCGAGATCGATGTCAGCCATGTGGTCTCAGATGATTTTACGGCTGGCTATGCCTCAACGCAACACTTAATTAAACTGGGACATCAACGGATCGGTTTTGTCTCTGTAAGCTATCAGGTGACCAGTAGCGCTGGACGTTATGCTGGCTATTTACAGTGTCTGCGCGATCACCATCTGCCACTGGAACCACACCTGAGCTTGAATGCACTACAGCATGCCTATCCATCAGCACATGATCATTATTCGCTGGTTGAGCCCTGTTGTCCTGAGGACACACAGCGCCTGATCACTTATTTGCGGCATCCCCAGCGACCAACGGCCATAGTAACGATGAATGATTATCTGTCCGTGCAGGTATTTTATGCGGCTGAGCAATTGTCATTGAGTATACCTGAAGATCTGGCCCTGGTGTGCAGCGGCGGCAGTAGTCGCCTTACTTCTATGCTACGGGTGCCATTAACAACGATTGTGCAGCCGGTGGGTGAGATCGGGCGGCAGAGTGCTTATATCCTGCATAACCTTATTTCGCAGCGTTTTTCAACTATTCGCCAGCTTAAATTGCCCGTTAGCTTGCTTGTGCGCAAAAGTTGTGGCTCAGCGGCCAACTCAATCGTCCAGACCTTGCCCGCGCCAACTGAGCGCTAGCAGAAAAGATACCCGGCGTACTATACTACATAGAAAAAATACGATCTGCGCACTGTGTTTTTTCTAGTTGAACAGAGGAGTGTATACATGGCCGAGTATATACAGGGTGAGTATTTCTTCTTGCCACAAGAACATGTGCTGTTTGGCGTTGGCAGTCTGGCGAAGCTGGCCAACGAGGTGAAGGTAATGGGCGGGCAGCGTGTGTTTGTGGTGACGGGCCACTCGCTAGCCACGCAAACGGATGTGGTGCAGAAAGTGGAGCAGGCTCTGGGCTCTTTGCACGTGGGGACTTTTGCGGATATCCATCAGCATACGCCGAAGAGCGATGTGGCGCGTGCGGTGGAGCAGGTGCATAAGCTGAATGCCGATGTGCTGTTGAGCCTCGGTGGTGGTAGTGTGATCGATGGCACGAAAGCGATTGCTATGAAACTCTCAGTGGAACATGGCAATTTCCTGCCGCATATCGCCATTCCCACCACTCTTTCAGCGGCCGAATTCTCTCACCTGGTTGGTGTCACCGACGAAGAGCAGAATATAAAGGCCGGCTTTGCGCATGTGCAGGTTACCCCAACCAGTGTCTTGATGGACGCCAGCCTGACACTATCTACCCCTCTCCAACTCTGGCTCTCAACTGGTATTCGAGCGCTGGATCATGCGGTTGAGACACTTTATGCTCCGGGAGCACATCCCATCAACGATGTGCTGGCCCTGGAGGCGATTGACCGGCTGTTCAAGTATCTCCCGCAATCCAAATATTATCCCGAGGACCTGGCGGTACGTACCGAATTACAACTGGCGGCCTGGATGAGTTTCTTTGGTGAGGTGAATACGCCGATGGGGTTGAGCCATAATCTGGGGCGGCGCATCGGGGCTAGCTATAATGTGCCCCATGGCATTACCTCGTGTATTACGCTGCCGCATGTGATGCGTGCCATGGCATCCACTCATGCCAGTGCGCTTGCACCGATCGCCCGGCGCCAGGGTCTGGTGGATTCCTCTGCCAGTGATCAAGACGCGGCCAGGAGCGCGGCAGACGCTGTCAGTGCCCTGATACAACGCCTGGGCTTGCCGCAGCGCTTGCGCGATGTCGGCGTTCCTGCGGACGAGTTGCGCAAGATCGCTGAAACGACTTCCAGCCAGAGTCTGAAGGTAGATGAAATCGAGGCCCTCTTAAAAGAAATGTGGTGAGCGAACGCCCAACCAGGCCAGACACGTACATGGGTCTGGCCTGGTTGTTTGAGTTACCGGCTATATTCGTCCTTCAATAGGGTGGCAAAGCTTTCGAGCGAGGCACGTCCCACTGGACGCCCCAGGCGCTCGCCCTGATAAATTGCCAGGACCTGCTGTAATAAAGGGTGATATTGCTCTGGGAGCTGGTTAAGTCCCCAGGTCCCACCATCCCGCTTTGAGAGGAAGCTACCGTCGCGCAGATAGGCCATGCCACGACTGGCATCAAGCACAAATGTGATAGGATCTTGGAGCGGCCGTGCCTGGATCTCTTGCAAATATTGGATCAGTGCCGTTCGAAAAATTGTGTCGGGAATTACTGGAATCGTTTCGGCAATCGGTTGCCCATAGAGACAGACGCCATAGTGATGCAGGCTGCTGAGATCCAGGATTAATTGATTGTTTGACTGTGCCTGGTCGCTCCATTGCTGTTGGTCCTCACTATGTAAGGCGCTTTGATAGTGCTGGCGCACAGTCTCATCATAGTGTAGCTCAATCGGCAGTGATTGTGCTAGTGCCTGTAGTTCCTGCTTCACTATAAATGTTATATCCAGCGGGGCCGGGAAACGTGAGATACGCAATACCAGCTCGATTATGTTGCGCCTGGTTTCAACTGCCAATGGCCGGGCAGTGACTACCAGTAGATTGATATCGCTGCGCTCAGGATTGAAGCCTCCCGCGGCCAGGGAGCCGTAGAGATAGATACCAAGTAGATTGTCGCCCAATAGGCGCTCAAATTCTGCTAATATCGTCTGTACTTCGGCTTTTATAACTTTGGAGCAATTGGTCCAATTATAATCCATTATCCTCTCCTAAAAAAGGCTGATTCGCGTGCAGGCACTTTTCCAGTTGCCTGGAAGGGGAAAGAAGAAAGCAGTAGAATCCGATCTCCCACATTTCCACAGTAGCCATTCAATTCTACATGATGCGGCGGAGTTATCGCAAGGTTATTAAGTTAGTTTATCGGCTTCAACATACGAGTGGTAACTATGACTGAGGTCTCTTTTCTTCTCCCTCAATGGCATAATTTTTGGCAAAAAAGGTGCTTTTCCAGATGCGGGCCGCCGCGGTTGTGCAGCCAACTATCCTGGCTAGTTCCTGGGGATCAAGAGAAGGGTTTTCGCGGAGTAATGCGTGCAAGCGCTGTTTAGCGTTTAGTTTGGTAGGTTGCCAGCGTCTTGGATATCTGTTACTCGTCATGTTGATTATGTCTCCTGCTGCAATATTGCCTGTATATTGACATATCCTGATGAAAATAGCAAGAGAAGAAAAAGCTGCATATCTTGTGTCGCTCGAATTTTGCCGTAATGTGTATCATACAATATAATGCCGTGTTTATTTGAAGTTATTTCGGTTCTTCGTCCTTTATTCTAGGATGTATCTTACTCTCATCATCATGGGAAGCGTGCTGCCCTTGTGAGGACGTGCGCTGGCGCGCCCGAGCTTTTTTTCTTATGTGGTGCAAAAGTGCGCTGGGCGCACTTTTGCACCACATAAGAAGATTTCTTGAGCGCCTTTGGCGCTCAAACTCAGGTGTGAAGAGCGCGGAGATCATGAGGATAAGACACATTCTTACAGGTTTTTTGGGGGAGCGGAGAGAAAGCGGTACAGTTCTTGAACTTAGTGCCTGTACCGATTTCTTATACTTGAGTATATGTATTTACTAGATGGATGGGGTAGAATTTCCTGTATCATAAAGCGCAAAGTGCGAGAAGGCTACTCTGGCTGGAGTGCCATCGGTGCCATTTTGTAGCAAGAGACTGACGGAACCTGTGGTGTAAGGGTCCGTAGAACTGCTATCGTCGCAGCTGGTGACCAGGGCGCCATTGACATACAATGTCATGCTGGTGCCACTGACGATCAAACTTGCTTGAATTGGCGCGCCCGGCTGCAGCATCTTATCCAGTGAGCCCGAAGCCAGGTTAACTACCGCATTGACCTCACCAGGGGCGTGGTTGGCTGGTGGATCAACTACTTTTTTGATGGCATACTGACCGGTATCGGCCGCTATTTTCAACTCATAGCCCCGAAAACTTTGATCACCGGGCAGCGTTTGCCGGCGGAAGAGTAGTCCCACATAGGCCTGGTTATTGTTCTGTAGATGGGTATAGGTCATATCTGCCCTGAAATCCGTCAACGATTGGGCGCCCGGAACATGCTCTAGAAAAATTTTGCCGTTGCCCTCGGACATGACCAGAGTATGTTGCTGGATCGCGGCCCCATAACCACTGGCTTGAAAAAGATTCCAGTTATTGTTGTTGTCGCTGAAATTGTCGTCGATGATCGGCTTTCCGTTTGGCTTTGGAAGCGGGGTCTGGCCCGTCTTTGGTGTAGTGGATAATGATGTATAGCTTGACTTTAAGGTCGAATTCACGATTACGACGAGGCTACCACATAACACGATCATTGCGGCCAGTACAACGCCGAGAACAATAAAGAGTGGATTTATCTTCTTCTTTTGTGGTGTCGGTGGTACATAATAGGGTGCATAACCAGCCGCTGGTTGCGACTGCCCATAAGTGGGGGCGGCATATATGGTGCAGGACCGCTATAATTTTGTGTTCCTGTCGGTGGATAAACAGGCGCGCCAGCCGCAGGATACGTTGACTGTGAGGTAGGAGCTGGACCCTGTACTATTTCTGCATCCGGATATACCCTGGGAGTAGCATATACCCTGGGAGGGGAAGGATAATCTGGTTGCAGTGGTGTTTGGGAGCCTGCCTTTCTCGCGCGAAATGTCTCTTCTGCAGCAGGATTTGCAGGCTGAGGAAAGGCTGGCTGAGGAGCTATGTTCTGCACAGGTGTTATCGCAGCAGGCATAGTGCTTTCTAACGGTGGTATTGCAGCAGGTTCGGCATAAGGAGCTCCGCAATGACCGCAGAAATTTTGCCCGGGCTGAACCTGTGTTCCACATTGAGGACACAGATTCTTCGTGATACTCAATGAGATTACTCCTGACTATTGTATGAATCATTAGAAAAAAGTGCTTATAATTTCTAATGTGTATGTATTTTTTGATGAAATAAAATGAGCTGATCAATTATGATTATAACAAATGAGCCTTGAAAATAATAGGAAAAGTACTTTTCTCATGTATGAATGCTTGATTGCATGAGCGTTTTTTATACATGCATATATTCATAATAGTTATTTTGTGTGGTTTCTGTTATTCTAGGAGCATCCATTCCCGTCTGTATTTGGCGGCTGGGGTAAAATTAACAAAAAAGGTAAATGTAAGAGGGATCTCATGGATATAAAGAAAGCGGATGACGACGCTTTGTTAGAGGTGGTTCGTCAGCAACTTCGCCAGTCGGTAGCGCGTCTGCAGGATTTAAAGGGGCGACCAGAGAATGAGCTGGCCCATAAGCAGGCGCTTGAGCATGAATTGGTGGCCGTGCTGTCAGCTGTGGGTGAGCTTTTGCCGCCCGACTTACAGGCGCAGGTGCAGCAATTACTGGTTCTGCATGCCGGACTCAGCAACCCTTATCTTGGACGCGCAACCTCGATGACGCAACTTCATCAGCGCAATGGCCAGCGTTCAGATTTGCCAAGCTGGGCCCAACCAGAGTAAGCCAGCAGCCTTTGTTTTCTCTTCCTGTCTTGACAGGAGCTCTTTTTTATTTTACTATCTGAGTAGATGTTCAGATACGCAGATAAGAGAAAGCGAGCAGGCGTTTAATGGGAAAAGAAGTAGAGTTAATACCGATCGATAGTGAAGCGGTGGAGGCTGCCCGACAACAAGCGCTTCCAGATATGCACCTGACTTTGATCGTTGAAACCTTTCAAGCTCTTTCAGATCCTACACGCGCTCGTATTCTATATGCACTGACACAGCGCTCTTTATGTGTGCGCGACCTGGCGATTCTGGTTGGTGTTTCAGAATCGGCTGTTTCCCATCATTTACGTTTTTTGCGCGATCGTCGCCTGGTAAAATCGCGCCGCGACGGTACTACTATTTATTATTCTGTGGATGACCAGCACGTTGCCGCGCTCTTCCGCGAGGCTCATTACCACGTTGATCATGTGCGTCACGGCCTACCCGATCATCCCTATAGTTTACCAGCACATCTGGACTAGCGAAGGAGGAATGTCAGGATGTCAGAGCATGAATTGTCAGTGCGTTCTCAACCCCATGACCACGACCACGACCACGACCACGAACCACATATCCACGATCAGGACGATCATCACGACCACAACCATGAGCCGCATACCCATGATCATGAACAGGACGATCATCACGATCACGATCATGAGCCGCATACCCATGATCATGGGCATGACCATGGTCGATTTGGATGGTTAAAAGAGGCTATCCCTTTCTTCCATGGGCATAGTCATGGTGAGGCACACATAGATAGCGCGCTGGAATCCAGTGCCCGGGGCCTATGGGC
This sequence comes from Dictyobacter kobayashii, assembly GCF_003967555.1. Taxonomy (GTDB): domain Bacteria; phylum Chloroflexota; class Ktedonobacteria; order Ktedonobacterales; family Ktedonobacteraceae; genus Dictyobacter; species Dictyobacter kobayashii. The sequence continues at coordinate 2,398,423 of NZ_BIFS01000002.1, forward strand.
GCTGAAGATTTCTTTGCTGGGCCTGGGTGTGACGGCCCTTTTCCAGTTGATAATTGTGCTATTGAGTGGTAGCGTCGGCTTGCTCGCTGACACCATTCATAATTTTTCTGACGCCCTAACGGCTGTGCCACTGGGGTTAGCCTTTGTGCTTGGACGTCGTTTTGCAACCCGGCGCTACACGTATGGCTTTGGTCGAGCTGAAGATCTGGCCGGCGTGGTGATTGTGCTGATGATCTTCCTCAGTGCGATTGTGGCCGGTTACGAGAGTGCCATTAAACTGTTGCATCCTGAGCCACTGCGCAATGTCTGGTGGGTAATGCTGGCGGCTATCGTCGGTTTCCTGGGCAACGAAGGGGTGGCGATCTTTCGTATTCGTGTGGGAAAAGAGATTGGTTCAGCGGCCCTGGTAGCTGATGGCCAGCACGCCCGTATCGATGGTCTGACCTCCCTGGCCGTGCTCTTCGGCGTTGTTGGCAGCCTGTTTGGTTTTCCGCTGGCTGACCCATTGATTGGCTTGTTGATCACGGTGGCAATCCTCTTTATTGTTAAAGATACAGCGGTCACCATGTGGCATCGCCTGATGGATGCGGTAGATCCGGCTATTATTGATCGTCTGGAAAAGGCTGCCCTGGCTACCCCTGGAGTGCGAAGGATACAGAGCATCCGTGCCCGCTGGATCGGTCATTCACTCTCGGCCGAGATCCAGATTCTGGTGGATGAAGAGTTGTCGTTACGTGCAAGCCATCAATTGGTGGAAGAGGTACGGCACAATCTCTACCATGCCCAACAGCACCTGGTTAGCGTCACAGTCCATGCGTGGCCGCTGAGCGCCGATGGCACTGTTGGTGAAAGTGTAGCTGCTCACCATGACCCTCTGGTTAATAAAGCCTGATTGTTCTAGCTCTGCTGGCGCCCGGCATTATCATTTGCCAGCATGGCGCCAGCGATAGAAGACACTGAGCAGGGTCATAGGTAATAGTCCCAGAAAAAAATAGACGCCAGAAGCTTGTATCCAGGAGATCAGCGTCCCTGCGACCCCAAAGACAAATGCCGCGATGGCCAGGGTGTCCAGAATGGATGCCCATCTCGATATACCTCGCTCAGCGCATCGCCGGTCAGGCAGATAACCAGGCCGCTACAATCTATAAATTGCAGTTGGATGGTATATGCAAATGAGGGGACAAGCAGGGGAAGTATATAGACGATCAGTGCCAATGCAAGCATTAGTGGGGCCAGCCAGACGTAACCCGCCTTAAACCAATTTCTATATAGTGTTTGTTGGCCTTGATAGCTCTGGCGCAAATAGGTAGATGGTTGAACTGAAATAAACTCCTGGCTACTCATAAATTCCTGTACGCGTGAGCGTGGCGGTTGCCGTGGCAGGCGCCGACTATGTGTGCGTGGTGGACGGGCGGAAGAATATCTCACCGGACTGCTAGCCCGTTGCTGGTTTACAATAGGGGGCCGGTAGGTCTGTGGTGGCTGATGAACCGCATGGCGACCAATACGCTGCGCATTGGCTACCGGACGTTGCTGAAGCTGTTGTACTTGTCCCTGCGGATGAGCCGGATTATTTCGTGGTTGATAGATGCGGCTGGCGCGCCGTGTCGGTGGTGGCTGATCGGGATTCCAGGTAGGTGTATGCGGGGTGTGGAGATAGTTGTCTCGTGGCCGCCAGTTGCCGGTGCGGAAAGCTAACTTGAGCATTTTCACAAAATCAGCGGTGGTTGCATAGCGATCATAGCGGTCCTTGGCCATGCCTCTGAGAATTACCTTACAGACGGCATCTGGAATCTCTGGATTATATTCAGCGGGTGAAACGGGCTGCTTTTCAAGATGTTGATACATCAATGTATGGGAGCTGGTGGTATCGAACGGATGGGTACCGGTCAGGAGCTCGTAGGCTACGCAGGCCAGGGCATATTGATCGCTGCGTTTACTCATCTGGCCCTGGAATTGCTCGGGTGCCATATAAGCATAGGTGCCCGCAATCCCTCCTTCGCGGGTGCGCGTGGAGACCAGCACATCCGCGATCCCTAGATCCGCCAGCCAGACATGCTCCGGGGTTTTAAATAAAATATTTTCTGGCTTAATATCCAGGTGAGCCACATTGTTATCGTGGGCATATTGTAGCGCTTCACCGACCTGGGTAATAATCATCAGGGCCTGATTTTTCGGTAGCGGCTCGCTGGTATTATTGAGTAGATCGCGTAATGAGCCGTGGGGCGCCAGTTCTGTAATGAGATAAGGGAGGCGTGCTTCCCGGCTTCTAATATATTTTATGCCATGCGCGATGATAGGGACGATATACTCGTGTTGTAGTCGCCTCAGCAGCCGGGCCTCGCTCTCAAATTTTGCCCGAGCCAGGGGTGTATCTACATAATCGTGAAAGATTTTAATGCGACTACTTTCTCTCTTGCCAGATGCAATGTGGCTCGCCCAATAAACACGACTATATCCTCCTCCACCAATTTTTTCTTCAATGCGGTAGCTATTGATTATTTCGCTGTTCATTCGCTCTTTATGCTCCCGCCGCTGGCATGATTTGATACTCGTCTCTACCCGATATACATATTCTACCACATATATTGACCTGCTTATGTATAGTTTTATCAGGTTGTTTCAGGCTATATATGCTTCGTCCTCAGGGCCCGGCTAACGGCTCCAGGAGTAAGACCAGGGGAGAAAATGGTGTTCCGGTGTCACCGTATGAGTTGTCTTCAACGTGGTACTTTAAGGTACGCCATTCAATCGTATGAGCGCAGCTGCCTGACCGGCGAACCAGCTTGTTCGCAATTGATCAATCCGAATGGTTCAGCCCGTGGCAGCGGAGCTAGCCGCGTCCAAGCGGCGTTTACGATTGCTTTTCAATAGTACGCGGCGAAAATATATTCTCCGTTGTATGTCTTGACCAGGGGATGTGCAGATTGAACCATCCCATAAGTTATGTCGATTATATTGAATTGACCCGCTATGCAAGTATCTCGAAACCATAGTTTTGATGGGTACACGTCGCGATGATTGAACCAACTTGTATAGCGAGTTCTCCTCATGGAAAAAAGGTGCAAATAGATGCGCGCAACCGTTTATCACAACAAGTTTGATGTACGAATAGATCAGGTCCCCGATCCTCAGATTAAAGAACCCACAGATGCTATCATTCGTGTTACCCATGCCTGTATCTGTGGCTCAGATTTATGGCCTTATCGTGGCCTGGACCAGTACCAGGAAGGCTGGCGCCTGGGCCATGAATTTATGGGTATTGTGGAAGAGGTGGGGAAAGAGGTCAAAACGGTAAAAAAAGGGGATCGCGTGATTTCTCCCTTTACATTCTCGGATGGGAGCTGTGAATTTTGTCATAAAGGTCTCTATACCTCTTGTATTCATGGCGGCTTCTGGGGTGGTGCGAACAATGATGGTGGCCAGGCTGAAGCGATGCGTGTGCCGCTGGCGGATGGTACATTGGTGGTGGTGCCCCCCGAGACTTCTAACGACGAGAAGTTGCTCAAGTCCATTTTGCCTCTTACGGATGTCATGGGCACCGGTCATCATGCCGCAGTAGCCGCTGGCGTCCGACAGGGGAGTACTGCGGCCATCGTTGGGGATGGTGCGGTCGGCTTATGTGGAGTTCTGGCTGCCAAACGTCTGGGGGCCTCTCGAATAATTATGCTGGGTCACCAACCTGAACGGCTCAAGATCGCTAAAGAGTTTGGGGCCACCGATATCGTGGAGGCACGTGGCGATGATGCTGTGAAGCAGGTTCAGGAAATGACCAAAGGTGGGGCCGATGCTACCCTGGAGTGTGTAGGCACCAAGGCTGCCATGGATATGGCGATTGATATTACTCGTCCCGGCGGTGGAGTCGGCTATGTTGGCGCACCCCATGGCAGCGAGCAGTTAAATTTCTCGCGCCTGTTTTTGCACAACATCTCAATGCGTGGTGGAATTGCCCCTGTGCGTGCGTACCTGCCTGTATTGCTTAAGGATGTGCTTGCAGGCAAGCTCGATCCGGCACCTGTATTGAATATGACCGTGGATCTTGAGGGGTACCTTCTGGCTATGCTGCTATGGATAAGCGCGAGGCCATCAAGGTGATGGTACGCCCCTAATAATCCAATTCCTCTGACATAAGCATATGAGAGGGCAGGGCCAGATTGGCTTTGCCCTCTCTTTATTGCTCTTTGCCCGCTTCGTGTTTACCCTGCCGCCACTGGCGCGGCGTGAGGCCAAATTTATGCTTGAAAGCGCGTTCAAAATGCGAGAGGGTTTGAAAACCAGCGGCCGCATAGATGTGCGAGATCGGGAAATCGCTACTGATAAGCAAGGATTGGGCGAAGCGCAGGCGGAGATCCTGTAAATATTGCTGGAAGGCGATGCCATAGCTGCTATGAAAAGATTCGCTGAAGTAGTTGGCTGAGAGATGAACCTGGGCGGCCACCTCTTTGAGCGTCAGCGGTTCCCGGAAATGATGGTGTAGATAAACCAGGCTCATGTTCAGTTTTTGCTGTTGTGTCATTGTCTGGTCGCCGGCTGGCTCGGGAGCTTCTTGCAGACTATGGCGGAGCAGATCGATCAGGATACGTTCCAGCGTTCCTACCATTATCAGCGCACTGCCGATCTGGTTGAGGTTAGCCTCATGATATAGCCGCTGAAACTCCTGCTCCATCAAGTTGAGCTCGTCACCTGCAAAGTCAAGTCGATAGCTTTTCAGATCGTGAAAGAGCAGGCGATAAACCTCGTCTTTCAGCACATCGGCCAGAAAGACCACATCGAATAGCTCCAATGTCTCCCCTGAATTGGGGATGAGGTCGTGAAAGTCTGCCGGGTGAGCATAAAGCAACTGCCGCGTTGAACTGGATACGCGCTGCCATTGAGGATATGCTGCCCATGACCTGCCAGGATAAATCCGACCTCATAGAACTCATGCCAGTGGACGCCTCCGCCTTGCCCATACAGTGATTGCCGATAGATGTGCAGTGGCAGGTCGGCACCCATATGATCGGTACTGCTCAGGCGTTTCAGGGCGGTGTGGCGCATGCTATTTACAGAGGGCACTACCATGTTTGGTACCCCTCTGCCCTCCTTCTCAGGCATTCACATAGTTATTGCCAGCGAGATCTTTGCCGCGCGCCAGCCAGAGCTGATGTCCGGTGTTACGCTCGGGTATAATTCTGGTGTCCGCCGACATGTAGCGCATAGTATAGCCACAGCGCCGATACTGACTGGTATTGGCCTGCGCGCCATGCATGATACGCGAATCATGGAGCGAGCATTCGCCGGGCTCTAGCTCAAACGAGACCGCCCGTGAGGCATCCACATTTTTAATCTGGCTGTCAAATGTATTGCTGCCCACATCTACCGGTTCGTAATCCGAAAAGCCATTGACATGGCTGCCAGGAATGACGCGCATGCAGCCGTTCTCCTCGTTACTGCGATCGAGGGCCAGCCAGACCGTAATGATCTTGTCGTAATTGTCCACCCGACCATTCCAGTAGGCGGAATCCTCATGCCAGGGTGTTGAGCGGCCCGTATAGGGATCTTTACAGATAAAATGGCTGGACCATAATAAAATGTTTGGTCCTATAATCGGTTCTACCAGGTCCAACACTTCATCACCCAATAGAAACTCCAGCAGCCTGGGATCGCGGAAATGCGGCGTGTCCAGTTCATCAGAGAGCTTAGAGCCTTTTTGTGCCAGGTGTTCCTCGAAAATACTCTGCAAGCGAGCAAACTTTTCTTCGGAAAAGAGTTGATGATGATAGAGCAGGTAGCCATTCTCTCGATAGTATGCCACATCCTGAGTTGATAATGGGGTAACCAGTCTGGTCATGATTGCATCCTCCTTGAGCTCATATGGTCTGTAAAGACCTTGTCCATTACTGCTTAGAAGTATACCTGTGGCAGCCCGGAAATACCCCGCCTATCTTGGGGAAGAGTATGCATATCTTCGGCTAATTATGGGGGATCTGAATGGCATCAAAAAGCGGACACTCCATTGTCAGGAGTGTCCGCTTGCTTCTGGCTCATGTAGCTAGTGTTTTTGTGTATTATTGTCTATTGGCAAACGAGCCTGTTTCTTCTGCTTCAGCTGCTACGGCCACGTTGGCGGGTGTCGCAGTCGACACGACCAGGTCATCATAGCGTTTAACTCTATAGATGATTGTGGAAACTATCCAGCTAACGACAAAGATGCCAATAATGACGTAGCCGATGAAACCAAAATTATCATTCAGGTTTCCTACTTGATCCCAGAAGGGGCCGGACAAATTGAGGGCGTTACTGATGATACCCAGTACTTCGATTGTTCCAACCACAAAGGCAACCAGCACCGAGATCAGGGTAATGTTGAGGTTGTAGTAAAGCTTGCGCACTGGTTTGACGAAGGCCCAACCGTAGGCGCCCAGCATTAAAATGCCATCGGTGGTATCGATCAGACACATACCGGCCATGAACAGTACCGGGAAGAGCAGGATGCTCCAGACAGGTAGGTGACCCTGGGTGGCCAGCAAGGCCGTCAGGCTCATAATGCCTACTTCGGTCGCGGTATCAAAGCCCAGGCCAAATAGCACTCCGACTGGATACATCTTCCAGCTCTTATCAGTGGCCCGCAATAATGGACCAAAGAAACGGGCCATTAAGCCGCGCTGGTTGAGGGTCTCATTCAGCGTCTGCTCGTTATATTCCTCGCCGCGCTTCACTTTCTGGAAGGTTTTGAAGATGTCCCAGAGAATAACGACATTCAAAATGGCAATCAGATAGAGGAAGATGGCTGATACGGAGGCGCCAATAAAGCCGCCAATATGTTTGAGGGCATCAAAATTTTTCATGACGCTGGCGGTAATGGCTATGGCGATACAGAGGCCAAAGACGACTGTGGAGTGGCCCAGGCCGAAGAAGAAGCCGACCGAGATTGGTCGCTTGTCTTCTTGCATCAATTTTCTGGTAACATTGTCGATGGCCGATATATGGTCGGCATCCACTGCGTGTCGCAGACCAAATGTATAGGCTGTGATCGCCAGACCGAGCGTGGCCATGGCCCCGCTGAATGCGACCACCGCTAAGATCCAGACGATTAAATTGAGCAAAATAAGAAATGTATAGATGCCGATGATCTTACTGCGAACATCCTGTGAGCTATCATTAAATACATGTGACAGGGCTGAAAATCCAAAACTGCTCTTGACGGCACCACGAGTACGACTCATGCAATGTCCTCCCTTAAGCTTCTAAACTCATGAACTGGCTGTTTGCTGACAATAACAGTTGGAGCGCCGTGCCCATTGTGGACTGCACTTCAGTTCATCTGAGCATGATACGTGTTTATCGTCCTGGTACAACTACACCATCAAAGTATACTCGCTAAAGATAGGTTATTGCAAATCTTTTGCAATAACTATAATTTCCCATCTTTTTAGAGACGAACAGCACCCCGGTAGTCAGGTAGTATTTCTCCACGTTTTTTTCTGAGTTTCCGCATTCGATGGAAATTCAGGTATCAATATGGTGAGGCCGCCTTTCATTCGCGAAAAGTTGTCCGCTACATGATGAGTAGTTGGGTGGTGGCTGTTGTCTGGTGAGCATTGGAGAAGTAGCGCTTTTTGTTTACTATTTGAGTGTGAAATCTGCGATTGTGCATAGCGAATACAAGGAGGTCTCTCATGAAAATCGATCAAGCGACGACCAGGACCCCTCGATCTCGTACCAGTGTTTTCACCTTTGATTGGTATACCTCGCTCTCCGGGCGGGCGGTGCATGCGTTCTGGGCCTCGTTTTTGGGCTGGGCACTGGATGCCTTCGATTTCCAGATCTTTACCTTCATTTTGTCTGCTATTGCCGTTACCTTCGCCTTGACCCAGGCCCAATCAGGCTTGATTGCGACGGTGACCCTGGTAGTTTCGGCCTTTGGTGGGGTATTAGCAGGGGCCCTGGCCGACTCTATTGGACGTGTGCGTACCCTGTTATTGACCATCATGGTTTATGCACTCTTTACCTTCTTGTCTGGTTTTGCGCCCAGCTATCCTATCCTTTTGTTGTTCCGCTCACTCCAGGGACTGGGCTTTGGTGGCGAATGGGCGGCCGGCGCGATTATTGTGGCCGAAGTAGCCAATCCTGAGCAGCGGGGCCGTGTGTTAGGCTGGGTACAAAGCGCCTGGGCCCTGGGCTGGGCCTTTGCCTTACTGGCCTCCACCGTGGTGCTCGCCCTGGTTCCAGCTAATCTGGCCTGGCGTATTGTGTTCTGGCTAGGCATTATTCCCGCTCTACTTATCCTCTATGTACGTCGCAATGTGCAGGAGCCCGAGGTGTTTGTCGAGACTCAGGAGAGCGTACGAACCAGTTTTTCTTTCTTTGAGATCTTTCGGCCCGGTTTACTGAAGACGACCATCTTTACCTCGCTGCTTGCTGTGGGGGCGCAGGGTGGCTACTACGCCATCTTTACCTGGCTGCCGACCTTCTTGAAGAAGGACCGCCATCTCAGTGTGGTTGGCAGCACGCCCTATGTGCTGGTTGTGATCATCGGTTCTTTTCTAGGGTATACAATTAGTGGGTACATTAATGACTGGATTGGTCGTAAGGCTACCTTTGTCATCTATGCGCTGGGTAGCGCGCTATTGATTGTGCTCTATACCCAGATCCCCAGCGGGGCCAATACGCTGTTATTATTCCTGGGTTTACCGCTGGGTTTCTTTGCCTCGGGCATCTTTAGTGGCTTTGGCTCTTACCTGGCGGAACTCTTTCCCAGCCGTGCCCGTGGCGCTGGACAAGGGTTCTCGTACAACTTTGGGCGTGGTGTTGGAGCGCTGTTCCCTACTATTATCGGCTATCTCTCGGCCACCATTGGCCTGGGTGGCGCGATCAGCTTTGGCGCCCTTGGCTATGGACTCTGTATCCTGGCGCTGTTTTTCCTGCCTGAAACTAAAGGTAAGGAACTGGTGGCGGTCGATTAAGATGGTTGCGCATATTAAAGGCGGTCGCAGGGAGACAACGGCGACCGCCCGGGCCACACATACATTGGTGAGGAGTTATGTATGACAAATCTGCTGGTTGGAGTTGATACTGGCGGTACGTTTACCGATATCGTCCTGCTGCAAGATGGTAATTTTAAGGTGCATAAAGTGCTTTCGACGCCGAGTGATCCTTCGCAGGCGATCCTGCAGGGCTTGCGGGAACTGGGTGTGTTGCAGGATGTGAGTGTGCTGGTGCACGGTTCGACGGTGGCCACGAATGCGGTGTTAGAGCATAAAGGGGTGGCTACGGGCTTGATTACGACGGCAGGTTTTCGCGATATCCTGGAGATTGGCCGGCAGACGCGCCCCAAATTATATAGTCTGCAGGCCCAGAAGGTGCCGCCGCTGGTGCCACGCGAGCTGCGGGTGGAGGTGGTGGAGCGTCTGAATGAGCGTGGCGAGGTGATGCTTGAGCTAGATGAGGCCTCGCTGACTACCGCTATTGAGACACTGAAAGATGCAGGTGTGGAGGCGGTCGCGATCTCGTTGCTCTTTAGCTTTACTAATCCCGCCCATGAGCAGCGCGTCTCACAACAGGCCCGCGCGGCAGGCTTCTATGTTTCGACCTCTTCCAGCATCCTACCTGAGTTTCGTGAGTATGAGCGCACCAGTACGACTGTGTTGAATGCCTATATCGGTCCCTTGATCGCTCGTTATCTGGAGCGCCTGGAACAGGAGCTGGCGCAACGTACGCCGCTACGCATCATGCAATCGAATGGCGGCTCTATCTCCAGTGCGATGGCCCGTAGCGAGGCGGCCCGGACCCTGCTCTCTGGACCAGCCGCTGGCGTGGTTGGCGCGGCCTTTGTGGCGCAGGCATCGGGCTTTGAACAGACGATCTCCTTTGATATCGGTGGCACCTCAACTGATGTGGCCTTGATTAATGGTATGGCGACCGAGACGACCGATGGCGCGATTGGTGGCTACCCGAGCAAGCTACCGATGATCGATATCCATACCGTTGGGGCTGGTGGTGGGAGTATCGCCTGGTTCGATATAGGGGGAGCTCTGCGTGTTGGACCTCGTTCGGCCGGGGCCAGTCCTGGGCCGGCTGCCTATGGTAATGGCGGCACGGAGGCTACGGTTACCGACGCCAATGTAGTGCTTGGTCGTCTGGTTCCTGAGGCGTTCCTGGGTGGCACGATGGCATTGGATCTGTCAGCGGCTCAGCAGGCGGTCGCCACGATCGCGACGCGGCTCAATACTACGCCAGAAGAGGCTGCGCTGGGTATTATTCGGGTGGTCAATGCCAACATGGAGACGGCCATTCGAGTGATCTCTGTGGAGCGTGGTTGTGATCCACGTGACTTCGCCCTGGTGGCCTTTGGTGGCGCTGGACCCCTGCATGCCTGTGAACTGGCGGCGGCGCTACGCATCCCTCGCGTACTGGTGCCTATGGTCCCTGGTGTGCTCTCGGCGCTGGGTACCCTGGTAGCGGATACCCTCAAGGACTATGTGCGCACGGTGATGGTTCCTTCCGAGGAGGCTCAGGAGGAGGTCGTCTCTGTGCTGAAGGAATTGGAGCGACAGGGACGGCAGGATCTGGCACACGAGGGCATTGCACTTCACAACATACGTATCGAGCGTTATCTGGATCTGCGCTATGTAGGTCAATCCTATGAGCTGCGCATTCCATTCGAGCAGGATGTGGAGCAGGCGGTGGATGATTTCCATACGGCCCATGGGCAGCGCTTCGGGTATAATGATCCTAATGAGCAGGTACAGGTGGTCAATGTGCGCCTTAAAGCGCGTGGCGTGACCAGCAAGCCTGAGCAGAGGCGGCAGGCGGCGGTCCATGATGCCCGGGTAAAGGCGGTCTCGCAGCGGCAGGCGATTTTTGCTGGAGCAGGCGGTGAAGTGATCTCCTATGACGTGCCCGTTTACCAGCGGGATGATCTGCATCTCGGTGCCGTGCTCAAGGGTCCGGCAATTATTGTGCAATATGATACCACCACGGTCCTTCCTCCTGAGTGGCGCGGTTATGTTGATGAGGTCAGTAATTTACTTGAGCAAGAGCAGATAGAAGGAAAATGATCATGATCGAGACCACGCATGTAACCCCGATCAGCCTGGAAATCTTTCGCAGCGCCTTGACCGCCATCGCTGAAGAGATGGGGACGGTCCTGATGCTCAGTAGCTATTCGCCGAATATCAAGGAGCGGCGCGATTTCTCCTGCGCGCTCTTTGATATCCAGGGGCGCCTGATCGCTCAGGCGGCACACATTCCTGTCCACCTGGGTGCTATGCCTGATTCAGTGGCGTCGGCGCTTACTACCTTTGATCATTTTGCGCCCGGTGATATTATCGCCCTCAACGATCCGTTCCTGGGTGGCTCGCACCTGCCCGATATTACGCTGATTGCACCGATCTATGTTGAGATCGAGCATGAGCCGCGCCTGATCGGCTTTGCCGCTAATCGCGCCCACCACTCGGATGTTGGTGGCATGTCTCCTGGCTCGATGCCGCTGGCGAACGAGATCTACCAGGAAGGATCATTATCCCGCCCGTGAAGCTCTGGGATGCTGGCCACCCCAACCAGCCGCTACTGGCCTTACTCCTGCGCAATGTGCGTACTCCCGACGAGCGGCGTGGCGATCTGACGGCCCAGGTGGCCGCCAATCGTACTGCTATTCGCCGCATGCAGGAGCTGGTCGAGCGCTGGAGCCTGCCCATCCTGGATGAGCATGTTGAGGCCCTGATCGAGTATGCCCGGCGCATTACGCGGGCCACGATCAACTCGATTCCCGATGGCTATTACCGTTTTACCGATTATCTGGATGATGATGGGACCAGCGAGGAGCCGGTGAAAATCTCTGTTGGGATCACTGTCCGTGGTAGTAACCTGACGGTAGATTTCTCTAAGAGTAGTGCTCAGGTACGTGGCAATATCAATACTGTCGCGGCCGTAGCGCGCTCGGCTGCTTACTATGTTGTGCGCTGCTTGATGCCCGATGATGCTCCAATGAATCATGGTACCTTCTCGCCAGTGACCGTGATTGCTCCGGGTGGGACCGTTGTCAATGCTCGCCCGCCGGCCGGTGTGGCCCAGGGCAACGTCGAGACCTCGCAGCGCATTACCGACGCCATCTTCGGGGCCCTGGCCCAGGCGTTGCCTGATATCATCCCGGCTGCTGGTCAGGGGACCATGAACAACATTACCGCTGGTGGCATCGATCCGCGTAGCCAGCGCCCCTTTGCTTACTATGAAACGATGGGAGGTGGCATGGGTGCAGGACCCAACAAGACGGCCTGTCGGGCGTACATGTCCATATGAGCAATACTTTAAATACGCCTGTCGAGGCCTTTGAATACGCCTATCCTATGCGCATCAGCCGCTATCAGTTGCGCGATGGTTCAGGCGGCGAGGGAGCGCACCGGGCGGTGATGGCCTGATCCGTGAAATTACCTTTGAGGTGCCGACCGACGTTACTCTGCTCAGTGAGCGCCGCCGCTTCTCCCCCTACGGACTGCAAGGTGGCCAGCCCGGTCAGCGCGGCGAAAACCGCCTTACCCACGACGACCAGGAAACCATCCTGTCCGGCAAAGTCCACTTTCGGGCCGCCCCTGGTGACCGCCTCACCATCTCCTCTCCCGGTGGCGGCGGCTGGGCACAACTCCAAAGTCCGAGGATGTGTAGTACTTCAGTTAAAATAACTGCACCTGGGATCTGCCGGGGGCTCAAGGAGGTTAAGGGTTGGAGAGGCGCTGTCCTTTATTGACATAGTCTCTTATGGCGAAAGGAGCGTGCAAACAGCCGCTTACACGCTCCCATTGCATCTGTTTAGGCCAGGTCGCTGCGAGTGAGGACCTCGGTCTTGAGGCGCTCAGCGAGCTCGGAGACCGGGAGGGTGCCGAGGTCGCCGCCGCTACGACGGCGTACGGCTACGGTGCCATTCTCGGCCTCTTTATCGCCGATCACCAGCATGTATGGAATCTTCTGCATCTGGGCGTTGCGGATCTTCTTCTGCATGGATTCGCGGGCCTCGTCGATTTCGATGCGCAGGCTCTGGGCGCCCGGTAAACTGGTGGCCAGCAGGGTCTTTTTGACCTCGTAGGCGTAGTCCAGGTGGCGGTCCGCAATTGGAATGACCACGGCCTGAACGGGGGCCAGCCAGGTTGGGAAGGCACCCGCATAGTGCTCAATCAGAACCGACATGAAGCGTTCGACCGAGCCCAGGATGGCGCGGTGGAGCATGACCGGACGGGTAGGATGGCCATCGCCCCGATATATTCCAGGTTGAAGCGCTCAGGCAGGTTGAAGTCCAGCTGGACGGTTGCCAGCTGCCAGGAGCGATCCAGGGCATCTTTCGCGGTGAAGTCGATTTTTGGGCCATAGAAGGCTGCTTCACCGGCTACTTCGTCCAGCTGACGTTCTTGTCACGCAAGACCTGCCGTAGCTGTTCCTGGGCGTCGTGCCAGATTTCGGGTGTTCCCAGATATTTCTCGGGATGTTTCTCGTCCCACAGCGAGAGCTGGACAGACAGATCCATACCGAAGGGTTTATAGAAGCCCTCGATGATCGAGTAGATGCGCTGTACCTCTTCGGCGACCTGCTCGGAGCGGCAGAAGACGTGGGCATCGTCCTGGGTGATGGCGCGCACGCGTGAGAGGCCATGCAAGGTGCCTGGTAGCTCATCACGATAGACGGCGGTCACTTCGCTCAGGCGGATCGGCAGTTCGCGATAGCTGCGCATGCGGCTGGCGTAGATCTGGGTGTGGTGCGGGCAGTTCATCGGCTTGATACAAAAATCTTCGCCGCTTTTGCCGCTGACATGGAAGATATCTTCCTGGAACTTGTCCCAGTGGCCCGATACCTTATACAGATCACTCTTGGTAATGTGTGGAATATGTACACGCTGATAGCCATGGGGCTCTTGCAACGACTGCACGAAGTCTTCCAGCAAATTGCGGATCAGGGTGCCTTTAGGGGTGAAGAGTGGCAGTCCACCACCAACCAGGTCCGAGAAAGTAAACAGGTCTAATTCCTGACCCAGGCGGCGGTGATCCCGCTTCTTGGCCTCTTCCAGGAACCAGAGATAGTGATCCAACTCTTCTTTATTGTTGAAGGCGGTACCATACAGGCGCTGCAACTGTGGGTTCTTCTCGTTTCCACGCCAGTAGGCGCCAGCGATGCTCATTAGCTTGAAGACCCCGATCTGGCTGGTTGTGTCCACATGAGGTCCACGGCACAGATCGACGAAGTGGCCGGTCTGGTAGAAGGACACCTTTTCTACGCCCTGATCGTTGCTTACGCCAATCGCATCATCGTCACCGGTCTCCTCGATGACGGCGGTGCTGCCACGCTCTTTAAGCAAGCTCAACAGCTCTACCTTATATGGCTGCTTGCGCTGCTTCATCTCCTCAATGGCCGCGTCGATATCCATCTCAATGCGCTGGTAAGGAAGTTTTTTGTTCTTCAATTCACGCATCTTGATTTCAATGCGCTCCAGATCCTTGGGGGACAGGGCAACCGGCAGTTCGATATCATAATAAAAACCGTTTTTGATTGCCGGGCCGACCCCAAATTTAGCCTCGGGCCACAGCAGTTGTACCGCCGCCGCCATCAAGTGAGCTGTGGAGTGGCGCATGCGATCCAGCTCTAGCTGAGCTTGCTCATCAGCTACTTCTACTGAAGTACTCATAGTTTTTCCCTTTCTCACTACAACATGTTATTGTAAGCAGCAATACGTGATATTGCCGCGCGTTCTATTCATGCTCGGTTGCTTAAATCGGGCCGGCTACTTTGACAATCTCCCATTAATGACGATGTCAAAATCCGTGATGTGTACAGTATATGTTGCCTGCCTGATTGGTGGTTTCTTGCCAATAAAAAAACCCTTTCATCCCGCACAACGGGACGAAAGAGCTTAACTCATCCGTGGTTCCACCCACCATTCGTTCATTCTGCCAGCCTACGCTTTATCTGCTGGTACAACGAACCTCTAGCGCCCATTAACGGAGGCCTACCCGCTCTCCAGCGCTACTGGAGGAGAAGCTTCTTGAGTGGTATCCATCAGATGTGTTCAGGACAACTTGCAGCCTGGATTATCCCTCTCTGCGAACACGGGACACGATGACATTGTCTCAAGCAGTGCCAGTTTTTATCGATATTGTATAGCTTAAATAACGTAACTGAAGCGACTATAGCATAAAACGCCAGAAGTGTCTACTCTCTGTGAAATTTGGCTGCCCTGGTATTTTTGGCTACTCTTATTGATGTGGTTCTGGCTGTGTGCGATGCTATCTGTAGCTACCAATTATGATGATCGATTATTGCTTGAGACTGGCACGCTAGAAAGTCGCTTATATATTATGAAAAATACTGGCATTGCAGCCGCCAAATTGAAGAAGCCGGCGCGTATTACATTGGGCATCGTGTTTATGTTTGCCTCAATATTTCATTTTACCGCCACCGATGTTGAGATACAACTGGTGCCACCATTCCTTCCCTGGCGCCGGGCCGCGATCTACATTACCGGTGTTTTTGAGTTATTGGGAGGCATTGGCGTGCTGATTCCGCGCTTTCAAGTAGTGGCAGGCAGAGGCCTGGCGGCGTTACTGGTAGCGATTTTCCCTGCCAATATCTACCATACTTTCGCGCGCAAGCGTTTCCAGGGTCCGACCCGCTCGCCCATCTATCATATCCTGCGCTGGCCAATGCAAGGCCTGCTTGTCTGGTGGGCCCTCTGGTGTAGCGGCAAAGACAAATAAAAGCTACTATTTGTCGGTTCCTGCGCTCTGTTGCTTGTCGTTCTGACGCCTGCTTAGTTCCGCGAGTGATTGTTGCAGGCGAGCGACAATGGCAGTATGGCCATAGTTCTGGGCTTCCGCCAGGCCATCGCGCAGGTGGGACTCGGCCTGACTATAGTCTGCTTGTTGCAGGGCGACATTGCCGAGGAAATAGAGGGTGAGGGCGATGCCCGCGCTATCACGCTGCCATAGGGCATGGTGGTGGGCTCGCTGGAGATGGATTCTGGCCTGATCATATAAGCCTCTCTGCAGCAAGAACGGCGCGAAGGCATTGACGCCACGGACCATCCTGGCCTGCTGGCCAAACTCAAAGGCCAGGGCCAACGCGGCCAGAATATTGCTGCTCTCGCGTTCCAGGGCTTCATAATTGGCCTGCTGCTTCTCCACATAGCGAATCATATAAGCAATCAAGCGTTCACTGGCTGTATTATCCTGCTGATTGGCCCTGGCAAAATCGGCGATCGTCTGGTGCAGGGTATAGCGTCCCGGGCCGCTGCTCTCCAACAAGCCGGCGTCTGCCAGCTCATCTAATATATCTTCATGGATATGGGCCACGGCGATGGCGGCCTCCTCTGAAAAGCTATTAGGTTTGGCCGGAAAGACTGCCAGGGCGCGCAGGGTGGTACGCGCCTCCTCGCTGAGCACGCGATCGCTGACGGCAATCGTTGATTGCAGTGAAAGGGCGGTATCCGCCATCAAGCTGGGAGACCGTTCCAATGGCGCTTGCGGCTCATGCAGGCGCAGGCGCAGCGAGGCATCCTGCAGGCGCGTAATCGCGGTGCGCATGCGGCGTGGCTGATTGGCGTAAGCCTGTGTCTGTAGATATTTACCCATCAATGTCAGGGCCAGCGGCAGGCCGCCAACCGCCCGTACAAGCTCCAGAGCCGCCGATTTATCATGGACTACAATCTCGGGTGCCAGGTGGGTTAACAACTGCACCCCATCTGTGGTGCTTAACTCGCGCACGACCTGGGCTGCTTCACCGGCAAACTGTAGCGCGATGCGTGGAAAGCGTGTTGTGAGCAGAAAAGCACAATTAGCTCCCCCTACTTTAAACGGTAGCGCAGCCTCAATGTCCCAGGCATCATCGATCACAATCAACATTCGACGTGAGCCGATCGCTGAACGCAGGGCCAGGGCCCAGCTATCGATGCCTGGCGCAACTGTGTTCTCACCTGTCAGGGGAGCCAGTAGCGCTCCCAACGGCTCAACTGGAACGGAATATTGGGTAGCGGCCCCAGCCCGACCCACAGAATACCATCGCTGAAATTTGCGCGTAGCCCCTGATCGTATGCCAGCGCGATGGCCAGCGCTGTCTTGCCGCTGCCCGGCAGGCCATACAAGGCCACATTATTTCCGGCGCATAGACGCTGCAGCAAATGCTCTAGCAACGCATCACGGCCAAATAGCGGCCGCTGTTTACTCAAGGGACCTGGCAGCGTGGGATCATAAAGGGCTGTTTTTGTAGGAGCTGAAGCGGGTAGAGGGCCAGGTGATGAGGCTTCATCGGGTGCTGGTTGCTCGATCAATCCTAGCTCAGCGGCACTCTTATTAAACAGGGCACACAGCCGTTCCCGGAAATAAGGGTAAGGAGAAGATGCGCCACGTTCCCACCGACTCACGTTGCGATCGGTTGTGCCAATAGCCTCGGCGACCCTTCCCTGTGACCAGCCGCGGGCCTCGCGCTCTTGTCGTAATCGATGATTGGGTTTCATCGCAACCCTCGACCTGATATAAATATGAACTTCAGTATATCATATTATTTTATATGTGCAAAATAATAATAGCTGGCAGACCCTCTTGCGTACGTGCGCTGGCGTACCCGAGCTATTTTTATCATGTTGCACGAAAAATACTGCAGCATATTTTTCGTGCAACATGATAAAAATTATAGGCTCTTTTGCTGTTAGTTGTTAGCGTACTTCTAGGATGACTTGATCTTCGCTGGCGACCTGGTCGGTGACTTCGCCGATGCGCCAGAAGGGGACATCCGGGCCGAGCTGGGAGAGCTGGGACCAGGTGGCCTGGTCGACGGCTGCAAAGAGTCCGCCGGAGGTCTGGGGGTCCCAGAGGATGGCCTGGTCGATCGGGTCGATGCCTTCACGAATGCGTACATGGGCTTCCAGGAAGGATTTGTTGCGCTGGGCTCCGCCTGGAATGCAGCCGATTTCGGCGTAGTGACGGGCATTCTGGAGCAGTGGGAATGCTGCCAGATCGAAGCGCATATTGGTCAGGCTCTGGATGGCCATCTCGCGCGCGTGCCCCATGATACCGAAGCCGGTGACATCTGTGGCGGCGTGGACGCCCTTGCCAGCCGCGACCAGGGCCTCGCTGGCCTTCAGGTTCAGGCGTGTCATCGAGGCAATGGCGGCCTGGATATCCGCCTCTTCGACTTTGTTGCGTTTCTGAGCTGTCGTGATCAGTCCAGCACCCAGGGGCTTGCTTAACACCAGAATATCGCCGGGTCTGGCGCCACCTTTGGTCAGGATGTGATCAGGATGCACCAGGCCAGTGACTGAGAGGCCGTACTTGGGCTCATTATCGATGATGGTGTGGCCGCCGGCGATGGCGCCACCTGCCTGCGCGACAATGTCGGCTCCTCCGCGCAAGACCTCGCGCAAAATGGCCGCGTCCAGGTCATCGGGCCAGGCAACCAGGTTGATGGCCATCAAGACCTTGCCGCCCATGGCGTAAATATCGCTGACCGCATTGGCGGCCGCAATAGACCCATAGCTATAGGGATCATCCACGACCGGTGGAAAGAAGTCTGCTGTACTGATGACGGCTTGTTGATCATTCAAGCGGTAGACGGCCGCGTCATCAATGGCATCCAGTCCAACTAGCAGATCCTGTGGAACACCCACCTGTTTTAATGGGCTCACCACCTGTGCCAGGGTCTGTGGTCCCATCTTGGCAGCGCAGCCAGCACTACCGGCCAATGTAGTCAAGCGAATTGGGGGTATATCTATACTCATTCTTATTCCCTCGAAAAATGACACTAACTCATACTACTATTGTATTATTTAGAGGGTGTCAGCACCAAACGAAAAGGAACCACTCGCTATTGGGATGATGATGTGGGATACTCAATGTAGAATCATGCCATGCAGTTTCTATATTAACAGCAGAGGATCGCCAGTGTTTTGATACAAAGGGATATCTTCTTGCATTATAATGGTGCTAGCTGGGAAGTTTATTTAATCCGGCCTGGCTAAGGGTGAGTTTACTGGGCAGATTCTGGTTACTATCAGGAGTACGATATGAACATTGAAAGACCAGCAGGATTGGGGAAGTCTACAGTTCCTTTGACGAGAGCGGATGTTGAGTTGCTCTTGAGCAAAGTGGATGATCCGGCGCAACTGAACCTGAGTTTTCAGCATTTAGAGCATTGCAACTTGTCTTATTTAGATTTGCGGGGAGCCAATCTGCGGGGAGCCAGCCTGCATGCCGCGAATCTACGTGGCACGAATCTTGGTGGGGCACATCTACAGGCCGCCAACCTCAGTGAGGCCGACCTGGATGGGGCGGACCTGACCGGAGCGTTCTTAGGTGAAGATGCGGAGGAGCGGGTTGATTTGCGCCAGGCTAATTTAAGCTATGCGATTCTCAGGAACCTGGATCTGCGTGAGTTTGATCTGACTGACCTGGATCTCCACAATGCGGATTTGAATGGGAGTGATCTGCGCGATGCGGTGCTCCACAATACAAACCTGCAGGGCGCTGATCTGAGCACGGCCCAACTGTATGGTCCTGAGTTGCGTAAGGCTATTTTACATGGTGGCGCCCTTTTCAGTGACAAGATGCACCCGGGGCACCGGCTTAAAGCGCATGCACAGCCAGTAGCTACTGAGCAGCTATCGCCAGAGCCAGCCCACATACCAGCGTCACCCAGGCCAGAACTCTCTGATCAAGATGCCATGCGGCTTGGCGAGCAGGCTTTGCTGGCGGAGTCCGACGCTAGCAATGTGCGCCAGCTTTTCCCTTATGGCTTCACATTTGCGCGTGCCCGCATCCTCTTTGACGCCTGGCTGGCTCAATCCAACTCCAGCTATAGTGAACAAGAAATCCAGGCCTTATGGATCGGGTTTGCCATCGGCTATGCACAAGCTATCAGCAAGCTGAGCCAGTAGAGTAGCCGGGCGCTACACATAATGTTGCGATTGCTGCAAGGCTTTCGCCTGTGCCCTCCAAAAATGCCATAGGGAGGTGGGGCTGCGAGCGTACCAGGGTGCGGAGCCCGACATGGGATGGACCTTGATAGAGGGCGGTTTCAAATCCTCGGGCCTGGCTAATATCCACATTGACCAGCTCGTTCCAATCCAGTATGGCGGACTAAAATCGGCACCATCCAGTCGTGCCGAACTCAGCCCCGCCCTGGACAGGTTCGCATGGCGCAGATCTGCTCCATTCAGATTAGCAGCATAGAGTTTTGCCTGACGTACCTTTGCACGTTGTAGATTAGCCTGGCAAAAATTCGCATTCATGATGCGCGCACTATCTAGATGACCCTCGATGAGTTGAGCCTGACTGAAATCCGCCTCAGAAAGGTTTGAGCTAACAAAATATGCACGTTGTAACTGCGCAGCATGGAACCGTGTCCCGCGCAGATCGGCGAAACTCAACCTCACATCATCCAACTGAGCCCCCGAAAAATCCTCCCCGCTTAAATCAGGCATAATAGCACGATGCTCATTCCGCCACCGATTCCAGACCTCCACTCCTTGTTTAAAAATTTCCACATGCTCCGGATTGGACATCAGGGATTTCCTCCTTGAAATACTTGAATCTAGCTATATTTATGAGATAATAGCACGAGTTCAATTGCTACGCTATAAAGGCTAGAAAATCGAATAACGCAATTGAACGCAACAATAAACACGATCTGTACGTGCGGGGCTTGCCCCCGCTTCAGCCGCTTCTGCATGAAAATATAACAAATACATGAGAAACTTCCCCTGCTTCCTCCGTTATTGCACAAAAAACGCACGTTCTACTGGTGCAATTCGTGTTTATTATTATTTTAAAGGCAGAAACGGAAAAGCGGGGGCAAGCCCCGCACGTACAGATCGTGTTTATTGCTGCATTCTTTTGAAAGCGAGGTAACGCTATGGTTCAGAACGAGTCTATATCGAGTGAGGTTGTTGTGCTGTTTCGGCCGGTGGGGGAGGAGGAGCTGGCTTTGATGCGGGGAGAGCGAGTGGACTGCCTTTCCGCCACGTTTATACTGGCAGCCTATCTTTTATCCTGTCTTGAATGAGGAGTATGCGACCCAGATTGCGCGCGATTGGAATGCGCGCGATGGTCATTCGGGCTATGTGACGCGTTTCCAGGTGCGCAAAGCATTCCTGGATCGCTATGAAGTGCATCAGGTTGGCGCTGCGGTCCACCTGGAATATTGGATACCAGCGAGGATCTGGAGGAGTTTAATCGCCAGCTTGTTGGTACAATCGAGGTGATCTCTGAGTTCCATTCATGAGAACTGGATCAGAGCCTGTGGCCTCCATCCCCATACCTCCAGGGTTGATGGAGGCCAACTCTTTTACCTTGAAAGATGCTATATCTTATGTGATTGCTTAATTTTGTCTCCTATCCATTCATGTGTTACGTATTCGTAGATGAGCGTCCACTCAGGAAGGTCCCCTGTGGGTAATAAAGCGGCCTCAGTCGGGCTATCATACCACTATGACCGGCGTGTTCAGGGAGGATACGATGGAGCCATTTACGTCCAGAACAATCCGCGCTAACCCTTTAATAACAACCTTTAAGAGCCAATTTATTATGTTCTTTATATCTATAATAGTGCTATTTGCGTTTCTGGTTATCTTATTGTTTATCGGCTTTATTTTTGATGAAAGTAAATTTGGAGAGATTTTTCTACGTGAGCTCCCCTTTATTAGCATTTTATTGTTGAATGCTTTTTCAACTATGTTGAATTACCGGCAATGGCAATACTGGAAACGTATTGAGCAGCGCCGCATTGCCACTGTTAGGGGAGACCTCTCTCTGCTGGCGGTTGAACAGCCTGCTGCCAGTGCTGCCGGGCTGCCGTTACCCTTCACGCTCACAATTCGCTATGGGAAAGTTACCTGTTTAAAACTTGTGGGAATGTCAATGATATTTTTTGCCGCCTATCTAGGATTGGTCGCCTGGACTTTGAAGGATGCTATGGTGAGTTTAGTGAGTGGTATTTCAGTCCCTGTAGTTGTGTGTGCGGTTGTATTTTTTCTTTGCTTGATTGGGTTGCTATTGATCTTTTTATTGCGCCGGCAACGTCAGATCGTAGATGTTACTGAGCAAGCGATATCGATGTCTACCGGGAGCAAGCAGAGTCTGGTGCGCTGGGAAGAAGCGCGACTTTTCGCGGTATATCATACCTGGGGAGCACAGCGCAATCAATCCTCGCTCACTTACGAGTTATCCAGCATGACCGATATCGTGCGCTGGACTGAAGTGGTGCGTCGTCCTGGTTTTTTTCAGATGGGTATGACTCCTACAATTCCTCTGGGAGAACATGTGCAACAGATCCAGGCGCTCAATGCACTGGTGGTGGCTCGTACCGGCTTGCCTTTATATGATTTGCGTAAAGAATCTACCCTGGATGACGTACATCCTCACAGCGCCGAACCCTTAAAGAGTGAATTATAAAATTCTGTTTTCCATAAATAATGGTCCCCTGAATACAAAAGGAATATTAGATGAGAAATAGCTCTGCCAGCCCTATCCAGGAGAATCCTGAGTTAAAGAGGTATCAAAGATCCGATGCTCTTTATAGTGTAGTGGCTGTTGTGTACTCTCTTGTAATCTTGTTTTATATCATTTTGTTCTTTCTATCAATTCAGACGCCTGTTAAATTCCTGACCACTTACAAGACTGGCTTCCTGTGGTTATTTATTGCCACACAAGGCATTATCGTCTACGTCGCTAATAAGCGGACAGTATTCTACTGGCAATGGATTGAGCAGCGACGTTTAGCGGCGGTAATGGGTGGGCCAGCCTGGAATGCTGTTGAGCAGCCTGTCGCGAACGCGCTGGCTGTGGATTTGCCTTTAACTGTAATGTCCTATACTAACAACAAGCAGCGTGGCAAGTTTCTCTTGCGGACCGTTGGAGTGATACTGGTATATATTCTCATCTGGTCAGCACTGTCTGCCTGGAGCGTTGATCTCTTCTTGTTTATTTCGCAGAATCGCTTTTATATATTTTTGATTTTTTTTGCGGTATTGACGTTGCTCATGCTGGTCTTGATTAGTGGAAATTTTCATTCTAGAGCCAGGCCAAACGTGCTAGTAACAGAGCAGGGCGTGCAGGTGGGTAAGAGTTTTGTGAAGTGGGAGGAGGCGCGACTCTTTGCTATCTACAAAGGCTTGAATGGCTTATCTACTACTTATGAGTTGTCCAGCGCGACAGCTATTGCGCGCTGGACTTTATTAACGCGTGCCAATCTTATACAAATAAACAAGCGGCGTGCGGTCCCATTCGATGAATACATGCAGCAGATGCAGGCGCTGAATGCACTGATAGTTGCTCGCACTGGTCTGCCGCTTGCAGATTTACGATAACAGGCTGTTAGGTTGTGCCGACAGGTCAATCCATGATGTGATCGTAGTTGACAAGCAGATGGCGCGGGCCGCGTAGTCCCGGGTTCTCACGGTAGGGTGGTGGATCTTGAACCAGCCTGGGATGCTGCATACGGCGCGCCAGGGCACTCAAGGCGATATGGTCTCGATGCGGGCCAGCGGGGCTCCAACACAATAGTGAATGCCTCCGCCAAAGCCAAAGTGCTCGATGTTTGAGCGCTGCGGATCGAAACGATCGGGGTCCTGAAAATGGGCCGGATCGCGGTTGGCGGCGGCATTCATGACGATGATGATTGATGCTTTGGGGATTCTGACACCCCCAGGGTAACGTCGGTTAATGGGGTGCGGAGCGTAAACTGGACTGGTGGTTCGTAGCGCAGGACCTCCTCTATAAGATTCGAGAGGATCTCTGGTTTGTGGCGTAGGAGATCAAAGGCTTCCGGGTTGCGCAGGAGGGTGAGCACACTGTTGGTGATCAGGTTGACCGTTGTTTCATGGCCGGCGACCAGTAGCAGTACCGCAGTTGTGACCAGCTCGGCTTTATTCATGCGCTTCTCGTGGGTGTCGTCGTGGATCAGGGCCGAGAGGAGTCCTGGTGCGGCTGGCGTTGTAGCCGGTCTATCAGCTCTTCCATATAGTGGTTAAGGTGATCTCTACCCTCTTTAGCTTCTTCTACGGCGGCGGCATCTCTGCCAAGATTGGTGCCCTTGATGAGCATACTGGACCAGGCGTGAAATTTGGACTCGTCTGCGCGGGGCACGCCCAGCAGTTCACAGATCGCGGTTACCGGGAGTGGGTAAGCAAAGTTGTCCACAATATCCATGTGTGAATTTGCACGTTGAGCGTCCAGCAGCTCCGTGACGATCTCTTCTAGCCTGGGCTGTAAGCTATTGATCAGCGCGGGCGTAAACTTGCTCATTACCTGGTGGCGCAACCAGTCGTGCCTGGGTGGGTCCTGAAAAACGAAGCCTGGCTCCTCTTGCTCAACGCGCACGGTTGGTTCCTTGCTCTTGCGCATATCCACACTCATCTGTGGATTATGGAAGATAGCATCGACCAGCTCGTAGCTGCTCACTACATAACGTCCGTCATCCTGTAATTGAACTGGATGTTCGCGCATTTGAGCATAGATTGGATATGGATTAGCGCGGTTGGCGTAGTTGAGCACCTGGTCTAAAAGATTTGAATACGATACAGCCATTGTCGTGTGCTCCTTTGTTATGATTGGATTTCGGACTCGATCTCCAATCCAACGATATCAAGTTGTCATCGACTATATCTGATCTGCTTATGTGACCACATTCGGCTCTGCTCCGGTGTCATACCTGGGATGACCAGCTGTGGGAAAACCGGCCGCTTGTGGTTCAACTTTGCCTGGTCCATCGGATGCGTGCAAGTCAGGAGGAAAGGGGGCCGACTCTTCGATTAAGCGTTGATAGGATGGCAGCATCTGGCCAGCGTTAAAGGCAACGGCGGCCACCGTTTTTCCCTGGCGACCGTAGACGGCGGTAAAGCGGCGCATGCCGAATGAGGCCTGGGTTATGACGACTTCATCGGCTACGGTGGGCAGGCCGACCGATTTGATGCTGGCCCCAAACTGGCTTGACCAGAAGTTGGGGAGGTGGGTGTGAGGCCGATAATCAAATGAGGGTTTGAGCATATTATGGGCCGCGGTCTCAGCCTGTTCGACCGCGTTCCCCCAGTGTTCAACGGCCAGCAGGTGTCTATCATAGTTATAGAGGGGATGAGGCCAGCGGGCCACATCGCCGGCGACAAAGATGTTTTCGATGACCTGGCCACTGTCGTCCAGGGCGCGGCAGTAGGTATCGCAGATGACTCCGCGCTCATCGGCTGAAAGATTGGTTTTGTACAACCACTCGACGTTGCGGATGGCCCCCAGGGCGATGACTGCTACGTCCGCCTCGATTGTGCTGCCATCGGAGAGTTGCGCGCCGCATAGCTGGTGATTGGCATTACCTTCCAACGCGCTCACTACAAGGTTGGGCCGTAGATCGACCCCATACTCGCGCATACGGTCCGCGACTATATTGCCGATAGTCTTTCCCAAAGCGCCGCCCAGAGGGGCGGGTCCACGCTCCACCACCGTCACTGCCAGGTCGAGATCGCGGCAGACTGAAGCGACTTCACAGCCGATAAAGCCTCCACCTACGATCAGGACGCGCCTGGGTCTGGCCGCCAGTTTGTCCCGTAAGCATAAGGCATCAGCGCGATTGCGAACCAGGCAGACTCCATCCAGAGTAGCCTCTTCGGCGTCATGCCAGGGACGGGCCCGCGTTCCGGTGGCGATCAGCAGATAATCAAAGTCGATAGCTTGACCATTCGCCAGCACCACCTGACGTCTTTGCGTGTCCAGGCGACGTGCGGGGACACCAAGTAGCCATTGAGCATCTAAGTGCATAAGCACCGGCAAGGTGGTATGTTCTATCGGCAACCTGCCGGCCAGCACCTGTTTCGAGAGAGGGGGCCGATCATAAGGGGCATAGGGCTCATCGCCAATCAGGGTCAGCTTGCCGCTAAAGCCCTCCCAGCGCAGTGCCTCAGCTGCCCGCAAGCCTGCCAGCGACGCCCCACAATCACTACATGTTCGGGCGCGATCAGCTCGCTTATCCTATTGACCATGCGGCACCTGATTCTGCAATGCCTCATACTCCTCATCGTCCAGCCCAATCGAAATCGCCTGGACCGGACAGGCCTTAGCGGCCATCCACACCTGCTCTTGCATAGCATCATCAGGCGCATAATCGTACTCTAACGACTCCCCATTGTGGAAATGGAACACCGTAGGAGCTGCGAAACAACACTGACCATAGCTCTGGCAGCGATTCAGATCGACAACAATACGCATAGCCATCTCTCCCGCATCCACTAAACAACGTAGTTCAACAGTTATGATGTGACATTGATTAACATGAATAATCACACTATAGAATGAGCGTATCAGAAGGAGCCATGTCAAGGTCAACGTTTGAATTTAAAAATAGTGGGCCCGGTATCATTACTGCTCGGTCGCTGTATCGCCGACGCCATTGGCCACGCGGTGCCGCAAAAGCGGACCATGCCTTTTGGGCACCGCGTGGCCAATGGTGTGAGAGATGAGGGATTTCATCACTGGGATACGGGGCCGCCGGGGCGGCAAGCGAGGGCAAGCTTCAATACCGTTAAGATACGAAGAATTTGAGCTCAAACATGGTGATTGCGATCGGACGACAAGCCCTCCCTCCCTTTCCCATACGACCAGGCAACAAGAAAAGAGATGTCATAGGTTCGGGCCTCAGCGCCCGATTGCCGCCCCGGTAGGGCGGCCCGGTATCTTAACACTCAAGCACCCCGTGGTATTTGCCCTTCCTTCACGCGGTGCCCACACACGGACCATGCGTTTGGGCACCGCGTGGGTCGAGGGATCGGTGACGAGAGACCGAGCGGTGAGGAGACCGGGCCACCCTACCGGGGTGGCAATCGGCCCCTGAGGGCCGAACCTATGAGCATCGTCTTTCTTGTCGCTTTTTCGTACAGGAAGGGAAAAGGGGGGCAAGCTCCCATCCCATGTTTGAGCTCAAATTCTTCTTAACTAAATGGTATTGGGGCAAGCCTCGCACCTACGGCTGAACCTATCCGCATCGCCGTTCTTGGTGTCTGGTTGCTAAATGAAATGTATTGCGGAAAAGGCTGCATCTTCGGACAAATTGTCCGCTATGTTGATGGCAGCTAAGTTGTGCGATGGGACGCGTCCCTGCGATCCCGGAGGGGTCCTTCTGTTCGATGCCAGGGATAGTTCATTGCCGTGAACATGTTTTATTCCTGTTGTTCAAAGCGCCCGGTTTTTTTCGGTTAGATGGATGCGATAAATGATGATCGGACGTGGTCGGCCAGTGATGTCGTTGGAGCGCATCTCATGGAGTGCATAGCCGCTGGCAATCAGGCTGGTGAACTGTTTGCCGAGCGCGTAGCAAACTTTTGCCGCTTCATCACCCGTCAATTCCTGGAAGGTGCCCCAGGCCAGCACGCTTTGCCAGGTTGAGCCATCTTTAATATGGTCTACTTGCAAGCATACCTCGGGATTATTGCGCATAAGTCGTAGCTTGGTGCCCTCCAGCGTATGGGCATAGACATCGGTACCATCAAAAATATAATTAATTGGAACTATATATGTTCTACCTTCGGATGAGACACCGATGCGCCCAAAGGTCTGGTCCGTCAATAAACGATCAATTTGATCCTGAGTGAGTTCGCCTAGCATCTTCTTGTCCTTTCTGAACTATCTATAAATACTATGCGCCAGCGATTTCTCATCTCCCTCACAATCTAGCTCACAATATCACAAAATAATCACTATATTCTCATAGGTAACGCTTATACGACTGTATATATCGAGGTATTGACCTTAAATGTGTAAATGGCATCAGCTGTCGGCCCAATTCCCGCTGGATAATGTTTGATGTCATTAGATAGTAAGGTTGGCATCAATCACTTATTAATTTGCTCAGATATTTATTGCGTAACATAATATAAAAAAGTCATATAATAATATTTTATTACATCCGTAGATGTAATTGTATGTTTTGCTGATGCAATCAGAGCATAAAAGTGCGAATGGTAAAAGTATGGAAGAAAAAGGCGAGCGAGAAGCATCGGAGCTGCAAAAAAATATAAGCGATATTTTTCAAATTTTGCGGGATAAAGCAACCATCGCAATCAGTCTGGAGCAGTATAGGGCCGCCTTTGAGGCTTTTTCGGACCTGGTTGAGCAGCCAGTTGATGGGAATGTTCAAGCATTGACCATTGGTGAGCTGGAGGCCGAATGGGTTATTCCTGATAATGCGATGCCCGGGCGGGCGATCTTGTATTTTCATAGCGGCACCTATCTTTGTGGTTCACCTACAACCGATCGTGCTGCCGTGGCTCGACTGGCCGAGCTGTCGCGAACACGGGTGCTGCAGATTGACTATCGACTGGCCCCTGAGCATCCCTTTCCGGCCGCGCTTGAAGATGGGGTGGCAGCATATCACTGGCTGCTCTCTCAGGGTTATGCATCGCAACAGATCGGGCTGGTAGGAGCTGGAGCTGGCGGTGGTTTGGTGCTGGGAGTATTGCAGTCACTGCGAGAGCAGGCTATACCGCTGCCGGTGGTGGTCGCGTGTTTTTCGCCGCTGCTGGACCTGACGTCTGCGAGTCTGCGGGCCAAAGCTCATGTTGCTACAGATATTGTACTCAGTTCGTCGCTGCTAGAGTTTGCTGCCAGCCATTATTGTCAACCCGGCGCGGTAAGCAATCCTCGGGTATCGCCTCTCTATGCAGAAAGCCTGCATGGTTTCACGCCTCTTTTGCTGATTGTTGGTCAAAACGAACTTCTACACGACGATCTCCAGCAGTTTGAGGCCAGGGCCCGCTCCCAGGGAGTGAGAACCCATGGTGTAACCTGGGGTGAGATGTATCATGGTTGGCAACTATTTCCCCAGGCCTGTAAATGTGCAGATCTGGCTCTGGATCAGGTTGCGGCCTACTTTGATAAATACTTTAAACGCGGCCGCCAGCAAGTCTTGCCAGGCTGATTGCTATCACTGTGGGGAAGCAAGTTCGATTAGATAGAGGTTCGATGTTACTCCGGCTTCCTTCACATCTTCTACCACCCATCTACCTTCCCGTTCACGCACCTGTACTTTGAGCGGATTCTCAATTGTTTGGAGCAGCTTCCCGCCATTCTTTTGAATCACCCGCACCGATGCTGGATTGTCGTTTTCGACAGTCAACGTGACGAAGGGAAGACCAAGCTTGCGCGCCTCTTGCAAGACCAGCGCGAGCTGACGGGTTGCGTACCCTTTGCCACGCTGTGATGGCCGGATATTGTAGGCGATATGCCCATTATATTTTTCGTACGGTGGCGTTATGGCTGGCCGGAAACGAATCTCACCAACCACCATCTGCCCCTCTTTGAGCAAAAAGTAGGTCTGTTGTGCTGGAAGGCCGGTGGGTAGCCCAATACCTTGAGACTCATCTTCAAGCTCCTGGACAAATGCTGCAAAGTCTTCCCGGGCGAGTTCAACATTGTTGTATCCATATCCCTCGCCTGTTTCAATACCCTCATCGACCATTGCTAGATATTGAGCGCTATATTCAATAGAAGGTTTTATTAATTCAAGTTTCTCTGGTGCGTTCATATATATTCATCTCCTTCATACCCTTTTCACCCATCCAGTATATCAGATGCTGTCTATGTATATGTCTTACTCCTATCGTCATTGTAAGCGTACAGCTCCTATGGGGACGGGCGCTGGCGCGCCCGAGGTTTTTTTTGTAAGGTGCAAAAGCGCGCCGGGCGCGCTTTTGCACCTTACAAAAAAGTTCCTACAGTAGTGTTGTCATGTTATTTCCTATTACAATGGTGCCTGGGCTACAGGTTTCTGGGCGCGGATAAAGGCACTGACAAACTTGTCTTCTGCCTGCTGGCGCTCTTCCTCGGTCAGGGCCTCGATGGAGGCTCTGGCTCCTTCTGCGGCGATGTCTTGCAGAGTGTAGCGGCGCGTTACCTCGACTTCGATGTTGGTGAAGCCAGCGGTTTGCAGCAGCTGGCGATAGATATCTTCTTCCAGCGCGCCGGCTACGCAGCCGGCCCAGGACTCTAAATCGGACCTCAGGGCAGGGGGGAAGTGGCCCTGGAAGATGATGTCGGAGACGGCAAAGCGTCCGCCGGGGGCCAATACGCGGTAGGCTTCGCGCAATACCACGCTCTTATCGGCTGCCAGGTTGATGACGCAGTTGGAGATAATGACATCGATGCTGTTGTCAGGGAGCGGGATGTCTTCGATAACGCCTTTGAGGAATTGGACGTTCTGGATGCCCGCTTGCTGGCGATTCTGTTCTGCGATAGCGAGCATAGCGTCGGTCATGTCCAGGCCATAAGCAAAGCCGGTTGGCCCACGCGCCTGGCCGATAGCAAGACATCGATGCCCCCACCACTGCCCAGGTCCAGCACTTTCTCACCCTCTTTGAGCTCTGCCAGCGCGGTTGGATTACCACAGCCACGCGAGGCCAGTATAGCCGCGATTGGCAAGGTACCAAGCTCGGCGGCATTATACAGGTTGCCTGTAACCGGATCTGTTTGATCTGTACTACAGCAACTTGTACTGCTTGCTTCTGGTTGAGCGTCCTGCGTAGAGGTAGTGGTACAACAGCTGGATGAGCAGCAACTGTCCGTGCTGGCTGGCTGTGTCGTCAATACATGGCTGACTGAGCGGCTATATTTCTCGCGTACAGCTGCTCGTAACTGCTCGCCATCCTCTGGTACTGTATTCATGCTATGTTTCCTTTCCTGTCAATACAGCGCATTGCGGTTGTTTTATTTAACTACCTATGGAGACGACCGTAAGCGTAAAAGGACGCAAACTTCGATACATATAATATGAGCTTATTGTTTACCTGGACGCTATCTCCACAACTGGTAGCGTTCTAGCTTCAGGCGAACGCAGGCGGGTCCTGGTTGGTGGTAGCGGTTCACAGCAGTGGCAGCGTGGCTGATAATCAATCAGCCGCCCCAGACGATCAAATTCCAGGTGGCAGCAATCGAGCAACATTTGCCTGAGCTTCTCACGGGCACGTTGGACGCGTGACTTTGCACCCGAGATCGAGATGCCAAGCCGACTTGCCAGTTCTTTTTGGGCTAGCCCCTTATAATCGGTCAGATAGAGAGCCTCACGATATGGCTCAGGCAGGGTGCTTAGCATGGCCATCATCGAAGGAATCAACTGGGCACGCGCGTCTTCTTCAGGTATATCGCTGTATAATAGATGGGTGTCTGAATCGCTAACCTCTTCAAGCGTGACGCCCGCTGGCAGGGTACGGTAATAATCGATAATGCGATGGCGAGCGATCTGATAGACCCAGCTCTCAAGTTTCTCTTCATGTTTCAAGCTTGCGATATGGGTATGGATCTTGAGAAAGATATCTTGCAGCAGATCCTCTACGTTTGCTTCATTGTTCACTCGCTGGCGGATAAAGTTCTTCAATGGTTCATGCAGTGCATACCAGGCCATCTCGGTCGAGAGTGACCTTTCGGGTTGCTCCGTAGGTGTTTCGCCCATAATCTCTATGCCTCCTGTTTCTGGCTGGTCGTCTCTTTATCATTGTAGACGACCAGAAGCACGAAAGGACGCAATATTTAGTGGTTGCTAGCTGTATGCGGTTTCCGCAGCCATTGGTAGAGTGCGGCTGCTGCACATGTACCTAGTACAGGGGCCAATAGATAGATCCATTGATGTTGCCAGCTACCAGCGACGAAAGCGGGACCAAGCGAACGGGCTGGATTCATCGAAGCACCACTGATTGGTCCAGCCCACATGGCACTCAAAGCTATCGTGGCACCGATGGCCAGGGCCGCCAGTTGTCCGACCGCCCGTGTGTCGGTAGCTACGGAAATAATGACGAGCATCAAGATTGCGGAGAGTAGCACCTCAAGTCCAAAGGATTGCCAATCGCTCCCACTGGGCATGGTGGCACCAAGGAGCGCCACGGGTCCAAACAGAACACGCAGGCAAGCAGCTCCCAGGATCGCACCCACACATTGTGACAGGATATAGATTGGGACTTCACGCCAGGGAAAATGGCGCGTGAGCGCAAAAGCAGTGGTGACGGCTGGATTAAAATGGGCCCCGGAGAGATGGCCGAGCGCTGCGATCATCACCATGATGATTAGCCCGAAGGTGAGTGCTACCCCGACATGGGTCAGGGCTTTGGTGTTGTTGTCAACTACGATTGCGCCACAGCCGGCTGTGACCAGCGCAAATGTTCCCAGACCTTCAGCCGTCGCCCTGCGGGCAAGAGATGTATCCATGCAAATAAGTCCTTGTCCTAATAAATATCAATATGAATTGATGCAAATTAATTTGATGTTGCTTAGCATAACAAAAAAGTTTATGCCAGGCAAGGGTCATATCTGTGCTGATCAATAGGAAGAACTGGTTTCTAGTGTGCTGTTTTATTAGGACCGCGCTATTACACTTGATAGAAAATATATAATCAGTTATATTTATATCAAATAGATTTGATGTAAATTACCTGGAGGTAAAGGTGAATCCATCGATAGCTGCGGTGCAGGCGCCCGAACTTTTTAAGCTGCTTAGTCACGATATTCGCTGGCAGATCGTCACGCTGTTGGCGCGGAGTGATTATTATGGACAGGAATTAGTCAAGATTTTGAAGCAGCCGCAAAATCTGATCTCTTATCATCTCAAGCAGCTGACTGGCAGCCATCTCGTACATGAAAGGCGCAATGATGTCGATGAGCGCTCAATTTACTATAGCCTGGATATAGAGATGCTGCGTACGCTTTACCTGGCGTCAGGGACGGCACTCCACCTGGATGCGGATGTAGCGCCACTTGCTGGGCCGAGGGAAGTTGGGGGCGTGCGTTACGCGTCTTGTTCCTCTGCACCCATAACAGTGCCCGCTCCCAAATGGCTGAAGCGTTTTTACGCCAGCTAAGTCAGGGGCAGATCGAGGTTTTTAGCGCGGGCAGCCACCCGACGCAGCTCCATCCTCTGGCCCAAAAGGCTATGGCACAAGCCGGCTTTGATATGGAGGGTCAGCGCTCAAAGTCTATTGATGAGCTAAAGGAACAACATTTTGACTATGTAATTACGGTCTGTGACCGCATGCGAGAGGTTTGCCCGACCTTGCCCGACCAGCCTGAACTGATGCATTGGAGCCTGCCCGATCCAGCTCTGGTAGAAGGGAGTCATGAGGAGCGCTACCAGGCTTTCGAGCGTATTGCGCGTCAGCTTGTGGTCCGGGTGCGTTATCTATTAGTATTGCTCGCACAAGAAAGATTGGTTGAGAAATAAGATGAAGAAGCGTGTGTTATTTATTTGTACCCATAATTCAGCGCGTTCACAGATGGCTGAGGGCTTGCTGCGCCAGTTGGATAATGAGCACTTCGAGGCCTATAGTGCGGGAACCGAGGCGACCCAGGTGCGCCCACTGGCTATCGAGGCGATGGCTGAGCTGAGCATCGATATCACGCAGCAATATTCGAAAACCTTTCAGCTATATCTGGATCAGCCCTTTGATATTGTAATCACCGTCTGCGATACGGCGGCTGAGGCCTGCCCATTCTTTCCAGGTGCCAGGCAGCTATGGCACTGGTCCTTTCCCGATCCTTCTCAGGCACAGGGCAGTCATGAAGAGCAACTGGCCGTCTACCGCGCGGTACGCGATGCCCTGCGCCAGCGCATTGAGCAAGAATTACAGTTTGAATAAGGGAAGAGATATGAGTGTATTATTATATCTCTTCCCTCTCTACTGATGATTTTGTGGCTATTGTAGCCAGATTGGTGGTTCGATCCCCACGAGTTGTATTTTAAGCTGACAAACAAAATGACTGGCTGTCTTCTTTGACATCACAAGCCTCCTTCAAGCATAAAACTTCATTTTTTTAATAGATGTAACGTACCCTTTATGGTATCCACAGTAGCAGAGGGGACGATCCGTGAGAGGATACTGTAAGTGGTCCTGCACTCTAATCATTGTCTTTATAAAGAGGTAGCAGAGGGGACGATCCGTGAGAGGATACTGTAAGCGGCGCATGTGTCGCACATGCCACCACCACTGTAGAATGTAGCAGAGGGCACGATCCGTGAGAGGATACTGTAAGATGAGAAATAGCGTTTGACCGTACGCACATCTTTATGGTGTAGCAGAGGGCACGATCCGTGAGAGGATACTGTAAGTCTATGATCGGCGGCACCAATAGTGATGGCTACTCTTTGGTAGCAGAGGGCACGATCCGTGAGAGGATACTGTAAGATCAGGAAACACAATCAGAACCACGTCAGGATACAGTAGCAGAGGGGACGATCCGTGAGAGGATACTCTCCTGAAAATAGAAAAACCTCATGGGTGGGGTGGAGAGCATAGGAGAGAAGATCATGGCCGTCGTGAGAAATCATCAGCCATGACAAGGAAGCCAGGGCCTCGGTTGTGAGAAAAGGAAGCGTCTTACGTTCCCGTGGCGGTCATGGTGAGTTGGACCTGATAGCCGAGGGTTTCCAGACGGTGAACCAGCCGTCGTTGGACCGCTTGACGATCATGCTCATCGAAGTAATTGCTTCCCAAATCGTGGTAGACCTCCTTTTTCGAGAGCACCTGATAGATGATGATGAGGAGCGTATGACCAAGCGCGACGGTGGCTTTGTTGGCACCACGGCGCGCTGTGAGTCGCTGATACTGAGCCGAAAGGTAGGTGGAAGAACTGCGTGCAGCGGCATGAGCTGCTTCCACCTGCGCTGAGCGTAGCCAGGGGTTGCCTTTGCGCATGGGACTCTTGAGACGTTTGCCACCGCTTTGCCGGTTGCCAGGACACATTCCGGCCCAAGAGGCCAGGTGGCGTGCACTGGGGAAATGCGCCATATCGGGACCCAATTCGGCCAGCAAGATTTCAGCGAGACGACGACCGATGCCAGGGATGGTGCACAGGAGCGTGCACAGATCCTCAAAAGGGCGCACAAGCTCAGCAATCTGCATGTTCAGATGCTCGATTGAGTCATCCAGCGCATCGATAAGAGCGAGTTGCTCAGTCACCAGAAAACGATGATGGGGGCGTAACGTGCCAGCCAGCGCTTTTTCGAGCAGATCCCGCTTGGGGCGTAAGCGTCCACGTGCGAGTTGCGCAAGCACGCTGGGATCGGTAGTCCCATCGAGCAGAGCGTGCAGGATTGCCTTTGCAGAAGCGCCAGTGAGATCGGAGACGACGGATGCCAGTTTGAGATTGGCATCTTCCAGGATCTTTTGCAAGCGCAAGATGGTGCGAGCGCGTTCCTGTACGAGGCTGGTGCGATAACGGGTGAGTTCGCGCAAGTCACGTTGCTGGCGAGAGGGCACAAAACTGGGACGCAAGAGACCATGCTGAAGCAAATCGGCAATCCATTCGGCATCTTTGATGTCGGTTTTGCGACCGGGAACGGCCTTGATATGTTGGGCATTGACCACCAGTAAGGTGAAGTGGTCTTCTAACACATTGTAGATGGGCTTCCAGAAGACGCCGGTACTCTCCATGGCGACGTGCGTAACGCACAGAGAAGTCAGCAAGTCACGCAGGCGTTGCAGATCGGAGAGCATGGTCGAGAAGGAATGAAATTGCTTGCTCGGATGTCCTTGGGCATCAGGGAGCAAGATGCAGGCAACCAGGCTTTTTTTGTGAATATCGAGCCCGGCACAGCGGGGATAGAGAATCTCCATGACCAAACCTCCCAGTGAAGAAGAAAGGGACACCACACAATCAGAGGAAACCAGCCGGGGGTGCAGGAGTAAAGCAAAAGCTCTCCTACGTGCTTCCCAAGAGGGAGCGACACCTGATGATCCTTGAGGGCACCCAAGTCCTACTGTAAAGTCCGGTTCGAGACGCGACAGTATCCGCGACTTTGGCCAGCACTGGTTCCCAGTGATTCACACGCATTTTCATTCCTGATGGTGGACCTTTGGTCCATAATTTACTGTAAGTTCTTTCTCTATGCGCAGGGCACGTTCAACCAGGCTTAGTAGCAGAGGCCACGATCCGGAAGAGGATACTGTAAGATTCGCTTTTGCGGCGAATATGTTCCTAGTTGCCAGGTAGCAGAGGGAACGATCCAAGCGAGGCTACTGTAAGCGTCGTGAACGGCTTTGCTTCAGACGGCAAATCCATGGTAGCAGAGGAAACGATCCGGGGGGCTATCCATTTTTTGCGGAGAAAACGCGACAAGAAAAACATCCATGCTCGCGTAGGTGCCCGGCTTGTCCGGGCTTGCCGCGCAGCGGCCCGCTCCCGGTTATCCACGCTGCCCAAATACGTTTCCGTTCCAAAAAACGTCCGCAAATCCATCGGTGAGCAGATCCTCGTTGGGAAGGTGGCATTGTTGAGGGAACATGCGTGCCCGGGCACGGGGCCGCTTCGCAGCCAAGTCGGGGCAAGCCCAACACCTACGTGGGCTTGTTCGTCTTTCTTGTCGCGTTTTCTCCGCAAAAAATGAATGGCACCCGATCCGGGAGAGGAGTACTTATTCTCTGGTGGTGGTTCGTTGGGCCTGGACGCTGGGGAGCTGGGTGAATAGTTCTACGGGGTCGGTGTTCGTGATGGTGGCGATGAGCAGGAGGTGCTCTACATTGATTTTGGTATAGCGGCCATTCATGAGGCGGTAGGCGGTATTGGGGGATACGTTATATTTCTCTATCAAGTCGCCCATCACTGTGTGGTGTTTGGCGGCAAATGTCTTTAAAAAGTAGGATAGATATTTGATGTCTTCTGTCTGGGTGACCATTATATTTGTTCTGCCTTATCGTTATCGACTATTCCATACAGCCAGCTGTGCTTTATTGTTTGAAGCTTTCTACCACGGCATAAATAGCTTTCTTACAGAGCTCACGTCTATCCGCAGGCACATTCCTTAACAGTTCATCGAGTTCACCCGGCTTTTCACCGTCCTCCGGGGAAAGGGTGGCTACTTCGGCGAGGTAGTTGGGATACAGGTGTTGCTGTCCGTTCTCGATGTTCTGCCGTATCTGGCGATCCAGGCCGAGCACGCGGGCGGCTTCCAATAAAGGAATGTCCAGCGCCAGCACGAGAGGGACAAACGTCGAGATAGAGATGCGCTCGGAAATAGATCGAATAAACATGCCGATCAGGGATTCATTGACATCGGCCGCTTCCGCCAGATGCTTTTGTTTCCAGCCACGCTCAGCCATGGCTTCGACGATTAATTGATGAAAGGCGGCGCGTTGACTCTCACTAAACTCCATATTGGCCATTTGCTGCTCCAAAAATAAAAAAGTATGCGTATATCTTATCTCGCAACGCATACTATACCAAATTCGATATTGCTAATCAACGCATTGGGATTTGAAATCAGCGATTTTAAACTTTTCGTGCCAGCCCTATCACGCTTTGTATTAGTTGAGGAGCAGTTTAAGATTGGGGAGCAGTTCGTGGATATCCTGGAGGGGTTTGAGCAGTGATTTCGCGGAGCTGGCTTCGCCCAACCTTGTTCTCATCCGTTATGTTCGTTAGGTGTCGTTGCATGGATGAAATCCTCAACAATAGCGTCATTCAGCCCGTGGATCGAAGGGACACCAGTCGCGCGGCGCAACGAGCACCACGGTGCTGCGACGCTCTGTACGAGCCAAAGGGAGATAAACAATGGAAAACCAGGAAATTCGGACAGCCCTGGATCGGCACTGGGCAGCCTCCGCAGCCGGTGACATTGAAGCGGAACATGAGATCTATCACGACGACGTTCTGGTCGAGTATCCTCAGTCGGGCGAGCGAATCCGCGGTCGTCACAACATTCAGGCCCTTCGCGGACATCATCCGGCGAAGCTGAGCTTCACCATCCGGCGCATTCTTGGGAGCGGCGATCTATGGATCACCGAGTACGTGCTCAGCTATAACGATCAGCCAACTCAAACTGTCAGCATTATGGAGTTTCGCGATGGCAAGGTTGCCCACGAGACGCAGTACTTTGCCGATCCGTTCGCGCCACCCGCCTGGCGAACTCAGTGGGTCGAGCACCAGGAGAAATAGTTCAGTAAAAAATGCGGAGAGGTCTCTTTTATGGGAGCTGTCAGCTTGTAGTCATTGACCACTGGCACCGAGAGAGCACAACCTTCTGTCGTCAATGCGTAACTTTTGGTTAGTTAACTCTTGACCTCAAGTACTTGAGGTTCTTTATACTGAGGCTATGGATAATACATCATCTATTCAAACTCAAGCAACATATACCATTCATGAAGTGGCTGAGAGGAGTGGTTTGAGCATTCCGACTCTCAGATACTATGAAGACATCGGGCTGTTGCCTGCTGTCCGGCGCGATACAAGCAGTGGGCATCGACGCTATAGTGCTGACGCTGTGCAACTCATAGAGTCACTCGCAAACTTGCGTGCCGTTGGTATGAGCATAGAGGAGATGCGTACGTATCTGGCCCTTCGTGAGGGGGCGACGAGACGGCGATTGAGAAGCGAGAGCTTTTTCGGGCGCACGCCGAAGAGATAAGCCAGCAGATTGCGCGGCTGCAGATACGTCAACGCTATCTCACGTTTAAAGTCGCCTATTGGGACGCCCGGGCCCGTGGTGACATGGATGAGGCCGAGTCCATCGCGCAAGAGTATGAGAGTATTGTTAAAGAGTTGAGATAATAACCGAAGGAAAAAAGCATATGACTGCATTAATAGTGACACCGTTTGGTGCTACGACGACCGCTATGGAAGTCATCGAAGGAGTACATGTACGAGGAAAACGAGCCATTGTGACCGGTGGCGCAAGTGGTATCGGCACGGAAACTGCTCGTGCGCTGGCCCAGGCTGGTGCTGACGTGACGCTTGCCGTCCGTAATATCGATGCTGGTGAGCGGGCGGCTGACGATATCAGACAGACAACTGGCAAGCGGAACATAAGTGTCAGAATGCTCGACTTATCAGACCTGAACTCAGTACGTGCGTTTGTAAAAGGCTGGCAGGGTTCGCTTGATATCCTCGTTAATAACGCTGGTGTGATGGCCATTCCAACGCGGGAGGTCAGTGCGCAAGGGCATGAGCTGCAGTTTGCGACGAACCATCTTGGTCACTTCGCGCTGGCACTGGGCTTACACGATGCCATGGCGGCTACGGGTCATGCTCGTATCGTCTCGGTGAGTTCAGTGGGTCATATTAACGGTGAGGTTAATGTTGATGACATTGACTTTGTGCATCGCCCCTATGATGCCTGGACCTCTTATGGGCAATCCAAGACCGCCAACATCCTTTTCGCGGTGGAAGCGGCAAAGCGTTGGGCGGCTGATGGCATCATTGCCAATGCGCTCAACCCCGGCCGGATTGCCAGTACGAATCTTGGGCGCTACGTGAAGGAGGCGCCGGTGAATCCCGCACTATCAGGTCCGGCAAGTAATGGTGTGTCAGTTAAGAGCATCGAGCAAGGCGCGGCTACCTCGGTTTTGCTGGCTGCCTCACCATTGGTTGAGGGCGTAACCGGCCGGTATTTTGAAGACTGCAACGAAGCGGGACCGCATCAGCCTGGTATTCGTCGCGGTGTGGCCGCATATGCCATCGACCCCGGTAACGCCGCAAGGTTATGGCATATATCTCAGGCCATGCTCAACGAAGCACATTGGTCTGATACAACTGACAAATAGTTCTAACTTTATCTACTACGGGGCGGCCCAGGCAGTCAAAAGAAGTAAGCAAGGAGTAAGAAAGCATGGAAAAGGAGCTACCAGCCTATCGTGAGATCGGCCCGCAACGTTATCGAGAGATTTCTGGTCTCTATTATGAGGACTTTGTCGTGGGCGATGCCTTCGAGCATCGTCCTGGCAGAACCATTACGGATGCTGATAATATCTGGATGACGTTGCTCACGATGAATACACAACCGGTCCACTTCGACGCAGCTTATGCCGCGCAGACTGAATGGAAAAAGTTGCTGGTGGATAGCACCTTGACGCTGGCGCTCCTCACCGGGATGAGCGTGCGCACCGTCAGTGCTAAGGTGGTAGCCAATCTAGGCTGGGACAAGGTGAGAGCCACCCATCCTGTTTTTGCTGGCGATACACTCTATGCTGAATCTACGGTACTGGCGAAGCGTGAGTCCAAGAGCCGGCCAACCCAGGGCATCGTCACCGTATTCACGCGCGGGCTCAATCAGGATGGCGTGGAAGTCATGAGCTTTGAGCGCACGATGCTCATTTATAAGCGCGATCATTCTCCTGAAACCGCCGCCAACTACTAGTTGCAGGAATAATGCCCATTGCGAGCGAAATCCTTGACAGGACTTAATTTAATCCTTATAATAAGTGTAAGATTATTATACTTGGTTATTTCGATCAGCATGGTTCTCATGGTCAATTCGTGCAATGTATGCTCGAAATGTTTGAAATTGTATTCGCTGATTCTCCTGTACGAGGAGTAGGAATGTGCTAACAGCCAGCCTTACATCGCGCGACGTCAGGCGCGTTAATCGGTCGATAGTGTTGCACGCGATCTATCGTGCCGGAGATATCAGCCGTCTGCAATTGAGCCAGAGCGCCGGTTTAAGTGTCGCTACCGTTACGAATGTCGTGGCTGAACTCCTTGCCGAGGGTATACTCCTGGAGGCTGGCCTTGAACCCTCCAATGGCGGCCGGCCAAGGACGATTTTGCGCCTCAATCGTGAATATGGCTATTTCTTTGGCGTCGAAATTGGCGAGACCGATGTGGTGGTGGAGATTTTTGACCTGACCCTGCAGAATTTGCGCACCGCTCACTATTTTTTGCACGGCGAAGAGAATCATCCCACGAAGGCTGTGCAATGTGTTATCGAGGGTGTTACCACGCTCCTTGCCGCTTTAGCCATCCCTGTTGAGAAAGTTTTGGGTATGGGCCTGGGCGTGTTGGGGCTGGTTGACCATACCGATAATGATGCGGTTCTGGCCCCTTCCTGGCAATGGCAGCGCGTGCCGCTTAAGGCACTGATTAGCCAGGCCCTGCCCATACCGCTTTTCCTGGATAATGGTTCTAAAACCATGGCCCTGGCCGAACTGCACAAAAGGGAGGTGGAGGCCGGCGATGAGACGATGATCGTTGTGAACCTGGGAACCGGGGTTGGCGCGGGCATCATCTATGAAGGGAAACTGTATCGCGGTAAAACGAATAGCGCCGGTGAATGGGGACATACCGTGATGGCCCTGGATGGGGCTGTCTGCCGCTGTGGGCACCGTGGCTGTCTCGAAGCCTATGTTGGCGCCAGCGCGATCATCAGCCGCTTCACGCAACTTGTCCC
Source organism: Dictyobacter kobayashii (assembly GCF_003967555.1). Classification (GTDB taxonomy): domain Bacteria; phylum Chloroflexota; class Ktedonobacteria; order Ktedonobacterales; family Ktedonobacteraceae; genus Dictyobacter; species Dictyobacter kobayashii. The sequence goes on from NZ_BIFS01000002.1 coordinate 2,439,544, forward strand.
TACCAGCCCGCTTGCTTCGAATGAGAATGAGATGCAAGCCCTCACGGCGATCCTTGAAGCGGCCCAGCAGGGGGATGGGGCCGCCACCCAGGCCTTGCATGATACAGCCCACTACCTGGGAGCAGGCCTGGCCAACCTGGTCAATCTATTCAATCCCCAATCCATTATTCTGGGTGGCTGGGTTGGTACCTTGCTTGGTCCATATCTCTTGTCCGAGGTGCGGCAGTTTGTGGCGCGTTATGCGCTCGAGTCGCCGTTTGGCGCAACACAGATACTTGTCAGCCAACTAGGGAAGGATGCTGGCAGTATTGGTGCGGCCCTGCTTGCTCACGATAGCTTCTTTACCTCTGACATCCGTACCATTGACACACAACATAATTCACTGGCGGCCCAGTAAGGAAGTCAGCAGCGGACTTTGTGGTCCTATACATTGTGTATGCTGCTGTCCGTATTTCCTTACGACAGCTTGTCCAGCTATCTATAGAGGTGGTTGCCTATGGTAGCCATCCAGCCTTTTCTCTCGGTTTGTGCGACCAACATGTATTTCAAGGAGGATTCTATGTACTGGTCGACCCCGTTGCGCAACGTTTCTGTGCGCTCCCTTCATGTTTCTGTCATTTGTACCATCTTACTTTTTAGTGTTGTGGCTATCTTCTCCAGTCCTCCGCAGGTCCATGCGGCCGGTGAAACGGTCAATGTCTGGCTTACCACCGGCGATCTGAGCACCCACCTGGCGCCACAGGCCAACCTGACCTTTGGCAATGGGGGTGGTGGTGGCAATGTGATTACCGTCAATGAGAATCAGACCTATCAGCAGATGGATGGTTTTGGGGCTTCTTTTACGGATTCCAGTGCCTGGCTGGTCTATAACAAGATGAGTGGCAGCCAGCGTTCTACCCTGATGAATAGCCTCTTTAGCAGTACGAGTGGTATTGGTCTGGACTTCTTGCGCCAGCCGATAGGTGCCTCGGATCTGACGCCACCGGCCCCCACCGTGGGTGAATATTCCTATGATGATATGCCCGCCGGCCAGACCGATCCTTCCCTGACGCATTTCTCTATCAATCACGATACCGCTTACATTATTCCTGTCCTCAAGCAGGCTTTGCAGATCAACCCTTCGATTAAAATTATGGGTACGCCCTGGAGTCCTCCAGGCTGGATGAAGTCGAGCGGTTCCATGGAGGGTGGCACGCTCAATTCCAGCGCCTATAGTGCCTACGCCAACTATTTTGCAAAGTATGTGCAGGCCTACCAGGCACAGGGCTTGCCCATCTACGCGATTACCCCGCAGAATGAGCCGCTCTATGTACCCAATGGCTATCCCGGAATGTCTTTTCCGGCTGCGGATGAGACGAACTTTATCAAGAACAACCTGGGACCTACCTTTGCCCAGGATGGCATTACGACGAAGATCCTGGGCTACGACCACAACTGGGATCAACCGGGCTATCCCGACACGATCCTGGGTGATTCAACGGCCAGCTCCTATACCGCCGGCACGGCCTGGCACTGCTATGGTGGTACCGTTGATGCCCAGACGACAGTACACAATTCGTTCCCCAACAAAGATACCTGGGAGACTGAATGCTCCGGCGGCACCTGGGAGAACAGCAATGGTTTCCCGAACACGATGTCTCTGCTGATCGGTGTTGTGCGCAACTGGGGCAAGTCGGTTGTGCGCTGGGGGATGGTGCTCGATCCAAATGGTCAGCCTAACCTTGGGACGGGCGCAGCCTGCTCTACCTGTCGTGGCGTGGTGAGTGTAGATCAGAATAGCGGGAATGTGACCTATAACGGGGATTATTACGGACTGGGGCAGGCCAGTAAGTTTGTTGCCCCTGGCGCTTACCATATCGATTCCAGTGCGGGCAACAATGGCATCCAGGACGTGGCGTTCAAGAATCCCGATGGCTCGAAGGTGCTGGTGGCCTACAACTCCGCGTCCAGTAGCCAGTCCTTCAATGTGCAGTGGGGAGGCGAGAACTTTGCCTATACGCTGCCGGCGGGCGCGGCGGCCACATTTAAATGGAGTGGGACTCAAGCTGGTGGCGGCTCTGGCGCGCCCATAGGCAAGACAATCTGGCTCAATGCAACCAATGGCAACTATGTGAGTGCCAGAATCGATCAGAGTAATAATCCGCTGAACGCAAGCGCGACCCAGGTGCAGGCCTGGGAAGAGTTTGATGTTATCGACGCCGGCAATGGACTGATCGCCCTGAAGTCCCATGCCAACGGGGATTATGTGAGCACCAGAATCGATCAGAGCAACAATCCACTCGATGCGAGCGCGACCCAGGTGCAGGCCTGGGAGGAATTTACCTGGCTCCCACAGAGCGATGGCACCATCGCGCTCCAGGCCCAGGCAAACGGGGATTATGTGAGCGCGCGCACTGATCAGAATAATACCCCGCTGGAAGCTATGGTGACCCAGATCCAGGGCTGGGAGAAATTTACCTGGGGACAGGTGTAGTAGGCGCGGGTCTTGTCCCTGCTTTTACCCGTGATGATCGAGAAAGAAGCAATAAACATGCTATGCAGCGGTGAAAAAACGTACCATATCGCATTTTGGAGTGCGTCTCCAGGCTAGAAGCAAGCAAGCGGGGACAAGCCCCGCACGTACTGTCGTTTTTTTTCTTTTTGCATGTTCTTAAATTGAACGTATTGACGGCATGGCTGGATTGAAGAGCCATGCCGTCTCTGCTTTTGTGGGCTGTGAATGTGTTAGCTTTTATGCCGCTTTGGAGTCGCTGAGGTCGCTGCTGAACGTGCTCGACAGCGTCGAGATCACGCTAGCTTTGCTGATCAGGATGCCCAGTTCGCGGGTACGGCGTCCAGGTCGACTAGAGGCAGGCCGGTACGCTCTTTGATGTAGCCCAGCAGTTGCTGATGCCAGCGATCATAGGCGGCCTGGTCGAGTTCAGGCTGGATCTTTATCCGTGGAGAGAGCCTGGAATGGTATTGCCAGCGGATGATCCTCTGTGGGCTGGCTAACTCATAGTAGGGGGCATATTTGTCACTATTAATTTTGATGGGCGTGGATGGTCCTTTATAGGTCGCGAAGAAGCAGATATCCTGCCATGGTATTGGCTGCCTGATCTTATCTATCGCGGTAGCGATACCGTCTTCGGACACCTCGACATAGGGCCATTTCGGCTTACTTCGCTCTATATATGTTGCAATAAATAACAATATGCCTATTGCCAGCGTGATTACAGCTCCTATCAGTAAAGCAACGAGCAGCGATATACTAAAAGATAAAACACCCATTACTGTCAGAAAAATGAAGCTAAATAGCAGGATGATCAGTAATATAGCACTTACTTTTGTAGTGGTAACAACTCTATCAGGTTGAGGTATTTGAGGAGCTGGAACGGGTTGGTATGAGGCTTGATAGCTCGCTGGTTGCGCGAATGCCTGCTGTCGCTTTCGTTGCAATCTGCGCCAGTAGCGCTGCGGCAAATACGTATTATAAAAATTCAGGAAGAAATTTAAGAAAAGAATCAGGAATAAAGCCACACTTCTGAGTGTGCCGACTAAATTGAAGGGGTTAAATGGCAGAGTAAATATAACAAGCAAATATATAGCAGAAAAAATGCCATAAAAAATCAATATGATGTTGTTTATAGCTTGATTCCTGGTGTCTATCTGTGGATCTACTGGAGCAAAGGTTGTAGCGCTAAAGTTATTATCAATCATATCATTCCGTCTTTTCTATAGCTGGTTTTCATGAAATAAGTTATCTATGCGTTATTTTCACTGGTTTTTTTTTGTCGCTGGCTTGATAATATCCAGGCGCAGCAGCGGCAGGTGGGTGTGTTCGGCTACCTGGGCATTGACCTGCTCGATCAGGGTGTCATAATAGTTGTGGTCGGCGAAGTTGTTCGCTGCTTTCAACAAGTAGTTTCCGAGCGTTGCATCCTTGGACCAGCGCACAATGACCTGTTCGTTTGACAGTTCAAACGTTTGCCCGCCTCCATAACTATTGCTGCTATATTGAGCAAACAGGCGTGCATCTTGCCAGCGGATGCGATATTCCTGCCTCTGATAGCGTGTCGTGATGCCCTCTTCATCTATCTCAATGTGTTGCCTCAAGAAATAGGCCTGGTAGGCTAATCCCAGTAAAAATACGAGTATTATAGAGAAAAGTAGGGAGCCAGATATGACCACAAAAAAATAGCCATCACTGCCATCTGCTCTCCACAATACATATCCCACAAGCGCTAGCAGCAAGAGAATAAGCAATGTTATACCGGTGATAATAATGGCTTTGCGGTTCCAGTCCAGGGATACAACAAGCGGCAGTGGTGCTGCTTCAGGCGCTGGAACTCTGGCAGATTGGATCTGCGGGGATATACCATTATGTAACATATCCAGGCGGCGTGCCCCGATGCGTAGCCAGTGTCGTTCGTTCGAGATCTGTTGGTAAACAGTTTGTAGCAGCCATAAGCTCAACATGAAAAGGCTACCAAGGATGGTGAAGAGTTTTTCACCCGTAAAGAAGCCTGCTAGAAAATATGCGATGCCGCTCAAAAAGAGCAGGCTCAGGAAGATGCTCACGATGCGCATGATGCGCATCATGCGCCAGATCGGATCGGTGCGTTTGATCTCCTTGCTCAGTGTCGCATCGGGCAGCTTATTTAGATCCTTCATTGGTTGTTTCCATATTCTGTTTTAATGATTATTGATTCGCGGATTGAGCATAACTATTTCTCTTATTTTTTCGGGTTGGCATCGGTACTGCGTCCAGATCGACCAGGGGTAGGTTGGTACGCTCTTTGATGTAGCCGAGCAGTTGCTGATGCCAGTGGTCATAGGCGTCCTGGTCGAGTGCGGGCCGCGTCTCTAGCCAGGATGAGAGCTTAAACTGGTGTCGCCAGCGGATAATCTTCTGGGGAGTGGCCAGTTCATAATAGCGAGTATATTTGTTAGTACCAACCGTGAAGAGTGTGGATGGTCCTTTATAGGTTGCAAAGAAGCGGATATTCTGCCATGGCAATGGCTCCCTGATCTTATCCAGCGCGGCAGCGATGTCGTTCTCGCGCACTTCTACATAGGGCCATTTAGGTTTGCGGCGCTGTACATATGTTGTAATAAGTGCCAATATACCTACCATCAAAGCGACTCCGGTGCTTATCAATAAAGTATTGAATAAGGGCAAATTGGGTAATGATACGCAGATTAATACCATTAAGATGAAGCTATATAGTAGGATAAGCAGGAACAAAGTGTTTAATTTTGTAGTGGTCGCAATTCTTGTTGGTTGTGGCAGTTCAAGCGATGGGATAGGCTGATCCGAGGCCAGATAGTTCTCGGGCTGCCAAAATGCCAGCTGTCTTTTCTGTTGTAATGCGCGCCAGTAGCGCAACGGGAAATAGAAATTATCGATAAAGGTTATAAAATTCAATAAAGTAATCAAACATATGATAATGTCTCTGAGAAATTGGCGGCTTACAAGAACATGGATTATGTCTGAATAATCGTCGATAGATAAAAAAAATACCGAAGATAATATCATAATGGATGCGATACTATAAACAATTAAGAATGTCTTGAGCGGTATCTGCCCCTGTGTGGCTAACTGTGGATCTTCTGGCGCAAAGGTTGCGTCACTAAAATGATTCTTGACCATGCTATTTCATCTCTTCTGTATTTAAATCTAATAAGGGACATTGGGTACGTGCTGTAATGTAGCTGGCCAGGGCTTGTGACCAGTTTTCGTATTGCTCCTGGCCCATTTTGGGTTCGGTCGTGATGAAGGAGAAGCGGCCCCCGTTCACGAACCAGCGCACTACTGTTTGCTGGCTGGCAAGCTCATAGTAATGATTGCGTGGAGATCGTCGCCGCAGTTGCAGGCTCTGGTAGCGCGCAAACAGTCGGGCGTCCTGCCAGTTGATATAGCTATCAATCATATTGAGGCGCGTCGAGATGCCATGAGAGCTGACCTCAATGCGTCGCTGCGAGGAGCGCTGGATAAATGGGGTCATAAGGACACTCATCAGCAGCGCTACTACCAGCGAGATCAGGAGCCCAACGGGTTCCAGGTGTTGATGAATCAGGCCATTGATGAGGCTGCCATTCACAAGCGACCAGATTATGAAGGATTCTATAAAAAGTATGGTAAAGAGGTAACTGGCGCGGCTGCGAATGATCAGGCTGGCTGGTTGTGGTAATTCGGCGGTTGGCATGGGTTGAGGGGATACCTCAAAAGTGGCCGGCGTTTGTGAGGCGCGCTGGCGCAGGCTGGCTATGCGCTGCCAGTAGCGTTGGCTGACCGATAGGATGCCCAGTGTGAGTGCAAATACCACGAACAGCATCCCACCGATCACCAGCCAGAAGCCATTGCCAAAGCTTTGTAGTGGAGGGATGACCAGTAGATGGGCCAGGCTTAGTATCCCATAGATGAACAACAGCAGGCTAACCCCGCACGCTATGAGCATTGCCCGTCCGCTCTCGCCCCGCCACTGTAAGCGTTGTACCAGCGGATCATACTGTGCCAGCGGTATGGCCGTGGATGCCGCTTCGGTCTGTGGATTGGTAAGGCCCTGCAGGCGTTGTCGCACCTCTGAATTGAGTTTGATCGGCGAGGCGTTATCCAGGCGTATTAGCGGCAAGCTTGTATGCTCAGCCACCAGGGCATTCACACGGCTAATTAGCCAGTTGTAGTCCTGCTTGCCAGTCGTGTTACTCATGGCCTTCAGCAAAAAGTTTCCTAGAAATTCGCCCTGGGACCAGCGTACAATGACCTGTTCGTTGGAGATCTCAAAGATCTGCTTATATTGCCCCATGGCGCCTGAGCCATACTGCGCGAAGATGCGCGCATCTTGCCAGCGCATGTGATATTCCTGGCCTCGGAAGCGAGTCGTAATGCCATCCTCGCTGACCTCGATACGTTGCCGCAAGAAATATGCCTGGTAGGCCAGTGAGAGCAATATCATGACAACCACAAAAAAGATAATTACAGATAAGAGCATGGCTATAAAGACATTTTGATCAGAAGTCCCCGGCCAGAGAAATACTGCCACTACCACTACAATAAAGATCGCCGTCGCTACACCAATGATGATAAGCACATTGCGCTTCCAATCCAGCGCTACCACAAATGGTAGAGCTGCTGGTTGCTTGGCAGGATCTTTTACTATTTGCCCCTGCATCGGTACATCATTGTGTAATGCATACAGGCGGCGCTCCCCGACACGCAACCAATGCCGTTCTTGTCGTATCTGGGTGAAGATAAGCTGAAGTAACAATATACCAAACAGAATGATGCCAAAGGTGGGGTTTTGTGTGCTACTGTACAGTGAGATATAAAAAGCAATGATGACCAGATAAGCGAGCCCTTGAAGAATGCTGATACCACGATCGATGCGTAGAGATTTCCAGATAGGATCGTAGCGCTTGAGGGCCTGGTGCTGTTCTGCATTATACCTGTTATTCATATGCTGATGTCACATCCTTGTTATGTGTCTTCCTAATAACGTCTTATATTTTATAAATCTTCTGGTCTTTTGTTGGCGCTATATGGGTTTGATAAGATTAGATATGTAGTTTAATCTATAGTTGATACGTCAAAGAGTCTTTTAACGCTTCATTTTTTCAGGCCTGATTATTATGTTTATTCTGTTGTATGTCAATATGCAAATAAAAAATGTCTATCGCCATGAATTGAGTAGTTACCAAAATGCCCACGAATAACGTGTTTGGTCGTGATATATTGCCTATTTAAAAGCTAGAACAAACATGCTAAACTAGCTGGAGCGTGTGAAGACGCTCTGCGCGCTCCAGCAATAATAGTTGTTTGGCCTATGCGTCTTTGAAGGGGGAGGCGGGATCGGTCTGGAGCAGGTTGAGGGTACGGGCATTGGGTTCGACCGGCTGGCTCTCTGCCGCGGCTAGAATCTGTTGCAGCTCCTCTGCGCTCAGGTCGCGGGCGGGGTCCCAGCCATAGCGTTTGAGGTCCACGCGTCCATCGGGAGGAATGTGACGCCATCAGCTTCGAGGAGCTGGCGCATACGGCCGATCTGTCCAAAGGCCCGGCTACCGCTGAGCTCACCCTTACTATTGATGACGCGCTGGGCTGGTGTAGAGTCGCTGGCCTCATGCATGATCCAACCGATCATGCGGGCGCCACGTGGATAGCCGAGGGCTTTGCCGATCCAGCTATAGGTTGTAACCCTGCCCTGTGGACACGCCTGGACGAGCGCGAAGACCTGGGCCATTACTGTACTGATCTGGTGACGGGTGGCATCGGATTCATTTGCCATACAGATAACTCCATCTCTATCGTTCTTGTTCGCTGTTTTATGGGAACTCTTTGATAGTACCGTATTTTAATGCATAATGAAAGGTCCTGACCGCATATCGGCGGCTTGTACGATACGTTGGTAGGCAGCAGCCTCGATGAAACGTAGCGGAAGCCCCTCTTTGCTGGCATGGGCCTGACTGAAAATACATTTGCCTGCTTGATCGTTGCAGTAGAGGAGGAGGCGTTGGGGCTCTCTGGCGATTGGTGCGCGGTGGCTTGTAATACGGGCACGACACCAGGGCAATGAGAAAACAGGCTACCAGCATAGCTTTGTGAGCCAGGGTCGCTGGCATTGTCTGGAGCTGGATCGATGGTGATGCCCAGGCGACAGGGGAGAAGACCCCATGTGCCAGTCTCGGTGCGGCGGATGGCCTCGCAGGCGCAGAGCAGGGCGGCTGTGCGGTAGCGTTGGTGGCGCGCAAGCAATGGATGGCTGGTACCCAGAATGATGTCTACTTCCCGGTTGGATAGTGGCTGTTTACTGCCGCTTGCTTGTAGACGATAGGTTGCCAGTAGATAGGCGATCAGGCCCCGGTACGCCTCATTTTTGTCGTCTTCGGTCTGCGGCCAGGGAGGTCAGCGCTGGCACTCAGGTAGATGTCGCGGTGAGAGAGGGTGTGGATGTTCGAGAGGGAGGGGATATTCAGGAGGAGAAAGGTGAGCTGGAGCGGCTTCCAACTCCGATTGGCGGGCTGGTCCAACGTGAGTAAAACCGAGTGATCATTATGGGCACTGGTACCGCTCTCGCTGAACAGGGTATGGATGCGCTGTAGCCACATGGTGCGGTTCATGAAGGAGAAGGCCCGGGCAGCCTGTAGATTGGTTCCTAGCATGGTAATACCGGCGCGAATACCCTGTAGGGCCTGTTGTGCTGACTGTAGAGCCCCGGTGCTTTGTCGCATTGAAGGATTTTTATAACTGGTCTGCTCGTTGAGCCAGTGACTATACGCCGAGGCGAGTGGCTGTAGCATAGCGGAGAGTTCACCGGGGTCCGCATTGGCCAGCTGGAACATATCCAGTCCGCTACCAGCCTCTTCCTCGCTATCGATGCGGATGCGTTTGAGCAAGGTGCGTTCAGACTCATCTTCAACAAACTGGATGGACTCGAACTCCTCCTCTCCATAGGAGAAGGTAGGTTGTGGCTGGTAGTCCGCTAGCGCGCGGGGTGCGTTTCATCGTCCGGTAGCCAGAGTTCAGGGAGGCGTGTGGATTGTGAAGGGAGGTGGGGCAGTCGTATGGTCTGGTCAGCTCTTTGTGTTGCGAGGGCATTAAAGGCAGCTTCCACCAGAGGGGTGAATGCTTCTGGAATGGTGTCGCCCCCAATAATGTCGAAGTGCTCAACCAGGTTCAGGTGCTGAAAAAGGACCTCCAGTTGTTTTTGGAGGACAGGTGGTCTGACATCACTCCAATCCAGGCACCACTGGCCGCTACGTAAATTCGCGTTGATTGCGGTCAACGTAGCGGACGGCGGAAGTTGTTGGGGTAGGCGCAAGGTACGCATGGCTGACTCCTGCTCTCAAATAGTACCGTGTAGGTTCCAATAGGCCTCTTCGAAGCCTTGCAGTAATGGATTGGTGGTTTGATGGGGGATCACGACCAGCAGGGCCCGCATCGCCCTCGTCATGCCGACGAAAAGGGTGCGGCGCTCACGGTGCAGGATCTCCTCGATCTCTTCCGGGGTCCCCTGTGCTGGCAGCGCGGGATAGCTGCTGGTGGTAAAACCGGCCAGGGCAACAATAGGGAACTCCAGTCCTTTGGATGATTTGAGGGTGAGGATCTTGACACCGGAATGTGAGAGATCCAGGTCGCGGCCCGCCATAAAGGTGGCCTCGATGCCGCTCTCGGTCAGTGCGGCTGCTAAGGCGCGCCCTACCTGATCGCTGGGACAGAGGATGGCGCACGAGCCGAGGGTGAGGCGCAGGTGGAGGCTGGCCTTTTTGAAGAAGTTTTTGAGTAGTTTGACTTCATAGGCGTTGTTGATGACGGTGCGTGCATCGGGCAGCGGACCATTGTTACTATATTGGTATTGCTGTTGGTATTGCTGTTGGTATTGCTGTTCCCCTGTTTCGTCGGGCTCCAATGCGCTGTTCCTGAGATATGAGCGCGCGGCCTCGCTAATCTCGAGCGTTGAGCGATAATTGGCGCGCAAAATATTGGTGCGACCCTGGAATTTTAAATCTTGATGTACATCCGACCAGGAGAAGCTATTGCCATAAATAGACTGATTGGCATCCGCGGTCACAAAGAGACGGTTGGGGGCTTTGCAGACTTGCAGCAGCAGGCGCAATGAACTGGGATCGAGATCCTGGGCTTCATCAATCACGACGGCGTCAAAAGAATGATAGAGTGGACTTTTCGGCGTCAGGACCTCGGCGCGGGCACGGCGCTGCTGCCAGGTCTCTTTTCCGGCCGCCTGCAATATCTGGCACCAGCGCTGGTAAACCTGCCAGACAGCGGCCCGATGGGTTGAGCTCAGGCGTAGTTTGCGCCCGTTACGCGTCGTTTTCTGATAATCCGCCAGGGTGCTGATCTGGCGTCCAATGATGACGGCATGGAACTCTTGCAGCAGGTAGTCCGTCCCCATCTGTTCAATGATGCGCTTCTGGACCTGCACTTGAAGCTTACTGCCGCTAAATGTTGTTTCGGCTATGGCCTGGCGTGTCAATTCCTGCATCTCACTATTGCTATTGAAGAGGGCTGGAAACTTGGCCATGCCGCAGCTGTTTAAGACCTGGTACACAATGCTATCGGCCATATCGACCTGCACATAGCGGGCATTTTCGCCCAGCAATTGCTTTAATTGCTGTTGCGATGACTTAACCAGGGCATTCGTATAGGTGGTGAAGAGCAGGGTAGGCGTTTTATGGCCCTGTTGGAGCAGCCGCTCGAGCAGTGAACGAATCCTATACAGGGCGACCGTACTCTTCCCGGTCCCGGGTCCTCCCTTAACCAGCGTAGGACCTGACGTGCTGAGCGACCAATGGGCATATTTTTCTTGCTCCGGCGATAGTTTCAGCAAGAAATTGAGCAGCTCGCCTTCTTTATAACGGAGGAGGTCTTCGACTTCATTGAGGACCAGATCCTGCTGTTGCATGGCCTCACTCAATGGAGGAGCATAGAGGTAATCCATCAGCCTGGTCATCGTGTCTTGATCGACGCCCGGACAATTGATCAGCTCTTCTTCGTCGGTGATGCGTAGCAGGCGAGGATAATATGCCTGATTGATGCGAAGTTTTTGTAGCATCTCAATCGTAATCGGCTCTGGCAGCGCTTGATTGGTCGTGTGTGTATAGACATGCTCCCAATCAGTACGAGGGGTAGGAGGTAATTCGCTCTCATCCAGCTCCAATTCATTCAGCTCATCTGCATCTGGAGCATCTTCTGGCGCGCCTTCATCTTTATAGGTGCTTTCATTGCGGCGATCTATCTTGTAAATGGAGACCATGTGTTGATTGTAGGTATAAAAAATACGGTAGCGGCCCGAGCGAATGCGATAAGGTTTTCCCGGCACATGAAGCAGCTGTTTCTTCGTCCTGCCATCAGGTCGTGGATCTTGTATCAGTAGCGTGATTTTCTCCATGACCTGTTGCACCTCTTTGGGCGGTAATTTCATGATATCTAAAAGTACAACAGGCTTAATCAGTGGTTGCCATTGTGTTTTTGTCACCGATGAGATCCTTCCCAATGGTCGTGTGTCAGCTGCATTACATACACTTTTTAAAGAGATGATGACTATTATACTGGTGTTTCTGAAAAAATACTACTACAAAAGGATGGGTAGCCTATCTATCTACACACCACTGTGACGTATTAATGCTGTGGGTATGTCTGGTTCTGATGTTCGCCGCGCTCTTCGCGCCTGAGTTTGCGCGCTTTCGGCGCTCAAGAAGCATCTTGTGTGGTGTAAAAGTGAGCTTTACACCACACAAGAAAAAAAGAGGCGGGCGCGTCTGCGCCCGCCCACAAATGAACGAGATGCTTGCCTGCGAATTGCACATTCGCCAGGTCAAAGATGACTATTTGTGTTCGATCAGCTCTTTGAGGGCATCGACCTCCTGGAGCCACAGGGCACTGCTGGCATCGCTGGGCATGCGCCAATCTCCTCTTGGCGAGAGCGCGACCGAGCCGACTTTGGGGCCGTCAGGCATGGCTGAACGCTTGAATTGTGAGGCGAAGAAGCGCTGGTAAAATGTATGCAGCCAATCCAGGATCTCAGTTGGCGTATGGTGGTTTTTGAAGACCTGGCAGGCCAGCCAGAAGATCTTGCGCGGGGCGAAAGAGTGACGCACCGCATAGAAAAGGAAGAAATCGTGCAGGACGTAGGGGCCGATGGTGGCCTCGGTCTCCTGGACCAGGGCCTCGTTCTCTCCCAGTGGCAGCAGTTCAGGGCTGATCGGCGTGGCGCTGATATCCTTTAGCACCTCGGAGGTCGTGCCGCTATAAACACTGTCGGCGCTCCACTCGATCAGGTAGCGAACCAGTGTCTTAGGAACTCCCGCGTTGACATGATACATGGACATATGGTCGGCGTTGTACGTACACCAGCCCAGGGCCATTTCGGAGAGGTCGCCGGTCCCCACCATCAGGCCGCCGATCTGGTTGGCCATGTCCATTAGAATCTGTGTGCGCTCCCTGGCCTGTGCATTCTCATACGTTATGTCATGCACCTTGGGATCGTGCCCGATGTCCTTGAAGTGCTGCAGGACCGCTTCGCGAATGGGAATTTGCCGCAGCGTGATGCCCAGCGATTTCGCCAGTTGCTCGGCATTGTTTAAGGTGCGGCTGGTGGTTCCAAAGCCCGGCATGGTGATCGCCACGATGCCCTCACGCTTCAGCTTCAGGATCTCAAAGGCCTGTTGCGTGACCAGCAGGGCCAGCGTCGAATCCAGACCACCGGACAGGCCCAGTGTGACCTGCTTAATACCGGTATGCTTGAGCCGTTTGGCCAGTCCAATGGCCTGCAAATGGAAGATTTCCTGACAATGCTTGGCCCGCTGCGCTGGATTGGCAGGTACAAAAGGTGTCGGGGAGAGGTCTGGGCGCAGCAACTTCTCCGTCTCGGCTGCGGCTGTCCCGATTGGCAGATTGAACTGGATGTCGCGATATGACTGATTGGGCAGGGCGGCCGAGAAACTGCTGTTCCTCAGGCGCTCGTGGTTCATGCGCTGGACATCGATATCCGTCATCGCCATCTGGGTCGAAAAAAGGAAACGCTCCGTCTCGGCCAGCATGATGCCATTTTCGCTGATCATGCAGTGTCCGGAGAACACAACGTCTGTAGTTGATTCGTTCGCGCTCGCGCCCGCATAGAGGTAGGCCGCCAGACAGCGTGCCGCCTGCTGCTGTACCAGGCCACGCCGATAGTCGGCCTTGCCCAAAACTTCATCGCTCGCCGAAGGATTCAGCAGGACCGTTGCGCCAGCCAGGGCCATATCTCCACTGGGTGGCTGAACCGCCCACAGATCCTCACAGACCTCGATCCCCATCACACAACCCGGGAAATTAAGCGCGGAAAAGAGTAGATCGGTCCCAAATGGGATGGTCTGGCCCGCCAGCTGAACGACATCCAGCGGGCAATTTTTTGCTGAGGTGAACCAGCGCTCTTCATAATATTCGTTGTTCGTGGGTAGATACGTCTTGGGCACAAGACCCTGCACCGCATACTCACTCACGAACGCGGCACAATTATACAGTTTGCCGCCAATTTCAAATGGCAGACCTACGACCGCCGCTATCTGCGCTTCGCCCGCCGCCTCGGCGATATCCAGCAACGCTTCCCTGGCCTGTTGCTGCAACAAAGACTGATAGAACAGATCGGCGCACGTATAGCCGGTGATACACAGCTCAGGAAACAAGGCCAGCCGGCATCCGCGGGCCGCTGCCTCCCGCAAGGCATCGATAATCACCCGGGTATTATAACGAATATCTGCCACCTGTAACTCTGGAGCAACTACTGCCACACGTAGAAAACCCAATGAAGCTGGGGATAATGCTTCCTGACTCACTTTTTTCCCTCTTCTCTATTGATGATGAAGTAACTTTGAGTATAACATATCTACATAGTTCTCAATAAGAAGCAAAAGCAGAATATAAAGAAGAATTGTCTCTCTATAAAAAGATTGTAGCGCACCAGGAGGCGTCCGCGCTATGTAGATTTCTGCGCTCTCATCTAAATAGCTGCAAAAATATTTTTATGTTGACTTTTCGAGCAGGTAGTTTAAAAGCGGGGGCAAGCCCCGCACGTACAGATCGTGTTTCTTGCTGCGTCCAATTGCTTGCCTGGGATTTATGTTAAGGGTTTTTCGTATAGGATGACTTCGAGCTGCTGGTAGGTATCTTTGTCGATTTGCTGTTGGTAGGTGTCTCGGCCGACTTCGTGGAAGCCGTTCTTTTCGTAAAGCTTCTGAGCTGGGATCTGGAGGATAGAGGTGTCGAGGTGCAGGGTTTGATAGCCGAGGACGCGGGCACGGGCTTCGAGCTCGTCTAGAATGCGCTGGCCGTAACCATGTCCCTGATAAGCAGGAGAGACGCGCATGCGTTTGATCTCGGCTCGCTGTGGACTGGTTCGCTTCAGCGCGCCCATTGCCACAAACTGACCATCACACTCACCAATCAGAAATTCACCCCCATTCTGGAGATATGTGTCCTCGATAGCATAGACATCATCATCCCAGGGGCCACGTCCCAGATAGGCTCCGGTTTGCTGAATAGCAGACACATGGAGATGTTCGACGGCTTGCTGATCGGCGGGAGTGTAGCGGCGTAATGTAAACATGAAACTTTTCCTCATCTGAAATAATAGCTTATATGCGGGAATTAGTCAATGCTGCGTTTATGAGGCTTTGCTGGATCATTGGTTCACCGCTGATTGTATATACAATGGTGGAGGGTCAGGTACCAGATATGGGGTTTGCGCATGGGTATGATTAAGGTTTCATTGTGCTCAACTTTCTTGTTTTATGTGATATAAATAAGTATGTCGATGGAAAGAGATTTCTTATCTTACTTGAGGATTTTGCATGATGGTTGGTACCTATCTGCGTACTATAGACATGGCTCACGCTGGCGGTATCAGTGTCCAGCAGGTGCGTAATTATGAGGCCAGTGGCTTTATACCGCCGGCTGAGCGTAGCCCGAGCGGTTATCGCCTCTATACGCAACAGCATCTGGCTGCGCTCAAAACTGCTCGCAGCCTGGTCGGTGGCTATGGCTGGCAGCGCACGCGGGCGATCATGCAAGCGTTGCACGAGGGTAGGGGTTCAGTCGCACTTGCTCTGATTGATGAGCGCCACGCTGAACTAGCCAACAAACGCCTCCAGGTTGAGCAGACACTGGCCGCCTTGAGCACGTTGGCCGCGCAATCCGCTCCTCTGGCCATTACACGCCAGCCGCAGCCTCTTCGGGTGGGGGAGGCGGCCAAGCAGGTGGGTGTGCGCATCTCGGCCCTGCACTTTTGGGAGCAGCAGGGCTGTTTGCAGCCGCTGCGCGATCGTGACAGTCACTATCGCCTCTACGATGAACAGCAGATGCGCCGCCTGCGCGTGGTGGTTTTGCTCAGAGAAGCTGGCTACAACTTTAACGTTATCCTGCCGGTGTTAGATGAACTGGCGGCGGGCCGACCAGAACAGGCTATCGCGGCCGTTGAGAAGAGGCGCGAGGAGTTGACGCGGACCAGCTGGACCTGCATTGAGGCCATAACCTTATTTCAAAGCTACGTGAGCGAGTTTTGTATGCCACTCCACTGATCTGATCCCTGCCTAAAAAATGCCATTCTACTTGCTATTTCATGGATTATTGGTGAATATATGCGTGATATTCATTGAAATTCATTGGCATCTCTCGATCCTGCACTTGAGATTTTCTGCAATCCCTTGTCCTTGATAACCGCATCCCAGCAGTATTCATGTGCTAAAAGTCAAGCTGAAAACTTATAAAAGTTAGTTAGTGGAATAAAGTGAATAATTTATGCCACTAAAATCATGAAAAACTGATTATTTCCATAATTATATTGACAAGTATAAATATTAATGTTAAAACCTATTCATTGAAACACTATTCAATTCAATGAATAGACTGCGTATGTGCCTATGATGGCATTGTGCGGTACTGGCAGCTTATTTAGAGGCGCATACTCAATTATTTGGTTCTGAGTTCTATCACTGAAAACCGTTGTAACGATCTATGGAGATCTTACCAATGCTGGCATGTGGCCAGCAGGAGGAACTATGACCAGAAGACGTCGTGCCTTGTATCTTGGGTGTCTGGTGGTTCTGGGGGTCCTGTGCTTTGGTACATTTAGCTTGAGTAATTTTTCAAGGACCGCAAAGGCAAGTGGTAGCTTGCCGACTGGCTTGCACGTTGTTGGCAGCCAGATCCAGGATGGTAGTGGAAACGTGATTGTGCCCCATGGAGTGGATCGCTCGGGCTCACAGTATCAGTGTGTTAAGGGTGGTGGCAGTACCTTTGATGGTCCGAATGACCAGGCATCAGTCAGTGTGATGACCAGCTGGAATACCGATATTGTGCGTGTCCCATTGAATGAGGATTGCTGGCTAGGCATTAATGGCGAGCCGTCCGATGGCGATTCGAGCGCAAAGTATCAGCAGGACATCATTAATTATGTGAATCTTTTGAACCAGAATAACCAGATTGTAATTCTGGAGTTGCACTGGAATGCTCCGGTGGTCAGCAGGCGTTAGGCCAGCAGCCGATGCCGGATGCCGACCATGCTCCGGCCTTCTGGCAGTCGGTGGCCAACACCTTCAAGAGTAATTCTTCAGTAATCTTTGACCTCTACAATGAACCATATACCAATAGCTGGTCCTGCTGGCTGAATGGTAGCTCGGGCGCCAATAGTAGTCCATGTAATGATACTGGTTTTGCGGTTGCTGGCATGAAGTCCTTGATCAGCACCGTGCGTGGTACCGGGGCGACCAACATCCTCATGTTAGGTGGACTGCAATATTCTAATGATGTCTCCGGCTGGCTGAATCAGGTCCAACAATTGCCCTCAAATCTGCAAAGCAATCTGGTAGCCTCTTTCCATATCTATCCGAATAATGCCTGTATCTCTACCAGTTGTCTGGACAGCAATGTAGCGCCGATCCAGTCAAGTTTCCCGGTGATCGCGGGCGAAATCGGAGAATACGATTGCCAGCATGGTTTTATCGATACTATTATGCCCTGGTTTGATAGTCATAACATCGGTTATCTAGGCTGGGCCTGGAATACCAATAGCTGCACCGGGACACCCGGGCTGATCAGCGATTTCAATGGCACGCCGACCGGCTATGGGCAAGGCTTCAAAGCTCACCTGGCGACCTTGAGCAATGGCGGCGGCGGTGGTAATGGTGGTGGCGGATCGACCATTGTTGATCCTTTGAATGATTATGGGAAGATCTTTGCCCATTCCAGCAACCTGACTTTTGATAATACCAATACCGCGAACTTCAATAATGATGCGTCGCGCCTGACGCGTACCGCCACCTCGGCTGAATGGGCGATCTGGAAACAGGCAGGTATGACCCAGTTCCAGGCCGATACCTACTACTGGCCCACGCAGACCGTTAGCGATTTCCAGTTTTATACTTCGGCCGATAATAGCAGCTATACCCAGGCCAGCCCACAGAAGAATAATCTGGGAGGAAACTGGACACATATTCAATATACCGTGAACGTACCGGCGGGTACGAATTATGTCAAAGTGGTCTTCCCAACCGATGCCTCTAACGCCTGGGACCCACAGATCTCGCAGGTTACCCTGACCTATTCAGGCAGCACAGCGACACCGACGCCAACCCCTCCGACACCGACAGCAACGCCTCCGACACCGACGCCAATCCCTCCGACACCGACGCCGACCAGTACGCCTGTGGCGGGTGCTAGCTGTAAAGTAGTCTATAGCATTTCGAACCAGTGGTCAGGTGGCTTTAATGGCGATATCGTCATTACCAACACCGGCTCTACAGCCATCAGCGGTTGGACCCTGAAGTGGAATTTCGCCAATGGCCAGCAGGTTACCAACGGTTGGAACGGCACCTTTACCCAGCAGGGTTCAGCGGTGACTGTAACCAATGCCAGCTACAACGGCAACCTGGCGGCGGGCGGCAATACAGATATTGGTTTTAGCGCCAATACTGGCAGCACGAACAACAATCCAACCTCGTTCACGCTCAACGGAGCACAATGCCAATAGCGCTCCTGGCTCTTAACATCGTGCGACCCTTGTAGGACCTTGAGAGAGAAGAACAATCATATGGGGATGTACCTGTGTGGTTATTCTTCTCTCCTCATTTTTCTCAAGGACCAACGTTGCCTGTGGGGCGTGTACAAATGGTCAGGGGTATTTGGTGATGTTGGATGGATGATTTATACTACTGCCAGCGTTTTATTTTGTGTTGGCTGGCATTCTTCTATAGTATATATATTATTATGCGTCTTGGTTAAAGGAGCGGCGGCATTTATGTCAATTGTTGGAATCGTACTTCTGGTTATAGTTGTGCTGGTGGTGTTGATTTTGGTGGCGTCCAGTCTGTATTTTTACCGGGTGGCGGTCTATCGCCAGCCCAAGGCTTTTCTGGTGGATAATCCAGATTTGCAGCAGGTTTTGACTTCGGATCTGCCGATTGCGGATGTTCCCTGGGTGGAGCAGCAGCCATTTGAGCTGGTTGAGATGAAGTCTGCGGATGGTTTGCTGTTACGTGGTTTTTATTTGCCCGCTCCTCAGCCGACGACGAAGACGGTGGTGCTGGCCCATGGCTATACGGGTAGCGCCAAATTGAATATGGGGCCGTTCGCCCAGATGTATCATGAGCAGTTTGGCTATAATGTGTTGATGCCTGATGCGCGTGGCCATGGTGAGAGTGAGGGTAACTATATTGGCTTTGGCTGGCATGAGCGTTTGGATTATGTGAAGTGGATTCACTTGCTGGTGCAGCGCCTGGGTGAGGATGCGCAGATTGTGCTGCATGGTATCTCGATGGGGGCGCGACCGTCTTGATGACGAGCGGCGAGCCGCTACCCATGCAGGTTAAAGCGATCATAGCCGATTGTGCTTATAGCTCGGCCTTCGAGATCCTGGCCTACCAGGGGAAGCGCATGTATCACCTGCCCGCTTTCCCCTTTGTGACCCTGACCAGCCTGGTCTGTAAGTTGCGCTCCGGTTTCTTTTTTGAGGAGGCCTCCGCCCTGAAGCAGGTTAAGAAGACAACGCTCCCGATCCTGTTCATCCATGGCGAGGAAGATACTTTTGTGCCGACCGCTATGGTGCACCATCTCTATGAGGCCTGTCCCACCTATAAAGAAAGTTTTCTTGTCCCTGACGCTGGTCATGGCCTGGCTTTTACTGTTGATCCAGACGGCTATGCCCGGCATACCGAAGACTTCCTGGCCCGCTTTGTACACTGAGGTCAGGTCTAGTTAGCTGGCGGGCACCGTTTCGTGGATGCCCATGATCCGTCCGGCATAGTGGTCGAGATCATCGGCCAGTGCCGGTTGGTTGCGATAGCCGACATGGTGGTCTGGGCGGATCACGTAGAGGGCCTGCCCTTCGGCCCCGAAACGGCGATGCAGGGTGCCGTACTGGTCAAGGATGACCTCTTCATGACTGCTATAGCTCTTTAGCTGCTCGTAGGTCTCAGAATCGGGTGTGATCAGGAAGAGTTGGAGCCAGCCATGATGGAGCTGCTTGATATGCTCGGTCAGACTGGCCACCTCCACCAATTCGTCGTCGCCGGGTTTGAGTCCGGTGAAGAGCAGGGCCGTGTGGTGGGTGTCGCGCAGCATATCGTACAGGCGCGCTTTGCTGTTGATGCCATAGTGGATGTCAGGCACGCGGCTGCCTGCTTGCAGTCCGGGCATATTGCGCGCATTTATACTGGTTACCTGCCAGTCTTCGGCCACGATTGGACTATGCTTATAGTTCAGGGCCAGCTCCGAGAGATACCTGGATACCTGTTGATTCAAGACTTTACGCAAAGGTGGCAGCACAAAGAAGCCTTTGAGCACGGTATTGCGCACCTGTTGTACCGCGCTCTGCTGGTTGCCGAGGACGCGGGTGAAGGCACGCGCGCCGCGCAAGACCGTGACCGCGATCGGCTCCCGCTCGGCACTATAGCTATTCAGCAAGCGGTCTTCGGCCAGCCCCCGGCTCACCAGTGCCAGTTTCCAGGCCAGATTAAAGGCATCCTGGATACCTGTGTTCATGCCCTGGCCGCTGGCCGGACTATGCACGTGGGCAGCGTCTCCAACCACGAAACAGTGGCCGGCGCGCATCTCGTGGACGTGGCGTTGCTGGATGGTGAAGATGGAGTACCAGAGCGGCTCGGGCACCACCACGGGTTCATCATAATAGACATTATTGATGGCCGTGGTAAACTGTTCAGCGATACTGGCCGGATCGGTCTGTTCGCTTACTGTCGTATTGAGCAGGCGCCAGCGTTTGCCGTCTGGAAAAGGAAAAGCCATCACGGTCCCCTCGGGAGCTAAGAAGCTATAGACACTATCCCGGGCCAGCGACCAATCCAGGTTGACGTCGGCCACCAGCCAGGTTTCGTCTGGACTGCCTTCGAAAGGTAGTTCCAGCAGGTGGCGCACCTTGCTATGACCACCATCGCAGCCCGCCAGCCAGCGTGCCCGGACCTGTTGTTCCTGGCCCTCCTCATTGCGCAGCAGGGCGTTTACCCCCTCCTCATCTTGTTCCAACATCTCCAGCGCCCAGCCCCACTCGATCGGCGTATCTTTCTCCGCCAGGCACTGGCGCAGTATCCCCTCCACATGCGTCTGAGGGCAGAAGACAGGATAGGTGAAGGGCGTTTCAAAGTCCTTTAGCTCGAAAGAGACCTGCATCAGATGCTTACCACGGGCATAGGCATTCATAAAGTGTACCGGTTGCGCTCTGGCTGCTACCTGTTCCGCCATCCCCAGCAACTCAAATATCTCCAGCGTCTTATTAAAAACGCCCAGCGCGCGCGACGTATCGGCTGGCGACTGGCGCTGATCAAGCACGCGGCAGGTTAGCCCATGGCGACGCAACGCATAGGCCAGCGCCAGCCCCACCGGCCCGGCGCCCACCACCAGCACATCTATCTCATTCTCGGTTCCAGACATCATAACGACAACCTTCCTTCAACCTACTTTCAAAGTGCCACCCACTCAGCAGCCAATTTTTAGCAATCACCCCACTCATTGATACGGGAAACCTACCATCCAGGCTACATACCTACGACGCCGGATCCCTACAATCGGGCCTCCACCATCATCATATCAGATCCTGCACGCTTGTTAATTGAAAAATGGAAAAAGGAGGGCAAGGCAAGGCTCAACCTTGCCTTGCGGGTTGCGGTTAGAGGCGGCCGGGCCACCAGTTCCATTTTCCGAGCAGGAGGACGAGGCCGGGGACGAGCAGGCCGCGCACCACGAAGGTGTCGAGCAGGATGCCAACGGCGACACAGGCTCCAAGCTGGAAGAGGATGTTTAAGGGTAGAGTCATCAGGACCGCGAAGGTGCCGGCCAGGATGAGTCCGGCGGAGGTGATGACGCCACCGGTGCGTGAGACGGCGTAGGGTACACCTTTTTCGATACCACGCCGCTTGGCTTCTTCACGGACACGCGACATCAGGAAGATGGTGTAGTCCGCGCCCAGGGCAACGAGGAAGATGAAGGTGTAGAGCGGGATGGCGTAGTTGAAGCCGTCCTGGCCTTCGACGCGTTCGAAGAAGAAGGCGCAGATGCCGATGGAGGCCAGGAAGTTGAGCGTGACGGCCGCCAGCAGGTAGAGTGGGGCGATCAGGCTGCGCAGCAACAGGGCAAGGACGATACCGACCAGCAGGATGACCGCCGGTACGACCAGGTAGGTGTCGTGCTGGTTATAACCCAGGGTATCCGATAACTGGGATGTTTGTCCCGCCAGGTACAGGGTG
The DNA here is from genome assembly GCF_003967555.1 of Dictyobacter kobayashii. Classification (GTDB taxonomy): domain Bacteria; phylum Chloroflexota; class Ktedonobacteria; order Ktedonobacterales; family Ktedonobacteraceae; genus Dictyobacter; species Dictyobacter kobayashii. The sequence goes on from NZ_BIFS01000002.1 coordinate 2,461,768, forward strand.
GCACTCGGGCCGTTCCCGTTGGGAAAGTTGGCGCTGAGCGCTTTGTTCAGGGTATCGCGCAGCGGCGCAATGTTGTTGATGGCGGTCAGCGAATATGGATCATCCTTGAGCACGACCGAGAGCTCGAAGGTGCTATTGTCCTGCGACATATATTGTGTGCTGGCCGCGAATGCTCCAATCGTCGCGAGCTGCTCCGGTGTGTAGGCAGGAGGCTGACCGGTGATCGGAGGTTTGCCGTTGGTGGGTGGCTGGCCGGCGACTGGTGGCTTACCTGTTGAAGGCTGGCCGGTAACAGGAGGTTTGCCGCTGGTGGTCGGGGGTTGTCCTGTGCCGGTTGACTTGCTGCCGGTGGGCGGCTGGGTTGTGATCGATGGTTGCTTGCCCGAGCGGATCGCATCCCGGAGCTGCGCAGGCAGGGCATCGATGGCGCTCTGGAGTTTCAGTGGATCAACCAGGGTGCCTTTGCCGGTTGGGCGGGTTGGACCCTGGACCTGGGCGACTCCAGTAGCTTTCTGGGCGGCCACGGTTACGGCGTCGATCTGTGCCAGGTGCTTATACGCATTGGCGTCGGAGCCGCTCAACTTGACCAGGACCGTGGTGGGGGCCAGCGTGCCGGCCGGGAAGTGCTTCTGCAAGATGTTGTAGCCGGTGCTGGAATCGGTCACCTCTCTAAAAGAGGTCAGGAAGTTAAAGGTCGGGACCGAGCCGATATTGCCGAGGGCCAGGATGATGAGGAAGATGGTGCTTCCCACCACGGCCACCACGCGGTGTCTGGCGGTCCATAGTCCCAGGCGCCCCCAGAAGCCTTTGAGGTCTCCTTCGGCATCTTGTTGTTGAATGGTCGGATCATACTTGGGCACAAAGGGCCAGTAGGCGGCGCGACCAAGCCAGACGAGCAGGGCGGGGACCAGGGTCAGTCCGGCCAGTAGCATGACGAAGATGGCGATGATCAGGGCTGGCCCCAGGCTGTAATAGAGGCCGATGAATGTAAAGAGCAGGGTCATCAGGCCGAGGATGACCGTGCCGGCGCTGGAGGTAATGGCCTCGCCGACCGCACGCATCGTGTTGCGCATCGCTTCGTGTTTGTCCTGGGTGTGCGCCAGTTCTTCGCGGAAGCGCGAGGCGATAAAGATACAGTAATCGGTGCCCGCGCCAAAGAGCAGCACGGTCATAATCGAGGTTGCCTGCTGGCTGATGCCCACGGCACCACTCTTGCCGACAAAACCAAGCAAGGCATCAATGATCTGTAAGGCCCAGCCCACGCCGATCAAGGGCAGGAAGGCCAGGATTGGTGAACGATAGAGCAGGATCAGTAGCACCAGTACCAGTCCCACCGTGGCCAGCAATAGTTTGACATCGACCGCACCAAAAATAAGTACCGTATCGGTGATGACACCGGCCGGCCCGGTCACATGGGCCTCGACGGAGGTATTGCTGGTCGTGGTCTTCAGGTAGTCGCGCATCTTCTTCACGCTATCCTGAAATTGGGTGTCGGAGGAAGAGCCGGTCATATTTGCAATGATCGTCATGGTCTTGTTATCTTGCGAGACCAGCTGACTGGCGGCTTGCGGCACCGTATAGATCGAAAGGACCTTATCTACCGATGCTGGTTTCTGGCTCGATCCCAGCCAGTCGCTAACTTTCTTGATGGTCGCTTTATCATCGGCACTCAGACCTTTTTCGTCGGAGAATACCAGGATGGCTGGCGTGCCACGGCTGCCGGGAAACTTATCCAACTGTAGCCGCTGGGCGACCTGTGAGCCCGCGTTGGATGGTATATCCTGGGTCGAGCCGTTGTCATAGATATCGGCTAATTTAGGGGCCGTCACCACCAGTACGATGGCGATCAGCAACCAGACGATAATGGTGACAAACTTGCCACGCTTGCCGGTTGCGCTATCTGTAAGCCCGTGCAAGAGACGTGTAATCATACAAACTCCTGAGAAGAAGGCGCAGATCTTGATCTACAGATCTTCTCTTTGTGATGTGTTACTTATCAAGTGATAATAATAAAAGAGAACGATTCCCTGTCCTATATCATATAAGACAGGGATGAAATTATCAAGCGATAACCAGAATGAGCTCGCTTGTGCTTGTCTTCTGTGTATAGGATGCTTGAGTTTGCCTGATCGGGTGCATGATTTTGAGGAAAATTCACAAAAAAGCCAGCAGGTTTTAAAAAATATATTTATCAAGTGATAATTTATTGCAAAATCGTTTTCTCATTGTACAATACATAGTACAAGAGCTATGCTATGCTGTTGTAGACTACAATGACGTACTGATAGAAAGAATGTATGTGCTATGTCAAAAGCCCTCAATTATGCTAGCTATCTCAGGGTTAATGAGTTATTGCAGTTGCAGACACCCAGGAGTAGCGGCCCGGAGCATGATGAACTGCTCTTTATTATTATCCACCAGGTTTACGAGCTCTGGTTTAAAGAGCTGCTGCATGAGATTGAGTATTTGCAGAGAATGCTCTATCAGAATGATGCGGCCCGCGCCTCCCATACCACGCGGCGTATCCTGGCCATTCTTAAAACAGTGGTGGCGCAGCTCGATGTATTAGAGACCCTGACACCACTGGAATTTAACTCGTTTCGCGGATTTCTAGAATCAGCCAGTGGCTTTCAGTCGGCGCAATTTCGTGAACTGGAGTTTGCGCTGGGCTATAAGCGTGAAAATATATTGTCCCATTGTACTGATGATGAAGAGGCCCTGCAGCGGCTACGCACGCGTTATGAGCAGCCGACGCTCTGGGATGCTTTCCTGCGGTATCTTGTTCTGAACGGTTATGCTGTACCCGAGGAACAACTGGGGCGTGACGTGACTCGTCCCATTCAACCCTCGCCCGAGCTGCAAGCGCTGCTGGTTGGGGCCTATCGCCAGAACGCCACGGTGAGCAACGTGTGTGAAAATCTGATTGATATTGATGAAGGCCTGCAGGAATGGCGCTATCGACATGTGAAGATGGTTGAGCGCACAATCGGCATGAAGAGCGGTACCGGTGGCTCACCTGGAGCGGCCTACCTGGCGACCACGCTCAAGCCGTTCTTCCCGGATCTGTGGGCGATTCGCTCCCAATTTTAAGTAACGTCGGTATTAGTAGAATTGGTAAGTTTATGACAATTTCAACTGATCTTGCCTATGCCGCCGAGCTGGACGCACAAGACCCCTGCGCCCATTTTCGCGAGCGTTTTCTGATTGATGATGACAACCTGATTTATATGGATGGTAACTCGCTGGGCCGTCTGCCCCACGAGGCCGCGACACTGTCCACGGAACTGATCCTGCAGCAGTGGGGGAGCCGTCTGATACGGAGCTGGAATGAGGGCTGGTTTACGGCTCCTGAGCGCATCGGAGCTAAGATAGCTGAGCTGATCGGGGCGCAAGAGGATGAGGTGATTGTGGCCGATTCTACCTCGGTCAATCTCTTTAAGCTCGTTGTGGCGGCGCTGCGCCATCAGGCTGGCCGGCCCCAGATCCTGACCGACGACCTGAATTTCCCCTCCGATCTCTATATATTACAAGGCGCCATCGAGGTGCTGGACAAGCAACACCAGTTGCAGGTCGTATCTTCGGTTGACGGCATCTATGGTCCGGTGGCGGAGCTGCAGGCGCGCCTGAATGAGCAAACGGCCTTGCTGACCCTGTCACACACGGTCTTTAAGAGTGGATATATGTACGACATGGCTGCCCTGACGGCGGCAGCCCATGCCGCCGGCGCGCTGGTCCTGTGGGATCTCAGCCACTCGGTTGGCGCGGTACCGGTGGACCTGAACGGAGCCAATGTTGACCTGGCGATTGGTTGTACCTATAAATATCTTAATGGTGGACCGGGGGCGCCCGCCTTCCTCTACGTCAGACGGGACCTGCAGAAGCGGCTGTTCAATCCGCTCTCAGGCTGGATGGGGCAGCGCGACCTGTTTGGCTTTGACCTGAACTACCAGCCGGCCTCTGGCCTGCGCCACTTCCTGACCGGCACCCCGCCAGTCGTCTCGCTCTCCCTGATCGAGCCGGGAGTGGACCTGTTGTGCGAGGCGGGCATCGAGCTGCTGCGCGCGAAATCTGTGCGCCAGACCAGCTACCTGATCGACCTCTGGCAAGCTGAATTGGAGCCACTCGGCTTTACCCTGAAATCCCCACGCGAGCACGCTTACCGGGTTCACACATCTCCCTGGGACACGCCGAGGGACTGCGCATCGACCTGGCCCTGATCAACGACATGCATGTCCTGCCAGATTTTCGGGCCCCGACAATATCCGCCTGGGCATCACCCCGCTTTACACCACCTACCGTGACATACACCAGACGGTCCAGCGCCTCAAAAAGATCGTAGTCGAGCGCCTCTACGAACAATATCCCACCGAGGCCCCCATCGTCACGTAACATCACGCCTATGATTTTAAGATCACTTGTTTGATCTTTGCTTCGAGATAGGCGCAGAACTCCTGGGTGGTAGCGGGTTCTATGCCGAGAGGGGCGAAATCTCGTAGGCTGAAGAGGGCGTCTTGCAGGTAGTAGAGGGATTGGCAGTTGCGCACAAAGCGCTGAAAATGCTGCACAGCTTCGGCTGGGCGCTGCAGGAAGAGATTATAGAGGAAATGACCGATTGCCAATGCATCCTTATTGAGTCCGCTGGGTGCCAGTTGGAGGGCCTGGTGGACTGCCCTACGGGCCTGCTCCGGTTGTTCTAATTGCCATAATGCACAGGCATATGTATATTGACCGCCTGGTGATTGTGGTTTCAGTTCAATGGAGCGTTCAGCATCCTGCAAGGCTTCTTGATACTGTCCCAGCAAGCGATATATATGGGATCGATAGCCCAATGACGATACATCATAACTATTGTAGTCCAACGCCTGCTGGAAGTCTTGCACGGCCTCATGGTATAGTCCCATTCTATAATGGATAATGCCACGCGCTCTGAAACAGGCGGAATTCTGTGGCTTGAGTGCAATTGCCTGCTTGAGCTCTTCTAGCGCTTGTGGATAGCGTTCCAGGTCACAGTATAATTCGCCACATTGGATATGGATGGCAAATGTAAGCGATCCATTTAATTGTTTGGCATAGGCAAAGTCGTTCAGGGCCCGTTGATGCTGACCCTGCAGGTGATAGGTCATGGCGCGATAAGTGTAACCACCTTGATCTTCTGGCTGCAATTCAATCGCGCGGTTAGCAAGCTGCAAAGCTTCTGTATAGAGCCCCATTTCACGACAGAGGTTGGATTGCAAGAGGTAAGCATAAGCGGAAGCTGGGTCTAGCTGCTGGCCATGTTCCATATCGACCATGCTTTCCTCGTAGCGCTTCAGGTCGCGATAGATAATACCACGCGAGACATAATAACTGCTATGGTCAGGGGCAAATTCGATTGCTCGATTGATTGAGTTTAATGCTTCGGCATAGTTCAGGCAAGCGCACTGTACGTCGCTAAGGTTAGACCAGTATAGGCTATTGTTTGGCTCTAATTGCAGGGCTTGCTGGAGATCGGCGCTGGCGGCTGAATAGTTTTTGAGGGCTTTGTGTATCTCGCTCCGAATGGCGAAGTAGGATGCCTCTTGTTGCTCATGCATAATTGCTTGATCGGCATCGGCCAGTGCGAGCTGAAATTGCCCGGCTGTTTTATATATATAGGCCCGCTCGATTAAAGCCGGCACAAAATCTGGGAACCGCTGGATGAACGAGGTGAGATCATCGATGGCCAATTGATATTTCTCATAGAACCAGAGTAGAAGAGCGTGTGTTTTATATGCTGTGAAGATGATGTCGGGCGCCTCCATCTGATCTCCCATAGCGATAGCTCGCTGCGATTCTGTGTATGCGGCCTCAAACCTGGCTGCTGACTTATTGTTTATATCGACCATAAATCCTGTTGCCCGCGCACACTGCTCAAGAAATTGAAACATAGGTGTATGTAGCTTATCTTCTGCCCTGAATGTATCTTCTAGTACAGTTTTTGTTTCTGCAAAAGTATTGGAAGTAGCGCTGACCTGACTTTGTACCTGGAGCAATTTTATCTGGCTGAGCTGTGCGCCTACATGGGAATCTGAACGCAGGAAGAGTCCCCTGGCTTTCAATGCGGCACCCTCGGCCTCAGAGTTTTCGCCGCGTTTCAGATGCAATTCACTCTTCAAAAGAAGCAGGTCGGCGCTCCAGAGAGGTTGATTTATGCTGTCGAGCCAGCGCAGCCCTTCTAGTAGAACGTTCAAGATTACATTATCAGGGATGTTGGGTAATTTAGTTGCGCATGTTACAAATAGATAATAACCATTTTTGATCATGTATTGATTGTCTGGATTAAGGAGAGGTTGAAAATCGGGATCGCCAGCTATCTTGATCAACCACGAGCAGTGTCCCAGCGCTTCTATAAGATTGCCGCAATATATTTGTGCGTCGGCCAGTAAGTGATGGGCATTCATCTCGGCCATTGGAAGTCTCTCGTTTTGGCCGATCTCTAGTAGTTGTTCCGCTACAAGCACTTCATTTTGAAAGTCTCCCTGTTCCCACAAATTATGTGCCAGCTTAATTAATTGATCGACCTGTTCTTGATGTTTAGTGCTATTATTCTGCATAAATTTCTCCCTTTGCTCTATGCTTTGTTGCTCTGAGTATGCAAAGCTTTGATTTGTTGTTTTAGCCGCTGGCAGAAGATATTGATTGTGCGCTTCGCCAGGCCAAGGGAGGCGAACCCCCTGAGCAGGAAGAGGGTGTCCTGCAGAAAGTAGGCGGATTGACAGTCGTCGAGAAATTGTTGGAAGTGGGCCAGGGCTTCAGTGATGCGGTTGGCGAAGAGGGTGAAGATGATCAGGCATTGGCTCTGCTCAAATGGGCGTTCGTCCTGATTGGCCAGCTCGATAGCCTGTTCGATATCCTGTTGCGCCCGCTCGGGTTGTCCCTGGGACCAGTAGATGGTGGCGCGGGTATAATAGATCCAGGCGTCATGCTGGTTGAGCTGCAGCGCTTGCTCGATGGCCTGATGGGCCTCGCTATAGCGGCTTAGCGTATGATAGATTTGAGCCTGGTGTAAAAAATTATAATCTAGATATGGATGCAGCTGAATGGCTTTTTCGATATCCTCTAGTGCCTCTTGATAGCGTTGTTGATCACGTTTGAGGAGGCTACTTACCTGGTAGGCGATGTATTCTTGTGGGGCCAGGGTTTGTGCCTGCTGGATTGCTTCTAAGGCCAGGGGGTATTCTTCTATATATCGATAGAGCAAGGCACGATGGAGATAGAGCGCGAAGCCAGATGGTGTCGGTTGAGACCAGGCCAGATCCTCTAGCGCCAACTTGAATCTCCCCATTCTATACGTGATTAATGCACGAATAATGCGGTGAGAATGCTCCGCAGGCTCGCGTTGTATGATTGCCTCTTGATCGCGTAAGGCTTCCGGCAAGCACTGGGCCTCCATGTAGATTAGCGCACGATGCTGCAAGCGATTAGTATTTGTAGGATCATCTTCGAGGGCGGCATTGATTACCTTTAACGCTTCCTGATAACGTCTCAGCTCTTTAAGTATTACGGCTTTACACACATAAAAATTGTATTCGCCGGGTTCCAGTTCTAGTGCCCGATCGATACTCTCTAGCGCTAATGTAAGTTGACCAAGCGCGATATAGTGAGAGGACTGTACAAAATAATTGAATCCGTAGCCAGGTTTTAAGCTAATCGCCTGCTGGCTATCCGCGAGTGCTTCTCGCAAGTATTTCTGGCTGCTATATATATATGATCGCAAAATCCAATAAGAGGAATTGGCAGGATCAAGGCGCAGTGCGCTTTGTACATCTGCCAATGCTTCCTGGTAGCGTTCCATATCGCGATACATGTTACTACGCCTATAGTAGTAATGGGCCCTGTCAGGTCTCAGCACGATGGCCTGGTCTATGGCCTGTAAGGCTTTAGCCGGCTCTTTCATGGCCAGGTAGATCTCGCGGCGCTGCATTAAGTAGTCCGTATTGTTGGGCATCAGGGTGAGAGCCTGCTGGATATCGTTGAGTGCTTCCTGATAACGTTGTAGCAACAAAAGAGTCTCAGCGCGCTCGGCAAAGTAGTCTGCTTTCTGGCTATCCAGCTCAATGGCCTGGTTGATATCATTGAGGGCCAGCTGATATTGTTTGAGGTAGCGATAGAGCCTGGCTCGCTGGTATAAGGCCGAGGCGTCCTCAGGAAATTGTTGTAGAAAGGTATTAAAATTATCCAGGGCACGCTGATAGTTTTTATCCTTTTGGGCAATTATACTTATTAACTGGTAAGCTCTCAACATAAAAGCGGGTGATTCTATGCGCGCGGCCAGTTGAATAGCTTTTTGCGCTGTGAGATACGCAGCGGCGAGCTGTCCTTCGAAGGTCTGGTTGAGAGCCGTGGCCTCCTGCGTGATGAATTGAGTGATCGTAGAGCGATAGCTATCTTTGTGCTCAGCGCGTTCGCTGAGAAAATTTTTCAAACTGGCACGATCGAGGCTGCTACCTGAAGAGAGCTGCTGCAGCATAAGCAAGGCTGTCTTGCAAGTATCGGCCAGGGCGGTTTTCTGATTCCGGAGTGCAATGGCCAGCGCTTTGGTCAGGGCAACCTCTGCCTCGGGCAAGCGCCGTTGCTCGAGTAACAGGTAGCCTTTGACATAATAGAGGCTGCCACTTATATCTTCGCGCTGCCTGTCAGCCAGCCAGCGCAGCCCATTCTCTGTCATCTGCAAAGCATGGTCGAGAGGTATATGTGGCAGGTGAAATGCGCATTCCGCCAGCAATCCATAGGTCAGGGCGATGGTGTGCAGATTCATGTCTGCGAGCCGTGCTTGCTGGTCTGGATTTTGTGTCAGGTCGATAATCATGGCGCAGTATTTCAAGGCCTGCAGGTGCTGACCAGACTGGCTCAGCGCTTCAGCCAGGCTATACCAGGTCTCTATTCTCAGCGGCAGCTCCTGCGTATCTAGCAGTGTGCTTAGTGGCTCTAGCAGCGCGATCGCCGTTTGATATTGTCCATCCCTCATGAATTTCCAGGCCAGTATATTGGTCTGATATACCTCAGCTCGAGATGGCATGGCGGTATCCGGCATTAGTGGTGCGTCTCCTCTAATACCTCCTGCAGAGATTGTTGCAGGCGGCGAGCTTTGATACTGGTTAGATGTCTGACCCGACTGGTAATTTCCTCGACGGGCGCGCTGGTAAATTCTTCAATTGAGCTATAGATACGGGCAATCTCGCTCGCAACCTCGCCAGGTATCCAGAATTCTTCCTCCAGGTAAAGAGGGGAGAGATAGCGTTCCTGGCGCAGCTGATTAACGTGCTGGATCTGCTCATTTTGTTCGAGCAGCGGGCGCAGGGCTTCAACCATGGTACTGACTGTATAGTGGGTTTTGTCGGCTGGATAGTTGATGCGCGTCAGGCCATCCAGGTGGGGTAGCTCGGTGTGGGCCTGTTCCGATTGCAGGAGCAGGATCGTTTGCCAATCCTGTTTCTTGCCGCACATATAGCCCAGTTCCATCACGACCTGGAGATTCGCTGTGCTGAGGTCAGCCAGATAGATATGGGGCTGCTGCTGGCCACGTTCCTGGTCCAATTCTGCCGCTGAAACGACCCGCCAGTAGTAAGGGGCGAACTCCATCACGTGGCGCAGGGCTGGCAGGAGCACGCTGGCATAGGGCAGCGTAGCCGTATCCTCGGATGGCATGGCCACGACGCAGAGAATCTGCTTGCCGGGCGTGGCCGTGTCTGTCGGAGCAGCCTGAACGTCCTTGCTGACCATTTCCTGGCGCGGACGCGTGCGCAGCGAGAGCTGGGAGGCGCTCAACCGGCTCTGCATCTCTCCTAGTTGTTCAGCCTGCTCGATCATCAGATTAATGGTTTCAGTGGCACTGGTAAAGATGGCCTGGATTGTTTCAGCCGTCATCAGGTGGGGCGAGAGCAAGAGTGCGTTATTATAGATGGCAGCGATGGCTGCCCGGTAGGAAATAGCATTATTGCGCTGGGTTGCGGCCATATGGGCTATCTTCTGCATGATTGGATTTTCTGTATTGAGATAAAGAAGGACTTGCGGTACCTTATGCTCCTTCAAGACCCGGCTCAGTAGATCCTTAATCGGCTGTGAGAGATGGACGCTTTGCTGATTCTCCTCTAGATCCTGGCGTAGTTTGGCCCCTGATTCTATGTTGGCGATAGCCGGGATGGTCCTGGGCTTAAAATGCACCAGGCGCATCTGTAGCGGCTGGCCAGGATGGATATGGTAGAAATCCATCATCAAAGGTTGGAAGAACTGTTCTTCTTCAGTGGAAGCTGGTTCGAACAGGAAATCCGTCCCCTCGCTACTGATCAAGTGTAGTCGTATCTCGGGGTGCCTTTGGGCGTATTTTTTTAGGAATGGTTCTTCAAAGCTCTGTCCTGCATTGATGACCAGCATGGCCTTGGCATCGCAGAGCATATAGAAGCGCGAGGCGTTTTCACGATCGCTAAAATAAAAGATATCGTGCCCGCTGTTATTTTCTAGCTTGAGTGCTTGCGCGCAATAGTGGCGCAGATTCATCCGGCCGCGATTGGTGTCAAACGGCATCAGGTCGGCGATGGCGTCGAAGAAATCATCATGGTCCAGCGCCATATTGCGGATATTAAAGGCATGCCAGAGCATGATTAGCTCAAAGCGTTCAGGTGTCTTCTTCGCCATGTTCTGTAAATGTTGCACTACTATGGTGGCCAGTGCTTCGCGAATCTCCTGGGTAATATAATCTTGTTGCACCGCATCTCGCGAGGCGGTCAGGGTCATATCGGGCGAGTCGATGACGCCGCTAATGAACTGGGCCCAGGGCGGTAGTATATTGCTTTCATGGCTGGTGACGAACATGCGATTCTGATACAGTTCCAGCTTACCCTCCGCCGTTGGACTGATATCCCGGCGATCCGATATATAGAGTACCCCATCGACGCGGTAAGGTGTGCGCAGGGCCACAGGAATAGTTTCCAGGATAGAGTCATTAGGGAAACGCTTGCCGACAAAGGATGTATATTCTTTTAGTCGCTCATCTTCAGAAGGAATGTTCAGATGCCAGGGTGCATTGACCGCGTTGGCTGGCACCTTTTCATCATTTAAGAAGATCTGATAGGGAATGAAATCCGCGTATTTCTTGATTGCCTTGCGCAGCTCTTCTGGAATCAGCATATCCATGTAGGCATCGGTAATAAAGAGCTTTACCGTGGTCCCGACCTCTGGTCGCTGGCCGGGCACCAGCTCATAATCGCTCTGCCCATCACTACTCCAGAGCCAGGAACTGCTGCCCGGCTGGATGCTCAGCGTCTCAACCTCGACGCGGTGCGCGACCACAAAGGCGGACAGGAGGCCGATGCCAAACTGTCCGATCAGCGTTACCTCGGCCTGGCGCCCCTTTGTTATCAACTCTTGTCGAAACTCATTGGTGCCGCTACGCCCGATCGTAGATAAATAATCGTGTACCTCTTGCTCGGTCAGGCCCGACCCATTATCGGTAAAGGTAATCGTGCGCTGCATACGATTGATATGAATATGAATAGTGCCGATGGGAGCATGTGGGTCCAGTGAGCTACGCTTCTTGATCGAGTCATGAGCATTCTGCACCATCTCACGCAAGAACACATCGCTTTCGGCATAGAGATTCTTTGCCAGTACGCGAATCAAACCCTGCAGATCAATCTTTATGCGATGCCGCGTTGTCTTTTGAGCTTCATCCATGTCTGGATCGCCCTCCATAAAATCATATAATTAAGTGTAGCTATATTAAAGCCAGGTAGAGCATTTATCGAGATGAATTGCACGCCATCGATAATTAGAAGTTAATCTGGTAGCAGTATACCATTTTAGAGTGGGAAATAAAAAGAGATGCATAAAAAGATAGAAGTAGCACCCCTGCACCATGGAGCCTGTTTTTTCTTTCTGGCATGAAATGACACCATGGCACAGGTATGAAACGGAGGCAAGCCTTGCGCTTACTATGCTAGCTTTTTTTGGTTGGTCGGAATGGGCGAGTTGGAGCCTGCTGGGTATGAGGGGTATGATAGCCAATCCCTTGCTCTTTAGTTGCTCCGAAAACTTCTGGGTGATGGTAGCGGCCCCTTTCAGTGGTGGATTTGTTTACTTCGACAGGAATACGGTTGGCTTTTGCCCAGGCATCCTGTCGGATACCAGTGACTTGCCAGGAGACCTTCATACCAGCTTTCCCACCTGCAATCTGGAACTGTTTGTTGTGCACTTCCTGCGCAATATGGAGATTTGGCGCTGCCGCACCTATTGCCGTCAACTGATAACGAAAATCGGAGTTGAGGGACTCGAACCAGGCGGGAAGTGCGACGGTGGCTTTTCCCGCGTTGTCGAGTTGCGTCACGCCATCATAGATATTCTTCATATCGGGCGACTCGACGAATGAGTGGTACAGGCTTTTATTGGCCGGGTCCAATGGATGATCGATTAAGAAGCTTCCGCCCCCTTTCGACAGGCTCCCATTCACATATACATCCCATAGAGTGCCGCTGCGTAAGGAGCCCCAAAGGCAAAGATACCATTGTTGTTATTGCTATACGAGAAGATTCCCTCTCCGCTTGAGCTATAGAAGAATCCTGCAGTATCACTGTCGCTGACACCATATACGCCCACACCAGAGTTGCTGCTGCCGTATACGCCAATGCCAGAGTTGCTGATACCGACCGCTCCAGAGCCGGTGTCGCTAGTACCATATATGGCATCGCCCGATTGGGTTTCAGCATATATACCGTCGCCGCTGGTGCTTTGGGCAACATAGACAGTACCCACATCAGTGATAGCGCTCACACCAAAGCCATGTTGGTGACCACTACTGTTGTAGCTCTCGACGTATATGCCAGGGGCTGAATTGGTTGCTATAGCCGTGATCGCCGGTGTACCAGGTAAACTGCTACTAAAGTTTCCCACGGTATCAAGCGGACGAGCGAGGGCGGTGCCACTGGTATTTTTGAGCAGGGCTGCCACTCCCGTGCTGGCTGCTATAGCTCCCACGCCGGTCCTCAATAGGCTCAGAAGGCTGCGCCGGGTACGCTGAGGCGCAGAAAATAGCTCTGGCTGATGGGGGGTTGTGGGGTCCGAGGCATTTTGTCGTTTGTCTGTGTGTCGGCTCATTTACATCATTTCTCCTTATCAATGCTATAAGTCGTACCGAACAAGCGCAGCATATAGCGCATTGCTGATGTTTTTTGATGATGTGCATGTTATGAATTTAACATGCGTATCATCATTATTGTTTACGTGGCGCTAGGAGTTTCCTGTCATGAATCTAACGTAGAGCTAATCATTTTTTTGGAGATATATTTTTCCTGTATAATGATTTTTAATCTCGAAAAAGCAAGCATAATCAGGGATGTTAAAGATCTGAAGAAGGCCGTTTGGAGAGGTAGACAGGGGGACGTTGTGGTTTTATAATGCAGATGCGTCAATATAATAACTATAATGCATCTAGATAGTATGGTCTGATGAAAGAGGCTCGTATAGCTATGCCAGATAGTGTTCAGGGGGCTCAGGCTTCCGTTAAGATTTGGATCGAGAAGACGATTGTGAAAGGGCATCCAGACCGGCAGTATGGCGAGTATGCGGTAGGGCAGGTGCTTTTTTCCCCGCAGCGTGGAAAAGGTGGGGTGGATGAGTATGCCAATATGCGGGCGGTGCGGCCGGGCGATATCGTGCTGCACCTGACCGATAATAATGCTTTTACTGGTATCTCACAGGTCAGGAGTAGCTACCAGGAGGTGTCTGGCATCGCCAATACTGAATGGGGCGAGCAGCCTTCTTACCTGGTGCGCTTACAGAACTTTCGCTATCTGGACCCCCCTTTGACCCGCGGGGTCTTTTTCTTTGCGCCTTATCGAGAACGCTTGTTGGTGCTGCTGGATACAGGCGAAAGAGATCTCTTTTATAATAGCGAGCCGAGTTTGAGGCAGGGGGCCTATCTGACGCCAGTGCCTGAGCCGTTGTTCGCGATCCTGGATGAGGCCTACCGTGAAAATGCGCGGGTCTCTTTATCGTCGATCATCAATGAGTTTGTGCAGTATTTCCAGCATTCGGGTGAGGTAGCGCGTCAGGTAGACCTCGATGAGGAGCTGCCCGACCAGGCGGCCGTGGTGCTTGAGGAGCTGCCTTCGCGCCTGACTGCGTATGAAGATGGAATAATCGATCTAGCGCCAGTTAAACGACCTGCGTATAGAGATAGCTTAACCGATGAAGTGGTGTCTCTGGCCCCGGTCAGCACCATGCCTGAGTTTAAGCTGTTGCAGCATATCAAGCGCTATATCGCCGCGCGTGGCTATTACTTTAGCGATGAGACCATCGATAACTATCATATCTGCTTGAAGACGCGTCCCTTTGTGATTCTGGCTGGCCTATCGGGGACCGGCAAATCGAAGCTGGCGCAGCTCTACGCGGAGGCGATCGGCCATTCGGTGGAGAACGATCATTATCTACGGCTGCCTGTGCGCCCCAACTGGAACGATGATCGCTACCTGATTGGCTACTTCGATCCAATTACCCAGCGATATATCACGGAGACCGCGCTCGACTTTTTGCTGCGGGCCGCTGAGGACCGCAACCATATGTATTTTATGTGCCTGGATGAGATGAACCTGGCCCATGTCGAATATTACTTCTCACAGTTCCTGAGCGCCCTGGAGGAGGATGAGCCCGCCTACCGCCGTATCAATCTGTATAGCAAAACTATCAAGAATATTCTGGATGAGCGTCAAGAAGCGAGCGAGGAGAAGCGCTTTGTCCCTCCGGAGAGTGTGGCCATCCCAACCAACCTCTTTTTTGTCGGGACGATCAATGTGGATGAAACGACGCAGCCGCTGAGCGATAAAGTGATGGATCGGGCCAATACGATCGATTTCTTTGATGTCGAGCTGAATAAGATTCCCAAAAAACAGGCCGGCGTCAATGCAGTGACGATTACGGCGGCTGATTGGCATCGCTATAAATCGTTGGAGACCGATGACAGCTATCGTGCTTTGATCGATGCGATCCGTAAAGAGTTGAACACGGTTGGGTTGGGAATTGGATATCGGATCGTCAAAGATATCGAGCAATATCTGGCCAATAGTCGCAATATCCTGGAACCGGAGGCGGCCATTGATCTGCAAATAAAGCAACGGATCTTACCCCATATCCGGGGCACTCGTGCGATTGCGGATGTATTAGATCGATTGCGGAATAGATTGGAGCGTGAACATTTAGGACGTTCGGTGGCGCGTTTAAATGAAATGAAAGTGCGACTGGAAAGAGATGGCTATGTCAACTTCTGGCGTTAAGCTGCGCTTTGAACTGGAAGGGCGGCCGCTACAATTCAATACCGGCAAGCTGCATCTCGATGCACGTATCATAGAGTGCAATAGTCCCAAAAAAGGAGGCTACACGCTGCGCGCGATCCTGCCTCCAGGACAAAGCTGGCCCACCAGGCTGGAGATCTTGATCGATGGTGAGGAGCTGGAACCCAATAAGAATATCATTGGCTACTGGCAGTGGCGGCCGATATTAGGTTATGCGGGGATCGCCCACCTGTCGATCCAAATTGATGGAGGGATGCCCTGGGAGGCCAGTATCCGTGTCTTTCCTGAGAAGGTAACGCAAGAGCGCTATGAATACATGCTCAATGATATCAGCCGGACGGCGGTGGACCTGTTGCTCAAGCTGAACTCCTCGATCAACGAGCGGGCTATAATTCAGCACAAAGAGCAGGAGTCCTCGGCCCTGCGTGAATATGCCCTGCTGCAGAAATTGATCGGCGAGCTGGAGCAGGTGATGTTTCACATTCGCCGCCGCCCGCACCAGGTACTCAAAGATAGCTATGAGCAGCAGGATATTCACCACATGCGCCGCATTTCATCCGAGAGTATTCCACTGGCCGGGGCCATACATAATCTTCCCGCCGAGGCCCCTATTCCGCATGTCCCGGCCAGCTGGCTAGAGCGCCAGAATACCACCACTTATGATGTCTACGAAAATCAGTTTTTAAAGCACTTTATCCAGCAGCAGCTCTATTATAAGCTCAATTTTGTCCTATCCAGCGCCAGCGATGAACTGATAACCAAAGAACAATTACTGCAAGATGCTCGGGCCAGGAATTGGAAAGATACTGTCGCCATCCATCAAGGAGATATTGTGCGGCTCAAGGCAGTCATCCAGGGCTGTCAGCGCATGTTGCAGCAGTGCAATGCCTGGGTTGGCGAACCCTTTCTGCAGGCCGTTCGGCAGCCGCCAGTGATCGGCCAGGCTACCCAGCTCTTGCTCAAGCACCAGCACTACAGCCGCTTTTTTCAGCTCTACTTACAGTTTCAAGAAGAGCTGCGCATCAGCGTCAATACGACCAGCTACATCACTGAACTCTCGATGCAAAAGGTCAGCGAGATTTATGAGTTATGGTCGGTCTTCTCGATTACCGCCAGCCTGATAAAGCAGCTCATTGATGCCGGTTTCCGTGTGGACGAGCACCATTTCTTCTATGAAGTTAAAAAGGATACCTTTCATTTTACTGTACATAAAAACCAGCCCGGTATAATCCTGCGCAAAGGTAACGTACAGGTTGAAATTATTTATGAACCACTCTATCGCAATTTCTCCAATGCCCGTATCCGCAGCGAAGAATTGCTGGGCATCGATCAGGCCGAGCACACCGCACAGTTGACGCCCGATATGGCGCTAGAGATCTACGAACAGGGGCAGCCGCGCGAGGTATTGGTCTTTGACGTCAAATATAAATGGGAGATCAAGAAAGGGGGTCAGCACGAGCCGACGCAGGATGATAAGGACAAGATGTTCAAGTATCACCACTACATCCTGCGCAAGACCATCGACCGGCGCGGCCGCTACCAGTTTGAGAAGGTCGTCTCGTGCGCCTACATCCTCTATCCCGGCGACCTGACATTGCAGAACGCTTCAAATCCGTTGGAGCTTTGCCTTTAACGCCGAGCATGGTCGCCAATAAAAAGGCAGAGGTCGAGCAAGCGCTGGCAACCTTATTAAAAGGTGCCAGGCTGATCTTGTAGCAATAAACACCTTCAGGGTCGAAGATGTTTGAAGAAGGCGCGAATCTCATGGACCAGGGCCGTAGGCTGTTCCAGGGCCGCGAAGTGTCCGCCCGCGCTCATGGTGGTCCAGCGTTGTATGTTATACTGGCGCCCGGCCAGTTCCTGGGGTGGGGTCGAAATCTCCCTCGGGAATAGGGCGACGCCGGTTGGTACATCAACTTTATAGGGTGCTAAATTACTATGGGTGGTCTCATAATAGAGCCGCATCGATGAGCCGATGGTCTGGGTGACCCAATAGATCATGATGTTGGTGAGCAGCTCATCGCGTGTAAAGACCTGTTCGAGCTCGTTGTGGCAATCGCTCCAGGCTCGGAATTTATCGATGATCCAGGCGGCCAGCCCGACCGGCGACTCGTTCAAGGCATAGGCCAGCGTCTGTGGCCGCGTGCCCTGGATATGGCTATAGCCAGCGCCCTCGGACTGAAAGCGCCGCAACTGCTCGCGCCAGTATTGTTCTTCCTCGGAAGGTTCCCCCTCCGTGGGCTCCAGATTGAGCGGTACCATATTCACATGCACCCCGATCAGGTGGTCGGGATATTCCTGTCCCAGGCGCAGGGTAATGCCGCTACCCCAGTCGCCGCCCTGGGCCCCAAAGCGATCATAGCCCAGCTCTTCGGTCATCAGGCGCTTAAATAGTTCAGCGATCCGCGGCACGTTCATGCCCGGCGTGCGTGGTCGGCCCGAGAAACCATAGCCTGGCAACGACGGCACCACGACATCAAAGGCCTCCAATGGATCGGCGCCGTAGTAGCCAGGATCGGTCAAGGGACCGATGACCTTATACATCTCAAAGAAAGAGCCCGGCCAGCCGTGCGAGAGCAGCAGCGGTAGCGGATTGGGACCCTTGCCCTTCACATGGATAAAATGAATCTCCTGTCCATCCACCTCAGCTATAAATTGCGGAAAAGAGTTCAGTAATTGTTCCTGGGCACGCCAATCAAAGTCAGTGCGCCAATAGTCTACCAGCTGCTGCAGGTACGCCAGGTTCGTCCCATAATCCCAGCCGCTATCTTCAATCTCGTCCGGCCAACGTGCCAGCGCCAGGCGCTGCTGCAAATCTGTAAGGACCGATTCTTCTACATCTATAGTGAAAGACCGTACTGCCATATATTATACTCTACCTTATACTCTACTATTGATATTTCTCCCTTCATCATGCCACAAAATAAGCCAATTCAGCAAATATTATATTATCCAAATGATTGGGCTTTTTTAACTTCCTCCAGAGATCGCAGGGAGGGAGATCACGAGTCAGCGGTAAGATGTGTAGAGTGTGTGGTGGGCGGTCGCAGCCTCTCCCTCCTGCAAACAGGGAGATCACGAGCAAGTGATCAGACATACCTTATTTCATGTGTAGAGTGTGTGGTGGGCGGCCGCCCACCACACACTCTACACTCCCAACCCGGCGCCGCAGGCGCCAAAGAGAAACATAAAAAAGCCCTGATCCAAATGATTGGGTTTGCTGAGAGAAACAAAGATATAAGTTTAATCTTCAGTTTCCAGATAGACCTTAAAATAAACCTCACTAACCGGAAGTGATATTTCTAAGCTCTCAAGCTGAATGGTGTCCTGGCGATCCTCATACTGAGAAACTTCCCACTTATAGGTGCCGACGCGGTGATGATGTTCAATTGAGCAGGAACGAGAATCAATCAAAAGAATTTCTAGAATAGTTGGATAATGCTTGTAGGCTCTTAGCTTCTCGGTGGTGTCTATGCGCTCTGTGGTGGGGACAGCACTTCTACGACGACTGTTGGCGCTTCCAGGGCCTCCTTACGTGTCCAATCGGCGGGATCGCAGGATACAGAAGCATCCGGGCAATAATATTTACTTTCTGACAGCCGCACCAGGGCATCAGAATTGTAGACGTGACATTCACTCTCGCGTAAAGCACTGCGTAACAAGCTAACTATATTTGCCCCGATCTCAGAATGAGCCAGGGAGCCGCCTGTCATCAAACGAATATCGCCATCGATATACTCATACTTTCGATCAGGAAACGTCTCGCGCATGCGCCAGTACTCAGCTACAGTATATTTACGCTGTGGATCATACATATATTGTCCCCTTTCCCTTCCCTGATACGGTGGAAATCCCTTCTACCCATGCAAAATACACCATACACTATCAGCTAACGACATGCAACAAGCAGGCGCGCCTAAAAAGTTAGCTCAACCTGTTATTATGCCAGGGCAAAGATCTATCCTTATCTTATACATATTGAAATGATGTGGTCACTTAACCAACTGCATCATTTCAATATGTATAAATGAATGTGGACTGGCTCTGGAAGAGCCGTATCCAGGCTAGCTGGTTTGTGATCTATCGCCGCGCGGAAGATTTTTCCAGCTCGTGTTGATATAGATCGAGCAAAGCAAGCGCGAGTGACTCAGCGAGCCTGGTCCAGAGAGAGGGATCTCCGACGTCGTTGGTCATGTCCGTGACCAGCAGGCTGCTGGCAGCATCGATCACTTCTCGAATGAGTTGCTCCTTCGAGAAGGCGTAGACTCGGTGGCTCTTCTCCTGACCAGAAGGCGCATCGACCACTGACCAGACATGTTTATCCTCTTTAATTCCCAGGTATCGGATATGGTAATTATGGTAATCCAGGCCGCCACAGGCAGGCTGAATATGCAGGTTGTAATGACAGGCAGGCTGGCGCGAGTCATACTCGCGCAGCCCCAACTGTGCCTGCTGTTGGATCAGCAGCTCCCGGCTGGTCCACAAGCTCCTCATCTGTCGATCTCTTTGAGCGGAACGTTTTTTCCGCCATCTGGATCTTCGGTGCATAGCTCTCGCTCCATTTCGTTGTACCCATGTGGGTAAAGGAAGGAGCGCACTCAACAAGGCAGGAGGGTAGAGCATGAGGGAGAGCAGACCTGAAGTGGTCCCCTATATGGAGAAAAGGCAGAAGAGACGGAATGGAAGAAGATTACCTGGCTGCATCCCTGGCTGCTTGTCCGTGCCATCAATTGAGAGCGCATGAATCAAGGGCAGAAGCGCATATTCTGTGGGTTGATACTGCTACGCGTGAGCGCGCAGCCCGCATGAACACTGGACTGTCACGTGACAGCCTTCTTCTTTGCCCTGGCATCAAGCTCTAAACTGAGGGACTTACCGATTCACAGCAACCATGAGACGGCCTTTCCTGAATGATAGAATTTGAACGATAGTCTTGAGGAAAATATCATAACATATTAGAAAAGAGCCAACAAGTTTCTGGCAGGGCTTGCATGTAGTAGTATTGGCACAAACGCTACTCCTCAGGTGATTAATTCTGCTGACGAAGTAGTAAAAAGAACGAATAGATTGCTACGAGACTATATTGAAGAGTATAATAGCGGAAAATCTTCTACTGTATACAAAGAATCTAATGCACAGGTAGATTGTTTGAGAAGAGGGAACTTTTCATGACAATAGCGGCTACGAGCACGTTCTCTGAGGAAGACCATCAACTTAGCGCGGCCAATCAGCTGGGCACGCCTCTAAGTGTCTATATAAAGCCTGGATCTAAGCGCGATCTTCTTATAACTATCTTGACCGAGGTTATTACAGGCATAATTTTGCTGTCCTCACTACTTAATGATATCTCTCGTATTTATCATATTCCCCTTTTATGGAAAGTTCTCTATTCCCTGTTTTTCACATGTCTTTTTGGCTATCTTATAATGCGACAAGAGCAGGAAAGGCGTGTAATTATTTGTGAACATGGCCTGCTTGAGATTATAAGAATGATCGGGCGCAAGAGCATAAAAGTTGTACTTTGGCAAGATGTGGTAGAAGTTTCAGCAGCAGGAACTTTGCTTACCTATCGAGCTGACGGGAGAAAAAAGTTTGCCTCATTCATGCTTGACGACAAATACCAATATCGTGGTGAGTTAATCGCGTCGATCGCAGAACATAAGCAGCAGTTCGGTCATGCGGGAATCCTAAGGGAGCTGACCTTTCCCAAACCCGAGGATGGAGGGAAATATCGCTGCCCTTGTTGCGGCTTTAGAACCTTGAATGAGCGCGGCGAATACGAGATTTGTGTGGTTTGTTACTGGCAAGACGATGGACAGAGGGATGTGGATGCCAACATAAACCGTTCTTTGAGCCCGAACCATATGAGTCTTGCGTTGGCCAGAGAAAATTATCATAAGTTTGGAGCGATACACAAAAACGCCCTGGCATCTGTGCGCCCACCCTTGCCAGAAGAGCTGTAGTTGCCTCTCGACGACCAATACCATTCGCTGAAACAGCAACAAGAACACAAATTGCCTGTGCGCGTAGCCTGTCCTCGATACATTTCATTTAAGAATCAAGCAATGCATCGGAAGCAACAATAATAACGATCTGTACGTGCGGGGCTTGCCCCGCTTTTAACCTTCCATTTCGAAAAAGCAACAATAACGACGATTTGCAACTATTTAATTGGAAGTGTGGCATTATTATTATTAATTTTTCGCGCGGGAACGGATTAAGCGGGGGCAAGCCCGCACGTACAGATCGTTGTTATTGTTGCTTTAGCGGGTTTGTTCAGGGGAGAGATAAGGGTTGTTGAGGATTCCCAGCAGGTTGTGGGTTTCGGTCGGGTGGTCGATGAAATGCATGCCGTTGCGCCTGATCGCCACCCAGAAAGGGCTCCCCGGCGCCTTTCTGCTCTGGGTCTGCGTGAATCTGGCCTGGAGGATTTATGAGAGCGTTACCTTGCACTCTACCTGCCGCTTTCCATGCTGTTCTTCTATTAGGTATCTCTGATCTGCTGAATGGCTGCTATCTGGGCCAACTCTAGATGCGGGAAAATAACAATGGCGCGTCTTAACATATTATTTTTACCCTTTCACTTGTTTATTGTTATATTCCATTATATAGAAAAATTTGAGTCACGAGCCATTATGCGACCGTCAGGGGCTCCAACTGATAGGGATAGTTGCTATGCCAGTATTCGGTGCCGTTGCTGGCGTTGAGGGCATAAAGAATACTCCGCCCCTGTCCATCAATGCTGGCGAGATAGACCACTCCGCTTACCACGACAGGTGGCACGAAATAGACACTCGGGCTACTCCCCAGGCTCTCATGCCAGAGTACTTTGCCATTCATGCTGTTGAGAGCATAAGTGCCATCGGCATTGATATAGAGCACATTTCCTGGGCTGACACTCATTCCTGTTCCTTGACCGGCCAATTGCTTGACCCAGAGCACGCTACCTGTTTGCTTATTCAGAGCGTAAAGATTCTGGGCACCGATATAAATGTTCCCATTCTGTACGACCGCGCCTTGATAGAAGTGCAGGTGATAGTTCCTGAGTACCTTGCCTGAGTTGGCGTCCAGGGCATAAAAACTACCAGCATCCGGGCTACCGATTGAACCGAGCGTGCCGACGAAGATCCGTTGGTCAGAGACAACGAGTGGACCGCTGATAGGTTCACTCTCATCAGGTGCAGAGCGCCAAAGGATTTTGCCATTCCTGGCATCAATGGCATAGATGTGATTCTGAGTATTAGCGTAGATGGTATTGTCTACCAGAGCCTGAAGTGAGAGTGTCCCATCTGCATCCTGGTTGATGGCAACGCGCCAAAGCGCTTTCCCATCCTGCGCGCGCAACGCGTAGCTGCCGCTGTATACAATATTGTCCTTCACGAGGGGAGCTGCATAATCTGCAAAGGGTATATTAACAACTCCACAATCGCCAGGCGCGCTCCAGAGCAGCGAACCACTTTTCCTATTAAAGGCTACTGTATAGTCTCCATCCTGACTAATACAAATATAGACAGCATCGTTTATCACTTTTGGCGTGCCGAATGTGGGAAATGGATGTTGCGGACAATGCGCCCCTGGTGGGCATTCAAATTGTCTGGTTGATTTCACTTGTTGACACCAGCGCACTGTACCATTGCTGGCATTCATAGCGTAGAGATGGGTGTAGGTCGAGACATAGAGGGTTTGTTGTGCCCTGCCTGGTGCGTTCCTGGTCACAACGGGCGCTGATGGCCGGTCCTGACAGCTACTGATGGCCACATTGTTTCCTGGAAGTGTAGAATGAAGAGAAGTTCCTGTGGGAGTGGATCTGGTCGAGATCCATGCATTTACGAACGAATCACAACCGATAAGCAAACTGCATAGCGTGAAAAGAGCGGCGAACAGGCAGAGTTTCTGCCAACGGTATTTTAACATGGAGTCCCCTTTATCTGCAAAATATGTCTTCATTAGATAGAGATGCTTTTCTATGCATAAATGTTCATTTTCTGCTAGAAGTACTGATTGCCCCATAGGCTCATCAGGCCCGCTGGTCAAAACCACGCTAACTGCGTTTTGGATGGGAAGATAGTACCCTGAATTACAATAGCAAAGGATGCTGGAGTATGGATTATTTAGCTGTGCAAAGGGCACCGGATGCGGTGACTGTGCAGTTGGAGGATCGCCGGGTGTCGTTGCTGGAGCATGGTGAGGGGCGCTGGCGGCAGCCTGTGGCATCGTCCGGGCTGCGTTTCCTGGGGGGATCATTGGGAGCGCGGCTATGGGGCCCTGGAGTGGTGCGGTCTGGTGCCTGATTAAAAGAGAGGATGAGTGCGTGGAGCCGATGAGCCCCACGCACTCAGCTATACGAGAACCGTACTGCTAGTCTATGGTTAAGTGTAGATCAGGCTTTTTTGACGATTGGGATATAGATCTCGACATTATCAATTTGTTGCTCATTACCATCATAAAGCTCATAATCGACCTTTCCCTCGGCGAACTCATAGCCGGAGTCAGGGAACCAGGTACCATGAATATACTTCCACGTCCCCTGGATTGCATTAGAGAACTCGGGCCCTGCCGTCGACTCAGCGGTTGGCACCGTGAACACAGCATACGTCGCCTCAGGTATCTCGCCACGGAACATCTCTGCCGGGACGCCATCGTAATCATGGACCTCAACGGCAATCACATAAGAGAAGTTGCCAGTTATAGGGTCTGGTGGTAGACATGCCCCGATTTCATTGTGACGGACAACATGGAGCTGTTTGTGCAGCATATCAAACTTCTCGGGCGTCATCTGGCCCAGAATGCCGGGATATCCCTGAGATTTTGTCCCTCGTTACAGGTTGTTTTGAGCTCGTAGCCTGCGATTTTGGCGGCCGGTTTTACCACGATCTTTGGTTCCACGACAATCGATCCTTTCAAATTGTGTTGCATCAAAAGTAGCAAATCTACTTTTTTGGGCGTTTGTCCTGAGACATAGATACGGTATTGTTCGGGAGAACAGCCATACGTCTTGCGGAAAGCCTTGGCGAAGCCATTGTGGGTATCAAAGCCATAGTCCAGCGCGATATCGATGATCCGTTTGCCACAGGCAAGTTGGGCGGCCGCGTGCGCCAGGCGCCGGCGCCTGATATAGTCCACAACGGGTATGCCAACATAAGCGTTAAACACACGATAGTAGTGATAGGGCGAGAAACCCGCGATCCTGGCCAGCTCATCAACCCTGATCTCTCCTTGCAGGTTCTCTTCAATATAATCAATACTATGCTGGATACACTTGAGGTAATCCATGGCGTTCCTCCTCTTAACCGATGTCAGCATTATAGCAAGCGAAATTGTGTTCTACTGTTCCATTCTTGCGCTTTTCGTGGCTGTGCGAAAAAGTTTGTGGCAACCGCTAATCTGTGCCATACAACCTTGTATTCTTTTGAACGTATCTCAAAGAAGAAGGTTGAATCCTGTAAAAAGTTTACGTGAGAGGAATAATTGCTATGATGCCGCAGCAAGAAGCTAACGAGCCATCAAAGGCGCAAGCAGGCGCAGACTATGGAAAATATGAGGGCGAGACGGCCTACTCATACCAACAATTCGAGCCTCCCTACCAGCAACCCCTGCGTGAGGAGTCAGCCAGCAAGCTGTATCCACCGGCACCCGACAACACGAATCTGTTCCGCCTCATCGCGTTTGGCATGACACTGGTGGCTCTAATCGTGTGTGCCATGATCTGCTTGCTGATGGTTGGTGGCACCGGCGGCTGGATCAGCTTCTGCGCCGCTTGTTTGACCATCTTTATTGTGGGCACGGTGGTCATCGATAAAATCAAATAATAGGTACGGGGGCTTGTCCCCGCTTCTAACCTTCCATTTCGAAAAGGCAACAATAAAAAAGATCTGTACGTGCGGGGCTTGCCCCGCTTCTAACCTTCCATTTCGAAAAAGCAACAATAATAACGATCTGTACGTGCGGGGCTTGCCCCCGCTTCTAACCTTCCATTTCGAAAAAGCAACAATAATAACGATCTGTACGTTCGGGGCTTGCCCCCGCTTCTAACCTTCCATTTCGAAAAAGCAACAATAATAACGATTTGCAACTATTTAATTGGATGCGTGGCATTATTATTTCGTCTTTTTCGAGCAGGAGCGGAATAAGCGGGGCAAGCCCGCACGTACAGATCTTTTTTATTGCTGCTTTTGCTTGTTTGCATTATTTCTTGATCGAGAAATATTAGCCCTTGCGGTTATTTTTTAGGCCATCCTATAATGAATTAAATCAATGCTGTCAATGGATGAAGATATCGGAGAATGTTATGGATTTAGGTTTACAGGGCAAGGTCGCGCTGGTCATGGCGGCCAGTAAGGGGATTGGTCGCGCCTGTGCGCTGGCGTTGGCGGCCGAGGGAGCCTCGATTACGATCGGTTCGCGTAACCAGGAGACGTTGGAGGAAGCGGCCAGCGAGATCCGGAGTCATAACGGGGCGAATGTTCTGGTGGTGCCCACTGATGTGACGCGCGAAGCGGATCTGGCCGCGATTGTGAATGCCACCATTCGTGAATATGGTCGGCTGGATATCGTGGTCAATAATGCTGGTGGGCCACCGATCGGCTCGTTCGCGCAATTTGATGATGCCCAGTGGCAGGCCGCCTTTGAACTGACCCTCCTGAGCACCGTACGCCTGATCCGCCTGACCCTGCCCTATCTGCGGGAGAGTGGTAGTGGGCGTATCATCAACATCGTCAGCACCTCGGTCAAACAACCGATAGATGACCTGCTGCTCTCCAATGCCATTCGGCCCGGCGTGATCGGGCTGGCGAAATCGCTCTCTATCGAACTGGCTCCTGACAACATTACCATCAACAATGTCTGTCCCGGCCGCATTCTAACCGATCGCCTGCGCAAAGGTCCCGGCATGCAGCAGAAGCGCGAGCAAGGCATCAGCGAGCAAGAGGCGCTCAAAGACCTGGCCAAGGGCATTCCTATGGGCCGCCTGGGTCAACCCGAAGAACTGGCCAGCCTGGTAGCCTACCTCTCATCGCGCCAGGCAGGCTACATCACCGGCACCACCATCCAGGTCGATGGCGGCCTCGTCCGCTCATTATACTAAAACACTAGCTGCTAAAACACTATAAAGAATGAAGCAGCACATTATGTTAAATGGTGAATGATGAGGCCGGCGTGCGAGAGAGGTTTGCTGGGATCGTTGAGGTCGGTGTTCGTCTCATAGTCGAGCAGGACAACTGTCCCGTTTTGTGAGAGGCGGCGCAGCTCGGCCAGTTGTTCCTGCAAACAGTGCTCGATCACCCATTGATAAGAGGGCAGATAGATTTGCTGGCGCGCCTCTAGATACGGCAGCAGCTCCTTGCCGTTGACGCCCGCGCGGTGTCCGAGTACGCGACCATAGGTGCGTACGGTACGCTTGAGCTGTCGCATGCTGGTATTGGTAAACTTGCCTGTATCTATATCAGCCCGCTCAAACACCTTGAGTCCCTGCCAGATCCCCTCTACGCTGGCGCTGCTCCAGCCGGGCGAGAACGGAACCGGAATGCCACCGTGCGGATAAAACGGGCTGAAGCGAATCCATGGCTCGACCCCCTGGGATGTCACATCAATGATCCTGGCCCCTGGATAGCGCTGCTGTATCGTTGCCGGGGACGTACGATGATTTTGAACTACCAACATATACTATTAATCTTTCTGAATAAGTATAAATAGCACTATTATTGCCAGACCTCATCGAGGTTCTGTGAATAGTATGAAAGGCCGCGCTTGAAGTACAGCAGTTTCTCGTCGGTGGTGGTCTCCAGCAGATTGGTTAAAGCTATCTCCATCGCCTCCCTGTATTGTTTCGCATTATAGAGGGTCATCGCGAGAAAGATCTGCAGCGCCCGATTGTCAGGGAACTCTCTGACGCCCCGACGTAAGGTTTCCTCGGCTTTCGCATACTCTCCCAGGCCACGATATGTGCTTCCCAGGCCAAGCAAGCACCTTTCGAGGTCTGGCCCGGCGAGCCCTTGTTCAATGGCCTGCAAATAGAGCGGGATCGCCCCATCCTCAAGTCCTAGATTGTCATGCGCCACTCCCCTTTGAAAGCTGATCTCGGCATCGTTGGGGAAGGCTGCGCCCAGTTCCGTGAGCAGTGCCAGGGCCTGCTTTAGAGTGGTTTGATCTTGTTTGGCGCGCCCTCTTCACGTAATTGAATCGCTTCTACTAAACGATCTCTATTCATAATGTGTTGTATAATCCTCTCTGTGTTCGGCTAATTTTCATTTTAATATAGGATGTATTTTACCGTCAATGTATGAAGTGTCTAACCCTGGGTTATGTAATATTTCTCTTTGGCGCCTGCGGCGTCGGGTTGGGGGTGTGGAGTGTGTAGAGTGGGCGACTGCGGCCGCCCACTCCACACACTCCACACCTGAAAGATGTCCATTCGCTGGACGAACATGAAATAGCCTTGTATCTAACCGAACATTGATTTTTCTAAATTTCTCTAATTTTTTCTATAAACATTTGATTGCCATTTTTGTGCCGGGTGAGAAGAAGAGATAGAGAGAAGATATTTGCGAAATGCAAGCTATATGCGCGAGCATGAAAGGAATGACGAATTCTATGCAGACAATGTGCCCGGATCCTGAATCCGCCACCATAAAAGAGAGTACTGCGATGCAGGCAGAGCCTACTATAACAGGTTCCGCCAGGCCAGCGCGCTCAATCACCGTTGCGCTGACGTTCCTTATCGGTTGCGTCACCTTGTTAATGACTGGATTTGCTATTATCATGCCCGTCTTCCCACAGCGCCTGCAAGCTCTGGGGCTGGGTGCAGAGACCCTGGCCTTGATGGAAGGTGCCTTTGGGCTGGGCATGTTCCTTTTCAGTACTCCCATGGGAACCTGGGCTGGTCGCATCGGGCGCAAGCCGATCCTCTTTATTTCCCTGGCCGGTTTTATCGTTACCAACCTGCTCCTTACGTTCGTGAATATCCCCTTGCTGTTCATACTGATTCGCTTTGTTGAGGGTACGTTGATTGCTGGCTTGATGCCTGCCTCGATGGCTATGATCGGCGATACGATTCCGCAGGCCAGGCAGGGGCGTTGGATTGGTTATCTCACGACGGCGCAGGCCACCGGGATCGCGCTGGGACCTGGTATTGGTGGCTTCCTCTATCAAGCCCTGGGTTTTACCGGCCCCTTCTATCTCTCTGCTGGTATCGCCTTGCTGGCCTCTCTGCTGGCTATGTTTCTGGTGCCCGAAACCTTGCCAGCGCACGTGCGGCTAGAGGCGCGGACGCAAAGAGCCCGCCCGGGATCAACGAGCACAAAGACCAATGAAGTGCGCCTGGGTGGTTTGATCTGGCTCTTCGCGCCGTTCCTGCTGATCGATTTCGGCTTGATCTTCACCTATCCCTTTGTCTTCCCACAATATCCCTTCTTTTTTGAGAAAGTGCTGCGCTATAGTGCACCACAATATGGCTTGATTATCAGTGTCTTTGGCCTGGCCCTGGCGGTCTCGCCGCTCTTCCTGGGGCGCCTGTCGGAGCGGTGGCCGAAGAAGCCGCTCATCGTGCTTGGCAGCGTGCTCTTCGGTGCCCTCAATATGTTTATGTTCGCGGCTCCCCTCTATCCATTGTTGTTGGTGGGCGCGGCACTGGCAGGACTGGGCAATGCCCTCGCCGGGCCAGCCCTGGGCGGCATCTATCTGGGTGCCACAACCGAGAAAAATCGTGGCCAGGTCATGGGGATACGCGGCTCGGCCATCTCGGCGGCGGTCATGCTTGGTCCATTGGCACAGGCCCTGGTTGGACACTGGATCACCCCACAGACAACCTTTGCGATTGGCGTGGTCTTCTCTTTAATCATGGCTGTCGTTGCTTTTCTGCTGTTGAAAACTCCTCAACAAGCAGAATAAGCGTGCCTGGCTCATTATTTAAGAGCAAGCTGGAAGAAGTTTCTTTTTTAATTCTGTGTTATGATTGCCACAATTAAGTTGTTCGCAATCTTATTGTGCTATATATTTAGCCCAAAAAAAGGAAAAGCAGATGGATATGAAGCTTGAGGTTGTGCCTATGCCGGTCTCAGATGTTGATCGTGCCAGAGACTTCTATGCCGAGAAGATCGGGTTTAACGTAGACCACGATATCCAGCCGGGTAACGGGATGCGAATCGTCCAACTTACGCCTCCTGGCTCAAGTTGCTCGATCGTTATCGGCACCGGGATGGGCGAAATCTCAGCCATGCAACCGGGAAGCGTCAAGGGCCTGCATCTGGTGGTTGCGGACATCGTTCAGGCCCGTGCGGAGCTCGCCGGCCGGGGTGTTGAGGTGGGCGAGATCGACGATCTCGGGGGCGTGAAGTATGTTCGCTTCAGTGATCCCGATGGCAACGTATGGTTATTACAAGAGATATCAGCTGGTCTGTAACGAAGTTATATAAGGCAGCAGGAACAATGATACGCTCGGGTGAAAAATCGAGCTTATGTGTGTATCATTGTCCCTGCTGATTTTGGTTACCTGGTTATCGGACGCAATGCTTAGCCGCCGCCGGCCAGGCGTTTGGACTCGATGACCCGGCGCAACCACTGGTAGGCGGGCTCGTCAGCGCTAAAGGCATAGAAGCGTAGGGCACTGAGGGCTATGTAGCATTGGTAGCAAAGAAGCCGTTGTGCATACTCAGGTACAGCGATCTGCCGCTGCTGGTAGTGGGCCTGGAAACGCTCGGACACATACAGCTCGGACTCCAGAAGTCCAGGTAGGCGATATCATAGACAAAATCGCCGTACATCGCATCGACCCAGTCCAGGGCGGCCGTGATCTTACCATCCTGGGCCAGCAGGTTGCGTACCGAGAGACCACCATGCATCAGGTAGCGCTCCTCGGGACAGAAGATGAGCAACTGGCGCATGTGTTGATAAATCTCCTCGAACAGTGGCCGTTCCAGGAAGCTATCTTCGAACAGGTGATGCCATTTGCCGAAGAAGTCCTTATCATCTTCCTCTTTGTTCACACGTAAGAGCACGCCACGCCAGCTTTTGGCCGGGCTCTTGCCTTGATAGTTGAATACTCCATAGCCAGTTGTATCGCTGATATCTATCTGGTGGATGGCATCCATAATCTCAACCAGCTGCGGGAACAGCTGCTCAACATCCTTCAGCGGAAGCTGTGCCAGCATTTTGCCAGCCGCCTTGCGCGAGATCGCATAATAGAGCTCTCCCAGGCGCCCGGTGTAGAGAATCTCTGGTATCGGGACCCCTGTGGGCGCCAATTTCTGATAGAGATACTGTTCCTTAGGCAGGTTGGAGCTCAACATATTATCTTTGTTGAAGCGGATAATATACTCTTCTCCACCAGCCTGAAAGGACCATGTGCGCGATATTAATCCACCTTCGACGGGGGCGAGATCAATGATAGGTGTCGTGAAATGGCTGGCGAGCAGCTGCAAAATCTGTGGCATCTCAACCACGGCTTTTAGATCAGGCATGATAAACCTCCGTGTCTGCGCATAGCGTGAAGCTATACAATAATCCACTCCATGAAAAAGGGATCAGGTGGATACCAGGGAGGTAGAGGTGTGCTCTGACGACAATGGCGTGGCTTATAGTTGTGACGCGATGGTGATGCAACGCTCTTGCCTGGTATCCACGGGCCTGTGGCTTTAAGCGGGCAAGTACGCGCACACCAGGAATAGCTACTGTCCTTGTGGTGGGTGGTACCGGACAGGATGGTGGCCAGGGTGCGGCGAGATTCGGGAGCTTTGATCCTATACGATTATGGTGTGAATAGGATCGAGCCTCAATGAAGAGCTTAAGCCACTAGGGAAGATAGCGGCCAACTAATGTCCATGTCATTGGTGAATATATACCTTTCATTAAGCACTGGACGGGTTTCTCTTCAAGTATAAACGACCTGTCCAGTGTTTTCAAGCTTTTTCGCTGTTAATCGAGGCCGAAGCGATGGCGCCATTTCGAGATGCGCGCCGCGCGGTCGCGGACGTTCCAGAGGCGTGTTTCTTCAGCGGGACACCATTCGGCTTTGCCGCATTGTGGGCAGAGCGGGAAGAGCTCGTAGGGCGGACAGAGCGCGCCGTCGCCGTAGCGTATTGAGCCGACTTCGTAGCGAATCTGTTCGCTCTCAAAAACGGCCTGGCAGTGTTGGCAGCGCAGTAGCAGGTATTCGTTCCAGTCGCGGGCCTTGCAATTTGGACAGATCGTTGGGCGTGAACTGCTCTGCCAGCGCTGGTGGCAGCGATGACAATAGTAATTATCCCCCGTTGAAGGCAGCCTGGCACCGCGCAACATGCCCAGATCCTTGAGCTTGCGTACCTCGTGGGCCGATAGCAGGTACGTGATGTCTCCCAGATCGATCTGTGCCGGTGAGCGGTCATCCAGGGGCGGAAACGCGAAGGCTCGGCTGGGCTTGCGTGGCTCCGCCTCATACACCGCGCTGGCCGCACCGTTTGCTGAGGCCGAAGCGGCGCCTGGCACATGCCGGCGGCGACTCACATCAAAGCTGCGTCGCCGCTCGGGATCGCTCAAGGTCTGGTAGGCCAGCAAGATCTCGCGCGTCTTCTCCTCCGCGTCATCCCCTTTATAGACATCGGGATGATACTGCAAGGCCAGGTGCTTAAAGGCCTTTTTAATCACCTCGGCTGATGCATTGGCTTCAACCCCGAGTACAGCGTAATAATCAGTAAATTTTTCCATCGTTTTGTCTTGGTATCCCTTGCTGAATGATCTCTACTAATTAAACGGTTGAAGCTTCCACTGGTTGCACTTCGCCGTTAGCAGCCTGGATTTCCGTGCGCCCCGGCTCCCTTGTCGTCTGACTGCTGGCGATAATCGGGAACATTTTCCATCGCGACGATGCGAACCAGGCGTCGATCATTCATGCGGGAGCGGATGCGTGGCTCGATCCCTGCCAGTCCGATCAGGTTGGTGGTAATCACGGTGGGCAGGTGGGCATTGTAGCGATAGTTGAGCAACTGGAAGAGCTTTTCGTTGGCCCAGGGTGAATTTTGCTCGGTGCCCAGATCGTCCAGCACCAGCAGCCGGGTCTCGCGCATCTGCTGGAAGACCTTATCGTAACGCACCTGTGCGTTGGGGCGTAGGTTGCGCGCAGGTAGTCCAGTAGATCGGGCACGACCATGAAGAGGACGCTATCCCCGGCCTCCAGGCGGTAGCGCGCGATGGAGACGGCCAGGTGCGTCTTGCCACAACCGTTATGACCGATGAAGATCAACCAGCCATCGGGCTTGTTCGCGTAATCGGTGGCCTGCTGGAAAGCGATCCGCGAGCCCGGGATAAAGCCGTTGAAGGTGCGCAGGCTCTTGTCGCGGAACTCCTCCAGCGTATCCAGGTTGGAGAGCTGGCGGAGATATTGGCGCTGCAGCTCTAGCTGGCGCTCGTGCTGGCAGATGCACGCGACCGCCTTACCAAACAGGGGATCTCCAAAGGGGACATCATGGCGGAAATAGCGGCGCCCATGGCAATAGGGACACGTTTTTTTTTACTGGCTCGCCTGGCTGATCCACGCCCCGACCTTGAGGGGCCACCGAGGCCGGATGGAGGATACGCAGATGGGCCTGCAGGTGGTTTTCCAACTCCCGTGCCTGGGCGGCTGCTTGTTCATCATCTAGCTCCAACTCATCTTGCTCGCTGCTGGATGTCTCAAGCGGGGTTAGCATCTCGCTACGGCTCCATACGCTTGAGCGGATGCGGATCATACGCTTGCTATCGTTGAGCAGGTTGTTAATATTTTCCATCTGAAAAAATCCCTTTCTGTCTTTTGTGTGTTAACCGGGGATGCGCTGGCGCGCTTGCAGCATACTGTGGATCTCCACGAACTCGCTGCGCCAGTGCTCCACGCTATGGATGTTCAGGCTATGCTCTTCCCACGTGACGCGCACCAGCCAGACGGCCTGGTCTGGTCGCACCTCAGTGGCAAGGCGGTAGCCGTGGGCGGCCCCATCCTGGATAATCTGCCTGGCCAGTTGCCGGGCATCGGCCTCGTCGAGCCAGGCTTTGCCCTGGTCTACGGGAGAGGCAATCGCGGACTGCGCGGGGGAGATTGGTGCGCCGGGCGTGCTGCCCGTGGGCTGGTGTCGCTGGTAGGTCTCCTCGGCCAGGGCCTGCTCGATCTCTTGCCAGCTTTCCTGGGTGTAGAGCCAGCGCTCAATCGTGGGGGAGAAGAGCGCCTGGGGGGTGGCATAGCGGCTATAAGCCCCATTCACCCAGGCGCCTCGATTGCGCGGCTGGCCCGGTAATCGGGCTGGTATGTCTGGACCAGCAGATCGATAATCGCTGCCCGGGTGGCCAGTGGATTCTTTGACAGCTTGCTGATAAACGAAGCCAGGTTGCGAGGCGTATTCTCGACAAAGATGGCCAGGGCCAGCGCCTCTTTGCGAATCTGTTCCGCCTCTGGTTGCCGTCTGGCTGATGGACTGTTTTTGAGGAAGGTCTCCATCTCACTATCGATAACGGGATCGTTAGAGCAAGAAGAAGATAATAATTTATTATTATCATTACCGATATCGTTAATCGATACAGAGAGGACTTGAGTCTCCACTTTTTCAACAACAGTCTCTTTTTTGAGCTCAGGAGGCGCATAAAAGTCCTCTTTCGGGACATAAAAGTCACCTTTTTTGTGAATGGGTCGCCTTTTTGAGGTGTAAAAGTCTCCCTTTTTATGGACGGGTCTCCTTTTTGCCGCATAAAAGTCTCCCTTTTTGTGGCAGAGTCCCTCTTCTTCGGGAGCTGAAGTCGCCTGGCTGGCGGACGGGTCGCCTTTTTGAGATGACGGGTCTCCTTGTGGGGACCTGCCAGGAGCGTTTAAGTCCTCTATGGGTGCGCGTTCCTCGCTGTGCATGGCATAAAAGTCTCCTTTTTGCGTCTCCAGGTCTCCCGTCTGGTATGAGCACGTGTGCCAGGCCTTGCCCTTCGGGTCTCCTTTTAAGGCCGTCAGGTCTCCTCGCTGCGAGGGGTCCTGGAAGCAGGCCACCAGGCTAGCGACATGGGTATGCAGTAGCTGTATGCTCTCCTGGTTCAAAGGACCCTGCAGCAGTTGTTCACAGGTCGCCTTGAGCTGCTGGATAGTGGTGGTGGGATAAATATGGCGCTCGGGATCTCCATAGTGTTTGATATAGAGTCTCATGGCCTGATCGGCGAGCTGGCCTAATTTGTAGCGTCTGCTCAGGATCAAGTTGTTGAGGGCGGCAAAAGAGGTGAGCGGTCGATATGGACCCAGCGGCAGATACAGGTGGGTACCTTTCTTGCGACTGGTAAAGTGCTGCACCAGGCCCAGCGCCTTGAAGATCGAGATGTAGCGCAAGATGACATCATAGCTGCCGCGCAACCATTGGGCCAGCGCACGGATGGTCGGACAGACCAGTACCGCGACGGCCCCTTGCTCGGGGGAATACTCAATGGTCGCCAGGTTCAGCAGCTTTTTGTACAGCTCAACCGCCCTGGGCCTACACGTATTGAGCAGGACCCCTTGCCGGCTGGCATCGATCTGTTCCCACCTATCGATATCAGGAGTGGCGGGAAAAGTATAATCTGTGGTTGAGGGTATGGTAAACATAAAGTTCAATCCTTCGTTGTATGCTAGAAATGGAGGAATGTTGATATGAAGAAAGATGTAGCGGTCTCCTGGGGAGGGGCATGCGGAGCAACAGCGACCTGACAGTGTTTTTGGCAATGGTATCCTCGCTTCTATGCTAGCGGATAGAGATATATCAACACCTTCCACCCTATTCTGCACCTTATAAGTCCTGTAGTACATATTTCTTCCGCCAGTTGCCTATTTGCGTTGCTGCGAGACGATCATCTGCAGAAACCTGCATTAGCAAAGCTGGCCTTGTGGTAGCTATAAAAGTAATTTTTTGCGCTTACCAGTACTATTCCAATCTTTGATGTGATTTGCGGAAATATTTTTTCCAGAAGTAATAGATGGGGGAGTGTACCGGGAAATTGGTATCAATTCTACGACTTCTCTGCCCTTTCGGTGATAATAGTATTGTATAAGCAATAGCTGCTTATTGGTCACAGAGGTATTTTACACGAAATGCACCGAGAATACAATCGATATCTATCAATGTGATAAGGCCGTAGTAGAAAACAGCATCTATATTGACGATGTGTAGAAATGTGTCTGGCTATCCGATTGCTTGTAGAGGGTGGTAGCATGCTGCTTGCTCTTTATCGATATCCCAGCACAATCTTCCCTTTATAATTTCCTTTTGGGTATGCTTCTGGTTGCAGCGAAACTCCCAGTTCGTTCAGTTCGGCCACTGTGAGTGTATCTCCATCAAGATCTTCCTGGCAATAGTAGTAGCGCGTATCAGGTTCCACCATGCTGCGATGATACGCGTTTCCCTGCCTGTTGCCGATAGTTGTTCTAAAGGGTCAACCTCGAAAAAGTATCTGGCCCAATAGAGCATGCAAGGCCACTCGCTTTCGTCATGACCTCGCCATTGCCACCATGTTCCTCTCAATGCGAATAACCCCTCCTCGCGTGTTACTTTGATGGTGCTTTGTTCCAGGATGCGGATCTGCTCGTTGTTTTTGTAGGGGTGTAATTCCACTAGATCATAAAATCTCACATGGATAGAGTTCTGGTCTATGGGATGTATAGAAAACTTTCCTTTGACGATTGAGAGGACTGAATGTCCGGCACCATCAGCCATTTCTACAGAACCTGATAATGAGAAACTTAAGTGATGAAAATAATCAGATAGATGTGGATTGGCTACCAGTTTTTCACACAATGTGAATGCTGCTTTGCTCTCTTCCTGCATGCGATTTTCCTCAATAAATGCTAAATTGTGCTAGCGCAGTTAGCAGTTATCCAGCGGCGTTTTCAATTATCATTTAATGGAAAAGCCATCTCGATAACCTCGCTACAGTACATTCTGCTTGAGAATAACGTTACTGCCGGGTTCAATCGAGAATGCTCCTTTGGCGTTAGCGGCCAGCGTGCAGCGCTCGATGGTACCATGTCCACCCTCGAAGACGGCGATGCCATAATCCAGACCTTTATGTATTGTGCTGCGCTGGAACTGTGGGTTGCCTCCGCTGGTGATGGCGACGTTGGCTTGCTGGCTGGTAGAGATGTCGCAGTATTCCAGGATGCCGAGCCCATTGTCACTGACCTTAACGCCATGTTGTTGCGCATCATGAATGCGGCAGAGGTAGTAATAAGGCGTGCTGCCAGTGCTAATCGACACATTATCGATGCCGCTGCCCGCGATCTCGCAGTCCTGGTAGGAGCCCTGTCCCTCCTGGAGCACCTCGATACCATACTTCTGGTTATCGTGGAGCTGGCAACGCAGCAGCAGCGGATTGCTCTGCGTGCTGATCGTAGCGGCCGCATATCCATGATGATGAATGTCACAATCCTCAAAGGTGCCGCGCCCCTGTTCGTTGATAAGCAGGCCGTAGCGCTCACTGTTATAGATATTGCAGTGGCGCAGCACGGGATCGGCTCCGCTCGTGATATGTATCCCGGCCCGGGGATGATGGAAGATGTCGCAGTATTCGATGGTGGCGCGGGCATTTTGCGCGATGGTGATGCCATGGTTTGCGCTGTCGTGGATGGTGCAGTAGCGGATGGTCGGATTGGTATTGGCGTTGCGGATCGCGATGCAGGAAGATGAAGCCGAGCTGATATCACAATTTTCGATGAAGAGCTCGCCCTCCGTGATATTTATCGCGTAGGATGTCTTGCCGGTTGGTCCAGCCGGACAGTGGATGGTCAGGCCGCGCAGCGTAGCCGTGGTCGTCTGCATGACCACACAGTGGGTATCGTCGCTTTCCAGGATAATGCGGTCGCGTGGCCCATTCGCGATGATCTCTACCGGCTTATCCAGGATGATACTTTCTTTATACAGTCCTTCGCGTAAAAAGATAAAGCTGCCCGCTTCCGCTTGCTGTATTGCTTCACTGAGCGAGCTATAGTTGCCGCCGCCATGCTGATCCACAATAATGCTCGGTCGTGGTGCCAGCGTCGTCAATAGCATAGTGGCCTGGCTGGTTGTTGTCACCGGGCTCGACTGAACGGCTGCCTGCATTGGCTGGACGATACGCTTGATGCTGGCACTCTGCAGCATCTGCTGGACACTTTGCAGCTCCTGCTTAACTATCATCGCATCCTGGGGACGTTGCTGCTCTTTCAGTTCCAGCATCTGCATCACCAGCTTTTCCAGGGCCACATTGGCTGGCTGAGAGGCATCCAGTTCGAGTGGCTGTTGCAGAAATGGTGTCAGGCCTGGATGAATGCCGGAGATCATTTGATAGAGCGTGGCGCCCAGGCTATAGATATCTGATCGAATCGTGGTCTGCATGCGCCCATACTGCTCGGGTGCGGCATAGCC
The DNA here is from genome assembly GCF_003967555.1 of Dictyobacter kobayashii. GTDB lineage: Bacteria > Chloroflexota > Ktedonobacteria > Ktedonobacterales > Ktedonobacteraceae > Dictyobacter > Dictyobacter kobayashii. The sequence goes on from NZ_BIFS01000002.1 coordinate 2,499,407, forward strand.
TGGCGTACCCAGGCTCATCGTATCCTTCGTCTGTCCCGGCTTGAAGAAGCGCGCAATGCCAAAATCGATCAAATAGACCTGGCCATCAGGTGTCAGCATCACATTATCCGGCTTAAGATCCCGAAAGATAATTGGAGGCTGGTGGCTATGCAGGTAGCCCAGCACCGTACACAACTGGATGCCCAGCTCCACCACCTCTTTGAGCGGTAAATAGCCACCGGGAGCCATCTCCAGCCGCTTCTCCAGCGTCTCACCCTCAATATAATCCATCACCAGGTACCAGCGGCCACGCTCCTCAAAATGATCATAGATGCGCGGCAGATTGGGATGCGAGAGGTTTGCCAGCAACGTCGCCTCATTGCGAAAAGCCACAATCGCCTCTTTCGTCTCCTGCTCATCCAGCCCGCGCATCCCCATCTCCTTCACCGCCCGTGGCGTATCATTGAAGAGGAGATCCGCCGCCTTATAGATCGCGCCAAAGCCACCCTGTCCCAGTTTTTGTAGAATATGATAGCGCTGTTTTAACTCATAAGCAGAAGTCAGCAGGCCCGTCACTGTATTTGTAGTCGCATAAGAGATTTGTGGTTGCCCACAGGCATAGCAGAATTTCGCATCGGGCCGATTCGTAGCTCCGCAATTATCGCAAAACCGTACAGATGAATTCATATATCGATTCGTTTCATTTAAAGAAGTAAATGAGTTTGATAACCTCTTAACGATAGCACGCCACAAAAATAGTTGTCAATCTTTTTTAACCCCATAAATATGCTAAATATAAACCCCCATATATGTATGTGGCGCGAGGGAACTCCCTCTCTTCAGGGCATTTTATTTTTGCCGGGGGGCGTCGCTGGGTTTTTGCCAGACAATCGAATAGCGCCAGTAGAGGTGTCGGGTTACGCGGGCGCCTGGCAATATTTTGTGGCAGATGTGCCGGATTTGTGCGAGTGGCATCATCCATAGGTGGCTATCGTGGGCGTAATGGGCGGCCATCGCCTCTCGGGCGGCCTGCGACCCGGGCGGGCGGTGACCATTTTTGATGCGCTCCATAACCAGGTTGATCGGGATGGCTGCCAGATCGATGAAGAGATCGGAGGGACGGTGGGCGTAGAGGTCCAGCACGGCCAGCGTTCCTCCCGGGGCCAGGGCTTCTTTCATGCGGATAAGAATCTCTTCCAGCGGGATGTGATGCAGGGTGGCAATTGATGAAACATAATCAAATTGCCCTGGCTGAAAATCCCATAAGAGTGCATCCGCCGCCACAAACTCGATGTTAGGAGATGCGCTGGATTGCATCCGTGCGCGCTGAATCATTTGTGGAGATAGATCCATGGCCAATACATGTTTAGACCGCGCGGCTAGCAGACGCGCAAAATCGCCGGTTCCACAACCAAGATCCAATGCATGGTCACACTGTGCAGGCAGCTGGGCCAGCAAAAATGGGTGATAATGATTATTATGATTCCAGCGCCCATGTTCACTCTCGGGAGCCAATAGCGCGATACGATCAAAATCAGCCCGGACAGTTTCAGTATCAATATGCGGTTTACTCATACTTTTAGTATAAAGAATTCATACCTTTCAAGCAATAGCTATCGTATGTTTTGTGTTTTTTATAGCCTTGTAGGTAAAGCGCTAATGATTGATCTGGCATAATGCAGAGCAGCCTTAACTGCTCTGCATCACGAAGGTGCCCTTTTCGTTGTGGAAGAGGATATGCGTGCCGTGGAATGAGATGTCCATATCCAGTAGTTTGCTATTCGGTGTTGATGGTACAAAATCAATGTTAATCGGGACCAGGTCGGCATTGTCTCCCAGATTTGTGGACCCATGAAGATGCGTGAGTGCGCGGGATCGCCGCCAGGGAATTCAATGATCTCGACGCGCCCATGGTCGTTGAGCGCGATAAAGTGGCTGGGCGTTTTGCCGCTTTCATGTCCTACAAAGGCATCTGCCTGCACGGTTCGCGGGCGTCCATAGCGCAGATCATCATACGCTGTGGTGCCCCACATGACCGCCTGTTGTCCTAGCCAGAGCACGACCAGCATTCCGATCATTGCCAGGCCGACCGGTAGCGACCAGTGCATGTTGCTGGTGTAGCGCTGCTGTGACTGTTGCTGTTGTTGAACGGGCTTCGCTAATTTGTTCACCGAAGCAGGGCCGCCGGTTGTATGTGGCTCCTGCTTGGTCCGTGTCAGTGACGCTCGTGGCTGCACAAAGCGCACTTCCTCCGTCTGCGGTGAGATCCGCCGATGGCGCAATGCGCTTTGTGGTGTAATCTCCGACGCCTTCACTGGTGCTTGCATAATGTTTCCCCTCCTGATGCACAAAAACATACAAAGACTCGTCGAAATAGAGCGTCGCATAGTGGAAAATCGGAGATACCTGCGTAAGCATTTCTCTACGGGAAGTATAGCGGATCAGCCTGCACGGTCGCTAGAGGCTTATCCACAACTTTTATAGCAATTATGTGGAAGCATTGTGTATAAATGCCAGTGTGATGTGCATAAGCACTATACCGCTGTGGATAACCTCTATTTTGAAGGGAGAAGGGAGCTCAGTACAAACTAACCTTCATGCTAGAAGGTTGGTTTGTACTGAGCGAGGGATGCTACCAGGCGGGTCCCCAGATACCGAATTCGTTGCCATCGAGGTCGGCGAGCTGGGCCCATTTGCCCCAGGGTTGCGTGGAAAGCTCCTGGGTAATCGTGACCCCACGAGCCTTGAGGGTGGCGCAGGTTTCTTCTATGTTATCGGTGTGCAGGACGAAGCCGGTCATGCCTGTTGTGTCGTTTGCGCTCTGGCCGCGCAGGCCGAGCATGATATGGGTCTGGGTGCCAGGAAGCGCAATTTCAAGCCAGCGCTCAGTCTCGCTCATGGGCTGGTCATCAACCTTTTCAAAGCCGAGCTTATTAACATAAAAATCGAGGGCCTTGTCCTGATTGCTGACTCCTATGGTGATAGTACCGATTTTCGTGAACATGTTTTCCTCTATCCTTTCTGTTGATCGTCTGTGACCGTTTAGTTGTCGATTGTCAATGGCCGTTTATAAGTATATCCTTTTAAGCTCAAGAAAACTTCTCGAATCTTGCGCCATTGAAGGCATCGGAGCAGTGAATCAAGGAATAGAGAAGACGCGTCATACTATTGAAAAGCAAGCGTAAACGCCGCTTGGACGCGGCTAGCTCCGCTGCCACTGACTCAGCCATTCGAATTGAGCAGTTATAAGCAAACAGGTTCGCCTGTCAGGCAGCTGCGCTCATACGATTGAAATGCTATTATTATGGACAACGATATTGTTTCTAACTGCTCGTTACGTCGTGGGGGATAGGTTGGGCGCCCCAACTTTGTCTTTTTCCTTCAGGATCGCTAATGCGGCAGGAATGCCACCGACGAAGAGGAGGCCAAAACCAATTATTACAATGATAGAGAGCACATGATAAGGCACAACAGCATAGAGGAGGATGGCTGGTAGGCGACTGAGCCCAAATATAGCGGCTGCCCATCTGGGGATGACACGCGCGCGCCAGAGGGCCAGGCCAAGGAATACCGGACCAAGTACTGTACTTAACGCAAACATCGTGTTGTAGAAGGTCATGACCCAATCGCCATTGAAGCGCTGTGCCATCTCGATAATCTGAGGACTACTGCCCATGCGGGCGATATCGTAGTAGAGTGAATCTTCGCCAGTGAAGACAGCTATGGGGAGCGTACCAAGCAGCGAGATAACCGCTGCGATGCTCGCCAACCAGGGAGCACGGCGCATGGCCAGCCATGCTATCGCCAGGAACGCTAGAGGAAGCGTGTAGGCACCAATAACTTCAGCTATGATATGTGTCTGATCCATCAGATCACTATCGGCTGCGTTAGACGTGATGGCCGCCACCACTCCACCCTGCGCACTGAAGTATGGCGGATTACTGACGGCCGCAATGAGTGGTGTGAACAGCCCCAGGATGATGCAAGCCGCGATAAATAACCGTTGCAGGCGATGGATGAGCAAGGGTGGTTCCTTCGCTCCTGACAGAGGCTCCAATGAGCTCATACTGCTTCCCTCCCTTAAAGAACAACATAACTTCTCGTAGCTCCTCCCTTCCACTGCCTTCGAGACGTAAGAAATTCCATGAAAAGCATACAATGCTTTCAACAGAAATACAATATTCAATCTATCTATTCATGCTTTTTGTTAAAAAACAGTTAAATTTTATCCCAAAAATAGTCAGCGCAAATATCATTGTTTTGAGAAACGTATTTTGCGCTGACGATAACTTTTTGACTAAAGATGCACCCTCGCGATCTGTGGCCAGTTGTTTAATTGGAGGTCGCTTCGAGGCCCAATTTGTGCAATGCCTGTTCCGCTTTAAGGCGTACCTGTCATCTAGTGATACAACGTAAAATGAAGCATTCGCTGTATAATGCTATAAATTTAAGGCAAAGGTGTCCAACAATAGTATCTGTGGGTTCTCCGTCCTTCAGGGGGAACCGATGAGTTTGATAGAGCCAATGCCCACCTTTGGAATAACATGTGAATGGATATACTGCTTGTACTGCGTGCTTGTTATCCAAACGCACATTATTCTTCAAAGTCGCGTGCCAATAGATCCATGTAAATCACATCTATATACTTTCCGTCTTTGAATACCCACTCGCGCCGTCGTCCTGTTTCCCGTAAACCCGCCTTTTTGAAAGAAGCGATGCCCGCATCATTGTCAGCATGGACGGAAAGCATGATGTTGTGAAGATTCATTGTGTTGAATCCATAGCCAAGTAGTAACCGAATGGCTTCAGTACCATAACCTTTGCCTTGCTCCTCCTCGCCTATAAAAATGCCAATGAAAGCATTACGGTTGAGGTGGTTGATGTTCTGTAGGCTGATGCTACCAATCAAGACATCACCGTCAAGGAGCACTATAGCATAACGATGTACCCCATCTGCAGGCTCAAAAAGCCATTTCAAATCATTTTTCGATGCTACTACCGATGAATACTGAGCGTATGTTTTGGCTACTGCCTTCTCGTTCAGCCATTTTATGTACTTCTCTGCATCATCGGTATTTATAGGTGAGAGATATAAACGATTACCAGTAATTTTTTTATAATATTTCATGTGCTCAACCTCCTCTAAAAATACATGTTCTACGCTCACCTTGTCGCCCAAAGGCGAACAAATTATAATTTTGCTCTTCATTTCGATATATATATTGAAGAACCAACCTAAAGAATCCAAAAAGACCATCATGGATACGAGGCAGCTCCCGACACACGGAAAAGCCACCACCAATGCGCCATACTTCCCTCAACACGAACCGGAACCCATCATTACGGAGGCCTTGCCGTAAATGATGGGTTCTGGTTCGTGTTGAAACGGCTTTGCCGTAATCAAGAGCAAGATCTAAAAGGTAATTACCGTTGTAAAGATGCATCGAAATCCATCAAAGTCTAAGCATTAGCCGAAGCGCACCAGACTATCTCTAAACTTTTCCACCTTTGGTTTATTGCCGCCTGCATCAATGGTAAAGCCCTCATCCTTGAGATGTGCGGCCTGTCCCTCTACCCCGCCAGGGAAGCGGGCCATCAGCTCGCCGTTCTTTTTTATCACGCGCCAGTATGCGACATTTTTGTTTGGATTATTGGCAATCGTCTCTAGTGCTTTTCTTGTAACCACAGGACAGGCGACCTCAACGTTGAATTGAGCCGCCAGCCTCTTTTGGAGGAGCTCTGTCGTTATCAGCTTACTCTCGGGTATGTTCTGTAGCTGGGCCTCTACCGTGGCGGCACAGGGTAGCAACATCTTGCCTGAACAGCCAAAATATTTTTCCCGATTTTTAGCGATATCCACGATCACATCTTCTTGTGCTTCCATGTCGTTTCCTTTCCTCGACTGGACCCATCGACCATAGTACTCAACTTTTTTGTTGCTGTTTAGCGTAAGACAATCTATAGGCTATATTCTATCTATAACGAGTAAAGTCGGCAATTAGTAGTAATATATCAGATAGATTGTCACCATCAATTGGGCAATCGTATACTAAAATCCACTACCGGATTGCACTTGCTATGGAACACGCAGCCGGACAGCCAGGACCGGTGGAATCTCTGAGTAGTTGGCCCAGCCAAAGGAACGTGGGCGGTGTGAGCCATCGTAGGGATGATTAAAGGCTGGTTCCTCTATGCCGTCCATTACTAATCCAGCCTTGAAGCAGGCGCCGAAGAGGACGTGCAGTGGACGATCGAAATAGTATTGCGGCACAGGTTGTCCGATGATCCCGATCCCTTTTTGTGGCTGGTTGTGCAGGTACGACGTAATCTTGATCCCATAGGTTGTGACCAGCTTGCCATCCACATTCGTTTCTTCCCCATACAGGGTCATGCCGCTCTGGTTGAAGCAGGGATGCATAATGCAGAAGACAAAGCGTCCGCCGGGCTTCACGACCTGGCGCATAGCGCGCATCAGCGGATCAACCTCACTCATGTCCATGATTGCCATATTGCAGACAGCTGCATCAAAGCGTTGCCGGCCCAGGGACACGATCTGCTCCTCATTGGTGGCGTCTACCAGTTGATACTGAATGCGCTCGGCATGCTCAGAATGGCGCGCCTGAGCGTGTTCCAGCAAGCCAGCGCTAAAGTCGGTGGCCACAACCTGCGCACCGAGCTGGGCCAGGCGCCGGCTAAAGACACCATTGCCGCAGGCCAGCTCCAGCACACTTTCCTCGGGTTGGATATTCAACAGACGCTCACTGGCCGGTCCAACCAGGATACGCTGAAAATCGTTGCCCTCTCCCATCTTCTCATCCCAGAATGAAGCATTCTGATCCCAGATCCGGCGAGTCTCTTCATGTAAGTTCGTCTTTGCTGCTGCATCAAGATTATCGGCTGACATCTACCTTCATTTCCTTCCTTGTCGTCATTGTCCTACACTATCAGTTCATACGTTCAGTGAAAAGTATAGGGCCAACCCACCAAAAAAACACCGGCCAGAAGAACGATGTGCAGCTATTGACGAATCTGCTACAATTAAAATGAGAAAAGTCTTTCTCTGCTAAGGAGTAAGTAGCAGGAATTGCACTATTTGTAAAATGGCTATGCTTCTGGATAACGAAGATCAGTTTTTTTAACTCATTGTATTAATCCTACCTGCAGGAGTTTCATGCGTTTTTTCTACCGGATCAGGTGGTGTTGCACGGCGCGCGAACTTAATCCCGGTCACGAAGCCAGTTCCGAGCAGGATAATGCCGAAGCCAACGAAGGTGCTCAGGGTCAGTGGTTCATGTAGTAGTAGCACACCCCACAGGATACTGAAGAACGGCGTCAAGAAAGTAACGGTCATGGCATTGGTCGGCCCGACATTTTCAATCAAGCGGAAATAGAGTAAGTAGGCGATTGCTGTGCATATCAGGGCCAACGCCGCTACAGACACTATCACTGGTGGTGTTGGGACGCTCCTGATGGGCACCACAAAAGTCAATGGCAACAAAAAGAGCGCCGCCCCCAGCTGGCTACTGGTCGCCATCGCCAGTGAACTGGCCCCTTTTAGATAGACTTTCGTATAGACACCAGCGATCCCATAAAATGTGGACGCCCCCAGCATGGCCAGGATCGACAGCGCCAGTGTCAGTGAGAACGGAAATGGGCTCCAGCCCACCAGAATCGCCACTCCGATCAGCCCCAGAAGGAGCCCCACTATCTTCTTTGGCGTCAGGGGATCTTTCAGCCACAGCGCGGCTACCAGTGCTCCGAACAGGGGCGTGGTCGCGTTGAGGATTGCCGCCAGCCCGGCTGTTAGATTCAATTCTGCCGTTGCAATCAGCGTAAATGGAATTGCTGAATTTATCACGCCCACTACCAGGTAGTGAAACCAGCGCTCCCGTAGCTCCAATGTCTTTCCTATAGCTTTAACGTAGATCAACAGTGCCACGCCAGCGATCAGGACTCGCAGCTCTATTAAAACCACCGGACCCAGTACGGGAGACGCAATGCGCATAAACAAAAAGGAGCCACCCCACATAATCGCGAGCAATAGTAGCATCACCACATCTTTAGTCTTCATAATCATCCCATCCTCATTATTCATTACTTGAGGTTATCCATTCTAGCAACTGAGCTTGCCAGTAACCAGTATAGACAGGCAGATTTATGAATGCTATCCGCTTCTTGCACTAGAATTTATTGCGTAGTCGCCCGGATAAAGCGGTCTATGCAACATGACCCCATCCCATCCCATAAACAACCGTTCCCGAAACACGCAACGATCCCCTTGTAGGCGGCATTAGGATTACGGCCTTCTCGTAACGCAACGCGACAAACCCAGCAGTAATCCGGCCTCGTGCATGCCGCTCACTTCACGCACGAAACCTCCCTAAGAATCGTATAGAAGGTCCCATTGACGATATGAAAACCAACATGTCATACGCCGCCTGATATGGTAGCCAGCGTCTCGTACTTAAGGCGAAGACGCGAGGAGGAAGCCCAAAGAAACACGATCTGTGTGTGCAGGAACGGCTGAAGCGGGGAAAAGCCCAGTGTCAGGGAAATAGATGTGGTATGATGGGGCTGATCTACTTACTTGAACATAAACGGAGTATATGCAGCATGGCCGATCCACAGCATCTGAAACTTCTAATGCAAAATGTTGCAGACTGGAATGCCTGGCGGGAAAAATACCCTGAGATTACGCCCGACCTGAGCGAAACCGGATTGTATGGTGCTTATCATGGTGGGCTGGATCTGAGCAACATTAATCTCAGCGGTGCAGATTTGCACCAGTCAGACGTTTGCGGTGATATTAACCTTGAGGGGGCCACTTTCCAGTTTGCTAATCTTCAAGGAACCCACTTTTTCGATGTTAACCTCCATCATGTCGATTTTCAAGGGGTCCATCTCAGCCAGGCCTCATTTTCTTATACAACTATGACCGAGGCTAATTTGGATGGAACTGACCTGCGTGGAGTTCTCTTTGAAGATGGCACAGTTCTGAGCCGAGCTCATTTGAGCAGGGCAGACTTACGCGAATTAGACCTCAGTGGATCCATTCTTAATGGAGCTAACATGAGTGAGGCCTTGTTGGAAAGAACAATCCTGAATAGGTGCGAAATGGTCCAGGTTATATTGACGCGTGCTAGCCTGCCGAACGCGAAAATGACCCGGACCGATCTCTGTGTGGCTGACCTGAGTGATGCTTTGCTCTGCAATATCGACCCGAGCTATACCAATTTGAGTGAAGCCAATCTTAGCGGAGCCGATTTGCGCGGAGCTAATCTCAGCCATACTAACCTGAGTGATGCATTTCTGATTGAGGCTGACCTGCGTAACACTGACCTGAGCCATGCCGACCTCTCTGGCGTCTGTCTCGTTGGAGCTAATTTAAGTGGAGCTAATTTGTATGGAGCCCTCCTCGGTAGTGCGGATTTGCAAGCTGCTGTTCTGTCCTGAGCCTTTTTGGTCCTTTTCTGTAAGATAACAATAGATAGCTTGATTCGCGCTATTCATTGTTAAAGTCGTTCAGCTTGTTATGAACGCAAAGGAGCTAACAACAGCTCTTGAAAAACGCTGAAAAAGTGGTAAAATGTATCTCAGATTACGTAAAAAAAATGAAGCGGTTGAAAGAACCATTCATGCCTGGAAACAGGTGTAATCTATAAAAATGAGATACGATTCACGGTCTCTTGCCCGGCTGGGCCACACACTCTCACGAGTGCGGTGTGCTACCTGCTCAATCTCGGTCGTAAGGCTATTGAAGCCTATCGAGAAGAAGGAGGTAGAAATCAATACGTTTTACCACGTTTTGAAAGGCAGAGGTTATGGATACTAAAGAGGTATTGACTGATCGACGTAGTTTTATCAAGACTGCGGGTTCCGCCGGTATCGCAACGATATTGGTTGCCGATGGCAGCTCGAATTACGCTCAGGCCAGCGAGAACCATAAGCCAAAGGATGACAACACCTATAGCTATGCTACCCAGACTTCCTGGGGAAACATAACCGAGTGGCATGATGCTCCTGATATCGGTTTCAGTTTTGATCTTGGCACAAACTCTATTCCTGCTAACTTAGCCGGGCGTGATCAGCAAGGCAATTCCTTTGCCGTTGGTTTCTCATCCGATATGAACACTTTTTTTGGTTACTTTCAGCGCTACAATGAAGGCCCTATCGCCTATAGAGGCACACGCAAATAATAGTCGACACCATACCGATTACTTTGCACAAACAATTATCGGTATGGTGTCTTCTTGCCTGTTATAAAGTTTAGGAACTGTGCCAGACCTATAATAAACTATATTAATATTTTCTAGCGCGATATTGACTAATATACTAGAGTTTATTATAATTTAGTGGAGCTTTATTCATATTTTTCTACCTGCAGCCCAATTTGTTCATTATTTATGGGTAAAAGCTACTCCATTGTTACAGGAATCTTTGAGTTGCTATGTACTATCATCTTTATTTTCTACCTTAAATTCTATTTTTGTAGCAGGATAAGCGAATAAGATGATAGTAACGTGCTTCTCACAGCAATGCTATTTATGGATGCAAGGATGGAAGCAGCATGGATGCTAAAACATCGACGCGGCGCTCGTTGAGCACACTACTCATTAATCGCAACTATGCCTTTTTATGGTCTGGCCAGGCGATCTCCTCGCTGGGAGACTCGATCTATGATCTAACGCTGATCGTATGGATTGCGGCGGCGATTGCGCGCCAGGCGAATGGACAGCCTGCGGCGTGGGCTCCTACCGCTGTAAGCGGCGTGTTGATCGCGGTCGCGCTCCCCTCATTGTTCTTTGGACCGCTGGCGGGCGTCTTTGTCGATCGCTGGAATAAGCGACAGACTATGCTCTGGATGGACCTCCTGCGCATGCTGCTGATTGTGGTCTTGATCCTGGTCTCTGGTACGTCGTGGCTGCCCTGGCGGCCGCCGATGGCTGTGCAGCTTGGCGCGATCTACGTCACCGTCTTTCTCTCCAGCATCTGTTCACAGTTCTTCACACCCGCGCGGGCAGCTTTGATCGGTGATATCGTCGAGAAGCAGCAGTTGGGGCGCGCCTCCGGGCTGGCCCAGGTCTCTCAGAGTATCGCGATGATCATGGGACCACCATTGGCGGCCCCGGTATTGTTTGGCTTTGGGGTACAGTGGGCCCTGCTCTTTAATGCTTTAACCTTCCTGCTCTCGTTCCTGTGCGTGTTGAGGGTGCAGGCCCCACCAGCCGCCAGCAGCTCCGGTAGCGGCAAAGCACCCAACTTTCGCCGTGAGTTTATCGAAGGCATCAGCTATGCCTTCGGCAACCGTGTCCTACAGGTACTTTTCGTAACAATTATTGTTGCCTCTCTGGGAACCGGCGCCGTCAATGCCTTAATGGTCTTCTTTGTGGCGCAAAACCTGCATATCAGCCTCCCCTACGTGGGCCTGCTGGATGGTTTCTTCGGGGGCGGCGTCATCTTTGGAGCCCTGCTGATCTCGTTTCTCTCCAGCAAGTTTAAGATCACGCGCATCTTCACCAGCGCCATCCTGGGCTTTGGCGTGCTCTTCTTCTTGCTGGCCCGCACCACAAATCTCTGGATCGCCCTGGTCATTATGCTCTGTCTGGGCGTTGCCCAGGCCGCCGTCAACGTCACGTTTGTTCCCCTTGCGCTTGGAGCCGTGCCACGTGAGCTAGTCGGGCGCGTCCTCGGTACGCTCAATCCCGTGGGAACGCTTGCTAGCCTGGTCTCCGTCTCGCTCTCCGGCTATCTGGCCAGCAATCTCTTCAAGGGTATCCATGGCACCTTCCTGGGATTTATTATTGGGCCCATCGACACCATCTTTACGCTGGCCGCGCTGCTCATCTTCGTCAGTGGTTGTTATGCCCTGTTCCGCCTGAGCCCATCCGATGTCGCACCGACCGCCAGCGCGGAACCAGCGCCTACGGTGTCGTAAAGTCATATGCTATTTTTTGATGACTGGTGTATCAAGGAGAGTTGAGTATCTGTGTCAACCTCTAGACGCTACATTGCCGGGAGATCACGAGCAAGCGATCAGATGGACATTCTTTCAGGTGTGGAGAGTGTGGTGGGTGGTCGCGGCCACCCACCACACTCTCCACACTCTTCACCGGCGCCCAAGAGGAACATGAAAAAGCCCTGGCTACATTGTTGCTACCGCCTGGATTGGAGCCGGAGCAGCAGTTAAGCGCTTAATCGCTTTTATTGGATCTTCGCGATTGCAATTGATGATTTCTGCCCCTAGTTCTTTGGCCTTCTGCAGGCGTTCGGGGCTTGTATCAATGGCAAAAATGCGTTCGGTATGTAGTAGCCTGGCTCTGGCAATGGCCAGCAGCCCTACAGGCCCGCAGCCAAACACGGCGACTGTATGGCCTGCTTTAGTAGTAGCCTTATCATCTCCGCTATACCTGGTCGGTAACGTGTCTGCATTGTCCATTGCCTGGTTGTCCGTTGTCGGATCTGGAAGTTTCAGCAGGTTGATATTGGCAAGTGGGACGCGCACTTTCTCGGCCCACGGACCATGCTCTTTTTGCCTGTTAAAAAAACTTGCGTCAGTTACCCTCTCATTTGGATTGGTTTGATCACAGTGGGCATAGTCGTCGGCACGACAATGGGAACAGCTACCGCAGGCCATGATAGATGGAACGATTACCCGATCACCAATATTTAAATTGTTAACACCCGCTCCAAGCTGCTCTACTATACCAACACCTTCATGTTCTAAGAAGTTTTCAGGAATCATAGCAGAATATTTTTCATTCAGAATATTTAAATCTTTATCACAAATTGAACTGGCCGTTAGTCTCACGATAGCGTCATGTGATTGTTCTATTTCAGGATCTGGCACCTCTTCTAGTCGTATATCGCCACCATCGTGAATGATAATAGCTTTCATATATTGTTCATCTCCTGGGGCTACTATTCGCTATAGAGACACTGTATATATGTTACGAGCCAAAGTAAAAAAGCGAGACAAATAATCACTACCATGACTTATCTATCTGGGTTACATGCAGTTCCTGGGAGATGTGGTGTTGACGATTGCTTTTAGAGTTAGCAGGCCAGAAAAGAAAATGGCCTGCATGATATTGTCTAGCGTCTATTTGTTTATCTGCTGCAAGAATTTCTTACGCCCCATTCCCAGGTGGCCATTGATCGCTTCGGGTTGCGCGGTTCCCAGGAATGAGATGGCCTTACCTTCGTCGTCAAGCACGTAGTAGCCCCGGCTGTTCTGCATCCCACCTCGTTTTACCATGCTTCGCGTTGTTATGAGGGAAGGGATCAGGATAATGAGTGCCAGCATGATGATGCGCACGGGCGGCGAGAACCTGGTGCGTAGGCGCGGTTCGACCAGGAAGAAGAACAGGCTCTGCAGTGGCCTGAAGCCGGCACGATAAAATATATAATTGCGACTCACCCCAAACCCGATATTCTCTCCATCAGTTTGTTGGCGTGGCCAGTAATTGGTAATCAATAATGCCCCAGGCACTACTGATGCTGGTAGTGGTTGCATCATAGCATCCTCTCTATTTAGCTTAAAGTTTTTCTATTCATAGTTAAGCCAGATCGCCTATTTGAGCCAAAAACTTCTTGCGCCCCACACCTATCTGTCCCCTGGTATATGCTGGCGTCCACCTTTTTAGAAAGCTAACCGGTCGGCCTGGTCATCGAGTATATAGAAGCCAGTTTTTCGACTTGCCGGGATGAAGAAAGGGAATATAAGCATTGGCAGTGTAGTGATAAGGGCCCGTTTCCCTACCGACAACAGCGGGTTGATCCTTGGGGCGATGAACCAACTGATAGCAAGTGAGATCGGGGTTGCCAGCAAGTGGTAGAGCAGATATTTGCGCGCCATGCCATAGCCAATATTCTCTTCTCCTGCCCGGGTCCGAGGCCAGTGACCGATAATAATTAATTCTTCTGGGACTACTTTTTTTTGCGTAGCCATACGTATGTCCTCTCTATTTAAACATTTCTAAATGGTTATCTATCTACTTTTACTCAGTTGTTAGTAAGCTGTCACAAAGATCATGTATAGCAGAATACCTCCTATAAGTGCTATTCCCACTAGTAGCAAAAAGATGGTGAGCCGCGTACGCCTGGCGATCTGTTCCTGAAATTGCGTGGGCACCTTCGCCAGATATTGGATCGTCTTCTGCATGGTAGTTGGACGGGTAGGAATGGCCGTACCCATATCGCTGCGGCGTACGCCTGGTTTGAAGATAAGTGGTGGCTGTATAATGCCTTTCCTGCGCCAGCGCTGTTTGGTCTCGCGATCCTTGCGCCGCAGCGATTCCTTATGTTTTGCCCGACTTTTAGCGTTAGCGAGTCGCCGCTTCTCTTCCAGGCGCTGCTGCTTCGTACGAACCATTGTCTCGCCTGCTCCAGACCATTAAATCGTTTTTTGTCCCTTAATAAGCAAGACGTTTGTTCGCTGTGGAATTCCAATGAAAATCATGCGCAATCCCCCAATCGTCGTAATATTTGCATTTTATTCCTGTTTATGGCACAATGAGTCAAGAACATTATTTCTAATATCGATAGATTGAGAGGCCTGTTGCATGCATGAAGAATTGATTGATCGTTTGCGTACAATCTGCCTGGCTTTGCCACAAGCAACCGAGGGCGCAGGGGTCGGGAACCCCACCTTTCGGGTGCGCGATAAGATTTTTGCCATGCAGCATCCGGTAGACGGCCGCATAACCGTCTGGTGCAAGGCCCCTGCTGGAGCCCAGCAGGCGCTGGTTGGCTCTGATCCCGAACACTTCTTTGTGCCACCCTATGTCGGCCATCACGGCTGGATTGGGCTCTGGTTCGATGTCGATCTCGATTGGGAACTGATCGCCGGACTGGTCACCGACAGCTATCTGCTGACCGCCCCCAAACGTCTGGCAGCCCAACTCAAACGCTAGATCAAAGTTCTTATCCCTTTGATCTAGCTCTGACCGCCCTCCTGCGCAATATTTATCTTGTATCCTGAAAAAGCACCAATAACAACGATTTGTACGTGCGGGGCTTGCCCCTGCTTTTAAAGCTTATGTTCGAAAAATCAATGATAACAGCGATTTGCAGATGATATATTAGATGCATATCATTATTATTGTTTATTTTACGATCGAAAAGATTAAAAGCGGGGGCAAGCCCCGCACGTACAAATCGTTATTGGTGCTTTCATTTTTGTCAAGGCAACATAAGTTGGAATTGTGCGGTCCTTCCTAATATTTCGGCTGCTGGCTGGCTGGAGGCGATGGGTGTAGATCAGCCAGCCTGCAAAGATGAACCAGGGGAGCAGTCCGATGATCCCCAGTGGCGCTCCCAGGTAGGGATTGCCCTCACTGAGCATGTAGCCGATGACTCCTCCGGCTACTGCATTGATGCTGGCATGGGCCAGCACGGTTGGCCAGATACTGCCTGTGCGTATGCGTAACCAGCTCAATACGATACTGTAGGGGATCGTTGATAGCAGGAAGAAGAAGACTCCCAGGGTTGGATAGAGTCCGCCGAACTCATAGCCGTCCCAGATGATCAAGGGGGCGTGCCATAGGCCCAGATGACTCCGATGAGCAGGGCCGCTTTGACGTTCCCCAGCGGCATCAGCCTGGGGAGCAGGTAGCCGCGCCAGCCAAACTCTTCTCCAAAGGTGGCGAGCATAGTGATGGGCAGGTCCACCGTACAGGCCGAGAGCACGATGATCAGGGCCGTAGTATTGGCCGGCGGGAGCGCTCTTGTGGTTTTCGGCAAGGATTTCAGCAACAGCCCTATCTTTTCATCCACGGCCCACGATTGCATATGCAGTGCGATTACAATCCCAAAGCCAATCGTCAGTAAAATGATAGGTATCAGGTAGGCCGCGACATATAGCCGCCAGATGTGCCGGTCGCCTTTCCATTCCTTACCACGCAATCGCAGGCCCACATCCGCAAAGCCTTCATGGCGTAACCAGCGCACCAGCAGGGCCGCCACTGTCGGACCATACATGCCCAGCGCCGCTCGAATGATAAAGGGCACCCCTACCAATTTCAGCAGGAGAAACATACTCCACGAAATGCCAAAAGCCAGTACCAGGTACCAACCGATCCCTTTCCAATTGATCAGTGTTGATGTTTTCGGGGTGGTTGTATACAATGCATCGATATTGCTACTTGTTTCCATCCTCTTACCTCATGGCCTTTCTTGTCAGTTTTTACAATCTCTTAGTTCTGATTATTTTCATCTGTTGGGTGCATGGTCATAAGAATCATATTGAAAAGGCGCTGTTGCCGCTCGGGACCTGGCTGCAACTCCAACCAGGGACGCATGAACGCCCTGAACTCCTGGATAAATCTCTGGAACTCCTCATCGCTCATGTGAAGCGGCAATTGGCGCAGCCCCATATCGCTATAGTCCGTATCTTCCTTCTGCTGCAGATACTGGGCAAAATCCCTATCAAACCTCCCACAAACACCTGGAAAAAACGCATCAAATCCTCATGTGTAGCCTCTGCCAGTTCATCCTTACTCAGAACCGCATTGCCCTGCACCAGTGCGTACGTCTTCTCATATGTGCCCCGCTTCTGCTCCGTCTTGACCACCTCCAGAATGCCTGCTTTAACCAGCAAGTTCAAATGATGATAGAGCGTAGGAGAGGCAACCTCAGGCAAATCCTTTGACAGTTGCTGGACCGTCTGCGGTCTACGGCTAATCAGGTTCACTATGCGCATCCTCACCGGATGCATCAACACATCTGCTCTATCCATCGTTCTCGCCTTCATTGTTATAAGTAATTAGAATAATCTATGAGTTTATAATAATATAAAAGAACATAAAAATCAAGCCCCCATCGACTCCTCTTTCAGGAGCATGATGGGGGCTTTACACGTGGGGATACAAGGGGCTCATCGCCGCCGTAGGTAGATCATAGAAATCCAGCCCAATGGGCCTCAAACCTTCTGGCGCAGCCACTCGACCGCTTGCTCGAACTTATCGGAACCACTGAAGCGCTGCATATCCCCCTCAGAATTATTGAGCAGAAGAGTATCCGTCGTAGATCGATCAGATGTTGTAATTAATTTAATCTTATAGCCAAGCTCAGAAGCCAGCATATTCATGAATAAGACTGCCAGACCTTTTTGCATAAAGTGTTCCCCTCTTTCATATGTCTCGTGATAAAAATTATACATATTTTTGCCTACACAAGTTGTTTTTTGCGGCACAATCTCGCCTGAACAAGGACTTTTGGTGGGCGGTGATCAAGACTGCTGGGGGATGGTCAACAATAATGCCTGTCTGGCACAGAGAGATTGAGGAGGAATATGAGGTATTGAGCAGGGCAGTGAGGCCATTGCACGGTGTGAGCCGCTGGCCGGGGACGTGGTCAACTGTAGTTATCAATGTAGCATCGGAGCCGACCTATGTTAGTCCGAGGGCAATGTAGGCGCTCAAGCCACTTCAGGCGCGCGCCCACATGATTGCTGTGCCTTCGTTCGTGGCCTCCCAATCTGGCTAGACAACGGCTTCAATTTCGTCTTCCGAGGCATGGGCCCGATCTAGCGGCAGCGTAAAGCAGAAGGTTGAACCCTGTCCTTCTTCGCTTTCCACCCAGATCCGCCCCTCCTGGCGGTGAATAATCTCAAAGGCGATATACAGGCCCAGCCCGAGACCAGAAATCGTCGTCTGCCTGGCATCAACCAGGCGATAGAAAGGATCAAAGATCTTTTGCTGCATGGCCTTAGGAATGCCGGGGCCGAAATCCTGAACCCGCAGGGTCACAGAGGTATTATCGGCGATCGTCTTAACCACGATCCGGTCGCTGTTAGGAGCGTACTTAATGGCATTCGTCAGCAGATTGGTTATCACCTGTCCGATGCGCCCGCGATCCCCCAGATCGTTTTCTGGGATTCGCCATCGCGCAAGATCAGGTGCCGCTCGGTCACGGGCTGAATCTCTTCTATCAGTTCAGATACCAGTTCGTCGAATGCGAAGTAGCTCTCGCGAAACTGGAGCTTGCCGCCTTCGATTCTGGTGACATCCTGAAAGTCACTAATCAGCTCGGTGAGCTTGTCGATCTGGGTATTCATGCGCGTGGTGGTGCGCACAACCTGTTCGTCTCCGTTGAGCAGGAAGCGCTTGCGTAGAATCTGGGCATGGGCCTTTAAGCTGGTGAGTGGGGTGCGCAATTCATGCACTACCATGCTGATAAACTCATTGCGCTTCTTCTCCAGTTCCTGACTGGCAAGTTGCTCACTGATCAGTTTCTCGCGCTCGCGCTCAGCTTTTTTGCGCTCGATCGCATAGCGAATAATGCGGCGCAGCAAATCTTCCTGCAGATTCTCTTTGGAAATGTAATCGTCCGCACCGGCTTGCAGGGCCAGGATATCGATTTCAGATTCGTTAGCACCTGTAAGTAGCACGATTGGCAATGTATAACCCTGGCTACGCGCTTTCCTGATCAACTCAATGCCATTTTGAGGTCCCAGGCGATAATCAAGCAGACAAAGATCATGCTCAAAATTCAGCATACGTGCCAGGCCAGCGACCGGATCACTCTCCCATATGAGATCATAACGAGCGTTGCGCATCTTGGTGAGCACTTTTTTGAGGAGGATATAATCCTCTTCATCGTCCTCAATGAGCAGAATCGTCGTTCGCTGTAGTTCCATACGTGTCCTTCTTTGACTTGGATGGCAAAGTTACTACTTCAAACCAGTATTTGCCAAGTGCCTGCATGACCTCGATGAGCTTCTCAAAAGTAACTGGTTTGGTAATAAATGAGTTAACGCCCAATTTATAGGAGCGATAAATATCTTCCTCAGCCTTTGAGGTGGTGAAAACCACAATCGGGATGTCGCGCAATTCTGGATGATTTTTGATCTCGCGCAGAGCTTCGCGCCCATCCTTCTTGGGCATATTGAGATCCAGCAGGATCAGCCCCGGTTTGGGGGCGGTTGAGGCATCGGCATCAACATATTTATTGCGACGAAGGAGGTAGTCCAGTAATTCCTCTCCATTGCTAACACTATAAAGCGTATTGAGCAATTTGCCTTTCTTCAACGCTTTTTGGGTCAGCAGAATATCGTCTTCATCGTCATCCGCCATCAAAATGACGATTGAATTAGTTGTTGTCATTATTTATATCCATATCTTTCGTTGCATGGTGTACTGGTAAGGTCACGATAAATGTGGAGCCCTCACCAAGGGTACTGGTGGCAGTAATAGTACCGCCATGTCGTTCTACGATTTTGCGGACTACCGCCAGCCCAATGCCTGTACCTTCGTATTCATTTCTACCATGCAGGCGTTGGAAGACGGTAAAAATGCGATCCAGATATTTTTCCTCGAAGCCGATGCCGTTATCCTGTACCGTCAGGATGCACTGCGGTCCGCTATTAAATTCATCCTCCTCGGGTGCATCCTGGATGGTGGCTGCGACCTTAATGACCGGGGGACATCGGGGCGGTGGAATTTCAAGGCATTGCCCAGCAGATTTTGCAGGACCTGGTAGAGCTGTCTGGAGTCGGCATCGATAGTGGGCAGTTCGCCCAGTTCTATCGTGCCCTTTGTCTCCTGGATACGTGTCTCTAGATCGTCGATGACGTCGCGGGCAATCATTTCCAGGCTGACCGGTGTAAATGGCAGGGTTTTGGTGGCGACGCGTGAGAATGTGAGCAGGTCATCGATCAGGACGCGCATGCGGCCCGCCGCGTTACGCATACGGTTCAGATACTCTTTACCATCCTCGATCTGTTCGCCGTATTCTTCTTCCAGCAGGTTGCCGAAGGCCTGGATCTTGCGCAGGGGCTCCTGCAGATCGTGCGAGGCCACATAAGCAAATTCCTGCAGCTCTTGATTACTGCGTTCCAGGTTGGCATTGAGCTGACGCAGCTCTTCTGTGCGCTGGGCTACGCGGGCCTCCAGGTTCGCGTTTAGATCCTGGAGATTATGATAGATGCGGGCGCGCTCAATCGCCATCGCGACGCGGCTGGCCAGCTCCTCAGCGATGTTTAGATCGGCTATGGTATAGGGTCCGCGCTCTTTCGTGGCGATCAGCGTGACCGTGCCCTCAATTTTGTCATCGATTGTCAAGGGAACCACCATGGCCGATGCGGCATGGAGCTCTTGTAGTAGCTTCTGCTCCTGTGCGTTAGTGGTCAGGTTGGGATAAGTATCCTGAGTGATCCGGAAATAGATCTCTGACTTTTTCTGCAGGCGTACCGTGCTCAGTGCTGCCGGGACCGCATCAATGACGCGTGTCGCCTGCTCAAAGCTGAGCTCTTGCAGATCCTGTTCGGGATCTGGATAGGAGATGCTCAGGGGCTGGATACCACTCTCCTCGCTGTGCAGGTCGATGCGACACCAATCGGCAATGGCCGGAATGGCGTTTTTGATCACATGGGCCAGCACTTCCTGGTAGTCGACGGAGGCGACCAGCAATTTGGTGGAGGAGGCAATAAAGCCTACCTGTTCGAGCGTTCTGGCCAGTTGCATCTCGGTCTCTTTGCGCTCGGTGATATCGATGTTGACGCCAATGACACGCTGAGCCTGGCCGTGCTCATCATACTGTGTGTCACCTTTGCCCAGCATCCAGTGCACACTGCCATCCGGGTGAACGACGCGAAATTCGACATTATAGGGCGTACCAACTTGAACGGCGCGCTGCAAGTTGTTTTCGGCGCGTGCCAGGTCATCGGGATGGACGCGCTGGGCCCAGTTTTCATATTTACCTTCAAAGCCACCTGGCGGTAGCCCATACAAGGATTCTAGCTCAGGGGTCCAGATGATATCATTGGTCGGGACCAGCCACTCAAAGGTTCCGATCTGGCCGGCCCGCTGGGCCAGTTCCAGGCGTTGCTGGCTGGAGCGCATGAGCTCGCGGTTACGGATCTGCTCGGTGACCTCGACTGCATGCACCATGATGCCATCGATCAGTCCGCCAGCATTGCGCGCAGGCTGGTAGACAAAGTTGATGTAGACCTCTTCCGGCTGTCCATTAAAGTGGCGGTCGATCTTCGCCGGTATCTCGTTGCCAATGAAAGGCTCACCCGTCTGATAGACATTATCAAGTAATTCATAAAAACCTTGATCGACGAGCTCAGGCAGCGCTTCGCGGACCGTTTTGCCGATCAGTTCGCGGTTGCCAACCAGCTGTAGATAGCGGTCATTGGCAAATTCAAACACATGCTCGGGTCCGTGCAAGAGACAGATGAGTGCTGGCACCTGCAAAAAGAGGTCGTAGAGTCGCTGGCGTTCTGCCTCGGCCTCGGCGCGGGCTTGCTGCTCGCGGACCAGCAGGCGTATCCGTTCTTCTTCGATCAGCTTCTGCTCGGTGAAATCGCGGGCAATGCTCAGCACAGACACCATGGTGCCGGTCGCATCGAACTCGGGATAGAGACGGGCCTGGTAGTAGCGCAGGCCCTCATTGCCATTAAATTTGAGCTCGATATCTAGTGGTTTCTGGGTCTCAAAGGCCTTCGTTAGCCCGGCTTGCCAGTTCGCCACGTGTTCCTCAGGCAGGCCAATCTCTGCGTGGGACTTGCCGATAAATTCAGCCTGTGGAATGCCTGAAATCCGGGCCGCAACCGGATTGACATAGATGAAGCGAAAGTTGCGATCGAAGCGACCAATGACGTCCTGGGCGTTTTCAGCTAATGTCTGGAAAGCCTGCTGCTGACGATAGAGGTCCTTCTCCATCTTCTTGCGCTCATCGATCTGCTGTATGACTGCGATCAAATAGAGGGGGTTGTCATCTTCATCGCGTGCCAGGGTGGCGGTTAACAACACCCAGGTGAGCGTGCCATCCTTGCGTATGTAGCGCTTCTCGCTTCGATAGTTTTGAAGTTCGCCAGCCATCAACTGCCGGAACGCAACCTGGCTATCCGCTAAATCTTCCTGATAGATGACTTGCTGAATGGTAAGGGTCTGTAGTTCTTCTCGCCGATACCCTACAATCTCACACAACCTCTGGTTCACCTGTAGCCAGCGGCCATCCAGTGCCACATGTGCCATCCCCACAGCCGCTTGCTCAAAAGTTGCCTGGAATCGTCGCTCGGTTTGCCTGACTTCAGTGCGCAGTTGAGAGATGGTGCTCATCTCTTCCTGTGGCGCTGGCTCAGGTATCTTTGCCATACGTTTTCTCTTTCCTTAATTATATCTGCAAATCATATCTGCAATCATCCCGGGAACAGACCTGCGATCAGGCATGCGGCGACCTGCTGTGGGATAATCTGTAGTGATTGAATTGATGTGATAGTATCTTCTGCATTATATCTCATAGATGAAAGGTTTGATAGTGACCGACTCATTCTGTGTTTGTCTAATATGCAGACAGACTTTGAGTGTGCAAAATATAGATCTATTATGGAAATTATTTATGAGTAGAATATTAAGGCTAACGTTATTCTATCCTCTCCCAACCGTCATCTCAGGCCAGGTAAATATCCCCTCTTACACCGGCATGGAATATCTCCATGCAGATATATCAAGGCTCTCATAGACCTGAAGCTCCATATTGGTTTCATTATATTAACAGAAATGGTTTTATTTTTGCAAGTCAAGGCTGCTCCGCCTTCATTGTATCTGAGCACAGAAGAAGCTTTATGCTCTCTTGCTTTTAAATTAGTACTTTTGTGCTAAGTTTGTATTGTTGTGTTTAAAAAGCGGCACTTTTTTATGTTTGTCCAGAGATTATGAGCAAGCGATACAATGTCCATTCTTCCCGGTGGGGTGTGGAGTGTGTATGGTGGGTGGCCGCAGCCGCCCACCATACACACTCCACCCACCCCACCCAACGCGCCGCCGCAGGCGCCAAAGAGAAAGATGAAAAAGCCCCACATCTTTAACACGTAAATACTGAGCAGCTAGAGATGTGGTGTATAATCAGTTTTAAGTACAGTTTGAACTACTGACATGAATTCCAGCTATAAAATGAGGTTTATCGTGGCTATGACCTTGCAGGTATCTTTATTGGGCGACGTCCGTTTTCTATGGGAGGGAGCGCCGATTGGGATGACCCAGGCCCCGCGTGTGCAGTCTGTGCTGGCATATCTGATGCTGCATCACGAGGCGCCTCAGTTGCGCTCTCAACTGGCCTTTCTGCTATGGCCAGAGACGAGCGAGGCACAGGCCTTTTCAAATTTGCGCAAGGTGCTACACCAGTTACGCCAGTTCTTGCCGGAATCTGATCGGTTGCTGGTGGTGGATCGCCAGAGTGTGCGCTGGCAACCTGCGGCTGAGATTGAGTGGAGCCTGGATGTGCAGGAGTTTGAGCAGGCCCTGGCACAGGCTGAACATGCCTCTACGTCTGGGGATACCCGCCAGGCACTGGCGCGGGCCATCCAACTCTATCGCGGCGAGTTCTTTGTGGGGCGTTATGAGGAATGGATCTTGCAGGAGCGGGATCGTTTGCGGCAGCTATATCTGGAGGCCGCTGAGCGGCTGTCTACCTTGCTTGAAGAGGAACGCGACTATGAGGCGGCTCTGAAGTTGGTGCAACGGCTGCAGCGCGCCGATCCGTTGCGCGAGGCGACCTATCGTCAGTTGATGCGCCTCTATGCCCTGCAAGGTGATCGGGCGGCGGCTCTGCGTACCTATCATACCTGTGCCACGACGCTTGAGCATGAGCTGGGGGTTGAGCCTGGCCAGACGACACGCCAGATGTATGAATCCCTGTTGCAGATGGAGGCGCCCGCCAGCGCAACCTCTACCAGAACCTCTGTGCCGGTTGCGCGTAGCGGTGAGGCGCCTTTGTTGGGCCGTAAGCGTGAATGGGGACAGCTACAGTTGGCCTGGAGTCAGGCCCTCAAGGGTCATCGGCAACTCGTGATTGTGTCGGGGGAGGCCGGGATTGGGAAGACGCGGTTGGCTGATGAGATGCTGGCCTGGGTCAGCCGGCAGGGGATGGCGACGGCGCGGGCTGCTTGCTATGCGACTGATGGTGAGATGGCCTATGCTCCGGTGGCGACCTGGCTGCGCTCTGAATATGTGCAGGCCGAACTGGAGACCCTGGATGAGCTCTGGCTGGCCGAGCTTTCGCGCCTCTTGCCCGATATTTTGACCCGCTATCCCGATCTGCGGCGGCCTGGCCTGATGCGGGAGGGATGGCAGCGCCAGCAGTTCTTTGAATCTTTGTCGCATGCGCTTATCCAGCCCTCTGAGCAGGCGCGTCCTTTGCTATTATTGATTGATGATCTTCAATGGTGCGACCAGGAGACCCTGGCGTGGCTGCATTATGTGCTGCGCTTCAATTATGTGCCGCCAGCTCGCTTCCTGCTGCTGGCTACTGTGCGTGCCGAAGAGGTACAGGCCGGACATCCGCTGAGCACTTTTCTGACCGGCCTGCGGCGCGATGGCCTGTTAACCGAACTTCCGCTGGGTCCTCTGGAGCAGGCCGAGATCGCCTCCCTGGCGGAACACGTCTCAGGTCAACAGCTTTCCCATGCGCAGCTCGACGAGCTGTTACAGGAGACAGAGGGCAATCCTCTGTTTGTGGTTGAGACCGTGCGGGCCGGCCTGCTTGGCGCGACCGTGGATACTATTGATCCTGCCGCGGTGGAACAGCGAGCGCTACCAGTGCTGTCGCAGAAGGCCTCCAGTCTGCCACAAAAGGTCCAGGCTATCCTGGGGATGCGCCTGGATCAGCTCTCCCCCGAGGCCCGTGAGCTGTCCTCCCTGGCCGCTGTGATTGGTCGCAAGTTCGATTTTAGCATCCTGGCTCAGGCTAGCAGCCTGGACGAAGATGCCGTGGTTACCAGCCTCGATGAGCTCTGGCAGCGGCGCATCGTGCGTGAGCAGGAGGATGAGAGCTATGACTTCAGCCATGAGAAGCTGCGCCAGCAGGCCTACCACTCGCTCAGCGCCATCCGTCGCCGGCAACTGCACCGCCGCGTAGCCGAAGCCTTTGTCGCTATCTATGCCGACGACCTGGATAGCGTCAGTCAACATGTGGCTACCCACTATGAACGAGCCGGCCAGGCCGCTCTGGCTATTCCCTATTATGTGCGGGCTGGCGATGTCGCGGCCAATATGTATGCCAATGAAGACGCGGTCGCCATTTATCAACAGGCCATTGACCTGTCTGAGAAAGTCTCGATCAAGAGCGCCGTGCAGCATCCAGCCTGGGAGGCGCTGGCCCAATTGTTGGAGAAGCAGGGGACGCTGCACGGTGCCCTCGGACGCCCTGCTGAGGCGCGCGAAGCCTATCAGCGGGCGCTACGCGTGGTGCCTGAGCATGAGCTACTCAAGCGTGCTCGCCTGCGACGTCGTATCGCCGGGACCTGGAGCCATCTCCCGCAACGCCAGCAGTTGCTCAGTGAATTTGATGCGGCCGAGCGCCTGCTGGAGCAGGACCCTGATCATTCTAGCCTGGAGTGGCAGCGCGAGTGGATCTCGTTTCAACTGGATAAACTCTTGCCGCTGCAGATCCATCCTCTTTCGGGTGACGAGATGGCGGCCCTGATCGCACGTATGCGTCCAATTGTGGAGCGGGCGGGCGCTCAAGAGCAGCGGGCTCAGTTTGGCCTCAGCGCGGCCTCTACCCAGCTTGTGCGGGATCGTTACCAGTCGTCGCCCGCGACCCTGGCCCTCTTCCGCCAGGCCATTCAGGCGGTTGAGCAGCCTGAGCTCTATCGCCTGCTCGGTTTTGCTCGCTTTGGATTTGGGACCAGCCTGCTCTATGCGGGCCAGCCGGACGAGGCTGAGCAGCAATTGCAGTTAGCTATGCAGGCCGCTAAGAAAGTTGGCAACCTGCAACTCCATGAACGTTGCCGCATGTTCCTGGCTTATGTCTATCGACAGCGTGAGCAGGTGGAGGAGTTGCGTGAACTGGTTCGCGATGCTCAAGATGTCACTGGCATCGCCTTTATGCGTATAAAGACTGCCCATCAAGCCTGGCTGGCCTGGCGTGATGGCGATCTCGCCCAGGCCGAGGCTTATGGGCGGCAGGCCCTGGAACAATGGCTGCAGATTCAACCGGTCAATCCATTTCAGTGGGCCGCGCTGGGACCCTTGCTCGGGGTCTATCTGCGTCAGGAGCGGTTGGCCGAGGCAATCGATTGCGTGCGCGCTATGCTGGCACCTACCCAGCAGCCGCCTCCCGCCGCCCTGCAGCAACGCTTTGGAGCCGTCCTGCTGGCCTGGGAGGCGCAACAACCCGAGCAGGCTCGCGCACATTTAGAGCAGTCACTGCCGTTGGCCCGGCGGCAGGGATATTTATAAGCTATTTAGCCAGCAAGCGTCTGATTGTTTAATCGGGGAAATTTCCTGATTGGCGCCCAACCCTGTAGGGCGTTGAGACGTTATACATAACCATCATGTCCATGCCCCAATTGGCATGTAGCAGGTTGTGGCAGTGCAACATCCAGATGCCCGGATTGTTGGCGAGAAAGGCGATATCATAGCTATTGTGTGGTTGAATATTGATCGTGTCCAGGTGAATCGGGCTACCGGTCAGCGCGTGTCCGTTGTGGGTCAGGACCGTAAAGACATGGCCATGGAGGTGGATGGGATGGATGAGATCGCTTTGATTATCCAGATGCATTTTAACGAGTTGCCCCTCCTTGAGCATAATCATGCCTGTATCCGGAAAAACCTTTCCATTGAGAGTATACACCATTCCCATTCGTCCCAGGGAGTCTCCCATATGATTATTCAAGCTAATACCATAAGTGGCGTCGAAGTGACTGCGGGTCGTGATTGGATCGGGCGCTGGCTGGCCATATGTGTCCATGTTGAACCAGTGGCTATTGACGGCTGGCAGATTGCCTGGGACCATTCCCTGTCCAACGACCACGGCCGGGTTGGCCTGGTAGTGTTGATTGTCGGGGCTGGTCAGCAGGGTCACGGCGCCCGTCGCTGGCATCTGGAAGCGTAGATCGTAGCGCTGGGCCGCGCCGATTGGCAGGGGGACCTGCTTCAACAGTTGTGGGGCGTTGATATCATGACCATCCAGGGCGGCCACCATAAAGGGCGCGCCCAGCAATGTCACTACATGTTGATCGCTGGCAGAGTTCAGTACCCGCAGGCGCACCCATTGTCCCGCTCGCGCGTTGATCTGCTCCGTGCCGGTCGTCGTATTGATCGCCAGTAGCGTCGTTGTTCGCTCCATTCCAATCATGCAGGGTCACGCTACTATCCACATCATCGTGCGTCTGCGGGTTGGCCGGATCAACGATCAGCATGCCATACAGGCCGCCAGTGGTCTCGGCATAGCTGAACTGGTGTGAATGATACCAGTAGGTACCGGCATTCTTCGCCGGGAAGCGATAGGTATAGGATTGGCCCGGCTTCACAGCATCCTGCGTCACACCGGCCACCCCATCATCGGCATTGGGCACACTGACGCCGTGCCAGTGGATAGTCACACCAAACGTGAGATGATTGACCAGCGTCACCACCACCATGTCTCCCTGGCGTACCCGTAACGTTGGGCCGGGGGCGCTCCCGTTGAATGTCCAGGCCGCCACCGATGTGCCGTGGTTCAGCGACAGCCTGGCAGGCTCGGCCGTCAAGGTAAAGTGCTTCTCCGGACCTGCCGTCCGAGGTGCCTGCAGATCGGTTACCGAGAGAGGTGCTCCAGCCATACCCATATTCAAATTGTTCGGTACCTCTGATCCCGCTGGCAGCTCCGGGGTTGCCAGCGATGTACTGCCCTGCTGAGCACTCGCTCCACTGGCTGTTCCGGTCTCCTCCGAGCGTTTGAGTACAAAGGTATCCAGGAACCCCATTATTATCAGCAAGCAGGCAATGGCCACAAAGATGCAGATCACTGGAATATTTCTTTTCGGCTTTTCTCGCATGAATGTATGTTGCATTTTTTTATATCTTTCATTTACAGGTCATCTTTTATACCATGTGCTTATACTGTTTATTGAACCGTGATAGTGAGCGTCATGCCGGCGTGCAATGAGCAATAGATGTGATATGTACCCGCGCTATTGAAGGGTCCGATCTCCACGCTATTGCTGCTGATATCTAGATTATTGACCGTCGGCGAGCCCGCCACCTTCTCTGCCTGTGGTTGTCCATTCGCCCAGGTGCCGTTGGAGAGGTTATGGTGGAACGAGCCATCATCAACCAGTTTGAGCTTACTGCCCTTGCTGACCGTCACGGTAGATTGCGAGAAGTTGCCGATCCCCATATGTACCGTGGCTTCGCCGCCGCTTGTGCTGCTACTTGAGGCCGTCGCAGGCTGCACCAATGCTCCAAGCAAGAGCATGCCAGCCATGATGCCTAGCGCGCCCGTCAGCGCAGCTGGAAACCAGGACAATGGACGCCGCTGACGATGCAGGTAGTTCTGGACTACGGCGGCGCTACTGGATGCGCAGGCTAGCACGGTATTGCCGGTCAGCAGCACAATTACGGTAAACATCATATATGAGATGCCGACCTGGTCTGCTGTGAACGCATCCTTGGGGTGCATAAGGTGAAAGACCGGGAATGGCACTTTCGCCAGCAGCACGTAGAGAAAGATGCCGCTCAACAGGGCCGAGAGCGCAGGGGCCCAGCGGATGCCCGTGGTAATAAAAGCCGCTGACAGCAGGATAAAAGCCGCGATATACAATAGGGTAATTGATAAGAGCGACATCAAGCCACAGATCACAGTGAGAATCAAGAGCGTGGTCACCGCCGTCTTACCCAGAGGTGATAGTGGCTGGCGGAAGAAGAGTCGTTCAAAAATCGATGTCTGCTGGATCGTCGTCTCCATAAAATCCTCTCAAAGCATGCCATTCATTTGGATGAGCGAAGCTGCCCGATAGGCGAAACTGTTTGCTTGATACTGATCAATTCGAATGGCTGAGCCAGTGGCAGCGGAGCGAGCCGCGTTCAAGCGGCGTTTCCAAATGCTTTTTACGGCATGTTATTTTGCACAGTTCGTTTTAATGCTGTTCTGGTGATTCATGTTCAGGGCAGTCCTCAATGGTGGAGAGGGTGGTGGCATCTGCCAGCATACTTTGCAGCAGGGGAGCCAATGCCTCCCACTGGCGGAAGTAGCGTACATCGCCCCGGCTCACTAGCTGCACCCGGCCACGCCACTCAACCTGGTCAACACCCACCTCTTCCTGCCACACGCGTAGCGTAAACAGTCGCGACCTGGATGGTGCAGAAGGTTCCATTATCTCTATCCTCTCTCGTGGCCAGCGTGGCCACCAACGTCTGCCAGCGTTACCTGGACAGTGTTTTGTTGTCCATTGATCATGAGAGGAGTGTAATCTATCGAACGTTTCTTGAACGTTCCCTATGCGTTCCATCTGAGGAAGAGAAAAATCAAGAAGAGAAAAAATGAACGCAACAAGCACAACGATCCGCGGATCGTTGTGCTTGTTGCGTTCAGCTTTGCATATTTCTAGTCGCTAGGCACCTCGCCTGTATATGCTGGAGCCCATAGTAGCTTCGCGGGCAACTTACTCGTCCAGGCGCGGATAGCGTCCCAGTCTCGCACGTCGCTGGCAGGTATGTTCTTGAGGACTGGCAGCAGTGTGTAAGGAATGTTGAACTTCGCCGGATCAAACTTGCCGCCAAAGATCTCGACTGCGTACGCGGTCAGCCAGGAAAACTGTGCCAGCTCTGTATCGAGCTGTTGGCGAGCTTCCTGGAACTCTTTTTCATCGGCATGGGTTGGGCCAAGCGCGAAAATGGCCACTGGCAGCGTCGCGAGGGCTATGCTGTGGCGTGTCAGGAAATGGCGCGCATCCTTATGCCAGCGAGACATGAAAATCGGCGCTCCCAGTATGATTGCCTGGTATCCTGCCAGCGTCTTTACATCCTGTGCGGGTTGCAGATCGACCTCGAACCCGCGCTCACGCAGCGTGGCCGCCATTGTCTCAGCCACCTCCTGTGTTGAGCCATAACGTGTGGCATATGCTACCAAAATTGAACCCGACATCATAACCTCCTTATAGTCAGCGAGCCAACTCACCTCGTTCTTCAAACAGGCATCTATTACATTAGCTATCTCGTAATTGAAACAAAGCATCTATGAGATCATTTAGATGTTAGCTCAAAGATCTCTCGTACCGATCACAATGCAATGGATAACGCTCTCGATCGACTCACAGCGCTATTTTCACTCAAAACTTAGCAAACCAGACAAGCAACTGAGCGCAACAATAACAACGATCTGTACGTGCGGGGCTTGCCCCCGCTTTTAAACTACCTGCTCGAAAATTCGCTATAAAGAGCATTTGCAGCTATTTAGATGGGAGCATAGCATTATTATTGTCGCTTTTTCGTGCGGGAGCGGCTGAAGCGGGTGAAAGCCCTGCACGTACAGATCGTGTTTCTTGGGCTTTCGGTCGTTATGTTGGGGGGCGTTTCGTGTTATGAGAGCTTTTTCGGTTCCGAACATGGTTTATTTTAAACGAAATATATTGGCTGCAAAGATGTTCTATGCGCAAGATCTGGGCCCATTATTGAGAGATAGCGTGATTGTCTTAAAAAAATGGCGAAGAATCGATTTTCTGCATAACTTCTATTTTATTGATATACGACTTGCAGTCGTTACTTAATCTAATCATTACATATATACGTGTTATGTTTACCTCAGGCTTAGTTGATCAGGCAATTACATTGATATAATTAGATATATTGTTGTGATGTAAGAAAAGATTAAGTTCTAATTGCACATACCCTATACAGTACCAGTGGATAAACTCATCACTACATGCGGCTCTCTCATCCTCAAGGATGGTTGCATGGCGGAAGAAGCGCAGGGCAGCGATCCTGCCGCGTTCCCAGACCAGCGAAAAAGGTTCCTGGCGCTCCATTTTTTTGCAATAGCGCAGGTAGTCCTCTCGCCCCTGTTCACGAGCAATTTCGTGAATGGCTTGTAGCGGGGATGGTAGATCTCGTTCATTTTTAAAGAGTTTTGCGGCCGCTTTTAGCCAGGGGGCATTGTGGGGTGGAGGTGAGGACAAAGAGCCAGCAGCCAGAGCGTTATATATTTCTAGTAGTGTGAGATAGCGTTTGCGCTGGCGTTGTTGGCGCCGCCTTGTCCTGAGTTGTAAGTCATGTTGCGCGCAAATGGTAGAGCTCCAATGTTCCGGATAAGGAAGGTCAGGATGCATATATTTCCAGCACCAGGCGCACTGTTCCCACGGGGTAGATACAGGGCTAAATGCATCAATCCTCATCGGTGCCCGCATATCGCACCTTTGCATTTTTATTTCCTTTCATTGCAACTTTTATCTGATACACAGTGCCTCTTGCGAAGGTATGTGAAAAGTAATTATAAACGTATATTTTATGGTAGGGTTGATCTAATTAGCCGCTAATTTTATAGCGGATTATATCCATAGAAAGATGCACATTACCTCAACTTTGAGTCGATTAGGTTGAAATATAAGTAACCACTAACATGGAAACACAACAAGCCCATCCTGCTATATTTCACGAGTTGACCTTAAATTTCTCAGGCTGCCCGTGTGATCGTAGACAGGAAAGGATGTGTCATGTATGGATAGTTTTATAGATCGATTGGTAGTATAAACATTGTAAAAATAGAAAGTCAAGAGTTTGCCTGGCAGAGCTTTTATTTTTAGTAAATTTTGCTCTACTTTAAACATAGTGGATGTATCGACGAACGATGTATTTTAGCCTCTATTGCTCTCATGTACACAAATATTGTGCACATTATCTAGAGTTTTTGTGCCAGTGTTTCGATCAAGCAGGATCGCCTGTTTGTCCTCTGCCGTTTTCGGCTCTTTTTCTGCTTAAGAATGGAGTGGGACACTGGCCAGGATGATGGGCCGGGCCATATAGACGTTGTCGCGTTGATATTTGACCAGTTCAAGGGTCTTGATCGTGGCACGGCCAAAGTCAGTCTGGCGCTGTTGTTCGATAAAGGAGACGCAGCCCTGGGGATCATGTAAGGGGCCGGCAAAGACGATCAGGCTGCTATGGGCCAGATCGCGGACACCTGGACCTGCCAGGTGTTTTTCTTGTTGGATCTGGTTATGGAAGGTTGTGCGCAGCCGTTGCAGGGTCTCATCAACTGGCCAGCCCTGAGCCATAACGCTCATCTGATTGCCGGTCAGGCCGCGGTAGTGGATCTGGATTGGTGGGAAGTGCGGCGCCACTTTCTGCAGGGTCTCGGTATACTGGCGTATATACTCATCATCAGCGACAATCGGTTGGCGATAGAACTCGATCGTTCCCAATGTGGTGTGCAGATTTGACAGCCCATAGCGCAAATGCTCTCGCCCGGTCCATTGGGAAAGTTGCTCAACCACTTCGACCAGCCGTTCGGCCACCTCACCCTGGATACGCATAATAACGCTGACCCCCAGCGATTGCTCTCCCGGCCTGGAATCGGATCAGGTTGAACCTCACCGTGCGCTAATGGCTCGCGCGCATCATTCCAAAAACGATCATAGATCTGCTGGATATGGGCATGAGATGGAGGAAGTGACATCTGTATAAAACTACCTTTTTTCTTTCTATCATACCCCGCTATTGGCCTCCTTGCTACCCCCGCCAGTATTTTCGCAGGGCTTTTTACTGTTCCTCTTTGGCGCCTGCGGCGCCGGGTTGGGAGTGTGTTTGGTGGGCGGCCGCAGCCGCCCACCAAACACACTCCACATATGAATTAATGTCCATCGTATCGCTTGCTCTACACTTTTTTGTGTGGTGTAGAAAATGCGCGCAACGCGCACGTACGCGAAGGAGCGCTTTCTGGAACCAGGCCAGGCCACTAAATGGTCGAAATTGCTTCTTACCCGTGTTGTCAGTACAGCTTGATATATGCTATACTGGCTGTGGTTCGTCACAAACACAATGATTTGTAGCAGAAAGAACAAGCCAGTCATGCAATGAGTCGTCATCTATTTCTCCATAGCGTGTAGCCACTCTGGTGCACGCAACGGAGAGGAAATCATCACCAAATACCATTGGTTAGTGCAGCTCGCCCTTCATATGAAGCAGGCCAGCCACACTGCTCTACCCGGCCGCTGACCACTTGATCATATCAAGTGGGCGCCGCTTGCTCCTGGTATTTATTGATTTGACCATCAGCTTCATCATTCCTCATTTTTGCCTTGCCGCACCCCGCTGACTACACGCTTCATTTGCCATCCTTTTATGTGCATGCATGGCCGCTACGAGCGCTTCCATGCAGTGATAAGCCTAGCAAATGGAGAAATCTGACCATGTCATCTCATGACCAACCTTCAACCAGTTCTGAGTTTTCGGCCAGCGTTCCAGCGGCCCACCTGGAGTCCGACCGTAATTCATCTGATAGCCCGTGGCCAGGCTGGACAAATTTCATCGCGCTCTGGACCGCCTCGGGCAGTAGCTATTTTGCTTACTGGATTATGCTGCTGGCCCTCTCATTACTGGCCAATCGGCTAACCACCTCTTCCCTCCTGGTGTCCGGCGTGACCTTTGCATTGACGGTGCCCACCTTTCTCTTCGGCCTGCTTGCCGGCGTGCTGGTCGATCGCTCCGATCGACGCCTTTTCATGTTTGGGCTGGCGTTCCTACGCCTGCTTGCCTTTGGACTGGCCTGGCTGGCCATCGTCTGCGGCTACTTCCCGCTCTTCTTGCTCTATGGTCTTGCCTTTATCCTGGGCCTGACCCAGACGTTGGAAGAGCCGGCCCTGGCGGCCCTGGTGCCGATGGTGGTTGCTCCCAGGCATCTAGAGCGGGCCAATGGCTGGCTGGTGGGGGCACAAAATAGCATCGAACTCCTTGCCTTACCGTTGGGAGGCCTGCTGGCCAGCATCAGCACAGCCTTAACGATGGGGATCGGTACCGGCTGTGCCCTGTTAACGCTTGGCGCGCTCCTTTGCCTGCGTGGCACCTATGCCCCGATCCTCCAGGAGCGGCGTCATCTTGGCCACGAATTACTCGCAGGTCTGCACTTCTTATGGCAACAGCCCCTTTTGCTGGCGATTGCCCTGATGGCGATGGTCATCAATGCCAGCTGGGGAGCCTACCTGGCCCTGCTGGTGCGCTATGCCGTCGCACCGGGTCCGGTGGGTCTAAGCGCGGCAAATTACGGTTTTCTGCTCATGGGCAGCAGCCTGGGTGGGGTTGGTAGTGCCTTCCTGCTCGCCCCGGTCCAGCGCTGGCTGGGACGGCGCTGGCCGATCGGCCTCAACATTCTGGGCAATGGGCTGATGTTTCTGGCGCCGGCCCTCTCCACTAACGCCTGGATCATCGGCGGCGGCGCCGTCCTGGGCGGACTCACCGGGCCACTCTGGACCATTGCCGTCGCCGCCCTGCTGGGACGCCAGGTACCCGCGCGCTTGCAAGGACGTGTAACGGCCGCCTATCGCTTTCTAAGCAATGGCATGGCCGCCATTGGCCCGCTCCTGGGCGGCTTGTTTGCCCAGCTCTACGGCCTGCGTCCCGCCTTCTTTCTCTGCGCAACCTGTACATTCTTGATGCTCCTGCCCTTCTCCTGGTTCATCACAGAAAAAGCCATGCGTGAGCATCCCCCGGCATAGCACATACTCGCTTCAACTTATTTAATGAAGTGTGCCATGAGTAGTGGGAGCAGGCCCAGACTGATCAGGTCCGATTGCCAGTGGATGAGGATCAGGATGCTCAGGCGTTGTTTGTTGAGCAGGTAAAGGCCACCAAAGATAATGCCTGTGACGAAGGTGGTCAGGAAACCCGAGAGGGCAAATTGCCAGCTGAGCAGGCCAAAGACGACATGTTGTAAGCCGAAGCCCAGCGCCATCAGCAGGATGGCCAGCCATTTGCTGCCACTGAGGGCCTGAATCCGTGGCTGGGCATAGCCTCGGTAGACCAGCTCTTCGACGAAGCCGACGCTGATGGGCAGAACCAGGAGGCTGATCGCGATCTGGAAAGGTATACCCAGCGGATTTATGCCCGTACTGCCAAGTAGCGTTTGCAACGCCTGGGTATTCTGAAAAAAGTTGGGTCCATAGAAGACGAACAGTGAAAGTACATTCAGTCCCGCCACGGCGATATAGCTCCCCATAAAGAGCGCAATGCCGAGCACCAGGTCGCGCAGTATATGCTGGCGTGTGGCACAGAACAGGTCGCGTAAGTGTATGCCCTCTTTGCGCACCAGGCGTGCCAGCAGCAATAGACAGAGGAGGTCGGCCACCAATGGCAGGTTGTAGCGGGTCAGATTTAACGCTGTTGTCATAGCGTGCTGTTGTCCTGTTAGCTGTAGGACGCCAAATGCGCTCAAGAAACAGAGCAACAGGATAGGAAAGCGCACAAAGCACATCACCAGCGGCCCCAGCCAGCTCAGCCTCCCCTCGCGTACCCTTTCTTGTAGCTTAAGCACACTATTAGGACGACTATCAATTGGCAGTGGCTCCTTCTGCTCCGTGCCCATACTGGCGGTGATTAATGGTTTAACACTCATGATAAGCCTCCATGCTTCATGACGTAGCCGTATTTTTAATTCTCTGGCAGATCCAGTGGTTGTTCTACAATTTGCCGCAAGATACGGATATGGTCTTCTAGCGCCTGCCTACCGGTGGGACTGAGCGTAACCCAGGTGCGGGCCCGCTTCTTCTCAAAAACCTTCTCGATCTCAATATAGCCCAGTTCCTCCAGGGCCGTAAGATGGCGCGACAGATTTGAATCACCCAGCTCCAACTGATCCCGCAGGAAGGCGAAATCCGCTCGTTTCGCCTTTGCCAGCAACGCCATCAAGGACAGTCGGACCGGTTGGTGGATAGCCTCGTTGAGCTGCAAACGAGGATGGTGGTGTTGCTCCTCGGGTGAGAAATCATGCTGCGATGCTGCCATCTTTTAGCGCTTTCGTTGTATATGCACGCCGTCGCATGCGCCAGCCACTTACAAGTAGAGGTAGCGCCCCCAGTATGCCAAGTAGGGTAAACCAGAAGGGAGGGAATGAACCGCTCAAGAAGATCCAGGCGCCCACTCCCAGGCCGATAAGCGTCACGTAGTAAAACGACCATAGATAAATGATCTTATTGGTTAGCACCCGGCGTAGCTGGATCGGCAAGCGCCGGCTATACCAGACGCGCCAGGTTATCATCGCCACATTCAAGACGCACATAAAAACTAAGCCTGGTAACACCGAGCCCAGAACGCGGCTGACATCAAAACCAACCATATCCAATAAAAAGGTCATACCCCAGACCAATAATACTAATCCATTGTCCAGACTATACCTGGTAGCCATCCGCGATGCCTGCTCAATCTGCTCCAGCAAATCAGCGGCCTGGCGTGGGTTTGTCTCCATATATTTTCTACATCCCTGCACTCTTGCAACTTCCCATTTAGAGAAGCACTTTTTTTATCGTAAACCACTTTACTCATAGTAAAGTATATACCATGAAAGAAAGTAGTTGTCAATCCCAAAAACCAACAGCGCTACGCAACAATACATCCAAAAAGTGGGTATGAGGCTTGACTTCGCCGTTTATGCTCGAAAAATGCGAAAAAGAACGATGCGTATTGATTATTTGCTTTATTCTTAAATAAAAAGAAAGGATTGAGGGGAAGCCCCAATACCGTTAAGATACGAAGAATTTGAGCTCAAACATGGTGATTGCTATCGGACGACAAGCCCTCCCTCCCTTTCCCATACGACCAGGCAACAAGAAAAGAGATGTCATAGGTTCGGGCCTCAGCGCCCGATTGCCGCCCCGGTAGGGCGGCCCGGTATCTCAGCACTCAAGCACCCCGTGGTATTTGCCCTTCCTTCACGCGGTGCCCAAACACGAACCATGCGTTTGGGCACCGCGTGGGTCGAGGGATCGGTGACGAGAGACCGAGCGGTGAGGAGACCGGGCCACCCTACCGGGGTGGCAATCGGCCGCTGAGGGCCGAACCTATGAGCATCGTCTTTCTTGTCGCTTTTTCGTACAGGAAGGGAAAAGGGGGGCAAGCTTCCATCCCGTGTTTGAGCTCAAATTCTTCTTAACTACATGGTATTGGGGGAAGCCCCGCACATGCTTTTAGAAGGGCCAGGTGTAGACGCCGTCGCTGGCGGCCGCCAGATGCTGGTTGTCGTGGTGCCAGAGAACGTCTCGGACGATGGCGCTGTGTTCATAGATCGAGATGAGCTGGCCGTTGGTGGCCTCCCAGACTTTGAGGGTGTGATCCCAAGCGCCGCTGGCGATATGGCGACCATCGGGTGACCACGCGACCGCTGCGAGGCGCTGTTTGGATGTGGCGCGCTGCCAGGCCAGCTGTTGGGTGGCAGTATTCCAGATGCATAGAGAGCCGTCCAGGTGCCCGGTCGCTATAAATTGGCCATCCGGGGACCAGCAAAGGTCCTCCATACAGCCGGGTCCCTCGTAGGTTGTGAGGAGCTGCAGCGTGTGGGCCTGCCAGATGTAAACGCTGCCATTGATATCGCTGGAGGCAATGTATGTCCCATCAGGTGACCAGGCGAGCGCGCTGACGCGTGCGGCGTGGCTACATGTGCCGGCTTGCGTGCCCGTCTGGCTATGCCAGAGCTGGATCGTCTTATCGAAGCTGGCCGTAGCCAGGCGCGCCCCATCGGGCGACCAGGCGATATCTACCACCATATCTTCATGACATTCCCAGCTCTTGAGCAGCTCGCCTCGCGTGCTTTCATCTGTGCTCCAGATGTGGATCTGGCCGCTGCATCTGGTGTGGCCTTCGACAACCTGCGTAAGGGTATTGCTCGAAGCGATAGCATGACCGCTGGGCGACCAGGCCAGCGCGGGAATATAGTTATCTTGCCGCTGGTAGGTAAAATATTGCGCGCCTGTACTGGCGTTCCAGAGCTGGATGGTGCCAGATGCTGCGGAGGCCATCAACTGCCCATCGGGAGAGAGCTCGATCACATTTACCTCTGCTGGCTCTCCATAGCTGGCCACGGTTTCTCCGCTCATGCTATCTGATAGCTGCACACCATAGCTGGAAGAGGCCAGCAGGTTATCGTCGGGCGACCAGGCGACCGCATCTACCCAGGTGTTATGACCACGATAGGTGCTGATCAACTGGCCGGTCTCGGCTTCCCAGGTCTGTACCGTCGTATCCGCGCTGGCGGAGGCCAGATATTTTCCATTATGCGACCAGGCGACCGACCGGATAAGCTCACTGTGTCCTTGATAGCTCCTTATCAATCCCTCACCGGGTACCCAGAGCTGGACCGTATGATCTGCTGAACCAGAGGCCACAATATTGTCAACTGGCGACCAAGCCAGCGTCCCTACAGCATCGCTATGGCCATGATAGTGCTCGACCAACTGGCCTGTCTGTGCATCCCAGACGTGTACATCCTTCTCGCCACAGGCAGAAGCCACGTAACGGCCATCAGGTGACCAGCTGACCGCGGTCGTGATCCGGGTATGGCCACCATAAAAGGCCGCAGTTTCTCTGCTGAGGATATCCTTGATGTAGACCCCATATCCCGGCTGGTTGGTTATGCTGCTCCTATATGCTCCAAATGCCAGTTGTGAACCATCGGGCGACCAGGCCATCGCTACCGATGACCAGTGGGCATCGCCCAGGTAGCCTGGGAGCCTGGCGATCCTGCGCCCGCTCCACGGGTCCCACAGCTCGATATCGCCCGCATTTGCTGATGCAATCATCGTTCCATCAGGCGACCAGGCCATCTGCCCGTTAAAGCCACCCGAACTATGGCTATGACTGCACACCAGCTTGCCTGTCACAATATCCCACACCCTCACCTCGTTGATACGCGACGTGCTGGTTGCCAGGTATCTACCATCCGGCGACCAGATACCCTGAAACGTATGGCTGAAGTGACGTGTATAACGAAATAATTCTGTGCCTGAGGCGTGGCGCGGGATTTTTTGCATGTCGTAAGGGCAGCTGGCTATGGCGCAACTGAGGCCGTTATGCGCGCGCTAAAAATAGAGATCGACAATTATGCCTGTTTTAATATTTTAATATTTTACTGTTGCACCCTTTTCCTGTCAAGCATTGACCTTGCCAGGCGCCGGGCAGACGCTGCTGCCCCGATGTTTTTGCTCAGGCGTTGCGCCATGAATATTCTGGCTGATAGCCCAGGAGTTTACGTGCTTTCTTAATTGAGAGCAGCGTCTCAAACTCTTCGATCTCGCCTTTCAAGGGTACGCCTGGGAAGACCTCCGCCATGAGCTCGCGGCTTGGGCGTTTCATGACCGTATCGGCTGCGGCAATGATGAAGGACTCCGCGCCAGTGATATCGGCTTCGAGCCCCAGGCGGCAGCTCTGGGCGACATCGCGGGCATCGACATAGCCCCACAGATTCCACTTGCGCAGCGTGGCATCCTCAGAGAAAGAAGGGAAGCGCTCATAATCATGGGGTTCCATAATATTTGAAACGCAGCCCCACAAAGGGGATACCACTCCAGCGGCTGAACTGGCGCGCCATCTCCTCCGAGATCACTTTTGAAAGCGCATAGCTGGACTCTGGATAAAGTGGATTCTCCTCGTCTATCGGTGCGTAGTCGGGCTTCTGGCGCTCAAATGGCAGGCCCAGCGTGGTCTCGCTGGAGGCCCACACCACCCGCTGTAATTTCAACGCCACGGCCGCGCTGAAAATATTATAGGTACTGAGCGTATTATTGCGGAAGGTCGCCTCTTCTGGCTGAAGACCAGAGGACGGAATAGCGCCCAGATGGACAACCGCATCGCTGCCCTGCAGCACTTCAAAGACCTGTCCCAGATCGGTGAGATCTGTTTTAAGAAAAGGGCACAGGCGCTCCTGTGGCGGCAGTAGATCCACACTCAAAACCTCATAATCATGGGCCAGTAGATCTTTGATGACGGCTCGCCCCGCCTTACCACTCCCACCAGTAACAACAACTTTCTTCATCGCTATCTCCTCCATGAAACACGAACATGATTAGTATAATTAATATCTATCTCTTTATACGTAATAGTTAGCATTATCGCCAGGTAATGTTCCTGTTCCTCAATGAGATGTATTGTTATTATTTATCTGGAGCAGCAGATGCCTGGCCCAGATAGCGCTGCTGATGATGCCGCCGAGGAGCAGGATATTGAAGATGATCGGCGCGACCGTTAACACGACAACCACCGGCAGCATGAGTACCAGCAGGATACGTATCTATATCACAACATAAAACAGCTCGGGCGCGTCAGCGCACGTCCGCAAAGGAATGCTGTCTGGTCGCTCAATGAACAAGCCTATAGGCCACATCTTGCAGGATACGCTCAAAATCAACCGTATCACCGCTGCTGATACGGTGAAAAATTGCCCCTTCAGCAACACAATGAATTCAGTCGCCGTTGTCTCCGGATCCAAATCGGATCGGAATTGTTGTCGCTGGACGCCCTCTCCAATGACCTGTTTCAGATAGCCATGCCAACCAGCATCGAG
This sequence comes from Dictyobacter kobayashii, assembly GCF_003967555.1. Lineage (GTDB taxonomy): Bacteria > Chloroflexota > Ktedonobacteria > Ktedonobacterales > Ktedonobacteraceae > Dictyobacter > Dictyobacter kobayashii. The sequence goes on from NZ_BIFS01000002.1 coordinate 2,539,631, forward strand.
CTGCTTCAGTAGCGGCTGCATAGCAGGAGAACGCTGCGCGCGCAACACAAGCTCGCTCAGGACCACAAAGAGCTCGGGTGTGGCTTGCTGACGATATTGAATACCATAGAACATCAGCTTTAGTTGATCCCAGGCTGTGGTGGGCTTCACTATTTCTGGCGTGACGGGTAAAGGAGTACTGAAGATATGCATCACATACTCGACCACCGCCTGGATCAGGTCTTCTTTGCCGGAAAAGTGATAATGTAAGGTGGCGATATTAACTCCGGCCTGAGCCGCTACATCACGTGTGCGCAACTGTTCCAGTCCCTTCTCCGCGATCAGGTGATAGGCAGCCAGCACCAGTGAACGTCTCCGCTCATCATTCTGCATGGCCCGCGTGCCCCTCTCAGTTGCCACCGGTTCCTTTGCTCTCCTATCCATTGCTTTCCCATTCTAACAATTTCAATCACTTGATTGCATTTTAACATAAAAAGCGCCAAAAGTCAATCAGATGATTGGAAATTTGGCGCATGGTCACTATTTATTAACGTCAAGTGCAGGTAGAAATGCTCTTAGCTATTTTGCTTTTCTTCAGCTTTGACCTGCTCTTCATGGTAGCTATTAATTTGATCAAACGCTTGTGGTGGGAAATTCAATTTTTGATAAGCATTGCAGGCATCGGGATTTTCGGAGTCAGGGCAGATCGCGAAATTCTGTTGCGACTGCCACTCCAGGATGCGTTCGCGCTTGGGTGGATTATACAGAGCGTCCTCCTTCTAAGTGAGGAGTGTTTGACTTAGAAGGAGGACCGTGTACCTATCGATGTCCTGCTTTATGATCTCGCTGTGCAGGTGAGTCTACTATCCAGGTTATGTTAAGATTGATAGCGGTAGGGGGCCTGCTGGTTTTCCTGCGCGACCAGGGTGCGTTCATCAGGCGTAACACAGACATGATCATCAGGGCCTGCTTCACGCCACACATAACCGTTGCGACAGGTATCTTTGCCATAGGGGCCGCCGTACGGATTGGTGCGATAGTAGGCCTGGCTGTTATCAAATGCTACCTGCGTCCGCCGTTGGGGCGTGACACAGACATGATCTCCCGTGAACGCCTCACGCCATACGTAGCCAGTGAGGCATGTATCTGGACCATACGGTCCCGTTGCGTGGGTGGCAACCGCTGCATACGTTGATGGAGCACTGACGATCCCGGTGACCAACAACAGGCATGCAGCCATCAGGAATAAAACGAGACAGCGTATAAACATCTTTCTTTTCCTCCTTTTCCACTAAATCACGCCAAAAGCATATCTTCGTATATGTTCAGTTTAACCATTATGACAAATGCATACATTGCCATGGATCTATTTTTCATTCATGTATGGTGGACGGCTGCGGTCGCCCACTACACATTCCTGAAAGAAAGTACATCTTATCGCTTGCTCGTGATCTCCCTGCGATCAAAAGCCCTGAGTTAACCTGCAACGGCTTGACTTTCCTTTTCTTTTCTTTCTATAATTAATTGACGAGATAATTAATTAATAGGAATCAGGATTGCGAAAGAGAGGGAGAGATGATGGCGCGCACGCCTAAGGTCGTGGAGGATCGGCGCGAGCATATTCTTGAAGTGGCGCTGACGGTCTTTTCGGAGAAGGGCTTTAGCCGGACGACCAATAACGATATCGCACGCGCGGCTGGCATTACACCTGGCCTCATTTATCATTATTTTGAGAATAAGGATGAACTGCTGGGAGCGATTGTCGAGACACGTTCTCCTCTTGGCCTGATGCGCTCGCTGCCACCGGAGAGGCTGGATATGCCTCCTGAACTGTTCCTGAAGTTCTTGCTTGTGCAGGTGTTGGGGATCGTCGAAGGCGAAACGTGTGTGAAGTTGTTGCGTATCCTATTGCCAGAGGCGCTACACAACGCGGCCGTTATTGAGCCCATTCGTAGCCAGCTCCTGGGCCAGGTGGTTAGCTTCCTTCGTAGCTACTACACACACCAGATCGAGCTGGGCAATATTTGCCAGACCGATCCAACCTTTCTGGCGCATCTGACGTTCAGTTGCCTGGTTGGCTTTGTGACGCGGCGTCAAATTGTTGGTGATCCCACGGTCGCTCAGTACTCTCATGAGCAACTGGCAACCCTGATTACCGAGACCATTGTTAATGGCATCAAGCCACATTAATGCCTGGTTAGCTTTTTTTTGCTCACTTATTAATTATCTTGTTAATTAATTAAAATCTACAGTGTCTTTTTACAAGCAAGATGCTGGTGGAAGGCAGGATTACTATGAGTAGTATCCAAAATCGCTTCTCCCTCAGAGTGGAGGGAAATTACCGTCTATACTCTTTTTTGATGAGATTGATTATGCTCAGCTCCCACTAGTAGGCGGTAAGGGTGCCAATCTGGGAGAGCTCACCCGAGCAGGATTGCCCGTCCCTGCTGGTTTTTGTATCACCACCGCTGCCTATATACAGATAGCCGCACGCGCGGACCTGGGAGAATTACTGGCAGAACTGGCAGCTGGAGTCGAACAGGCGCGCCTCGCCGAGCTTGCGGCCACCATTCGGGAGCGTCTTATGGGGGTGTCGCTCCGCAAGAGCTTGCCGCTGCTGTGCGCGCCGCTTACGTATCTCTCGGGAGTGGTCTGCCGCTCGCTGTCGCTGTGCGTTCCTCGGCCACGGCGGAGGATCTTCCCTTTGCCAGTTTCGCCGGACAGCAGGATAGCTACCTGAACATCGTGGGTGAGGAGGCTTTGCTGGAGGCGATCCGCCGCTGCTGGGCCTCGCTCTGGACCGAGCGTGCCGTGAATTATCGCCAGCGCAATCAGATTGATCCACACTGCGTCAGTCTCGCAGTGGTTGTTCAGCGTATGATCGAGGTGGAAGTAGCGGGCGTGCTCTTTACGGCCAATCCGCTCACCGGGAAACGGCGCCAGACCGTGATCGATGCCAGTCCGGGATTAGGAGAGGCGGTCGTGTCGGGCGCGGTCAATCCTGACCATTTTGTTGTCAATACAGCCAGTGGAGAGATAGTCGAGCGGCGGCCAGGAGATAAGCGCGTGCTGATTCAAGCGCTGCCCGGCGGTGGGACGCAACGTATCGAGCGCGTAGCTCAGAGCGTGCAACCCTGCCTTACCGATCAGCAGGTGCGGCAACTGGCATGCCTGGGGGCACAGGTGGAGGCCCACTATCAGGTACCACAGGATACAGAATGGGCCATTGATGCCGGCGGCAAGCTCTGGCTGACGCAGGCACGGCCGATCACCACGCTCTATCCGCTGCCCGCCAACGCTCCACAAACGGATGATGTGTTGCGTGTCTACCTCTCGTTCAACGTGGCTCAGGGCGTCTATCAGCCCCTCACACCAATGGGCATCGCGACCTTCCGCCTGCTCGTTTCTGGTATTGTGCGGTTGGTGGGTATCGTTTCGGGACCAGACGAGACCGGTCCCAACTTTCTAGTTGAGGCGGGAATGCGCCTCTTCCTTGATCTGACAGGTGGCCTGCGCAACCCCATCGGACGCCGTATTATCGCTGGCTTGCTGCCTTTTGCTGAAGCACGTTCGGCTGTCCTGGTTAAGGCGCTTGTCTCTGATCCTCGTTTGCGCGTACGACCCACGGGCATATGGGTTTTATGCGTGGGGCCATTCCCTGATTCGCGGTCTCCATCTTCTACGCTATTTTTGCCAGGCCCTCTTCCGTCCGCTGGCCGCGCGGCAGCGTATCTGGGGCATCAAGCAACAGCTGGAGCAACAGTTGTCTATCTCTCCTCATGCGAGCTCGCTGGAACGCCTGGCTCTGGTGGAAAACGCTAGTCGTTATGACCTCTTCCGGACCGTGGCATCCATCGGACCCATCATACCTGCCGGTTTCTTCGCCTTTGGTCTGGCTGGCAAGCTCTTAGGCAACCTGGCCAGCGCCGATGAGCGACAGGCCGTGCTGCGTAGTCTGCCCTATAATCCAACCACCGAGATGGATCTGGCGCTCTGGGACATCGCTCGCAAGCTTGCCGCTGATCCGGATGCGCTAACCTTCATGCTCGAACACTCGCTGGCCCAATTGGCTGAAGCATACCAGCGGGACGCCATGCCGTCTGGCTTGCAACACAATCTGGCCGCATTCTTACAAACCTATGGACATCGTGGGGTGGCGGAGATCGACATGGGTGTGCCGCGCTGGTCTGACGATCCGACGCATATTCTGGGGTATTGCTGAACTATCTGCGCCTGAACGACGCCAGCCAGGCCCCCGATGTTCAGTTCGCCCATGGTGCCGAGCAGGCGGAGGCGATGGTGCGTGAATTGACGCGCCGTGCGCTGAAAAGCAACTGGCTGCGTGGCCAGCTGGTGAAATTCTGCCTGCGGCGCACGCGTGCCCTCCTGGGGCTGCGCGAAATGCCCAAGTTTTACCTGGTTTGGATTCTGGCTCGCCTGCGTACAATCCTGCGGCCGGTGGCCGAGGAGCTGGTCAGAGCCGGTCGCCTGGAGAAGCTGGATGATTTCTACTTCCTGTCATTTGGTGAGGTGCGTAGGGCTCTGGCCGGTGCTGATATGCATTCCGTGGTGCAGGCGCGGCGTGCCACCTATGAGCAGGAACTGCAACGCCGCCATGTCCCACGCATCCTGCTCTCCGATGGCGTCGAGCCAACCAGCTCTGCTGATGAGGGAACCGAGACCAATACATTGCGCGGCACCCCCGCCTCTGCGGGCAGTATCACTGCCAGGGCGCGCGTAATCCTTCATCCCGTTGGCGCGCACCTGGAACCGGGAGAGATCCTGGTCGCGCCCTCGACCGATCCTGGCTGGACCCCCTCTTCCTGACCGCGGGAGGCCTGGTAATGGAGATGGGCGGATCGATATCGCATGGAGCGGTGGTGGCCCGCGAGTATGGCATACCAGCAGTGGTCGGCGTGGCAGGAGCGATCGAGCACATCCAGGATGGCCAGCTGCTCCGCGTGGATGGTTCTACCGGCACCATCGTGCTGCTCGAAGATGAGGCGAAGCCAGAGCAACTTCAATCCTTGTGAGTTCGAGCTTCTTTTTGCGTTTTTGAATTGCAGGCAGTGATTACAGGTTTAGACTGCACCAAAGCGTTGTAGTGGGTAGAGGGAACAATGCCTCTGCTGCGGAAGGAGTTGTGTGTATGTCTAAGCCTGTCCTTGATACCAGTCCTACGCCTGATCCTGAAGATTCAGCATCGCTCGCTGCGTTAGTGCGACGAGCACAGGCCAGAGACCAGCTAGCATTTGAAGCGCTTTATCAGCGGCATAAAGCGTTCATCTGGCGGCGTTTGTATTCCCTGGTCGGCGAGAAAGAAGATGTCAATGATCTCTTTCAAGAGACCTTTTTGCGGGCCTGGAATGGCTTACCAGGTACCAGCGCCGATTTGCAATTCGGGCCGTGGCTTAAGCGCATTGCGGCCAATGTCGCCATCGACTACCTGCGCCATAAAGTGATCATCGAATTTTTCCCCTTTGAGGATGATACCCATGAGGAGTTTCAGGCGCGTTTGCCCCAGATTGTGGACCCACAGATATGCGTGAGCGAGAAAGAATGTATTGAGCAAGCGCTGGCGGCGATGTTACCTCGCTACCGTATGTGCGTGCTCCTGCAAGACCAGTGGGGCTTTTCACAGCGTGAGATCGCACAATTGCTCTCGATCACTGAAAAATGTGTCAGTAGCTATATTTGCCGTGGACGTATTCAGGTGCGTCAGCTCTATAAACAATTTTCGGGGATAATAAGCAGAAAATGGAGGAGAAGCATTAATATGAGTAGTGATATGCAAATGTTAGCCTGTCCTGCCTGGGCTGAAAAGCTTGCCGCCCTCCATCCGGACGATCTGACACCCGCAGAGCAAGCTGAGCTCAAGCTTCATCTGGCCTCCTGCGCTGGCTGTACCCAGGTTTATCAGGATTATCATTATCTGGCCGGTCTGATTCAAGATTGTCTGCCAGCGGCAACCCCTCCCGATCTGCTGCCTGCGTTACCAGGATTTCATAAGTCTGCGGCTGAAGGAGCAAAAATACAGCATATGTTTAACTCTCAATCAGGTGTCAGTTCTGCCGCCCCGCTGCGTATGCAGCGGCCGCGAGCGCGCAAAACCTTAAGAAACATTGTGGCCCTGATCGCGGCGGCGCTCATTATAGTGGTTACCGCCGGACTACTCGGCATCTCTGCGCTAAGAGGACAGGCTGGACCAGGTCCAGTTACGCCAAAGGGCGGAGGGCCAGTGGTGAAAAATACTGCAGGGCCAGTCTACCATATCACACCGGAAGCGGTATCATCTGTACCGCCTGCCAGGTCAAATCCGGGTGGCCCTGCTGGACTGCCCAGCCCGACGCCAGCCTTTTTTCTAAATGGCAACCTGTATAGAAACACTAGCGTCTACAGTGCCGATACGGGTGCCTTTGTCAGGCAGTACTTAAAAGACCTTGGTGATGTGGAAGTATATAATCCCCAGCTTGCCGATGGCACCCTTTATATGGCTGTCAGGCCGGCGCCAACGCAGGGGATAGGTGCGATGGTCATGTATGCTGTACGCCCCGGTGATGGAGCGGTACTCTGGAAATGGAGCGATTGTGGTCAAGATGTCAACATGACCCCTCCACTCATTCTCAATCACACTGTTTACTTCGCCTGTGAGGCTGCACCAAACCAGTATAAAGTTTATGGCCTGCAGGCAAAAACTGGTGCCCCTCTCTGGTCTCAGACCTTTACTGGCCAGGTTAATTCCCTGCTGGGTGAACAGCAGACGCTTTATATACAGATAGATGATCAGTTACTGGTCGAGAATGCTGCTACCGGGAAGCTGCTGTGGAAACAAAGCTTTAATGGGGGCAATTTCTATCCAGATCAGGTAGTGTCTGGCAAGGGGATTATCTATATCGTTCAAGGAACAGGCTTTCTCGCCTTACGCAGCAGTGACGGGGCGCACCTGTGGGAATATCAGCTCGATGGAGACTACAATACTCCCCACCTCCTGCTCGCTCCAGATATGCTATATCTCTTTACCAGCACTAAGAGTGGATTTGCAGATGTCTACGCGATTGATAGTGCTACTGGTGCTATGCATTGGAAAAGGCAATTAGCCAACAATAACTCTGGTTTCTCAATGCTTGATACCAGAAATCTCGTGCTGGATCATGGAAATCTCTATCTGCTCGTAAATGTCTTTGCCACACCCAGGACAATGAGCACGCCTCCTCTCAAGAGGACAATCCTGGCCATTGGGGGCAAAGATGGACAGACGCTCTGGCAACAGGATATACCCTGGAATAAAGGCCAGCTCGATTACTCGATGATGGCAACCCCACAGCTATCCACCGGTGATGGACGAATTTATCTGGTAGACTGGCAACCCTTTGCCGGACCGGCTGTTCGCAAGGCCTCCATGGGTGCTTTCAGCGAGAACACTGGCGCATTGCTATGGACCATAGAGGTTGGGTAAAGCTGGTGATAGTACAGGAGAGGTGGGACCGCGCGTCCCATCTCTCCTGTATTGCCTGCTCAGGAATTAGCTTCATTGTTATTTGTTCCCGCTTGAATCAGATACGCTGGCAAGTAGCTCATTGAACGCTTCTCTAACCTGCAGATTCTCTGCCTGTGACCCTGCAGGTATTCCCTGCCTGGTAGACTGGTAAGTGAGCGCTTCTGCAATAGCTTTTACCCGTTTTTCAATCGCGGTCAACGTCTCTTCATCCAGTTCCTCATCCTGGTGCAGAAAACTTTTGTCTTGCACCATCTCCATGATACCCGCGATATGACCCATCATATATTCGCCAATAGCTTGCAGTGCCATCTCTTGCAATTTTTGTTCTTCCATAATCCCATCCTATTCCTTTCCTGGACGCTAGTCATGCTACCTGCTTATAAGAGGAAGTGGATGAGCAATCTGCTGCTCGGCTCGTGCCTCCTGAAAGCGATAGCGCGCATTATAAAACCAGAGATACATCAATAAGACCATGCTGAAAAGAAGTGGACTAATAAAGTTTTCCATCACGATGTCCTTTATGTTTATTGTTCAGATATACATCCTGCTCGCGCGCTAAATATATCTTTGATTGCTACTGTTTGGTTAGAGGGAAACAGGTATCGTGTGACGAGCAGCAAACGCGACCACGCTGGAAATCCTGGTCCACTGCCGAAGCTGCTTTCTGGGTGCCACGCTGGTAAAGGGAACATGAGTTAAGAGGGATGTGACCTGTAATTAATTTTACAAGCTACATACAGCATACCCCATATTTTAGCAAATTGCAATATTTGGAATTCCATCACTTCCTTTATCTTGAGAATTGTATATCAGAGCGTCGGATGGTATGTTCTGCGTCCTGGCTTCTATGCGATTTTCTTGTCACTCATCGCATTTCATGCATTTTCGGAGGAGAGGAGAGGGGTAACGAAATCTCAAAGCTTGCTCCCTGGCCGGGAGAGGATTGGACCTGGATCGAGCCACCGTGTTCTTGCGCAATCCAGCGGGCGATAGAGAGACCAAGCCCGCTACCCATGCTATCGTTCACTCCGTTAATTGGTTGTTGATGCGTGCGGGCTTGATCTGCGCGATAGAAGCGTTCAAAGATAAATGGTAAATGTTCTGCCGCGATGCCGGGTCCTTCGTCGCTGATTTGTATTCGCGCCTGTTTCTCTTGACGCTCAAGCCTTACATCGACGCGTTTGCCAATGCCTGCACTGTATTTGATGGCGTTCTCCAGCAGGTTGGTGTAGAGTTGGGTGAGATAGAGTTGATCGCCCCGGACAAGGATCTCATCCAGGCCAGACAGGAAAATCTCGATCCCGTTCTGTTGTGCCAGGGCGGCCAGGCGTTCCGCCCCATCAACGATAATCTCACTGAGATCCACCTGGTCGCGTTTCAACATTACCAGCTCTTTATCCGTACGGGCCAGGGTCAGCAAATTGTTGACTAACCGGGTCATGCGCTGGTTCTCCTGCTGGACAACCTCCAGGGTTTGAATATATTCCTCGGCAGTGTGTGGCCGTTGCAGCATGTGTTCGACCTCGGTGTTGATGATACTGAGCGGGGTGCGCAGCTCGTGGCTGGCATCAGCCGTAAACTGTCGTTGGCGTGCAAATGCTCTTTCCAGACGATCCAGCATGCGATCAAAGGTAGCCGCCAGCTCGCCCAGCTCATCGCGGCGGTGCAGGTTAAGACGTCGATGCAGGTCGGTCTCGCTCATTTCGCGCGCGGTACGCGTAATCGTCTGCACAGGGCGAATCACCCTGGAAGCGAGCCAATAGCCGCCTATGCTGGAAACAAGCAGTATAAGTGGAGTGATAAGCAGGAGTATGTTTAACAGGTGCTGTAACTGATTTGAGATGTCACTATGCATGCCCACCAGGACATAGTTTATGATCTGGCCCCGCTGGTTCCTGATGGTAACGATCTCGAATGCATATTCGTTCCAGGGCGCTGGCGCAGTTTGATCGATAAGCGGCGTTAGTATATCCATTTTCCAGGAGAATGTTAGCATGCAAGATCCATTGATTGAAATACAGCCTGGCTCGTTACCCTCTCCACGCAAAAACAAAAAAAACAGGGGCGCAAGGCTCCTATGTGTCCTTCTCAGCGGAATGATCATTTTGGTTTCGCTTGCGGGTACAGGAGCGCTCTATCAAGCGCTAGCAACTATTATTGACAGGCAACACTTTCCACCTGTTGGGCAAATGGTCAATGTGGGAGGGTATAAGCTGCACCTGGATTGCACAGGGACAGGGAGTCCGACGGTCATCCTTGAAGCTGGCCTTGCCGATACCACCCTCGTCTGGAGTAAAGTGCAACCCGCCGTTTCAACCTTTACCCGCGTCTGTTCCTACGATCGGGCAGGCGATGGTGGGAGCGAGGTTGGCCAGACACCTCGTACTGGCAAGCAGATTGTGACTGAACTTCACACGCTACTGGCGAAAGCGCATATTGCCGGCCCCTACATCCTGGTCGGGCACTCTTTGGGCGGGCTTTATGTACGCCTTTATGCCAGTACCTATCCACAGCAGGTCGTTGGTATGGTACTCGTTGATCCAAGCTATGAAAATCAACCGCTCCCCGCTGCTCAAGATATACAGGATCATTACTTTGATCGGTGGTTGGCGCTATTTGGCATTCCACGGCTAGTTCTTCAGCTCAATCTGGAGCACTCCAGCACGCTCAATGAGTATGCTCCAGCTGTGCTTCCCGCACTGAAAGCCTATCAAGCCCAACCACAGTTTTTTCGCACCTATGCCGATGAACTGGCGGCTTTTGGCGAGACGGCCCATGAGGTGCGTACCTCGGCGCAGAGTCTGGGGAGCCTGCCGCTAGTGGTCCTTTTCCATGCTTTACCAACTCCTCCGGGAGTGTCCTGGCAGGCAGCATTAGCCCAACTCTCATCCCGCAGCAAGCTTGTTATAGCAAGTCAGAGCGGACATTATATTCAGCTCGAACAGCCCAATCTCGTCATTGCTGCCATTCAGCAAGTGTTTCGTGAAATAGCTCCTGTATAGGTCACTATCAGGCGCCGCACAGCTTGAAGCAGATGCGTACCCTGCCTGCGTGATGGCGCGTGTAGCTTGTGAAGCTAGCCTTGTTGGATGGGCAGGATGGTCTGCAGGGCCTCGATGTAGCGGTTGGCCGAGCGCATGACGGCGTTGTGGGCGTCCTCATGGACGATGGTGTCGAACCAGGCGCCGTAGATACGGTCGAAGGCGTAGGGCTTGATGGTATCGCGCATGCGGGCGACCTCGGCGGCTGGCAGCGGGATCAGATTGGGATAGCTATACATAAAACTGACCCAGCGGCGGTCGGCGACGACAGTGATGATGTCTCCTGATAACAGGGCACCCTTGCCGTCGGCGCCCTGCGGCCAGTGCAGCACGGTCCCACCCGGGAAGTGGCCACCCAGGCGTACCAAGGTTATGTCGCCGGGCAATTGATGGGTTTCGCCTGTCCAGAAGACGATGTGCTCATCGGGCCGCATCACCCATTGCTGGTCGTCGGCATGCAGGTAGATCGGGGCATTGAAGCGCTGCGACCATTCAATCATACAGGAATAGTAGTGCGGGTGGGAGATGGCGATGGCCGAGATGCCGCCCAGCTCTTTTACGGCAGCGTAGGTCTCATCGTCCAGATAAGTGATGCAGTCCCATAAGACGTTGCCCTGCTCGCTGCGTACCAGCAGGCCACGCTGCCCGATAGCGAACTTGGGCGTGGTGCCAATACCGACCAGGTCTGGCTCATGCTGTTTGATGGTATTGCTATACTCACCGCTGCCACGCATCTCTTCCAGCGTCGTCCACTGCTGGCCCTGGGGTCCGACATACTGCCGCTGGTCCAGGCAGATCGGACAGGAATCCGGCTTTTCATTACTAGCGGCAAACTGCGTGCCACAGGTCACACAAATCCAATGTTGCATATATATCCTCTTTTTTGATTTTTTATCCCTTGTAAAAAGAAGCTCTGCTATTTCAATTGGCAAGCAAAAAGGCGTATACTAAAGTTGTGGTAATTAAGAATAGCCACAGAAATATCTATCAGGAGTTACTCAAAAATATGTATCGTCTCCTCGCAATTGACCTGGATGGCACCCTTTTGAGCCCACAGCATACTATCACACCGCGTACACTGGACGTTTTGCAACGCGCACTGGCCGCCGGGATGCGTCTCGTAATTGCCACGGGCCGTGTGCCCTATAGTGTTCATTCTGTGATCGGGAGCTCACGCTTAACGCGCCCTTGATTACCAGTAATGGAGCTACCATTATCGATACGCGCACAAATACTATTGTACACGAACAACTGGTACCTGAACAATATATATTGCCTGTGCTTGAGGCGGCCCGCCGTTTAGATCTACAGTTTTGTTATTATACCAGTGAGCAGCTCTATGCTGAAAAAACTCTATATGATCGCCACAACTGGTACCTGGCCGATGTGCCTGTACGGTCGGTACAGGATATTGTAGAGGTCTATCCCCAGCCCTGCATCAAGATAGGCGCTTATGGCGATGCGGAGACGCTTAGGGAGAAGCGTTTGGAGCTTGAGAGGCTCTTTGCTGACCAGCTGTATGTCACGCAGACCGCCGCCCAGTGGCTGGAGTTCCTGCATCCCGAGGTCTCGAAAGCTAACGCGCTGAAAACCATTACGCGCTTGCTGGATATCCAGCCTTCAGAGGTGATTGCCTTTGGTGATAACCATAACGATCTAGAGATGCTGCGCTTTGCTGGTCTGGGTGTCGCCATGGGGAATGCCCATGAAGAGGTCAAGGCAGTGGCAGATTATGTGACCTTGACCAATACTGAAGATGGCGTCGCGGATGCTTTAGAAAAGTTTGTGTTTGCCCTGCAGCCTTAATCTATGTCCGTCATATAAAGGCTCTATTGACAATCGAGGGTGTTTCAACTTTTTTATGAGGATTCTGTGCTGAAAGCAGTGTATACTTGATAATACATAAAGGTTTGCCGCATGCAGTTTGATGTGCTGTAGGAAACGAGGTGCACAATGTCTGAAGAGCACGCAGACGTGAATCCACTGCCAGAAGATACATGGTCGCTTTTGGAGGAGCATTATAAGAATGGTCGACCGTTGGTTGGGCGTATTGTAGAGTGGCTAGGGAGTCAATTGATTGTAGACATCAACGGCATTCAGGGCACCATCGAGAATGCCGTGCTGGGCTTTACCTGGCGCGTGGCTGAACTGACTGTTGATGAGCAACACCTGTCGGAGGAGGAGCTGGTCCAGCAACAACTGGAGGCGCTCAAGGGACAGCAGATCCTGGTTACGGTGCAGGCGGTTGATCGCCAGTTGCATATTCTTACCCTCTCGCAACAGATTGTTACTACCCATCCCGACACTCCTGAGCGGCGCCGCCAGCGGCAGCAGCTATTGAGCCGTTTGCGACCGGGCGATATCTGTAAGGGCAGAATTACCACTATTCATGGCCGCCACGCCAGTGTAGACCTGGGTGGCGTTGAAGGTTTTATTCTGCCACACCACATCTCCGGGCAACAGCGCTTTATTGATCCCTGGAAAGTTGTGCAGCCGGGACAAGAAGTCTCGGTGATGATCATGGAGAAGAATAAGGATACGTTGCTTCTTTCCTTGACCTATGCCCGGCGACGCGACGAGGTTCTCAGTAAACTTGCGCCTGGTGATACCTGCCCGGGTACCATCTCCGCCCTGGCCGACGAGGGTGTCTATGTCGACCTGGGTGGAGTTCTGGCTTTGATCCCTGTGGACCAGGTTGTGTCTGGCTACATTACCCACCCGGCTGATCTCTATCATCGTAGCCAAAAGGTGGTGGTCAAGCTGCAAGAGATTACAGCCGAGAAGCGGGTTACAGCCTCCCTGGTGCAGGCCGACTAGGTGTGATCCTGTCCGTCTACATCGGCCCAGAGCAGGCGCATCTCGGCACTGGTCTTCAATAGCTCGTTGAGTGTGCCCTGTGCCTCTACTTTGCCATCTTTGAGTACAATGATCCGGTCGGCGCGTTGCAGGACTGGCCGGCGGTTCGTGACCACCAGGTAGGTTTGATCGCGCCTGCTAAAAAGGCGTTCCCACAACTGCCGCTCTGTCTCGCCATCCAGGGCACTGGAGAGATCGTCCAGCACCAACAGCTCTGCCGGTCGTGCCAGCATGCGGGCCGCCGCCGTGCGCTGGGCCTGTCCGCCCGAAAGCTTCATGCCTCGACTTCCAATCTCTGTCTGTACTCCCAGCGGAAACGTCGCTACATCCTGATCCAGTACGGCCTGGTAGATCGCTTGCTGTAGCTGTGCCTTTGCCTCCGGCTGGTCGAGTAGTATATTTTCTTCCAGCGTATCGCTAAAGAGGTGTGGAACCTGGGGGGTATAGGCTGCCCTCGGCGGCACAAAGAAGTCAGCCGGGTCCTGGATGGAGCTGCCGTTCCAGCGTATCTCGCCCTCTTGTCGCGCTAGTTGGCCCAGCAACGTACGCACCAGCGTCGTTTTACCTGAGCCAACTCTGCCAACAATCGCCGTTAAAGTGCCTCGCGGTAATCGGAGATCGACCCTCTCAATCCCTTTTCCACTAGCACTATAATGATACGTGAGTTGTGTGGCCGTTACCAGTTCTAACGTATCGCTCTGAGGTTCCAAACGTATCTCTTTCACTGTCAGGGCCTGCTTTTTTAGCGAGACCGGGTGGCGCTCGACCAGTAAGCGTGCTTGGTGATCCCTGACCTGCATCAACGAGAGCATACGCCCAAGCGAGACCCGTGTCTGGGCATATTTCCCCAGGCTTGCGCCCAGATTGGTGAGCGTGCCGGTGATGTACTCCATGTAGAAGATGAAGAGCGTGATATCGCCGATACTTAGATGGGCCGAGTGGGCGCTCAACGCGGCCAGGAACAGTACCAGTCCGGTGCCCAGGCCCACGGTATTGCCCAGGACCGCGTTGACCGCATCGTTTTGCAGGCGCTCACGCAGCATCTGCACCAGGCGATGCTTGCTCAAGCGACGGAAGTGCTCGATCACCGCTTGTTCAGCGCCCGCTACCTGGATCGCCAGGGCCGCACCCAGGATCTCGCCCGCCATCCCTGTGACCTGTCCGGTGGCGTTGCGGCTGGCCTCGCGATAGCTGGCGACGCTCTTCATCCACAGGCGACCCAGCACGATCACCAGCAATAGTGGCAGCAGTACCGCCAGGGTAACCAGGGCGTCGATGCGCCATAAGATCGCCAGGGCCACCAGCGCGAAGGTCAGGTCGCCTATCTGACCAATACCCGGCGTATAAGCGATGGTCTCGCTATCATCGCGCAAGGTATTGAGTGCCTCGCCCGGCGTTACCGACAGAGCCCTGGCCCCTGGCTGCCTGAAGATATAGGCCAGCACATTGCGACTCAGCAGGCCACGGATCGGATAATGGACCTTGAGCGTGTTGTCAAAGCCGATAAACTGCATCCCCATCTGTATCATGGTTAACAGAAAGAGTGCAAGCAGCAGCAGGCCCAGGCGCAGATCAAAATGTGGCCGTTGCGAGAGCGTATCAAAGAGCTGCTGTAGCAATAAGCCAAAGGCAACCGTTGCAGCATTGGCGATAAAGGAGAGCAGCACCGCTCTGACCTCGTAAAAGAGCCGGTAGCGCAACAAACTACCGAGCAGCATGGGCAACTTTATATTCATACAGGAATCCTTCCTGACTCATGTTGTAGCAAGCGAGCGAAATGGGAAGTGGGATCCGCGGCCAGCTCGACCCGTGGACCAGCCTCCAGAATGCGCCCATCCTTAATGACCAGGATATCGTCGGCGCGCTGGATGGTGGCCAGGCGATGGGCGATGACAATGCCGGTGCGCTGCTTAAAAAGTTTATCCACCGCCTTCTCAATATATTGCTCCGTTATTGAGTCCAGGCGCGACGAAGCCTCATCCAGTATCACCAGATCTGGCTGCGTCAGGAACACGCGCGCAAAGGCCAGCAATTGCGCCTCACCAGCGGATAGTCCGTGGTCGCCCGCACCCAGCTTTGTCTCCAACTTCTCGGGCAGGGCCTCATACCAGGTCTGTAAGCCCACTTCGGCCAGCACCGCCAGGATGCGCTCATCGCTGATCGAGCGATCGAAGAAGGTCAGATTATCGCGCACCGAAGCCTGGAAGAGCTGAATATCCTGTGTGATCAAGCTCATGCGCCTGCGCAGATCCCTGAGACGCAACTCCGGTAATGGCACATCGTTCACGCAGATGCGCCCGCATTGTGGATCATACATGCGGAACAGTAGGCGTGAGAGCGTCGTCTTTCCGCCTCCGGTCCGTCCTATAATCCCCAGCACCCGGCCAGGAGCCAGCTGAAACGAGATCTGTTGGATTACCGGCTCGTCCTTCGTATAGCCGAAAGAGACCTCTTCAAACGAGACCGCGAGTGCTCCTGGAGCAAGCGTAGCCGTACCCGGGCCATCCTGAATGGCCGAGCGTGTTTGAAACAGGCCATCGATACGCCGGATGCATGCTTCAGACTGGTTAAGATCCTGTAGCTGCCATTGGATCTGGTCCAGTGGCTGCATCAGCAGGGCACTATAGACGAAGATCAGGTAGACGGTACCGGGTGAGGCGATGCCCACGCTCCATAGGTAGGCGGCCAGGACCAGTCCCAGCACTTTGCCCAGGGTGAAGAGCGCCTGTGAGATAATCCAGGGGGTCGCGCCCGACCATCCGGCATGACAGGTAGTGCTATACCAGCGGTAGAAGCGCTGGTAGAAGTGGCGCCAGATGTAGTTCATGCCGCCATTGCCGCGCACATCTTCCGCCGCTCCCAGTGACTCGCCGAGGAAGCCGAAGAATTCTGAGCTGGCCTGCCGTGCCACTACCCAGCGATCCACGGTGGGGCGGCGCATCCAGGTCAGGGCGCCAATCACCAGCAAGCAATACAGCCCCATGCTGACACTCAAGATCCAGTCGATGGTGGTCAGCACCGCCAGCATGCCCAGCAGTAGTAGCAGATGAAAAAGCATATGCACTACGAATTTGGAGAAGAAATTGGAGAGATCATTGACGTCGCCATCGATGCGCTCCAATAGCTCGCCCTGGGTATGGCTTTTGTGGAAGGCCTGGTCGAGCGTCAACACATGCGCCAGCAGATCGCTACGCAGGGCATTGGTGGCCGTCCAGGCGACCTTCTCGCAGAGGTAGGAGGAGACCACCGCTAAGCCCTGGTTGAGCAGTGAGATCGCCAGGAAAAGTAGGGCCGCCCAGATCAACATCTGTGACAGACCTTGCTTGACGGTTGTATCGATAAAGTAACCTGGAATCCTGGGATTGATCAATTGTAGCGCGATGCTGGCCAGCAAGAGTAGCACCATCAATAGCGTCGTCAACCATTGTGGGCGCAGATAGCGTGCCAGTAGCTCGAAGTAGCGTCGAAAGGGTCGCAAACTCACCATGCATCCTTTTCTGGTAGAAAGTTTTTCGTAACGTAAGGTTCACTGAGCTGTGTTCAAGTGAGGACCGCAAACCTTCCTTCCCAGGAGAGGAAGCGAACGCTGTGGTATAGCGTAGGGGGGCAGAAGATGGCAAAGTAGAGCTCAAAGATTATTTGCCGCTATACATATCTACTGGCTGAGGGGTAGCTGTGAGGACATCAGATAGAGGGTGATCAGCGGAAAAAGGCAGATCGCCGGGTTGATGGCTCAGAGTTGACCGTAGTTCGCCTGAGACATGCCTTCTGTACCTGCCAGATTTTCGTGATCATACACGATAACCTCTCTTTGGCCTATAGGCTCTCAAGAGATCGTGTAGAGAAAAAAACTGGCACACATTCATCCAGGAAAGGACGCGGTACAGAATTAGCGGCAGTCGGGCATACGAGTCAACTCCTCATTTAAGTGATTTTCTAACTAAATTCTATATTTAGCATAAACGAAGCTCAATGAATTGTCAAGCCTTTTTTCTGCTAATATATGCTTTTACTTCTTCACAGCACTGGTCGATTACTGCCTGGCAGTCTGTTCACGCAGCACCTGGAAGATCTGGCGATCGGGCAAACGTACAGCACTTAGTGTACCGGTGCGCCATGCCCCGGTATCGATACCAATCTTATACTTACCAACCAATGGCTTGTCCAGTTCATAATGGCCAAAGACCACCGTCTTACCCCAGTCATAATCGCGCTCCATAAAACCTTTCGCCCCCCACATCTTAGAAAATGGGCGGTCGACCAGAATGGTTTGCCGGGTAGGACGCCAGCATGCACATAATAAGCGTTGGCATCTTCATAATCGATGCGCGTCTGGTTCATCCATTCCCCGATTTCAGCGGGAATCTGCCCATCACAGCTCTCCCAGACTTTACGCGCACCCGGCATCAGTGGCTGCTCCTGGAAAGCGGTCCCGTCCCAGACTTCCAACCAGGCATCTTCATGATTGCCACGTAAGAAGAAACAATGCTCATACTGTTCTGGTAGCTCCTTCAACGTCCTGATCACTTCAATAGAATCCTCGCCACGATCTACATAGTCACCTAAAAAGATCAAATGGTCTTCTGGGCGCAAGGGGAGCGAAGCCAGCAAGCGTTTTAATAGCGTTACCTCGCCGTGGATATCCCCGATAGCATAGCTATTATACGTATTTGTGTTCGACTGCTCGGTGTTCTCGATCTCTGGCATGTGATCTTTACTTTCTTGTCGGTGGATGGATACTTTTGTTGGCAGCCAGGAATTTAAATCTTTACTAGCTGCATAACATGATTATATTATAATATAGTTAATTCAATATGTAAATATGCACTCTACAGTACTTTTTTTAATGTTCGCCCAGAGATCACGAGCCAGCGATACGATGGACATTCTTTCATGTGTGGAGTGTGTGTGGTGGGCGACCACCCACCACACACACTCCACCCTCCCAACCCGGCGCCGCAGGCGCCAACGACAAGCTTAAGTCTGTTAATAATGTCCCACTTTATTAAGGTGGATATTTATGAGTAGCTAATTTGTTTTACTTACCTATCCATGCTACTATAGGACCAACAAATGCTATGAACATATTACTGAAAAGCCATCGATAAATGCATGAAAGGGACAGGCCATGGGACATCTTTTCGAGTTGATTTTTGCTGTAGTGCCGACCCTCCTCTGGTTATGGGCACTGTGGCATTGTCTGCGTAATCAAGCCTTTAGTGGAGGAACGAAGTTCCTATGGCTGGCCTTTATCTTTTTTACCCATGTGTTTGGGGCCATCATCTACTTCATTTTCGCGCCCAAACGTCGGGCTGCCAGTCCATACTATCGACCACAACAACAGCAACCATACTACCGACCCTCGCGGCAGCAGCAACCATACTATCAGCCTTCGCGTACCCAGGAACCTTATTACCGTCCAACCGAGCAGCCTTCTGCCGCCCAGCCAGAAGAGTATCAATCCTACCAGCAAGGCTATGCCAGGCGCGCCGATCCACCAGCGGCTGAACAGGCTCCTACCCAACCGCCCGCCTATAATCCCTACGAGTATCCCCATGCCACCTATCCCGAACAAACCCAGCAACAACAACAATAATAATCATATGAGCGTCCCGTAATGGGGCGCTCGCTTCCTTCTCGAAAAAGCAACAATAACAACGATCTATACGTGCGGGGCTTGCCCCAATACCGTTAAGATACGAAAAATTTGAGCTCAAACATGGTGATTGCGATCGGACGACAAGCCCTCCCTCCCTTTCCCATACGACCAGGCAACAAGAAAAGAGATGTCATAGGTTCGGGCCTCAGCGCCCGATTGCCGCCCCGGTAGGGCGGCCCGGTATCTCAGCACTCAAGCACCCCGTGGTATTTGCCCTTCCTTCACGCGGTGCCCACACACGGACCATGCGTTTGGGCACCGCGTGGGTCGAGGGAGCGGTGAGGAGACCGGGCCACCCTACCGGGGTGGCAATCGGCCGCTGAGGGCCGAACCTATGAGCATCGTCTTTCTTGTCGCTTTTTCGTACAGGAAGGGAAAAGGGGGGCAAGCTCCCATCCCATGTTTGAGCTCAAATTCTTCTTAACTACATGGTATTGGGCTTGCCCCCCTTTATCCGCCCCCCGCTCGAAGAGACAACAATAATAATGCTATGCATGTAATTCTCGCAGGGTGCGGGCCAGTATCTTCACGTCTGCTTGCAACTCTTCCGGGGTGGCGCTGGCAAACCCCAGCACCAGCCCCTGCCGTGGCGCTGGCTCCTGTGAACTTTGTGCGACAGGCGTAATGGGCAGGCCATGTCTGGCGGCCTGTTGGACCACGTTCCCAATATCCATGCCTGTGGGCAGCCATGCTACCAGGTGCATGCCCGCCTCCGGTACTACCACATCCAGCATATCTCCCAGCCTTTGTTTAAGCGCGTCCACCAGCGTATTCCTGCGCTCCAGGTAGAGCAGGCGCATCTTGCGCAGGTGACGCGCGAAATGCCCCTCGACGATAAAATCGGTCAGGGCCAGTTGTTCCAGCAGGGGCAGGTGCATATCGATCAGGCGGCGTGTAGCGACCATGCCCGCCAGCAACGCCGGGGGCACAACCAGGTAGCCCAGGCGCAACGAGGGGAAGAGTACTTTACTAAAAGTGCCCACATAAATGACGTGTCCACTATTGTCCAGTCCCTGCAGCGCCTCCAGTGGACGTCCGCTGAAGCGAAACTCGCTATCGTAGTCATCCTCTAGCAGCCATGCTTGTGCCTGACGGCACCACTCTAATAGTGCCAGCCGTCGGCTCAGGCTCATCGTTACACCGGTTGGGAACTGGTGCGAAGGGGTAACGACCGCCAGCCGTGCCTCCGGACAGAGTCGCTGTCCTGCCTCGACTTTAATGCCCTCTTGATCTACGGGAACCTTGATCAGTTGAGCTCCAGACGCCAGGAGAGCACCGCGTGCGCCCTGGTAGCCGGGATCTTCGACCCAGACCTGGTCGCCTGGGTCCAGCAGGACGCGTGCCGCCAGGTCGATCGCACCTTGCGCGCCAGCCGTGAGGATGATCTGCCTGGGTGAGCAATGGACGCCCCGCGTAATGCCAATATGGGCGGCGATAGCCTCGCGTAAGGGCGCGTAACCCTGTGCGTCCTGATACAGGGAGACGTTCGGTAGTGATTGGCGCGCGTGCCTGGCTATCAGTTTGGCCCAGATGTCGTATGGAAAATATGTCACATCGGGCTGTCCAATGCTGAAGGTGGTTTTTTCGGCATTGGCCCTGGTATCGCGGTAATCATCTGGCCAGGATAGGTTGGCGAGCAACTGACCACGCCGCCCCAGGACCGTTGGGCGCGGCGTTGGCTGCCTGGTCGTATGAGATTTTTTCGTGCCCTTGCTAATCTGCAGCAACTGCTCTGGCTGTAGCCGGGCCACGCGCGTTCCATCTCCCACCTTGCTCTCAATGTAACCCTCAAGCAGCAATTGCTCGTAGGCGAGTGCTGTCGTATTGCGCGATATCCCCATCTCGCTGGCCAGTGTACGTGTTGAAGGGAGGCGTGCCCCGGCTTCAAGCTGGCCCTCCAGAATTGCCGCGCGCAACCTTTCATATAGCTGTTTGTACAGCGGCGCTGACGCATTCTGATCTAACGTAATCTCAGGTTTCCTGGTCGCTATCACCCGCTTAGACATCTCTACGTCTTCCTTTAATTCAATTAATTTCACCGGCGTTATATATCTCGTTAATGGCCTCTATAGTATAGTGTATAATGGCTCTTTTAACAATACCATTATGGTGTTATTATGTTCCTGGAAACGAAATGAAAAAGCTCAGTAAACGAGTCAACGCACAAATACAGACAAGGAGAGATATCTATGTCAACTAGAATGAATTATGGTAAAGCCGCACCAGGTGCAATGCGCGCCATGAGTAGCCTTGAAAAGTATATCGCCGATTGTGGACTTGAGCCTGCCCTGAAGGAGCTTGTCAGGCTGCGTGCCTCCCAGATCAATGGCTGCGCCTACTGTGTGGATATGCATAGCCTGGATGCGCGCGCCGGAGGTGAAACGGAGCAGCGACTCTATGCCCTGCCCGTCTGGCAGGAGACCCCGTTCTTCAGTGAGCGTGAGCGTGCCGCTCTGCTCTGGACAGAGAAGCTAACATTGATCTCGGTCGACCATGTGCCCGATGAAGTCTATGCGCAGGTGAGCCCACACTTCAGCGAGACCGAACTGACCAACCTGACCCTGCTCGTCGCCACCATCAACGCCTGGAACCGTTTCGCCATCAGTTTCCGCTCCGAGCCCGGTCACTACCAGCCCTCCGCAAGCTAACATTACCGGGTAGCGTGCTACAATTAGCACGCTACTCCAGCCTCCAATTCTCCTCACCTCAGCATATATAATACTATCGATAATCCGTACTATTAAATAACACTGTGTTCTATAATGCGCTTTATATAATTGAAAAAGTGATGTTCATTGCTTTTGCATTCAAATTTATGTATAATTGATGTGGAAGAGGTTTCTATCATAGCCGGATGGGATATCCTCAACGTTCTCAAAAAAATTTTTAGGAGTATATTTATAGTGGTAAAAGCAATTGATTTCACGCCCCAGGAATGGGAAACTCTGCGCAGCCTGCCGTTTGTTGTTGCGGGAACCTCCCTGGCAGTTATCCACATCAGTGCCTTCAAAGCGGTGAAAGCAGCGCTTTCAATTAATTCGATTGTGCATGATACCAGCACACAATTTCCTGACAACGAGTTGATTCAGGATATTATTGGTGGCAGGCACGTGGACCATCCGGAGCATGATAAGCTGGTCGAAGAAAATCAAAGCGGCGGAAAAGAGGCCGCCATTGCTTTGCGCAATAGCATGAGTGAGCAAGCTATCAATATACTCAACCAGAAGAACCAGCCTCACGTCTCCCAGCAATACAAACAATGGCTGCTCCTGATTTCACGTGAAGTGATGCACAAAGCAGAGGCCCACGGCTTCCTCGGCCTCGGCAAGGATAAATCAGAGTCTGAAGTTAGCGCAGCGCTCCAGGATTATTCCCGGGTGTTGCAACTCTCAGAATAAATAGTATATGCGGTGCGGCTGCGTTTCTCCCGCACTGCATATACTATTTATTCTGGTCACTTTTTCACGATTTCATGCCGGTTGAGGGGATGGAGAACCAGAAGATTGAGCCGTGACCAGGAATGCTTTCGACTCCCACCTGGCCTTTATGGTGCTCAATCAGCATACGGCAAAGATAAAAATTCATGCCCATGCTTAGATCGAGCTCGTTCTGCGGGGCCGTCCCCTGGGAACGATAGAGGCGGTCCCAGATACGTTCCTGCTCTTGTAGCGCGATGCCCGGGCCTTTATCTTGAACGCTGATATAGGCTTGCGATAAATCAATCCGCAGGCGCACCGCGATAGGTTGATCGATTGGCGACTGATGATGGGCATTGGTCAGATATATTTGTATGACCTGCTTGATGCGTATGGCATCGACGTTGGCCCATAGTTCTTGTGGTGGCAGGGCGAGCGTAACCTGGCGATCGGGATATTGCTGCTGATGATGTTTCACCGCCTCCTGGATGAGCGCTGTCAACTCGTATGGCCGGGGGTGGATTTCCAGTAACTTTTTCTGGATTTGTGCATCGTCGATCAGATTTCTGATAATACGTTCCTGGATGCGCGCACTATCGCTGGCCGCTTCCAGGGGATCGCGTAACAGCTCGATTTTTTTACTGATGCCCTCTCCTTCCTCTCTGATCTGATCGTTCAGTTTCTCCAAACGTCGCAAGGCTAATTGAATATTGCCCATGGTCGAGGTCAGTGGCGTTTTCAGTTCGTGGCTGGCCAGGTCCAGGAAGGTATTGATAATCTGGCCGGTTGCCTGCAAAACCAGATCATTGCCCTTTTCCTGATCCATAGAGGCGACTGGTCGCACATATTCGATCATCAGGGTGGTCAGGGTTGCCACCGCCTGTACTAACTCGCTCTCTTCAGCATTACAAGGACAATCCCTGCCGAGCACAAACATGCCTACGAGCTCCTGCTTCACAAACAAAGGTGTCCAGAAGAGATATGAGGCCGGGAAGTCAACGGCACGCAAAAATGGGATGCGCATATGTTCACGGTCAACCATGACCTGCTGATGCTCATACAACTGCGCAATCTCATGCGGGTCGAGGAAGTCCTCAAGCCCGTAGCGTCCACTATTCTGCCAGCGTAGTTCGGCCTGCTCTGGTGTCAGGCCTCCAAAAGCTATGTAATATAGCCGCTGATCGAGTGATCCCAGTGAGAAAAGGAAGACAGCTTGCCCGCCCAGCAGGCCGCGAATCAGATCGGCCAGGTGTTGCCCGATAATGTGGATGGAAGAAGGCAGCGAGAGCGCCTCTTCGGGTGGCGAGGCCGCGAGCAGATCGTGCAGGTGGGCGATCGCATTGATCAAGGATAACAGGGCGGTATTGTTCCGGCTGGTGTTAGCCTGTGTTTGATAAAACTCTGTCAGATTATGCAGCTGACAGATAATCCCTGTTGGCTTTTCCTGATCCTTTAGGAGGGTATAAACGACATCTATGCATACCGTACCACCCGAAGGTAAAAAGCACAGGAGCGGTTGTTTTTGTATTGATGAGTTTGCCAGACTTAATAATTTCTCAAGATTGATACGAGGCGAGATGGGGCGATATTGGAGATCATATGCCCGGCGATAGCTAAACAGTTGTTCAAATGAGGTGCCTGGAGGTATCTGCTGTTGAGATAACTCCAGGAGATTGAACGCAGCCTCATTTATCCACTGGATCTTGCCCTCCATGTCGATAATAATGATACCTTCCGTCATCTTTGACATGATCGCTTCAAATTGATCTGTCAGCAATGACGGTATGCTTGTTGATGATCTGTTGGTTTTTTCATTCATGGTTGAAGCAGATGATCTTTGTGGGTGGGAAGAACATACATTTTTGGGCCACTTTTTAGCTGGCCCTTCATTATTAATTGCCCTCGGGTAATGGTCCTCCAAATCTCACTTCCTTTTTGTGCTCAACGAGCAGGGACCGACTCATCTTTATTACTGCTCGCTAGTTAGCAGTGTACCACACCCTTGTTTGCTTCTACCACCCTTGTAAGATCCGTTTAGCTGGGTGGCCCTTGCTGGATGCGCGTGAGGGCTTGTTTGCTTTCGCCAGGATCGGGTAAAATAAATTCAACCCACCATGTCGCACCTGCGGCTGCAAAGGGCTCAACGTGGGCACGTGCCCTGACTGGATCATCACCAGGGCTGTTTCCGCCTGCTACCAGGTCAAAGGGTGCCTGATTGGCGCGCTGCTCGCTGACAAATGTGTGGATGGCCTGGATATCATGCGGTTTGATAGATCCATCTCCTTGAGCATCGGCCACTTTGGCGGGACAAAAGCCATCCCAGCGCGCAGCCCGCAGGGCAGGCGCTTTACGTGGCCAGAAGCCGCCGATCCAGATGGGAATGCGGGGACGTTGTACTGGTCGTGGGGCGAACGTGACATCATTCACCGTATAATGTTTGCCGTGATGGGCGTATGGTTCCCCACTCATCAATCCCGCCAGGATCTCCAGCCCCTCGTCCAGCATCTCGGCACGCTGCTTTTCGTCCGCCGTCTCGCCAAAGTGGCGATCCTGAGCATCACCCAGCCCGAAACCAATAATCAGACGCCCATGCGAAAGATGGTCCAGTGTAATGGCCTCGCGCGCCAGTTTCCAGGGCAACCTGGACGGCAAGGGCGTCACGCTAATGCCCAGCTGTACACGTTGGGTACGCAAGGCGATCGCCGTCAGCGCCAGCCAGGGATCATACGTGACATTTTTCTCACCCCAGTAGACGATGTAATCCTCCAGGAATACACCATCCCAGCCCGCCTCTTCCGCAGCCTGCGCATACTCAACCAGGCGCTCTACATCGCCATCGATACCCGATAGAGGCAATGTTACTCCATATTTCATCGCAGCTCTCCTCTCTTAACTATTCAATCCTGATTAGAAGTATAGCTTTCTTTTATGTCATCTTCTGTCATATTTCAGGCTTAAAAAGTTGTTCTGAGTATGGAAGCGCTATGGGAGATCGCTGGGGATAAGACATAGCTGCCGTTATTTTCCAATAGATAGCGGCAGCTATGTCTTATGGATACAATATTGCGCGCTCGGCTTCAGGCTTTGTCGCTGGCCACGATCTCGACGAAATCGTTGCGCTGGCGACGATTTAGAACGCGTGCCAGCAGAGGTAGGGCACAGGACACCGCCAGGATGACCACGATCACATAGATGGCGGTATGGTAATCCATATTGGAGATCAGGATCGGACCAACGATGCCGCCGGCGCTCCAGGCTGTGAGCATGGCTCCGTAGATGGTACCAGAATTTTTGGCGCCGAAGAAGTCAGCGGCAAAGGCCGGCATGGTGCCGAAGCCACCACCATAGCAGAGGCCGATCAGCGCGCCCGGGATCAGGAGCAGGCCGAAGCCGCCCGCGCCGATCTGGGCCAGCACCAGGAAAGCGACGATCTGGACGATAAAAATGGCCAGGAAGGTAAATGGACGACCGATGGCGTCCGAGAGCCAGGCCCAGAACAGGCGCCCCAGTCCGTTGAAGACCGAGATGGTACTGACGAAGTATCCGGCCGTGATGGCATCCACCACGGTGAATTTTTGAGCCAGCGGTGAGGCGACGGCGATCAAGGCTGCGCCAGCCGTTACATTGAGCGCCAGCGTGAGCCAGAGCACATACCAGCGTGGTTCGCGCAGCGCCTCGCCCAGCGTATAATCTCGCCTGGTGCGCACGGCCTGGTTGGTCTCTGATGGGGTCCAGCCAGCAGGTGTGTATCCCTCAGGCGCCCGGCGGAAGAACTGGGCCGCTCCGACCACGACGATCAGGTAGATGATTCCAAGATAGATAAATGTCGATGCGGTGCCAATCGATTTAGGCGTCAGCAGTGGTGGAACCGTCTGCGCGATGAGCAGCGCGCCCAGACCGAAGCCCGCGACCGCCAGCCCGGTAATAAAACCGCGCCGATCGGGAAACCAGCGTAGTAGCATGGCTAGCGGCACAATATAACCGAGTCCAATGCCGATGCCGCCGATAATTCCATAGGTGAGATACAGTAAATAAACATTGTGGGTTGGTAGCGTCAGGCCCGCGAGCACAATGCCCAATCCATAAAGAATGCCGCCCACGGTCGCGATGGCTCTGGGACCATAGCGCAGCTGTAGATATCCTCCAAAGGCGGCCGTAACACCAAGAGCCAGTAGCGTAATCGAGAAAGTTAAGCTAATGGGTGCGAGTTGCGCGGCTGTCACTTTGGCGGTTGGGACACCATTGAACAGGCCCGCGATAGGTTTGGAAAAGACGCTCCAGGCGTAGACCGAGCCCAGAGCAAGCTGTAACACAAAAGCGGCGATTGCGATCAGCCAGCGATTCGGCTGTGTCGAGGTATTGATCGATGAACTACTCATAGTTGAATCCCTCCATGCCGTGGTTCACATTAACAGGCAAAGTATACCACATCAATCCCGCCCTCCGTTGCCTGCAGCCCTATTTGACCGGCTTTCTTTTGCGTGTATCTGCACCGCGCATCAAAGAAAAAGTCAGGGCTTTTTCATGTTCCTCTTTGGCGCCTGCGGCGCCGGGTTGGGAGTGCGGAGTGTATGGTGGGCGGCCGCCCACCATACACTCCGCGCGCCTTTGGCACTCAAGAAGTTTTATTGTATGGTGCAAAAACGTGCGCTCAGCGCGCGCCTTTGGCACTCAAGAAGTTTTATTGTATGGTGCAAAAACGTGCGCTCAGCGCGCGCCTTTGGCACCACACAATAAAAAAACTCGGGCGCGTCAGCGCACGTCCACACAAGAGAGGAACTCTTCCCCATGATAATGGGGGTAAGACACATCCATAAAAGCCCTGGAAAAAGTTATATAAACTTGACAAAATATATATGCGCGTTTTACTATCTTGAGTATCCCATAGATTTTTCCGCTATATGTATAGACAACTGTATTGCGTACACGTACTGTCTTCTCAGGAGAAGACACACCTGCTATTCGTTTGAGTACGGCTCAAACCAGTCAAACATCCATAGAATTTTAAATATCTCATCACCTGAATCCCAAAATTTGCTATGTGGCAGGATCAAACTCGTGCTGCTTGCGCCATGAGGGCAAAGGTGCTGAAACATATGATGACAGCGTTGTTGATTACTTTTTTATAGGTATCATACCTGTGAATTCATGGAGTTGATGTACATGACATATTTTTCTCCCAAAGGCACAAGACCTCTAGTAATTTTCCAGGCTAGACGTTCTGCCATGACACTTGCGGTCATCCTCATGACCATGATGGCTTTTCTAGCGGCCTGTGGTGGTAGTGGCACGAATCAGCCACAAACGCCCCAATCCAAGGTGGGTGGTGACCTTGCAGTTGGTCTGAATTCCGATGTCGTAACACTGGACCCCCTGAAGTCCACGGCCCTGGTAGATCGGCAGGTGATGCTCAATATCTACGATACATTGGTAAGGATCGATGCGCAGAATCAGATCCAGCCAGACCTGGCCACATCGTGGACGCAGCCGAATGCTAAAGAGTTGGATTTTACCCTGCGCACAGATGTCAAGTTCCAGGACGGGACCCCGTTTAATGCCGATGCCGTTGTTTTTAACATTAGCCGTATCCTCTCCACGCCGGCCTCTCCCCGCTATAGCGAGCTATCCAGCGTAAAGTCTGTGCAGGCAATCGATGCCTCGCATGTGCGTTTTAACCTGAAGCGTGCCTTTTCACCCTTACTGGCGACGCTGACAGACCGCTCGGGCATGATCTTATCCCCAACCGCCATCCAGAAGTTGGGGGCCAATCTGGGCAATGAACCCACCGATGCGGGTAGTGGCCCCTTCGTCTTTAGTGAGTGGATAAAGAGCGATCACCTGACCATTAAGCGCAACCCGCACTACTGGCAGAAGGACGCGCAGGGGATCGCGCTGCCTTATCTAAGCTCAGTCAAATATCGTCCCATTACCAACGAGAGTGTCGAGTTCTCAAATCTCCAGACCGGAGCGATCCAGGCCTCCGATACTGTGGGTGCTACCAATGTCGCTACCGCCAGGTCTAGCAGCAACCTGATCTATAAGCAGATTCCTGGCTTGAGCTTCTACGGCATGATGCTCAATACCAAAGTCGCCCCCTTTAACGATGTTAATGTGCGCCAGGCAGTGGCCTGGGGTGTTAATAAGGAAGAGATTGTCTCAAATGTCTTGAAGGGGCTGGGTAGTGTGGCTCAGGGACCTATTCCACCCAGTAGCTGGGCTTTTAATAAGGATTTCGCGCCCTATACCTATTCGGTGGATAAAGCTAAGGCGGCCCTGGCTAAGAGCGGCAAGAACAGCGTCACCTTTACGCTCTCCATTTCTAGTGGTTCACCCGCGCTGACACAGCAGGCCCAGTTTATCCAATCAGAATTACAGCCTGCGGGCATTACCGTCAACATCAAGCAGGAACCCTTTGCGACGCTGCTGAGCGA
Organism: Dictyobacter kobayashii; assembly: GCF_003967555.1. GTDB lineage: Bacteria > Chloroflexota > Ktedonobacteria > Ktedonobacterales > Ktedonobacteraceae > Dictyobacter > Dictyobacter kobayashii. The sequence continues at coordinate 2,568,511 of NZ_BIFS01000002.1, forward strand.
TACCTCTGACCATAACTTTGTGGCGGCCCTGCTTGGTTGGAGTGGTCGGCCCGATCCCGATGGCAATATGTATTCATATTTCCATACCGGGGGCGGCAACAACAACATGCAGTATTCCAATCCGCAGGTAGACAAACTGCTGGAAGATGCGCGTGCCACCACCGATCAGCAGACACGTACCACCGATTATCAGCAGGCAGAGCAGCAGATTATGGTAGATGTCCCCTATGTCTTCATCTACCATGGGAATGCGATTCAAGCCACCACCACCAAAGTTAAAAACTTTACCATTCTGCCCACCACCATTATGAACTTTAGCAATGTGTATCTGGGTCAATAAGCCGCCTCGCTAGCTCCCTTCGCGGGAGTGAGCACCTGCCTGGTGCTTGCTCCCGCCTGGGGTTGTTGTTGTTTGCTTGAAAGGAGAGACTGCGTGACGCGTTACACCGTACAGAGGATACTCTTTTTCCTGCCTGTCGCCTTGCTGGTAAGCTTCATCACGTTCTTTACCATCCACCTGGTCCCCGGCGATCCCGCGCGTGTACTGCTGGGCGAGGAGGCTACCCCCAGGCTGTGGCCGCGCTACGGCAGCAACTTGGACTTAACCAATCGCTACCGGTGCAGTTTGGCCTCTGGTTCTGGCAGGCTATCCACGGTAATCTGGGCCAATCCATCCAGTTTCAGCAGCCAGTATCAGAGCTGATCGGCCAGCGTCTCCCCGTTACCGCTGAGCTGGGCTTTTGTTCGCTGCTCCTCTCGCTCTTGATCGCTTTCCCATTGGGTATTTACGCGGCCACCCACCGCAATAGCTGGATCGATTGGCTGGTCAATATTCTGGCCCTGCTGGGAACGGCCATTCCAAGCTTCGTTATCGGCCTCTTGCTCTTATTCTTACTGGCCGTCTCGTTGCGCTTCTTCCCGCCGGGAGGTTACGTCCCCTTTAACCAGGACCCCTGTGGAAAATCTGCATGACCTGATTCTACCCATGCTCACCCTCAGCCTGGGCTCGATTGCCGTAAATATGCGACAACTGCGCGCCAGTATGATCGAGGTGTTAAATCAGGACTACATTCGGACGGCGCGGGCCAAGGGGATCGTTGAGCGCAGGGTGCTCTACCTGCATGCGCTGAGGAATGCCATTCTACCGGTCCTGACTATTGTAGGTATTCAGGTCGGCGCTATTCTGGCCGGTACCTTTGTGGTTGAGTCTATTTTTCTCTGGCCTGGCGTCGGCCAACTGGCCGTCTCCAGCATCTTAGCCAAAGATTATCCGGTGGTACAGGGCATCGTCTTGCTCTCGGCTATCTCGTATATGCTGGCTAACCTGCTGGTAGATTTGAGCTACGGACTTTTGAATCCACAGATTCGCTTCCATTAAAACCGGTCCCATCATCCATCCATCCCACTATCTGGCTTATATCTTTCGGAGGTAGGCATGGCCGTATCGACCAATGTACATGATGAAGAAAACAGAGATAAACAGGCGCGCGTCACACCTTCCACGCGTAGTCCGGGTGAGCGCTGGCGCGCTATTGTACTCTCATTCAGGCGTGACCCGCGCTGGTGGTTCGCCATCGTCCTGCTGCTATTTGTGCTGGCCGCCATCTTTGCTCCCTGGATCAGCCCCTATTCCCCCACCCTCTACCATCCGGCCGTGGCCACGCAGGGTCCCACTGTCGCGCACTGGCTGGGAACGGATGCATTGGGGCGCGACCAGCTGAGCCGTATTATCTATGGCACCCGTATCTCGCTCTCGGTCGGGGTCGTTACCATCCTGATTGGAGGTATTATCGGTACTGCCCTGGGCCTGATCGCCGCTTACAGCAAAGGCTGGGTGGACCAGATCATCGCCATCGTCGTTGATGCCCTGCTCTCATTTCCATCCTTGATCCTTGCTCTGGCCCTGGTGACGGCGCTGGGACCCAGCATTATCAACCTGGCCATTGCCCTGGCGGTGGTGCGTATCCCTATCTATGCGCGTCTCGCCCGTGGCCAGACCCTGCAGATCACCACCCAGGACTACGTGGCCGCCGCCCACGTCACGGGCACGCCGACCTGGAAAATCCTGCTGCGCCACGTCTTCCCCAATATTTTTAGCCCCCTGCTGGTGCAGGCAACCATCTCCATCTCCCTCACCATCCTGGACGAAACCGTGCTCAGCTTTCTTGGCCTGGGTGTGCAGCCGCCGACACCGGAATGGGGTACCATGATCAACGACGCGCAACAATACCTGAGCAGCGACCCCTGGATGATGTTTGGTCCGGCCCTCACCATCATCATTCTCCTCATCAGCATGAACCTGCTGGGCGATGCCGTCAGAGACCGGCTAGACCCGCGCTCCCATCACACTGTCAGCCTGAGCACCCCCGGCCAGGCATAGCTCACCAGCACTCACTCTAAGTACAACTGTCATACGATCATTGCGCTGAAGTAATGGTCGTATGACGGCTCTGCCGTATGAGCTCGTTTCTAATGTTTCCTGTCACTATTACCAGAGTTGCCGCGTGCTTGCTATAAATGGATTTTTTAAGAAGGGAGAACCACATGGGCGAGCAGCAAAGGTGCGACAGCTCTGAGAAGCGCATGCTTGTACGTGAGCAAATTCTCCAGGCAATCGTGCAGATGAGCCTGCAAGATGGATCACTCAGCGCATCCCTCTACGTCATTCTGGATGCGCTTGAAGAGCAAGGCCAATGCGAGACCGCTGCCATTGAGCAGGCGATCGAGGAGATTAATACGTTTGAGGACGTGCTCCATTCTCTACGGGAGGATTTAAATGTTCTGCACAAGCTCAGCAAATAATCTGGTCTGGCGCCATACTTTCTTTTGCATATTAAAGAGCTTTCAGCAGCACTAGGCTTTGCCTATGATCTGGTGGGCTGCGACATGAAAATGGTAACCAGAGTAATCTTCAAGCACATAGACGAGCCCCTGTTCGCGCCTCAAATATTTCCAGGTAACCGTTCCTTTGGCCTGGCCATCATCGAATGTTACCTGTTCATTGAGCTGATAATCGCCACCGGAAAACAACTCTCCATAGATCTTGCAGTACTGGCGATACATAAGTAAACGAAATTTAGGGGTGTCTTTGTACATGCAGGGCTCCTTACCCGAAGAGGTATCAATATGTATAGAGGAAGACTATTCTGTTTCTAAGTATGCCAGAGTTTTAGAAAAAATCTCAAGCTAATAGTACCTCTGGTAAGGATGCAGGTTTGGTTATGGCGCGACCACCGGCAAACACTATCTTTTCCCCGGTGGTCGCGCGGTTTTAGCAGCGGCAAACAATGCTATCAGGCAATTGCGAGCGGCTGCTCTTCAAAGTAGAGTCTGACAGGAATATTGCCACGTGTGGCGTTGGAGTAGGGGCATACCTGGTGCGCGAGTTCGACCAGCTTTTCGCCAGTTTCCTGATCCACATCGGGAATAAAGACATGCAGCTCAACCTCAAGTCCAAAGGCACCCTCTCCCACTGGCCCGATACCAGCCTTTGCCGTCACGGTTGAAGCACTGGCATCCACCTTCTGGCGACGTGCCGTCAGCATCAACGCAGATTGGAAACAGGCCGCATAGCCAGCCGCGAACAACTGCTCTGGATTGGTGCCCTCACCACCAGGGCCGCCCATCTCCTTTGGCACACTCAGCTTTACCGCCAGATGCCCATCCGATGACTGTGCTTGTCCATCGCGTCCACCATGGACGGTTGCTTCCGCTGTATAGAGAACCTTCATTATCTCAGCTACCTTTCGTATATTTGAATTTTTTATGGGTATAAATTGAGGGAAATTAAATTGTACACAATTTAATTTCCCTCAATTTATACCCTATTATTCAGGATACTGTCAAGGGCCAGGGCAACATTGGAGGGAAATATGGCCTGTGCCAGCGCCTCCCAATATTGACTTGACTTCCATTTAATTGTGTGCTATACAATTGTACTCAAGTGAGTTGGAAGGAGGAATACGCGCTATGACGGATGAGACAGAACAAGAGAGATGGCCCTTTGAAGATATGAACATACCTGGCAGCGCTGCGCTCTCAGAAGTGCACATCGAGGATATGCTGTGTTTTGCCTTGTACTCGGCCTCACGGGCCGCGATGGATGTGTATCGACCTTTGCTGGATGAAGTGGGGCTGACTTATCCACAATACCTGGTGATGATTGTGCTATGGGAGCATGAAAAGCTCTCGGTTAAGGAGATTGGCCAGATCCTGCACCTGGATTCAGGCACGCTCTCTCCGCTGCTGAAGCGCCTGGAGTCTATGGACTTTATTACACGGCAGCGCCGAGCGAGCGACGAGCGTATCGTAGATATTACCCTCGCGGATGCCGGACGTGCCTTGAAAGTCCATGCGAGCACAATTCCTGCACAGATTAGTTGCCAGTATGGGATAGAGTTTGATGAATATCTCGAGCTCCTGGGCCGGCTCAAAAAGCTCACCGACCACCTCTCCGCACCCGCAGTTACGCAGCACATATGAGCACGGGGAAGATGGACACGCACGAGGAGGAAGCAGGTGCAAGACCCGCAGGTGTAGGAAGAGGAAGTGGTCGCTGAGAGTCCACACCTGCGGCTATTTCTTCTTATCGCATTTGTGCTTATTTTATGCTGGTCGGCTCCATATTTTGATGGATTGGCTGCCACTGGCTATGAGTCGGCCATCGGGGCTCAGGGCCAGGCTATAAACAGGTCCCCGATGGTTGGCCAGGGTGCGAATGCTGCGTTGCTGGCCATGGATATCCCACTCCTGGACCGTTTGGTCCTCGCTGCTACTGATGATGGTCCGCCACCTGGGATTGTATACTACTGCGCGTACGGCTCCCGTATGGCCGGTGAGCGTGGCCAGTAATCTTCCATCCTCGGCATTCCAACAGGTGATGCTCTTATCCGCGTTGCCGCTGATGAGCCAATGTGGACTGCTGGTCGCTTGCTCGTTGTGCATCATCGTCAGGGCCAGCACTTTGCCGGCATGACCCTCAATGGTACGCAGGAGCTTGCCTGTTCGAGTATGCCAGATGCGTATCGTACTGGTGGCGTCTCCACTGGCAACCACCTGGTCATCGGATCGCAGCGCGACACTATAGACCCCACCGGCATGGTCAGAGAGAGTACGCTGGCATTCCCCCGTCTGCAGGTCCCAGAACCTGACCGTCTGATCGGCGCTACCACTGATCAGCGTCTGGCCGTCCGCAGTGATCGCCAGCGACCGGACCCCACCGGTGTGCCCTGTCAATGTTTGTCTCAGCTGGCCCGTTGGTAGATCCCAGAGCTTGATCGTGCCATCCTGGCCGCCACTGGCCAGCAGTTGACCCGTTGGAGCAAAGGCCAGCGTAAAAACAATACCCCGATGGCCGGTAAAAGTGGATAGCAACTGGCCATCCTCATAGTTCCAGAGCCTGACTGTGCCATCATTGCTACAACTGGCCAGCGTTTTCCCGCCAGGATTGAAAGCCAGGGCGCGCACCCAGCTGGTGTGGCCGGTCAGCGTATGTAAAGCAACATCCTCTTGTGCCTCTGCCGGCAAGATATCCGCCACCTTTTCCACGTTCTTCCTTTCAACCAATGCCTGACCCGCCATGCGCGTGAACTGGCCCTGACAGGCGGGACAGCGATAAAATGTAAGCGTGCTATCGGAGGCGGGCAACACCTCTAATGAAGCGGCCTGACAACCCGGACAAATATCATTTGAAACCAAGCAATCACCCCTTGAAATATCATAGAGATAACACATTATATGCGGCTGTAATTAAACACATCTCCATCATATCACGACAAAAGCCACAAGAAAAGCGCTCACATTAATGCACCCCTTTCTGTAGCCACGTTTGTGCGGCTCAATCTGTTGCGCGAGGTCCGTGTTCGGGCACCGCGAGCGGGGAGATGGCGGTAATTGAGAGACCAACCATCAAATGCCCCCATCAAAACGAAAACGAAAAACAACCCAAACATACACGAACAACAACCCAAACCGTAGGTGCGACCTTTAACGGTCGCTTCCTTCCCGCATATGCGCGTCCCTAAAACAATGGAACGCACACCTACAAACAACCTCCCCATACGCGAACGTGCCAAAAATCACGATGACCTACGGAGGGGGAGGTCCGCGTTTGGGCACCGTGAGCGGGGAGGTTGCGTTTGGGCACCGCGAGCGGGGATGTGTGGGTGTATATAGGGGCCGAGCGGCGAGGATAGCGGGCCCCACTACCGGTGGGGCAAGCGACCGTTAAAGGTCGCACCTACGGTTTGGGGTTGTTGTTCGTGTGTGTTTGGGGTTGTGGTTCGTGTGTGTTTGGGGTTGTTGTTCGTTTGTATTTGGGGTTGTGTTTGGTGGGGCGTATTTTTCCGTTTTTTTCGGGCAAGGCGGCATATAGATATGTAGAGCAATGTATATGCCAATCGAAAGGGGAAAATATGAGCGATCAAAAAAAGCCTCGGCGCAAAAAATTTGTACCATTGAAACCTATGCGCCTGGCAACTTCTACATATAAGCTGCCGGGAGCGTATGCGATTACCATTTGCACCAAAAAACGGAAAAAGTTATTCAATATTCCGGCATTACGTTCCATTTTATACGAGGAATGGACAAATCTGCCGCAACATTTCCCTGGTATTGTCGCCGGAACATTTATGGTCATGCATGATCATCTTCATTGCATCTTGATCCTTAAGCAAGGAATTGAGCAAGAAAAAAGTGTGCGACAGATAATTGGAGGCTATAAATCCATTGTCGCAAATGCATGGCTGCGCCACCTGAGCGCAACAGGGGCCAATTACCCCGGCGACATCTGGCAATCGCGCTTCTATGATCATATTATTCGTGATGAAGCAGATTTCAAGGCGCAAACAGCATATATCCTTAACAATCCCAGGGTTTATAAAGCAAAGCAAAGCAAGGCTCGGAAAAATAAGGACAAAGGGCAAAAAAACGTATAAGCAAAACCATTGGCGCCTCCTCCTTCTCTATAGGGGGAGGAAGCGGCCACTGGGGGCCGCTTCTGTGTGGTTTGCATTTTTCTTGTTGGTCGTAGGTGATTGCGATTGTGTACACGATAGATAATGGACTAAGACGCAGGCTGTTGTAAGTCGGGTTGGATCAGGATCTCTTTGAGTGGCACTTCTGTTTTTATCCAGGAATCGCAATTGGCACAATGATAGAGTGTACGATCATAAGTGGTAGGCCGGGCGCGATTATAGCTGACATCTTTACGTTTAATTTTCATTTGCTCGTGGCATACTGGACAATGCATATATTATCTCCCCTCACGTGTTTTATGGTTTATCGCCTCCTAGTACAAAGTATACTGATAAATGCAAGTGTGCCTGTGAGCTTGCTGTGAGGTTCTGGGGATTGCGAGGCTGCACAGTGAAAGTTCATAGCAGGGCTCGCAGAGCTATGGCAGCGCCGATGCCCACGATCATTGATAGCAATAGGTTGCGTGTGCGGGCGGCCACCAGGATCGTTGCCAGCGAGGCCCCTGCTTCGGACCAGCCGGTGCTCAGGACGGTAGGGGCCACGATCGCTACCAGGATCGTACCGGGCAGATAGCCTAGCCAGGCTCTGGTGCGCGCTGATACAGCGACATGGCCCATCAACCAGAGTCCACCGATGCGAGTGATGTACGTAACGATGGCCATACCGCAAATGGCCAGGATGGCTGGAAGGCTAGTCTGCATGGCGAAGTACTCCTACTATACTACCGGCTAAGCCACCCAGCAGAATATACCATTTGCCAGGCAGAAAATGGGCCGCCAGGACCGCTACACCTGCCGCAACCAGCCATGGTACCAGATAGCTCTTCCCTTTCCAGAGCGGTACCAGCAGAGCCAGAAAGACGGCTGTAAAGGCAAAATCGAGTCCCCAGCGGGCCGGGTCCTGTACAATCATATTGCCCACAGTGCGTCCTATAACGGTGGAGGTCGTCCAGAAGAGATAGAGCATCAAGCCGCTGCCGAGCAGAAAGGCCGCGTTATTCTGGCCTGCATCAAATTTGCTCATGGTCAGGGCCCAGTTTTCATCGGTCAAGAAGAATAAGGTGGCGTAAGCTTTGAAGGGAGATAGGCGTAAGAACCAGGGGCTGATGGCGGCCCCCATTAGAATACTGCGCGCATTTACTATCAGCGTGGTTAAGATAATGGCTGCCACAGGTAGCGGCAGCGTCCAGAGGCTGAGCACAATTAGCTGCGACGAACCGGCGAAGACCAGTCCGCTCATCAGCAAAACTTCAAGCACACTAAGGTGAACCTGGCCAGCCAGGACGCCAAAGACCAGTCCGTAGACAGCGTCACCGAGGGCGATGGGGATGATTGCCCTGGCTCCGGCAAAAAAGCCCTGGCTATCAAATGATACCGCTGGCTCTGGCGTAGCTAGTGGGGTCAGTGTGGCGGTGGATCGCTCCGGCATTGCTTTCTCCTTAAGTCAAGTCAGGTAAGATGTAAGAAAGTGTGGTTGGTTGAGTTGCGACGTCGTAACGCCCAATATTGCGATTATACCATTACGTGCGCTATACTTCAAATAGCGGGAGCAGCAAGATGCGCATTCTTTCATGTGTGAGTGTGCCTGGTGGGCGACCGCGGTCTCCTCCCTCCTGCGAGCATGGAGATCACGAGCAAGAGGGAAGATGGACCTTCTTTCAAGGAGTGTGAGTGTGTGTGATGGACGGCCGCAGCCGTCCATCACACACACTCACACTCCCAACCCGGCGCCGCAGGCGCCCAAGAGGACCATGAAAAAGCCCTGAGCAGCCAGCAGTTGAAAGGAAGTTGAAAAATGGAGATGCTTTGCCTGGAGGTAATAAATAGCGATTGGCATGACCATCGAGGCCTGGTCCCGGATGAAGATCGCCTGCTGCAGCCAGCCTGGCTTGAGCGGCTGCTGGCTTGCTGGCAATTGGCGGTAGCTACAAAGCCTGCGGCCAGCGAGATCGCAGCCCTGCAAGCCCTGCGTACTTTAATGCAGCAGATAGTACAGAACCTGATGGATCGAAGGACACCGACCGCGGCTCAGATGGAGGCCCTCAATCGTTATCTGGCCGCGGCCCCTTTCCACCGAGCGCTGCGCGAGATCGAGGGGCAGTATCAGTTACAGGATTCGGCTTTGCAGCAGGATTGGAACTGGGTGCTAGGTGAAGTGGCGAGTTCGTTCGCCACGTTGATTACGCGCTATGATACCTCTCGCATCAAACGGTGTGAAAATCCTCAGTGCCGCTGGACCTACTATGATGAGAGTGCTAACCATACCCGTCGCTGGTGCGAAGATTCCTGTGCCAATCTAATGCGCGTGCGACGCTTCCGTACGCGCCAGCAAGTGAAGAAGTAGGCATCGGATCTGGCTAACACTCTCGGCTTAACTATTTCTGTGTGAGCTCTGGCCGCGCTAGGGCATCCTTGACTGGCCAGTCGGGCCGTCCTGCAGGATGACCTCGGCCGGGACGGGAGGCATTGGTCGCTGGGTTGCCTGCTGGGCCTTTTTCTCGTTGGAAAGACGAACCTGGAGCAGTACCACGATCAACAAGAAGACGCCACGGATCACTGTCTCCCAGTAAGAACTGAGGTTGATCAAGCCATAGCCGTTCTCGAAATTGAGCGCGTTAAGGATCAGGCCGAGCAGTAGCGCTCCCACCAGCGAGCCGAAAACAGTCCCCTTTCCACCAGTGAGCAGGGTTCCGCCAACGATAACGGCCGCGATCGCATTCAGTTCCCAGCCGACCGCTTCGTTTGGATTGCCCGAGAAGGTCTGCGCCGCCAGTAACAGACCAGCAACCCCGGCCAGGACGCCGTTGAAGACATAGACCAGTAGCTTGGTGCGTTCAACCGGTAAGCCTAGCAGCCGTGTCGCTTCCTCATTGCCGCCAATCGCCAGTACGTGTCGGCCGAAGCGTGTGTAGTTCAACAGCAGTGAGGCCAGCAGAAAGGCGACCACCATAATATAGATAGGGATAGGAATGCCCAGAAAGCTGCCCGAGAAGATGGTAGGGAAATCATTATTCGATGCGGCTGATAAGGTTGAGCCGCCCGAAACAATCAAGGCCAGGCCCCGAACACCCAGCTGGGTGGCCAGCGTGACAATAAAAGGAGGGATGCGCAGGTAGCTAACCGCCCAGCCATTGATCAGGCCGACCAGAGCCCCCACGACGATCACGGCCCCCAGTGCCGGGAAGAGACCAGCCCCACTTACGCGTGTCGCGACCACCGCACACAACGCAGCCAGCGAGCCAATCGAAATATCAATTCCCCCGTCATAATCACAAAAGTCTCACCCAGGGCCAGTAAGACAAAGATCGTGTTATACGAAAAGAAGGTTGTCAGATTGAAATTTGAAAGAAAACCATCATAGCGAATCGACGAAAAAACAAAAAGTATGATGAAGACCAGCAACGGAACCTGCTGGCGGATCAAGCCTCTATTGCGCGCCCAGAGCTCTTGTAGCGTAGTTCGCTTCGACCCGCTAGAAATCTGTGCCATAAAAACTCCCTTGTTTATGCCTTGCGACGCTGCGTCTGGATGTAGACGGCCGCCAGAATAATGATCGCATTCACCACCAGGGCCACGGCCTGTGGGACGTTATTGCCGACCAGGATCGTATAGATAAGTTGCGTAATCAGCGCCCCTACAAAGGTCCCAAATACCCTGGCCTGTCCACCGATCAATGGTGTGCCACCGATCGCCACGGCCGCGATCGCACTGAGCTCATAATTCAGGCCCACCGAACTGGGATCAGAGTTTGAGTTGAGGGCCACCACGATCAAGCCAGCCAGTCCGGCCAGCACACCACTGATCCCATAGGCCAACCAGGTTGTGCGCGTGACAGGGACGCCAGCCAGGCGCGCCGCCGAGGCATTGCCACCGGTAGCCTGTAGGTAGCGACCAAAGGTTGTACGCTGCACGATGAGCACAAAGAGCCCCACCAGAGCGAGCATGATGTACGCCTGGATCGGAATATGTAAGAAGGAGCCCTGCCCGATCCACTGAAAGCCAGGCATCGTGAATGGTAGCCCGGCCCCGTTGGTGAGTACCTGGGCAATACCGCGACCGGCAATAAAGAGGATCAGGGTCGCAATGATCGGTTGGACCCGTATACGCGCCACCAGCCAGCCATTAAACAGGCCACATATCGCCGCTATGAGCAGGGGCGCAATGAAGGACAGGATGATGCCGAGTGTCGTATCCAGGTGCAGGAAGATCAAAGGGGCCAGCACGCCAGCAATGGCCATTACAGAACCAACCGACAGATCAATGCCGCCGGTCGCGATTACCAGCGTCATCCCAATGGCCACAATGGCAATGGTTGACATCTGTTGCAGATTCAGTCCAACCGTCTGCAGGGAGAGGAAGTGAGGGGTGAAAATACAATTTAGAATAAAAAGAAGCACGCAGGCAATCAACGCTCCATAGCCCTGAATCACGCTACGCCAGCGGCCCGCAAAGACTGTACGCTGTTTTTCCTGCGCCGGTGATGTTGTTGCTGACATCGTCGTCGGATCAAGCTTCGCCATGCTGCACCTCATCTTGTCGACCGCTGACCACCGGCTTACTATCCTGGGCCATTGCGGCCATCAACACATCTTGACTGAACTCACTGCGCGGCAGCGAAGCCACGGTCTGCCCATCGCGCAAGACCACAATCCGATCACTGCCCTCGATCAGTTCCTCTAACTCTGAGGATATCATCAGGACCCCGAGTCCCTTCTCTGCCAGCTCCTCGATCAAAGCTTGAATTTCAGCCTTGGCGCCTACATCGATGCCACGAGTCGGCTCATCAAGGATCAGTAGCTGTGGATTCATGCAGAGCCAGCGTGCCAGCAAGACTTTTTGCTGGTTGCCACCCGACAGCTCGCGAATCGGCTGATCGGGTCCCGCCGTCTTGATGTCCAGCCGCCGAATAAAGGTATCGACGATCTCCTGCTGCCGCTTCTGGGCAACGATGCCGTAACGCGCCAGGGTAGGGAGCAACGCCAGCGTCAGATTTTCGCGTACCGAGAGGTACGGAATGATCCCATCCGCCTTACGATCCTCGGGACAGAAGCCGAGCCTGGCCTGAATGGCGTCGGCCGGCGTGCGAAAGTGCACCTGTCGGTCAGAGACAAAGAGTTGACCCGAGTCGGTGGGATCGGCGCCAAAAAGGGCGCGCGCCACCTCGCTGCGGCCGGAACCAAGCAAGCCAGCCAGCCCCACAATCTCACCGGCATGAACCGCCACGCTGGCACCCTGCAAAACGCGGTCGCGCGTCAGCTCACGTGCCTCAAGCAAAACACGCTCATCCGCATGGTGCGCACTGGCCGAAAAGCTGGTCTGCCCATGCTGGCGCACATCGGTCAGCTCTTTGCCCAGCATCTTGGCCACCAGTTCAACCCTGCTCAGCTCATTCATCGCACACACTTCAATGGTGCGCCCATCGCGCATGATCGTCACACGGTCACAGATCGCATAGAGCTCATCGAGACGATGTCCCACAAAAATGACCGCCACATGTTCAGCCTTCAACTGCCGAATAATCGAGAATAAGGTCTCCACCTCACCCTCATTGAGAGAAGAGGTCGGCTCATCCATAATCACCAGCCGGCTATCGAACGAGAGCGCGCGTGCGATCGCCACCATCTGCTGGATGGCAATATTATAGTTCAACAATGGCTGTGCCACATCGATAGAAATAGAGAGGCGCTCCAGGAGTTTCCTGGTCTCGGCATGCATCTTGCGCCAATCGAGCAGACCCAGACGATTGCGCGGCTCCTTGCCCATAAAGACATTTTCGGAGACCGAGCGTAGCGGCACCAGGTTAATCTCCTGATAGATGGTGCTGATGCCATGGGCCTGTGCCTGTTGCGGCGCTTGAAAATTGACCTCCTGCCCGTTAAAAATAATGTCGCCGCCCTCGCGTGCATACGCGCCGGTCAGAATCTTAATCAGGGTCGATTTGCCCGCGCCATTCTGACCAACCAGGGCATGTACCTCGCCGGGCAAGACGCTGAGGTTCGCGTCGGCCAGCGCCACCACGCCAGGGAATGATTTGGAGATATGCTCCATGGTGAGCAAAGGTTTGGACGGGATCATTCCAGTATCCTCTTATCTATGCACCAACGCCTTAAAACATAGACTGGGCGTGGCTAAGTGCAAGGTTCGGCAGAGGAACAGTACGCCCACTGCCGAACAAACCACGGAATACGCTATTAATCAAGAAGATCGACTAGAAGCCCAGTCCCTGTGAGATGGCTTGAGCCGCATTCGCTTTTGTATACTCGTTATCTTGCTGAACGATCCAGGGGGCAGGTGTTTGACCTTTAGCATACGCATCAATCGTGTCGAAAGCGATCGGACCCAGGCGTGGATTACACTGGACGACTACACCCTCGGTCCCGCTCTGCACATCCTGTAGAGCCTCGTTCTCACCATCAATCGAGCCAACCAGCACATCTTTGCCAGGAATTTTACCGGCCGCCTTCAAGGCCTGAATGGCACCCAGGGCCATCTCGTCGTTATGAGCATAGACGGCAGTAACATCGGGATGAGCCTGCAAGAGAGTCTGCATCTTGGCCAGACCGGTAGCACGGTCGAAGTTGCCATCCTGCTTGGCTACGATCTGCATCCCCGGATGTGACGCGACCTCATCATCGAAACCTTTACCACGCGCGATCGCAGGAGAGGAGCCGGTCGTACCTTGCAACTCGATGATCTTGGCGGTCCCTTTGGTGGCTTGTATCATATAGTCAGCCACACGCTGGCCCTCTTTCACGAAGTCAGAGCCAATAAATGTGACATAATCTTTGCCCGGCGTCACCTGGGCATGGTTGGCATCACGATCAACCAGAAAGACAGGGATGCAGGCGGCGCGAGCCTGTTTGATGGCGGAGACTTCACCATCCTCTGTCAGAGGTGCGATCAGGATGACATCGGGACGCTGTGCAATAATACTCTGAATATCGGAGACCTGCTTGCTATCAGAGTTATTGGCATCCGTATAAATAACGGTATCGCCACGTTTGGAAGCCTCTTCCTGGATGCTGGTTGTCTCAGCAATACGCCAGGGAGCATTATTGACCTCTTGCGAGAAACCGACCTTCAAATGGGAAGTTTTGGTCAGTTTAGGGGGAGAGGAACAGGTAGAACTGGCGGTAGAGCCGCCTCCAGTGTTGCTCGTAGTACCGCAAGCCGCGAGCAAAGGAATGAGTAGCAGAGACATCAACACTGATGTACCAGTGTGCCAAAGTTTACTGTGCGACATAGGAAAACCCTCCATCAGGCCCTAAAAATAAGCAGCACAACTTCTGGGATAATGAACTACAATACCGGGAACTTCCTTGAACGAGGCATTGTATGAATATACTCTGTCTACATGGCGAGATCGTTTTGTATTTCTTCTATCTCTCTCCTTTCCCCGAATAAAATATTACTGAAGTATCTATCTACTTACCATCTTTCAATAAATTAATTGATTCATGTTTTTACGAATGAAACACTTCTAGTATAGAAAAGAAAAGATTCATTGTCAAGTATTGCGAAATGAATTCCAGGATTCTCCAGTACAATAAAGAAATAAATGCGCCTAAAGCCCTTCAAAAAATCTTTGCTTAAACAAAGCCCTAACGAAACCACGTGGGTAGCCTCTTTTTCATTTGCTAACGCCGCCTTCGGCGTCGAGAGGGGGAGAGAGAGTCGGGGCACAGCCCCGAACCCCAGGTTAAGGGCGGCCGCCCTTAACAATCCCGCTGCTAACGCCGCCTTCGGCGTCGAGATGGGGAGAGAGAGTCGGGGCACAGCCCCGAACCCCAGGTTAAGGGCGGCCGCCCTTAACAATCCCGCTGCTAACGCCGCCTTCGGCGTCGAGATGGGGAGAGAGAGTCGGGGCACAGCCCCGAACCCCAGGTTAAGGGCGGCTGCCCTTAACAATCCCGCTGTTAACGCCGCCTTCGGCGTCGAGATGGGGAGAGAGAGTCGGGGCACAGCCCCGAACCCCAGGTTAAGGGCGGCTGCCCTTAACAATCCCGCTGTTAACGCCGCCTTCGGCGTCGAGATGGGGAGAGAGAGTCGGGGCACAGCCCGAACCCCAGGTTAAGGGCGGCTGCCCTTAACAATCCCGCTGTTAACGCCGCCTTCGGCGTCGAGATGGGGAGAGAGAGTCGGGGCACAGCCCCGAACCCCAGGTTAAGGGCGGCCGCCCTTAACAATCCCACCAACTCCTGAAGGGAAAAGTGCAGAGCGCCTCACCCCTCAAGTAGTGGGCGCAGGGTGTAGTAGTGGGCGCAGGGTGTCTCATCCCTCAAGTAGGGGGCGCAGGGTGTCTCATCCCTCAAGTGGGGGGCGCAGGGTGTCTCACCTCTCAAGTGGGGGGCGCAGGGTGTCTCATCCCTCAAGTAGGGGGTGCAGGGGGACGACAGTCCCTCTGCCGGGGTGTGGGGTGTCCCCACTCACCTCTTGTTTTGCTCTGCCGCCGCAGGCGGCAGAGCAAAACAGCAATCCCATTGATTTAACCTCAAAAATACTTTATACTTTCTTACATTGATTAGGCAACTTATAAAGCAAACTGTTTATGTTTGCCTGTTTCGCTTATATCTGGACCACTAAAAAGAGAGAATATGCCAGGAAAAGTGTTATTTTTAGATCTCACGGAGAAGAACGAAACAACGCTCTTACTCCTCAAAGCGCTAAGTTCAGAGACACGCCTTGCCATCCTGGCGTATCTAGGAGAGCGCACGGTTAATCTCAACGAAATAGCTGCGGCCCTACAGATTGCGCCATCGTCAGCTACGACCCATATTCAGATTCTAGAAAAAGCGGATCTCGTGCGCACAAAGTTTATACCGGCCACCCACGGCCTGCAGAAGCTGTGTGGCCGGACTTACGATGATGTGCACATACGCCTGGAAAAGAAGCCCAGGGAGGCCGAGAATACCTTTACGGTCTCTATGCCGATCGGACAATATATCGACTTCGACGTCTATCCGACCTGTGGCCTGGTCAATGAGACACAGATGATTGGCCTGCTGGACACGCCGGCCAGCTTCTATGAACCCGAACATATTTCTGCCCAGCTCCTCTGGTTTGGCCATGGTCATATCACCTACCGTTTCCCCAATCATCTACCCTCTACCGCGATCGCCACGCGCCTGGAACTCAGTGCTGAGATCTGTTCAGAGGCTCCCTTGCATCACCTGGATTGGCCCTCTGATATCACGGTCTGGATCAATGGCATCGAGATCGGCAGCTGGACCAGCCCGGCCGACTTTGGTGGCTCACGTGGAGTTTTAACACCAGCCTGGTGGGAGCTCAAAGATACACAATATGGGCTGCTCAAAGTCTGGTCCGTGACCCCTGAAGGGAGCTTTATCGATGGAAAAAATATCAGCGACGTGCAGATTGAACGCTTGAAATTGAAGGCACGCCCTTATATCGAGGTCCGGCTGGGGGTTAAAGAGGATGCCCAGAATGTCGGCGGACTTAATATTTTTGGCGAGCGTTTCGGCAACTATCCTCAACCACTGGTCCTGAAAGTTACCTTCGATTATTTCGAGACCGGCAAGAATAGAGCCGGCAAGGATGATTATATGCTACCAGGCTAGAGGTTGCTGTGCAGGACCATGTTACTTTTTGTGGGTAGCCGGACGTGCAGAGAGCAGAGGGCGTATGGGTTATTGAAATATGCCTGGTTGAGATAGTTGGAAGAGAGGTTGCACCTATGAATAATTCCCAGCTAACAGATGATCCTGGCGTCAATCCTGTCGTCTTAGGACAATCGGGTGATAGATCCGTTGCTGCGCAGCTGGCAGCTTTGCCGCCCTGGCCGTCATCGCGTCCGGGCCCCTTGAAAGTGTTGCCGCCGCCCCATGAGCGTCCGGTCACGCGCTTGCGCAGTGAGCAGATGGCTGTGATAGATTACAATCAAGAGACCGGGGAGTCTATGCGCTAAAAGGGGGGAGTATGGAAGATATTGATGATATTCTGCTCTCACGTAAAACCGCTTTCACCTTTAATGTTTTGCACACATTGCTGGATGCATCGGGCCGCGACGTAGAATTGCAGAACTACGCGGATAGCTTCACTGTGTTTGCACCACCCGACGAGGCCTTTGGTCGGCTTAAAGTGAAGACCCCTTTCGATCTAATGCAGGATATTGATAAGCTCAACCTGCTGTTGACATTCCACATGGTGCCGCTCAAGCTGATGCAAGCAGATCTGCTGCAATTATTGCGCGAACAGGCAGCTGTGGGCGTAACTGGTACTGGCCGCGAGAGCAGGCCCACGTTGGAACTGGGCACCATTTCTGGTCATCCGCTGCATGTCAGGATGTTGGAGCATCTGATGGTCGAGCATGCCCGCGTGTTGCAGGCCGACGTAACAACCGACAATGGTGTTGTGCATATCATCAATCGTATCCTCTGGCCTCCTGGCCTGAGCGAAGAATCATTCCATGGCAACGTACCATTCCATACCGCCGTCTAAACATCATGGCAAGCGGGGACATATCATTATGTCCCCGCTTTTATTCCCCATTTTCGCTTTTTCGTTCGCCGCTTAGAGGCCGCCGGTGTTGCGCATCAGGCCGCCATCGATAAAGAAGGTCGAACCGGTCACGTATGCCGCCGCGTCGGAGGCGAGATAGAGTGCCAGCTTACCGACCTCTTCGGGTTGACCCATGCGGTGCAGTGGAATCTCATCCAGCAGGGCTTTATATTTCTTGGGGTCAGCCTTGACGTCTGCATCGATAGGGGTATCGATCGCGCCCGGACCAATGTTATTCACGGTAATGTTATGCGGGGCCAGTTCCAGGCAGATGGTGCGCATCATCATGCGTACACCGCCCTTGGCGCAGCAATAGGGCACATTCTCCGTCATTGGCAGATCTTCATGTACTGATGAGATATTGATGATGCGTCCAGCTATCTGACGTTTCACCATCTCACGGGCCGCAGCCTGGGCGCAAAAGAACGTACCTTTTAGATCAACACCCAGCACACGATCGAATTGCTCTTCTGTCACATCCAGAAATGGACTGTGAATCTCCATGCCGGCATTATTGACCATGATATCGATGCGATTGAACTGCTCTACGGTTTGCTGAATCAACCCCAGCGCCTGCTGATATTGTGAGACATCGGCCTGTATTACGAAGGCCTTGCCCTGCTTCTGCTCGATCTGCTGGCGCACCTCTTCAGCCTTATCTTTGGCATGTGCATAGTTAACGACCACCGTCGCACCTTCTGCGGCCAGCGCCAGCGCGATCCCCGTCCAATCCCACTATCCGCACCTGTCACCACAGCAACTTTCTGGTCGAGTTGTCCCATGATATGTATCCCCTATTCTGCTATATGTACAATATCACCAAATATGCGTGCTGCATATTTCTTACGCTTCAAGTGTCTATTGATATCACGATTGCCCGCCCAAAAAAGTTGCCTTGCATGCAGCTATGCGCAGTTAAAAGAATACAATGATTGTAACCTGTTTTAGAGCGATTCCTCTGGCGTTGATGGCTGGGTATGGTCGATAGAAATAGGTTGCTGTCTGCTGATAGGGGTCGTCTCGACCCGCTTCTTATCGGCTTGCAGGGTAGCACGGTAGACCGCGAACATTCGCTCGACCGCCGTAACATTGGAGAAAACCGCCAGAATAAGCAAGGCCCACATGGTCAGACCGAATAGCAGGCCAGCGGCCAGGATCACGACCCTTTCCGGGCGAGCCAGCAGACCTGTTTTGCACTCAATACCCAGACCCTCGGCACGTGCCTTGGTATAGCTTACCATCAGGGAACCCACGATCGAGATATAGATGAGCATGATCATCCACAATTGCGTCTGCCCTGTAAACCATAGACTGGCTTGCATAGCGGGATGAAAGAGTGCGTAAAATAGCAGCCCCCCAAGGATAATCGCTTCCGAATAACGGTCCAGCGTGGAGTCAAGAAACGCGCCAAAGGTGGTCGCGATATTGCGTAGCCGTGCCGTGGCACCATCAAAAAGATCAAAGATGCCAGTGAAGAGCACGAGCAGGCCACCAATCACAAAGTAGCCCTGACTGATAACTACCGCAGTCACTACACTGAAGAAGAGGCCAATGAATGTAAAGGTATTGGGAGTGATGCCGAGATTGGCTAATGGGCGGATAATTTGTGCCGCAAATTGTCGTGCCCATTTTTGTATATCTTTGTTGAACATCTATATCCTACCGTTTTGTATTAGTATACTCAATCAAAATCACGTAGAGATTGATTGTACTTAATTATTGTAGCATTTTTTTATTGTAGCATTTTAGAACTCATGCATGTCGAAACTGATTGAAGTGGCCAGGCTTTTTTATGGTCCTCTTGGGCGCCTGTGGCGCCGGGTTAGGAGTGTGTGGGGGACGGCCGCGGCCGCGGCCACCTCCCACACACTCCACACTTGAAAGGAATGTCCATCTTATCGCGAAAGTGTCAATACTTTATGGGTTTTTACAGACCGGTGCAGCGCATTGTCTCAAAAGGATCAGCATGACCGTGTTTTAAGAATGAACTGGTCGCCCGAGTTAGAATGAAAAGTATGCAAAGCGTACCAATTTTTGAAAGGCAGGTATTACGATGGCGATGGCACAAGATTCTATTGTAGTAGGCGTGTTTGCCAGCCAGGAGCAGGCCAGGAAGGCTATTGATGAGCTGAAGAGCGCTGGTTATAATGATGAACGCCTGGGCTACTTAGCCCGTGTCGCTGCTGATGCTACCATTGGGATAGAGGATGTTGGCAGGCCGGCGGCCACAGGAGCTCTGGGTGGTGGTGTCCTCGGAGGTATTCTGGGCGCGGCCGCCTCACTGTTGATTCCTGGCTTTGGACCTGCTATTGCGGGTGGTATACTGGCCGCGACTCTAGGGGGAGCTGCCCTGGGAGCTACCGCAGGCGGCGCCATTGGCATTTTGAGTAGCGTTGGTTTTTCACAGGAAGATGCCAAATTTTATCAGCGTGCCCTGGAAAATGGTGATACTATAGTAACCGTTAAGGCGAATTTTGATCAGGGCGAAGTGATCACCATTCTCTTGCGCAATGGTGCATCCAATGCAGCGACCAGGTATAGTGAGTTCAACGCGCCTCCCATCCTACATCAACATGACGAGGATGAAAACCTGCCGGGGAATACATTATAATAGGTATGGAGCAAACAGTTTTATCTCACGCTCGTCTATAGTGCTCTGGCTGTTTGAAAAACTAAGGGCAAACCTATGATACCGAAGGTTTCCGTCGTTGTTCCGACCTATAAACGTCCTGATTACCTGGAGCGGTGCCTGCGGGCACTGCTCAGCCTGGATTTTATAGCGGCCGACTTTGAAATTATTATTGTGGATGATGCCAACAGTGCGGCTACACGGCAGCAGGTTGAAGAACTGGCACAGCGTAGCCAGAGCGATGGCTATACCATCATGTATGTACCAATGGCAGGCGCGCTCCATGGTCCTGCGGCTGCGCGCAATGCCGGCTGGCAGCAGGCGCGCGGCGAAATCATTGCCTTTATCGATGATGACTGTATTCCTGAACTGAGCTGGCTGAAAGCTGGTGTGGCCGCCTTTGATGATGATCTTGCCGCTGTCGCCGGTAAGATAGTTGTTCCCCTGCAACACGAGTATACCGACTACGAATATAGCGTTTCGCAGTTAAGTCAGGCCGAATTTGTAACGGCCAACTGCTTCTACCGCCGTAGCGTATTACAGCGTCTAAGTGGCTTTGATGCACGCTACCGCCGCTCCTGGTGTGAAGACACAGATCTATTCTTTAAGCTCCTTGAACACAACCTGCCCTACCTGAAAGTGCCCGCGGCCATCGTGATGCACCCGGTGCGCCCTGCCCGTTGGGGTACGAGTCTGCGCCAGCAAAAAAAAGGCCTCTATGAGGCCCTGTTATTCAAAAAACATCCAGCCCTCTATCGTGAGCGTATCCAGGCCAAACCTCTCTGGGGCTATTACTGTACTTTTGGGGTCTTCCTCCTCTTTTTAGCAGGCTTACTGGCTGGACTCTGGTTACTGGCGGTGATCGCCCTCTGTGCCTGGCTCTATATGACCACGCGCCTCTGTATTCAACGCCTGCAAAAGACCTCGCGTGCCCCACTCCATGTGCTCGAAATGTTTATCACCTCAGCATTGATTCCGCCCTTAGCAATTTTCTGGCGCTGCTATGGTATGCTTAAATTCCATGTCCTATTCTTATAGTCTAGTTAATGCACACATGACTGGCATGTTTGAATTGACCTCGCAATCTGGTTGGAGTGTCACAATTTGTGCTATTGGGACGTGATGCGATAAGTAAGGTGATTAAGAATGATGGCTGGTATAGCTATGTGTCCCCTTCTAGCACAGGCGTAAGGTGGCGATGTCTGGAGGTAGCTGGGGGGCAGCTTGTAAAGGCGGTGACAATGGTTAAGACTATGCAGGAAACGCGGATCGCGTTTGCCCCATCGGCCCATACTGTTATTCAAGGGGCCCAGCGCGAAGCAGTTCATATGCAGGCCTCTGAATATTATCCCGAACATCTTTTGCTCAGTATCTTGCGGCTCAGAGATGATACCAATGAAAGAATCTTCAGTCTGCTGGGGATGGATATGCGGGCCTTGCGGCGTGCGGCAGCCCAGGTGGTGAACAATGTGATTGGCTCGGAAGCTGGCTGGCGTGACCTCCCTCCTTCGCCGGCGGCCCAGGAGTGTCTGGATTGGGCCATCACTTTTGCCATGCAGCGCCGCAGCCCCTACTTGAGATCAGATCATATTGTGCTGGGCGTCTTGCGCCATCCCCAGGTCCAGCCACTGCTGCTGTTGATGTTTTCGCCCGATGATGTGATTCCATCCTACCTGGCTGAAGAGAGCGGGGCTCCTTATACCAATGCCATGGATCAATTGATCCAGATCAAAATTCGTGAGTATAAGCGCTCAGGCAAGCATTTTGCTGCCTTGCCGATGATTACATGTGAGCGTCCAACGATCACCTTTGCGGATATTCTGGGGGCCAACGCCGCCAAGCAAGAGTTACACAGTTTGATCGCCTATCTGCGCCGGCCACAGCTCTATCAACGCTCCCAGACCGTCGAGCTCGAAGAGACGCTGCTGGTAGGACATCCCTGCACTGAACGTACGTTGCTGGTACATGCTATTGCGGGTGAGGCGGTAGTCTCCATGGTCACGCTCTCAGTGTCAAAACTGGTAAATCTTATTAACGCCCTGGCGATTGAGGCTGTGGATGAAGAGGACCTGGCCTGGCTTGAACAAGAATATCCCACCTTCCTGCGTGTCGATATCGCACAGACGGGTCGCAATATGATCAAAGCCACCTTTGACCTGGCGCGGCAATGGTCCCCCTGTCTCTTATTCCTGGATGATCTGGATGCCCTGGCACGTTTAGAGCTGCCCGCGCATAAAGCTGCGCTGCAGCGACAACTGATCGTTGAACTGGATAGCATTGTTTGGCAGCCTTTAATGGCGGTCATGGCCACAGCCTATCGGCCAGAGGTGTTGAATCCCGAATTCTTACAGGTTGGCCATTTTGGCCGCCGTATTCTTCTGAGCGAGAGCTATGCGGTGCATCCTGCCGCCCAGACCAAGCTGTGCCTTTCATGCAAGCGTGAGGTGCTGGCCGGTTGGAAATACTGTGTGTATTGTGGGGCTAGCCTGGTCAAGAGCTGTCCTAAATGTGGCGCACCACACGTTGAAGTCGAAGGTGCGCGCTACTGCTTCTCCTGTGGTAGTGATGTCTGGTCTGATGGATAATTAAGTTGTCTCGGGTATGCGGCACCGGCCGGCCTTTTCCCGGTTGCGTAGTTTTCCAGTTTTCCAGTTTTTAAAGAACATGGAGCACAACGGTATGGCGCGAGAACTTTTCAACATAAAGTCGGTGGCGGTGATAGGTGCCTCAGGAAATCCGCAGAAACTGGGTTATACCATTGTAAAAAATTTAGTTGATTATCACTTTCGAGGTGTTATTTATCCCATCAGTTTCCATGCCCAGACCATCCTTGGCATTAAGACATATCTGCGCGTGACCGAGGTCGCCAGGAATGTTGACCTGGCTGTGATTGCTGTTCCAGCGGCGGCCGTTCCCGAGGTACTACGAGAGTGTGTGGACAAAGAGATTCCCCTGGCAATCGTTATCACGGCCGGTTTTAAGGAGACCGGAGAAATGGGAGCTTGCTGTGAGCAGCAGTTGCTAGAGATTATCGCTGGCTCACATACGCGCCTGCTAGGTCCTAACTGCCTGGGGATAATTGACGCCGCTAATCATGTCAATGCCTCTTTCGCCGCCAGCTTTCCTGCCTACGAGCCCATCTCCTTTATTTCACAATCGGGTGCGCTGGGCGCTTCTTTTCTGGATTGGATCAGTGCCAATCATCTGGGCATTCATTACTTTATCTCTCTTGGCAATAAGGCGGACCTGGATGAGAACTATTTTCTGGAGCGCCTGCGCAGCGATAAGCTGGTCGCCTGCTATCTGGAAGATATTAAAGATGGCAAAAAGTTTTTACAACTCGGGCAGCAATATAATGTTGAGCGACCGGCTATTGTTTTGAAGCCGGGGAGGAACGAGGCTGCTTCAGCGGCCATCAAGTCCCATACCGGCGTGCTGGCGGGTGGGTACCCGATAACAAAAGCGGCCTTGCAGCAATACGGCTACGTTGTGGTGGAGACGATTGAGGACTTATTTAATACTCTCAAGGCTTTTGCCTGGCAACCATTGCCGACCTTTAACAAGGTCGCGATCATTAGCAACGCTGGCGGGGCCGCTGTCATTGCGACCGATGCCTTGATCGAGCAAGGGTTAGAGCTGGCCAGCCTGAGTCCTACCACCATGAATATGCTCAGCCGTACCCTACCTCGCTCGGCCAGTATCCATAATCCGGTGGATGTGGTTGGCGATGCCCTATCGCTACGCTATCTACAGGCCATGGAAGTGGTATTGCAAGAAGAAGATGTTTCTTCTCTGCTCGTTATACTGACCCCCCAGGTGATGACCGAAATTGAGCAGACGGCGGCTTATATCGGGAAGATGAAGAAGTATGGTAAACCGATACTGGCCTCGTTTATTGGGGTAGCCTGGTTGAGAAAGGTTTACGGCTCCTGGCCGAAGAAAAGATTCCGGCCTACCATTTTCCTGAAACAGCGATCAGGGCACTGGCCGCTATGACCTGGTATACAGGCTATCGGCAGCGGACCGCCTATAATCTGCCGCCGCCGGCCGTCAAGTGTCCGTATTATGCGGCCAACCAGGCGGCCGTGATGGAGCTCTATCAAGAGGCCAGGGCCACGGGATGCAAAACTTTGCCGCTGCTAAGCGTAGATGCGCTGGCCCATCGCTATCATATCCCTGTTTCCGAAGCCCATGTCTTTCAAAGTGTCGATGATCTGGTGATGCATGTGCGGTCATCTCTGGGCTATCCATGCGTACTCAAAATTTCTTCCCCCTCACTGCTGCATAAATCTGATGTCGGTGGGGTGATCGTCAATATCAAAGATGAGGTGGCGTTACTTGAGGCGCATGTAAAGCTTGAAGAGCTTATTGCTGCGCACAGGCTCTTTGATGCTACCATCGCGGTACAGAAATACATTGCGCCGGGGGTACCGTTAATTGTGGGGCCACGCGTGATGCGAATTTCGGCAACATCCTGCTCTTTGGTAGCGGTGGCATCTATGCCGAGCTCTTGAACGATGTTACCAGGCGTGTCGCCCCGATGGAACGTGCGGAACTACATACCATGATCGATGAGACGCGTATCGCCCCGATCCTGAAAGGGGCTCGTGGCCAGCAACCAGTGGATGTTGAGCGCGTCATTGATGTCATCAAATCTGTTGAATATCTGATGCAGGATTATGACTTTATACAGTCTATCGATATTAATCCGCTGGTCGCCAATGCCGATAGTATTTGTGCTGTAGATATCAAAGTATTGCTTCAATAGGCAAGAGGTAAAGCAGGAGCGAGTTCTTGACATTGCCAGGGAGGGTAGTGTAATGTTTCTTTGTGTGCTTGCTCCGAGCTGAAGTAGGAGCCGAGCAGCCTCCTCTTTTGCTGCTCCTTCGCTATCAAAGAGTAATCGTGAATATCCCCTTAGTCACGTACATTGTAGCGCCGCGTTACCTGTACAGGTAATGCCATGCCGTTCATTTGGATGAGCGAAGCTGCCTGACAGGCGAAACTGTTTGCTTGATACTGATCAATTTCAACTGCTGAGCCAGTGGCAGCGGAGCTAGCCGCGTCCAGGCGGCGTTTCCAAATGCTTTTTACAGCATGCCGATCAACAGAACATAATAAGCCCACGCAGAGTTAGCTTTTCAGTAGGTTGACATATGTAAGTAAGTCAGTGTGACGATTAAGAAGGTACATCATGGTCACCAGAACTCGTGTGGAAGAAGTACACATCATTTGGATGACGGCCGGCCTGAGCTGTGATGGCGACACTATCTCAATTACAGCGGCCAGCCAGCCAAGCATTGAAGACGTGTTGCTGGGAGCGATCCCAGGCCTGCCAAAGGTGTATTTGCATAATCCTGTGCTCGCTTTTGAAACCGGGGCCAGCTTCTTGTCCTGGTGGTATAAGGCCGAGCGTGGCGAGTTAGATCCCTTTGTGCTGGTGGTGGAAGGATCGATTCCGAACGAGAAGATTAAGGCGGAAGGTTATTGGGCGGCCCTGGGCACAGACGACAGCGGCCAGCCAATTAAAACCAATGAATGGATTGATCGCCTGGCTCCTAAGGCCTGGGCAGTAATTGCTGCCGGTACCTGTGCCACCTATGGTGGTATTCATGCTATGTCTGGCAATCCAACGGGCGCCATGGGTCTACCGGATTATCTGGGCTGGCATTGGAAGTCCTGGGCCGGTAATCCCATTGTGTGTGTGCCAGGTTGTCCCGTTCAACCTGATAATTTCATGGAGACTGTCCTCTACTTGCTCTATCAGGCTGCTGGCCTGGCCCCTGTGATTCCCCTTGATGACGCCCTTCGTCCCACCTGGTTGTTTGGACAAACGGTGCACGAAGGCTGTGATCGCGCTGGCTACTTTGAGCAAGGCGATTTTGCTACCGAATATGGTTCCCCGAAGTGTATTGTCAAGCTAGGTTGCTGGGGACCTGTCGTGCAGTGTAATGTTCCCAAACGTGGCTGGATGGCTGGTATCGGCGGCTGCCCCAATGTCGGTGGTATCTGTATTGGTTGTACCATGCCGGGCTTCCCTGATAAATTCATGCCTTTCATGGATGAGCCGCCCGGGGCCAAGCTATCCTCCAATGTTACACGCACCTATGGGCGTGTGATTCGTACCCTGCGTCAGTTCACCAATGATACGCTGAACAAAGAGCCGTCCTGGCGTCACACAGGTAGTGAGCTGACGACTGGCTATCATCCAACGTGGAAAGAATGATCGCAGATGCTCCGCGTAAGTGCGGGTGGAAGGAGAAACAAGCAACGTGAGTACCGAAATTAGCCGAAAAGGACCGCGCGAAGTTCCACCGCAGCTGGTGGAGATGTCATGGGACCCGATTACACGTATTGTTGGTAGCCTGGGCATCTACACCAAAATCGACTTCAAGCAACGCCAGGTGGTGGAATGCCATAGCACCTCCTCTATTTTTAGAGGCTATAGCCTGTTTATGCAGGGCAAAGATCCACGCGACGCGCACTTTATCACCAGCCGGATCTGCGGCATCTGTGGTGATAATCACGCGACCTGCGCGGTCTATGCGCAGAACATGGCCTTTGGTGTTGTACCGCCTCCGATTGGCGAATGGATTCTCAATCTGGGTGAGGCGGCTGAATACATGTTCGATCACTGCATCTACCAGGATAACCTGGTCGGCGTTGATTTCTGCGAGCAGATGGTGAAAGAGACGAATCCGTCTGTGCTCGACAAGGCCGAGAAAACCGAGGCGCCGCATGCCCACCTGCATGGCTATCGAACCATTGCCGATATCATGCGCTCGCTTAACCCATTCACTGGCGAATTTTATCGCGAGTCCCTGCAAATGAGCCGCACGACGCGCGAAAAATTCTGCTTGATGGAAGGACGCCATGTTCATCCCTCGACCCTCTATCCAGGTGGTGTGGGCACGGTTGCCACCATTCAAGTTTTCACTGACTACCTGGTGAGATTGATGAAATATGTCGAATTTATGAAGAAGGTCGTGCCGATGCACGATGATCTATTCGACTTTTTCTATCAGGCCTTGCCCGGCTATGAAAAGGTAGGCCAGCGCCAGGTCCTGTTGGGATGCTGGGCGCTTTCCAGAATCCCGCTGTCTGCGACTACAAGTACCAGAACATGGAGCAGTGGGGCCGTGCCATGTATGTTACGCCTGGTATTGTAATCGATGGCAAGTTGCGCACGACCAGCCTGGTGGATATCAATCTGGGTATCCGTATCTTGCTGGGCAGTTCTTTCTATGAGGACTGGGAGGATCAACAGACCTTTGTTACCCATGATCCATTGGGCAATCCAGTGGATAAGCATCATCCCTGGAACCAGACCACGTTGCCGAGGCCGCAAAAACGCAACTTTGATGGTAACTATAGCTGGGTGATGTCGCCGCGCTGGTATGACGAGCAGACCGGGGAGTACCTGGCCCTGGATACCGGTGGTGGCCCGATTGCGCGTCTCTGGACGACCGCGCTGGCCGGCCTGGTCGATCTGGATGGCTACATTAAAGCGACTGGCCATAGTGTTAAGATCACTTTGCCTAAGACTGCCCTGAAGCCGGAAATGGAGCTGGAGTGGAAGATTCCGCAGTGGAGTAATGCGCTGGAGCGGGATCGCGCCCGTACCTACTTCCAGGCCTATGCGGCGGCGGCGGCCCTCTACTTCGTTGAGAAGGCTTTGACCGAAGTGCGCGCGGGCCGTACCAAAACCTGGTCGGATTTCAAGGTGCCGCAAGAAGCGATTGGCTGCGGTTTCCATGAGGCGGTGCGCGGCGTGCTCTCCCATCACGTTGTGATACGCGATGGCAAGATCGCCAACTACCATCCTTATCCGCCAACCCCCTGGAACGCCAATCCACGTGACATTTATGGCACACCGGGACCCTATGAAGATGCGGTGCAGAATACACCCATCTTCGAAGAGAATGGACCCGATAACTTTAAGGGCATCGATATTATGCGCGCGGTACGCAGCTTTGATCCCTGCCTGCCGTGCGGTGTACATATGTACCTTGGTGAAGGGAAGGAACTCCAGATTATGCACTCGCCAACCTTTGGCGTGCAGCCCTGAGGGTAATGTCAAACAGTGGGTAGTGTGGCCTCTACAATCAAGAGAGGCCACGCTGCCTCGACTCCGAAAGGTTTCAGCATGCAACTAGATACGCAGCAGCAGGAGAAGGCCGAGCGCATCGAGGAGTTAATCCAGGAGGTGGCCAGCTTTTCGGATCAGCGGGCGCGCTCAATTGTGCAGGAACTGCTCCAGAGCACGCTGGGAATGTATGGGGATTGTTTGACGCGTATGCTGACATTGGCCGGGCAACATGAGGAGTGTGGCTCTGCCATCGTGCATGAGTTTGGCGAGGATGACCTGATTGGTCCTTTGCTCCTGCTGCACGGCCTGCATCCCGTGGATACGCGCACGCGTGTCCTGCATGCTTTGGAGGGATTACGCCCTTCCTTGCAGGCGCATGGTGGCTATGTTCAGCTGGTGCGCATTGAGCAGGGGGTGGCCTATGTTAAACTGCTCGGCAGCTGTAACGGCTGTGCGGCCTCCAATACCAACTACTTGCGCGATGTTGAGGATGCGGTCTATAAAGTGGCCCCTGAACTGGACGATATTCTGGCCGTTCCTGAAGAAGCGAGCACCTCCCATCCCGTGACCTTTATACCGAAACGCCCCCCTAAGCAAGAGAAGGGTGTCCGGCCAGTTGTATCGGGAGAGGATTAAGCCAATGGATAGCGAGCAGGCGCGTGCGCCTTTCCGTGGTTTACGCCAGTTCCTGCGCGCTCCTATCGAGCCGGCCAGGTCGGTCGTCGGGCCATGTGAATTGTGTAGCGAGGGCCTGCCGCCAGAGCATAAACATCTGTGGGAACGCTCCGCGCATACCGTGCGCTGTGTCTGTAACGCATGTTCGCTGTTGATGGGTCGCGGTGGAGCAGGCGCGGGCAAGTATTGTCTGGTCCCTGAACGTTACCTCCTGTTAGAAGAATTCGTGCTCAGTGATAGTGCCTGGAATGAACTGCTGATACCGGTCAATATGGCCTTTCTGGTTTGGACTCCGGCAGAAGACAGGCGGCAGTTGACCGCCTTCTATCCAGGACCAGCCGGAGCTATCGAGTCCTTGCTTGATGAGTGCCAATGGCAGCCGTTGCTAGATGAGAATCCTATCCTTGCGGAGATGGAACCTGAGGTGGAGGCCTTGCTCATCCAGCGTCTCACGGCTCCATATCGCTACTACCTGGTGCCGATCGATAGCTGTTATCAACTGGTTGGTATGATTCGCCGCACCTGGCGTGGTTTTAGTGGTGGCGCTACGGTATGGCAGGGCATTACAGACTACTTTGCAGCCATACAGGCGAAGTCGACTGTATGGAAGTATCCTTCAGAGGCGAAAGGATCGATGAATGCCAGATCTAAACTTTGAAGTCACTGCGGCCGAGGTAATCCCGTTTGCGGCCGTGCCGACACTGGGTTTTACGCTCGCGATCACGAATAAGGTGCCTGCCGAGCAGATTAGCAGTATCGCCCTGCGTTGTCAGCTGCAGATTGCCGCGCCCCAACGGCGCTATAGCCGGGAAGAGCAGGAGCATCTACAGGATGTGTTTGGCACGGCCGAACGCTGGCGTGAGACGCTGCGCAGCTTTTTATGGCTCCACATCAGTACGATTGTGCCTTCTTTCCGCGAGCAGACCACCCTTACCCTACCGGTCGCCTGTACTTATGACTTTGAAGTGCTGAGCACCAAGTACCTGGCCGCTTTGCAGGATGGGAATGTGCCCTGCTCTTCTTATTTAGCGGCACCATTTTCTATCAAGATGAGCACGATAACCTGCAGGTGAGCCGCGTCTCCTGGTCCAAGGAGGCCAGCTACCGGATGCCAATCTCGCTCTGGCAAGCCATGATCGAGCATTATTATCCCAATAGCACCTGGATACGCCTCCAGAGGGAGGTATTTGATCAACTCTATCGCTATAAAGTGGAACACGGCCAACCCACATGGGAGGGTGCGTTGACCCAACTGCTGGCACAGGCCCGACAGGAGGCACAGCCATGAAGATTGAACATATTAAAGAGATCGCGGACGCTGTGCTGTATGAGGGTTATCTGCTCTATCCCTATCGCCGCTCCGCTATCAAAAATCGGCAGCGTTGGACCTTTGGCGTCGTGTATCCCCATGCCTATAGTCGCACGCGCTGCGATACTGAACCATGGAAGATGCAGACCGAATGCCTGTTGCAGGGCACAAAGAACACGCAGCTGACCATCTCGGTGCGTTTCTTGCATCTACTACTGAATAGTGTGGTGCAGTATGATCATCAATCCGCTTTAAGCGGGCAAACATCCGCCATCCAGCGGCAGATACAAGATGAATGGGAGGAGGGGGTCGCGCGTGAAGTAGTCATTGCAGGGATTAAGCTCCAGAATCTTCTGGACCAACCAGTCCAGGAGCAGATTGCCTTTGCCGGTCGCTATGTCTCGGCCACTACCACCGATGCCACGATTATTTCTTCTGCGCGTGAGCAGCAAGATATCTGTGGGCTGGTCTGTATCTCTGCCAGCAAAGTCGCGGATGCAGTGTATAAACTGAGTATCAGCATCGAAAATGATACGCCGCAGATCGGTATTGATCCCGGCCAGCGTGAAGCGGTCCTGCTCTACTCGTTTATTTCAACCCACACTATCCTGCAGATTGAGCGAGGGCAGTTTTTTTCCTTGCTGGACCCGCCCGCGCAATTAAGTGAGCCAGCACGCGCCTGTCAGAATCTGCATACCTGGCCGGTCTTGATCGGGGATGCAGGCGAGCAGAACGCCATGCTCTCATCGCCCATTATTCTGTACGACTATCCGCGCATCGCGCCCGAGAGTATCGGCTCCTTTTTCGATGGCACCGAAATCGATGAGCTATTAACCTTGCGCATGATGACCCTGACCGAAGACGAGAAAGAAGAGCTCAGACATGGCGATGTGCGGGCCCGCGAGATTCTAGAACGCACAGAGTCGCTTTCAACAGAACAATTTATGAAACTGCACGGCGTGATCCGTAGCTATGAGTGGCAGCAGCCTGCACAGGAAGGGAAAGAATCATATGGCGAATCCATTTGAACCACAACCACAATCACAGCCACACCCACACCTGGTGAGTGTTATTGGTGGGGTTGCCAGACCTGGTGACCGTGTACGGCTGCATCCTCATGCTAAGGCCGATGCGTTTGATATGTTGTTGGAATACAGGCTTGGGCGTGTGGAGAGTATTCAGCAAGACTTCGAGGATCGCATGTACCTGGTTATCACGCTAGAGGATGATCCTGGCCGTGAGCCAGAAGAGGATCGGGTGTTGCCCGGACATCGTTTCTTCTTCTATCCAGATGAGATTGAACTGGTGGGGAGGAGACCCCATGAATGGGCCGACCCGGGCAGACCATTCCCGGAGGATCTTGATTGCGGGCATTGGCAATATCTTCTTTGGGATGATGGTTTTGGCGTCGAGGTTGCCCAGCGGTTGCTGGCCCGCCGCCACTATCCAGCCAACGTTGAGGTGGTGGATTTTGGGATTCGTGGCGTGGATCTGGCCTATACGCTGCTGGATGATTATGACGAATTGATTCTGGTAGATGCGGTACCACGTGGTGGCGCGCCAGGCACGCTCTATGTGATCGAGCCCGATCTCACGTCCATGCAGCAGGCCGGAGCGCAGGGAGCCTTTCTGGACGCGCACAGCATGGACCCCGTTAAAGTACTGGCCTTCGCCCACCATCTGGGTGCGCGTCCCATCCATACCCTGCTGGTTGGGTGCGAACCTGCCGTGTTAGGCAATGCAGAAGAAGATCTTCTGGTCGGTTTAAGCGATCCTGTCCAGGCCATGATCCCTGCGGCTATCGAGATGATTGACCAGCTAGTCGATAAACTTAGTATGTTACCGGAAATAGTGTTGCCTCCCAAAGGAGTCGTGTCATGATCACCATTCGCATCAACCTGTCTTACCTGATGTTGGCGTTGGCTGGTCTGGGCCTGCTCATTGTAGGTATTCAACTACCAGACATTCAGCGTTATTTACGTATGCGAGATATGTAAGTAAGTTTAAGCAGAGCGAGCATAAGTAGGTTGGCCTGAACGGCCAGAGAAGATTGATATGCATGAACTTTCTATCGCCGACGCTATCGCTGGAATCGTTATGGAGCAGGCCACTCTGCACCAGGCCACACGTGTGAAACGTGTCCACGTGCGCATTGGTGAGGCTAATGCTGTGGATACTGAAGCCCTGACGTTCTGTTTTGAGGTCATTGCCAGTTCACAGCCTGTACTAAATGGGGCGCAATTAGAGATCGATATTGTCCCCCATCGAGCGCGTTGCCGTTATTGTGGCACTGAATTCCATGTCGTGCAATGTATCTTACAATGTCCAGACTGTGAACAATGGGAAGCCGAAGTGTGCGCGGGCACCGAATTTATGATTCAGGATATGGAGATCGATAACGCCGATATTGAGCCGGAAGGAGGTAATGAGCATGCCGAATGTGCCTATCGTCCAGAATATTCTGGCGGCCAATGAGCGAATCGCCCAGGATATCCACCAGCAGTTGCATGAGCGGCAGATCTTTACCCTCAACCTGATGAGCTCAGCGGGCGCGGGCAAGACCACATTGCTGGAGCAGACGATTCAACGTTTGCAGACCCGATTAGAGATTGGCGTTATCGAAGGCGATGTAGAGACCAGTGCCGATGCCGAGCGCATCACGCTTGCCGGAGCCCAGGCCGTCCAGATTATCACGCAAGGGACCTGTCACCTGGAGGCCCATATGGTCCAGCTGGCGCTGCAGGAGCTCACAATGGACTCCCTTGACCTCCTCTTTATCGAAAACGTCGGCAACCTGGTCTGCCCGCTGGTTGGAACCTGGGAGAAGATATCAAAGTAATTGTGGTTAGCACCACCGAGGGCGACGATAAACCGGCCAAATATCCCGCTATGTTTGCCGCCTCGCAGGTCATGATTATCAACAAGATTGACCTCTTGCCATACGTTGATTATGACCTGGCCACCGTCAAACGCTTTGCCCTGGCGGTCAACCCGCAATTGCAGATGTTTGAGTTGAGTTGCCGCACGGGTGAGGGGTTGGATGCCTGGTGTGCCTGGTTGCAGACGGTTGGCCGCAAAATAGCGCATGCTCGCTCAGGTGTGTAACAAGGTAAAACGAGAGGGCGCAAGGCAGCGTCTGTGATATACGCGAAGGAGAAAGACTATGTGTCTTGGTATTCCAGGTCGCATTGTAGAGATCGTGGATGATAGCTTCGACATTGCAAAGGTAGAAGTCTCGGGGGTTAAGCGCAATGTCAGCATCACCCTGGTACGGGCAGAAGGTATCGCACCCGGTGATTGGGTACTGGTGCATGTTGGTTTTGCCATGAGTAAGATCAATGAACAGGAGGCGATGGAGACGCAGAAGGCCCTTAAACTAATGGGTGATCCTTATACTGACGAACTGGCGATGTTTCATAAGAGCCAGATCGAATGAGGAAAGTGTGAGGCTATGGCAGTTGACCTGGCGGCCATCTTAGCGGCTCGGGTAAACTTGAGCACTACTATACCAGAAACCTTTTTCACGGCTGAGGCCGGTCATATCGCCGAGGCCTGCTGGTCAATGGCGCGCCGCTTTCACCAGGGTGGTCGCCTGCTGGCTTTCGGCAATGGCCCCTGGGCTACCGACGCGCAGCATGTCTCGGTGGAGTTCGTTCATCCGGTGATCGTGGGTAAGCGCGCCTTGCCCGCCATCGCTTTGACGAACGATAGCGCCACCCTCAGCGGTATGCATGCCTCGGCTGCGCAGGCCGAGGGAGCCTTTGCGCGGCACATCAGCGTGCTGGCGCGTCCACAGGATATCGCACTTGGCTTCTCGCCCGATGGTAACTGTGCGAATGTCATCAATGCCCTGCAAAAAGCTCATCAAATAGGATTACTGACACTGGGACTGTGTGGTGGTCATGGTGGTGGCATGGTCGATGCTGTGCTTCACAATGGCGTAGTAAGCGAGCAAGCTTACCTGGATTTCTGCTTCGTGGTCCCCAGCAGCGATCCCCTGGTGATTCAAGAGACCCACGAGACCCTCTACCATGTGCTCTGGGAACTTGTGCATGTCTTTTTCGAGCACGAAGGAGTATTGCAATGAATAACGATTATGCACCCCCTTCCAGCCATGCGCCGGGGTCCCTGCCGATCAATGACAGGCCTACCACTGATGCCTGTTGTGTGCCTGATGGAGGAGAGGGACACTGTATCACCTGTTCTGATGAAGCGCTGGAGTTGCGCGTGGTCGCGGTGGACTTTGGCGCGGGCACGGCCAGGGTAGCGGTCACGCCCACCCATACGGAAGAGATTGATATTAGCCTGCTGGAGCAGGTCGGCCCGGGCGATCTCGTACTGGTCCATGGTGGTGTAGCCCTTGAACGCTGTCCGGTAGTAGATGAGGAGGGAGGGTAATCGCCATGCCCGAACAAGGTAGTCGCTATGATCAACTCTTTTATCCGTATCTGTTCGAAGGAGAGAAAGTTGACCGCGCCGAAGTAATCGCGCAGGTGCGCCACTCGACGCTGGAAAAGTGCCATGAGGTGGTGGCGTTACGGCATCATATGCATGCCAGCGCGGGCGAGCGTATCATCGCCGCTGGTGAAGCGATGGCGCGCGCTTTCCAGGCCGGTGCCACGCTCTTCGCCTTTGGCAACGGTGGGAGCGCCACTGACGCCCAGGATATGGTTACCGAACTGGTCAACCCACCCTTTGCGCACTGGCGTCCCTTGCCCGCGCTCGCCTTAACCAATGATGTCGCCGTGGTCACTGCGCTGGGCAATGATGTCGGCTTCCCCACCATATTTACGCGCCAGATCATCGCTTTAGGGCAGCCTGGCGATATCGCCCTGGGTGTCTCAACCAGTGGCAACTCGGTCAACATTTTGCAGGCCCTTGAGCAGGCTAAAAAACAGGGCCTGCTAACTATTGGCCTCTCTGGCTACGATGGTGGCAAACTGGCGCGTTCACCCGAGGTCGACATCTGTATTACCGCCCCCTGCGACCATATTCCACGTATTCAGGAGGCCCAGGCGACCGCCTATCATGCCATACTAGAAATGGTGCAAGCCTTACTCGACCATCCTACATCATAAGCTGTCACCGTAGCTTTCATCGCCTGCCTCCAGGTATATACATAAGGAGAAGGATCGTGAAGTATGTTGATGAATATCGAGATTCAGCCCTGGCGAGTCGGGTCGCGGCCGATATCGCCCGTTTAAGTGACGGCCGGCAATTCAAGTTTATGGAGGTCTGTGGCGGCCACACCCACACCATTTATAAGCATGGGATTGAAGACATCTTACCGCCCAGCATTGATCTCGTCCATGGTCCTGGTTGTCCGGTCTGTGTGCTACCGATGGGCCGGGTGGACGACGCCATCGCGATCGCCCACATGGAGAACGTCATTTTCACCACCTTTGGGGATATGATGCGCGTGCCAGGCTCGCATGGCAGCCTGTTGGATGCGAAGGCCGAAGGGGCCGACGTACGCTTTGTCTACTCGCCGCTGGATGCCCTCAAGTTAGCGCGCCAATATCCAGACAAGCAGGTAGTATTTTTCGCCATTGGTTTTGAAACTACCGCCCCCTCTACGGCGGTCACTTTGTTGCGGGCCCAGGCCGAAGATATCAAAAACTTCTCGATCTTCTGTAACCATGTCACCATCATCCCGGCCATTAAAGCTATCCTCGACTCGCCAGATTTGCGCCTGGACGGTTTTGTGGGACCGGGCCACGTCACGATGGTGATCGGGTTGCGCCCCTATACCTTTATCGCGCGGCAGCATCGCAAGCCGATTGTGGTGGCCGGTTTTGAGCCACTGGATATCATTCAATCCGTGCATATGCTGGTGCAGCAGATCAGCGAGGGCCGCTCCGAGGTCGAGAATCAATATGCACGCGTGGTGCGACCCGAGGGCAACGTCAAGGCACTTGAATCCATGGCGCGCACCATGGAATTGCGACCGTTTTTTG
The DNA here is from genome assembly GCF_003967555.1 of Dictyobacter kobayashii. Classification (GTDB taxonomy): domain Bacteria; phylum Chloroflexota; class Ktedonobacteria; order Ktedonobacterales; family Ktedonobacteraceae; genus Dictyobacter; species Dictyobacter kobayashii. The sequence continues at coordinate 2,604,662 of NZ_BIFS01000002.1, forward strand.
AATGGCGTGGGTTAGGCTTTATCACCCAGAGCGCCCTTAAATTGCGGCCCGAGTTCGCGCAGTGGGATGCTGAATTACGCTTCGAAGTACCGGGTCTGCGCGTTGCCGATCCCAAAGCCTGCCAGTGTGGCGAAGTATTGAAGGGCGTAATCAAGCCCTGGGAATGTAAAGTCTTCGGAACCGCCTGCACCCCCGAGACACCGATCGGGACCTGTATGGTCTCACCCGAAGGAGCCTGTGCGGCCTACTTTAATTATGGACGTTTCTCCATGGCATCTGAACGCGGCCGCCTCAACATCGCCCCGGTCACACAGCAGACATCATGAAGACTAATTCTCAAGCAGGGTGGGGCGGCGAGCCCCGCCTGCCACCACTCAATCCCTTATTCACTTTCCGCCGCAGGCGGAATACAAGATATATATTTTATTACCTGAGTTGCGATAAGAGAGCGGTTCGGCCGGAGGTTTAAGCATGGAAAAGCAATCTATACAAAGCGATGAGGTGCTGGCAAAGATCGAGCGCAGCCGACAGGCACGCCGCCACAAATTCTACCTGCGCGATGAACATGTCACCCTCAGTCATGGTAGCGGTGGCAAGGCCACCCACAACTTAATCGAAGGCATCTTCGCCCCCGCATTTGCGAATACCGTGCTGGACCGTATGGAGGATGCAGCCACCATCACCATTGGGGAGCAGCGCCTGGCCTTCACAACCGATAGCTATGTGGTTAATCCGCTCTTTTTCGCCGGTGGCGATATCGGCAAACTGGCCGTGCATGGCACTATCAACGATCTATCGATGGCCGGGGCCGATCCATTATATCTTTCCGTGGGCATCATTCTGGAAGAGGGCTTCTCGATGGAGCAATTGAAGCGCATCGTGGATTCCATGGCCCGGGCGGCCCATGAGGCCGGCGTCCTGATCGTGACAGGTGATACCAAGGTGGTGCAGCGCAACAAGGCCGATGGCATCTTTATTAACACGGCGGGCGTGGGCGTAGTGCGTGCGACCGCGAATGTGGGACAGACACAGGTGCAGCCGGGAGATCGGGTATTGCTCAGTGGCGCGATTGGCGATCATGGCGTAGCTATCATGATGGCTCGTGAAGAACTGGATATCGAGACCGATGTGGAGAGCGATAGCGCCCCCTTGCATACGCTGGTAGCGGCCCTGTTGGATAGCATTGGCACCAGTCTCCACTGCCTGAAAGATCCCACGCGTGGAGGCGTGGCGACCGCCCTCAACGAGATTGCCCTGGGGGCTGAGGTCTCGATTGCCCTGGATGAGCAGTCTATCCCGGTGCATGAAGGTGTAAGAGGAGCCTGCGAAATTTTAGGGCTTGATCCACTTACCATTGCCAACGAAGGGAAGCTACTGGCCATTGTGGCCCCCGAGGTTGAGCAGGAGGCCCTAAAAGTTCTACGCTCCCATCCCCTCGGACGCGAAGCCATGGTCATTGGAACCGTCCAGGCGGAGCCAGCAGGCATGGTATTCCTGCGTACCGATATCGGTGGTACCCGTGTGCTGGACATGCTGGTTGGCGATCCCTTGCCGCGCATCTGTTGAACACCTCACTCAGCAACCAGCTAAGCAACTGAGCGCTGTACGTGTGGGGCTTGTCCCCGTTTTATCCGTTCATGCACGAAAAAGCATCATTTTTTAGAGGCTTTCTCCTCTCGTCTTCGCCTTTAGCCTCGATACCTGCGCTGTTCACACTATGCTTCACCCTTTAGAGCGCCGAATTAAGCAAATAAACCTCAGGTGGTTTAACTTCCCACTCATGAGATTGGCTATTCTGCCGGACGCTCTGCAAGTTGGGAAGGGCCGCCTGGAAAGCTTCCTGCGATTCCCAGATGGCGATACCCATGAGCGTTCCTTTTTCAGGGTCCTTAAAAGGATAAGGAGCCTGGAAAATAATCCCTGGCTGTTTCTTCATCAGTTCACCAAATTCGTGCATACTTTGAACTAATAGTTCTTCTTTTTCAGGGTGCGGAAAATGAATCGAATAGAAGATAAACATGATTGGGGTTCTCCTCTCTCATATTGGGGGTTTTCTGCCTGCACGCCGTCACCTACCAGTTGCTCAGATGCGCATTCCATATTGTAGGCGCAGGCGTTTACTGGCTCTTATTCTATTGCAAGCAAAGAAAAGCGGAAAATAGAGATACGTGATATTTCATGACAGGAGATGTCATATTGAGGAGGTATATTCTCTGCAAGATCTGTTTGTTACATTCACCTGCAGGGAGGTAGCTGATATGCGCATCGGGGTTAATCTGGGGCCGACAGGGAATTGGTCGGCTATTCTGGCGGCGGTACAGGCGGCTGATGCTCAGGGATTTGACGCCGTGAGCTTTTTGGATCATTTTCATACGGATAATCTGGAGTGGCCATATATTAGCGGCTGGTCGCTATATGGGGCACTGGCCTTGAGCACCAAACGCATCAAGCTGGTGCCGATGGTGATTGATCGCCTGAATTATTTGCCGGGCGTACTGGCCAAAGAGGCAGCGGTCCTATCAATTTTGAGCGCGGGACGTTTTGAGTTAGGCATTGGTGCGGGCGATTATTTCCAGGAGGCGCGGGCCTGGGGCTTACCGATTCCGGAGGCGCAGACACGCATCGATGGTTTAAGGGAAACCATCCTGGTCCTGCGGCAGATCTGGACCGGGCAGAAAATTACTTTTACCGGTGAGCATATTCAACTGCTTGAGGCGGCCTCGACGCCCGTTCCTGTTACACCTATGCGCGTAGTTGTAGGAGCCGGCAAATCTCGACGCCTGATCCAGAGCGCGGTCACCTATGCGGACGAGATCAACGTCTATGCCGATGATGAGCTCATTCGTTTTGCGGCTGATCAGATCGCGGCCGCACAGCGTCCACTTGCCCTCTCGGTCTATGTATGGGACTGGCCCGAAGATATCCAGGAAAAACTGGCCACCTGGCAAGCCCTGGGCGTGGAACGCACCTTCCTGACTATCTGGGAGCCCTTTAATTCGCTGGCCGCCATGGCCAATCTAGCAGATTAATTCATAGTATTTCCTGGAATGTGTCTGATCCTCATGATTGCCGCCATCTTCACGGCTAAGTTTGCGCGCCAGAGGCGCTCAAGAAGTCATTTTGAGTGGTGCAAACAGTGCGCCCATCTTCACGTCTAAGTTTGCGCGCCAGAGGTGCTCAAGAAGTCATCTTTGAGTGGTGCAAATAGTGCGCCCGCGCACTGTTTGCACCACTCAAAAAAAGATGCGGGCGCGCCAGCGCACGTTCGCATGCGAGCGACATGGTTTGCATGATGGATGAAAGACACTATCTAATAGATTAAGAAAAGACATACGTAATTAGCATACCGATTTTACACACAGTAACTTGATAAACGTGTATTCCATGTACGTCTCTATTAAAGAATTTTCTCTACTTAATTGCCTGGGAATTGACAAAACCTTGTCTGACATGATATATGTTTTGTGAAATAAGTAAGCAACTGTCCAGGCGCTTCTGAAATCTCGGCCAAACGAGTACCGGGTAGCATGTAGACATAAAAGACAACATCTTATGTCATACACCTGCCCGGTTTTCTTTTTTATTTAATAGCTCTTATGTCCTGGTCAATATAGATCTTCTGATGGCTTACTATGAGCTCACAAATTCCTCTGCGCTATCTGACACCAAAAAATCCTACCCGGTGTGAGTTTATAATTATTGACGATTCCCGACCAATTTTCTCATTATCTTTTCAAAATTTTATCCATTTGTACAACAAACAGTCTTCTTAGTATAATCTGTATGTATAACTACGGAGATTACAAGAATCACATTTGTGGTTTTCAAGCGAAGAGAGATATAGTGAGTATTGAATGTGGATGGATGACAGATGATATAAATGTGTGCCACAGATGGCATATATTATTGAATTTATAATTGCGATAATTTTGTATTTTTCGGTCAAAGGCCTGGCTGTTTGTTTTAGCGGTTCATGATGTTCGGTCAAGCGTTTGATTGTAGGAGATAGGTATAATGCATCAGGATGATAACACCCACACCCATATGAATGCAGAGAATATACAGGTGCCGATTGGAGGTAGTACTGGCGGTGATGACCGCCGTCAGGATATAGTAATGGCTGCTTTTCAATTGATTGCCACCAAAGGGGTTGAGGGTTTGCGCACACGCGATGTAGCGGCACGGGCGGGGATGAATATTGGAACTCTCTACTATTATTTCTCGACTAAAGAAAGACTTATCCAGGGCGTTGTCGATTATATTGTCCAGCATATTGTCGTTGTCCAGGAGCCGGTGGTTGCTTTATCTGTAAATACGCCGGTAGACGTACTGCACCAGCACCTGGTCAATTTGACCCACAAACTCATTACGACCCCTGAAATCTTTCGTGTGATGGGTGAACTCCTCCTGAGATCCGAACGTGACCAGGCCATCTATCCAATCTTGAAGAAGACTGATGATGATTGGAGACAATATCTGACGAACCTGTTAAGGGATGGTATCGGCCAGGGACTTTTTCGAGCGGATCTCAATCCGGCCCTGGCTGCTCATACCATTATGTCCTTCTTCAAAGGTGTCTCATTACAATTAGGGATGCTGGCTGAAGAGCTGGAGCAGACCGTGGAACAATTTGAGCGCTGGTTGCTCCCATAACTATCCCGTTCGTCTGTGCCTGAATATGCAATAGAACAACGAAAAGTACGCGCGGGGCTTGTCCCGCTTTTAGCCTTTCGCCTCGAAAAAGCAACAAGAAGAGGATTTTGCAGTTATTTGGTTGAGCGTATGGCGTTATTATTGTTGATTTTTCGGGCAGGAAGGATAGAAGCGGGGGCAAGCCCCGCACGTACGGATCGTTATTATTGTTGATTTTTCGGGCAGGAAGGATAGAAGCGGGGCAAGCCCCGCACGTACGGATCGTTATTATTGTTGATTTTGATTGAGGGCGTTCATTTAGCGGTCTATGCTATGGGTGGCAAGGTCTGGACGCTCTTCCTTTGGCTGCGGTCGCCTATACCTTGAGCCCAGTTTGGAACCCAGACGACCCAGGAAGAATGTTCCGATGGCTCCCAGAAGCACATAGAGACCAACCAGGGGAAAGGACGCGAGGTAGGGGTCGAGCATGTTTTTTAGTGCTTGCAGGGGTTGTCCATAGAGGTTATAAAAATAATTGCTGCAGATATAGATGATCAGCATGCTGATGTTGACGAGGGTTCCAGCGATAGCGATCCATAAAGCAAGTTTAAGGGGCCGATCTGGATGTAGCGCGCTGGTACTGCGCCTTCGTTCTAGCAGGCAGGCAATAAAGCTACAGGCAGCGAGAAAGATGCTGCCCACAAGGGCCGTGGTAGGGAAGACGGTTGCATTGATCATTGAGAGATTCTGACCATATGGCAATTGACTATCATATAAGCGTCCCCGCAGGATCTGCCCCATAGGATAGGCAACAAGGTAATGGACCAGCACGAGTACCGCACATGTGACCATCACATAAATGGTTGTCCCTGTCTGTGGGTGGCTTATGGTAGCTGCTTCATTGGTTGAGAGTATATCAATGGATGTGTAGTTTGAGCGGGCTGGAAAGAAACGGCAGCTTAGCCAGCTTCCCAGAAAGCCAGCCCCTATACTAAATCCTAGCAGCTGCAACTCAAATGGTGTTTGTTGAATAAGCTCATCTGAGAGGATGACGGGGAGATTAAATGAGCTATAGCCCCAGGTCCGGTGCACAAGCAAAATTAAGGGCACCGTCAATCCCACCATGATCCCGATCAATCCTCCGCATAATCCCGCAATAATTCCTAGATAATCTCTGTGCGTCTTTTTACCACTGAACCAGCCAGCCGCCAACCAGCCCAGCACCGAAAGCAGCATTACCAGTCCAGAAATGGTCGCTGAACTTTGATAAGAAGCATAGACAGAGAGATTAAACAGACTGAGGACTGTTTGTATGATGCCTGCAACTATGCCGAAGCCGAGTCCAATGGAGATAGCTGCGAGAACAGGATGTTTCGCTTCAAGTGAAGTGCGCATATTAAACGTCCTTTGCTATAGCCAGATTATTTACTTGTTTATATAGTAAAAATTGTTTTCTTAATATATACGTCAGCATAGTTAATATATTTCACATATCATATAAGACTGTTGTATTTAATCCCATCTGAGAATGTGTCTTACTCCCATCATGGGAAGCGTGCCACTCTTACGCGGACGTGCGCTGGCGCGCCCGAGCTTTTTGTGTGTGGCGCAAACTCAGGCGTGAAGATCGCAGTGATCATGAGGATCAGATACATTCTGAGATGAGAGGGCGTATGTATATGTATTAATATTGCTAGACAAGCCATGCTACAATAGGTGCTATAATGTTTGATATCAATATATTATTGAGATTTTGCGAAAATATGCTTTATGCATTGCCTGATAAGCAATTAATGTACTATAATAAGATATGTAACCATTTTTTTTATTTTCTGAAGAAATGGATGCATAATCATTAAAACAGTTTACTGGCAAGATTACAGTTATTAATATTTTATTAATATTAAAACTAAAGTAATTCAATATGGTGTACATACATACATAGATTTTTATGTACCAGGAACATTGACTACCCCAACATCTGTGATACCCACTATGTTTAGACGCCGCAGCGCCTGACTTTTAAATAACCTATCCTTGGGGAGAGAAGATGGATAAAATCAAGCAGAATCTTTCAGTGCGTGGAGAGAATACCGCCACGTGTCTCCTCGCTGCACCAGGCACCAGAATGACCGATCCGCAAGAGAGAGGTGCTTCCAAAGCAATGGTCATCTGAATACATACTGCGTGATCTGCTGGCGCAGATTATCCAGGATGAGAAAATAAAATTGAATTTGGTTGATGCTTTGGGTATTTCGCCGGTTACCCTGACGCGCTGGATCACGGGTAAATCTGATCCTCGTCCACAAAACTTGCGTCATTTAATCAACACCTTGCCTACCCAATATCATGAGCAGATGTATGCTCTATTACGTCACGAGAACAAACTGACCAGAGTGTCTCTGATAGAGGAAAACCTCAGGCTGAGATGATCTTGCCCGAGTTTTATACCCAGATTTTTATGGCGCGCGCCACTACCAGTGTCAACCTGCGCTTCTGGTCCCTCTGCAACCTTATACTCCAGCAGGCGATTGGACAACTGGACCCCGAGCGCCGTGGTATGTCGGTCTGGGTGGCCCGTTGCATGCCGCCATCGGGTCCACTGCAAAAGGTGCGTAGCATGCGCGAAAGCGTCGGTCTGGGCACCACTCCCTGGAAGGGCAATCTTGAGCAAGAGGCTATGTTTCTGGGAGCGGAATCGCTGGCGGGTAGCGTGGTTACCTCGTATCGACCAGGGGTGGTGCAGGATCTGGATGAGGAGCATTATCGCTTGTCGATTTCGCGGATAACCTATGAGCGCAGCATCGCTATTTATCCATACTCTATTGTGGGCGTATCGCTGGTGTTTTTGTCGTTGCCAGCGTCGAAGCAACTATTTTCTCTCGCAGCGTCGAAGCCAACTACTCCGCAGTCGACCTCATCAGCGCTATGCCGACTTGCTCGCGCTGGCCTTTAGCGATGATGACTTTTATGAGCCAGAACAGATAGCGCTTGAGGTCATGCCTTTCTACGAGGAGCAAAAAGAATCCTTTTCCCGTTTTCGCCAATTGATGGTCAGTACCATCTTAGAGGCCGCCAGCAACAATCGCCCAGTGGATAACGCGCAGGCTGACCTGATGGTCTGGCAGCGACTCGAAAATGAATTACTCGAACAGCACTCCCCACGCTTGCAGTGATAGCGTGGGAGGAGTCTGAACTGGTATGTGGCCTGCCTGTACTAGCCAAAGAACTTCAGCCTGGACCAGATGTGGGATAGTGAGCCGGAGAATTTTGGTTGTGTGCAGATGGTGACCGGCAACTGGTCCTCAGCGGCGATACAATAATGGCAGCGATAGGTGTCAACTGTTTTCACACTGCTCCATTCCTGTTGAAGGAATGAGGGCGCTTCTCCGATGGTGATCAACACTGTTCCGCTGCATTGGCCGGGCCCCCAGAGGTAGTAATTGTTGTGGCCGCTAATGACCGGTGGTAGATGATACGTCGCCCTATAAAAGGTCAGCGCACTCGCCTCGCCATAGTTGCTGGCGTAGATACATGCCTGAGCGCGCTGACCGGCTGGCAACTGTTGAGTGGCCCTGGCCAGCGTTTGCGCCATCTCCTCCCACCCAAAGCGATCGCCCAGGTATTGGGGGAAAATTCCCCCGCTATGCTGTCCAGCGCCACCATTGCCTGCGGCAGTTAAAACACTATAGGTATGCTCAAAAGTAGCTGGTGGCAGCATTGGTAGCGCCATGGGAGCGAACAGCAGCCCACTCAAACTCAGTGCGATAACGTAGGTTCGCTTAAGCCATTTGCGCCAGGCTTGCTCACAGATGACGGCTCCGCCCGACAGCAGGAACGGATAGGCTGGTGCCAGAAAGTAAGGTTTGGCGTTAGTAATGGTGAAGAGCAGGTAGAGCACAATAAAGGCCCAGCCCAGCGCCCGATATGCTTTTCCCGCCGAGCTACGAAAGTAGAATATAAGCCCGGCAATGATGAGTGGTAGATTGAATATATTGATGCTCAGCAATTGATTGAGCAGAAAACTTACAGGCCCCGATCCGATAATCCTCCATAGTGGTGTAGAAAGTCCAGGGTTGGCCAGCCGTGCAGCGCATTCCAAAGTATGTAGGGTGAGAAAATCAGGAGCGCGAGCACGCCCCGAGCCAGGGCCAGGGTGAACGAAAAGTGGTGCGCGCCGATGTCAGTAGCAGCCCGATTACCAGGGCGAAGCCGAAAAAGAGCATGGTCATTTTAGTGAGTAGCCCCAGGCCAGCGATCAAGCCAAAGAGCAGCCAGAGACGAGGTTGCTGCTTTTTGATAATGTGCATAAAGACAAAAGCGCCCAGAGCCCAGCAGAGCACGTCCGGCAAATCATAGGTGAAAAGAGAGGTTTCAGCCATATATGTCACCGCGACCAGCACGCTTAGCGCGGCCAGGCACTGGGCAAAGCGTCCTCCTCCCAACGTACGTGCCATATAGCAGCCAGAAAGACCAGGCAGGCACCCATCAATGACGGAAGGATATGAATGGCCACCAGCGAATCCCGAAGAGGATATGGACCAGGGCCGCCAGCCAGCCAATCAGCGGCGGTTGATCCACATAGCCAAAGGCCAGGTGTTGCCCATCGCCATATAATACAGCTCATCGCGGAAATACCCATAGTTATTAGCGCAGAGCAGATGCACACTAAAGTCCAGCAGTGCCAGGTAGCAGAGTAACGCATTCGTGCTGAACAGTATATCTCGATAAGACAATCTCCCCTGTTTTACAGGCTGTGTTGATTGATATTGCAGCATTATTTTACCCCTGATGGCGAACGACAATCTTATAAAGCCTGTTTTGAGTATAGATGTAAAAGCGGAAAAGCATGTATGTAGTGTTACCTATCTTAGCCATTCAAAGGTAAGGTCTTTTCCTGCAACAATCCAGGCGAGAGATAGCCAGAGGTCACATGACTTCTGGCTATCTCTCTACCACACCCAGGGTTTTGTAATGTTCCTCTTTGGCGCTTGCGGCGCCGGGTTGGGTGTGGAGTGTGTGTGCTGGGCTGCCGCAGCAGCCCAGCACACACACTCCACACAGGAAAGAATGTCCGTTGCATCGCTAGCTTGTGATCTCCCTGCGATCTCTGGCGAACAGTAAAAAGTCCTGAACTACATATTGTCTGAAATCGTGCTTATCTGGTATGCTAGGCTATAGCAGTAGAACATAGTATCTGGCTGATAATTTGGGCACTTCCATTGCTCTATTCAGATAAATGAGAAGACCATGCAAACAGATTTCCATGCAGTGCGAGGGAGACAAGATCGACCAGCAATGTCGCTGGCCCGCTGGCTGATGCCCCGCCCCTTTTACCTGGTCTCGACGGGTTTCTATCTAAGCGTGCTGCTACCATTTCTGGTCTACTTCGTATCGGGTCAGAAATATCAGGGAGAGTGGTGGCGGATGATTTTGATGGGTGGGGCCGTTTTATTCTTATTGGGGCTGGATCGTCTGGAATTTCGCTTATATGGAGAGGATACTCCACACAAGGCGGCTATTATTCTTATAGTCTTGAGGATGGTAATATACGAGGCGATTGCCTGGCTGGATGGTGCCGCGTTTTCTCCCACCCTGGCGGTTTTCATCCCGCTACTGGGGTATTGGTATTTTGGAGCTGTGGTTGCCTCCCTGCTGGCCGGCCTGGCCTGTGTGGACTATATCCTGCACCACCTGCTAGACGTGCCTGGCTGGTTATACAATCCCTATGAAATTCATGATAGTATCCTGTTCGGTATCCTCTTGTTTTTAGCCCTGGCGGTCGTGCATGTTCTAATGAAAGAGAAAGCCAGCCGCCTGCGCAGCGAGGGCTTATTGATAGCTTTAGAGGAGGCGCATCGGCAGCAGGGGGAGGCCCATCGCCAGTTGCAGGTCTATGCCGAGCAGGTAGAAGAACTGGCCACCATGCGGGAACGCAATCGCCTGGCGCGTGATATCCATGATAGCCTGGGTCACTATCTCACCATCATCAATGTACAACTGGAGAAGTCTCTTTCTTTCCAGGATCGCGATCGCCAGCAGGCCGAGCAGGCCACCCTGGCAGCCAAGCGTATGGCCAGCGAAGCTCTCCAGGATGTTCGGCGTTCGGTGAGTACCCTGCGTGAACATTCAGAAACGTTCCTTTTCATGCCGGCTGCCACAGAGCTAGTGGAACGTTTGCGTTCCAGGCAATTAGAACTGGAGCTTATCATTACTGGCAATGAAGTCAGCTACTCGCGCCAGGTGCAACTGACCCTCTACCGGGTGCTGCAGGAGGGCCTGACCAATATGCAGAAACATGCTGGTGAGTGTAGCGCGCAGATCCTGATTTGTTTTGATGAAACTGTTGCCACCCTGCGCATCCAGGATACTGGTCGTGGTTTTGATCCACACACCCTGGCAGCTTTATTGCCAGGCCGCGCCAGCAATTACGGGCTGCAAGGCGCACGTGAGCGTCTGGAACTAATTGGAGGTAGCCTGCAGATAGAGAGTATGCCTGGTGAGGGCACCTGTATCCTGGCATCAATTCCTAGAGCATTTTCCTGAGCCAGTATGAATATCGATCGCGGTAGATATATTAAGGGATAAAATGTATGGATGGCCAACAACATGAACGAGATAGAGCGGTACGCGTGCTCATTGTTGATGATCAGCAATTGATGCGCGAAGGGATCGCCTCTCTGTTGAGTATTCAGGATGGCATTGAGGTGATTGGGACCGCCGCCAATGGACAGGAAGCATTAGAGCGTGCCCTGCTTGAGCGGCCGCAGGTCATCCTGATGGATGTACGTATGCCGGTGATGGATGGGGTGCAGGCCACCATGAAGATTCGTCTGCAGCTTCCTGATTGTAAAATTCTGATGTTGACCACCTTTGACGATGAGGAATACGTGTTTGAAGCCTTGCGCGTGGGAGCCAGTGGTTACTTACTCAAAGATATTCCCGCCCACGACCTGGCGCAGGCAGTGCAGGCGGTGCAGCGCGGTATCTATCAGCTAGATGCAGTTGTCATGAGCCGAGTGATGACTGGTTTGCAAGCCTCAAAGACAAAGATTACTGCCCCCGATCCCGCCGGAGCCGCGAAAGAGCCGTCCAATCATCCTGCTAAATCCTGGTCACAGACTGGATTGACTGAGCGTGAAATCGAGGTGTTGCGCCAGATCGCACAGGGCGCTACCAATCGAGAAATTGCCATAAGGCTGGTAATCAGCGAAGGAACGGTCAAAAATCATATCTCGAATATCCTCAGTCGCCTGGGCTTGCGCGATCGGACCCAGGCCGCCCTGTATGCTCGTGAACACTCGTTGCTGTAGGTTTATCCGAATGTCTATGAAGAAAGCCACCCAGGCTATTCTGGGTGGCTTTCTTCATAGACATTGATAGTTATTGCAGACTGGCATTCTTAGAACCAGGGAGTGAACCTGCCTCCTCTTGCTGGGAAGACTGGTCTCCTTCAGCCGAGAGTGGTTGCGCGATGTTTTCTAGCGATTTTCCTTCGGCATCAATGCCAAAGAAGATAGCCACGATACCGGCGGCGACCATCAGGACCGCACCAAGTAAGAAGCCGTAGAAAACGATCCAGGTACTATGGGTCTGGATCAAGAAGCCGAAGAAGAGAGGTGTTAAAGAACCTCCCACTGCCGTTCCGATCGCATAGAAGAACGCAATCGCCATCGCACGCGTCTCCAGGGGGAAGATCTCACTGACCGTCAGGTAGGCCGAGCTGGCACCTGATGAGGCAAAGAAGAAGACGATCGACCAGCAGATGGTCAGGGTCAGTGCGTTCAAGATACCCTGGGCAAAGAGCCAGCCGGTGATGGCAAAGAGTACACCAGAGATGATGTAGGTAGAACTAATCATCTTGCGGCGGCCCACCGTATCAAAGAGGCGTCCAAGTGTTAGCGGACCCACAATATTGCCAATGGCGAAGGCAATCATGTAGAAGGGCACACTGCTGTTCGGCACTTTCATAAAGGTGGTAAAGATCAAACCGTAAGAGAAGGTGATCGCATTGTAGAGGAAGGCCTGTCCGATCATCAATGAGAAACCCAGCAATGAGCGCTTGGGATACGTCTTGATCATGGTTTTGGCGATCTGCCCAAAGGTGACCGTACCCTGTGGCCGGATGCTCAGCTTTCCCTCTGGCTCAGGTAGCTTATCCAGCTTACCCTCATGCATGACCTTTTGTTCTATTTCAGAGACCACCTGATCGGCCTCATCGAAGCGCCCATGCATCATCAGCCAGCGTGGACTCTCGGGTACAAAGCGTCGTACCAGCAGGATACCTAATCCCAGGATGGCACCCAGGGCAAAGGTCAGACGCCAGCCCAGGTTAACCGGGAAGATGGCCGGACTGAGCAACACGCCTGTGAGGGCCGCTCCAAAGGCTGTGCCGACCCACCATGTACTGTTGATCACGATATCTGTCCAGCCGCGTGCACGGCCGGGATCAGCTCATCAACGGCTGAGTTGATAGCTGCATATTCGCCGCCAATGCCAGCGCCAGTGATAAAGCGGCAGATGATAAACCAGTAAAAGTTGAAGGAAAATGCCGTTGCTATCGTCGCAATCAGGTAAAGCGACAGAGTAAGCATGAATAATTTTTTGCGGCCCCACTTATCGGTCAAACGACCAAAGACAAGGGCGCCAACAACTGCACCAATCAGATATGTCGTACCTGCGCCTGTCACCTGAACATCGGACAAATTCAAGGTCTGTGGCTCTTTTAGCACACTGGCAATCGAACCAACAATAGTAACCTCAAGCCCGTCCAGAATCCAGGTAATGCCCAGCGCTACAACTACCAGCCAATGCCAGCGACTCCAGGGAAGTCGATCCATCCTGGCCGGGACGTCTGTTTCGACTGCATCAGTCGTTTGAGTCGTCTCATTCATGATTATATGGCTCCATTGCGCTATCAAGATGATGAAGAGAATAAGTGATGCAACGTTTTAATAAATTACTGCATCTATAATGTGGGTGTAGGTAGAGCTTAACTACACTACTTGGACTAAATGGATGTGTCTATTTTATCTATAGATAAAATGTTCCCACGTGCTTGGTATACGTAGTACAACTTATGAGCGGTTTCAAATTCAACAATTTTTATATCCATTCTTTCTAGTGTGATGTGTGCGTGGTGAGCGGCCGCAGGCGCCCACCACGCACACATCACACTCCCAACCCGGCGCCGCAGGCGTCAAAGAGGGACATGAAAAAGCTTTGCAGGCGAACATTCGAACTTGACAATTGGTGAGGCAGGCCTTATATTTTTATCGCTTGATAAAAAATTGATCAGTAAGAGAGTACCCAGATAGTAGAGCATGCACGTCTTTCTTACGTACATTAAACCGTGCTCTTTGTATGATCTAATCATTTATTTTTATGTTTTATTTATCAACTGATAAGGAGCAAGCACCATGGAGGCGAATGCGAATTTATCGCAGCCATCTCAAAGCGCGAACGATCCTGGTTATAAATGGCGTGTGCTCGCGACCGTTGTAACTGGTCTTTTTATGGTCATCCTGGACTCAACCGTCATTAATGTCGCCCTGAAGACCTTGCAGCAGCATTATTCGGTCTCCACCAGCGAGGCCCAGTGGGTTATCAGCCTGTATACACTGGCATTGGGTATTGCCACGCCGCTCTCAGGCTTTCTGGGTGATCGCTTTGGTATTAAGCGCATCTATCTGAGCGGGCTGGTCTTGTTTGTAGTGGGTTCAATCCTGTGTGGCCTTGCGCCGTCACTGACCTTGCTGATTGCCGCGCGTGCTATTCAAGGTATCGGTGGTGGTATCTCTTTGCCGTTGGGTACCGCCCTGCTATTCCGCGCCTTTCCGCCGCGTGAACGTGGAGCCGCCTTTGGTATCTTTGGTATTGTACTGGTCTTTGCCCCTGCCATTGGCCCGCTCCTGGGCGGCTGGCTGGTCGACAACAACCTGTTGTCCTGGATCTTCTTTTTGAATATCCCGATTGGTATCATCGGCCTGACTATCGGTACCCTCTTCTTACATGAAGCCCCGGGTTCAGCGAAAATTCGGGCTGACATTCCGGGTATCATCCTCTCGGCGCTGGGTTTTGGCGCGATCCTGTTTGCTACCTCAATCGCTGGTGAGCAAGGTGCGGGCTGGACCGATATACGCGTTATTGCGGGCCTGGTGATCGGCCTGCTGGCCCTGGCCCTCTTTGCTGTGGTTGAGTTGCGCTCGCCCGATCCTTTGCTGGACCTGCGCCTGTATGGAATTCCTAGCTTTGCGATTGCCAACGTCGCCAGTATGGTTGGTACCATCGCCCTCTTTGGTGCTGAGTTCCTGTTACCGCTCTACCTGCAGATCTTGCGCGGCCAGACCGCCTTCCAGGCTGGATTGATCCTGTTGCCCCTGGCGATTGCTTCGGCCTTCTCCAGTTTTATCAGTGGCCGGATCACCGACCGCATCGGTCCCCGTGTGCCGATCGTCATTGGTTTCTTGCTGATTGCTTATAATACTTTTCAGCTCTCAGAGATCACTATAGATACAAGTATCAATTTCATCATCTTCTTGCTGGTCCTGCGTGGTATCGCGGTCGGCTTGATCATCCAGAATAGCCAGGTGGCGGCCCTGCTCGATGTACCCATGGCGCGCCTCAATCGTGCCACGCCACTGGTCCAGGCCACACGCCAGACCATGCAATCGATCGGCGTTGCCGTGCTGGCCACTATCCTGACCAGCGCCATTACACTAAGTATGCCCAGGAATATCCCGAGTGGCGCCGACCTCTCGAAGCTGCCACCGGCTGTACGCCAGGCGGCCCTGAACGGCATCCACCAGTTCCAGAATCAGTACATTACCGGCCTGCAGCATGCCTACCTGGCCACCTTTGCGATTGCCGTCGTCGCCATCTTACTCTCGCTCTTCCTCCCTGGCTGGCCTGGCAAATACCAGACCTCGTCCAAAAAAGCAGCTCCTGCCGTCGAGCAGCCAATGCCAACCGAGGTCGCTTAATAGCGCCCCTGCGCAGTATGAAATGGTCGTTGGATTTATCTCCAACGACCATTTTCTTCCATCGATCGCGCACTTTTCTTCCCTCCTTGCACCGGTCCCTTACAAATTTGGCTCTCCGTCTTTTGGGGGGAAAGCGGGGTGCAGGGGCGGCAGCCCCTGACGGAGCGCGATGGCAGGCATGCTGGGGGCATGCCAGTCCTCGCAACTCTCCCTCTCCGTCCTTCCCCCGGAAGGACGGAGAGTCACAAATTTTCTCTTTGATGCAGTCATATTATGTTTTTTCTAGCCATAGATTTTTAGTTATGAGAGAAGATACAATACATAGGAATGCTTCTCGTGCTTGTGCTTGGGAAGAACTCTCATAGTTGTGCTCCCAGACGAAGAAAGAAACCTGCCTTCATGACACAAAGGATCTATTTAATTGGAGCTGGCATGATTGCGCGCACACATGCCGCCGCCATCAAAGGTTTGCCCGCCGCCGAAGATATCCAGCTGGCCGTCGCCGATCCTAATGCGGCTATGCTGGCCGCTTTTACCAAACAGTTCCCCCACGCTCAAACCTTTGCTGATGCCGCTACTATGCTGGCTGAACCTGCCGCTGAAAATGATATTGTGGTAATTGCGACGCCGCCATTTACCCACTATGAACTGGCCTGTGCCGCCTTGAGGACCGGGCGCCATGTACTCTGTGAGAAACCACTGGCCATGGATCGAGCAGAGGCTCGTGCTATGCTGGCGCTGGCGCGGGAACAGCAACGCCTGCTCGGCTGTTGTAGCGTGCGCTATTTTGGCTGGTCTCCATTTGAGGAGACGCGCCGCCTGTTGCGAGAAGAGATCCTGGGTCATATCTATCATGTGCGTTTTACTTTTCTTGAGCAACGCAATCGGCCTGGCATCGAATATCAGCCTGAAACCCACTGGTTCCTGGATCAAGCCAAATGCGGTGGCGGCACCTTGATGGATCGCGCCCCCTACGAATTTAGCCTCCTCAATCGGCTCTTCCAGCCCCTGCGTATTGATGTCCTCAACGCCTGGCTGAGCGATCCTGTTACCGCGCTCTCGTTGCCGGATAGTGTCGTCAACGATGTCGAGCAACATGCGGGCGCCACCCTGCGCTATCATTTGCAGGACGGCTCCAACTTTATTATGAGCTACGAGCGAGCCTCTGGCACCCATAGTACGGAGCGGGCTGATATTGAGATAAGTGGTCTCAATGGAGCGATACGCTGGGACTGGCCGAGCTTAAGAGCCAGAAAATTTCTGGCCCATACGTATGATCGCCATGGGCAGGCCGAAACAAAGACGATCTCCTTCGCCACATCTTATCAAGGACATGTGCCCTTCCTGGAGAAGCCGCTCCACTACTTCTACCAGCGCGTACACGGCCAGGACTCGCCGGCTGTAGTTAATGAGCAGGCCGTCTTCAACTTCTCCTGCGTTCGGGCCATCTACGACTGCGCCAATACACAGCAGCCACAAACGGTGGCCTGGGGAGAATAAAAAAAGCGAAGGGGAAGCAGCTGCTTCCCCTTCGCCTGTGTGTTGTTTATGGTTCTTATGAGCGCTGTGCGCCTTCGAGCGGTGGAGCTACGCTGACACCGAGGCCCTGAGCGATGCGGCTACCGAGGTCCTGATCAACCTGGAGCCAGAGCTTAATGGCGCGTTCCTGGATCGCAGGATCGACATCCTGGCCCATATGACCAACGATGTTGCTGACCAGGTGGTCCCGATCAGTCTGTGACAGAATCTTGCGATAGAGGGTACCGGCCTGACCGAAATCGTCATCTTCCGCATGCAACGTGTAGGCGCTGCGGACAAGCTCGCCGTTGGACTCCCAACTGGGCTCGATGATGCTGGGATCGGCCTTTGGACCACCAAAGCTATTTGGTGCATAGACAGGCTGGTTGCCGTTATGGCGATAGCGCATGGCGCCGTCTTTATTATAGCTATGAACCTCGTTATGCGGCTGGTTGACTGGCAACTGCAGGTAGTTGGGTCCAATGCGATAGCGATGTGTATCGGGATAGCTAAAGAGACGACCGAGCAACATTTTGTCCGGGCTGGGTCCAATGCCAGGGACCATATTGGAAGGCTCAAACGAGGCCTGCTCGATCTCGGCAAAGAAATTCTCTGGATTGCGGTCCAACACCAGGCGACCAACCTGGATGGGTGGATAATCGCTGTGTGGCCAGACCTTGGTCAGATCAAACGGATTGAAGCGATAATTGGTCGCATCCGCAAATGGCATGATCTGCATTTCCAGATTCCAGACCGGGAAGTCCTTTTTATTGATCGACTCGCGCAGGTCGCGACGATGGTAGTCAGGGTCCTGTGAGACCATGGCTTTGGCATCGGCATCGGTGAAGTTCTCAATGCCCTGTGCGGTTTTAAAGTGATATTTGACCCAGAACTTCTCGCCGCTTGCATTGATCCACATAAAGGTGTGGCTACCATAGCCATTCATATGGCGGTAGGTACGTGGAGTGCCGCGATCAGACATCAGGAATGTTACCTGGTGAATCGCCTCGGGAGACAGGGACCAGAAATCCCACTGCGCATTGTTGCTACGCATATCTGTATCTGGCATGCGCTTCTGCGAATGGATGAAGTCCTGGAATTTTGAAGGGTCGCGCACAAAGAAGATCGGTGTATTGTTACCGACCAGATCGTAGTTACCCTGTTCGGTATAGAACTTAAGGGCGAAGCCACGAGGATCGCGTACTGTATCAGCCGAACCTAATTCACCGGCCACGGTAGAGAAGCGTGCCAGCACAGGTGTACGCTTGCCGACCTGGTTAAGGAAGGCCGCGCTGGTCCATTGTGTGACATCGCAGTGACCTCGAAATAGCCAAATGCTCCACTTCCTTTGGCATGCACAACACGTTCTGGTACGCGCTCGCGGTTAAACTGAGCCATCTTCTGGATGACGTAATGGTCTTGTAAGACCAGGGGTCCATTAGGACCTACCGAGAGCGAATATTCATCACTGGTCGCGGGAATGCCAGCATCAGTGGTAGTAACGGGTGGTCGTTTTTCAAAATTGTCGCTCACTTCTACCTCCAATTTACTATATGGCACCGGTTGAAGCATTTGTATCAGGCGAATTGCTACAGCACGATGTCTTTTTCCTAGGATCGATTCATATATCGTGAATCTGACCTGCTTGCTGAGGCCTTTGGGATAAGGCTGCAAACATTTCCATGTATATCCATGTATAATGCGCGCTAGTCTCAGTATTAACCGGTTGTAATTTTCTAAACCCTGAGCACCCTGTTTCAAAATGTTACAGGCCTCATTTCATTCTAGCAGATAATCATGTCGAGATGCAAGAATATACTCTGAGCGTAAAATTCCTGGTGAGTTTAAATGATTATCACCGACCTGTTTAAACTGCTTTTGGTGTGGGGTGATGGTTTAACTATAACGGTTTGACTACATTTAGACGCATCGTTTACAAACATCAGGTAATTAAGCTATATAGTGTTTACTCTCATTTAATAATTTCGGTTTCATACGCTGCACCGCATCCCGGCCAGCGGTGTAGTAGCTAAACCTCTTGAGCAACAGGGATAAGTGTATCGTTAGCTTCCAGGCGCATCGGCATACCATACCGGGGGCGTAGCGTCACCAATGGCTGAAAAACGATGCGTGCGCCGGGTGCCAGCTGTGGCACATAGCGCTGGAGAATGGTGGCCAGCAAGAGCTTTGTTTCCAACTGCGCGAAAGGCATCCCGATACAGATGCGGGGTCCCAGGCCAAAGGGGAAGTAGGCTCCCTGCGGAATCTGCTGCCCCTGCTGCTTATCCCAGCGCTCGGGCCTGAAATTTTCAGGATCACCCCAGATGTCCGGCAAATTGTGTACCACCCACTGGCTGAGGATCGCAATTGTCCCTGCTGGAATGTGATAGCCATCCAACTCGAAATCCTCCAGGGCCATGCGTGCCTGCCGCCAGGCTGGTGGATAGAAGCGCCAGGCCTCATTGATGACACTTTCCAGGTAGGGTAAGGCTGGCAAATCGTCCAGAGTAGGGGTCCGACCTGCCAGCACTGTTTGTAGCTCGGCCAGTAGTTTGGCGCGCACATGTGGATGCTGTGAAAGCAGATACAGAGTCCAGGATAATGTATTCTGGGCCGTCTCATGGCCGGCCGCCACAAAGGTCAGCACATGATCGTGGATCTGTTTATCCGACATTGCCCGGCCTCATCTTTCTGGGCTGCCAGCAACATCGAGAGCACATCACCGGTATCATGATCTGCTCGCCGTCGCTGCTCGATCAAGCCATAGATAAATGTATCGATCACCTGTGTCTCTTTTTCCTGCTCGCGTTGCGCGGAGAGCGAGGGCGAGGGAGTAAAGATCCCCATCAACGATGTGCGTTGTGGGCCATTGCTGATAACGACATCAAAGGCATGGCCCAGTTGTTTGGTCTGCTCAATCGAATCGACATCGAAGAGCGTCTTGGTAATGATGCGCAGGGTCAGATACTGCATCTCGCTGGCCATATTGACTACTGAGCCAGGGCGCCAGGAATCTAGCATCTCCTGTGCGTAGCGCGTCATGGTGGTCGCATAGCTATCCACGCGATGCTTATGGAAGGCTGGCTGTACCAGGCGACGCTGCTGGCGATGCTGTTCTCCATCGATGGTCAGCAGACCATCTCCTAGAAAGAGCTTCAGTCCAGCGCCAGTGGCCGTGCCCGGCTTAATAAAGTTGCGTGGATGCTCAACCAGAAAATAGCGAATATGTTCGGGCCGGAAACAAAAAAGGACCGGGCGTTTCCCAACCATAACGGTGGTCATACCCCCATAGCTACGCTCCAATTCCCGAAAGAATTTCAATGGCCGCCGTTGAAATTCAAGTAGACTCCCCACAAACGGTAACCCTTTAGGACCCGGCGGGAGCGATGTCGCTGGCAGATTACTCATTGTATATTGACTCCAGAATCTTTGATGAATGATGGAAAACAGGCATCAGGACTATTTCGATAATGAAGGCATCTCGCTGTTGCCCGGATTGAAGTGTTTCAGGATGACCAGGGGCTCGGTTGAGCTGTGGTTGCTCAAGGTGACACCTTGCTGGGCGGCTGGCAGGGAGACAAAGAACTCGTCCTCGGTCATCTCGCCAAAGCGGATCAGCGAGGGCGCGGAGATCGGGTGTTTGCCAATGCGTCCATAACCCTGTACGCAGATCAGGCCATAGGCCCCACGTCCCGCAAGGTAACGCTGCGGCCGGGTTGTACGGTGACCTCTTTCGCGCTAAAGAAGTCGCTGCCATAGACGATCCAGCGCTCATCATAACCTTCTGCCCGCATCTCATCCTCTGACCGAGCCGCGATAGGCGTATGGAAACGCTGCTCTTTAAACTGTGGATCGACATTGGCCTCCCAATCCAGGAGCGACAGGATATAGTCGTAATCTTCCCATTTATCTTCGGGCACATCTTTGACCAGCATGGAGCGATCAATGACCTGGAAATCGGCGATCAATGACTGCCACATGGAAGAGACATCGCTGGCCCGTTGCGGCTCATAGGTACAGAGTGTGCCCGGAGCATGGAGTATACCGGTCGGCACATCCCAGCCAGTACCAGTGGTCAGCCGATAGGCCTTTGAGAGCTGGAGGATGCCATTATCGCCCTCATCCCAGCGTTTCAAGCAGTCTACGACCTGGTCTTTGGTGGTCCCGGGCTCCAGGCCGAAAAAAGTATAGGGAAAAGCATCGAGGGCGAAATTATACTGGGCCGGAAAATAATAGGCCTCAGGCTTCCCGACGCGTCCAACGTCGGCGGCCCGCTCATCATTCTGGTGCATATGGAATGGTAGTGGATGCATATTATCGAAGAATTTACTGAACATGACCCAGCCACCATAGCGCGCAATGGCCTCCTCGCCCAATATCTCAGTGCCGAGCAGCGTCAGGGCATCCCGCAATAGCACCCTCTGCTTATCGATGGCGATAAAGCTCAAACCCTCATGCTCGCTGGTCAAGGGACCATTATCGGCCTTAACGGTCGATGCGAGCCAGCGCTCATCGATACCGCCGCGATGAGCACCGAAGGCATACAGGTCGCTAGAATGCAGGCGTAAACGGCGACCGGGTATACAGAAGACGCGCGGCACCCAGGTTGGGGTCAGGCGTACAATGCCTTCCCCCTCATCAAACGCCTGGCTGGCCAATTGTAATATCTGCTGATCTGTTGGCATGGCTGTACTCTTTCATCCTTGTCGTGACAGTAAAAATCCATGACTCTATTCATAATTGTACCGTTATTGACGTATTAAGCAAGGCTTCTATGTAGGTAAAGGCATGAAATGCGAAATACCCGCCTGCATTTACACATGCAGGCGGGTAGCAGGTGATTGGAAGTTTGATTAGGAGCGGCGCTGGCGGCGCGTTGTGACATATTCGCGGCGGCTGGGAACATTAGAGAAGAAGATGACGCGAACCAGGGAGACAATGCCCCAGGCGATCAAAGCATAGATCAGCATGGCCAGAATAGTCGAGATCTCAAAGACGCCAGCGCTACCGATCGTCTGATCATTAAAGATACCATTAAAAATGGTGACGAAGGGATGGCTAAGATCATAGAGGAATCTGATGAATGAGCTCGCCTCGCTAGCGCCAAAGAGGCGGAAGAGGAAGCGCAGTCCCAGTACAACCTCCAGCACGCCCAGCAAGAAGTAGATCACCGACGTAATCCAGTAGCGCGTATTGATCATACTCTGGTTGAAGTCGCGATAGACCTCTTTCCGCTTCTGGACCTGATTGCCTGCCGGGTCCTGGTACGTTTGCTGCTGGCGCTGCATATAGGCATTGCCCTGATTGATATTCTGCTCTGTAGTTGAATCATAGTCCTGATAAGGAGGATATGACCCCTGTTGCTGATTAGGATACTGAGGATCATTATTGTAATAAGGCTGATTAGGCATTGAATGACCTCCTTTGTCAAATTTATCTGACAGGAACTGTCAGCAAAATCTTTGATGCCTGATACATCGAGTGAATAAGAGCATGTAGATATAAAGGAAAAGCTCTTTTATAATACGTATGAGGTCGCTGTAAAGAAACGTATTCCATCTCACCGCATATTTTTGAGCACATACTCTGTTGTGGTAACGAGTGGCTGAGCATGTTCGTAACCAGAGGAGGTGCAGGGTGGCTGTCATTATGTAGAGGGTGGTCCATAAATACGGTGGGCCATCTCTTCTACTTTGAGCATCACATCTTTCATGACTGGCTTGTTGGTGAAGAAGAGTACCTCGCTGGCAATACCCTGGAAGTCTTCTTCGGTGACGTTCAGACCCTTATAGACGAGCAGGAGCAGATGCGAGCAGTTAGCTGCCCGTACTTTTTCTAATTTGCGGCGCAGGTAGTCGGGATGCCAGAAGCCAACCAGCTCAACCAGGATGCGGCGCTGCTCGTCACGTGTATCGATCAGTACAAAGTCAGGCACCATCACAGTATCGCCCAGCAGTAGTAGCTCGGTTTCACGCAGGAGACGCCATTTACCGCGCCGCGCGCCAATTTTTTGGGCAAAATCAGCGGCGAAATCGGCTTCCAGGCGGCTATCAAAGGTGTCCGAGCGTTTGAAATGGGATTGCAGATCGCTGTTCGCGGCATCCAGTTGATAGTTCATCGCGCCCCGTCCCTGGGGAGGATAGACGGTGGCTTGCATCTTCCATTGTTGGCACAGGAAGAGGGCGGGCAAAAAGGCGGCCATTTGCCGTCCATAGCGCAGCGTGGCGCCCACAAAGGGAGAAATTGGACCATCCAGCTCAATATGATAACCACCATCGGGCCTGGCCTGCGCCGCAAACATCAGCTTAAATAGCTTGATAAATTTCCAGAGATCTTTATAGTTATCGGAGACCTCGATTGTAAGTTGAGAGGCCCAGTAGAGTACGCCACGTGTCAATTCCAGATTATAGCGCGCGAGCAGTGAGACAGGGGTCCAGTCGGGACCTGTATCGCTCAGACGATATGAGGCGTGCCGATCGGCAAATAGTAACTCCTCCACATCATCAGCGCTGAGCTGCAAATTGCTGGCGACCGATTGCAGTACACCCTCGCGTGACACCGGATGCAGCATGTCGCTACTGGAGAAGACCGGTCCATAGGCAAACATCGTCTCACGTACCACGGTCGGCGTATGTGGGGCCTGAACGGGCGTAAAGGTCGCGCCATCGGTCAACACCTTGGCTAGCCCGCGCACCAATATATAATCGAGGCGTGGACCGATATAGGTAGTCAGAGCCTGTTCCCAACACTCTTGTGGTTGTCCCAGCTGAGATCGAAAAAGCTCAATCAGCTCCTGCGCAGTAGCCTGTAGCGCACCGTCCTGCGGATCTACCAGTGCCACCGAGACATGTTGACCCTGAAAGCGCAACAGGGGACGGATCAGATCACTCGTCAACATTCAGCATTCTTCTTTCGGTACACGGCGACGCTGAGCCTTACTCTCCTCGATCGTCTTACGAGCCAGAATCTCAAACAATACCGCCTGCTTCAACTCTTTCTTGCGCAAAATACGGCCAAGGCGCTGAATATATTCGCGCTTACTGGAGCTACCGCCCAGGACAATTGCCACCTTGGCCTCAGGTACATCGATGCCCTCATTCAGGACTTTGGCGGTGATCAGGGCGCGATAGTGACCCGCCTGAAAAGACTCCAAAATATGCTTACGCTCAGCCACTCCGGTCTCGTGGGTAATAGCGGGAATCAGGTACTGGCGAGAGAGCTGGTAAGCCAGCGCATTTGACTCAGTAAAAATCAGGATACGCTCATGGGCGTACTCGCGCAGGAGCTGCTCTAACATCGATAATTTTTCCTGGCAGCCCTCAATGATTTCCCAGAGACGTTGGCGGGCCAATAAAGCCTGGCGAGCCTGCGTATCAAAGGCCGATAAGCGGAAGAGCTCGTGCAGCCAGTTGGGACCATGGGTGCTGCGTAAGCGACGTTCCCGAATGTACGAAGTATAAATATCGTGGGTCGTATCGTACTCGGCCCGCTCGGTGGGTGTGAGATTCACGCGAATACGCTGGGTCCGATAGTCTGCTAACTGTTTGCCCAGTAGCTCCTCAATGCGCTTTGTATAGACAATCGGACCCAGCAGATCAGCCAGCCGCCAGCGCTCCCCCAGTTGTTCCTCTTCTGCGGGATACGTCGCCGTCAGGCCTAGCCGATAGGGAGCGGGTGTCATCAAGGCCGCCTCACCCCAGGTTTTGGCTGGCAGATGGTGGACCTCATCACAGATCAACAGCCGAAACTCGTTGCCATGTTCGGCCATCAAGTCTCCGGCCGAATGGTAGGTTGTAACAGTGATGGGCAGAATCTTTTTCTCCGCGTGATAATAGACGCCGATCTCAGTCTGGAACATATTTGTCAGTACCACATACCACTGATACAGCAAGCTCACCGTAGAGACCAGGACAACGGTCGAAGCATTTACCTTCTGCATCGCATGCAGGGCGATGAAGGTCTTACCCGCGCCCGTAGGAATAACCACACTCCCACGCTTTTCTGCTGCGAGCCAGGCCTCTAATGCCTCAAGCTGGTAATCATGGGGCTCACGAGGATCATGCAGGGAGAGCTTCAGCCGCTGCCAGCGCGCCACCTGATTCCGAAGCTTGTTTTCTTGTAACCAGGGAAGCAGACCTGCATAATGGTAGGCCTCACAGCGCCAGCGATTGTGCACAAACTGAAACGGGGGTGGTGCCTCAAATGTCTCCGGGACGCCTTGCAACACCAGCGTTCCCCCTGGAAGAAGAGCGATGCTTTCATTCCCATAACATAGCAGAGCAGCTTGCAATTGTCCATAGAGGGAGGGGCGATTCCCATGCTTCATGGGAATCGCTGCGTTTGTGTGCGTGCGTGCGCATGCGCGCCCGACCTTATATTTATATTGTTGCTGCAACGGTGCTGTGCACCGTTGCAGCAACAATATAAATATATTGCTTATACAGCAATTGAGCAAAATGATTTATGTAATTTTTGACCTGTTTTGTTGGGAGGTGCAAATGTGCACAGAATGATTGCAGAAATAATATAAATATATTGCTTATACAGCAATTAAGTAATATGTTTTTTGTAAATTTTTATCCTGTTTTTATTAGAAATGTCTCTGCGACCTGTTCTTATTGGAGGGCGAATGTGCGCATCGCGCACATTCGCCCTCCAATAAGAACAGGTCGGGCGCGAATGCGCACGCACTCTTTATCTTTTAAATCTTTAATTTCATGATCACTTAACATTCAGATAGCTATTATTTCATAAAAATATGTTACACTTGCTTAGTCACTTATAACAACCTATTATTGTTTGAGCTCACTTTAGAATAATTGAATCTGATATCTCTTTCTATTACTGATTGTTGTAATTGTACTTTAGTCAAAAGGAGTTGCGTTTTGAAAAGATCATGGGGAGTTCTTTTCCCAGGCATTCTGCTCACAGCGTTGCTGGTGACACTCTTTATTGGAGGCGGCGAATTTGCCAATGCAGCCGCTAATAAGGGTGCTGATAACACAGCCTGTAAGCTTAATTCGCCTACTGGAGCCGCAAAGCACGTTATTTCCATTCAATTCGACAATGTACACTTTACCCGCGATAACCCCAATGTCCCTTCCGATCTTGAACAGATGCCGAATCTGTTAAACTTTATTAAAAATAATGGTACACTGCTTTCAAACTATCATACACCTCTGATTGCCCACACAGCGGATGATATTTTGACCAGTCTGACTGGCCTGTATGGTCAGCACCATGGTGTATCAGTGGCCAATAGCTATCGCTACTTCAATCCTGATGGCACGACCAGTTCTACCCCGTCATTCACCTACTGGACCGCGCCAGTTTCCAGTGCCGCCAATGCACCTTACAATATGATTACCGCTCCTAACACCAACACACCAGCTCCATGGGTCTCTTATACTCGTGCTGGCTGTAATGTGGGTTCGGTTGCTACCGCCAATACAGTACTGGAAAATATCAACACCGATATCCCTACCGTCTTTGGTGCCAACTCACCCGAGGCCGCTGAGGTCAAATCCAACAGTGGTCAGGCCTATAGTGACTTTGTTGGTATTGGCATCCATTGTGCCCAGAATGATGCCCTCTGCTCAAGTGCCAACAATGGCAAGGCTGATGTATTGCCCAATGAGCCTGGTGGTTATACTGGTTTCCAGGGCTTGTTTGGTCATAAATATGTGGCGCCACAGATCAGCCCATCGGGTCCTTTGTTGGATCTCAATGGCCAGGTCATTCAGGACAGCAAGCAGCATATTGGTTTCCCAGGCTTTGATGGCATGAGCGCAGCCGTCTCACTTTCCTATGTTGCCGCCATGCAAGAGCACAACGTACCAGTCACCTATGCATATATCTCCGATGCGCATGATCCTCATGGTAATGATCCACACAACGGAGCCTATGGCCCGGGTGAAGCTGGTTATGTCAAGACATTGAAATCATATGATGATGCCTTTGGCAAGTTCTTCGCACGCCTGCAAAAAGACGGCATCAATGCCAGCAACACCATCTTCGATTTTAGCGCCGACGAAAATGACCATTTCGCTGGTGGCCCGCCCACGCCAGCCAATTGTGATGGTGTGACCGTTCCTTGCACTTATCAACAAGTTGGTGAAGTCAATGGTAACCTGACTGGCCTGCTGGCTACGCAGCAGAACATCACCACACCATTCACCGTGCATGCTGACTCGGCACCTACCATTTACCTTCAAGGCAATCCCAGCCGTCAGGACCCAACCACACGTAACTTTGCGCGTGCCCTGGGGAATCTGACCGCAACCAATCCATATACCGGCCAGAATGAAAAGATTACCAACTACCTGGCTGATCCCGTTGAGATGAATTTCTTGCACATGGTGACCGCCGATCCAACCCGGACCCCGACGTTGACCATGTTTGCCAAACCTGACTATTACCTGTACGCGGGTGCACCCAATTGTAATCAGCCCTGTATCCAGGTTGAGTCGGGTTATGCCTGGAACCATGGTGATCTCGCACCTGACATCAATACCACCTGGCTGGGCCTGGTCGGACCTGGTGTGCGCCACCTGGGTGTCGATCACAGTGTCTGGGCTGACCAGACAGATTTGCGCCCAACTCTGATGTCGTTGCTGGGACTGAAAGACGACTACACCTCTGATGGACGGGCCCTGTTCGAAGTCTTCACCGACAAAGCCCTGCCACAACAGGTACGCAGCAACAAAGCTTTCTATATACGACTGGGACAACTGTATAAACAGATCAATGCCCCGGTTGGTCAATTGGCCCTGCTGACCGTCAACATCTCGACCCAGGCGCTGGAAAGCAACTCTGCCAATGACCAGACCTATAACACGCTGGAAAATGAGCTGAGCTCGATCACAACCCTGCGCGATACCCTGGCCCACCAGATTCATAACATTCTGGATGCCGCCACCTTTGGTAATAGCGCACATGTCCATGTGGGAGCCGCCGTTCAGCAGCAAGATCCATTCAAACAGGGTCAGCAGTTATTCAAGAAAGCGCAACAACTGCGATAGCTGGTTGTTGCCTGTCTGAGTAAAGCTCAACAATAATAATCTGTGACACGAAGGGCCGGGTAGCGGGTATAGTCGACGAAGACTACGCCTGCTGCCCGGTCCTTCTCTATTCCTCTCCATCATAGCAGGTGAGCATCTGTTGCAGTTCAGCACGAAATTGGGCGCGCCATTTACGAGGCTCTAACAATTCAGCGCCCGGACCCAGCCAGCGCAGCAAGGAGAAGACAACCTTGCTGTCCGATTCACCGAGAGTCATCAGTACTTGATCACTCTGTGTGCTGGCTTCAAAATAGGCGTGCGCGTAATACCAATCCTGTTGGAGCCGCCTGGCCTGTTCTATCGTCAGGCGAATTTTCACAGGCGCCCGCTCGCGCCATTTTTCCATGGCGGGCCGCAGCCATTGACGATTGAGCAATGAGCGCACATCGAATGCGGGATCGTTGGTAGTGGAAGGCATAAGGTTAAGTACGTTTAACTCAAGCACCCGATCCACTCGCCACAGGCGCGGCGCATGTTGATGGTTGTCAATGGGTTGTCCCACCAGGTACCAGTAATTGCGATCCCAGAACAGGCCGAGCGGCACTATCTGTACCTCTTTGTCCTGCTCGCGATAAGGGGAAGAGTAGTGCAGCCGGATCTGGCGACCATCCAGAATGGCTTGAAAGAAAGTGCTCATGGTCGTGCTCTGTTGGGCCGCTTGCTGTGCCTGCTCTGTGGTTGTGGGGTCGATGCTGACCGCTGTTCTGGTTCAACGTGGAAAATATCGTGTGGGAATTGCTCAAAGCCCAGCAACTGCTCACCCTTCTCCAGCATAATTCGCAATCTCTCGGGCAAGGCAAGCAATAGTTTTTTCTCCGCCAGCAGCATCTCCTGCGGGAAAACAGAGCTACGCAGACTCTTATGGAGTGTCAGGCACACCAGGAGCGCGACCGCCTCTTTTTGGGTGAACATCAATGGTGGGAGGAAGTATCCCTCCAGGAGCCGAAAACCGCCTTCACGTCCACGTTCAGCATACAAGGGTACGCCCAACGAGCTCAATGTCTCCAGGTCGCGATGGATGGTGCGTCTCGAAACGGCGAAGTGGCTGGCCAGGTCGGCCACCGTAACGGTTGAATTGCTACGCAAGAAGAGCAAGATACCAAGGATGCGATCAAAGCGATTCATAGTGATCTATATGGCTTTCTTTTTAGACACGGTCGCACACAGTTATACTGCTGAGCGGGACCTTAAAATAGCTTAAATATGACATCCTGCTGGCACATATTTCTGGTTATCATTCAAGGCAGAGACTATCATAACACAGTCAAAAAAGGATGTCATAACTATGTCATTGAAGGAAGATTCCCTGGTTTCGCTCTCCCCGGCACCCCGGAAGCGTCGCTGGTATAAACGGCGCAGCCAGCTATGGAGAATGGCGATTTCCTGAAGTTCTGGTTGGGCGAGACCGTCTCTCTTTTTGGCTCACAGGTCACATTGATCGCTTTGCCCCTGACCGCTATCCTGGTGCTGCAAGTTACACCTGAGCAGTTGGGCCTGTTACGCACATTTGAATGGTTACCCTATATACCGCTACCCCTGATTCTAGGTGTATGGGTAGATCGAAGGCGGCGCCGACCACTGATGATCCTGGCTAACCTCTTGCGAACCTGTTTGATCGGCCTGGTGCCATTGCTGGCAGTCATGCACCTGCTCCACATCTTATCGCTCTATACAATCGCCTTCTGTGTTGGCATCTGCACCGTATTGTTTGATCTCTGCTGGCAATCGTTTGCGCCACTGCTGGTGCGGAAAGAACACCTGGTTGAAGCCAACAGTAAAGTCGCAGCCAGTGCGGCGGCGGCCGAGGTGGGTGGGCCAGGCATTGCAGGCGTCCTTATCCAGTTACTATCGGCCCCGATTGCCTTGCTGGCCGATAGTTTATCTTATCTCGTATCTATTCTCGCGCTACTTTTGATCACCAACCAGGAGCCACTGCCCGAGAAGGAGCAACGCCAGCCCTGGTATAAAGAGATCGTCGAAGGTGTGAGCTTTGCCTTTCACAATCCCTATATCCGCACGTTATCCTGGCAGGCTGCGGCCTGGAACTTCTTTTTCGCGATTCTGGACACCATGTTCCTGCTCTACGCGGTACGCGACCTGGCCTTTAGCCCTGGTCTGCTGGGACTGATCTATGCAATCGGCTCAATTGGAGGTTTGCTTGGATCTGCGCTGGCCGCTGTGCTAATGAAGCATTTTCATCTAGGCCGGGTGATCTGTTATACGTTTACGCTGGGAAGTGCGCCCTTCATTTTTCTGGCCCTCTTCATTGCTCCACATCTGCTGGTTATTGCAGTATGCCTGGCAGTCTTCTTCCTGGTCCATATCGCGCTGGGTATCTATACCGTTGTCAGTATCAGCCTGCGCCAGGCGTTGACGCCTCACAATATGTTGGGGCGCGTCAGCGCCAGCCTGCGTGTGGTAACGTATGGCGCGACAGCCCTGGGAGCATTGATAAGTGGTTTTATTGGCGTACTCGTCGGGCTACGCTTGAGCCTCTTCATCGCGGGTTGCGGTTTTATTATCGCCCTGCTCCCCATCTTTTTCTCACCAATTATCCGTTTGCGCGCGATGCCTCAGTAAGTATGCATGTAGTGGAGGCCTTTTATTAATAGACGGCAAAAAGGCAAAAGCTATTCATTGGAAAGATGTGGTAGAGATAACAAAAGAGAAGAATGGCAATTTCACTATTTTTGCACTGGAGAAAAAAGATGGAGAACTATTCTATACTCCGAGTGGCATAATGCATAAAAGTTTGCAGAGGGCAATTGAACGAGGAATGTCTCAGTTGGCTGTACCTGCAGGTGTTTGAGGACCAATCTTTATCCAGGTAGCTAGATTTGAAGCAAGAAGAGGATGTCGGCCTGCTATATTTTCAGCAGGCCGGCATCCTCTTCTTAATTGGTAGCAATAAATGTGGATGATACTATAAAAGTGCGTTATGGGCGACGATAGGAGATGCTGCTCCAGACCACTACCAGCATTACTGCGGCAATGATTGTACTGATTAACGGCACACCTTCTATACTGGGTTCACCAACGATATGAAAATGGAAAAAGCCGACGATGAGAAAAATGGCAAACAGACCTACCATGATGGCACCCAGGATACCGGCTGGCGCTCGTCGACCAGCAATGAATTCGCCCAGGATACCGACCAGGGCAGCAATAATGATCCAGACAATCAATTGGATTGCTGTGACTTCCATGTGTAACCTCCATGTATAACATGAAATGATACCTATAAATTATAACCACTTTACACACGGACAAAGTTTATTAGAAGACTCAGAATTAGGTATAAACAGAAAAAGAGACCTGTAAGTAAGATGTGTTCCATTTTTTTGTAGGTTCAGGAAGAGGTTTTTCCGGGCTGTTTTAGTTGCCTATCCAGTTCAGTGTGTAGTTCTTGCGCGCTCACATTGAGCAAGCGCACATCCTCTAGCAGCGTGGTCACGGCCTGCTCTATCCTACGCTTGCGCTCCTCGGTAGCTGCAATAGGGGGATTGGTAGCAACCATGACGCCACGGCGAGCGATGGTAACGATCCAGCCTTCACGCTCCAACTCGCTATAGGCGCGCACAATTGTATTGGGAGCCACACCCAGATCCCTGGCCAGTTGACGCACAGAAGGCAGCGCCGTACCGGGTGCTAATTGCGCCGAGGCAATCAGCGCGTGAAGCTGTAACTGAATCTGCTCATAGGGTGGTACAGAGCTTTCAGCATTTAATAGTAGCAAAGGAATATTCACTGACCACATCTCCTCATTATACTTTTATCCCTTATGGCTCTATAAGCCATTGTATCAGCACATTGATACAATGGCTTTATTAAGATCATACAAGTGAAAAGCTCCTGTGTCAAGTGCATGATACAGGAGCTTTTCACTTGTATGATTTGTGTCTGGATTAAGCGTGTGCGGGATGGGTGAGCTGCGCAATTGCTACAGAATTTGCCATCACTGACATTGGCGTTGCAATTGGGGCATGTTACTGTGGATGGACTGGCCTGCGCTGCTGGTTGCTGGGCATGGAGCGGTGCACCGCAGGTATGGCAATTACTGACTCCTTCATCGTTGACTGAGCCGCAGTTATTGCAATAGACGCCGTGCGCCGTGGTTGTACTTCCCGGGGTCGCCCCACTCTGGTTACAATATGTATCGACGGCATCCCACACATCCTGGTAGAAACCAAAATTGCGGGCACCTCGAATGAGCGGGAAGAGGAGCAAGGGAGGCCAGAAAATGGCACCGATCAGCGAACCGGCAATGGCCGGATCATCGAACCAGTTAGATTGTCCAATGCTCACACTGACACCACCGGGGACACGTGAAATACTTACTCCAAGAGAACTACGGATACGCCCGCTCCAGGCGCGGGCGCGTGCAATCTGCACCAGGAGATGGTCATCCTGCCCTACTTTTTGGGCCATGGTCGTATAACGACTGCTATAGCCCATATAATCATAATTTTGATGGAATGTGTTTACGAGGTAATCGGCCAACCCGGTTGGATCAATGTTGCCTTGATAGACGCGTTCTTCCATTGAAATCTCTCCTTAATTTATGCCGCATCTTATAGACCCACATACTATTATAATGATATGGCGCCCTTATTTCTACCTCCAATAAAAATACATATAAGTGCATGCAATCTATCCAGGCCAGATGGATGGTATATCTCCATATCAACCTGATTGACTGATCTGCTTATAATAGAGGCAATCGCGCTGAGGCGCTTGCTTGTTCACGAGATGCGAATTATGCAGAGAGGAGATATCACCTCAAGTGAGGTGATATGACACTATGGATCTTACACCAGCTCGTTGGATATGGTTCCCCTCCGAGCGTACATTGCCTAATACATTTGTGTTGTTTCGTCGTACATTGACTTTGCCTGAGCAGCTGCCAGTTCACGCTCAGGGATGGATTATCGCTGATAGCCGTTATCGCCTGACAGTTAATGGTCAGCGGGTGCAATGGGGACCTGTACCGGCCGATCCACGCTATCCAGAGGTTGATCCGTTGGATATCAAGGCTTATTTACAACCTGGAGAGAATGTGATCGGCGTCGAGGTGCTGTACTATGGTTATGGTGAAGGCACCTGGGTGAGTGGTAAGCCGGGGTTGCTACTGCGTTTGGATCTGACGTATGCCGATGGACGGCAAGAGCAGCTTATTTCAGATCAACATTGGCTGAGCTTATTGGATCGGGCCCACACACCAGGGCAATATAAGCGTTGGTACCTGCGTGCGTTGCAGGAGGAGTTTGATGCCCGTTTGCAGCCCGAGCACTGGAATGTAGCGGAGTATCAGCCTGATGCCCGCTGGTTAGCCGCGCAAGTGCTCGATGCAGCAGCCGATAAGCCGGCGGCCTGTGGTAGTTATCGGGATTACCTGACCGATGCCATGCCAGAAGCCAGATACAGCGAGTTGCGCTCGCGCCAGATTCCTTTGCTGCGTGAGCATGAGGTTCCTGCCCTGCGTTTGGCCGATGCAGGACATGTGCGCTGGCAACGTGATCCACTCGACTGGTTTGAGATGCGCACCCCCCATTCTTTCACTATCACACGCGATCCCTCGGCTGTGCAGGCACAGGACGATGCCAGCTGGGAAGGTAGCCTGCCCGCTGAGCAGCAGACAGCCATCTATGCTACCTTTGAATGGGAAGAGCAGCTGGTAGGCTGGCCCTATTTCACCATCGATGCGCCCGCCGGTACCATCATCGAAGTTATGCACCAGGAGGCGCATGATCCCGAGCAGACAGCGTGGATGGATAACCATTTCTATAGCTGGTCGCGCTTCATCTGTCGCGAAGGTATCAATGTATTTGAAGCTTTTGACTTTGAGTCGTTGCGCTGGCTGCAATTGCATATCCGCAACATGACGCGCCCCGTAATCATCTCGCGGGTTGGCATGCGCCGAAGGTTGTATGATTGGCCGCAGCAGCCACATATCGTCTGTGGTGAGCCAGCTTTGCAGCGTTTGTTCAATGCCAGCATCAACACGCTGTATAACAGCGCGCAGGAAACGTGTGTAGACGGCATGGGCGTGAGCGGCAGCAGTACAGCGGTGATGGTGGCCATCAAATTTTACCCATTCGCAGCTTTCTGGGTGAGACACAGTTACCGCGACGTTTCCTCAATACCTATTGCAGCGGCCAGACACCCGATGGCTACTTCCTGGACTCCTGGCCGGGCTATGATCGCCTGGTACGTATCGGACAACGCCAGACCCAGACCACAGGCTGGGGGCCAATACTGGATCACAGCGTTGGCTTTGTCTTTGATACCTGGCGCCACTACCTCGACACCGGGAAGCTCGAAGATGTACGCGCCCCCTATAGTCATTTTGCCTTGCTCACTGACTATCTGGATCAACTGCGCACCCGGAATGCTAATGGCCTGCTACCTGTCGATGGGCTGACGATCCCTGCCGTCTGGATTGATCACGAGGCTTATCTACAACAGCGCCACAAGCAGTGCGCATTTAATCTCTATGCCGCCGCTATGTTCCAGCACGCCTTGGCACCCCTGGCACATGCCTTTGGTGATCAACACATGGAGCAACGCGTCCAGCAACTTGGCGCGGATCTCCTGGCCGCCACCAGCGAGCGTTTCTGGAGTCCGGAACAGCAAATCTTCATCAATAATTTGCCCTGGTTGGACGAAGCCATTGAACGACAAGGACCACGCCTCTGTGATCGTTCACTGGCCACCGCTATTCTCTTTGAGCAATGTCCTGCTGGCCAGACGGCTGCCGCGCTCAAAGCATTGGTGGAATGTCCGGACGCAATGGGCCTGTCCTTTCCCGCTAATGCCGGCTGGCGCTACTGGGCGCTAGGGCGTAGTGGGCGTACAGATATTATCCTCAAGGATTTTCGCACACGCTGGGCGGATATGAGTTCCGTCAGGCTCAATAATACATTACAGGAATTCTGGCAGGTGGCCCCTGATACCACAGCCCAGTGGAGTCATTGTCCGTTGGCGCCACTCTACATTTTAGGCTCTGAAATCATGGGCGCACGACCAACGGAGCCGGGCTTCGCACGCTACGAAGTACAGCCCCAGCTAGCAGACCTGCCCGCACTACGTGCGACTATCCATACTCCCGGAGGGCCACTGACATTGGAAGCGGTGCGCCAGGGAGCCGGTCAGCATATTACCTTGCACACACCCTCTGCAGGCGAGGGAACGCTGCTAGTGCCGCAGGGTACCCGTTTTGAGTCAGCCGTACTTACAGCAGTAGGTTCAGCCAACGAGAAGAAAGGACAACTACGCCATCAACTGGAACCTGGCCAGGCATGCATCTTCTGGCAACCCGATAGCTTAAATTAAGTACGCTACCATCCATATCATCCTATGCGGTCCACCTGATTAAACTTATGCAGGTGGACCGCTAATTTTTTACCTCACATAGCCATTTTAAATTATTAATTATTAAAGAATTATTAATAATTCTAGAAACTAATCAGTAGTTTTAACCTCATCTGAGATATGCTCTACAGAGGCCTAACATACCTGTAGCATTGCTATTGCAATACTTGATGTTTGTGAATGAGAATATCGCAATAGGAGGTACATTTCTGCGCATTTTCGCTATGAAATGCAATGAATTTAAATATTGCATTGTTAAGGGTATGGTAATTATTTAACCATGTAGTTATAATTGGTAACAGGATGCATTGTGTTGTTTCAGGTGTAACAAATTACACAGGATATTTTTCGTTTGAAGAATTATTGTTTATGCTTTTAAGGAGACAGCGTCCATGTCAGTAAAAGAGCCTATTGCTATTGTCGGTATGGGATGTCGTTTTCCAGGAGCAAAGAACTTGAGTGCATTCTGGCAGCTTTTGATGGATGGGACAGATGCAATCAAGGAGATACCAGCCGAGCGTTTTGACGTTGATGCTGTGTATGATCCTACTCCTGGGTCGGCAGGCAAGTTGATTACGCGGTGGGGTGGCTTTCTAGAAGACATTGACCAGTTTGATCCTTATTTCTTTGGTATATCGCCACGTGAAGCAGCGCGGATGGATCCGCAACAGCGTTTGTTGTTGGAGGTGGCCTGGGAGGCGCTCGAAGATGCGGGTATTCCAGCTGAGAAGCTGGTTGGTTCTACGACAGGCGTATTTGTAGGTATGTCAACTAATGATTATGAGGATTTAGCCTTTCAGAACAAAGAGAGTATTGATCTATATATGATGACCGGCTGCTCACGGGGAGTTGCTTCAGGTCGACTTTCATATATTCTGGATCTGCAAGGGCCAAGTATGACCGTTGACACAGCCTGTTCTTCCTCATTGGTAGCTGTACACCTGGCCTGTCAGAGTATCTGGAGTGGCGAAAGCACTCTGGCCCTGGCGGGAGGGACAAACCTGATTTTAGAGCCAGAACAGGGACTGGGTTTTTCTAAGATGGGCCTGCTCGCGCCCGATGGACGCTGTAAGACCTTTGACGCTCGCGCAGATGGCTTTGTACGGAGCGAAGGCGTTGGTACAGTTGTCCTCAAGCCACTCTCGCAGGCCCTGGCTGATCGAGATCCTATTTATTGTACTATTCGAGGCAGTGCGGTAAATAATGATGGACGTACCAGTGGCCTTCTGGTGACGCCTGGGCTGAAGTCGCAGGAAGATGTCTTGCGCAAAGCCTATCTGGATGCAGGTATTGCTCCAGAGCAGGTACAGTATGTTGAGACGCATGGCACAGGTACAATTGTGGGTGATAGGGTTGAGGTTACAGCTATTGGTAAGGTATGTGGAGTTGGGCGTTCCAGCGAGCAGCCCTGTTTGATCGGCTCGGTCAAAACGAATATCGGGCATAGCGAGGGAGCGGCTGGCATGGCAGGTCTGCTCAAGGTCGCACTTTCCTTGAAGCATGGGATTATTCCTCCCAATCTGCATCTGCAGCAGCCGCATCCCCAATTGCCGTTGAAGGAATTAAATTTACAGGTACCGCAGGAAATCTCCTATTGGCGCAAAGATGGCCGACCCGCTATCGCGGGAGTCAGCAGCTTTGGCATTTCCGCCACCAATGCCCATATGGTGTTGGAACAGGTTCCTGCCGGTATGCATCCAGCTATGATGCAAGAGCATGAAGGGCAAAGTGAACTGGCGCATCTCTTGACCATCTCTGCGCAGACGCCCGAGGCATTGGGAAGTCTGGCACGTGCATACCAGGAGAAATTTGGCGAGCTGGTTGATGCTACAGCGCCGAGCCTCACCGATATTTGTTATACCGCCAATTGTCGGCGCAGCCAGCATAATCAGCGTCTGGCTGTGGTCGCGCATAGCAAGCAAGAGTTGCAAGAACAGCTGGAAGCATTCGTGCAGGGTGAAGAAAGGCAGGGAGTCGTAACAGGTACGGTCTCATCCCAGACACCCAGAGTGGTCTTTGTGTTTCCCGGCCAGGGGTCACAATGGCTGGGGATGGGCCGCGAACTGCTGCAGCAGGAACCTGTTTTCCGCAGCACAGTGGAGCAATGTGAGGCTCTGATGCGCCCATATGTCGACTGGTCGCTGCTTGAAATATTGACCAGTGTCGATGATAGCGCCTTGCTTAACCGCATTGATATTGTGCAACCCACCTTGTTTGCGCTTGAACTGGCCCTGGCCGCCTTGTGGAAATCCTGGGGCGTTCAACCCGATGCTGTGGTGGGACATAGTATGGGTGAACTGGCGGCAGCCGTTGTGGCCGGTGCCCTGAGCATGCAAGATGCGTTGCAGGTCATTTGCCAGCGTAGCTTACTGTTAAGGCATGTCGCCGGTAAGGGCTGCATGATGGTGGCAGAGCTGTCATTGCCAGAAGCCCAGAAGCTGCTCGTGGGCTATGGTGATGAGGTCTCAATTGCTACGAGCAATGGTCCGCATACGACCGTGCTGGCAGGGGATGTCGCCACCATTGAAATGTTGATGCAGACGCTGCAAAAACAGAAGATCTATTGCAGCCTGATCCGGGTGGACGTGGCCTCACACAGCGCGCAGATGGATGCCTTGCTCCCAGAACTGCAACAATCTCTGTTGAATCTGCAGCCGCGCCAGGCCTCGCTTGCTTTCTATTCTACTGTATTGGCCAGTCCGCTGGCGTCGGATTTCCAACTGGATGCCAGCTATTGGGCCCAGAATATCCGCCAGCCAGTCTTGTTTTATCCCACCATCCAACGTTTGCTGGAGGATGGCTATAGCATCTTCCTGGAAGTAAGTCCACATCCTATCCTGATGGGGTCGGTGAGGGAGGCGCTACAAGCGGAACAGCATGCAGGTATTGCGTTGCCCTCCCTGAGGCGCGCCATGCCCGAACGAGCACTACTGCTAGAAACGCTTGGTCATCTCTACACCCATGGTGTTCATATTGACTGGCATCAATTTTATGTGGAGGCCGGCCAATGTGTTTCACTGCCGCATTATCCCTGGCAGCGTGAACGTTTCTGGTTAACAGAGCAGGAGGTTCATGCTACAAAAGGCGAACGGGCGCAGGCGCGCCCGAGCAGTGCCAGCGGCCATCCTATGCTGGGGCCATGGATGTCGTCGGCGGCGCGTCCCGGTGAGTACAGCTGGGAATTCGATTTAGACTGCGCGAGCTTTCCCTATCTGCGTGACCACCGTATCCAGGGCAATAGCATCCTGCCCGCGACCGCCTATCTCGAATTGGCCCTGGCAGCGGCCAGAGAGGTCTTCGGACCAGGTAGCTATCCATTAGAGCATGTTGTGTTCAAAAAGGCGCTCTTCCTGCCGGAAAATACGGCGCAACATATGCAGCTAATTATTGCACCGGAAATGCCTGGTAGCGCCTCCTTCCAGCTGTTTAGCCTGCAGGGCGAGCTGGGAGCGGCACAGAGTCAATGGGAACTGCATGCGCAGGGACGCTTGCTCCTCCGCCAGGAAGCACCGCAACTGGCGGAAGAATCAACGCTGCATCTGGAGCAGCTGCAAAAGCAATATTCCCGGTGCATCACAGGAGAGCTGCACTATCAAAGTATGGATGCGATTGGGCTCCAGTATGGGAGTGCCTTCCGTGGCGTTGAGCACATATGGCAGAGAGACGGCGAAGCACTCTGCCAGGTTCTGGTTACTGCTGCTATCGCGCCAAATATTGATGAATACCAATTTCATCCAGCCCTGTTCGATGCCTGCCTGCAGGCCGTGTTAGCGGCCCTGCCTCAAGATAATTTCGCCGAGGATGGGACCGCTGGCCCGATTGTGCCGATCCATATTGAACACCTGCAGCTCTATCAGCCGGTACATAGCGGGGTATGGAGCCGTGCCTGTGTACTGCTGGAGCAGGCAGAACGGCCTGACCAGTTTGAGCTCAGCTGGGAAATTTTTAATCAGGAGGGGCAGCGGGTACTGGCGGCGCGTGGCGTGCGCCTGCAGCGTCTGGGAGCCGACGTACGGGCAGCAACCCGGGCCGAAGAAATTACCGATTGGCTGTATGAGATTCAATGGGAAAATGAGGAGGGATATGGCGATCAGGCGAGTATAGCAACTCCTGCCAGGGAGCGTGAGAAGGGTTGCTGGCTGATCTTTGCTGATCGACTCGGGGTCGCGCAACAGGTGGCCGAATTTCTCCACGTGTCTGGCGATAACGTCATTTTTGTCTATCCTGGTGAGACCTATCAGGAATTGATTCCCCTGGCCCACTATCAGCTCAATCCTGAGCGGCCAGCAGAGTTCCAGCAATTTTTGCAGGCCGTATCTGGAACTAGCCTGCCGCCCTGCCATGGTATCCTGCACTTCTGGAGCCTGGAGGCCAGCTCCTCGGAGCATTTAGACCTGGCAGCATTGGAAGCGGCCGAATTGCTTGGCTGCGCCAGTACCCTGCACCTGCTACAGGCGCTGGAGCAGATCAGCTGGCAGCAGGTGCCGCGACTGTGGTTGATTACCAATGGTGCGCAGGCGATTGGACAGGATAACCAGGCGCTCTCTGTGGCGCAATCACCATTATGGGGATTGGGCAGAACCATTGTTTATGAGCATCCAGAGCTGCGCTGTGCGCGGGTGGATCTGGGTATGGAGATACGGCCAAGCGAGGTGCAGGCTTTATTTCAGTGCATCTATAATGATGATGCCGAGGACCAGATTGCCCTGCGCGGCAAGCAGCGCTACGTGGCACGGCTGAATAAGGTTGATCCAGCCACATTAAGTGCTGTCCCCTCTACCGCATACTCTTTTGAGGATAGTGATCGCTTGCTGGCCAGCGGGCAAGCCTGGCGTATTGATATCCCGGCTCCTGGTAGCCTGGATAACCTGTGCCTGGCTCCTACGATGCGCTCAAAGCCGGGTCCTGGAGAGGTTGAGATACAGGTCAGTGCCGCTGGCTTAAACTTTAAGGATGTGTTGTTCGCCCTCGGTATGCTCGATTACCAGCAGGGAGCGGTCCATTTTGGCCATGAGTGTGCCGGGCGTATTACCGCCCTGGGTGAGGGTGTGGAAGGGCTGCATGTTGGGGACGAAGTGATAGCTGTCAGCGCGCCAGCCTGCTTCAGTCGGTTTGTCGTCAAGCCTGCTGCCTTTGTTATTCCCAAACCTGGACTCCTCAGCTTTGAAGAGGCCGCGACCAGCTCAATTGTGTTCTTAACTGCGTACTATGCCCTTAGTTACGTTGGTCGGCTGATGAAAGGGGAGCGCGTCCTGATCCATGCCGCCAGTGGTGGTGTTGGATTGGCCGCGGTCCAGATCGCGCGGCAGGCCGGAGCCGAAATCTTTGCCACCGCCAGCAGTCCGGAGAAGCGTGAATATTTACGCTCACTGGGTATTCAGCATGTCATGGATTCGCGTTCCCTGAGCTTTGCGGATGAGATTATGGAGCTCACCGCCGGTCAGGGGGTAGATGTAGTATTGAACTCGCTGGCTGGCGAGGCGCTGACCAGGAGTTTTGAGTTACTGGCTAACCATGGACGCTTCCTGGAACTGGGTAAAAAAGACATTCAGCGCAATAGCCGCTTGAATCTGGCACCATTTGAGAAGAATCTCTCCTTTGCGGGCATCGATATCTCGCTATTGTTGCGTGAGCGGCCCCAACTGATGATGCCGATGCTACGAGAGATCATGCAGCAGTTTGAAGAGCGGCGCTTTACGCCCTTGCCGACCAGAACCTTTCCTTTGACTGAGACTGTTGCCGCTTTCCGCTGGCTGGCCCAGGCCAGGCAGATCGGCAAAGTAGCGCTCTCATTTGAAACTGCTGACACAGAAAAGTCAGTCTCCACAGTAGCTGAACAAAGCCTCTTCACCGCCGATAGCACCTATCTGATCACCGGCGGCCTGGGAGGTCTGGGCCTTACCATTGTGCAATGGATGGCCAGGCAGGGAGCCAGACATGTCGTGCTGATGGGGAGAAGTGCGCCTTCAGAAGGCGCCAGAAGTATCCTGAATGAACTGAAGAAGCAAGACGTTGAGGTTGTGGCGGCCCAGGCCGATATTACCAGCAGGCAGCAAGTAGCCAATGTACTGACCCAGATCAAAGCAACCATGCCACCCCTGCGTGGTATTCTCCATGCTGCCGCGATCTTAAAGGATAGTATCTTACTACAGACAAGCGTAGAGCGTTTACAGCAGGTCATGGCGCCGAAGATTCTGGGGCCTGGAATCTCCATAGCCTCACGGCTGATATGCCACTAGACTTTTTTGTGCTCTTCTCCTCGACCGCATCGCTGATCGGTTTGCCGGGCCAGGGAAATTACTCGGCGGCCAATGCCTTCCTGGATGCTCTGGCCCATCATCGCAAGGCGCGAGGTCAGGCGGCCCTGAGCATCAACTGGGGTGCGTGGTCCGAGGTAGGACTGGCGGCCGCCCAGGCCAATCGTGGCGCACGCCTGGCGCAGCGCGGCATTAAAAATATCGCTCCGCAGCAAGGGTTGGCCGCTCTCGAACTATTGCTGTGGAACGACAAAGCCCAGGTTGGCGCCATGCCTTTT
Organism: Dictyobacter kobayashii; assembly: GCF_003967555.1. GTDB lineage: Bacteria > Chloroflexota > Ktedonobacteria > Ktedonobacterales > Ktedonobacteraceae > Dictyobacter > Dictyobacter kobayashii. Next base: position 2,646,760 of record NZ_BIFS01000002.1, read on the forward strand.
GATGCCGTGCAATGGCAGCAGTTCTATCCATCCATTAGTAATTCTTCTATGTTTGCCCATCTGCTGGCGAACAGGCAAGATAGTACTGAGGCAACTAATAGCGCCCATGTCCAGAAGAAGCTGATAACCAGTGTGCTTCAGCTGCAGAGAGCAGATGAACGTGAGCAACTCGTGCAGAGCTATCTGCGTGAGCATATCGCGCGCATCTTGCGCATTCCCATCGCCAAACTCGACCTTCAGCGACCGCTACATACCCTGGGCATTGACTCACTGATGGCGGTCGAGTTAAAAAATCAGATCGAGGTCGACACCGAGATCACTGTCCCCGTAGTGCTATTGTTGCAAGGGACCTCTATTCGAGAACTAACCAATTTCTTACTGGCAGAACTGGCCGCTAAGGCGGCGCCCGTTGAGCAGTTAGCGCCTGCCGAAGAAGTTAGCATGTCAGACGCCCTGACGCGCTAGCAGATTGGCTTGTGCTGGTAGCGTGGTCATTGAAAAAGGCTTGTCCGGCTGTACCTGTGTATTATATAGGTACAGCCGGACAAGTCCTTATTTGTTAGATCTGTCGGTCTATGTTTTATTGAGCACTGCGTAAGGTTGTGATCGCTTCCGTAATATGCTGCTCGGGCGAGAATAGGGACGAGAAGACATGGCGCACCACGCCCTGCTGGTCAATCACAAAGGTTACGCGGCCTGGCAGGATGCCGAATTTAGTGGATTCGTCCTGCACCCCATAGAGGTCGCGGACCTTGCGCTCGCTATCGCTGACCAGTATAAATGGCAGATGGTATTTCGAAGCAAACTTCTGGTGATCTTCTGCTGAATCTGAACTGATGCCGATCACCTCAGCGCCCGCCTCTTTGAAATCCTCATAGCTATCGCGGAAGGTGCAGGCCTGCGTTGTGCATCCCGGGGTATCATCTTTAGGATAGAAATACAAGACTACAGCTTTTTGACCACGGAAGTCTTTCAAGCTGACAACTTTACCGTCCTGGGTTGGCAATGAGAAATCCGGGGCGATATCACCAACTTTAACTTTTCCTTCAGGTGTATGAGTACTCATAGCATTTTCTCCTTGAACTTTTTGGCTGGTGTATGTGCTTAGATTCAATTTCACTCTGGTGTACTGGGAATGCCGCCTTGCAATAGCTGCGCAATATTTGTTGTACCCTGGCGCATCTAGCATGACTTGCGCAGCAATGCATCCCACACAGAAGAACACTTAGCAAGGGGTCGCTTATTCCGTTGCAGGGTTTGCAGCCACAATTCTGGCCATGGGCTTCATATAATGGATATCTCTCAGCTTATGGATTGATATCTTGTAGAATCTCATGTGCGGCCCGTGCACCTTCGCGGGCCGCGCCTTCCATGTAGCCCTGGAAATCGGTTGAGCAGTGCTCGCCAGCGAAGTGAATGGGTCCCTGGCGTGTACCTTCGTAGCCGCCGAAGCGAGTATACTGGCCGACGCGCCAGCAGGAGTAGCTGCCCAGCAGATAGGGGTTGCCCGTGGGGTAGCTCAGTGCTGCCTTGCCGGTATAGTGGGAACTGATGCCCGGGAAGATAGGCTCCAATTGCCGCAGGCAGTTCTGGGCATAGTGCTGGATGGTGGCGGCATCAGCGGTAGTGGAATAGGGAGCCTGTGGTGTGTACGCGGCTCCTCTGTGCCCGCTGGTATAGTCGACGAGCAAGCCATGTGAGCCGCCCTGGCCGATGGAGGTATCCCAGAGCGTTTGAATATCCAGGTCCGTGATGATAAAGCCGCTGTTAGGATGGGGCCATGGGCCATCCGCGTACCAGTAAGGCTGGTCGAATTGCAGGAAGAGCTTGGAGATGGTGCCGTAGCCTAGCTCCTGGATGGCGGTTTGTTTCAGTGGATCAAAGCCAGCTCGCTGGTAATCGATGTGGCGTAAAGTGCTGAACGGTAGCGTGAGGATGGCATGGTCGCAATGTACTTCTATGCTGCCCTCGGTGGTGGCAAACGTTAAGATGAGCGACCCATCACTCTTACGCTCTAGCGCTACCAGTTGATGCTGCAAGTGGATAGATGCTTTCGGCAAATGGCGGGCGATAGCCTGCGGCAACTGCTCGTTCCCGCCCACTATTTTGCTGCTGCCCTGCATGGGTCTGGGTGTGATCGAATCCTGTTCCTGGTCCAGTGTGCCAAACATGTAGACCAGGTTAAGTGAGCTCTGCTCGTTCGAATCCAGACCATAGAAGCCGGTACAGGCATTATCCAGTAGTTTGCCCACCGGTGTATTGTGTCCACCCTCGGCATACTGCTCAATCCAATCATACACACTTAGATGGTCGAGCCTGAACCCGGTCTCTGTAAAGTGCGCATGGGTCGTGGGGAAACCGGCCTCCTGTACCTGTTGCTCCAGGTGAGGCGCGAGCGCCTGGAATCCCCTATCCAGTTCTTTCGAGCTGCAATAGCGGTTGGCGAAATACATGATGCTTTGTGCTTGAGCTGTTCTTCCCTGTCCCAACTCGACCGTTTGGAGGTCGAAACGCTTGATCAACTGATGGATCGTATCATGGTTAGCGTCGATGAATTCACCACATAGCTCGCTGACCATGCCATCGTCCCAGGTTGTTGCATCAGAGTGCATACGGCCACCGATGCGGTTAGAGGCTTCATAGATAGCGCACGAGAGACCGGCATCTTGCAGGGTGAGAGCGGCATTGAGGCCCGCGATTCCTGCTCCGACAATAGCAATCTGAGGCATAATTATTTCTCCTGGCTCGATGGTTCCGGTTTATAGAGCTCGGTAGCAACATAGGTAAGTGTATCCCATGCATTATGGATACCTATGAACACGAGTAGAAGCGTAACTGCACCAATACAGAACAGGGTTGGCGTTGGATTGACAGGAAACAGTAGCGCCGCCGTCATCAGTGCGGTGTAGGAAGCGAACGGAATGATCACATGCCACACCCAATCTTCTATTACCAGTTCATAGCTTGTCTGATAGCGTGCCCGCCTTACAATGATGGCAACGTACACAACCCCACCCAGACCGCAGAGGCCGAGTACAAGGCTGGCATTCCATAGTGCTTGCCAGGGCGCATTGAGAGTAGCCGCGACAAGGAGTGCGGCGCAAAAATGCACCACATTTGGCGTGCCGAAGGCCGCAATTGACCCACTCGATCTTGGTGACCGAACTCCCGCGATCAAGGTAAGCACTACAAACATCAAACCGGTCAGCGTCGCCGCGGCAGTGCCGACGATGACGTAAAAGTTTCCCCAGGCAGTAAGCGGTGATGCCACAGCCCCTTGCATCATAGATCTTCCTTTCAATGGACATGTAAACAATAAATTGATTATGCATACGCCCCTTACGCATACGCATAAGGCAAGCTGAGATTGATTGAATTTAAATATAGGGTGTACCAGGTGGCAGCAGGTGCTGACGAAGCGGCTTGTGGTGCCCACACCCCAGTATAGCACAAACATAGGATGAGACCACCGCAGAGCACAGCAGGACCTCTAACCGTTGCAGGGATTGAGTATAGCCCGCCTCTACTATAGAGAATATTATAGAAAACAATCGTTTGCGGCATAAAGTGGCACTACAGGCCTGACTACTGGCTTTTTCTCCCCAGGTTTAGCCCATTAGGGCTATGTTTCATTGTGTATCTCTATGTATCGATGTGATTCATGTTATGCTAGTCCCAACAGTAAGCAAGCAGAGGTTCTTTTGATACCAACAAGGACTGCTGGGAGTCATCAGACAAGCTTATCGTAGATGCAAGATATCACGACGTGGATATATTTTGCAGGATGGTTTAGTTCCTCATACTCATGCACGACCCAGGATTGCTGTCAGCCATATAGATGGGGATGAATCAGTACGGACAAGATGTTATTAGGTTGTACTTACGTATGGAAAGCCTTTAGCTGGAAACGATGTAGCTGTAACGCTCCGTTTTCCAACTCTTAATCAACACATGTCTATGGTAGGAACAATGACAAGAAGAAAAACCACCCATATTTTATTTTTTATGTTGCTGCTACTCGTTCTGCTTGTACCCGCAACATTCCTTCGCTTAACCAACAGTAGCGATCTTCATTTTCCAAAGGGACCGAACACTCGAGGCCCACGCACGCATACCACTATGGATCTGGCTGCCTTGAAGCATATGAAAAGCGCAGCTTCTTCTCCCTCGGGCCTGACCCCCCAGGATCTCTGGAAAATGTATAATTTGCCCGGCCTCAACGGTGGCAAAGGACAACTGATTGCCGAAGTAATTGATGGCGCCATTCCAACTATGGAATCAGATCTCAACGCCTATAGCCGGCACTTTGGTCTGCCCGAGTGCACCGTAGCCAGTGGTTGTCTGACCATTCAGAACCAGGGTGGTAAACATATTCCTAATGGTAGCGATCCTGCAGAGGGCTTGCTGGACGTACAGCTTATGCACGCGGTCGCTCCACAGGCAAAGATTTTGCTCTACATTATGAATAGCGATAATACCTCTATTGCTAAGGGACCGGCTGATATTATCAAAACACCTGGACTTAAAGCGATCAATATGAGCTATGGCTTTGATGGCAATGGCAAACAGTTTGAAGCTTTGTACAATGATAACCCCAACCATGTGGCTCTGTTTGGTGCTTCTGGCGATGATGGTTATGGCCAGATTACCCCGCCATCGATTTACCCTGGCGTTATCGCGGTCGGTGGAACGGTTGTCAATGGTACCACCGAGACCGCATGGAGCGGTTCAGGTGGTGGACTCACCAACCTGTATGCTGAGCCTGCCTATCAGACCAAATATGGTATTCCCCGAGCAAACGGCTTGCGTGGTAATCCAGACGTCGCTGCAGTCGGAGGCACCCCGGTTGCTATCTATGAACTGGGCAAATGGCAGGGTGAGACCGGCACCAGCGTGTCAGCACCAATCTGGACTGGTATCGCTGCCCTGGTCAACAAACCAATCACAAATGAATTGTTGTACGGCCTGGCAAAGAGCCAGCCAGACTCATTCAACGACATCACCTCTGGCACCAACGGCAAATGTGGTTTCTACTGTACGGCACACCCTGGTTATGACTACGTCACAGGTCTGGGAACCCCCAAAAACTTCGTAGCGAACGTCAACGCCCTCACACCGGCCCAGGCTGCCGCACTTTCCCAGCCCTAGCCCTTAGCCGAAGCGCATACCCATTCGACTAATCTCCTCAGGGGTAAGAGGCATCTTCATTGACGAAGGTGCCTCTTATTTTATACTTATAAATTTGCCTGTAAAAATGCTTCTACTTAAAGTTGAATGTAATATAGTGCCGTAGAACATAATTTGCGTATGTACAATCTATCTATGAGTATGATATGGTAGGGGTAACCATACTTTTTTTACATATCAACGTGCGATATTCCTACTGGGAGGTAGACATGAAAGAAATCGCGTCTTCCCAAAAAGTATCTGCAGCGCCAGCAGGTGCCCGCTCTCGTTATCCACGCTATGTATTTTCTATTTTCTTCACTATCAACTTATTGAACTATCTGGATCGCAATATTTTCACCGGTGCCTCAAATGCTATCGCGAAAGATTTAGGCCTATCCCTGGACCAGGTCGGCTATATTGCCTCGGCCTTTTTTGTTGTCTACACCATTGGGACAATCCCATTGGGTTTATGGGCCGATCGAGCGCCACGTAAGAATGTCGCAGCCTTCTGCGTGGCGATCTGGAGCGTCGCAACGGCCTGGACCTCACTGGTCTCAAGTTTTCTGATGCTCTTTTTGTCCCGTATGGTGTTGGGTGTAGGCGAGGCGGGATATTATCCCTCCGGCACCGCCTTGTTGAGTGATTTCTATCGCCGTGATCAGCGTGCACGCGTCATGAGCATCTGGGGAGTCGCACAATACATTGGTATATTTCTTGGCTTTGCTATTGGGGGGGTGCTTGGTGGTCTGGGCTTATGGCGCCAGGCTTTCCTGGTGGCATCTCTGCCTGGACTCCTGATGGCCTTTTTGGTCTGGCGCGTGCGTGAGCCGCGCCGCAATCAGGCCGATGAAGAGGCCATGCTTGAAGAAGAAGGACGGCTCCCATCTATCGAAAAAGAGCAGCCTGCGCTACCTGCTCAGATGACTGTCGTGAAGGAATCGATCTTTAAGCAGTGCTGGCAACTCCTACATATCAAGACCCTGCTGGTCCTGACCGTGGTTCAGATCTTCGCCTTCTTTGTGCTCAGCGTCAATGTCACCTACCTCCCATTGTATCTACAGCAGGTAGATACCTTTCATCTGAGTCAGCAGGTAACGGGTATATATTCTGGTGGTGTGATTGTCATTGCAGGCATTATCGGCAATCTATCGGGAGGTTTTCTTTCTGATCGCCTGGGTCGCCGTTTCTCAGGCGCGCGTGTCTTGATTTGTGGGCTCAGCTTCCTGATCAGCGCGCCAATCTTTGTTGTCGCGGTACTGGCCCGTGATTTTACCGTCTTCACCATCTTCCTCTTTATTACTGTGATCCTATTTTCTATCTATGGTGGACCTGGCACCGCCGCCACCCAGGATGTAGTACCTTCCTGGCTGCGCTCCTCGGCCATCGCCGTCACCGTGCTGATCGCTCACCTGTTCGGAGATGCCTTTGCGCCCGCCATTATCGGCGTTATCGCCACCAACTTTGATCCTACCCATGGACAGCACTTCCTGCACAACATGGCTGGCAATGAACTGGGCCATGCCATCTTGATCACCTGCACACCTGCCCTGGTTATTGCTGGTATAGTTGGCATCGTAGGTGCCCGCTGGCTGAAAAATGATGTCGAGACCGCCACAGCCATCGAGAAAGTTGGACAGACCCAACTATCCTCAGCAGCGGCTGAATAATATAAGAGAAGCACTTAGCTAGTGTTTGATTCCCAGGTCCTTTGCACGCTCTGTCCATGTGCCTTCACATCTGTGGTGCTCAATATTTTTGTAGTGTAGAAAATGCGCACAGCGCATTTTCTACACTACAAAAAAAGCGCGGGCGCGCCAGCGCACGTCCGCACAGGAACGATTTGTTTGCTTCCCATACCTATGGGAAGCAAACACTACCTTAGCCCTTTAAACCCGTGCCTGCTATACCTTCTACAATTTGCTTCTGGAAAAACAGGAAGACGATCAACACCGGGATGCTGCCAATAACGGCGGTTGCCATGATCTGAGCATAGCGAATGCCGAATGAAGTTTGAACTGTGGCCAGCCCAATACCATCAAAGTATTGCTTAAAGATGAAGACGGCAACCGGTGAGGCAACCTGAGGCAAAATGATGCCCCAATAGGTATCCACCATGTTGAACACCTGCATCTGGGTAAACAATGGTACAATCAAGATCTGACCGGGGACCATAATGCCAGCCAGGATAATCCAGAAGACCAGGTTACGGCCCTGGAAGCGCACCCGTGAGATGCCGAACGCCGCCAGGCTGGCCAGCACGACAGTCAGCAAGCTGATCGCGATAGAGGTCAGGGCACTATTAAATGTCCAACGGGGCAAATTGCTGGTTGCTAGCGTCGTGATAAACGCATCCAGTGTAAAATGAGAGGCGAACCAGGATATGGGGACCGCCGTAGTTTCACTCTCAGGTTTAAGCGCGGTATCAATCGCCCAGGCCAACGGAATCAACCAGATCAGTGCGAGCAGGACCAGTAAAGCAAAGGCCGCCCAGTAAGCCACTTTTCCCCTACGATTGCCAGGTCTATTTTCCACTTTTTCAGGAGCTTCAACCTGTATCTGTTGTGCAGCCATCTTACTGCTCCTTTCGCTCACGGTTATACAAAACAAACTGAATCACTGAGACCAGCAAAATGATCACAAAGAAGACATAGGATATGGCCGAGGCATAGCCCATGCGAAACGAGGTAAAACCAGATTCATAGATATACTGAATGATGGAACGTGTAGAATAGTTGGGGCCACCAGCAGTTAGCAAGTAAGTCTGAGTAAACAGTTGTAGCGAAGCGATGACCTGCAGGATCACGATGAGAGCCGTGAAACGATTGAGCAAGGGGATGGTAATCCAGCGAATGCGGGCCCAGCCACCGGCTCCATCGATATTGGCCGCCTCATAGAGTTCGCGTGAGATTTGTTGCATGCCAGCAAGATAGGGCACGAAGTTAAAGCCCACAGTCCACCAGACCGTCAAAAGGACGATGGATAGCATCGCGATATGTGTATCGCTCAGCCAGGGAACCTCTTGTAACCCAATGGATGTCAGGGCACCATTGATCAAGCCAAAGCCAGGCTGATAGAGCCAGCCCCAGATAATGGTAACCACTGAAACCGGCAACACAAAAGGAGCAAAGAAAATTGTGCGGAAAAGTCCCTGAGCCGGAATCGCTCGATTGACCAACAGAGCCAGGATAAGCGCAATAACAACCAGGATCGGTGTACTGATAATAGTAAAGAGAATTGTATTCCAGAGCGAACTCCACACTGCTGCATCCCCAAATAATTCTTGATAGTTCGCTATACACAGAAATTGCGTGCCACCTTTACCAATCGTCCAGTTAAAAAAGCTCATGCGAAAGCCAAAAATAATTGGCCAGATGACGAAGATCGCGTAGACTAGCAAAAATGGTAGCACGAAGCCCAGAAGGACCGTAAAAGAAAAGATGCCTGTTTGGATGCTGGTCGCTCTCTCAAATAGAGAGGAAGAGGCATAAGCTGGAAGCTTTATGCATCCTTGATGCCTCTTCCACATTGTAAAGAATGAATTATTCTATATGTAAACGTAAAATGGTGAGCGAGTGGGCTGGAAATGTATAAGTGATGTTCCCATCCTCGAGTTCCAACTGGTGCTCCTGTACAATAACAGCGTCAGGTTGCTCAAAAGAATTCGCACTCGCTGGATCTGGAGCATTAACCTCGTAGACCAGGCCCCTGGTGATAATCGTAGGATCGGCAAACTGGATGGTGGTAGTATGGTTTTGCTCCAGATCGCGGTTTACCACTGCGAGCGCAAACTCATGTCCAGTTGAATCCCTGGTGACCGTCACGTCCAGGGCGTTAAAGGGTCCCAGAGCAGCAATTGAGGGTGACCAGCGTGATTTCTCCTGGTCCGCGGTTAAGGTCAATTGCTTGCAATCAACATAGGCATCCAGCGTCACCTCTTGCAGTTGTTCCGCATAGAGTCGGAGTGGATGATAGATGGTCTGCAAGAATAAGCCTTCTTTGCTGGTAAAGATAGGGGCAATCACATTGACCAGTTGGGCCAGGTTGGCCATTTTCACGATATCGCTATGGCGGACAAAGCTATTGAGGTAAGAGGAGACCGCCAGGGCATCGGCCAGGTTATAGCGCTCTTCCAGGGCACTTTCGGCGCTACGTTGACGATACCAGACGTTCCACTCGTCGAACGCAATATGGATAGGATGGCTGATCTGCTGGCTGAAACGTACGCGATCGATAGTGGCCCGACAGCTCTCCAGGGCAAAATCAACCAGTGCCGGGGCCAACACATTGCTATAGTAATCATCGCTACCGGTATAGAGATGGAGACTATAATAATCAATCAAAGGTGCTAAACCAGCGATCACCGTCTGATCCCATTCCGTCCAACCTGTTTCACCACAGCCAACCAGTTGAATGCTGGGATCGGTCCACTTCATCACTTTGGCGAACTCGCGGGCCTTTTTCACATAATCCTCAGCGCTCAAGCGGCCAATTTGCCAGGAGCCATACATGAAGCGGGATATCGCATACCTGAAGATATTGCTGTGGTCGGTTTTGATGACATTGAAGATAGTCGTTATGCCATACCATCACTTACTACTATTTCCCCCGACAAAGAGAAAATCGGTCATCTTGCGATGGCCTTCCTATTGGGGCGTATTGATGGTACACGTACAGGACCACCTGAGCGCGTAGAAGTGCCCTGCCAATTAATCGTACGTGAGAGTACCCTGGGTCTCAGTTCTTACACTATACCTGTGCGTAACCATTTAAAAACACAATGATCTTATAGGCTATCATAATATATAAGGATAATAGATAAAAAGCCAGGGAATGCGGTATTCCCTGGCTTTTTATCTATTATCCTCAAATTCCGCTACGCCGTCGCAGCGGAATTGTTTCGCCTTTGCTGCACCACGCGGTCCAGCATATCGTGGTAGAGTTGTGGATCAGCCACGCGATGATCTGCTTTTTTGCCTGCATCATCACATTGGCGTAAGAAGAGTGCATCTGAAAACCATGGACTTTGTTGGAATTCCGCAACTTCTTCAGGGGCCATCAAACCACCCTGGCGTAGCAGTGTCTTCTGTGAAACGGCTGAAAGCGTGCCCCAGTAATCAGTATCGACGGTACACATATAGCGCTTGGCCTCGGCATGGGCACCAATCACCCAGGCGATACGCTCACCTAAGAGCGGTCGTACACTATGGGCAGCCCAGGTTGCATGGTCGCATTCCTGAACACGACCATCACCCAGATCGTGTAGCAAGCCAGCGATAATTAATTCTTCATCCGCACCGCGCAAACGCAATTCTTCAGCCGTCTGAAGCTGATGTTGCCAGAGATCGATTACCTCGCCATCGCTCATTCCCTGTTGTTCTACAAGTGCCTGCCAGGCCTGATCGGCCGTACTAAATGGTTCAACAAAGTGCATGTGTTTGATAAGCCTTTCCGGAATAGAATACACCCTGGCCAGCATAAAGTTGATGTGTATCAATACTGTTTATTCTGGCGTGTGGCTTTACACTACACTATTTGAGTTAAGCTGGTGTTATCAAGAGTTTAAGCTCATTAAATTTTGCTGTGTACAACCTACGTGCCTGGCTCATAAGCCTGGTCCACACTTCTTAAATGTAACCTGTTGCACGTGAATCACTCTTCTTCTTTTGGTAATGCCGTATTTTCCACCCGGGCTTCATCGCCGGTGGTGGCTTCTCCAGCGATCCAGCTCTGGGCTAATTGCTCGGCACTGAGAGCGGGCAATTTACGCAGTTCTCTAGGAATAAAGTAGCCGACCAGGCTGATCAAAAAGATACTGATCAGCAGATAGGTCCAGCCATCGAGGGCGCCGGGTCCAAATTGAGCTATTACGAGCATACCTCCGGCACAAAAGAGCAGCGCAAGCAGTGAAAGCAAGATCCGAATGATCAACCGACTCCACCAGGGCGCGGAACTGCCGCTGGCCTGGAGAAAGAGACGATGCCGTTCCGACTGGCGATAGCGTTGGATTTCGGCCAGCCTGGGCGCTCTGAACGCATAGATGATACAGAGAATGCCCCCAATAATGAAGGCCAGGAAGGCCAGCAACAGGAAGACATGCAAGAGCCCTCCAGGTTGATCATAGGCCAGCAGCGACAGCGGATTGTCCAGATAGAGCGAGGCAAGCCCAAGTACACCCAGTCCACCCGTTATCACCAGTAAAAGCCCATAAATGGGATAATAGCGGCGGCGGAGTAGCAGGCGTTGCCGATATTGTTCGAAATCGGGATTTGTTGGCGCAGACAAAACGTTTCTTACCTCCTTATAAGATAAACGAATTTAAATATGGAAAGAGTGCAAGTGTCTCTGGGACACTAAAACTAACTGACCAGATCACTCCAGATTGACTTTATAAGCGCTTTTGTATTGTTAATTATAGAAGCCAGGTGTGTCCTGACAGCCAAATCATCTATCTATGAAGTACATTGGGCATCTAGCACATAGCAAGTGTCTCCTGAGGGACACTTGCTATGTGCTAGATTGTATGAAGAAGAGTGGCCAGGGCAAATTAATGGAGTGCCTGGGCCTCTTCAACGACGTAGCCGGCAGCGCGCAGGCTGTGGAGTAGTTCTTCACACTGGGCCCGGTTGCGCGTCTCAACCGTGACCATGGCTTCATGTTTCATAAAGGGCATCTGGCTGGAAACGCGCTGGTAATGCACGTCGATAATATTGACGCGCATACCCGCTACAATGTTCAGCATATTGGCGAGCTCGCCAGGACGATCGGCCAGGCTGACATGGAGTGCCAGGTAACGGCTGGCGTTTACCAGGCCGTGTTCGGTAAAACGACCTAGTAGATTAATATCCAGGTTCCCACCGGTCAGGGGGACCAGCACATGCTTGTCTTTAAGCTGTATGCTGCCACTCAAGATGGCTGCCACCCCGGTCGCACCCGCGCCCTCAACCAGTATCTTATGGCGCTCCATTAAAAGCAGGGCCGCATTGATGATCTGCTCATCGTCGACCAGCACCACATCATCCACTAATTGCTGAATGATCGGAAAAGTAATCTTGCCTGGCTGTTTGATGGCAATGCCATCAGCGATGGTGGCAATGGCGGGCAGCGTTTGTAAGGTTCCTGCATTCAAAGAGGCACGCATACTGGCCGCCCCCGCCGCTTCAACTCCGATAATGGTGATTGATGGTTTTAAAGCACGCGCGGCCAGCGCGATGCCAGAAATAAGGCCGCCACCCCCGATGGGAACCACAATCATATCGGCCTCGGGCACTTCGGCCAGCATCTCAAGACCGAGCGTTCCCTGGCCGGTGACAATATCGATGTCATCGAACGCGGGAATATAGGTGGCGCCCGTTTCCTGCTGTATTTTTAAGGCATGTTGCACAGCATCATCATAGGTGGCGCCAGATAAAATAACATGTGCACCGAGGCTCTGGGTAGCGGTGACCTTGGTTAGCGGTGCATTCTCCGGGACCACAATAGTACAGGGGGTATGCAATTGCGCGGCCGCAATGGCAACGCCCTGAGCATGGTTGCCGGCGGAAGCGGTAATCACTCCAGCCTGGCGCTGCTCATCTGTCAGGCGCGAGAGCTTATAGGTAGCGCCACGTACTTTAAAGGAGCCACCGCGCTGCATCTGTTCAAACTTAAGATAAATATTGGCCTGGGTCGCCTCGCTCAATGGACGTGAGCGTACAAGTGGTGTATGTTCAATGAATGGTTTTAAATATTGCTGGGCCTGCCAGATATCAGCGATAGTAACTGGTGCCTTATAAATGTTTTTGTCTGGATTTTCCGGCATTGTCTCTGTTGAACCTTTTTTTTCAAGGGAAGCCATCGTATCTACCAGTCCTTTCTGGAACCTGTGACTACATTATCACTATAGATGCAGATGAGCAAGATGATCATAGCCTGGATTTTTCTATAGATTTGTAAATAGAATAAATCTATAAATAAGAGGCAGGCGCTCTTAGCCCTTTTTTGCTTCCAGCAAACTCTGCTCCTTTATTTTATCAGAAGTATAGCCCTTACTGATACAGGCCGCCGCGCAAAAGAAGGGCTTTTACTTTTCTTCTTTGGCGCCTGCGGCGCCGGGTTGGGAGTGTGGAGTGTGCGTGGTGGGCGGCCGCGGCCGCCCACCACGCACACTCCACACCTGAAAGAATGGGCCTCGTATCGCTGGCTTGTGATCTCCATGTTTGCAGGAGGGAGGAGGTTGCAGGCGCCCACCACGCACACTCCACACCTGAAAGAATGGGCCTCGTATCGCTGGCTTGTGATCTCCATGTTTGCAGGAGGGAGGAGGCTGCAGGCGCCCACTACGCACACTCCACACCTGAAAGAATGGGCCTCGTATCGCTGGCTTGTGATCTCCATGTTTGCAGGAGGGAGGAGGCTGCAGGCGCCCACTACGCACACTCCACACCTGAAAGCAGGTCCATCGTATCGCTGGCTCGTGAACTCTGGACGAACATGAAAAAGCCCTGGCGCGAAAGATAGGGTGGGGCCTGGTGCTCAAAAATATCTTTCTGCATCAAATGACGCTATGATGGAGGGACACACAGGGGACGCGCCGCCTGGCGAGGAGAGGAAGCGGCCATTGATGGCCGCCGCATTGATGGTTTTTATTGTCTGCAATGAAAATATGTTACGGTTGTGCCAGGATGCGCTGTTTTTCGCGCTCAAACTCCTGGTCATTGAGCACGCCTGAGGCATGTAGTTCACCCAGAGCTTTTAATTGCGATATGCGTTCATCTGCCGGCGATTTTGGGCGGGCCGATGGCAGCGGTTGTTTGCGGCCAGGCGATGAAGCAGACGGAAACTTTGGTGGATATGTTGGTTGCATATAGGTTGGCGGTGCAGGTCGTTTTCTTCTACTCACCGTGTTCTCCTTTATTTACATGCCATGCTATTCAATCGTATGAGCGCAGCTGCCTGACAGGCGCATCCGTTTCCTCACAACTGATCACTTCGGCGAGTTGAGCTCGTGGCAGCGGAGTTAGCCACATCCAGGCGGCGTTTACGATTGCTTTTAAAATGTCGTTAGCTATTCAAGTTTATCAGTAGTATAGATATATTTTATCTCCAATGGATCATCCAAAGGGTGGAAATGGTTTGACAAAAAGTAGTGGGCTATCGAACGGCCGGCCCAGAGAAGGATAGTGTTTGCCCTGGCTCTCCGTCCTTCCCCCGGAAGGACGGAGAGTCTTTGCCTTTTTATCTGAGCGTAGCGGAAGCCAGAGTTTGTAGCTTATAATCAAAGAAAGCTAATGAAGGAGTGATAATGAGACGACAATTTTGTCATACATATACGGCCCGCTATGATGAAGGTGATTGCTATGGTCATCTTACCCCCAGTGCTTTTTTACGCTACATGCAGGATATAGCTGCCCTGGATGCCGAAGATATTCAGTTGCCGGGAGATGGCTACTGGATCATTAAGCGAACTGTGATTGACTTCGCGGCCCCGGTACAGATGCATACCCGCTTAGAAATGCAGACTTATGGCATGGGTTTTACGCGTATTACCGCGCAGCGTGGCTATGAGGCACGCATCTCCACTGCAAGCCATGATCAACCTGTGATTGCTGCCCGCTCGCTCTGGGTCTATGTCGATAAGCGTGGTAGGCCAGCACGGATGCCTGAAGGCACCGCTGCGATCTGGTTACCGGAAGGGCCGGTGGCTCCCAGTCCTGAGGCTCCTTTTCCGCCTGCCCCCCAGGACACGCCTGAGACTACTACCTATAGTGTACGTTTTTCAGATACGGACCTCATGCAACATATGAATAATGCGGCCTATGTCGAGGTATTGGATAATGCGGCCTGGGAGATTTATATCAGGGCTGGTATCACACCCGAGACAGCTATTTTGACGGCCCAGCAATATGATATTGAGTATTTAGAGAGCGCCCGCCTGGGTGAGACCCTGGAAATCAAGACCTGGTTTGATGAATTCCCTGCAGCTGGACACACTTTTACGCGTTATCAACAGGTGATGCGTGGTGATCTTGTGCTGGCGCGCGCCCGTTCGCGCTGGCTCTGGCACACCGCTGAAAACGCCGCACAATTATAAATGGTGCTGCTTTTAGCAAGATTAGCACGGATACTATAAAAAATATACATAATTTAATGAGCAAGTATATATTGCCAGAAATAGATAGAAGCGCCAGTTTAGCACACTCACAGTGCTAAACTGGCGCAATCTCAATGACTGTTGCTACATTCTGCAGACAGCCCGTTTATGTCCAGGTTGGGGGGACTTGAACTTGTGGCTGTGACTGTAACTGTTGTTGTGGCCGCATACTAAATGCCATCACCATCAGCAAAATTCCACCGATGATGCCACAGATTCCCAGCACAAAAGGCAGGGCAGCCAGCAAAAGCGGATACACGATAAAGAGAATAGCACTAAGAAGTATACTGAGTACTCCAACACTGAAAGCTTCTGGACCGGCTCCTCGTGCCGCGCCGATGAACTGCGTTAAGCCATGAACCAGGCAGAGAATGGCCAGATAGAGAATCAGGACAGAAGGAATAAGTGCAGCCCCAAAGAGAGGGTTCAAAACTACTAGAATGCCACCAACGATACCCGCGAGCCCTGAGATCGCCTTCCATCCTTTAGATGCGCTATCATGGGAAAAGGCATCTACCAGTGCCAGGACACCCATCACTAGCAGGTAGAAACCAATCGCTGTGGCAATCAAGGCGACAGCCTTAAACGGCGAAATGATGAGATACAAACCGAGTATAAATGCTGCGATTCCTTCAAGTAGTACAATCCACCAGGCTTGCCGGCGTTGAACGATATGGAATGCATTAATCATGGTAGAGCCTCCTTGTATCTATGTGCGGTTTGTATCGTGAGTATAAAGTAAGTTACAATGCTTGTCTTCATCCAAAAGATGGAGATTTCAGATGTATGCAGATTGGCCCTCATATAGCACAGAATGAATGCAAGTCAAGCATTTCTTCATGGTATGCTTTTAAATGGTATTATATGGATGTGGTACTCCAAACGCCGTTGTTTGTGTCGTTCGTTTATTGTAGCCTGAGGAGGCTGTAGAAACATGGCCACATCTGAACCTAAAACTCCACATATGCTTGACTATGAAGTTGAGAGGAGCCGTTTTCAACTGGACGTTCCAGAGCATTTTAATTTTGCCGTCGATGTAATCGGGAAATGGGCCCATGATCCCGACAAGCTGGCAATGCTATGGATTGGACCGCAGGGTGAAGAGAAACGACTTACTTTCCAGTATTTTGCTGAACGTTCCAGTCAGGCGGCACAGCTGTTTTCCCGTCAGGGTATCCACAAGGGAGACCGCATACTTGTCATGTTGCCGCGACTACCAGAGTGGTGGGAATGCATTCTGGGCCTGATGAAAATTGGCGCGATCGCCATCCCCTGCACAACACTGCTGACCGCCAGTGATATCCAATATCGGGCCGGCATTGCCGAAGTCCAGGGTATAATTACCGATAGTGAAGGCATGGCCAAAGTTGACCAGGTACACGCAGCCTGTCCCACACTCAAGCAGCTGATCCTGGTCAACGATCAAAACAAAGCAGTACAAAATTCTGAGTGGATCGATTACCGAACGGCGCTTGCAAGTGCTACGACCGACTATCCTGCGACAGAGATTAGCAGTGATGATCCCTGCTTGATCTATTTTACCTCCGGTACCGTTGGCTATCCCAAGATGGTCCTGCACACCCATACCAGCTATCCGCTCGGTCATATCATCACCGGCAAATACTGGCTGGACCTGCACGAAGACGATCTGCATTGGAACGTCAGCGAGCTTGGATAGGCAAAAGCAGCCTGGAGCAATCTTTTTGGACCCTGGGTGATGGGCGCGGCCATGTTTATCCAGGATGCGCGGGGAAAATTTAATGCCAATGAAACATTGGATATGCTGCACACGTATCCTATTACCACCCTCTGTGCCCCTCCAACCGTCTATCGTATGCTGGTACTGGATGAGCCGATCGCCCATCTCAAGACACATCCACCCAAAGCCTTGCGCCATTGTGTGGGCGCTGGCGAGCCACTAAATCCCGAAGTTATACGCATGTGGGAACAGCATACAGGGCTGACCATTCGTGATGGCTATGGGCAGACCGAGACGGTGCTGCTGTGCGCCAACTTTCCCTCGCTTGAAGTCAAGCCCGGCTCAATGGGCAAACCATCACCAGGCTTTGATGTCAGCGTGATCGATCACAATGGGCAGGAACTGCCACCACACAAAGAAGGCGATATCGCGGTCCGCATCAAGCCGGAGCGCCCCAAATGGATGTTTCAGGAGTACTGGCACAATCCCGAGGCCACTGCAGCCAGTATCCGTGGGGATTGGTACATCACGGGCGATCGTGCTTATAAAGATGAGGATGGTTACCTCTGGTTTGTTGGCAGGGCCGACGATGTAATCATCTCAGCTGGCTACCGCATCGGACCCTTTGAGGTTGAGAGTGCCCTCAAGGAGCATCCAGCGATCGCTGAATCGGCTGTCATTGCCAGCCCGGATGCCATGCGTGGTGAGATCGTCAAAGCTTATGTGATTCTGGCTCCTGGCTATCAGCCAACCCCTCAACTGGCCAGTGAATTACAGGAGCATGTCAAGCGTGTGACCGCCCCCTATAAATATCCACGCGAAATCGAATTTGTAGATACATTACCCAAAACCATTTCAGGCAAGATTCGCCGCATCGCCTTACGTGAAATGGAGCGCCAGAAAAAAGCTGGTTCATAATCTAAGCGTGATTGATTCCCACGTCCTTCGCACGCTCTGACGGTGCGATTTCGCACCTGCGGTGCTCAACATTATTTTTATCGTGTGGTGTAGAAAATGCGCTGCAGCGCATTTTCTACACCACACGATAAAAACAGCTCGGGCGCGCCAGCGCACGTCCGCACAGAGAATGTGTTTGTACACATAGATAAGCTCCAAAATTGGAGCAATGGTTCCTTACACTCATTTTACATTTGTCTAGAATTTATTTGATCATTCTAGACTATCTTAGAAATAGAGAAACAAACAAGAATGTGCACCTAAAAATGATGATAAATCGTGCTAGATAATAAAGCAGAAGGTAAGGATTATGTTTAGGGATGAAAATGAATATATTCCAACTTATACACCATATGTGGCTCGTCCAGAGTATCCAACAGCAAACGCTGTATTAGAGCATACGACTCCTGTACCACCTTATGGACAGGGAGGAGGAGCACCTCAGATGCTTGAACCGCAGCCACTTAAAAAGTCTTCTGGCATGCGCACAGGAGCCATTTTCTTTATGGCTGTTGCCCTGTTGATCATCTTTGGGTTTGGCCTGTTTGCTGGTTGGCAATTTGCCAGTGGGAGCGCGTCTACCACAGCGAATACCACTCATACTACAACGACCTCAAGCACATCGAGCTCAACCGTCAATTCGACATTGGCGCAGACGCAGCAGGAAGTAGCGATTGAGAAGATCAAGCCTTCGGTAGTTGAATTGGATATCACCACTGCGCAAGGAGAGCAGCTTGGCTCGGGTGTGATCATCGATAAAAATGGAGATATCATCACTAATAACCATGTGGTAGATGGTGCGCAGACGATCAAAGCTGTGCTGGATGATGGTCGAACGCTGACCGCTCAATTGGTAGGTACGGCAGCGGCAGATGATCTGGCAGTGGTGCGTATACAGCCCTTTGCCAAGATGGAGGTCGCCACGATTGGTGACTCGGGTCAATTGACCGTAGGAGAGAATGTACTGGCCGTTGGCAATCCATTGGGTATTACAGAAACCGTCACCAGCGGTATTATCAGCGCCCTCAATCGCAGTGTTACCGAGTCAAACAATGTAACTATCAACAATGCTATCCAGACGGACGCGGCAATTAACCCTGGCAATAGTGGTGGTGCCCTGATCAATGAACAGGGTGAGCTGGTCGGTATTCCAACATTGGCCGCGATCAATACAGAGTCAAATACGCCTGCCAATGGTGTTGGCTTTGCCATCCCATCCAGCCTGGTTAAAACAGCCCTCTCACAGATCCTTCAGAAGTAAAGTGTAATTAAAGTGTATTGTGGAACAACGTGAATAATATACATCATAATAGAGATAGAGCATGCGAAAGCGAGCAATTCAACGGCGAATTGCTCGCTTTCATATTGTAATAGTTCACCAGGATTGCTGAAGCAGAAGGAAGTGGTTATGGCTGCTAGTTATGGGGGTGCGCCAGCTGGCGATTAATCTGCTTGATGATGCCCGGACCTTCATAGATAAAGCTGGTATAGATTTGGATCAGGCTGGCACCGGCATCTAAGGTTCTCCTGGCGTCATCGGGCCCGAAGATACCCCAACCCCTATGATCGGTATTTTGTTATCCAGGTGCTGGCTGAGATAGCGGATCACCTCTAATGAGCGTGTGTGCAGTGGGCGACCGCTGAGTCCACCACTTTCGGACGATGTCTGCCGCAAGCCCGTGCGCGCAAGGGTGGTATTAGTCGCGATAATGCCACGTATGTTGCGCTGCAGGCAGACCTCAATCACATCATCTAATTGATCTTCCGTCAGGTCGGGAGCGATTTTGACCAGTACCGCTTTGGCTGTCGGACTATCTGTCCTTTGGGCAAGCGCTTCCGACTCCTGCACGATAGCCTGCAATAGCTGATCCAGCGGCTCTTTATCCTGTAATTTGCGCAAGCCGGGCGTATTGGGAGAGCTGACATTGACGGTGAAGAAATCGGAGAAATCATAGAGTTTGCGCAACGAATAGAGGTAATCCTCAATCGCCTCTTCTTGAGGCGTAACCTTGGATTTGCCGATGCTCCAGCCAATCGGTATGGCAGGTTTTTTCAGCCTGGCTAAGCGCTCGTGAATAGCATCCGCGCCATCGTTGGGGAAGCCCATGCGATTGATCAAAGCATTATCCACTGAGAGCCGAAAAATACGTGGGCGAGCATTGCCTGGTTGCGCATAGCGGGTTACGGTACCGGCTTCAATAAAGCCAAAGCCGAGCGCCGCCAGGGCCGGGAGCGCGATGCCATTTTTATCAAAGCCGCCAGCCAGCCCGACTGGATTAGGAAAATGCACGCCGAAAATATCCCGCTCCAGCGCCGGTGATTTATAGGCATTGGCGGCCTCAATAATTTTGAGGGCCGTTTGACTGTGAGAAAGCGTGGCCATTCTATTCATCAACCAGTGATGGGCGATTTCGGGATCGTTGGCAGAGGTACGAAACATGGCCGGACGAATGAGGGCTTTAAATAGCATTGACTCCCTATCTTTCAACCTGAGTACGCAGTAAATTAACGTTTCCAGTATAATAGTAATTCGAGAATTTGGGAATAGACTTGATTTGCTCATGCTAGCAGCCAGGGGCCATGTTATATGGTACAGGTAAAAGGAGATAGAGTTGGCACCCATCAACTCTGGTACCTATGGGTTCCTGGTGTTCGTATGCATGCAGAAAAGCGATATATTGGTAAGGAGAAAGAGCAGGCATGTTGATTCGGAATGGTATCGTGGTACTGGCAAGTGGTCCGGTGCGCCTGGATGTGCGCACATGTGATGAGAAGATAAGCGAGCTGGCTGAACAGCTCACCCCTGAACCGGGCGAGCAGATCATTGAGGCCAATGGGCTTATGGTACTGCCCGGTTTTATTGATTCACATGTTCACTTCCGCGATCCCGGCAGTACCTACAAAGAGGATTTCCTTAGCGGTACGCAGGCTGCATTGGCGGGTGGAGTTACAACCATCCTGGATATGCCAAATACCCAGCCGCCGACCGATAGTCGGGCGCACCTGCAAGAGAAGATGGCCATCGCGGCGGCCAAGGCAGTCGTCGATTATGGTTTTTATTTCGGGGCGACCGACACCAATATCGAGGAAGCGGCCGCCCTGGCCGATCAAGTGGCCGCCATGAAGCTCTACATGGGCTCCTCGACCGGCTCCTTGCTGGTCACTGAGTTCTCGCCGATCTACCGGCACTTCTCGACCTTTCCACTGGATAAGCCAATCGCTGTCCATGCCGAGGACGAGCAATCGTTGAAGTATTTTGGTTCGCAGGGGAGTACTGAACACAACCGGACGCGGCCTCCTTTGAGTGCCCAGATCGCGTTGAGCCGAGCCCTGGCTATTGCCGAAAAGACTGGTCGGGTCCTGCATATTGCCCATACCACGACGCAGCGAGAATTGGAGCTTATTCAGGAAGCCAAACACAAGGGTGTACGCGTCACCTGCGAAGTAACGCCCCTGCATCTTTTCTTGAACGAAGAGGACCAGCGGCGGCTGGGCAACTTTGGCAAGGTTAATCCGCCTCTGCGTAGCAAGAGTGACCAGGCAGCATTGTGGCGCTATTTTGACGTTATCGACACCATCGGTACAGATCATGCGCCGCATACCAAAGAAGAAAAGAATCAACCCTACGAGAAGGCGCCATCGGGCATGACCGGCGTACAGACCATGCTCCCTTTGTTATTCAATGCCGCGCAGGAAGGGAGAGTTGAGCTAAGCGAAATCATCAAGCGTTGTGTCGTCAATCCTGCTCGCATCTTTGGCCTGAAGAACAAGGGCGCGCTAGAAGTGGGCAAGGATGCTGATATTGTATTGATTGATCCCAGGCAGGAATACGAAATTACTAACGAGCAGATACTCTCAAAGTGTGGCTGGACGCCATTTGCTGGCACCAGAGTCAGAGGAAAGCTGCGACAGGTATTTGTGCGTGGGACACTAGCGTTTGCGCATGATACATATCTGGCGCAGCCCGGGAGCGGTGCGCCTCTTCAGTATAAGATATAAAAAGAGTAATACAGGTATGAATCAGGATTGAAGTGGGTCTTGATTCATATCTGTACATTTGTAGTTCCTTCTGCTAATATAGCTGAACAATAGAGTATTTCATTTGTCTTCAATATCTCTTATAGCCGATATTAGTGGATAGGATGTGGATGTATTGATAGTTTGCCAAAAAGGAAATGCGAATGGAAGAGATGCAGCGCCAGCTTAAAACGTACGGTTTGATCTATCTGGGTGTATTGATCTATCTGCTCTTTCTTATCTCCGTCGCGTGGACTGGATGGTTTAATATCTTTTTCAGTGGGGCGGCCTTGCATGAAGGCGCGAAAGGGATTGATTTTTATCAACTGCCTGATGGCGCCTGGGCCTTCTGGCATGGGGGGAGCCTGACCGGGGCGGCGCTATCCGATGGCTCGCAGTATGCGCAACCTAATTATGCCAATGATAATGTCTATCATGTTATCTTCACACTGACCCTGGGTTCTGTGCTGGCACTATTTGATCCGGCCCAATCGCCCTATATCTGGTTATTCTGCAAAGCCATCCTTTCGCTACTGCTGGTCGCCTATTTTGTCTGGAGCTTTCGCCAACACAAGCACGTCGGGTTTGCGGCATTTATCATACTGGTGAACTTCAGTAGCTATCTAGAACTGGCTGCATGGCAATTTCACTTTGTGCTTAACTTTTTTCTACTTCTATTTATGATTTTACTGGTAAAAAGAGGCTCGGGCATCTGGATTGGTGTTACCTACTGGTTAGGGATGCTGGTCAAGCCAATCGGGATTTTATTGGTCCCCATGCTGATCTTTAAAGGGCGCTGGAAACTTGCAGCCGTGGGTGTAGGCTGTTTTGTACTCTTCAGCATCATTTTTCTCTATCAGGGGATTGGCAAATATTATATAGATAACTTAATCAATAATCTCAGCTTATCCGGTACCCTGGGACCAAATCAAATTATTACTTTATCGGCTTTACTCCATTACATGACCCACTGGCCTGATTTTGTCTATCAGGGCATACAAGATTGCGCGCTGCTGCTGGTTGTCTTTCTGGGGACGCTCAAAAGAATCGCCCTCCCCAAGGCCGTATTCTTGTATATGGCATATTTCCTCTGTTTTTATGAACAGGTCTTCGAATATCAATGGAGCACGCTCGCTTATATTCTCGCTATCTGCGTAGTAACCTGTCCCGAGTTCCAGACGCGGCGCAGCATGACCTGTATCCTGCTCACCTGCCTGCCCAGTTGTTTTATCGTACTCAACTGGCTGCATATCGATGTACAAAATATGGGGAATCTAGGTATGATTCCGGGCGGCACCGCCTGGGAATGGATGGTTGCCAGCAAGCTCCTGCCGCTCTTTCTCCTCTTAGCAAGCGTGCTGGTTCCCGATATCCCACCGATCTGGAAACAGTTGCAAGCCTTCTGGCAGGCTGTGCGCAAAGTAAACGCGCGCCTTGGTGTATTTGGTGATGACCTGCCCGCATCCCAGCCGGGTGTACAGATCCCGCTGGTCGTGTCGGGACAGCGTAGTGGTAGCCTGGCGAGAAGCCAGGCACTTTTCTGGGACTATAATGTCGCTGAAGATGTCCCCACAAAGCTTAATGAGCAGCCTTTCACTCCCCTACCATCTGGAACAGGTGAGCCAGAAAAAATCCACCCCCTCAATCCACCCGAAGCGAAGATTGAGGGGGTGGAAGAATAGCTGCGCGGCTACCGAGCATTAACTCTCTATGAACGACCGTATAGCCTCGGCCGGCCCCGGTTCGACGCCAAAGACGATTGTATAGTGATTGAGTGATGGAAAATCTTGAAACTGGCAGGCTGAGATGCCCTGACGAATGTTTTGTACCGCCTCATCAGATAAGAGTTGATCATGTTCATATAGCAGCTTCTGACCGGCGCGCAAGAGTAATGTCGGCGCCTGTACATGGGCCCACTGCTCATCGGGCCTGGCCTGTTGGGCATTCATCGCCTCTTCAATGATGCCAGGCAACGAAACTTTAGAGACCACCGATCCATCCTCCTGCTGAGCAACATCGTGGGTAAAATAGAGATCCAGATATGCGTTCCAATAGGGGCCGAGATATGGAGCAGCTTGCAGATAAGCAATATATTCTGCATAAGAAGGCGTTGTGGCACCCAGGCGGCTGACTGAATTCTTCAACCAGACAGGCTGATCCTCAACAGTCTTCCAGCCATAGGGAGCGCCCGCATCAATCAAAACGAGTTTGCTCAATTTCTCAGGATAGTGGGCGGCAAAATATAAGGCAATCATAGCGCCCAGAGAATGACCTATAATGACAGGTCTCTCTAATTCCAGGCATCAATCAGATGTGCCAGGTCCGCAGCATGAATGGGCACACTGTATCCCTGGGCCGGCTTAGCGCTATCGCCGCGTCCACGTAGATCGTAGGCAAAGACGCGGTGGGATGGTGCCAGGTAATCGGCAAAGGCCTGGAAACAGAAAGCATTGGCCGTTAAACCATGGATACAGATGATAGGTGTGCCTTGCTGCCCCCACTGCACATAGTGGAGCGCCACATCATCGAGGGCGATCTGCTCCTCACGCACCGGCTGTGTCAACATAGTATAATCCCTTACTATTAAATATCATCCAAATACATGAAATACGATTTGCCTTCATTTTAGCATTAAATAAAGAGGTAGATCCAATCGCAGGCACTATGTCTGCGATTGGATCTACCTCTTTATTCAGGTCAACTGAATTAAATGGTCAGGCCTCTGATGCTGTAGCATCTAGCGATGGACGTATTTCGTCATGGTCTACCTGCGCGTCTTTATTGGCGTACTCTTTGAGTGCCAGGGCCGCAAAAAAGGAAATGGCAGCCATAAGGATAATGTATAAAGCCAGGGGGACATACGAGTGGTAGTAGGCAACCAGTAGCGTAGCAATGATCGGTGCCGGACCACCCGCCGTCAACGATGCCAGCTGATACCCTAGTGAGGCCCCACTATAGCGCAATTTTGTACCAAAGTGCTCAGTAATGAAAGCCGCCTGTGGACCATAGACCGAGGCATGGCAGATGCCGATTGCAAAGGCCAGCGCAAAGACAACTGCTACCGGATTTCGTGTTTGTAAGAGCAAGAAAAACGGGAAGGCAAAGACTGCCATCAGCACCGTTCCGAACATAAACCAGCGTTTACGCCCGATGATATCCGAGACATAGCTGGCCGTTGGCATAAAAACGAAAGAGATAACGGCCGCAAGGATGATTCCAACATATAGGAGGTTGAGTGGAATTTTCAGCGCAGTCACACCATAGCCAAGAATGAAGGTGGTGAACAGATAGAAGGGAGCCTGCTCACCTGAACGCAGCAGGGCCGTCAGAATAATATCCTTCCAATGATGTCGAAACGCTTCAGTGAAAGGAGACCGGGCGATCCTATTTTCCTCCTTCAATTTAGTAAAGGCAGGGGTATCCAGGATGCGCAACCGAATAATGAGTCCAACCAGAATTAGTACTACGCTCAGGAAAAAAGGAATGCGCCAGCCAAGACCCGTGAAGGCATCCCCTACAAACAGGGCACGTGTGATAATGACTACAATCGCGGCCAGAGCCAGGCCCAGCGGTACGCCAGTCTGCGGCCAACTGGTCCAGAATCCACGGCGACGGTTATCGCCATATTCGAGCGAGAGCAGGACTGAGCCGCCCCATTCGCCACCGACGCCAGCGCCCTGTAGAAAACGTAGGAGGGTAATCAGCACTGGTGCAAGGATGCCAACCTGACCATAGGTTGGTACCAGGCCCATCAAACAGGTTGAGATACCCATTAAAAGTAGCGTAGTCACCAGCACTGATTTGCGTCCGATGCGGTCACCAAACCAGCCAAAGAAAGCGCCTCCAATGGGCCGTGCGATAAATCCGATGTAATAAGTAGTAAAAGATGCCAGAATGCCTGTGACAGGATCAAGGAGGGGAAAGAAAAGCTTGTTGAAGATAGTCGCCGAGAAAAAACCATACAAGAAGAAATCGTACCATTCGATGGCTGTGCCAATGGTACTGGCACTCAAGATAGGAAGCATCTTGCGTATTGTGACGTTCTCTGACGTTGAGATCGCCGCCATTGAGACCTCCTGACTCTACCCATTAGTGGATGAGTAGCTGAACACAACAGTATATCGTGGTGTTTCTATATCAAAGCCAGCATGGCATTGATAGCAGGATTGTAACTCTGAGTACCTTGATGAAATGGCTGATGGGATTTTCTGGGATGGGTTGAATGAGATAGATATGGCACTAAATATTGTATTATATCTATTATACAAACTAATGTTTAAATGCGTCAAGTACCTCTATGTTGGCCGCATTTATAAAGCAAGTACGTTTGAGTATGGGAATAGGAAATAAAGCTGTGGTATGATACAAGGACAGATAGATAGAGAGGGGTCTGCACCATGAATTCGATCGTTGAAGCTATATTTCAGCATGCGCAGAAACAGCCAGAGCGTCCGGCCATCTTTTTTGAGCAGCAGGTTATCAGTTATGGGCAGTTGGCGGTCCGGGTCGAGCGTTTCGCACAGGCATTGCAGGCCCGAGGAATACAAGCGGGCGATCGCGTAGCCTTATTTCTCAATAATTCACCCGCCTTTATTACGGCCTATCTGGGTATCCAGCTTGCTCATGGTATTGTGGTGCTGGTAAACAATCAGTATCGCAAGGTTGAACTGAGCCATATTCTCCAGGATGCAGGCGTGCGCTTGTGTGTCACCAGTGCCGCCGGGGCAGCTGAGATATTGCCACTGACGATCACGTCCCTGCATACCCTGGTGCTCATCGATGAACCAACCACAGCTGGCGCGATCGAACAGCTTTCTCTCTCTGACTTTCTACGCAGCGCAGACAATGAACATAGGCAGCATTCAATAACGTTGCCCCAGGCCGATGATCCCGCTGTTATCGGCTATACCTCCGGCACCACAGGACGCTCAAAAGGGGCTTTATTGCTGCATCGCAACCTGCTCGCTAACAGCGTCGCCGTTACCAGCGCATGGCACTGGACTGAGCGTGATCGCCTCCTGCTGACCTTGCCCCTCTTTCATACGCATGGCCTGATGGTTGGTATCCATGGAACGTTGCTGACAGGTGCCAGCGTCATTTTGCGGCAGAAATTTGAAGCCGCCGAGGTCCTGGCTTCTTTACAAAGCAATGAGGATATTACGCTGTTCTTTGGCGTTCCGACCATGTACAGCCGTTTACTGGCCGAAATTGAGCTCCAGGGGATTAAGCCCCGGCAGCTACGGCTCTTCGTCTCTGGCTCGGCTCCCTTAAGTCCGCAGGTATTTAATGAATTCGAGCGTGTATTTGGGCAACGCATTCTTGAGCGCTACGGCATGACAGAGACAATCATGAATCTAACGAATCCTTATGAAGGCGAGCGGCGTGCAGGTACCGTGGGGGCCCCCTTCCCTGGTCAGGAAGCACGTATTGTGGATGTACAGACGCGTCGACCGCTAGCCGCTGAAGAGATTGGCGAGATCGAGGTACGCGGTCCGCATGTGTTTACGGGATACTGGCAGAGGCCGGACGCAACCTCGGAGGCTTTTGATGCTGCTGGCTGGTTTAAAACTGGCGATCTAGGTTGGTATAGCCAGGACGGCTATTATACGATTACGGGTCGTGCCAGAGAGTTGATTATCAGTGGCGGCTATAATATCTATCCACGTGAAATCGAGGATGTCCTCGAAGCACATCCAGATGTAGCCGAAGCGGCAGTAGTAGGATTACCAGATGCTGATATGGGTGAAAAGGTGGTGGCCGTCATTGTACCCACGGCTGGCCGTGAGCCGCAAACTGCAGAAATTATCGCTTTTTGTCGCGAGCAACTGGCCAGCTATAAAAAGCCACGCCAGATAGTCGTTGCTGCTTCATTGCCGCGTAACGCGCTGGGCAAAGTTCAAAAACATATTCTGACCACACAGCTACAATCCTCTTAAGGGTGAATGAACTTCACGCTTTTGAGAGCAGCTAGAAACGCTATGAATGCTGTGGATTATGCCGCTTTGCTCTTCCACTTAAATCGTGAGTAGATGATTAGAGAGCTGCTTCTTTAAGGTTTTTATGCTTGTCTGATCCTGGTCCAAACAATTTCCTGGAGTATGTGTCAACGTGCAATAGTGGCAATGGCGGCTAATAGATTGACAGTCTTCGCAGACGTCAACTATTTTTCGATAAGTATGAAATCCCTCCAATACATGAATAGGCGTTTTATTGAGATTATGCCTGTTGCCGCAATAATGGCACCATCTAAAAATGTACTTCAATTTACTACTCCAAATTTTATTTAACTGCTCGAATGAAAATATTTCAATTGTAATACGTACCGGCAGTCAATAGCATATACAATATATATTGATTACTTACTTCTGATGAATGCCCTGTGTTGTATATTCTTGATCTGTAATCTCGTATTCATCTTGCTTGCTTGAAATATATAAAGTGTATAGAGTAGTGGAAGCCTCTTCACTACTCACTTCATACGGAAAATGCTATAGAAAATTTACATATGGAATTGTTAAATAGCTCAAAAATAGCAGTAGATCTGTAACGTTAGTGCCTGCATAGCTCGTGTATGGATAGAGCAATTGACAAGAAATATAAGCTAGTCTTTGTATTTTATTAATTTATAATCGGATAAAATAGCTGATCAAGCTCATGAATCTGAATGTGGAACGAGGATGTTTTGGCGCGAGGAGGCTAAAAATAAATGACACGCTGGCTCTATATATTATTACTGGCGGTTCCCATGGCAATTGTGGCTGAGAATTTGCATGCCTCTGCCCTGACCGTTTTTGTATTGGCCTCTCTGGGATTGATACCGCTGGCAGGCTTAATTGGTATCTCAACTGAAGCGCTGGCCGAGCGCATGGGGCATCGCATTGGCGGCCTGCTCAATGCCACTTTTGGCAATGCCGCCGAAATCATTATTGGCCTGGTGGCTTTATCGGCGGGTTTACCTCAGATCGTGCGGGCATCGCTGGCTGGGTCAATCATTGGCAATACCTTACTGGTGCTAGGGATGTCAATGTTTTTTGGTGGCTGGAAATATCGGGAGCAACAATTTAGTTCACGCGCGACTGGTCAATATGCAGCTATGCTGGTATTGGCCGTCATTGGTATGGCAATCCCTTCATTACTGGCAACCGTGGGTGAGAGCACACGCCCTGGCGATCAGGTCGTGAGTGGCAATCATTTACACCAGGCCAGTATTGGTATTGCTATTATATTGCTGATTTGCTATGTCGCCTACATCGCATATTCAATTTTTGGATTACATGCGGCCCAGGATGACCTGTTGATAAATCCTACCGATGAGTTGCGCGAGGAAGAAGAGATGCGGCAACTACAAGATATTGAAGCTACAATATCTAGCCAAGGGACGGCAGCAGCCGCGCACAAAGCAAGTCTGTGGACCCTTTTAGGCATAAAATGGAAAACTACCATATGGTTTCCCATCGCCGCCTTAGCGCTGGCGACAGCGATTACCGCTGTCTTGAGCGAGATCCTGGTCGGCGCTATTGACCCATTAACGCACCAGGTTGGACTCAATGCATTTTTTGTCGGCTTGATCATTTTGCCGCTGGTCGGTAATGCGGCCGAGCATTTTTCTGCCGTTTCCTCGGCCACCCAGAATCATATGGAGGTCTCGATGGCCATCACGGCAGGCTCATCGATCCAGATCGCCTTATTGGTTGCGCCCCTGCTGGTATTGGCCGGACCAATTGTAGGGGTACCCCTGGACCTCAATTTTTCCCTATTGGAGGTTGCCATGTTTGCCCTGGTTGCCGGTTTGTATACCGTCATCAGCCTGGACGGCTTATCCACATGGCTGGAAGGACTCCTGCTCTGTGCGTTTTACCTGATCCTGGCGGTTGGCACATTTTTCACGCCCGGCTAGATGCCTCTTATTCATGGATATGATCATAAAGCAACAATAACAACGATGCGCATAGGTTCGTGTGGGGAGGGTAAAAGGGGGGAGCAAGCCCCGCAGGAACGTTTCGTTTTTTTGGGGCTTGCCAATCTCTCAGGTTCTAAAAGTAGTGGTCGCGCAGGCTGCCATCATAGCGTCCACTTTGACGACAGCATCGCTTGAAAGCGGTATCCTGAGCCACAGGGGCAAAGGTCTTCTTTGCCCAGCTTCTCGTGCAGTTCTTTGTCACCATGAATGATGCGTACACCACGTTTGACGGCCTGTTCCGATGGATAACCTTTCCTGCGTTTACTCATCGGCTCAAAAGCAAAAGGAGCCTCTCTGCTGCTGATTGGTATTTTTCATATCGCACCTCCTATTTTTGATTGAAATGCTAGTCTTGCGGAGATTATTATAACATTGGCGTATTTAGCTGTCTACAGGATTTATTGGTAGTCCAGGGCTTTCTCATGTTTCTCTTTGGCGCCTGCGGCGCCGGGTGTGGAGTGTATGTTGTTCTCAGCGTTGGCTATTTACTTTCATTGATAGATCATCCATAATCTTTTATATCCCTGAGCTATGCTACCCGGCTAGCCTGTGGCTATTATTGATAAATTAAGTAATTGAAGATATAAAGGGTTTTGGGCTGATGTTAGAAGAAAAAAGTGATATCCAGGATCGCGCGGATATTGCCCGGCTGATTCGTGCTTTTTATACACATGCCATGCAAGACGAATTGATTGGTACTTTCTTTACGGAGGTTGCCGCGATCAATCTCGAAGAGCATCTACCAGTCATGTATGATTTCTGGGAAAATATGTTGTTTCAGACTGGTGCATATCATGGGGGGATGATGCAGAAGCACCTGGCTCTGGATCAGAAGAAGAAGTTGAGTCCGGCACACTTTGAGCGCTGGCTGACACTGTTTGAGAGCGAAGTCGATCGCCAATTTCAGGGTCCAAAAGCTGAAGAGGCCAAGAAACGGGCCCGCTCGATTGCACCTTCGATGCAGATCAAAATGAATCGCTTCTTTTTACCAATGTCCTGGTTCGAACAGTAAAAAGCATACATAAAAGAACTGCAGGCCCCACATTCATGGAGCCTGCAAGGAACAGCGTGGGTATTATGTTAAAATCATACCTACCGCGATGGGGGCCGATGGCGTTCCCAGTGAGCCATCCGCGAATTGGGCCGCTATAATAACCTGCAGCTGTGCTGCCAGCAAGTAATCTTCTTGCTCTATGCGGTCTGTCTCACAGCTTCCAATACCGGTGGCGATCGAAAGTCGCCATTGAGGCTCGCTGGTTGGGTGAGGTGTAGCACTGACCCCTTCTGCGGTTGCGTAGTACACCAGGTAACGGCTAGCGGCGGGTATAGGTTCCCAGCTTAGCTGCCAGTAGGTGGTCCACCCCTCTACCCCATTATGATGTACCGTTGGCGTGGTATAGATCTTTGCTCGCAGTCCGGCGAGGGTAGCGTTGTGACCTGCGCCCGGCTCATTATGAGATGATGTTACCATTCTACCGCTCCAAATTGTTGATTGTTGAGGTAGACCACGTGATCAGAAATAACCGTACCAGGGGCCAGCTCAGAGTTAATGACAGCGCTTTTCACGCCAATAATGGATCCTTGCCCGATCAGCGAACCGAAGACAAGCGCCTGCTCATGCAATATCACATCATCTTCAATCACCGTCGGCTTATTGCCGGGCTGCCGCACCCCTCCGTGGACTATGGCATGATTGCCATAACTGATATTGTTGCCGACCTGTAAGTCTGTATGTTCAAGCGCATGGAAAATGACATTATCGCCCATATAGTGTATGTGGCCTATATTGAAAGGCTCCCCTTCGTCTGCGCGTAGCGAAATACCATCCAGCATCGCAGCATCGGCAGCGTGCAGGGTATCGGCCAGGTTGACGGCACCAATGATGCGATTTCGAAAAGCGGGCAGGCTGGTCGCGATCTTATCGAATGTTGGCAGATGACGAGTCGGATTGAAATGGCTAAAGCCTGGATTATAGTTGATGCCCTCGATGTTGGACGCTTTTTCGCGGAAGAGTTTAGTATAAGTATGGGCGAAGCTGGTATTCACCTCTAGAACGGCTTCATTAAAGGCGATATCCGCCTCTGTAATCATGCGCACCTTACCCAGGGCGACATTGTCAGCTTCTTGCTGGCTGGTCACGTTCTTACCAGCCAGGACGACATAGCCACTGCGTAGTCTTACGCCAGGGCCCACGCGAGCCAATTGAGAGACAACTGTGTTTCGTTCCAGGATGGCACCATCTACTTCAGCACCAAAGCTCAAGAAGGTGGCCTGATTTCCACTGCCTTCACCTATATGTGCTGGCCCTTTGATTGTTACCCCATGAGCCAGAATACAGCGTGTCGCGATTTGGACTCCCGCCGCTGCATGCAGTCCAAGGCTTTTCATAGCTTGCTCTGCTGCCGCAGCGCGCTCCTGACAGGCGATGATCACCACATTATCCTGAATATTTGAGGCTGATCCAATCTGAATAGGTGCCTCGTCCGCCTGGAGTTGTGCGAAGGGGGCAACGTAGATCTGTGCTCCAAGCTTGATATTTTTCTCTCCCAGGAGGAGCGCCGTTGGATCAATAAAGGTGGCTGTCTCAAGGGGAGCTGTCCGGGGATAAATGGGTCGATTAAGCTGAGCCTGCGATGCTCCACCATCACGTACTAATTGTTTGGCTAAGAAGAAGCGGGGTAGTAGCGGGAAACTGAGACTGAGTAGCGATATTTGTTTCAAGAGACTGCGTCGGGTTGCCTGTGGCATGAGCTTCTCTCCTATCTACACGCTCTCAGAGCGGTCTGGCAATTTAAAGACCTGTTTTTCGCTGGTAAAGCTGCATGGTTTTATTTTGCGTTCAAAAAATTAATAATTGTATTTATATTATACTGGATGCTTCACCTATAATAACGAAATTTGTTGCGAGTGTGTCACAAAAATTTGTGTTTTTGTTTGTTTCTTTGTGTACGTGCGCATTCGCGCCCGATCATTTTTATTATATATTGCAGCACCTGCGCAAATGCGCAGGTGCTGCAATATATAATAAAAATGATCGTATTCCAGGTGAGGAGAGTGTGGTGGGCGGCCGCGACCGCCCACCACACTCTCCTCACTCCCAACCCGGCGCCGCAGGCGCCAAAGAGGAGCATGAAAAAACCTGCAGGGAGTGGAGAAAAACTTGACTTATGTTCAAATTTGACTTATATTCAAATGTAGATGATGTGATTGATCACAGGTGTGTGGGCAGATTGAAATACATGGGAGCTGATATGGTGCGAGAGCGTATTTCACGGCGCCAACGACTGATCGAGGTTGGGGCAGATCTGTTTTGCGATCAATCATATGAAGAGGTGGCGATTGATGATATCGCTAGCTCTGCCGGTATCTCCAAAGGCCTCCTGTATTACTATTTTCCAACCAAGCATGATTTTTATATTGCCATTGTAGAGTATGCCGCAGCGCAACTGCTGGCCGCAACAGAAGCGGATGCGACCCTGGAACCGATGGAACGCCTGCGTACAAGTTTGGAGGCATATTATGCCTATGTTGAGCGCCATGCCAAAGCCTATGTTTCTCTGTTGCGAGGCGGGGTTGGTGTGGATGAGCAGGTCGCGGCCATCATTGATATGGTTCGCCAGACCTATATACAGGGCATCCTACAGAGCTTTGCACAGGAAACGCAAGCTTCCGCTCTATCCGCTATCGCTGTCAGGGGCTGGGTTGGCTTTGTGGAAGCAACGAGTATCGCCTGGCTTGAGCAGCGCAGTATTAGTCGGCAAGCCCTGTGTGACCTGGCAATGACTGCTTTTACCCTTGTTGTCCCGCATGATCAGAGCTAATTATCTTTTCATAATAATGTTTGATTGATTGTCTCCTCCACAAGGATGCGATTCAGAATATTGGAGGGTACTACGATGTTTCACGTTCGAGCGAGCAGAGGAGCTCGCAAGTCACTGGCTGGTGATAGTTATCCTAACATCGGTTTTGTTGAACGATCCGAGGGTGACAACCTGGTTCCGCATACCCATATCGCGATTTTAGGTACCGGCTTTTCCGGTCTGGGAATTGCCATCCAGTTGAAGAAACGCGGTTACAACGATTTTGTAATTTTTGAGCGAGCCGAGGATATTGGAGGGACATGGCGCGACAATACTTATCCCGGTTGCGCTTGCGATATTCCATCCTTGCTCTACTCCTTTTCGTTTGCTCCCAATCCCAATTGGAGCCGTATGTATCCCCAGCAGAAAGAGATTCAGAATTATCTGCGCCGCTGTGCGAGGCGTTTTGGGATTCTGCCGCATATTCGCTGGAAAAGCGAACTGGTGGAGGCGGCGTGGAGTGAAGTTGAGCAGCGCTGGCATATCACTACCAGCCAGGAGCATTTTACCGCCGATGTCTTTATTTGTGGCAATGGACCACTGAATGAACCGTCGCTGCCGATTATTCCTGGTATTGAGCAATTCGAAGGTACAATTTTTCATTCCGCGCAATGGCGGCATGACTACGATCTGACAGGGAAGCGTGTTGCCGTAATTGGAACCGGGGCCTCGGCGATCCAATTTGTGCCACAGATCCAGCCGAAGGTTGAGCACCTGACGATCTTCCAACGCACACCGCCCTGGATTGTGCCGCGCCTGGATCATCCTATCCCCGAACAGAGACAACGGCTCTATCGTCTCTTTCCTCCCGCGCAGCAACTGGCCCGCACCAGGATCTACCTGCGCAATGAATTGACCGCGCTTGGACTGGTCTATCGTCCAGAAATGATGAAGACGGGTATCGGTTTTGCGCAAGAGCACCTGGCACGCCAGGTACCTGATCCCGTGTTGCGAGAGAAGTTGACCCCTCATTATGCGATGGGTGCAAGCGTATCCTGGTTTCAGATGACTTTTATCCGGCGGTAAGCCAACCTAATGTAGAGTTGATTACCGAGCGTATTCGCGAAATCAGGGCACATAGTGTGGTTACCGAAGATGGCCAGGAGCATGAGGTCGATACAATCATTTGCGGGACCGGTTTCCATGTCACCGATGCTCCTTTTCCACAGCATGTGCGCGGACGCCACAACCAGACATTGGCCGAGAAGTGGAAACCCAATCCGACGGCGTATCTAGGCACTACCATCGTGGACTTCCCCAACCTCTTCTTGCTGATCGGCCCTTATACCGGCCTGGGCCATAACTCGATGATCTACATGATCGAATCGCAAATTAACTATATATTGGATTGCCTGCGCAAAATGGAGCGGCGCAAGGTCCAGGCTGTGGAGGTTCAATCGGAGGCGCAGGCCGCCTTTGATGACGAGATGCAGCGGCGCATGCAGGGAACCGCCTGGACCTCTGGTTGTGATAGCTGGTACCTGAATTCTACCGGTCGCAACACCACGATCTGGCCCGGCTTTACTTTTGAATTCCGCTATCGAACACGGCGCTTTGATTGGCAGCACTATTCGCATGTGGCGCGCAATAGTGTCGCGCAGCCCCGAACCGATACCCAACCTGTTGGCTGACCAGATCCCGACTGACCTGTATAGGCTGCTTATCCGCTAATGGTGGGCAGTCTATACAAAGTAGAAGGGGTCAGAAGTGGTGTGATTGATATATTCTACACTTACATGTCTGGCCGCTGTTTGGCATATGAGTTAAATGGCGCAGACAGGTTTTTACAGCAATGATGCTCAGGAGTGTGTAAAGATGAAAATTCAGCCTGGAAATGTTGCCGTGATCACCGGCGCGGGTAGCGGCATTGGACGAGCTTTGGCCCTTAATCTAGCTTCTAAAGGATGTATTTTGGCCCTGGCCGACAAAAATTCCAGGGGCCTGGAAGAAACTGCTGGCATGATCTCTACCACGTGCTCCACGCATGTACTGGATGTGGCCGATAAAGATGCTGTGCAGGACTTCGCCACCGCCGTGATTGAGCAGCATGGGAAGGTCGATATTTTAATCAATAATGCTGGAGTGGCATTGGGCGGGACCGTAGAACAGGTCTCGATTGATCAGATTGCCTGGCTCTTCGATATTAATTTCTGGGGTGTGGTTCATGGGGTCAAGGCATTCCTGCCTGTGCTGAAGCAGCAGCCTGAGGCGCATATTGTTAATCTATCCAGTGTCTTCGGACTTTTTGCTGTGCCAGGTCAGGCCGCGTATTGCGCCAGTAAATTTGCCGTCCGTGGTTTTACCGAGACACTGCGCCAGGAATTAGCACGTACCGCGATCAAAGTCAGCTGTGTCCATCCTGGAGGCATCAAGACCAATATTGCGCGCAATGCTCGCTTTGATGCGATGACCGAGAAAGAGCAACAACGAGGACGCGCTTATTTTGAACGTGTCTTGACCATGCCGCCGGAGCGGGCCGCCGACATTATTGTGCGGGGTATCGAGCGCAATGCGCCGCGTATCCTTATCGGGCGAGAAGCCTATATTATGGATTTTGCCCAGCGCCTCTCACCCAGAAATTATCCATCGGTAATCAAGCTATTTAGTCGCCTGATGCCTTAATACTTAGTCTGATGCCTTAAAAGAACTATTCGCGTAAATGAAATAAATGTAAACATCGTATGCAAGGAGGCTGCTTTATGTCGAGCTGGCAGGCACAGCTGATCACGCTGCTGTTGAAGCAAAATGTCAAGCGACACTTTCGGAGGCCGGTAGAGGTGGCGCAATTTCGCCGCCGCTTGAATGCGCAGCAACGCGTAGCTGTCCCTGCGGGCTGGCAGCTAAAGATCGTCGAGCGCGCCGGTTTTCATGATGAGTGGATTGAACCACTTGCATCGGCTCAAACATCCCAACCTGATCCACTTCTTCTCTATCTCCATGGTGGCGGCTATATCGCCTGTTCGCCGCGCACCCATCGCTCCCTCACCGTTGCCCTGGCTGTACAAAGTCGCATGCGTTGTCTAAGTCTGGACTATCCCCTGGCACCAGAGCATCCTTTTCCAGCGGCCCTGGAGGCTACTATTGCCGTGTATCAACAGCTGCTCGCTGGCGGAGAAGTACCTGAACGTATCGTGCTGGCAGGCGACTCGGCTGGTGGGGGATTGGCCCTGGCGACACTGTTGAAGTTGCGCGAACTGGCGCTGCCGCTGCCAGCGGGGGCGGCCCTCTTCTCGCCCCTGACCGACCTGGCAGCTACCGGCGCCTCCCTGCAAGAGAATGAAAAAAGCGACGCCTTCTTTTTTGCCCGCATGATCCCTGATGGCGCACGTTTCTATCTAGGGGACAACTCTTCTGATGTGACCAATCCTCTGGCTTCTCCATTATATGCCGACCTGAGCGGTTTGCCGCCGCTCCTGGTGCATGCCAGTGATAGCGAACTGCTGCGGGACGATGCCGTGCGGCTGGTTGAACGTGCACGCCAGCAAGGAGTCACCGTTGAGAGCCAGCTCTGGAGCAAACTGCCACATGTCTGGCAACTCTTTACTCCATTTATGCCTGAAGCACGGGCCTCAATCGCCAGCACCGCTACCTTTCTCCAGGCCTGCGTAGTCGATGTGCCCGTTGTGAGTTCCTGAACAAAGTGTCAGGATAGGAGGAGCTTTTATTGGCTCCTCCTATCCTGGCAGGTTTATTTTCAGCCGATTAAACAGGTGTACTGATTGAGCTCTCTTGTGTCTTCGTGTCCTCTAATTGATCTGTGGCATTGGTTGCCAGCACACGTCCTACCAGGGCCAGCCAGAGAGGTAACAGGACGAGTGAAGGTAACAGGATGAGAAATGCCAGTGGCACAAAAGCAATAAATGAATAGAAGACCAGGTCAACTGCGAGTATGATGCCGATAACACGGATCGCGCCCTGCATCTGCCAGGAGGCTGCGATGATCCAGAGGGCCGCCGAAATATGACCACCATAGCGTAGCGGTAGATAGCTGCTCTGCGGAGTGCCATTGAGCTGCATAATATTGGTGGCAATATCGATTACCAGCCAGCCATAGCCTGCGTAGCGTGCCCAGCGTGGCGCTGGAAGGGCTTCAAGGACAGGAAAGAGGCAGAGATGTTCGGCAACCGCCAGCAGAGCCATCAGTTCAGCGACGATCGGGAATGTAAGGCCGGTGGCATCGCGCAAGACAGGAACAAAATAGGTGAAGAGGTGGATAGCAAAAAGAATAGCTGCTATATAAGCAAATAAAGCGGCCTTTGGGGTGCGGAATGTGCTAGATACTGCAGACATACGATTTTCCTCTCAATTATTATAATAAAATCTTTGTCAGAATAATAGCTTATGCTATCGCGCATGACCTGCAAGAATTATATATTATTTACCGCTTCTCAAACGTTTCTTATAAATACAAATTTTATCCTTTCATGCTTGCCTATTCTCCCTCATTATTCAGAGAAACAATTCTGGATGAGCGTATAAAGACCACGTTTCATCTTAGCGAGTTGTGTTTTCTGCTCATGTGTATACACGGTCGCATCCCAATTACCTATGGGCACTAAGATCAAGAGCCATGCCGCCATTCTAGGAATAACAGATTTTCCTTTCCAGCACTCATTTAGCTCTTTGAGAGCGTGTATAAGCTCTTCAAATGCCTCCACATCGATGGTCCCAAAACGTAGTTCAAGCGTAAAGCTTCGTAATCCCATCGTATGCATTGCTATATCATGGATAATCAGGTCCTCAGGATAATAGAATGAATTTAATTCATTGAGTGCATTGCTAAACCATACAAATAGATTAGCGTGTAATAGATGCAATGTTAGTGGTGGCACTGGTGGATGTTGCAACAATTCCTCAAGGCGAGGTGCGATCCTCCACATGAGATCGATTTGCCATTTGGGAAGTTCATGTCTTCCTTCCCAGGAGCTTTGCACCTCCGCCAATGCTTTTTGGATCGCTTGCAGTTCCTGGCACGTTTGCGGCTTATTTCCTGGATGAACCTGTATAGGTTTGCCGTGATCTATCTGGTCAAGTAAACCTCCGGGTTCAATAAAATGTTGTCGAAGAACCCTCCAGGCCTCCTCTTCTGCGTAGAGAGCAGATACATCCTTCAACTCAAGCCCTCTTTGTTCTTGGAGAACTTCCTGCTTTTCATGTTCATGCTCACAGGTTGCTTCTTGCAAACTTTCTTGAGTCTGTTGATACACCATGTGTTTTATGACAGCCAACTCCTGGCGCTGTATTTTTGAAAATCGCTCAGATGACCACGGCAAGTACACACTCGCAAATAGTGCACGACAAGCCAATACAGAAATCTCTTGCTTGCTGTCCCACACCTTTTCCAAATTTTTCATACGCATCAAAAGATCATGAAAAAATCGTGTCTCAATACTTCCCTTTTGCAAACTCTCTCCAAACGAAACGCCACCCAATAGATGCTGAAGCAGAAGGCCCATCGCCTCAGCTTCGCGTAGAAAGCTTCTTGAAGACCCAAAGACTTCGTCTATCCAGGACCTCACCAGCGTATGCCAGAAACGCAACTCAGGTTCATGGGTTCGCTCATGTTCCAACGCCTCATCCAGCTGAGATACAATTCTCCAAAGGATCTGTACTTGCTCACGAGGAAAGGCGCTTCGACACATCCAATCATCTTTTATAATGGCAAGTGCATTCTCAACCTCCCCTATCAATGCCTGATTGGGTGTTTGGCTCGCTTCAAAATGGCTTAACAATCCAGCAGAGCCAAGAAAATAATCGTACAACACCTTCCAGGCCTCATTTATAGTAAGGAAGGGTGATGGCTTATCATCCAACGAACCGCTAAATGACATAAAAAGGCTCCTATACAACTCTAGCTGTGGTGACGTGTGGGCTTCCCGCGTTGGGAGAGGTATTGATCGAAATCGTCCAGCGTGCGCACCCCGTGTTGTAAGACGGCGTCATAAATGTCGGTGCTCGCTACGGTGTTGCGATAGGCGGGGAGTTGATACCAGACATCTTTAATGCGCAAGATGAGCAGGCGTGTTTCATGCGTCAACTGTTGTTCAATCGCCTCGTGAAGGGGTTCAGGATGGATACCCTCACCAAGCCAGAACGAGATATCCAGTTTCCATTCGACGGGTTCGTGGAATTGATAGAAAAGCATAAAAAAATGACGTTCATCCAGGCCTTCAACTTTAAAATGCTCGCTTTGATGAAGGTAGCGTACCTGTTTGATATAAGGATGGGATAGGAGTGGCTGCATAATAGTAAAGGCACGCTCGGCACTTAGTCCGGGACTGGAAACCTGCAGGTCGATATCGCGCCAGACCATCAATCCCAGGGTCGTACTGCCCGTTTGTCGGACCTGTCCCACCTGTGAGAGTTTTTCTACGACTTTTAGCTCCTCTAATATCTGCTGTGCTTCTGTTTGCAGCCGCTTTTGGCGTTGTAACAACTGCTCATCATATTCAGACTGTTGTAGTTCCC
Organism: Dictyobacter kobayashii; assembly: GCF_003967555.1. GTDB lineage: Bacteria > Chloroflexota > Ktedonobacteria > Ktedonobacterales > Ktedonobacteraceae > Dictyobacter > Dictyobacter kobayashii. Next base: position 2,687,019 of record NZ_BIFS01000002.1, read on the forward strand.
GGCTATTAGTAGAGAGCATATCATCTTGCATATTTCTTTTTCCTTATTGCGTAATTGCGTAGAAATAATTTCCATATCCAATCTGGCAATTATACGAAATATCCATAAAGCTTTACAAGCGTGCTTATTCCAGCACAGGGCTTTGTAATGTTCGTCCAGAGATCGCAGGAAGATCATGAGCAAGCGATACGATGTCAATTCTTTCAGGTGTAGAGCGTGTGGCGGGCGGCTGCAGCCGCCTCCATCCTGCAAGAATGGAGATCACGAGCCAGCGATCAGATGGACCATCTTTCAAGTGTGGAGTGTGTGGCGGGCAGCCGCAGCCTCCTCCCTCCTGCAAACATAGAGATCACCAGCCAGCGATACGATGTCCCATCTTTCAGGTGTGGTTTGGTGAGCGGCCGCGGCCGCTCACCAAACCACACTCCCAACCCGGCGCCGCAGGTGCCAAAGAGGAACATAAAAAAGCCCTGATTCCAGAAAAGATAAACGGTATTTTGAGTAAATCTTTAAGCTTTCTTGAGACTGTACGGGTATAGTTACGTACAGAGGCGTACGTACAATGTGATTTAGAGTTTCCAGGAAGAAGGGACAAGATGCCTTACAATCGTGGATATCTTTTGGGAAGGCTCTTTGCACTGCTTGCGCGGCAAGGGATGTTGCAAGGGGACCCTGAACATGTCTATCAGGTAGCATCGACTACACCACCCCAGGTTTTGCCTGCAGCGCTGGCATTTGCTATCCAGCAGGGGAGAGAAGTGGAACTATATCCGTTAACACAACTGCTTCCCATGGATGCTTTTAACAGCCCCTTAAATCGCCGTGAGCAGGGAGCATTTGCGCTCGGTTATCTGCAGGAACGTTCAGGTCATCCCATGCCTGTAGCGGAAGATGAAGATGACGAGCCAGATCTCACCGAGCGCTATGAGCTACGTATTGATCCCCCTTGAAGGAATGGATCAAGCGCCATGGTGGAGGACCATTTATTCGAGCACTACTGCGTGCCGAACGCTTGACGCAGTCCCAGGCAAGCACGACCGAGTTAGCGCCAGAAATAGTGTCTCGGGGAGATGCCGAGCCACATTAATGTTTAGAGAAAGGTACTTGCTTATGCAGCACGTATATAGATTTTCAGGGCGTGCCTGGCATATGGGACTGATCTGTCTCATTATGGCCACAGGTTTGATGGCATGCAGCAGTCAGACAACGACGCCATCTGCTACCAGCACGCCAGCCAGTACAGCTAATAATGATATTCATAAAATCAAGCATGTTATCGTTATAATGCAAGAGAATCGCTCGTTTGATTCCTACTTTGGCACCTATCCAGGGGCGGACGGTATTCCAATGAAGAACGGTGTCCCCAGTGTGTGTGTCAACGATCCAAAGACGAATCAATGCATCAAGCCATATCATGATACCCAGGATCTCAATCACGGCGGCCCGCATGGCGCGGTTAATGCCGCCGCTGATATCAACCAGGGAAAGATGAATGGTTTTATTGCCCAGGCAGAAAAGGGCAAAGGTAGCTGTACCACCCCTAATGATCCAGCCTGTAGCGCCGGGGGCAAACAGATGTGATGGGTTATCACGACGGCAGTGATATTCCCAACTACTGGTCCTATGCAAAGAACTTTGTGTTGCAGGATCATATGTTTGAGCCAGATTCCTCCTGGAGCCTACCGGCGCACCTATTTATGGTTTCAGGCTGGTCTGCTAATTGTAGCCAGCCGGGTAACGCAGCCAGTTGTGTGAATAACATCAAAGGGCCTGTGACCCTGAAAAAGGCGAACCAATATACGGCGGACTATGCCTGGACCGATCTGACGTACCTCCTGCATAAAGCCAATATTGGTTGGGCTTACTATGTCGCGCCAGGGACCGAGCCAGATTGTGAAGATAACGCGGCCTCCTGTCAAAATGTCAAGCAGCAGGCAAAGACGCCTGGTATCTGGAATCCATTGCCAGACTTTGACACAGTCAAGCAGGATGGTCAACTGCAGAACGTGCAATCGCTCAACAATTTCGATAGCGCGGCCCAAAAAGGCACTTTACCAGCCGTCTCGTGGATTACGCCAAACGGCAAAAATAGTGAACATCCACCGGCACTGGTCAGCACAGGCCAGTCATACGTCACACAACTGGTCAACGCCGTCATGAATGGTCCCGATTGGGATAGCACCGCTATCTTTCTGGCCTGGGACGACTGGGGTGGCTTCTACGATCATGTTACACCGCCAACGGTCGATCAAAATGGTTATGGGCTCCGTGTCCCTGGCCTGGTGATCAGTGCCTATGCGCGCCAGGGATATATCGATCATCAGACTTTGAGCTTCGATGCATACCTGAAATTTATTGAAGACGATTTCTTGAACGGATCGCGCATCGATCCAAAGACGGATGGGCGACCTGATCCACGGCCCGATGTGCGAGAGAATGCGGCCATTCTAGGCAATCTTGTGAATGATTTTGATTTTAGTCAGGCTCCGCGTAAGCCTTTGGTGTTGTCCGCCAGTCCTACTACAAAGTAATTTGCGCGCGTGCGCTAACACTTCTACAGTGTCGCTGCAAATGTGTTTTATATATTTGCAGCGACACTGTATTAAACAGGTTTCTTGTATGTCAGGCTGTGTTTTACAGAGTGTCAGGGTTGCGGCATAGATGGCTTCTTCCCGCATGGGTTCTCCGCGCTTGAGCGCTCACAATGGCTTCCACCTATTGGTGCATAGGGTGCGTCAATCGCACCCTATGCACCAATAAATAAAACAGGGGCGCGTAAGCGCCCCAGGAAAAAGTGTGTCTGACACTCTGTTACAGTTTGTGGGGTTTGATGCCGTCGATGTTGACAAGGAGGTGGCGGGGCCACGTAGGACGGCGCCGGGCCGGTAGGGCGGGGGATCTACGGCCAGGCGAGGGTTGATCAGGCGTTGGGCCAGCGCGTTCAGAGCTATCTGGACCTCCAGACGGGCCAGAGGAGCCCCGAAGCAATAGTGGATACCACTGCCAAAGCCCAGATGCTCATTATCTTGCCGATCAGGAATAAAACGCTCAGGATCAGGGAAACGCTCGGGATCGCGATTGGCGGCCGCCAGCATGAGATAGACCTGTGAGCCTTTGGGGATGGTCTGGCCATCAATCTGGATATCCGCAATCGCCACGCGTTGTGAACTGAATTGCACAGGCGGCTCAAAGCGCAAAAGCTCCTCTACCAGCGGAATGGCAAGCTCCGGGTCCTTGCGTAAGCGTTCTAGCACCTCTGGATGGCGTAACAGTGTCAACATACCGTTGGTAATCAGATTGACCGTCGTCTCATGTCCAGCAATCAACAACAGGCCGGACGTACTTACAAGATCCTCAGTTGTCAGCCGTCCATCAGGACCATTATCATTGGCCAATTTAGAGAGCATATCGTTCCCTGGCTGTTTCTGCCGGGCCGCGATCAACTTGCTCATATATTGGCTCAACTCATTCCGCGCGGTCAACGCCTTTTGCCGCATCTGGAGATCTTCACCATTCCCCATTTCTGGATCAAGGGACTCCACCAGCGCATCCGCCCAGGCATGGAAGAGCTGCTCATCTTCGTGTGGCACTCCCAGCAAGCGACAAATGACAGTGACAGGGAATGGATAAGAGAAGTCATCCACAATGTCGATCTGTTTGCGACCTTGAACGTGGTCCAGTAATTCATTGACGATATTTTCCAGCTCTTGATGCATGCCAGCGATTAAGCCAGTGGTGTGGGGAGGACCGAACTGCCGGGTCACCATACGACGTAGCCGATCATGATCGGGTGGATCAAGGCGGATAAACGGAATCGGGAACTTACTACTGGCGACCGCTTGCGCTTTGGCGCTGGATGACGGTAGATTGCGCGCATCCGAACTCAGACGCGGGTCGTGCAGCAATGAGGTAACCAGGCGATAGCTGCTAACGGCATAGTTACCATCCGATTCACGGATAACTGGCGTCTTGAGCATCTCCGCATAGAGCGGGTAAGGATTGGCTCTATTCTTATAGTCATTAATCTGTTGAAATAAACTCTGCTCTGCCATAATGGCTCCTTTTCATGCTTTGTGTTCTGGCTGACTATCTATTACAGATTTTTCTGAAGCCATCGGTGAAGGTTCCAGATGCGTTGCCCGTAGCTCGCCGGGCACATGTCCAGTCAGGATAATGGTTGGTGTTGTCGTTGGCACATTGGTCTTTGGGAACTTTGCCGGGACAGGTTGTAGTGACCCGGGCTGTCATATGCAGGTGGAGCAGGTGGAAAGGGAGCGGCAGCCGCGATCTGTTTCTCATAATATGGGAGCCAGCGCCCCTGATCAAAGCTTACGGCCGCGACAGTACGTCCTTTGTGCCCATAGGCAGCCACAAAGCGGCGCTGCTCAACCGATCCTTGCATCACGACCACCTCGGTAGCAAAAGGAGGCAGGCCAACGGACTTAATGTTGAGGCCAAACTGCATGGACCAGAAGGCAGGCACAGAAATGTGGGGGCGGCGATCAGCCTCATTGTTGACCATATTATGGGCGGCAACCTCGGCCTGGCTGAGGGCATTACCCCAGTGCTCAAGCGCGATCAGTTGATATTCATACAGAGGGTGCGGGAAGCGTGCCACATCGCCGGCCACAAAGATATCATCCGTCACAATGCCATTGAGATCAAAGGCACGACAGCCTGCGTCACACGAGACCCCCAGTTGCCCGGCCGCTAAGCCTGAGCCACGGAGCCATTCGGTATTGCGAATCGAGCCCAGGGCCACAACCGCGATATCTACATCCAGGGTGCTCCCATCGGACAAATGGGCACGGCGCAAACGCTTATTGGCGTCTCCTTCCAGGGAGGTGACGGTGGTATTGCAGCGCAGATCAACGCCATTCTGACGCTGCACCTCGGCTGCGATAGCCCCGATGGTACCTCCAAGCGCACCAATTAAAGGCGATGCACTACGCTCAGTGACCGTGACAGGTAAGCCGCGATCGCGACAGACCGAGGCTATCTCTGATCCAGTGAAGCCGGCACCGATGATCAGCACATGGCGCGGTTTACTATCCAGGCGTTTTTGCAGCTGCTGTGCATCATCACGTGTGCGCACCACAAAGACCCCATCCAGATCCGCCTCCGCTTTATTTGGCCACCGGCGGGCACGAACGCCAGTGGCAATCAGTAAACGATGGTAGTCAATCTGCTGCCCATCGGCCAGCTGCACCTGCCTCTTGCGCAGATCCAGGCCAGTCGCAGCCACCCCCAATTTCCACTCTACATCATCCACATTGTACAGGCGAGGTAGTGTTGTGTGATCCGCCGTAACCCACCCTTTCAGCACCTGTTTAGAGAGCGGGGACGATCATACGGCTCGTAGGGTTCATCCCCGATCACGGTGATCTGGCCCTTAAACTCTTCTTTACGCAGGACCTCGGCTGCTCGCAGACCAGCCAGCGAGGCACCTACAATCACGATGTTTCCACTCTTTTTAAAGCTCTCTTTGAGTTCCTTCCTAGTGACCATAGTAGGCCTCCTCGTTCTTTTTTCCTGGCTTAGAGGAACGCGAGGAAGGCCGCTCAAAGGATATCGCCTGCACGGGACAGGAGGCGGCGGCCCGCAATATCTTCTCCACCTGGTCATCATCTGGACCAGGATCATACATTAAGGCCTCTTCACCTACCAGTTTAAAAGACTCAGGTGCCAAAAAACAGCACTGGGCATATCCCTGACAGCGATTTAAATCCACAACAACACGCATCAGCTTAGCTCTCCTTTATGGTATTTCCGAACAGTTACTATGTAATATCGACCTGATGATGGGTGTTCTTGTGGTTTAAATAGTGTATATATACAATCCTAAACGTCTTTCTAGCAGTGTTAGCAGCCACTGATGAGAACTTGATCTCTTAGCGACTTGCCTGTATCGTCACCAGGGGCATTAATTCGCCCACCGGCATGCTCCGTTCTCTTGTAATCTCCTGGAAGCCAGCCGCTTGAACGGTCTGTTCTGTATTGCGGTTCCAATGGCAATTACCTAAAAAGAGCCTCGTAAGGGGCGTGATAAGATCCTGTATAAACGCGTTGAAAGGCACCCTGGCCCGCACATGTTCTACTAACAGGAGCTGGCCCCCGGGTTTGAGGACGCGTCGAATCTCTTGCAGACCTTTTAAGGGATCGTTGACCGAGCAGAAAACGAGCGTGCAAACAACGCTGTCAAAGTACTCGTCAGCAAAGGGCAATTGTTCGACGGGCGTCTGGGTCAGCTTGATAGGTACAGGCGCGGCTGTGGCCCGTGTACGGGCATATCTCAACATCGCGCTATCTGGTTCGGTCGCTTCCACACGCTCGACTAGTGCCGGATTATAATAAGCAAAGTTCAGACCATTACCGGCGCCCACTTCGAGCACCAGTCCTTTAGCCTGTCCAACAAGTTCTTTACGTATTGGTTCCATATATTGCTTCTCTGCTTTTCCCTGTGATATGCGCTCGTAGAAGCTAGCAAAGAAGCGATGACCCCTGGTTGATGTTGGTGTTCGATGCTGACTCATGCTGATATATCTCACTTTCAACTAATAACGGAGACCTACACGCAGCTCTGTTGCTTTCTCAGGAATAATGAGCTCATCCATTATTCCTGAGACGTATATGCAACCTGGAAATCAAAGGGGAGATAGATAGATGGAATATACAGTAACTTATCTGCTACGCGCGGCAGCCCTGGGGGCAGGTGAACGTTGTATAGTTAGCCAGACAATCTTCACAGCAAATCAGGTGGCGATGGCAATCATCATTGGTGCAGTTGACATAATGTTCTGACGGCTGCTGGCATACGACACAGTGACCGATTACTTCATGTTCAGGCTGGTCCGTATGAAATCCCATCAGGATACGATTGTCAAAGACATACAATTTTCCCTTGAAATGCTGGTTGGGATATTTCTCCATATAGGTAACAATACCATCCTGGAGCTGATAGACATCCTGCATGCCATTTTTCAATAAAAAGCCGGTTGCCTTCTCACAGCGCACTCCTCCGGTGCAGACAGTGACCATTGGAGCATCGGTTAGCTTCTGCAGTTCTGGTAACACCTTGGGAAGATCGCGAAAGTTCTCCATGGCGGGCAGGATCGCATTTTCAAAATGGCCACTTTTATGTTCATAGTCATTGCGCATATCCACCAGGTAGAATTTCTTGCCACTTTCATACCATGCATGTAACTCGTCGGCCGTCAGATATTTTCCAGTCTGTTGCGTCGGATTTACATCCCAATCAGCCACACTATCACTGATAATATCATTGCGCACCTTGACCGATAAGATTGGCAAGGCATTGCCCGTACCCTCGCTGATTTTATAGGTAATTTCCTTGAAGGCTGGATATTCTTTCATTGCCCGCATATATTGGCGGGTTGCGGCGACGGTTCCCTCAACGGTTCCGTTAATGCCCTCATGGGCAACGATAATGCGCCCCTTCAGTCCGAGAAGCTGGCACAGGGTTTTCTGCCACAGTTTCACCGCCTGGGGATCAGGAACCTCGATATATTTGTAGTAAAGTAAAATTTGATAGCTCATGCTGATAGTATATCCAAAAACCAATAACTTTGCCTGTAAAAATAGTACCAATAATCAGGGTTTTTGGCCAGCCCGGGGGCGTCAGCGGCAGGGCTTTTTCATGTTCTTCTGTGGCACCTGCGGCGCCGGGTTGGGAGTGTAGAGTGTGTGTAGTGGGTGGCCGCGGCCGCCCATCACACACTCTACACCTGAAAGAAGGTTCATTGTATCGCTGGCTGGTGATCTCCCTGCGATCTATTGAAAAAGCGGAATAATTCGGTTTTATTGGCAGATATTGATAGAGTATAACCGGTTATTTTTCATAATGGTAAAAGCTGCATTCTGTGATAATCAGGCTGACAAGGCTTGACAAATGACACAATTGTTCTTATTCTTAGAAAGAGATAGAAATTCCGGATAATTATTGGCATTGTAGTCATTAAAAACCGGTTAATTTCAGAAATAAATATCTATGTGACAATGGCCGTTACTCTGAACCCATCCTGCTTAAACCTTCGTAGGGAAACGAACTTTCATTGATGATACTTAGCAGAACAAGGAGTGTTCGCATGAAACGTTGGCCCATTTCACGATTTATCTTTGCCTTAGCCCTTGTCGTGGGCGTTTTCTCGATCGGCCTCACTTCCCAGAGCGTACATGCTGCCCCTGCCCTGTCAACGATCACCGGTCTACACGTATCTGGCAACCAGTTGCTCAATGGCAATGGTGAAAACGTACGGTTGCTGGGCGTTAACCGTTCCGGAACCGAATACAAATGTATCAATAACGCAGGGATCTTTGATGGTCCTAATGATGAGGCTTCAGTCGATGCAATGGCGAGCTGGCATATCAATGCTGTGCGCGTGCCATTGAATGAGGATTGCTGGCTGTGGATCAATGGAGGTCAAAACGCCTATGGTGGCGATGCCTATGTACAGTCCATTAAAGATTATGTGAATCTACTGAACTCCAAAGGCCTGATCGCTATCCTGGATCTGCATTGGAGTGCACCTGGTACTGACTCGTCAACCGGTCAACAGCCAATGCCAGATGCTGATCATGCATCTGATTTCTGGTGGTCGGTTGCCAGTACTTTCAAAGACAATTCTTCTGTGATCTTCAACCTCTATAACGAGCCACATGCCGATAGTGATGGTGGTGATTGTTGGGAGAATGGTAGCTCGGCGGCCTATACCGCTCCTTGTTCTTCGGTAGGTTTTGCCGTGGCAGGCATGCAGACCCTGGTAGGCAAAGTACGCGGAGCCGGTGCCAACAACGTAATCATGCTTGACGGTTGGGGTTACGCCAACTACATTGGTGGTGTACTGAGCAACCTGCCCAGTGATCCACAGAATAACCTGATGATTTCAGCGCACGTCTACGATAACTCTGGTTGTAACACAACCGACTGTTTCACGCAGCAGTATGCGCCTGTAGCCCAACAAGTTCCAGTCGTCTTCGGTGAAATCGGAGAATCGGACTGCCAGCATGGTTTTATTGACTCAGTCATGAATTGGGCGGACCAGAATGGCGTTGGTTATCTGGGCTGGGCCTGGGATACCTATGATTGCGGCTCATTCCCGTCTTTAATTTCCAATTATGATGGGACCCCAACTCAATTTGGTCAGGGTTTTAAAGATCACCTGGCCTCGTTCTAACCTGCGGACGTGAAGTCCCTCGTTTCTTGAGAAGTCAACAGCGCAGGAAATTTTCTCGGCCAGAGTACAGGAAGAGACAGTATCTCACATTTGAGATACTGTCTCTTCTGGTATATACCGCTCACGAAGGGCGCAAAAAGTAAAAACCCTGAGTAATTGAAGAAAGCTATAGATGTATTGTTGAGTAAACGTGGTTAAGTTTCAACAAATTTAGCTGATTTTATAATAGGAAAGTACCAATTTATGTGAAGTATTGTACACATAGGCGCCTATTACTGTATCCTTACATTAAAAGAACTATAGTTAAACTATGGTTAATAGTAGAACTGCGTCATTTGTGGCGGGTTGTCATCTTTGGAAGGATTGTATTGCGTGATAAAAAAAGCACAAAGTTTGAAATGGATTATTAGTGCAGCGCTTTTTCTGGTTCTGCTGACAGCTTGTGGAAACGCTGCAACGTCTAGCACTTCGCAGAGTGCAGGAAATGCTAGCTCCACTTCACATTCCAAGAATACAGCCAATACCGTATCTAGCAGGCGTGGGGCCACAGCTACGCCGATAGATGTGGCTTTAGCGCCAAAGCCAACACCACATCCAACGGCTGGAACATTGCCGGCAGCCAGAAAGGCCGAGCCCCAGTCGACGCAACCACCTGTTGTACCTACAACCCTGGCGCCCCAGCCGACTCAGGCACCTGTCCAGTCAGGCGGCGGCGGTGGCAGTACTATACCGGCCGCCGCGCAGGCAGTATTTAACCTGATCAATCAGGAGCGTGCTGGCGCTGGCCTGGGCCCACTGCAATGGAGTAGCCAGCTGGTGCAGAGCGCCCATCAGCATAATATGAACATGGCTGCCGCCAATCAGCTGTCCCACCAACTACCGGGAGAAGCATATTTTGCGGACCGTGAGAAGCAGGCGGGCGTGAACTGGGTCGCGGCCGCCGAGAACATCGGTGTCGGCTATGGTGATCCCACCACTGCGGCTGTTGGCTTAAACCAGGCTATGTTTGGTGAGCAGCCACCTGATGATGGGCATCGCCGTAACATCCTCTCGACCAGTTGCACCATGGTAGGTGTCGATGTCCTGGTTGATACACAGCACAGCCGCGTCTGGCTAACCGAAGATTTCGCCGCCGTATAGCGAGCACTGCGTATTCGTGGAACATCCTATAGACATAAAGCCGCGTATGATTGATTTTATGTGATGGCTGAAAACTGGAATAGCGGTGGGCCTTCTCTACAAAGGAGAAGGCCCACCGCTATTATAATAGCTATAAACAATATCGTTAAAAGCGCAAGAATCTGCTCAAACAGCGCAAGAATCTACCGGCTACAATGCTAAATTTAAGGTATAGTGTGATCATGGCAACGCTTGTCCGGTGAGACCGAATAAGGTCTAGATAAATATAAATTATGTATAATGAAGGAGCGACATATGTTGCGTACTCATCTTACCACCACCTGGAACTTGCGCTATCCCATTATTGGAGCCCCGATGGCTTATGTTGGACGAGGCCGCCTGGCGCAAGCGGTCTCGCGTGCTGGAGGACTGGGAATGATTGGTATTGGAAGCAACGAGCCAGTAGAATTCTTTGAGCGTGAAGCTGCTATTGCTCGTGGAGCTGAGCAGCTGCGTTTTGGCTTTGGATTGATGGCCTGGGCCATTGAAAAGCGGCCAGAAATGCTGCAGGCCGCGATCCAGAGCCGGCCATTTTTAATCTCGATCTCCTTTGGCTCTCTCGAGCCTTATATTGAGCTTGTACACCAGCATGGCATCTATCTGGCGACCCAGGTACACTCGCGAGCTGAGGCTGTCCAGGCGGCCCAGATGGGTGTTGATCTGATTGTTGCGCAGGGAACCGAGGCGGGCGGACACACTGGCGATGTGGGAACGCTGCCCCTCTTACAAGCGGTATTGGATGCCGTTCAAGTACCGGTCGTGGCTGCAGGAGGTATTGCTACGGCGCGCGGAGTGGCCGCCGCGCTGGCTGCTGGCGCTACAGGAGTTTGGGTAGGTACCTGTCTACTGGCCTCTCCTGAATGCGAAAACACAGAACAGGCCCGCGCGCGTATAATTCAGTCCCAGGAAACCGATACCATACTGACACGCGTCTTTGACGTGGCCCAGGGACTGAGCTGGCCGCCGCAATATGCAGGGCGAGCCTTGCGCAATCATTACACCGATCAGTGGCATGCTAATGTAGAGGCGCTGGCTACTGATGTACAGGCCCGGCAGCAGCTGGCGGAGGCTATTAAAGAGAAAGATTATGAGCAAGCCCATATCTACGCAGGGGAAGGAGTCGGGCTGGTAAGGCAACAGCAAGCGGCCGCCACCGTAATTCAACAATTAGGTGACGGCGCTGAACAACTACTCCACGAACGGTATCGTACATTGTTCTAATTATAATATCTATGCCTGGCGCGCGAAGCGACCAAGCAGCTCCATGACCGCGCCTTCTTCATAGGCAGGGTCCTGAGCTGGATAAACGGCGATCTGTAATTCGTTAATACCTGCCTCGTACATAGAGGCAAGCCTATCTATGATGGTTTCTTCAGTACCATAAATAAACATCTCTTTGATCAGTTCGTCGGAGGGCAGTCCATCGGTTTGCAATGGGAAGCCCGCATCGGCAAATAATTTTTGATACACAGGCATCCCGAGATAGCGTCCAAGCGCCTGGTAGGCTGCCTGGCGTACCTGAGCGAAGTCGCGGCTAAAGATAACCGGTGCGCTGGCAATCAACGCTGGTGTCGGGCGGCCAGCCAGTGCCGCGCCTTCCTGCAATGCCGGTAACGCCACCGACTTCATATAGGACAGCAATCCCCAGGAGACCATCGCGCCATCTGAAATCTCGCCAGCCAGTTTAAACATGTTTTTCTGTACAGCTGCCAGCACGATTGGTGTTTTGGGGGCCGCAATATAAGGGGGAGCTGTGCCTCGACATTGAAATTGTCCCCATGGTGATGTACCTCACCGGTCCAGAGCAGGTTGCGTAGAATATTGACATATTCGCGCAGGTAATTGATCGGTTTCTGGAATGGGACCCCATACATAGACTCAACCACAAACGGATGGCTAACGCCAATGCCCAGGCGAAAACGTTGTGGGGCCAGTTCCGCCACTGTTAGTACCTGGTTAGCAAGCGTAAGTGGATGGCGTGTATATGTGACCGTAATACCTGTCCCCAGGTTTATCTGCTGTGTGTTTGCGGCTGCCACCGCCAGCGTGGTCAATGCATCCGGACCCACCGGCTCACTGGGAACCCAGGCCATTGGCACACCTGCGGCCTCTGCCTGCTGGACAGCTTGAAGCAGAGATTGGCTGGTTGGACGGAAGAGAGTAATACCGAGCGAACGGGATACTGACATCGAAATGAGGCTCCTTTTTATGAACTATACGCCTCAATAGTACCCCGTCGCGGATTTCCAGGCAAGGGCTTTTAATTTTTTATTGATTGCAGATGCACTACTTGTTCATCGTTAGCGATTGAGCCAGCCGGTACCAGCGATGTCTGATGACCGTCGAGTAGTGCAGCCTGTTTGTGAGAAAGAATAGTATCCTTTGGATGGGTGGACTGCCAGACTTCCTCAATCGCCTGTGCATTCTGCTCACGGTAGACAAAGCGGCAGTCAATGTCGCGCTCGACCGCCCGGGCGTTCACGCGCCCCAGGATCTCTTTGGCCTGTATATCATCGATATGGGCCTCCATCAGTCTGAATGCCTCTATCTGCTCTTCTTCCTTCTGGTTGCCAAGATAGAGAAAGACAACTGGATTTGGCGCATCTGGTGCCAGGGCAGTATCGATAATCTCTTCATTCGTGGGATCATCAGTGGCCAGTACGGCCAGTACCTGGGCCGGGAAATCACTTTCGACGCCCGTGGTCAATACAGCGACGCGACCCTTTTTCCTGGCACGTTTATAATTGACATACGCGATTATCATGCCGAGTACCGCTACAGAGCCACCAAAGGCGGTAGCCAGCGGCTTGGCCACCAGATTTGTGCCCCAGGCCAGCAGGACAAGAAGGGTTGTCAGGATGCCCAGCACGAAATTGGGGGTTGAGCGCGTCCAGGGCCCTTCAATCTCTGGTTGCTGTGATGGTACCGGCTGTCGCTTTTGCTCTGGATTATCCTCGGGCTGGATATCTTTGAGGCTCTCGATGGGATTGCTCAATTGTTGTTCGTTCTCTTGCGCATTCTCTTCCAGCGCCACCGCATGCTCAAGCTTTTGCGGATCATCAATCTTTTTACTCAGCCTGGCCCGAATCTTGCGGGCGCGCAACCGGACAATGTCCATACTGATGCAGGTTAATGAGAAGGCGCCTAACAAACCAAAGGCGTACATATCGCCCAGCACATTGATATTGCCATGCACAACCAGCAAAACCGCGATCGGCACCAGGGTGGCCATGGCGATCGAAAAATGGGGTGTACCCCTCAGCGTATTGCGCTTCAGCAGCCATTGCGGGAAGAACTCCATATTTGAAAGAGCCATAAACACATGGTAGGAGCCGATAATGGCTGTATTGCTGGCAAAGACCAGTAGCGCGCTGGCACTGATGGCTACTTCAGTCTGCAGGAATGGACCCCCCCATTTGCCGGCCAGCAAAGATATGATCTGACTGGAAAGCACATCATTAGACGCCGCATGAGGCAGCAGGAGGGTCGATAGCATAGTCAGCAATGGGCTGGTAAGCCCGATCGTTAAGACGACCAGGAACAGGGCGCTACGTCCGACCTTGCTGCGCGGGAGCTTCATGACCGGCGATAGCTGAGAAATACTCTCCAGACCCGAGAAGGCCAGGAAGGAGCCGGCGAAACCAACCAGGATCGTCACCGGACTCATATTGTGGGTTGAGAACATTTGCGGGAAGAGAGCCAGGAACTGCATAAAGGTGAGATGGGTGAAGACCGTAAACAGGATCGCCAGGTCACTGACAAAGGCGATGATGGCCGCAACCATACTGACTTTGGCGCTCTCACTGACGCCGATCCAGTTCAATACGCCTAATAAGAGTAGGAGCAACAGGGTGATCCAGACAGTAATTGGAAAACCAATAGCTACATGCTGGGGTCCGAGCGCGGGTATTACCACGCTCAGATAGAGTATGCCCGACAGGCAACTGATCGCGGCCGTCAGGAAATAATCCACCAGGATAAACATGCCTCCCAGGGCACCAAACCAGCGGTTGAGCGCACGGGCCGCCACCGTCACCACGCCACCACCTTGCGGAAAGCGGTAGGTTACTTCAACATACTTAAAGGTAAGCAAAATAAAGACCACCATGGTCAAAAAAACAAAGAAGCCAGATAGGGCATTGACTGTCTTATATAGGATACCGGGAACATAATAAATGGAGGTACCAATATCAGCGAACACAACGGCCCAGCAGAGCCAGGGTCCCAGTTGTCCCTTCTTTTCTTTCTGTTCGCTTGAAGCAGTAGGAGATGGTGATTGCTGAGCCATAGACAACCGAGCTCCTTTAGGTGTTAGAATTCAGGTTTCAGATTTTTGGCAGTTTGAAAGAAGTATTTGCGTTGGGTAATGGGTGTATTTTAATCTATCTGTAGTACGGATTAAATGTTGAGTTCGCTTCGATGTGTGCTGGTGGAGATTTCTATTGCCAATAGGGAGTTGGGTATTTGTTTGTATGCGTGTGCTGCGCACCCGAACTAATTTTTATGGTGCAAAAGTGCGCATTGCGCACTTTTGCACCATAAAATTAGTTCGGGTGTGATTTTGCACACAAAAAATAGTGGTTGATTTTCTCTAAATTGATGAGATGTGGATTTTGTACACAAAAATAGTGGTTGATTTTCTCTAAATTGACGAGATGTGCGATTTCTACTATAGTAAAATGCATCGGCTGAGCCGATCGATGTAGATGTAGCTTAGTGGTAGAGCACCGACTCATAAGCCGGTTGGATGTGCGTTCGATTCCACCATCTAGATCGTGAAGAGGGGTGTGGTGCAGCGTGAGCATGATACTGTGCAAAGTATAGACATCGGGTTCAACTCCCGATTGCCTCTCACCAAATAATCTTTTTCTTATGTATTGACAGGATTTTTGCTACTCACAATAATATAGTAAGCCATCGGTTGATGATGTGGATATCTCTAAAATGATGAGATGTCGATTTTGTACCACAAAAATAGTGGTTGATTTTCTCTAAATTGACGAGATGTGCGATTTCTACTATAGTAAAATGCATCGGCTGAGCCGATCGATGTAGATGTAGCTTAGTGGTAGAGCACCGGACTCATAAGCCGGTTGGATGTGCGTTCGATTCCCACCATCTAGATCGTGAAGAGGGGTGTGGTGCAGCGTGAGCATGATACTGTGCAAAGTATAGACATCGGTTCAACTCCCGATTGCCTCTCACCAAATAATCTTTTTCTTATGTATTGACAGGAATTCTTTGCTATAATATAGTAAGCCCATCGGTTTTCCCGATCGATGTGGATATCGCTTAATAGATAGAGCACTTACTCTGCAGGTAAGAGATGCAGGTTCGAATCCTGACGTTCATATCGTGAAGAGGGGTGTGGTGCAGCGTAAGCATAGTACGGATCACGTATAAGACATCAGTTTAACTCCTGGTCACCTCTCTATATTATATGTATATAGTTTAATGCGCTTCTGCTACTATGTTGACAGAAATTCCTCGCTCTATTATAGTAAGCCATCGGTTAAACCGATCGATATAGATGTGGTGTAAACGGTTAACATATTTACCTCTCAAGTAAGAGATTGTAGGTTCAACTCCTGCCATCTAGATCGTGAAGAGGGGTGTGGTGCAGCGTAAGCATGGTACGGATCACGTATAAGACACCAGGTTTGACTCCTGGTCACCTCTCGTTTTTTTTGGGTTGCTTGATAGGTTGTTTCTGTTCTCGTTGATACTCTGCAATGTACAGCAGTAGAGAGATAGATCGAGTATGATCAATGAAGAGCCGCCGTCATCTTTTGCTGCTGAAGCCGCCGATATGGAGACCGATCCGGCGCGCCTGGCCGATTTAGCGCGCTATCCAATGCTTGCTCCTCTGGTAGCTGAAAATCCCTCTACGCGCACTGAAACGTTGATGAATCTCTATGCACTAGATATACCTAATGTTAGAAGAGGGATTGCTCGCAATCCAGGCGCGCCAATGGATCTTTTATTTAAGCTGGCCCGCGAGTATCCTGCCGATTTTCTACAAAACCCTTTGCTACCAATGCTCAATCTCACG
This sequence comes from Dictyobacter kobayashii, assembly GCF_003967555.1. Taxonomy (GTDB): domain Bacteria; phylum Chloroflexota; class Ktedonobacteria; order Ktedonobacterales; family Ktedonobacteraceae; genus Dictyobacter; species Dictyobacter kobayashii. The sequence continues at coordinate 2,703,444 of NZ_BIFS01000002.1, forward strand.
CAGCCGAATTTCGCTAAAAGCATTCCCGCCCATGCCTGGATTGGTATATTGCGCTGTGAAGAGATCCCGTCATTCTGGTTTAAAGTAATTAAAGCGGACAATTATTTTCAGCGCTTTAATGCAAAGACCTGGGAAATCATGCAGATGCATGTTGCCATGGCGGGTGAGGCGCCGGATGGATGGCGCGAGGTTGCGGGTATGGCCTTGAAAAAATATCAGAAGAATATGCCAAAGGCCTCGCCATTATCCCATAATGAAGAGTTTGCGCTGTTCATACTGTTTGTTTTACTGTTTCCTCTCGCAACTCCCATGGTGAAAGCGCGCTGGGATTGGAATACTCGGGCGTCCGCGAACATTAGAGATAATATACAACTTGCTTTAGCCGCTGGCGTTCCAATTGACAGAGGTGGCCTGAAGGTGTTGGCGCGCAAACCAGATGTGAGCTTGCAGGTAGCAGTCGCACGGCACGCTATGACTCCTACCAGGATACTTGCCCACCTGAGCAAGTATGGGAGTCCAGCTGTGCGAGGAGCTGTGGCTGGAAATCCGCAGACGCCGGGGCAAAATATTGCGAGGTTGTTGACAGACGCCCACGCTATGGTGCGCCGACGTGCTGTTACTCACCCTGCTGTCGGCCGGCAAGATTTTGGGTATCTGCAATATGATGAGGATGCGACGGTGCGCGCAGCTATCGCGGGTCGCCATGGACTCGATGCTTCTATCTATACCCGGCTGAGTTGTGATGCAGCCTATCAGGTCAGGAGAGCGCTGGCCCGCAACGTGCAGGTATCACAAGAGATATTGCGCTTATTGGCCCACGATGGTGAGCCTGAAGTCAGGGCTGCCGCAGCCAGTAATCCCCGGCTGCCACTTGATTTGCTGGCAGGGCTGTCGCGCGATGATGCAGAGATTGTGCGGGCAGGCCTGGGGAGTAATGCCAGGCTCTCCAGTGATAGCGCTGAACAGTTCCTCCATGACCAATCGCTTATGGTGCGCAAAGCCCTGGCCGCCAATCCACGTACACCTATTGCGCTATTAGACGCGTTGTTACACACAGAGGAGATGACGATCTGGCAGGGATTGGTGCGCCATCCTCGTTTGGAGCCTGCGCAATTGATCTACCTGGCCGAGCATGGAGATATAGCGGTACGCAGTGCGGTGGCGGCCCATAAACGAACTCCGCTTGAAGTGCTGGAAAGGCTTGCACGGGAAAACAGGAGAGAGCTCTGGCAGGGTCTGGTCACCAATCCACATACGCCACTGCCAATTCTGAAGCGCGCCATTGAAACCGAAGATTACAAAATCTGGTTCAGCGTGATGAATCATCCAGCAATGATGCAGAGTCGGGGACAACCATTTGTGGAGCTGCTCCAGAAAAAGCTCAGGCCATTGCTGATAGAGAATACTCTTCCTGCCTGGTTTCGTAAAGCTGTGCTACAGTATTACACCTCATTGCCTGTAGCGATTGTGGAAATATTTGCTGAATCACCATCCTGGGAAGAGCGCTATCTGGTCGCTCGTTATCCCTATGCCACCGCAGCCGTTCTAGAGACCCTGGCCCACGACGGTAACCGCTATGTGCGTGCCGCCGCGCGGGTGGCCCTACGAAACGCCAGATAGATAGAAAAATCGACAGAAACGAGAAAAAGGTATATGACACCCGAGGCGCTGGAACAATTCCTGAACAAACTGGTACGGCATCGTCTGATGTATAGCACCATGATCTGGGGACCGCCCGGGATCGGTAAATCAAGCGTGGTGGCCCAGGTAGCGCAAGAGCATGGGATGGAAATGATCGACCTGCGCCTCTCTCAGCTGGCTCCGACCGACCTGCGTGGTCTACCGGTAGCAGACAATGGTATCTCCCGCTGGTATCCACCCGAATTCTTACCCAGAGAAGGCAAAGGTATCCTTTTCTTAGACGAGCTAAACCTGGCTCCGCCGGCGATGCAGGGGATGGCTCAACAATTGGTACTCGATCGCCGGGTGGGCTCTTATGTAGTTCCGGATCGCTGGTTTGTCTGGGCGGCGGGAAACCGCAAAGAAGACCGGGCCTCCGTCTTTGATATGCCAGCGCCCCTGGCCAATCGTTTTATTCACCTGCATGTTGAGCCAAATTTCGAGAGCTTTAAAAGCTATGCATTAGGACATGATATCCACGAGCATATTCTGGCCTTCTTATCTTTTCGACCGGCCTTGCTGCACAAATTAGATCCACAACAGCCTGCCTGGCCCTCGCCACGCTCCTGGATGATGGCTAACAGACTCTACACACATAATATGGATATTTCCCATGTTGTCGGTGAGGGCGTGGCTTCCGAGTTAGCAGCTTTCATCAAGCTGTACAATCAATTGCCTGATGTTGAAGAGATTTTACAGGGTAATGGCAATAAGATTGAATTCCCCAAAGAACCTTCGCTACGCTATGCCATTTGTGTCGCCTTGACTATGCGGGCAAAGACGCTGCAGGAGAGCTATCTGGCCTTTCAATGGATGGCTGCCCGCGCTGGCCATGAATGGATACAATTGTTTGCCACCGACCTCTTTCGTCGCTCCCAGGCGCGTAATGAGCTGGGCAAGCTGGCTGCCCTGGTCCAGCGCGACCAGCGGCTACAACAGATGTTTGCAGAATACATGGAGATGATGGGGACCCCTTAATGAACACGCGAGATGAATTTGAGCGCCAGGTCTCCAGAGCCATTATCCAACTGCGCCTGCGCTCACCATTTTTTGCTACCCTGGCCCTCTTTGCCTCCATCAAGCCTTCCGAAATTTTTGCTACGGCCGCGACCAATGGACGCGACATCTTTATCAATAAGCATTTCTGGCAGCACCTGACAGCGGATGAGCAGCTGGGCGTAATGGCCCATGAAGTCCTGCACGCGGCCCTGCTTCATGTAGCAAGGCGTGGGACGCGTGAACCGTTGCGATGGAATATCGCGGCGGATATCGTGGTTAATGGCATCATCATGGCTCAGGAAGGTTTCGCCTTACCAGAAGGTGCCATCAGGATGAAGAAGCTAGAGCACTTGAGCGTCGAGGAGGTCTACCATCTCATCAAAGTGTATTCGAAGTTGCAGCTAAAATATCTGGACCTGGTGGAACCTGAGGATGGTTCGCTCTCGACCGCTGAATATGCTGAGCTTGAGCAACATTGGCGCCAGGCTTTGCAGCAGGCCCAGGCGATCATGGACATAACAGGCCACGGCACATTACCGGCAGGATTGCAACGCGAGCTGGGACACCTGCACCCTGCCCAACTGGATTGGCGCGCCTATTTATGGCGCTTTCTGGTACAAACCCCGGTCGATTTCCAAAGCTATGATCGGCGCTTTATTGGCCAGGGACTCTACCTGGATGCCCTGGCGGGTGAGTCCGTCAAGGTCTATATCGCGGTGGATACGAGCGGCTCTATTGGCAGGACTGAGATCGGCCAGTTTCTGAGCGAGATACAAGGCATCCTGGGCGCCTATCCGCATCTAGAGGCCGTTTTATATTATGCCGATGCAGCCTGTTACGGACCATATCCACTGGCACCAGATGCAGAAATCCCAGCTCCAAAGGGTGGGGGGGGCACCGATTTTCGACCGTTCTTTACCATCATTGACGCCGAAGGACTGACCCCCCATGGAGGCGTCGCCGTCTATTTCACAGACGGCTATGGTACCTTTCCCAGTGAGAGTCCCGCCCTACCCGTATTGTGGGTCCTTTCTGCGGGTGGCATAGATGTAAATAGAGTGCCATTCGGCGAAGCGGTACGCCTGATCCCCGACCAGGCGTAATTGAGAAATTACTATTGCGAATATGTATGGCCGAAAAAAATTCTTGACAGTAGTGAGTGTTTCAATTATACTGGGGCTGTGGTTATACGTATAACCTGGTGGATTTGAAGGGAATTTAATGGGCGAAGAATCAACTGATACAGGATTGCGTAGTGTGCCGACCAGTGTCGATGTGGCGCGACGGGCGGGCGTATCGCAGGCCGCCGTCTCGCTGGTGATGGGCGGAAAAGCGGCTGGACGTGTGGGCAAGAAGAATCAGGAAGCGATTTTACGGGCGGCCAGAGAGCTAGGGTATGCGCCCAATAGCGCGGCGCGCACGCTACGCTCTGGACGTTCACATGTGATTGCCCTGGTGGTGCCGGATGTCAACAATCCTTTTTTCGCGGCTGTCTTCGAAGGGGCGGAGCGAGCGGCTAGAAAAGAAGGCTACTCGGTGATCTTGATTACGCTCAAGGATATTCAGGACTGGCAGCAGATCATCAATGATGCCTTTACTACGTACGCGGTAGAGGGCTGGGTACTATATACGCTCCGCGTACCTACCGCGCCGCTGCAAGAGCTTTTACGTGATAAAGCCATTATGGTTGACGGCTTTAGTGCTGAGATGCCCTCGCTGCTGCTCGACATCCAGCAAGGTATGGCTGATATGATGCAGCATCTCATCCAACTGGGCCATACACGCATCGCCCATCTTGCAGCGGCCCCAACGACGAAACGTTTCGGCTCCGCCACCAGGTCTATCGAGAGATGCTACTACAGCACCATATTCCATATCGGGATGATTACCATGTCAGGTCAGAGTTTACATTGGAAGCATCCTATCAGGCCGCCTACCAGTTGCTCACGCTGCCGGATGCGCCTTCAGCCATCGTTTGTGATAGTGACATGCTGGCGGCAGGAGTCTATAAAGCGGCCTATGCATTGCACCTCAGCATTCCAAACGATCTCTCCGTAGCTGGCTTTGATGATAGCCTGGTCAGCCGCATCCTGGTGCCAGAACTGACAACGGTAGCTATTCCCACCGACACCCTGGGAGAGCAGACGATAGCCCTGCTGCTCAGTGTGCTGGAAAACAAGCAGGCTCTCCATTTCGATGCGCTCCATTATCACTGATGGTGCGAGGATCAACAACGGCTATTAAAGAATGAACTAATAAAAAACACTAATATTTATTCTTGCCGGGATATGTGACATCCCTGGCAAGGAGAGGGTCAGCATGAATATACAAGCATATCCAAAAATTGAACTACATCACCATCTGGACTGCTCCTTGAGCTACCAGGTTGTGCACGCCATCGATCCTTCGGTAACGGAGGAGATCTATCGCCATGAATTTGTGGCACCGGTCAAATGCACAAATCTGGTCGATTTTCTAAACAGGACAGTCAGAGGGATTGCGCTCATGCAGACCCCTGAGCATTTGCGTATGGTGGTAGCGGATGTGATGGACCAGTTAAAGCGTGATAATGTCCTCTATGCAGAACTGCGTTTTGCCCCACTGCTGCACACCCAACAGGGAATGACCCCTGAAGAGGTTGTCGAGATCGCCAACGCAGCATTGACCGAAACCAGCGCTGCCACTGGGTAGAGGCGCGGCTTATTTTGTGCACCCTACGCCACTATAGCGCGGAGGAGAGCATGCTGACCGTGCGCCTGGTTGAGCAGTTTAGAGGTACCAATGTCGTGGCATTGGACCTGGCAGGCGACGAAGCGGGTTATCCATTGGATGCTCATATCAGTGCATTTGAATATGCAGTCCAGCAAGGACTATATCGGACCGCGCACGCCGGCGAAGCCAGGGGAGCCGACAGCGTCTGGGAAACCCTGCAGCACCTCCAGCCAACGCGCATCGGCCATGGTGCCAGGAGTATTGAAGATCCAGCCCTGATTGAAAAATTGCGCACAGAGCAGATCCACCTGGAGATTTGTCCAGCCTCAAACCTCCAGACCAACATGTACGATACCTATATTGACCATCCCATAAACCAGCTTTACCAGCAAGGGGTGCCGCTCAGCGTCAACACAGACAACCGCATGATCACTCCTGTGACGCTCAAACAGGAATACGAGCATCTGCACCAATATTTTCAGTGGGGGAAAGAAGATTTCTTGCGCTGCAATCTTCGCGCAGTGCAGGCCTCGTTCCTGCCAGCAGAAACCAAAGAGCGCCTGATCGACAAATTACAAGCGGCCTATGCTGCTTGTGAATAAACCTGAATAACAAGAAAAGCGACGTGCCCGGGCACGTCGCTTTTCTTGTTATTCAGGGTGCTCTGCCTGATCAGAGACGCTGAATTTGCCTGGCATGGTAAGCTACATAAGCGGGGACATGATTAGAGGCACAGCTTACTACCAACGAGCCAGCCGCTTCAAATAAGCGGTTGAAGAGCGGCAAAAGCTTACTTCAGAAAAGAGCAAAATTATGGCTAAGATGCAAACGAAGAGCCTTAACACACCGGATGAAGTCAGATCGTTGCCGAAGACCAAAGTAGAAGTCATTAATTTAGGTGAACTCACGCTTATGAAACTGACATTTGAGCCTGGATGGCGCTGGTCAGAGCACGTCAAACCTACCGTTGGAACAGATAGTTGTGAAGTGCCGCATTTCAACTATGGCCTATCCGGTCGCCTGCATGTAAAAATGGATGATGGGACCGAAAGCGAGATTGGAGCGGGTGATGCGCAACTCTTACCTCCGGGCATGATGCCTGGGTAGTTGGTGATGAGCCCTATGTAGGATTGGATTTTCAGGGCGGGCATCTCTATGGGAAAGCAGCCCACTAGAAGAAAAGGGACAGAGAGGGTCTGTCACACTCTCTGTCCTCATGCTATGTTGGGAATAAAAGAGGTACAAGGGAAGCGCTCTTTCTTTAATCGGTGTGAGCGACCAGGGATTGGTATTCGGGATGATGTTGGATGTATTCGGCTACAAATGGGCATTCGGGAACGATGGATAGGTGGGAGGTGCGCGCCTCCTCAAGGGCGGCCTGGGCTAATTTACTACCCAATCCATGGTGTTCAAGCTCCGGGGGAACTTCTGTGTGCAGGTAGACGATGCGCTGTCCTGGCGTGCATATGTAAGTATGGCGACTTGATCGTCAACGTGAATCTCATAGCGTTTTTCTGCGGTATTGTTGATAACTTCTGGATTACTCACGGTATCATTACTCCTGGTTATACCTGGCTACTAAGCCAGCTGGCGCTAATTATTTTTGATGAGGATTTAGCTGAGGTAAATCCTCATGGGTGTCTCTTTATTAATACTATTGAGAACACTGTATTAGTTTCCTTCATTCCTTTGGAGTTGGGGATGGTTTCGCGTGCGTGCGTGCGTGCGCTGACGCGCCCGAAAAATTTTATATTGTTGTGCTAATGGCGCCGAGCGCCATTAGCACAACAATATAAAATGGATATTTTTTGATGATGAAACTGCGCCATTAGCACAACAATATAAAATGGATATTTTTTTGATGATGAAGCTGCGCCATTAGCACTGCAATGGCATGTTATTGTAGTGCTAATGCTATAGTTTTAGCACTACAATATAAAATTAAGACAGTATTTTTGAATTGAGTCGATTATAAAGCAATTATTATGTGATGCGATAAATGCTTACTACGAGCTTTTTACATCACATAATGAAATGGTACGGGCGTTGCGTCCTGGCCTGGCTTCGCTGATTGTTCCGTGTATGTGCCAGCGGATTGTCCAGTTGCAGGGGCGCTCGCCGTCGATGGTTAGTTGCCATTGTTGATTGTCTAGCAGATTTAATGTTAGTTGGGTGGCTGTGCCGTGCTCATCCCAGATGATAGAGGTTGTATGCTCGGCACCGGGATACACTTCGAGGGTGATCTCGTCGGGGAGGGTATCGCCGATGAACTGGCGGTCGGGTCCCAGTGGGAGGATGCTGCCAGCTTTGACATAGAGTGGAATAGTATCGAGGGGTGCCTGGCGCGTAATATAGCGTCCGCCAATGAGGCGCTGGTCGGTCCAGAAATCGATCCATTCGCCCTGGGGAAGATAGAGGTTGCGCGTCACGGGTTGCCTGTCTTCGCTGAAGATCGGGGCTACCAGCAGGCTATCGCCAAGCATGTAGCTATCGTCGATCAAGGCCGTAGCGGGATCGGCAGGGAATTCTAACAACAGGGGACGCAGCATCGGTAGTCCCTGCTCGTGTGTTTGCCAGGCCAGGCTATAGAGATAAGGATTGAGACGTATACGTATACGTGCGTAGCGTTTAAAGTTTTCCAGTGCCTCGACCCTGAATTCCCAGGGTTCGCGTGGTGTGGTGCCGTGGGCACGTGTGAGCGGAGACAGCATGCCGAATTGCGTCCAGCGGATATAGAGTTCGGGCGATGGAGGCGGCCCATAAAAACCACCAATGTCGTGGGACCAGATGCCGGGTGCGCTGAGGGCGTAGCTCAGTCCTCCACGCAAGGAAGAGCGCATCGACCAGACATCAGTTTTAGGATCACCACCCCACTGGGCAGGATGGCGCTGAATGCCAGCCCATCCTGAGCGTCCCCAGATCATACCGGGTTTGCCGGTCTCTTCAAGAATAACCTCATGCACCGCCTGGTTGTAAAGTAAAGGATAGAGGTTATGTAGCGTTTCACCATCCATGCCATTGTATGCCTGGGCCTCGCGTGGCACGGCCTCGCCAAAGTCGGTTTTAAAGCAGGCAACGCCAGCCTGTAGCCATGGTCGGTGTAGATCCTGCCACCAGCGGCGCGCGGCGGGATTGGTAAAATCAAGGATGGCGCGAATATTACCTCGGCAGGTGGAGAGCCAAAATCACCACTGATCGGTTCACCAGCGGCGTTTTTGAGGAAATAGCCTGCCTCGGCCGCTTCCTGGAAACGGCGCGCATGCGAGGAGATATAGGGCAACTCCCAGAGCGAGATTTTGAAGCCCTGCCGATCCAATTGTTGAATCATCTCAGGTAGAGCCGGGAAATTTGTATCGCTGGAAACAAAGTCACAGGATAGATTAGGGCGTTCAAGCCAGGCGGGATCAAGGTGGAGGACATCACAGGGGACCTCCTCTTCACGGATACGTTGCGCGACTGCTTCGACTTCGTCCCGGGTCTGATAGCGGCAACGCGAGAGCCAGACACCAAAGGCCCAGCGGGGAATCATGGTTGCTCGCCCGGTTAGCTGTGTATACTCGGAGAGAATAGATTTTGGCGTCTCGCCAAAGATCAGATAGAGATCCAGCAATTCCTCGCTCACCTGGACGCGGGCGGCCCGACCTGAGGTGGTACCCAGGCGCACCTGGACCTCGTTCGGGGTATGGAAGAAGAGCCCATAGTGTTCAGAGGAGAGCAAGAAAGGGATATTTTTATAGGCCGCATCGGTGGTCGTTCCCCAGGCATCCTGCGTCCAGAGCGTCAGGTTGCGCCCCCGCTGGTCGAAGCCATTGAAGCGCTCACCCAGACCATAGAGATGCTCATCCGGAGCCAGGCTCCAGGTCCAATAGGCCTCCTGCCTCTCCGCGCTGGTAGTTGCAATGCCTGGAGGGGGGGTACAGAGTAAGCCATGCACATCCCTATCATCGGTAGCCGTGGACCAGCTATAGTGGTTTGCTTGCTGCGTAAGCGAGAACGCAAAGGGATCGCGCTGCAGGCTGAATTGCAAGCCCCCATGTGAGACTATGACCGCTCTAGCCTGCTCTTCTATGTGTGGCGTAAACGCGAGTGGCTCGGCCGCAGCGCGATCTGGCAGCAATATCCCAAAGTCGCGTGGCTCCTCTAAGCGAGCTGGCGGCCCGAGTCGCAGGCGCACACAGGATGGCGAAATGATCTCCACGCGCAAAGCCAGATCTTCCTCAATGTGTTTTTCGAATGGCAATACGTCCGGAGGCCGATTCGGCACATTGGTAAACGTCATCTGATCGGTTAGCGACTCGTTGCTCAGAATGATTGGGCGCGACTCATCGCCGATATTGCGAAATGGAATCGTGCCCAGGGTAGCCTGGAAGCCGCCCTGGATAGCCCTTACCGTACCGAGTTGGCGGGCAAACTTACCTTCGGTCTGCAATAGACGTTGTATCAACTGAGCAGGAATCTGCATGGTTCTCTCCCAGGTAAAAATTATAAAAATGGTTACTAGAGTACAGAGATTGTAAAGTCGCAGGACCGCTATAGTCGGCTCGCGCTTTACACTCTGCTTTCAGGATACACTATGGGTTAGCCTTTGAGCGCACCGGCTGTCAGGCCGGAGACAACACGGCGTTCTAGCAGCATGATCAAGACCACCAGTGGTACCACTGACAGGATTGTGGCCGCCGAGAGGACCGAGAAATTGGTTGTAAACTCGGTCTGGCTGATGGTCACGATGCCGACTGGTAATGTATAGGTACTGGTGCTGGTATAGTTCAAAGCAAAAAGATATTCATTCCAGTTGCCGACAAAAACAATAATCGCGGTCGCAAACAGGCCGGGCACTGTTACAGGCAAGATAATTTGTAGGAAGGCTCGAAAGCGCGATAGGCCATCCACGATAGCCGCCTCCTCCAGTTCTACCGGCACATCCTGGAAGAAAGCCATCAACACCAGCACTGCCAGCGGCAAGCCAAAGACCGAATAGGGCAAGATCAAGCCTTGCAGCGTATTCAAAAGATGCAGGCCCTGCAGGATCTGGTAGATTGGAATGACCTGAACCAGTGGTGGGAAGAGCGAGAAGAAAAGGACCAGTAGCAGGATCACATTTTTCCAGCGAAAGCGTAGTCGCGCAAAGGCATAAGCCGCCAGCGTCGCCAGAATCATCGTAATCACCGTCGAAACGCTGGCCGTGATCACACTATTTATATAGTAGTGACCGATATCGCCCTGTAAAGCCTCCACATAACTGGCTACGGTGGGATGTCCTGGTAGCAGCGTAGCCGGAACCGAAGTCGTCTCCTGTGCCGTCATCAACGAGGTTACCAGGGCCCAGAGCAGAGGGAAGAATTGGATCAAGAGAATGATGGCCGAAATCCCATAAATGACCGTACTCGACAGCCAGAAAAATGGTCTGCGCGGCCGCTTTGTCCCCACCGATCTGGATTGCGCCTGATGCTGGTGCTCTGCTTGCAGTGTTTGTGCCATATGTATATGTTCCTCTCAGTTTCTAGCTTACACCGGGGCGATAAAGGGTACGCAGGTAGATAATGATAAAGGCAAAAGTGATCAGCATCAGTACGATAGCAATATTCGAGCCATAGGGAAAATCGCCGTACTGCTGAATTTGCAGATTTATATAGAGTCCCAGGTTCTGGGTTGCATTGCCCGGGGCGCCATTGGTAAAGGCGCTAATCAGATCAAAGGCCTGCAGCGATTCAATCGTGCGCAGCACCAGCGTCACCGCCAGCGTCGGGCGCACCAAGGGTAGCGTTATGCGCCAGAGTGCCTGCCAGGAAGACGCGCCATCCACCCGCGCAGCCTCCGTTACCTCCTCAGGGATAGCCTGAAGGCCAGCCAGGACCAGCAGCGCAACCAGGGAATTGGCCTTCCAGATCGCCAGCACATAAATTAAGGTTACCGCCAGCGGTGCCGAGCCCAGCCAGTTGATTAAATGGGCATGATCAATGATATGGAGCCGTAGCAAGAGACTATTAATCAGACCATACTGATCATTGAAGATATAGGCCCAGATGACCGAGTTTGTGGCAGTTGGAATAGCCCACGGCAGCAGGATTGCCGTGCGCACCAGCCAGCGACCACGAAATTTCATATTAGCAAATAGCGCTAGCGCAGTACCAAAAATCATTTGCCCCGCTACCGTAACCAGGCTAAAAAGCAGAGAGAACTTCAAGGCATTCCAGAACTGAATATCATGGACCAGGCGTACATAGCCCTCCAATCCGGTCAATGACATACCCATGCCGAATGAGCCGCCTTTGTGGAACGAATACCAGATGGTACTGAACGCCGGATAGACACCCAGAGCCAGCAGCGCGATCAGGACTGGGGCCAGCATAGCCCAGGCCAGACGCTCCTCTCGGCGTTCCAGGATACTTCTCTTTGTGCGTGAACGAACTACCGCCATATGCGTTGCTATCCTTTTTATTTGTACGAACAGACACGTGCAATTAAATGGAACGGTGCGGCATCTTTCAGCATGGAAGATACCGCAGCGAAGTCCGGGGTTAAGCCAGAGAAGCAATCTGAGACTGTACCCCATGCAGCGCATCAGCAGGCGACTGCTGATTACTCAGCACACCGTTGATGGCGGCCTGAAGCGGGGTCGTAAACTGGTTATAGGTTTTTAACTGAGGGCGATTATGACCACTGTTCAGGATGGTTGCCAGGTCCTTGAATTGCGGATGCTTGGTTTGCAGCGTAGGATCGCTGAGCACGTCCGGACGCGTCGAGACCAGGCCCGCATTCTGAGCCAGCGAGGTCTGTGTCTCTTTACTGAGTAAGAAATCGATAAAGGCCCAGGCCTCATCCTTATGCTTGGAATTAGCGTTGATGCCCAGCACCCAGCCACCTGTGCAGCCCTGTCCTTTATTGCCATTGAGCGCCAGCGTCGGCGCGATGCCAACTTTACCGGCCACCTTCGAACTCTTTGGATTATTGGCAATCGCATAAGCAAAGGTCCAGTTGCGCATAAAAGGCGCCTGCCCGTTGTTGAAGAGATTGAGGATATCGTTAGGCGCGTAGGTATTGGTCCCGTTAGGCGAGAGCTTTTTGCTATAGATCAGGTCATGCATATATTGCAGCGCGTCGATACTGGTGGCATCATCAACTTTTAAGCTACCTGGATTGCCAATATTGCCACCGGCGCCCCAGAGGAACTCCAGCCACTCATCAACGATAGCTTCAATCTTCTTACCTGGCAGCAGGTAGCCATACTGAATACCATTTGACTTCTCACCAGCCAGAATTTTTGTCGCCAATGCTTCCATATCAGCGCGTGTCTGCGGCACCTGACCACCATACTTCTGCACCAGGTCAGTGCGATAGTAGAGCAGTCCGATATCCAGGTAGCGCTGGATGCCATATAGCTGCCCATTGATCTTACCCACATTGCCCGCGCTGGGATAGAACTGTTTCAAATAATCGGCGGAGGCATAGCGATCGAGCGGCTCCAACCAGCCGGAACTGGCAAACTGCGCTGGCCAGGTCACATCGATATGCACCACATCCGGCACCTCCGACTGGGCGCGGAAAGCATTGACGAACTTGCTATATTGATCGGTTGCCACAGGTGGTAACTGCTGATATGTCACCTTGATTTTACCCTTATGCAGATCGTTGAAGCGCGCGATCTCAGCCGCTTGCTCTCCGGTCTGGTCACTCAGGGCTGCATATTGGATCGTCACCGGGCCGTTAGAGGTAGACGATGAAGAAGAGCTATCGTTACCACAAGCCGCCAGCAATGGACCAAGCAGGGACGCACCGACGCCGGCCTTGACGCCATTACCGAGCAATGTACGACGTGTCAATTTTGACGTTGAGATAGATGCATCCAGATTAGAAGATGGATGCTGCTCAGGGATAATGCCCATAAAAAATAGCCGCCTTTCCTTGTGCCAGGAAAAAAGAATGTGGGTGTGTGAGTACAGCGATAGCGCTGCGCTCATAATGCTACGAGAGATCTTCCTGGTTGCCGAGAGAAATAATCAATAAAAGAAAGAGAATTAAATCTCCAGATAGATTTCGTGGTTATCGACCTGAATGGGATAAGTGCGCACACGGAACTTATCAGGCTCGGTCAGGCAGGTTCCTGTTTTGACATCAAAGCCAAAGCCATGCCAGGGGCAACGAATAATCTCGCCAGCGCGTGTATAACCGAATTCTTCACCGGGCTGTGTTGCTTCAGTTAAGCCCACCAGCGTCCCCTCTCCAAGGGGGCTACGCTGGTGAGGACAGATACCATAGATCGCATAAAATTCACCCTGCTCACTATGGACCACCACCACGGGGATATTCTTGACGGTATAGCTACGTTTCTCGCCACGCGGAACGTCTGTTTCGTGGCAAACATGGTACTGCATCTTCTCTGAACTTCCCTTCTAATCCTCAAAGCCAAAGAGCTCGCGTGCATTGTCGTAGAAAATCTTCTGCCGCAAATCAGCAGGGAGGCCACGAGGTACCGATTCCTCGGGCGAATCAAAGTCCCAGTGAGGATAGTCAGTGGCGAAGACCAGCAGCTTATCGGTTTCCAGCATCTCATGCAAACGCAGCCAGTTTTCCACACTGGTATCCTCGGTAGGCTGCGTCGAGAATTTCACGCGCTCGCGAATATATTTAGAGGGGAGTTGTTTGACCCAGGGAATCTCCAGATGGAGTGAGCGATAGTTCTGGTCCATGCGCCAGAGCAGATGAGGTAGCCAGCTATAGCCACTCTCCAGCACACAAAAGCGCAGCGTAGGGAATTTATCAAAGACGCCATTGACGACCAGGCTGGTCAGGGTTGCCATCGCACCTTGCGGCACATTGATGTGCCACTCGATATAATAGCGGCCCTTACCCAGCGCGCTCTCTACAGCGCCGGTGTGGTGGAAGGCCACAACCAGATTATGGCGGGCAGCAGCTTCAAAGATTGGATGGTAGAAAGGATCGCCATAAGACCACTGTCCAATGGGAAGTAAGATCTGTACAAAGCGCGGATCGGGGCCCAGACGATCAATCTCACGAGCCGCCGCCTGGGGATCTTGAGGGGCCAGCTGGATACTGGCAGCCAGGCGAGGGTCCACGGCCAACCAATGATCGATCACAAAATTATTGTAGGCATTGGCCAGCGCGGTCGCGAACTCAAACTGCATCGGCATTACCGCCGGCATGAATTGCCCGGTAAGTATTGCATGCTTGATTGGATACAGATCCAGCACCTGCTTACGCAGCAACTCATAGTCTGAACCAGCCGGCGCGCCATCCGCCGGCTGAGAATCGCCACGGTTCACGCCATGGCTGGCCCAATGTACATGTGGATTACCCGTGCCCTGCCAGGCACCATTGGTAATCAAACCACGCCATGGCTCCTTCAAATAAGGTACCAGGTCAGTCCATTTGGTAAACGTCTCATGTATATCGGTATCGATAATTGGACCTGTATACTTCGACCCACCAGTTAACTGACGGTTAGAGGCATCAGTTGTCGTCATTGCTCGAGTCCTTTCACTTCAACGTGTTCACTCCCATTGTAACCTATTGCCATTTTAGACACCACCAGGATAATGAAACGTTTTCTGCTCGTCTTGTTGTCCAGACATAAAAATTAAACTGAAAACAACTGCCGATGTCGCTGCATTTTCTCTTATGTCGACAAAGTTGATATATTTAGTCAACATAGACTGTTACCCCTATAGTAACGCTTATCGCCGAAGTTGTAAAGAGTTAAATACCCCGTGTCTTTCGACCGGGGTATTTGGGTTGTATGCTGTTGATTGTTTTTTATCGGAATTATCTTAAATCATCGCTATTGAGATCGGGATCAATGATTTTGATGACCTCTACAGAAAGGAAACCAGGATCGAGGCGATTGAGGGTTTGGCGGATCGTTTCGACCAATTCTGCTGCACCCTGCAATTTGTAGCCAGCGATGGTGAGCTGGAAATAGAGGCTGTGCAGGAACGACCTTGTATTGTGATAGGCATAGATATCTGGTGGCTGCGTAAAGCGCAACGTATCTTCCCACTTCATATGCTCTTCAACCTGAGCTAGCTGTCTACCCCACCAGGGCCAGAAGGTTGGCGCGAGTAGATTGCGCGTCAGGGCCGCAATTACAACCAGGGCCAGACGCTCATCCTCTAAAGTCATATAGCCATAGCTGGTGGGCAACATCACGCGCTCGGCGACAGCGGTCAAAATACGCTTCAGTTCGGCATCACCGATATGGCGATTGCGGGCCAGCACACCCAGGAGATCTCCTGCATGGGCCAGCGCGTGCAACCAGCCTTTGCCTGTAACATAGCCGCGCAGATCCTGCTCACTCATCAGATAATTTATGCTCTGCTCCATAATGCCATGGACCTCACTGCGGTCCAGAAAAGGATGCTTATTATCATATTTGAGGATGTCGGAGAGGGTCAGAGCAGAAAATGAGCGCAGCAGTACCGTATCGTCTCCCTGCGTCCCCAACTTGTGCCGCATATTCTCAGCGAGCTGCATAACCATAGGGCGCAGCATGGCGGGAGTATAGTAGCCCTCTTGAATCCAATTTTCGAGCGTTGAATAGATATAATAATCGCGCAGCTCGGGATCGGGATCGCCCAGCTGGCTTAATAAGTCCGGCGTTAACTGTTCAACGCTATAGCCGGCCGGAACCTGAAAATGATTGAGCGCAATCGTGCGCCAGAATACTTTGTCCATCATATCCTTTATTGTGTATTGCTATGTTCGCAACGCCTCGGCTAGTCTGGATGGACCCATTCATTGAGGCTGTCTACAAACAAGAAATTCTCAAGCATAAGGCTATTTTATCCTTTGCTTGTGAATATAGACAAGTATTCAGGTGCACGCTTGTACCCGTTTGAGGTTTGTTCTTACCGCTTATACTAAAAAAAATACCGTATGTGGCTCAATGTTCATACATAGAATGGGATGGATGCGTGGGTGACACGGATCAGTCAGTGGACATGTTGGAGGGTGGAAATATATGCAGCAGTTGGGAAAGCTCAGGTTTCCAGTGGCTTTTTATGGTGGAGATTATAATCCAGAACAATGGATGGCGGAGGAGAATGGACGCCAGGTCTGGTTAGAGGATCTGCGCTTGATGCGTAAGGCCGGGGTAAACCTGGTCTCGCTGGGCGTCTTTAGCTGGGCAGCCCTGCAGCCAGCGGAAGATAGATTCGTCTTTGAGTGGTTAGATCAAATACTGGAGCTACTGGCTGCGCAGCAGATTTTTGTCTGCCTGGGGACCGCAACGGCGGCACAGCCAGCCTGGTTATCAGCAGCATATCCAGATGTGCTGCCTGTGGACGAGGCCGGGGTTCGTCATAAGCCTGGGGTACGACTCAATTATTGTCCCACCAATGAACAATTTCGGCGGCTCTCACAAAATTTAGTACGTAAACTGGCCGAACGCTATCGCGAGCACAGCGCCTTGCTCCTCTGGCACGTCAGCAACGAATACGGTCCAGCCTGCTATTGTGAGTATTGTGCCATGCGCTTCCGTGGCTGGTTACAGCAGCGCTATGGCAGCCTGGAAGAGCTCAATCGCCGCTGGATCACCACCATCTGGAGCCGTACCTATACCTCCTGGGAGCAGGTACAGCCTCCCAGCAGCATTGGCGAACACAGCCTGCAGGCCCTGCAGCTTGATTACCAACGCTTCCTGTCAGACATGAATCTGGAAGGATACCTGGGAGAAGCCGCTATATTGCGCGAGGTCACGCCGCATATACCGGTGATGACCAATTTTCATGGCCTGACTCGCCATATGGACTACTTTTCCTGGGCACCGCACCAGGATATCATCAGCTGGGATTCCTATCCGCGCCACAATTCCACGCCCGATATGGTCGCCTTCTTTTATGATATGATGCGTTGTCTGAAGCACAATCAGCCGTGGTTACTGCTGGAGCAGACGCCCAGCCAGGTGCAATGGCATCAGGAGAATCCGCTTAAGCGTCCGGGGGTAATGCGTTTGCAGAGCTACCAGGCGCTGGCACATGGCTCGAACGCGATCATGTTTTTCCAATGGCGCCAGGCACGTGGCGGTAGGGAAATGTATCATGGTGCTATGGTCAGCCATGCAGGTCACGAGCAGACACGCATCTTCCAGGAAGTTGCCGCCCTGGGAGCTGAACTTAAATTGCTGGAGCCAGCATTACTGGAGACACAGATGCAAGCCCGGGTCGCGTTATTGATGAGTTGGCCAAACTGGTGGGCGGTAGAAAATCGCCATACACCGAGCCGCCACTTCAACTATATTGCTGAGCTACAGCACTACTATCGAGCATTATGGCAACGGAATATTGCCGTAGATATCATCTCTCCCGATCAAGCACTGGATAACTATCAACTGGTGATCGCCCCACTTTTTACCATGGTAAGCGAGGAGCAGGGCGCAGCCATCGAACAATATGTCAAAGAGGGGGGGACTTTCCTGACAACCTATTTCAGTGGCATGATCGATGAGAGTCACCGGGCCTGGCTGGGTGGTTTTCCCGGGCCACTGCGGCGCACACTGGGTATCTGGGTCGAAGAATTTGATCCATTGCCTGAAGGAAAAACGAATACCCTGTTCTGCCTGCAAGAGGCGGATGATTGGAGTGGGAGCTATAGCTGTGAACGCTGGTGTGACATTGTGCATCTGGAGGGAGCCCAGACCCTGGCCGTCTTCGGGCAAGATTTTTACGCTGGCCGACCAGCAATTACCGAGAACCATTATGGTCTGGGTCAGGCATTTTACGTTGCAACGCGACCAGAGGCAGCCGGGATAGATGCCCTGATAAACATGTTACAAAGTCGTCTTGGACTCACCGCCCCACTATTAGTACCAAGAGGCGTTGAGGTTACGCGCCGCGAAGGGAAAATTACCGCTTACTTTTTACTTAATCATCTGCCACAGGAGCAATACGTCTCCCTACCACGGCCCATGCGCGACGTGCTCACGCAGCAAGTGTATGAACAGGAAATGCAGTTGCCTCCACACGGTGTTGCCATTCTCATTCCCCTATACCAATAATGTTTGAGGAGTGTCGGTGGATCACACCAATAATGTTTGAGGAGTGTCGAACCGGGCTCAGCCCGGTTCGACACTCCTCAAAAAGAAGAGTTCGGGCGCGTTAGCGCACGCCCACAAAGGTTAGAAATTGAAGTTATCGGGATCAGCACCAGTGCGCTCGTTGCGATTCAAGCCATCAAGGCGCTGAATATCTTCATCGGAAAGCGTAAAGTCAAAAACGTTAGCGTTTTCACGGATGCGCTCGGTATGGATAGATTTTGGAATTGTTACTATGCCACTTTGCAGATCCCAGCGCAGGATGATCTGTGCTGCCGATTTGTGATACTTATCAGCGAGCTCTTTCAACAGTGGGAGATTATGTTTACCCTGGATCAGCGGGCTCCAAGCTTCTACCTGAATACCTTTTTCCTGGCAGAATCTGCGTAGCTCGGTCTGACTGAGCAATGGATGGAGCTCGATCTGGTTGACAGCTGGCACTACTTCGCTGTTCTGCAGCAGGTCATTGAGATGGTGGATCTGGAAGTTACTCACGCCGATAGCACGTACGCTGCCATCGCGATACAATTTTTCCATGGCCTTCCAGCTATCTTTATATTTGCCCTTAACTGGCCAGTGGATCAAGTACAGATCGATAACATCAAGACCTAACTTTTTGCGGCTCTCGTCAAAAGCGCGCAACGCCGAATCATAGCCCTGATCAGCGTTCCACAGCTTGGTGGTAACAAAAAGCTCACTGCGTGACACACCACTTTGTTTGATGGCCGTCCCAACGCCAGTCTCATTGCCATAAGCGGCCGCTGTATCAATCGAGCGATAGCCGGTTTCCAGAGCATCGCTGACCGCCTGGATCACTTCATTGCCTTCTTTAGTCTGAAAAACACCAAAGCCAAGCCATGGCATCTGAATTCCATTGTTGAGTTTTGTGGTATCAGTGATATGTTGAATATTGGTCAAAAGTCTGGTCCTCCTGTTTTTTTAAGGGAGAGACAAGCCTGTTGAAGAGCACAAAAATACTCCGACTTTGTCCATTTTATAAATCCCCATTTGTTTTACGTTTATACAAACGTTTTTCGTTTCATATATATTCCCTGTATAAGAAATGAATATGATTAATTTAATGATCTGGGATAAAATAATAGCTATAAATGAAAGGTTGCACCTTTGATAGATCCAACATATGCAAGCAGCCTTTATCAGGTAGATTGAGCTAAAATGACAGATCTCCTATCTCAAATTGACGTAGGAGATCTGTTTGCTTTGTAACCCACATTCCGCAGTTTCAATCTGAAAAAAAATAGAATTGTTGATAGGCTGGCCCCAGTAAAGAAAGGATCTTGTGATGCAGTGGCTGCAAGCGGAGGACCACCGACTCTGTTCTGGTTCCAGTGCGGATCTGCAACAATTCAATGCCTTCAAAGCATTGGAACACCCAGCGCATTGTTGGTCGAGCGGTGGGCTTGTTGACTTGATTGGGGATTGTTTGCCCGCTTGCCTGCAATTGCTCACGCAAGCGATGTTCTGCCAGACGGTAGACCAACAATGCGAGCACCATAATCAAGCTTAGGGCCACAATGCGCTCTGGTTTTTTCACAAAGACCGAGGAGGCCAGGAACAAGGGATCTTTCAAGAAACGGAAGCCCCGTTCCACACTGCCTTGCTCCAGATACAGGCTGATCACCTCCTCATTGGAGAGATCCGCTTCATCCACGATATTGGTTGCGATGATAAAACAGGCTTTGCGCTGGGCGTAGGCCAGCAGCTTTGCTTCGTTGAGGATGACCTGCGACGTGACGCTCCAGCGCAGCCCGCTTGGCTCAGCATCCCGAGCGGGACGGCCTCGTCCTTCAAAGACCGCCTGGCTCTTGAGTTCCACCGAGGCTTCCAGCCACTCAGGCAGGCCTTTCAGGCTCTGCTCCCAGGCCTGTTGCGCATCCTCTCGACAGGCAAACGACTTGGTGCTCACATGCCACAGCTTCTTTGTCCACACGTCCACCTGCTTGTCGGCTTGCTTACGAGCCGTCTGCAACGCGCGCTTGACCCCATCAGCACTTCGAACCACGATCCAACGCTCAGGCCCCTGCGACAGGTCCATCTGCTGTACGACCATGCTGCGTGTCCCATCAGCGCTGAGCTGCCACGCATCCTCGGCTTGGATCACGGCGGCTTTGGCTTCTTTGCTGGTTTCAGGAACACGACTGACCCACCCCACCCCAGCTTGATTGAGCTGGAGCACATTCGCTGTACTGTAGAGGCCACTATCGGCGACGTAGATGGGCTTTTCTTCGGGCTCTTTCTGCCGCAATTGGGCATGCAACTCTGCAATGACCTTGACCAGGCTCTCTTTATCGCTGCTATTGCCCGAAAGAGGCTGCAAAAAGAGGGGAATATCTCCCTGATGCGTAGTCGCCAGTGCCAACATCCACTGTTTGAGATCTTCGCGATGATCGCGTGAGTAGCCATGGGTAATGGCGATCACGTGCTCGTTTTCTTGCTCGGTTTCGTAGGCTCCATTGACCGAAAAGGAGGTGGTATCCACATGCAGATGCCGTGCTTTCACCCCAAAGCATTGACGGGCCTGATGGGCAATGCCCGCGAACACGGTGGTCACATCTTGCTCGTAAAGCCAATCCAGGGTGCGTCCCAGGCAATCGTCGTTGAGCATGTCTGCGCTGATACCTGCTCCCAGGAGGTGAGCGACCGGTTTGTTCTCGAAGAATTGTGGCACCAGATAGAGCTGGCGATTGGCAAAACCCAATCCGTTGAGAATCATGGCGACGGTCGCCGTTCCGTAACTGACCACGCGTTGTTGGTTGGGCTCCAATGCGTCCAACCACGCTGCCAGCCCTATTTCTTGACAGACTCCTGCGACAATGCCCAAATGATCCAACCGTTCGTTCTGGTACTCTTCAGCTCGTTGCATGCTGTTTTTCTGCTCCTTTTCGTGCTGAGAATACCTTATCCAATTTCTCTTTTTCTGTCAATTACCCTGCGGAATGTGGGTTGTAAAGTAGGCTAGATCAACGAGGATAAGCGTATGTCGGGCAGGCCATATTTCCAATACAGCAGATTAGTTTCAATCATCTCTGTGTCTGGATGATATTGTGCCCAATTGAGCATCGTCCAGACCGGTTGCGTCAGACCCGCATGGGCAAAAGCAGCATCTAAATGTGCTAATTCGTAGTCCGAGAAAGGACGGACGCCCTGATAACCAGTGAACAGCGCACGAAACAAGTCTGGATCGAAGCAGGCCCAGTACTCAGAGCCCTCAGGGCATCCACAAAGCAAAAACCGAGCACCGTCATCGCAAAATCCAATATAGCCGCGCCCACACCAATTTCTTGCCAATCTACAAAAGCAACCAGTTGGCCACCATCGAACAAACAGTTAGTAGTATCCAGATCGCCATGAATGATACTTTGTGGAAAGGTTGCAGGCCGAAAATCCTTCAGAGAATGAACGATATCCAATGTCTGCCGCAAACGATCCGTCCCATAAAGCTGAATAGCACCCCGCAAAGATCGTGACAGATAGTCAGCATCCAGCCAATGCAACTTTGCGGGTAAGTTATGGCAGGGAACGAGATGGAGCCGGGCTAGATGCACGCCGATTGTCCGACTGACTACCTGTGAAGGTTGAGGCATCGAACCCGGTAGTCTGGTTAGTACGACCGCATCGCAATCGGGACTATGATAAAACACCGTGCCATCGGGTGCTGGCAAGTAATAGGCGCTGGCGGCAAAGTGATTTTCCTGCAGGCACTGCAAAAATGGTAGGCCATCTAATACCTCTTGTAGGGTTGTGTTCACTATGATTTTGAAAAGATAGTCACCATCTGGCGTACTAACCAGGTAGTTGTCGTTTGTCCCTTTGGTGCGTTCAAAGGCTATGATAGGTCCGAGCGCAAAATGCATAGCAATTGCGTCCAGCTTTTCTTCTGCCGTGCGTTTAGCATAGGTTGACATGTTTTTCCTCCTGAGGAGCACGAGCTCACCAGCCGAATTAAGAGGAAAGTCAGGAAGACATGACCATAGACGGGCCTGGCAAGCTCGCCTCACAGTCAATATGGTGGATTTAATAAAGAAGCACAAAGGCCGTGGGCGAAGCTAGTAGAGTGCCCACGGCCAGGTTTTTTGTGAAATTGCTGCTAAAAAAAGGCATACTCCGGCCCTGGACGACGATGGCGAGGAGTGCAATGCCCAGTGCTGCGGGTATGGAAACCACGCTTGCGCATAAATTTTCTAACGATACCATCCATAGTAGATGTAAAACCTTTTTCTTAGCAAAAAATGATGGGTATAATGGTATTTTTGCTCATCTTTTATTAGAATATTTGACTTTAGCGTTGCTGTCAAGCTATTAATTTGATGGATACAGGGCTTTTCCATGTTCGTCTAGAGATCACAGGCAAGCGATACGATGGATATTCTTTCCTGTGTGGAGTGTGTTTGGTGGGCGGCCGCGGCCGCCCACCAAACACACTCCCAACCCGGCACCGCAGGCGCCCAAGAGGAATGTGAAAAAGCCCTGATGATGGATATTGCTTTGTTGGGATTTAAATGATACATATAAATAAAAAGGTTAGTTGCTTGACAAGAATATGAAAAAAGTGTTCAACTCATAGAGAAAGAGTATTATTTTTGTAATTAGAAAGGGCTATTCTGATGATTACTGGTATTGGGCATGTAGCGTTTTACATTTCTAACCTGGAAAAATCGCTTGATTTTTATTGCCAGAAATTAGGTTTTCGCGAAGCATTCAGGTTGGATCGAGAAGGTACCCCATCGCCCTGGATTGTTTATATCCAGGTAGCGCCAGGAAATTTTATTGAGTTGTTCCCTGGTGGAGCGGGCGAAAACCGTCCCCGTGGCCAGAATGTTGGCTACAACCATGTCTGCCTGCTGGTGGATGATATAAACGCTACCTTGCAAGAACTCAAAGGGCGAGGTGTAGAGATTGTTGGAGAGCCTATCCGGGGATGGATACCAATTTACAATATTGGCTTAACGATCCAGATGGCAATGCCATTGAACTTATGCAGATTATCAGCACCTCTCCACAGGCGCAAGCTGATGCACGCTGGTAAATAACCCCTGAGAAGCAGCAGGTAATTGCTACAATTGTTGATAGTGATTGAAGACGCGAAGAATTACCCACATCTTGTCCCCTGTTGATGGTCGTGGAGCGTGTGTTGTTTATGGACCATCAATATTGTGAGATGATGGTCGTCAGGATCATTCACAGGAGGCCCACAGATGTATTTAGAGGATATTCTTAGCGTATGTTTACAGGGGTTGAATAGCAGATATCCTGATCATGTAATTGATATCAATTTGGAAATCATGGTTGTCCCAGAGATTGACCCAAAGGGATGGAAGGCCGATGAACTGATCAGACATCTGAATGAGAAGGCGCCCCATTTTCTACAAAAGATGGCGCGTATGATCATTGATAGTTGTGAGACAGACATTTATCTGTTGGATGTGTCAGAGGAAACGCCAGCTTTATGGCTACATTGTCAGGGGAAACTCCCTCCTTGCCATGAGCACCAGAAGGCCCAAAAAGTTGGCCGCAAGAATATGTTTGTGAAGCCGTAAATTAACTGCTTATAATGCCATCAGGGCGGACACAGGTAACTAATTACTCGTGTCCGCCCCTGATGGCGTTTGATGGTAAAGCCTATCTCAGCAGCAAGATAGATGTCCTTGTATTATTGGCCCGGTCTCAAAACCACTTTGGTCCAGCCATCATTGCGTGCATCGAAGTTCTGATAAGCGTTCGGTGCATCATCTAATGAGAGTTTGTGAGAGACAATGAATGAGGGATTCGCTTTTCCGACATGGATCAGGTCGCGCAAATGTCGATTGTAGGCTTTGACATTTGCCTGGCCTGTTTTTATAGACTGGCCTTTAAACCAGCAGAGGCCCCAATCGAAGGTGATCTCACCCTCTTTATATAATTTATCCGGACTGCCAGGATCTTGCGGGATGAAGACTCCAACTACACCTATACCGCCAGTGAACTTCACCGATTTCACAAGGTTGTTCATCGTCATGTTCGGATGTTCGTGTCCCTGTGGATCATGTGCCTGATAGCCTACACACTCGCAGCCTTTATCCGCGCCGCGACCCTGGGTTAGATCCATGACCTGCTGAACAGGGTCGACCTTTGAATCATCAATAGGGATGGCACCAATTTTCTCCGCCAGCCGCAAGCGATCAGGATGGCGGTCGACAACCATTACCATGCTGGCATCTTTAAGGGTTGCGGAATAGGCAGCCATCAGGCCGACCGGTCCGGAGCCATAGACGACAACCGTATCGCCGGGCTTGACTCCCGCCAGTTCAGTGGAATGCCAGCCAGTAGGAAAGATATCAGCGACCATCACATAGTCGGTCTCTTTCTCGCGTGCATCGTCAGGTAACTTCAGGCAATTGAAATCACCATAAGGGACACGCAGGTACTCAGCCTGACCGCCATTATAGGGACCCATATCGGCAAAGCCATAAGCTGCCCCAGCCATTTTAGGATCGGGGTTGGTTGTAAGACAAAATGCGGTCAATCCAGCTTCGCAATTTCTACAGAATCCACAGCCAATATTGAAAGGCAGGCAGACCATATCGCCAACTTTTATTCGATCGACGGCATTGCCAACCTCAATAACCTCACCCAGGTTTTCATGGCCGAAAACTCTCCCTTTTTCAAAATCAGTGCGGCCTTCGTACATATGGAGGTCTGACCCACAGATATTGGTGGACGTAATTTTCACCAGAACATCGGTTGGCCGTTCTATTTTGGCATCCGGCACGTTCTTCACTGTGACGTCACGAGGTCCGTTATATACCACTGCTTTCATACTGTCCTCCAGTGCGCACTAACGCACATAGGCTATTGTAACTTGTGTCATTTACAGCGATGTAGCGCTGAATTTCCTTACGCGAAATTCAACTGTATCTGGTTATTTTGTTTGGAATGGAGAGTATTTTACGGTAGAGATTATTTAAAACATCCACCTCCCATTAAGTGTAAATATCAGCGGCCAATTTGTCAAGTATTTATGTTAATATTTATCTATATTGTAATTAAAATATGGTTTCGCTTTGTGATGAATTATACCAAAGATCCATAAATGAAGTAGATAAGCATTTTATTAAACGATGGTATTCTGGATTGACAGCTATTCTTCAAGCAGGTTTTTAATTGACAGCTATTCTTCAAGCAAGTTTTTAATTGAAGATAAAAATTAGTAATGCTGCGGGCAAAGCGTGCAAGCAGGGTTACTTTCCGGCATAGAGTTGATGGCTTGCCCTTTTGGACAGGGTGAAACTCGCCTTTTGCACGGTTACGTAGGAGTCATATAAGTAGATACTATCATTCGTGATGTAAGAAGGGATGGGGTGGACAGATCAGTAGCTATGAAGAATAGATAAAGGGATGAAACAGCTATGCATATTCGAGCATTAATCCTACAAACCAGGCAACTGGCTGAGCAGAAAGAGTTTTACACTGCCATCCTGGGTTTGCCATTGTTTAACGAGACTGCTACTGCTTTTACCATTCAGGCAGGCACAACACGTTTAACTTTCCAGGAAACCCAGCAGGAGGTACTTTATCATATCGCCTTTACGATTCCACGCAATAAGTTTGAGCAGGCCAAACGCTGGATTGCCCAACGAATAACGCTCCTGCCTACCAAAGCGGGTGATGACGAAATCTTTTTCTCCGGCCTCAATGCCCGCTCATTCTACTTTGGGGATGCGGACAATAACATTCTAGAATACATGGTGCATAATAGTCTGGATTACGAAGCGGCAGGCGATTTTGGACCAGAGGATGTATTACGTGTAAGTGAGATTGGTCTGCCGGTAGAGGATGTACTGGCCAGGGCTGCGCAATTAGAAGAACAGCAAGGGATTGTGTCGTATCCTGCAGAAAGCCAGATTTCTGACGCTTTTGCCTATCTGGGTGACATCTCCGGACAATTCGTCGTCGTTAAGGCTGGTCGCCCCTGGCTGCCCACGGAAACAGTGCCAGCAATCGTCTCACCCGTCCAGGTTGTGATTGATGGTCTGCGTGAGCAGCAGTTTCAGCTTGCCTCGTATCCATATACTATCGTTGTTGGCGCGGTCGCTGGCTAAAGCTGGATTGAGTGAGAGCGCTATCCAGCAAATAAGCATGCAGGGCTTTTTCATGTTCGTCCAGAGAGCACAGGGAGATCACGAACAAGTGAGAAGATGGACATCCTTTCAGGTGTAGAGTGTGCATGGTGGGTGGCCGTAGCCGCCCACCATGCACACTCCACTCTCCCACCCCGGCGCCGCAGGCGCCAAAGAGGACATGAAAAAGCCCTGGTAAGCATGCAGATTTTTGAGGATATTCAGGCGAATATGTTAAGATGAAAGCAGGTAAAATCACGGTTTTATTGAAAAGGAGTCCTAGACTATGAATGAATGGCAAAAAAGAAACGATGAGGTTATTAAGCAGTTTCGCGCTAATGGAGGCAAGGTAGAAGGCTGGGCGCCGTTGATCCTTATGACCACCACAGGTGCCAAAAGTGGCCAACCTCGCATTATTCCACTAATGCATGTGTCAGACGGAGATCGCGTATTAGCCATCGCCTCCAAGGGAGGTAGCGTCAAGCATCCTGAGTGGTATTTAAACATACTCGCGCATCCCGAAGTCACGGTTGAAGTTGGTAATGAGAAGTACGATGCCGTCGCCAGGGTACTTACCGGAGCTGAGCGCGAGAAGGCGTTCGCCCGCGCAGCCGAGGTATTCCCTCCATACGCAGAGTATCAAAAGAAAGCGCCGCGCGAAATTCCCGTCATCGCGCTTGAGCGGCGTGCCCGCTAACCGATCCAGTAATATTAAGAGCTATGTTGGAACCAATTCAACATAGCTCTTTTCATTTTGTACAGAAAAATGAAAACCAACTGATGACCAGTGTGGGTAGGGAGAGTTGAGCCATCGTGTCACATCAAGGTAGTCTAATTCGTGGATGAAATGAATAGTTCCTCCTATTGAAGAAACAAGGGTATATGTTTCCTCTTTTGTAGCTTTTAGCGCTAAAGTTATCATTGCCTATAGTCGGAACGGGCCGCAAGGAAGTTAGTATACTAATGAGCAGATGAGGAGAACAGTCCTATGCAGATACCATCAAGATTTGAAATGAAGACACTGATGGAAGAGCACTACGATCCATGCATCTCGTTGTTTCTACCCATCGAGCAGGTTGGTCCGGAGGCGCAACAGAATCCAATCCGTTTACGCAATCAACTGCGCGAGATTGAGAGGCAATTAAAGCAGAACGCGGGTTTCGCCACCAAGAAAGATGAACTCCTGCAACCACTCCTGAATCTGCCCGATGACGAGAGTCTCTGGCAGGAGAAATGCCAGGGCCTGGCCATCTTTCGGAATTTGGAGCAGTTTCACTGCTATCATCTACCTGAGCGCGTCAAAGAACAGCTGGTGATCAGCTCCCATTTTTATCTCAAGCCCTTACTTTCTTTGCTGGCCAATGATGGACGTTTTTATCTGTTGGCCCTTTCTCAAAAAGAGATCAGACTGCTAGAGGGGACACGTTATACGATGCAGGAGGTGCTCTTACCGGAGAAGGTGCCTGAGAGGCTCGCTGCCACTTTGCAATATGCGCAGTCCGAGAAAGAACTGCAATACCACAGCACAGGTTCAGGTGCACTGGTAGAAAAAGGCGGACGGCACGCTCTTGTTTTTCACGGCAAAGGTGAGAATGATGAGGCCAAAGAACATCTGACCCGTTACTTCCAGAAGATCAACCATGGCTTACGTGAGCTCTTACATGACGAAACTGTCCCATTAATGCTGGCAGGCGTAGAATATCTCACCGCCATGTACCGCGAGGTGAACACCTATCCTCATCTGCTTGAGAGCACCCTGACGGGCAATCCAGATGACTTGTCGATTCAAGTGCTACACCAGAAAGCGTGGCCTCTGGTTGAACCATCACTCTCGCAAGCCCAACACGAAGCGCTGGCGCAGTACCAGGAGTATGCTGGTACGGAGCAGGCTTCTAACAATATCAGTTTGATCGTTCTAGCTGCCCATGAGGGACGTATTGCCACCCTGTTTATTGCGCGTGACCGGGAACAATGGGGACGTTTTGATCCTTTAACCGAAGCCCTCGAGGTTCATGAAAGCGCCATGCCCGGTGATGATGATCTACTGGAGCGAGCCGCTACCCAGACGATCCTGCACGGCGGAGCCGTCTATGTCCTCGATCAAACCGATGTCATTGATAACCAGCTGGCCGCTGCAGTGTTTCGCTACTAAAGGGTGTGTAGAGTGCTCCCATGGTTATGGGAGCACTGTTGTTGTCTTGCGTGCGTGCGCTACGCGCCCGAATAGTTTTTTTTAGAAGGGCCAATGAGGGCGCCGCGGCGCCCTCATTGGCCCTTCTAAAAAGAAGATTATGATGAGCTTTAGCGCTGTGGGGTCATAAAATTTCTTGGGTAGAATCATGGGCAGCGCGCCCTCATTGGCCCTTCTAAAAAAGGCCGTTATGAGTTAGAGCTCACATGGAGCAAACGCGTATGATGGGAGCCTTGGGAAGAGCAAATAGGTGCGCGGCGCTGTCATTGGCCCTTCTAAAAAGAAGATTATGATGAGCTTTAGCGCTGTGGGTCATAAAATTTCTTGGGTAGAATCATGGGCAGCGCGCACTCATTGGCCCTTCTAAAAAAAAGGCCGTTATGAGTTAGAGCTCAAATGGAGCAAACGCGTATGATGGGAGCCTTGGGAAGAGCAAATAGGTGCGCGGCGCTGTCAGTGACCCTTCTAAAAAGAAGACTATAATGAGCTTTAGCTCACATGGAGCAAACGCGTATGATAGGAGCTTTGGGAGGAGCAAAGAGGTGTACGGCGCTGTCATTGGCCCTTCTAAAAAAAAGGCCGTTATGAGTTAGAGCTCACATGGAGCAAACGCGTATGATGGGGAGCCTTGGGAGGAGCAAAGAGGTGCGCGCCGCGCACCTCTTTGCTCCTCCCAAAAAACAGCTCGGGCGCGTAGCGCACGTACGCAAGGTCGAGAGATGATTGATAGGGCGATGGGAATCAGGCCCTCACAGATAGAAAAATACAGAAATATACACAATTATGGAACTTAATAAGAATAGATAGCACAATCGAGCTCATATGCAATGATGGAATAAATAAAACAAGAAGGTATAAAGGTTGAAAGAATTCTTTGAAGAGCATATAATCTAATTAATATATACAATAACAAAGAAAAAACTCTTTTACTTCATGCCAACGATAAAAATAAAGTGAATGCATCAGGTAAAACAGAGTCGCAATAGATTTAATGAAGTTAGCAAGCACGTTATCCATGGAAGGGACATTGGACATTGAGTATATTTTTACTGGCTATTCGTAGAGTGTTAATACAGTGCTTAAATGCTCCCAAAAATATTTTTAGACGTAGAAGACCACTATCTAGCAACAAAAATACACCACTCGCGTTTCCATTATTATGGAAAAAACGTGAGCTCTTAGTCGCATGCGTGTTAGTCTTGCTTATTTTTTTGATTTCGCTTGTAGCTGCTTCTAGTGAATTATTGCCGGCCCGCGCCAGTGAGCCGCTGCTGCGACATCTGCAGGCCAGTGTAATCCGCTCGATCGGCAGCCCATCCGCGACCTTACCGGGTGTTACATCGACGCAGACAAATATAGGTGGACCCACCTCATCGCCGACCGACCCTCCTACGTATCCAACCGAAGCGAACACATCAACCCCATCCAATAGCGATCCCACCTCAACTGGCTATCCCCCCTCAGATACAACAACTCCTATCCCAACCCAACCTTCATATCCACCTATATCGCAGGTATATCCTTCGCCCACGACAAACTCTGTGCCTGTAGCACCTCCTATTACTAAACCAACCTCGACGCGAGTCCAGAATCCCACTCCTATTCCAGGGGCTACTAAGACGCCGACGCCGACGGATACGCCGACATCTACAGACACACCAACGCCGACGGATACGCCGACATCTACAGACACGCCGACACCAACGGATACGCCAACATCAACAGATACGCCGACACCAACCCCAACAGTAGTACCGGTGCCTGTATCTGGTAGTCCTGCTTTGGCCAGGTTGGAACAGGTCACTGGTGGTGCTTTTGGACAGGATAATGTGTATGTTCCTAATAGTTGGGGCGTACAAAAAAACCGCCTGGTACGCACTTCCACAGGAGATATTTTCACCGTCTATATCGATGCGGGCCAGGATCTACAAAACCGCAACTGGCATTTGATGCACCGGAACTTGAGTGGAAACTGGGAAGAATTAAAGAGTGGCAATGCAGGGAGCGAGCCAATCAATATTCTTGTTGGACCTAATGATGAGATCCATCTGTTCACCTGGCCGGGCACACAGGGAAAATTAGTCCATCTCTATTCCAAGGATCTGGGCAAGACCTTTCAGAGTGAAGAGATAGCTGGAGCATGGATTCAAGATCAAGGCTATAGTGGTAGCGGTATTAATGCCAAAGGTGATATGGTTATTTTCCAGACGGCCGCTGATAAGCCAGGTAGTTTTCTCTGGTCCTATTATTCCTCGACCACGCAGAAGTGGACCTTTCATACCAACACCTTTGACTATCGCTATACCTATGCCTTTTTCTTCCCCGGCAATAATGGCGACCTGACGATCACGGCTATGCGCGATGTCGAACGGCCAGAACTTGGCTTGCCCGCGTCTACAGGTTTCAATTATATTTTTAACGCCATTAAGTATTTTTACATCAAGGACGTAACGAATCCAGTCCTCCAGCAGCTCCCAGTAGTCGAGGTACAGCCAAAGAACAATAGTGACTATGATGTGACATATCTGACGGATAGCTATATTGATAGCTATGGCCGGATACACATCCTCTACAATAATTTATATGATGGGCCGCATCATGTCATTATCGCTGATGGTAAGATTGTGAAGGATGTGAAGCAAAATATTGATTACGGCCAAAAGATGCGCATTACCCAGGATAGCAAAGGTCATTTTTACCTGATCAGTATGAGTAAAGATGGCCAAACCCTCAACGTCTATCCCGGTACCAATAATGATACCGACGGTACTGATCTGGCCCCGGTAGTAAAGCTTGATATCTCTAAACTACCTGGTTGTTCGGATGATGACTTCTGTCACTCACCAACCTTTACCGTACCCAGAAGTGGAAATGCCTTAAGTGATACTATTGATGGCGTTTATGGCAACTTTACCAAAGAGATCTACTTCCAGATCAAGTTGCATGGTAATTAGAAGTCTTAGCCAGGTCATATACAATTTTGATATGAAACTTCGCACCTACGGTACTCGCTAAAAGTGTTCAGGTTGTGCGATGGAGAAGGGACTGCTTCTCTATTGCACAACCTGAATGGGATATGTGAACGAGCAAGTTACTAATGTTTGCTTTCAAGTTCCCCGGGGGTAGCGTTCTCACTGCGCGCGGGTTGGGTATGATGCGGATAGAGTTTTCTCATATTGTCACCAAACATTTTGACGGCCTGCTTGCGTGGGAGGATGCGTGTGCTCAAAAAGGCCGCGGCTCTATTACCGCGTCCGGCGATTCTGCTGGGGTATGTCCAAGGGCGGCGATAGCTTCAGCAACGGTTGGCGCAGCCTCCATATAAGGCATTGGAATGGCCGTATAGCGTGGTTTGGCATGGTGGAAGCCAGGCGTATTGGTAGCTCCTGGCGCAAAGCCTAACACGTCAACGCCCGAACTACGCAACTCATCCCATAAGCCCTCGGCCAGGATCAAATTGTAGGCCTTGGTAGCCGCATAATTTGTTACGAGCGCGGTACCCTGCAAGGCTGATGCGGATGAAAAGAAGATAATACCTCCCCGTCCACGCTCGCGCATCAAGCGCCCAAAGTGATGTGATAGCGTCAATGGTGCATAACAATTAATCGCAATCTGCCGTTGTAACGTCTCCAGAGGTATATCCAGAAGTGGTCCAACGGAAGAGAGTCCCGCGACATTAGCGACCAGGCCTATCTCCAATTCAGCCGTTTCGCGTTGTACTGGCGCAAGGAATGCCGGATCAGACAGGTCAACTAGCAATGGTTTAACCTGTACCCCATATTGCTGTTGCAAGAACGAAACCTGTTGCTGGAGTTTATCTGGCTGTATATCAACGGCGACAATATTAAGTTGCCGTGCGGCGAGCTGATTGGTAAATTCTTTTCCTAATCCGGAAGCGGCCCCCGTGACTAAAGCCCATTGACCATAGCGCTGTTGAAAAAGGACTATTGTTGACATAAACAGGTCCATCCTATTCTTTCGTAGGTTTTGTATATGCATACTTTTAATGCAGTTTTGAAGAGCGTGTATGCAAGAGGTATAAGCGCGATAAATGTATGCCGGCTGCTCATGGAAGGTAAGGAGCAACCAGCAGCATACTGTGCCTCCAACGATTATCATAACATAATATCCATAAAAAATCATATATACTGCTGTTGCCGCAGGATATTTAATGTTTCTCTTTGGCGCCGGCGGCGCCGAATTGGAGGGTGTGGAGTGACTGCCATTGCCATATGTAATTAACTCAGCAGTAGAGAGAAGAGATAAATAAGAGAAAATAAATTTTATAGAAATAAGGTAACTACTCAGTACCTTGAGAAAAGCTGGACAAAGCTGATAAACTAAGAGCATGACAGAAGAAGAAGTGAGAAATCTTCAGAAAGCCTACCGAGAGCTCAAAGAGCAAGCAGAGGCATTCAAAGAGCAAGCAGAGCAGAAAGATCGCAGGATCGAAGAGCTCGAAGGATTGCTCATAGGTGCCTTGTTGCGCATTGAAGAGCTTGAACGGCGATTGGGAAAAGATAGTCATAATAGTAGTAAACCTCCTTCCAGTGATGGATTGGGTCGCAAACCTGGCAAACAGCGGCGCAAAAGCGGCAAGACTTCCGGTGGACAAGCCGGTCACCACGGTCATACCCTGATGCAAGCATTGACTCCTGATAGCGTCGTGCTTCATCGTCCAACGCACTGTGAAGCATGTCAGTACCCTCTTGAGCAGGAGGCAGCTATCACCAACGAACGCCGTCAAGTCCACGATCTGCCCACGTGGCGTTTGCTGGTCGAGGAGCATTGCCGACAAGCAATCTGCTGCCCCTATTGCCAGCATGTGACGCAGGCGTCTTTTCCGGCAGGCGTCGATGCTGCTGTCCAGTATGGCCCGCAGGTCCAAGCCTTGGCGGTCTATCTTTCCCACTTTCAACTGGTGCCACTGCAACGCACCTGTGAAGCTCTTGCTGATCTGTGCGGGTGTCAGTTGTCCGAAGGCACGCTGGTCCGTTGGATTGCTCAGGCAGCCAAGACCCTTGAGTCGAGCATCGAGCGGATCAAAACCTTACTGCTGGCCAGCCCCTTGCAACATGCTGACGAAACGGGGATGCGTGTCAAAGGCATCTTGCATTGGATGCATCTCAATGCGACTCCCTGGCTCACCCTGTACTCCTGGCATCGCAAACGAGGGCATCAGGCTCTGGAGCAGATTGGGATCTGGCCACACTATCAGGGCCGCTCCATGCATGATCGCTGGTCCAGCTATGATCGCTACCTCTGTACCCATAGCCTCTGCGGAGCCCACCTGCTACGCGACTGCCTGTATGTCGCCGAACAGGAGAAGCAGCCTTGGGGACAAGCCATGTTCGATCTGTTGCTGGCGATGAAGCAAGCCGCTGATCGCTGGCGCCTCCAAGGAGCGAGCGCCGTCCCCACCCCCGAACGGGAGCAGTGGCTTGCCCAGTATTTTGCCATTCTGGCCGCTGGCTTTGCCACGCATGCCGCTCAAGCCCCTCCCCCAGGAAGTCTGCAGCCCAAACGACAAGGACGCAAAAAACAGGAAGCCTCCAAGAATCTGCTCGATGCGCTCTTAAAGCGAGCTGATCAAGTGTTGGGTTTTCTGGAGGACCTGTCTGTGCCTTTTACCAACAATCTCGCCGAACGAGATTTACGCATGGTGAAAGTGCAGCAAAAGATTTCCGGAACCTTCCGCAGTGACGATGGAGCTACGGCTTTTTGCATCATTCGCAGCTATCTTTCAACCATGCGCAAGCAGGGGCGCTCAATGCTTGCTGCCATTGCTGCGGTTTTTGCTGGTTCTCCTTTCCCCATTGCATGGGCTACTGAGTAGTTACGAAATAAGCAAAGTAACGAGCTCATATTACAGTACTGTAACGTTTTATTAACCAGTTATTTGCAAAATCCTTAACAACAAATAAATATATAGCTTATATGATTATCTTTATAGGGGCTTTTGCGCGAAGAGGCA
Organism: Dictyobacter kobayashii; assembly: GCF_003967555.1. Lineage (GTDB taxonomy): Bacteria > Chloroflexota > Ktedonobacteria > Ktedonobacterales > Ktedonobacteraceae > Dictyobacter > Dictyobacter kobayashii. Next base: position 2,738,162 of record NZ_BIFS01000002.1, read on the forward strand.
TTACAAGATGCAGCTTCGTAGAAAAATACATTTACCGCCTTTATAAGGAGATATATGGACCAACAGCCATGGATTATCAAACGTCAATCCCGTCGTAAGGTGTTAAAGCAGTTCGGCGCTGTCGCCGGGGCTAGCCTTACCCTTGAAGGAATCCTCGCTGCGACCCAGTCGACGTCTGCGCATGCCAGCGCTTCGTCTAATCCTATTAATCATGTGCTGGTTGCCTGTCAGGAAAATCGTACCTTTGATGAGTATTACGGGCACTATCCCAATGCAGGAGCCTTTGGGATTCCACAGAATTATTCACAACCAGATGGCAATGGTGGCTCCGTACGGCCATACCATTTCCCGTTGCCTATTAGCAATGATGTCTCGCATTCCTGGCAATCTATTCATAGCGAGTGGAATAACGGGGCTATGAATGGCGTGTATACAACTGATGGTTTTGGTGCCATGGGTTATTACGATGGCTCTGACCTTGCGTTCTATTACTCGCTTGCCGATCAGTTTACCTTATGTGGAAACTACTTCTGTTACCAGCTTGGCCCAACGACCCCAACCGCCTGGCGCTGTGGAGTGGCACCAGTGGTGGCAACACCACCAACAATATAAGTGGTGGGCAACTCGACTGGCCAACGATTGCAGACGTGCTTGATCAGCATAACATCAGCTGGAAGTGTTACAACCTCGGTCTTGGCACCGGCAGTTTACCAACCCAACTCGAGGGCTACAACGCGCTAGCCTACTTTAAAAACTGGGTATATGATCCCAGGCTCTATCTCCCAGAAAGCTCTTACTATCACGATTTAAAGAACGGCACACTGCCCCAGGTTTCATTCCTCATCACTGAATCGCTCATCAGCGAGCATCCACCCGCAGATATTCAGCAGGGACAGAGTAAGATGAAGCAGATTATTCAGGCCCTCATGAATTCAAGTGCCTGGAACAGCTCTGCACTCTTCTTCACCTATGATGAAGGCGGCGGTTATTTTGATCATGTTGCCCCACCGCAATTAGATGCCTATGGCCTGGGTTTCCGTGTGCCTACACTAGTTATTTCACCCTATGCCAGACGCGGTTATGTATCCGGACAATTATACGAGCATAGTTCTATCCTGAAGTTTATCGAGCGCCGTTTTGGACTTCCCACACTGGCCAGTCTTAATCATCAATTTGATGTTAACACACCTGGACAGAATAACGATGCTGCCCAGGGAAATACGTATGGGCCTCCAGCCCCACCACGCGATGGCCTTGCTCAGCTTGGCGACTTCTACGAAGCTTTTAACTTTTGATCTTCCCATCTTGTAGAACGATATAAGGTTGCAGGTTGGTCGCTTGTATCTGGAGTAAACCTGTTAGAGCAGGTTCTACTTCAGATACAAGCGAATTTTTTAAGCCTGTTGGTTGTTTGACTGCTGAAATGCTTTAAAGACCGCCTGCAAATTTTCTACCAGGGCAGGGTCCAATAAATTGCTCTCGGCATCCAATTTTTTGTTCACCATTGGTATAATGATCTTCCCCTCTTCCAGGATATTGGCTCCCAGAGCGGTCAATGTTAGCAGTAAAGATGCGTGCGCCTTATCACCTCCTCCCCATAAAGGAGAAGCACTGATAGCAGCCACCGGTTTAACTGAAAAATCACCTGACGACACGGTCCAGTCAAGCCCATTTTTGAGGGAGCCTGGCACGCCAAAAGCGTATTCTGGCGTGCATATGAGCACACCATCAGTAGTTCGAAGTAGCTGGCGTAAAGCAAGGACTGAAGGTGGTGGATTATCTCCATCGAGATCCGGTGTAAAGTGAGGTAGGTCCCCCAATCCTTCATACATAAGAAATTCAATCTCAGTAGGTGCCAGGCGCATAATAGCATGTACAAGCCGTGTATTGGTGGAACTGGCGCGCAGGCTGCCAGAGATAGCCAGGATTCTCATAAACGCTTCCCTTTCGCGGGCAGATACCCTGCTCACACGAACAGAGTATCTCTTATCGCTAGTATTGTTTCTAAGTGACTGATCAACGTCTAGCTGGAGTGTACATGTTCAAGTAGACTTGAAGTCAAGGGATGTTTATGAGATTTCTATCTTTAATATCCTTTTGTCGTCGGCGTCCCCTGCTGTTTGAGATCTGGTACAGCAACAAACCATTTCCCACCCACCCCTTCACCATTTGTCTGACCTGCTGAGGTATCACCTGAAAATGTGTAGAGTGGATGGCCATTATATACAATCTGGGACTTGTCCCCATTTTTTAGCAGGCTTAATGTTCCCTGAAGCGACGACGCATGAGGGATCGTACCACTGCCCTGGAACAGCGCAGGAGGCCAGGCAGCGGCACAGCCGCCGTTGCATGTAGCCTGTGTAGACGTATCGGGTGTGAAGTAGTAGAGAGTCATGCCCTGCGCGTCAGTTAAGATCGTTTGAGATGCGCCTTTGACCTGTGCCTGTGCCGTCTTGACAATGAGTCCTGCAGTGGTAGCAGCGGCCGTGGGGGTACTGGTAGTTTGTGAACTATTGCTATTACCAGTGCTTGGAGCTTGATAAGAACTGCTTGAAGCCGGGTTAGCGCAGGCCGCCAGTAGCACGACCAGCGCAAACATAAGTGAAACCAATAAAGTACGTTTGAACATCAGTTATGGTCTCCTCTCGTGTATAAGGATCAAAAACAAAGATGGTTTTTTAGTAGAAATGCGTTTATATAGCGGTGTTTTATCTCTATCAATGTGTACGTGAAGAGGTTACATGAGTAGCGCCAAAAAAACGCATCGGATGGTGCATTCTGCGCGCCGATTGAAATCGTTTGGCCGGGGCTTTTTGCCTGTATATACCTTGACACGTATATACTCTGTAGAGTATACTAAGGGAGTGGAACCTGTGTTCGAAATCATTGCGGAGCCGATCGTGTTAAAGTACCTGCGCGAGGCCGGTTCTGGTTAGCTTACGTGGATGCTCTCGAACGCCACCTCAATCGCATGGAATCAGTCAACATGGACAAGGAAGATACGGAGAAGACGACGCGGCCCGAACCGCGAACATGACAAAGGAGAAACGAAGATGAAAATCAAACTGACTAGCGTATACGTGGACGACCAGGACAAGGCCCTGCGTTTCTATACAGAGGTACTAGGTTTTGCCAGGAAGGCCGATGTCAGTCAGGGCCCATTTCGCTGGCTGACCGTGGCTTCGCCCGAGGAGCCGGACGGCACTGAGCTGCAACTGGCGTTGAACAACAACCCCGCGGCCAGCGCTTATCAGCAGGCGATCTTTCAACAAGGCCAGCCCGCGATCATGTTCTACACCGACGACGTCAAGGGCGACTACGAGCGGATCAAGGCTCGCGGCGCCGAGTTCACGATGCCGCCCACCGATGTGACTGGTTCGACCATTGCGATGCTGAACGACACCTGCGGCAACCTCATTCAACTCACGCAGCTGGCACGCTATTAAGGGCGGCTGTTCCGCAGGTTGGCAGCCCGGGAAGGTGGTATACGGTAGCGCTACCGTATACCACCTTCCCGGGCTTCGCTGGCCGCCGTGGACGATCTGCTGCTATATGCGTTGACACGTATATGCTCTGTGGAGTATTCTAAGAAAATGGAATCTGTGTTCGAAATCATTGCGGAGCCGAACCGCCGCGCGATATTGAGCCTCCTGGCCTCGTCACAACAGTCGGTAGGAGAGATCGGGCGTCAACTTCATATGTCGCAGCCGACCGTGTCAAAGCACCTGCGCGTGCTGCGCGAGGCCGGTTTCGTGGAAGCCACGGTGGAGGCACAGCGCCGTCTCTATCGGTTGAAACCTGAACCGCTTCAGGAGGTGGATGCCTGGCTGGCTCCATTCCGTCAGTTCTGGTCCGCTCACGTGGATGCTCTCGAACGCCACCTCGATCGTATGGATCAATCAACGTAAACAAAAAGAAAGACAAGGAGAAAAAGGTGATAGATCGCGAGCAGTACATACCGGGTCCGGCCTATGGGGCGCAGGTACAAAAGAATGGAGAGGAGTGGACGCTCATTCTCGTTAGAGAGCTGCGCCACGCGCCAGAAAAAGTCTGGCAGGCGCTTACCGAGCCGGCGCATCTGCGCGAGTGGGCTCCCTTTGATGCCGATGGGAGCCTGGGTACGGTTGGAAGCACGGTGAAGCTCACCACGGTAGGAGCGCCCACGCCGCAGGTTTCCGAAACAAGGGTGACGCGTGCCGACCCTCCCAATGTGCTTGAGTACAACTGGGGTGGCAACGATATCAGGTGGGAACTCGAAGCCCTGGGTGGCGGCACGCGCCTGACGCTGTGGCACAACATCGATCGCCGCTTCATCTCAATGGGTGCTGCCGGATGGCACATTTGTTTCGATGTTCTGGACCACCTTCTCAGCGGAACTCCCATCGGCCGCATCGTTGCTGGCGAGGCGATGAAGTTCGAGTGGCCTCGGCTCAATTCAGAGTACGCCCAGCAATTCGGTACCAAAGATCCGAACGTGCCACCGAATGTCGCCCAACCCTGAGTCGTGTACTCCCGATTACTAACCACCCGGGTTTTGCTACCACTATCGTAGTGACTACCGCTACTCATGGCTATGCTATCTTCATGCACTTTATCATAGATTTTACAACCTTTGTAACCATCGATTAACTTGTTGAGAATGTGTCTTACTCTCATCATCATGGGAAGTATGCCGCTCCTGTACGGATGTGCGCTGGCGCGCCCGGTTTTTTTTTAAGTGGTGCAAAAAGTGCGCTTTGCGCACTTTTTGCACCACTTAAAAATACTTCTTGAGCGCTTTTGGCGCTCAAACCCAGACGTGAAGAGCGCGGTGATCATAAAGATCAGACATATTCTGATATAGTGAGGTGTTAGAGCAAGTTTTAGTGAAGTAGATCATACTTCATATCAGAAGAGCTGTGTATAATATGAGTAGGTGAGCATTACTTTATACAGTGACTCATTAAAAAAGGAGTATGATCCATGAAGAAAATAAACGAAGAGCACAAGCAGAACATGAACAAAAGCGATTTTGCTGAGCAGGAGCTAACGGAAGAGCAATTAGAGCAGATACAGGGCGGTCTCAATCCTCAGCCCCTGCCTCCTGGCGCAGCCGACACATTCAAACTGGACAATAAAATCGCTCGACAGGGCATCATTATTGTTAGTGGATATCAAGAGTAGAGTTGTTGGTGGATAGCAAGAATAGATTGTCTTTAGCTGGCTGACCCATTTGTGAAAGTGGGTCAGTTATTTTATGATGTGTATTTAATTGGATAAGTATAACGATCTGCATATTACTAAACTTGAAGCTGTGCTTACTGTTACTGATTGTTAACATACTGCTAAACTGTTAAAAGGCATATGTCCATTCAGGATAGTTTTGTTAAAAAAGCTTATAATTTGTTGTTCAGCCAAAAATTGCCCCATTTAAAGCGTGATTTTTCCTGCTAATACCATTTATACTATTAGTGGGGAAAAGTTAAAGTACACACTATACACTTTTCTTGCTCGTCACAACTCTCCGCACTGTGATTCCTGTCTGCTGCCAACAACAGGAACGGAAAAGAAAAGTGACCCTGCGGGATATGACACATAGTTGTAAGCAGACGTATGTGTTCATATTGCATGGGTTCAAACATGACGCGAAAAGGAAGGATGCCATGTCGCAACCACATGTACGTCTACGCATGCTCTTCGTTCTCCTCTTTGTTTTTCTCTTCAGTCTGGGGACCATTCTATTTGCACCAAAATCGTCGTCCCCCCATGTCGCTCATGCCGCGGCCACATACAAGGTACTTTTTGATAATGCGCATGCTGAAACAGCGGGCAACGCTGACTGGATTATCAGTACCAGCCAGCCAGATCCACTGGCCCAGAACGCAAATCCCCAGGTAGAAACAGATTGGACCGGGGGAATAAGTGCCTGGGGTGTTGCATTGCAGAAGACTGGTCGTTATTCGCTCAAGACAAACACCAGCGCAATCACCTATGGAAATAGCAGCAACCCTCAAGATCTGAGTAACTTCAATGCTTTCGTACTTCCCGAGCCCAACACCTTATTCACAAGCAGCGAGAAAACTGCCATCCTCAACTTTGTGAAAAATGGTGGTGGTCTATTTATGATTGCTGACCATAATGGCAGTGATCGTAACAATGATGGCGCCGACTCACTCCATATCTTCAATGACCTGATGAACAACAACGGCATCAAGAATGACATCTTTGGCATACAGTTTGATGTGTTGAACATCGCTTCTGAAAACCCCAGCAATGATACGCCCAATCCAGATCCCCTCTTAAACGGACCATTTGGGACCGCGCAGGGCAGTATTATTCGCAATGGCACGACCGAAACTTTGAATACCGCGGACAATGCTGCTGCCCATGGTATTATCTATCGTGCCGGTTTCTCAAATACAGGCACAACTGGAGTCTTTTTTGCTGGCAGTGCATATGGAAGCGGTCGCGTGCTGGCGATGGGCGATAGCTCAGCGATTGATGACGGTACCTGTTCTCCTGGCAACACCTGTTACAACGGCTGGAATGATCCTGCAGCCCAGGATAATATTCTCTTTCCCAATGGAACGGAATGGTTAGCTTCAAGTGGTTCTGGACCCGTACCAACGCCAACGCCAACGAAAGTTCCAACAAGCACACCAACGCCGCAACCAACCAGTACGCCGACCCCGCATCCCACTGTTACACCAACTCCTCAGCCCACCATTACACCAACTCCTCAGCCCACCATTACACCAACACCAACACCGAGCGGCAATCTATTGCAGAATGGTGGTTTTGAGAACGGTAGCTCTCCCTGGGTTGAGAGCTCCAGTGGTGGATATGAGATAGTCGATTCATCCAATCCCCACACTGGTTCTTCCGAGGCATATCTATGTGGATACAATAATTGTCAGGATAGCATCTATCAGACAGTTACTTTGCCAGCCAGCAGCACATCAGACGTTTTGAGCTACTACTGGTATGTAAACACAACTGAGACCACACATTCGTATGATTTTCTCTCTATTCAAGTGCGTAACACGAGCGGAACTGTCCTGGGCACCCTACAAAAGCTGAGCGATGGCAGCACTACTGATAGCTGGCAAAGCTCATCTTATGATATCAGCGCCTACAAAGGGCAGAAAGTACAGATTGCCTTCGTAGCGACCAATGGTAGTAAGAATCCGACCGATTTCTATGTGGATGATGTAGCGTTAGCCAGTAACTAGCCTTAGGGTTAAGAAAGCATTTAATAGCGCAACAGGTACGAACTTCGCACCTGTTGCGCTATTAATATTAAAAAGTTCGGGCGCGCGTGCGCCTGGACTCAAAGTTTCCAGCCCTGGCAACAATTAGCCAGCGCTACAGGTTGTCCCATTGAGAGCAAAGGATGTTGGGCTTGGATTGCTGCCACTCCATGAGGCATTGAAGCCGGGATTAACCGAGGTCCCTGCCGCAATTGAAGCATTGTAGTCGGCATTCTTAATGCTTACCGCGTTCCCTTGCTGAGAATAAACGCCATTCCAGCTTTGTGTAACCTGTTGATTTCCAGGGAAAGAAAAGGTCAGGGTCCAGCCATTGATCGTGCTGCTACCTGTATTGGTGACAGTCACATTACCTGTAAAGCCGCCCGGCCACTGGTTTACGGAATAGCTAACTTTGCAGGCACTTGTGTTAACTGGTGTGGACGTTGGTGTAGCGGTTGGCGTGGACGTGGGTGTGGGTGTGGGAGTACCAACTCCACCGGGCTGCAAGACAACGGTGGTTAACGAATATGGAGCAATCGTGACACTCGAAGATGAGCCTGATGTAGAAGTAATAGAGTTACTCTGCTCACCATATGTATAAATGGTAGCATTTGAAGCTGCATTATAACCGTTGAGTGCCAGTGACACAGTATAGCTATTGCTTGGATCCTTATTGATCAGCAATACGGCAAGATTGCCATTGGCCTGTTTTACTGCGTGGGCAGCCACCAGACTCTGATTCGAGGCGGCGGAGACTATTGTATCCCCTGGTGTACCCAGATTACTGAGCATCTGTAAGCCATAATATGAAGGAAACGGGGTATTGGCAGCGGGCTCACAGATATTCGAAGTTGTATTGGTACAAGTTCCGTTCGATAAGAGGCCATAGTCTCCATACTGAGCATTGCCATAGAGCGAAGCACTATTATTGTTGCCGCCGCTGGCCCCATTATGCAGATCCCACCAATCCACATTGGTGACGCCATTTTCCAGCCAGGTCATATAATTGTCAGCGAGGAATAACGCATTGACCAGACTCACAGTTTGCTTGCCTGTATTATAAGAGACCGAGTTCGTTTCCGTAACCATAATCTGTATCTGGCTGGCACGTGAACCACAATACTGGGAGATCTTAGAGCGCAGGGTTGATGTCATGCTCGCGATCTGGCTGGGGTGGATAACAAGTTGGCATCAGTTTCCGTACCAGGACCCTGTGGATACCAGTGCGCGATTACAAAATCAATTGAAGAGCAGGCCGTTGACAGGACAGTATCATTCCACGGTTGTGGGGATGAAGTGCTGGTCTGACCATCGGGCCAGTTACCAGGAGCCGTAAGTACCGCGCCTATCTTGATACTCGGATCGACGGCCTTCATAGCCTGGCTATAGGCCACAACATTGGTCGCATAGGTTGAGGGACCCATCGCATGAGTATCATACTCCCATGACGAGCCATATGTACCGTTGCCGTAGATCTCATTGCCGATTTCCCAGTATTTAATGCCATACTGATGGCCGCTGCTAGAGGCGCCACTATAGGTTGGCACCGGACCATTGTAGCCAGAGCCGCCCTTATTGGCATATTGCACCCATCCAGCCGCCTCTTGTGCTGTGCCCGAACCATAGTTGACCGTAATCATGGGTTGCGCTCCCGTTGCCTGAGCAACCCCCATAAAGGCATCAAAGTTATTACTGGGATTCACATAGCCCTGTCCCGAGACATTGCTATTTGATTGCCAGTGATAGACATCTGAGGTCGAGCCACCGGGATAGCGCAAGACCTTAACATTGGCATTCTTAAGGGCTGTAGAAGAGGCGCTATCAAGCAGATTGCCATCCCAGACGGCGGTATTGACCCCGACACTCGACGTAGTCAAATTGCCTTGGGACTGACCCGCGTTGACCGTAACTTGCGTAGTACTGGCAGCCGCAGCCGCATGAGTGACGGAATGAGATCCACTTTGCGGTAAAGCTACCGCGATAAGCGAGACCAGCAGGCATAGCATTGCGCTGCAGGTGATACCACCAACGCGATAGTATGCTGAATAGTGACCTGTGAACTTCCTTGCCATTGCATATCTCCTTCCTGGAGAGAAAAAATATACAACTCTGTAGTTATGAGGGGCAAAAATTATGAGATATCTCGTTTTTTCAGTCTAGCATAGAAAGAGCGAGATCTTTAGTGGATTTTTTTTCAGTTTTTATTCAGTTCATTCCTCATCAGTCACCGTGGCTCTTGCCGAACACGCGATCCTTTTATCATTTATCTGCACTCCAGTGAGGTACCCATCACACTCGATAAACAGCATCAATCGGTTAAATAATTTTTGGCATGCTATATAGTATGTAACTTTTCATTTATATTTTGGATTAATAAAGGATGCTATGTTTATTATACCAATAAAAGCCTCTTTTCTCAGTATAATAAATAAAAAACGTCCGAGTCAGTAGTTTGACCTCTTGCTTGAAAATATGTTTATAGTGTATAGTTTAAGGGATATGTTGTGCTAATGTAGTTTCTCGAAAGGAGAACGCCTTGGAAAATCAATCTACAAATGTAACTCTACCAACCAATTGGGATTTAGCCAGCGTTGCCATCTCCACCTTTCTGAAGATTGTTGATGCCTCTGAGTCTGCTAAAGATAGCATTAGCTCATCAACACTGGCACTAAAAGCGGACGCTGATAAGGGCACCAAAGAACCTTCATGGTGGTTTTAGTTTAATTTTAAGTTGAATTCATCAGTTTGAATAGAAATATATTAATGTATAGCGTGGCCTGGAGTGTGTTATGAGTAGCAGGTATCTTTTACAAAAAGAATTGCAGGCATATATTCAGGAAACTATTCCTGCAGAATCTATGCGCAATCAGCTTTACCAGGCACTCAGTGTGCCTGGTAAAGTTTTAGCAAAAGATTTTGATCCTCATGGAGGGTGGGCAGTTTTTTGTCAGACCCTGGCTTTTGAAATCGCGTCTAATGGGCTAACAGAGCTACAGCAACAGGTGGTGCGTCGAACAGCCCTGGCCGTAGAATGTTTAATTTGCGCGCTTGACATTGTTGATGACCTGCAAGATGATGATACTTCTCCATTATTTGAGCAACTAGGTATTGCCACCAATCGGAGCCAGGCGCTGGCCAATGCCCAGAATATTACACTTGTACTGCAGATGGTGATAACCCCCGGACTCCTGCTCTCTTTACATAAAGTTGGCGTGGATAGTGAACTCCTCTTCAAGCTGATGGATACCATGAACAAAGCAGTATTGACCGCCGTGCAAGGTCAAGAGTTGGACCTGGCCTGGGAAGATTTTTCACTGCAGCAGATAACGCAAAAGCATATCGCGACCATGATGGCTTATAAATCAGGAAGCCTGATGGCCATGGCGTGCGCGATGTCAGTGATCGCAGCAGGCATCACTGACTCAGAAACTGTGCATAGGTATATGCTCTTTGGGACATTTCTGGTATGCGTGCGCAATTGCGCAATGATATGCGTGACCTGCATAATCCACAGAAATCAGATGTGCGGCGCGAAAAGAAAACACTGCCAATCTTCTATTCTAAAAGTGTCCATGAAGATATGGGGGAAAAAGGTTTACAGAGTCGGCTCCTGTATATTGATACCGCCCTATCAGCACTCTTGTCCTCTCTCCTCCAGGATCTCGAACTATCCCAACAGGTCAAATTTATAGAGCTACGAAAGATGCTCGGGCTCTCATTACCATCAAATGATGAAGCAAATTGAGATAGCTGGTTGAAAGGAAGCGCTACGTGCGTATCAAAAGTCAGCATCAGAGGTGGTTTTTTTTATGCCTGGTAGGCTGTGTGATCCTGGGTATCTTAGCTGTTAAAAGCATCCTGTATTTTCAATCAAAAGAGTTAACCCTGTGGGATATTCTCTCATTTGGTGTATCTGCTTTTACGGCAAGTTTTTTTTATTTTCTTGGTGCTATTGTCTGGCGTTATACCATCCATCAGAGCAATACTATTTTCTTCTTTGGTTTTTGTGGGGCGATGGCCTGTGTCTTTGCGACCGAGACTTCAGCAACAATAAATATTGAAGGATTTTCCTTGATTGCATCCTTTGGTAGCGTGGTTGCGTTATTTTTCCTGGCCTGTTTCTTTCGAGCATTCCCCAGCACTTCACTGCCCGGATCATTATTATATACAGCGGCAATTCTGGTCAGTACAGGTATTGCAATCTTAGCGCAGGGGATATATATATTTACAAATGACCTGATAAGCCGCACAATTTTTTTGGTCTTACTCGTCGCATTGATCTTGCTTATTATCGCGCGTTTGAGTTATGTCTGGCGCTATTATCATGTGAAACAAGAGACCCAGCAGATCAGGAAGATCACCTGGGTATTTTCTGGATTTATCGTCGCCACCATATTCTGGGCAGTAACCACGCTCGTTCCACAAAGTATGAACTTGCCTTCATTACCAGGTGAGATATCTACATTGCCGATGGCATTTTTTCCTCTCGCGCTAGCCATTGCTATTTTACGTTATCAACTACTTGTTTTAACTTCATACATTCGCAATAGTATCCTTTACCTGGTCAGAATCTTAGGGTTCGCACTTATCTGTTACTTCGGCTTCATATTAGAAAACGTGATCCATGGCACGCATGCTCAGAAGACCCTGATTGCCATTATTTTTTGCTTTGGCGGGGCGATGGCTGTCTGGTGGGGAACCAGGCCACTGATAGATGTGCTCTTTTTTCAGGATCTGCGTAAATATCGCATGGGTAGACAGCCAGAGGCAACCACAGGCGAAACCAAGGATATCGTAGAAGATTTGATACAAGCATGTATGCAGCGACTGAGCATATTACACTCACAGATACGTTGTTATGTGCTTGATCCAACGCAGGCCAGCTATCGTATTGTTTCAGATGAACCTCCGGAACAGAATAGTTTTCAGCAAAAGATCGAACACCACTTTCATCAATTTGCGAATGCGCGCGAAATTCCCATCTCTCATCCCTGGATGCCCCAGTTAGCAACACAGAGACGCCCGGCGTTTCTACATGAGCTACTGGGTAACGAGACGGGATCAGGTATCTTGCAGCGCTACCTGGTTCAACCAGAAAAAGAACAGGACAAAGAACTGCTATTAGTACCGATGCTGTTTGAAAAGCATTTAATTGGCCTGTTGATTCTCGATGAGCGCGAGGAAGGCCTCTCCTATGCTGGTGAAGACTTCTTCGCGCTACAGATGTTATTGGAGCGATTTGTACCAGCCATTGAGCATTCGCGCGTGGTCGCGCGTGCCAATAGCTATTCGCTACTGCTATCAGACCTTAGTAGTGCCAGTATTTTGTCGGGAAAAGATGGCTCGGTTGACCAGTTAGCGCAAAATTATGTACTCTCTATTGCCAGATCGATAAGTGGGCACGCAGCCATATACCGAAGAGAAGGATCCCAGCTACTGTTAATGGCCGAGGCAGGGTCAGCGCCAAAAATCTTGACGCTAAATAAGATGACAATAATGCATGAGGACGATGGGAAGCCATATTTTTTTGAACTGCAAGAAAAGGAGAGCGCGCCACTTCCCTCGCTGATAGCAAGGGATACCATCAACACTTCCTTTGCCTGGCTCCCCCTCAGACCTGGCGCATCCGAAGGCCTGTTACTCTTATCATATGGAGGACCGCATATCTTTAGCGAGGACGAACGCCATATCTTATTGCTCTTCGCTGATCAATGTGGACAACGCTTCGAGCAATTTCATGTGCAAGATGATTTGCAGCAAGCCATCGAATATTTAAAAAACCTCGATAAGCCGCGTGATGCATTTATGCATCGAGCTGTTGATGAACTACAGCCAGAGGTAACAAAGATGGAACAGGCCCTCCAACTCCTCAAGACAGCTCAGAGTCACATGAACTCCAATGCACGCTCGACCTTGATTCGCCAGGTACAGGAATCAAGTGATGGATTAACTGAGATGCTGGACACCCTCCTGACGGTGCAGCCAGTGGACCTGATGGGAAATTGCCCGAACGGATAGATATTGTAGCATTGGTAAAATACCTGCTAGAGACGCATACAGATTGGCCAACCATCAATATGGGCCCTGTTAAAGAGGTCCTGATTGTATATGCGAATCGTAAGAATCTGCAAAATATGCTCGAACTACTAATAGGCCATTTACAGCCAGCAGATCCATTGCAATTGGAATTGCTTGGTATGCCTGACCGGGTAGAGATACGACTGATGGGGGTTTTACGCAATGGCATGACCTTATTTCCGCGTGCCCTGGATCGAGATGTATTACTATTTAAAGCCCAGGAATTGCAAGGATCGATCGATCTTCCCACAGCCACCTCATCCGGTACCATACGGGTAATCTGGAGTGTCCCTGTAGCGTGATTAGGAGGGCAGGTAGCATAACGATCAGATTGCTTTCCCCTGGCGTTCCTATAATTAACTCATGGTTCAGGTCACTGGCCGAACAATGAGCTCATTATAAGATCTTTGTTCGGCCAGTGAAGTTCTATGTGCTAGATATTGTCCGTGGGAAAGGGAGGAGCGTCATAGTTGAAGCCATAGGGAGCATCAGGGCGCTCAAACTCTCCCATCAGGGCACGCCGTAGCGGGGTGGTACGCAGCAAGAAGTCCTGGTTATTCTGTAATCGATCTGACGGTTTGATCCAGGGAGGGCTATAGATATAGTGCATGGTATAGCGATCGTAGTTACCATCATGGACGTAAGTGCGGTGCCAGACAGCGTTGTGGAAGACCAGGACCGAGCCAGCGGGCGCACAGATGATGTGGCTGATGGCTGGTTCGCTTTCTCCCCTACGTACAGATGCTGGTAGGGGTATCGAGCTACGGTGGCTACCAGGAATCAATTCCATATTCCCCGTTCCAGGCAATGTCTGATCGGTTAAGAGAAATGAGGCGCGCAATTGGATCAGGGGATAGGATAACCCAGGCGCTTGAAGTCATAAGCACTTGAGCCATCTTGATGCCAGCCTCCCATTTTTCCATGCGCTGGTTGTTTGGTGTTCCAGCCAGATTGAACGATAAAACGATCACCAAAAATGCCCCTTATTTTAGGTAACACCGCCGGATGATCCATGAGATCCTCCAACACTGCTTCCTGTTCATAGCTTCTACCGACCTGGCCAAAGTCCTGCGTTCCCGCTGCCTCGTGGACGCGCTGTGAAGCCTCCAGGCAGGCAGTGATCTCTTTAGGTGAGAGAACATTTAAAATAACGAAATATCCCCAGGACTCAAAAATGAATTGATCTAGCTCGCTAAAACGTCCTGGTTCCACTACCGGGCTCAACATGAATATGTCCTCCTCGTATCTGATCTTATAGTCAATACCAGGGGTTGCCAATGAATACACCCAGCCCTACATGTTAATACATACGTTGCGAATTTCTGGATCACTTGTATTGTTTAATTCATAGTATGTAACATTATTAATTATTCTGTAAAGGAGGTAATTAATAATGTTACTTCCTGATAAATTTAATTTATATGTATTACATATCGAGAAGTGGAAGGGCTATTGTGATTATAAGATGGGTGTGAGATGTGAGAGAACGTGGTTACTTTCTTTTATATTTTCAGTAGCGTTTCGTCTTTCTATTGATGCGCAAAGGCAAGGCCATCACGAGTGGAGGATCGGTCAGGAGTGGTGGTCGCAGGACGAGGTTAGGATCGCCGGCGACATAGCCATTGTGGATGATAATTGGGCCCGCGCTTTTGGCCAGTAAAATATTTTCTCCCGGCTCCAGGTACAATTGGAGATCTGTCGCCATAGGGAAGGCCGCTGCCATAAGATAGTAGACGCCATCAGAAATATTGGTGAGGTGATAAAAACCTGGCGCGTGGAGCTGGGTACAACTTACAGGTGGCCCCTGAGGAATGGGTCTGCTGAAAAGTCCGACATAGATAGTGCCCTGAAAGGTTGGGGGAGCGCTAATCCAACCGGGAAAGCCATTCTTCATGTGAACAGGAGCGGGTAGCGCGGGGTCTTGCTCAGTATTCTCTATGCGCGGCAACTCGAATTCATGGGCCTGGCGACGCAAGAGGCGTGGCGGTAAACCAATAAGCTGGGTGAAGCGACTGGTAAAAGAGCCAGTGCTGGTATAGCCAACCTCAAAACAAATATCGGTCACGCTGAGAGGGGTCGTCAAAAGCAAGCGCCGGGCCATGCGGAAACGCAATGCAGAAAGGAATTCGCCAGGTGGAATGCCAATCAGGCCGCGAAAGACACGATTGAAATGGTAGGGCTAAGATAGGCAACCGAGGCCAGATCTTCAAGGGTCAGGAGTTCGCTTAGATGGGTATGCATGACATGGATAGCGCGTTCAATGGCCTGCTTATGATCGTTAAGGGCAATCTGACAGTCTCTGTCTTCACTAAGAACGGGCGTTGTTATTTGCATAGTATCCTTCCTTCTTTCACAGTGCTTCCTCCATAACTTATTCTGCTTTGAAGGATGAAATGCGGCAAAGCAACGAGAGTCATTTCTGCTCAAAAGAGCAAGATTGAAGAAGTTTTTCAGCTTTTCACCAGTTATAATGCGACCAGTGACTTCTTTTTATTCTTTATGACTTTCGAGCACAACACATATATAAGAGGTTAATGGCTTATGCCAACCGCTACAGTAATTCTTCCGCCAATGTTGCGCGAGAAAACCGAGCAGCAGGCTCGTGTGGATATAGAAGGGGCAACTATGCGCGAGATCCTTGAAAATCTGGAGCAGCGCTTTCCTGGTCTCCGCTTTCATCTCTGCTACGAAACTGGCGAGCTACGCCCATATGTCAACATCTTTATCGAACAGGCCAACATTCGCTATTTACAGGGCCTTGACACGCCCGTCATGGCAGGAGCGCGTATCCGTGTCCTTCCCTCGGTCGCTGGCGGTTGATGCACATCCGCATTGCGTAAAGGAGTTTATAAATAATGACGAACCGAAAACGCTATCCTGCTGGCACAGTTATGCTGACGGTAGGAACGAAACGTGGACTCTTCCTGTTGACCTCATCTGATCGGGTCCACTGGGCAGTTGAGAATACAACGCTCAACAGCCGTGTTTTTTACGCTGTGCTCGATCAACGGGCAGATTACCGCATCTTCGCAACCGATAACGGAGATTTCTTCGGCACCTTTTTACGCTACAGCGACGATTTTGGGCAGACCTGGCAGGAACCACGCCAGGGCATACAGTTCTCACCAGAGAGCGGGCTGAGCTTAAAAAATATCTGGTATATTGAGCCGGGTCGTCCCGACGAGCCAGGCGTGATCTATGCGGGTACCGATCCGGCTGCTCTTTGGGTAAGCAACGATAGTGGTGAGAGCTGGGAGCCAAATACAGGCCTGCTTGAGCATCCAACTCGTAATCGCTGGAACCTGGGGCAGGGGTCTCTGCCTGCATTCCATCGTAGCCGATCCGACCAACGCCGAGCGCATGTGGGTGGGTATCTCTGCCGTAGGTTGCCTGCGTACAGATAATGGAGGGAAGAGCTGGACACACGCCAATAAGAACACACGGGCTGGATTTCTCCCAGACCCCTATCCAGAGTTTGGACAATGCATCCATCGCCTGCTCCAACATCCTACCCAGCCGGATGTACTCTATCAACAGAATCACTGTGGTCTATACAAAAGCTTGAATGCTGGCGAAGACTGGATCGATGTACAGAGTAACCTGCCCTCGGAATTCGGTTTTCCAATTGGTCTCGATCCACATCATCCCGAAACGCTCTACTCAGTGGTTGAGGGAGAGGCACGCAACAATATCGGTGAGCAATTTACGGTTTATCGTACGCAGAATGCGGGAGAGGAATGGGAAGCACTGACGCATGGTCTCCCGAGTGGACCGAATGTACGCCTGGGCGTGCTGCGGCATGGTTTGTGTACTGATGAACTGGATCCCTGTGGTGTCTATGTTGGCACCAATACGGGCCAGTTGTTTGCCAGCAACGATCGAGGAGACAACTGGCAGTTGATCGCTGATTACCTGCCTACTATCTATTCCGTCAAAGCAACCTACCTGAGTTAGCGCTATCCACAATAAAAGTGGCCAGAGGAGGTCAGGCTCGACCTCCTCTAGCCTTATTTTTACGCTCGTTCAAGGATAAGCCGCGAAAAGAGTGGCTTATCCCTGTTTGCTCGTTTATAGGCAATATATTAGATGTGAATTGTGGGGATTCAGGTTAAGCTGACGTCGTCGATGGTTGCCCAACCATTGATGGCGTGTGCGTAATACCAGACCTTGATGCTCTGGCCGGCGTTAGCAGTGAAGGTGGTGGTATATAGCTGGTAACCGACATTCCCAGTGACATTAAGATTTCTGACCTGTGTGCCATTGACATCGGCTCCAAACTGCACATTGCCGATGTTATTGGCTGCATAAGCGGTTAAGGTGTAAGTGCGGGTAGCCGGTGCTGTGATGGTCTGGGCCAGGCCAACATCACTTGATGAGGTCGGATGCAGGTAGGCATCATATGTGCCACTGTGTGGGTAGTTGGTTTCAATACCAGCCAGAGAAGGATTGATCTCACCATTCCATGGCGCCAGACTACCTGATTCAAAGCCTGCATTCGAGAGCAGATTTGTCGCTGCTGGCGGATCGATCTCCACGCGATCCAGTGCCGGCCAGACATTGCTACTCTGTGGATTTTTGCGGCCCGTGACCGTGATGGTGAGCGTATGTGTCCCAGAAGAGAAGTGTGGACTCTCCCAGAGCAGCTGATTGCCAGCACGGTGGGCGGCGTAAAAATCAACCTCCCTGGAGGTTCCGCCATCAACGGAGACAGTGGCTATGCCCTCATTGTTGTCCTTCACACCAAAGAGTCGAATGCGTGAGCCGTTAAATTGTACGCTAGCAGTGGCCCCGGTTGTGCCGCTCCAACTATTACTGCCATTATACAAACCAGACTGATCGTTGCCACAGCCACCACTACAATGTTGCCAGTTGGCCGAATAGTTAAATTGATTGAGTCCAGTCCCCTGGGTCGAATCATCGACCTGGGTAACTGCCCCCGGACCCGTATAGGTGACATTGTGGATGACAAAGGTCGTGATAGACTGTGCTGGTAACGCACTGCTAAAGGCATTATTTGTAATACCGATGTTGGAGATCTGCGCCAGATTCTGGCTAGCTGTAGTCTGGTAAGGAGTAGCTGTGCTACCGACGCCACTAAAGTTCGAGAGGTTATAGGTCACGTTCGTACTGCTGGATGAAGCATTGGTTTGTGACCAGGACCAGGGTATTCGAGCCAGCATCGTAGGCACTGAAGGTATTGCCATCGCTGTTATCGATCATCTTATAGCCAGGACGGACAAACTTGCTATAGTTGCCCATCGCATAATAGCGAGAGGGATAGACCAGATTGCCATTGCTATCGGTGCTGACCAGTCCCATAAATCATTGTTTGAACCACCATTTCCAGACCCACCAGATGAAAAATAATTATCGGCGGCCTGCCAGATGACCCAGGCGCTTGGATGGAGATGTTGCTCATCATTGAGAATACTTTGGGACAGGGTAATGCCAGCTGCGATCGGACTGCTCTGTGCTCCCGTACCCCATTCAGACATCCAGAGCCGTTTATTGCCGCTCTGCCCGATAGTATTATAAGCGTAGTCGCGGTCGCTATTGCTACCACCATATGTATGCGTATTATATTGCACTACATATGCCTTCGCGTTACTATCATAGGAATTATAATCGGTATTGGAGCGATCAACCGACGTATCATCAGGGGCAGAGACCTGTGAATAGGCGGACACCCCCGTCTGGTCCAGTTTGGCCCCCAACTTATTCACAATCGTATTCTGCGTGCCCGTAGAAACATTGGTCCCCTCCTGGTCGCCATTATAGTTCCAATAACCAGGGGTCGGCTCGTTAAACGGCTCGACAGTCTGGAGAGTCAGTCCCCAGGTATCGTGAAAATGCTGGGCAATAGTGGCCAGGTAGCTGGCATAATCATCGTAATGGCTGCTGCTCAAATTTTCGGTATTCCCATTGGAGCCTGATGTGCAGCTATTGGTCGTCATCCACGCAGGAGGTGAATTGACAAAGCCCTCAAAGATATTGGCGCCTCTAGCTTGAGCCGCCTGCAAGACCCAGCGCTGATTTGCATCTTGCGTCCAATCATAGGAGCCATTGGTGGGTTCATAAGTAGGAAGATTGGTGTAAATACCGGCCTTACCACTGGCAATAGAATTGTGGCAAACATTGCCCGGGCCGTCAGCGCCGAAGTTATAGCGCAACACGTTGAGTCCAATGCCGGCATTAGGATCAAAAAGTTTGTCCGCGAGTGGTATACGCTGGCTATCACTTAAGCCGCCGGCCCAGTTAGCCCACCAGGCCATACTGCTGCCCCAACCCTGAATGGTTTGATACTGCTGAGCTGGATTTACGGTAACACTGTAGTCGGCATATGCTTTTTGTGTATTGCTCACAGACAACAATGTTCCGGAGACAATAATGAGGGTCAATACTGTTAAGCGGGTCCACATCTGGACGGGTTTTCTGCTATGACGTAGCACTGTCATGTTCTCCTTTGCACATTAGTACAAGTATATGTCCGTATAGCATAGTGACTGTAGATGGGTACCAGGGGTAGCTCAGGTTGGTTCGTGTTCCTGTGTAACGAAGTCTGGTCCATTTCCTCCTTGAAATAGTGGTTACGATAGACGATAGGGGATAACCGCCGGGAAAGAGTGTGCGTGCATTAGTTAGCAGCCATAGGCACCTGTTTTGAGATAGGGGATCGTTCCCCTATAGTAGATATACCATGTCTAAATTTCCTTGTCAATGCTCTATTGTAATAAATTGCCGTTAATCCATCATTGTAGGAGGGGCAGTAGTTTCTCTAACGATCAGTTCAACCGGAAGAACAATGGTCGGGAAAATAGTTATTTCGCCATTAATCAACTCAAATAAGTGCTCTGTTGCTACCTGCCCGATCATTTCAGGATATTGATGGATGGTTGTCAGGGGTGGTTCTACAATGGTAGGGATAGCGATATCATCAAAACCAATCAGTGAGAGATCGCGTGGTATAGATAAGCCATGATCACGGGCATAATGCATCACACCAGCGGCCATACGATCATTCATATTAAAAATAGCCGTTGGACGGCGCGCCCCTCCAAGTATTTTCTGGGCCGCCTGATAGCCGCTCTCAACTGTAAAGTCTCCAAAGGCGACTAATTGAGGATCGAGCTCGACGCTCCACTCGGCCAGAGCATCGCGAGCGCCCCGCATACGTTCCTCAACAGCAACAACAAAATTCTGCGGACCACTGATAATTCCAATGGTGCGATGACCCAGTGTAAGCAGATGTGAGAGTGCCTGGTAGGCTCCTAGACGATCATTAGAATGGACGCTATTGATTTGCTTGAGATCCTCACGGTAACCGGCAGAGACGCGTGGAATGCCCAATTCATCAAGCACCTGATCGTCGATGCCGCCCTGATGTGACTCCAATGTTACCACCCCATCCACATAGCCGGTGCGCAGAAAACGATCATAGACGCCTTGCTTATCTGTTGGTTTAGGGATAAACAACAACACACTATAATCATGGCTGCTGGCGGTACTTTCCACACCTAGAACAATATCCAGAATAAAAGGATCATGGAATAAGTGATAAGGATGATGAGGAACGATCAGACCAATGACATATTTGCGATTATTTTTCAGTCCACGCGCCGCAAGGTTGGGCGAGTACTGTAACTGGGTCATAGCCTCCAGGACGCGTTTCCTGGTCTCTTCACTGACATATGGCGTATTAGACAATACCTTTGAAACCGTTGTCTTCGAGACCTTTGCCAGGCGTGCAACATCATAAATTGTGGCCAAGAGTACCATCCTTCTAGATATAGTCTGCAATAAAGGACCGCTAATCATTTTTCCTTAATTTAAACAGAGCTATGCCAATAATTGTAACAGTTTCATTGTTATAATCCTAGCAATTTAACCTTTCTGCCGGGGGCTTTTTACTTTTCCTCTTTGGCGCCTGCGGCGCCGGGTTGGGAGTGTGGAGTGTGTGGTAGGTAGCTGCGGCCGCCCACCACACGCTCCACACTGAAAATAATGTATATCTTCTCGCTTGTTCGTGATCTCTGGACAAACAGTAAAAAGCCCTGCCTTTTTCTATGCGTGTTGAAAGGCCGGTTGTTATAGCGCGGAAACTTTTTTTGCGTTTCAAACGTTCTGCCTATGATGTGATATTAAGTTCAAGAAAGGATTATAATGATATGGTTATGGGATACACAAAGCCGCTCTATATCTTACCATTTGACCATCGCGCCTCTTATATCAAAGGTCTGTTTGGTTGGAAAGAGCCATTGAATGCCGAGCAGGTGGCCGTGGTGGCGGAAAGCAAACAGGTTATCTATGAAGGCTTCAAAAAGGCGCATGTCTCCAAGGATGTCGCAGGTATCCTTGTCGATGAGCAATATGGTATTAGTATTCTACGCGATGCCGTTCAGCATGGCACGATCACAGCTGTCTCGGTAGAGAAAAGCGGGCAGGATGAATTCGATTTTGCCTATGGTGATGATTTCGTACAACACATTGAAGCGATTAATCCCACCTTTGCCAAGGTCCTGGTACGCTATAATCCTGAGGGGATCACGCCATGAATCAGCGCCAGGCCCAACGGCTCAAGCGCCTCTCCGACTACTTACAGCAATCGCAGCGACTATTCATGTTTGAGCTGCTCGTGCCCCGGAGGCCCAACAACTTGAGGCGCTTGATCATGATAAAGATGCCTATGACACTCAATTGCGTCCGCGCCTGATGGTGCAGGCTGTGCGGGAATTGCAAGAGGCTGGTGTAGAGCCCGATGTATGGAAGATTGAAGGGTTGGACAACCGGGCCGATTGTGAAAAAATGGTTGAAGTTGCTCGCAGGGATAATCGTAATAATGTCGGACTGATTGTGCTAGGTCGAGGAGCGAGCCGAGATCGTGTTGTGCATTGGCTACAAACGGCGGCCAGCGTGCCCGGTTTCATTGGCTTTGCTGTCGGTCGCACAAGTTTCTGGGACGCGGTTGTCGCTTTCGAAAAGAAGCAGCTGACAATGGACAAAGCGGCAGAGCAGATCGCGAAAAATTTCGAAGAGTGGAGCCAGGTATTCGAAGAGGGAAAGAAGGGTGTGAAGAGATAAAACAGAGGAGGGTCAGTATTGTCACTGACCCTCCTCTGTTTTCCGGTGTGGAGTGCGTGGTGGGCGGCTGCGGCCGCCCACCACGCACTCCACACCGGAAAGAAGGTCCATCGTATCGCTGGCTCGTGATCTCCCTGCGATCGCTGGACGAACATTACAAAGCCCTGTCTGTTTTCAGGCCTTTAAGCCTTTAAAGTTTATAGAGAGGTGGCGTGGGCCACGCAAGGCGGCATTATCGCGATAGGGCGGGGGATCAACGGCCAGTGTGGGCTCGATGAGTCGACGACTAAGCTCACCAAGGGCAATATGTGCTTCGATACGCGCCAGGGGGGCACCTACGCAGTAATGGATACCGCTACCAAAGCCCAGATGCTCATTGTCCTGGCGGTTAGGAATGAACTCTTCAGGTCGTTCGAAGCGTTGGTCATCATGGCTTCCGGAAGCCAGCACCAGGATGATAGTAGCTCCTTTAGGAATGGTGGTACCAGCGATCGTAATATCGGCCAGCGCAGTACGGGTCCTGAAATGAACAGGCGGATCGTAGCGGAGCAGCTCCTCGACATAGGTAATGATCAAGTCAGGATCCTGACGCAAATGCTCCAACAGTTCTGGCGAACGTACCATGGCCAGGGTACCATTAGTGATCAGATTAACGGTCGTCTCGTGTCCAGCAATCAGGAGCAGGATGGCAGTACTGATCAACTCACGTGGTGACATGGCGCCATCGACATCATCAGCCTGCATCATACCTGAGAGCATACTATCGTCTGGATGTTCTTTCAGCTTCTGCAGCAACTGTCCCATATATTCGCGAATCTGCATGCTAGCATCCATAATTTGCTTTTGCTGCTCTTCAGATTGCACCTGTCCCGGATCGAGGACGGTGGCCAGAAGTTCGGCCCAGGCATGGAAGCGCACTTCATCTTCACGGGGCACTCCCAATAATTGACAGATGACCGTAACCGGTAGAGGATAAGCCAGATCATCCACGATATCGATCTGACCGCCCTGGGCATGTTTGTCCAGGTGCTCTTTAACGATCTGATCGATATGGCTTCCCATATTCTCAATACGCTCAGGAGTAAACTGGCTCATCACAATGCGGCGCAAGCGATCATGATTGGGCGGATCTTGAAAGATAAAGGGCGGCACAATCTCTTCTGGCTCAGTGACGGGTTGGCCCTGTGCTTTCATTTGCGCCCGCTTCTGCTCGGCCTGTTGCATAGCGCGCTGCTGGGCAGCGGATTTGCGCATATCTGAGCTCACGCGGGGATCGTGCAAGAGAGCGACGACCTCATTATAGGTACTGACCACATAACTGCCATCCTCTTGCAAGGCGACAGGCGTCTCGCGAAATTGTTCGTAAAGAGGATATGGATTAGCGATATGTGAATGATCCAAAATTTGTTTAAAATCTATTTTCGACTGCTGTGCCATAAACATCTATCCTTTCATCTATCCGCATGATGCACTCAGGCATGCTGGACCACGGCTGGAAAACCAGCTTTTTGCGACTGCATATCCACTGGCTGGTCGGGCGCTGAGAATTGAGGTGGATAAGTTGCCCCAGTCTCAATGAGCGTGTTATATGCTTCTAGCCAGCGACCTTGATCAAAAGTGACGGCCCCGATCACGCGACCCTGACGGCCATAGGCGGCGACAAAGCGGTACTGCTCGACCGAGCCCTGTGTTACCATAACCTCATCCCCCAGATTGGGAAGTCCGGCCGATTTGATATTGATGCCAAACTGGCTGGACCAGAAAGATGGTATATGTTTATACTCTTGATAGTTTACTGTTGCGCTGAGCATGTTATGGGCTGCGTTCCTGGCCTGGTCAACGGCGTTACCCCAGTGTTCAACGGCGATAAGATCGCCATCGCACAGATGTTGTGGCCAGCGCGCCACATCGCCCGCGACAAAGATCCCTTCGATGGCCTGGCCCTGGGTGTCCAGGACACGGCAAAAAGTATCACAGACAACGCCACGCTCATCAGCGGCCAGCCCTGAACCCTGCAACCATTCTGTATTATGCAACGCTCCTAGAGCCACAACTGCGATATCCACATCCAGCAAACTTCCATCCGCCAGGCGAGCGCGGTCGCAAGTGCCCTGCTTCATCACCTTCAAAGGCAGCCACAGTCATCCTGGTACGCAGGTCAACACCATGTTGCTGCTGTAGGCGGGCTACGATCCCACCAATGCTGCTGCCAAGCGCTCCATACAGCGGTGAAGGGCC
Organism: Dictyobacter kobayashii; assembly: GCF_003967555.1. Lineage (GTDB taxonomy): Bacteria > Chloroflexota > Ktedonobacteria > Ktedonobacterales > Ktedonobacteraceae > Dictyobacter > Dictyobacter kobayashii. The sequence continues at coordinate 2,762,785 of NZ_BIFS01000002.1, forward strand.
GCGCTCGACCAGGGTTACCGGCAGATCCAATTCGCGACATACACTGGCAACCTCGCAGCCAATAAAGCCACCGCCAGCAATCAAGACACGTCCGGGCTTACGCGCCAGGCGCTCATGTAAACGCTGCGCATCATCCCGATCACGGATCAAAAAGACCCCATCCAGTTTGCCACCCAATTCTGCGGGCCAGGGTCGAGCGCGTGTGCCGGTCGCGATCAATAGCTGATCAAAGGCGAGCTGTTCGCCATTACTCAAGGAGACCTGGCGTCGCTCCACATCTAAAGCGGTCGCCGCCACTCCTAATATCCACTGTGCGTGCACATCCTCAAGCATAGCGAGCGGTGTATGTTCTACAGGCAGGCGTCCGGCCAGGACCTGTTTGGAGAGCGGTGGACGATCATAGGGTAAATATTTCTCATCTCCTACAATCGTCAGCTGACCCGCAAAACCGTTGCGGCGCAGTGCCTCAGCCGCACGCAGACCTGTCAGTGAGGCCCCTACTATCACGATCCGCTCGTCTTTTTCGCAATCCCTGTGCGCGATCACTATTCATGAGCAGCGGACCTCTCTTCTTGATCCTCATAGGACTCACCAATATAGATAGCCTGGACTGGACATGCTTTAGCAGCCCGAATGACATGCAGGCGACGCTCGTCACTGGGGGCGGGATCGAATTCTAAGGCTTCTTCTCCATGCATTTTAAACACAGTTGGATCGGCGAAACAACACTGCGCGTAGCCCTGGCAGCGATTAAGGTCAACGGAAATTCTCATCTATCTGCATCCTTTCCTGACAGTTTGGACTGTTTAGCTGTAATGGACAAATAATAAATGTGAGCGAATTACTCACATTTATTATTTATACGATTCTCGTAGCTGTTCGGTTACAATGAAGAGGGCGATGCAAGCATGGCTCTTTGGCGCCTGCGGCGCCGGGTTGGGAGTGTAGAGTGGACATCATGTTGTTTGCTCGAGATCTCCCTGTTTGCAGGAGGGAGGAGGTTGAGGCCGCCCACCGCCCACTCCACACATGAAAGAATGGACATCGTGTTATTAGTTCGAGATCTCTCTGCGATGCAGGGAAGTTATGCTATACTTGGCTTGATTTATGATAATATTGCTGTAGTATGAGGTTAGGAAGAGAGTAGAAAATAAATGGAGCAGGGTCAGATACAAGGGGATGAGAAAGTTGCATCCACAACGCTTTTACGCCGCCAGCCTCAGCAAACACGTGGACAACAACGCGTAGCGGCGATTCTAGATGCTGCCGAACAGCTCTTCGCCGAGATTGGTTATCAAGCCACGAGTACCAATGCTATCGCCATCCGTGCTAACACATCGATTGGCTCGCTCTACCAATTTTTCCCGCATAAAAAAGCGATCTTGCAGGCTGTAGTTGCGCGCTATCACCAGCAGTATCGTGACTTGATCGAGACCATCCTGACCGATGATTTCTTTTTTCAGCCGCTCTCAAGCTCTTTTGATCGTTTTTTTAGCGCTCTTATCACGTTGCACGCAACGCATGGTGGTGTACGCGCCTTCTTCATCGGTGCGAATAACTCGAGCGAATTTGCAACTGAAGCCCAACAGGTCCATCAAGAGCTGCTCACCCGACTGGATCAGCTGCTAGCCGCTCGCGCTCCTGGACTTAACAGCAACAAGCGGGCCCTTACCCTGCGCATCCTCTACACCACTACCCAATCCCTGCTGGAGCTATCCGAAACCGTGCCAGGAAGCGACCAGGTCACCGTCCTCACCGCTCTTAAAACCATGATCCTTGCCTATCTTACCCCTTTATTCGATGCCGAAGCCGTTGAGTAGAAATAAGAACCTGAGCGAGACCTTTCGTAGAATAATAAGTTCATGCCGAACTTCGCGGATCATATTTTTAATTGACCTATCATTAGTTGGCTGGTCATTAGTTGGCTGGTCATTAGTTGACAAATAAACTAATTATATTGTATATAAATACGTGGGATACAATTTTTTGCTGTTACAAGGGGCAAAATAGTTTTCCCGCTGCTATGTTGGTTGGTCATTGTTTCCATATCTCATGATAGTTGTATTGATCGATGAAGAGAGATACATATATGGAGGACACATACCATGCAAGGAAATGGATTTCCTCTCCGTCCGGATCAGCGTAGGGGCTGGTCGCGTTTTTATACCTACATCTCCTTATTTCTTGTCGCCGTAATTATAGCAGTGGCATTAGTGACGCTTTCTCCGGCCAGGCTTGCGCGGGCACATACGGCCACAGATTGGACCTCGCGCTCTATTTACTTTATTATGACTGATCGCTTCAGTGATGGTGATACCTCCAACGATAATTATGGTGGTTTCAACTCCAACACATCCGATCCTACCGCCTGGCATGGCGGCGATTTCCAGGGGATCATCAATCACCTGGATTATATCAAGAACATGGGCTTTACAGCGATCTGGATTACGCCAGTGGTCATGCAGCACGACGATCACGCCTATCATGGCTATTGGGGCTATGATTTTTATTCCATTGATGGGCATCTAGGCACCATGAGTGACCTTCAGCAACTGGTGTCGCAGGCCCATAGCCGCAATATCTGGGTCATGTTGGACGTGGTTGCCAACCACACAGGCTACTACAATTACAATACGCCCACCTTTCCAGATTACGTTGACTACCATCACAATGGCAATATCACCGATTACAATAATCAGTGGGATGTTGAAAACGAAGACGTTGCCGGGCTCAACGACCTGGATCAGAGTAATTCCTATACACGCTCAACCTTACTCAGCAATATAAACTGGCTGGTAAACACGACTGGTGTGGATGGGCTGCGCGTAGATACGGTCAAACATGTGCCCAAGGATTTCTGGGGAGCATATGCACAGAGTGCTGGCACCTTTACCATGGGAGAGGTCTTCAATGGAGATCCAGCCTACGTAGGTGACTATACCCATTATCTGGATGCCGTGCTGGACTATCCAATGTATTATACGATCCATGATGTATTTGGGCAGAATCAGTCCATGCAGAACATCCACAATCGCTACAGTTCAGATTACCAATATCGAGATCCTCTCACGAATGGTCTCTTTATCGACAACCACGATGTCGACCGCTTCCTGTGTGATGCCAGCGGCAACCCCTCCGCCACCTGGGATAAATGGCCACAGCTAGAAATGGCGCTCTCCTTCACTTTCTCCAGCCGTGGTATCCCGATCATGTACTACGGCACGGAACAGGGTTTTAGCGGTTGCGCCGATCCAGCCAATCGTGAAGACATGTTCAACTCATTTAGTACGACGGGCACGCTATATAACTACATTGCAAAACTCAACTATGCGCGCAACTCGAACCCCGCGCTCCAGAACGGCACGCAACTTGAAAAGTGGGTTGATGATACCTTCTACTCTTTTGAGCGTGAAGAAGGTTCAAACGACGTATTGGTCGCCATCAATAATTCCTGGGGCAGTCGTACCGTCACCATACCAAATCTAGATAATTTCAGTAATGGGCAAACCCTGCACGACGAGTTGACGGGAACGGCCTATACATTATCTGGAAACAGCATTACACTCACACTTAATAGCCACCAGGCGGTTGAATTGACAAACCGCTATTAAGTTCTATGAAGTTCTATTAAGTACCTTGTAAACCTGACGATCACAGATGTGACAGGGATAAGGCAACTAAGAGACCAACCAGATAGCAGAGGTGAAAAGAGGCCGCGCATCGGGGCTGTTGAAGAGAGATGCGCGGCCTCTTGTATCAGGCGTCTACTGATTTTTGGAGCACGGGTTTAATATCCACGACCGGTGTGCCATCGAGCGCCTCTATGGGTCCTACTTTTAAGCGATGCCCGGCTACTTCCAGCACTCTTACCCGGTGCAGGCCGAGTGGATTTGGCCTATCGGGAGAGCGGGTGGCAAAAACGCCGCTCAAAGGTATATTTGTGTTCCCACGAGGATGCACCTTCAGCACATCGCGATGAGACTGGTGAAGCCATGTGATCAGGATAATATCCTGGCCCACTGCTATCCCCTCTAAGCCCTCTGCAAAGGCGGCATACACTTCGAGCCATGCGTCAGGTGCGCCTTCATAGCCTTGTTTGGGAGCACCTTCACGACTCTTGATTGGTGAATGAAGAACGCCAAGCGGGGAAAGTGAATAGTCAATCTCTGACATAATGCTTTCTCTTCCTTCCGGGTGCTATTGTATTTGTTCTACTTTCTCTTCAATCATATTGAGTAGTTGATTTACTTTTTTGTGATCCAGTGGCTTATTGGTTGTGCCGGCGCGTAAAGCGAGGGCCTGCTGAAGAAGATCATTATCGACGCCATGTGCTTTGGCCCACGCTACCGCTGCTGTTTTGGATGACAACTGATGCTCTTCGGCGAAGCGCCATCCACGGCATGCATTGAGGACGCTGGAATAGCCAGACTCATCATGTTCGATATGCCAGCGCAATGAAGTGAGAAGAGCATTGAGGGCCCATGTCCTGGGAATAACGCCGAAGACTGTGTGAGCAGCCGGGCCAAAGATACTGATCCCGTGTTCGCGGGCAATCAGGCGATCGAAGATAAACCAGTGAGCTGGTTCTGCTTGTGGACCATAGGTAACGTGAAAGGGCATGTGTGGTCCTGAGTTAAGATTTAATTCAAAGCCAGCATCAGGCGCCGGGTGCGCGACTTTTTCCTGACAATAGAGTACAAATTCACATCCGCGCGTTGGGCATGGTAGGGACGGATGGGCAAGCAAGGACACGATCTGTTCTTTCTCTTCCTGGCCAAGCTGGCGGGCGCATACTCCCTGGATATCGATGTCGCTTCTACCAGGAATAAAGCCACCCAATGCAGCGGAGCCAACGAAATAGACCCCGATTAAATCCTCATGCAGATAGCCCTGAAGTGACTGAACCACCTGCAACGCATAGGCTTGAATTTCAGGTGGCAGGGTATGCCAACGCCTATCAGGATCGACTGACATTTTTCTTCTCCTTGTTCCTCCAACTTTACCAGATCGGACGCTTACTTGCAACGTAATCCTCTACTTCTTCATGGCTTCGATGCTAAGTGTTATCAATAACAGCACTCTTACTCTATAATAGCAATGCTTAAATTTGCATCATTTCGCTGTTCTGTTCGTATTGTTGTCAGGTAAGAAATTGATTGTCAAGAAAGGTTATAAGCATGAAGAAAAAAAGATTGGCTGACAAGGTTCTTTCCTGGTCCAGTGGAGCGTTGATTGCACTGTCTGGTATTTATTTTGTAGGGAAGCTTCTTGGAAGAAAAAATTTGGACAAGAAAAATGATGCAGTCCATCAAGCTGCTCCAATCTGTGAACATTGTCAAAAGAACGTAAGTCGTGTGCGTGTCGAACGGCTAAATGCTGGTCGTCGTGAGTCACAATTTCTGTGCCAGGAATGTGTGGACGAGCTTATGCACACAGCGGGGATTAATGGGTGATCGGATCATCAAGAGATCAATTGAGTATTCATTTTTGGTGTTCAAAGGTGAGGACGTGTACCAGATAGATAAGGATGAGAAATATTATGACCTGGATGGCAAGGGGCTCATAAATTTTGCCCGCTCTTAGAATGCGCGCCTGGATATTGGGGATTGGACGCAGATATAGTACGAATATATAACGATAGAGCAGAAACATGAAATACAAGTCATGTTTCTGCTCTATCTCGTCTTGTAAAGTAGTGTAATATTCAGGTAATTAGCTGTTGCCCCACCTCACAATAGTTACGCCGTTTTATGTAGCACAAAGCGCTAAAAGAGATTGAAGACGCCACCAAGAGATTCCCAGCCTTTGATGGAAGGGTACCAGTGTGAGCCAGTCCAGGCTTTATGATACATACTATTGTCGGTCCCAAGACCAAAGATGTCGAGTCGATTCGGACCCCAGGAAACAGCTCTAGGGGGGTATTAAAATTGCCACCGAGAGATTCCCAGCCTTTGATGGAAGGGTACCAGTGTGAGCCAGTCCAGGCTTTATGGTACATACTATTGTCGGTGCCGAGGCCAAAGATGTCGAGGCGGTTCGGACCCCAGGAGACAGCACTGGGAGGACTGTTGAAATCGCCACCAAGATATTCCCAGCCAGTGACGGAAGGGGACCACTGTGAACCAGTCCAGGCTTTATGATACATAGCATTGTTGGTGCCAAGGCCAAAGATGTCGAGACGGTTTGGACCCCAGGAGACAGCGCTGGGAGGACTACTAAAAATGCCGCCAAGGTATTCCCAATCCGAAATGGAGGGGGACCACTGTGAGCCAGTCCAGGCTTTATGATACATGCCGTTGTCGGTGCCCAGACCAAAGATATCAAGACGATTAAGGCCCCAGGAAACAGCACTGGGAGGGCTATTAAAGACACCACCCAGAGCTTCCCAATCCGAAATGGAAGGGGACCACTGTGAGCCAGTCCAGGCTTTATGGTACATGCTGTTGTCGGTGCCGAGGCCAAAGATGTCAAGGCGATTTGGACCCCAGGAGACAGCACTGGGAGGGCTATTAAAGATGCCGCCGAGAGATTCCCAGCCTGAGATAGAAGGGTACCACTGTGAGCCGCTCCAGCCTTTATGGTACATGCTGTTGTCGGTGCCAAGGCCAAAGATGTCAATCCGATTCGGGCTCCAGGTGGTAACGCCAGGTGTGCTATTAAAGATGCCGCCGAGAGCTTCCCAACCAGTGACGGAAGGATACCATTGTGAGCCACTCCAGCCTTTATGGTACATGCCGTTGTCAGTTCCAATGCCAAAGATGTCGAGGCGATTGGGGGACCACGTCGAGGCTCCCGCGCTAGAGGCGCGAGGAGTAATTGCAAACTGAGCATTTGCCGCCAGAGCGCTACTGGTATTGAACAAAGGAAGCGTATTACCTGCAACAGCGACGCCTGCAATGCCGGCTAAGACGACACGTCGGGATATCCTGTTGTCTGTGAGGCCTGGTAAAGACCCAGAAGCAGATTCATGTTCGTGCATTGAAATCAATCTCCTATTAATAATGATGATAGTTTGTGGCTATGCTTACTCCCTTTTCATTGTACTGATGCATTAAAAAAAGATTGTGCACGAGGAATCGATTTGATACTCTGGCTCAAGGAGAAAACATTATCCTTTCAGGTGTGTGGAAAATGAGAAGGTGAATAGTGTCAACGCTGGTTTGACTAGAGATGCATCTGTGCCAGTGCCAGGAAGTGAGGCTACTTGAGTGGCTAGTGTGGTTATTTATGAGTGGATGAATTAATGGAAAAGCCCCATCCGAGTGCTTTATTCTCATGCAGGATGGGGCTTTTCCAGGCTCAGGGGGCCTTCCAAGGCGCTTCTTTATTAGATGTGGATCGAAAAAGTCCCAGCGATTTTGCAAGGAGCGCGTAACCCAGAAATACTCCTATGCATTCCAGGCCTACAAAAACAGTGATTACCAGAACTAAGCGCTCTGACTGCTGTGGATCAAATCCCTCCCCCAGTAATTCCATACAAGCTAACCCCAAGCCTACCAGTATTGACAGAATGACAATGATATTCCAGGTATGCTGGCGTGGATTTAGCCAGCTCAGTACAGCATGCATAAAGGGCCAGGCCAGCACCGTTTCCCAGAGATGGTAGAAGATGCTGAAGTGGTTGGTGTGCGTCTTTAGCCAACGGTATGTTGATATAAGATCATCGATGCAATCCTCAAAAAATGTGGCAGGATAGGGCGTGATGGCCATGCCCAGTGCCCATACAAGTATCCAGAAGAATAATATGCCAGAGAATGCTGTGAAGAGTGCTCCTGGTACTCCCTGACGCCAATATTCAGGATAAAAAACGATGAAGAGTATGTCCACAATGGAAAGGCCGAGCGCCCTGACCCATGTATTTTGCGTGGAGAGGAGACGTATATTGAGTGCTGAATGATGGATATACCAGCACACAAACGCCGTGAGAAGAGCCATGCCTGCAGTCAACGCAGCGAGCACGAGCCCCGCGGGTTTATCAACCCAAACCGAAAGGTGGCGTAGCATAGCCACGACATCGGCAACTAATGTCACCGCGATCGACAGGCAAGCGAGATATGCTCCTCGCACCAGGAGTAGTTTCTGGCTATCTAACTGCTGGTTGGCTTGATAGGGACGAAAAGCACGCAATAATGAGAGCAAGGCAGCAAACAATGTAAACTGAACACCAATCGAGCCAACCGCATCATATGGATCTTCAGCAAAAACATTGATCGGCATTAAAGCTGGATTATGCTTGCTCACTTGAAAGAAAAGATAAAACAGGATGGATAGTACGAAGGTGAGCAAGGCGAACACTTTCAGTGATCTAGGCATCATGCTGGCACCTCAAGCGTTTTCTTAAGCAACATATCACTCACTTACTCCTTTACATCGCGTTTCCAGGTTGGAACGACGGCGAGAATACAGAAGACGAGCATATAGGTGAAAATAACCCAGAGCGCATGTGAGCCACTAGTTGACACCAAAGGCGCTGGGCCAATGGCGTCAAAGCCGTTCTGTGCCTGTTTGGGTAACAAAAGCTCAGGTAAGCGATTGAGCAATGGTCCAAGAAAGTAGGAGGTGGCATTCGCCCAAAGCGTGCTCTGGGTCAGACGTGCTAGTAGACCCATGAGAAGAACGCCCATGTTATCGATGGCAAACCAGGCCAGCGAGGCACTCAGGCCAATCGTCAATGAGCGTCCAAACGCATTCATAGCCACGGCTAGCAAGACCGTTGCTCCCATACTAATCATAACCGCCGACAGACAGATTTCCGTATGAGACCAGAAAGCAGGCGTCAAGGAACTAATGGCATCAAGATTTCCTGCTAGCAAGATGATCGCCAGGCAGATAAGCAGTGCTGTCAGCAGGGAGAATAGGATTACCAGTGCCAGGGCAAGCAGCGCCAGCAGTGCGCTTTTTGCCAGCAATAATTGGATGCGGCCAGTACCCCGGGCCAGCAGAATACGAATCGTACCATACTGATAATCGCGTCCAATGGTATATGAGGTCAGGATCAGCAGCACGATGCCTACCATGATGCGGAACGCGGCCAGATTGCTTTCCATCATACTATAGAAAAAGTGAAGCGGGGTATGATGTAGATCAGACGCAGCCCCTGGCGATGAGTAGAGTAGCAAGAAGGACAAAAGAAAACCAACAGTGAGAAGGAGCAAGAGGAAACAGAAGAGGCGCGCGATTTTCAGAAACTCGCCGCGCATTATTCCGATGAAACTGGCGTGGGTCGATGTCATGTGCTGAGGATTTGTTGACATATAAGCGGCCTGTGTACTCATGATTATTCAGCTCCTTTTTGCGAATTAGAGTTAATAAGAGAGAAGAAGACCTGTTCCAGGTTTTGTGTGGCCGGGGTAAGGCTCTCCGGAGGAAAGCCAGCCTGAAAAAGGAAAGCAGAAAGTTCACGTCCACTATCCTGTGGGGAAGGTGTAATAAGTTTTCCAGTGGTATCCAGATAGGCCTTTTTTCCCCAGGATTGTTGTTGAATGAGGGCCAATGCTGCTCGGGCCTGTTCAAGCTGCACCACATACTCACCCTGTCCGCGTGTCAACTCCTCTATCTTCTTGTCAGCGACAAGTTTGCCCGCATTAATGACCGCTACCCGTGTGCAGATCTGCTGGACTTCGGCCAGCAGGTGACTGGAGAATAAGATTGTCTTGCCCTCATTTACCAGGCGATGCATAAGCTCGCGCATTTCTACAATCCCCGCGGGGTCCAGCCCATTCGCTGGCTCATCCAGGATAAGCAGATCAGGATTATTGAGCAAGGCAACAGCGAGGCCCAGTCGTTGTTTCATTCCAAGTGAGTAGGTGCGAACTCGATCTTTCTGGCGCGCCTGTAAACCAACCCGGGCCATAACGGCGTCGATGCGTTGTTGAGATACCCCACCAAAGACCGCACCGAACGCACGCAGATTGTCGCGTCCAGTCAGATGCAGGTAGAGCGCAGGCATCTCCACCAAGGCTCCAATACGTGGTAACAGGTGGGCTGGCTCGCTGGCAAGATCGCGTCCAAACAAGGCTATCCGACCGGCAGTTGGTTTGATGAGCCCAAGGATCATACGGATAGTCGTGGTCTTTCCAGCCCCATTGGGACCTAGAAAGCCCACAATCTCGCCCCGCTGGATCTCCAGGTTGAGCTGGTTGACTGCGACACGGTCGCCATAGCGCCTGGTCAAATCAGAGGTGCGCAAGACGATTTCATTTTCTTGAATCGGGCCAGTATTTTTCATGGTGGTTGCGATACTGTGATTGCTCATATAGCTCCTCCTTCGAAAATTAGACATGATGACCTATCAACAGGACATAGGTTATCTAGTGAACGTGTCCTGATGAAAAGTAGTATTATAGGGTGGCCGGCCCTTGTGAGCTGGCCACCAGCCAGTTATTGAAGGTTATTTACTCTATAGCAGTACTCAAAATTGAACGTGTTGAGAGACCTCGCATGAGTGCGATCAGCGCAAGCATGGTAGTAATGGTCATGGCGGCAACGATCCCGATCCAGGTCAGGGAAGTACTCGAGCCAAAGATACCGTCATTGCGCATAAAAAACTGTGGTATCTTGCTCCACAAACCCAGGCCCCAGCTAATAGTCGCCATAAGCATCAAGATCATCGCAACCGTAGCCAGTGTTGCAGCGTGCAAAGCGAAGCGCAGATGTTTTTGCGCGATCTCACAGCGCGCAACTGCTCGACAAAGCGCCCCAGTGCTAATTGTAGCCGCCATCAGAAAGACAGCGGCAAAGGCGCTTCTGGAAAGGATAACAGTCAGAGTGGTAAAAGGAAGTTTCTCCAAGAGAAAAAGTATGCCAAGGAAGGCCGCAAAGGCGAGAATGGGAGTCGCCAGCAGGAAGAGTTGATCTGGGCGTCTTTGTGTGAAAGCATGCTTGATAACGGTTGCAACAATAGGCAGGCCACCAACCAGTATCCCTAGCAGGGCAACCACCGAACCGATAAGCACCAGTGTAAATGAGAGACCGATAGTGGTATCGGTCTGGGAAGCCAGCATAAAAACGCGGTATTCCGATATTTTTTGAAAGGTAAGTCCAGCAATGATAAAACCCACATAAGCAGCAAAGATTGTTAACAATGAATAGAGAAGCGTCTGACGCATCAAAGACACCTTTTCATACGGTGGCTTACCAGTAAGTCCCCAGTGCGGGTGGAGGTGGGCATCGCAGACACCCAAAAGGAGGTTCACTTCATCCTTCAAAGAAGGCGAGCACTGCTCTAGCATTGCCAGCATCTCATCCTCATAACGATCACGCCAGGGGCGCGGATAGAGGCGCAGAATCTGTCTTCCTATATTCATATACTGGCTAACCTCCGTAATCCCATACTGGCAAAAGTTTCCAGTTCGGTAAGCTGTTCTTGCAGGAAAGTAGCTCCGGCAGCGGTTAAGCAATAGGGGCGCCGCCGCTCTTCGGCGGGAAGTGGTTTAATGAGTCCTTGAGTCTCAAGACGCGCGATAGCTCCATAGAGTGTCCCGGGCCCAGGTGTACACCAGAAAAGGTCTCGATATCTTCCATAATGGCATAGCCATGTTTTGGGCTCCCAGCAAGACTTGCCAGGATGAGGATGGGTGGATCAGAAAAGCGACCCAGATTGAACTTATCCATACCAACTCTCTCCAAACCAGAGAATTACGTCCGACGTTATATCGTCCGACGTATTAATACGTTGAACGTAGTATACATGAGAACAAAAGAGCCTGTCAAGGAACTCCGTCAACTTTGATGAATACTGCCTGTCTGCTAGAAGGGCATGTCCACCGCCTAAAATTGATTAAGAGGCAAGGTTACGGGCGAGCCTCCTTTCTTCTGCTGCGCCAACGAGTTCTCTATCAAGTCATGTAAATACTGATGCTGGCTCATTCTGTTCACCATCTGAAAGGGCTTCACGCTAAGCAGGCAGATGGTATTTGTCAAAGTTGACGGAGTTCCAGTATACCTTTTCTTTGTTCTTTTTGATTGACAAGTGCAGGTGCGGCAAGCTATGGTAAAAGGGTTCAATATAGGAATAAAAGAGGAGCAAGATAGTATGCAACAAGATGCCCGGACAACGTCTCAGCCCTCGTGGGCTATGTATGTAAAGGATATTGCGGCGAGCCGTACTTTCTACCTTGAGCAGCTTGGTTTCAGAGAAACAGCCACCGCGTTGCCAGAGACACTGGTGGAAATAGTTGGATTTAATAATGATCCCATCTTGCTGGTTGGCTCTGACGCGGGCGATGCTGCGCCTTACCTGGCAAGTACACATACTGTGATTAAATCTGGCGAGTTTTTGCCCTTTTATTGCCAGAACCTGGATGCGCAACGAGCACTATGGGCCGAGCGTGGTCTGAAGGTCCATGAGACCCAAACTCCACTTGGTGAACCTGCCCTGGTTGTGCCTGATCCGGATGGGCACCTGCTGATCTTTATCGCGCAGGGTCAACGTACCCCCGAGGAGATTATTGAGCTATACGCCCAGGGGCCGCGTCTCCTCCAGGAAACTCTGGAGGGCTTGACTGAGCAGGACCTGAACCTGACAAAGGCGCCAGGCGAATGGAGCATTTGCCAGATGGTGCATCATATCTCGGATGGGGATGATCTCTGGATGCGGGTCGCCAAGGCCGCGCTGACGCGTCCCGGGTGTCTGTATAGCCACGACTGGTACACCACAGACAATGCCAGCGCCGATCTGCTCGACTATGCTGGGCGCGCAATAGAGCCTGCCGTGCAACTGTATAACGCTAACCATGCGCATATTGTGCAACTGGTGCAACACCTTCCCGATGCCCTGGAACGCTATGTCATGTTTATCTGGCCCGGCCAGGAGCCGCAGCGCTTTACTGTCAGGGATATTCTCTACATGCAGGCTGGACATGCAGCTATGCACTGCAAGGATATCCAGGAGATTCGACAGTTGCATCAAAAGTAGCTTTAAGTGGCCCTTGAGTATGAACGGACCCGGAAACAATGCTAGCGTGTTTCCGGGTCCGTTCATACTCAAGGGCCACTTAGGTTTTTCTCCTTTCCCTTCGGCAAAGGGACATTCCCAAACAAGCAAGCTGTGTTCACCAGGGTTGATGGAGTTCCTCATTTGCTTGTAAAGCATGAAGCAATTCATCGGCTTGCTTCCCGACAAGCAACCAATATTCACCAAGTTGACGGAGTTCCATGCGTCAGCAAAAGGAGGAACAAAAATTCTGATCAGGCTCGAAGATCAGGCGATTTTATGGTCCTTTCGACAGATACAGCACCCAGGTGCGCAGGTTAAAATGGCAAGGCTATGTATCACTTTTTCTTCAAGCGCCAGGGGATATATCATCTGCTATTGGTTTCATTCTGCCTGCCGCAAGCGTGTTATTACAAGCAGGTAGCGATGTGATTGTTGTTCTGGATGGTAACGGTAATTTTGGACCAGTGTGGGGGAGTGAGGTTCGGCATGCACATGCAAAGTCAGCAACAATATAGGCAAGGTCTGAGCACCCAGGAGGTAGAGGAACGGCGCGCACGCGGGCTTGGCTGTGTGCCACCACCGGTCACTGGTCGCTCATACTTGCGTATTTTTCGAGAGAATGTATTAAACACGATCAACGTCATACTCTTCTCCATTGCCCTGGCGCTGGTTATCTTAGGACAATACCTCGACGCGCTTATCTCCGTTGGCGTGATCTCATTCAATATGATCATCAGCCTGGTACAAGAGATACGGGCCAAGCAGAAGCTTGATCGGATCGCATTGTTGACGCGGCCTAAAGCCACCGTTATGCGTGATGGCAAGGAGCAGCTACTGGAGCCAGAGGCATTGGTGGTTGATGATCTGCTGGTTGTAAAGCCAGGCGATCAGATCGTCGTTGATGGGCCGTTGGTCGGTGATGGTCAGCTTGAGGTCGATGAATCGCTGCTGACCGGTGAATCGAACCTGATTGCCAAGCGTGAAGGTGACATGCTCTACTCAGGAACGTTTTGTGTGACGGGAAGCGCCCTGTATCGCGCGGAGCATGTGGGTGTGTATAGTATGGCAGGCTCTCTTACTGCCAGGGCCCGGGCCCATCGCGAAGTGTATACTCCCTTGCAGCGTGAGGTCAACCTGGTGATTCGGATCTTGCTCTTTATTGCCCTGTTCCTGGAATTACTGCTGATTGCCTCCTCCTTTGTCAGCTTCATTCCAATCGTAGAAACCGTACGAATGGCCATGGTGATTATCGGCATTGTACCAAACGGATTATTCCTCTCGATTAGTGTAGCCTATGCCCTGGGTGCGGTGCGTATTGTTGGAAAAGGGGCCCTGGTGCAGAAGTTTAATGCCATCGAATCGCTCAGCCATGTTGATGTGTTGTGCCTGGACAAGACAGGGACGCTCACCGCAAACAAGCTTGAACTGGCCTCACTGTATCCCTATGCGACCGATAAAGCAACCTTGAGTGCCCTGCTCGGCAGCTATGTTGCTCATACATCAAGTCGCAATGTGACGAGCGAGGCCATTGGAGCCGCATGCCAGGAACAGACTATCAGTGGATTGCACGTGTGCCAGGAGATTCCTTTTTCATCTACCCGTAAGTGGAGTGCGCTGGTCATAGATGATATAGCCTTGCGTGGAGTCTACGTTCTGGGCGCTCCAGATGTGCTTCGTCCCTTGCTAGTGCCCGACAGCGATCTGGGAACCTTCGTGGCCGAAGAATCCCGGCATGGGCTACGTGTGTTACTCCTGGCCCATTATCCTGAGCCAGTTCAAATTCAGCAGTATGCGGGCGAGGCACGCTTGCCACAGGGATTAATTCCACTTGGCGCAATCAGCCTGCGCGATACTTTGCGGTCCGAAGCACGTGAAACCGTGGCACAATTTGTGGCCCTGGATGTACAGATCAAAATTATCTCTGGCGATCATCCACAAACCGTGAAGGCATTGGCTATGCAGGTGGGTCTGGACAGTCATGTCAAGGCCATTACTGGGACCGAAATCGACGCGCTCGACGATATGCAATTCGCCCAGGTGGTCGAAGAGACAACGATATTTGGCCGCATCACGCCTGGACAAAAGGAGCGCATCGTCCAGGCATTACGTCATCACCACCACTATGTCGCGATGATCGGTGACGGCGTGAACGATGTTCTTTCCCTCAAGCAAGCAAACCTGGGCATTGCCATGCAAAGCGGCAGCCAGGCAACGCGTGGAGTCGCTGACCTGGTCCTACTGCAAGATTCATTTGCCGCGTTGCCACATGCCGTGCGAGAGGGCCAGCGCATCCGCAACGGCATGCAGGATATTCTGAAACTCTTCCTGGCGCGTGTTGCCTCAATAACGCTGCTGATCATCTCCATTGCTTTTATCGGCAGCTTCCCTTTCCAGCCCCGGCAGACCTCCTTACTAACACTGCTCACGGTCGGAGTACCAGCGCTTGCCCTGGCCTACTGGGCGCGCCCCGGCCGGGTAGATCGTGATAACCTGTTACGTATGTTAACGCGCTTCGTGTTTCCAGTTGCTGTGACCACCTGCCTGATTGCCCTGGGTGTCTACCTCTCTGTATTGATACCGGCCTCAATGAGACTTCCAGAGCCTGCTAATCCCTATCGTGAAGGTGCGCTTCCTTTGGCCCAGACCGCCCTCACAACCTTTTTAGTTTTCTGCGGCTTAATCTTGCTGCTCTTCCTGGAACCACCAATGCGTGCGAGAGCCGGGAAGCAGGGAACGTATAGTAACTGGAGGTTCCTGGTGCTCGTCCTGGGACTGTTCACCTGCCTACTGATCGTTCTTGCCATGCCACCGCTACGATCGCTGTTCAACCTGCAGGCATTGAACGCACTATCCTACTTGATCATTGTAGGAGCTGTACTGTTATGGTCCACTATACTGTGGCTCATCTGGCATTTCCGGCTGTTCGAGCGTATGATGCAAATATCAGAGATGTCTGATCCTTAATGATAGCAAGAGGGAATAAACTTCTTCCTCTGAATTTGCATTGAGTATGGTAATAAGAATATGGGCAGTAACTTCAGCTGACGGCTCAATTTGTCCATTTGATGGTTCAAGTGTTGGCATGCAAATGACCTCTTAAATAGTGGTCTCTAAAATTTGGAAGTCGCCGGGCTCCATCATAAAAGGAACGTGTTCCGTATTATAAATAGTTTGGATATTAGCGTTCATCAATGTTTGAAAATGCGTAGAGAATGTGAGTGGATGAATAGGAGGATAGAGATGAAGATTGCCCAGGTAGCTCCGCCCTGGATAGAAGTACCGCCTAAAACATATGGCGGAACAGAGACAGTCCTGCATACGTTGGTGGAAGAGCAAGTAGCGCAGGGGCACGACGTAACCTTGCTCGGGCCAGCTGGTAGTCAAACCTCAGCAAAGCTTGTCCCTTTGATTGAGCATAGTTTGCTGGAAGAGGGATTTTCGTGGCATGACACTCAAATTGAACGAGACTATCTACAGAGAGCGCTGGAGTACGTTTACGATCATACCTTTGATATAGTACACACGCATCTATCGTCGGGTGGAGATATGTATTTATTTCCACTGCTTGCGAATGCACATATCCCCCATATTACAACCCTGCATAGTAATCTGCCATTCGAGCCAGCAGAAGTGCCGATAGACATAAGTCAGGAAGATATCGAGCGCTACACTGCACATGTCCCGATCGTAGCGATAAGTGAGCATGCGTGCCAGAGCCAGGGTCTCCGCTTGAATTTTATTGGAATTGTGCACCATGGCATTTCGTTAGAAAAATATCCCATGACAACTGATCGACCGAATGACTATTTTATGTGGCTCGGTCGTTTCGTGCCTGAAAAGGGTCCGCACCTGGCTATTCAAGCATCCAAGCAGGCCCAGGTACCATTGATGCTGGTTGGAACCATCAGCCAGGGGTACGAACAATATTATAAAGATACCGTTGAACCCTGTACACATAAGAAGCAAATAACTAATTATGGGCCAGCCTCGTATGAGGAAAAACTGACGTTGATGGGTTTCGCCCGTGGTTTTCTCAATCCCATTACATGGGAAGAGCCGTTTGGCATGGTGATGATCGAAGCCATGGCTACAGGCTGTCCGGTCATTTCGTTTGCACGTGGAGCGGCTCCTGAGATTATAGCAGATGGAGAAACAGGCTTTCTGGTCAATAGTCTGGAAGAGATGGTTCAGGCTATGGGACGTATAGATGAGATCGAGCGGGAAAAAGTAAGGGGCTATGTTCAAGAGCATTTTTCGTGCTCGGCGATGGCGCGTAAATATACTGATATATATCAAAAAGCTATTCGTCAGTTTTTGCCTTGATGAGTTTATGGGTAGTGTGTGGCACCTTTGAATACGTGCACATACGCGCCCGAACTGTTTTTTATGGCGGTTGGTAGAAAATTTGCAGCGCAAATTTTCTACCAACCGCCATAAAACCTATTTGGGTAGTAAACAAGGTTTACAATTTCCCTTACGCCTGAAGCAGGAGAATCATTCTCCAGCGTGATGTGTATTGAGGTGTTGGCGAATGGCAATGGCCGCAGCCGCCCCCTCACCCGCCGCGCTGACCAGTTGTTTGGTGCTGCCCGCACGCACATCGCCAGCTGCAAAAATACCTTCGATAGTTGTCTGGAAATCTGATCCTGTGCGTACAAAACCCTGAGCATTGGTGGCAACTGTTGTGCTAAACGGCTCGTTATTGGGCTGGAGACCGATAAAGATAAAAGCCGCGGCGGGATGTAACTCCTCTTGTTTTCCAGTCTTTATATCCTTGACCACCAGCGTCGTAAAACGATTATTCTCGCCCTTAAACTCTACAATCTCAATGTTATAACGCACCTTGATCGCGGGGGTAGAGAGAGCTTTATCTATCGCGAGCTTACTGGCGGAGAGGCGGTCTCCTCGCACGAGGATGGTCACCTGAGGACTAAAACGTGTCAGGAAGACTGCCTCCTCTACGGCGCTATTGCCGCCACCGACCACCACGACATCACGTCCCTTATAGAATGGTCCATCACAGGTAGCACAGAAATGAATACCTGCGCCAATATACTCACTTTCACCAGCCACATCCAGGCGTTTATAGCTAGAGCCTGTGGCAAGTAAGACAGCATTGCAGCGATAGCGTACCCATCCTCGGTCTCAACGAAGTGTGCATCAAGATCATTTCCTACTCGCACAACATTCTGGGCCGAAATCATCTCGACGTCGAAACGCTTTGCCTGCTCAATCACACGTTCGGCGAACTCACCTCCCGTCACGCCTTGAGGAAAGCCGGGATAATTGTCCAGACGCTCGGTAATGCCCGCCTGTCCGCCCAGGCTCGAACGCTCGATCACCAGCACATCATAGCCATCGCGAGCAATATAAATAGCGGCGGTGAGGGCCGTTGGTCCGCCCCCTACAACAATCAAATCATAAAAGGTACAACGTGCCTTGATATCCAGCCCCAGTTTCTCGGCAAGTTCCGCATTCGATGGCTCTATGAGCACGCTCTGATCGTCAAACACAATGGTTGGGATCGACATGCCCCTTTTTGCAGCTCACGCACATATTCCTGTGCCTTTTCGTCCTCTTCGATGTCGATAAAGTCATAGCGTACTCGTTGTTCGCCCAGGAATTTCTTGCTCCGCTTACAATCGCTACACCAGTTAGTACCATACAGCTTAATAGTCATATTTGACCTTCCCCTGCTTATTTTTATGACATCCTCTTACCACTACACAAAAGACAGTTAATGGTTTTCCACCGGTTCCCACCAGATGGATGGCTACCCGTTGAAGCCTGTGGTAATTCCATAGTTCTCCACTTCCATGGCAAGTATACACGTATGCCAGCCCTCCAGGAAAGTGTGGCAGGTATGTACTGGCATTGTGTTTTTCGTGCAAATTGGGGTATGTTATAATTGATTCTCATCGATCTATTCGTGGTTACCTGAGAGAAGTAGAAACGTATGAATCATGAGTATGTAAAATTCTGGCAGGACGCCACATTGAGTAACCTTGAACTACTCCACGCGACCTATGTTAAGCACACCTTTGCTCCCCATACTCATGAAGGTTATGTGATAGGAGTTATTGAACAGGGCGCGGAGCAGTTTGCGTATCGTAGACGCCAACACATAGCGCCGGTCGGAAGCATTGTGTTTATCAATCCTGGCGAAGTGCATACCGGTTCGGCCGCAGCCGAGCATGGCTGGACCTATAGGACACTCTATCCATCGATTGAGCTCTTACAGCGTGCGGTTTCTGATCTCACCGGGCGACCGCGTGAGATTCCTTTCTTTGCTGAACCAGTAGTTCACGATCCTGAAATGATGGCCGAGATCTCCCTCACACATAGAGCTCTGGAAGAGCAGGCGTCGGTCCTCGAACGTGAATCGCGAATGTTATGGACCCTTGCGCGCTTAATTGTGCGCTATGCCGACGATCATCCCCGTCCTCGTCCGTTCGCTAAAGAGCATATGGGTATTCAGCGTGTCCGCACCTATCTCGAGGAAAACTACGCCGAGAATATTTCGCTCCAACAGTTGGCCGTGATTGCTCAACTCAGCCCGTTTCACCTGCTGCGCTCGTTTAGAAATCAGGTAGGTTTGCCTCCTCATACCTATCAGATACAAACACGTATCAGGCATGCGAAGTCTTTGTTAGGCATAGGGTTGTCCTGTGTAGACACAGCAATAGCCGTGGGCTTTGCAGACCAGAGCCATTTCACCAAACATTTTAAGCGTATTGTTGGTGTTCCCCCCGGACTATACGGCTCAATCCGTAATTCGTGATCCATAATTTGTAACAAAATAGCAATATCAGACAAGACAGCTTCTTTCTTGTCTTTTATAATGATCCCATGAAAGCACCACATTCTGAGTTTTTACATGGTATCAGGGACGAACTTCCCATCCTGTTGGGTGTGCTCCCTTTTGGTATGATCTATGGAGTGTCAGCGATCAGTGCGGGTATCCCGGCGAGTATCGCGCAGGCCATGTCATTCATCGTCTTTGCAGGATCGGCACAATTTGTAATCGCTCAGTTGATCGCGGTTGGCACGCCTGCTCTTGTCGTTATCCTGACAGCTTTTATCGTGAATATCCGACATATGCTCTACAGCGCGTCAGTATCTGCCTATACCCGCAAGCTTCATCCCCTCTGGAAGTGGCTGCTGGCATACCTCTTGACCGACGAGGCGTATGCAGTGACCATCTTGCACTACCAAAAGCCGGGAGACGACGGGAAGAAGCACCGATATTTTTTGGGGGCCGGGCTGGCATTGTGGACGACCTGGCAGTTAAGTACCGCTGCCGGTATTTTTCTGGGTGGGCACATCCCTGCGAACTGGTCACTGGACTTCACCTCTACGCTTACTTTTATCGCTCTTGTTGTGCCCGCGCTCAAGGATCGCATGAGTACAGCTGCCGCCCTGGCCTCGGGGTTGGCCGCGCTACTCGTCATTGCGCTACCGCTGAAACTAGGGATAGCGGTCGCCGCCCTGGTTGGTATCGCTGTTGGACTTATTTTAGAGTTGAAGAAAACAACGTCCTTATCGTAAGGAGACCAATATGTCGCAGGAATGGCTCTGGATAACTATTATCATTATTGGACTGCTGACCCTGGGAATTCGCCTATCCTTCATTGTGTTCATGGGTAAGATGCAGGTCTCGCCCATAGTGCAGCAAGCTCTACGTTTTGTGCCAATCGCAGTACTGTCCGCACTCATCTCACCTGCGCTCTTCTTCCCCCACGGTTCACTAGAGGTATCGTCGAGTAACATCCGCCTTATAGCGGGAATTCTCGCGATACTGATCGCCTGGCGGACAAAGAACGTCCTGCTGACAATCTCAAGTGGCATGGCTTGCTTACTTATCTTGCAGATATTTGTGTCACTTCATTAGTGGGTGTGAAAACACACATAAGGTTGGAACAACGCTCTCTACAGGAAACAGTAGAGCAGGGAATGAGAGGCAAAATTCGGAGAATTTGCTCTTTTTGTGTATAGATACTCCACTGATATGCATGCACTTCAGGGCGGAATGGTTTACAATAGTATACGGTACCTCCCTTCAAAATCGAACAAGATACTTTTGTATCCGCTAGAAGGTGGATTTTATTGATGAGTGAACGACATTCTCTCCCGGCCGGACTGGAACGCCGCAAAGAAGACTATCGGCTGATTACCGGCCATGCCGCCTATGTTGATGATGTACGTCTCCCGGCAGGCCGTCCTGCGCCACTCCAGATGGCAGTTGTGCGTAGTCCATACGCACATGCGCGTATCAATGCGATACATCTTGATGAGGCACGAGCCGTCCCCGGTATTGTGGCTGTATACGCAGGTGTTGATCTGGTTCAGCATTTGCCCTTGATCGAGGCACTTTTCGGCCACATGGCATCTGACCTGAAAAAGCCCGCACGGCATCCTCTGGCGGTCGAAAAGGTACGCTACGTGGGTGATCCTGTCGCGGTCGTCCTGGCAGAAGACATCTATGCCGCGCTCGATGGACGCGATCTGATCGAGGTTGATTACGAGCCCCTGCCCGCCATCACTGATCCTGAACAGGCGCTGTCCCCAGATGCCCCTTTGCTTTATGAAGAACTGGAGAGCAATGTCGTCCTGCGAACCCAGACGCACGGTGGTGATATCGCGGCAGCCTTCGCTCAAGCGGAACACACCGTCACATTACGACTGGTGAATCAACGCCTCGCCCCCTCGTCGATAGAGCCACGCGCCTGCCTGTTCGATTTTGATGCAACGCACCAGCAATTGACCGCCTGGATTTCATCGCAATCAGTCTTTCAGGCACGTAGTATGCTGGCTCGTTTTCTAGATCTGCCGCAGGAAAATATTCAGGTTCATAATGCGGATGTTGGTGGTGCCTTTGGTGCGAAAACGCTTTTTCTAGGTGAGGAGATTATAGCAGCAGTTCTGGCCAAAAAATTTGCTCGCCCGGTCAAATGGATTGAGGATCGCAGTGAGAATTTGCAGGCACATATGCATGGGCGTGGGCAGATCAATTATGTCGAAGCCGGCTACACCTCAGAGGGCCGCCTGCTCGCGCTCCGTGTCTTTAGCGTGGGTGATATTGGTGCATTCCTCTACAGCATTGGGCCCCTCCTCCCTCTGTTTTCGTCGAGTATGCTAAGTGGTGCCTACCAGATTCCGGCCATCGAATGCCAGATTGTCTCTGTACTCACGAATAAAGTACCAACGGGGCCCTATCGAGGAGCGGGGCGCCCGGAGGCAGCCTACATTGTCGAGCGGACAATCGAGCGCATCGCCCACGAATTACAGCTCGATCCGGTCGAGGTGCGGCGTCGCAATTTGATTTCCCCGGATGCCTTCCCTTATTACACGGCGGGGGGCCTTGTTTACGATAGCGGCAATTATCAGGCAGCGCTGGATAAGGCGCTGGCCCTATCCGATTACGCAGGTTGGCGCGAACAGCAACGCCAACAGCGCACACAACCCTCTACTAAGCTGCTCGGTATTGGCGTCTCAACCTTCATTGAAACAACCGGTGGGCCATCTCGTCGACAGGGACTAGAAGAGGCTGCGACGGTACGCATTCTACGCGATGGGACGATCCTGGTTCAAAGTGCGGTTGCCCATAATGGTCAGGGTCACATCACAATCTTCTCGCAGATAGCAGCGGAAGTCTTTGAAGTCCCAGGATCACAGGTTGAAGTACGCTTGAACGATGCCTCGCTCCCAGGTTATAGTACCGGCACGAACGCCAGCCGTATCACCCAGATATCCGGTTCGGCGATTTATCTGGCCGCACAAAAAGTTCGGACGAAGGCTTTCCAGGTTGCCTCCCAGGTGCTCGAAGCGTCCATGGATGATCTGACACTGGAACAGGGACATATCGTTGTACGTGGCGTCCCTTCACGTACGATCGCGTTGGGTGAGTTGGCGCACATGGTTGAAGCGCAACCAGGCCTGATAGAGCATGAGCCTCCCAATCCCGCCAATAACATCCCATCGAGGGACTGGCCGCATGGCACGATTTCGCTTCAACTGGCACGGCCATCGCTTCGGGAACGCATATCGCCATTGTCGAGATCGATAGCGATACGGGAAACCTTGAGATTCTACGCTATATCGCCGTAGACGATGCGGGCCACATCATCAACCATTATCTCACAGAGGCGCAGATACATGGATCGCTGGCACAGGGAATCGGGCAGGCCCTCTTCGAGGAAGTTGTCTACGACGACGAGGGGCAAAACCTCACCGGCACGCTGATGGACTATGCACTCCCAACATCGGCTCAGTTACCAAACTTTGAGTTGGACCTGATCGAGACGCCATCCCCGCTGAATCCCCTGGGGGCCAAAGGTATCGGAGAATCCGGAACGATCGGCGCCCCACCCACGATTGTGAATGCTGCACTGGATGCTCTAGCCCCCTGGGGGTCAAAACTATTGATATGCCGCTGACACCAGAAAAGCTGTGGACCACCATCCAGTCTGCGAGACAAGGTACGCTCCAGCAGCCAGAACCAGAACCGCCTGCGTTCTTCCGTTGAAGGGAATTCCTTCCTTTTACCTCTTCCTCGTAGAATGGCTAGTTTCTGTCAGAGAAATTGCGAACTCTATAGGATTTGGGATTCTTCGTTCCGACAAAACCCTTGAGAGGAGGTGTAAAATGGAAATAACGATGATCGTAGAGTTTGTGTTGCGATTGGGTGAGGATTCCTGATTGGATTAGAGCGGCAGTGCCGATCATGCACCGCCGTTTTTTTCTTCCCATGTGGAATGAGAAGAAAAAGGAGTTCCTATGAGTAAGGCATTCAAAGCACAAGACGCCCCTTCCCTGGAGGAACGGCTCAAGCAGGGTCAGGCACTACGGAAGCTAGTGCCGCGCAGCAATCATACTCAGTGGGAGCCAGCAGAGGGGCGTCCCGACCCCGTCAATGTCCTTGAAGCATCCAATCGTTCTCGCCTGGCCCAACTGGTTCCTATTCGATACAGCCGGATGCTGCTCTCCCCTTTGCTTTTTTGCGCGGTTCCGCGCTCATTATGGCGCTCGATCTGGCAACCACTCCCTCGACCGGCATTCATGTCCAGCTCTGTGGGGACGCACACCTCGCAAATTTTGGCACCTATGCTACGCCGGAACGCCTGCAGGTATTTGATGTCAACGATTTTGACGAAACCCTGCCGGGACCATGGGAATGGGATATCAAGCGACTCGCGGCGAGCATTGTGCTCGCGGGGCACTCACTGAGTTTCTCTCAAGCTATCGTGAAACAGGCTGTAGTACGTTGTGTCCAATCGTACCGTGAACGCATGTGGACATATGCCTTTATGCCTCCCCTTGATGCCTGGTATTCTCAAATCAATGTCGAGCAAATGCTCCGCCAGATGCATCCTACGGAGCGACGCTCTATGCGGCGCGAACTCAATAAAGCGCGGCAACGCACGGCTATCCAGGTTTTCCCTAAGCTAGCTGAGCAGGTGCATGGTCACTTTACTATCAAAGATGAGCCACCATTTACTATGCACCTTACCGACAGGGAGATAGTCGGTGAACTGAAAGAAGTGATGCAGACCTACATGGCCTCACTCCCCGATGATCGACAACTCCTGCTGAGTCGGTATCATCTGGTGGATTTTGCCCTGAAAGTCGTGGGTGTTGGCAGCGTTGGCACACGCTGCTATATCGCCTTGCTGGTGGGAGAAGATGGCACAGATCCATTGTTCCTTCAAATGAAGGAAGCACAAACTTCGGTGCTGGAACCCTATCTTGAACGGAGCCGTTATAGCAATCACGCCCAACGAGTTGTCTGTGGGCAACAACTCATTCAGGGAGCCAGCGACATCTTTCTCGGCTGGACGAGTAGCCCAACGCGCGACTACTATGTGCGTCAACTGCGTGATATGTCGGGCTCGCCACATCTTGAGCACATGAAGGTGGGTGATTTCATCACGTATGTGAGCCTGTGTGGGTGGGCACTTGCCCGCGCGCATGCACGTTCTGGCGACCCAGCGCTGATCAGCGGCTACCTGGGCAAAAACGATGTATTCGATCAGGCTCTTGTTACCTTCGCTCTGAGCTATGCAGTGCAAGTCGAACGAGATCACGCGGCTCTCGCCACTGCTGCAGAGGCAGGCCGCATCGCGGTTTCGGCCAATGGAGAAGCGTCCCACGAGGAAGCAACGGTCTAAAGTGTCACCTCAGCGCCTGGTTGGTAAATAAGGTGACGAGTGGGCAATCGGCGCGAAGAGTGAGCAGTTCAACTACTCACCATGTGCGAAGCTGCTCCACATCCCACCTCATCCGTCTCTCTCCCGTAAATTGGCTGCTTTTCCGAAACCGACCCATCCGCCAACTCAACCTGCTCAGAGATGAGCAAGGATCTCATCGACAACGGATACTAGAGGCTGTGTAGCATCGACGGGAATAGCTCCGTCTTCGACGGTTCGGTGCGTAAACCCTTCAAATGTTCGCAAAATCTCTTGCAATTCCTCCGGGTGCATGCCGTAATCTCCAGGGTGCCGATTTTGGAGGCGTTGCGTCAGCGTGGTAGCATCGATAGTCAGGATGAAGATTTTGGCAAACATCGGGTAGAACTCGTGCTGGTTGTCAGAGGCACCTGTAAGAAACACATCCTTACAAGTATCGAGGATCTCGCGCAATCTGGCAGCATCCCACATCCAGCCGGTTTCCGCATAGTGGTCCAGTTTTTCAGCAAGCGGCTTGCCTATGGCAGGGTCAATGTGAGAGGCGAGCGTCACATCAGCATCATAGGCAAGATATCCACGCCTTCGCAGTTCGGCAGCCAGACTTGATTTGCCCGTGCCCGCTTCGCCGGTAATGAGATAGGCTGTCATACGTTACCTGTTCCCTTTCCTTTCCAGGGAGAACGCAATTTACAATACCCAAGAGAGCATACCAGATAGGAAGCGGCTTTTCCAGGCGGCGCATTCCCTATCCTTCCTCTTCACACCGATTGCTCACCCGTCACCTTAAAATCTGCTCACTTGTCGCCTTATTTACCACTGATGAACCACGGGAATACATGCATAAGACACGATACAGATAGTTAGTGCCCAGACTCTTCAGTAAGATCGGTTTGTTGTCCGTCAAACCAGGTGTGAAGGCGCAGGATTTGCTCCATTTTTTCGAGTGCGGCATCATCTAATGAGTTGAACAGGCTCAGGTACATGATATCGACCAGGCCGAGCATGGATGTGCGTGCCGAGATACGTAAATTACGCTGGAATACGGTCGATTCGCGAGGTGTGGCCACCAATTTGATATCGGCGTAGCGCGCCAGGGAAGAGTGAGGGTTGCCAGTGATCGCAATGGTGGTTGCCCCTTGTTGATGGGCCAGACTAAATGCTTTGATTGTTGCCCTGGTTTCACCCGCGTACGAGAAGGCGAGCGCGACATCCCGACTGGTTAAGAGCGCCGCCGAGGAAATCTGATTGGATATATCCGGTAGCCAATTCACTGCTAGCCCCAGGTTCAGAAAGCGATTGTAGGCATCGAGTGCCACCGATGCCGAGATGCCAAGAGCATACAGATCGACGCGGCGAGCTTGTTGGATCGCTTCAATAGCTTTCTCTATGTTCTCAGTATCCAGGCTTCTCAGTGTCGTCAGGAGTGCATCGATATTTGCGCTGATAGCCTTGTTGGCAATATCTTGCAAGGTATCGCCGCGTGCGATAGCCGCGTAATTGAGGTGCAAGGGAGAGTTTACTTCCGCCGCCAGATCAAGTCGAAAGGCTTTGAAACCGCTATAGCCGAGCGCCTGACTGAAGTTCGAGAGCGTCCCCTGGCTCACCCCGATTTCTCTGGCTAATTGATCGGTTGGCAGGCGCAGGACCTGGCGTGGATGCTCCAACACGTACGCACCAATCTGCCTTTCCGCCGGCGACATAAGGGAAAGATTCTGACGTAGCTGATTGAGCAGACTGCGGGCCGGGCTGCCCATCGCGTCCGGCTCATTCCCAGCCGCGCTGGCAGGATTTGTATTTTCGCAACGGCCCCTGGTCTGTTGCCGGTTGGACATGTCTATCGGGTTGTGCTGGGCGTCTTCCATAAGGTATCCTTAACGTACTAACTTTCTATTGTTCCAACTTAACATACGCGTAAAGTCTGGCGGAGCAAAGGGCAGACAGCCAGGCGACGGACTTGTGTGCGTCCTTTGTTCCGCCTCTGGTAAAGATTGGTTGCGGAAATTACTTTTGCTGATACTGGCTCAAAAGCGTGCGCGCAATCGCACGTTTATGCACCTCGTCGGGACCATCCACGATATGCATAGTACGGCCATGCGCCCACATCAAGGCCAGCGGGAAATCGTCGCTCAGGCCAGCGGCGCCAAAGACCTGAATGGCACGATTAACCACATTGGTCAGCATCTCTGGCACCACAACCTTGATCATCGCAATCTCCTGCTGGGCAGCTTTTTTGCCTAGATTATCAATCGTCCAGGCTGCCTTAAGAGTCAAAAGGCGCGCCTGTGCGATCTCCATTGCGGATTGCGCAACCCAATCCTGAATCATACCTTGTTCGCCCAATGGTTTGCCAAAGGCCACGCGAGTATTCGCCCGCTGGCACATCAATTCCAGAGCATACTCCGCCGCACCGATAGAGCGCATACAGTGGTGAATGCGTCCTGGTCCCAGGCGCGCCTGAGCAATGGCAAAACCGCTATTTTCCTCACCCAGCAGATTAGAGGCGGGTACATGTACATTCTCAAAGAGTACCTCGCAATGGCTCTCATTATCCATATAGCCCATCACCGGTAGGCTACGCACCACAGTCACACCAGGTGTATCCCTGGGCACAAGGATCATACTCTGCTGGCGATGGCGATCGGGATTATGCGGATCGGTCTTGCCCATCACGATAAAGATCTTACAGCGCGGACGTCCAGCTCCGGAAATCCACCATTTCCTCCCATTGAGCACATACTCATTGCCCACGCGGAGAATGGAAAGCTGGATATTCGTGGCATCGGAACTGGCCACCGCCGGTTCCGTCATAGCGAAGGCCGAGCGGATTTCACCATTGAGTAAAGGTATCAGCCATTGCTGTTTCTGCTCAGGTGTGCCAAACTGGGCCAGGATCTCCATATTGCCTGTGTCAGGTGCGGCACAATTAAACACCTCGGGTGCCCAGGTAACGCGTCCCATCAGTTCGGCCAGAGGCGCGTATTCCAGATTGCTCAGGCCCGCGCCATATTCAGTATCCGGAAGGAATAGATTCCACAAGTTCTGCTTTCTGGCGCGCTCTTTCAGCTCATCCACAATCTCAACATGATGATGAGGATCGTTCGCAGCTGCGAGTTGGTCGCGATAGGTTTGCTGATGGGGGTAGATATCGCGTTCCATAAAGTCGCTAATCTGCCGGTAGAGGTTTTTGACTTTTTCTGAGTAGGCAAAATCCATAAAGTGGCCTCCATGGCGAAAAATTACGATTCATTGTAGTTTGCATGTACATTTAAGGAGAACCAGTTCACAACGCTGAAATCAGATTGTGTTACTTCTACGATACCATAGAATTGATAAAATATCAATATATTGCCTGGAAACAGAAATATTTAATAGTTTCTCATTGACATTGCAGCACGAGTATGTTATTGTTGGAACAATAGAAAAATAGTATAGTACAGTCCAGACATTCTAATAGCAGCATATATTCATTCAATGGAGAAGGAGAATGAGATGAAAGCTCTACTATGCAAAGAGTTTGGCCCGGCGGAGAAACTGGTACTGGAGGATATCGTGCCGGTTGAGCCTGGCGAAGGGCAGGTGGTAGTAGAAGTCAAAGCCTGTGGCGTCAATTTTCCCGACACGTTGATCATCGAGGGCAAGTACCAGTTCAAGCCAGACATGCCCTTTGCGCCCGGAAGTGATGTGGCCGGAATTGTCACAAAAGTTGGCGAGGGAGTAAAGCGCACGAAAGTGGGCGACCATGTTCTGGGCGTGTTAGGCTGGGGAGGTTTTGCCGAGGAGGTCGTGGCGAACGAGGAGAGTCTGATTCATCTTCCATCGAGCCTCAATTTTGTTACAGCCTCCGCCTTCGCCATGCCTTATGCAACCTCGTACTATGCGCTCAAAGACCGGGCCAGACTGCAGCCGAGAGAGACTTTGCTGGTGCTAGGAGCGGCTGGTGGTGTGGGTCTGGCGGCAGTAGAACTAGGTCACTTGATGGGAGCAAAGGTCATCGCAGCAGCTTCGAGCGACGAGAAACTGGCCGTTTGCCACCAATACGGAGCGGATGAACTGATCAATTATAGCCGCGAAGATCTCAAGGTGCGCCTCAAAACGCTGACGGGTGGGAATGGAGTGGATGTTGTCTATGACCCGGTTGGTGGTCCTTACTCGGAGATTGCGCTGCGCAACACAGCCTGGGGAGGCCGCTTCCTGGTCATCGGCTTCAGCAACGGAGAGATTCCACGCATCCCCCTCAACCTGGCACTGCTCAAAGGCTGCTCTATCATCGGAGTGTTCTTTGGTTCATTCGCGCAGCGCGACCCCAAACATACCATGCAAAACTTCCGTCAGCTGCTGATGTGGATCGACGAGGGGAAGATCAAGCCTCTTATCTCAGCCACCTTCCCTTTGGAGCAGGGTGCTGAAGCCATCAAGCGGATCGCCGCGCGCCAGGTAATGGGTAAAATTGTAGTCGTTGCCGATCACTTGTAGTGCTTGATTGAGTGGTATTGTTGAGATAAAAGCTTGTCACGTCATGATTATTTGAAGTAGCTGGACGAAACTCGAAGAGAAGAGGCTTCACTATGGGAGATAGACTCAAGGGCAAGGTTGCCCTGATTACCGGGGCAGGTAGCGGCATCGGACGCGCGACCGCCTTGCTATTCGCGCGCGAAGGAGCGCGGGTGGGTGTCGGCGACCTCAATCCTGATGGCATTGCTGAAACGGTGCGGTTGGTTGTGGAGCAGGGAGGGGCGGCCCTGGCTTTGCCGCTCAATGTCACAGTGGCTCAAGAGGTGGATGTGGCGGTCAAAGCCACCGTTGAGCACTTTGGCGCTCTGCACGTTCTATTTAATAATGCTGGAACGGGTGAAAGGCATACCTCACTGATCAAGTTAGAAGAAGACGAGTGGGAGCGCGTCTTCGCAGTGAACGCGAAGGGGGTGTTTCTGGGGCTGAAATATGGCGCGGCAGCGATGCTGAAGGCCGGAGTGAGCGGTTCGATTATCAATACGGCGAGCGCAGCCGGGATTGTGGGCAACCCTGGCTATGCCGCCTACTCCTCTTCAAAAGCTGCCTGTATCCAACTCACCCGCACAGCAGCCCTTGAACTGGCCCGTTCAAATATCCGTGTGAATGCTATTGCGCCTGCTTTTACAGCAACGCCCATGCTTGATACGATGACCTCTACGTATCGTGATCCCGTGCTCGCGCAGCAAAAACTGAGTAGCATTATTCCGCTGGGCCGGCTCGGGACAACTGACGATATTGCGAATGCGGCACTCTTCCTGGCGAGCGACGAAGCGAGCTTTATGACTGGCGCGGTGCTGGTCCTGGATGGTGGACTCACCGTACAATAGATAGCGTGAGATACCTACAAAATCATCTTCACGTCAGTTTGCGCGCCTTTGGCACGCAAACTGACGTGAAGATCACGGAGATATAGAACAACAATGAGTGTCATTGTATTTATAACTACCAATCCATACCTCGTAGCGAAGGTACAACGAGTGCTATATACCTACGCCCCTAGACCATTCCCCACGTGAATTGCTCCCAGCCCTGGATCTGGGTCACGTTTGCATCAAGGGGCGTATTAGCCTGGTCAGTGCGTGCGCTCACATAGTTGTTATTAGCCACGGCTTGTAGTGCGACCGTCCCATTGCTCTGTGGGAGCCATACGAATTCTTCCCATGCTTGCACCTGGGTAGCAACTGCCTCCAGAGGCGAATTGGTTTGATCTTTGCGCGCGCTCACATAGTTGTTATTGGCATGTGCCCTCAGAGCAATGAGTCCATTGCCAGCATCAACCACGTCGAACTCCTCCCAGGCCTGTACCCGGGTCACGTTTGCATCCAGAGGCGTATTGGCCTGGTCAGTGCGGGCGCTCACATAATTGTAATTATTGGTAGTCTGGAGCCAAATAGTGTGACCAATGGGAGCTCCAGAGCCGCCACCAGTGGAGCCGTTGGCGGTATAGACGCGAACATAGTCAACATTCATATGGGCCCCCGACTGTGTTGAGCCGGTGGGATACCCCGGCCAATATCCACCCATCGCCACGTTCAAAATGATGAAAAAACCATGATCGACTGCATTGGCCCACGTTGTGGCATCCATCCCAGGGTTGTTGGAAGCGACATGCCAAAATTCTGTCCCATCGAGATACCAACGAATCTCCTCAGGAGAGGTGCTGCGATCTACAATGACGGTGTAGGTATGGAAGCCTGCCTGACAGGTTGTTCCCTGGCAAGGGGTATTGCCGCCCAAACCGTTTGTTTCGTTACAAGGGCCGCCGGGATTTACGCCACAGTGCAGCGTGCCATACTCCACATTAGTCCCATTGACGCTCTCCATAGCGTCAATCTCACCAATATTGGGCCATACGCCGCCATTGCGTATACCAGAGCCAAGCATCCAGAAGGCGGGCCAGTAGCCCTGAGCAGCCGCGCCAGTTACATTGGGCAGCTGGATAGAAGCAGTAACTTCTAGCTCTCCGCCTGCCGGGGCTGCAAAGCTACTGTTCGTGGTTTCGATACGTCCCGAAGTCCAGGAACCGTTATTATTGATGGCCTTAATTGCCAGATTGCCATTTCCATCCTGATAGATATTGGCTGTGCTATTTGTATCCGTCTCCTGTTGATTGTTGCCCCAGCCTGTACCAAGATCAAACTGCCATTGCGAATCCACTGGCGAATTGGCGGAGCCGTTGAATTCATCGTTCCAAATTTCGTTCCAGGAAGCTGCGTGGGCTTTTGGCGCCGCGCTAAAAGGCGCAATGGTCAGAGTAGTTCCCAGGATCAAGGCGAATACACTAACAGTCAGTAACGCAATGCGACGAGCAACGAATTGCATGTATTTCTGCTGACCTGTAGGCATGAGGTACCTCTTATGCGCAAACATGAAAATCTCCTCTTCAAGATAAAACTTGAGTTTATAAATGTCTATGCGGCTCTGAGGTTCAATGTGGCTGATTGTAGGGACGCACCAATGGTAACACCTTGATTGGGAACAGAATATTTACGGGGAAAAGAAGAGGTGGCATGCATATTGCTCACATCCTTGTTCGTATAGCCACTGCCGTCACGAGGCTGGCGAGTACAAGCCCGCCCACTGCAATAAAAAACCGGGACCCTCCGAAAAAGTTCCATAAGGCATTCCTCCTTGATATGCCCAGATAATAGCAAAGATAGGCATCTTGCCTTATCTGCATTACTTATGCGAAATACCTCGTGCATCAACGGCCAGAAAAAAGATAAGATATCCAGACCATGAAGTACGTTGTATTCCTCGGGAACCTATCTGCATAAAATATACCTTTTTTCGTGTTATATGTCAATACATCTAGACCACTAGACCAGAGTTTCTCAAAAATCCAAATCCATCAACAATATACCATCCAGGCATTCACGGGCCAGCCGTTCCAGCCCGTCGCAACATTACATAGGTACCCACAGCACGCAGTACCTTTGAGAATAGTATATCTGAATTTGACCCGCTTTTATGGCTCTTCTGCATCTCCCGTGCTCAGCGATAAGGCAAAATAGAGTTGAGTGAGTTTGATTTGTAGAGGCTACAAAAGCGGGCCAGGCTCACTCTTACAAGCACCTCTAATAATTATATGTATGTTAGGTTTTGCTATAGACAAAAAATTATACATAGGTTATAAATTGCTTAGATGCTGTTAATGATGCTTATAGCGTAGAAAAAAATCTTAAGGATGAGAGGCTCACTCATGCAGCAAGCAAAAGCATATCTTCAGCGCCATCCTGTTAGCAGTTACTTTTGTATGACGTATACAATCTCCTGGTTGGGGGCTCTGTTGGTTGTGCTACCGACCGTGATTCAGGGCAGGGCGATAACGCAGATTAATGGGTTGCTGATGTTTCCGGTGCTGCTTCTTGGTCCCAGTGTAACGGGGATTGTCTTGACTGGCATGCTCGATGGTCGAGAGGGCCTGCGAGAGCTCTTCTCACGGATAGGCCACTGGCGCGTAAATGTGCGCTGGTATGCAGCAATACTTATTCCTCCAGTGCTTGTCCTGGCTGTGCTCTTCTCTCTGCATGCGTTGCTCTCGTCAAGCTTCAGTCCGCATCTCAATCCCAAAGGGATTCTCTATGGCATCGTTCCGGGGTTCCTTGAGGAGATTGGCTGGATGGGTTTTGCCTTTCCCAGGATGCAAAGAGGGCGAAGCGTGCTCTCTGCTGGCCTCCTACTTGGGCTGCTCTGGGGTATATGGCATCTACCCGTTATTGATTTTTTAGGTGCTGCGTACCCGCATGGTATGTTCTGGCTGTCCTTTGCTCTCTCCTTTATTGTGGCTATGATGGCGATTCGCCTCCTGATTGTCTGGGTCTATTCTCATACACAAAGCATCTTGCTTGCTCAACTTATCCATATAAGCTCGACGGGCTCCCTGGTGGTGTTTAGCCCACTATTTATTACGCCAGCGCAGGAGGCGCTGTGGTATGGCATCTATGCCGGAACTCTATGGCTGGCTGTTGCTCTTATCATTGTGTGCGACAGTAAGCACCTGGTATATGAGTCACCCTAACTTTTGAAAAAGTTTCCAAAACTGGGGTGCAGGGTCTTCCCTGCCGGGGCGCGGGGTGTCCCCGCGCCCGGCAGGGAGGGCTCGCCGCCCTCCTGCACCTCCCGCATTGGGAGCGCGAAACCCATTTTTCGGATTTTTCAAAAATCCGGGATGACTCATAAAAAGCAAGGTGAGATCATTCCTGAAGAGTACCTTCCCCACATCACTCCCCTGGGATGGGAGCATATTAACCTGATAGGGCAATATAGCTTTACCCATCAATCAGGTCGTTCACTGGACAATCTGCACCCACTGCGTCTGCCTGATATTTAAAGCGAATTTAAGGAGAGAGTTAGTAGGGTTCAGGCCAAGATATTCATTGGATGTGTGCAAAAATTGTTTCGCCCCTTGATGATAACGGGTCAAGACCACAGTGTGAAATCACACAGGCGCGTAGCCTGTAAGGCTCCCCCACATGCGCATGGATATCCATGGCATCTTTTTTGGCGTGTCTTCGTGATATATATATAATGTATATGTTTACGCACCATCACCACCACACATGGCATCGCCTACTGTAAAATTGTGATTGTCGTGGATGATGATATTGATCCTTTCGACCTGAAACAGGTGATGTGGGCGCTCTCCACGCGCTTCACTCCGAGCAAGGACCTGGTGGTTGTGCCAACGGCTTCCATCATTTCGCTCGACTCGAGTTCTGATCCACCGGGCATGAGCCATAAACTGATCCTTTTTTGTCCCTATGTTATCATCCAGTCAGCACTATTTTGACGCTAATAAGAAATGTGAGACCGCATAGCAGAGCATAGCAGATAGGTGAATGTATAGGAGCAGGCATGCTGAACCACAATTCCAACGTCTCCGCGGCCAAAGATACACGCTTTGTGTGTGTACGCGGCGCACGTGAGCACAATCTGAAGAATGTGAACCTTATCATTCCCCGTGATACCCTGGTGGTATTTACAGGTGTATCCGGCTCAGGAAAAACCTCTCTGGCATTTGGGACGTTGTATGCTGAAGCAGAGCGCCGTTATCTTGAATCCGTCTCTCCTTATGCGCGGCGTTTATTTCACCAGATGCCCGTGCCTAAAGTAGATGAAATTGAAGGACTTCCCCCGGCGGTGGCGCTGCAGCAACAACGAGGGCTGCCTACCACACGTTCTACGGTGGGAAGTGTGACGACGTTGTCAAATTTGTTGCGCATGCTCTATTCACGTACAGGGGACTATCCACCTCACGTGAAGTTTATGGACTCGGAATACTTTTCTCCCAACACACCCATGGGGGCATGCCCTGTTTGCCATGGATTAGGCAGAATATACGATGTCACAGAACGTTCCATGGTTCCGGACGATTCCCTCACTATTCGCGAACGGGCAGTGGCGGCATGGCCAACCGCCTGGCAGGGACAAAATCTCCGCGACATCCTAGTGTCGCTGGGTCACGATGTAGATAAGCCGTGGCGCGAATTACCAAAGGCAGAACGTGACTGGATATTGTTTACGGACGAGCAACCAGTGGTACCTGTCTATGCGGGCTTTACGCCCGAAGAGGTCAGAGAAGCCCACAGACGGAGGATGGAACCGAGTTATCAGGGTACGTTCACCAGTGCAAAGAGGCATGTGATGCACACATTTGCGAATACAGAGAGTGCGTCGATGAAAAAAAGAGTCGCGCGCTACATGATCAGTAGAATATGCCCGAATGCCATGGGAAGCGGCTGAGAAAAGAAGCACTGGCTGTCAAATTTGACGGGCGGGATATCGCTGAAATGGCCCGGCTGCCACTAAAGCAACTGGCAGTCATAATGGAGTGGTATGCCACTGGGAGGGCGTTTAAGAAGAAGGAGATAGAGTTCCATCCTGAGCGTGTCGCGGTTGCGCAGCAGATTGCGCAGAATCTATATGCGCGCCTGTCACTATTACTGGACCTTGGCTTAGGATATCTGCTGATGGAGCGGAGTTCACCAACGCTTTCCCCTGGCGAGCTACAACGGTTGCGCCTGGCCACGCAGATCTACTCCAATTTATTTGGTGTTGTCTATGTACTGGATGAGCCTTCCGCGGGACTGCATCCAGCCGATATCGCCGCACTGCTAAGAGCGCTGGATAAACTCAAAGCCGCAGGCAATTCCCTGTTTATTGTAGAACATGATCTTGATGTGATTCGCCATGCAGAATGGGTGGTCGATGTCGGACCTGGCCCAGGAGACCAGGGGGGTCAGGTGCTCTATAGCGGCGAACTTCCCGGTCTTGCAAAGGTCTCCGCATCCAGCACGCGCCGCTATCTTTTTTGCGAAGAGAGAATGCCATATCGCGAACCGCGCAAACCCCACGGATGGTTCATTCTGGAGGGCATCGCACGAAATAACCTCAACCAACTTGACGTTGCCTTTCCATTGGGGGTGTTCGTCACCGTCACGGGTGTCTCAGGATCGGGAAAGTCCAGTCTGGTGAGCCAGGCGGTGGTGGACCTGCTATCAGCCCGCCTGGGTTACGAAGCGCCTGCGCCAGAAGAGGGTGAAGAACTGAGGCAGCCGGAACCAGTGAACGAAAGCGGTAAGATTACAGCAGGAATGGAAAACATCAAACGATTGGTCGTGGTGGACCAGAAACCGATTGGCCGCACGCCCCGCTCTAATCTTGCCACATATACCGGCTTATTTGACCACGTGCGTCAACTGTTTGCAGCTACGAAGATGGCAAAGGCACGTCGTTATGACGCGGGGCGCTTCTCCTTTAACGTGCCGAAGGGACGTTGCGCAACCTGCCAGGGAGAGGGTTCGGTAATGATAGAACTCCTTTTCCTCCCAAGTGTGTATGCGCCGTGTCCTACCTGCCACGGCGCGCGCTATAATGCGAAAACGCTGGAGATTGTCTATCGCGATAAAAACATAGCAGATGTGCTGGCGATGACGGTAGATGAAGCAAAGGCCTTTTTTCAGGAGGAGCCACCTTTACAGCGTTCCCTGGATGTATTGCGTGAAGTCGGGGTGGGATACCTGCGCCTGGGGCAGCCAGCGCCAGAGCTCTCTGGCGGTGAGGCGCAACGTATCAAGCTCGCGACGGAGTTGCAGCGTGCGGGAAAGGGATATACATTGTACATATTGGATGAGCCTACGACCGGCCTGCATCCCGCAGATGTAGATAAACTGATGATACAGCTCAACAGCCTTGTGGATGCCGGAAATACTGTGATCGTGGTCGAGCAAGATATGCGTATGGTGGCCAGCAGCGATTGGGTCATAGACATCGGTCCGGGCGCGGGAGACGAGGGAGGGAAAATCGTAGCGGCAGGCCCGCCGAGCAAGGTGGCAACCATAAAAGAAAGTAAGACAGCACCCTACCTGGCGGCGTTTATAGGAAATTGACATCGTAGCCTTGCACCTCAACCCGCCATAACGCATCAAGAACTGATGTTGTCAGCCTGCGCTTTGCCTGGCATCCAGTCATGACATTATCACCGGTGGTAACGTATGTTACAAAGCAAAGATTGGCACCACCAGTGCACGGCACGCGCATGATATTTGTTCGCGGACTCCTGCTCCGGATCAGACCTCTTCCTTTGTGAAAACACGATCTCGCCCAAAGGGAGTAAAGCTCACACTTATTGATTGGTCAGGCCGTGGCTGGTGAACCAATCGGCTTCGTGCCCTGGCTCAGGCAGGATCGCACCCAGTTCCATTGCGTTGCTCCCGGGAATCTCCATAACCGCTAAGAAGAGTTGCTCGTCCGTCAGACCAGTGGCGTTTTTGTACATGGTCCAGAGATCGTTTTGCAACTGTGCCCTGACTTCTGTGCTGCGGCCCGCCCGAATGATGCCTAGTATAAAGGCGTTGACGGCAGGCCTGCCGCTTGCAAAGATACTCTCGGGCGCTACTGTCTCGAAAATGACCCGCACAAAGCTCGCGGGAGCCCCGGTGTAGGTTGTATGGATACGAGTGATCTCCGTGGCGATAAAGGCCCGCTGTTCAGTGGAGAGGGTTCCTTCCTGCGTTATACATGTATAGAGTGGCATGATAGCCTCCTTCATATGGTAACTCGTCAAGAATGTGCCTATCCGAAAAACTTTACGGCGTTCCATTGCCAAAACACGCTTTGGAGAATCACAAAGCTACGGGTCGTATGGGCGAAATTGACGAAACCAACGCCAATTGCGACGCCCCACATCTATTGCTGATTCTTACCCACATTTTACAAATGGAGGTGAAAAGCGAGGTGAGCCCCCTCAAGTAGCGTTTGCAATTCAAGCCAGCCTTTCCAGATGGTTCGCCACCCAGGCGTGCCACCTCTTTCCAGATGGTGCCCACGGTCATCGAGGCAAATCGAAACCTACACCTAAGATTGCTATTGTTTTGCTTTTGACACATAAACATGCAGGAATTATCCAAAATTGGACGATTTATGGTTTAAAACTGCGAAAAGATTGCATCTGTTCTGTGCACACAAGTGACTCAAGCAGCAAGAACAGGCTAAGCGGGCCAGGGCTGCCCAGCATGTGGAGCGTGAGCAACGCGAACGTGAGGCTAAACACAAACGCATGCAACAAGAGCAGGCCAGAATTTACTTGGCTTGTTAAAGCATGATAAGCTGAGCAATGTGTACATAGTGGAATGAAGCTGTTGGAGTTGCGGCAATTATCTGGCGAGAGAGCTTTCCCTCCTTTGGCGCGCCCAAACCAATTTCGAGGAAACGAGACGAGGAGAAATGCCCTCTGATCAGCAGAGGAATTGCCAAAAAATCAACAACTTCGTTCCACTATGTACAGATTACAGAACCTCGATGATCCTCTCTTCGTTGACAGTCGCGCGCAAAGCCTCAGCTTTCGGGTGCGCGGCGCGCTCATGGACGGGCGAAGTGGGCGTCCGATCGATCAGCAAACTGAGTAGTTCGGGGCGGCTGTAGTGACCGCGCGCGTCCATGAGTCTCTTGCGAGCGTCGATCTGAGTGAAGTCAAGATCGGCAATCACTTCACCTTCACCAGCTGTAAGAGGCTCGCCAATGATCTGGCCTTCGGGGTTGATAATGGTGGTGAAACAGCCGCCGGAAATCGGCCCGATAGCACAACCCGTATCCTTCATGATCTGAGCCTGCTGATCGGCATCGAGCCACGCCGTCGCGTTGACGACAAAGCAGGCGGATTCGAGGGCGTGCTGGCGGATGCTCACTTCTATCTTCGCCGCGAACCCCGGACCGGCGAACGATCCGGGATACATCGCCGAGTGGATCTGTTCGCCATCGGCAATCATCGCGTAACGTGCGAGCGGCTGGAAGTGCTCCCAGCAGGCGAGCTGTCCGATGCGCCCAACGGCGCTCTCGACGGCGCACAGGCCCGAGCCGTCACCCTGGCCCCAGACTATCCGCTCATTATAGGTTGGCGTAATCTTGCGGCGGCGCTGGATCAGCGCCCCGTCCGCGTCGAAGAGCAACTGCGTATTGTAGATCGAGCCGCCGTCTCGCTCATTGACGCCGATCGAGACGACCATGTTCGCCTCCTTTGCGGCCTCGCCGATCGCACGGGTCTCGGCAGACGGGACCGTGACCGACTCTTCGAGCAGACGCTGATGCTCCTTCCCCAACTCGTACGGTGCCTGCACGTAGGTGAAATAGGGGTAGTAGGGAACGACGGTCTCAGGGAAGGTCGCGAACTGGACGCCCTGTTTGCCCAGCTCACGGATCTTCTTCACGACCTTCTCAACGGTACCCTGGCGGCTGTACAGCACGGGGCTGATCTGCACGGCGGCGGCTTTCACGATGGTGTTCATGGTATGTTCCTTTCAAGTTAACGTTACGGAATTCATTACGCTCTGTGTTGTATACACAACATTAGGGCTGCTTTCTTTACGAGCTTGACACGACGGAATGTGTTCCATTGAATATTGTATATACAACATTAGTGACGCTATAAGTTACATATACAACGCTATGGGCCGCTTACTCCACGAGTTCGTCAAGCGGGATGCTGTCGGCCACGCCGACGATGGCAGTCACGCCTTCTTCGCCGAGCAACTGTTTGGCTTTCATCTGCGCTGCTCGCCACGCAGGCGCTGCCGAAACCAGTAATGCTCTGCCGGCCTGCGAGAGGACCAGTGGACGGCTTCGACCGCCTTGGTCAGAAAGCATTTCCTCGACCCACCCCTCTGTCAGGAGAAGCGCGAGATTGCGTGTCAGGGTCGAGCGCTCCTGGTAGTTGGCACGTCCGATCTCAGCGCGACTGGCTCCTCCAAGCCTCGCAATGAGCACGAGCAACGAGAACTGCGGAGCATTGATGCCATAAGGTCGCAGTTCCTGATCATACAGGTTGGTTACGATGCGCGATATGCGACGCGCGCGTGTCAGCAGGCAGTTGCGAGTGATCTCGCCAACCACGTCGGCATCGGTTGTCTCAGTGCTCATCATTACGATCCTTGCTATAGTTTCATATACAACATACTGTTATGGCCTTAACATAGTGTATATACAACATATTGTCAAGGCCTGGCACTGCGTGATAATGTATCCTTTGGTAACACCTTACGTAGCTCAGGATCATAATAATCTGCTTTATGTGGCCTGGACGGAAGCTTCAGATCTCCCAGCATGCCTCGTAAATCGCCGTGCCTTCGATAGCCACCTGGATACTTCTCGTAGAATGCTCCGCTTCAACAATCACCTGCCCGGCACGCCCGATCTCGTGTCCCTGCTCGATGGTCAGGCGCAAATGATCAAGAGGCTTGATGTATTCGATGTAATAGGCTCCCAGAGCACCCGAGGCAGTACCAGTCACGGGATCTTCACGTGTGCCGGAAAAGGGCGAGGAGAAATGACGCCCATGGAGTAAAGCCTGTGGATCGTAGGTCTGAAGGCAAAAAGGGTGAACAGAAACGCGCGGCATTTCCTGTAAAATTTCAGGAAAACGCTCATTATGAGGCTCCATACGCTCAAAGGCTGCGAGCGTGCGAATTGGCACGAGCAATGTCCAGGTGCCGGTGCTCGCGTAAACGGTAGGTAGGCTCTGATCGAGGTCAGCGGGATCAAGCTCTAAGGCGGCCGCAAGCAGATCTGGAGATCTGGTAAACCGGCGAAACTCCGCCTGGGCCTGCTGCATCCTGACAACTGGGCGCCCCTCTCGCGTTGCGATAGACATCGGGAGGAGACCCGCCCTGGTTTCTACGGTCAAGGTCAACAACTCTGTGCTGTTTGCCAGTATGTTTCTCGTTTTGAGCGCGTAGAGAGCGGCAATCGTGCCATGACCACAAAGATTCATCTCATGGCCAGGCGTAAAATAGCGCAGGCGGAGATCTGCTGTCGTGGATTGACAGATAAAAGTCGTTTCGTTAAAGCCAACCAGACGAGCAATCTCTTGCATTCGCTCATCTGTAAGCTGGTCAGCCTCAAAAACAAGACCCGCCGGATTGCCCTTACCTGGCACTGTCGAAAAAGCGGAATAGTGATAGATAGCAATACCCAAGCGCATTTTTCCTTTCCACGCATTCTGTGACGCGCGTGCTTCTCTGCAATCAGAGGAGAGGCCTCTTGCTTTAGTATACCCGATCAGATATACTAAAGCAAGAGACTCTTTGAGAAAATGCACTCGGATACAAAGGAGTTCTGTTCACGTGATGGAAGATCTGATACATCATCTGATGCTTCTGGGACTCAGCGATAATGAGGCTCGCAGTTATGCTACCTTATTGCACTTTGGACCGTTAACCGGATACGAAGTCGCCAAGCGAAGTGGGATTGCCCGTGGAAATGTCTATGCCTGCCTTGGACGATTAGTTGAAAAACAGATGGCTATGCGTACCAGTGAAGATCGCTTTCTTGCGCTTCCTCTCTCACAGTTTGTTGCTCTCCAGCAGGAGCATTTCTCTCTTGCTGCTCAGCAGGCACAACTTGCTCTTCATCGTCTTCAAGGGAGTCATGAAGCAGCGCAGGTCGTCTCGATTACCGATGCTCAAGCGCTTCTACAGCGGTGTCGCACAGTTATTCGGGAAGCCCATCGGCCGCTCTTTCTTGCAGGCTTTCCATCTGAGTTGGAAGCGCTTGCCCCGGCTCTCCAACAAGCCAAACAACATCATCTTCCGATCGAAGCAATTTCCTTTGGCGCACCTCCGACAGCATGGCCTGACGCGTTTGAGCATTTCGCGGCTGATGATATTCGCGACGCGCAGCAAGGACGGCTTCTGCTACTCGCCTCATGGCCACATGGGATCATCGGTATTCTCACCGAGGATGGGACTAGCAGTGCAGGAATTTGGTCCTGGGATCGCTATCTGGCAAACGTCATCGGTCTTTATGTTGCCCACGAACGCTTCACGTTACAACTCTGGCCTCGTTTGCCAGAAAACCTCAAGAGCGAACTGACAACGCAGTTGACCGATCTGAGTAGCCGCATCACGCTTGCTGGCCTCGACCCCCATCAACCCTTGCGTCATTTGTTAGAGGGAACGCTCACCCCTCCTGAATAACCACTGCGCATTGAGGAGCAGACCGATGAACCTGGACATTACGCTTTCTGATCTTCGCATGGCTCAGACCATGCTGGCTCCATATATCATCACGACACCTGTGTTGGAAGCTCCTTCGTTGTTGACTCCTGGAGGGCACTCCATCCTGCTCAAAGCCGAGAACCTCCAACGCTCTGGATCATTCAAAATGCGCGGGGCTTCCTATGGCATTGCACAACTGACGCAAGAACAGCGCAGACGAGGAATCATCGCCTATTCCACCGGCAATCACGCGCAGGCAGTGGCATTGGCCGCTCAGTTCCAGCAGATGCCTGCGACCATTGTGATGTCTCCCGATGCACCCGCATTAAAGGTCGAACGCACCCGGAAGTCAGGAGCAACCATTGTGTGGGCTGAACCTATGTCTCAGGCACGACGAGACCTCGCCGAGAAATTGGCAGAAGAACACCAACTGACGCTCATTCCCCCCTATGATCACCGAGACATTCTTTTGGGACAGGGAACCATTGGGCTCGAAATCATGGAGCAGTGTGCTCCCGCTGCTGTCTTTGTCCCGATTGGTGGGGGCGGATTAATCGCCGGCATCGCGCTTGCGATCAAATTCGTTCATCCCTCCATTCAGATCATTGGTGTGGAACCAGAATGGGAAAATGATGCCTGGCAATCGTTCACGCAAGGAAAGCTGGTCTCGCTGCCGGCGGCGAGCAAGAGCATTGCGGATGCGATTCGCGTCCAAGCAGTCGGCGAGTTACCCTATGTCGTTCTTCGCCGCTATGTTGATGAGATCGTGACGGTCAGTGAAACCCAGATTGCTATGGCAACCCTCAGTGCGCTGGCTGAAACACATCTGGTTCTTGAACCTGCTGGTGCCGTTGCTTTGGCAGCAGCACGATCTTATCAAGGCTCATTGCCTGCGGGCAAACCGGTAGTCGCGATCGCGAGTGGTGGTAATACGACGCTCGAAACGCTGTGGTCACTTACCGCAATGTAGTGATGAGCAGTGGTGGAAAGGAATATTCCCTATCAACCGAGAGAGGAAAACGCTGATGAAATGAGGTTGTCACCCCTCGGCAAGTACGCCGATGCATGCCTGCCATTTTGGCTCAGTTGGGCACACCTGCGTGGGCGCCCAAACCACGCGGAAAATCGCCTGGGCGGGCCAAAGGGACGTGC
Source organism: Dictyobacter kobayashii (assembly GCF_003967555.1). Classification (GTDB taxonomy): domain Bacteria; phylum Chloroflexota; class Ktedonobacteria; order Ktedonobacterales; family Ktedonobacteraceae; genus Dictyobacter; species Dictyobacter kobayashii. The sequence continues at coordinate 2,806,062 of NZ_BIFS01000002.1, forward strand.
GTTTGCTATGGCTCGAGGTACACTTGCTACACTCACTCCAAACGAGCGATCAAAGACAAATAGATTGCTGTTACTATTGAACAGTGGCATGAAAGTGTTTGTTGGTACGAATTGATCAGACTAGCGTGGACATTTCATGTGTGGGTGGTGGATCTGGTTCAGGTACTCGTGGAATTTGGAACCAAAACGTCGATCCGTGACCGGGAGTGCTGATGACTCCGGTATGCCCCTGATGCAACGCAATAATCATGCGATTGAGATAGAGACCAAGTCCTAAACCATTCATGGCAAAGTTCCCCGGTACGATAATATCCGGGAGCTGATAAAATCGATCCCAAATCTTCTGCTGATTCTCAGCAGTTAAACCTGGCCCTTTGTCATGCACGGACACGCGAACATCGGTATTAGTAGACATGATGTTCACTTCAACGGATGTATTCACGGGCGAATATTTCAGTGCATTACTGAGATAGTTGGCGACCACTTGCGTCAAGCGATCGGCATCGGCGATGAGAAGTGTTGCTTTCTCTTCTGGTGGATGCAGTACCACCTTGCGCTCAGGCATAGACATTTGAGCACCTTCAATGGCGGTTCTTACAATATCTTGCAGGTTACAAGGTGCCATCTGTAGCGTGAACGTGTTTCTTTGAATCCGAGACGTATCGAGCAGGTCGCTAATCATGCGTGCCTGCATATTGGCACCTACCACGGCATGTTCTAGAGGTTCCTGGATACACGCCAATTTCTCCAGCACCGCACTTTTATCTGCATGTTGCTGCCTCATTTTATGGAGTCGGCGTAATGCCAGGTCAACATTGCCTTTAAAGGTGGTAAGTGGCGTTCTCAGCTCATGGCTGGCCAGATTCACAAAAAGATCATACCGCCGGTTCGATTCTTTCAATGCCATTTCACTCGCGCGTACCTCAGCCCAGTTTTGCAATAAATGGACGCGCTCAATTACCAGCGCAATCAGTTTCGCCGTTCCTACAATCAGCGCAATCTCTTCTTGAGGATAAGCCATGGTGACATGCGCATATGTCGCATCCGTTTTGGCAATCACTAAAATTCCAATTAATTGGCCATGCAAGACCATCGGCGCGATCAGGCGGTAGCGGGCGCCAAAGTGTGTATGAGTTGTCACATATGGTTTTTGTTGAAGATCAAGGGGGACGACATGATTGGCATGGAGATCTGCAATAGCAGTTGCATCGATATAGTCCCTGAGCGGAGTACCCTCTACTTCTTTACGCAATTGTTGTTGCTCACGAGCAGAAAGGCCGCTGATACCAATGATATGTTGGCGTTCATCTGGGGCCTCAAGCATGAAGATATCAATATAGCTACAACTGATAACTTGTGAAACCACTTCAGCAAGTAACTGCCCAGCCGCCATAATAGGAGCCACTTCCCCAGTTTCATCCTGTCCAAAGAAATGCTTTTGATCGGGAATCGTTGCGAACTCCTCTACGAGTTTCAGGAGGGAGGTAAATGCATTCAGTGTGTGATGCTCTTTCTCCCATTCGTGCGTGATATCACGCATGAGGGATGCGTATCCAATGAGCCGATTGTGCTGATCAAAGAGAGGTGAACTGGTTACATTGACCAGTAGTTCCCGGCCTGAAGAGAGATGCATCCAGGCGTCTTGCTGCTGAACATGATAATAAGGAGTGTGCTGAAGGCTACTGTCGACAGGTAATTGCCCTTGTTCGGTTCGTGCTCCAAAACGCTCAGGCCACTCTGAATAGTATCGTCCAATGATTTCTTCTGGTTGTAGCTCAAGCATTTTTTGTGAAGCCGTATTAATGTGCACAACATAACCCGCCCGATTATAGAGGAATACACCAACAGTCATCGGTTCAAACACTGCCTGAAAGAGGGTTGTTAACTCGGGGTTCTCTTGTTGATTCCACTGTTCCCGCAATGATTGGCCTCAATTCCTGGATTATATAGTATTCTTTACCAGGTCACAGAACATGTGTACGGGTTTGTTGCTACCAGACATCACATACCAAACAGCTGCCCATGGTATGTCTTGGTAGGTATCTACAAGAAGTTTCATCGTAACAATGTGCCATTCATCGATGCGTTTGTTCATTTATTATAACATGGTATACAAAGTGATCTATAGACAATATGGAAGAGTGTGTCGATTGCCAGACCGATCGGACTTGAAAAGAAGCAGGGCAAGCGATTTTATCCTACCTGGAAGCCTTTTGCAGCCGGAAATGGTGTCATTTAGCCCTTGACTATGTCAGTCCGGAGATCTATAGAGAGTAGAAATTTTGACTCAAAGAAGAGTGGGCCATTTCGCTGAGAGGCTCTACAAGGCATCGGAGAGAGAGGAGAAATGGCTCTTCCTCCGTCTGTGTTTCTCTGAGGGATGCGCGGGTCTCCGGCCGCCTCTTTGCTCGCTTCCCTGGTTCTGTGGTATACTCGCCTCTGTTGGGTATTAACGAGATGATTCCCAACATCATAGGAAGGATACTATGCCCAAACCACCTCAACACACGCTCATCTGGTCAAACGACCCCCCGCGCTATGAACTCCAAACCCAGGGACAATCTGTTCAATGGTTTCACTCAGGAGATGACTCCGCGTTCTCTGGCTGGTTGGAAATACACACCGCCTTTGCTTTTGTGGGGCAGGCTGGACGGCTTTCAGTCCTCAAAGAAGCCCGACCTCGTGGAAGCAGCTACTGGTACGCCTATCATAGGCAGGGTCAGCGCACCCGCAAACGCTATCTCGGACGCACGGATCAGGTCACGTTCGCTCGCTTAGAGCAGGAGGCACATGCCCTGATCGGAGAACCTGTGTCTGCCACAGCTCGGCCCAGGCCAGATGCGCCATCATCTGAGTTGAAGGGCCTGCTCCTTTCCAGCAAACTCTCGGTCCCCCGTCCACCGAGCTTTCTGGTAGAGCGTGCTCGCTTGCTGACTGAACTGGATCTCATCAGCACTCACCCGTTGACACTCATCTCAGCCTCTGCCGGGAGTGGCAAGACCACCCTGCTCTCGGCATGGGCAGCGTCAAAGAGGGGACAGGAACGCGGCGGGAGGACACAAGCAAGCGAGCAGGCGTTGGCCTGGCTCTCTCTTGAGGAGCTGGACAATGACCCGATTCGCTTCTGGGACCTGGTCATTGCAGCCCTGCGCAGGTGCCATCCCGCTTTGGGAGAGACGGCACTCACCCTGTTGCACTCACCCCAATCTCTGCCGCTCTCAATCTGTCTTGCAGCCTTGCTTCAGGAAGTGGAACAGAACGCGCAAGGCCTCATCCTGCTTCTGGATGACTACCATGTGATCGCTGACCAGGCCATCATTGATTCCATGTTCTTTCTGGTCGAGCATCTGCCCACGAGCCTGCACCTGGTCTTGAGCAGCCGCACCGACCCTGATCTTCCGCTCTCGCGTTTACGCGTGCGTGGACAACTCCTGGAGATTCGCGACCAGGATTTGCGTTTCAGCAAGCTTGAAGCTGCCAGCTTTCTGCGTAATGCCATGAGCCTGCCTCTCTCGGAAGACGACGTGAGCACCCTCTCCCAGCGGACGGAGGGTTGGATCGCCGGGCTGCATCTGGCCGCGCTCTCCCTGCGCAAACGGTCAGATCACGCTGCTTTTGTGAAAAACTTTGCGGGTACCCATCGGCATTTGCTGGATTATGTGCAGCAGGACATTCTCGCGCCGCTACCTGAGTCCCTCCAAAACTTTTTGCTGCAGACAGCGATTGTCCCTCGCATGAATGCGGCTCTCTGCCAGGCCGTTACCGATGCTTCAGGCGAGTCTGAGAGCCAGCAGAGATTACAGGCGTTGGAGCAGGCCAACCTCTTTCTCGTCCCGCTCGACGAGCAGCGCCAGTGGTATCGCTATCATGATCTCTTTCGAGAGGCCCTGCTCGCTCGTCTCCACTCCAGCCATCCCCAACTGGTGCCGCTCTTGCACCTGCGAGCTGCCAGATTCTATGAGGCTCGAAGTGAGTGGCGCGAGGCTATTACCCACGCGTTGGCTGCCTCTGACCACGTCTATGCCGCCTCCTTGATGGAGAGGGCTTCGGGATCGTTCTGGTCTCGTGGAGAAACAAAAACGCTGCATAGCTGGGTCTTCTCGCTGCCAGACGCTGTTCTGTGTGAACACTTGTACCTGGCTCTTGGTGCCGCATTTCGCTTCTTCGACGCGGTGAATTTGAGTAGCCAGGAGATCTATGTTGGCATAGTTGCCCAGGTAGAGCACACCTTTACACGCCTCGAAGCGCTCCTTCCTCCTCCCCATACACGGCTGCGGCAGGAACAACCACACCGCGAGATCTCCAAATCCGAGGCGGTATGGATCGAGCAGCGTCTGCTCCAGTTGCGAGCCTTGATCGAACTCAGAGGAATCCTCAGGCAGAACGATGCCGGGCGCTTGCGGAATCTGATTCGTGAACTTGATGCGCTTCCTCCAGATGAGGATACCCATTGCAACATTATCCCGCTCTACCTCACCTTCTGGCTGACCACCATGTACCAGGAATACGGGGTTCCCCTGCTTCCCCGGCTCAGCGCGGCGAAGCAGCAGTTGTTGGAAGAAAGAGATCTCTTGATGGCGACCCGTGTCTTAAGCTGGTCAGCTCAAATCCGCTCGACATATGCCATCCAATTACATCAGGCACAGCAGGAATGTCTGGAAGCCCTCGCCCTGGCTGAACAGATTGGTGCGCATACTCCCTGGGAAGGCTATCTGTATTATTGCCTGTTCGTGATCTCCTACGCCTGGAATCGGCTGGAAGAGGCCCCCGACTGGCTCCAGCGTTTGCGACGTCTTGCGCAAAACTGGCAACACATGCAACTCCTGGCCGTTACCGAGATTTTTTCAGCCCAGCTTGGGCTGGCAAGAGGAGATCTGGCAGCAGCAGAAGAGGCTCTACACCAGCTTAAAGCCCTGCTTGAGCAAGGTGGGCTGGCCTATCATGCTCCCTGGGTCACTGTTCTGCGCGTCAAATTGTGGCTGGCTCAGGGGAAGCTGGCAGAGGCAGCAGCATGGGCGGCGCAAACCACCTTCTCCTCCGATGCCTGGAATCCCTTACGTCGCTGGGAACTGCTGATGCTGGTGCGGGTACTCGTGGCCCAACAGCACTACGAGCAGGCGGGCGAGATGCTCTCGCGCTTCAGTCACCACCTTGATCGAGAAGGTTCTGTTGACACGGTAGTCGAGTTTCTCGCCTTACACCTGCTCGCCTTGCATCACGCGGGCAAGAGTGCGCAAGCAATGTGCGTCGCGGCACGCCTGTTTGCGCTCACAGAACCAGAAGGCCATCTGCGTGTCTATCTCGATGAAGGGAGACCGATGCACCAGGCTCTGGCAGCGCTGCTGGACGTAGAGCCGAAGGATGATGAACCCGATGGAGCGGCTGTGGCCGTTTCTCGGCCCTACATCTTGCGCCTGCTGGCTGCCTTTGAACAAGAGGAAAAGTCAGAGAGCTCGCCTCATGTCCCTCTAATCCAAGCATCTCAAGCTGTGCCTGTTCCAGAACGCGCTGCATCTGCCTCATCACAGATCATCGAGCCGCTGACCGAGCGTGAGCAGGAGGTTTTGCAGTGGCTTTCAGAGGGTGCCTCCAACCAGCAGATCGCCAACGAACTCGTGATCCAGCTATCCACCGTTAAGAAACATGTCAGCAGTCTGCTCGCGAAACTGGGAGCAGAGAACCGCACTCAGGCGATTGCCCAGGCACGTGCCGCCTCTCTCCTCTAAACAGCTTCCACCACCACCTGGGACGCGCGACAGCAGGTTCCCAGGTGGCAGGCGGTATCGACTTCGATTTTCCTCCCCAACGGAGAACCCCAACACACCACTCTTTCCCTTCGCAATATTCTCCCTGCGGTAGACTTTTGACGACTGTCTCCAGGCTGTCTATGCGCTATGCTTGTGTGTGTGGAGAGAACCACACAGGGAGAAGCGGCTGATGCACTATCACATTCGGATCAAAGGATACCTTGATCCTTTCTGACAGGACTGGTTAGCTGGACTCATGATGGTCCATGAGCCAGCTGGAACCACGAGGCTTGTCGGCCCTTGCCTGATCAGGCGGCCCTCTTTGGGGTGCTGCTCAAGATCCACCGTTTGGGTTTGATCTTGCTCTCCCTTGAGACATATGAGGCCGCCGAAGCGCAAGAACGGCGAAGGCGGGATGCAGACCATCCCGATGTAGCTTCATCGAAACAGACAGAACTGAAAACGCCTAAAGGAGAACTATTCATCATGCAAGCACGAATGAGCAACCCGGCAACCATCCTTCCGGAGGTTCTGCAGCCCATCCAGGCGCTGCTCAAGGCCACTCGACAGGGTGGTGTGCCACAGAAGACGCTTGAGCTGGTCCATTTGCGCGCGAGCCAGATTAATGGCTGTAGCTACTGTGTGGACTATGGCGCGCGTAGCGCCAGGAAGGCCGGAGAAACAGATGAGCGGCTCTTTGCCGTGGTTGCCTGGAGAGAAACGCCCTACTTCACCGATGCGGAGCGTGCCGCGCTCGCGCTCACCGAGGCAGCCACACGTCTGGCCGATCAGGCTGACGCGGTCCCCGATGAGATCTGGGAAGAGGCCTGCCGGCACTACAACGAAAAGGAGTTGGCGGCGATTATTCTCATGATTGCTACCACCAACCTCTTTAATCGCCTGAACGCCACGACCAGGCAGATTATTAGCGCCGACGCAAATGTGAGCCGGTGTCGAGCTCAAATGCGTGCTTTTTTGAACAAAGAAAGAAATGATTATTTTTTTCGTTTCAATGGCTTCTCATTTATCTGAGCAGGCTTCTCACCTGGTGTCAAGGTAAAGCGCAGCGGCCTTTATACCAGGTGAGAAGCCTGCTACACTCCCTGGGTCATTGAGTCAAAACGCGCCAGGATCGGCTCACATTTGCGTCGGCGCTGACAAGATGTCAAGGCCGGTGTAATCACGAGCCGATTGAGAATTGGCCGCCCTAGTGAAACGAACTCCAAAGAACAACATTCCATGAGCGCCGGCGAACAAATGCCGACCAAACTGCGCCAGAATCAAGTGATCCCAACGCCGGCGCACAAACGCCGCTTACCGAACGCCGGTAGATTTGCCGCCGGTGGCGCTGAGAGCCACTTCCGGTGAGGCTGAGAGGCTCGTACGCTCGGTCTGACGCTCCTTCATGCGATAACTGCGCCCATTAATGGGGATAACCTCAGCATGGTGAAGCAGCCTGTCGAGCAGTGCTGTGGCAAGCACTTCATCCCCAGGAGAGCGCCCCATTGAGCAAAGCTCGTGTTGGAGGTCAGGATGATCGAGCCATGCTCATAGCGTGCCGTCACCAACTCAAAGAAGTGGTGCGCCTGCTCCTGTGACAGCTTGGTGTAGCCGACTTCGTCGATGACCAGCAGACTGGGCGCGATATAGCGCCGCAGACGCTGCCGCATGAGGCCAGGATGCGATGCACTTTCCAGGGCCTGTGCGAGCTCAGCCAGGGTCGTAAACAACACGGAATGCCCTGCTGCGAGCGCTCGATCCGCCAACGCCAAGCTCAAGTGTGTTTTGCCTGTCCCCGGAGGGCCGAGGAAGACTACATTGGTACAGGTTCGCACAAACGAGAGATCCGCCAGTTCCCGCAGTCGCCGTTCGGAAAGGGTCGGCTGAAAGGAGAAATCGAACCCATCCAAGGTCTTTTTTCCAGGAATGCGCGCCGCTTTGAGCCGCCGAGCGATGGCCTTCTGCTCACGTCCATCTAACTCCGCAGCCAGAGCTCGTTCCAGCAACATCTCATAGGTCCACTGCTCGTGCCGGGCCGCATTTAGGACGTGTGGCAGTGCTGCTTCCAAGTGCGTTAAGTTCAGTTGTTTGTATACTCCTTTCTTCATGCGACCACCTCCTGCATGGTCACGACTCCACAATACTGATCATACTCCTGGAGGGACGGCTTTCGACGTCCGGGGCAGGCTGCAAATGGCCTAAGGGCGTGGGCGCACGGCGGGTAGCTGAGACGGAGGCGACGGTCTTCCACTGGTCCGCGTGCGGCACGCTCTCTTGCGAGCGCGGTCGCTTCTCGATAGCAAACACCTGAGTGCCAGCCGACCAGACGGTGAGCAAGCCCTTGCGCTCACGTACCTGGACCTGTTTGCCTGCCAGTTGCAGCGTCCCTGGCAGCCCATACAGCACGCCATCGTAGGAGACGTAGCCATCCCAGGTGACTTTGCGCTCTTCGGTGGCGAAGCGTTCCCAAGCAAAGTCTTGGGGCAAGGGCAGCAGCTTCTCTTCGGCAAGGCGATCCACGGGCCGTGCATGGGTCGTGCGATGCACACGGGAGTTGATACGCTCGCACCACGCATGCGCCTGGCGATTGAGATCATCCAGATCGGTAAAGGTGACCCCACCCCATAAACTCTTCTTGACATGGCTGACTGTACGCTCGACTTTGCCCTTCGTTTGTGGTGTGTACGGCTTGCAGACGCGTGCGCCAACTCCAATGGAAACCATGAAATCGGCAAAGCGGGGATTCCACCGCGGCTTGTTCTCCTCCATTTCTAAGAGGACGCTCTTCATGCGATCCGTCAGCGCAACCTTCGTTAAGCCACCAAAGTACTCAAATGCCTCCATTAAGCAGCGGATGAGCGTGGGTGTGTCGCAACGCTTCACAAAGGTCACAAAGCGCATGCGTGAATAGCCAAGGATAGCCGTAAATCCATAAAATTTACGCATCTGACCCTCATGCTCGTATACAAACTCGCCCCAATCGAATTGAACCTGCTCTCCTGGATTGGTTTCGTATCGTTGTACGGGCGCGTGGCCAGCCACTGCAGCCCGCAGCGGCTGCACGTATTCCTTGAGGATACTGATCCTGCCGGTGTAGCCCATCTTCTGTAACCGCTCGAAGATCACCTCGCAATTGGTGCAATGGTCTTCCATGACCCACTTCTTGATCTGTTCTTTAAATGGATCAAGCTTGGAGGGACGCACCGGACGCGGTTTCGGGATCACCGCCTCGGGATGTTTCAAGTATTTGCGTACCGTTGTGCGTGAGATCTCCAACTCCTGAGCAATTTCCTGTACATTCTTCCCCTGTGTGTAAAGATCGTGTATTGTTAGCACTGTCTGACTCCTAAGCATGGTCGGTCTCCTGAGAATATTGTTGTGTTTATATCCTCAGTCTACCGCCTTCTTGGGGTCGGTCAATTCTTCACCGGCTCGAGTATACACCGTCCTTAATACTGGAAGCAGGTGTCGGAGGCACTCCACCGTTACGGGTGATACAGATGTGGGTTAAGGAATATGAAGCGGACGCCAGGCGTGGCAGCGGTAAATCCAATGTCCAGGTCTCTACCGTACCTGCTCCAGGCCTTTCCGCCAAATTACTCCCCTCTTTGCTGGAAGATCTCTGTTTTCTGACTGTGCTGGATGTCGGAGCATTTATGCCTGCGAAAGTAGAGATCCCAGAGATTGTCTCGATGCAAGATCCGCAGGTGGATGAAAAGGCGCGGCAAGCAGAAGAGATCCTGGTTGCACCGCGCAAGGCTCTGGCCGCTCTACAGCAAGAAAAACAGCGACTTTTCGATGCCGTACGTGATGGCGTGACCGATCGTGAGGCTTTGCAGGAGTGGAGTCGACAAGAGGAGCAGGCCCAACTGGCCCTGGTCCAAGCACAAGAAGAGAGCGCGCAACTGAAAGCCTGGGTACACGAGCATGATTTGCTTGGAGCCTATCTGGGCGTGGTGAAGTCGCTGGCCGATCGAGCCCAAAAAGGCAATCCAGCAGCCCGTATGGCTCAGGGCACAATTCCGCGCTGGTTTGCAGTTTTACCCTGCGAGAAACCATATGAACTCTGGCAAACCAAACGGTCCATCTGGGGGATGCCCAGGAAAAACAATACCTGCTCAAAACGCCCCAATTAGCCTGGGAGTATGTCTATCCTCTGGAAAAGCGCCTGCTTGAAGTCGTCCAGAAAGAACGTGCGGAGGGCCGCCGTCTGATGTTATACATCGACCAGAATCAGGAACGCTCCACCGCTCGTCGCCTGGAATGGGTATTACAACAAGCTGGCGTCAAAAGTTGGACCTTACCCAACACCGTCAAACCGGAAGATCGGCAACAGCGTATCATCGAGGCCATGAGTATGGCTTCTGAAGGTGGCGCACCTGTGAGTGTAGCCATTGTTCCATATTCTCGGGTCAACGAAGGCATCAACCTCCAGAGTGTGGTCGACACCATCATCTGGGTGGAAATGGCCTTGAACCTGTTCATGCTTGAGCAGGCATCCAGGAGAGCCTGGCGATTAGGCAAACGCGAAGAAGTGCGTATCTACTATCTGGCCTATGCCGGGACCGTCGGACATCAAAAGATGCGCAAACTTGGAGCTCAAAGTGGGCCGCTGCTGCATTCGCCGGAGAACCAGCCCGAGGAGCCCTCATTGAAGAAGCCGGCGCTGACGAGACCACGCTTGCCCGCTTCTCCGCAACTGTTGAGGCAGAACTCCTCATTGACGAGGATGCATCCTCCTCATCGCTCTTCTCCCTACTCAGCAACGATGATGCCAGCGAACTGACCCAGGCCTTTGCGCGTCGCGCTAACGAAGAATCCCAGGCACTCAAGCACGGCCGCACCTGGTTTGGAGCCAGCGATATGCTCCCTGACCGCTTGCCTGTTTTCTATAGTTCAACGCATCCAGATGTCTGGGCCAAGTCACCAACTAAAACACCTGTCCAGCGTCTCGAGCGTCACTCCATCTTGCCACCACGCAGAGATACCAGACTTAGTACCTCGGAGCCATCGCAAGAACGGCCACCTCTAGCAGAGGGATCTTACCTTCTAGCGAGTTGCCCGCTCACGATGATCACATCCACCAGCCTGAAACATCACAGGAAGAGATCGTTTCGCCCATGGCATTAATACCTGTAGCTTCATCTAATAAAGCGCCCGTGGTGAATTCGATAGCGCCTACCTTGCTCTTTGGCAATATTGACCACATCGCGCTGGCGCGTCAATGTTCTACTAGCAAAAAGAAAAAAGCTACCACCCGGAATCCGAAAAGCAAAATCCAGGTTCACGTTCGCGACATTCCCGTCATCACACCATCAGAGGAGGTCCAGCCAACCATGAAGCCACCCATAGTCATGCATCTCAGAAAAAGAGCAAGCAGGTTTCAACCGCGCCGTCACTCTGGGATTATGTCGATACGCAGGTCCCAGAACACATATCAGACCACCAAAACCCAGAGCATACAAACCCTGCAGTATCTTCAAAACCCACCATACGCTATGCCATCTGGCAAATAGATCTACTAGGAACCCTGGCCATACGCTACTTTGTCGACGACCACACTCCCATCGAGAAACGCCACACAGGCTTCCATCGACAAGAAGAAGCCCTTGCTTTCCTACAGCAAGCCAGACCCGATCGAAACTATCAGGCCATCACCTTCCAACTGTTCAGCCATGAACTGGCCGAACGAGCAAAGAACGAGTGCCTGGTTTAAGATTGTACAATGAATCACGCAGGGACTCTTCAAAAGAAGGGTCTCTGTGCAAGAAACCAGGGTTATTAAGAATCTTTAATGAGTAATATATCTAATCATCACTTCTCTATAAGACTCTATGTTACTTAACTTCTAGTACATAGAGAGGTGAGCAAATTTGAATATCTCGAGCATTTGCCATTAATTTTATTATAGATATTTTGTCGCTTTCCTTGACTGTATGGTTGATAAAAAGCTGTTGTATTTGTTCGTTCGTGGGTGGGATGAGCTTTTTATGGCTTCGGGCAACAAATCTCATTCGTTGTTTTTGAAAATCTGTCGATAGATTGTGGATACGTAGATTGTCAAGTTGTTTATCTTGCATAAAGCTAAGCGCAAATAAGTAGTCATAAGCATTTCCACTGATCGCATTAGCCCAAGTTTGGTTTTGTGAAATGGCAAATTTAATTGCTTGAAACATAGATGGAATGCTGCTGGGTGACATGCTATAGTTGTATGCTCTCTGGGGATTTTTGTCGTAAAGATGATACATAGATCCAGCCATTAATAGCATGGGATCGGTGTCGATAGAAAAGAAGAAACAGGCTGAAGGAACATTGTCATTTATTTGCCATTCTACTACACCCCATCGTAATTCACATTCCCCTTCAATAAAGCCCTTATCACTTTGAATAGTTCCAATGCGTTTGTTTTTTTGTAAATGGGCCAGAACTGTATCTAGATCGCGAATACGATGTGGAATTGTTGGTATATGTTCTTCTTGCCATATTAATTGCTGTTGTTTGGCAATTTTAGCATCTGAAACATAAATGAAATCCAGGGCATCAATCTGGTCAAAGTACCTATTTTTATGTTGGATGGGTTTAAGTTCAATGTGATATTCATCACTTGGTTTTAGTAAAATGTTTAATTTTTTTTCCTCAAACCCGTTTGCACGTATTGTTAACCATTTTTTTTATCCATATCTTGTGGGTTGAATTTAATTAATGTACGGCCATTTCGATCTGTTTTCTCCTGCCTTCTATCTGTTGTGCTCAAAATAACCTCGGCATCAGGTATGACGTCAGCTGGGGATTTTTCTTTTGCGACAACAATCTCAATGGTATGCCCGTATATTTAGCTTCTCTGTCTTTGCGCCTTTCTTCTATTTTTGTGTTGTTTTTGTCTTTATGATACATTTTTGCGATAACGTATATAGAAGTACCAATGAAAAGAAGAAGAATTAATATGACGACTGTTATCGTTAAAGGGTTTGAGGATTTCCAGAAAAATAGCAGGGCTATAATAACGAGGAGGCATATAAGTAACACGAGTATTGAACCATGATCTGCTCCTGTAAGCTTTTGGGCAGAACTGGCAATAGTATTGATGGCACTGAAAATTGAAGAATCTTTTGACTCTTCCTCTGTTTTCTTATTCATGATACAAATAAGCTCCTCTTAAGTATGCTGATCGTAGTGATTTTGTATAGCTAATAGCTCGATCAATAGTAACTTTGTTGATCTCTATAATTAGGTGGAATCCAATTGAATCGATTTCCACATGTGCTAGCCATTGTGTAACGTTCACGACGACTATGAGGACAAAAAATGCAAGCTTGCCAATTGCGTGCAGGAGGAGGGAAAAGCACACCTATATTACAAATAGTTTTGCGCGCTTGGATCAAACTATCATGAAATGCTTTTTTAGATGATGGATTATAAGGAACTGTCACACAGCTATATGTTCCTTTTTCTAATACAAGCCCAAATGGGCTTTTACCATGCTCGCACTTCTCTAATAAATGACAATATGCCGCCATACGAACAAAATGTTGTTTGAATAATCGATTGCCTTTATCATTGCGGTTTGGTCGACGGCGGAAAACTGGAATACGTACATCCCCTCGAACCAAAATGCGCCAGGGTCTCCCGGCGAGATGCCATTTTGGATCGCGATATTGTTCAATTGGCCTTACAAGTTGGAAGCCAGCATTCATCAAATTCCACCAGGATAATTGAATGGGTTGCGAATGATCAAAAAGAGGAATATAAGCATGTACGCTTATGGCATAATTGTATTGTTTTTTTAGTTCATGTCTATAAAAATACTTTGATGTTAGTGAGCTTATAGATATGATAATAGCAATAAAAATAGCAAGATATAAAAATCCTAGTAAATTCATAACTATAGTCCCAATAGAACTAGCATTAAGTGCATTTGCTATAATAGCTACTACGTTAGCAGCCAAAAGAGAGATGAATATGCTAGCAACTAACCAAAGAAAAATCTTCCAGCTATGACGTATAGTTTTATTCAGTTGGTCAATCGTTTGTTTTAATCTGGCAAGTTCATAAAACAACTCCGTTTGTTTCTGTCCGCTGCCGATAAACATATCTTCTTCACCGACATCTTCTAAATTCTCTTCAAATTGAATGATTCCAGCACGAGGACAATAAGTGTTCTCGGCAAGTAAGCTAACAGAAATCCAGGATCATTATGGTCAGCCACCATGCGGCTTCGATTTTTTTGTAATGGTTGCACATTTATGATCTGTGGTGGAGATCCTCACTCGGATAACTGGCTGTGAGAATAGTGTCTGGGCAAGTCTGTAAAAAAAATTTCGTTTCATGCGTTGCACCTTACAGAGCAAGTAATGTTAACAATCAATTGTAAATCGAGTCGATATTTAAGTGATTACTTAAAATATCGACATGAATTTTTGCCATGGTGTTAATACTGGTGTTAATGGTGATTGGTGATTTTGAGCTTTAAATTTTTCTTCAATAGAAAGATAAGCTTGGAGCCAGGCCTGACTAGTATCATAACGTTGATTTTTGTCTAGACTTAGTCCTTTCATGACTATGTGGCTAAGTTCTGTACCAACATTTTTGTTTATGCGTTCTGGAGGTATCACAGGAACACGAGGATTTACATTCGGATATTGGCTATACGGGAATTCTCCTGTGAGCATTTGGTAAAGAATGACAGAGACTGCAAACTGATCCGTGCGGCAGTCAAACAAATTTTTCACGGCGATATTGCTCTGGTGAAAGCATAAGGAATAGTCATTTCTTGATTGCGTAATCAGGCGTTCTCTCGAACTGATACCGATATCAGGCGATAAGCATAACCTCATAGATAAAATTTCGCGAAACAATTTCGCTCGAGACAAGCGCACGAAATATTTTCTTAGGGATGGTGTAGCACACATCACTATCTCGTGCGACGCAGTGATCTAAGATGCTCCCATTGCCACTGGTCAGTGTACACGCGGTAATTCATATGGAGCTTCGTAATCGGGGCCTAATTACAAACACAGTGACGCCAGCGGGGTGAACTGCTTATGCACCTCCGAGACCTCCGCGTTCATTGTTCATACTAATGATGATTATCATAAGACAACCCGAGAGGAAATAGGGGTCGCATTGTTCGTTCTGTAGATTTCCGACTTCATAAGACAACAGCTCTCCAGACTAGTCGACGGGTGAACGACCCTTCAAGAGCCAAGTCGTTCCTCCTTTCTCAGCTGAACCTGTACTACATATTCATTATGCCCTATCATCGTACTTTTTTTCAAAAAAAATCTAAATGTGAGGGAGACTGATAGTTATGTATCATGAGAGATTGATTAACTTCATCTCGTATTTCACGCCTGATGTACGAACACGGAATAGATCGTGCTATATTGGCATTGTGAGGATCAAATTGCTTTATATCTTTCTTGCCATTTTTTGTAGTTATAAGAATCATTTTATTGCCATGGCGCAAAATAATCTATGGATGATACCAATCTCTGCCATGTGTGCTGAATGTGCTGGCATTTGCCCCTGCCTTCTTTCTGCCATAAACTGATGCCAATCCCTCCACGGCTATGTAAGATGACACAATGATTTAAGATACTAAACATTGTGAAAAATTATCTAATTATCCACTCTCGCTGCCCTAATAGATAATACACTATCATCGCTCCACGATAAATAATATTACATGAATGTTGTGAACATAAGAGAGGAGCGCTTGCTGCATGCTCTTTCCATAGAATCAAAAAATGACACATAGCCACAAGGATCGATCGCTTCGAAAAATCTATCGTTGCTATTTATTTGTGCCCCAACTTTCTTCTGGTTGCTCGCATAGCAGCTCTATTCTCACTTGAACTCTCACTGACAATGGTTGACACAGCCTACATCATGCGTTCTAATACCCAGTCTTTGTTAATAGTGGCTGGCTCCTAGATTCATATGCATTGCAGTAGATCGCACTGTGTCTTTCTTCCAAATCAATATGTTGCATTATCACCAGATGCAAATTTTACTCTAGCTGTTGTTCTCTTGCAATATGCATCTCGTCTTGTAACATAGAGATGAAGTGGTGATAGCGGTCATGACACAGACATCAACCGAGCGTAATAACATCGTATGCGGTAGCGCGCCACATACGTGGTACCACAAGCAAATCGCCTGAACCGAGAGAAATACCGCTCTATCAGCACACATGACGGCGCAGCAATTGAAGCCTAACCAGAGTTTTAATTTTCCGAATCGACTGATAAGCACTGTCTACATTATACTGCTCCTCATTCACTGCCGATGGGACCGTCACTCTGTGGAAACTAAAAATGGTGTCGCAAGGAGGGGGCATAAATGGATCGTTCGTTTGTCTCACCAATGATTACCTTCACGTGCAAGGAAGTCGATAAAGAGACTTCTCAGTCACCTCATATAGATATACCTAATACATACACAACTATCTCTGCAGCACAGACCGATATATCTCGGAGTAGCGTTGTATCATGTGCTCTTCGTATGATGTGGGAACAGTGAGAGTAGCGCTCAACACTGCGCATCTGGTGCAGCGCGTATTCGGAGACATCACCATGAGTACCTGCCATCGTGTCTGGAGAAAGTGTATGTCATAGCGGAAGGCATTCCGTATCCATCTTTCAGAGGTTGGCCTTGCCCAGCCTCCTCTCTCTCTTTAGGTTGTAGGATCTACTCAGTTCTCAGTATAGAAGAAAAGCGCAGTTCGCGACATGTGCGAAGTCCAAGCTCATGCCCCAGGCTATATGGGCAAATCAGCTGACTCTGTCTCCACGGACAAACACAGTTTATGAAGAGGTGGTCTACGGGATCCACTCGCTCTCGACCTCGATACAGTTCCAGAATTGTTGGGTGATCTGTTGCTTGATAGCGATGCGCGTGTGTCGCTGGTGCATTAGTCTGTTGACTACTTTAGCTTATACTCGGAAGGCGCGATTGAGGTATATAGCACATACTATCGTCTTCTCCTCGCAGATGTCATATCGTGTTCATGAGTTCCGCGTGCTCCAGAGATCTAATCCCAATCCTGCCCTAGGTGGTTATTTGC